>NZ_CP025532.1:0-676248 GCF_018336955.1 Marinomonas sp. A3A
AGCTATAGGAACCGTATATGACCTAATGGCACAAGCAGTTACGAAGGTTGCTGCCTTGGCGGGATATGAAGAGCAAGTGAGGGGGCTTTTAGGTCATATGATAGTATTCGCTGGGCTAGGTGCGGGAATTCCAATTAAGCTTACTTATTCTTTTATAAAGTGGGTATTTGAAAATACCATAGCCAGACTACTTAAAACGGCTAGAATTGCATTACAAGCTATCGCCTAGCAGTAATTATGTGTAGTCATACCAACCAAACTAGGTGGGTATGACTACCATTCATCATTGGATTAATGCACGAACTCAACCGCGAAGCCAACACCCTTTCGTCAAAATCCATCGTCGTCGAAACCACCCAAAGCGCCGTGGAATTGAAGGTGTTGATTGAGCAGATGAGAGAACAGATCCAGAATATTGAGTAAGGCATTCTTCTATATAAGCTGCCTATAAATGCAGTGAAGAGGTGAACTTCACCTCTTCACTAGCTCTCTGATTCTGGTTATGGAATAGCGTTAGCTTAATTTAACTCTGACCCGTTTTATTCAGAGGTCTACACAAAGTGACTTTATCGGTAACAACCTGTAGACCTTGTATTTATTGTGAATTGAAAAGTTTGTTTTACTTTCATTGAAAAAGCGCTGCATTTTCCTGTTTGCGCTGATCCAATATCTTAGCAATCGCAGACACTGTTGTTTTACTGATCCCTTGCTGCTGTGCCAGATACGTAAATTGACTGATGGCTTCTGCGACTTCTTCAATGACTTGCCTTGCATCATTCCAATTCGAAAAGCCAGCACTGGTAGCAAGTTTTTGCATCACCTTAAGCGGTGGCGCTTTGCCATAACCTCCGAACGCAGTGGCGTGTTCGTTAAATGGATGCGGGCTGTAGGTAACATCGTAAAAAGGTGCAGGATCCCATTGACCGTCGTCCGCTTGCAAAAACGCCCAGTTTTTACTGTGGTCGTCTTGATTAGACGACAGCAGGTTAAAAACGGCGCGGCGAAATTGCAGTTGTCCAGCCGCTGGAGATTTACACAACTGACGGCTGGCTTTAATTAAATCAATGTAATCTAAACTTGGTGTTCGAAAGTCTGCATCCAGCAGCCCACACGCGCTGTGCATATGCAATCGACCTGAACTACGATTGCTGCCTAAGTCGGCCTGTTCAATGACATAATCAAAACGCTTAAGCGCTAACCACGCAGGCGCACCGCTTGAGGATGGTGCTTCAATGAGTTGCCATAGCGGTGGTTGACACTTAGCTTGCTCAGCCATTTGTAAATAGACTGCCTCACACAAACCTTCTTCATGGCCGAGCGCGAGATTTTTAGAAGTAAATTTAATCAGCCACGCTTCATCACCAGGCTTTGCAAAGGTTCGACAATGCCGAGTTTCTCCAGCAGGCATATAAATCTGTGCCTTGGGTCTTGCCCCACCCGAACTACCTCCGGCGACTAATGCGGCCAACACCTGTTGCGTATGCCCATCCAACTCATCGTGGTTGTCGTCCATATAATCTGACATCGAAGAATCGAACAGCGTTTGTGCTTCTAAGCCCAAAGTTGCTAAATCAATATCCGCATGCGTCGTGGCTGAAAACTCAGATACCGGAGA
Organism: Marinomonas sp. A3A; assembly: GCF_018336955.1. Classification (NCBI taxonomy): domain Bacteria; kingdom Pseudomonadati; phylum Pseudomonadota; class Gammaproteobacteria; order Oceanospirillales; family Oceanospirillaceae; genus Marinomonas; species Marinomonas sp. A3A. The sequence continues at coordinate 1,616 of NZ_CP025532.1, forward strand.
AAAAGACAATGCTCCCATGCCTTTATCACCGACAAAGGCCAGTCTATCCATCGCCGTTAATTGATTAGGTAGGATGCCCTTTTGCCGGAAAATACGATCTTGCAACAGCATGCCCCAGCCATCGGGTAAACAATCTCCAAATACGCCATGTACACCTTGATGCAGTGCTTTAGGTGCAACTTGAACTTGCGTATTCGCTTGCAAGGTAAACGGTGATAAATTGCCAAACTGCTGCAAATAGCTGTCTGCATACTGAAAAAAAACGCCTTGCCGATTCTGCGCCAAGACTCCAACAGAGATCTGTTCACCTGAGCTTAACGTACGAGTTACAGTGAGCTTCTGAATGGGTTTAAAACTCATCTTTTAGCACCTCATCAATACTCGTGGGTATAGCAGCGCGTTCTTTGCTCGGCTGTGTGAGCTGATAAAGCCTATCCAATGAGTCGAGGGTCTGCCAGAGCAATAGCAATTGGCGAAATGAAATTTGCCCAGTCAACTCAAACTTCTTAATGGTGGCCGCTGGTACACAGCTTCGCTCAGCAAGCGCCGCTCGTGACAGCTTTGCCTGCTTTCGTAACTCACGTAAATAAGCCGCATAGGCTTGGCTTACATCGGTATCATCAAGTAAAGTAAAATTCATCCGCAAAGACCAAATGGATACAGTTATATCCATTATAGCGAAATAAAACAAAAAGTGGATATTATTGTATCCATTATTAAATGAAGTGTTGAAAAATTACTCGATAAAGCCTTTCAAAACTGCTATTTTTAAACCCTAGCAGCAGCATAAAAACGGCACTGTTTTTCCGTAGTCATAGCCAAGAAGCACCACTAAGATTTAGTAAAAGCCATAGGCAAGTGGTGGGCAGTTTGGTGGGCAAACAGGCATTTTTGAACGGTTTCTTTTCGATAACTCATTGAGTTTGCAAGGGTCTAGACCGCTACTCAATGAGCAGATCCATAATATTGAGTAAAGGCTTTAGTGCTTTATCATTCTTCTGCCAAACTTGATAGGAACATTTAGAGATTTCTATGAAGCAACCATTAGTCAGAAACTTGCTTCTGATAAACATGATGTAATACGCATAGAAGAGGTGTGCTTCGCCTCTTCTATATCGCTTAATTCTGGCTATAGAGTAGCGTTCGCTTAATTTAACTCTGACCGTTTTATTAACTAGACTAGAACTTGAAACGACCTAATGCAGCTTGCGCTATTGGACTTAGCCATTGATAGCAAGTGAGGGCGAGTGATTTACTACTTGCTTTAACAGTAAATCTTTTACGTAAAATATAGGAAGATAATAATTTTAACTTTGGATGACTTATATGCAGATGGAACTAGAAAACGAGATCACCCTCCCAAAAAGCACCAATGTTCCTCTTTCGGCAGTATCAGCTTTAGCTGGCGAAGTTATATCGCCATTAAAGCGTTTACAACAAATGGACGAAGACGATTGGGAAGAATTTACTTGTGAACTAGCAACCTATTGGAAAACACAATATTTGCGAGTCAATCGGGTCGGGGGAGCTGGTGATATGGGGCGTGATGTTATTGCTTACACCCCAGATAAAAATTGGGAAAATTTTCAGTGTAAATATTACAGCTCACCATTGAATTTGACAGATGTTCTTTTAGAAATTGGTAAGCTTTGTTACCACTCACATAAAGGGCATTTTTCTATGCCTACCAAGTATTATTTTGTTGCTAAGAGTGGCTTAAATGGCGTTAGCCTTAATGCCCTCAAAGATTCTAATAAGCTGAAAAAAGAACTCATTTCTGGTTGGGATAAAAAGTGCAAAGACAAAATCACCAAGAAAAAGAGTGTAAGCTTAGAAGGTGATTTTCTTAATTTTATTGAACATGATGTTGATTTTAAAATTTTTGATCAAATTCCACAGTTGAAGCTTATCGAATTACATAAAAAGTATACTCCATATTACATAAGAAGATTTGGAGCATTAGAATTTGATCGACCAGTCCCTGAAACACCTCCGAATGATATTCAAAACAATGAGTTAAAGTATATTGCTGAGTTATTAAGAGCAATAGAGTCTGTCGAGTCTCAGGTGAGCTCTGTTGATGATTTGGAAGCATTTCCTGAGTTTTTGATGGAGCTAAAAAGTGCGCGCAAAAACTTCTATTCAGCGGAAAGCTTAGAGAAGTTTTCCAGAGACTCAATGCCTCCAGATACATATGAAAATTTGCTTGAAGATTGTTATGAAGCAATTTCTAGCCTTATTCTAATGGTTCACAAAAATGGCTGGGATAAATATCTAGTTATCTCGAATCACGTAACACAAGTTGCATTTTCATCGCATCCACTAAATCTATACATGAGTATTCGTGACAAGAAAGGTGCTTGCCACCAATTGGTGAATAAAGGATCTTTAAAATGGAACAAGTGAAAATTAAAGCCCCTCAGATATTTAATAGTGATGTTGAATTGGCAACTAGAGTTGCACTAATACTATCTAGTATGGAAGGTAAGAAATTCGACATAGATGAATTGGTTTTATTAGATTACGCGCTATTGTATTCAAGCGAATTCGATGGGCCATCAAATCTTCACCCTGCTGTCCCAAATCATTTGGCTGAAATTGTACAACGAAGAGAGCTGCTACCTAAGTCGCTTTTGTTTTTTATTAAAAAAGGGCTTATTGATGTTCACTATGATGAAAATGGAAAGTTTTTTTGTGCTAATGAAAACACAAATAGCTTTGCTAGCTGCTTAAGCTCGAGTTATTTTATCAAAATTTGGGAACGATTAAGCTGGCTGTCTGAGCATTATAATAGGGTTATCAAGATGCCAATAATGGAATTAAGAAAAGGAGTATCGAGTTCAGCATGATTATTAAAAGAATATCCGTAATAGGAAAAGGCAAACCGAAGGCTGAGCTTTACTTTGACAAAGGACTAAATGTTGTTGCTGGTGCATCAGATACTGGTAAGTCATATGTCATCAAGTGTTTTCAATATATCTTTGGCGGTGAAGAGCCACCAAAAAATATTGACGAGGCTAAAGGCTATAATACCGTAGAAATAGAAATTAAAGTTGACGAAGAAGAAAGCTTTATTCTTCGAAGGGAAATCTCTTCTACCAAGCCTAAAGTTACTCTAATTGAACTTGATTCTAATGGTACAGAATCAAAAACAATTGTTTTAAATCCAAATCACAAAGGAAAAAAAAATCTATCTGCACATATGCTCGAAAAATTGGGCTTAAACGAAAAAATATTAGTAAACGGTGTACAGAGTTTAAAAACATCTTCTTTGACTTTGCGTGTACTGAGTAAGTTATTTTTGGTCAATGAAGGTCGTATAATTACTGAATCTTCACCTCTGGGAGAAGGCCAGCGAGAGTATACTCAAGAAACTTCGTTACTTAAGACTTTACTCACTGGCGCAGATGACTCAGTGGTTAAAGAGCTTAAACAACAACAAGATACAGAAGGAGCTGTCGAGTCGCGTGTTAAAGCTTTGGAGGAGTACGTTTCCAAGAAATTTTCTGACTATGAAAAAGTAAAGTCCACATCAGAAAAGTTAGACTCAGAGCTGAATGAGTTAGAGGAATCTCTATCCATGGCTCAAAACGAACTAACTGCTCTGGTGAAATCTAATAGTGAACTTGATTCTAAAAGGAATCAATTTAGGGGTGAGATAAGTAAATTACGTGAAGAAGAAAAAGAAAACCTTCTATTACAGGGAAGATTCAGTCTTTTAATTGATAAATATAATTCAGATTTGGAAAGATTAGAGGCTGGAGCTGAAGCAGCTTCTTTTGTTGAGCTATATGAAATGGCTAACTGCCCTACTTGCGGACAGGAGTTTGAACAAGAAAAGGATGTAGAAGATCTAAAGAAATTAGTGCAAAGCACTGAGGCGGAAATCAACAAAAATAAATTTAGAGTTAAGGGGTTAACTGATTCAATTAAGGATCTAAAACATGAGTATCAAATACTTTCCAAAGAGATAGCTCAAAAAGAAGCTGTAGTTAAAAAGCTATCAGAAATCATCGAAGGGAGTATATCTTCGAAGTTTAACGACTATAACATAGCAATTCGGCTATTAAATAGTAAAAAGAGTGAGTTTTTGAAACAAAGATCCATAGTAGATTCGCGTGAAAGCTTATTAAAAGAAATAGGTGAATTGCGTGTCCAGCTTGAAGACCGAACTGAAAAATACGTATTTCCTGATTTTAGTCCTGAGTTAACAGTATTATGCAAGAACATTAGTACAATCTTACAGCGTTGGTCATTTCCCGGACATGAAGACGTTACTTTTGATATGAAAACTAGAGACTTGGTAATTGGTGGCAAACCAAGATCTCATTTTGGTAAAGGATATCGTGCAATTTCTTATGCTGCTTTTTCACTAGGCATAATGGAATACTTGTCTAAGTTTGAGCGCCATCCGAAATTTGTAATTCTGGATTCTCCTTTGACCACTTATCGAGCGGGTGACAATGACGAGAATGATGATGAGGTTCAACTACAAAAAGATATGATTTTTGCTTTCTTCATTGATCTTTGCGAATCATTTAAAGATAAGCAAATAATTGTGTTTGAGAACCAAGAGCCAGATGAAAATTTGAAATCAAAAATGACTTATTACCACTTTTCTAAAAACAAGGAAATTGGTCGGTATGGTTTTTTTCCTGTAGCATAATTTAAGGGTGAGTGAAATTGGTACGAGGTTAGAAGTTTCGCCATATAGAAAGTAATCATTCAAACTCGAATTAAGCTAATCCACTGACTCATTTTTTCCATAAGTAAGCTATCTAAAACATAAGAAGGGATTATCGTGCTTCTTCTAAGCATCACATCTCCCTTATGAGCTTTATTGATTCATCCATTAGAGCACCCAAAACTGAAAAATAAAAAAGGAGCCGCAAGTACTAACCTGCTACTCCTTATTCTATATGGCAGGCCTTCCCAAACTTGAACTGTGGACCTGCCGATTATGCGCCGCAATCTAAAGTTGTCCAAAAATAAGTTATCTCATATGGCATACAGATTAATGCATCATCGACTCTGCTTTATCAGGGCTCTAATGAGTTAACTTTGCTACCGTAATCACTAAAATTCAAAACTCAGTCAGGATGACAAGTGAAACTATCGACATTTTGCTAAATCTGTCACTCACCCCAAATTGGTGACATAATCGGTGAGCGATTGTAAATTAAATCTCTATTTATCAAAAACTTAATAAAATAAATACATTCAAATTCAAAACATTGAGCAATGTAAACCAGCACCTAAATAGCTCTTTTCATTGCATCAAAGAGCATTCATGCTAGAATTTATTCCACGACTCAGCCTTGTACGCAGCGATTCAGTTACGCTGGCAGTTAAGGCGAAAAAACCGGCTTCGGCCGGTTTTTTCATATCTAAGGATTGGGAAAGTAAGAGTGGCTTTCTTCAATTATGGGTAGCCCTGTTTGCCAGCTTAGTTGCTAATCACCTTTAACATAATCTACCCCACCGCCAGTTTTGCGGCCTGTTGCCACATGAAGTGCGGCATGGGTGTTTGCAGCTTCCATGTAATGCTCATAGGTTGCGAACCGGTGTGAGACACGTATGCCACTTCCCCATAGTTCACAAAGCCCATAGTGCGGCCGTATTCGTCTTTGGTTTGCTCTCGCACAAACAAGAATAGATGTTTGCCGATTTTTTGATGCTGGATGTATTCCAAGCCACGCCCTCGATCCGGTCTTGCGCTGTTTTGTGATTGCCAATGAAACAGTGACTCGTTGATGGCATAGTCATGGTACATAGTAGTTGGTGAAAACTGCTTTTCATTTTTATCGAGCGTGACAAAAAGCAGCTCAATATTTTCTTCCTTGATTACAAACACACCTTCTCGGGCAGGCGGTTGACGTTCAAACGTCGTCGCACCAAATGCCGCTAAGATCTGTTCTCTGGCATAGCGAGCATGCACTTTAAGAGGCACATCTGGCAGCTCGTTCATATCTACCAATTCATGCTTGATACGTGCCAGCTGCCAGCGAATCACGTCGGCAAGTTCCTCCGCCACACCAAGGTGACTGAGCTGTTTAATGCTTTGTGCTAATGACGCAAAGCCAGCATCCGGGCCCGGCTTTTGCCAGAAGTCATAATGGCACATCACCGTACGACGATCGTCAGCACTGATGCCGCTGAAGTCAGTCTGACAAAGCAATGCAAGAAAGTTTAAATAACCATGATCGTCACAGGTCAGAATGCGGTTATGAATTGCTTTACGCACTATTTTAAAGGCTTCACCGATCCGCGAGCCCTCGTTAATTTCATCTTTGGATTTCGCTACCAGCTCAGCCCAGCTGCCACGTTTATACAGCTCATTTAAATCAATGTGCGGATGCTGAGCAATAAAGTTCGCTAGTGTCAGAGGTTGTGTGGAATGCTGTGGAAATTGGCGAATCATGTCCGCCAGACGACTTTTAGTAAGTGTTGCTAGACGAATGTTACTCAAGACCAGCTCTTGGGTGCGTTTCGTCAGCTCAATTCGGCACCCTAACGGCGCATGAGGGAAGCCTTGTTTGATTTCATCAATGATCGCTTTTGGACTTCTACCGATTAACGCTCTGAATTTATTGGCAAAATCGTACTCTGGTCGTGAGTTTCCAACGAAGTCTAGTACCGTACAGCATTCCTTTCCTTCAGCTAGGCGCAAACCACGGCCAAGCTGTTGTAAGAAAATGGTGAGACTTTCCGTTGGCCGTAAAAACAGCAAGGTATCGACTTCTGGAATATCGACCCCTTCATTGAAAATATCCACGACACACAACACATTGATTTGTCCGCTACGAATCGCCTGCTGCTTCTGTTGACGCTCATCGCTGTTATCACTGGTCAGCACATCCGCCTTAATACCTTTAAGCACAAATTGGCTCGCCATATACTTTGCATGCTCACGGCTAACACAGAATGCCAATGCCTTCATTTGGCTAATATCGGTAACGATCTCCTGCAAACTCAGCAGTATTTTGTCAAAACGAGCTTGGTTGTGAGTATAAAGATTGGTGAGCTGCGCAATATCGTAACGGCCACGGTTCCATGGAATCGACCGTAAATCCGTATCGTCATCAACACCAAAATACTGGAACGGTGATAAATGACGCTGGTTGATGGCTTCTGGTAAACGTAACTCAGCAGCAATGACACCACCAAAGTCGGCCAAAATATCACCGCCATCATGACGCTCCGGTGTCGCTGTTAAGCCCAACAATAAACTCGGCTGAAAATAGTCCAACACAGCACGATAGCTATTCGCTTTAATATGATGCACTTCATCAATCACGATGTAATCGTAAAAGTCTGACGTAAGCTTGAGCTGATCCAATTGGTTATTGAGCGTCTGGATCGAAACAAATAACTGACGATAATGCGCTGGCGAATGGCCGCCAACCCAAAGCTCACCAAAGGCACCATCGCGTAATACACCACGGTATGCCGCACGAGCCTGCTTTAAAATTTCTTCTCGATGCGCCACAAATAAGAAACTCGCGTTCGGCTTCATTTTCACAAAACGAGCAAAATCAAACGCGGAAATCAGCGTTTTGCCTGTACCGGTTGCGGCCACAACAAGATTTCGAAAGCGTTGGTGAATTTCTCGCTCTACGGTCAACTGTTCCAAAATCTCACTTTGATGCGCAAACGGCGTGACATCAAAAAAGTGAGTAGTGCTTTGTTCATCGCCACCACGCTGTTGTCGCAAGGCTCGATTGAGCTTTTCTGTGCTGCTTGTATCGCCATTAAATAACTCAAACTCATTGGAAACCCAATAGGTCTCAAATGTACTCAACGACTTGTCGATGATATGAGGGATTTCTTGTGACGTGATCTTTAGATTCCATTCTAAGCCATTGGTCAGGGCGGAATGGGATAAGTTAGAAGAGCCAATGTAGCCCGTGTGAAAGCCGGTATTGCGAAGAAACAAATAGCTTTTAGCATGGAGACGTTCGCGTTCGGTGTTGTAGCTCAGTTTTACTTCGGTATTGGGTAAACTCGCCAAGTACTCCACGGCTTTCGCATCGGTCGCGCCCATGTAGGACGTTGTAATAATCTTTAGCTCTCGACCGCTGGCGGTGAATTCTTCAAGCTCTTTGCGGAAGATTCGAATCCCCGCCCACTTGATAAAGGATACCAACCAATAGATCTTATCCGCAGACAAGATCTCTCGCTTCAATTCAGATTCAAGGGATAAACCCGCATTGCTGCCACAAAATAGCTCGCTTTGCGTCAGTCCCGTCAGTGGAAATACATCTTCCACATATTGCTTAAGGTTGGCTGCGACAGGGTTTTCCAGCTCATATAAGGCAGTCAGAATTTTGCCTTGGCTATCAATAAGGTTTTCTTCGATTAAGCCATCATCCTGCAAACGCTCTTTCAACCAAAGCAGCAATTCATTAGACAACTCTATTTGCTGCTGTAATTGTTGGTCCCCCTTAGGAATAGAGCCAATAGCGTAATCAAGAATGTTGCCCAAAAAGCGAGATAACCACACTGACGCCTCTGCTGCTGTCAATTCGCGTTCACCTACATAGAAACGCTCGCGATCGAGACGCTTTTCTACTAGCTGAGTAATCAGCTGCTCATATATGCCAGACTGTTGCATAAACTCCCTTTTGTACGATTTCAGCATAGTGATTAAAAGCGAGCCTCAGAGGTATTCGCTCTTATAACGGTGAACTATATTCCCACTTTTTAAAAACGAATGGGACCATAAAACTATGTTTAACCGTAAACCATCTACCAAAAGCATGTGGAGAGCAATCAGAGCTCTCACTCCTTCCCTTTCTTCATCTCCCGACGCAGTTCCTTCAACTCTTGCTGTAGTTGTTTCATTTGCTCCAGTAGCTTAGGCTTTGCCCATACTACTCCAAAAGCCCAACGGATGGCGTACTACTTGGAAGCTTCTTACTCAAAGCCCGGTGTTGGTGAGTCATATGGATTGAGCTTTGATATGTCGATACCATCGACATATCAAGTCTTTATGTCGAAAAAACAGTAAAAAATCGACATGACCGGTTCAAATCTTGACTCACTTTATTTCGAGAGATTGTCAATTTATTGGTTTACAACTTAAAGGTAAAAATGAAACTATATTTTCATTAATATGATATTAGAGAAATTATAGTTTTACTATGAGTACTAGCGAACCAAAAACAAAACGCACTGCGGTCATATTCCCTAGACAAAGGAAGATGTTAAACATCTTGGGAGAAAACTTAACATTGGCGATGAGGAGGCGCGGCATTACTCAAGAAATGATGCATAGCAGGACAGGAATCTCTAAGCCAACACTGCGCAAAATATCAAAAGGTGACCCTTCCGTTTCGCTTGGTCACTACGTTAATGTTTTGGCAGTCCTCGGCTTGTTAGACGACCTAACCAAAGTCGCCAGTGATGACGAGCTGGGAAGAAAACTGCAAGACATCCAATTGCTAAATAAAAAATAAGTACGCCACATTCGTGTAGCAGTAGTCCATATTCGAATGGCAAAAACTTAGTCAACAAGGGTATCCGCAAAGTAAGGTAGGGAACTATTGAGGGATTATTTTATACTCGATCAGAACGCTTTACATTTTTCTGCGCGTAAAAATGCAGGATGTAAGTTGGTGCCTGTCATTCGTCACTCAGGCTTATCATCACTATCGCATAGAACCAACACCTCTTCTTTATCGCTCTGATTCTGGCTATGGAGTAGCGTTAGCCTAGTTAAAATCTGACCTGTTTTATTCGTTAAACTAGTGAGGCTGTAGTGGTCAACTAATTCCCCCCCCTCACTCCTTCCCTTTTTTCATTTCCCGACGCAGTTCCTTTAACTCCAGCTGTAGTTGTTGCATTTGCTCCAGTAGCTGTTGCTGGGTGGCTTTTTCTGTGTCGATCTCTTCTTTGTGTTCATCGTCGTGCATGGTTTGCACGGCGTTAACGATGACAGCGATGAAGAGGTTGAGCATGGTGAAAGTGGCGATGAGTATAAACGGAATGAAGAACGCCCAAGCGTAAGGGAAGGCTTCCATGACGGGACGCGCGATGCCCATGGACCAGCTTTCTAAGGTCATCACTTGGAACAGCGTATACAAAGACGCGCCTAGGCTGCCAAACCATTCAGGAAAAGCGTCACCAAATAATTTGGTCACCATAACGGCGGCCACGTAATACACCAGCCCTAATACCATGGCGATGGACAACATACCGTTCAATGATTTGATTAACGCGCCGACAATTTTTCGCATGGATGGTACAAAGGTCAGTACACGTAATACTCGCAATACTCTGAGCGCACGCAATACCGCAAACGGCCCACTGGCTGGTACTAGGGCGATCCCTACGACGACGAAGTCGAACACATTCCAGCCGTCTTTGAAAAAAGCCAAGCGATGCACAAGCAAACGAATAGTGAGCTCAATAACAAACACCGCCAATATAGCCTTGTCCAGTGCAATTAAAAACGAGCCAGCTGTTGCCATTACCTCAGACGAAGTTTCTAATCCGAGAATAACAGCATTGACTAAAATCAACGCCAATAGAGTACGCTGTATCGTCGAGTTCTCAATAAACGCCTTTAAACGCTGGCGCGTTGAATTTGTTGGAACAACAGATGTACTGGGCATGTATCACCTCAATCCTAAACTATCCCAAGCAGGGTTAAATTGACGTCATTCTATGACAGAGCTGGATAAGGTCAATCTATTTTGCTGTCAATACATGGACCTGCTTAAGGATTTTTCCTATAAGGTTTACAGTAAGCTGGGAATAGAAAACAGTCTGTAAAAAACCATATGTTCTAAGTTAAATCAAAATAGTGGATCATTCTTTACAAAACTTTTTGCTAATCTGTAATGACTCATATTAAAGAGAGGTTTAAACATGAAGTTTCCATTATTAGTCATTGCGGTAACACTTGCATTAGCTGGCTGCGCAAATACTTGGGAAGGCGTGAAAGAAGACTCCTCAAAAGCGTACAACAGCACGAAAGAAACGATTCATGAAGCGACTGAATAAATCGATTTTGTAAGTCATGACAGTATTTTAAAGCCCACTTTTACGTTATGTAAAAGTGGGCTTTTTCACATACAAAGGTCCGCAGAAAACGCATTTTTACAAGCATCAAATAACCATTGGTAAGCGGGGCCGCGATTCGCGCCTTTTTTGGAGACCAAATCCACAGGAACGGACCAAGGCTTGTGGTCAAAAGTCACGTCGATTTTATGAATATCACCGGTTTCGATGAATGGTTGAACCAAGGATAAGGGCAAATACGCCCAACCTATTTTTTGTTGTATCAACTCTAAAACCGCGTAGTTACTTGTACACCACCATGCGTTTGGCGTCATGCTGATTAAGGCTTGCGACTCTTTTTTAAAAAAGCCACGAACGGCTATTTGCCGATAGGGTGCAAGGTCAGATTCCGACAATAAGCTCAGCTCTGCCAAAGGAAAGTCCCAGTGGCAAACAGCAATAAAGTCCACACCGCCCACGTAGCAGAAATCGACTTGCTTGTTCGCTTCTACTTCTGAAAACATAATCCCCATATCAATATTTCCATTCGCCACGGCTTCGGTAATATCGGGAGAAGCAAGGGATACGATGTCTAGCTGGACATAAGGAAATTGCTGAGCAAATAGCGCAAATATCGACGACACATGAGGGGCGATTAACGCATCATCAATGGCAATAGTGAGCGCACTTTCTTCGCACCGATGAATGGATTCGGCAATTTTTTCAAATTCATGGGACTGGGCTAAAAGCGCTTTCGCACTGCGAATTAAGCGCTCCCCTTCTGATGTTAGCTTTGGACTGCGAGAGGTGCGATCAAACAGTTCAACCCCCAAGTCTATTTCTAAGCTGCTGATGCCGTGGCTCACGGCGGACTGCACCTTGCCTAGTTTTCTCGCGCACGCTGAAAAAGACCCTAATTCAGCGGACAACACCAGCATATTAATTTGTTCAAGACTTAACATATGAATTTTTTCGATAGTTAATAACTTTTTATCATCATAAATATCGATACTATAAAAAGCAACTTCGCCCACATGAGTGCGAATATTTTTAGTATGGAGCAATGGAAATGAGTTGGTTGTATTTGCTACTGGCAGGATTAACAGAAATCGGTTGGCCTGTTGGGCTAAAGATGGCGCAATCTGGTGGTTCAAAAGTATTGGGCATTGCCATTGCGGTGGGTTTTATGGCAGTCAGTGGTACCTTGCTTTGGTTGGCACAGAAAGAAATTCCGATGGGAACCGCCTATGCAGTTTGGACAGGAATCGGTGCATCTGGTACGTTTCTGCTAGGTATTTGGTTTTATGGCGATCCGACATCCTTGCTTCGCTACATGGGCGTGCTGCTGATTATCCTTGGCGTGGTGGTGTTAAAGTTTGCCCATTAAGTTGGGCAATTTACCTTGCGTTATGGTGAGTAAAGCCGAAAAATAAGCTGACCACTCTTCAGCCTGTGAGCCTATCGAGATGATCCACCGTGTTAACCTAAATTTGTTGCGTTCCTTAAAGGTGTTGCTAGAGGAGCGCCATGTTAGCCACGCGGCCAATAAATTGAATCTAACGCAATCTGCAGTTAGCCGTCAGCTTAGCCAGCTCAGGCATTTATTTGCGGATCCATTGCTTATTCGCGAAGGCAATACTCTGATTCCCACACCTAAAGCGCTAATGCTGCAAACGAAGCTGACTCATTGGTTTCTGGAGTTGGATGATTTACTGGTAGAAGAGGCATTCGAACCAGCAAAATGGCATGGCGAATTTGTGCTCTCATCCAGCGATTATGTGGCGCAGTATATTTTGCCTGATATTGTCGAGGCCTTGGCAACTCAGGCGCCCAATGTATCAATGCAGTATCGTTTATGGCAGCCAGATTTATTGCCTCAGCTTGCCACCTCCGATATTCAGTTGGCATCAAGCATGTCTCCAACGCAACCCGAAGGTGTGTCTTCTGTTCAAATAGGTGAAGATTCCCCTGTTTGCGTGATGAGCCATGCTCACCCTTTGGCAACACAAGACACTCTGAGCATTGACGATCTTCTCGCCTACGCTCATATTAAAGTGATCGGCGGTGGCGATAAAGACAGTTACGTGGATGAGGCGTTAGCCAAACTAGAAAAGCAACGCCGCTTTGCGCTGAAGGTGCCATTTTTCTATGCGGCAGCGCAATCACTGTGTCAAAGTCAGCACCTTTTGGTGATTCCAGAACACATTGCTCGAAATTTAAAAAAACACTTCTCGCTTACCTATAAACCGCTTCCCATCCCCACACCTCGTCATAAGTACTGGCTGATTTGGCATGCAAAATACGATAATGATCCATCTCATCTGTGGATGAGAAATCTCGTTTTGCAAGTGATGTCAAAGGCTAGCTATTCCATTGGCTATGAGACTAAATCATAGCTATTATGAGAAAAGATGATTTCATTTAATACTAAGGGCTTGCTAATCTGCTTCGATCATTAAGGAGCAAGCGTATGTCACTGTCTATTTGGTTTTCCCTGTTTATCATTTGTTTGCTTGGTGCTATCTCACCAGGTCCGAGTCTCGCGATGGTCATTAAACACAGTTTGGCGGGTGGTCGAGCAAACGGTTTAGCCACGTCTTGGGCGCACGCAACAGGCATTGGCTTGTACGCGCTACTATCCATGCTTGGCTTAGCGGTGATTTTTCATCAGTTTCCTTTGCTATTTCATGCCATCAGTTACGCAGGGGCAGCGTATTTGGCTTACCTTGGTGTGAATGCTCTGCGTTCCAAAGGTGGCATTGCGGCCAAACTGGAATCTGGCACTCCCGTTAGTGTGTTTCAGTCAGCCAAAGAAGGTTTTTTGGTCTCCATTTTAAGCCCCAAAATTGCTTTGTTTTTTGCCGCGCTATTCAGCCCTTTCGTTGCCGAAGTTCATCAGGTAAGTGGAAAAATGCTCATGGTAGCAACGCCTTGGCTGGTGGATGGTCTTTGGTACACCTTGATTGCATGCCTGCTATCGCATGCGCGCTTTTTGGAAAAGTTGCGCAGCCAAGCCATGTGGATTGATCGCTTATCTGGCTTAGCATTAATTTTCTTAGCGCTGTATATTCTCACGACAATCTAAGCGAACCGTAACGGGCGCTCTGTCATTCCTTGCCCCAACGTTCAATCCGATATTGCCTTGGCGATTTCCCCAGCGCTTTTTTAAAGAAGGTGATGAAAGCGCTGACAGAATCGTAACCTAGCTCTTCGGAGATGGTTTGAATGGGCATGTTGATCGCCAATTTTTGCAGCGCGAGAACAATGTGAAGCTGGCTTCGCCATTGGCCAAAAGTGAGTTGTACATGGCGCTTAATCATTCGTGCCAGTGTGCGTTCGCTCATGGCAAAGTCGCTGGCCCATTCGCCTAGGGTGCGTTTTTCGTTGGGTCTGGCAATCAGCTCAAGAGCGAGGCGATTTAGTGTCGGCTCGTCGGGAATGGGAAAATCAAACTCTTCTCGCTCAAGTTCAATAAGCTGGTCGATCAAGACATCAACCAGCCGATCTGTGGCAAGGTCGGTTTCTTCATAGCGTTGTTGCGAGTGCAGATGCAATATCAGTTCACGTACAAATGGCGTAACCGTCAAGGTACAAGCCACCTCTGGCAAAGGTAAATCACTACCATCGACAAACAACATACACACATCGGCATTGGGTGATATCTGGTTGCGATGCATAACATTGCTGGGAATCCAAACCGCGCAACGTGGCGGTACAAGCCACATTTTGTCGTCGATAAAGCTGGTGACAACACCTGTTAGCGGTAAAACCAGTTGGCCTTTTTGATGTTTGTGCCAAGGCGTTTCCTCACTATGTGGTACCGATTGCGAGCGCAATACGAGAACGCGATGTGGATAATGATCCGCAAAACAAAGGCCGGTCAGTGTCTCAAAAATGCTTTTGTCTGTATTTCGCAATTTATTGTCCAAGTCGCTTAATTCAGCAAGCAGAGTAACCCATATAATAGCGAATCGACAATATCTCCCGAAAACCTCTTTTTCAAAATGGACGCCATGAAACGATTACTTAAATTAGCGCAACACGACGCGGCCTTTTTACTCTTGTTTATCTTTTTGGTAGCACTGAGTTTGCGTGGTCCCGTGACAGGTTTGCCACCCTTGTTAGATCGAATCAGTACGGATCTGCATTTAAGCAGCTCGCAATCCGGTTTGCTTACTAGCTTGCCACTGTTGGCGTTTGGCTTTTTTGCGCCTGTGGCATCTTGGTTAACTCGCCACTTTCGTATTGAGCGCATTTTGGCGTCGGGCGTAGGTTTGATTGCCATTGGTATGATCATCCGTACTTTTGGTTCGATCAGCACCTTGTATATCGGTGCCGTATTTATTGGCGCTGGAATTGCCATAGGTAACGTGTTGTTGCCGAGTTTGCTGAAACGCGAGTTTCCGAACTACGTTGTTCAGCTCACGGCAATTTATGTGCTGATGATGAGCATTGGCGGCTTTTTGATGTCCAGCCTTGCGGTGCCATTAAGCCTCTATGCGGAACAACCCACTTTTCAGTTACCGATGAGTGGTTGGTCGTTTGCTCTGGCGTGCCAAAGTGTGTTGATTCTGTTGCCTTTGGTGGTGTGGTTTAGCTGCAAAATAACCCAGCATCAACCGCCGCAAACCGGTAACGTTGAGATATCTACTTCCGTTTGGCGATCCGTAACCGCATGGCAAGTGGCGGGGTTTCTAGCCGTTAATTCACTGGTGAATTATGTCGTGGTAGCTTGGGTGCCAGCTATTTTGATGAACAATGGTTATACGGATTCGACGGCTGGACTTTATCAAGGTTACTTGCAGCTAGCAGGTGCAATTCCTTCACTGATTTTAGCGCCATTTATTAATCGCTTAGGCAGCCACAGACGACTTTGCTTGATTGCCACTGGATTAACGACGTTAAGCTTGGCAGGCTTTTTGTTCATTCCAAGTTGGTCTGGGGTGTGGTCGGTGTCTTTTGGCTTTGGTGTCAGTATGGGCTTTATCTTAGGCTTGTCTTTTGTCAGCTTACGGACCAACAGCCCAAAACAGGCAGCCGCGTTGTCAGGAATGGCGCAGTTAATCGGTTACACGCTCGCTGCGATTGGGCCTGTGTTGATTGGTGCCCTTTACGACTGGCAGCAATCATGGACGGCATCACTCTATGTCATGTTGAGTATTGGCGTAATTTGGATGGGATTAGGCTGGATGGCAAGCCCAAAACCAAGTCGTTAAGCTTTTAGTCAATTCTTCTCTAATTAAGTAAGAAGCAAGATTTTCTCTACCGCTTACTGATTTTTATCTCGGTATTGGCCATTTATTGAGTGCTATAATCACCAGCAATTTAGGTATTTTAGGATAATCACAATAATGTATCAGAGTCGAATGCGACCTCTTGTGGTCACGTTAGCGATCCAAATATTTTTTATCGTCTTGATATTAATGCTTGGTCGCTATTTTATGCTGCAGTATTTTGCAACTCCTGCGGAGCTAGCAAAACATGGTGAAGATGTTACACGTATGTGGTCTATTGGCGTTCGCTACGATTTTCGTATCGGCAGTATGTTCATGGTTCCCTTCTTCTTAGTCGGCTTATTATTCTGCGCGAACAAAATATCGTGGCGCTTTTTGAAAGCCATTAGCCCCTTTTTAATGGGCTTGATTATGTTCACCGTAGTTATGGTGACCATCAGTAACTTTTATTATTACCAAACGTATCATAACCATTTTGATATTTTCGCTTTTGCTTTAGCAGATGACGATACAAGCAGCATATTGCTCAATATCTGGCAAGATTACCCTGTCATCAAAAGCTTAACAGCCTCCTTATTGTTCGGTTTTATCTCATATCGCTTAGCCAAATACACCCTACGAGATACCCAACGTAAACCTTGGCATCTTAGTGTTTTTATTGTTTATGTATTAATCGCATTCATTGTTTTCTTTATTGCGGCACGGGGCAGTGTCGGAACGTTTCCATTACGCAGGGGTAATGCACAAGTTTCTCAGTTATTGATTCTTAACAAGCTGTCTCCAAATGGCTTTATGGCGTTAGATTGGGCTGTTAAAGACAAGAAGATGGATGAGTCTTTCGCGCCTGTTAGTCGTGAAAAAGGCGAGTCCTTAAAAGCACAACTTGGCATTAATAGCTTGGATGAAAGAACACCAGTCAATCCCTGGCTTGAGACAAACAAACCAAACGTTGTCATGACAGTCATGGAAAGTTTTGGTAGTAACATGTTGGCGTTTGATGACCCTGAAACAAATGATCTTTTAGGAGAGCTGCGCCCGCACTTTAAAGAAGACTTTGTTTTCAAACGTTTTTTGTCTGAAGACAATGGTACTGCGCCATCGTTAGCCGCTCTGCTTTTTCATAGCCCATTTGAAAACATCAGCCACAGCTCTGAGCAAAAAGTGAAACTGCAAGGCGTGCCCTTCAATATTTATAAAAAAGCAGGCTACAAAACTGTCTTCATCTCGCCTGGTAATATGTCATGGCGCAACTTGGTAAACTATTTGCCTTTGCAGGATGTAGACACTGTTTACGATCAAAATACTCTGACGCAGATGTATCCTGAGTCAGCCGCCGAAGCTGGTGCTTGGGGGGTTCCTGATGATTATGCCTATCGCTTAGCTGAGCAGGTGCTTAAAGAAGCGACTGAACCAACCTTCATCACTATTTTGACCATTACAAATCACCCGCCTTATATGACGCCAGCACGTTATAAAGCAGCACCTTTTGATGTGACAACCGAGGTTGCCAAGCACTCTAGCGATGATGAAGCAGCTCAAAAAGCACTGCTAAAAACCTATCAGTTTGCAGCTGATGCTTTCGGGAAGTTTATCACGGCCGTTGAAGGTTCAAGTGCAGGCAATAAGACCATCATTGCGGCCACTGGAGACCACCAGATGCGTCGTTTGAATGCGTTTTATCCTCAAGAACAAGTGTTAGATCGTGCCGTCCCATTTTACCTACATGTTCCTAAAGACATTCTGGAAAATACGAACTGGAAGTATGATTCAAATCGAGTGGGATCACACAAAGATATTTTCCCAACTTTGTACAATCTAAGCCTGTCAGACACGCCCTATCAAGCGATTGCAGGCCGTAATATGCTAGCGCCTATCGATGACGAAAGTCGTGCGTTTGGTTACAACGTCACGCTATGGATTGATAACGACGGAGCTTATCCAATGGTAGGTAAAGCGGCTTTTTATCCGTGGGAAAAAGGCACAGAACTTCGTACAGCAACCAACAGCGAACATCCGAGTCAACAACAGCAAGAGCGTCAAAAAGCCTTGCCTGAGTTACTCCGCTGGCAGTTAAATTCACAAGTGCGTGGCTTTACTGATAAATAATCTGTTCACCTTCTAGGGAAGCTGAAAAGCTCCGATGACTATGAGCATTGGAGCTTTTTATAAATGATGGTTAAACATCCATCTCTACATCTGCGACATAAAGTGGGATAGTTAGTGTAAAAGTTGTTCCCACACCTAGCTCTGATGTAACTTCTATACGTCCATTCATTAATTTGTTAACCCACTGACTCACCAGATGTAAGCCCAATCCTGTATGTTGCTTAGTTCTACCTGTGGTGAAAAAGGGTTCAAAAATATGCATTTTAATTTCTGGAGAGAGTCCTCTGCCATTATCGCTAATGACCAGAATTAGATGGTCTTGCTCTTTTTTAGCAGTAAGGGCAATCACGCCTTTATCCAGGCGTTGGAAAGCATGATCCAGTGCATTATCGACAAGATTCTGAATGATCTGAGAGATAACGCCAGGGTAACCCAGCATATCAATGTCTTCTGGACATTCACTCTCTATATGAATATCAGCACGTTTTTTCAAGACTGGCTTATAGGTGAATAAAATGTCATTGACGACATTATGAAAGAAAAAAGCCTGCATATCCTGAGCGGTTCTATCCGATACAATCCGTTTAAAGCTGGAAACCACATCGAGAGCACGGACGAGGTTTTTTTCTGCAATAAGCAAAGAGCTATCCATTTTCTCTAGACCATCTGAGGGATGCTGTTTAATCTCCTTATCCAACCATATTTTACATGAAGATAAAGCCATTCTGACGCCGCCAAGAGGCGTATGCATTTCATGAGCTAGCCCAGCAACCATCAAGCCTAGCGAAGACAATTTGCTACTTTCTACCAACTCATCCTGAAGATCCACCAAACGCTTATTCGTTAAATTCAATTTCCGGTTAACCTGTTCGGCTTGGTTTTTTTCTTGTTGCACAAGTTTAAGCAGTCGATAGGTTTCAAATTGCGCTGTCGTTTGACGCCAAATCAACCAAGCTATCAAAGTAAAGAAAATGCTCGCAATACCAACAATGGTTAAAATCAACTTAACTCGCCACGCAGAAAACACCTCAGAATTAGAACGTGCAATAAAATATAAAGACGGTGTTTGGAAGCCTTTTACATCGATTCCCTCTTCGTCTATATGCAGTTTCAAAAGACTCCATAAGCGACCATCATCGAAAATTCGTTCTAACCCGTCCGCGGTATTCATTTCTCGCCAAATAGCTGGAAAGTGCGTTTTGATATTAAAACTCAAGTCGTCAGAGTGCAGGATTCCGCCCCATTCAAGACTTCGATCCGCTGCTAATACCCAATTGCCATTAGTGTCGATTATTTCTAAATACACGCCTTCACTGCCAAAGGTACGCACCAATTCAAACAATTTAGTCAAATCGTAATTCACCACTAAAATCCCAGGCAGATTACCATCGACTCTAACAACACCACGAACCGTTGGCTGAAAAGGCCGGACAATTTCTTTATTTTCAATATTCAAATCCAATGAGGAAATAAACACATCGTTACTGTTATCAGGTACATTTTTTACATAATGCCGATCCGATTTATTTTGTAATTGATCATCAGGTACACGAGTACTGACACCGGCCTGAGAGTTGACTCGAATGTGCTCTTGGCCATTTGGCATAATCCAACGAACTTGTGAGATCAGCTTAGACGTTCGAGCAAATTGGTTGAATTCATCCGCTACCTGAGTCTCCCAATCATCAGGGATGATTGCTTCAGTCTGTGATGATGCCGAATTTTGTGACATAGAGTTTTGAGAGGCTACAGTTTGAGAAGCTGTATTCTGAGCAGACAAACGCGCGTTAATACTATTACGCAACAATAAGGTAACACGCTTAATATGCCCCATTTCACGGCTAAAAACACTGGCGCTACGGGACAGTACTTCTGATTCATTCCATGCTAATTGGCTGATTTTATTATCTAAAAAGAATCGATAACTGCCCCAACTAAACAAAATTGTGAAAACCAAAATACCTGACAAATACATGAAAAGTAATGATTTTTGTGACATCCCTTTACCAAAAATCATATTTTATAATCCTGCTTGAACCCAGTTAATTGTCTCGTCTAATGACATAGGTTTGGCAAATAAATAACCTTGGCCATCCTCACAACCCAAAGCCTGTAAATGTGCTTTTTGTTGCTCTGTTTCAATACCTTCGGCAATAACACTCAGTCCTAACGAATTACCTAATTCAATAATCATCTTTAAAATTTCCCAGTCTTTCTCTGACTCTTCCATACGCCAGACAAAACTATGATCAATTTTGAGAGTTGACACTGATAAGGTAGACAAGTAGGCCAAAGACGAATAACCCGTTCCAAAATCATCGATATTAACCCGCACGCCTAATGTTTTTAATGCTGTTAAATGCTTGTTAATGTTGCCTTTTTCTTCAATAAATTGAGACTCAGTAATTTCCAGTTCAATCATCTCATTCGGGACGCCTTCTTCTTCAAGAAGTTTTTGAAAACCCTCAAAATAATTAGGGCGAATGATTTCATTACCAGCAACGTTCACCGAAATAGGCACATTAATACCGATATTTTTCATCGTGTTAATGGCTTGGCAGGACTGCTGCAACATTTGCTGGTCCAATTTATCAATCAGACCACTGCTCTCAGCCAAAGCAATAAATTGATCCGGTGGAATATTGCTGCCATTTTTATGAGTCCATCGTGCCAGCGCTTCAAACCCAATCAACCTATTGTCTTTCAAGTTCATCTTAGGTTGAAAATACGCTCTGATTTCATCGTTTAATATGGCTTCTCGCAGATCTTGTAGCAACTCATAACGTCCAAACATAGCGGATGCCAAGGTTTCAGAAAATGCCAAATAAGATACGCCTTCGTATTTAGCTCGTTCTAAAGTGCTCTTGCCAACACTGACTAATTGCTCGGCTTCATAAGCTGGGAAGTCAGAGAATTTCACCGAGCTGACGGTCAAATCGAGAGAATGTGAGGAGTTTTTTACCTCGATACTGGTATGAATAATGTTTTCGAGTGACGCTTCGTTATAATTCTGATCGTCATACACGATTAACACTAATGTATCCCGCTCAAGTAAGGCGATATCAACCGCTTTGTCAAAGAAGCGACTCAGATAGTCGTACAAAGACAAGGTGAGTTTATCGCAGTATTTTGACCCTAAAACCGACTCGGTATAAGCCAAATCTTCTACATAAAGCATTAATAAAGTGGCTTTCTCTCGCTCCCAAGAAAACATATTGCGTATTTCACGCACTAACCAGTTTTTATTATGAATCCCTAATGTTGGTTCAATATAAGCAAGCTCGGTTAATTTGTTATGTAAAGCAACATTACGGAAGCCAGCACTGATGTTTTCACAAAAAACTTGCAGCAGGTTAATTTCATTACTGGCAAGGTGACGATCGAGCTTTACCACCACCATGTATTCTCGATCTTCCAACTCCTTATTCGAGAAATACAACACAGAAAAACCATCCTGAAAAATATGCGCCTTTTGCTTATTGGCTAGCTCTACCGCTTCTTTTAGAACGCTCTCTTGAATAGCGGATAAAAAATACCGGTGGATATGAGGCGAAAATTCCCCACAAGCCGCCACAATTAAGGCTTTCTCTAAATGCTCTTCTTCAGGGTGGAAGAAACACACAATACCGCCACTGTTCATTTTTAACAGCAGTCCAATTTCTTCCAAAATAGAATGGGTGTAATCCGTTATATCACTCTTTGAGGCGATCCTCTGACTCGCAGCAAGTAACAATTGCATACCATAGCGAGCTTCTTTCATATCAGAAAGGTGCTCCCAAGTACGTAGATTACTTAGCACTATGGTTTGTAAATGCGCCTGAGTGAGGTCTGATTTGCACCAATAGTCGTCTATATCGTATTGACCAATAAGATCATCAACGGGTGCCATACCCGGCTGCCCAGTCAGCAGGACAATACGCACCAGATCATTGCCAATTACCTCCCGAATAGTACGAATTAGGCGTAACCCTGCAACATCCGTCTCCATCACCACATCAAGAAAAATCACCGAGATATCAGGGTTAGCAGCGATAACCGTCGCAGCATCGCTCGCGGATGAAGCCGTCAGGAACTCCACCTCTTTGCCATCATAATTTAACGCACTCAGACCATTCATTAGTGCTTCTTGGTAATCAGGGTCATCTTCTACAGATAGTACTTTGCAGTAATTTCTTTGTTTGGACATTGCTTGAAGTATTTTTTTGTCGCAGGGTAAATCCATTGCATTTCCCTTCCTTGTAATCATGGTTTATCTGTTAAGTTCTTAATCCTTGAAGCTTAGTCTTGTTTATCAAAAAAGCATCTAGAACAGTTAAAAACTTTGTAACGTTTTTTTACCGATCCAAAAAAATAATGATACTTAACAAAAACACTGTGAAAAATTAGCTTACACGTTAGACAAAGACTCCTGTTAAAAACCACTAATATCGACAATAATCTCCGGTTAAGAACAGGCATTTTGTTTGTGATATAGTACGACGTTGAAAAGACAAAGACTGGCGGATTAAACAACCCATGGACAAACATAAAGGCAATTTATTCATCTTATCGGCGCCATCAGGAGCAGGTAAATCGACCTTATATAAAGCGCTTCTTAAGCAAGATGATAAGGTGAGAATTTCTATTTCTCATACTACTCGTGCACCACGAACTGGCGAAGAACATGGTAGAGAATATTACTTCATCGATGATGAATCCTTCTTAGACATGATTGCTGAAGACGCTTTTTTCGAGCACGCTCAAGTTTTTGATAATTATTACGGCACATCAAAAGAGTCCATTTTTGGTATGCTAGAACAAGGCTTAGATGTGATTTTAGAAATAGACTGGCAAGGCGCTCGCCAAATACGTCAGCTCTACCCTGAAGCCATTGGCATATTCATTTTACCGCCGTCATTACAAGCGCTAGAAGAACGTTTAAGAAAACGCGCCACAGACTCAGATGAAGTCATTCAGCGTCGTATGGCAAAGGCGGTTAATGAGATGTCGCATTATCATGAATATGATTTTGTTATTGTAAATGACGATTTTGATGAAGCACTTTCACAAATCTCGTCGGTTTTTACCGCAATGCGCTCAAAAACCCCTGTTATGCAGGAAAAATATGGCAATCTTATAAATGATCTCTTGTCATTGTGAGAAGCCGTTAAGTAGAATTACCCTTGGAAAAATAGATAACCGAACACAGAGGTCAAAATGGCTCGAGTTACCGTAGAAGATTGTTTAGAAAACGTTGATAACCGCTTTGAATTAGTTATGGTCGCTTCAAAACGCGCCCGTCAACTTGCTACTGGTGGTGAAGACGCAAAAGTGCCTTTAGAGGGCGACAAAGTTACTGTAGTTGCACTACGTGAAATTGCGGAAAACTTGATCAACGCAAAAAATGTTGATCAGCAAAAACGCCCATTGCACGAGTTTTAATCTCTATGGTGTCGCTCATAGCACAGCTGTCGCGCTTCCTTTTTGCCTTAGTGAGGTGAGCGATGTATACCATTGAAGATTTAGCACTGACGTTGAATCAGTATTTACCTTACGAACAAATTGCTAAGGTAAAACGCGCCTACTATTACGCCGAGCAAGCCCACGATGGGCAGCGACGTAAAAGTGGCGAGCCCTATGTCACCCATCCTCTCGCTGTCGCCGAAATTCTGTCGGAACTTCGAATGGATTGTGATGGATTGACAGCGGCACTTCTGCACGACGTTATTGAAGACACAGGCATCAGCCGTGAGGCACTCACCGAACAATTTGGTGAAGGCGTTGCCGGACTTGTGGATGGTGTTAGTAAACTAACGCACCTTGAGTTCAATAGCCAAATCGAAAAACAAGCCCATAACTTCCAAAAAATGGCCATGGCCATGGCTGATGATATTCGCGTCATCTTGGTTAAGTTGGCTGACAGACTACATAACATGCGCACATTAGATGCCATGCCAGCCCATAAAAAACGCCGTATTGCCCGCGAAACATTAGATATTTATGCGCCTATAGCAAATCGTCTGGGTATGTACAATGTTAGAGTCGATTTAGAATCTCTCGCTTTTCAAGCTTATTACCCAATGCGTGCTCGCATGCTGCAAAAAGCCATCCATAAAAAATATGGTCAGCAGCGCATTAAAGACACGCAAAAGCTTGAAGACACTATCCGCTCGGAACTCGCAGCGGATTATATTGAAGCTACCATCAGTGTTCGAGAAAAACACATTTACAGCATTTATCAAAAGATGGACAAAAAGCGTCGCTCTTTAGATGAAATCATGGACGTAATGGGCGTACGCATTGTTACTGATCGCCATGACAGCTGTTATCGAATTCTCGGCGTTATTCATGCTCTGTTCAAACCCATTGAAGGTCGTTTCAAAGATTACATCGCGGTTCCAAAATCCAATGGTTACCAATCACTCCATACTACCGTATTAGGCACCAATGGCATCCCAATGGAAGTCCAAATACGCACAGAAGAAATGGATTTGGTTGCCAATAATGGTATTGCGGCTCATTGGGCTTACAAAGTCAGCGGCACATCAAGTATGCCAAGTAACCATGACCGTGCGACCAAATGGGTGAAAAGCTTATTGGAAATTCAGCAAAAAGCACGCAATCCCGTCGAATTCGTTGATAACGTAAAAAATGATTTGTTCCCTGACGAAGTGTATGTTTTTACGCCAAATGGCCAGATCATTGAATTACCTTCCGGCGCGACGCCAGTCGATTTTGCCTATGGCGTTCACACTGAAATCGGCAATACATGTATCTCTTGCCGAATTAATCGCCGACTTGCACCACTAAGTACACAGCTAGAAAGTGGGCAAACGGTTGAAATCATTACAGCGAAGAATGCTCAACCGAATGTTGCTTGGTTAAGTTTTGCGATTACCGGCAAAGCACGCACCAACATTCGCCATTATTTGAAAGATAAACAACGCGAAAATGCGATATCCATCGGCCATCGTCTGTTAACTCGTTCCTTAAACGCATTTAAAACCAATGTTGAAGAGCTAACGGCAGAACAAATCGCACAAGTATTAGCAAACCACCAGCTCGAATCTATGGATGACTTATTAGAATCCATCGGCAAAGGCCGTCATGTTGGTTATCTGGTAGCTCGCGAACTCTTCCCGAATATTGATGAAGACACCTTGGTCACACCGAAATCCTTTAAGGTGAATGGCTCAGAAGGCATGCTTATTTCTTATGCCAAATGTTGCGCACCAATTCCTGGCGACCCAATTGTGGGTTATGTTCAGGTTGATAAAGGTATCATTATTCACCACCTCAATTGCCCTAACGTTCAAGATCATTTATCCAATCCTGAACGCTTTATTCATATGGCATGGGGCAAAGAGATCGAAGAAGAGTTACACATTAGCCTGATCGTTACCTACATCAACGAGCGTGGCGCCGTTGCGAAGATTGCCAGTTCGATCAGTGATACCGATTTCCAAGTATCGAATCTCGATATTATTGAGCGTGGCCGAGTCAGTCGTTTACGGTTAAGCATTACTATTTCCAGTCGTGTAGGTTTAGCTGATGTAATGCGTCGTATAAAAGCGGTTCGCTGTGTAGAGAAAGTCTCACGCGAAACCATTGTTGGGCGCTAATCAATTTTCACTTACCTATGTTACTTACTACTTCCAAGATAAAGGATACTTATTATGTCAAAGCAAGTGATTCACACTGAAAACGCTCCAGCCGCTATTGGTCCATACTCACAAGCAGTACGCGCTGGCAACACGGTATATTTGTCAGGTCAAATCCCTTTGGTGCCTGAAACTATGGAAGTGATCAGCGAAGATATCGTTGAACAGACAACTCAAGTATTCAAAAACCTACAAGCTGTTTGCGAAGCGGCTGGTGGTTCTCTAGAGAACGTAGTGAAATTCAATATTTTCATGACGGACTTAGGCAACTTTGCTACGGTAAACGAAGTAATGACACAGTTCGTTAAACAACCATACCCAGCTCGTGCTGCGATGGGTGTTCGTGCATTACCAAAAGGCGTTCAAGTAGAAATCGAAGGTATCATGGTGTTAGAAGACTAATCTCTTCACGCTAATGCGCACAATGAAAAAAGAGGCTGCGGCCTCTTTTTTTATATCTATTTTTTATTTGGCGTTTATCGCTCTGCTGATTTATCGCAAAGCATTAAACTCACGCAACAGCTCATGGTAACCCGCCACATAACTTGGATATTGCAAACGCCAACCTTGTGACAACAGGTATTGGCCTTGAATACGTTTCCCTGAAGTCGGAACAAAACCTTCACTGCTGCTCACAGCAACTTTAGAGCCAAGGCAAGTTGCCAGCCACAACTTCACTTCCCACATAGAAACTGGCGTTTGGTCGGTCACAATAACCTGTGCAGGAATGGTTTTATCGGTTAATGCGGAGTTTGCTAATAATACCAAAGCAGAAACAACGTCGTCGCGATGAATGCGATTAGTCCAGCTGTTGGCTTCCCAATCTTTGCCACTTAACACCGTTTCTAGTAACCGATAACGCCCCGAACCATAAATCCCAGAGCAACGCACTGCCACACTAGAGAATGCAGCCGATAAAGATTGCTCGGTTTCGAGTAAAATCTTGGCGGTTGCCGAGGTCGGTTGTGCTGGTGTGGTTTCATCAACCCACTCACCTTGGCTTTGCCCGTAGACACTGGTACTTGATACAAAAAACACCTTCGGTTGCTTAGCCATGTCTCTGTAGCGGCGAATCAGCACCTGCGCTGTATCAAAATAAGCCGCACGATACGCCTCTTCATTACGACCATTAGGCGTCATTATTAGAAACACCACATCCGCATCAGGCAAGGCGTCGTCGCTCATTTCAACAAGGTCACCCGTTATGCCTATTACACCATTCG
Organism: Marinomonas sp. A3A; assembly: GCF_018336955.1. Lineage (NCBI taxonomy): Bacteria > Pseudomonadati > Pseudomonadota > Gammaproteobacteria > Oceanospirillales > Oceanospirillaceae > Marinomonas > Marinomonas sp. A3A. The sequence goes on from NZ_CP025532.1 coordinate 28,823, forward strand.
GGAATTTATTTTTTGTGCGACGAATACCAGTGACAACATGGCCTTGAGCGATCAACTCTGTTGACAATCCTGAGCCTAAATCACCGCAGCCAGCGATTAAAATATTTGCCATTTGTTTTCTCCAAAATACATTAAAAACGAATGTGTGCTTTTAGTATTAATAGGTTCATCCAAGAAGAAATACTCAGCAATAAAAAAGGAACGAGTATACTTTATCAAATTATGTATTATCATAGTTATTAACAATGAATCAGCCGAACGAAAGGTGTGCCATGACATTAACGGAATTGAAATACATTGTAATGCTAGCCGAAGAAAAACATTTTGGCCGTGCAGCAGACCGCTGCTACGTTTCACAACCTACGCTCAGTGTCGCCGTGAAGAAGCTAGAAGAAGAGCTTGGCACGGCTATTTTTGAACGCAGCAAAAGTTCAGTTTATATCACACCATTAGGCGAGCAAATCATCACTCAGGCCAAGCGGGTGCTGGACCAAGCCAACATGATTAAAGAGCTGGCGACCTCAGGTAAGAATCAATTAAAAGGCCCACTCAAAGTAGGTGCGATCTATACCATCGCCCCGTATTTATTCCCTTTTATGATTCCTGCATTACACAGCTCGACATCTGGTATGCCATTGATCATTGAAGAAGATCTCACCGAGAACTTACGCCCTAAACTACGTAATGGCGAACTAGACGCCATCATTGTGGCGCTTCCGTTCCGTGAGCCAGACGTGGTGACACAGCCAATTTACGAAGAAGAATTTGTGGTTCTTATGCCAAAGAACCACCCATGGACAAAACTCACACACATAGAAACCGACCAGCTTTCTACCGATAATCTGTTGTTGCTTGGCAAAGGCCATTGTTTCAGTGAGCAAGTTTTAGAAGCTTGTCCTTTGGTAACAGAGGGCGAATTTGGTGATGGTCGCACTATTGTTAATGGTAGTTCGTTAGAAACCATCCGTTACATGGTGGCGTCTGGTTTAGGTGTCACTGTGTTACCAAAATCTGCCGTCACCAATATTAATCACGATATGTTGGAAGTGCGCCCTTTTACTGAGCCAGCACCGAAACGTACTGTTGCCTTAGCGTGGCGAGCCAGCTTCCCGCGTCCAAAAGCCATTGAGGCGGTAAGCCAATCTATCCGTGATGCTTGCAAACATCTGAATTTATAGAGAACAGCATGATCGACGGATTAGACACTCAGGATGTTCGTGAGCTAAAAGGCGTTGGTGATGCGATGGCCGAAAAACTGGCCAAGCTGCATTTGAATACAGTACAAGATCTGCTGTTTCATTTACCGATTCGCTATCAAGACAGGACGCGCGTTGTGCCAATCGGCATGCTACGCTTTGGTGACGAAGCCGTTATCGAAGGCCAAGTCACAGGTGCTGAAATCAAAATGGGTAAACGTCGTAGTTTACTGTGTCGTATCAAAGATCACACAGGCACCTTGTGTTTACGCTTCTTTCATTTTTCCGCTGCGCAAAAAAAACAACTGGAATCCGGTAAACGCGTTCGCTGTTTTGGTGAAATCCGCCGTGGCAGTACAGGATTTGAAATCTATCACCCAGAATACAAAGTCATTGGTGAAGACGAAACACAGGAAGAAACAGCACAACTTACGCCCATTTATCCGCTGACGGATGGTTTAACGCAAACCAAGATTCGCCAATTGTGCGAGCAAGCTTTAGAACGTTTAACACCCTACAATCTGCAAGAATGGCTACCGGATGAAATCCGCACCCAATTCAGTTTGCCACCGCTGAGCGACGCCATTCATTTTCTGCATCATCCGTCGAGAGAAGCGAACCTCGAATTACTCAGAGCGGGAACGCATCCCGCGCAATATCGCTTGTCCTTTGAAGAACTCATGGCCCATCAGCTTTCTCTGATTGGTAAACGCATGAAAGCCAAACAAGATGCCGCAATTAAGGTTCAAACCGCAGGTGAGTTAAGCCAACGACTGTTGCAACAATTGCCTTTTTCGCCAACCAATGCACAAAATCGAGTATTTCAAGAAATCCTTAACGATCTCGGCTCAGGGCATCCTATGCTGCGTTTGGTTCAGGGCGATGTAGGGTCAGGAAAAACCTTGGTGGCCGCTTTAGCTGCTGCGTCCGTCGTACAAGCTGGCTATCAAGTTGCCATCATGGCGCCAACCGAAATTCTAGCCGAACAGCATTATATTAATTTCACTCAATGGTTCGAGCCGCTTGATTTAAAAGTCGCGTGGATGATCGGCAAACTTAAAGGCAAAACTCGCGAGAAAGAGCTCGCTGATATCGCCTCTGGTACAGCACAAATTGTCGTCGGTACTCATGCGTTATTTCAGGACACTGTTGAGTTTGATCGTTTAGCGCTCGCCATTATCGACGAACAACATCGCTTTGGTGTGCATCAGCGTATGGCGTTGCGTGAAAAAGGCATGAAGCACGGTTTCCAGCCCCATCAGCTCATAATGACTGCTACACCGATTCCCCGAACTTTAGCCATGTCTGCCTATGCCGATTTGGATTGCTCCATTATCGACGAGCTACCGCCTGGTCGAACGCCGGTAAATACCATTGTTGTATCGGATCAGCGCCGACAAGAAGTGATTGATCGCGTGAAAAGCGCCTGTGAAGAAGGCAAGCAAGCCTATTGGGTCTGTACCTTGATTGAAGAATCCGAGGCCTTACAATGCCAAGCGGCAGAAGACACGGCAATATTACTACAAGAGCAATTGGGTAACTTATCCATTGGTTTGGTGCATGGTCGACTCAAAGCGCAAGAAAAAGCCGACATCATGGCTAGATTTAAAGCCGGAGAAATTCAGCTCTTGGTCGCGACAACCGTCATCGAAGTCGGTGTAGATGTGCCAAACTCTAGCCTGATGGTAATAGAAAACCCTGAACGTCTTGGCCTTGCTCAGCTTCACCAGTTACGTGGTCGTGTTGGTCGGGGGCAAACTGCCAGCCATTGTGTGCTGCTTTATAAAGCACCATTAGGACAACAAGGCAAAGAGCGACTTTCCACCATGCGAGAAACCAGCGATGGTTTTAAAATTGCAGAGAAAGACCTTGAATTACGAGGCCCAGGTGAACTGCTCGGCACCAGACAAACTGGCCTTTGGGAATTCAAAGTAGCGGATTTACAGCGCGATAAAAACTTGCTCGATGATGTGCAAAAAGCCGCTTCTCTATTGCACAGTCGTTATCCTGATCGTGTCTCACCACTTTTATCTCGATGGTTACCTAATCACGATCAATATTTAAACGTCTAAATCCTCTTATCGTCTAAATAAAGGGAGATTTGCTTGCACATGAGCAAATTTTAATCAAAAATCCCCTAGTGATTCCACTCAATCGATTCGCAAGAAGGAACAGATATGAATGCTTTCAATCAAGCACATCTAACAATACAAGGCTGTGGCTACCGAATCGAAAATGACAGAGTCATCGTTACCATTCAACGTATCGCTAACGATAGAGTCGAAGGCAATCTCAGTGGCACACTGCAACTACAGTTATGTGCATTTCAGCAAGGCGTGGGAAACGCAGAAGCAATCGTACTCGCTTCAACCATGATTGGTGAAATGAAAGGACAACATTTTCTTTCCGATTGTCACTACGATCTACTTTTCCGACAACCACCTGCGGGCAATTGGCAACTCGTATTGCAGCTTAATGAATGGAATGGCGTGGATTACACCTTATGTGACTCAGCCTATTTCGATGCTCCTTACCAAATTGAAGCGTCTGCAGGTTACTCCGCATCGGCGATGAAAATTAAAGAACTAGAGGGCGAAAAGGCAGCATCTACGCCGAAAATAGCAACAGAGAATCCTATCGTAAAAAAGTCGAAAGAAGTAAAAAAAAACGCCACTGGTTACGCCGATGGTTATCTCGCCATTAATAAATCAAAAGTGGACAAGCTTCTAAAAGTGAAAGGCGTACCGAAAAAGGTTCTTGAAAAACTCGTGGCAGAACGCCCTTTTCGCTCAGAAAAAGCCGTACTTAATGTAAAAGGAGTGGGGCCGGTAATGCTAGGTAAAATGGTCGCAGAATTATCAAGGTAATAAGCCTGCAAAAGCAGGCCATTCAGTAATGGTTATTTTTTATGGGATGTTAACCACAGTCGTATTCTTCACTTCCTCCATCGCTACATAAGTACGAGATTCTCGAACATGTGGCAGAGTCAGTAAGGTTTCACCAAGCAAAAGACGATAAGTGTCCATGTTGGATACGCGTGCTTTCAAAAGGTATTCAAAGTCACCTGCAATCAAATGACACTCCAATATTTCTGGAATCTCAGATACTGCGGTTTTGAATTCATTAAAGCCTTCTGGAGACGTCGTCTTAAGACGAATCTCGACAAACACAAGCAATCCTGCGTCAACCTTCTTTGGGTTAACCAAAGCGCAATAACCCGTAATGTAACCATTACGTTCCAAACGGCGCACTCGCTCTAAACAAGGAGTTGCACTTAGCCCTACACGACTAGCCAACTCTACATTCGATAAACGGCCATTAATCTGCAGCTCTCGAAGAATTTTTTTGTCTAAGCGATCAAGCGGTTTTGCTGAGTTATCCATCTGATGTGGATCTCCTTACATGGCTTCAATTGATACTTAAGTCTACCATGCAGATTACAAATTATGGAAAGTGCTTTATTCAATATATTGCGTATGGGTATTCAAATTAGATACAAGAAATCACAACCAGGCACCAAAATGATGCAAAAAATTCATCCAGCACAAAATAGATCCACTTTTTCCATATTGCGCCCTATATTTGTGCAAAAGAATCAACTGAATTCGCTCGGAGAACCTTGTTTTCTCTAGCTTTAATAGAAAAATATATTCAGCTAAGTCACTTAAAACATCTCACTCTTCTCTCCCAAAAAGTGCAAAGAACGAGTATTACACGCATCTTTCCTGACATTTTATCCTTGACTACTCCTCAAAAGAGTAATTCTATAGGGGTATGTGATGATCTTTTAGAGGAATCGTCTACATATACCTAACAACAAGAATAATTAAATGTTGGCACTAACCTTGCTAAGTTTTAATGCACAGATTTTAAAATCTGAAATATAGAATCAAGCAAGATAACAACATATATAAAAACGCCTGGGAGGCTCAATATAATGAAATCGAATGTTGGTAAATTACTTTCGACCGCTGCAATCGCCGCTACAATCAGTGCTGGTGCTGCTGCGTCAACACTTGAAGATGTTAAAGCAAAAGGCTTCGTTCAATGTGGTGTCAGTACAGGTGTTCCAGGATTCTCTAATGCCGATGACAAAGGTAACTGGTCAGGTATAGACGTTGATGCTTGCCGTGCTGTTTCTTCTGCAATTTTTGGTGATGCTCAAAAAGTAAAATTCACCCCACTTTCTGCTAAAGAACGTTTCACCGCTCTACAATCTGGTGAAATCGATATTCTTGCTCGTAACACAACTTGGACTTACACACGTGATGCGTCTTTGGGTCTAGACTTCACTGCAGTTAACTTCTATGACGGTCAAGGTTTCATGGTTCGTAAAGACCTAGGCGTTAAATCCGCGTTGGACCTTGATGGTGCGACGGTTTGTACAGAACAAGGCACAACGACAGAATTGAACATGGCGGATTTCTTCCGTAAAAACAAACTATCTTATGTGCCAGTTGTTGTACAAAAAGCAGACGAAGCACTAGCAGCTTATGACTCTGGTCGTTGTGACGTATACACGACTGATAAATCAGGTCTAGCAGCTCACCGTACTAAACTAGCAGATCCATCTGCTCACGTTATTCTTCCAGAAACTATTTCTAAAGAGCCATTAGGTCCAGTTGTTCGCCACGGCGACAACCAATGGAAAGATATCGTAACTTGGGCTATGTATGTTCAAGTTAACGCTGAAGAAATGGATATCACATCTAAAAACGTTGCTAAGATCAAAAGCGAAACCAATGATCCAGGCATCAAACGTCTACTAGGTGTTGAAGGTGATATGGGTGCTCAACTAGAGCTTCCTGCCGATTGGGCTTACAACATCATCGCTAACGTAGGTAACTACGGTGAAGTGTTTGAGCGTAACGTTGGTCCATCTACTCCTGTAGATTTACCACGTGGCCTTAATGCTCTATGGACTGAAGCTGGCGGCATCATGTATGCGCCACCAGTTCGTTAATACCTAAAGCAAACAAACTGCTTGGGTATTTACCCAGCGACTAGAGAGTCGCTGGGTTTCTCCCCCCTTTCTTACACATCTGACGAGCATTTCATTGCCTGAACCAAGATGAGCGATAAAACAACTCCGAGCAATAACAGCTTTTTGAACGACGCGGGTAATCGTGCCTTAATTTTTCAAATTTTGCTGCTAGCGATGGTGGTCTTTGCGGGTTATTACTTATTTAGTAACCTTCAAGCCAACCTCGATAACCGAGGGATTTCCACTGGTTTCTCATTTTTTAATGAGCCTGCTGGTTTTCCAATTCTTATTCACCTTATTGAATACACCGAAGCTAATACTTACGGACGAGCGTTTGTTGTTGCTTTAATCAACACCTTCGTAATCTCTCTATTAGGTATAATATTAGCCACCATTATTGGTGTAATAATGGGCCTAGCCCGTTTATCAAAAAACTGGTTAGTGGCACGTTTAGCAACTGTCTATATTGAGACATTGCGTAACATTCCATTATTGTTGCAGATGTTCTTCTGGTATTTTGCCGTGCTTGCAGCACTACCAGCACCACGTGATAGTTATGAATTTGCTGACTTCCTACTAAACAAACGTGGTATCTATTCGCCTAATCCAATGATCCAAGATGGTTTTGGGTTGGTGATATTCGGTTTCATTCTGTCGATAGTCGCTTCTATTGGCTTAATTATGTGGGCTAAAAAGCGCCAAACTAAAACAGGATTATGGTTTCCAGCTTATTGGTCTTCTTTGGGTCTGATTGTTGGTATTACCTTCATTTTCCTTGCTATTGCAGGATTCCCAATAGAGTTTGATCTACCACAAAAAAGTCGCTTTAACGTAACAGGCGGCATGGTACTTCCACCTGAATTTGTTGCGGTATTAGTTGCTTTATCCACTTACACTGGCGCTTTTATTGCCGAGATCGTTCGTGCTGGTATTTTGTCCGTAAACTGGGGGCAAACCGAGGCTGCTCGCTCTTTAGGCTTACGTGATAGCATGACACAGCGTCTAATTGTCTTGCCTCAAGCGTTGCGCGTTATTATTCCGCCACTCACCAGCCAATACCTTAACTTAGCGAAAAACTCTTCTTTAGGGGCTGCTATTGCATATCCTGAATTGGTAGCTGTCGTGATGGGTACAACGCTGAACCAAACTGGTCAAGCAATTGAAACCATTGGCCTTTGTATGTTGGTTTACGGTTCATTGAGTCTATCGATTTCGGTATTCATGAACTGGTACAACAATAAAATGTCATTAATTGAGCGCTAGGAGGCAGATCATGGCTATTATCTTTAAACCATCACCAAGCCTCCCACCACCGGTTACATCGGTTGGTGCTGTGGCATGGGTACGTCAGAATTTATTTTCGTCCCCGCTTAATATTTTTCTAACATTATTTAGCATTTATATACTGTATTTACTGCTTCCACCCGTTATTGAGTGGGCGTTAATTAACGCTACTTGGGAAGGTTCCTCTAAAGCGGCCTGTACTGCTGGCGGTGCTTGCTGGGCTTTTATCGGAGTGTATTTTGATCAGTTCATGTACGGTTTGTATCCAGAAGCAGAAACATGGCGTATTAATTTAGCCGTGATTCTATTAGTGGTTATGGTTGGTGCTTTTGCCATTAAGACGATTAACAAGCTGTATCTTTCTATCGCTATTATCGTCGCTTATCCCATTGTGGCTTACTTCTTGTTTGCCGGTGGTGTATTTGGTCTAGAAGTAGTGGAAACCTCTTTGTGGGGCGGCCTTTTCCTTACTGTACTATTGGGTGTTATCGGTATTGTGGCATCTTTCCCATTGGGAATCGTGCTAGCTCTCGGTAGACGCTCAGAAATGCCAATTGCGAAATCAGTTTGTGTGGTCTTCATCGAAACCATTCGAGCTGTACCATTAATCACTATCTTGTTCATGGCATCCGTAATGATTCCATTGTTTTTGCCGGAAGGTTTAAACTTCAACAAGTTATTACGTGTTCTCATTGGTATTACTTTATTCTCTGCTGCTTATATGGCTGAGGTTGTTCGTGGCGGTCTACAGGCAATTCCTAAAGGCCAATATGAAGCTGCTGATGCAATGGGGTTAACCTACTGGCAGTCGATGATTCTGGTTATTTTGCCACAGGCACTAAAACTGGTTATTCCGGGCATAGTGAACTCCTTTATTGCTTTGTTTAAAGACACGACCTTGGTGTACATCGTTGGCATGTTTGACTTCTTAGGTCGAATTCAAGCCGCTAACCATGATTCAAACTGGTTAGGTACCACGGTTGAAGGTTATGCCTTCGCAGCCTTGATTTATTGGGTTATCTGCTTTGGTATGTCACGTTATAGTATGGCTCTAGAGCGTAAGTTAGAAACTGGGCACAAGCGAAATTAGTTAGGAATTTGAGGTCTTTATCATGACAGATACAAATATGGCTCGTGCCCAACTTGCGCAGGGCGAAGAAGCAATCATCGAATTTAACGATGTAAACAAGTGGTACGGTGATTTTCACGTACTAAAAAACATCAATTTCAGTATCAAGAAAGGCGAACGCATCGTTGTGTGTGGCCCTTCTGGTTCTGGTAAGTCAACGATGACGCGTTGTATCAACCGTCTAGAAGAACACCAGAAAGGAACGATTCTGGTTGATGGCGTTGAGATGAACAATAACTTGAAGAACATCGAAGCGATCCGTAAAGACGTGGGCATGGTGTTTCAACACTTTAACTTGTTCCCTCACTTAACCATTTTGGAAAACCTGACATTGGCGCCAATCTGGGTGCGTAAAACACCTAAGAAAGAAGCGGAAGAAATGGCAATGCATTATTTGGAACGCGTAAAGATCGCTAACCAAGCATTGAAATATCCAGGTCAGCTATCTGGTGGTCAGCAACAGCGTGTAGCGATTGCTCGTGGTTTATGTATGCAGCCTCGTATCATGCTGTTTGATGAACCGACATCAGCGCTTGACCCTGAAATGATCAAAGAAGTATTGGACGTAATGGTTCAGTTAGCAGAAGAAGGCATGACCATGGTGTGTGTAACGCACGAAATGGGCTTCGCTAAAACTGTTGCTGACCGTGTTGTTTTCATGGATGCCGGCGAAATCGTTGAAGCCAACGAGCCTCACGAGTTCTTCGACAACCCTCAACACGACCGTACCCAGATGTTCCTAAGTCAAATTTTGAATCACTAATCGTTTAGTATTCAGAACTAGAACTTAAAATCTGTTATATTGACAAAGCCCCGTATTCGGGGCTTTTTTATGTCCGTCTTTTTAACAGGAAAATGTATGGAATCTTCCGTAGACCTTCAAACAAGTCAAAGATTACGCGTGGTACATTTAGCCGACCACACAGGTCGTTTGCAGGTTATTTTCCCTGAAAGCAACATGCTGGATATTTCTGCGGTTTCCCGTATTACTAAGCGTCGTTTTGAACCTATCAGTAATTTTCAAAGCACAGGCGACCCGCTTATTAAGCCAAACAGTATCACAACCATATTAGAAGCCAGCATGCTAAAGAATGCGGTGTTTTCAATTAGAACTAAGGCGGATGGACAATATCACGATATTAGCTCTACAGAATTAGCTGAGATGTTCTCCGGTCCATTGAACCGTTTTGAGAGTATTTCAATCCACACTCAGCTCATACCACACCCTGTAGATAACCACGAAGACGATGAAGAGCAAATTCTTAAAGCGCTTGGACGCTTTCAATCTATTCGGCTCAAACAGCGTATTGAAGAAACATTAGAGATTCCACCTTTACCAGCTTCCTCTCATCGTATTATTCGTCTTTCGACAGACAAAACTGCGGGTACAGATGAGCTGTGCGAGGTTATTGCGTTAGACCCGAGTCTGGCAGCTCAGGTCATCAGCTGGGCATCATCCGCCTATTACGGCGCACCTGGCTCTATAGAGTCAGTAGAGGATGCAATCATTCGCGTATTAGGCTTCGATATGGTGATGAATTTAGCCCTTGGTCTATCTATGGGGAATGCATTTCAAACACCTGAAGACGGTCCGCGTCACTATGAAGATTTTTGGCTCGACTCCGTATCAAATGCCGTCTTGATGGAAGCCTTAGTAAAAGCCATGCCTATTCCTAACCGTCCAAAGTTAGGCCATGCTTACCTTGCTGGATTGCTGCATAATTTTGGTTATTTGGCGATTAGCACTATTTTACCACCGCATTTTTCGATTCTTTCCCGCTATCAAGAAGCCAATGCCCACTTGTCTTCTGAATTAGTCGAAATGCAAATACTACACTTTACCAAGGAGCAATTAGGCTCTTGGTTGTTACGCTACTGGAGTTTGCCTGACAACATTTGGACTGCCATTCGTTATAGCAAAAAGCCGCATTATTATGGCGAACATGCGACTTTGGCAAGGCTGCTGTATGTCTCCTATCAACTGCGAAATAACGCAGCCATTGAGCCATCCGTATTGTTAGAAATTGGTTTAACCCTAGAGGAAGCCGAAACCTGTAGAGATACGATTTACCAAAAGTCTACCGAGCTCCATAAGATGGTTGATTTAATTAATAAGATGAATACCTAGTTAATTATGACGTTAATGAATTCCTCTGCTGCTCAACAATTTGACTACCGATGGTCGCCCGTAGATCAAATTAATAAGGTAAAAGTACCTAAAAACCTATGGCCTTGGCTCGTCACTCAAGAGTCCTTGACGGCAAAACTTAAAAGCATGGGAACATTGACGGTTGAAGTACTTGAAGATACTTGGAGAACCCCAACAACAAGGGAGCGAAAACGCCTAAAGTTACGACCCCGAGAAGCCGCGCGTATTCGTACAGTGTTGCTAAAAGTCGATGGTGTTGCCGTCATTTATGCTCGCTCAATTATTCCGGCTAGGTCATTGAAAGGCCATTGGCGACAAGTAAAACATTTAAAAGACAAACCATTGGGCGGCTACTTATTTCAACATAAAGGGCTTTCTCGAAGCCGTATTGAAGTCACTCAGCTGCCCAAACGCATGTTTCCAAACCAACCTAATGCGCTGTGGGCAAGGCGCTCTGTGTTCCACCAATTTGGCCCTGGAATATTGGTCAATGAAGCTTTCTTTGATGAGATTAACCAACTAAAAACGCCGTTTGGATTGTTATGAACAAACTTAAAGACTACACAGAACTCACTCGATTCAACCGCCCTATCGGCTCATTCTTACTTATGTGGCCAACATTATGGGCACTATGGCTTGCCGCCGATGGCATGCCTCAATGGCATTTGGTGGTTATCTTTATCTTAGGCGTTTTCAGCATGCGTTCAGCGGGTTGTGTCATTAATGACTACGCGGATAGAAAAGTCGATGGCTTTGTTGATCGCACCAAAAATCGACCTTTGCCTTCTGGCCGCGTATCCGAAAAAGAAGCGCTGATGCTGTTTGGTGCCTTATCGATTTTAAGTTTCATCCTAGTGCTGTTTACCGATCTGAAGACTATTTTACTGTCATTCGCAGGCTTAGGTCTTGCTGCGCTGTATCCCTTTATGAAGCGGTACACACACCTGCCCCAGCTGTTTCTTGGCTTGGCTTTTTCTTGGGCGATCCCTATGGCCTACAGCGCACAAGGTGGGGATTTAATGGATCCTGAGCTATGGATGTTGTTTGTCGCAAATTGCTTTTGGACGATTGCTTATGACACGTATTATGCGATGACAGACCGTCCAGACGATCTTAAAATAGGCATCAAATCCACTGCAATTTTATTTGGCCGATACGATTTATTCGTCATTGTTTGCCTGCAAGGACTAACCTTATCTTTATTGACTTGGATTGGCTTACTAGCAGGACTGCATTGGCCGTACTTTGTGTCATTAGTCGTTTGTGTTGGGCTCTTTTATCAGCAGTTTAAACAAGCCAAAGAGCGTGATCGACAAGCATGCTTTCGCTCATTTTTAGACAATAACCGCGTTGGCTACTGTGTTTTCATCGGTCTAGTTGCAAGCTATTTTATCTAATATATGGCAAAGTTGTGACAATGTAACCGAATTGTCACATTAGATCGTTTTAATGAAACCGTTCCTGAGATGAGGATGAATCCTGTGACCGGTAAAAAAGTATTAATTATTGACGACGAATCTTCCATACGCGAAATGATCGCCATTGCACTTGAAATGGCAGGCTACGAGTATTTGGAAGCAGAAAACATTCAGCAAGCCCATGAAATCATTGTGGACCACCGTCCAGATCTGATTCTTGTAGATTGGATGATGCCCGGCGGTAGTGGCATCGAGCTTACTCGCAGATTGAAAAAAGACACTACGACGGCTGAAATTCCGGTCATCATGCTGACTGCGAAAAGTGAAGAAGACAACAAAATCCAAGGTTTAGAAGTGGGTGCGGATGATTACATCACCAAGCCTTTTTCACCACGCGAGTTAGTTGCACGACTCAAAGCCGTATTACGTCGTGCGACGCCTCAAGGGGTTGATGAACCAATTGAAATCGAAGGCCTGACCCTTGATCCAATTAGCCAAAGAGTTACTATAGGCAGTCGTCCTTTAGACATGGGGCCGACAGAATACCGTCTACTAAAATTCCTTATGACCCATCAAGAGCGTGCCTATTCAAGAGCGCAATTGTTGGATCAAGTATGGGGTGGAAATGTCTACGTTGAAGAACGTACCGTTGATGTTCATATACGTCGTTTACGCAAAGCCATTGGTAGCACTCATGATTTCTTGATACAAACCGTACGAGGAACAGGCTACCGCTTCTCAGCAAAAAGGTCCGTATGAAAACAGTTTGGCGAAACACCATTATTACTTGGCTCGCGGGGCTCGCGGCCTGCATTGTAATAGGCCTAATCATAGGTCAGTTGTTGGGTGTTTTGCTACTGTACGTTTTAGGTTCTTTGTACTGGCAACTTTATCAGCTATACCAATTCCACAATTGGCTGCGTCATTCTGGTCGTGCAGCCCCCCCGGAAGCCAGCGGTATTTGGGGCGAAGTGTTCGATGCTGTTTATCGTCTGCATAAGAAGCAACGTAAATCTAAACGCCGCATGCGCCAAGCCCTAACAAGAATTGAAAGCTCCACAACCGCCTTAAAAGAAGGCGTTATCATGGCAGATAACCAAGGTAACTTGGAATGGTGGAACAACTCGGCTGCCCACTTTCTCGGCTTGATGCGACCTGTCGATCGTGGTCAAATCATCACCAATATTGTTCGTAGTCCAGAATTTTTCCGTTACTTTAGTCAAAAGCGCTTTGGTGAACCTTTGGTCATCAAGTCTCCAGCCAAAGACGGTGTGTATTTAGAAATTCAAACCACACTATACGATAAAAATGATCATCTCATTTTTGTTCGTGATGTCACGCGTTTACACTTGCTAGAGCAGATGCGAAAAGACTTTGTCGCCAACGCTTCCCATGAATTAAAAACACCACTTACCGTTATTAAAGGCTACTTAGAAACTCTCGACATGTTCAAGGACAGTCTGCCTAAAAGCATGCAAAAAGGCATTGTAAATATGTCTGAGCAATCTGAGCGAATGGAACAACTCATCGAAGATCTGCTACTGCTATCTCGTCTAGAAAGCAATGATAAGCGCGAAGAGAACCAGTGGCATAAAGTCTCAGATCTAGTTAAAACCATCACCAATACGACCACGCCTATCTTGACGGACAAGCACACCATTGCTTTACAAGTTCCCGAAGAAGCTCGTCTATACGGTTCTTACAAAGAACTATACAGTGCGTTTTCAAACCTGATTTTTAACGCCATAAAATATTCACCGGATGGTGGTGAGATTGAGATAAAATGGGAATCCAGTGAGTTTAACGGTGTTTTCTCAGTAAAAGATTCAGGACTAGGCATAGAGCCAAGATACATCCCTCGCCTCACAGAACGTTTTTTCCGTGTCGATAAAGGAAGAGGCTCCAAAACAGGCGGTACAGGACTTGGCTTAGCTATCGTAAAGCATGTGTTATTGCATCACGACGCCAAACTGCAAATACGCAGTCAACCAGGTTTCGGCAGTACCTTCTCTTGCCACTTCCCCGCGAATCGAACCAGAAACGATACGATTCCGGCGCTACCTATTCCTACAGACGATAACCAAGATTCACCAAGTCATTAAATCCCTTCCCTTATCTTCAAGGGGAGGGTTAGGGAGGGGTTGGTAACGAGATTTATAAACTATCAAACAACTGGCTAATAAACGCCTCTTTCTCGCTATCCTGATCGATCAAACTCAAAATAACCGTCAAAAAGGTCGAGTCGTGTTTTTTCTCTGTGGTAGCAACGGATTGGACATAATAATTCAAACGATTCATCGCGCCCTTATGTTCTAAATCCAATACCGCCTGCCCCAAGACTTGTGGCACAACGTCGTCGCTCTTAATAAACATCGTTGCTTCAGTCTTGCTGAACTGAACGATCATGCAGCGAAACTGTTTGTTTTCAAAACGTACCATGGTCGGGATTTTGACATCCTTTACTGATACCGCTGGCACATCGGGGTTGGTGAACTTGGTAGCCTTCACAGGAGTGCTTTTGCCTGCGCCCATTAATACATCTAACGATGCAGAGCTTACGCCACCAGGAGAGACAGATTCACGAGATTTCTGTGACATCAGCTTCTTATCAAGGCCATGCTTTTTTGCTGCGGATATTACTTTATTGGCTAACTGCTCGCTAGAAAACGGCTTACCAAGGTAGTCAGTAACACCCGATTGCACAGCTTCCACCACATGGCTTTTATCGCCACGGCTGGTAATCATCACAAATGGCACGTCTTCTTTTTTATATTTAGGCTGTTCTCGACACCACTTAAGCAGCTCAACACCCGTCATTTCAGGCATTTCCCAATCGCACAGCACCATATCAAACTGTACTTTTGTCAGCATTTGTTGTGCTTTACGACCATTTACTGCCTCTTCAATTTCAACCGCCGGAAATTGCTTACGCAGTGAGCGTCGAATCAAGTCACGTGTAAAAGAAGCATCATCTACTACCAAAATTTTTAACGACATCACAAAGTTCCATTAGTGCGATCTAACAAGGCAGAAAAATCCCCATGCTGTGATCTAAAAACCGAAATCCACAATAATGTGGCTGCCACAACAGCAATCGGCATAACGAATAGGTTAAAGAAAGGAATCGTCAAACCTACCATTACTATGCCGCCAAATGTCCAACATAACAAAGGTTTGGAGCGTAATGCCATTCTCATATCATGAAATTTAACTTTATTATTATCAAAAGCATAATCCATATATTGAAGAGATAACATCCAAGCTGAAAATAATAATAACAATACTGGTGCAATAACATTAACCAGAGGAATAAAAGACAATAACAATAGCAAAATAAAACGAGGTAAAAAATACAATATTTTTTGACATTCTCGCTGCAAGCTACGGCCGATAATCGCCATAATAACGCCTGTTGTTAGGGTTTCATCAAAAACCTTCCCTGTTTCCTTTTCTTCTACTTTTTCCGCTAAAAATGCCATAAAAGGTGCGGCTAAAATATTCACACCTACCGAAAAACTATAGAACAAAAGCACGCTAATAATAGCGGCAAATATCAAATAAAACAGCCAATTCAAAAAGGATACCCATTCAGGTAAATACCCCATTGCTGAATCCATTAAGGTCTGAAAATAGCTAAAGGCGACCATATACAATAAGCCCACCAAAACAAAGTTCGCCAACAAAGGCGCCAATATAAACAGCCTTAAATCTTTCGAAAAAACCAAAGGAAACGCTTTTAAAAAAGCCCCGGCGGCTTTAAATGGGTGAGTGATCACGATGCTGCATTACTCCTAAAGTTAGACCCTTCGATCAAATTTATCTAAGAGCTACAGAATATCATGACGACTTTCTCGGCTCCACATAGCCTTTCAAATTGAAGACTCATAAACGTAATGAACAACAGCTTCAAGCCTTGTAGACACTAAACATGCAATTTTCACTGCTCTTTTATAAAGCTTACATTTATTAGACGCATGACCTGATACGCAATTTCGATTGTGACCTTTAGCGAATTGGTGAACTATGAAACCGTAAGACGAATACGAACCAGTGCAGGTATCGCGTCTGAATATAAAAAGCACATTCACAAAAGTTAACTCACAAGGGACACTATAAAGATGAAAATGACATTACTCGCCAGTGCCATCATGGCAACTTCTTTCTTCGCTCTGCAAGCTCAGGCGGCAGACGTACCAGCTGGCGTAGAACTAGCGGCTAAACAAGAACTTATCCGTGGCGGCGGCTCAGAGCCTGCAACTATGGACCCACAGAAAATGGAAGGCACACCCGCTTCCATTCGTTCTAAAGATCTCTTCGAAGGTTTGTATAACCAAGATGGTGATGGCAACCAAGTTCCAGGTGTCGCCAAAAGCTACGATGTAAACGACGACAACACACAATACACCTTCCACCTTCGTAAAGATGCGAAATGGTCTAATGGCGATCCTGTCACCGCAGAAGATTTTGTTTTCGCTTTCACACGTGCTGTCGATCCTGCACTCGCTTCGCCATACGCATGGTTCATGGAAATCCCATCTATTGTTAACGCAACTAAAATCATTGCGGGTGAAGCAAAGCCTTCAACACTGGGTGTAAAAGCCCTAGATGCTTATACATTCCAAGTCACGCTTGAACGTCCAGTACCTTACTTTGTAAAAATGACCTCTCATCAAACTATGTTCCCAGTGCCTAAAAAAGTGGTCGAAAAATGGGGCGATGATTGGACTAAACCAGAACACATGGTGTCTAACGGCGCATATAAAATGGACGAATGGGTTGTTAACGAAAAAATGGTTTTCACCCGCAATAAAAACTATTGGAATGATGCAAAAACAATCATCAATAAGGTTACCTATTTGCCTATTGAATCCCCTAATGCTGAGCTAAAACGCTTCCAAGCAGGTCAAATGGATCTTAGCTATGAAATCCCCAATGACCACTTCAAACAGCTTATGCGAGACATTCCTGATGAAGTTGTCGTAACACCAAAACTAGGTACCTATTACTACGATTTCAATAAAACCAAAGCGCCATATAACGATGTTCGAGTTCGTAAGGCCTTGTCTTACGCTATCGACCGCAACGTGATTACTCAGTTTGTGACGGGCACAGGTGAACTACCTGCGTATTCTTTCACACCAGAAGTAGTAAACGACTTTTCACCGGCAACACCTGAATACGCAACTTGGTCACAAAAAGAACGTGACGATAAAGCCAGAGCCCTATTAGAAGAGGCCGGTTATGGGAAAAGCAATCCACTGTCTTTCAGCTTGCTTTACAACACCAACGAAAACCATAAGAAAATAGCCATTGCGATCGCTTCAATGTGGAAAAAAACCTTGGGCGTTAACGTTACTCTAGAAAACCAAGAGTGGAAAACCTACCTAGAAACGAAAAAGCATCAACAATTTGATGTAGCGCGTGCAGGTTGGATTGGTGACTACAACGAAGCCTCGACTATGTTAGATCTTCTAACTACGACTCACGGTAATAACGACGGTAAGTACAGCAACGCAGAATACGACAAGCTATTGCACGATGCGCGTACCATGCAGCACCCTGCCGAGAACTACAACAAGGCAGAAGAAATCGCCATTGAACAAGATATGGCCGTTGCGCCTATTTATCAATATACCGAAAAGCGTTTAGTAAAAAGCTATTTAGGCGGTTACATGCCTAACCCAGAAGACAACGTTTACGTGCGTGACATGTACATCATCAAGCACTAAGCCACTGTTTTATATATTGAGTAGTACGTTTTTATATATTGAATAGTACGTTGTAAACCATGCCCAGCGCAAAAGCGCTGGGCATCTCTTGAACTCCCTACAGGTTCCTAGTATTAGCCGCCCTTTATAGCGCCTAATCCGGTAATTTTTATGCTGACATTTATTTCAAAACGCATTTTAGAAGCCATTCCAACATTGTTGATTTTGATTACGGTTTCTTTTTTCTTAATGCACTCTGCCCCCGGCAGCCCATTTACCAGCGAACGCGCTTTACCACCCGAGGTGTTGGCAAACATTAACGCTAAATACCATTTGGATGAGCCAGTCATTAACCAATATTTTTACTATCTTGGTGGCTTGCTTCAAGGTGATCTAGGACCTTCTTTTCGCTACAAAGATTTCACTATTAATGAACTGATTGCACAGAGTTTCCCTGTCTCTGCTGAGATTGGTATCTGGTCTTTTCTTGTCGCTCTACTTATTGGCGTGGGTTGCGGAATAATCGCGGCACTGCGCCAGAACTCGTGGTTAGATTACAGTGTTATGGGCTTTGCAAACCTTGGGATCGTGCTGCCGAATTTTGTTTTGGCTCCGTTGTGTATCCTGTTTTTCTCTATTTATAATCATTGGCTACCACCCGGTGGCTGGAATGGTGGGGCTTGGCCTTATTTGGTAATGCCTGTTATTGCTATGTCCACCAGCTACATTGCTCAGATCGCACGTATTACTCGTGGCAGCATGATTGAAACCATGCACTCCAACTTTATCCGTACTGCGAGAGCGAAAGGTTTACCAAAATATCGCATCATCTTTCAGCATGCTTTGCGCCCCGCCATGCTGCCTGTTGTTTCCTATCTTGGGCCTGCATTCGTCGGCATAGTGACAGGTTCTGTTATTGTCGATGTGTATTTTGGTACAGGCGGTATTGGTCAGCACTTTATCAATGGCGCATTGAATCGCGACTATTCCATGGTCATGGGTGTCACCATTTTGGTCGGTACATTGACGATTCTATTCAATGCCATCGTCGATATTTTATACGCTGTTATTGATCCGAAAATTCGCTACTAAGGCCTCGCTATTATGATTACTACGAAAGACAAAATTCAGGCCGTCGAACAGTTCGCCGAAAAAGTGGTGGAAGTCGAAGGTCGCAGTTTATGGCAAGACGCCCGTCGTCGATTTTTTTCTAACCATGCCGCAGTGACTAGCTTAATTATTCTGCTGCTTATTACCGCCATTGCTTTGCTTGGCCCGTTTTTCAGCCAATGGAATTACGACGATATCGACTGGGAAGCACTGTCTGACATTTCCACTTTAGGTCGTCCAAACATTGAAAACAGTCATTACTTTGGTACTGACACCCTAGGCCGCGATATTTTTGTTCGTACCATGCAAGGCGGACAAATCTCGTTATTGGTTGGCATCATGGGCAGCGTAGTGGCTATCGTTATTGGTACGCTTTACGGCGCGGCATCAGGTTACATTGGTGGACGCGTTGACAGTGTGATGATGCGTTTCTTGGAGATTCTGAACTCTTTCCCTTTCATGTTCTTTGTGATCATCCTGATGACCTTATTTGGTCGCCATATCTTCTTGATCTTTGTCGCCATTGGCGCGATTTCATGGCTCGATATGGCGCGGATAGTTCGCGGTCAGACCTTGAGCCTGAAAAACAAAGAATACATCGAAGCAGCTTACGCTTGCGGCGTGTCGACACCAAAAATCATCTTGCGCCACATTGTGCCAAACGTACTCGGCATCGTGGTTGTTTATGCCACGTTGTTGGTACCGAATATGATTTTGCTTGAGTCTTTTATCAGCTTCTTGGGACTCGGCGTTCAAGAGCCTATGACCAGCTGGGGCGCATTGATTTCTGAAGGCGCTCAAAATATGGAAATTGCTATTTGGCAATTGGCTTGGCCGCTTGGTTTCCTAGTCGTGACTCTGTTTTGTTTTAACTTCCTCGGCGATGGCTTACGCGATGCGCTTGATCCAAAAGACCGCTAAGGAGGCTTTATGAGCTTATCAAGTCAAAAGAATTTATTAGAAGTAAATAACTTACGAGTGAATTTCAGAACGCCCGATGGTTTTGTAACCGCGGTGAATGATCTGAACTTCACCTTAGCCCAAGGTGAAACCCTAGGCATCGTTGGCGAGTCTGGTTCTGGTAAAAGCCAAACTGCATTTGCTCTCATGGGCTTATTGGCTGGCAATGGCATTATTGAAGGGGAAGCACGCTTTAACGAGCAAAACATTCTGACCCTGAATGAAAAAGCCATGAACCGCATCCGCTCCAAAGAAATTGCCATGATCTTCCAAGATCCAATGACCTCATTGAATCCTTATATGAAGGTCGGCAAGCAGTTGATGGAAGTCTTGATGCTGCACAAAGGCATGAGCAAAGCCGAAGCGTTTGAAGCATCAGTCAAAATGCTCGACGCAGTGAAGATGCCAGAAGCGCGTAAGCGCATGAACATGTATCCGCATGAATTTTCTGGCGGCATGAGACAGCGTGTGATGATCGCTATGGCGTTATTATGCCAACCTAAGCTGTTGATCGCCGATGAGCCAACCACCGCCCTAGACGTCACCGTACAGGCTCAAATTCTGACCTTGCTGAACGAATTAAAAGACGACTTCAACACCTCCATCATTATGATCACTCATGATTTGGGCGTGGTCGCTGGCTTATGCGACAAAGTGTTGGTGATGTACGCCGGACAAACCATGGAATATGGCACCGCAGAAGATGTGTTTTATCGCCCTACGCATCCGTATACGCAAGGTTTATTAAAAGCCATTCCTCGCCTTGATGGCAATGACGACAAGTTATCCACCATTCCGGGCAACCCACCTAACTTGCTGCATATGCCATCAGGCTGTCCATTCCAAGCCCGTTGTGAGTTTGCCAGAGAACGCTGTGGAGAAAGCATGCCTGAGCTAAAAGAATTTGCACCGGGTCAACTACGAGCTTGTCATAAATCCGTTGATGGATGGGTCGCCTAATGAACACTTCAAATAACGTATTAATGGAAGTGAACAACTTAAAAGTACACTTCAACATCAAGTCAGACAATGCATGGCCATGGGAAAAAGGCCAAGCACTAAAAGCCGTAGATGGCGTTAATTTGACCATTTACGCTGGCGAGACACTTGGCGTGGTGGGTGAATCTGGCTGTGGTAAATCTACGCTTGCCCGCGCTTTACTTCGCCTTGTGCCAATTACCGAAGGCAATGTGGTTTGGCTTGGACAAGATCTAACGGACTTAGACAAAAAACAAATGCGCAGCAAGCGTCAAGAGCTGCAGATGATCTTTCAAGACCCCTTGGCGTCGCTTGATCCGCGTATGACGGTGGGCGATATCATTGCAGAACCACTTAGAACCTTTCGTCCAGAATTATCAAAAGAAACGGTAAAAGCCGAGGTTCGCGCCATCATGGATCGCGTGGGGTTATTGCCTAACGTGATTAACCGTTATCCTCATGAATTTTCAGGTGGCCAATGCCAGCGCATCGGCATTGCTCGCGCTTTGATTCTCAAGCCTAAGTTAGTTGTATGTGACGAGCCAGTTTCTGCGTTGGACGTTTCTATCCAAGCGCAAGTGGTTAATTTATTGAAAGAGTTACAAGCGGAAATGGGCTTGTCTTTGGTGTTTATCGCCCACGACTTAAGTGTGGTAAAACACATTTCAGATCGGGTTTTGGTTATGTACTTAGGCAATGCGGTTGAATTAGCCAGCAAACGCGCGCTGTACGAAAACCCTCAGCACCCATACACCAAAGCCTTGTTGTCAGCGGTACCTGTTCCTGATCCAAGAGTAGAGCGTGGTAAAAAGATCCAGTTATTGACTGGCGATTTACCATCACCAATCAACCCACCGTCAGGTTGTATTTTTCGTACTCGATGCCCTCATGCCAATGAAGGCTGCGCGCAACAAAAACCGACTTTGCAAGTGTTATCGAATGAGCACCAAGCCGCTTGCTCGCGACTTGCAGACATAGCTTGAGACATCCTATTTAAGTACGAAGTAGATACAGGTAAAAACATTAAGCCGTTTTGTGATTTCTCAATTAAGAAAGCCCAAAACGGCTTAATTGTTACTAAACCTTCTGTTCTTTCATTTCAAAGCGAGTATTCATCACACAAGCCCGCTATTTTTGTCTATCATATAGATCTGTTAAATTAGGCAGCATTAAGGCTTTTATTCATGCGTTTATACTCTTCTTATACAAATCTAAATCCTCTTGTATTACTGTTTTTATGTGTTATGTCTATCGCGTCCTACGCGGCAGATAAACCAAAAGGAAGAGTTTTACTCACTGTATCGGGTGCAATCGATACTGCAAATCTACAACCAGAATCAACGTTTGATTTAGCGATGCTAAACAGCTTGCCTCAATACACCATCACTACGCATAATCCATGGACAAAAGGAATTCACACTTACCAAGGTTTTTCTGCCGCCGACCTACTAAAGCAGTTAGGTAGTACTGCTACATTTTTACAAGTCACAGCTCTTAATGAATACATGACGGAGATTCCTCTCAGTGACTTTACGGAAAACGGCGCGATTTTGGCAACTCATCTAGACGGAAAGCCTATGAGTGTTAGAAACCTCGGTCCTATCATGATGATTTATCCATTTGACGAACACGAAGAGCTTAAATCTGAAATGTTTTATGGCCGTTCTATTTGGCAAATTGATCGCATCAAAGCGATTGTAGGAACCGAGTAAACATGGAACGCTTGTTTAAAGGAAACACTTGGCTATCCAAATTCAAGCTATGGGTTCTGTATGGCTTTATTGCTTTCATTATTGCCATCACCATCGCTGTATTTGGCATTATTACTTACACCAGTGATAGCTCAAAAAACAACAGTCGGCGCGTATTTGAAAGCTCTTTGTGGAATACCCTACAGCTACAAATACAGTCATATCGTTTTCTCAATTACTTGATAGAATTGGACGAAGCCGATTACCCCCTTAACGGTAATGCTTTTTTTGAGTATGACCTGTTAATGAGTCGAGTAGACTTACTTAGACAAGGAGACGTAGGCTCTCTGATCCGCACCTTTGAAAGCGGCCGCACTACCAGACTGTTGAATATTATTAACGGTGAATTAGAACTACTCAGTTTCAATTTATCTAAAATAGAGAGCGGCGATACTTCCTACCTACCAGATTTAATTGAACGCATTCAGCGCATCGAAGAGCAAATCAATGAGTTTGTCACCTTAGTGAACAAAGGCAGCAATGAATTCATCAGCAACCAGCATAAAACATTGCAGAAGAATTTAGATGATATTCAACTACTCTCAATGGCGCTTCTAGCATGCCTATTATGCTTGTGCTTTTTTACTGTAAAAGGATTAACCGAGCTTAGAAACGTCATTAAGCGCAATGATGAACTTAAACTAGGAATTCAAACTGTCCATGAAGACAAAGCCAATCTGCTGTCTTTTATTAGCCAAGAAATACGTTCTCCGATTAATGCCATTTTGGGAACCGCTAAAACACTGAATTGCACAGAGTCAAAAAATGACACAGGGGCGCTATCAAAGCATATTGAAGAATCAGGACATCAGTTACTACAAACTATCGAAATGCTTTCTGACCTAGCGCTCATTGATGCCAAGCAGCTAACACTTAACCCAACGACCGAGTGCTTACAAAAGAGCATAGAAGATTACCTGGCTATTTTTGAGCCGCAGATGACGCGCAAAAATTTGCAGAGCATCCTTTATATTGATCCTCTTCTACCTAAAGATATCAGTCTAGACTTTATCCGAACCAAAGAGATCATCGTTGCTCTGCTGCAAAATGCGATTACCTATACCTCATCAGGTAGCATAAGTTTACAAATTAGGCCTTCAGCGCTAAACGCACCTCAACTACCACTTGTTCCAGACACAAAAGAAATCAGAGTGATGCAAATAGCCCTTAGAGACACTGGGCTAGGTATGCCAAATGAATTACAACAAAATTTAAGAATCAACCCATCTTTGCCAATGCAACAAGAAGGTCCTTTGCCCAGTAAAGTGGGCTTGAGTCTGGCTTTGTGTCACAAATTGGTTTATCTCATGCAAGGCGAGATGCATTTTTCCTGTGCGCCACAAAAAGGCTGTGAGTTTTGGGTCGATATTCCATATTACGTTCCGAGTACCAACTTACCGACATCGTCTGCTTTTCACTGTACTGAGCAAACACAAGCATTGGTCATTGAAACGGACACGCATCTAGCCAAAATTATTGGCTTACAACTTGCCACGTTCAATATTGATGCTATCTTTTCAAAGGATGGCAGCCTGCAAGAATACAAAGATTACGATCTAGTGATTCTAGGGAATACACCGCGGTTTGAACGAGATGGCAATGATGCACTGCAGCAATGGAAAGCAAAATCTTGCCCTATTCTTGGCTATAACCCCCAAGCGATTAGCCACCCAGAGCACTCAATCATACCATTACATTTTCCGCTCACGCAGACCCAACTAGAGCCACTTATAGCGGGACTCTTTTCACCGAAAAAAACAACATACAAAGACATATCGTCAAAGGCTCATAAAAATGATTGATCACGCCCATCTAGACTCTCTAATTCAACTGCTAGGGAAAGACACAATTAACGCTATACGCTTGGAGTTTGTTGACGACAGCACCGAAAAAATGGTGCAGCTTAAGCAAGCTTGGGAAAAGAGAGACTATCAAGAATTAAGGCATGTGAGCCATTCACTCAAGTCCGCCAGTTTAAACATGGCAATGCAGCTATTTGCCAAACAATGCCAGTTGATTGAAGAAGCGGCAACACAACAAAGTGATCAAGACATGCAAGCCATCATCGATGGCCTACCTGCCGTTCATCAAGCGTCATTAGACGAACTTGAAGTGCACTTTTTATAACAAAAGACTCAACAAGGTTAGATTGACCAACTAAAATCTGTGGCTTCAATAAAAGTTGCCACAAAAGACTCCAATCCAGCTTGATCAATCTCAGAGAAACGGCCAACCTTCGGGCTGTCCATATCAAACACTGCCATTAATTTACCACCAACGACAACAGGAATAACCACCTCGCTCGCCGACGCGGCATCACAAGCAATATGACCATCAAAGGCGTGAACGTCTTCAATACGTTGCGTCTGTAAAGTAATCGCCGCCTTACCGCATACACCGCGACCGAACGGAATGCGAGTGCAAGCAATCTTGCCAACATAAGGTCCAAGCACTAACTCTTCGCCACGAGAAAAATAGAAACCCGACCAATTCAGATCCGTCACCGTTTGCATAACAAACGCCGAAAACTGCGCGGCATTACAGATAAAATCGCGCTCTCCACTTAGCAATGCAGCTAGTTGAGCATTTAACTCACGATAAGATTCTTCGACAGAAGCGGTAGGATTGGTTTCTATGGTAAACATCGTATTTCACACCCGTTAAAACGAAAAGCAGATGATAACAAAGTCGGCCCGATAGCCCACCCATAAACAGTGAAAATACAATGATTGCAGAGGAGAAATAACGAAGAGTGAATGAAAAATATCGACCTCTTGGCTTTCGAATCAAACCAAGAGGTCGGCAACAAGAGTTATTTCTTATTCATTTCAACAGAAAGATCATTCACATTAACATGACGAACATCAACGCCTTTTACCATGAAGATCAAATGCTGACAGGTATGACGAGCATGATCGCCAATACGCTCTAAAGAACGTAATACCCAAATAACATTAATCACACGAGAAATACTGCGTGGATCTTCCATCATGTAAGTCACCAAAGAACGCATCGCTGTGTTGTATTCTTGATCTACTGCGCGATCTTGTTTCGCGACTTTAATGGCAGCATCAATATCTAAACGAGCATAGGCGTCTAAAGAGTCATGAATCATACGCGACACCATTTGACCGATGCGGTTGATCTCTACGTAACCACGAGGAGACTCGCCTTCATTGATCAAGTTTAAGGTCAGGTTGGCAATTTTCTTCGCTTCGTCACCGATACGCTCAAGCTCACTGACCGCTTTGCTGATCGACAAAATCATGCGTAAGTCAGACGCCGCAGGTTGGCGTTTCGCCAAGATACGACGACATTCTTCGTCGATCAAACCGTCTAGCTGATTCACCGTCGCGTCTTGATTTTTTACGTCTTCTGCCAAAGAGCCATTCGCGTCTAATAACGCTTGTACCGCGTCTTGAACTTGGTTCTCTACGACACCACCCATGGTCAAAAAGTGTTGGCGAAGCAGTTCCAGCTCGTTGTTAAACTGCTGAGAAATATGATCCGTTGTTAATTCTTTCATAATGCGTCCTCCGCCTAGCCGTAGCGGCCCGTGATGTAGTCTTCTGTTTGTTGTTTGCTTGGGTTAGTGAACAAAGTGTTCGTGTCGCCAAACTCAATCAAATCACCCATGTACATAAACGCTGTGTAATCAGATACGCGCGCTGCTTGCTGCATGTTGTGTGTCACAATCGCGATGGTGAACTCACTTTTCAACTCATGGATCAATTCTTCAATCTTCAAGGTTGAAATAGGGTCCAACGCCGATGCAGGCTCATCAAGCAATAGTACTTCTGGTTTTACCGCAACGGTACGAGCAATAACCAAACGTTGCTGCTGACCACCAGACATTCCCAAAGCGCTTTCGTGTAGACGGTCTTTTACTTCGTCCCACAAAGCCGCAGAGCGAAGTGCCCATTCAACGGTTTCGTCAAGCAAGCGCTTTTTGTTAATCCCTTGAATACGAAGGCCGTAGGCGACGTTTTCATAAATGCTTTTTGGAAACGGGTTTGGCTTTTGGAACACCATACCAACGCGACGACGGAGCTCAGCAACGTCTGTGCCTTTCGCGTAGATGTTCTGATCACGTAGGTTAAGTTCACCCGTAATACGGCAACCATCTACCAAATCATTCATGCGGTTGAAACAACGCAATAACGTCGATTTACCACAACCAGAAGGCCCGATAAACGCTGTTACCTTTTTCTCTGGAATGACCATGTTTACGCCTTTCAGCGCTTCTTTTTCACCGTAATACAGGTGCAAATCGTTTACAGATAGGCAAACGGTTTCATCTTCAATGCGCAATGCCTGTTGGCTACGCTGCATTGCTGAAATATCAATTGAGTGTGTTTTAACGTCGCTCATAATAATCTCTTCTCCGCCGCTTACATTTCCAGCGATTTGTATTTTTCACGTAAATGATTTCGGATAGTTACTGCTGACAAGTTTAACAAAGCAATAACTATCACCAGCAATAAGGCTGTTGCGTATACAAGTGGTCGTGCCGCTTCCACGTTTGGACTTTGGAAACCAACGTCATAAATATGGAAACCTAAGTGCATGAATTTTTGATCTAAATGGATATAAGGATAATTTCCATCCAACGGCAATGATGGTGCCAGTTTCACCACACCAACCAACATCAATGGTGCCACTTCACCTGCCGCACGAGCGACCGCCAAAATAACCCCAGTCATGATGGCCGGGCTCGCCATCGGCAATACCACTCGCCATAAGGTTTCGGCTTTCGTTGCGCCTAATGCTAAGCTGCCCTCACGGACGTTACGAGGAATACGCGATAAACCTTCTTCGGTTGCCACAATCACCACAGGCACAGTCAATAGCGCTAGTGTGATAGACGCCCACATCAAACCGCCCGTACCAAAGGTTGGCGATGGCAAGGCTTCAGGGAAGAACGCTTGGTCAATACCGGAACCTAGGAAGTAAATAAAGAAACCTAAACCAAATACACCGTAAACGATGGAAGGTACACCAGCTAAGTTGTTTACCGCGATACGAATAATACGAGTTACCCAACCTTGAGACGCATATTCACGTAGATAAACCGCCGCAACCACACCAAATGGTGTTACCAGAACCGTCATTAGCAGAACCATCATGACAGTACCGAAAATGGCTGGGAATACGCCACCTTCTGTATTGGCTTCACGTGGCTCGTCTGACAAGAACTCCCACAATTTAGTGAAATAGAAACCCATCTTCTGAGGCACACTCATCGCATTAGCACGGTAAGCATGAACGATTTTCGCCACAGGCATTTCATGCTCAGAGCCGTCCATCACTTGCACAACAAAGGTATCGCGATTGATTTTGGCGTAAAGATCAATCAGGCTTTGCTGAAGACCTTTGTACTCTTCATCGTATTGACCACGCTCTGCGGCAAGATCTGCCGCTGCCGCAGGTGTTAGCTTGTTTTCTAGCTCTAAACGACGTTGCTCAAGACGAATACGCTCAAGTGCGTAGTTGATCTTACCAATGTCTTTTTTCTCAATTTCATGGATCTCATCGAAAATAACCGCTGCACGTTCGATACTTTTTTCGAAAGTATTCCAAGTCGCCATAGCAGAATCAGTGGGCGTCAGATCCGTGGTTTCAGAAACAATCTTGCCATCTTCTTTCACCGCTTTCAGATAACCGTATAAGTTACCCCACTCACGACGTTCCGCCGTGAATAGCATCTCTGGACGCTTAGAGTCTGTTAGATATTCATCAATGACCCAACGGAAATCCGAACCATATACATCACGGTTACCGGTTTTCATCAGAGTACGTTGCATCAACTGATGCTCATCAGGAATATTAATCCCCGCTTCGCGCAGCTGGGCAGCCGGAACTTCAACACTTTCCACACGTTCTGCAACAAGGTTGTATTCAGAGTCACCAGGCAAAGCATAATGCGTTTCCACTACATCTGCAGGCCAAAAATGCCCTAGACCACGAACGGCAATCAGTAATAACAAACCCACAACCATGATGACAGAAATAGCCACAGCGCCCGCATTTAACCACACCCATGGATCACCAGATTTAACCCATTCGGATACGGATTTTTTCTTCATTTTCATTTCAGTACTCATTATAGCGACCCGTATTTTTTGCGTAGGTGCTGACGCACGGTTTCAGCGATTGTGTTCACCACAAAGGTGAAGATAAAGAGCACAAACGCCGCTAAGAACAAGATGCGATAGTGAGAGCTACCCACTTCAGATTCAGGTACTTCTACTGCCAAGTTGGCCGCTAGCGTCCGCATACCTTCGAAGATATTGAAGTCCATAATCGGAGTATTACCCGTAGCCATCAGTACGATCATGGTTTCACCAACGGCACGGCCCATACCAATCATTATCGCCGAGAAAATCCCAGGGCTCGCTGTTGGTAAGACAACACGAGTCATGGTTTGCCAGTACGTCGCACCCAATGCCAATGAGCCTTGAGTTAACGCTTTTGGCACACTAAAAATGGCATCTTCGGTAATCGAGAAGATAGTCGGGATAACCGCAAAGCCCATAGCAAAACCCACCACCAGCGCGTTACGTTGGTCAAAGGTGATACCAAGGTCGTGAGTAATCCAGCCACGAATGTTGCCACCAAAGAAGTTCAATTCAATAATTGGACTCATTGCCAAACAGAACCAAGCTAAGAAGACGATGACAGGAATAAGCAGCAATGGCTGCCAGCCATCAGGTACCAACCATCGGATTTGCTGAGGTAAACGTGACCAAATATAAGCAAACAATAGAATGCCAACCGGCAGGACGACGAAAATACTGAACGTCGCCGCTAGGTTTTCTTCTAAGAAAGGCGCAAAGAACAAACCCGCTAAGAAGCCCAAAATTACAGTCGGCAAGGCTTCCATCAACTCGATCACAGGTTTAATCTTACGACGTAGCGCTGGCGCCATGAAGTAAGCCGTGTAAATCGCACCACAAATTGCCAATGGCACCGCCATCAACATCGCGTAAAACGCCGCTTTCAAGGTACCGAATGCTAATGGCATCAAGCTGTATTTAGGCTCGAAGTCATTATTTGCCGCAGAAGACTGCCAAGTGTAAGTCGGCTCTTGATAACCTTCGTACCACACCTTGCCCCACAAAGAAGACCAAGAAACTTCTGGATGTTCATTATCTACATTGAAGAAATGTAAACCTTTGCTGTCTTCCAACAACAAACCATTCGCACGCGGTGCAAAGCTAATCAGACGAGCCGTGTTATCGCTCAATTTTTCATTAATCACTTGGCGAGTCGATGTTGCGTTATAGATAGCAACCAAACCGCGCTCATCAAGCGTTGCAAAGCCTTTACGACGTTGCTCCATTGCCAAATCAACTAAGGCAACAGGTTGTTTAACATCACGAATGAAGGTCAGTTTTTCTTCGTTTGTGTCATTGTTACGAACGTTAAACCACTGGCTCACTCGACCAGAAGAATCTGCCACCATGATAGACGACTTACCTAATAGGTAACTCATTGAAATAAGTTTGGTGTTGGCGTCTTTGAACAGCGACATTTCATCTTTGAGTGCAATGTTATCGAAGTCACGTAGATCAAATTCACTCATAGCACCAGAGCGTGTCGCAACGTATAAGTAACGCTGATCACCACTAAGTAACATGCTGGCCACATCAGGGACGAAAGGTAATGGCTCGCTTTGCTCGCTCAATTCCACTTCTTCGGTGATGAAGTTCACTTCTTTCGATACTTTAGTGATGGCGCTGCTTGAATCGCCAATCGCCGCCATGGTTAGGCTATCGCTGCCATCACGAAGGGTTAACTTCTTGATGGCAAAATCTGCCACATCGACTGGTTCTTCGCCATAAGGGTATTCAACCACTGGGGTGATTTTACGTTTGCCATCAGGGTAAGACGTTTTGTAATCATGCTTCACGATTAATGCTTTACCATCTTCATAACCAAATGCCATCAAATGACTGGTATCAGATTCAACAGCAAAGGCAGTGACTTTTTCAGTACGAAGATTTTTAACGGTGTCGATCACACTGCCATCAGCAACAGAGAAGAAGACGATACTGCCATTACTCGCTACTCGCATACCGATTTCAGTTTGTTCTTCGGTCGTTAAGTAGAGGCTTTCACCTTGGTCCTGTGCAGGCAAGGTGTAGCTTGCCTTAGGATCAATACTGGCGCTTGAAAACAATGGCGCCACTTCATAAAGTAAATAGAAGCAAATAAGCAGTACAGCCAAAATAACACTGCTACCGCCTACCGCAATACCCATTCCAGCCATACGGTCTTTCAGGGCGCGAATTTTACGATGACGCTTTAAAGCTGGCGTATTGAAATCCAGTTCAGGCATCTGATGGTCAGTTAATTTAGTCATCCGCATTCATCTTTGTTGTGTGACATTTTTTATGTGACAGTAGTGTGACAGCCGTGGAACAGAGAAAAGTAGGAGAGCGTTTCGGCCCTCCTACTTTAAGCATCTCGTCCGTAGCTCGCTACAAGACTACTTAGTTAATACCTAGATCTTTCAAGTACTTGCTCGCTACTTTCGCTGGAAGAGGAACATAACCGTCTTTTACGACAACCTCTTGACCCATTTTAGAAAGTACCATTTTAACAAATTCACGTTGTAGTGGTTCAAGCGGCTTATTAGGCGCTTTGTTTACGTAAACGTAAAGGAAACGAGACAGTGGGTATTTACCTGTCGCTGCGTTTTCAATCGTTGCATCAACAAACTCACCACCTTCTTTCTTAGTCAAAGGAACAGCACGTACAGAAGACGTTTTGTAACCGATGCCAGAGTAACCAATACCGTTAAGAGAAGTTGATACAGACTGAACAACAGACGCAGAACCAGGTTGCTCGTTTACACTGTTTTTGTAGTCACCTTTGAAAAGGGCGTGCTCTTTGAAGTAGCCGTAAGTACCAGATACTGAGTTACGACCAAACAATTGAATGTCACGTTTCGCCCAAGCGCCGTCTAGGCCTGCTTTACCCCAGTTAGTGATGTCTTCGCTGTGACCACCTTTACGGGTAGAAGAGAAGATTGCATCCACTTCTGGAAGAGACAAACCTTTGATTGGGTTATCTTTGTGTACAAAAACCGCTAGAGCATCGATAGCCACTGGAATAGCAGTTGGCTTGTAGCCGTATTTTTTCTCAAACGCTGCGATTTCTTTGTCTTTCATTGTACGAGACATAGGACCGAAGTTTGATGTACCTTCAGTTAGTGCTGGTGGCGCAGTAGAAGAGCCAGCAGCTTGAATTTGAATGTTTACATTTGGGTATAGACGCTTGAAGTCTTCTGCCCACATGGTCATCAAGTTTGCTAGGGTGTCAGAGCCAACACTTGAAATATTGCCAGAAACGCCACTTGCTTTGCTGTAAGACATTAAATTTGAATCAACATCTGCAAAAGCGTTAACAGAAACGCCTACTGCCGCTGTCATCGCTAAACCTGCAACTAGTTTTTTCATCACATAAACCTCAGTGGTTGTAGTCAAATATTTATGAGCGACTGCCCATAGCTCGTTCGATGTTTTGTACTATAGGAGAGTTATGTGACAGAAATGTTAAACAATGAAATATTTCAAAAATAAATTATGAGTCCTTACAAAAAGAATAGAAAAACGACATAGCATTAAAAACAACAACCCGCTCTTTTTTATTGCATTTCTTATCAATTTTGTATCAAAGAACCACCTAATTTCCGTTAAATGTCTTCTAACTTACCATTCACGACGTCTGTAATATTCCCAAGAGTGATGTTATCCAATAGACTAACCGTCCGGATTTTATAGGCACTGTGGCCTCGCTAAACTTCCGATAAAAATGATTAAAAACTGTGGGTATTTTAATGTTAAACAAACTGGTCAGTTCAGCTGAGGCGATTTCCCATTACATGGGACGATGCGTTGCTTGGCTTACGTTAGCGATGATGCTGCTTACCTGCCTCATCGTGCTGTTGCGTTATGGCTTTGATATTGGTGCAATCGCGCTGCAAGAGTCTGTGCTTTATATGCATGCCATGGTCTTTATGTTGGGGGCGGCGTACACCTTTAAAGACGACGAACATGTTCGCGTTGATGTTTTTTATCGTGATTTTTCTGTCACTAAAAAAGCCTGGGTGAATATCATTGGCGGTCTTTTCTTCCTTTTGCCATTCACGCTTTACACCGCGTATTTGAGCTTTGATTACGTGAGCGCTTCGTGGCGAGTATTAGAAACCTCTCCTGAACCTGGCGGCTTGCCTTTTGTGTATCTGCTAAAAACGCTTATTCCCATCATGATGATTAGCCTGATCATTCAAGGTGCAGCCGATATTTTGAAAAATATTGGCGTTGTGACTGCGGCTCGCTCCCTCATTAATAGACAGGCTAAAGGACAAAACTAATGGCTGAATTTATTCCTTTATGGCTGTTTGCCGGTGTTTGTGTCTGCTTACTGTTTGGTTACCCTGTGGCGTTTTCTTTGGGCGGCACCGCGCTGATTTTCGCAGCGGTTGGCTCTATGTTCGGCACCTTTGATAGTGTTTTCTTAGAAGCCTTACCAAATCGTTTATTCGGTATTGTCGGCAATGAAACACTAATCGCGGTGCCACTATTTGTCTTAATGGGCGTTTTGCTCGAAAAATCCAAGCTGGCTGAAAAGCTACTCGACTCCATGGCCATGCTGTTTGGCACCCTGCGTGGTGGTTTAGGCATTTCGGTTATTTTGGTAGGTATGTTGTTAGCAGCAAGTACCGGTATCGTTGGTGCCACCGTGGTGACCATGGGCATGATTTCGTTACCAACCATGTTGCGTCGTGGCTACGATCCCGCATTGGCCGCCGGTACTATTTGTGCGACAGGTACCTTGGGACAAATCATTCCACCCTCTATCGCTTTGGTTCTATTGGGCGATGTGATGTCCAATGCTTATCAAAAAGCACAATTAGAAATGGGAATTTTTTCACCTAAAACCATCTCTGTGGGAGATTTGTTTGTTGGTGCGTTGATTCCTGGCTTAATCTTGGTTGGGCTTTATATCCTTTACGTCATCATGGTGGCTTGGTTACAGCCGCACAAAGCACCAGCTGTGCCTCGTGAAGAATTACGTAATGGCTCAAACGAATCCTTAGCCGTTCAGCTTTTTAAAGGATTGGTTCCGCCTTTAGTGCTTATCTTCGCGGTATTGGGATCGATTCTTAGTGGGGTTGCAACACCAACTGAAGCCGCTGGTGTCGGGGCCCTTGGCGCAGCACTGCTAGCGCTAGGAAGTGGTAAGTTGAGCCTTCCAACCTTAAAAGACGCTGTGTATTCGACGACTAAAGTCACCTGCATGGTGTTCATGATCCTGATCGGCGCCTCTTTGTTTTCTTTGGTGTTCCGTGGTTTTGGTGGCGAAGAATTGATTCAAGACTTCTTCTCGCAACTTCCTGGCGGCGTTGTTGGCGCAATGATCGTCGTGATGCTGCTAATGTTCTTCCTTGGCTTTATTCTAGACTTCATTGAAATCACCTTTGTGGTTGTACCAATTGTTGCGCCTGTATTGTTAGCAATGGGGTTAGATCCTGTGTGGTTGGGCATTATGATGGCAATCAATTTACAGACATCATTCCTAACACCACCATTCGGATTCGCGCTGTTTTACCTGCGTGGCGTAGCGCCTCCAGAACTGAAAACTCAGTCTATTTATAAAGGCGTAATACCTTTTATTCTTATTCAGGTTTCTGTGTTAATCATGTTATCTATCTGGCCAGATCTAGCCACTTGGCTACCTGAACAAGTCTATGCAGACTAAGGACCTCAATATGAAAGCAATGCAAATGAGAGACTACGGTCCAGCCAGCGATTTGTCGCTGGTTGAGGCTCAAAAGCCAAGTATTACTGCAGACCAGATTTTGGTTCAAGTAGGTGCTGCTGGCGTGAACCCAGTGGACACTTACATTCGTTCAGGCACCAATAATTATTCAGCCAATTTCCCTCATACTCCAGGTTCTGATGGCGCTGGGACTATTGCTGAACTAGGTGCTAATGTAACTGGCTTCGAGATTGGTCAAAGGGTTTATTTTAGTCGTAATCTAAGCGGATCTTCTGCTGAGTTCGCCGCTTGTGCAGCGACTCACACGTATCCGCTGGCGGATGCTTTGTCCTTCGAAGAAGGTGCTTGTGTTGGTATTCCTTACACAACCGCTCACCGAGCTTTATTTGGCCGAGCTAATGGCAAAGCTGGCGACAAGGTATTGGTACATGGTGCAACGGGTGCAGTCGGCATTGCCACGGTGCAATTAGCATTAGCAGCAGGAATGGAAGTAGTTGCCAGTTCTGGCACCGCAGCTGGAGCCGATTTATTACGCCAGCAAGGTGTGACTAACATCATTATGCACAATGAAGCAGACCATCTTGCACCTTATCAGTCGTTAGAGACGGGTTTTGATATCGTTATCGAGATGCTTGCCAATCACAACTTGGATCAAGACTTAAAAGCCTTAGCCTTTGGTGGTTGCGTTGCAGTCGTGGGGAACCGCGGCACGATAGAAATTAATCCTCGTGACTTAATGGCTCGAGATGCTTCTGTAGTCGGTGTAGCATTAGCCAATACCAAACCAAACGAGCTTGCATTGATTGCAAAAGCCTTACGTCCCTTGTTTGAAAAAGGCGTACTCAAGCCAGTCATTCGTCATAGCTACCCGCTTATCGAATTAGCTCAAGCGCACGAAGATGTCTTAAAATCTGGAGCTCTGGGTAACCTTGTTATTCGTATAAACTAGAAATCAAAAATTCAGCTCAAACACGGTGCTTTAAAAGCTTTTTAGAAGCTCTTTTAAAAGTAAAGCACCATGTTTCTTTTCCCTTCAATCTGCCTCTATATGCACTCCAAGCTCCCATTTATGCCGTAAAATCCTATATCTTCAAAAAAATACGCTACTAAAGCCGCCTTAAGGTCGCTATACTTTCTCACTTATGTTTATTCAAAAGGCACATTTTGACTCAGTCTGATTCCGATGTTTTCAGCCTACCTACCGAAGCGGACGCCCACGACCATGATTACCATCAACTGGTGGTTGTGCTAGATGGCAATACCGATTTCGATATAGAAGGCAAAGGCAAGCAATTGCATACTGGCGAAGGTTGTATTCTTCCGTCAGAAAATAGCCATGCATTTGCGGGTCTGGGTGAAAATCGCATCATGGTGGTCAACCTGCCCATTCCGCCGCAAAAAGGCATTACCGACGAAGAATACGAAGTCGTATCGCGTTTGTTTGACCAAGCGGCGTATTTTCAGCTTAACCCTCGTTTACAAATACTGGCTTCGGCTCTATCTGGTGAATTACAACAATACCCAAATGATATGATTCTTGCTCGTGCTTGCGGCAACACCTTGTTAAGCGCTATTCGCCATCAGATCAACAATAAAGATGTCCGTTCCCGTGGCAACCATCTTGATATCGATAAGCTCGACCAATTTATCGAACTGAATTTATCTCGCCGTGTTCATATCGATCAGTTGGCAAACTTCTGCTTTTTAAGTGTCAGCCAGTTTCACGAGCGCTTTAAAGATCGTACTGGCATGACACCACATCAATATCTAATGCGTAAACGTTTAGAACGCGCGCAAAGCTTACTCGCAGAAGGTTTCCCGCCTATTCAAGTGGCCGAAATGTGTGGCTTCTCCAGCCAAAGCGCCATGACCAACGTCTTCTCCCAAACCCTCGGTATTACACCGCTTAAATACCAAAAGCAATTTGGTAATCGCTAATTCTATTTGTTCCTAAAACACCAAAAATTGCCCCATTTGTAAGCATTTCAATCTATTCCTCAAAACTTCTGCACAATAATAAATCAGCGCCAAATTTATTATTGTGAAGTCGGACTTTCTTATAAAAAAAAACGATTTTTTCGAAAGACAATTTATCCCTTCTGTCACTAAAGTGTCAGCATTATCCAGACATGCATTTTTTTGATTAAGCAGAGTGAAAAGTAGTCAAAATAGTGTTAACTGCTCTATAACAATATGCGGCCTTAATAAAAAACCATTTGGTTTTTTATGTTAACGCGGGAGAATCCAACCATGTTTAAAGCGATTGAGGTGTTACAGCCTAACTTCATTCAGCGTCCACTCAATGAATTGTGGCAGCTTATTTCCCCTCTTTATAATATGGATGAAGAGAAGTGGTTAAATGAGTT
Source organism: Marinomonas sp. A3A (assembly GCF_018336955.1). Classification (NCBI taxonomy): domain Bacteria; kingdom Pseudomonadati; phylum Pseudomonadota; class Gammaproteobacteria; order Oceanospirillales; family Oceanospirillaceae; genus Marinomonas; species Marinomonas sp. A3A. The sequence continues at coordinate 65,646 of NZ_CP025532.1, forward strand.
ATTGCCTTTGGCCAAACCTACCGAAGGTGAGCTAGAAACCCAAACCAATGCCGCTGCAAACTTGATTGCCGAAGTCCGCAAAGACGACGATAGCATGTCAATGATTGACGCTTTGCTATTGGAATACAGCCTAGACACTAAAGAAGGCATTTTGCTGATGTGTTTGGCAGAAGCGCTAATGCGTGTGCCAGATAAAGAAACTGCCGACGCCTTCATCAAAGACCGTTTGAGCGTTGCCGATTGGGCATCTCACGCTAAAAACTCTGACTCTTTCTTCGTTAACGCTTCTACTTGGGGCTTATTATTGACGGGTAAAATCGTCACCATGGACGAGAAAAAAGACGGAACGCCAGCTAACTTGGTAAACCGCATGGTAAACCGTGTTTCGGAGCCGGTGATTCGTAAAGCGATGAACCAAGCCATGAAAATCATGGGACATCAATTCGTTCTAGGCCGCAGCATTGAAGAGGCCTTGTCTCGTGGTAAAGGCTACCGTGACAAAGGTTACACTTACTCTTTCGACATGTTGGGTGAAGCGGCACTAACGGCTGCCGATGCTGACAAATACCTAAAGTCTTACCTGCAAGCGGTTGAGTCTGTCGGCAAAGACACCTACAGTCAAAAACATCGCCCAACCATTTCTATCAAGTTATCTGCGCTACACCCGCGTTATGAAGTGGGTTGTGAAGAACGCGTAATGACAGAACTTTTTGAAAGCGTTAAAGGTCTGATTACCAAAGCTCGCTCGTTGAACGTCGGTATCACCATTGATGCGGAAGAAGCAGATCGTCTAGAACTGTCTTTGCATTTGTTTGAAAAATTGTTCCGCGACGAGTGCACCAAAGGCTGGGGCTTATTTGGCCTTGTGGTTCAGGCTTACTCAAAACGCGCTCTACCGGTTTTAGTTTGGTTGGCAGCACTATCTAAAGAACAAGGCGATCGCATTCCTGTGCGTCTTGTGAAAGGCGCTTACTGGGATTCTGAAATCAAAATGTGCCAACAGCGTGGCATCAATGGCTACCCAGTTTACACTCGCAAAGAATCTACCGACGTTTCTTACTTGGCTTGCGCAAACTTCCTATTAAGCGAACACACTCGTGCGAATATCTTCCCTCAGTTTGCGAGCCATAACGCACACACTATCGCGACGATTAGCTGCATTGCTAAGCAGTTAGGAGCAACGACAGAAGAATTTGAATTCCAACGTCTACACGGTATGGGCGATGCACTTTACAACCGCTTGATCAAAGACAGCGACATCTGCGTGCGTATTTACGCACCTGTCGGTAGCCATAAAGACTTGCTTCCATACTTGGTTCGTCGTCTGCTAGAAAACGGCGCAAACAGCTCATTCGTTCACCGTTTAATCGACGCTAGCTACCCGATTTCTGAGTTGATTGGTCACCCCGTTACTACGCTAGAAAGTCGTAAAACACTAGCAAACCCACACATCAGCTTGCCTTCTGGTTTATTTGACGACCGTAAAAACTCATTCGGTCCGAACATCGAGATTGATTCTGAGTGGACGCCTTTCAAAGCGAAAATCGATGCCTTCATGGGACAAGACACCCAATGGCGCGCCTTTCCTATCGTTGGTGGCGAGAAAGTAGCAACAGGTCAAACGCATTCTATTGAAAGCCCTTACGACCACAGCCAAACTGCAGGTCAAATTGACTGGGCAGACACAGCGACCGTTACCAAGGCAATTGACCTTGCTGAAGCCGCCTTCCCTGCATGGTCTGCGCGTCCAGCGACAGAACGAGCAGATTGCCTAGATAAAATGGCTGACTTGATGGAAGAAAACTACGCGGAATTGATGGCGCTTTGCCACCGTGAAGCCGGTAAAACCATTCAAGACAGCATCGACGAAGTGCGTGAAGCCGTGGATTTCTGCCGCTACTATGCTCAACAAGCTCGTAGCCATTTTGCCAATCCAACCAGCTACACAGATTTCTTAGGTCAAGAAAAACAAGCCAAGCTAAACGGCCGCGGCGTGTTCACTTGTATCAGTCCATGGAACTTCCCATTGGCAATCTTTACAGGCCAAGTGGTTGCCGCTCTTGTAGTAGGTAACACTGTGGTTGCGAAGCCGGCTGAGCAAACCAGCTTAATCGCTTTCCGTGCCATTGAAATGCTACATCAAGCAGGCGTGCCGACTGACGTACTTCACCTATTACCAGGCGATGGCGCAACGGTTGGTGCCCCACTTACTAACGACAAACGCATTGCGGGTCTTGCCTTTACAGGTTCCACTGGAACAGCACAATTGATCAACCGTACTCTAGCGGCTCGTGGCGTTGCACCAGTACCAGTGATTGCGGAAACTGGTGGTCAAAATGCCATGTTGGTTGATTCAACCTCTTTGCCTGAGCAAGTAGTTCGCGATGCCGTACGCTCGGCGTTTGCGTCTGCTGGACAGCGTTGTTCTGCATTACGCGTATTGTTCGTACAAGCTGACATCGCCGATCGTGTTATTCCGATGATCAAAGGTGCCATGGCGGAACAAAGCGTTGGCTTGCCTTACCTACACAGCACGGATGTGGGTCCAGTTATCGATAAAAAAGCACAGAAAATGCTGCTAGATCATATCGAATACATGAAAGCAGAAAGCAAATTGATTGCCCAAACCGAGCTTCCAGACTTTGCTAAAAACGGTACTTTCGTTGCGCCAACGGCGTTTGAAATTGCCAGTATTGATCAGTTAACAGATGAGAAATTTGGCCCTATCCTTCACGTTGTACGCTACAAAGCACGTGATTTGGATAAGATCATCGACACCATCAATAACTCAGGCTTTGGTTTGACTATGGGCGTTCACAGCCGCAACGAAACCACCTGTGCACGCATTGCTAGCCGCGCTCGTGTTGGTAACCTTTACATTAACCGCGACCAAGTCGGTGCGGTAGTTGGTGTTCAGCCTTTCGGCGGACAAGGTTTATCAGGCACAGGACCAAAAGCTGGCGGTCCACATTACCTTCAACGCTTCGCCATTGAGCAAGACCTTTAAGGGGAGACATTACTATGACAATCGTACAACCTATCCAAATTCAGGTCGCTCAGAAAGTCTTCGAAGCATGGGACAAGCTTGGCGTAAACGGTCGTGCAGAAAAACTGCAGAAAGCCCTTAACGCTTTTCCTAACGAACAAAGAAAAATGGCCGCTTGGCAGATCGATAACGCCAAGCAATCTATTGCAGAAACACGTGTAATGCCTGGGCCAACAGGCGAACGTAACGAGCTATCTAACCAAGGCCGTGGCGTGTTTCTTTGCATGTCTTTTATCGAAGGCGATAAAGCAAAAATAGGTTTAGTCGGTCAAGTATTTGCTGCACTTATTGCGGGTAACCCAGTCATTACTGTTGGCCCAACGGGTCAAGAAATCATGGATATGATTTCTCCATTCGTGGCTGAAGGTGTCGTGCAGAACATTGCAGAATCGGCTCAAGATTCTTTGATCGAAGCCAACCACCTTGCTGGTATTGCAACACTTTGCGACCCTATGCAAGCGCAACTGCTAAGCCAACGTCTTGCAGCGAAAAGCGGCCTAATCTGCCAATTGGTTGAAGAAACTGATGCAGAAAACCTAAGTGTCATTGCAAAGCCGCATTACGTTCTGCGCTTTGTCACTGAACGCACTGTGTCTAACAACACAACAGCGATCGGTGGCAACGCAACACTGCTTGAATTAGGCAGCATGAACGACTAATCCTTGTTCGATAAATATGCTATAAACGAAACAGCCCTTCTTGGAAAAAAGGGCTGTTTTTTATATTCCTTTACCTATTTTTTTATTCGCTTTTAATTGACAACAACGCACTCTCCCACGCTTTAATGAAACGTCGGCGCTTTGAATCATCGAGATACACCATCAAGGCTGGCCCTAACGGAATGGGATGAAAATTAATCGTCTGATCTTGTACATTTTGCTGGGACACCAAACCATCAATATCTGGAAATAAAGCCACCAGCTCACTTTTCTCTGCAATCACACCCTGCCCTTCCTTAGATATCAAGAAATTCACAAAGCGCTGGGCATTGGAAACATGCTTAGCTTGTTTGGAAATAAACGCAGCACGACTCACTACTAAAGCATAGTCCTGAGGAATCACTACACCAATACGGTTGTCTCGTTTCTCACGGGCAAATGAGTACGACCCTAAAAGGTTGTAGCCAAAGATCAGCTTGCCAGAGGCAATATCATCTAATAAGCTCGCTGTTTGGCCATAAACCTTAGTACGAGCACGCCCCAAGCTTTCTTGTAAACGGCCACTAATGCTTGATGTGACTTCATCTTGCGTTGCAACCAAATAGCCAATGCCAGAACGACGTGCATCATAAGAGCCAACTCTATGGACGAAAAAGCCATCTTCAATACGCATGGTGCTTGCCAATGATTCATGGGTAAGAGGAACCGCTTTATCCTTAAAAGCCAGCTTGTTGTAAACAAAGACGATTGGCTCATAGGTAAATCCAATCACTTCATTACGCCAATTAGCCCAGCCAGGTAAGTCTGTAATGGCTTCACCTAATACTGGCTGCGCATAACCATCATTGATCAATCGGACTTGTAGATCCATGGCAGAGCTAATCACCACATCAGGCTGATCTTCTAGAGATTTGGCCCTGATGGCACGATCTAATTCTTGAGTATTAAACTCACGATATTCGAGTTTTATATTTGGGTTTTGTGCTTTAAAAGCCTCTAATACAGGGGAGATAGCTTCTAAATCTGTTGCACTGTATATGGTTAATCTGTCTGCTTCCAGTTCGGTTGGTAATATGGGACTTTCAGCAATAAGCCTGCCCGTCATCATGATCACGATGATCGATAAAAAGCTCATTCGCTTCAACATAATCCCTCCTCTTTTGGCAAATGTATCCTTGCTCGAAGTCCACCTAATGGACTGTCTTCTAAGAAAAAATCACCTCCATGCGCTTCTACTACACTGGTCACAATCGATAAGCCAAGACCTGAGCCACTGAGTCCATTTTCCAAACGCTGAAAACGCTCTAAGGCTTTCTCTCTCAATTCAATAGAAATACCAGAACCTGCATCGTCAATAATAATATCAATACCAGTGGAATCCGCTTGTAGGCAAATCTCAATTTGGTTCTGCTCTGGACCGTAATAAACCGCGTTATCCAAAAGGTTGCGTACGGCTTCTCGTAAACTAATAGAATCGCCCATAAACATAGGCAATGCCTGCTCGCATTGGTAAGAAAAATCTATCGGGCGATGAGCATTGTCTCGCACGCATTCTGTTAATAGTTGCTTCATAACACCTTCGATATCCATTTGCTCGGTGACCGCAGTATCGCCACGATGAACAACCATGGCGTGAGTGAGCAGCTGGTTGGTCAAACGGGTCAAACGCTCATGTTCTGTGCGAATTTTACGTAAATGCTCAGGTAAATCGGCTAGGTTTTGGCTTTGGCTGGCAATGTCTAATTGAGCTTGAGTAGCGCTTTGTGCAGTACGAATTTGATGACTGGCATCGGCGATAAAACGCTTCATTACGGCGAGGTTAGATAATAATTGCGCTTGGTAATCATTGATCGCACTAACTAACGGCGAGACTTCTTGAATAGGCGTTGCTTGAACTGGTTCAGCCGATACCAATGAATGTGACGCGAGACTTTTTGAAATCAAGCTCAGAGGTTCAAGCGCACGATTAATCGCTACCCACAAGACAATCATCACACAGGCCATAATACCAAAGAGTACCGCAAAACTTCGGTATAAAATGTCATTCATCATCTTATGGCGCGCTCTAAGCGTTTGCGCCAACACCACGGTTACCCAACCTGATACAGCCGGTTCTGATAGCCTTTTGTGGCGAATTACAACCCTAACTTCTTCAGATAAATAATGTGCATTATAAAAACTGATAGCTGACTCTACATTAACTTTTGCTGGCAAAGGCATGTCAGGATAGCCAGTAATCAGCTCACCTTGGGTACCTAAAGCCTGATAGAACACCTTGTCCTCATCAGCAAGTTGCATCATTTCAAACGCGGCGTAAGGTAAATCTAGATCCACTTGTTTACCGTAAACGTGTAAGCCTTCCATGATGGACAAGCTAGCGCTGTTGAGTAGTCGATCATAGGAATAATTGGCTGACTGGCGAGCATAATGCCAAACACCAAGACTCAAAATAAGAAAAATAGACAGCAATAACAAAGCTGAACGGCCTAACATTCGCGTGCGGATTGAATAGCTTTTCTCAGTCATCGACATGGGCCAAATACCCTAAACCACGAATAGTTTTAATGATTAAAGTCGAGCCGTCTAACTGCTTTCTTAAGCGTGTCAGAGTTTGTTCAATGGCATTGGGAGTATAGGCTTCATCGTAATTGTAGAGACGATTGGAGATGTCATCTTTGGTGAGTACACGATCTAGATTTTTCAGAAAAAGCTCTAATAATTGCAGCTCTCTTGGTCGCAAATCTAAGGTTACACCATTCACTTTGGCGGAGTGAGCAGCCAAATCATAAACCAAATTACCACATTGTATTTCATTACTAGCCCCCCCTCTCTCTCGACGGTAAAGCGCACGACAACGAGCCGCCAACTCACGAAAGTCAAAGGGCTTTGCTAAATAATCATCGGCACCAAAGTCTAATGAACTGACTCTGTCATCAACCTCAGTTCGAGCGGTTAGCACCAAAACAGGAATACGATTGCCTTGACTACGTAGACTCTGCAATAACTGAAAGCCACTCTTGCCGGGCAAGTTGATATCTAAAATCAATAAATCGAAATCATCAAAAGATAGACTGGCTTCGGCTTTTTCAACTGAACCGATCCAATCAATAGGGTGACCTAAGTTCCTAAAATACACACGAATCGAGTCGGCCAAACTCTCATTGTCTTCAATCAATAACATACGCATGACGGAACCCTATATCTTTTTCTTGTCAGGTTAGTGTCAGTTTAAAGGAGTAACTTTGCCTGCTCCTGTGCAACCTTGTACAGCAAAATAAAACAAAAAGAAATTTGGAGAATAAAAAATGAAATCCAATCTTGCCTCATTGTTACTTGTTGGTGGTCTTACTGCTGCGCTAAACGTCAGCGCCTTTGAACCTTCCAAACCAAGCTGTATCGCCCCTGCTAAACCAGGTGGAGGTTTCGATTTAACCTGCCGTATTTTATCAACTGGTTTTGCCAAAGCTGATATCACTAAGATCCCAATGGCCGTTACCTTTATGCCGGGCGGTGTTGGTGCAGTAGCTTATAATTACATCAATTCCACGACACCAGACGATCCAAACAAATTAGTCGCTTTTAGCTCTGGTTCATTGTTGAACCTAGCTCAGGGCAAATTCGGTAAAGGATTAGACGAAAACAATGCTCGCTGGGTTGGCACTGCAGGTGTCGACTATGGTGCGATCATGGTTCGAGCTGATGCGCCATGGAACACTTTGGGTGAATTGGTCGACGATATCAAAAAAGACCCAAGCAAATTTGTACTAGGTGCTGGCGGTGGTGTTGGTAGCCAAGACTGGATGAAAGCAGCAATCCTAATGAAGTCTTCTGGCGTTGACCCGAAGAAAATGCGCTACGTTGCCTATGAAGGCGGCGGTGAAGCTTTAGCTGCACTACTTGGTGGACACATTAAAGTGTACCCAGGTGATGTGGGCGAAATGAAAGGCCTAGTTGAATCTGGCAAAGTGAAAGTACTTGGCATCATGTCTCCTGAGCGTTTGAAAGGCGAATTCTCCAATTACCCAACAGCAATTGAACAAGGTTACGACGCAGAATGGACCATTCTTCGCGGTTACTATTTAGGGCCTAAGGTTTCAGACGAAGCCTATAACTACTGGGCTGATCAATTTCAAAAAGCCTATAAAAGCCCTGCTTTTGAAAAAGTAGTTGTCGATCAAAACCTTGTGCCATTCACCATGTCTGGCGAGGCTTTAGACAGCTACATTAAAGAGCGTGTTGCCTTTATGCGCGGCTTGGCACAAGAAGCTGGCTTAATTAAGTAGCCCATTAATGAGTCGTAAATTGAGGCAATAACATGTTATATGACCGCATTTTTGCGGGCACATTATTGGTACTGTCCGGGCTTATCGCCTGGACAGCTTTCCATTTCGATGTCCCGTTTCAGTATGAACCATTAGGGCCAAAAGCCTTCCCTATTATCTTATCTATTGTTTTAGCTGCATGTTGCATTTGGATGATAGTAAAACCCGACAAAAACTCTTGGCATCCGACCAAAGAGATTCTAACAAAGATCATCATTGGTCTGGTGATAATGGTGTTGTATGCCGCCCTATTTGAAGAAGCGGGCTTTATTATTGCAACAACCACAGTGGGGGCTATTTTCAGCTGGTTATTTGGCGAAAAACCTCTTAAAGCCTTCTTGTATGCCCTCGTCCTAAGCTTAATCAGCTATTTCTTATTAGCAGATTTAATGGAGCTTAATGTCCCAACCGGCCTACTTCTCGGAGACTTATGATGGACGTTTTACATTATTTATCGATTGGCTTCTCTGTCGCCCTAACACCGCTTAATTTAGGTTTAGTGTTAGCTGGATGCTTTATCGGCACATTAATTGGTTCATTGCCTGGTATTGGTCCAATCAATGGCGTGGCTATTTTATTGCCATTAGCTTATTCCGTCGGCTTACCGCCAGAGTCTGCCTTGATTCTATTGGCGGGTGTTTATTACGGCGCAGAATATGGCGGCCGGATTTCCAGTATTTTGCTTAACGTCCCAGGTGACGCTGGCGCAATAATGACAACCTTAGATGGTTACCCTATGGCCAAACGTGGCGAAGGCGGTCGAGCACTTGCTTTATCTGCTGTATCCTCTTTCTTTGGCAGCATGGGAGCCTTACTGTTAATGGTGATTTTTGCGCCATTACTTAGTAAATTAGCAATTCAATTTGGCCCTTCTGAATACGTTTGGTTGATGATTTTCGCCTTCACCTGCTTGGCAACTATGGTGGGTAAACGCCCAATAAAAACCGTCGTTGGCGTGGTAATTGGTCTATTATTCGCGACGGTTGGTATTGACTCAGGTACTGGTATTTTGCGTTTCACCATGGGCATTCCAAATTTATTCGACGGCGTGGATTTTCTGGTTGTTGTAATCGGAATGTTTGCCATCAGTGAAGTACTCATCCTGCTAGAAAGCTGGGCTCGAAATGACTTGAAACTCACACCAGTAGGCAAAAGCTTCATTAGTTTCTCAGACATCATGGCTGTAAAATGGGTGATTTTGCGCTCTACGCTATCTGGTTTCTTGATCGGGGTGTTACCAGGAACAGGGGCTTCGATTGCCAGTGCCGTTGCCTACGGTACTGAAAAGCGTTTTGCAGAAGGAAAAAACGAGCATTTTGGCGATGGAGATATTCGCGGCCTTGCTGCACCAGAAGCCGCCAACAATGCGTCTGCTGCAGGTTCTATGGTGCCAATGTTGACCTTAGGGATTCCGGGCAGCGGCACAACGGCCATCCTATTGGGTGCGCTATTAATGTTTAACATCACACCTGGGCCGCTATTGTTTGAACAACAACCTAATATTGCTTGGGGTCTGATTGCTTCTATGTTCATTGGTAATATTGCCTTGTTAGTGATGAACTTACCGCTGATTGGCTTATTTGTTAGACTGCTGTCTATTAAGCAGTCTTACCTCGTGCCTATCATTGTGATGCTGACATTCGTCGGCATCTACTCTATTCACGGTGATACATTCGACTTATTCTTCATGATTGTATTAGGTATTTTTGCCTTTATCTTGCGCAAATTAGGTTTCTCTCTCGCACCGGTTATTTTAGGTTTGGTATTAGGGGAAGTATTAGAAGAGAACTTACGTCGAGCACTGTCTATCAGTGGCGGTGATTGGTCTATCTTACTAAATGGCACCATGACTTATGTCTTGGCTTTCGCAACAGTGGCGGCACTGACAGCTCCGAGAATACTAAAAGCACTGAAGAAATAAATGCCATAAACTAACTCGTCTTAGCAAAAAGCCTTCATGATCAATCTGACCATGAAGGCTTTTTTGTTTTATTCCACTCAGTTACAAAAGTTTAGTTTACTCAAGCTCACGAGCATTAATAAAAGCCCGCTCAGACACTTCGTGCCATGCTCTGACTTTACTGTTGAACTCTTTGAATGAGTTGTAGACTTTTTGGCTCATTGGATCTGCCTCTGCCACTTCATCTAGTGTCTCAGCCGAGGCTTTTTTCAATGCCACTAACACTTCTTTTGGAAATGGTTTTAAAACCACGTGATGCTCATTCACTAGCGTTTCTAACGCGGCGTTGTTACGCGCGGTAAACTCATCCAGCATATCGGCATTCACTTGGCGAGTCGCCGCTCGAACAATCAGTTGAAGATCGTTTGGTAAGGCTTCAAACGCTTCTTTATTGTAGATCGCTTCCATGGTTGAACCTGGCTCATGCCAACCTGGGTAGTAGTAGAATTTGGCCGCTTTGTACAGACCAAACGCTAGGTCATTGTATGGGCCAACCCATTCTGTCGCATCAATGGTGCCGGTTTGCAGTGCAGTGAAGATCTCACTCCCTGGCAAGTTAACTGGTGTGCCACCTACCTTTTTTAATACTTCGCCACCTAAGCCAGGAAGACGCATTTTCAAGCCTTGGAAGTCAGCAAGAGAATTGATCTCTTTGTTGAACCAACCTCCCATCTGTACCCCGGTATTACCTGCTGCCATCGGGATAAGGTTAAAAGGCGCATAGGTTTCTTCCCACAATTTCAGGCCGCCACCATAGTGGAGCCATGAGTTCATTTCTTGTGCAGTAAAGCCAAACGGTACGGCGGAGAAAAACTGAGCCGCTGGCGCTTTGCCTTTCCAGTAGAAAGCACCACCATGACCCACTTGAGCAGTGCCACGTGATACTGCATCAAACACTTCCAACGCGGGTACTAGCTCGCCTGCAGCGTATACTTTTACCACTAAGCGCCCATTCGACATTGCGGTAATATTTTCCGCTAAATGTTCTGCCGCTGTGCCTAAACCGGGGAAATTTTTCGGCCAAGTGGTGACCATTTTCCAATGAATAACATCCGCCGTTTTTTCAACCTTAGCCGTTTCTTTTTCTTCTGATCCACCACAAGCCACCAAGCTTGCCGCTGTCAAACCAACCAACGCCAGTTTTCCCCACATTTTTATTATTTTCATTAATTATCCCTAAGAGACTAAATTACTTTATTTTTATAAAAGCTTTGCTTGATGCTACGAACAAAGCAAAGGCGAGTCGACCAACCAACTCTATAGTCATAGCTTATTTGCTAAGTGTTTTTAATAGTATGAATTGTAATATTAAGGCTCAAGGTTTTTTTGGTTTTATTTTTAGACAGTATTTATCAGTCGAATAAGTAAGTCCTATAAATAAAAAAGCTCCGTTATCATAGATAACGAAGCTTTTACTGATATTAACCAGCAATCAACAACAGGCTTTTAAAAAATTAATCGTCTGCTCGCGCATTAATATAAGCACGTTCAGAAACATCATGCCATTCACTTACTGGAGCTAAAAAGTTCTTGAACGACTCATAGACTTTTTTACTCTCAGGGTCACCCGCAGCCACTTCGTCTAATGTCTCGTGAGAGGCTTTCTTAAGTGCCTCCAACAAGTCGCGAGGGAAAGGTTTAAGAATTACATTATGCTCATTTACCAAGGTGTGAAGCGCGGCGTTATTACGCGCGGTAAACTCATTAATCATGTCTAAATTGGCTTGTTTTACCGCAGCTCGGGCAATCGCTTGTAGGTCTTTAGGTAGAGCTTCAAAAGCCTCTTTGTTAAAGATAACTTCAACCGCAGAACCTGGCTCATGCCAGCCTGGGTAATAATAATATTTCGCGGCTTTATATAAACCAAATGCCAGATCGTTATAAGGCCCAACCCATTCCGTCGCATCAATCGTGCCTGTTTGAAGAGCATTGAACACTTCACTACCCGGCAAATTAATTGGTGATGCACCGACTTTTTTCAGTACTTCTCCACCTAATCCAGGCATGCGCATTTTCAAGCCTTGGAAGTCAGCTAATGAATTGATCTCTTTATTGAACCAACCGCCCATTTGTACGCCAGCGTTACCAGCTACCATTGGGATTAAGTTAAATGGCGCATAGATCTCTTCCCATAACTGTAAGCCACCGCCGTAGGCAATCCACGCGTTGAATTCTTGTGCAGTAAAGCCAAAAGGAACCGTAGAGAAAAACTGCGCTGCTGGCACTTTTCCTTTCCAGTAATAAGCAGTGCCATGGCCCATTTGCGCGGTACCACGAGATACAGCATCAAATACTTCTAATGCTGGAACAAGTTCGCCTGCAGCATAGACTTTAATATCCAAACGACCGTTGGACATCTCTTTAATATTATTCGCAAGTGCTTCTGCACCCGTTCCCATTCCTGGGGCGTTTTTTGGCCAAGTTGTCACCATTTTCCAATGAATAACATCGATTTTTTGCTCAGTCTTTGTGGTTTCTTTTTCTTCAGACCCACCACAGGCTACTAAAGCCGTAGTAATTAAACCGACAAAAGCCACTTTTGCCCATATTTTTATTTTGTTCATTCACTTTATCCATTAAGAGACGAATTGCATTGATAATCATCGCTTTACCTAACACTCTGTCAATAATAGTGAGTGAAGCCAAAACGATAAAATAAGCCCTGTTATCAATCGACAGCAGGGCTTATTCGTATAGCTAGTTTTTTATGCCATAAAAAAATGACGTATTAATCTGTCGCACGAGCGTTAATAAACGCACGCTCAGAAATATCATGCCACTGACTAACAGAGCTCAAGAAGCTAGTGAAAGAGTCATAGACTTTTTGGCTCATTGGATCATTAGCAGCCACTTCTTTTAGTGTTTCATCAGACGCAACACGCAAGGCTTCCAAAAGATCTTTAGGGAATTTTTTCAAAATGACATTGTGATCGTTAACTAAAGTGGTTAACGCCGCGTCATTTCGAGCAGTGAACTCACTTAACATACCCAAATTGGCTTGTTGTGCAGCAGAACGAACAATCTCTTGTAGATCTTCAGGTAGCTTATTAAACGCATCTTTATTAATCAGCGCTTCAACAGCAGAGCCTGGCTCTTGCCAACCTGGGTAATAGTAGTATTTCGCCGCTTTGTACAAACCAAACGCTAGGTCATTGTAAGGACCTACCCATTCCGTTGCATCAATGGTTCCAGTTTGTAATGCCGTAAATATTTCGCTACCGGGAAGGTTAATAGTAACAGCACCTACTTTTTTCAGTACCTCACCACCTAAACCAGGCATACGCATTTTTAGGCCTTGGAAATCCGCTAGAGAATTGATTTCTTTATTAAACCAACCGCCCATTTGCGCACCAGTATTACCCACGGCCATTGGAATAATATTAAAGGGTGCGTAGACTTCTTCCCACAGTTTTAAGCCACCACCGTATTCAAGCCAAGCATTGAATTCTTGTGCCGTCATACCAAAAGGCACTGATGAGAAAAACTGTACCGCAGGAGCCTTACCTTTCCAATAATAGGCCGTGCTATGACCCATTTCTGCCGTACCACGAGACACAGCATCAAACACTTCTAGTGCAGGAACCAACTCGCCAGCGGCGTAGACTTTTACATCCAAACGACCGTTAGACATTTTAGTAATATTCTTCGCTAACTCTTCAGCACTTGTGCCCAAGCCAGGAAAGTTTTTTGGCCAAGTCGTGACCATTTTCCAGTGAATTGTTTCTACTTTCTTTTCTACTTTTGCCGTTTCTTCCGCTTTATCTGATCCGCCACAAGCGACCAAAGACAAAGCAAACAAACTGGCAAACGCCAATTTGCCTAATACCATTAAATTACGCATCATTTTCCCTCAGAGAGCCAGTTACTTGATTACTATCAAAACCCGTGAGTCTCAATAGAATCTATCTGTGATATGAAAATAGGCACCATTAAAACATCCGCTAAATGTCGCCAATTTCTGTATTTTTATAATAAATCAGACAGAAAATTGCCCTTAATATGCAAGAAACATGAAAAGGGCAAAAGATGATAAGAATTGTAGGAATCTTGCTCAACTCTTTTTTACGATTTCTTACGACTAATTCACTTCACGGATAAGTTTGGCGTATATCCCCAAGACATACGCTGACCACTTTCTGCCGATTGTTCCGCCAAACAGATCAAATAAATCAACTGACAAGCCTGCTCCATCGCAACCGGAGCCTCACCTTTACCCAGAATCGCATCGCGTAATTGCGCATAAAACGCCGCATAATCGCCTTGTGTTGCAGCCTCTTGAATGCTTTCAATATCATCTTGAGAATGCGCGACAAAACGAGTGATTTTTTGCTGGGCGGCTTTCGAAGGAAACTCATCCTGCCATGGCATTTGCCCAGCTCGCAACGCTTCTTCTTGAGGATCTAAACCCACACACTGCCAGCTACCTTTAGTAAATCTTGCATTAAAGCGGCGCATTTCACCGGCTTCAAACGGCGTCGATGCTAAACGCACGCGTTTATCGTCGTAACCAAACTCCACTTCAAACCAGTCATGGGTTTGACTACCGTCGCGTAACTTATCGATACTCGCATGCAACCACTTAGGAGGCCCAAATATACTCAGAGCCTGATCTAAAATATGTGGCCCTAAATCCCAAAAAATCCCCGTACCAACACCCGGCTCTTCGCGCCAACGGGCTTGCGCGGTAGGACGAAAACGATCAAAGCGAGAATCCAAATGCTTCAACTCACCCAACTCACCGCTTTCAATTAATGTTTTAAGACGCAAAAAATCGCCATCAAAACGACGATTCTGATAAACACAAAACACCAAACCTTTTTGCTTCGCCAAGGCACACAAAGCCTCTATCTGAGATAAACGGGTGACAGAAGGTTTTTCCAACAACACATGTTTACCGTTTTCCAACGCCAGCTTTGCCTGATCAAAATGCAACGCATTCGGCGTCGTAATCACCACCAAATCCACATCCGGCGCCGCAAACACAGATTCAGCAGACGACACCACCGACACATCAGGCAGAACCGCCCTAACCTCATCTGCTTTCGAGCTGCAAACATACGCCATTTCCATGCCAGGATCATTCATCACAAAAGGCGCGTGAAACACCCGCCCAGACAAACCAAAACCAATCAAACCAACACGAATCGCCATGCCCCACTCCTTTTCAACTGAATCATTACAACTCTAAACAGTTTACAGCCAATTGAAAAAATTTGCTGCAATTAAAAACATTTACGCTGTTAGACCGCTTAATAATGGTGAAATAGGTGGGGAACGTAGAAAGAAATGAAAACACATAAAACAATACTACAAAGGTAAGCTGAGTCTAATTCCTGCTGACGCGCTGAGCTTGCGAAGCAGGCGCAAAGGAATAAGACTCAGCGTCCTTTTACCAAAAAGTTAAAGCACTTCCAGTTTAGCAAACAACAACACCAACCATTCGGAGCCTTAGCCTTCGTAGTTGATCACAAAACACCGGATGATTTACTCAATCACCCAGGTTTGCGATGACTTCTTGGACCTTGTAGCTATTCAGCACTGTTGTTTTATCGTTTATTTTTGAACTCACAGTGCCATCAACATTCAATACGCAGAAGCATTGATGGGCACAATAAAATAAAGAACAAAAGCTTTTATCACCTAGAGCTTTCGTCCTAGCTGTTTTTCCACTTGTTTCTTTTCCCATTCAGGACCAAACAGCTTAATGATGTTAAAGACTCTTAAAGCATGAAAAACCAAGCCTATTCCCCAGCCTAACATCGGCCAAAATGCCCAAATATAAGAAGGGTTAGTAAACAGGTTAATACCGAATAACACCGGAATGATTACACAATACTGCATAAGATGAGCGTAAAAGCCTCTGATTTTGCGCACGCGATAAAAAGCTAATTGTTCTTCTGAGCTAACGGCATAAGCCGATTTTTCTTCCATATCATGAGTTGTCATATCAGTGTCTCCTTGCAGGTCTGTAATAGAGAGTTCAAAAACAGCTGCTAAAGATTTCAATGATTCCAACCCAGGCTGTTGACCTTTCTCAATACGCTGAATCGTTCTGATACTTAATCCACTCAGTTGAGAAAGTTGCTCTTGAGACCAACCTTTTTGGAGTCTAAGTTTTTTTACGATCATCCTAATAATCCTTACTTGCTGTTTTCATTCAGCCTACTGAAACAAACACTCATCCGTGACGACATTACAGTGACACCAATATGACAACACTTAAAAATCAATAAGTTATAGTCCAATAAATTACAAAACTTCCAATTTAGCGAATGACAACACCAGCCACTTGGTACCTTCATCATCGAAGTTGACCTGTACTCGTGCTTGTGGGCCTTGGCCTTCGTAGTTGATCACCAAGCCTTCACCAAACACAGGATGATTCACTCGATCCCCCATGTTCACGCTGACTTCTGGCGCTTTGTAATTATTCAACACACTGCTGTTTTGCAGTTTGTTCTTTTCAAAGTTGTAATCAGGGCGCTGCAAAGACACAGGACGGCTTACTTGTGAGCGAAGACGTACTTCTTCCAAGCATTCCGGTGGCAACTCTTTGATAAAGCGAGATGGACTGTTAAACGATTCGCTACCAAACAAACGACGAGATTCAGCGTATGTGATGTAAAGCTTTTCCATTGCTCGAGTAATACCCACGTAGCAAAGGCGACGCTCTTCAGCGAGTCGACCCGGCTCTTCGAAAGACATTTTGCTTGGAAAGATGTTTTCTTCCACGCCGGTTAAGAACACCAATGGGAATTCTAGGCCTTTCGCCGAGTGCAATGTCATCAATTGCACCGCGTCTTGGTATTCATCCGCTTGCGCATCGCCAGCGTCTAATACAGCCTTGTCCAAGAACGCCATCAGCGGAGAGCTAAACTCTTCGTCCTCATCGCTCCAGCTGAATCCACCAGCCGCTCCCACCAACTCTTTTAAGTTTTCAATGCGCGCTTCGCCCTTTTCGCCTTTCTCTTTTTCATGGAAAGGGATCAAACCCGCTTCTTCGATGATCTGTTCGAAAATATCGTTCAAGTTCAAATCAGGTTGTTGAACAGTGGTACTCAAGCCTTCAATAAGATGCAAAAACGCCTTGATTGCATTAGTCGCGCGACCTGCCATTAATGACTGTCGTACTACTTCTTGCGCGGCTTGCCACATAGAGCACCCATTATCACGAGCAATTTCACGCAGCGTTCCGATGCTACGTTCGCCAATACCACGAGGCGGTACGTTGATAACTCGCTCCATCGCGCCATCATCATTCGGATCGAGAGCCAAACGGGCGTAAGCCAAGGCATTTTTGATTTCAAGGCGGTCGTAAAATCTGTGTCCACCATAAATTCGATAAGCTATCTGTTCCCTAACTAAGCATTCCTCGATAACACGAGACTGAGCATTAGAGCGATAAAGAATCGCCATGTCCGTCAGAGAAGTTCCCTTGTCTCGCCATTGCTTGATAATACCAATGATAAAACGCGCTTCGTCTTGTTCGTTAAAGCCTGCATACAGCGAGATTGGATCGCCTTCGCCGCTGTCGGTCCAAAGCTCTTTGCCCAAACGATCATCGTTGTGTTTGATCAAGCCATTGGCCGCATTCAGGATATGACCGGTTGAACGGTAGTTTTGCTCCAAACGAATAGTGCCAACATCTTTAAAATCTTTGGTGAAGTTTTGGATGTTTTCAATTTTCGCGCCACGCCAACCGTAAATCGATTGATCATCATCACCGACAGCGGTAATTGTGCCTTCGCTGCCCACCATGATTCGTAACCAAGCATATTGAATAGTGTTGGTATCTTGAAACTCGTCCACCAGCACATGGCGGAATCGATCTTGATAATGACGCAACAAAGCTGGCGTACTCAGCATCAGTTCATGAGCGCGCAATAGCAATTCGCCGAAATCAAGTAAACCTCCGCGTTCGCAGGCTTCTTCATAGTGGTAATACAGCTCACGCATGCCTTTGGAGAAAGGATCGTGACTGTCTGGTACATGGGCCGCACGGCGACCTTCGTCTTTTTGCGCGTTGATAAACCAAGACACTTGTTTTGGCGGCCAGCGAGTGTCGTCAATATTCAGCTCGCGCATAATACGTTTGATTAATCGTAGCTGATCATCGCTGTCCAGAATCTGGAAGTTTTCTTTTAGTCCCGCATCACGCCAATGAGCACGTAAAAGCCTATGCGCTAAACCGTGGAAGGTACCAACCCACATGCCTTGTGGAGGAACGCCCACTAACTGTTCAATACGGCCTTGCATCTCGCGTGCCGCTTTATTGGTAAAGGTTACTGCCATCAGGCTGTAAGGCGACAATTCGTAAGCGTGCATCAACCATGCGATACGGTGCACTAGGACTCGGGTTTTTCCTGACCCAGCGCCAGCCAAAACAAGGCTATTCTGCAAAGGCGCTGCGACGGCTTCACGCTGCTTGTCATTCAGTGAGTCGAGGATAAAAGAAACGTCCATTACATTCCGCCATAATAATTAATAAATTTGTAACAAAAAACGCGTAAAAATAGGTTGATTTTCAATCTATTTGGGTTTTTTATTAGCTTGAAATAAGTTGTCTGTCTATTTTGACTTTTTTTAACTGTCGATGACAGTGATCTATGCACTTGAATGTCGTCGAACGTCCAAAAGGGTATAACGATGAGTGATTTTGCTGAAACACTAACTGAAGTAAAAACCGACATAATGCACGCTTCCATAAGCTTGGATAATGAAACAAAGGATCGGAATCAAAAGGAAGACGCGGCACGTATGTTAAAAGCCAGACGTGCAATTGAACAGCATTTAGAAGAAAAACGTTTAAACCATGATATCTCAAATGGTTGGGACGATTAATTCCTTCTAATTAGCTGATCCTCAAAGTAACCTAAATACGACCTAGCTATCTAGTTAGGTCGGAATATTTTTTTAACTCAAAAATTCTCTTCCCATCAACCCAAGTGTTGTTACTTTTTTCCTATCGGCTTCAAAAAGCGGCTTTATTTGGCGTAAGCAGCTACATTTTTATACAGTTAATTCTTGCCCTTTTCCGTCAACTTATAGCGGTTACTCACGTGTTGGAGTACCATACGGTCTGATTTTTATATCTTCTAATCCATAATAAAAAAAGAAAATAACCCTCTTGGGGGAGTTACCATGTTTGAACATATCCAAGCTGCTCCAGCAGACCCAATTCTTGGCCTGAATGACGCTTACAAAAATGATCCAAATCCCAATAAAATTAACTTGGGCGTTGGTGTATACAAAGATGAACAAGGCAATACACCGATTTTAAAATCGGTGAAACAAGCAGAAGAACGTTTGTTAGCCCAAGAAAAAACCAAAAGCTACCTAAGCATCGAAGGCGCACCCGCTTATCGATCTGCCGTGCAAACGCTTTTATTTGGTAAAGAACACAATATTATAGCCAAACAGCTTGCTCAAACAGCCCATACCCCTGGCGGCACAGGCGCATTGCGCGTCGCAGCAGAATTTATTAAAAAACACTTACCAGAAGCGACTATTTGGGTAAGTAACCCAACATGGGCAAACCATCAGTCGGTTTTTCAGTCTGTTGGCTTAGAAGTTGGCAGTTATGCTTACTACAATGCTGATAATAAATCGTTAGACTTTGAAGCCATGCTGGCAAGCTTGTCTCAAGTTCCTGAAGGCGATGTTGTCTTGTTTCATGGCTGCTGCCACAACCCAACTGGCATAGATCCAACGCCAGAGCAGTGGTATCAATTGGCTAAGCTATGCAGTAAACAAGGTTTCTTGCCATTGTTTGACTTTGCTTACCAAGGCTTTGGCCAAGGTTTACAAGAAGATGCTCAAGGCTTACGTACTTTCTTAGAGCACGTTCCAGAGATGCTGATTGCCAGCTCGTTTTCCAAAAATTTCGGTCTCTACAACGAACGAGTTGGTGCACTGACGATTTTGTGTGAAACAGCTGAACAAGCTGAAACAGCGTTCACGCAGATTAAACGCTGCATTCGCACAAATTATTCAAATCCGCCTTCTCATGGTTCTGCGGTTGTTGCCGAAATTCTGAATGATCCTGAGCTATTTGCTCTATGGGAAAGTGAAGTCAAAGCAATGCGTACTCGCATTCATGAAATGCGTAGCTTGTTTGTGAATACACTACGAATCAAAGGCGTCAGCCAAGATTTTTCGTTTATTTCACATCAGCAAGGCATGTTCTCTTTTTCTGGCCTGACACCAGATCAAGTGGCACAGTTGCGCAAAGAGTACGGCATCTACATTGTTGGCTCAGGGCGTATTAGTGTTGCTGGTATGACTCATGAGAATATGGATCCGCTTTGTGATGCTATTGCCGCTATTTTAAAGGGCTAAGCTAACATTTAGTCGCTACAGCACAATTCAAAAAAACGGCTTCAATTTTCATATTGAAGCCGTTTTTTTATATCGGTTGTTTTTGTTTGTTGTTTTATAGCTAAAGAGGCTGTTACCTTATGGCCTCGCTTTTTTCTATATTTACAGGAGCTATCCATGACCGCCACACTGATTTACTGCTACGACCCTATGTGCAGCTGGTGTTGGGGATTCCGCCCTACTTGGACCAAGCTACAAAAAGCCTTACAAGACTTGGTCGATGCGGATCAATTAACCATTCAGCCTATGTTGGGTGGTCTTGCTATTGATTCTGATGTTGCCATGTCAGATGAGATGAAAGGCAAGCTAGAAGCCACATGGAAAAATATTCAAAGCACTCTAGGCACAGAATTTAACTTCGATTTCTGGAAGACCGCGTTGCCACGCCGTTCAACTTACCCAGCATGCAGAGCCTGTTATGTCGCAAGAGACATCGGGCTAGAAGAAGAGATGTATCACGCCATCCAAGAGGCGTATTACCTGAATGCTAAAAACCCATCAGATTTAGACACTCTCGTTGAATGCGCAGAACACATAGGCATGAATGCAGACGGTTTTCAAAAAACCATGCAACACGTTAAAAATAAGCGTTTATTGGAAGAAGAAATAGAGCAAGCTCGACATCTTGGCTTGAATTCTTTTCCCTCTTTAGCCTTGCTATTAGGCGATAAACTTACGCCAATTCCACTAGATTACAAAGATCATTCAAGCATGCTAAATGCGATAAAAAAGGCGCTGTCGTAGCGCCTTTTTACGTGGGTTACATCAAGTCTATGAATCAACGAACAAAAACATAACTCTTCATTGTGCGAATAATAGCCGCGGCTGAAACCACATATAGCAAAGGTAAAGCGAGCTTATAATCGTTACCATCCACAAACACCATGATGCAGGCTATAACCAACAAACTTAGCGTAAATAGGTGCACATAAGCGCACAAACCAAACTTCCATTTTGCGGTAATCATCACACCACCAACACCTAATATCACACCCAATGCGCCACCAACTAAAACATCCATTGGCCAATGCACACCGATCAATACTCGACTCAAGGCAACCAATACCGCCAACAGGATAAACGTCGCTTTAGCATAAGCATTTTGCACGTAGCAAAAACACACACTTGCTAATAAGAATGCCGTTAAACTATGGCCAGAAGGAAAGCTACGTGCTTTATAGGCTCTGCCCAAAAGATTAAAGGCTTCAGGATCAAGCACTGCCGGTGGACGCGGCATCACAAAATAATCCTTAAGTAAGTTAACTACGATGGCACCAAGTAATGTGGTGAATAACACTGTCCAATGAAAACGGATATTACGGCAAGAAAACAACAACACTAAAGCCAATAAAAATACACCATCGCCAAATACCGTCATATTTTCTAATAGAAAAGAAGGTATATAAACGCTTAGACGGTTTATTTCCATAAAGCCAAAATGGTAACCACCAAGTAAATCGCCAATCATAGCCGTGCTTGCCAATAAAACGGCAACCAAAAGTAGAATTTGAATACTAGATTGGGGAACGACAGCCTTGCTTGATCTTGCTTGATCTAGCAGCAATTTATAATTAGTCGACATTTTAGTTAAGTGGCAACGCATAAAACCCCCATACCTTTTGGCAAAAAGAGATATAACTTCGATGCTCACATTTTATGCATAGTGGGTGAAAAATAAGTGAATTAGAAATCTTTGATATAACCAAAAATGAATAGTTATGTTTTTGTTTGTGATTTTGTGTAAAGTTCGCAAACAAAATGCAAAAGAAAGATTGATGAAAAGAATGAAATCCTCGTTAATAGGTAAATAATTAGACACTCTTTTCTATCTAGATTTTTCTTAATCTAGAAACAACAAGGTCAACAGGAACACATGAAGCGTAATCAAACCGTTTTATCTCGATTCACGACACGCCTAGGCACTTTTTTCAAACAGGGTTTTAAAACAAAACCGAGCACATCAAGCTTTATTATTTGGCTAGCGCTATTGAATGCGTCGCTCTACAACTGGCCTTTGTTTTCTTTTTCGATAAAAAATCTAGATGGCTTTACGCTGAATAGTCTGCAAACACTCCTGACTGTTTTTGCCGCTATTTATCTAGTCACCACTCTTGTGCTTTATGTATTGTTTATTTTATCTAGACGCTTAGGTAAAGCTGTGTGTGTGGTGTTTGCATTGGCAAACTCATTAGCCGTGTATTTCGTGGTGACTTATAACGTCATCTTAGACAGAACCATGATGGGCAATATTTTTAATACCCAATATTCTGAGTCTGAGCAATTTTTAAGCCCGAAGCTGGCTCTCTATTTTATTCTGCTTGGTGTCCTACCAGCTTGGTTAATCATTCGTGCGTCGATTCAAAAAACATCGAGAGTGCGGTTGTTCGTGCATCTCATTATCACTGTCATAGCCACCTCTACTTGGATTTGGCAGTCACAAAGCAACTGGCTTTGGATTGATAAACACGCCAAACATCTAGGCGGTATTATCATGCCATGGTCATATGTGGGAAATGCGATACGCTTTCAAAGCCAGCAAGCAAAAGAAAACGTCGAACAAACCCTCTTACCAGACGCGACATTTGGTTCAAATGAAAAAACCGTCGTTGTCTTAGTTATTGGTGAATCAGCACGAGCGGAGAATTTTTCCCTATACGGCTATAACAAACCAACCAATCCTTTGCTAACCGCATCTGAAAATGTCGTCACCTTAAAAAATGCGACCTCTTGTGCCAGCTACACCACAGCATCGGTGAAATGTATTCTTTCCCATACCAATCCAAGCGGTGTGTTTTCGGAGAACTTCGAACCTTTGCCAAGTTACCTGCAAAGACAAGGCATTGACGTTTTTTGGCGCACCAAAAACTGGGGAGAACCGCCGATTAAGGTGTCTAGTTACCTCAGCAGTGGTGATCTTAAAAACAACTGTGAAGGTGAGGAGTGTGATTTCGATGGTTTGTTGCTAAGCCATCTAGCCGAGCAAATTCAGGCATCGGATAAACAAAAAGTCTTTGTGGTTCTGCATCAAACAGGCAGTCATGGGCCATCTTATTACACGAAATATCCAAAAGAGTTTGAGGTTTTCAAACCTGTCTGTCGCTCCGTTGAACTAAGCAACTGCACACAAGAGGAATTGATCAATGCCTATGACAATACTATCTTGTACAACGACCATTTTCTGGATCAATTACGTCTGACACTCGCAGATTTAGATAATACGTCTAGCGCTTATCTTTATGTATCTGACCATGGCGAGTCACTTGGCGAAGGTGGTATTTATTTACACGGAACGCCCTATTCCATTGCGCCAGAACAACAATTAAAAGTGCCGTTCTTAGTGTGGATGTCGCCATCGTTTATTAAGCAGAAACATATTTCTGTCGATAAATTAAAGGCCCGAGAACAAAGCACTCAAGCCAATATTTTCCACAGTGTCATGGGCGCCTTTGATATGGACAGCGAGATCTATGATAAAGACCTAGATATGTTCAGGGCCGCGAGCCAACCATAGCCTCGCTGACAAACAACAACCGATCTGACAAATAATAAAGGCCAGCAAAACTGGCCTTTATTATTTAATTTAAATTAAAAGTTAAACCCTTCAGTTTTTAACCAAAATCGTGATTGATGAGATCCAACATCGGGTTATAAAGCGGTTCAGTAGTGGCATTACGAGACTTTTTAGCTTCCTTCTCAGGCTGCGCTAAATCACTTTCTATCGCTTCGACAAGCTCTTCAGCTTGCTCGTTTTCTTCCACTGGCTCAAGAGTCTCTACAGCTTGCTCATCGGCCTTTTCAATGCTTGGTTCTTCCGGCTCAATAATCGGCTTAACTTCATCAACAACCAAATGCTCAGCCAAGGCTTTTGCTAGAGGCTCCACATCATCCAAGGTTACATTCACTGCCAACCAATGATTGGCATCTGTTTCATGGCTAACCAAGGCACCGGGCACAATCGCGTGGCGAAAGCTGGCTAGCAAGGCGGTCATGCTAGCGACTTCTAATGGCTTGGACAGACGCATCCAAAGCGACATTCCGCCTTTGCTGGCAGCAAAACTGACATGCTCACCAAGACGTGTTTCAAGATGCGCTTTAACACGCTCCGAATTCGCCCAAACCTCTCGAGCACGTTTCGTTAATGAGCGCTTACTATTAGGCTGTAATGCATCACTCAAGGCCATTTGTTGAGCATCACTCAACGCCATATCTGCGCCTAAGAAAGCGCCTTCCAACAAGGCTTGATGCTTACCAGGCAAACACCAGCTTGCAGAGCGATCTACGCCTTTTGATTCCACTCCGCCGATATAAACAATCTGATCAGACGAATCCAGTGACTTGTAGGTCATCATGGATCCCGCTCGATATGCCAAATGCGAGCATAAGTCCCACTCGATCACTGGCAATTTGGTTTCTTCGATAATCGCCAACCAACGACGCAAACTTAAATTACTCACCAACTGGCCAGCAGGAAACGAGAACTGCCCCGGCAAGACAACCAGACGAATGGATTTATCACGTAAACAACGAATCGCTAAGTCTAAATCAACACCACGCTCGCCAGCCGTCAGGGCAATCACTTGTCGCCCTAAGCTCTGCAAGGTGGTGGTAATTCTAGGATCGCAAGGCGTTAACACCAATACACTATCGCCACGTTGAGTCAGTGTTTGTACGGTTTGGGTGAAGATTGCTAAAGGAGAGCGCCCTAACCAAAGATGTGATGCATGAGCTTTGATACCCAGCCCTTTTAAATGCTCACTAACCGCTTCACGGGCTGCCAAATGGCCTTTGCCTAAGACAGGAAGGCTTACTTCTTCCTGACGTGTTGCTGGGCTTAAAAAAGCGTCGCTTTGATCAACCAAGGCCGCTCGATGAGCAAGACATGCCCAAGCCGGTTTAGTACCGTCTTTGGCGAGTTCACGTAATTCGTCGCCAGCCAATAACAGTGCAGGTTTTGTCTCACTACGGTGACAAACAAAGTAGCCAGATTTGGGGCGAGACTCGATCCAACCATCTTCGCTTAACAACTCATAACCATGTATGACCGTATTTAAGCTTAGGCCCAATTGTTTCGATAAAGCTCGTAAGGACGGCATTTTATCACCAGGCACAATGGCCTCTTGTGACATCTGATCCAAGAACCAATCCACCACACCTTTATATAAAAAATCTGCCACCGTTTTGTACCTTTTCTAGTTTGTCATCTAGTATCTGTTATCAATCATTATAGTTGTCTTAAAAAAACGCAAGTAAAAGCCCAATAATTCACGATTTTGATGGAAGTTAAGGTACAATTTCACCAATTTAGCGCAGATTTCATGACTTTTGGTTCAGACTTTTAAGCCACTAGCATCACCAATTAAAATCCGCCCATTGTTCAAAACCAAAGTAGACAACCCCAAAGTAGAGTATCCATGGCTTTTGACCCTTCCTCGCTTCGTCACCTATTCCCAATTTTGGCGCAGCCAGCCTATGATTATCCGTTAACCTATTTAGATAATGCGGCGACGACACAAAAGCCATTACCGGTTTTAGATACCATTCAGGACTATTACCGAAACTTCAACGCTAATGTTCATCGTGGCGCGCACTTTCTTAGTGATCGAGCAACCAATCGTTTTGAGCAAGCCCGAGACACAGTGGCAAGCTTTATCAATGCACCCGAACAAAGTCATGTGATTTGGACAAAAGGTGCAACAGAAGCCATCAATACGGTTGCTTTGGGTTTAGAGCATTTGCTCGAAAAAGGCGATGAAATCCTCATCACCAGTTTAGAGCATCACGCCAATCTGGTGCCTTGGCAGCAATTAGCCTTTCGTACTGGTGCTCGATTACGTATTCTGCCATTAACATCCAATGGCGAATGGGAGCCCGAATTCAGCCACTATTTCACCGATAGAACACGTATTTTTGCAGCAACTCAAATTTCCAATGCCATCGGCGCAAGCACGCCTTTGCAAACAATGCTCGATCATGCCAAGCAACAAGGCGCCTTTACCCTTGTCGATGGTGCTCAAGCCGTGGCGCATTATCCTATTGATGTGCAAGTATTAGACTGTGACTTTTATGTCTTCTCTGGCCACAAGATGTATGCTCCAACAGGTATTGGCGTGTTATATGGTAAAAGTCACGCTTTGGAAGTTCTGCTGCCGTACCAAACGGGCGGCGAAATGGTGCGCCATGTTTCGTATCAAGCCACTGAATTCAATGTGCTTCCTTATCGCTTAGAAGCAGGAACACCTCACATCGAAGGCGTTATTGGCTTGGCGGCAGCCTGTGATTTCCTTAACTCTCAGGATCGTCTTTCATTATTAGCTTGGGAACAATCCCTCGCCACGCACGTATATTCTCGTCTTCATAAAGAAGGTGGAATCGAGATTTATTCGCCCGAGAAAAACACCACGTTAGTGTCCATAAGTGTACCCAATATTCATATCTTAGATTTGAATGCTTATCTAGACAGCCAAGGTGTCGCGGTTCGAGCTGGCAGTCACTGTGCCCATCCGTTAATGGCACAACTTGGTGTTGCTGGTACCTTGCGCGCTTCTTTTGCTTGTTACAACACCATGGAAGAAGCTAACCGCTTCTGCGATGTACTGCTCGAAGCTATAGACCTATTAAACGATGAGTAACACTATGACGGACTCTTTAGGACAACAAAAGCCAGTAAACATAAAAGCCCAGCTACAAGCTTGCCGAAGCAAAGAAGAAACCTTTAAGGCTTTAGTGACGTTAAGCAAAACCTTACCGCGACTGTCCGTTGAAGAAAAAACCGAAGACAACAAGGTAAAAGGTTGTGAAAGCGCCGTTTGGCTCATCATGGAAGAAAACGATGGACTACGTCACTTCAAAGCCGACAGCGACGCCAAGCTCATGCGCGGCGTACTTGTCGCCCTACTCAGCTTGGTAGAAGGAAAAACACTAGCGGATATTCAACAAATGGACCTAAAAGCAGAGCTGGCGGAACTTAACTTATCAAGTTATCTAACCAGCTCTAGAACCAATGGTGTGTTGGCGATTTTGAGCAAGGTAGCAACGAACTAAAACCGTTCGTTATCATCTTTCTTTAGGTTGTTAATCTTCGTCTTGCCCAAGATTTTCAACAACACATTACGGCAAGATCTTAGTATTGGGTACAAAATAGCAGCGACTTTTTTGGAGCTAAACAGCCAATAATTTAGACGATTAAACACGCCAGATCGGCTGCTAAGCAAGGCTAAAAGCTGGATAGCATCCGCGCCATAATAGAGCTGTCCATCCATTTTCAATACCATGCCTTGATCTATGTCCAAGCCCTGCGCGGTAATCTCTTGTAACACTTGAGGATTCTCTCTCGCATCAATCAGTACTAATTCGCCAACGCTTTGACGTATGCGAACGATCTGGCAATAAAAATGGCAAGCTGGACATTCTTTGTCATAAATAAGCAGAATCTGTTTGTCTGTCATGCATCAACCAGCTGATAAGAGATCAAATACAAATGTTGAATCCCTGGGTAAATGACCTGAATCACTTCCCTCAATTCATCCAAGGTCATGTTTTCTTGCTCGGCATGATAATCCGTTAGAGCGTCAAACAAGACCGGCTCGACAGACAATATTTTTAATCGACAAAATTCACGACCGTCTTCAAAGGTAGATACGGTTACAACCGAACCGGGAACATAGTGTTTTTCCGCTTCATCGCGCAAAGTAATGGTCTTCTTGCCCGATAGAATATCGGCCTCAAAGCGTTCAAAGAAGGTCATTATGTTTGGTGTCATGCGTTAATTCGCCTTTTGCGCCAGTTTTTCCAACACTCTCGACACCGCGACAAACGCGAAGGAAGCGGTCACTGCGGTGCTGGCGCCAAAGCCGGTATCGCAGTTCATTTTGGTTTCTGTATCGCCTTTTAAGCGCTGATGGGAAACCGTGCCGTCGCCTTGCGGGTAGCGTAATTGCTCGGTGGAATACACGCATTCAATGTCAAAGCGGCGTTTCGGATTGCGGGTAAAGTTGTAATAACGTCGCAGGAAGTTGCGTAGTTTGGCAGCAAGTGGATCTTTTTCGGTTTTAGAGAGATCGCCGATGAGTATTTTGGTTGGGTCCATTTGACCGCCCGCACCACCGACTGTGATGACTTTACGCTTGTTACTCTTACTCCACGCCATCAGAGCGGCTTTTGGCTTGATGCTATCAATGCAATCAATAATGTAATCAAACGGCGTAGAGAGCAGCTCAGAGATGTTTTCAGGGGTAATAAAGTCTTCTATGCAGGTTACTTGGCAATCAGGGTTAATCAACTTAATACGTTCCGCCATCACATCCACTTTTGACTGACCTATATTGCCATCTAGAGCATGAATCTGGCGGTTGGTATTAGTAATGCAAACATCGTCCATATCAATAAGGGTAATGTATCCAATACCTGAACGTGCCAGTGCTTCTGCTGCCCAAGAACCAACGCCACCAATACCGATGACACAAACGTGAGCTTGATTAAAAAACTCATACGCGGCATCTCCATATAAACGGCGAATACCACCAAATCGTTGATCGTTTGTCACTTTTCTCTCCTCGCAGAAGGTTCTACCCTGCGCTTTTTATGTCAATGAGTGTATTCTGTGAACTTAGAAAATACAGATTACATTCTATAAATAATTACCATGTACTGTGAGCCGTATGATTCAGCAAGCTTTTGAAATGCTTGGTTTAACACCAAGAGAAACACAACTTTACCAAACACTATTAAAGCTAGGACCTTCTTCCATTCGAGATATTGCCGAACACAGCGGCATCAATCGCGGTACGGCCTATGAGTCGCTAAAACAGTTACAAAGCAAAGGCATCGTTAGCTACTTTCCAAAAGGAAAACGCCGATTATTTACCGCTGAAAACCCAGACATTCTGTTAAACCTAGCGGAAGAAAAACGCAACCGCCTAGACAAAACCATCGAAAATCTGAAGAACACTATCATTCCTAACTTACATCAGCAGCAACCAGATTATCATCAAACTCATGTTCGCTATTACGAAGGCGATGATGGCATAGAGTGGGTTTTGCGCGATATTTTAAACGTGGTATCGCAACAAGACCACAAAGAATACTGTGTGTTTTCATCCAAGCCGATTCGTCCATTCTTGTATCGCCCTTTTCCAAACTACACAAAACAACGTGTAAAGCTTGGTATTAACGTAAAAGTTATAGCCCTTGGGGATGGTGGTGAGGAAGCACAGTTGTCGGAACGTAAGTGGATTAAAACGGAAGGTTCGGTCGACGCTAGCTATATCGCTATCTATCCACCAAAGTGTGCGATTATTTCTTTAGCAAGTAACAACTTCCCTTCTGCCGTGGTATTGGAATCTAAAGACATCGCCAAAGCACAACAGATCATCTTCGATACACTGTGGAAGATGCTTTAAAGAGGCGACTTTTCTATTAAATAACAGGCCCTTAAATAACATACCCTAAATAGCAGACAATAAAAAAGCAGCTCGAAAGCTGCTTTTTTTGACTTCAAACTCAACATTACCGCTTATTTGTGATCGCGGAACTGCTGAATAGTACGCAAGCGGGCCATAGCTTCTGCTAGTTCCACTGTCGCACGAGTGTAGTCGACGTCAGGTTTTTGGTTAGCCAAAAGCTCTTTAGCATGTTCCTGAGCTTTTAGTGCCGCCTCTTCGTCCAGATCTCTTGCACGAGTGGCTGTGTTAGCCAAGACGGTGACGCGGTGCGGTTGAACTTCTAGGAAGCCACCGGACACGAAGATTATCTCTTCGTCACCATTTTCTTTAACCACACGAACAGGACCTGGTTGCAGAGTAGTCAACAATGGCGCGTGACCAGGCATAATGCCCAAATCGCCATAGCTGCCTGCAGCCACAAGAGATTGTACCGTACCGGAAAAAATCTCTTGTTCAGCGCTTACGATATCGCAGTGTACTGTGATAGCCATAAGTTGCCTCTCTTAGTCATACTTAGCAAAAGCGTTTTACAACGCTTTTGCTACGCGTGATGGTTAAAGTTTCTTAGCTTTCTCGACAGCTTCGTCGATGCTACCAATCATGTAGAACGCTTGCTCTGGAAGATCATCGAACTCACCATCCAAGATGCCTTTAAAGCCACGAATCGTGTCTTTCAAAGAAACATACTTACCTGGAGAGCCAGTGAATACTTCTGCTACGAAGAAAGGCTGAGACAAGAAACGCTGGATTTTACGAGAACGGTTAACCGTTTGTTTATCTTCTTCAGATAACTCGTCCATACCCAAGATTGCGATGATGTCTTTCAATTCTTTGTAACGCTGCAATACCATTTGAACGCCACGTGCTACGTCGTAATGCTCTTGACCGATAACTAATGGGTCAAGCTGACGTGAAGTAGAATCAAGAGGATCGATCGCTGGGTAGATACCCAAAGATGCGATGTCACGAGACAATACAACGGTTGCGTCCAAGTGAGAGAACGTTGTTGCTGGAGACGGGTCAGTCAAGTCATCCGCAGGTACGTATACCGCTTGAACAGACGTGATAGAACCAGTCTTAGTAGAGGTGATACGTTCTTGAAGAACACCCATCTCTTCAGCAAGTGTAGGCTGGTAACCTACCGCAGATGGCATACGACCTAGCAATGCAGATACTTCTGTACCCGCAAGCGTGTAACGGTAGATGTTATCTACGAAGAAAAGTACGTCACGACCTTCGTCACGGAACTTCTCAGCCATTGTCAAACCAGTCAAAGCAACACGTAGACGGTTACCTGGTGGCTCGTTCATTTGGCCGTATACTAGAGATACTTTATCGATTACGTTCGAGTCAGTCATCTCGTGGTAGAAGTCGTTACCTTCACGAGTACGCTCACCAACACCAGCGAATACAGAGTAACCGCTGTGCTCGATTGCGATGTTACGGATAAGTTCCATCATGTTTACGGTTTTACCTACACCGGCACCACCAAACAGACCAACTTTACCACCTTTCGCGAAAGGACAAACAAGGTCAATAACCTTGATACCCGTTTCTAGCAATTCGTTGCTAGAAGACTGCTCAGCATAAGAAGGAGCTGAACGGTGAATTGACCAACGCTCTTCTTCGCCGATTGGGCCTTTTTCGTCAATCGGATTACCTAGAACGTCCATAATACGTCCTAGTGTTTTAGTACCAACTGGCACAGAAACTGGTTTGTTTGTATTTTCTACAACCAAGCCACGTTTAATACCGTCAGTGGAACCCATTGCGATGGTACGAACAATACCGTCGCCTAGTTGTTGTTGAACTTCCAACACCAACTGTTTACCCTCAATGGTCAGGGCATCATATACTTTTGGCACGCTATCACGTGGGAATTCCACGTCCATTACCGCGCCAATAACCTGTACGATGTGTCCGCTACTCATGTTCGGATCCTCTTAAATACCTAAATACCTTAAACCGCTGCCGCGCCGCTGACTATCTCAGAAATTTCCTGAGTAATCGCTGCTTGACGAGCCTTGTTGTACACCAACTGCAATTCATCAATGATATCGCCGGCGTTGTCTGTTGCGTTTTTCATAGCAAGCATACGAGCTGCTTGTTCACACGCAATATTCTCAACCACTGACTGATATACTTGAGATTCAATATAGCGAACCAATAATTCGTTCAAAATTTCAACGGCTTCTGGTTCATAAATGTAATCCCAGTGGTGCTTTAACTCTGTATTCTCTTCCGCTTTTAATGGCAAAAGTTGTTCAACCGTCGGGTTTTGAGTCATGGTATTCACGAACTCATTTGAAACCACATAAAGACGATCGATACGACCTTCGTCAAATGCGTCTAGCATCACCTTTACGCTACCGACTAAATCGTCAGCTTTTGGTGCATCACCTAAACCGGTGAAGGCTGCTGTTACATTTCCGCCGTAGTTACGAAAGAATGAAACGGCTTTGCTGCCGATTGCACAGATGTCGATTTCAACACCAGTATCAGCAAATTGTTTCATATCTCTAATGGCTTTTTTGAACACGTTAACGTTCAAACCACCACATAAACCACGATCAGAAGAGATTACGATATAACCAACACGCTTCGCCTCACGTTCGGTAAGGTAACGGTGTTTATACTCAGGATTCGCGTTGGCCAAATGACCAACTACTTGGCGAATTCGTTCCGCATACGGACGAGAAGCGGCCATACGATCCTGAGCTTTACGCGTTTTACTTGCCGCTACTTTTTCCATAGCACGAGTAATTTTACGCGTATTGTTAATGCTCGAAATCTGAGTACGTATCTCTTTTCCGACTGCCATAATAGAACTGCCCTTGTGAGAATGTTATTTCACAAACTGCAAGAAAGTGGTGACAAGCTTTAATCGCTTGTCACCAAACTCATTACCAAGTTTGCGTCGCTTTAAACTTCTCGATTGCCGCTTTAAATGTCGCTTCAATCTCGCCGTTAAAATTACCAGTTTTGTTAATGTCAGCCATAAGATCAGTGTGTTCACTGTTCATGTAGCTCAACAAAGCAGTTTCAAAACTACCAATTTTGCTTGTTTCAACATCTTCAAGGAAGCCATCATTAGCAGCGTAAAGAACTACGCCCATATCAGCTACAGACATAGGTGAGAACTGCTTTTGTTTCATCAGTTCAGTAACCTGTTTACCGTGCTCTAACTGCTTACGAGTCGCTTCGTCTAGGTCAGATGCGAACTGAGCGAAAGCCGCCAATTCACGGTACTGAGCCAATGCAAGACGAATACCACCGCCAAGTTTCTTGACGATCTTAGTTTGTGCTGCACCACCTACACGAGATACCGAAATACCTGCGTTCATTGCTGGACGAATACCGGCGTTAAACGAGCTCGTTTCCAAAAATATCTGACCATCTGTGATGGAGATAACGTTGGTTGGTACGAATGCAGATACGTCACCACCTTGAGTCTCGATGATTGGCAATGCGGTCAAAGAACCAGTTTTGCCTTTCACTTCACCATTGGTGAATTTCTCTACGTAATCAACGTTTACACGTGATGCACGCTCAAGAAGACGAGAGTGAAGATAGAATACGTCACCTGGGTAGGCTTCACGACCTGGCGGACGACGTAAAAGCAAAGAGATCTGACGGTAAGCCCAAGCTTGCTTGGTCAAATCATCATAAATGATCAATGCGTCTTCACCGCGGTCACGGAAATATTCACCCATAGTACAGCCAGTGTATGGCGCTATGTAAAGCATTGCTGCTGGATCAGATGCGCCAGCGGCTACTACTGTGGTGTATTCCATTGCGCCAGCTTCTTCAAGCTTACGCACAACGTTAGCAATAGTAGATTGTTTCTGACCGATCGCTACGTACACACACTTAATGCCAGAATCTTTCTGAGCAATAATGGTGTCGATTGCTAATGCAGTCTTACCAATCTGACGGTCACCGATGATCAACTCACGTTGTCCACGACCAATTGGCACCATAGCGTCAATTGCTTTGTAACCTGTTTGAATCGGTTGATCAACTGACTGACGTTCGATTACGCCTGGCGCCACTTTTTCAACTTTATCAGTTAGTTTTGCATTGATAGCGCCTTTGCCGTCGATTGGGTTACCCAATGCGTCAACAACACGACCAAGCAATTCAGGTCCGATTGGAACTTCCAATATACGACCTGTACATTTAACTTTTTGACCTTCTACAAGGTCTTGGTATTTACCAAGTACTACTGCACCTACAGAGTCACGCTCTAGGTTCAAAGCAATACCATAAACACCACCAGGGAATTCAATCATTTCCCCGTACATAACATCTGCCAAGCCGTGGATCAGAACGATACCGTCTGCCACGCTGACAATTGTGCCCTCATTTTGGGCATCAGAAGATACATCGAGGTTCTCGATGCGCTTCTTGATAATCTCGCTGATCTCAGATGGATTCAGTTGCTGCATGCTAAATTCCTCAACCCTGGTTTCGATTTAACGAAACACTAGGAGTTTATCGCCTCGGCCAGTTTCGCTAATTTACCGCGTACTGAACCGTCGATGATTAAGTCACCTGTACGAATAACCACGCCACCGATTAGGCTTGCGTCTGTTTCACTGGTTAAGTTGACCGTACGATCCAACTTTTTAGCCAGTGAAGCGGCTAATGCTTGTGTTTGTTCTGCTGTTAATTCAAATGCAGACGTAAATTGAACATTTACGGCTTTTTCAAAATTCAGTTTGAACTGTAAAAATAACTCAGAAATAGCAGGAAGAAGCGATAAACGCTTATTCACAGCAAGAGCAAGCAAAAATGCTTTACCTTGTTCTGTCGTTACTTCTGCACAAACGTCCGCTAGAGCGTTTGCCTTCTCTTCCGCACTAAAAGCTGGATTCCCAAGTGCTTTTTTAAGCTTAGGTTCAACCGTTACAGCAGCTAATACGTTTAACATATCAGCCCACTCAACAATGTGACCTTGCTCTCTAGCAACTTCGAAAACCGCTTTAGCGTACGGTCGCGCGACTGTTTTTAATTCAGCCATTAGACCCTCGCTTAAAGCTCTTTGGCGAGCTGTTCAACGATCTCGCTATGTGCTTTTTCGTCAATGGTGGCTCCCAAAATCTTCTCGGCACCAGCAAATGCAAGAACGGAAACTTGAGCACGCAATGCTTCTTTAGCACGCATAACGTCTTGTTCGATCTCTGCTTGAGCTGCTTCGCGCAGACGCTTGCCATCGGCAATCACCTGCTCTTTTGCCTCGTCGACCATTTGGTTCGCACGTTTGTTGGCTTGTTCAATAATCTCGGCCGCGTTCTCTTTGCTTTCACGTAGGATTTGAGTGGCTTGTTCTTGTGCCAACTCAAGGTCACGTGAAGCACGGTTCGCTGCTTCCAAACCGTCTGCAATTTTTTTACTGCGCTCTTCGAGCGCAGCAATTACTGGTGGCCACACGTATTTCATGCAGAACCAGACAAAAATAGCAAACGAGATAGCTTGGCCTAGAAGTGTGAGATTTAAGTTCACGCTAATACCCTCGCTTTTAGTCGTTTAAAAATCATTCCCGCAAAGTTTTGCAGAATATTAACCAGCGACCAAAGCAACAAAAGGATTCGCAAAAGTGAAGAACAATGCGATACCTACACCGATCATAGTTACGGCATCTAGAAGACCCGCTACGATGAACATTTTAACTTGCAGCATTGGAACCATTTCTGGTTGACGCGCAGCGCCTTCCAAGAATTTTCCACCCAAAATACCAAAACCAATCGCAGTACCTAGGGCACCTAGACCGATTAGAAGGGCTACAGCGATCGCAGTAAGACCAACTACAGTTTCCATTTTAACTCCTACATTTTCACAGTTTTAGATAAGGTTTAAAAAATTATTACTTTAAAGAACACACACTTAGTGATCTTCGTGCGCCATACTTAAGTAGACGATAGTCAACATCATAAAGATGAAGGCTTGAAGCACGATGATCAAAATATGGAAGATTGCCCATGGCACAGACAGAGCCCATTGTAGACCCCAAGGCAATATAGCAATCAAAATAAAGATCAATTCACCAGCATACAAGTTACCGAACAATCGCAATGCTAATGAAACAGGTTTCGCAAGTAGACCAACACCTTCAAGTAATAAGTTGAAAGGGATCATCCATTTGCCAAATGGCTGTAACGTCAGTTCACCAACAAAACCACTTATGCCTTTCACTTTGATGCTGTAGAAAACAATCAAAGCGAAAACGGAAAGTGACATACCCAATGTGGCATTAATGTCTGTTGTTGGAACAAATTTGAAATAGACATGATTAGGATCAGCGCCAAACACTGAAGTACCAATCATTTGAGCGACAGCAGGCAAGAAATCAACAGGGATTAAATCCATGAAGTTCATCAAGAAAACCCAAACAAAAATAGTAAGTGCTAAAGGTGCAATGACCTTGCTCTTACCATGAAAGGTTTCTTTGACACTGCCATCAACAAATTCAACCATAAGCTCTACAAAGTTTTGTAGCCCTGAAGGTGTATCTGTTGAAATTTTCTTTGCGGCCTTACGGAACAACCATAGAAACAATAAGCCTAAAGCAATCGAAACTGCCATAGTGTCTACATGAATTGCCCAGAATCCCATATCTGCTGCTTCTTTAGCATCATGGGCAAGACCCCATGTTCCATCAGGATGTTGACCGTAGGTCAAATTCTGAAGGTGATGCTTTATATATGAAGAAGCTGTTGGACTTTCAATACCCATACTTATATCCACGCTCTCTCAATGATTAAAATCCTATTACCTATCGTTCTAGGTATTTCTTAGTACGATAGGACTGAGCCAATGACTCAAAATGGCACCGCCAAAACCTGCAAAGAAAGCCCCTGCAGCTAATGGTTTTATCAGAAGAAAAACCAGCGACAATAAAACAACTGTCATAGCTAATTTACCAGCTTCTCCTCGATAGAATGATCTAACGACATCTTTTGCTGGGCGCGTCCCTTTGTAACCAAAGATTCGCCAAGCCATATAAACACTCGGCAATATGCTGGTTAAAGCACCTAATATAAACGAGTACCCATACAGACCACCAGCAATGTAAAAAATTCCCAAAGAAACTAAAAAAGTGAGTAAAAATTGCAATAAAAGGAAACGAAATATAGCCTTCTTTTTAGCGCTTATAATTGCACTCGCGCTTAGTGGCTTTTTTGTCTCCATTACCCAACTCTCTTTTCGCACTATAAAAGTGCAATCAATGTGATGATTTACAAAATTCGAGGCATTATATGGGTAATAGCTGCTGTGTTCAACTTAAACTGATTCTCACGATCACTTTCTAGCCATCTTGTCTAGATAGAAAAAAGCACTTGTCACGAATTGCTTCATTTCCCTGCAAGCAGTTCGCTGATCAAGAGTTCTAGGTGTTCAGGGTTACGATACTCAATAACCAACTTGCCCTTTCCTTTGGCTGAAGGCTGTATTTTTACCGCAGCATTAATTTTTTGACTAATGCGTTCTGCTTCTGCACTTAAATCAGGCAGGGAAGGCTTGTTATCTTCATTTGTTTCAACAACTTGAAAGTTTTTCACTAATCTTTCTGTTTCACGGACAGATAAGGATTTAGTAACAACTTGTGATGCAGCTTGAATTTGTTTGTCGTGCTCTAAAGGCAATAAAGCTCGCGCATGACCCATTTCAATATCGCCATGCTCTAACAAACGACGAACTTCCGGCGTCAAACCTAACAAGCGCAATAAATTCGCTACGGTCGAACGAGATTTACCAACAGTATCCGCAACTTCTTGTTGGGTAAGGTGAAAATCTTCGACCAAACGCTGTAACGCCAGTGCTTCTTCGACTGGGTTAAGATCTTCACGTTGAATATTTTCAATCAAAGCAAGAACCACAGCATCAGCATCTTCTACATGACGAACGATAACAGGAACTTGCGTTAAATCTGCCAATTTTGCAGCACGCCAACGGCGCTCACCGGCGATGATTTCGTATTGATTATGACCACTTGGTCGCACAACGATAGGCTGCATAATACCTTGATTACGAATTGAAGCCGCTAGATCTTCTAATTGCGCAGGATTCATGTCACGACGAGGTTGGAATTTGCCTTTAGAAAGCCATTCCACAGGTAAGTAAGTCAGGCCTTTTATTTGTTCATTATTAGAGCCACTTTCAGCCTCATTGGTTGGCGTCGCTTGTGGTGCCAATAATGCATCTAAGCCACGACCTAGACCTCTTTTTTTCATCGTCATTTCATTAACCCTAATTGGTATTAAACTACGCTTATAAAACAGTAATTATGCAACAGATTTTCGAATAAACTCACCTGCTAATGCGAGGTAAGCGATAGCGCCACGAGACTGTTTTTCATAATGCAAGACAGGTAAACCGTAACTTGGAGATTCCGCCAAACGAATATTTCTAGGGATCACGGTATCATAAACTTTACTGCCAAAATGTTTATGAAGTTGGCTAGATACATCATGCGTTAAGCTGGGACGAGGATCATACATGGTTCGTAAAATACCTTCGACCTCTAGAGATGGATTTAACGCTTGAGTAATACGATTGATCGTTTGTAATAACGCCGTTAATCCTTCCAAAGCGTAGTATTCACACTGCACAGGAATCAATACGCCTTGAGAAGCGGCTAAGGCATTTACCGTCAACATATTCAATGCAGGCGGGCAGTCTAACAGTATGTAATCGAAGTCATTGTCGACTTCGTACAAACCTGCGCGCAGACGAGTTTCTTTGCTTGGTAAATCAAGTAAAACAACTTCCGCACCCGTTAAATCACCGTTTGCAGGCAATACCCAGTAGTCTCCAGGCATGCTTTTTCTCATGACTTCTTTTACGCCATGAGAACCAATCAATACGTCGTAGACGCTCGTGTCTAATTCTTCTTTGGTAAAGCCACTTCCAGTGGTCGCATTACCTTGCGGATCTAAATCGATTAATAATACTCGGCGCTTCATTGCCGCCAGTGACGCCGCTAAATTGACACAGGTAGTGGTTTTGCCAACACCACCTTTTTGGTTGGTAACTGCGATAATTCTTGCCATGCTTTATCCTTTACGCGTCATCACTACCATGTGACGCTCCGCCTGAACATTTGGCACATTAAGAGGCTCTACAGATACTAAACCAACCTCTTTCGGTAGCGCCGCTATTTCTTCACTAGGGTAAACCCCTTTCATGGCTAGAAAATTACCCGTCTCTTTGGGGAGAGGTAAAGTCCAATTAATCATATCTTGTAATGAAGCAAAAGCTCGAGAAATGACATGATCGTATTCCCCTTGGTGAGGGTGTTTTTCAACACGTTCATTTGCTACCGTGGCGTTATGAATACCCAATTCCATCTTAACTTGCGTAAGGAAACGTGTTTTTTTGCCGTTACTATCAAGTAAGGTGAAACGTTTTTCAGGATAACATATAGCAAGCACCATACCAGGTAAGCCAGGTCCAGTACCAACATCTATAATATTGTCCCCTGTTATAAAAGGTAAAGTCGCCAAACTGTCTAATAAGTGCAAAGAGATCATTTGCTCAACATCTCGAATAGCAGTCAGGTTGTAAGCCTTGTTCCACTTTTCTAGCATGGCTAGGTATTTTACAAGAGTCTGAATCGTTTCATCAGATAAAGCAGCGCCCATTTGTTGGGCGCCTTTTTGAATAGTGTCAAAGTGTGTCACAGTCGATCCATTTCTATAAAGATAGCAATTAGGGATTATCGGCTGATGATTCTAGGCACTTTTGCGCGCAATCGCACGTTTTTTCAAGTGAATTAATAGTAAGGATACTGCAGCAGGCGTCACACCTTGGATTCGAGAAGCCGCAGCAAGCGTGGCAGGACGCAACTGAGTCAGCTTTTGCTTGATCTCATTTGACAAACCTTCCATCTTGGAATAATCCAAATCATCAGGTAATACAGTATTTTCCTGACGGCGTAAACGCTCAATGTCTTCTGCTTGACGAGTGATATAACCCGCGTATTTCACCGCAATTTGGACTTGTTCAGAAACCTGTTCATCAACAGGTTCATCAAGAGCATTTTTTAAATTCGCAATATCGGAATAAACTATATTCGGACGCTTAAGCAAATCTAACAAGCTGTACTCATGAGTAATCGGCGTTTCTAGTTTTGGATTAATGCTTTCTGCTTCTGGAGTATTTGGCACAATCCAACTAGATTTAAGCCGCTGTGTTTCTAACTCAATGGCTTCGCGTTTTTTGCAGAAGGCAGCCCAACGTTCATCAGAAACCAAGCCAAGTTCACGACCCTTCTCTGTTAAACGCATATCGGCGTTGTCTTCACGCAAAATCAAGCGATATTCCGCACGACTAGTGAACATACGGTATGGTTCTTTCGTACCCATGCTAATAAGATCATCAACCAATACACCTAGATATGCTTCATCACGTCTAGGTGTCCAGGCGTCTTTGTCTTGTGCAAGCAACGCCGCGTTTAAACCAGCAAGTAAGCCTTGAGCGCCCGCTTCTTCGTAGCCTGTTGTACCATTGATTTGTCCAGCAAAGAACAAACCAGGCATGTGTTTGGTTTCTAAGGAATATTTCAAATCTTGCGGATTAAAATAATCGTATTCAATCGCATAGCCTGGACGAATAATATGAGCATTTTCCATGCCTTTCATCGAGCGAACGAGCTCAATTTGCACATCAAATGGCAAGGAGGTCGAAATACCATTTGGATAAAGTTCGTGCGTCGTTAAACCTTCTGGCTCGATAAAAATCTGATGTGAGTTTTTATCGGCAAAACGTACAATTTTATCTTCAATAGAAGGACAATAACGTGGGCCAACACCTTCAATCACACCTGTGTACATAGGTGATCTGTCCATGCCCGCACGAATAATATCATGGGTGCGTTCGTTGGTATGAGTAATAAAGCACTCAATTTGACGAGGGTGCATTGCGCGATTGCCCATGTAAGACATAACTGGATCAATATCATCACCCGGTTGTGCTTGCATTTGTGAGAAGTCAACAGAGCGAGCATCAATTCGTGGTGGTGTACCGGTTTTTAAGCGATCAACACGAAATGGCAAAGCACGTAGTTTTTGTGCCAGGCCAATGGATGGTGGATCTCCAGCTCGACCACCTGAGTGGTTTTGTAAGCCAATGTGAATAACACCACCTAAAAAAGTACCGGCTGTTAAAACAACGGTTTTACTATTAAAACGTATACCCGTTTGAGTAATAACACCGCGAGCAGCGCCATCTTCAACAATAAGATCTTCTGCAGATTGTTGGAAAAGCCATAGATTTTCTTGGTTTTCTAACTTATGACGAATAGCTGCTTTATATAATATACGGTCTGCTTGAGCACGAGTTGCTCGAACAGCAGGACCTTTGCGGGAATTCAAAGTACGAAATTGAATACCAGCTTGATCTGTTGCTAATGCCATAGCGCCGTCTAAAGCATCTATTTCTTTTACAAGATGGGACTTCCCAATACCACCAATGGCAGGGTTACAGGACATTTGTCCTAAAGTTTCAATGTTGTGAGAAAGTAACAAAGTTTTAACGCCCATACGTGCTGCAGCTAAAGCCGCTTCTGTACCGGCATGTCCGCCACCAACCACAATCACATCAAAGCGACTTGGGAAATCCACAGGAACCTCGGTATTACTAATAAATAGAAAAATGAATAAAAAACGATCAACCATCGATTGAGGCCGCTTAGTATATAGGCAAATTTCCAAAAAGAAAGAGATCGAAACCCTCTTATCCCGGTCATCAATATTAATATATTTAAGTAAGTATATAAGTTCTTTTATGTTTGTTATGTTTATATAGCAAGCAAATATCTGTGTATAAAATAAAAAAAACTATATTTATTAAATATTTACATAGATAACATCTTGTTAAGACAGGGCGGGTTATCTTGTGGTGTGGATAACCTGAACCTGTGTATAAAATAGCTACTTATACAGAGTCGATTTTTAAAGCCAAAGTTGTTAAAAACTGTGCAAAACTTCTTATCAACCTATCACCATACTTATCAACAGGCGTTTTTTTGTGTTTTAAATACGTTAAAGTGTTGTTTTAAAAAGATTTATAATTTTTTTAACACAAAATTCACCATTTTTTTTTTAAATTTAATCCACAAGAAAATAAATTAAAAAAATCCATTTAGGCGTATTTTTTCTACATCACTAATGTGAATAATTACGCTAGACCCTGCTTTTTTCTGCTGTGTGAGTCATTGTGGAGAAAGAAAGACAATTCATAAAATATCCACCTGTGAGTAACTATTTTGCTTTTGTAGTAATCTTTATCAGATCAAACGACAAAGATGAGGATTACTATGATTGAGCGAGCGACTTGGATTCAATCACCTAAAGCTATATTGGCATCCAACGCGGATGGTGGTGTGGTGATTCGTGATGGGAAAATTTGTGAATTGGTTGCTGCTGGAAAAATGCCAATTAACCACTATGATGTTATTTTTGATGCATCTAATCATGTTGTCTTGCCAGGCTTAATCAACACGCATCACCATTTTTATCAAACGCTAACACGGGCTTTTCCTGACGCCCTTAATAAAGCGTTATTTCCTTGGTTACAGACTCTTTATCCGCTTTGGGCTGAATTAGAACCGGAGATGCTTGCCAGCGCTACTAAGCTTGCCATGGTGGAATTAATGGAATCCGGTTGTACGCTTGCTGCAGATCATCATTACTTATTCCCCGCCGGTATGGAAAATGCCATTGATGTGCAAGTTGATGTTGCTAAGTCTCTTGGTATGCGGGCTATGTTTACTCGTGGTTCCATGAGTTTGGGGGAAAAAGATGGCGGTTTGCCGCCTCAATCTACTGTTCAGGATGAAAAAACCATTATTGATGACAGCGCGCGATTGATTAAAGCTCATCATCAACGAGGTGAAGGCGCGATGATTCAAATCGCCTTAGCACCCTGTTCGCCTTTTTCAGTCACCACAGATATTATGAAAAGCAGCGCGGAATTAGCAAAAGCTGAAAATATACGTTTACACACTCATCTTGCCGAAACCTTAGATGAAGAAGATTTTTGTCTAAAACGTTTTGGTATGCGTACTGTCGACTATTTAGAAAGTGTCGGT
Source organism: Marinomonas sp. A3A (assembly GCF_018336955.1). NCBI lineage: Bacteria > Pseudomonadati > Pseudomonadota > Gammaproteobacteria > Oceanospirillales > Oceanospirillaceae > Marinomonas > Marinomonas sp. A3A. Next base: position 108,543 of record NZ_CP025532.1, read on the forward strand.
TGGTTACATGATAGAACGTGGTTAGCCCATGGCATTCACTTTGATGAGGATGAAATAAGTCGTCTAGGTAAAGCTAAAGTGGGAATTTGTCACTGTCCAACCTCAAACATGATGTTGGGTTCGGGCATTGCACGAAATAATGAACTAGAAGCGGCTGGCGCCTTGGTTGGATTAGGTGTTGATGGATCCGCGTCTAATGACGGTTCTAATATGATTATGGAAGTTCGCCAAGCCTTATATATCCAACGATTACGTTATGGTTCCGCCAATGTTTCTCACTTCGATGCTTATCGTTGGGCGACTAAAGGTTCAGCTGCCGTACTGGGGCGTGAAGACATTGGTGAAATCGCTGTTGGGAAGCAAGCTGATCTGGCGCTTTTTAAATTGGATGAATTACGCTTTTCAGGCAGTCATGATCCTTTAGCGGCGCTTTTATTGTGTGGCGCACAAAAAGCCGACCGAGTAATGATCGCGGGTAAGTGGACAGTAGAAAACGGTCATGCCGTCGGAATTGATACCAAACAGTTAATGGCAGAGCATTCTGCTCATGCGCTGCGTTTAGCGAATAAGTTATTAGCAAAAAAATAACGTCATCGCTCTCTCACTCTCTAAATAATAGAGGGCAATAGAAATAGAGCAAAAAAAGCGCCTATCAAAGGCGCTTTTTAACTATTAACTTATTTTAAGACAACACAAAAGAGCTATAAAGCTCGATTAAGCTTCTTCTTTCAAGCTTTTCATATCAATGATGAAGCGGTATTTCACATCGCCTTTTTTCATACGTTGATAAGCTTGGTTGATATCTTGAATATTGATCATCTCAGCATCACACTCAATATTGTGTTCCGCACAGAATTCCAACATTTCTTGTGTTTCTGCGATACCACCGATCAAAGAACCAGTAAGAACGCGACGTTTCATCACCAAATTAGCGGTGTGAACGGCTGGTTCCAAAGGTTCAATAAGACCAACTAAAATGTGTGTGCCATCCACTTTCAAACAATTTAGATAGGGGTTCAAATCATGTTGAACAGGAATGGTGTCTAACAAGTAGTCAAATGTCATTGCTGCGGCTTGCATTTGTGCGTCGTCGGTTGAAACAATCACATGATCCGCGCCTTGTTTTTTTGCTTCCGCAATTTTGCTTTCTGAGCGTGTAAAAATAGTCACTTCGGCACCAAAAGCTTTGGCGAATTTTACGCCCATGTGTCCAAGGCCACCCATGCCTAACACACCGACCTTATCGCCAGCTTTCACACCGTAATGACGAAGCGGAGAATACGTCGTGATGCCTGCACACAATAAAGGAGCTGCTTTACTTAGGTCTAAGGTTTCTGGAATGGATAGGACAAATTTTTCACGCACAACGATGTGATCAGAATAGCCGCCGTAAGTTAAAGTGCCATCAATTAAATCGTTAAAGCCGTAAGTTCCAACAAAGCCATTATCGCAGTATTGCTCTAAATCTGATGCGCAGTGTGAACAGTGCTGGCAAGAGTCGACCATACAGCCAACACCAACAATGTCGCCAACCTTGTATTTAGAGACTTTACTGCCAATTTCGGTGACTTTACCGACAATTTCATGGCCTGGGACGATTGGGTAATTACTTGGTCCCCAATCACTCTCAGCAACGTGAATGTCTGAGTGACATACACCACAATAAAGAATATCAATGTTTACATCGTCTTCGCGAAGGGCGCGACGTTCAAATGAAAATGGTGCTAAAGGGGTCGTTGCAGAGAGTGCTGCATAGGATTTTGCTTGGCTCATAAATTGTTACTCCAGTGTTTGAACATGAAATACGTGACACCTAGTGTAGAGTAAACTTCTTCGTTTTGTGTTGTGCATTCTTGCTATTGTTTTGCCTATTTCTCTAAATTTGTAAAACTTAACTTTTCCTACACAATCTTGTATGGATAATAACCCCATTGATTTTAATAGATGGATGGATCAAAGATGAGCGATATAAATTTAGTAGATTTGATCAAACCTCTAGTGAGCGAAGATGGTTTCTGCGATACCTTAATTGCCAATGTTCGCCTAATGAAGTGCGCGAAATCATTACCTAGAAGCCCTCTTATTTATCGTCCAGGACTCACTATCATTGTTCAAGGTCAAAAAATAGGTTATCTAGGCGACCGCGAAATTCACTACAATTCTGGTCATTACTTGGTTCAAACGCTGCCTCTGCCTTTCGAATGCGAAACCTTTGCAAGCCAACAAGAACCTCTTTTAGGCGTCTCTATCGATATAGACCCTGTTTTATTATCTGAATTAGTTTCTGTTTCTTCTGAAGAGACATTAAAACCATCTGTATCTCATTTTCCTATGTCATCCGTCCCAATGAGTGATGACATGATTGAATCTGTTTCTCGCTTAATTAAAGCGTTACATGATCCGTATACCGCAAAAATAATGGGACAAAGTCGAGTTAGGGAAGTCGTTTTTGAAGCCTTACAAAGCCCACAGGGTGATGCTTTACGTACCTTAGTGTTAAACCAAGGTCGCTTTTCGTTGATAGTGAACTCTCTTAAGCAATTACATCAGCAGTTGGATCAAGAAGTTCGTGTTGAACAACTCGCTGAAGATGCCAACATGAGTGTTTCCAGTTTTCACCATCATTTTAAAAATATCGCAGGGTCTTCTCCTCTACAGTATTTGAAACGTTTGCGTCTTTTAAAAGCACAAATGCTGTTAAGCCAAGGTAACCTAAATGTCAGTCAGATTTCTTTAGAAGTTGGCTATAAAAGTGTGCATCAATTTAGTCGAGACTATAAACGCTACTTCGGCGCGCCACCGACAAAAGACAAGCTAAGAGAAGATACCGTAATATAAGACTTTACGTTCTTAAATTAACTTACATGAATTAACGTCATTGAATTTAATAGACGAGTGGTCTAAATTAATGCCTATCGTATTTTATTGCCTAGGTATAAACATTTGCTTTCTATCCTTGATAAACCAGATATCGCCGTCAATCAGCCCAATAAACCTCGTCGCGGGCGGCCAAAAAAGCCGTCAATAGATGCTTTGGATACTCGAGAAGCTTTGTTACGCGCTGGTATGCTGATATTGACAGAATCTGGTTTTACCCGCAGTGGCATTGATCCGATTTTAAAATCGATTGGTGTGCCAAAAGGGTCTTTCTATCATTACTTTTCCAGTAAAGAAGCCTTTGGTTTGGCCGTTTTAGAGCGCTATCGCCGTTATTTCGAAGCTAAGTTAGATGGTTTTTTGCTCGATGAGGCATTTTCTCCCTTAGAGCGATTAAAGCGTTTTGCCCAAGACGCTCAAGACGGCATTGTCCATCATGAGTTTAAGCGTGGCTGTTTAGTCGGCAACTTGGAGCAAGAATCTACCTTGTTATCAGAAGCATTTCGAGATCAATTACAAGCGACCTACCAAAGTTGGCAGTCACGCGTTGCGACCTGTTTATTAGAAAGCCAAAAACAAGGTGAAATTGATATACAAGGCAGTATTGAAGAGACTTCTCAGGCATTTTGGATTGGCTGGGAAGGCGCGGTTCATCGAGCTAGATTAGTAAAAAGCACTCAGCCATTAAGCTTGTTTATGACATTTTTTACCCAAGCGATTCAAAGCAAAACCCATTAACAATAAACCAGGCTGCAAAGCCTGGGTTTTTAGCTATTTAACTAGACGAACGGTCTAAAGTGGAGAATTTATGTTTAAAGGTTTATTGATCACCCAAGAAGATAAAAAAAGTACAGCATCTGTGGTTGAACTTCAGGAAGATCTGCTGCCAGAAGGTGATGTGTTGATTGAAGTGCATTACAGCACCTTAAATTACAAAGACGGCTTAGCCATCACTGGTAAGTCTCCTGTTGTGCGTTCTTTTCCTATGGTGCCGGGAATCGATTTAGTCGGTAAAGTTTTACAAAGCGACTCTGATCGCTTCTCTGAAGGCGATTTCGTCATACTGAATGGTTTTGGTGTGGGTGAAATGCATTGGGGTGGGCTTGCACAAAAAGCTCGACTCAAAAGCGATTGGCTCATTTCACTGCCAAAAGGTATAGACGCTAAACAATCTATGGCAATAGGTACAGGAGGTTATACTGCCATGTTGTCGGTACTTGCTCTTGAAAAACAAGGTGTTACACCTGATTCTGGTGAAATTCTAGTCACTGGCGCCAATGGTGGTGTTGGTAGTTTTGCCATTCGTCTACTGAATCGTCTTGGTTATCACGTGGTTGCCTCAACTGGACGAATGGAAGAAAGCGACTATTTGAAAAGTCTTGGCGCGAGCGACATCATTGACCGAAAGTCACTTTCCGAGCCCGGTAAACCTTTGCAGAAAGAGCGTTGGGCTGGCGTCATCGATTGTGTCGGTAGTCACACTTTAGCCAACGCCTGTGCAAGTACAAAATACGGTGGCGTGGTAACCGCTTGTGGCCTAGCTCAAGGTATGGACTTCCCTGCTTCTGTTGCGCCGTTCATTTTGCGCGGTGTCAAGCTAATCGGCATCGACAGCGTTATGCGACCTTTAGCCGATCGTATTGAAGCATGGCAACGCTTGAGTGAACTGCTGCAACCAGAAGACTTTGATAGCATCAGTGAAGAAATCGGTTTGGAAGACGTAGTAGAAACGGCCTATAAATTGCTTGATGGAAAGGTACGTGGTCGAGTTATTGTTTCATTATTAAAGCCGTAGTGAAAAGGTCTTAAGCAAAATCATTTCTTTACTTTGATCAGTCACAGAGCGTTTTTGTACTCTGTGTCTGATTGATGTCTATCAAGTTGTTTTCCCTAGTTAGTTTTCAGTAACATGATGCCGCCTTTGTTATTGATTGGAGCCCCAATGGACGTATTAGACCCTGCTATTGCTATGCAAATCGTTACTCGTACCATGAGTATTTTGGGTCACAATGTTAATGTGATGAACAGTCGGGGTGTGATTCTTGGTTCCGGCGATAATTTGCGTATTGGTGCTGTCCATGAAGGGGCTTTATTAGCTATCACCCAAAATAGAGTAGTAGAAATTACTCCTGAAGTGGCTTCTGGTCTCATTGGTGTTAAGCCAGGTATTAATTTACCTCTGCATTACCAAGGAAAAATCATTGGCGTGATTGGTATTACTGGCGAATTTAAAGAAATAACGCCGTATGGTCAGTTGCTCAAGATGACCGCTGAGATGATTGTTGAGCAAGCTAATCTACAGGACAATCTACAATGGGAAAACCGCCAGAAAGAAGAATTCATACTACAGCTCATTAAGGGGGAGTTTCCGCATAAATCTCAGCTTATCGAGTGGGCCTCGCAGCTAGGTATTTCTCTCGATACCCCGCGAGTTGCTGCCATTATTGAAGTCAGCGGTCTGAGCTCACGCTCGCAACATGACAGCAATGGCGCTAATAACCTCAAAGAAATATTACACCTTTTACAGAGTCCAGAGCGCGATAACTTGGTTGCTATGACCTCGTTAAATCAATTGGTTATTTTAAAACCTGCTTTTCTTGATGGTAAACACTGGGATCCTATTTTAGAAAGTACACGGATCGACTCGTTACTAAATCGTTTGCCTACTCATCTTAAGGAGTGCACAAAAATTTCCTTAGGGCATTATTTTCCAAGCATTGAGGGAATAGCACACTCTTATCAAACAGCACAAGAAACCTTGCTAATTGGTAAAAAGATGAAAAGCGAAGACAAAAAGTACCTTTTTGAAGATTATTCCTTGCAGGTTTTGCTATCAGGACTAAAGCATAATTGGCGAGGTGATGTTTTATCCAGTCATTACCAGCAACTTCAATCCGTCGATAACAAAGGCTTGTTAAGAAAAACCCTCGCTACTTACATCACCCACTTTGGTGATTTACAGCACTGTGCAAATGCGCTTCATATCCATCGTAATACATTGCGATATCGTTTAGACAAGATCCAAGCGATTACTCAAGTTGATATTCATAGCTTAGACGGTCTTTTTAGTTTGTACCTAGGTCAGCTAATAACCGATCAATGACAGAAAAATAGCTATTCTATGGCCTTAATATTAGTTTTTTTGTGCAAACGACCAAAAAATAGCGAGTTAATAGCCTAATATCCAGCCAAGTGGCTAAAGCTTCTGATGTCCATTTATTGAATAATGAAAAGTCTTGAACGCTGGTGTCATTGGCTCCAATAATTAAAATTAAAAAGGACATTCCTCGATGAACTTAGTACTTATCCTGATAGGGGTTATTACCTTTATCGTCTTAGCTACATCTAGATTTAAACTTCACCCATTTTTAACCTTGATATTAGCCGCCTTTATCGCTGCTTTTGCCTATGGTTTACCCAGTAGTACTATTGCAAAAACCATCACGTCGGGTTTTGGCGGTATTCTTGGTTATATTGGTTTGGTGATTGTTTTGGGTACCATTATCGGTACTATTTTAGAAAAAAGTGGTGCTGCCATTACGATGGCTAATTGCGTTATTAAGCTTTTAGGTAAGCGTTTCCCTACTTTAACCATGTCTTTGATTGGTTATCTCGTCTCTATCCCAGTATTTTGTGATTCTGGTTTTGTCATCTTGAACTCATTGAAGCAGTCGATGGCAAATCGCATGAAGGTTTCCAGTGTGTCCATGAGTGTGGCGTTGGCAACGGGTCTTTATGCTACTCATACTTTTGTTCCTCCAACACCAGGTCCTATTGCCGCGGCTGGGAATCTAGGCTTAGAGTCAAATTTGGGTTTGGTTATCTTAGTAGGTGTTTTTGTTGCTGCAGTTGCCGCTTTGGCAGGCATGTTATGGGCAAATCGCTTTGCAAATGCCGAGCCTGATGGTGAAGGTGCGGATGAACTAAAAACGCAAAATGAAGATTATGAAGCGTTAAAGCAAAGTTACGGTGAGCTGCCAAGCCCATTCAAAGCTTTTGCGCCGATCTTTGTCCCTATTTTATTAATCTGTTTTGGATCTATTGCTGCTTTTCCTTCCGCACCATTGGGAAAAGAGACTTTATACGATGTATTAGTCTTTTTAGGACAACCTGTAAATGCCTTGTTAATCGGTTTGTTTTTATCTTTGTTGTTGCTAAAAAGTAATAAAAAAATTGAAGAGTTTAGTGAAAGGATTAGCCAAGGTTTGGTGGTTGCTGCCCCTATTTTATTAATCACTGGTGCGGGTGGTGCTTTTGGTGCGGTTCTTAAAGCGACACCAATCGGTGATTTTCTTGGTACGTCATTGTCGGCGCTTGGTATTGGTATCTTTATGCCATTTATTGTTGCAGCAGCTTTAAAATCAGCACAAGGCTCTTCTACGGTTGCTCTAGTGGCAACATCTGCTTTAGTGGCTCCTATGTTGGGCGATATTGGTTTAGCCAGTGAAATGGGTCGCGTACTAACTGTTATGGCGATTGGTGCGGGCGCTATGACGGTATCTCATGCAAACGATAGTTTCTTCTGGGTTGTGACTCAATTTAGCCGTATGAGCGTTCCACAAGCTTATAAAGCGCAAACCATGGCGACTCTGATTCAAGGCGTCACCGCAATGTGCCTTGTGTATATTCTGAGCTTGTTCTTGCTCTAGCGGATTGTTTTTGCGCTTATCTTGCTGAGTAGATAGGCGCATTTCTTGCTTTGATTTATTCAAAACTCAATGACACAAAGGGAACAGCTATGAAGATTGTGATTGCACCGGATTCCTTTAAAGAAAGTTTAACCGCGCTGGAAGTAGCGAATGCGATTGAAGCGGGCTTTCGTCAAGTATTTGCTGACGCACAATACATCAAAGTGCCGATGGCGGATGGCGGTGAAGGCACGGTGCAATCCATGGTCGATGCGACTCAAGGGTATTTGGTGGATCTTGAAGTCACAGGGCCACTGGGCAATAAAGTGATGGCGCAATACGGTATTTTAGGTGCAACCGAAGGCCAGACATCGGCCACTGCGGTGATCGAAATGGCGTCCGCTTCAGGTTTGCATTTGGTGCCACGGGATCAGCGTGATCCACTTTACACCACTAGCTTTGGAACCGGTGAACTGATCAAAGATGCCCTAGATCGAGGCATTAAACACATTGTTTTGGGATTAGGTGGCAGTGCAACCAATGACGCGGGTGTTGGTTTGGCACAAGCATTAGGCATTCAATTTCAAGGCGATAATAATCAAGAACTACCCTTTGGCGGTATGGCGCTCGCGCAATTGAGTCAGGTTGATATCAGTCAGGTGCACCCTCTTCTCGCCGAATGCCGCTTCGATGTTGCCTGTGATGTTGATAATCCTTTATGTGGTGAACGTGGTGCTTCCGCTATTTTTGGTCCTCAAAAAGGCGCAACACCTGAAATGGTGATCTTGTTAGATAAAACACTCGAGCACTTTGCGGATGTTTTAGTGCAGAATGGTTTTGCTGACCATCGACTCGATCCTGGCGCTGGCGCGGCTGGTGGCATGGGATTGGGCGCGAAAGTGTTTCTTAATGCGACTTTAAAGCCCGGCATCGAGATTGTCATGGAAACGGTTGGTCTGGCTGACAAGTTGAAAAATGCCGATTTAGTGATTACTGGTGAAGGCCGAATAGATGGCCAAACTGTCTTTGGCAAAACACCCATGGGCGTGTTGAAACAAGCCAACGCAAACGGGGTTCCAACCATTGGTATTGCTGGTAGTTTGGGTAGAGATGCCGAAGCGATTTTGGCGCACGGCATGTTGGCGATATTCCCCATTATTCCGGCGCTCGATAGCTTGGATAATGTCTTGGCTCAAGCCGAAAGCAATCTAATCAACTCATCACGAAACATCGCCGCCGCAATTCAATTAGGTCGTTTGATCAGCTAATTAATGTGGCGGTCCAATTAATGCGATGGCCAATAAAAACGTTACGGTTTTTTTACGCGCCAATCTCTGCGCCCTTTGCTACAGTCTTGCTTGTACTCTTCTTTATTTAAAGGCGTTGACAAGCGACACCATGAAAATGAAAACACCAACAATCCCTTCTCACTATTTAGCCGTGCTTGCTGTTAGCACGGCTTTGCTGATCAGCTATGGATTGGATATTTGGCTTGGATCAAATATTGCCGTTTTGCTGATTTTGCAGCTGGCGGTGGTGGTAGTCGCTTTATCCTGTCGTTCCCGATGGGTGTATGGCGTGGCGCTGTTTGAAGCGCTTTGCTTTAACTTCCTGTTTACCACGCCGCGTTATTCATTCGAGATGTTTAATGGCGATGACATGGTGAATTTACTGGTATTTCTGCTGGTGGCGGTAATCACCAGTAAGCTGGCAGAGTTATATCAACATCAGCAAAACCAATTAAAACAAGAGCAACTTCGTAACAGTATTTTATTGTCGGTTTCTCATGATTTACGCACGCCGCTGGCGACCATTATTGGTACTTTGAGCACCTTAAAAGAATACATGGCTAAGCTCTCGGAACAGGAAAAGCAGGAGCTGCTAGACAGCGCCACCATCGAAAGTCATCGCCTTCACCAATATATAGAGAACCTACTGCAAGCGACAAAACTGAACCATGGCGCGGTTATCCCAAAAGTGTCTGAGCAATCTGCCGTCGCCATTATTCATCTTGTTATGGACCGTTTTAGTCAGCAAAAGTCCCGTTTGATTCTACAAATAGACGATAAGCTGCCGCTGATTTCGGTGAGTGCGTCGCTTATTCAGCAGGCCATTTTTAACGTTATCGATAATGCCTTGCGATATTCACCAATAGATAAAACTGTCACTATTTCGATAAAGACATTAGACACAGATAATAAGCATCCTCAGGTGGTTATTGATGTACGAGATCAAGGGGTTGGCATTAGCTCAGCCCAGTCTGAAACTGTCTTTGAGTTGTTCTACTCGGTCGACTCTTTCAAGCGAAATGACAGCGGCACCGGTTTGGGGTTAGCTGTATCAAGAGGCATTATTGCGGCTCACCATGGTTCTATTCAATCTGTTCCCGTCGAGCAAGGCTGTCTAATTCGTATCTGTTTACCTGCATGCGATGAGCCGTCTATTAACGAAAAAGGTAGCGTATCATGACCTCTTATAAAATCTTGGTGGTCGATGACGAGCCTCAAATCCACACCTTCATTCGTATTTCATTAGCCGCAGAAGGTTTTGAGTATCTTGGTGCCGAATCCATTGCCGCTGCAAAACGCGTGATTGAACAAGATTCACCGCATTTGTTGATTTTGGATTTAGGCTTACCAGACGGCGACGGCATGGATTTGGTTAACTTTGTGCGTTCCACCAGCAACACGCCTATTTTGATTCTGACAGCTCGAGATGAAGAAGATGAAAAGATTCGCCTGCTTGAAGCGGGCGCGAATGATTACCTGAGCAAACCCTTTGGCATTCGCGAATTAATTGTTCGAGTGAAAGTCTTGTTACGGGATTTAGTGAATACCCACTCACCGGCAGATGTTCTAGAAACAGGTAATATTAAGTTAGAAATCAGTAGCAATCAGGTGTGGTTACAAGGTGCGCCCTTGGCGTTAACCAAGAAGGAATTTGCCTTTTTACGCATGTTGATGACCACGCCAGACAAACTGGTGATGCAAGAAGAGTTGCTGGCCAAAATTTGGGGTGTGACTCATACCCGAGACTCGCACTACTTGCGAATTTTAGTTAGCCAGCTGCGAAAAAAGCTCAACGATAATGCCAATGATCAGCGTGTTATCAAAACGGAACCTGGTCTGGGTTATCGATTTTTATCTGATCGTTAAATTATCGAAAGACTCTTCAAAAATACGAACAAAAGGTAATCAATATGGCGCATTTTACAGTGATTGGTTTAGGGCGTTTTGGTGTTGCAGCCAGCATGGAGCTGATTTATTTAGGCCATACGGTAACGGGCGTAGATCGAGATTCGAAAATTGCTGAAAAGTACGTCGATGACTTCACCCAAGTGATGATTTGTGATTCTACCGACGAAAACGCGCTAAAAGAGCTTGATCTGATCAACAGCGATGCTGTGCTGGTGGCTATTGGCGAAGACATGGAATCTAGCCTGTTGTGCATCTTGGCACTGAAAAAGCTCGGTGTAAAAGAAATCTGGGTCAAAGCCAGTAGCCGCGCCCATCATACCATTGTCTCTAAACTAGGCGTGGCACGTATCATTCATCCAGAAGAAGAAATGGGTGTGCGAGTAGCGCAAGCACTGAATTACCCGATGGTGAACGATTATTTGTCTATTGGTCATGGTTTGTACGTGGTGGAGATTCATATCAAACCACAGTTAGACGGACGTCCTCTTGGTGATGTTCTGGACCCGGCAAAAGGAAAAGTCGATGCGGTGATGGTTAAACGTGAGCAAGAGACATTTTTGCAGTTAGACAAAACCTTTGTCCTAAAAGAGAAAGATATCTTGTTGCTATGTGGTCCTCGCAGTGAACTAAAACATATTGCACCAAGGCTGGCTTGAGATGGTGAATTGGGATCCTGCGGTTACCGCCATAGAGCGTCATCCAAAAGCGGCGAAAAAAATCATGGCGGCGCCACCTTTGATTTTATGTGGCGGTTTTTTATTGTTGATTATTATTGGTACCTTGCTGCTTAAATTACCGATTGCCACCACACAACCGATTTCCTGGCTACACAGCGTCTTTACCGCTACGTCTGCCGTCACAGTGACGGGCTTAGTGGTAGAAGACACGGGAACGGCCTTTACCATGTTTGGACAAGTCGTGATTGCGATTTTGATCCAATGCGGCGGCCTTGGCTTAATGACCTTCGCTATCGTCACTCTCGTCGCGTTAGGCGGCCGTATTGGTTTTTTGCAGCGTACGGTAGCCATTGAAGCATTTAATCAAACAGACGCCTCCACCATCGTTTCTACGGCGAAGTCTGTATTACTGTTTTCCTTGATTGTCGAAGTCATCGGTATGTTGATTCTTGCGCTGCATTGGAGTGATACCTTGGGATGGAAAACCAGCTTGTTTCATGGCTTTTTTTACACCATCAGCGCCTTTAATAACGCCGGATTTGCGCTCTCCTCAGCGAGCTTAATGCCTTACGTGGCTGATCCTATCGTGAATTTTACCATCAGCGGCTTGTTCATCATTGGTGGTTTGGGTTTTTCCGTATGGATTGATCTGATGAAAAATCGCCGCTGGGCGAGACTTTCCCCCTACAGCAAAATGATGATTACTGGCACGATTGTTATCAATTTTGTCGCCCTGCTTGCTATCTATTTTATCGAATACAGTAATCCGAATACTCTTGGTCCATTGAGCGAAACAGGCAAGTGGCTGGCGTCTTGGTTTCAAGCGGTCACCCCGCGCACGGCAGGGTTTAATACCCTCGACATTGAACAGCTAAGAGACGCCACGACGTCACTGATGTTGGTATTGATGTTCATTGGTGGTGGATCCTTGAGTACCGCCAGCGGCATCAAGGTGGTGACTTTTATGTTGCTGGTCTTAGCGACTTACGCTTACCTGCGTCGTGATGAAGAAGTAAACGTTTTTAAGCGCGAGATTCCTAAGGAAGTAATCAGCAAAGCTCTGGCCTTGAGCATGATTTCCATCGGTGTCACTTGGTTGGCTATATTCGTATTGTTGGTGAGTGAAAAGCACGCACAGATGATCGACGTTGTCTTCGAAGCCGTATCGGCATTGGGCACGGTTGGTCTTTCTCGTGGCTTAACCGGATCATTGAGTAACACAGGAGAAGGCATCATTATCTTCTTGATGTTCATCGGCCGCCTTGGGCCATTGACGCTCGCCTACTTCCTCGCCAGCCCAAGAAGCAAAAAAGTCCGCTATCCAAAAGTCAAAATGACCGTGGGTTAAGGGTGGCTTGGTTTGTCTTGAATCGCTCAGATAACAGGCATGCTGTTGTCTGAGCTTACTCTCTGTTAAATATTATTTCTCGGTTAGCTGCGCCAGTATCTCTTCTCGACAGACATCAAGAATTTCATTTGCAAGAGGTGAATTATCTGGACAGGATCGAGATAAAACGAGGGCACCAACAGCATGAGCAATGGCGCTGATTTGGCGTTTTCTTTCCTCTTCTGTCAATTCTTTACCATTGATCAAGGTTGTTAGTTGATTCTCAATACCAGTCAAAAAGGTTTCTTTAATGGACTCTGATTGACGCCCTGCGTCTGTGCAAAGAGCCGCCATAGTACAGCCATTGCCGCTTGAATCTCTGTGCTCACGGGACAGATATTGCTTTGTAAAGGCGACCATATCGATATCAGAGGTTTCTTCAGCTGACTTCGCAAAACTAAATGCCGCCGCTTCGGCCATCAAATCTGCCTTAGACTTAAAGTGTTTATAAAAGCCACCGTGAGTTAATCCTGCCGTAGACATAAGTTCTGCAATGCCCACGCCGTCGTAACCACGTTCGCGAAATAATATCGATGCCGTCTTGACGATACGTTCGCGGTTTTCTTGAACCTGTGCTTTTGTCACTTTCATTTTTATTTCATCTCCTCGCCAAAATCATGACTCAGTATACTTTGATTATGATCATAATCAAAGTATTGACATTTTAGATTATGATCGTCATCATTAATGAATTCTCCACAGATGAAAAATGGAAAACGAAAAAAATGACTGATCACACACTATTTCAACCCTATACCCTTGGCTCACTCACGTTATCTAATCGCTTTGTAATGGCACCATTGACGCGCAACCGTGCTGGTGCAGGTTTAGTACCGAATGAATTGGCTGCGACCTATTATGCACAGCGCGCATCCGCTGGTTTGATCATCACGGAAGCCACTCAAATCTCAGCACAAGCCCAAGGCTACCAAGACACACCTGGATTATTCACTCAGGACCAAATCGATGGATGGCGAAAAGTGACCGATGCGGTACACGCCAAGGGCGGAAAGATTTTTGTTCAACTATGGCACGTTGGTCGTATTTCTCATGTGGATTTGCAACCAAATGGTGATGCACCTGTCGCGCCTTCTGCCATTCGTGCGGAAACCAAAGTGTTCGTCAATAATGGCTTCGCCGATACGTCTGAACCTCGCGCATTAGACATTGATGAAATCCCCGCCATTGTTGATGACTTTCGCCAAGCGGCGGCCAATGCGATGAAAGCAGGCTTTGATGGTGTTGAAGTCCACGGTGCCAATGGTTATCTGTTGGAACAGTTTCTAAAAGATGGCGCGAATCAGCGTACTGATTCCTACGGTGGTTCTGTTGAAAATCGCGCACGATTGCTTTTAGAAGTGACGGAAGCGGTTAGTAAAGAAATTGGCGCGGATCGCACCGGCGTGCGTATTTCTCCCGTTTCACCAGCAAACGCTATTTCCATCAGCAATCCACAAGAACAGTACGATTATGTGGCAGATAAGTTGAATGCGCTTGGCATTGTGTACCTTCATGTTGTGGAAGGCGCAACAGGTGGCCCACGTGATATCGCCCCGTTTGATTATGATTCTCTGCGTCAACGTTTCAAAAACACTTACATGGGCAACAATGGTTATAACACCGAGCTGGCGTCTGCTCAGTTAGCAGAAGGCAAGGTGGATTTATTTGCCCTTGGACGCCCTTTTATTTCCAACCCTGATCTTGTTGAACGATTAGAAACGGGCGCCGCGTTAAACGAGCTGGATGGCTCAACGCTTTATGGCGGTGGTGCCAAAGGCTATACCGATTACCCAACACTGGCGAACGCGTAATAGCGCTGACGCTGAGCGAATAACGTGGCGACTGCGGTTTGTGTGCCGCCACTTTTTAAACATTATTCAGAAAATTATTTAAAGAGAAACATATCATGTCAAATTCTACTGTTCTTATCACTGGCGCTTCTACGGGCATTGGCGCTGTCTATGCGGATCGTTTTGCGCGTCGTGGTCATGATTTGGTTATTGTTGCCCGTGATGGCGGAAAACTTGAAACAGTGGCCACTCGTTTACGTCAAGAATACAACGTGAATGTCGATGTCTTGCCTGCTGATCTGACGAAATCCAGCGACCTTGCCTTGGTTGAAAAACGTCTACAAGAAGACGATCGCATTGACACACTGATTAACAACGCCGGTATCGCTCAATCTGGTCGCTTTGTTGAACAAACACCAGATTCAATTGAAAAGCTGATCGCATTAAACATCACGGCGTTAACCCGACTTGCTAATGCAGTAACCCCTCGATTAGTCAAAGCGGGCAAAGGTTCTATCGTCAATGTGTCCTCTGTTGTGGGTCTTGCGCCTGAATACCAAATGACTGTCTACGGTGCGAGCAAGGCATTCGTTTTGTTCTTATCTCAAGGGATGAACCTAGAATTGTCCTCTAAAGGCATTTACGTGCAAGCGCTATTGCCAGCGGGCACTTATACCGAAATTTGGGATCGTGCAGGTATCGATATCAGCAACTCTTCGCCAATGATGGAAGTGAATGAACTGGTTGATGCAGCTTTGGTTGGCTTTGACCGTCGAGAGCTGGTCACTATTCCACCACTGCATAACGAGACTCGTTGGAATGATCTAGACAAGGCTCGACAAGGGTTGCTTTCCGATATCGAAATGTCACATGCCGCTACTCGTTATAAAACAGCATAAACGACTATAAAAACTTGATTCATAGCCCCACACAGATGCTGAAAACTACAGATTTGCTTAAGGAGTTACGTAATGACCAATAAACTTGTCGCTTTGGTAACAGGTGCCTCATCAGGCATTGGCGAAGCCACGGCCATAAAACTTGTAGCTGCAGGCTACAGCGTCTACGGCACTAGCCGTCGTGGGGCGACATCAGGGCAATCTCGTTTTAAGATGCTCCCGCTTGATGTTACTGATGATACCTCCGTTGAGGCAGCCATTGCTGAACTGATTCGTCTTGAAGGACGCATCGATCTTTTGGTCAATAATGCGGGTTTTGGTTTTTCTCCTGCGGCGGCAGAAGAGAGTTCCATTGAGCAAGCCAAGGCCATGTTCGACACAAACTTTCATGGTGTTGTCAGAATGACGCGTGCTGTCGTGCCACATATGCGTCGTCAAGGTAGCGGTAGAATTATCAACATTGGCTCAATTCTTGGAGTCGTTCCTGTTCCTTACGCCGCACTGTATTGTGCTAGTAAGCACGCTGTTGAGGGTTACTCTGAAGCGTTAGATCATGAACTACGTACGCAAGGTATTAGAGTGTCGGTGATTGAACCGGCCTATGTGAAAACCAAATTTGAGGCAAATAATATTGAGCCCGATTCAAAAATTAGCGAGTACGATGCGATTCGAGCGAAGCTAGTGGATGTTGTTAGCGAAGCCATGGCTACCGCTGACGAACCAGAAGTCGCAGCCAGTGTCGTACTAGAAGCGGCTCAAGCATCACACCCCAAATTACGCTATACCGCTGGCAAAACCGCTCGCTTGTTTAAGTTTCTACGCCGTTTCGCACCAGCCTCAGTATTGGATAAAGGCATTCGTAAAAGCTTAAAGCTTGATACAAAGAGATAAGGCAATGACCTTTCGACATTTAGCATTACTGACTTCCTTACTATTGTTTAGCTTAGCAATCGGATGGATGTTTTTTCCTAAGCAAATGCTAGCTCAATGGGGCGTGCAATACAGCGATGGCGCAGGACTTGTTAGTCGCCGTGGTGCAGCGTTTTATCTAGGGTTTGCAATCATGTTTTTTATGGCAAGAAACGTCGAACATTCCATTACCCGAATGGCGCTCATTAAGGGAATAATGGCAACCTGTATGGTCTTAATCGTGCTGGCGGTTTATGAGTTTTTAGTCGGTCACGCGAATAAGCAGATCCTAATAGCGGCATTGATAGAAGCGATTTTAGGGTTGGCTTTTTTGTATGTATGGCGAACATCGGGCAAGAAACATAAGGTTATCAATCATTCGAGAATACAAAAATGAAAGCACTTACCCTTAAAAAGTACAGTAAATCATCACCCTTAATAGAGTTTAGCGATGTACCTAAACCGAAAATCAAACCCAATGAAATGCTCGTTCAGGTTTATGCGGCTGGTGTGAACCCGATTGACAATATCATCCCTACGGGGCTTTTTAAGCCTGTTCTACAATTTCAGTTGCCTGCTACATTAGGTAGTGATTTGTCTGGTGTTGTCGTTGAAGTTGGCAGCCAAGTAACGCGCTTTAAACCAGGCGATGCGGTATTTGCCAGTATATTTGATCTGGGCATTGGTTCCTTTGCTGAATACGCTGTAGTGCCAGAAAATACGGCGGCGCTTAAACCGACTAATCTAGACTTCGTACAAGCGGCTTCAATCCCAATGGTCGGTCTAACCTCTTGGCAAGCCTTGAAAGAGCGCGGCAATCTTAAAGCGGGTCAGAAAGTGTTTATTCCCGCAGGCTCGGGTGGCATTGGTACTTTTGCCATCCAGTTAGCTAAACACCTTGGCGCAACAGTGGCAACGACGACAAGTACTGGGAATGTTGATTTCGTTCGTAAATTGGGTGCAGACACCGTAGTTGATTATAAGAAACAAGAGTTTGACAAAGTACTGCACAACTACGATCTCGTGTTAGGGACGACCAAAGGTGACGCGATTGAGAAATCCATTGGCATCCTTAAGCCAGGGAGCAAGATCCTTTCTCTTGTTGGCCCGTTGGATGCGCCTTTTGCCCGAGCTCGAAAACTGAATGGGATTTTAACCTTTGTATTTGGTTTGATGAGTCGAAAAATTAACAAACTTTCGAAAAAGCAAAAAGTGGATTATTCCTTTCTCTTCGTTCGCCCAAATGGCGCTCAACTGAGTGAAATTGGCAAACTGCTTGAAGCCGATCGCATCAGGCCAGTGATAGACAAGGTCTTTCCATTTGAACAAACCAAGCAGGCCCTTGCTTACTTAGCCGAAGGGCATGCTAAAGGCAAAGTGGTTGTCAAAATGCATGACTAACACTTAAAAACGCTTTTTTGGATAAATATCTCTGCTTAAATAAATGTACATAGAACGTATTGTTAATAACGTAAAACACCGATTGATTTGATGCAATCAATCGGTGTTTTACTATGTTATTTCCTGATACAAAATGAGCCAAAGATACGGCCTAGCAGGTCATCGCTTGTAAAAGCGCCAGTGATTTCGCTGAGGGCTTGTTGGCCTTCTTTGAGATCTTCGGCGAGTAACTCTCCTGCTCCGTAGCCGTGAATTTTTTTATCTATCACACCTTCTTAGATCCACAGAGGACTGTTTTCCCAATCAGCGGGAAAGCCCATTTTTTCCGGGTCTATGGCAAGCGCAAAATGCTATTAATCAAATCGTTTGGACTAACTTCATTTGCTTAGGAAAAACGCGATTCCATAGCCTCGCATGATGGGCAGCTTTGTTTCTCACCAACGACAAATGCTCGCAAAACGAAGTCATTACTGCTTCATTGAGGTTGTAAACCTGACAGATTGCTTTGCGGTCTTGTCTCTCATTGATATTGGAAAACCATTTGGATAATTGCCCCATAGTCATCAGCTCAACTACGGCCCATATGGGAGGTAATGTCTCCTGATACTTAGTTGTTAGATGGCGAATAAAGTCTTCATCGCTTTGATGTACATCTTTTTTCAACTTGTTTAACCCATCTTGATGTCTTCCCGTATTGTGAAATATTGAGGGGTTAAGATGCGGGTGCGCTGTATTATGACGGTGACTTAAGTGATAAGCCATTTGCGTTCTTAATGAGACTTCGATTTTTTCGATAGCATCTAGAAGCAGTAAGCGTAACTCTCGATCAAAAATATAGAGGTTTAGTACATCATCGAACGTTGTACCGGGAGCAACCTGATGAGTCGTGTGATTTGTCTCGAAGGGTAAGCAGTAAGCTGATAGCCGATAATAATTTAGCTGTGAAAGATAAAATTCAGCTTTCGATTGATCTGGAATATCCAAACCATGAGATTGCAGTATCTGAACTTGTTCAGCAAACGTCTTAGGCGGCTTAGTAAAAAGGATTTTGTTCTGGGTAGTCATTTTTCACTCCCCCAGAAACAAGTAACCCCTCGCAGGGCGCTGATCTTACGGGTAGCGGGAGGGGTGTTGTTAGAATTAATTATAGCGACAAATATACTTGTTGCAATGTATTTGTTTAAGATAGCTAAACAACTAGAAAACCAAACATTAATCCAATCCATTGAATTTAAAAACATTTATTGTCGCCTTAATTACAGTTAATTGGCATTTAAACCTGCCATTTTCAACCTTTCTACCAAGTTGCGTATTCTACTTCCCAATACAAAACGAGCCAAAAATGCGGCCTAGCAGGTCATCGCTTGTAAAAGCGCCGGTGATTTCGCTAAGCGCTTGTTGGGCTTCTTTGAGATCTTCGGCGAGTAACTCTCCTGCTCCGTAGCCGTGTAGTTGCTCGTTACCAGCGTCTAAGAAACGGTTGGCTTTGTTGAGCGCTTCTATGTGTCGACGACGAGCGATAAAGCCCCCTTCAGTGGTGCTGTCGAAGCCCATGACGGCTTTTAGGTGTTCAGTTAAACAGGAAACGCCCTCGCCTGTTTTTGCCGATAGAGACACTACAGGAACGCCTGAGACAGTTTCTATTCCAGTGCCTTCTTTGGTTAAGTCGACTTTGTTGCGCACTAAGGTGAGATGTTTAGTGTCGCTAAGCTTTTCCATAAACTCAGGCCAAATCTCTTTGGGATCTTTTGAATCAATGGATTGGCTGTCGACCATCATGAGAATGCGATCCGCTTTGCTGATTTCGTCCCATGCGCGCTGAATACCAATGCGCTCTACTTCGTCTGGGCTATCGCGTAAGCCAGCCGTGTCTATAATGTGCAGCGGCATACCGTCTAGATGAATGTGTTCGCGCAACACGTCTCGAGTCGTCCCTTCGATGTTGGTGACAATAGCGGATTCTTTGCCCGATAAGGCGTTTAACAAGCTGGATTTTCCGGCATTGGGGCGGCCTGCGATTACGACGTTCATGCCTTCTCGAATCAAGGCCCCTTGGTTAGCTTCTTTGAGTACTTCTGCCAGTTTCGTTTGAATGCCAGCCAGTTCCGCAGCGACTTTGCCGTCACCGATGAAGTCGATTTCTTCTTCTGGAAAATCAATCGCCGCTTCCACGTAAATACGTAGATGAATCAAGGCTTCGACCAGCTCATCAACACGTTTCGAGAAAGCGCCTTGTAAGGAGCGTAACGCGCATTTAGCCGCTTGTTCTGAGGTACTGTCGATTAAGTCGGCAATGGCTTCCGCTTGGGTTAAATCCATTTTGTCGTTCATAAAAGCGCGTTCGGAAAACTCGCCTGGGCGGGCTAAACGTGCGCCAAGTGCCACACAATGGCTTAACAACATGTCCATAATGACCGGACCGCCATGGCCTTGTAGTTCAAAGACGTCTTCGCCAGTAAACGAGTTTGGCCCTGGGAAATATAAGGCGATACCTTCATCAAGTTGTTCTTGATTCGTCGTTCTGAACGGTACGTAATGGGCGTAACGTGGTTTAGGTTCAAAGCCTACTATTTGCTTGGCGATGGCAAGACTTTTTGGACCAGATAAACGAATGATCCCTACGCCACCTCGGCCAGGAGCGGTGGCTTGTGCGGCAATCGTGTCTTGGTCTGTGGCGTATTGGAAATCGGTCATAATCAAACTCTGTGCGGTAAAAGGAAATAAATAGAGGTTATTACTTTTGTTTGTTAGCCATTGTCCGTTAGCAAGACATGCATGGCAATCTAAACGTAAAAAAGGCTTCCCAATGGGAAGCCTTTTTAATCGAAACCTAAACCTATTTGGTATCAGACTTCTTTTTCGATGCGTTTTGTAATCACATACTGTTGCAATATGGATAAGGTGTTGTTCGTTACCCAATATAGAACTAGACCTGCAGGGAACCACAAGAAGAAGATGGAGAATGCCACAGGCATGATCTTCATGATTCGAGCTTGCATTGGATCTGGAGGCGTTGGGTTAAGTGATTGCTGAACAAACATACTGATACCCATCAAAATTGGCAGTATGAAGTACGGATCCATTACTGATAAATCGTGAATCCATAGGAAGAATGGCGCATGACGCAATTCAACGGATTCCATCAATACCCAATACAAAGAAAGGAATACTGGCATTTGAACCAAGATAGGCAAACAACCACCTAATGGGTTGATTTTCTCTTTCTTGTAAAGTGCCATCATTTCCTGCGACATCTTCTGACGGTCGTCACCATACTTTTCTTTCAGCTTGGCAATTTCAGGTCCGAATTTACGCATTTTCGCCATTGAACGGTAGCTTGCCGCTGATAACTTGAAGAAAACAGCTTTTACACAAACTACGATCAAGATAATCGCAATACCCCAGTTGATAACGAAAGACTGGATCAGTGTTAGCAACCAGAAAAGAGGTTTAGCTAACCACCATAACCAGCCGTAATCAACGGTTAGGTCTAGGTTTTCGGCTGTGCTTTCTAGGTGATCTTGTAGTTTTGGACCAACATAGAAAGTAGAGCTTAATGTACCTTGTTTACCTGGTGCAATTTCCACTGGCGTACCAGTGAAACCAACGATATTAAAGTCACCATTGGTACGAGCTTGCAAGGTTACTTTTTGGCCTTGTTCTGGAATCCAAGCAGAAACGAAGTAATGCTGAAGTACCGCAACCCAACCTTTGGTAGTGGTTGTTTTAACAGGCTCTTCTTTCATGTCAGAGAAAGAAACCTTGCTGTATTTCGTTTGTTCATCAGAAATCGCGCCACCTAGATAAGGCTGTAGGCCCATACTAGTTGCTTTGCTTGGATCTGGCGTGTTGTCACGTTTGATCTGAGCAAAAAGATTGCCGCGCCAAGTGCTTGATGATGTGTTGTCCACTGTGATCAATTGGCGAATACGGTATTTACCTTTCATAAAGCGGAAGGTTTTTGTGTATTTCACGCCTTTGGCATCGGTGTAGTACAGATTCACATCAAGCGAGTCTTCACCATCTGCTAGGGTGTAAGCCGTTTTTTCAGATTGGTAAACTGGACGACCTTCAGGAGAAGCGTCTGGACCATTTTGACCAACTAAACCACTTTG
Organism: Marinomonas sp. A3A; assembly: GCF_018336955.1. NCBI lineage: Bacteria > Pseudomonadati > Pseudomonadota > Gammaproteobacteria > Oceanospirillales > Oceanospirillaceae > Marinomonas > Marinomonas sp. A3A. The sequence continues at coordinate 130,423 of NZ_CP025532.1, forward strand.
AGTCACATAAGTGCGCTCGCTGCCGTCTTCTAGGATGACAAATGGATCAGGCTTGCCTAATTCTTTTTTGTATTGGAGAAGAGCGGCTTCAACTAAGTCACCACCGACAGGATTGATCGCAACACGAAGGGTATCGGTTGTTACTTCAATCAATTTTCCTGGTGCGATTTTTGTCACACTTTGCGGAATTTCGGCATTGGCTTCGGTTGTGCTTTGAGTTGCCGTAGGCAAATCATCGCTCATTTGAGAGTTTGTCTCAGATTGAGACTGTGTGCTTTGAGCTACGCTTTGAGTGGACTGAGGACCATAATCTTGGCTCCACTGTAAAAACAGTAGGTAGCCACTGATAAAAAGCGCACCCCATAAAAAGTAACGTCTGAAATCCATGGTATTCAACTAATTTGTTTGGTTGGACAATAGGTTCACAGAACCCTTATAAAAATCACGCGCTATTAAACCAGCCTTTGGCAGTTTTTTCAGCCTATTTCTGTCTAGATTGATCGCGTTTTTTATTTTGAGCGGGTTTTAGGGCTTTTTTTGCCAACTGATCCCATGCTTTATCGAGTCGGTTGTGCAAATCGGCGTTTTCTAGCTCCTTAATACCTTGTCTCGCTAAGAAGACGATATCAAGACCAGAAAGAGGGATTTTGTGGTGACGAAAGGAATCACGTACCAAACGTTTGATACGATTCCTGCCTACCGCGCGTTTATCCGTTTTCTTAGACACAATAAGACCCAACCGAGTTTGGTCATCATCTCGTTTTCGTGCCAATAAAAGGAATTCGCCTGCGAAGACTTTGGAGGAGGTGTCGTTAAAGACAGATTGATAATCCCCGGCATTCAGAAGTCTGACATGCCGAGGAAAACAATATTCGGTCATCAGCGTACTTATGCGCTTAGAACCTTACGGCCGCGAGCACGACGACGAGCGATGACTTGACGTCCGCCTTTAGTAGCCATACGAGCACGGAAACCGTGGTTACGTTTGCGTTTTAGAACGCTAGGTTGGAAAGTTCTTTTCATCTTAATTCTCTCACTGAATGCAGTGTTTGAGTTTTGAGGGTTAGCGACCGCCAAGCCTCTACATTTGATTGGTCAAATCAGGGCGCGGATTTTAGAGCCTTTCCTCAGCAAATTCAATGCTTAGCACAGCTTAATTAATAAAAAAATAGCTACACAATCCATCAAACACTTACACACAGAGTTCTACCTAGTTAGTGGATAAAGCGAATCTTATAAAATTATCTTATCCACAACGTAACTATTTAATTAATTTATGTGTATAAAAATCAAAAAGTTAAAAACTTTTCCACTTGTGCGTAACATAAAAATAAATCAACTCTATCGTGTGTATAACTAGCGTGTTTATACACATATAGAAATTTTTATCTACTGCTGTGCATAACCTTGCTTGTTATTAACATTTTCCGATTTAAGGTCGTATGTGGGTTTTTTTTATTTATATGTGGATAACTTTAAGTGCCCGATGTAAAATCCGCTCCTTGTCTGTCACTCAACCAGGGAGTACGTCTACAGTGTCTTTGGAGCATTGGAATCTTTGTCTGCAGCGCTTGCAGGGTGAGTTTTCCACATCTCAGTTCAACACCTGGATTCGTCCATTGCAGGCTGAAATGATGCCGAATGGAGAATTGTGCCTAAGTGCACCAAACCGTTTTGTGTTGGATTGGGTGAGTAACAAATATCAAACGCGCATAAAAGAATTGTTGTCTGAATTTGCTGGCGATGATCTTGCACCTACTTTAAAGCTAGCGGTGAAAGCTCAAAATTTTGCTCAAGCAAATCAGATGTCTCCTCCACCGCCTCCGGTATCAAGTGAACCGACGATCAGCCCTTTAAATAATGAAGTGGCAAGAGAGTCTGGCTATCGCCCAGGTTTTGGCTTAATGGATGACGAAGAAGGCAGCCCAAATGCTGACCTTGAATTTGAAGCACCATTAACCTTGTCTGGTACGGGATTACGTGGTGAGCTTGAACCTTATGAACAGGGTCAACTGCCATTAACGGCGCCCAAACGTAAAGTGCAAGTAGAAGGTGGTATTAACCATGGCGCGAATCTGAATAATTCGTTTACCTTTGATAACTTCATCGAGGGTAAATCCAACCAGCTCGCTCATGCCGCTGCATTGCAAGTCGCTGAGAATCCAGGCGGTGCTTATAACCCTCTCTTTATATACGGTGGGGTTGGCCTGGGTAAAACTCACTTAATGCAAGCCGTTGGTACTGAAATGATGCGTCATAATCCGAATGCTAAGGTGGTTTACCTGCATTCCGAGCGTTTCGTTGCTGACATGGTAAAAGCCTTACAGTTGAACGCGATTAACGATTTCAAACGTTATTATCGTTCTGTGGATGCTTTATTAATTGATGACATCCAGTTTTTTGCCGGCAAAGACCGTACGCAAGAAGAGTTTTTCCACACCTTTAATGCTTTATTAGAAGGTGGTCAGCAGATGATTTTGACCTGTGACCGCTACCCTAAAGAGATCCAAGGTTTGGAAGATCGTCTTAAGTCGCGTTTTGGCTGGGGTTTGACTGTTGCTATTGAACCGCCAGAATTAGAAACACGAGTTGCCATTTTGATGCGTAAAGCAGATGAAAGTGGTATCAAGTTATCTTATGATTCTGCATTCTTTATTGCTCAGAAAATACGTTCAAACGTACGTGAGTTAGAAGGCGCGCTAAAGCGTGTTATCGCTAACTCGCACTTTACTGGACGAGCGATTACGCCAGATTTTGTTCGCGAATCGTTAAAAGACCTTTTGGCCTTGCAAGATAAGCTGGTAAACATCGATAATATCCAGCGAATTGTGGCGGAATACTACAAAATTAAGATCAGTGATTTGCTGTCGAAACGTCGTAGTCGATCTGTTGCTCGCCCTCGCCAAGTGGCGATGTCGTTAGCTAAAGAATTGACTAACCACAGCTTGCCTGAAATTGGCGATGCGTTTGGTGGTCGCGACCATACGACAGCTTTGCATGCGATTCGCAAGATTAAAGAACTGCAAGATACGGATTCTGATATTCGTGAAGACTACAAACAATTGATGCGAATTCTGACCACCTGATGGTCTAAGACTTTGAGTTTACGAGGAAAATAATGAAATTTTCAGTCGTCCGCGAGACACTTCTTAAGCCACTTCAACTAGTGGCAGGCGTTGTAGAGCGCAAACAAACCATGCCCGTCTTGGCCAATGTGTTGGTGGAAGTGAAAGACCAACTATTAACGCTTACTGGTTCTGACTTAGAAGTTGAATTGGTGGGGCATGTGCCATTAGATGAGTGCGAAGAAGGCCGTATTACCGTGCCAGCTCGTAAACTAATGGACATTTGTAAAAGCTTACCAGACAGCGCCGTGATTGAATTTACCTTGGATGACCAAAAAGCGGTTATTCGTTCAGGTCGTTCACGTTTTAGTTTGTCTACTTTACCTGCAGATGAATTCCCGAATATCCAAGATATGCAAGGTGACTTAACGGTTTCTATTGCGCAAAATAGCGTACGTCGTTTGATCGACCGTACGGGTTTTGCGATGGCAAACCAAGACGTGCGTTATTATCTTAACGGCATGTTGCTAGAAGTGGCTGATGGTCAATTACGTGTGGTCGCAACCGACGGACATCGTTTGGCAACCGCAGTTGAAGATGCTCATGTGAATGGCGATTTAACGCAAGTGATCGTGCCTCGCAAAGGTATTTTAGAACTAAACCGCTTGCTAAACGATACAGATGAAGTGGTTGAGCTAACGATAGGTACAAACCATATTCGTGCAAAAGTTGCGGAATATGTGTTCACCTCTAAGTTAGTTGATGGCAAATTCCCAGATTATCATCGTGTTATTCCTCGTAATAATGAAAAAATCGTCATTGCGGATCGTTTGGAATTACGTCAAGTATTCCTTCGCGCATCGATTCTTTCTAACGAGAAATACCGTGGTGTGCGTTTGATTCTGTCTAACGGCATGTTGCAAGTTTTTGCCAATAACCCAGAGCAAGAAGAAGCCGAAGAATCCGTATTGGTGCAATACCAAGGCGACAATATGGAAGTGGGCTTCAATGTGGGTTACTTGTTAGACGTACTAGGTGTCGTAGACTCTCAAGAAGTGCGTTTATCATTGAACGACTCTAACAGCAGCGCCTTGATCGAAGAAGCACAAAGCCACGCAGCACAATACGTTGTGATGCCGATGCGTCTATAATCATCGCTTAGATGATAGACCTATCACCCGCTTGGCGATTTAGTTTTCTAAAATGCCAAGCGGGCTGTCTTCCCTCCCCAATTAAGGTTTAAGAGTTATGCCGCTGGTGCGTTTGGACATCTCTCATGTTCGCAACCTTTCTAGTGTGCGCTTTGAACCTTCGCCCCAAGTAAATGTAATTGTTGGCAAAAATGGCAGCGGTAAAACCTCTGTATTAGAAGCCATTCACTTATTGTCGTTTGGTCGTTCCTTTCGTAGTCATAAACACAAGACCTATATTCAACACGAAAACGAGGCCTGTATTGTCTTTGCACAGCTTCATCAAGCACAAGGTAGCCCTATTCGTGTTGGTTTGCAGCGCTATCGTGATGGTCAAATTGATGTACGTATCCAAGGACAGCGTGCGCAGTCGGTTATCGAGCTTGCAGAACGTCTTCCAGTACAGCTCATTAACCCTGATGCATTTCGATTATTAGAGGGTTCTCCGAGCATTAGACGCCAATTTATCGACTGGGGGGCGTTTCATTTCGATAAAGACTTCATTCAAGCGTGGCGAGGCTGGCAAAAAGCATTAAAACAGCGGAATACCTTGCTCAGACGTGGTAAAATATCGCTCAGTTTATTGGCGGCATTTGATCAGGAATTGATCCGACTGGGTGAGCAAGTCAATCAATCTCGCAAAGCGTATGTGGAAAAATTAACACCGCACTTTGTGAAGGTTTTATCGCTATTAACGACAGAGCTTTCTGTGAGTTTGCAGTTTTTTCAAGGCTGGGATGCTCAGAAAGATTTAGCCATGGCGGTTGAAGCGGGACGTGAGCGAGATATCGAGTTGGGGTATACGCACACAGGACCACAAAGAGCGGATTTACGCGTGAAAACAGCGACGGGAGATGCGTTAGATACCTTGTCTCGTGGCCAACAAAAACTTGTTGTTTCCGCATTAAAAATTGCGCAAGGACAGTTACTGATCGATATGGGTCGCCCTCTGGTATTTTTAGTGGATGATTTACCAGCCGAGTTGGACGCTAACCACAGACAGAAACTCTGTCAGTTGTTGGAGTCATTAAACAGCCAAATTTTTATTACCAGTGTCGAGCCCGACACAACGGATTTTACTTGGGCCGACACCACAGACGTTCGTCAGTTTTCTATGACTAATGGCGAATTGTCTTTATTGAGCAAAGGTTTGCAGGAGAGTTAAATGAGTGAAAATAAATACGATTCGTCCAGTATCAAGGTGCTCAAAGGGCTAGATGCCGTACGTAAACGCCCAGGCATGTACATTGGCGATACTGACGATGGCACTGGTTTGCATCACATGGTGTTTGAAGTCGTGGATAACTCCATCGATGAAGCCCTTGCTGGTCACTGTGACACGATCACAGTATTGATTCACCCTGATGAATCGATTTCTGTTTCGGATAACGGCCGTGGTATTCCGGTTGATATGCACGAAGAAGAAGGCGTTTCCGCAGCCGAAGTTATCATGACGGTACTTCACGCTGGTGGTAAGTTTGACGATAACTCATACAAGGTTTCCGGTGGTCTTCACGGTGTAGGTGTTTCTGTAGTAAACGCCCTATCTGAAGAACTGACTTTGACCATACGCAAAAACGGCAAAGTATACGAACAGCACTACAAACATGGTGTTCCACAAGCACCTCTTGCGATTGTTGGTGATTCTGACGGCAAGGGTACAACGGTTCACTTTAAACCTTCTCCAGCTACCTTTACTAACATCTTATTTTATTATGACATCTTGGCTAAACGCCTACGTGAATTGTCATTCTTGAACTCTGGTGTTGCCATCAAATTGAAAGATGAGCGCTCTGGTAAAGAAGAATTCTTCAACTACGAAGGTGGTTTGCGTTCTTTTGTTGAGCATTTGAATACCAACAAAACGCCAATCAACGATATTTTCCACTTCATCTGCCAGCGTGATGACCTAGAAGACGGTATCGCCGTAGAAGTCGCATTGCAGTGGAACGAAGGCTTCCAAGAAAACATCTACTGTTACACCAACAACATTCCACAACGCGACGGTGGTACTCACCTTGCTGGTTTCCGTGGTGCTTTGACTCGTACTCTAAACACTTTCATCGAGAAAGAAGGTTTAGCGAAGAAACAAAAAGTGGCAACAACAGGCGACGACTGCCGTGAAGGCTTGACCGCAATCGTATCGGTAAAAGTACCTGATCCGAAATTCTCTTCTCAGACCAAAGACAAACTAGTGTCTTCTGAAGTAAAAACAGCGGTAGAACAAGAGATGACCAAGCGTTTCTCTGAGTTCCTACTAGAGAAACCAAACGAAGCCAAAATTATCGTTAATAAAATGATTGATGCGGCTCGTGCTCGTGAAGCAGCTCGTCGTGCTCGTGATATGACACGTCGTAAAGGCGCTCTAGACATCGCAGGTTTGCCAGGAAAATTGGCCGATTGTCAGGAAAAAGACCCAGCACTTTCTGAAATCTACCTAGTGGAGGGTGACTCTGCAGGTGGCTCGGCAAAACAAGGTCGTGATCGTCGTACGCAAGCTATTTTGCCTCTTAAAGGTAAAATCTTGAACGTCGAGAAAGCCCGTTTTGACAAAATGCTCGCGTCTGTTGAAGTTGGTACCCTGATTACTGCATTAGGTTGTGGTATCGGCCGTGACGAGTTCAACGCCGACAAATTACGTTACCACAGCATCGTTATCATGACCGATGCCGACGTCGATGGATCGCACATTCGTACCTTGCTTTTGACTTTCTTCTTCCGTCAAATGCCAGAAATCATCGAACGTGGCCACATCTTCATTGCACAACCACCTTTGTTCAAAATAAAACGTGGTAAGCAAGAACAGTACATCAAAGATGAAGCTGCGATGGATCAACATCTAATCGAAGTAGCACTTGATGGCGCTCATATGCACGTCAACGAAGATGCTCCAGGTATCCAAGGCGAGCATTTAGCGAAATTAGTACGTGATTACATCCACATTGAAGCAGATGTTGAACGTTTGTCTCGTGTGTATCCAAAAGATGTAATGGGCAAACTTCTGTACTGCAAAGCCCTAACACAAGAAGACTTAACCAAAGAAGCCGCTGTATTGGAATGGGTTGAAGCTATCCGTAGCCAAATGCCACAAGATGCTCGTACTGGTTTCCGTTTTGACTTCTCTGTAGAGAAAGACGACGAACGTAACATTTATTTGCCAGTTGTCGACATCATGTCTCACGGTGTTTCTAACCGCTACCGCTTTGAAGGCACCTTCTTCAACTCACCAGAGTACAAACGTATTGTAGCTATGTCTGAAACCGTAGCTGAATTGTTTGGTGAAGAGTCTTATATTCAACGTGGCGAACGTCGTGAAGTGGTTAAAACCATCAGCGACATGAAAGCATGGTTGATGAAAGAAGCATCTCGCGGCATGACTATCCAGCGTTATAAAGGTCTGGGCGAGATGAACCCTGAGCAACTTTGGGAAACCACTATGGACCCAGAAGCGCGCCGCATGCTTCGCGTTACCATCGACGACGCTGTTGCCGCTGACCAAATGTTCACCACCTTGATGGGTGACGAAGTAGAACCACGTCGTAACTTCATCCAAGAAAACGCCTTGAACGTAGCGAACCTAGACGTATAAGTCTTAGTTTATTCAATAAAAAAGCGGTTAGAGTGAAAGCTCTAACCGCTTTTTTTATACTTAATTTTTACACCTAAATTTAGGTATAAAAATGCTTACAACGCCGCTTTAATGCTGTCTTCAATGGACGTCGTAGGGCGGCCAATTAGCGTTGATAAGTCTTTGCTGTCACTGAACAGGCCGCCTTTGGAGGCGCCGACTTCCGAGTTAGCAAGGATGGCTGCAAAGCCTTCTGGTAAGCCTGCGCCAACAAGAATCTTGGTGTATTCCGCTTCAGGAACGTTTTGGTATGTCACGGTTTTGCCTGATACCTTGCTAATCGCTGCAGCGTATTCGCTTAGTGTGAAGGCATTGTCCCCTGCTAGTTCATACACTTTGCCCGCTTGTCCGTCTTTTAAGAGTACAGCAGCGGCGGCTTCTGCGTAATCAGCACGTGTTGCCGTCGAGAATTTGCCTTCTTCAGCACAGCCTACAACACCGTATTCCAAGGCAGTTGCTAGGCTCATTGTGTAGTTTTCTGAGTACCAGCCATTGCGAAGTAGTACATAAGGTACGTCCGATTCTGCCAACATGCTTTCTGTTGCCACATGTTCTTGTGCAAGGATAAGAGGAGATGCATCGGCGTTTAGGATACTGGTGTAAGCAATCAAAGATACACTAGCTTGTTTTGCCGCGTTGATGACATTTTGGTGTTGTGGGGCACGTTGGCCCACTTCGCTTGAAGAGATTAATAATACTTTTTCAACGCCTTGCATTGCTGCAACAAGAGCGTTTTGGTCTGTGTAATCAGCTTGACGAACTTGTACGCCCTTTTCAGCTAAGTCTTTTACGCTGTCTGGATTACGAACGGCAGCGATGATGTTGCTTGCCGCTGTTTTCTCTAATAGTGATGCAATCACGAGACGGCCAAGTTGGCCAGATGCGCCAGTTACTAAAATCATATTATTCTCCTTTGAGTTTCGAGTAGATGGAAGTAGAATATACCACTAACAAACTTTTAGTAAGTACGTACAAAAAGGTAAGTATGGAAAATAATTTACAAAATTCTCAGAACGGTATGGCTCACTTATTTGATCGGGGGGATGTGTTTTCAGACAAGTGCCCTTCGCGTGATATTTTGAAACATGTCACCAGTCGTTGGGGTGTGTTGGTGTTGGTTGCTCTTAAAGATGGTGACATACAGCGCTTTAGTGAATTGCGTCGTAAGATTGTGGGTGTCAGTGAAAAAATGCTCGCACAAACCCTTCAATCTTTGGAATTAGATGGCTTTGTTTTACGCACGTCTTATCCTGTCGTGCCGCCTCATGTGGAATATAGTCTGACGGATTTAGGACTTGAAGTGTCCGTTCGAGTGGCTAGTTTGGCTGATTGGATTGAAGATAATATTACCGATATTTTGGCTGTACAATCACAACGAAATGAAGAATTAGTTTTTTAGACCTATTTATTAGGATTTAAGCGAGAGTAAGTACTTACACTAAGTTACTTTTTATAACGATCACTTACCTTTATCAACCTTGATTAATTGCATTTTGCTGTTTTTGTTTTGCGTTTTTTGTGTGCAGTCTAGGGCAGTTTGTACAGAGCTCTCCGCCGTCACGGCGAAAGTGTAAGCAGCAAGTATGACGCACAAAAACAGGCGTTTCTGTTTCTTGCTGACTTAGCCCCGCAAGAGGTTTTAATGGCAAATTCATCTCTTGCGCCCAAAGTTGAAAATCCGTTTCGAGGTTGTATTTTTGCTCATCGGGCAACAAGTTATTTATAGCAATTAGCGCACTCATTAACTGATCAGCAAGCAAACCTTGATACAGTGCCGGTCTTCCACCAAAGGCATCAACGTGAGCTGTTTCAAATGATTGGAACATTATATTGAGCTGTTCACTCGCTGTTTTGATAAGTGTCTCGTGACTTCCCTCTTGCCATATCCCATCTGGTAAAAAATACCCTGCGACCATCTCGCCACTTTGCTTTTGTTCTATATCTTGCAAGCGCAGCGGTACCGCTTTGAGCTGATAAACGCAGATCATCGCCAGATAGATTGGTTGCCAGCAAGCCAATCCCCAACACCGTATACGCCAATAAGGCGCACCCGTTTCTGGGTGCGCCTCTTGTAGCGTTTTATGTAAAACCCGCAGAGCGGGTTCTGGATTGGTAGCGGATAAGCTTGTCGTGCTTGGTTTCTTATTAGACAAACGTTCTTGCCCATCCAGTACCGCAATGTATGATCTTGCGGTGTTGAAAAGACGATCTATAAGCCTTTCCATGTTTTACCTCTAAATAGTGGCTTTAAGCCATGCCATGAGATAGCTAAAACTCATAGCGGGCACTAATTTCGAAGGCTCTTTCGTCTCCGAACCAGCAGTTGGATTCGTCGTAGCAGCTGTAATAGGTTTTATCGAATACGTTGCTCATCGAAAATCTCACGCTGGTTCCTTGCCATTGTGGAGACAGCATAGATAAGTCGTAACCTATGGATAAATCGACCAAGGCAAAAGACGGTACGGTATTAGAGTTCGCTGCGTCGAGCTGCATTTGACCAACATAACGTACGCCTGCACCGAGTGATGCACCGGCTAATGTTCCTTCTGTTGGCGCATAAGTTAGCCAAGTATTAAATTGCTTTTTGGGTACCCAAACCGGTGTATTACCTTCTATACCGCTATTGTCTTTGGTGACTTCAACGTCTTGAAGTGTATAAGCTGCTTTTACCGTGATGTCTGGTGTGATGACTTGCTGTAACTCAAGTTCGATACCACGAGATTGCATTTCCCCCACTTGAACCTTTTGGCTGTAGTCTGTGCTGTCTGGGTCGCGGGTCAGTACATTGCGTTTGGTGATCTCAAAGGCAGTTATACTAGCGGTAACATCTCGTCTTTTGTATTTTAGACCTGCTTCCCATTGGTCGGCTGTTGAAGTATCAAAAGTCTTACCATTGCGGTCAGAGCCTGTGATTGGCTCGAAGCTTTGAGCATAATTAACGAATGGAGCGAGGCCATTATCAAATTCATACAGTGCGCCGGCTCGACCACTAAACTGACTCTGATCTACTTTGGTGTTTGTGGTCGCTCCGTATTTACGACCCTTTTCAGTTGCTTTGAATTGATCATAGCGACCACCGGCAATAAAGACCCATTGATCAAGGCGTATTTGATCTTGTAAGTAGACGCCCGTTTGCTCTTTGTCGATAGTAAAATCGCTGCTGTATCCGGACCCTGCGAAGTCTAGGTTATCTCTTATAATTTGGCTGTGATTTGGGTTATACAGATCGATGCTAGGCGCTACGGCATCTTCGTATATAACGTCAGATTTGAGCTTGAGGTAATCTACGCCGACTAAGATATTGTGCTCGGCATTGCCAATATCAAAAACACCTGAAAATTGGTTATCTAGATTGATACCTTCGGATTTCTCGTCTGTGAGATAGGCACGACGATTTAGGGTTCTTTCATCACTGTCTAGCGAAGAAGAATAGGTGTTCTCTTGGTACGCTTTTGCCGTGGTGAAACGAGCATTTTGAAGAAAGCTCCAAGTATTATTTACTTTATGGTCGAGTTTATAACCAAGTAAAAGTACATCTCTGTCGTAGGTTTCCCAGTTTGTGTCGCCCGCATAAGCATCTGAAGATAGTTTCCCATTGGTGCTGCTATAGACGGTGCCTTTTGATGGCAAGGTAGAATAAATGCCCATTTTGGGATCTTTTTGATAATACATATTGAGGTTGAGCATGGTGCTATCGCTGATTTTCCAATCAATAGAAGGCGCTATCATGATGCGCTCTTCTTCCGATGTGACGGCTTGTCCGTCTTTTTGTCGAAACAGCCCAACGACGCGATAGTTCATTTTGTCGTTAATCGCGCCGGTACTATCGATTTGTGTTTCGAGTTTACTGTCGCTACCTAATGTTAATTCCACACTATGTTGGCTCTCAGGTTGAGGTGCTTTACTGATGAGATTCACCATGCCACCGGGAGGCATAGCGCCATAAAGCGTCGAGGTTGGACCTTTGAATACTTCAACTTGTTCTACCGCTGCCATGTCGATTTGTGGCTGTAGGTTCCAATCGTTATAAAGTAGCTGCAGCCCATCATAGTAGGCTTTGTCGTTCTCGAATCCTCGAATATTGAAAAAATCCAATCGTGTTACTGCGCCGCCACGTAATTCAGTATTAATGCCTGAGGTATATCGGACAGCTTCCGCAACCGTTTCCGTGCCTCTTTGCTCCAGCATACTTTGCTCAACTATAGAAATGGCTTGGGGTGTTTCTTCTGGATCTAATTGGGTTTTGGTCGCTGTATTACGATATGTCTGTCCCTTCACCATTAATGTACTTAATTGATCTTCTAACCTTGTATCTGTTGCTTCTGACCTGTCAGTTGCAAGAGAGTGAGACGATACAGATGACATTGCTAAAGCAAGTAAGGTGAGTTGGAAATGCACAGACGGTTTCATGTTAACTCCGAGAATAGAATAAAACAATATTGATAATGAATCTCATTCTATTTTTATTGAAAACATAAAACTTAACCTTTTGGTGCATCTTCAGTAATAGGAAAAGTAAGAGGAAGAAACCATCGGTCTAGACTTTATAGCGGTCATCTTGGCTTTATTGGAAGCCAATATTCCATGTAGCTCTGTGGACTGTTTGGATCGTAATCAGGCTCGTACACTTCTAGTTCATAACCTTGAACACCGTAATAATTGGACTCAGGTAACCATTGGTAGATAAACCACTCTAATGCTTTTTCAACTGCCGACGATTTTCCATAAACGGGAATGACAGCGTATTCTTGAAGTGGCACGGTCACCGTATCTAACTGCCTGGTATTAAATGGGTTGGCGCCGTTAAAAGTTATTGAAGGCGATGGTTTTATTGGCTCTAAGTACCCTGCCCAATAAAGCATTTGATTTGGATGTTTAGCATGGTCTTGAGTGTCTATTATGCCAATTGGGCGAGAGCCTTTTGCAATCGTGCTTATTTCTGAAATAACTTGAGACCAAAGCTGTGGAACCCGTTCTGAAAAATCCGGAGTAGAAGACAGTAATCCTCGAATCCAATCGCACTTGCCTTGAACTTGAAAGCCATCGCGACTTTCAATGCGTATTTGTGTGAAGGATTTTAGCGTCTCTGTTTGGGTTTTATTAGGGCGTCTGTATTGTAGTGGCGTACGTAATCCATAACGCTTCCCACGTTGGCGATAATCTCTAGGGGTACAGTTGAACATGTGTTTAAAGGCCCGAGAGAAGCTTATTTCCGAGTCAAAGCCACATTGTATTGCAATATCCATGTGTCTAGTTTTGCTTGATAGTAACAGTTCGGCGGCTTGGCTTAAGCGTAACTCTCTTATGTACTGAGCAACGGTAAGGCCTGTTGTCTGACCAAATACCCGTTGAAACTGCCAGCGTGACCAGCAGCTTTTTTCTGCTAAGCTGGTTACGTGAATAGGCTCATCCAAGTGTTCGTGGATGTAGTCTAAAACCTTTTCTATGCGAGTTAGTCTGTCTTGGTTAGCCATGAATAGAACATTTTAAAATAATAACCATTATCATCTAATTCGAACTCCTTGCCAATCGATTCTATGGGCGTTAGAGATTTTCTTAGCGGTGTCTATTAATTAATCAAGTTGCGTGATTAAATCCAAATATCAATGCTCTCTTTAGATTAAAAAAATAAAAAATGGACACTGCTTTATGAAGGAATTAACTCGAACTACGCTGTATTGCGCCATGTTTATTGCTGCGGGCTCGGTTTCGGGTTTGTTGGGACCAAGTTTGATATATTTGGCCGATTTAATTAATGCCTCCGTTGCTGAAATTTCTATCGTCTTTAGTGCGCGAGCAATTGGTAATATTCTTGGTGCTTTGTTAGCAGGCCGTATGTTCGATCGTTGGCAAGGTCATCATTATCTTATAGTAATGCTACTTTGCGTGATTACTGGATTGGTGCTGGTACCCTTCTCGACTAGCTTATTTATGCTGGTGGTGTTGTTCTTTTTGCTGGGAGCATCGGAAGTGTCAGTCAATGCGGGAGGCAATATGATGATGTTGTGGCTGCATAAAGAAAAAGTTGGCTCATATGTCACCATTTTGCATTTATGTTACAGCGCAGGTTGTATGTTGGCACCCTTGATTTTGGTTTTCGCGCAATGGACGGGGCATGGCTATGGTGCAGGTTATTGGATGGTTGCTCTATATGCGGTGTTGTTGCCATTTTTATTATGGCGACAACCTAGTCCAACATTCGAACTTAGAGCCAGCGAAGTGGTGCCAGCAACAAAACAAAAAGCGACTTTCTTGGCGTTTCTGACAGTTATCTTCTTGTATGTGGGTTTTGAAATTACCATCGCTGGTTGGATCACTACTTATGCTGTTATGTCCGGTGAAGATCAAAATACCGCAGCGATCTTAGTAACTTGGTTCTTTGTTAGCTTATCTCTGGGTCGTTTGTTCTCGGTATTCCTGCTGCGTTGGATTACGCCTCGACAAGGTATTTATGGTTTGCTGGTGGTGAGTTTCACGGGAAGTTTGGTGATGGTCTTGTCTGATGCTTCGCTGGTGATGATTGCTTTGTGGTTGGGTTTGGGGTGTTCCGCGTTTTTCCCCATGTTGTTTTCATATGCTAATAGCATAATGTCGCTCAATGGCAAACGTACGGGTTATGTTTTTGTCTGTTGTGGACTAGGAGCCTTGGTGGCTCCGTCGCTAACTGGACCAATTATTGAGGCGTTTAGCGCCGCAGCGTTTCCGTATCTTTTATTGGTTCTAGCGCTATTAATGGCGTTGAGTTGGCAGAGATTGGCTGGGATGACGCGAGGCAAGTAGTTACTATCAATAAAATACCTTGTTAGTGAATAGTCACTAACAAGGTATTTTAGGGAATAAATTCTCTTAATCCGATTAGCTGTATTTATGCAGTGTTGCAATAGTAAACGCGGCAAGGTCTGTATAAACGGTGAATGGGAAATCTATCGTCTTGTACTGCGTTTCACGGCCCTTTCCTGTTAAAACTAGTACAGGTGAACATCCGCGTACATTTCCTGCCTGAAGGTCTCGTAGAGAGTCTCCGACCATAATGGCTGGGTGATCTTCAAATGATAAGCCAAGCTCTGCTTCAATCGCTTCAATCATGCCGCTTTTTGGCTTGCGACAGTTGCAGTTATCATCAGGTCCATGGGGGCAATATTGAATGCCGTCTATTTTGCCGCCCTCTGTTTCTACCAGTGTTGTCATTTTATCGTGCATAGTCTGTAGTGTGGCTTCGTCATAATAACCGCGAGCAATACCTGACTGGTTCGTCACCACAAAGACTTTAAAGCCTGCTTTGGAAAGTGCAGCGATGGATTTGATGCTGCCTGGAATGGGCTGCCATTCTTCTACTGATTTCACATAAGCGTCTGAGTCTTGGTTAATGACGCCGTCTCGATCTAATAAAATAATGGGTTTAATTTGCGCCATGGAGAATGCCTTTTTTTAAATTGAGAGAGTCGATTCGCAGGGTAATCTTTTATGTTACTTGGTTTCGCCAATCTCTGCGAAGATGGCGTTACGACAAGCGAGACTTAGGTCGTTTGGTGCTAGACCAATATCCAGTCCTCGCTGTCCGCCGCTGACATAGATTTTTTCAAATTTCTGCGCACTTTGGTCAATACAAGTGACGAGGCTTTTCTTTTGCCCTACTGGGCTGATACCGCCAACCAAATAACCAGTAAGTCGCTCGGCATCTTTAACCTCTGCCATGTGCAATTTTTTAACGCCTAGTGCACTGGCCGCTCGTTTTAAATTTAAGGTATCTGTCACTGGCACAATGGTAACGAAGGTGTTTTTGTCGTCGGTGACTAGTAGAGTCTTGAACACACAAGCAGGATCGAGATTGAGTTTCTCTGCGGCCTCTTCGCCAAAATTAGAACAATGTGGATCGTGTTCATATTCGTGAATACTAAACGCAATCTTCAGTTTTTTAAGCTGGTTGATGGCTGGTGTCACTGTCTTAATCCTTACGTGTTATCTAATTTTTAGCGCTTTTTATTTTTGCCAGAACATTGGTGTGAACAATACCAACAGGGTAAAGACTTCCAAACGACCCAACAACATAGAAAAACACAGCATCCATTTTGCAGGATCACTGACACTGGTGAAACTGGCAGCTACGTCGCCAAGACCTGGACCAAGGTTATTCAATGTTGCAGCAACAGCAGACCAAGCCGTAACTTGATCCAATCCTGTTGCCATTAGGCCAATCATTAGCACTACGTAAACCAGTAAGTATGCCGAGAAGAATCCCCATACTGCAGACACGACTCTTTCATTGATGGCTTTGCCGCCCACTTTAACGGGAATAACGGCATTTGGGTGGATCAAGCGTTTGATCTCTCGCATACCTTGTTTGAGGATCAAGAGGATACGAATCACCTTCATGCCGCCACCAGTCGAACTGGCACAGCCACCGACAAACGATGTGACGATCAACAAGAATGGTAAGAAATGCGGCCAGCTAGCGAAGTCGGATGTACCAAAACCAGAGGTAGTTGCGATGGAAACACTTTCGAATACCGCATAGCGAATCGATGTACTCCAATCGTAAGTCGATGTCATGGCAAGCACGAGAGTCGACAAAATAACCGTACAAGACAGTATCAATAAAAAGAAACGTGCTTCAGGATCTTTAAAATAATGCCATACGCTTTTGTGACGCCAAGCGTAGAAATGCAGAGCGAAGTTGAATGCCGAGACAATCATAAAGAAGGTACAAATCATTTCGATAGCGACACTATTGAAGTAACCGATACTCTCATCATGAGTGGAGAAACCGCCGATTGCGACAGTTGAGAAACTATGGCAAATCGCGTCGAACAAACTCATCCCTGCGATCCAATATCCTAAGGCACAAACGCTGGTTAAGGTCGCATAAATATACCAAAGGGCTTTTGCCGTTTCGGCAATGCGTGGCGTCAATTTGGTGTCTTTTACTGGCCCTGGCGTTTCAGCACGATACAACTGCATACCACCGATACCCAACATAGGCATGATGGCAACGGCCAAAACGATGATCCCCATACCGCCTAACCAAGTGAGCAACTGGCGATAAAACAAAATCGACTTAGGTAAGCCATCAATACCCGTAAGGATAGTTGCCCCTGTGGTGGTGAGTCCAGAAATGGATTCGAACAAGGCATCAGTAAAGGTCAAGTCTGGCGTTTCTGCCAAAAAGAAAGGCACCGAACCGAACAAGCCTAGGACGGTCCAGAACAAGACAGTGACCAAGAAACCGTCACGAATTTTTAACTCCCCACGTTCTTTCCGAACAGGGAACCATAGAAGAAAGCCGCCTAATATATTGATACCCAATGCATACAAAAAGGCATTGAGTGCGCCATCGGAATAAATCAGAGAAACGATAATTGGTGGAATCAGTGACACACTGAACACCATTACCAATAATCCGATGACACGTAAAATAACACTAAAATGCATACTTGCTTCCTTTAGTCTGGCGATGTTCTGTTGCCAGACCGGCGTTAAAAATCTGCTGAAGCCAAATGATGTTGGCTTCTACTTTTGCTAAAAAACGTTCAAATTAGAAGAAGGTTAATCCCACTTGGAAGAGCTGCTCTACCGCTGGAATTTGCTTTTTATTGGTCACGAAAATGATGACGTGATCTTCTGCTTGGATCACCAGTTCGCTGGTGGCGACAATCAAATCGTCTGCACGAACGATAGCACCAATAGTTGCGCCTTCAGGCAAATTCAAATTGGCAATGCTGCGGCCAACGACTTTTGAAGAACGATAATCACCGTGCGCGACTGCCTCTAATGCTTCCGCAGCACCTTTGCGCATCGAGTGAACGTTCACCACATCACCGCGTCGAATATAACTTAGTAGCGAACTGATGGTAGTTTGTTGCGGCGAAATCGCAATGTCGATCATGCCTTCTTGAACGATATCGACGTACGCAGGGTTATTGATGATGGTCATAACCGTACGAACGCCGAGTACTTTTGCCAACATAGAAGACATGATATTGGCTTCGTCGTTGTTGGTTAAAGCACAGAATACATCGGTGGATTCGATGTTTTCTTCAAGCAGCAGTTCCTGCTTAGACGCATCGCCGTTTAGCACAATTGTGTTGTCCAAGGTTTCGGACAAATAACGGCAACGTTCAGGATCGCGTTCGATGATTTTAACGCGGTATTCTTTTTCCAAACTCTGTGCCAAACGCTCGCCAATGTTACCACCGCCGGCGATGATGATGCGTCGATAAGGAACGTCTAAAGGACGCAGTTCACTCATTACATCTAAAACATCTCGTTGAGCCGTTAGAAAAAAGACTTCGTCGTTGGCGCGAATGTGTGTATTGCCGTCAGGAGAAATGGATTTACCATCACGATAAATTGCTGCAATACGCGTTTGGATCGACGGCATGTGTTCTTTTAAGAAACTGATAGGTTGATCAATCAGTGGACCGCCCTTTTCTGCTTTGACGACGACTAGCTGTACTTTACCTTCCGCAAATTCCATCACCTGCAACGCGCCTGGATAACGAATCAAACGGCTTAAATGTTTAGTTACTTCTTTTTCTGGGCTGATACGAACATCCATTGGAATGGCTGAATCAACAAAGAGTTCTGGATAATTTGCATAAGCGCTAGAACGGACACGACCGATTTTAGTCGGTGTTTTAAACAAGGTGTGAGCAATCTGACAGGCGATCATATTGGTTTCGTCTTGGTTGCTCACCGCAATTAGCATGTCGGCATCGTTGCAACCAGCTTGATCTAATACAGCTGGATGTGAACCACTGCCTTCAACCGTTTGAATGTCGAGACGATCTTGCAGCTCTCTAAGGCGGGTTAAATCTGTATCAATGACGGTAATATCGTTATCTTCACTTGCCAAGTTTTCCGCAAGCGTGGCGCCAACCTGCCCCGCGCCTATAATGATGATTTTCATAGTCTGCCTTAGAGCGTTATTTTTTCGGCTCTTTGTTTAGTGTATTAATTCAAATGTCAAAATTGAGTTGTTTGGTTGATCGAGCGTGCATATTTTTTGCTCGAATCAAGTAGAGCAAGTTTACCCACATAAGGACAATTATTTAACTTGAACTTGATAAATACTCGTAATTATTTTGGATGATCGTGTAATGAGATTTCTTTTGTTACTTATTGAGTGTTGAAACTGAGAGACAAGTTCGTAATCAGCAAAGGATAATATTAATTGAACGCAAAAAAATGCCCAACAAACTGTGTTTCATGTGAAACAATTTGTCGGGCATTTTTATAAAACGATCTATTTTTCAGTCGTTTGCCGTAGGTGATCTGTGCCTGTTTTTTTGATTCCTATTTGCTAGGCAGGCAGGCTTAAGCTTTTTGAAGAAGGCAGTAGTAGAAACCATCGTGACCATCTGCATGGGGAAATAATTGTCGACCGTGACTAACAGGAATCCCCCATTCTACTGCAAGATCCGGCGCCAAAGAATTTAGTGCAACTTCTTTCGCGTTTTCTTGGTTTGCTAGGAACCGTTGGATTTGTTGTTCGTTTTCTTCTGGCATCAAGGAGCAAGTTGCGTACAACATGAAGCCACCAGATTTTAACGTTGTCCAAACCTTGTTAAGAATCTCTCGCTGGATGATAACGAGATCATCAATGTCAGCTGGCTTTCGATTGATCTTAATGTCTGGGTTACGACGAATAACACCTGTTGCCGTACAAGGAACGTCGAGTAGGATTTTATCGAAATGCTCGCCATCCCACCATGCATCAAGATCACTCGCATCTGCACAGATCAACTGCGCCGAATAGCCAAGGCGTGCCAAATTGGATTCGATTTTTTCCATGCGCCAAGGCTCTAGTTCAACGGCAGTGAGTTCCATTGAACTTAGTCCAGCAGAGTTGGCTTTCTCTAATAAGTGCCCTGTTTTTCCACCAGGTGCTGCACAGGCATCCAATACTTTTTCGCCATTTTTGGGCGATAAAATATGAGCTGAAAGCTGAGCGGCTTCATCTTGAACGCTGACAAAACCTGCATCAAAACCTGGTAACTCTCCAACACGAACCGCATTTCTTAGGTACAAAGCTGAATCTGAAAATTCGCCATTTTCAGAGTCTATACCCAGATCAGCAAGTTGCTCCTTGTATGTTTCACGTGAAACCAGGCTGTCATTTACACGAATGCACATTGGCGGATGCGTGTTACTTGCTTCGATAATGTCTTCAAGACTGTCTGGCCAATGTTTATTAAAACGTTTCACCAGCCATTTCGGCATGTTGAATTCTACAGAAGGTTGAGCTTCTAGAATCTCAACTATTTCGTCGGCTTCTCTTTGGTAGCGACGTAGCACCGCATTCATTAACTTGGTTGCCCAGTCTTTTTTCAAGATCCGGCACGCTTCTACTGTTTCGTTTACTGCCGCATGATCTGGGGTGTTCATGTAGGTTAATTGATACAAACCTAAAAGTAAGGCAGCGTATAAATCTGTGTCCTTTTCTTCAAAAGGATGCGCCAATAAATGTAAGGCAATGCTGTTTAGTCTTGGGTACTGACGACATACACCAAAGCATAATTCTTTAAGCATTGGTGCATGTTCGCTTGCAACATCTATTTGATGGCGAGCAAGTTGCGTACTAAGTGAACCCTTTTGAAGCAGAATATTAGTGATGACTGTAACCGCCACTTGGCGAGCACTTTGCTGACTTGTGTTGGATGGGAGGCTATTGTCGTATTGGCTCATGCTGTTTGCTCACTCTTGTTTTCACTTTCATTAACGCCAAGACGCTGACCAATCTCTAAGGCTGCTTTGTGTTTACCGTTTAAGGCGTCTTGCACTTTCATGCGTTTGCCGCCTGCAAATTGGATCTCAGTAATAAGAATAGAACCTTGCCCTGTGGCAACGATAATACCCTCTTTGCTAACCACCAAAATATCGCCTGGTGTGGAAGCCTCATCGCTTACGCTGGCTATGTGTGCTGCATGGATTTTCATTACACCAGCAAGGCTGTTGGTGTAAGCGACTGGCCAAGGAGATAAACCGCGAATTTGACGCTCGATCAATTCTGCCGAAGATGCCCAGTTAACATCGCCTTCTTGCTTGGTAAGTTTCGCGGCGTAGCAAGTAAGGCTTTCATCTTGTTGCTCAGGGACTAATGTTCTGGCTTTGAATTTTTCTAGAGCTTCAATCAGTGTGCTGCCACCAAGAATAGCCAAGCGATCGTGCAACGTTTCTGACGTGTCTGTTGGTTTGATATCACAGTATGCTTTTAGCAGCATATCGCCAGTATCCAAACCAACATCCATTTGCATGATAGTAATGCCGGTTTCGTCATCGCCAGCAATCAGGGAACGATGAATAGGAGCTGCACCGCGCCAGCGAGGAAGCAAAGAAGCGTGAACATTAATGCAACCAAATTTAGGCGTATCCAATACGACTTTTGGCAGGATGATTCCGTACGCGGCGACAATCATAAGATCGGCTTCTAATGCGGCGAGCTGCGCCTTGTCTTCATCCTGTTTGAAATTTAACGGCTGATAAACTGGAATGTCGTTGGCGATAGCAAGCTGTTTCACTGGGCTCTGAACTAGCTTTTGACCACGGCCCGCTGGACGATCTGGCTGAGTGTAAACGCCGACGATCTCATACTGCTTTTCAGCATTTGAATCTTTCATCTTTGTTAAGAGCGCTTGCAGGCTAGCCGCTGCGAATTCTGGTGTGCCAGCAAAAACTATACGAAGTGGTGAGGTCGGCATAAAGGTTCCTTAACAAAAAATCAGGCCAAAGCCTGATTTTATAATACGAGTATTAATGATCTATTGGCTAAAAAGAGTCGTCTTCTTAGCCTTGTTTTTGAGCTAGCTTATGGGCTTTTTCTAATTTGCTCTTAATGCGATTGCGCTTTAGAGGCGTTAAATAATCGACCATAAGTTTGCCGTCGAGGTGATCAACTTCATGTTGAACACAAACTGCCATTAGCTCATCAACTTCCAAAGAGAATGGTTTGCCGTTGCGGTCTAATGCTTTGACTCTTACTTTTGCAGCACGATAAATGTGCTCGTAAAAGCCAGGAACAGACAAACAACCTTCTTGGAATTCATTTGGCTCGTCGTCTAATATTTCGAATTCTGGATTAATAAAAACGATGGGCTCATTACGTTCTTCAGAAAAATCCATCACCACAAGACGGTGGTGATAATCCACTTGAGTTGCCGCCAAGCCTAAACCGTTTTCGTCATACATGGTATCAAGCATGTCGTCGATTTTTGTTTGTAGCTCGTCAGTGAACTCGGTAATTGGCTTCGCAATTTTGCGTAAGCGTTTGTCTGGGTATTCAAGTACAGTTAAAACAGCCATGATCTTTTCCAACGATGTGTCTTTGTTCATGAGCGGAGACGTTCTCTCCTACTCTTTTCATTACGTCTATTGTAACGCAAGTCTGGCCGTTGAGCAGTCTTCTCATGGCGGTTTTTTGGCCAATATGATTGAATAGCTTCCATAGCCAAAGACTATTCGCTTTTGGTTTTGTATTTTAAGTACTCTTATTTTGTATTTTAAGTAAACGTACGGGCAAGGAATGCCCATGTTCAACTCGCAAGGAAGCCGTCTACCATGTCTACCTCTAACGCCTCAGGCTTGTCGAAAACTGATTGGTTATGCTTAAGTTTCTTATCTGGCATTGGCCCATCTCGACTCTCGCGTCTTTATACTTACCTCAGTCAACTCGATCATCATGCATCAACGGATGATGCTGAAAGCTTTTCCTTATTTAGTAATGAAGAGCTGAACGGCTCAAGTTCCTCTGAGACGATAACCTATGATTTGTTGATCGCACTAAAGTGGCCAGAGATTACGGCGCGTCAGGCAATGGATTATTTTTCCAATGGCATACTCACAAAAGAACAAGAAACCAAGCGTGATGAGTCATTAGCTTGGTTGGCAGAAGCTGATCACCACTTAGTACTGCAAGATGGTGAGCATTACCCCAAGGCATTAAAAGAGATTACTGTCGCGCCGGCGTTTCTTTATGTAGAAGGTAACCGAGACACCTTGGCATTACCGAAAATCGGTATTGTGGGAGCGCGAAAATGTACGCGTTATGGAAGAGATGCCACCTTTCAATTTGCCGAGCAATTATCGGCTCGTGGTGTTTGCGTAGTGAGTGGTGGCGCGATGGGAGTCGATACAGCAGCGCATCAAGGCGCGTTATATAACAAGACAACACCAACCATTGCGGTAATGGGAACTGGTTTATTTCACCGTTACCCCCACCATAATCGTGAGATGTTCGAAGAGATTCTAGAGCAAGGCGGCGCATTAATAAGTGAATACCCACTATCAACTAGTCCTCGCCCTCACCTGTTTCCACCGCGGAATCGAATTATCAGTGGTTTAAGTATGGGCGTGCTGGTATCGGAGGCATCTATAAAAAGTGGTTCATTGATCAGTGCGAGTTATGCCATACAACAAAACCGCGAAGTATTTGCTTTGCCTGGTCGTTTGATCGACCCGAAATCAGAGGGGTGTCATCAGTTGCTTCGACAAGGCGCAACCTTGGTTCGTAACGTGGATGACATCTTGGCGGAGTGCTCAGAACTGCCCTCTGTTTCTGTAACGAAAAGCGCTAATGTAACGAAGAGTACTAAAAGCTCGACTGCTAACAAAAATAGTAAAAAACCATCATCCGAAAATAGAAACCAGCGAACTGAAAGTACGCCTATTTTGGCCTCGAATCAGCTTCATGCTTTACCGGAATCTACTTCAGATAATGCCAAGGCAGTTATTGCCATTATGGAACAAGAAGCACAACCGATGGATTTTGATGCCTTGATTCGCCAAAGCAAAATGGACGCGGGATTGATGATGCAGGTGTTAATGGAGTTGGAATTGTATGGCTGTGTGGAGAATCGAGAAGGTCTTTATTGCCGTTGTTGAATAGACGGCTCACCTTCTCGCTTACTTATTATCTTGAGGTGCAATTTTAGCTTGAGATGCAATGCGTGATATTGGATCTAGATTATTAGTTGTCGCTAAAAATATCTTTCTTCAGCTGCTTAATATCACGACGCTCTTTTTTGTTCGGCTTGTGGTCGGACATAATTCGACCACCAAAAGATTTGTTTTCGAGGGCGCGCTTTTCACGTTTCTCAATCGACTCTGGCGTTTCCTCATAAAGCAATTGTGCTTCAGGTGCGCCACGACGTTGGCCGCTGATGTCTTTGATTTCGACGACCTTTTCATCCCAACCAACTCGTATACCAATTAAGGCGCCAATTTCCACATTGCGGCTGGCTTTGCCCTTACTTCCGTTGTAAGACACCTTGCCGCCATCGATGGCGTCTTTACAAAGTGAACGAGTTTTAAAAAAACGTGCGGCCCAAAGCCACTTATCTAAACGAACGGCTTGTGGTGCCGACTGCTTTTCTGGTTTACTCATAAGAATGCGTTGACCCTATTCTGTTGTCATATTTGAGGCTGTTATGCAGGACGTTAGTAGACACCCAATTTTCCAAGCTCTTCAAAAAATAATACACGATGCCGCCGATGTGATCATGGATATTTATCAACGTGCCGATTTGGGTATCGAGCAAAAGCTGGACGACAGTCCAGTGACCGCTGCCGATCTCGCTGCGCACAAAGTGATTCTAGCAGGTTTGCAAGCACTTACACCCGATATTCCAGTTTTGTCTGAAGAAGGCGTGGTGGCGTTTGAAGAGCGTTCTAAATGGCCTATGTTGTGGATCGTTGATCCGCTTGACGGCACCAAAGAATTTATCAAGCGTAATGGCGAATTCAGTATTAATATCGCCTTGGTAGATAACGGCGCACCGATTCTTGGGGTGGTGTATTTGCCGACCACAACCGAAGGTTACTTTGGTGTGACCAAAGCCTGGCAAGACTTACCTATTGGCGCGTTTAAATGGCAAGGCGATGAATACGAAAGTATCAACGTCCGTGAACCACGCGAACCTATTATTGCCATGACAAGTCGTAGTCACGGCCCTGCTCTTCCAGCCTCGCTGAAAAATAAGTTAAAGCAAAGTTACGAGCAAGTACGAGAGTTACCAAAAGGCAGTTCAATCAAAGGCTGCCGAATTGCAGAAGGGATTGCGGATTTGCATCTGCGTCGTGGCCCAACCAGTGAATGGGACACCGCCGCTCAGCAAGCCATCATCGAAGCCGCTGGCGGAATGCTCGTCACACCGGATGGAAAACCCTTTCGTTACAACCAAAGAGAAACGCTACTCAATGGTCACTTCTTTGTATCGGGTGCTGAACTCGCCCCTTATGTGATGAACTGGTATCTAGAAAACGAGGAAGAACAAGAAGAGTAAGCTTTACTCTTCTTGTTCTTCCCTTCCTTATCTAATTGTTTCACGTGAAAAAAAGCTTCAAACTTTTTAACCTTCCACTGGTTCGCTATTTTTTAATCCGCTGTTAAGCCGATTGACGATGCGTTCTTGGGCGCGCTTTAGGAAGTCGCTTTGCAGCGGTTGGGTGAAAGAGCGTGCGATGGCGACGGTTCCCACTAAGGACACGACTGTCTCTTCTGCAAGAGCTTCGGCTTCTTGGCTACCACGTTTTTTCAGAATCCCTGCCAGACGGTCGACCAAACTATCGAAGCAAACTTGGTAGGCTTGACGAACTTTTTCTTCTTTGTGTGCGGCGTCAGTAACTAAAAATTCCAATGGCGATGGATGTTCTTTGTCATTTCGACCCCAGCTAAGGTAGCGAGTCACCAGTGCCTTAATATGGGTTTCTTTTCCTTCGGTCTGTTTGTCGTCCCTCGCCCAGAAAGCATTGGAGCTAGCAAATTGCATGGCCGCTTCATATAGACTGCTTTTACCAGAAAAATGCGCATAAAACGCACCGTGTGTCATGTTCGCTTTTTTCATGATTTGGGTAAGCGTGACCCGATCAAAACCGTGAGAGCAAAATAATTTTGCAGCAGCATGTAATATACGCTGTCTAGTTTGCTCTTTGTGTTTGGCTGTGTAAGACATATTTTTTGCCCCTACTTGTACTAGACTAAAGCTTAATTTATTTAAGAAAATTAGCTAAATATTATCTTGATCATATTTTGTCTCACTATAGCATGAGTATGGTATTTCTGCTGAAATTAAAGAGGTTTTTATGTCACTTAAAGAACGAATTGTTATCACTGGTATGGGCTTGGTGTCACCGCTTGGTTTAGGTGTTGCTTCGGTCTGGGATCGCTTGATTCGTGGTGAATCTGGTATTCGTTTATTACCTACAACCTTGTCTGAAGGCGTTAGCACTCATATTGCCGGACAGGTTCCAAGTCACACAGAACAAGCTAATGGTTTGAATGAATCAGACTATCTGTCACCTAAAGACCGTAAGCGTGTCGATCTGTTTACATTATTTGCCCTTGCTGCTGCAGAAGAAGCATTAACCCAAGCTAATTGGCATCCAACGTCTGCTGAAGATCAAGAAGCAACAGCGACGATTATCGCCACTGGTATCGGTGGTTTACCAACCATTACTCATGCACATTCAGTTTTAAAAGAGCAAGGTGCTCGTCGAGTGTCACCTTTTACGGTTCCAGCGTTTCTTGCCAATCTAGCGGCGGGTAACGTTTCTATCAAATATGGATTCAAAGGACCTATTGGCACGCCTGTGACCGCTTGTGCGGCAGGCGTACAGGCGATTGGCGATGCGATGCGTTTATTGCGTACTGGTGAAGCAAAAGTGGCTCTAGCTGGCGGTACAGAAGCCTGTATCGATCCATTGTCTTTGGCTGGTTTTGGTGCCTTGAAGGCGCTTTCTACTCGAAATGATGCTCCTGAAAAAGCGTCTCGTCCTTTTGATAAAGATCGTGAAGGCTTTGTTATGGGCGAAGGTTCTGGCCTTGTTGTACTTGAAACCCTTGAACATGCCTTAGCCCGCGGTGCAACACCTTTGGCTGAGATCGTTGGTTATGGCACCAGTGCAGATGCTTACCATCTGACATCTGGCCCAGAAGACGGCAACGGTGCTGCCCGTGCGATGCAAACAGCGCTTAAAATGGCTGGCATTTCTGCGGATCAAATTGGCTATGTTAATGCTCATGCAACATCGACACCGGTTGGCGATCGTGGCGAGATTAACGCCTTGCGTCGTGTGTTTGGTGAAAAAGTCACAGAGGTGGCGATTTCATCGACGAAATCCGCAACAGGTCATTTGCTGGGAGCTGCGGGTGGCGTAGAAACGATTTTCAGTGCGCAGGCGCTAATATCAGGTATTTTGCCTCCGACGCTAAACCTTGAAACTCCAGAAGACAGCATGGCGGATTTAGATCTTATTCCATTGGTTGCACGTGAAAAAGCGGTCGACTATGTGTTGTGTAATGGCTTTGGTTTTGGCGGAGTAAACGCAGCGATTATCTTGAAGCGCTATTAATTAATAGCAGACAAAATTTTTAAAATAGTAAAGCTCTAAACAAAAAAGCCAGTGTGATTCACACTGGCTTTTTTTATTTCTAATGATAATGAGCAACAGTCACGAATTAGATGAAAATTATGAGTCCATTAGTTGATTAGGCAACCAGGTTACCAATTCTGGGAACATCATTACGATGACAAGAACCAGAAGTTTCAGCAATACAAATGGCGTAATGGATTTGTAGATATCCAACATGGTGATGCCAGGAGGCGCGATGCCTTTTAGGTAAAACAAAGCAAAACCATAAGGTGGCGTTTGTACGGCAATTTCAATGTTTAGAATCATCAAGATACCAAACCAAATAGGATCATAACCCAGAGACACGGCAATCGGTGTGAAGATAGGCGCACACATTAGGACGATGATAAATTCATCGATAATGAAGCCTAGCAACAGCATGATCAATTGGAACAACATGATGACGACAATCGGTGGTAAGCCCAAATCTTGGGTGAAACCCGCAACCATGTTTTGCACGCCCATCAGCAAATGGAAGTTACTGAAAACCGACGCGCCAACAATAATCCACATCGCCACACTGACCAGTAATGCGGCTTGCATCCCCGCTTTTTGTACCATACGTGGTTTGAAGCGTTTAAAGAAAATCGCTAGAACAATTGCGCCCACAACACCTATCGCACCAGACTCTGTTGGTGTCGCGATGCCCATGATGATGCTACCAAGCACGGCAACAATTAACAGCAGAGACAATAAGCCATCACGAGCTGTTAGGAACTTCTCTTTTGGCGTTGGTTGAACTTCTGGTACAACATCCATCGGCGCGCGCTTTGGGTTCAACTTACAGGAAATCACTACGTAACCGATTAGCAAAACTATAGTGATAAGCGCAGGAATCAAGGCACCGATGAACATGCGCCCTACTGAGTTCTGCGTAGACGATGCAAACATGATCATCGGGATACTAGGTGGAATCAAAATACCTAAGCCGCCACCCGCCATAATAACGCCAAGCGCTAGACGTTTATCGTAGCCGCGCTCTAACATTGGACGCAGAGCGATACTGCCTGAAGTCATGATGCCCGCGCCGATAATGCCAACCATGGCACCAATCATAGAGCACACCACGATCACGCTGATAGCGAGTGAACCACGTACTCGACCAATTAACATTTGGCTGGCGTTAAACATGGCATCGCCAATACCGGATCGGGTGAGCAATTGACCCATGTAAATATACAAAGGGATAGCAAGCAGGATAAAACTAAAATGGGTTGATTCTAGCGTAGTAGGAATGACGTTAAATAAGGCATCGCCCCAGGTCATATAACCTATGCCCATGGCAATACCGCCAAGGGCTAAACCAACCGGTGCACCTAAGGCAAAGGACGCTATGATACAGGCAAATAAAATGCCCGTTAATAACTCAATACTAATCATTGTGCGGTTTCCTCTTGTTCGGTCGGTGCTTCTGGTAATAAGGGTTTACCAGTAATTGCTTGGTGTAATGAATCAATCCAGTCGCTGGAAAGTTGCAAAATAAGCAAAACACTAGCGATTGCCATCATTAACCAGTAATGATGCATATGAGGCGCCCATTCACTTTGACGTCGGTAGTTAAACTCGAGCGCTTCTTCAAACTTACCTATGCTCATTTTGCAGACGATAACCATAAAGAACATGGCGAGAGCGAATGAAAATAGGTTAAATATGCTTTTCGTTCGAGCTGAGACTTTGTTGTAAAGGATATCGACATTGATGTGGGCACGTTGCTGTTGGGCATAAGCGCCGCCTAATGCCGCAATATAACCAAAGATAAATAGCGAAGTGTCGTAAGCCCAAATGGTTGGACTATCTAATATGTAACGAGAGAAAACCTCGAAAGCAACGACAAATGCTAATACTGGCATAAGATAGGAAACGGAATTCCCAATGAAAGCCACCAACGCGTGGACTCCAAGACAATAGCGCCTAATCGCAGTCATTATCATTGTTTTGTACCTGTAAGGATGGATCGAAATTAAAACGGCCTTCTACGAAGAGAAGGCCGTTTTAGTTATTGCACAGGAGATTATTTCTGTTCTTTACGAAGAACGTCAATCAACTCTTTGCTGTATTTGTCTGCAGCTGCGTACTCATCCCAAAGTTTCGCACCTGCTGCTCTCCAAGCTGCTTTGTCTTCTGCACTTGGCTCTGGGCTCCACTGAAGGCCTTTTGCTTCCATATCAGCAACCGCTTGAGATTCCCAAAGTTTAGACTTGGTCATTTGCTCTTGAGCGTGAACGGTTGTCGCCGCTTTAACAATGGCCTTTAAGTCCGCTGGAAGCTTGTTCCAAGCGCTTTGGTTAACGATAATAGGTAACACTTGTGCGCCAGCTAGAGGAAGAGGGTACATATATTTTGCTACTTCTACGTGGTTACCATCGCGGTGATCAATCATGTTAGAACCGATAGAACCGTCGATTACGCCAGTTGAAAGACTTGTGTAGATCTCAGACCAAGCTAGAGAAACAGGAGAAGCGCCTAGGTTACGTAGGAACTTACCGTATGCGCCAGGCGCACGGATTTTCAAACCTTGGAAGTCAGCAATCGAATTGATTGGCTTCTTAGTAATAACGTAAACCGCTGGCTGAATGTAAGGGTCAAGCCAAACTAGACCTTGCTCGCCGTAGGCTTTTTTAAGGATTGGCGCCCAGCCTTTTTCTTGGAACAAGGTAGTTAGTTCACCTACATCACTGGTTCCACCAGGTAGACCGATTTCAACCAAACCAGCTGGAAGCTCACCTGCGTTCAAAGATTGGAAAGTCGCGCCCATGGTGATTAGGCCTGTTTTTACGGCACCAAAAATGCCAGAAGAACCTACACCTTCACCATCATATAAAACTTGTACCTTGATGCGGCCGTCAGACATAGTCTCAATGTTTTTTGCTAAATCTTCATATACAGCACCGAATGCAGAGCCTCGGCTGTATAGGTTAGCGAAGCGCCAGTTGTAATCTGCAGCATTAGCAGAAGAAGCGACAGCGCCTAATCCAAGAGCTACCGCTAGAGAACTTACAACCAATCGTTTTTTTACTTTTAGTATCGCCTTAATCATTGAGCTACCTCGAGAGCAAAAGTGCATAAAAAAGTCACGCCTTTGTGGTTGTGACACCTTGTACTCGATACTTTCAAAAAGCCTAAGAGCAATAAAGCTCACAAAATCTATCTAAAGTTTTGTCGGCATCAAACAATCCAAAAAGACAAAATCTGTTATAAATCATATAACTAACTGCAATTTGGCGCACAATAAAGAGGCTTGGCAACCCTTTTTGGTGCAAAAAATAGATTAGTTGAATGCACCAATAGTGTGAATATTATTGATCTATGATGTTGAAAACGTGCATTTTTTTTGCTTTTTTAAATATGCGGTCGAGTCTTTTGTCTGTAATTTATTGCTGCACCAAATTAGGGCTTCATGATTTTTCGTGAAAGCCCTTTTCAAGGGTTTTGACTGTTAA
This sequence comes from Marinomonas sp. A3A, assembly GCF_018336955.1. Lineage (NCBI taxonomy): Bacteria > Pseudomonadati > Pseudomonadota > Gammaproteobacteria > Oceanospirillales > Oceanospirillaceae > Marinomonas > Marinomonas sp. A3A. The sequence continues at coordinate 161,150 of NZ_CP025532.1, forward strand.
GCCACGTCAAAACCTTGGATTTGGTTGGCTAATTCTTTGGTTTGGTGGTGAACATTTTTATTTGCCATCTGAATAGATTGAGTGGCACTGTGGTTGTCTTTAATGTCATGGGCAATGATGTCCATGTCTTGTGCCATTTGTGCTGTCGTCAATGCGACCTCTTTAATGGCTTGGGCAATTTCTTGGGTATTGTTCATTGCTTCTAGGGTATTTTGCTCGACTAGATGAATGGTTTTTACCGCGTTTTCACCCTGCTCTTTACTGCGATCGACTTTATTTAGGCTCAGCGTCATGGCATCAATTACTGATTGAGTTTCCTTCTGAATATTTTCGACTTTTTCAGTGATGCTGCCCGAAGCTTTGACTGTTTGCTCGGACAGCGTTTTGACTTCGTCTGCCACCACAGCAAAACCTCGCCCTGCTTCCCCGGCACGAGCCGCTTCTATCGCGGCGTTGAGAGCCAATAGACTAGTCTGCTCTGCGACACCGACGATGAGTTCGATAACCACATCTATTTCTTTAGACAATGTACCAAGACGAGCGACTCGTTCGTTGGTATCTTGAATGGTGTCTGCCACATCGCTAATGCTGGTCATGGCATCACGCATCGCATCCACGCCACTTGTTGCGGATGCATAAGCCAGTTTTGCGGCGCTTTGAACGTTTTGTGTCATGGATTTCACCGTATCTGCGGTGGCGGATATTTCTTCTGTAGAGGCGGCCAGTGTGTTACTTCTATCACGAATGCGCTCGCTGCCGCTGACAATGGTTTGAATGCCGCTGTCCAGTTCATCGGCCGTGAGCACCAGCTTCTCGTTGCTGTTTATTAAATGACTAATCAATAAGCGCAGGCTATCGGACATTTGGTTTGAGGCAATGAAAAGCTGCTGGAACTCATCTGGGTTGCTTGAATTGAGCGTTTGCTGACGTGAACGAAGTTTGCCTTGCGCCACTTCTTTTAATATCGCTAAAACGGCTTTTAGATTGCGATTTAAAGAGCGAATCACCGTCGACAAAATAAGACCGATAACAAGTGCAAGTAAGACACAAGCAATGACCAAAGAACTGCGCGCTTGCTTGGCGGTTTCTGATGAACGTATTTGCGCCTGAGCTAATAAGGTGTTTTGTAGGTAATTAGCGCTCTCATCCATGGCGTGGGTATATTGATTACTTAATGATGCAAGTTCGCTTTGCTGTTCTTTTAAGGTAATAGACAAGGCAATAACTGGCGCCAATGCATCTTCATAAGTTTGGATCATCGGACCAAATACATCGCCAAACCCTATGTTATCAACATTATTTCTAAGTGCCTTAATAGCTGCCTGTAAGGCGGCTTGGTGTTCAGCATCGCTGTAAGCGAGAAAGTCTTTTTCTCTCGCTCTCACTTCTTTAAAGCTTGCGGCAAAGCTTGCCAATGATTTGAGTTGTTCAGCTAAGGCTTGCGCCGATTGGTTTAATCGACCCAGCGCGCCAGTTTCACCGCTTAACCCGAGGGTGATTAAATTTTGCAGGTGACTTTCAAGTGCCGATAAATAATGAGGCTGTAAGGCTTGGCTATTCTCTAATAGCGTCTTGCCTTCGGCATCGAGTAAATCCGCTCTGATGCTAAATCCTGCAGCGGTCTCGTTTTTTATTCTTACTAATGTTTGGCTGATAGCATCAACATTGTCAGGTGAAAGCGTTGCCATTTCTCGTTCAAATTTTAGTAAAGCAATTTCAACGTCTTTGACTTCACTGGTTAGCCTGCTCAGCTCGGTGGAATCGTCGGACGCATTCGACATTTGCGACAAGTTATAAATGGAATAAGCGCCAAACCCCGCGTACCCAACACAGACCAAAACAACAATCGCAATTAGTTTTTGACGAACGGATAACGCGATCAACATATTAACCTCCTCTAGACCCTTTCTGAAAAGAAGGGAAGCAATCAAAATGACAAAAAAAGCCTGTTTATCAAGTGAGACAAACAGGCCAAAATAACGTGCTGGAAGAATGAAATGAAAGGTCAGTATTTAACGCTTCACTTCAGGGTATAACCAAGCGGATACGAATCATCCTGAATACATAAAACGTCATCATGAAGACATTTTGCTGCGGTAGCCGACGTCTCTTACCTTAAAGAAGCAGAAAGAGGGATGAAAGTAGCTTAAATCAATGTAAAGTTAGAGAATCAACGAACTAAATTGTGACGAACAGGTTAATACACATGGGGAGAGGCGATGAGTGTTAAAAATTACTCACTGGGGCAAGTCGGTGATTATGAAATAAAACAGCTAAAAGTCTTTAAAACTGTCGTAGATTGCGGTGGTTTTTCGGCTGCGGAAACCTCTCTTAATATTGGTCGATCGACTATCAGCCTGCACATCTCCAATCTAGAAGCGCGTTTGAACCTTGTCTTGTGTAAACGTGGCCGTGGTGGATTTTCTCTCACAGAAGAAGGCGTTATCATCTATAAAATGACCGAGAATCTACTCGAATCATTAGATGCCTTTCGAACCACAGTAAACAACCTAAATGCCAGCTTAACCGGCAAACTGCGTCTTGCCCTTTCCGATAAAGTGAGTCTTGATCCTCGTAGTCATTTCCCTGAAATGATCCAGCGATTTTCGACTGAAGCCCCAGAAGTATCGATCACGACGAACGTGTCTTCTATGTCTAACATTGAACGCATGATTTTAAATGATGAAGCCGACATAGGTTTTATTCCCTATCATCGTAAACTGGATGGTTTAAGTTACGTACATTTATACAGCGACGATTGTTACTTGTATTGTGGGAAGGATCATCCATTAGCCACTATGTCCGTTGAAGACCAAGACGAAAAAGTGGACAAATACCCTGCTACTCACGCGGGATTAAAACCACATGAAGCGGTTAGCGAACAGATTTCCCAGATGAACCTCACTGCGATCTCGTATTTCTATGACAGCCGCTTAGCCTTGATCCTATCGGGCCGATACATAGGTTTCTTACCTGAACGCTATGCTGAGTCATATGTTGAGTCCGGACAAATCGTTGCTGTAGCGCCAGAAAACCGTTCTTACACCTTAGGTGTCGCCGTGATTTGCAAGAAAACCACTCAGCCTAATAAACCCCGCGAATTATTCCTGAAAGTGCTACATCAGACGGTAGAAGAGCTAATTTCTGCACCTTATTAATGTATTCGTGCTAACTGTTTGGTTGGGCAAAAAGGTAACCATCAAAATCCGGTGCGTCTGTGTCTGAGAGCTTAAACAAGGTTTGTTTAACGTTTTCTAAATGTTGCCACATCGCTTGTCTTGCTCCTTCTGCATTTCGTTTACGTAGCTGAACAAGCACCTTTTTGTGATCCTCTAACCATTGGTCATGGTAAGACGTGTCTTGTATACGTGCATGGAGCTTTTTCCACATCGGATTGCCATCGCGCATATCCCATAAGCGTGTCGCAGTATCAAGCAACACTGTATTTTGAGTCGCTTGTGCAATAGATAGATGAAAGTCTCTGTCTGCGTTATTGGCTTTTTCGACTATTTCTAATTCCGCACTCTCGATATCTAGAATATCTTGCAGCTTTTGCAGATCCTGCTTGGTAATGACGGATGCTGCACACGCCGCTATTGAGCTTTCTATCTCTTGGCGTGCTTGTAATAGCTCAAATGGACCCACATCCGACACTTTATTATTTGCCTTCAAAGAAAGGTTATTTTTTAAATAGCTGCCAGAGCCTTTTCGAACTTCGATCAACTCCTCGATTTCTAGCATGATAAAGGCTTCTCTAACCAATGTTCTGCTGACACCAAAGAGTTCCGCGTAGACGCGTTCCGTTGGCAGTTTATCGCCAACTTTAATGTTCGATTTTGCAATCTCTTGTTTAATGCTTTCGCCAATTTCTCTGTAGAGTCGTTCTGCCATAGTGGGTTCTTAGTAATTCTGTATTGCCAATAATCTGGTATGCCATTTTTACGTAACTCGTGTAAGAAGTCGATATTTTAATCAGATTAGGCGAAGAATAAATGATATTGGTATGCCAATATTGGCTTAATACTTGTTTTAATCTGCTTATTCAGCTAATTTTGTCTCACTTATAGAAATTTGGTATGCCAAAAAAATAATTAGGTACCTTTATTCATGAAAATTCGATCAGCAAAAGTAATAGTGACTTGCCCTGGCCGCAATCTAGTCACACTGAAAATAGAAACCGACGAAGGTGTTTATGGCATTGGTGATGCAACACTTAATGGTCGTGAACAATCTGTTGTTGCCTACCTTGAAGACCATGTCATCCCTACCCTAATAGGTAAAGACCCTCAGCGAATAGAAGATATTTGGCAGTATTTGTACCGTGGTGCGTATTGGCGTCGTGGTCCTGTTGGCATGACAGCCATCGCCGCTGTCGATGTTGCTTTGTGGGATATAAAAGCCAAATTAGCGGGAATGCCTCTGTACCAATTACTTGGCGGTAAAAGCCGTGAAAAAGTCATGGTCTATGGACATGCAACAGGGTTAGATATTGAATCTTGCCTTGAAGAAGTTCGTAAGCATGTTGAACTTGGTTATAAAGCCGTTCGAGTACAATGTGGTATACCAGGCATACCTACCACCTACGGCGTTTCTAAAGAAGCCGGCAAACCTTATGAGCCAGCTGATTCTGCCTTACCTGCCGAACATGTTTGGTCTACGGAAAAATACCTTAATCATGTACCTGAACTATTTGCCGCTGTTCGCAAAGAGTTTGGTGAAGATTTGCATATCTTGCATGATGTACACCATCGCCTCACGCCAATCCAAGCAGCGCGTTTAGGCAAAGAAGTCGAGAAGTTTCACTTATTCTGGTTAGAAGATTGTACGCCTGTTGAAAACCAGTCTTCCTATGAACTAATTCGTAAACATACGACGACACCTCTCGCGATTGGCGAAGTATTCAATAGTTTGTCTGATTGCCAAGAGTTGATTCAAAATCAGCTAATAGATTACATCCGTGCAACAATCACTCATGCAGGCGGCATCACTAATGTACGCCGTATCGCTGACTTTGCCTCTATCTATCATGTCAAAACTGGCTTCCATGGTGCGACGGACCTTTCCCCTATTTGCATGGGGGCTGCACTGCATTTTGATACTTGGGTGCCTAACTTTGGCATTCAAGAACACATGCCTCACACCAAGGAAACTGATCTAGTTTTCCCTCATGCTTATGAGTTCAAAGATGGTTTCTTCACTCCTGGTGACGTACCTGGTCATGGCGTGGATATTGATGAAGAGCTTGCCGCGAAATATCCCTATAAACCTGCTTATCTTCCGGTTAACCGCCTAGAAGATGGCACCTTGTGGAATTGGTAGAAAATTATGAAAGCGTTTCAAGTAGCGAATGTAAATGACTATGCCTTGATTGATACCAAACAGCCTGTCGCTGAGGCTGGCGAAGTATTGATTAAAACTGCCTTTGCCGGAATTTGTGGGTCCGATCTGCATATTATTCACGGACAAAACCCTTTTGTTCAGTTTCCTCGAATTACTGGCCATGAATTTTCGGGTGTTGTCGCCGCAGTTGGCGAAGGCGTCACCCACGTAAAAATTGGCGATAAAGTGTGTGTTGATCCTGTTATTAGCTGCGGTGAATGTTATGCCTGCCGTGCTGGTCGATTTAACGTTTGTGCGAAATTACAAGTGTTTGGCGTCCATCGAAATGGTGGCTTTGGTGAGTTCACCAGTGCGCCTGCCAGCAACGTACTAGTGCTTCCTGACAATGTCACGCTTGAGCAAGCCGCATTAGTCGAACCTTATTCCATTGCTACTAATGTGTTGTCTCGAATGGAGCCAATTCCAGGTGATACCTTGCTGGTTTACGGTGCTGGCGTGATCGGTTTGACCATAGTGCAAGTGGCGAAAGCCATGGGTATTGAACGCATCATTGTCACCGATATCGTTGATGAACGCTTAGAAACGGCTAAATCTCTTGGTGCAACGGATGTCATTAATAGCCGAGAGCACAAAGTTGAAGACTGTATCCGAGAATGGACAAATGGCGAAGGTGTACCTTTGATTGCTGACGCGGCATGCATTCCTGCTCTTTTGCCTGAAATTCTACGTATCGCCTGCCCTGCTGGACGTATTGGCTTGTTGGGTTTCAGTACAACACCAAGTGATTTAGCGCAAATTGAAGTTATTAAGAAAGAACTGACGATTGTAGGTTCGCGCCTCAATAATCGTCGTTTTCCTCAAGTGCTTGAAATGATTGCATCAGGTCGTTTGGATCCTTTGGCATTAATTAGTCATCGGATTGCTTTAAACGACATTGGCGATGGTATTCAGCTAATGGAAAACCACCCTGAACTTACTCGTAAAGTGCTTGTTGAGATGAGTAAGTAATTTATAACCCTAGAGTATAAATCTAATAATAAAAACGGAGTTCACCATGATTAAACCAATGTTAAAAGTCGCCGTCATGTCATCTATCTTGTTGGCTGGGCTAGCTCAAGCTGCTGATGTTACGTTGAAATTTGGCTATCCAGCCAACGAAGACAATATTTGGCACAAAGCTGCTTTGAAATTTAAAGAAGTCGCAGAAACAAAATCGAATGGCCGTATTGACGTTAAGCTTTATCCTAATGAGCAGTTAGGCAAAGAAATGGATGTTATTAATAGCATTCAGCTTGGTACAGCGGATATGACCATAACGGGTGAATCGCTACAAAACTGGGCACCAAAAGCGGCATTGATGGCAGTTCCTTATGCTTTTACCAGCTCTGAACAGCTGACAAAAGCCGTTGATGGCGAAGTTGGTAAAGAAATTAGTGAGCAGATTTCTGAGCGTACAGGACTTAAACCTATTGCGTGGTTCGAGCGTGGACCTCGTCATTTAACCTCCAACCGTAAAATTCAATCTCCGAGTGATTTGGATGGTTTGAAGTTGCGAGTGCCTAACGTGCCTCTGTTTGTAAAAACCTGGCAAGCACTAGGGGCTAAACCAATCCCTATGGCATTTAGCGAAGTATTTACTGCCTTGCAGCAGAATACGATTGATGGGCAAGAGAACCCACTAAGTTTGATCAATAGTGCGAGTTTCTACGAAGTTCAGAAATATGTGAACTTAACAGGTCACGTTCGTAGCTGGATTTATGTGGTGATTGGCCAAGACAAGCTAAACAGTATGCCTGCCGATTTGCGAGACATCGTTCTGGACGCTGGTAAGCAAATGCAAAGCTATGAACACAGCATGTTTGCTGCAGATGAAGCACAATTGCGTTCTACTCTAGAAGCTCGTGGGATGGAGTTTGTGCAGCCAGATCTTGAAGCGTTCAAAGCGGCAGCTCAAAAAGCAGTACAAGATGCTCTAACTCCTGAACAACTTGCGCTTTATAACAAAATCTAAATCCGTTTAAGACCGCCTATTTTCGCTTTTATAGCGAAAATAGGCCCTTTTGGAGAGAAATACGATGAGTATCTCATCTCAAACCAATAACCCAAGAGATTTTGTGGGCAAGCTGGAAGCAAGTATTCAGTGGTTGCTACACATCATTGATTGGGTATTTTCTGTATTAGCTGTATCTGCATTATTGGCGATTACTGCGGTGGTTATGCTGCAAGTAATCTCGCGTTTCTTGTTGCCTAGCTCCCCTATTTGGACAGAAGAGCTGTCTCGCTATTTATTTGTTTATCTTATAGTGATGGGTTCTGGATTAGTGATTCGACATAATCGCCATGTGCGTCTAGAACTGTATCAAGGTGCTTTAAATCGATTCTGGAATAAGGTGTATCAAATTTTCTGCCATGTATTGGCGGGGAGCTTTGCTATTTATATTCTGCCTTATGCCATCAAATACGCTCAAATAGGACGTTGGCAGACCTCTCCTGCTTTAGAAGTTCCTATGTACTGGGCATTCCTATCGGTGACTTTTTTCTTCGCGTTAACGGCATTTTATAGCTTTATGAGTGCACTGCTTGTTCTGCTTGAACGTGATGACCAAGGAGTAGCTTCATAATGGAAGTCATTTTACTGTTTCTCGTATTCTTTTTACTGCTTTTTGTGGGCGTACCAATCGTGTTTTGCCTAGGTATCGCATCGCTTACTTATTTAACTATGGCAGGGATTCCTTTAACCATAGTGCCTCAGCGTTTGTACGCAGGTATGGATTCCTTTGTTTTGCTCTGTATCCCCGGCTTTATTCTGGCTGGCAATTTAATGAACGTCGGTAATATTACCGATTATATTATTCGTTTCAGTAATGCCTTGTTAGGTCACATTCGTGGCGGCCTTGGACTGGCGAATGTTGGCGGCTCAATGATCTTTGGCGGTATTTCTGGTACTGCTGTGGCGGATACGGCGAGCATTGGCGCTGTGATGATTCCAGGTATGGCTCGAAGTGGTTACGACAAACCCTTTGCGGCGGCGGTAACGGCCGCATCATCGACGATTGGACCGATCATCCCACCTAGTGTTCCCATGATTATTGTGGGTTCATTAAGCGGTATTTCCGTTGGCAAAATGTTTTTAGCAGGTGTCGTTCCCGGAGTCATGTTGGGTTTAGCTATGATGGTGACGGCTTATATTATTGCTGTGAAACGCCAATATCCTCGTGAAAAACGTGCAACGCTAAAGGAAATTTATATCGTTGGTAAAGGTGCTTTTTGGGCACTCTTGATGACCTTTATTATCCTGTACGGGATTATTGGTGGACTCTTTACGCCAACAGAAGCCTCTATTATGGCCAGCTTATATGCCTTTGTTGTCGGCATGTTTGTCTATAAAGGTCTGACTTGGAAGAATCTTCCCAAGCTATTAGTGGATACGGTTTTAAGTTCTACCAGCTTACTGTTATTGGTTGGGATGGCGAATTTATTCGGCTGGATTCTGACCAGTGAGCAAATACCACAGATGCTGGCGAGTGCTATTTTTAGCATTAGCGAAAATCCATTGGTGGTAATTTTAATTATTAACATCGTGTTATTGGTGGTTGGTGGCTTCATGGAAACCATCGCAGCACTGATTATCCTTTTCCCGACCTTGCTAAAAGTGGCGGAAGGTATTGGTATGGACCCGATACACTTTGGTGTGATGGCGGTACTTAACCTGATTATTGGTTTAACAACGCCGCCAGTTGGTGTGTGCCTGTTTGTCGCCGCAGGAATCAGTGAGTTGCCAATGACTACCATTGTAAAAGCGATTTGGCCTTTCTTACTCTGTAACCTTTTTGTGCTTTTACTTGTTTCTTATATCCCAGCTATTTCATTGTGGCTGCCTTCGCTGTTGGGTTAATTGGGTGACTTTATGACAAACATTCAACGTATAGATAGCCAGATTGAACCAAGCCAGCATGATATCGGCATTGTTCACATTGGGTTAGGTGCTTTTCATCGTGCTCACCAAGCTGTGTATGTAGAACAGACGCTTGCACTTCATGGGGGGGATTGGATGATCGCCAGTGCGAATATTCGTTCTAATCATAAACTGGTAGAGCAGATGCAGGCGGCTGAGCATAGTTATCATGTGGTGGAATATGCTGATACGAGTAACGCTAATCTAAGAGAAATTAAAGCGATTAAAAACACGTTTTTCTGCGGCTCTGATGAAGGAAGGGAGGCGCTGCTTTCACAAATGACAGCGCCTGCCACCAAGATTGTTACCTTAACAATTACGGAAAAAGGCTATTACTTGGCGCCATCCACAGGTGAATTATTGTTAGATGCACCAGAAATTCAGCATGACATGGCGTCTCCATCGCAACCCAAGACGGCCTTGGGTTTGATTCTTGAGTCTTTGAAACAGCGCCGTGCGCAAGGTCTTGAGGCTTTTACGGTATTGTCTTGTGACAACATGCCTCATAACGGTGTTCGAGCGAAAGGCGCGGTCGTTGCGTTAGCAAAAGTACAAGACGACGAATTTGCCCAATGGGTTGAGCAAAACGTTGCGTTTCCAAATTCCATGGTAGATCGTATCGTTCCAGCTGTTTCCGATCACGATCTTGCGATGATTAAAGCGGACACTGGCATTAGTGAGCCTACCGTGGTGAAGTGCGAACAATTTAGCCAATGGGTCGTCGAAGATCATTTCCCTGCAGGTCGTCCGCAGTGGGAATCTGCTGGCGTACAAATGGTTGAAGACGTCTCAAGCTATGAAATGATGAAGCTTAGAATGCTCAATGGTAGTCATTCCTTGTTGGCTTACTTGGGGTCTATTGCGGGCTTTAAAACCGTCGCTGATGCTATGCAAGACAAGAATATTCGAGCCTTCCTTGAACATTATATGATGCAAGAAGTAGCCCCGACATTACCTAGTTTTAGCCAAACGGAATTGGCGACTTATTGCCAACAGTTATTAGCACGTTTTGAAAACGATAGTTTGCAGCATCAGCTTAAACAAATTGCAATGGATGGCAGTCAGAAGCTGCCACAACGTTGGTTGAGTGGCTTAACGGAATTGCAGGAAAAAACGCTAGCTGCACCGGCTATCGAGCTTGGTATCGCTGGCTGGATGGCCTTTCTTTGCAATGCCGAACAGAATCAGCAAAGCATCAACGATCCGCTTGAAGCTGTGTTATTCGAATTAGTTAGCCGTCATCGAGATGACTCGATGAGCCTGATTTCTGCTCTGCTGCAACGTAACGATATCTTTCCGACGGCCTTGGCTAATAATAAGGCCTTACTAGTTCGTCTAGTGAGCTTAGTGGACGGATTGCTAGCAGGCGTAAAGGTACAGAATCTGATGCAAAGCGCTTCTCAGAATAAAGACAAGTAAGAGAGTTTATTATGGAACATACATGGCGTTGGTTTGGAGTAAACGACTCCATCACTTTACAAGATATTCGCCAAGCAGGCGCAACTGGCATTGTTACGGCTTTGCACGAGATTCCAAATGGCGAAGTGTGGCCAGTTGAGGCTATTCAGGCAGTGAAAGATAAGATAGAAGCGGCGGGGTTGCGTTGGTCCGTTGTGGAAAGTATTCCTGTTCATGAAGATATTAAGCAACGTACGGGTGAGTATCAAAAGTACATTGAAAACTACGGTAAGAGCATTCAAAACCTTGCTAGATGTGGTATTCAAACCGTGTGCTACAACTTTATGCCGGTGCTTGATTGGACTCGAACGGATCTTACTTATGCCTTACCAGACGGTTCCCGAGCCTTGCGTTTTGACCAAACTGCCTTTGCCGCGTTTGATTTATTTATCTTACAACGCCCAAATAGTGAAAACGGCTACAGTGAGGCAGAAATAGCGGCCGCTAAAGCTCATTTCGCCGCACTAAGTGACGAGCAAAAAGAGCAGCTGATAAACACGATATTGGCAGGGCTTCCCGGTGCCGAAGAAAGCTACTCGTTAGAGAACTTTCGTGCCGCATTAGCTGCTTATGATGATATTGATAAAGATGTTTTAAGAGAGAATTTTGCTTACTTTTTAGAGCATATAGTTCCAATTGCTGAATCTTGTGGTGTTAGTTTAGCGGTTCATCCAGATGATCCGCCGCGTCCAATTTTAGGCTTGCCTCGAATCGTTTCGACCAAGCAAGATGTTGAGTGGTTAGTCGAGCGTATTCCCTCGCCTGCCAATGGCATTACTTTCTGCACCGGATCTTATGGTGTGCGCGAAGATAACGACTTGTGCGACATGGCGACCACCTTTGCTGATCGAATTTACTTTACTCACTTGCGCTCGACTCAACGAGAAGAGACTTGGGGAAGTTTTCATGAAGCCGCACATTTAGAAGGGAATACAGACATTTCGGATGTCATTCTAGTGTTACTCAAAGAAGAACAGCGTCGTAAACACTCAGGTATAGATAAACGTATTCCATTACGTCCTGATCATGGTCATCAAATTATGGATGATTTGCGCCGTGACGCTAAACCCGGTTACTCGGCTCTTGGTCGAATGAAGGGCTTAGCTGAAATCCGTGGTGTTGAATTTGCTCTGAAAAAATATGTTTTGAAAGACGAATAGTTTGAGCCTTGTTATTAAGGCCAAGGCAGTGGTTGATGATATTCTGTTTTAAGGATGTTTTCACCCTGCCCACCGCTTTCTTCTCTGAGCCAGTCGACAAAAGCCTTGATGCGGGCTTTTCGTGGAGAGTTTTTGCTGTAATTTACATAAAACTCTATTTTGGTATTCAGTGCTTTGGGGAAAGCCTGTACCAGTACTCCTTGTTCCAGCTCTTCTTGCACCATGAACCTTGGGCACAGAAACACACCATGACTGGCCTTTACTGCACTGATTCCCATGTACCAAGAGTTGACTTCGGCCCAGAGTAACTTCTTATTACGAAGTGGCGAGATCTTTTGCTCTGCAAACCATGCTTCCCAACGATAAATAGGTGTATCGACTTGTATCAGCCAGCATTTGAGCAAGTCTGTTGGCTGTTCAAATTGAATGTTTTTTGCCAGTTCAGGTGCGCACACTGGAATGATTTCAGAGGATAAGAGCAGGCTTTGAGAAATATTATCTTGATGGTTGATAAGATTATCGATACTGATGTCTATTTTGCCCGAGTGGATATCTTCGCGTTCATCGGATGAGAAGAGTTTGATGTTTATAGATTGGTGCAAGTGGGAAAAACGCCATAACTTTGGCATCAACCACAGAGACACAAAGCTTTGTAATCCCGAGACAAGCAGAGTTCCTTCCAGCGGTTCGAGTTTGACGCTTTCTAAACCTTTTCCTATGTGTTCGAACGCTTGCTCTAGATGTTCTGCGAGAACTAGTCCTTGACTGGTAAGACGCATGTCTCGGCCAGAGCGATAAAACAATGGCACACCTAGGTAATCTTCTAATAAACGAATCTGCTGGCTCACCGCCGCCTGTGATACATGCAGTTGCTTTGCGGCTTTGGTGTAACTCAAGGTTTGGCTCGCCACCGAAAAGTAATGGGCGGCTTTGAGGTGAGTAACGCGATTGCTCATAAAACATCATCCATAAGATTTTCTAATCTAACCTGTAAGAATATAGCATTCGTTTTTACCTCTTTTTGACGACACAATAAAGCTCTTATTAACAGGAGGTGTGAGTATGTGGACGTTATTGTTGTGGTTGAATCAGAAAATAGTCGCAAGCTATGAGATGCTAAAGAATAGGTATCAAATACAAAAAGCCAGACGTGTCGTCAGAAAGCAAATGGCAATTACTCGTCATTTACCTGCTTACTTACGCCGTGATATGGGGCTTCCACCTTACACGGAACGCGAAGAGACACGATCCAAAGATTCTCAGTAACTTCTCAGATTATCTAATGAATACTGTTGTTTTCAACTGCAGCATTCAGCGCTGCAAATAAAAATGTCCGCATAAAAAAGCCACTGTGTCACCACAGTGGCTTGCAGCAAGATCATTCTTGCAAGCGGAAGTCGATACTTTTCAACTTTGACAAGTTAAATCAGACAAGCTCTTTAAAGCAGCGTTTGAAGATTTCCATGCCTTCGTCGATGATGTCCATCTCGATGGTCAAAGCAGGTAAGAAACGAATAACGTTGCCGCGGATACCGCAAGAAAGTAGCACTAGGCCGTTTTCGCCAGCTTTGGCAGACAGTTTTTTCGCAAGCTCTGGGTAAGGTTTGTTTACATCGCTATCGTGTACAAATTCCACCGCGATCATTGCACCTGCGTTACGTACTTCACCAATGATGTGTGGGTATTCAGCCTGCATAGCGTTTAGATGTTTAACGAAGTGAGCACCTACTTCCACTGCGCGGTCGCATAGTTTCTCTTCTTCGATAACATCAAATACAGCTAGACCTGCTGCACAGCCGACTGGAGAACCGCCGTATGTACCACCTAAGCCTCCAGGAATTGGCGCGTCCATAATGTCTGCTTTACCCACAACCGCGGCGATTGGGAAACCACCCGCGATGCCTTTTGCTGCTGTCATCAAGTCAGCTTCAATACCTGCTTGTTCGTGGCAGAACATAGTACCGGTACGGGCAAAACCAGCTTGGATTTCATCAAGAATCAAAAGCATACCGTGCTCGTCACATAGCTTACGAAGCTTCTGTAGGAAGCTTGCAGATGCTTGGTAGAAACCACCCTCGCCTTGTACTGGTTCGATGATAATAGCCGCAACACGAGAAGGCTCGATATCGCACGTGAAGCGCATTTGAAGGTCAGCAAGTGCTTGCTCTTCGGTAATGCCGAGGTAATCATTTGGGTAAGGGATATGGAAAATATCGCTTGGGAAAGGGCCAAAACCAATTTTGTAAGGGTTCACTTTACCTGTCAGACCCATGGTCATGTTTGTACGGCCGTGGAAGCCACCGTTGAATGCAATAATACCTGGACGCCCAGTGTAAGCACGAGCAATCTTCACACAGTTCTCAACCGCTTCTGCGCCTGTAGTAACAAAGATAGATTTTTTCGGTGTATCGCCTGGTGCTGCTGCGTTTAGCTTCTCAGCCAATGCCACCGCTGATTCGTATGGGCTTACCATCACACATGTGTGAGTAAAGCGCTCTACTTGCGCCAAAACCGCTGCCTTTACTTTTGGATGGTTATGACCTGTGTTTACCACAGCGATACCCGCACCAAAATCGATGTGACGTTTACCTTCCACGTCCCAAATTTCAGCATTTAAAGCACGGTCAACGTAAACTGGTGCCATGTTGCCTTGGCCACGAGCGATAGCACTTTCTTTGCGTTTTTGTAGATCAGCGTTGTTCATTTTGTCTTTCACCTTTTAGAGCAAGCTCTATGTACATGAAGCGGTGCGTTGCTCCGCTTGTTAATTAAGATAAGAGTGGTTGTGTTAGGTGAAAACCTTACGCCAAGCCGCCCATGCACAAGTATTTGATTTCAACGTATTCGTCGATGCCGTATTGAGACCCTTCACGACCACTTCCAGACTCTTTTACACCGCCGAATGGTGCGACTTCACTGGATATAATGCCTTCGTTGATCCCCACCATGCCGTATTCCAAGGCTTCAGAAACACGCCAGATACGAGCGATGTTTTGGGAATAGAAGTAAGACGCCAAGCCAAATGGGGTATTGTTTGCCATGGCAACCGCTTCTTCTTCGGTTTTAAATTTGAATAGCGGAGCAACTGGGCCAAAGATCTCGTTAGAAAAAATGTCCATGTCTTCGGTAACGCCAGTCAAAATGGTTGGCTCGAAGAACTGTGCGCCAGCAGTTGTGGCTTTTGAACCACCGATTAGCGCTTTCGCACCTTTTGCCATGGCGTCGCCAACAAGTTGTTCCACTTTGCTGATCGCAGCGGGATTGATTAGCGGGCCAATGTTGACACCTTCTGCAAAGCCATCTCCTGTCTTAAAAGTCGCAACGCGTTTTGCTAGTTTTTCAGCAAAGGCATCGTACACACCTTCTTGCACTAAAATTCGGTTTGCGCAAACACAGGTTTGGCCAGCGTTACGGTATTTAGACGCAATCGCGCCTTCTACTGCAGCGTCTAGGTCGGCATCATCAAATACGATGAAAGGTGCGTTGCCGCCCAATTCCATCGAAGTACGTTTAACCGTTTGCGCGCACTGAGAAAGCAACAATTTGCCTACTGGTGTAGAGCCAGTGAAAGACAACTTACGTACCGTTGGATGGCCTGTTAATACGCCGCCAATAGCTTTCGCATCTTTACCAACAACCACATTCAATACACCTGCTGGAATACCCGCTTGATGGGCCAGTTCAGCCAGAGCCAACGCACACAAAGGGGTTTCGTCAGAAGGCTTAATGACAATCGCACAACCCGCTGCAAGTGCAGGGCCCGCTTTACGAGTGATCATAGCGATTGGGAAGTTCCATGGTGTAATTGCCGCGACCACGCCAATAGGCTGTTTAATAGTTAATACACGCTTGTCTTTGGCGAAAGTAGGAATCACGTCACCATTCAAACGACGTGCTTCATCTGCAAACCAATCAATAAAAGACGCACCATAAGCCACTTCGCCTTTCGCTTCGGCAAATGGTTTGCCTTGCTCCAAGGTCATCAAGGTCGCTAAGTCGTCTTGGTTGTCTAAAATTAGCTGGTTCCAACGGCGCAATAAGGTCGCGCGTTCTTTCGCTGTGCGGTTTTGCCATTCTTTCTGTGCTTTTTCAGCCGCTTCAACAGCTTGTGTTGTCTCGTCTGCGCCTAAATCCGCAACATCGATAATATGTTCACCATTCGCAGGGTTGGTAATGGCGAAGGTCTTGCCAGATTTAGCAGCTACCCATTCACCACCAATGTATGAGTGGCTTTTAAGTAGAGAGGGCTGAGATAGTATTGCTTTCATAAAACACTCCAGGCTTGGCTACGGAGGATGGTTAGTAAGTGCAGCTCTTAATTAACTTAGCACTTTTAATACCAATCGATAGTAGGCAATGACCATGGTTTGAAAAATGAGAAGCTATCAACTCAATGTTTGATGTTATTCAAACATTAGACGGCTTACGGTAGCTCGAAGGTTTCTAATAGAGATGCGCGATGAAATAGGGTTTCTGAATGGTGAATAATTATTTTGTCATTAACAATGAAATTGATAGCCATTCTCTTTTGAAATATGATGGCCGCACCTTCAAAAAGAGCCATCATTATGCCGTTGCGTCATGTATCTATTTATGTCATTTCTCTTTTATTGTCATTGTCTTCTTGGGCCTATCCAAGCATTCAGGATGAAAATGGTACTTTCACTCTGCCCAGTGAGCCTAAGCGCATTGTCGTTTTAGAATTATCATTTGTGGACGCACTCGCTGCGGTTGGCCTCTCTCCAATTGGCATTGCGGATGATAATGACCCTAATAATTTGCTCCCAGAAGTTAAGGCGAAACTGAAACCTTGGATCTCTCTAGGAATGCGATCACAACCAAGTATGGAGAGAATTGCCGAACTTCAGCCAGACTTAATTATCGCGGATTTTCAGCGGCACGCGGCGGCTTACGATAATCTATCCCGCATTGCCCCAACTTTGCTGCTAAAAAGTCGTGGTGAAAGCTATTTAGACAGTCTTGCGTCTGCTGAAAAGATTGGAATTATTGTTAATAAAAACGCAGAAATGCAGGCAAGGCTTAGCGAACATAAAGTCATCATGGCTAGCTATCGAAAGGCATTTGAAAAAATGACGTCGGTCGGAAGCGTACAGTTTGCTATTGTCAGTTCGCGAGGCATGTGGCTGCATGGGCCAGACTCATACGCTGGCGGGGTGCTAAATGCTCTGGGATTAGCCAGTCCAATTCCCGATGATGGCAATATGCCGTATTTAGCCAACAGCTTAGAATTATTGCTCAAAGTGAACCCCGACTGGTTATTGGTTGGTGCTTATGGTGACCACACAGTCCTTGATGATTGGCGTACTAACCCATTGTTTCAGTTACTTACCGCAGAGAAGAAAAGTCAACTTATCAACGTCTCCCCCGAGTTATGGTCTTTAAACCGAGGCATTCTTGCTGCAGAAGGGATAGCAAAAGATCTTGATAGAATTTTGTCACCTTAAAGAGTAGTAACTATAAATCTATAACCTTCTTAATGCTCTTCTCTATCCGAACGGTACGCCTCGAATTGTACTTTCCTTGATTATCCCCGTGATATTAAAGCCATTTTAAGGCGTGTTGCATAAGTTGCAACGAATCATTCCTCATTGTAAATATAAATGATATGTGTTCTCATTATCAAAAGTAAGTTTATGTAAATTTACTTGCCCTGCGTATTTCATCTCAATTTTCAATATTTTTGATGAAAAGTATTACCTAGGCTCCACGGATGGCACATCCGGCATCAACTCAATCGGATACGGCTCACCTGCCGAGTTCATGGTCAGCTACAGCTATGAACTATAAATCAGAAAAAATCGTCATTATCACCTTGTGAAGGAAAAATCTTTATATGTTTATTCGAGAATCGTCTGTTTTAAGTAGTACGACATTCCGCTATTCCATTTTGGCTTGCTCTATGATGTTTGGCTTATCTGCTCAAGCCGCCAGTGAAGCGACTGAGCTAAAAGCTCTCACCGTTAATGCGAGTGTGCTTGGTGAATCGAAAGAATCAGATGTCAAAGAATACGCTGGCAGTCGTACAGTTATTTCAGCGGAACAGATGACCAAAACAGCAGCTAAGTCTATTGATGATGCTTTGCAACAAGTGCCAGGTGTTAAAGTTCAAGATGAAACAGGAACGGGCGTATTGCCAAACGTTTCCGTACGAGGCTTGAGTGGTAGCCGAAGTGAGCGAGCACAATTTCTAATGGATGGCGTACCGCTAACACTTGCGCCATATGGTCATACTGGTCAATCTGTGTTTCCTGCGACCTTGTCATCATTAGAGCGTATCGATGTGGTTCGCGGTGGCGCTGCAGTTCAATATGGCCCAAATAACGTTGGTGGTGTGATTAACTTGGTGACTAAGCCAATTCCTAAGGATTGGGAATCGCAAATTAGCAACCGAATCACTGGATTTGAGCACAGCAATAATACATTGAATAACTTGTATCTCCGCACGGGCGGTTGGGTCAACGATGACTTTGCCATACAGCTTGAAGCTAATACTCAAAATGGTGACAGTGCTCGTGATCACTCCGATACCGATGTGCAGAATTTCCAGATTAAAACCGATTGGCTGATCAGCGATACCCAAGAGCTGCAAGCGTTTGTAGAACGCTACGAGGCCGATACCGAAATGCCTGGAGCATTATCACCTCAGGCGTATCGTGATGATAGAACTCAATCACAACGTTTACTTGATAACTACGACGCCACTGCATCACGTTGGCATTTAAAGTACATGCAAGACTTGGATTGGGGCAATGCCGCGCAGCTTGAAGTGCTGACTTTTGGTCATCATGATACTCGTGATTTTATTTGGGGGTTTAGATCGGGTACCCCCCTTTGGTCTGATCCAAGTCTTACTTCCGATGTTCTTCGTAACTCGCCTCGTGAGTTCACTGTTTATGGCGTAGAACCTAAATTGTCTGTGGCATTTGGATCACCAGAGTCAGTAACCCAAAATCTTATTGTTGGTATGCGTTACGTAAATGAAGATATCAGCTACAAGCTTAATCAGCGAGGAATTGGTTCGAACGTGGTGGCTATTCCTGTACCTCGTGATTGGCATTTGGAAACCAACGCTGTTGCAGGTTACGTGAGTGATGAAATTGGCCTAATGAATGATCGTCTTAAAGTCACACCAGGTGTTCGCTTTGAGTCGGTTCATATGAATATGAATTATCGGGATAATGGAGCAGCTAATCAGCAACAAAGTAACCAGATTAATGAAGCTTTGCCAAGCTTAACGGTTGCTTATAACTTGACCGATGAATGGGTGTCTTATGTTAATGCACAAAAATCATTGCGTGCTCCGCAAATAGCTCAAGTAAAAGGAAAAGGTCACGAAGATGGAGAAATATCTTGGAACTATGAAGTTGGAGCTCGTTATACAAAAGGATTAAATAGCTTCAATGTGGCATTGTATCTAGTGGACTATAAAGACCAGTTACAATCGAACAGTCAGACACAAACTGTTGATAATATTGGTGAAACAAAACACCAGGGAATAGAAGTATCAGGTCGTTACTCGCCTGAATCATTGCCTGATTTGACTCTAGGTCTGGCTTATACTTATCTTGATGCGACGCTTCAGGAATCAGGAGAAAATAAAGGGAATAAGCTGCCATTCTCATCCAAAAATCAGATCTCTTGGGATGCAAGTTATAACCTTGCTGGTTACCAATCTACAGTATCTGGTTACTACTACAGTGATGCTTTCTCTGATAATGCTAATACCGTAGAAGAAGATGCTAGCGGTTTGACAGGTAAAATACCGTCTTACACGGTTTGGAACCTGAATGTCAGTAAAGATCTTTATGAAGCAGGTAACACTAAGTTGAGCATTGATGTGGCTATAAACAACGTATTCGACAAGGAATACTACTTCCGTGGTGTTGATACCAGCCCTGTTGGTCGTTACCCTGCCGTGGGTCGTACTTACAGTGTGACAGGTAATCTTACTTTCTAAATGGTTCGATCGGCTTAAAACGATTTAATCTATGAGTTATAAAAAAAGCGCCGCTAACCTCACGTTAGCGGCGCTTTTGCGTATAATAGCTTGATCTTCCTGTATTTTAGTCCGCGAAGGAGTAGTCGCTTGGTACCCAAAAGAGCCGTTGTTCGTCAGAGTTTCCCCGATATCATTGCTGCAGATTTGCGCCAGCGTATTTTATCTGGCGACCTTGCGGAAGGTGAGCTTATTCGTCAGGAGTTATTAGCGGAAGAATATGATGTCTCGCGCATGCCAATTCGTGAAGCGCTGAAGCGTCTTGATGCTGAAGGGCTGGTGGTTTTCACCAATAATCGCGGTGCTACGGTCACCAAGCATTCTCTTGCTGAAATTGCCGAAATCTTTGATGTACGAATGATGCTAGAAGTGGATCTTTTCACTCGTGCTATTCCTCTCATGCAAGATGAACATTTTGAGCTTTGTGAAAGTATCCTTAAAGAGATGGAGCTATCTTATCGAAGTGGCGATGTCGCGGCTTGGGGGCCATTAAATGCAAGATTTCATGGTGCGCTTTATGCCGCAGCGGATAGAATACTGACAACAAATCTATTAGAGCGTGCCAGCTTACAATCCAACCGCTACGTGAGTATGCACATCGATCAATTAAATAAGTCAAAAAGCGCCCAGCAAGATCATAGTGACTTACTGATGTTAGCCCGCCAACGAAACGTCAATGCCGCTGCAGACAAACTTCGTGCTCATATTGAAAACACCAAGTTCCAAGTGCTTGAATGGATCGCCGCTGCTCGCCGGTAGCGTCCCTAACCGCTCTAATGTAGGTCGGCCTTTAGGCCGTCAAAAAATTTGATAACACCAAATTCAAGTCCTTGACGCGCTAAAGCACGACCTACAAAAAACTTTAGAAATGGTTAAAACCGAGTGGCTGAAAATGGTGTCAGGTCAATGTCTGGAGCCTGATCATTGGCAAGTGCCGCGACGAGCTCAGCGGTTCCTGCGGATTGAGTGAGCCCCAGATGTCCATGTCCGAAAGCATAAATTACTCGTTGAGATCGACTGGAATAACTGATCACCGGAAGACTGTCAGGCATGGAAGGACGAAAGCCCATCCACTGTTTACCTCCGTTAACTTTTAAACCGGGTAAGAATGTTTTTGCTTTATTGAGTAAGACCTCAGCCCGTTGAAAATTGGGCTTCAAATCCAATCCACCCAGTTCAACTGCACCGCCAACACGAACACCTTCGCCTATTTTTGTCACTACAAAACCATGATTGTTAAAAGTTAGGTGGGTTTTTAAATCAAACGCTCTGGCTGGTAATGTCGTGTTGTACCCTCGTTCAGTATCTAGCGGTAAACTGTCACCAATAGATTGTGCTAAGGTTTTTGACCAAGCCCCTGCAGCTAGAACTACTTGCCTTGTCTCATAATCGGCTGCATCGCTTTTTAACGCCACACTATCCTGATGAACCACTATGGAATCAATCGATGCAATGGCGATTTTACCGCCAAGCTTTTCAAACTCATTGGCTAAGTGTTGTGTCCATTCGGCAGGGTCGCAGACGTTTTTCCACTCCGGAGTAAAGGCTGCATGGGTAAATCGGGGATGAATGCCTGGCTGGATTTTGGCGATAGCGTCTGGACTGAGTAAAAATTCATAGATTACGCCGTGTTGTTGACGAGTTTGCCAATCAGCAAGGCTGGCGTTAAATTCGGCTTGGCCTTCGTAAAGCTGTAATTGCCCTTCTCGACGAATCATGGCTTCGCCGTTGGTGGCTTTGATTTGGCGTTCCAGCGCCACTTTTGAAAAATCCATTAGATTGGCTTGCGCCGCCAATGCTGCTTGGTATTTATCTTTCCAGCTAGCGCGCCAAAAACGCAACATCCAAGGGATAATTTTCAACGCGTAAGCGGGACGTAACGACAAAGGGCCGAGAGGATCGATCAACCATTTTGGAGCTTTACGCATAATGCCTGGTGTAGCAAGAGGAATCACATCGGCAAAGGCAAATGCACCGGCATTGCCTGACGAGGTTTCTGCCGCAACACCTTTTCGATCCAATACCAGCACTTGCCGGCCTTCGGATTGCAGTTTTAACGCAATGCTAATACCGATAATTCCGGCACCAATGACAATCACATCCTGATTCTTTGTACTGTCCATTTTGGGTTCACCAATTATGTCTAACCAATTGTTTGAAGTTGGGCCTTCCATCGCTAAGACAGTTTAATGCCATTTTTTAAGGGATCGCTGGGGTTCATCATCAAGGTTGCTTCTTTAGTGACAAACGCCTGACCAGTTATATTGGGAATAATTGTATCGTTTGTCACTTGCTGATAGCTCAAACGATAACTGCTGCCAATGGTGCTTTCTTGAATAATTTCTTCACTCGGAGCAAGGCGATTATCCGCCGCGAGGCAAGCCAAGCGAGCGGAACTTCCCGTGCCGCAAGGTGAGCGATCGTAGGCATTGTCAGGACACAGAACAAAGTTGCGGCTGTGGCCTTTTTCGTTCAAGGCAGGCCCATAAAGCACAATGTGATCAATGATACCGCCATCTGTACCTGTTAACTGCTTCACTTCAATGGCATCACGAATTTTGATCGACACTTCTGTTAGGTTACGAATATTGCTTGGTACCACAGGAACAGGGCTTTGATCGACAATAAAGAACCAGTTTCCACCGTAGGCCACATCGCCATAAACTGTACCTACACCTGCTATGTCTAAGCTCACATCTTTGTGTAAACGCCGACTGGCGACGTTTTTCACCGTCACGGTATTGGCATCGGAAAGTGTCACTTCAACCACACCAACGGGCGTTTCTATTTTATGCGTCCCTACACCGATTTTGCCCATGTGAGCCAGCGTTGCCGCTACGCCAATGGTGCCGTGACCACACATGCCGATGACAGCTGCAGCGTCGAAATAAATCACGCCTGCCACGCAAGTTGAATCAACCGGTTCAACTAACATCACGCCGACCATGGCTTCTTGCCCATAGGGTTCTGATACTACAGAGCGATAAAAATCCTTATGTTCCGTGGCTAAAATCTTGGCGCGCTCAGCTAAAGAACCAGAGCCTAAATCTGGCCCACCAGACACAATAACGCGGGTTGGTTCACCTTCCGTATGACTGTCGATTACTTGCATGTATCTATTACTCCACCTTGTTTTGCCCAATCCGCAAACCAGTCTTTGAAGAGCGTATATTGATCTTCACAATAACGACGTTGTGCGGCGTTAAGCTCGTCCGTTTCGTTGAAGTGTAATCGATACTCTTCTTCACCGTTTAAAACAAGCAAATATTTGAAGAACAAGACTAACTCAGGGCCTTCGTCGAAACTGGCTAAGACAGAAAACGCTTCTTCTAATTCTTGGGCGCGAACGCGGGCTTCCGCGTTACCTTTTGCTGCTAACTTACATAAGTTGGCGAGTAACAACACTTCCTTCGGTAGTGCCGTGCCAATACCGGTGATTGCGCCAACTGCGCCGCATTTAACAAAGCCGTGATAAACCGCCGTATCAACACCAATCATTAACAACACATCATCGTCTTGGGAGGTGATGTTTTCCGCTGCGTAGCGCAAGGCTGCTTTACTGCCAAATTCTTTAAAGCCAACTAGATTCTTATGCTCAGCACGTAGCGCAAAAAACAAATCCGCACGGGTCTCAAAGCCATATACAGGGCTGTTGTAGATAATCGCTGGAATCGATGGTGCCGCGGAGAGAATCGCTTTGAAATGGTGCTTCTGAGCAGCGATCACCGAGCCACGAGACAGTACGCGAGGAATCACCATCAAACCCGCTGCACTGACTTGCTCGGCGTGCGCTGCCAACGCCACCGCGGATTTGGTATTAATCGCTCCCGTACCGACCACCACTGGAATACCTGCATTCACTAAGCGCTCCACGCCTTCCATACGCTCGGCATCTGTTAACAAAGGCCAATCGCCCATGGAACCGCAATACACCACCGCAGACATTCCCGCCGTGATCATCTCTTTGCCCTTCTTTACTAAGCTATCGAAGTCTGGCGTACGATCCGCCTTACAAGGTGTCATCAACGCCGGCATAATACCTTGGAAAACACTAACGTCTAAAACAGAGTTATTCATCATTCGATACCTTTTCAAAGAAATTTAGGGAATTTGTTACCCATTGGTTAAAATGGATTTTGTATCCAAAATATACCTAGAGCAAAAAGTAGTCAATGGAATGTTTCTTTAATCTTTATGTCTATGCGTTTGAGTTAATAGAAATAGCTGGTGAGAGAGAAGCGTTAAGCTAAGTATGTTTAAAAGATTTGTAGTTTGAGAAGGGCTTTGTGTCTGAAAATGGGAGACTGTGATACTTGTACGGAATCTGTTTATATTGAATGGCATAAGGGAAACAAGAGATGCTCGGCCTGTCTCTTATTCCCCTTTTATTATTTAAAAAAGTAGTTTAAATGTCTTGTAACTTAAAGTCAGAAGGCGCTTTTGGTATTACCCCTTGCAATAGATCGACGGACTTTTCTAAACCTTCTAAGGAGTTAAGTAAAACGTCTTCATGCTCAATTGATAACCAACGGTCATAACCATTCATCAATAGGCGGTAGCAGAATTGACGCCACCACTCTTCACCGTGGCCATAACCTAGGGTGATGTATGACCATGAACGTGCTGGAATATCAATCAAGCTACCATTTTCAAGTAAGCTGGTGGTTGCCTGTACACTTGGGTTTAGCAGTGTGTCTTTGGCATGCACGTGATAAATCGCATCGCCTAGCGCGTCGACTGCAGCAATAGGATCGGCTCCCATCCAAAATAAATGTGACGGGTCTAAGTTAGCACCAATGATAGGGCTTACTGCAGAGCGCAGTTTTAATAGGCTAGGTACATTGTATACGCATTGGCTGCCGTGTAATTCCAATGCGATGCGTTCTACTCCACATTCTTTTGCTAGTGCAACAATGTCTTTCCAGTAAGGAATCATGACTTCTTCCCACTGATATTTCAGCATAGTTTGTGTTTCCGGTGGCCATGAAGATACTATCCAATTTGGCATCGAGTCACCTGGCGCGCCAGCAGGCAGCCCTGACATGGTGCAGACCGTTTTCACCCCCATTTTACCAGCTAAGCGGATGGTATCTTTTAAGCACTGAGATTGGGCTTTGTCTGTCGGATGTAGAGGATTACCGTTGGCATTTAGCGAAGCGATTTCGAGTCCTCGGCTGTCGAATTCTTGTTGAAATGCTTGGCGAGCTTCTGCGCTGTTTAATAACTCTTCCAAGCGGCAGTGTGGTGCAGTGGACCAGCCGCCAGTATTGATTTCTACGCCATGAACACCCATTCGTTGGGCGTTATCGAGCATTTCCGTTAATGATTGGCCACTAAGGCTGTCTGATACAAAACCAAGTTTCATGAAGATAGTTCCTTATAGGTAAAGAGTCGGCTTTTCTATGCGATGAATGGGGGTTTTTAGGCCTGAGGAGAGTGCTTGCACACCAGCTTCTGCTATTAGTGTGGCGCAATAACCATCCCATGAATCTGAAGCAATTGGATTGGGTGTGTTTGTCAAGATTGATTGAATCCACGCCTTATTTTGCAAACGGTAGGCTTCGGCAAAACGTGGTCGCCAATCTGCTGCATAGGCTTCGCTTGCCTGTAATGCGCTATGTAGCTCCGTAAGAACGGGACTGCGTAAAGCGATACTGCCCTTCTCTCCTACTAATTCACCGCGTACGTCATAGCCATACGCAGCATTATTATTGATTTCAATATTTACCAAGCGACCGGATTCAGTCTCCAAGACCATAAACACTGGTGCACCTACTTTAGATGTATCTAAGCATTTTGGTTGAAATACTGAAATGGACTGAATGTCTTCATCTAGCATAAAGCGTGCAGCGTCAAATTCATGAGGGGCGGAATTAGAGATGGCCATTTGTCCTGTGAAGTTTGCAGGTGCCTCGACATTCCGGTGGAAGCAATGAAACATCACGGCTTGGCCTATTTTTCCTTGTAGTAAATCTTGTTTCATTGCTGTGTATGAAGGATCAAACCGGCGCATAAAGCCGAGTTGCACCATTTTTTTACCCAGCTTAATCTCTTCTTCTATAACGGTCAGGCATTCTTGTGAACTTGTTGCCAATGGTTTCTCGCACAGAACTGGTTTACCTGCTTTTATTGCAGCCAAAGTTAATGGAGTGTGTGTGTGATCTGGGCTGGCAATGACTACGGCGTCTATTTCTTTGCTTGCAATAACTTTGAGAGCGTCTGTTTCAGCGTGTTGAATACCAAATTGATCGGCTACATAGCGAGCGCGTTCTGCAGACACATCGCAAATGGTATGTAATTCAACGTGAGGTAGGTCTTCAGCAAATATACGTGCGTGATCCATCCCCATAATACCTGTGCCTATTAATGCAACTCGTATACTCATATTATTAACCTTTTTATTTGTGAAAACTTATTGTTGATGAAAACCAGAAATTTTGACTGGGCCTTGTTCAAAAGCTGGGAAAGCCCTTTCCCAGCTAGGAGGACAAAAGCAATGTTCTTAGTTACGTTTGTTATAATCAGCCATGTTTTCTGGTGTGACCAACTCAAAAGGAATCCATACTTTTTGCTCTACCTCTTCGTTATTTATAAGTTGCAAGGCTGCTTGAACTGCACCACTGCCTTGAGCTGCACCATTTTGAAAAACGGTTACGTCAAGATCACCAGCTTTCATAGATGAGAGAGCGTCTGAGGTTGCATCAATACCTGCGACAATGACACTGTCCATAGAGCGGCCTGTGGCTTTAAGTGCTTGTATTGCGCCTAATGCCATCTCGTCGTTATTAGCGATCACTGCATCAAACTCTAAGCCAGCCGTTAACCAATTGGACATTAGGTTGTTACCTTCAGTACGCATGAAGTTCGCGGATTGTTGTTCAATGATTTCAATACCGCTGCACTCTGGGGTAGCAAATACGTCATGAACGTCTTTAGTTCGAATCGTTGTATTATTATCGCCAATGGTACCCATCATAATAACGGCTTTGCCTTTACCATCTAATAGGCGGCAAACTTCTTGTGCTTGTAAGGTGCCAGATTCCAATTCATTGGAACCTACAAACGCCTGATTATCGGGCATCATGTTAATATTTATTGGGTGACGGCCCACGTAAACCAATGGGATACCAGCTTCTTCTGCCGCATCACTCATGCCCATAGTGGCATCGGAATCCACTGTATTAACTATGATTGCATCTACACCTGACGCGATAAAATTTTGTATTTGGTTTAGCTGAACACCGATTTCATTTTGCGCATCTTCTACTTGTAAGTTAACGCCAGATTTCTTTGCCGATGTTTCGATATTATTTCTTAGAACAGATAGAAAATTGTCGTCAAAACTAAACAGTGTGACGCCAATTCTAGGTTGGTTAGAGTCCGCTAGTGCAGGGGTTGCTAAAATGGCTAGCGTCATGGCAGCTGTAATTATTTTTTTCATGTGCTTCTCCTTATTATTTTATTTATTAGTGAAACTAAGCCTCACTAGATTGTGAATCTATCATTGAGATTTGATGTTAATCAATATCATTTTGATTTGATGAAGATCATTTTGATGTGTTTTTGTTTCATTGTTTCTTTTGTTTTTCATTAAGTTATTGTTTTTAATTGATATTGTATTTCTTTTTTATGATGGTCTTTTTTATGTTTATTGGTTTGTATGTAAACGGTGATAATGTTTCAAGATGAGGCTTTTGTGTATCACGGATAGTTAGGTTCTCTTTCAACATCAAAGACGGTAATCTAAGCCAGACTTCATTTTACTAAATAGAGAACAGTAGACGTGTCAGTAGATTTACTAAAAAAAACAACGATGAAAGAGGTTGCTGAACTGGCTGGGGTAAGCGTAGCGACGGTCGATCGAGTGTTAAGTAATCGAGCCAAAGTCAGTCCCCATACGAAAGAAAGAGTATTTGCCGCTATTCAACAATTGAATATTCAGCAGCAAGTGTCGATTGATTCAGGTAATACAGAATCGAATGAGCCTCTAAGATTTTTATTTCTATCAGAATCTGGCGCTAATTTTTTACGCTCGATCGAGGATGCTGTACTTGAAATCAGAGAACTGTTTTCTCCACACAATATTACGATTCACACAAAGTCACTCTATCCGTTTAATTTAGAGAGCTTTCTTGCACTGTTAGAAGTGTCTTCAGAGCAATATGACGCTATTGTATTGCTGTGTAGGGAGGACCCTGCTATTTCCTCTTCTGTTAATAGAATTGTAAAAGCTGGCTGTCCAATAGTTTGCTTTACGACTGACTTGTGTGATACATCGCGTTTATCTTATGTTGGACCAAACCACGTGAGCGCGGGTCGCACTGCGGGATCTTTAATGGGGCGTTATATCGGGCAGTGTGCTGGTGAAGTTGTTCTTGTTGTGAGTGCGCCTTACCGCTCTCAATATGAGCGTGAGCTAGGTTTTAGACGAGTGATTAGAGAACAATTTCCCAACCTTAAAATTTTAGAGTCTCTTAACAATCACGATTTAGATGAAGAAAGTTACGATAGCTTGATTAAGTTGTTTAACTCTGGTGTTAAGCCTTTAGGTATTTATAACGTGACAGGTGGAACTCAAGGGGTTGCTCAAGCGTTAAAAGAAAAAGGTTGGTCAAAGGATGTTGTTTTTATTGGTCATGAGCTAAATGATGGATCCTATGATTTACTCTCTCAAAATGAGGTAGATATTATCATTGACCAAGATTTGAAATCGGAAGCGCTCACTGCTATCAACGTATTAATGCATCATTTTGAGCGTCTCCAAAAAGAGCCTATGCAGACGACGAGTGCTCCGATTATAACGTTGCGTGAAAATATGGTAGTAAAAAACGTTTGATAAAAGAGGTTTGCTTGCCGTATTTAGATCAGTTCATGCAGCAGTGGAAAGCGTATTTAAAACAACAGTTTCCCCATTGTGGACTTAGCTATGTAGCCACAGATGCTGGCGATAGTGTTGATATCAAAGCGAATTCATTGGCTTATTTCAGTTGGCTAAGGGCTTCTAGAGCGGGTAATAATTTCGATGAATCAAGGGATGGAGTCGCTTGGGTAATGCTGGAAAAGCAATTGCGAACATTTGCGGAAAAAGCCGAAAAAGGCACATTCGACCTTGTTTCGAAGTTGCATATCAAGGAAAACCAAATCCAGATTTATCTGAATTTTAGTTATGATAACGAACAGCATATTGTCTATGTTGGCTGATTGCAGGTTATTCGTATTCAGATCAAGTATTAGACTGGATTTTTCAATACCAAGGTGTTGAAACAAATGGGTTGTTTTTTAGCCTTTTAACGGCAAGGTCTAAAAATGAGCGTATTTTAGAGTTCATTCTGCGTCCTTCTAAATGAAGAATGTTGATAGGCAAAGGGTCTTCTTCAAAATGTTCTAATACTCGTTGTAATCTTCCTTCTTTGAGCTCCTCTCCTACTTGGTAAGACATGACACGAGTTATACCTGTACCCTGAATGGCTGCTTTAATGGCGGCTGAACCCTGAAAGCATTGAAGGCGTGGGGTGAGTTTTATCACTTCTTTCTTGCCATTGTTTATAAACTCCCAGCTGCTTAAGGGGCCATAAAGCATAGAAAGTATGATTTGGTGTTGGGTTAAATCGGCCGGACATTGGGGAATTCCGAATTGCTGGAAATAATCTGGGGAGCCACAGAGAATACGTTTTACGTTGCCTACTTGAGTCGCATAAAGGTTGGAATCTTTTAGATGGCCGATGCGAATGGCAATGTCGAGTTCATCCTCCACTAGATTGGTATTGCGATCGGAAAACATGGTTTTCACCGATACGTCAGGGTACAGAGCTAGGTATTCGCTGATAATTGGCATGATGTGCATCTCGCCAAACAACATGGGAGCCGTAATGGTTAATGTCCCTTTGGGAGCGGCATAGATGCCTGTTGCGGCGGCTTCCGATTCTTCCACATCGGCAAGTATGCGTTTGGTATCGCTTAGAAACCGCACTCCAGATTCTGTGAGCCGAACATGTCGAGTGGTTCGGTGAAATAGCTTTACCCCAAGATGATTTTCCAACCAAGCGATGGATCGTGTCACCGCGGGTGCTGAGAGGTTGAGTTGCTCGCTTGCTCCAACAAAGCTTTTTTGTTTCGCCACTTCAGCAAATACCTGCATTGCTTCTAGCTTATCCATGTTTTCGTCTCTGTAGTCTATTTCAAATATTGTAATAATAAATTTCATTTTTAACCAATTATTACAAATTGATAAGCCGCTACAATCTTCTGGCGATTAAATATTGATCAAGCAGGAGAACACCATGAATGCTAAGTTTCCATCAAATCACTCCCCGATTATTTTGTACCGCAATCCTCTGTCGGGGCACTGCCATCGGGTCGAGCTAATGCTGTCGCTGCTCGATTTACCCTACAAAACAGTTGATCTTGATATGCTCAATGGTGCGCATAAAGCGCCAGAATATCTCAAACTGAGTCCTTTTGGTCAGGTACCAGCGATAGATGACAATGGTGTTGTTCTATCCGATTCCAATGCGATTATCACTTACTTGGAAAAGCGCTATAACGATGGTTATGAATGGATGCCAAGTAATCCTATTGAATATGCAGCCGTTCAGCGTTGGCTTTCTGTGGCAGCTGGCGAAGTTGCCTATGGGCCTTGCGCGGTGCGTTTGGTCAAATTGTTTGGTTTAGCATTGGATTACGAGACAGCGAAGCAGAAAACATTGGCGTTATTTGCTGTGCTTGAAGACTGGTTGGGGTCTCGTTCTTATTTAGTTGGTGAGCAGGTCACCTTGGCCGATATTGCTTGTTATAGCTACATTTCCCACGTGCCAGAAGGCGGCGTTAGTCTTGATCCTTACCCATTGATTCGTGCTTGGTTAGAACGTATTGAAGCGCAACCTCGTTTTGTCGGTATGGCTCGCTCTCCTGAGTTGGTTTAGTAATTAATATTGATGTGACAGGACGAGATGATGCCGCAAGATTCCTTACATTTTCATTCTGGCGAGCTTGCCATACAAGAGCGTCTAGGACTTGTTGAAGACGTTGCTCGTAATACCAAAAGTGCGATTCGTACAGCGATGCCTGACCAACATCGTGATTTTTTTGCACAACTGCCTTTTGTAATTCTTGGGTTGGTTGATCAGCAAGGCTATCCGTGGGTAATACCTTTTTTTGGCGAGCCGGGTTTTGTCAGCTCTCCAGACGCTACTTTGTTGCAAATTAACCGACGTTCGACACTAATTGATGCATTTGATTTAGAATTTCAGTTAGGTAGCAAAGTTGGGTTTCTGGGCATTGAGTTAGCGACTCGTCGACGAAACCGGATGAATGGTATTTTGCAGCAGCTTAATACGGACAGTTTTACAATTGTGGTAGAGCAAAGTTATGGGAATTGCCCTAAGTACATTCAAACGCGCTCGCTGCAATGGCGACCTCTTGCCTCATCTACTATTGAGCCTGTTGATATTGCTCGCTCTATCGTTTTGTCATTGGAGGGTGAATCTAAACATTTGATTGAGCGTGCTGATACGTTTTTTATTGCCTCTCGCTCGCCAGAGTTTAGCCAAGACCGTCGATCTGGTATTGATGCGTCCCACCGTGGTGGTAAGCCTGGGTTTGTTAAGGTGGATGGGAATTGTCTTACTTTTCCAGACTTTAGTGGTAATCTCTTTTTTAACACCCTTGGCAATATTGAAGCCGATGGCCGCGTGGGTTTGTTCTTTCCAGACTTTACCTCTGGCGATGTCTGCTTTGTTGTTGGTCGCGCTCGTATCCTATGGGATGAGTCCATTATCCGCTCTTTTGAAGGGGCTGAACGTATGGTGGAAATCGATGTGGAACGAGTGTCGTTTATCCCTACATTTATGCCGATGACCGCGAGTTTGATCGAGCCATCGCCATTTTTACACAACACAGGGTCATGGCTAGAAAAGTCGATGCTTTCTAAAACGTCCAAACTTCAGCTCGGTTACCGTTCATTTCGTTTAGTAGACAAGCAGAAAGAGAGTGACTCTATTACCTCGTTTTATTTTGAGCCTGACGACGGTAAACCCATTGCAGCGCATGTACCGGGCCAGCATCTTCCTATCCGTCTTAACGCAACAACATCACAGCAGCCGTTAATGCGCAGCTACACGCTTTCCCACGGTGATTTCTTGGGCGCTTATCGAATATCTGTTAAGCGTGAAGAGCGAGGTCTTGTCTCTAAGTATCTTCATGACTCATTGAAGGTCGGGGATTTAGTAGACGTTGGGAAACCGGCGGGTCGGTTTACCATTCAAGCCAGCAATAGATCGATTGTGATGCTTTCTAACGGTGTTGGTATTACACCCATGATTGCAATGCTGGAAGGGATTATTAGCTCCTCGCAGTTAGTTCCGTCCCCGCGCTCGGTTTACTTTATTCACGGTACGCAAAATAGTCGAACGCAAGCGTTTGGGGATTACTTATCTGAGCTTGCTGAACAACATGATTGGTTACAGCTGCATAGAGTGTTTTCTAAACCTTTGACTGAGGATCGATTGGATTTATCCCATGATTCACAAGGTCGCATCGATCTCGCGCTTATACGGCAATTACTTGGAAATAAGGTGTTTGGAATGGCAAACCATGATTATTATCTGTGTGGTTCAAATAGCTTCATGCAAGATATCATGGCTGGGTTAGTTGCTAGCGGCATGCCTAAAGAGCAGATTTATTTTGAATCGTTTGGTAATGGCGCAATTGAATCAATTAATAACGTCGCTCCGAAAACAGCGAACAAGACGCAGATAACGTTTAGTCAAAGCAATCAAGATACTATATGGCATTCAAGCGATGGCACTTTATTAGAGTTTGCTGAGCAACAAGGATTGGCCCCAGCATTCAGCTGTCGTTCTGGTAGCTGTGGCTCTTGCGTTTGCCAACTGGATTCAGGGCAAGTGGTCTACACCTCTCCGATCAGCATTGAGCTTCAAGCAGGAGAAGTGTTGATCTGTTGCGCCAAGCCGGCGCCAGAAAGTCCCCGTATTGTGCTGAACTTATGATGCTTTCTTTGCTTTTTTGTTCGGTAAGTCTGTAATCGTCCCCGCGCCGAGTTCTGCCGCTAAGCCGACGGATTCGTGTAGGCTTGGGTGGGCGTGGATGGTTAAGGCGATGTCTTCCAATGTTGCACCGAACTCGATGGCTAGGGTCAGTTCACCGAGTAATTCCCCTGCATGAGAACCAACGATGCCAGCACCTAAGACGCGTTCTGTTGCTTCATCATAGATAAGTTTAGTCTTACCTTGCGTCACGCCAGAAGCAATCGCTCGTCCGCTTGCAGTCCATGGAAAAACGGCTGTTTTAACAGGGATGTCCTGCTTTTTCGCTTCTGTTTCGGTTAAACCAACCCAAGCAACTTCAGGGAAAGTGTAAGCAATCGATGGAATAGCGAGAGGCAAGAAGTCGACTTTATGGCCTGCAACAACTTCGGCGGCGGTATGGCCTTGGTGTGAAGCCTTGTGCGCCAGCATTGGACCATGGGTGACGTCGCCAATGGCTAGAATATTAGGTACAGATGTTTTGCATTGCTCATCAGTTAATACAAAACCTCGTTTGTCTAATTTTACGCCAATGTCTGCAATGCCTGCCGTTTTGCCGTTAGGTGAGCGACCAACAGCAACAAGTACTGCATCAACTGCAAGATTGCGTTCTCCGTTTTTGTCTTTCAAGGTGACATTTAACGCTTCAGGTGTCGCTTTTATATCGGTCACTTGAGTTTGTGTCAAAAAGGTCATGCGGTCTTTGTTTGTTTGCTCGAAGACCTTCACAAGGTCTTTATCAGCCCCTGTCATGATTTGTTCGCCAAGTTCCGCAACGGTGATTTTCGCACCGAGTGATTGGTAAACGGTGGCCATTTCAAGACCAATGATACCGCCGCCAAGTACTAATAAATGCTCAGGAATACGTTCGAGTTGCAGAGCGCTAGTAGAGTCTAAAATTCGTGGATCGTCATAAGGCACAAAAGGTAATTTAATCGCACGTGAACCAACGGCGATAATGGCGTTTTTGAATTCTACTTTTTCTTCTGAACCGTCTTTTGAAACTGTTATTGAGTTTGTCGAGTCGAACTTCCCTTCGCCATGAAGAACGGTGACTTTTCTACCTTTGGCCATCATTGTTAAGCCGCCAGTTAATGTATCTACTGTGGATTGTCTATGATGGCGGATGGCCTCAAGGTCAATAGTCGGCTTGGCAAATTGCACTCCGTGGGCTGGTTCGTCAGCCATAAGGATTTTGCCTGCTACATGTAATAGGGCTTTAGATGGAATACAGCCGACGTTTAGACAGACGCCGCCCAATGTATTGTGGCGTTCTATTAAAGCAACCTTTAAGCCCAAATCCGCTGCTCGAAATGCGGCAGCATAACCACCAGGACCACTGCCTAAAACCACAAGATCGTATGTCATATTTTTCTCCGTGAGTTGTTTTTGAGGTAAAAAAACATTCTACCTATCTCTAGATAGGTAGAATGTAACTGGTTATTTTATTGTGGGTCAATAAAATACCTACTAGTAGATAGATAAACCTTATTTTCAAAAAAATGACATTTTGATAACCGAGAATAACTATGATAGTCGAGAAAAACGATACGAAGAGCAAAATCCTCGATACGGCAGAGCGATTAATCACGCTAGGAGGTTACAACGCTTTTAGTTTTCGTGATATTGCTGATGAAATTGGAATCAAGAGTGCAAGCGTTCACTACCACTACCCGACCAAAGGTGATCTAGTTTCAGCGGTTATGGCGCGCTATAACGAGGAGTTTTCTGAGCAGCTACCAAATCTAAATAATGAGCAGCTGAACCCTAATGTTCTGTTGAATAGTTTTATTGATGGGTTTAAGGCAAAAATTGTTGATCAGCGTAATATGAGCTTGTGTACTATGCTTACATCAGATAAAACCATACTACCCGAACAGGTTTGTAATGAATTAGTAACGTTTTATCAGCTAAAGTTAGATTGGCTAACGCAGATATTTGTTCGTTTGGGCGATATTGAGGATGATAAAGCGCTAACACAGGCTGTTCAGTTACTTGCTTGTTTACATGGTGCATCTATTTTAGTTCAGGGCACGGATAAGCCTGATTTTTTTGATCGAGCTTTATCTGAGTGGAGGCAATATGGTTGTTAAAATAAAGATACAAGATATCATTTTCAGGCATTAATCGAATAATGTATCATTTAATTTTCACAATTCATGCGAAACACTAAAAATGAATTCTGCTGATAAACATGCATATAATCCCACTTTTCAATGGCGATTCCTACATCCTCGTTTTTGGACTACATGGGTCGGTGTTTTTGTGTCCTTATCAATTGCTTTTTTGCCGTTGCGTTGGCGTGATAAGTTAGCAAGCTGGATCGCTTGTCGTCTGCTTAATACAAAAAGTAAAGCGCTAAAAAGAGCGCGTGTAAATATTGAACAATGCTTTCCTGAAAAATCTTTGGAAGAGCGCGAGACCCTATTGAAAAAAAGCTTTCAGACCGCTGCGCAATTTTTTATTGCTTACGGTGAGCTCGTTGTTCGTAGTAAGCGACGCTGTGAATCTCGTTGTACTATTACTGGTCAAGAACATTTATTTCCGCTTTTAGATAGTGGGAAGAAAGTTATTGCCTTGGTTCCACATTGTTGGGCAATTGACTACGCTGGAATCATGTTAACAGCGAAAGGCTACAAAACTGTCGCCATGATTCGCACTCAGAAAAACCCCATTTTCAATTGGTTAATTCATCGCCAGCGTATACGCTACGGTGCTCGTGTATATTGCCGTACCAGTGGCATTAAGCCTTTTATGAATGCTATTAAAGAAGGTCATTTAGGCTACTACCTTCCGGATGAAGATTTGGGCGCGAAGAATTCTGTATTCACACCTTTCTTTGCGTCAAATAAAGCGACAATGAAAGGGTTAGGTCGTCTAGCAACCTTGACTGATGCGACGGTGATCCCCATGCTGCCTGCGTACAATGCTGAATCGGGTAAATACGAACTCTTTATCTCGCCTCCTTTGGAAAATTTCCCCAGTGGTGATGAGGCAACTGATGCTCTTATTATGAATCAAGCTCTTGAGTCCATGATATCTAAGCATCCAGAACAATATATGTGGATCTTGAATCTATTGCGCACTCGCCCTGATGGTTCTTGTCTTTATTAGTGAGATCCTGCACGAAAACTCCCTATTAAGTGATAAACTACGGCCTAAATGATTAGGCCGTTTTTATTTGTTTTGTTTTAAAGCCATGACCAGATGGAGTATCTCATGTCAGCAAGTTCACCCGCTACGGTTACCAATCTCGATGTGCAAGCCGTTAAAGACTATCTCCTTTCTCTTCAAGACCATATTTGCTCTACATTAGAACGCGTCGAGCCACTAGCTCGTTTCAAAGAAGATGCATGGGATAGACCCAACGGCGGTGGTGGACGGACTCGTGTTATCGCAGGTGGTGAGGTTATTGAAAAAGGCGGAGTTAACTTCTCTCATGTCATGGGTGATAACTTACCGCCCTCTGCGACGGTTGATCGTCCTGAGTTAGCTGGTGGCCGATTTGAAGCCATGGGCGTGTCTTTGGTGATCCATCCTAATAATCCTATGGCTCCGACGTCTCATGCTAATGTGCGTTTGTTTATCGTTTACAAAGACGATATAGCACCAGTTTGGTGGTTTGGTGGTGGTTTTGATCTGACACCTTATTATGGTTTCGATGAAGATTGTATCCATTGGCACCAAGCTTCTTATGATGCTGTCGAGCCATTTGGAGAAGGTTATTATTCTCGCTTTAAAAAATGGTGTGATGAATACTTTTATTTGAAACACCGTGGCGAACCACGAGGTGTTGGTGGTTTGTTTTATGACGATTTTAATGAAGGCAGTTTTGAGCATTGTTTCGGCATGATGCAATCGGTAGGCAATACATTTACTAAAGCCTATTTGCCGATTCTAGAGCGTCGTAAAGATTTGCCATTCACTGAGCAGCAACGCGACTTTCAATTGCATCGTCGTGGGCGTTATGTAGAGTTTAATTTGGTGTTTGACCGTGGCACGCATTTTGGCATACAAAGTGGCTTGGGCCGTACCGAATCCATTTTAATGTCATTACCACCAGAAGTGCGTTGGACGTATGAATATCAGGTGGAAGCGGGTAGCGAAGAAGCCAAGCTAACCGAGTACTATTTGACGTCGAAAGATTGGCTTGTTCTGGCCAAGTGATAATGCTGTTATCGTCTTTTATAATTTTTTCTACTTTCTAAGAGGATGAATTTTGGATCAATATGCTGTTGTAGGTAACCCAATAGCCCACAGTAAATCACCTAGCATTCATACGTATTTTGCTACGCTGACGAATCAAGAATTGGTGTATTCGACCTTGCTTGGCGACGAGGCTGAATTTGAAAATCAAGTCAGAGATTTTTTTGAAAAAGATGGAAAAGGTCTGAATGTTACCGTGCCGTTTAAAGAACGCGCTTATGCTATGTGTGATATTTTAAGTCGACGGGCAAAACAAGCTGGAGCGGTGAATACTTTACTAATGGGTAAAAATGGCGACCTTTTCGGCGATAATACCGACGGAATAGGCATGGTTCGTGACATTATTCATAATCATGGACAGAGTTTAACGGATAAACGTATTCTTCTTCTGGGCGCAGGCGGTGCGGTTCGAGGTGTGCTTGAACCCGTTTTAGCTGAGAATCCAGAATCTGTCACCATTGCTAATCGTACGTTTGAGAAAGCTCAGTCCTTGGCCGATCAATTTGATTGTTTAGCTTCATCTTTCGAAGCGCTAGAAGGTCCTTTTGATATCATCATTAACGGCACATCAGCGAGCTTATCTGGCAGTTTGCCACCCTTAAAAGACGAGCTAATAAACGCTGAAACCTGGTGTTACGACATGATGTATGGCAAGGGGCGCACTGTGTTTTTACAGTGGGCGCACGAGCATGGTGCTGATGGTGCCGATGGTCTAGGCATGTTGGTTGGCCAAGCCGCAGAAGCGTTTTATTTATGGCGACAAGTCCGACCAGAAATTGCCAGTCTAGTGGATGAAATGCGTAAACAGATGTAAGTCAAACAGCCTTTGCAATAAGCGACAGAAAGGAAAGTAGTATGAAAGCGCAATGGTTTAACTCGGTTGATCAAATAGGCCAAGCCAAATGGCAAGAGGCTATTGGAGAAACACGTTATCCCTTTGCGCAATTTGCTTTTCATCAGGCGTTAGAGCAAAGCAAAAGCATCGGCGATGGAACCGGTTGGTATCCTGAATATTTGCTAGTGATGGATGATGACGACAGCCCGCTTGCCATTGCCCCAACCTACTTAAAAACCCACTCTCAAGGCGAATTTGTCTTCGATTGGTCTTGGGCTGATGCTTACCAGCGTTACGGCATGCGTTACTTTCCTAAGCGCATCTGGGCGATTCCTTTTTCTCCTGTGACAGGTTCGCGGATTTTTTCTCACCTCGATCCAAAAGGCGATGATGTGCAGTTTTCTCATCTGTACCCAGCGCTTGCAGAATTAATGACTCAAGCCAACCAAGAACGAGAGTTTTCAAGCTGGCATCTGTTATTTACCAAGCCTGAACACGCGGCCTTATTCGCACCAAATAAAGACCTATTGCACCGAATTTCCTGTCAGTTCCATTGGTTCAATCGTGACTATAAAGACATGGAAGATTACTTGTCACACTTTTCCAGTCGTAAACGCAAAACTGCACGTAAAGAGCGAGA
This sequence comes from Marinomonas sp. A3A, assembly GCF_018336955.1. Lineage (NCBI taxonomy): Bacteria > Pseudomonadati > Pseudomonadota > Gammaproteobacteria > Oceanospirillales > Oceanospirillaceae > Marinomonas > Marinomonas sp. A3A. Next base: position 199,804 of record NZ_CP025532.1, read on the forward strand.
AAAAGTCGCTAAAGAAGGCATCACGCTGACTCGCACCATCGGCAAAGATTTAACCTCGGCAGACATAGATTTCTTTTATCTGTGTTATCAATCCACTTACGCTAAGCGTGGACAACAGGGTTATCTCACCCGAGAGTTTTTCGGTCAATTAGCCGAAAACATAGGCGATCAAATTCTTTTGGTACAAGCCTTTCGAGATGAAGAAGCCATTGCTGCGTCTTGGTGTTTCTTCGACGATTATTCTTTGTATGGCCGTTATTGGGGTTGTATGGAAGAAGTAGATTGCCTGCATTTTGAGGCTTGTTACTACCAGGGCATTGAATTTTGCTTGGAAAAAGGGTTACAGCATTTTGACCCTGGCACCCAAGGGGAACACAAAATCGCCCGAGGTTTTGAACCTGTGTTCAGCCACAGCATTCACTATATCGCTCACGAAGGCTTCCGCGAAGCCATTGGTAACTTTTGCGAGGAAGAAGCCCAAGCCGTGCGTGAGTACCATCAAGATACCCACGCATTGTTGCCGTTTAAGCAAGAAGTTTAGCTAAATATCAAACTTCTTGATGCGGGCCGAATAGTTCGTAATGAATACGGTCGGCTTCTACGCCAAGGGTTAACAGTTGTTGTTTAACGAACATCATGAAGCCAACTGGTCCACATAAGTAAAACTCGCCATTTATTAGCGGCAAGCTGTCTTTTATCGCATCTAGTTGCATCATGCCTTTTGTTACGCCCTCTTCTTCGCTTTTGGCTTGTTCGTACCAAGTATGAACGGACAGATTTAAATGGCCTTTCAGGCTGTTTACGTGCTCTTTGAAGGAATGTTGACCTTGATGAGCACAAGCGTGTAAATAGCTCACAGGGTGGCCGTATTGCTGCTTATCTAGAGTATTTAGTATGGCTTGCATTGGCGTTAAACCCACTCCTCCAGAAATCAGCACTACAGGTGTTTGCTTATCTTGGAAAACGAAGTCACCTGCTGGTGGCATGGCTTCAATTTCGTCTCCGACGTTTAAATGATCATGAAGGTAATTCGACATAACACCTTTGATGTCACCTGCGCCTTCGCGTTTTACGCTGATGCGATAGTTTTTACCATTTGGCGTGGTTGATAGAGAGTATTGACGTATCTCATCGAACTCATTGCCTTTTGGATGTAACTTAACGCCTAAGTATTGGCCTGGTTGGTAATCAATTACCGCGCCGCCATCGATAGGTTCAAAGACAAAGCTGGTGACCAAATCCGATTCTGGTGTTTTCGAAGCGACACGGAAACGGCGGAAATCTTTCCAGCCACCACGTTGCGCAGCTCGCTCTCTATAAAGATCTCCTTCGACTTGAATAAAGATACCAGCTAATTGAGTGTAGGCCGCTGCCCAAGCTTCTTCTACGTCTTTGGTGAAAGCCTCTGGTGCGAGTTCTCGTAAGGTTTCAAGTAGGTGATGACCAACGATGTCGTATTGGTTTGGTTGGATATTAAAACTGGTGTGCTTATGAGCTATACGCGTCACGGCGCTAGTCAATACTTCTAGATTATCGATGTGCGTTGCGTACGCCGCGATGGCATTGAACAAAGCTGCAGGCTGACCACCGGTTCTTTGATGCGTCATGTTGAACACATCTTTTAGTTCAGGATTATGGAAAAACATGCGTTGGTAAAAATGTTCTGTAATCGCAGTTCCTGCAGAAGCAAGAAGCGGGATAGTCGCTTTGACAGTGTCGATATGGTGTTGAGTTAACATGTTATTTCCTTTGCTAAGAGTACGGATAGATGTTTTGTTAACTCTTCTATAGCGAAGCGCGTGCCAACTAAAAATAGATAATAAAATCAGTAGTTTAGGTTTTTAATATCAATTAAAGAGTCAATAAGACTCGCTAATAAAAAAGTCTATATGATATCTTCGAGTCAAATTGACACGAAATATTATTTGCCCTATGAGTTGATAACCATGAATCAGGTCTCTAATAACGCCTTATTGAGCTTTGCCCTCGATCTTGCTAGCGCGGTGACGCAGCCCAATCGTTTTGAACAATTGGTGTATGCGGTGCGGGCAACAATTAACTGTGATGCAGTCGTCTTATTGGCGAATAATAATGGTGTGCTGACGCCGCTGGCTCAACGGGGTTTATCGGAAGACCTAATGGGGCGTCGGTTTATTATTGATGAACACCCGCGTTTGAAGGCTATTTGTAGCGGTCATTATCCGGTTCGTTTTCCTGCTGAGTCGCCTCTTCCCGATCCTTACGATGGCATGGTGTTAGGCCACGATGAGAATTTACCTGTGCATTCTTGCATGGGCGTTCCTTTGTATTTGGAAGGGAAATTGATCGGTGTTGTCACTTTAGACAGCATCATGCCGGGCGTTTTTGATAATATCGACGCGCGTGCTTTGGAAATCATCGGTACCATGGCGGCCATGACACTAAATACCGCCATCTTGATGGAGCGCTTAGAAAACCAATCTCTCCACGCCCAAAACGTACTAAAAGTGATGGGCGATCAACGCATTGAAATGATCGGCCAAAGCAAGGCTATACAAGATCTCAAACAGTCGATTAATTTAGTCGCATCGTCGGATTTTTCTATTTTAATCGAAGGTGAAACGGGTGTTGGAAAAGAGCTTGTCGCAAGAGCTTTGCATGAACAATCTTCCCGTGCAGAAGCGCCTATGGTGTATGTAAATTGCGCAGCGATTCCGCACCATCTCATCGAAAGTGAGCTTTTTGGCCATGTAAAAGGTGCGTTTACTGGAGCGGATAGAGATAGAGATGGTAAGTTTTTGTTGGCTGACGGCGGAACCTTGTTGCTCGATGAAATTGGAGAATTACCGTTAGAAGTACAAGGTACTTTGCTTCGTGCCATTCAGAATCAAGAAATCCAAGCGGTTGGCAAAGATCAAATTCGCAAAGTAAACGTGCGTATTATTGCTGCGACTAACCGACATTTAGAAACAGAAGTAGCAGAGAATCGTTTTCGAGCGGATTTATTCCATCGCCTCAGTGTTTTCCCTATGCAAGTTCCTGCGTTACGCGACAGACAAGGCGATATTGCCTTATTAGCCGGATTCTTCGCCGAACGTTTTCGCCGCAAATTAGGCCTGCAACAACTGATTTTATCCGCATCAGCTATCGACATGCTCGAAGCTTATCACTGGCCTGGTAATGTTCGAGAACTAGAACACGTCATCTCTCGCGCGGCGCTATTTTCTAGGGCCGAGAGTTCAAAGGCAGAAAGCGGCAAAGCGGACAATGCAACAGGTATTACCGTTATCACTTCTGCTCATTTAACAGGGTTACAAATCGATAATAGTGCTAAAGAAAAGATACAGAAAAACGAGCTAGAGCCGCCGCGTTTAGAAAAACATAAACCAATCGATTTGCGTTTAGAAACAGAGACTTATCAACGAGAGTTAATCCGAAAAGCGTTAGAAAACAATGACGGCAATTGGACTAGAGCCGCTCAGCAATTGTCTATGGATCGCGCTAACCTAGCGCGCTTGGCGAAACGCTTAGGGATTGTCGTTGCCAAAGAAGTACGCATTTAATGTTTGATAAACATAATTTAAGTTTAAACCGTGACTGGATGAAACGTCTCGTTTTTATCTTTGCCCATGGTAAGCTATGGAAATGTATATGATTAAGCCCAAGCGGAGCATAATGACATGAAAATCAAATCCTTACATTTAAAGCATTTTCGTCGCTTTGATGATTTTGAGATTTCATTTGATCCGAAATTAACGGTTTTGGTTGCGAAAAATGGAGCAGGAAAAACCAGCATTTTAGATGGCATGGCTATTTCTTTAGGCCCATTTTTAACCCGATTGCCAAGTGCAACAGGAAAAAACTTTAAGGAAATGGATTTTCAGATTTTACAGGATGGCATGAAGCCTCCTTATATGAGAATACGTAGCGAATCCTTTAACGGAATTGTTTGGGATAGAACGGAGAAGCGTGATAAATCTAAAAAAACAGCGGAGCAAATTCCTGAGGCAATAGGGCTTAAAGCGTTATTTAATCATGTTGATACATTTGCCGACGCATTCAATAGTAAAGAACCTTTTCAGTTACCTATATTTGCTTACTTTGGCGCTGGTCGTGGAGTTTTTGACATACCACAACGTAAGAGAAGCTTTTCTAAAAAGTTCTCACGTTTTGACTCTTTTAAAGGCGCTCTTGAAAGTAGAACAAATTTTAAAAGCTTTGTGGAATACTTTTACTCCCTTGAAGATCTAGAAACCCTTAAGCAAAAAGAAGCTCGTTCATTTGATTTTGTTATTCCTGAGCTAAAAGCAATACGGAGTGCTGTAAATGCAATGATTCCAGCATTTAGTAATCCACGAGGAGCTTACCCAGCGGGAATTGAAGTTGATTGGTGTCAGGATGAAATTAAAAAAACATTACGAATTGAGCAGCTTAGTGATGGTTATCGGACAACATTAGCAATGGTAATGGATATTGCTGCTCGTATGGCTGAGGCGAACCCCGATGTAGATGACCCTTTACAAACTGAAGGTGTTGTACTGATTGATGAGGTAGATTTACACCTTCATCCAGGCTGGCAGCAAACTATTTTGTTAGACTTAATGCGTACTTTTCCTAACGTACAATTTATTGTTACTACACATAGTCCTCAAGTAATTTCATCTGTTAAGCCTTCAAGTTTGCGTGTAATTGATTGGAAAGATGATAAGCCCGTATTAATCCCTATTGCTTTTTCTGAAGGCGCCGAAGCGCAGCAAGTATTGCTTGATGTTCTTGGATTGAAATCACCAAGAGTTGAATCTTTAGATATAGTTAAGGATTTGGAAAAATATCAGCATCTTGTTGAGCTTGATAAATGGGACTCAAAAGAAGCGGTTTATCTGCGTAAAATTTTAGATAAATGGGGAGCGGGGCATGAACCTGAACTTGCTCGATTAGATATGGACATTCGAATGAAAGAGTGGGAACGCGAACAAATATGAAGAAGGTATCAAAAGGAATTGAACCTCCACTTCTTGCAAACTATCGAGATATAAATCCAGACAATGAGTGGGAGCAATTCACTTCGAAAAAATATCGGCGCAATCAAACGCAAGTCCAAATAAAAGCTGATCAAGGTGGCTTATGTGCTTATTGTGAGATTGATCTTGTCGAGAAAATAGAGGATGAGCTTGATGATTTCCGAGTCGAGCATTTCCATCCAAAATCGGATGGTACTGTTCCTCATAATTGGCATTTAGATTGGCAGAACCTATTAGGTTGTTGCCATGGAGGCAGTCAGCGTAATGTTGTTGATGCCAGTTATCGATTTACTAGTCCAGATGTTTCTTGTGACGTGCCAAAAGGAAGTCAAAATCTAGACAATGTGATTTTGAACCCGCTTAATATCCCTGCTTTCCCTAAGATTTTTTCCTGTGAAAGAACAACAGGAGAATTTTCGGTTGACTCTGAAAATTGCGAACAAGCAAATATTAGTGTTGAAAAAGCGCAAAATACTATTATTGAGTTGAACCTAGACACTGAACGGTTGAGACGCTTTCGGCGAGAGATTCTGAACAAACTAAATGATGACGTAAGACGGTTAGTATCCCAAGGCTTTTCCATTGGAGAGGCGCAAAAACGCTTAGCAGAAGTAAATTTAAAGAAAAACACGAATGGCCATTGGCCTAAATTTTTTACTAGCATCCGTAGTTATTTAGGGAGTACTGCTGAACGACAATTACTTTCTATTCATTATGACGGTTAAATTTACTTAATGCTGCCTAGCCGCACTCACCTGTCGAATCCGTTCAGCAGGAAATTCGAGTTTGGGCAGTAAGTAAGCCTTTAATTCTTCTGAATAACCCAGTTCGTCCAGCGCGGTCTCCATGCAGTTTAGCCACATAGCTTTTTCTTTTTCGGTGACGATTAAGTGTGCGTGGGCTTGAGGTAAACTGATTGGGCCATATTTTTTCGAGAACAACTTCTCGCCGCCCATCCAACCTGATAAAAACGACACTAACTTGTCGATGGTTAGTTCAATGTTGCTAGGGTGCATATCAAACAAAGGGCGAAACTCTGGCGTGTTTTCCATGATGCGATAGAAGGTTTCGACTAATTTTTGCAAGCCCAGTAATCCGCCGACAGCTTGTAGAGTCGCATCGCCTTCACCATAAACAGGTGAACTAGAAGGCGTCATTTTATTCGATATCTTTTGGCTGGTTTTGTGTTTTTTTCGCTTCTTTCTCTTTGTCCATTTTGATCGAATTACGATAACCGCCTAATGCAGCCAACGCGCCAATAATGAAACTCATGTAAAGCGGAATTTGAAACAGCATAGTGATACTGATGAATACACACCCGACAGCTAAACCTTCGATAAAGGGTTTGAGTTTCTTGGGCATAAAAGTTCTCCAAACGATAAAAAATAAATGCGAGTCTAGCAAATTTCCGCGACGATGTGAGCACGATTGTGGAAAAAAGCATCACTTATCCAATATTAGGAACATTGAATTTTATCGAATATATGGCGTCTATTTTTGTGGGTAAGTGGGAGCCAAATGAGAACCATGCCTGATTATCGCCCTTTTCTGAGTAATTATTGCACAAAATCATTAAGAACTGCCCCAGATTGTGAATAACTGCTATTATTTTCCACAGATCAGTGAGTTCCGGTTTTCTGATTTTGATTGATTTTTATCCACAAGTGAGACCCGCGTGTCAAAGTTATCCCCCAGTTCTATTTTTTGCTCGTATCGTGCAAATACTGTATTAAATCGAAAAATTTGGCGCATGGCGTGGCCGCCGATGATTTCAAATATCACCACTCCTTTACTGGGTTTAGTCGATACCGCTGTAGTTGGGCACTTGGGAACGGCAACACATCTTGCCGCTGTGGCGATTGGCGCGAGCATTTTTAGCTTTCTGTTTTGGGCGTTTGGTTTTTTGCGCATGGGCTCAACCGGATTGACTGCACAAGCGCTTGGGAAAGGCGACGAAAGACGGGTTCGTGAACTGCTTTTGCAATCGATTTTGATGGGCGTATTTATCGGGCTAATGCTGATTCTATTCCGGGCCCCTTTGATCGATTTGGCGATCACTCTGATGGAGCCAAGTGCTGAAGTGGAACCTTGGGCGCGTTTGTATTGTGAAGCGCGGATTTTCAGTGCGCCAGCCGTGTTAGCGGGTTATGCCTTAATGGGTTGGTTCTTCGGCGTGCAATATTCCAAAGGGCCGTTGTGGATGCTGTTGGTGATCAATGTCGCCAATATGATTCTCGATTATGTCGCCGTTTATGGATTGGGCATGGCGAGTGATGGCGTGGCGTGGGCAACTGTGTTTGCGCATTATATTGGTGTAACTGTCGCTGGCGTATTGGCTTGGCATAAGTTAAAGGGTTTTTCCGGTCATGTGCCGCTAAGCGTTTTAGCAAAATGGCGTGAATACATGGCTTTGGTGAAAGTGAATCGCTATCTGTTTGTACGAACTATTCTTTTGCTATTGGTTATGTTGTTTTTTACCGCTCAAGGCGCGCGCCAAGGAGATTCTATTCTTGCTGCCAACGCCGTATTGCTGACTTTCTTGATGATTATTTCTAACGCCTTGGATGGTTTTGCCTTTTCGGTGGAAGCCTTGTGTGGCGAATACTATGGCCGCAAAGACAAAGCGAACTTTAACAAGGTCATTCAGCTCTCTACCTATTGGGCGTTGTTTGCTGCGGTTATGTTGATGCTGATATTTTGGCTTTTTGGTAATCAAATCATAGCGTTATTAACAAACGTACAAAGCGTTCGCGATGACGCGGCTCTGTACCTACCTTGGCTGATATTCTTCCCGCTGTTGGGTATTTGGTCTTTTATGTTGGATGGTATTTTCATCGGCACAACCAGTGTAAAACAAATGCAAAATACCATGATCATTTGCGTGGTCGGCGTGTTCTTCCCTGTTTGGTTCATCACTCAAGATCTTGGCAACCATGGTTTATGGTTTAGCCAAGCCATGCTGTTTATCGCCAGAGCGATCACGCTTTATTGGTGTTATCTGCAAAACATGAAAAAAGGCGTTTGGTTCGCGAATTCATAAAGCCTATTACTTTGTGTAAAGACTCCTGTTAACAATTGAAATTTTTCTGGCGACTGGGTTTGTTACCATGAATGACGTGCTCTTTTTTAAAGCCACCAAACATGGAGAGAATTCAATATGTCGAAGAATTTCTTAAGCGAGTTAACCGGTTCTTTTGCCACGCCAGCGTTAGAAAACCCTACTGGCGTGATGATGGAAGCTGCGTATCGAGATTTGGGTCTGGATTGGCGTTACATCAATTGCGAAATCCAACCTAATGATCTTGCAAACGCCGTATTAGGTGCGAAAGCTATGAACTGGTGCGGTTTTAACTGCTCAATTCCTCATAAAGTGTCTGTTATTTCACACCTTGATGACTTAGGCGAGTCGGCTCGAATCATTGGGGCAGTCAATACCGTGGTGAATCGTGATGGTAAGCTTATTGGTGAAAATACCGATGGCCGTGGTTTTGTCGAATCCGTTAAATCCAGTTTAGAGCTAACCAAAAAGCGCGTTGTGCTGTTTGGCGCAGGTGGTGCGGCACGAGCGGTTGCGGTTGAATTAGCTTTGGCTGGAGTGGCGCACATAACCATTGTGAATCGTAATCAAGAGCGTGGCGAAGAGCTTTCCAAACTGGTTGCCGATAACACGTCGGCTGGCGCGGAATACCATGCTTGGACAAAGCAATATCAGATTCCTGCCGATACTGATTTGGTAATCAATGTGACCTCTATTGGCTTATATCCCAATGTGGATGCAGAGCTAGATATAGACACAGATTCGATTAAATCTAGCATGGTAGTTGCAGATGGTATTTTTAATCCACCTGAAACGCGATTGATTCAAACCGCTAAAACTAAAGGCTGCACGACGGTAAATGGCTTGGGTATGCTCGTCCAGCAAGGCGCAATCGCTTTCGAATACTGGACAGGAAAAACGCCTTCTATCGAGGTGATGAAAACCGCATTGAGTGATGCTTTGGACATTACAGATCTGGACAGCACGGATTTGGAGAGTACAGAAAAATAATAATCACTGGAATACCCAAAGATTGTTTAAAGCGGATTCTGATGCTCGTTTCTGCGTAGCGAGCGTTGTATCCGTGTTTCCTCTTGACGCATTTTCAATAAATTGTCTTCCACAAACACCAAATGTGTATGCGCCGCCGTGCGAGCGGCTTCGGCGTCGCCAGCCATGATGGCTTGATAAAGATTGGAGTGCTGTTCCATCACGCGCTGACGAGCGGCTTGCTTCTCAAATAGATTCCTAAGGTTACTCGAAATGCTTTTCGCCAACATGGCGTGCAGGCTGCGAAGTGAGTGAAGTAAGACTACGTTGTGTGCTGCTTCAGCTATGATCATGTGAAACTCCACATCTAATTTTGCTTCTAAGGCGAAGGCTTTGTTTTGATTGGCTTCTACCAGTTGATTAAAGCATTGTGTGAGCTTGGTTTTATCGGCGTCGGTACTGCGCAAAGCAGCGTAATACGCGGCGAGACTTTCTAGCGCATCGCGAAACTCCAATTGATCGTATAAGAACTCATCGTGGGAACTGAGCAAATCTTGCAGCGGATCGGCAAACGAGCTGCCTAGCTGTTCCGACACATAAGTGCCACCGCCATGACGACTGAATAATACACCGCGCGCGATCAGTTTTTGAATGGCTTCCCGCAACGAAGGACGAGATACCTCAAAACGCGCTGCCAATTCCCTTTCTGGTGGCAGTTTTTGCCCCGCCGTAAAACTGCCTTCTAAAATCATGCTTTCGAGCTCTTTCATGATGATGTCGGAAATTTTCGGTTGTTTAACACGACCAAAGTGATTGGATTCCATGACGTTTCCTAAAAATGTATTCTTTAAAGATGGCTTTAGCGCTTGCTGTGCATAAGTTGAAAAGTGGTAAAACCAATTAATCTTGCTGCTAAAATTCACTAAGTATCGACTAAACTATCAGTTGACAAAGTTTCTTTGAGTTCTTACTGTGCTTTATATTCAAAAGGTAAATTGGTCTTACCAGTTTGTCTAGCATTAATTTTCAATGCTTATACTCTTTAACAATAAAAAGGCTACCGCCGTGGAAGCTTCTATGAACACTGACTCACTTGCTGATAAAGCCGCTCAATATCGCGATTTATATTCTGCTTTGAAAGACGCCAAAACTGGCGCGATTGATGAGACGCGATTGATTCGTGATCCACTTCGTACCTTGGCGTATGGCACGGATGCGAGTTTTTACCGCTTGATTCCGCAATTAGTCGTGCGAGTCGATAATGAAGCGGAAGTGCAGTTAGTGCTGAAAGAAGCCAGAAAGCGCAATTTACCAGTGACTTTTCGCGCAGCGGGTACGAGTTTGTCAGGGCAGGCAGTAACCGATTCCATCTTAATGCAATTATCCGATAACTGGAAAGGGCATCGAGTTCACGAACATGGCCATCATATTTCACTTCAGCCAGGTATTATCGGTGCGCGAGCCAATCAGCTGCTAGCGCCCTTTCAGCGCAAAATCGGCCCAGATCCAGCGTCCATCAATGCCTGTATGATTGGCGGTATTGCAGCGAACAACGCCAGCGGGATGTGCTGCGGTACAGCACAAAACAGCTATCATACGATTCAAAGTGCTCGTCTGATTTTCGCTGATGGTGCTTTATTGGATACCGCCGATGAAGCCAGCCGATTGGCGTTTGGTAATCGTCATGCAGACTTGCTTGATACGCTTGTTCGTTTGTCTAAAAGCGTTCAAGCTAATAGCGAATTAGCAGAAAGAATTAGACACAAATATCGTTTAAAAAACACCACAGGGTACAGTTTAAACAGCCTAACCGATTACCAAGATCCGTTTGATATCTTGCTGCATTTGATGATCGGCTCTGAAGGAACTTTGGGTTTTATCAGCGAAGTTACCTATGAAACCGTGGTTGATCATCCTATTAAAGCCGCGGCGATGATCTTCTTTGATGATATGGAAGTCACCTGCCGAGCGGTTACCTCTCTAAAAAGCTCGCCTGTTTCTGCCGTGGAATTGATTGATCGTGCTGGCTTGCGTGCGGTGGAAGGCAAACCGGGTATGCCAGAAATGTTATCGTCCCTTGGCTCACAAGCGGCGGGTTTATTGGTTGATGTACGCGCTGCAAATGCCGAAGAATTAGAAGCCAATTTGGCCTTGGTGAAACAAGCGTTAAGCGGCCAAGCAACACTGAACCCGATTGAATTTACCCAAGACAAAGTCATCTACGATTCCTATTGGAAGATTCGCAAAGGCTTGTTCCCTGCCGTTGGTGCTGTTCGTCCTGTTGGCACCACGGTGATCATCGAAGACGTGGCCTTCCCTGTCGAACAGCTCGCCGAAGGCGTTTTGGAGCTACAAGGTGTGTTTCAAAAACATGGCTACCGCGAAGCGATTTTGTTTGGTCACGCCTTAGAAGGCAACTTACACTTTGTCTTTACGCAAGGCTTTGACGACCCGAAAGAAGTGAAACGCTACGAGCAACTGATGGACGAAGTCGCGCAATTGGTCGCGGTGAAATACAAAGGCTCGTTGAAAGCAGAACACGGCACCGGCCGTAACATGGCGCCTTATGTGGAGCTGGAATGGGGCAAAGAAGCCTACGACATTATGTGGGAAATCAAACGCGCGTTTGACCCGCAAAGCTTGCTGAACCCAGATGTAATTTTGTCGCACAATGCCAATTTACATGTACAGAACCTCAAGCCTTTGCCGAAAGCCAATGACAAAGTTGATACCTGTATTGAATGTGGTTTCTGTGAATCGTCTTGTCCATCAAAATCTATTACGTTAACGCCTCGCCAACGCATAGTGATTTGGCGTGAGATTCAGCGACTGACTGCAATGGGTACAGATCCGAAACGTTTAGCGGAATTGAAAAAAGACTATGATTATCAAGGCGTTGATACCTGCGCTGGTTGTGGTTTGTGCTCGATGCAGTGTCCGGTTGGTATCAATACGGGTGATTTAACCCGCGAACTTCGCCACGATCGTCATCCAGATAGCAAAGTCGGTTATTGGATTGCTGATCATTTTGAAGGTGTTACCAAAACGGCGAAAGTGGGACTGAGCCTTGCCAACGGTGCGCGTCGTATTATTGGTGATTCAGGCATGACAACCGTCACTTCAGTGATGAACAAAGCTTCCCAAGGTGCTGTGCCAAAGTGGCATAAACAAATGCCCAGCGCTGCTTCGTCTTTGAAGTCGATTGCCGTTATGCAAGGTAATGATATGCAAAGTGATGACGTTCAAAAGGAAGTGATTTACTTCCCCAGCTGCGCGACTCGTGTCATGGGCGCGGGGCCAAATGCAGAAGATAAACGCTCTGTTATGACAGTGATGTTTTCTGTATTGAAAAAAGCAGGCTATAAAGTAACTGTACCTGATAATATCGATAGCCAATGCTGTGGTATGGCGTTTCAGTCCAAAGGGCAATTCGACGCAGCGAACCAAAAATCCAGTGATATCAATAGCTTACTGCTGGCGGCGAGCGATAATGGCCGAATCCCAATCGTCTGCGATGTGAGCCCTTGTTTGCTACGCATGCAGGAAAGCCTTGATCCTTGTTTACAGCTTCATGAGCAAGTGGGCTTTGTTTCGACTTATGTGATGCCAAATTTAACGGTGAAAGAAAAGCTCGGCAAAATCGCCCTTCATGTTACTTGCAGCACCACCCGCATGGGACTCGCCGACAGCTTCGTACAGCTTGCCCACCAACTTGCCGATGAAGTCGTGATTCCGCCAGACATTACCTGTTGCGGCTTTGCTGGCGACAAAGGCTTCTCTACTCCTGAACTCAACGCCAGCGCTCTCAAAACCTTAGCCAAAGCCGTAGAAGGCTGCGAAGCGGGCTACTCCAACAGCCGTACCTGCGAGATTGGCTTATCGGAACACAGCGGCATCGAATATCAATCTATCGTCTATCTGGTTGATCAATTGACTCAATCTGTAGGCCGGATGAGGGAGGAACGACCGTAATCCGGCGTTGGCTTGACCGAAGAAAAGGATTATGCCATGTGTTTTTTGATATGTGGTAATGCCGGATTACACCTCGTCCCTCGGTTCATCCGGCCTACAAAACGTTCTCATGGCTCTATGCAGTCACTAGATCAACACCGAGCGGACGTTCTCGCTTTAGCGCCGGAGCGAGAGTTGATCTGGAAACAGCGTTACTACGGACTACATTGAGTACAAGTCATGCGGACTAAAGCATGAAGGTCGAGTACAAGCCAAATCCGCAGACGATGAGTAGCGCCCAGCCGATGAATTGGAAGAAGACGGGTGTTTCGGCTTTTTGAATGCGATTGTGGAGCTTTTGCCCGAAGACGTGACCAATCAAGGCGCAAGGCAGTAACCAAAGTTGATGGATGAGTTGTAGGTCGATGTCGGCGATGAGGAAGGACGCCATTTTGATCATCACCAGAATAAACCAGAGTACAAACAAGGTATCGCGCAGTTGATGGCGCGGTACTTTGGTGGCGAAGACGGAGACGATAAGCGGTGCGCCGATTAAGGAAGTGCCACTTACGTAGCCGCCAAGCATAAGAAAGATGGTGTCGAGGATTTTGTTGTTGGTATAAAACGGTTTATTCAATATGTAAGACACGGCAAAAATGGCGACGATGACAAATATTACGCCAGTGACTATGTTGCCCGGTAAGGTTAATAAACCAAATACGCCGATCAGTTTCGGCACTATCATGATGCCGAGGGCTTTCTTTAAATAACCCCAAGCGATGTTGCCTTGTGCTTCTTGTGGCGCTTCGCCTTGTTCTGCTGCGAGTATGGCTTGTTGTTTGGTGGCTCTTGATCCTTGCCAAGCAATCCAGCTGGAAAACACTAAAAGATGAATAGAAATGATTGGCAAAAATAGCAGCGGATCATTTTTTACTAACAAAAGAAAGGGTAAAGCCAGTACTGCCCCACCAAATCCTAAGCCACTGCGAACAAAGCCGCTCCATATAAAAATGGCGCCAATTAAGGCGTATTGCCACCAGAATAAGTTTTCCATGTTGATCCTTGTTTAGAGCTGGTCTGTCGTTATTCGAGCGTTAGTGTAACCAAATTTTCCCTTTTAGACTCTTGCTTTTGAGGTTAAGGGCTTGGGTGAAACCAAGTTTGTTGGTGAAGGAATTTAGTCAGTTCATCTTTTAATAGTTTGGCTCTGGCCGACAAGCTGCGTCGATAAGGCCAGACTAAAAAAATCTCTCTACTTTGACCGCGCCATTCAGGCAATACCCGAATAAGTTCACCAGTTTCAAGGGCGCCATGCACCATGCTCATGGGCATTAAGGCAATTCCAGCGCCCGCTTTGGTAAGATTGAGCGTGATAGTCATGTCATTACTAATATGCCGGTGCTCTTTGTTTAGCGGGCGCTGATTTTCTTGATTATGAATCAGTAACCAATCGGCAAACATGTTGGACGCAATGCTCGGCGCATGTTGTAAGTCTTCTATCGTTTTAGGCAGTGGGAATGCCATGTTAGGCGATGCGACTAGAATAGGCTCAATGTGACCTAATTTCTTTTGAATCAATGATGAGCTGGGTTGATTCCCCGAGCGCAAGGCAATGTCGGCGCGGGTGTCTCTGATATCTTGCAGTGTGTTGCTCAGTTCGATGTTTAGTTCGATGTCTGGGTACAGTTGAACAAAACCTTGCCAAAATGCGTCTAGAGGTCCGCTGCCCAAATTTACCGGAGCAAGTACTTTCAAATCACCTTTTAGACTGTTTAGGGTTTGGTCTAGATTGGATATACGCTGATCTAACGCATCGATGAATTCCGCGCATTCGCGATAGTAGCTTTCTCCCACTGGTGTGAGTGTTAGTCCTTTTGTTGAACGATGTAGTAACTCACAGCCAAGTTTTTGCTCAAGAGCGCTGATACGGCGAGATACCGTAGCTATTGTCATATCAAGATGTTGAGCGGCGGCAGTCAGACTATTTTTATTGGCAGCAGTAATAAAAATCTTTAGATCATCAAGCATTTTGCAATTTCGTAAATTTGATTTTAAAAAATCAGTATATTTACAAATATTGTTGTTTGCTAGTATGTGTTCAGAGTTTGAGTCGTTTACTTACGTCTGGGGCACTCTATTTATAGAGAAGACGGTAAGTTCATTAGGAGAGAAAAATGAAACACAGAATTATTTTTGCCGTATTAATGTCGTTTACCTTGTCGTTGTTGATGTCCGCATGGATTACGTATCTGAATATTGGGTTACATCCAAATTTCGTCTCTTTCTGGATGGGAGCTTGGATATTAGCTTGGCCTGCTGCGGGTATTATTTCTTTTATCGCAGGGCCATTCTTACATGGTTTAGCGCATAAGATTGCCGCAAAAATTTAGCCTATTGTTACTAAACTGTATTAGAAATGAAAAACCCGCTGCGCAGCGGGTTTTGTGTTTTTAACATCACTAACGTTGTGTTCGTCGTTTATTTACTGGGTTTTTCATCCCAAACACTAAGGTCGATATCGTCACGAACTTCTGGGTAATCGTCTGAATTGAACACTGGCGTGTGGGTTTTTAATTGCGTGAAATAGTCCTTGGTTAATTTCACTACCAAACCAGATAACATCATGATCGCAATCAGGTTAATAGTTGCCATTAGACCCATCGCTGCATCAGCCGCATTGAATACCATCGCCACACTTTCATAAGCGCCCCAAGGGATCATGCCAAGCGCCAAGATGCGTAGAATGAAAATCCCTGGTTTATTCGCCCATTTTAGGTAAGTTAGCGCATTTTCTGCATAACTGTAGTTACCGATAATGGAAGTGAAAGCGAAGAAGAAAATCGCAATAGCAACAAAGTAATGACCCGCACTACCGATGTGAGTCGTTAGCGCCGTTTGCGTTAAGGCAATGCCTGTTTGACCGTTACCCAATGCACCAGATAATAGAATCATCAAGGCCGTTGCAGTACAAATCAGCAGTGTATCAATGAAAACACCTAATGATTGAACCATGCCTTGGGATGCTGGGTGATGAGGGTTTGGCGTAGCAACCGCTGCAATATTTGGCGCAGAACCCATACCCGCTTCGTTGGAAAACAAACCACGTTTTACACCGTTTAGCATGGCACCTAAAACGCCGCCTGCTGCTTGCTCGATACCAAATGCGCTCTTAAAGATTAACGCGAATGCCGCTGGTACCTCAGAGATATTGGCGAAGATCACATACAAAGCTAGCAATAGATATAAAACGGCCATGAATGGCACAACGATTTCAGCAAAACGTGCGATTTTTTTGATACCACCGAAGATAACAATTGCTGCTAGCAGCATGATCACGATGCCAGTCACACTGGTGTCGATACCAAATGCGCCTTCCATTGCACCAGCAATCGAGTTGGCTTGCACCGCATTGAATACCAAACCAAACGCCAAGATAAGCGCAAGCGAAAATACCGCACCAGCCCAAGGTGCTTTTAAGCCTTTACTGATGTAAAACGCTGGGCCGCCACGCAATTGGCCATTTTGATCGCGCATTTTGTAGAGCTGAGCCAAGGTGCTTTCAGCGTAGGCGGTTGCCATACCGATAATTGCCACCACCCACATCCAAAAAATAGCCCCTGGGCCACCTAAATATAATGCGACAGCAACACCTGTCATGTTGCCTGTTCCTACTCGAGAAGCGAGGCTAGTACATAGTGCTTGGAAAGGAGAGATACCGCCACGATCCGATTGTGGGGCTTTAAGAACAGTTCGGATGAATTCTGGAAAACGACGGACCTGAATAAAACCTAGACGTAAAGTGAAATATACGCCTACGGCTAGTAGTCCATAGATGAGGATATACCCCCAGAAAATAGTATTTAAAAAGTCTATGATGGCTGCCATGTAGGGCACTCCCTTTATTCGATAGGATTATCGTTTTATTGTTCGTGGGTTGAATATTAGAAGTGCTTTTTTGGGTAAAAAAGGCACTCTAAGAAACGCGCAGAAGCTTAAAAAAGTGTGCAAGGGTAGCGATTTTATGGAAAACCGCAAGAAAAAAACCACTTTCACGCACATAAAAAGTGCATAAAAGTGGTTTGGTTTTGTTAGTTTTTTGCTTTTGGAACGAGTTGTCTAAGTAGGTATGTCCTTGATTTAACGATAAATAACTTTTTATTTTTTACTTAGCTGAAGTCCATTTTCGTGAGGTCAAAGAGTGCATGTAATAGGTGCACTATTGGGCGTTTGGTGTCGTAGGTTTTGGGTAATCTTTGTTCTGGATCGGATCTTGCTCAACTTCCCCCCAATGTCTTTCTAACGGCATAACGCCCGCCCACACTGGCCAGTCGCTATCGGCTGGATCATCGACAGGAGGCTCAGCTCGGAATTTGACCGAGGCTTCGTCTATTTTGATACGCACGACTCCCGTCGCTTTGATCTCTTGCTCGTTGACGGGACGTAACGTTTCCCAGCGACCTGGGCTGATTTTATCTAGGAAAAGTTTGAATTGACGCACTTTTTCTTCTTTGTCTTCGACCAGCTCTGGTACGCCAAATAAGGTTACGGAACGATAATTTACTGAATGGTGAAATGCCGAGCGCGCCATTACCAAACCATCTAGCTGCGATATATTAATGCAGACCTTTTCAGCTGCATCAATGGGACCTTTGATGTTGCGCGCCTTAGAATGCCCATGCCAATACAAATAGTCGCCGTCACGCCAATGGCACGTTGGTGTAACGAAGACTTGGCCATCTTTAGTTTGTCCTACATGGCACATTAATGCTGCATCAATAATCTCTAGAGCTAAGTCTTTGTCGTAGGACGCGCGGTTCGGCCCTCTTTTTACTTTACTTAATGTCGTTTCTTCTAGTGATTGGCTCATACATTCTCTCCTTGTGTCTCAATGGGGGGTTGGCTATAACAAGACTTTAGATAAAACTGGCTTCTATAAAAATAGCCAGAATTAAGATAAAAAAGCAGGCCAGATGTGAAGCACACAATTACTAGTTTACGTTTCTCTTTAGAGGACGGTGCACCTTATTACCAACAATTGATTGATCAAATTCAACAAGGCATTGTGTCGGGTGAATTATCAGTTGGCGACAAACTACCCTCCTCACGTTTTTTGGCTGGCTCATTGGGTGTTTCTCGAAGTACCACGTCGCGGGCTTATGATCAGTTAATTGCCGAAGGTATTTTAACTAGCGAAGAAAAGCGTGGTGTTTTTGTTGCTGCTTTGCCTATGGTGAGGCATCGCTCGACGAAAAAACCTAGTTCGGACTTTCTATCTCACAATGAAACGCTTCCAAAGTGGGCGTTTGATGCCGGTGCTGATATGTCGGTTTTTCCCACTAAAGAATGGGCTGCGAGTATGCGTCGCAGCTGGCTCACGCCAGATTTAACTGTGTTAGAAGGTGGGTATATAACGGGTTATCCCGACTTAAAAACCGCGATCGTTGACTATTTGTATCGTGTTCGTGGTCTTGAATGCTCGGCAGAGCAAATTATTGTTACGGCTGGCAGTCGGGATTCGCTGCTTTTATTGCAGCATGCAATCACTTCCATAGGTGATTCCGAATATTCGCCAATGAAATGGTGGTTAGAAGAACCTACTTATCCGCCAATTCGTGAAGTAATTCCTTCTTATGCCAAAGCTGGTGGACTTTGCGTTGACGAGGACGGACCTTGTTTACCAAATAGTGAACATGCTTCAAATGTGGCGATTATAACACCTAACCGACAATACCCGCTTGGTATGAGCATTAGTACGGCACGACGACAGCAATGGCTGCAAGCGTTGCAGAATGATTCACCAAGCTGGTGGTTGGTGGAAGACGATTACGACAACGAGTTTGTTTATCAGGGGCGAAGTAATGTGCCTTTTATGCAAACGGCGAGCGTGCACGATCAAACCCGAGATCAAGTTTTCTTTGTAGGGAGTTTTTCTAAGGTATTGTTTCGTGGTTTACGGCTTGGCTTTATCGTCGCGCCGATGAAGCATATTGCGACATTACAAAAAAGTCAGCGAGTGTTGGGGTCATCTGCATCCTTGCCAATACAGCCTGTCGTGGCAGATTTTATGCTTCAAGGTCATTTTGATCGTCATGTGAATCGAATGCGCCGGCATTATCGGCTCAAGCGAGACTTTTTATTGGCGTTATTAGATCAGCATTTGGCTCCTTGGTTTGACTGGAAAAAGCCTCGTGGTGGAATGCATGTATTGATAGCATTAAAACCAGATTGCCTTTTTACGATGGAAGTGGATGTCGCTCTAGATCAACAGATTGCTCAAGAGCTTATTGATAGCGATGGAGTATGCCTTTCTCCCTTGTCCGTGCATTATGCAAATAACCTGGGCGAGAAAAGCCAATTTGGCTTTTTATTAGGTTTTAGTGGGCCTAGTGAAGAAACAATGGTGCATATTATTGTCGCATTGAAGCATTGGTTTGTGAAAAAACTGGAGTAAAGTAAGATTTACATACTGTAAGGAAATCGTCTTATAAGGGCGTTACTCTTGGGGTGAAGGGTAAATATTAGGGATTTCCTTACACTTAGAATGTGAATTTTTATAAAAAGACAGTGAAGCAAAGAGGAACAAAGGCTAAACTACGCTTTGTGTGGTTGCTTAAATTTTGCTATATTTCGCCCACGTAAATTCGTATGAAGCGAGTAAAAACGGTATTTTCACTTTTGTTTTTATGAATCGGATGAATAAATTGAACAATTTTCAAGACATTTTGCGTCATTGCATGCATTCTATATCCAGCGTCTTGGCGGAAACCTTACGCGTTGCTGTTGCTGTGTCTTGCTTGTTTGTTAGTTTTTTTGTACTTATTACCATTCTTTCCTCTGTTGATAGCCTAAGTGTTATCAGTATCGACCCTATTATTAAAGCGGGGCTACTTCTTAGCGTCGTTTTTACCACCCTATTATTGGTTAGTTATTGGTCCGTTATGACCAATATCAACCCTGCTCGCCAGAAACTGGCCTTCTCTTTGTTTCATGTGTTTGCTCCTAATGAGCAAGCTAGTCGTGCTGAGGCGCGATGCATGATGAGTTGTGGAGCTCCCTTTTTCAGATTTAGGTGATCCAAAAGAATCATTACTGCGTTAATGTCATTAATGCAGTAATGATTTTTACACTGTTTTTACAGTGCGGTGATCTTTACTGAAATACCCGGCATTTGCCGGATTTTCGTTCTGTTGCTTGATGTTCAAGTGGCAGTTTTGTGAACCTCGGGGTTAGAGGATGATTCTCTTGTTAACTCGTATCCTAAGTAAAGTCGCTTTGGCGCTAATGGTGGGCTTGCTCGCCGGTTGTCAGGGTGGTGTGCTCGATCCTAAAGGGCAAGTAGGTATTGAAGAGAAGCAACTAATTATTGTTGCTACTTTGTTGATGCTGCTTGTTGTAATTCCTGTCATCTTCATGACACTGTATTTCGCTTGGAAATACCGTGAAGGTCGTGACGAGATCTACGAACCAAAATGGTCGCACTCCACAAAAATTGAAACCATTGTTTGGGCTATCCCAATTATCATTGTCATCATTCTTGGCGTGATCACTTGGAAATCAACTCATGCACTGGATCCTTACAAGCCGTTGAAATCGGATAAAGATCATATCAACGTTCAGGTCGTTTCGATGAACTGGAAATGGTTGTTTATCTATCCGGATCTTGGCATTGCTTCAGTCAACGAACTGCGATTCCCAGAAAACGTGCCTGTTGCTTTCCAACTTTCATCTGAAGGCATAATGAACTCGTTCTTCATTCCTCAATTGGGTAGCCAAATTTACTCAATGGCAGGCATGGTGACTAAGCTTCACTTGATCGCGAATGAACCTGGTACTTTTGATGGTTACTCTGCGAACTACAGTGGCGCTGGCTTCACTAATATGAAGTTCAAAGCTATTGCGACAGAAACGCAAGCCGATTTTGATGCTTGGGTTGCAGGCGTGAAAGCGGAGTCCATTGCTGGATCAATTAACAATGGCATATTGGATCAAGCTTCATACGATGCCCTTGCTGAATATGATGCAGACCCTCATCACAAACATGAGGCAACGCCAGTTCAGTATTACGGCTCAATTAAACCGGGCATTTTCATGGATAACGTTATGAAATTCATGAAAGACCACGGCAAAGTTGAACTGTTAAAAGGCACAACATTTGATTCTCAAATGATCCATGATAATTCAGCTCACGGTGAAATGAATCACGGCGAAATGGAAATGAACCATGAATCGTCTGAACACACATCGGATGATATGCACATGGAGGCAGACAAATAATGTCTATTCTAGGTAAATTATCTTTAGATGCTATTCCGTTCCATGAACCAATTCTGATAGCGACGTTTAGTGTTATTGCAATCGGTGTATTGGTACTTGCTTTCTTGCTTATCAAGTACAACTTACTTGGTACTCTTTGGAAAGATTGGCTTACATCGATAGACCATAAACGCCTCGGTGTCATGTATATAGTGCTTGCACTTATCATGTTACTTCGTGGTTTTGCTGACGCAGTCATGATGCGTTTGCAGCTTGCGCTAGCTACTAATGGTGATCCGGGTTATCTACCTCCGCATCACTATGACCAAGTCTTTACGGCTCACGGCGTTATCATGATCATCTTTATGGCGATGCCATTCATGATTGGTTTGATGAACATCGTTGTTCCGCTGCAGATTGGTGCTCGTGACGTTGCGTTCCCGTTCCTAAACAACCTTAGCTTCTGGCTAACGGCTGGTGGTGCGGTTCTAATCAACATTTCCCTGTTCGTAGGTGAATTTGCTAAGACTGGGTGGGTGGCTTATCCGCCGCTGGCTGGCTTGCAGTTCAGTCCGGATGTCGGGGTTGATTATTACATATGGGCGCTACAGATATCCGGTATAGGGACGACATTAACCGCTGTTAACTTCTTGGCAACAGTGTTTAAAATGCGTGCTCCTGGCATGAAATTGATGGATATGCCGATCTTCACTTGGACCTGTACTTGGGCCAACATATTGATCGCTGCATCATTCCCAATTTTGACTGCTGTACTAGCGATGTTGACACTTGACCGTTACTTAGACTTCCACTTCTTTACGAATGATGGCGGCGGTAACTCAATGATGTATATCAACTTGTTCTGGGCATGGGGTCACCCTGAGGTGTACATCCTTATACTGCCTGCATTTGGTATCTTCTCTGAAGTCGTGTCTACCTTTACAGGCAAGCGTTTGTTCGGCTACAAATCTATGGTTTGGGCGACTGCATCGATTTCCATTCTTGGTTTCATCGTATGGTTGCACCATTTCTTTACCATGGGGTCCAGTGCCAACGTTAATGCCTTCTTTGGTATCATGACGATGATTATCGCAGTGCCGACGGGTGTGAAACTATTTAACTGGTTGTTCACTATGTACCGTGGTCGCCTTCGCGTGACGGTACCGGTTCTTTGGACACTTGGTTTCATGGTGACTTTCACTATCGGTGGTATGACAGGTGTACTACTAGCAGTACCTGGTGCTGACTATGTATTGCATAATAGCTTGTTCTTGATTGCTCATTTCCATAACGTAATTATTGGTGGTGCGGTATTTGGTTACCTTGCCGGTTTTGCTTTCTGGTTTCCGAAAGTGATGGGCTTCCACCTTAACGTTAAGTTGGGTAAAGCGGCTTTCTGGTGCTGGTTAGTTGGCTTCTTGTTGGCCTTTATGCCTTTGTACGTTCTAGGCTTCTTGGGCATGACTCGCCGTCTAAACCATACAGACAATCCTGATTGGAACATCTGGTTGTATATCGCTTTGGTGGGTGCATTCATCATCATGGCCGGTATTATTTGCCAGTTGCTACAACTATATGTCAGCTTCCGTGACCGTAATCAAAACTTGGATACTACTGGTGATCCATGGAATGGTCATACGCTTGAGTGGTCTACGGCTTCTCCACCTCAGTATTACAACTTTGCTGAAATTCCAACCGTTTCTGATATCGATGCGTTTACCGATATGAAAGAAAAAGGTGAAGCTTACGTTCGTAAAGATAGCTATGCGCCAATTCATATGCCTAAAAATACGGCGTCTGGTATGGCAATCGCAGGCTGTATTACGGTAATGGGCTTTGCGTTGATTTGGCACATTTGGTGGTTAGCGGCGCTTGGTTTGATTGGTGGTTTTGTATCCCTTGTACTTCGTGCTTACACCAAAGACGTTGATTACTATGTTCAACCAGATGAAGTAGCTCGTATCGAGAACGCGCATCTAGATAACGTGGCTAAGGGGTAATCATGAGTACTACACATATGAATACGCATGATGCTCACGACGAGCATCACGACCACGATCCAGCACCGCATAACGTGTTTGGTTTCTGGTTATACCTAATGACGGACTGTTTGTTATTCGCATCCGTCTTCGCTACCTACGCTGTGCTCTTTATGAACACAGCAGGTGGTGTGTCAGGTAAAGATATTTTCGAATTGGATTTCGTTTTAGTTGAAACTGCAGCGCTACTTCTTTCAAGTATCACTTACGGTTTCGCAATGATCTGCGCGCACAAAAAAGATAAAAAAGGCACCCTTTCTTGGTTGTCTGTTACGTTTCTTTTGGGTGCCGTGTTCATTGGTATGGAAGTCTACGAATTCCATCACCTAATCGTTCATGGTAATGGTCCTCAAACCAGTGCGTTCTTGTCTGCCTTCTTTGCCCTTGTGGGTACTCACGGCTTACACGTAACAGCAGGTTTGATCTGGATGGCTATCCTGATGATTGAGTTGATAGTATCTGGTTTTGGTAGCCGTACTGTGACTCGCTTAAGCTGCTTAAGCTTGTTCTGGCACTTCCTAGACGTTGTCTGGATCTGTGTTTTCACCGTTGTTTATCTGATGGGAGCGATCTAATGAGCGATCATTCTTCTGAAGCGAATTCACACGGTAGCGTAAAGTCATACCTAACAGGATTTATCTGGTCAGTAATTTTGACTGGTATTCCGTTCTGGATGGTAATGACAGAAGCGTTCGATAAGGGACCAACTTATATAGCTATCGTATTGTTAGCTATTGTGCAGATTTTTGTTCACTTGAAGTATTTCCTTCATTTGAACTTCTCTGAGCAAGGTAAGTTGGATACTTATTCATTCATTTTTGCTGCTGTGATTATTGTGATGGTTGTCGGGTTGTCCGTATGGATTATCTACGCTTCCAACGCAATGATGATGTAAGCAGAGTTATTTGATGATTATGCGGACTTCTTTCATTATAAGTGATACGTGTCCGATGGGAGCCTATAAAGATGTTTAAGCGTTATCTACAGGTCACAAAGCCTGGCATCATTATGGGCAACCTCATCTCTGTTGCGGGGGGCTTCTTTTTGGCCTCTCGTGGCGAGATTGACTGGATTCTTATGCTAGCGACAGTGGTTGGCTTGTCGTTGGTGGTTGCTTCTGGCTGTGCCATTAACAACTATATTGATAGAGATATTGATGCAAAAATGCAGCGCACACGTAATCGTGTGACGGTGAATGGTGAGATGTCAGGTAAAGCGGCGTTTTTCCACGGTATTGTGTTAGGTGTTATTGGTTTTGCTTTGCTGTCATATTTCACTAATTGGGTTGCGGTCGCCTTTGCCGTATTTGGTTACGTGGTTTATGTCGGTTTATACACTATGTATTTCAAGCGCAAGTCCGTATATGGGACTTTTGTTGGTAGTTTATCTGGTGCTGTTCCACCGGTTGTGGGGTATTGCGCCGCAGCAGGTCAGTTCGATGCTGGTGCCGCTATCTTGCTTACTATGTTTTGTATTTGGCAAATGCCACACTCTTATGCAATCGCTATTTTTCGCTATAAAGATTACGAAGCGGCAGGGATTCCTGTCTTGCCTGTGTCACAAGGTATCGCGAAAGCAAAACGCCATATAATTCTACATATTGCTGCCTTTGCAGTAGTCGCAGCACTTTTACCGCTGACTGGCTATGTTGGAATTGGTTTTATGGTTGTTGCTCTGGCTACCAGTCTTTGGTGGCTTGCTATGGCGTTACGAGGCTACCGTCCGGGTATTGATGTGAATGGTTGGGCGCGACAAGTGTTCTTCTTCTCTATCATCACGGTAACGGCTCTTAGTGTGACCATGGCATTGGATTTTAATGAAGTTTCACCCAATTTATTGGTGTTTGCTGCCCATTAATCCATGCTTTACAAAACGGGCTTTCTGAGCCCGTTTTTTATTTCCTTTCTGTTTAGCTCGATAACTTTCTATTTATCTCATTATTCGTTATTTTGAATGCTTGCCCGTTGAATCCCATAGCAAAAGAGCATTCCCAACATTGCCTCAGTCATTGTCTTTAAAGCTGCTGCCATCGTTTGGATAATTTTTTGATTTGACACCAAAAATCAAACAGGATGATGTGAATGAAAACGCTTTTAACCTATCTGACGCCGATTTTTGTACTTTTCTTTTTCGGTAGCAGCAGCGCCTACGCTGTCAATTGTAAGGCGTTAGCCCAAAAAGCACCTGAAGGTGTAGTAATTAAAACCACGATGATGGGTCGAGATAAAGAGGTTAGAAGTACCTATTGCTTGGTTTCGGGTGTCATGTCACAACGTATGGGGGTTGATAGTAAGTTTTATTCGATTCAATTTGAGCTACGGTTACCTAACTTTTGGCAAGGGCGTTTTGGATATCAGTTTAATGGCGGAAATGATGGTGAGGTTAAGCCTGCGTTAGGTGCGATAACGGGACTTCTTAGTTCTCAGTATGCGATCAACCAAGGCTTCGCAGTGGTTTCAAGTAATGGCGGTCACGATGCTCAAGCCAATCCAGAAGCTGGTTTAGCAGGTCCTGCGATATTTGGTCATGATCCTGAAGCGCGCCGTGATTATGGCTATGGTGCGGTACAAAAGTTAAATCCTGTTGCTCGTTCTTTGATTGAAAATTATTACGAGTCACCTATTAAATATTCATATGGTTTTGGCCAGTCAAATGGTGGGCGAATGGCAATGGTCGCCGCGTCGCGCTTCCCAGATATGTTTGATGGTTTATTAGTGGGTTATCCAGGCTTTAATTTACCTAGAGCTGCGTTACAGCATGCTTGGGACATTCAGGCGTTGCATCGAGTAAACGATGATATTAGCCAATCGTTAACGCCACGTGATTTAAAAGTATTTGCAAAACGTATCTTGGATCAATGCGATACTTTAGACGGTATTAGCGATGACATGATATTTGCAGCTGACGCTTGCCAAAAAGTCTTTAATCCCAAAGCGCTCGTTTGTAAAAGTAATTTTGATCGCGACTG
Source organism: Marinomonas sp. A3A (assembly GCF_018336955.1). Classification (NCBI taxonomy): domain Bacteria; kingdom Pseudomonadati; phylum Pseudomonadota; class Gammaproteobacteria; order Oceanospirillales; family Oceanospirillaceae; genus Marinomonas; species Marinomonas sp. A3A. The sequence continues at coordinate 226,042 of NZ_CP025532.1, forward strand.
TTTGCCGTTAAACAAAGTCGCTGCTCTGATGCGTATGCAAATGGGACCACATGATTCAAAGAATCAAGCTTTATACACTGACTGGGCCTATGATACGGGGATTAGCTCTGATAACTGGCGCATGTGGAAAGTTGAAAGCACGATTTCAGATTGGAGTAATAAGCCTATAAGTGTCGTGATGGGGGCTGCTTCATTAGCGCATATTTTCACCACGCCTTTTTCCAATGTTGCAGGTGATATTTACTCATTAGAAAATTATCTGCTTAAGTTCGATTTTGATAAAGACGCGCCCAAAATCTATGCGACGAATAATCAATTCAAAGAATCCGCGATGACGACAATGACAACACCAGATGCCGCTAAACCTAAATTAACTGAGTTTAAGCAGCATGGTGGGAAGATGATTATTTTCCATGGCAATAGCGACCCTGTTTTTTCTGTGAAAGACACCATGCGTTGGTATGATTTTCTTAATTTCACGCTTGAAGGCAGAGCATCAGAGTTTGTGCGTTTATATCGTGTTCCTGGTATGCCTCACGGACAAGGTGGACCATCAACAGATCAATTCGATATGCTGCAGCCATTGATTTCATGGGTAGAGAAAAAGAAAGTCCCCCAAAGTATTGTCGCTGCTACTCGCGCGAAAAACCCAGAAATTACGGCTCGTATGGTGGATATGCAGCGCCCATTGTGCCCTTATCCATCTTACGCAAAATACAATAAGGGCGATTTTCTTAAGGCTAGCTCTTTTCAATGTGTGGTCGCTAAATAGTCTTGCTGACTTAGCGGCCACCACCGACGTCAATAAAGCCTCCAGTTGAATAGCTGGATTTGTCGCTGAGTAACCAGAGGATCGCTTCTGCGACTTCTTCTGGTTGTCCACCACGTTGTAGCGGCAAGTTAGGCCCAATACGATCCACTCGCCCCGCTTCGCCTCCATCAGCGTGCATATCAGTATAAATCAAACCAGGGCGAACCACGTTAACGCGAATGCCGTCACCAGCCACCTCTAAGGCAAAGCCTTTTGAGAAAGAGTCAACAGCGCCTTTGCTTGCTGCATAATCTACATACTCATTTGGCGAACCATAAACAGAGGCTAGAGAGGATACGTTCACGATAGCACCACCTTGGCCGCCACGGCTCAGCGCCATGTCTTGGAAGGCTTCTTGACAGCATTGCATGGTGCCAAAAACATTGGTTTGAAAGATGCGTTGCCAGCGTTTGGGTTTGGTATCAACAAACCGAGCCTGTTGATCTAAAACACCGGCACTATTAACCAGAGCTTTAATGGGTCCCCAGTTACGTCTAATGGTGGCAAACATCTCGACGACTTGTTCTGTGTCGCTTATGTCCGCTTGTACACAATGTGCTAGTCCACCAGATGCGATGATGTCAGCGGCGACATTTTCTGCAGAAGCCGCATCTTTTCGGTAGTTGATAATCACTTTATAGCCCTGTTGAGAAGCAAGCTTCGCCGTCGCTGCACCAATACCTCTCCCGCCACCAGTAATCAAAAGTATAGGTAATTTCAAATCACTCTCCTTGATGTTTTATTTACGCCTAACATTAACGTGCCCATTTGACTAAAACCAGTTTTTCATCCTTCTTACATTAAGAATTTATGATCGATTATTCTTCATAAATTGAGGAAGTATTAGGCATTTTTATAGGGCCTGATTGAATATAGTAAGTAATATATATAATAATTATTAGATATTAAATTTGGTGATTTGAATGCAAACGAACAATATCGGTTTTCTCTTAACAGACGTCATTCGTCTGATGCGTAGGGAATATTCCAAAGGCAGTTTAGATATGACACTGATGCAAGCGAGAGCACTGGTATACGTCTCTCATTGTGAAGGTGTTCGTCAGGTGCAATTGGCTGAAATGATGGATATTCAGCCCATTACGCTGGCCCGATTGATAGATCAGCTGGCAGAAGACAAGTTAGTCGAGCGTCGACCTGATCCGAAAGATCGTCGTGCTTACGGATTATATTTAATGGAGAAGTCGACACCATTATTAGAAGAAATTGATATTGAAGTTAAACGAGTTCGTGAGAAAGCGTTGCAAGGCTTAACCGAAGAGCAAATAGATGTTTTTCAAAATGCACTCTCTGTGATGCATGCAAATTTATCAACCGACACGTCATTATAGAATTTACTTGGGGAAATACCGTAAATGAGTGAACAAGAAAACAACCCATCAGTGTCAAAACAAGTAGAGAAACGAACCACTCGCCGTGTTTTATTGATCGTCTTGCCATTGGTGGTGGCTTTAGCATCGGTCATTGTTTATATGAAAGGTGGACGTTATGTTGAAACAGACAATGCGTATATTCAGTCAGATATGACGACGATTAATGCGGAAGTATCTGGTGCGATTAAGTCTATTTCTGTCAAAGAAAATCAAAAAGTTTCAGAAGGTCAGCTTCTATTTAGCATTGATGCCACACCGTTTAAAGTGGCTGAAGCCAAAGCAACGGCTCAATTACAGCAAGTTCGACTAAATATTCTAGAGCAAAAAGCTGCTTACGAAGAGAAAAAGGCCGAAATTAAACAGGCCGAAAACCAGTTTGCTTTTAACCAGCGCGAAGAAAAACGTCAGGCAAATTTACTGAAACAGAAATTCATTTCAGACACTCAATTTGACCAAGCCAAACAAGCTGCTGAAGTCAGCGAGTTAAACGTTGCGACATTGAAAAAAGATTTGTTCCGTTTGAAAGAAGCGCTAGGCGGAGATCCAAGCGCTCCATTAGAAGATCATCCTAGTTATCAAGCGGCTCAAGCGGCATTAGATCAAGCGCGTATAGATCTTGGCCATATTGACGTCAGAGCACCGGCATCTGGTGTAGTTGCAAAAGTCCCACACAATGGTGAGTACGTGACGGCAGGTTCAACCTCTATGGTATTGGTGTCTGATGAGAAACAGTGGGTTGAAGCCAACTTCACCGAAAAAGATCTGACCTATGTTCAGCCTGGCCAAGATGTTGAAATCGAAGTTGATGCTTATCCTGGAGTATCTTTGCATGGCAAAGTTGAAAGTATTAGCCCTGCGACAGGCTCTGAATTCTCTGTTATTCCTGCGGAAAACGCGACAGGAAATTGGGTGAAAATCGCTCAGCGTTTATCTGTGAAAATTCTTGTCGATACGGATCAAAACTCGCCAACTCTACGTACAGGTTTTAGTTCAAATGTCACAATAGACACAGAACATCAGCGCCGTTTATTCGGTTTAGCTTTGTGAGGCGATAGAGATGGCTCTTACGCAAAGCCTAAAAACGGAGGACGCTGGCACTAACCGCATTATGATCACGATATCTGTGATGTTAGCGACCATCATGCAGGCGTTAGACACGACTATTGCCAACGTGGCGTTGCCGCATATGAAAGGCGCCATGGGAACCACCCAAGATCAGATTTCTTGGGTGCTGACGTCTTATATTGTTGCCGCGGCAATTTGTATGCCGCTGACGGGGATTTTGTCCGCAAAAATTGGCCGTAAACGTTTGTTTATGTGGTCAATAGTAGGCTTCACTGTATCGTCTATTTTATGTGGTGCGGCGCAGTCGTTAGATCAGATCGTATTGTTCCGTTTGCTGCAAGGTGTGTTTGGTGCGAGCTTGGTGCCGTTATCTCAATCTGTATTGCTTGATACTTACCCGAAAGAAAAACATGGTTCAGCAATGGCCATGTGGGGCGTTGGTGTGATGGTTGGGCCAATTTTAGGGCCTTATCTTGGTGGCTTGCTGACCGAATATTATAGCTGGCGTTGGGTGTTTTATATCAATGTGCCATTTGGCATTATCGCTTGGCTTGGCTTGGCTGGCTTCTTAGAAGAATCAAAGCTCGATAAGAAACGCAGTTTTGATATGTATGGCTTTGTTCTACTCGGTGTTGCTATTGGTAGCTTACAAATGATGCTAGACCGAGGCGAATCGCAGAACTGGTTTGCGAGTTTAGAGGTGACGATAGAAGGTTTGTTAACTGTCGTTTGTGGCTCTATGTTCTTAGTGCATATTTTCACTCATAGTCATCCCTTTATCGATCCGAAAATGTTTCGTGATAGGAACTTCAGTGTCGGCATGGTGTTCATTTTCATAGTTGGCATTATTTTGTTGTCATCCATGGCATTACTACCGCCGTTTATGAGTTCATTAATGGGGTATCCGGTTGTTGATATTGGGGCGATTTTGGCTCCGCGAGGTTTTGGCACCATGGCCGCGATGATCATAGTGGGACGATTGGCAAATAAAATTGATGCTCGATTGTTTATCACATTGGGCTTGGTGCTGATCACTTACTCAATGTGGGAAATGACCCTGTTTACTACTGAAGTAACAGCATGGGACATTATTCGAACGGGTATGGTTCAGGGCACAGGCTTAGGGTTTATTTTTGTGCCTTTATCTACCATTAGTTTTGCAACTTTGGATCCTAAATACCGCAATGAAGGGACGTCTATGTTTAGCTTGCTGAGAAACATCGGAAGTAGTATTGGTATTTCGGTGGTAACGACTTACTTGGCGCAGCGAACACAGATAAACCATGCAGCGTTTGCGGATTATATTAATCCATTTAATCTTGGCTTACAGATTGCTCAAGAACAGGGGGCTTATAATACGACAACGGCAGCGGGGCTTACGGCACTAAACCAAGTGGTGACTGGGCAAGCTGCAACCTTGGCGTATTTACAAGATTTTCGTTTGATGATGTGGGTGACCGTAGCTGCTTTGCCTTTGGTGCTTTTGTTGAAAGGAAAGTCGAAACAATCTAGAGCATAAAAAGCATTAAGGTTCAGATATAAATTGTGAAAGTCCTGATTTTTCAGGGCTTTTTTGTATCTTTATACATTGTTATTGCTGCGTTCTTATCGACCAATGAATACATAAGCTAGTACTGTCTAAAGCCACACGTTATCATGCGTGTTATCTGGATATTTGATTTACCTAGTTTTGCTTGGAGGTTGCTATGAGCGCATTAGATCGACACTTTATTTTGGGCTATGGCAGCCTAATTAATGGTGAAAGCCGTGCGAAAACTGGCGAAACAGGCAAAGTTTGGCCTGTTAAGTTACATGGATTCGAGCGTCATTGGTCGGTAATGTCAGTTGAGTATGGTATGAGCTCTGTTGCTGTGATCCATGCTCCTGAGAAAGCCTGCAATGGTGTTTTAGTTGAAGTGCCTTATGATCAATTTCCTTTATTTGATGAACGGGAAAAAGGTTACCAACGAGCAATGATCGAAGTTAAGCAATTAACTACGTATCAAGATCATCCTTTGCCAGAAGGCACTTATTGGATTTATCACACGGATGATGTGACTGAACCACACGATGAGTGTCCTATTGCACTAAGTTACCTAGATGTTATTTTGTCTGGTTGCTTAGAACATGGTGATGATTTTGCGCAAGACTTTCTAACCTTAACCAAAGGCTGGGCATCGCCTTTGTTGAATGATCGAAGAGCACCGCGTTATCCGCGAGTGCAACCAGAACTTCCTACTGAGCGTTTGAATACTTTATTAGCGCCTGTAACCACCTTATCTATTAAAGAGCTATCTGTAACTTATGAATCTTAACTCGACGAGCCAATTATTGGTGCGCAACGAAGAAGAATTGGTCGGCAAAATTTTATTTGCTAACCCTGAAGACACTTATCCACTTGATTTAAGCAGAAAAGCGGATGTGTATGCTTGGTGCCAATCTAAAACCTTTTATGATGCTTTGTTTCGAGTCGGCTTTGCAGATGAAAAGCTTTTCTTGTCTGAACAATGGGCGCTAGAAAACGGTAATGACTTTGATCACATTGTGATCTATCAGCCTAAAGCCAAAGAGTTGTTGGATTATTTGCTTGCGTCAGTTTTGCCTCTTCTAAAAGATGGCGGTCAAATTTGGCTGGTGGGAGACAACAAAAGTGGGGTTAAATCCTCTATGAAGCGCCTAGAAGCGGGATTGGATGAAGTAGGTAAGCGAGATGGTGCTAAGCACTGTTTGCTTTATACAGGCTACAAACGCCGTCCTGCTAAGCCCTTTGTATTCGAAGATTGGATTATGACCTGGAAACAGGAAATTGCAGGACAAACGTTGACTTTGTGTAGCTTGCCTGGCGTTTTTGGTCACGGCAAATTAGATAAAGGCACTGACATCTTATTAAACCAGCTTAATCAGCATCGCTTTATGAGCGACGTTGCCAGCGCACGTATTCTCGACTTTGGTTGTGGTGACGGCATCATCGCTCTTTGGTTGCACAACAAAACTGGCGCGCGCATCACTGCTTTGGATGATAGCGTATTGGCGTTAAAAGCAACGGAATTAACTTTCGCTGCGAATCAAGTCAGCGACGCGGTGACTTTAATTGCTTCTAATGGCTTAGATGAAGTGAAAGGTCGCTTTAACTATGTTGTCACCAATCCACCATTCCACAGTGGTGTGAACACCGACTACAGCATTGCCGAAAGCTTCTTTATGACGGTTAAACAACATCTTACCTTGAACGGTGAGTTATTTGTTGTTGCCAACGACTTCTTGCGTTACCCACCAATCTTAGACGCGGCGCTGGGTTCTCATACTCGTCTGTATCGAGATAAAGGCTTTGCGATTTATCACGGTCGCCAACCGAAGAAAAAATAACGTTATAAGCTTTTGCACAACAAAAAAATACTCAATGCCCATTTGAGAAAATGGGCATTTTTTGTTTTTGCACTTTAAAACGATTTTTGTATCAAGCCCCAATCAATAAGCGGCTTTTAGAACCAAATAAGCGTTTCAATTTGCCGATTAACCATACCGATCCATAGAACTGAAAAATAAACAAAAACACCGATGAGATAAGGCTGTAGGCCATGGTGGTATTGGGTTCGATATAGCCAGCATTGAGTAATATATATTTAGTATTTCCCCATATCATACTGAGTAAGGGGTGTAAGAAGAAAATCGCGAAACTAATGGAAGCGAGCATTATCAAATGTTTGCCAAGCGCAGGCCAAACGAGATGAGAGCAAAATCCGACAAATAATACGCATAGACCCATTTTTTGAATGAACTGCAAATCGATACCGGCCCACTCAAAAGCCGCTTTGTGATAGCCACCGGCATGGAATAAAACGCTAGACTGCAACCAAACCGTGACAACTACCGCGACAATAGCCACGCCTAAAAAGTATCGGTAATGCTGTTTCATCCAGGCAAGATACTGAGAATACAACATACCGAATAAATAAAAGGGTGTGAAATACACAACAGACTGCAGCACATTGATGTTGCCATCTGGTCGATGAATAACGACGGCAGTGAGTGAAAATAATGCCAAGATAGACAATTGAGTCAATAATGGCAGTTTTAAATAACGAAAATGCAGCCCAGAACAAAGAAAGGTCGCCATAATAAAAGGGATGTACCAATGGGGAAACAGCACAAAACCTTGCTGCAAAACCTCCCAGCACATCGACAGAGCTTCCGTCACACTGGCGTGATCAACGAATAGAAAAACGAAGAAATTGACCACAATTGCAAATGCTGAAACAGACAAGAATGGCACTAATACGTTCTGTACTTTCTTTGACATAAATTTTTTATAATCAAAGCGTTGGGCAAAGATGTGATGAAAGAAAAAACCAGAAATAAACACAAAAACGCCTGTGCCACCACGAATTATATTTTCTAGCCAAACAGGGAAACCATCATTGGTATTGGTGACAGAATGCCCAAGCACAATTAACACAATGGCCAATCCGCGCAGATAATCAAATTCTATGATCCGAGCCGATTTTTTTGCTTTGGCTGGACTTGATTCATCAACCGAAGGCTTCTTGGAAACCTCGATGTTCATCAGTGTAGGTTTTTGGGTAATGTTCACTGGCTTACATCCATGAAAATGAGAGATACAAGCTATTAAGTCGCCAGTTTTGTTTCTAATCAATATAGACTGTAGACAGAACCTAAAATTTTACGTTAATCATGCATTTTCGACGATATTCTTACAGGTTTAGCGACATATATAGGTAAATGCTTGCCAATCTGCTAAAGTCGCGGCTTACTCTTATTTATGCCCCCTAACACTAGGAAATCATTTTGAACAACAACGATATTTTACGCCGTCTTCGCTACACTTTTGATTTAAAAGAGCTCTCTATTGTAGAAATCTTTGCTGCAGCCGATGGCATTGCATCGCAAGAGCAAGTTACTAGCTGGCTAAAGAAAGAAGACGATGCAGGTTATGTTGAAATGATTGATGTGGAAATGGCGACATTTCTTAATGGCTTTATCAATACCAAGCGTGGTAAACGCGAAGGTCCACAACCTGAGCCTGAAAAGCGCTTAACCAATAACGCTATCTTCATGAAATTACGTATCGCCTTGAACCTACAAGCTGAAGAAATTCTCGACATCATGTCTCTAGCGGAATTTAACTTAAGCAAGCATGAGCTAAGCTCTTTCTTCCGCAAACCAGATAACCGTCACTACTGTGAATGCAAAGACCAAATTTTACGTAATTTCTTGATGGGGCTGCAGAAACAGTTTCGAGTGTAATTTGTAGGTTATTACGTACTTCGCTGCTTCAATAAAAAAAGCCGCTGCCGAATAGGTAGCGGCTTTTTTTATTGCTATTTCACCCAGTGTACAAAGATTGCACTATGTGGCTATTTCATTGAGCTTCGCTTTGCGATATTGGCTTCCCATAATAAATATAAATGATAAAAACAGGGTGGTATCAATATGCTAATCAAAAATAAAGTCGCGCAAGCTGTTATCGTTGCAAGCCTTTCTTCTCAAGGGTTTGCCGTAGAGTTAGGTGATTTTAATGGCACTCAATTTAGCGTAGGTGGTTATCTTAAAGCTGAAGGTGTATTTAGTAATCCAGATGAAGGCAGCAGCACTTTTGACGGTAGTGCTCGTCAGTCTCGTGTCAATTTCACAGCAAGCCGTACAGTAGAAGACCACAAAATACGTGGTTTTATAGAAGCTGACTTCTGGGATAACAACACGACAGCCACTGATAGTACTTATGCCTATCGGTTACGTCATGCGACCATTACGGTAGATAACCTAACCGTTGGTCAAACATGGAACGGACAGTTCTTTGCTAATGCGCCATTCGATACGGAAATGATTAATCTTTGGGGCTTAGGTATAGGTACTATTGCGGGTAATGGTGCAGTTGTCAGACCTGATCTTGTTGTACATTACGCGACAAAAGACTTTCGCCTGACCTTTCAAGACCCTGTTTACAGTGATGCAAGCTATCCAGATATGGTTGCGGCGTTTACTCACCGCACAGAGAGTGGCCATGCTTTCAATATTGCCGTTACAGGTCGTGATGTAGATATGACGCCTTCAGACACAACGGACAACGATTCTAAGTTTGGTGCTGCCTTGTCTTTAGCGGCAAAACTTAATTTTGGTGACACGAGTTTATCGCTTAGCGGTTTTACTGGTAAAGGTGCAGGCGTATACGCGGGCTGGGGTTACTTAGGGGCGACTGGTGCGTCCGGCGTGACGGAAGTTGACGGACAAGGGGATTTGGTAACGTTAACAGGTTTCACTGCGGGGATTGGCCATAAGTTAAGCGAGAAGGTGCGAGTCAATTTGCGCTATGGTCAGGTTACCTCTGATGAAGTCTCATCAACGCTTACAGATGACACACTTAAACTCACCCTTGCTAATGTTATTTACACCTATGTGCCTGGGTTAGAGTTCGGTTTGGAATTACGTGATCAGAATATGCCTAACCGACCATCTTCAGCGGTTGGAACGTCATCTCGCCCTGCTGGACAGCAAGTTGAAGTGATGGCGATGTACAAGTTTTAAAGAGTACTGACCAGAGCAAACCGGGCTTTACCCTTTTATCCGGTTTGCTCTTTTTATCTTCATCAATACGATAAATCACGCAATGTCTGTGAAGGCAGTTCTCCTATTTGTTCGCGGTATTGAGCCGAGAATCTTCCCAAATTAGTAAAGCCGTATTTCAATGCGACTTGAGTCACATTTTTAATTCGCTCATTGTTCTTTAGTTCCGAATGTACGCTTTCTAGTTTGAGACGGCGAACGTAAGCTGAAGGAGTCAGTCCTGTCTCTCGCTCAAACAAGTTATAAAGTGATTTGCGACTAATTTGACACAGGTTCGCTAGCTCATCGATCGTTATATCGGTTGTAATATTGTCCAATACATAATTACGAATACGTTCTATATGGCGGTGTAATGACTCATTAGAAAGAGAGCTTTGGCGAACATTACTATTGAACATATTAAGAATGGCGCTGTTTAAGAGTCGGCAGTAATAAACTCGTGCGCGTTCGTTCAGTTCTTTTTTGTCTTGCTGCAATATATCATTTAGCAAATTAAACAAAGGCCCAGCGAGTGGGAATTGGCTTACCTTAGCATCAAACTGAATTGGATTGATGGAAGATAAATAGCCAAATTCGCGCGCTGTTTGATGTAGAAAATCCGTAGGAATCCTCACGATTAACTTTTTACAGCCTGCTGAATCATTGGATATCAAATGGGCTTTAGGCATAACCAAAGTGGAATCGCCAGCCTTCAGTACGCGCTTTCTATCATGAGATTGTTCGACACTGTGGCCAGCTGAAATGACGTTCAGAAAATAAGCGTTAGCGACTTGGGAGGAGTTTACATGTACGGGAACGCCCGCTGCATATTCTAAAATAGAAAGCGGTCCAAATTCTTTAAACCTCAACGTGGCAAGTTTCTCTTGAGATGCTTGTTGAATAAAATGATGCTCTCCAAAACCCTTATCCAATAAAATGCCAGCAAGAGTTTGTGCTGAAGCGTCTACAACCTGAAGGTCGCAGGCAGAAAAATTAAACTTCATATTTACACCAGTGCATTAATTATTTTTATAAGTCAGCAATCTAGGTAAAACTTTAAATTCGTTTTACAGCGACTATAAAGTGTAATGCTTGATGCTTTGACTTAGTCATCCAATTTTGAGGTTAGTGCATCAATTATTGATATAGTAAACAGTATTTTTATAAACAATGTTGTTTACTCTGATAAATCCGCAAACACACAGTCTATAAGAGGAGGAATTAATATGATCGCGAGGGAGTGGAAAGCCCGTTGCCCAATGTCTAAAAAAGAAGGATTCATCACCTACTTATATGAAACAGGAGTGAAAGATACATCTGCTACCGAAGGGTTCAAAGGGGCTCAAATTTTTGGGCGAGAAGTTGATGAGCTAACGTTCGAGGTGACTCTGATTACTTATTGGCCGACACGCGAGTCGATTGTGGCGTTCGCTGGTCAGGATATTGAAGTAGCTAAACTTTATCCTGAAGATGATGAATATGAGCTAGATCCAGATACCTTTGTTCGTCATTACGATGTGATAGAAAATCATTGGGTTTAATCTGGATCATAATGACTACCAATGGCGAAATTTTAATAGAGAAGAACCGAGAATTCGACTTGGTCTCTTGCGCCTGCTTGGTCTATTAAAGTTAGTTGATAGTTGCCGGATTTTAGGTCTTTTAATGTGGTCTTTCTTTGCTGGTCTGCTAACAGAACGCCGTTTAAAAACCAGTAAAAAGGCGCTTCTCCTCCCTCGGCGGAAATGTTGATGTCTCGGTTTTGTTGCTTAGGTAGTTGGAACGCATCCTGATTTGCCAGCCCATAGATGCGAACGGGGGATTGACGAATTAGGTTGCCTGTCGTTGCGCACCTAGGGTCCCAGCTTGGTATGCGAGAAGATCGGCGCTGTTCTGGGCTTAGCCAATGTTCTAATGGCGCTGGCCAGACTGTTACCTTGTGGCGTTTGGCGTCGATCTGACAGCTTATATTGACTCGTAATTTGGAATCATCTGCTTGCCAGAATTGAAATTCAGATTGGTTGAATGGCTGTTGTAGCGCCGCAGTGTTGTACCAAGTCTTAGGAATGGTGCCGTCAAGAATATAAGCGCTGTGGCTCTCCTCACAGTTCGTTTTAACTATGTCACCTTGTGGCCAGCATATGTCTACTTTAGACACGCTGTCGGGCATTTGTGGGGCTGGGCGCTGATCGTTTAGCCGTTGATAAATATTATTTAATAATGGCACGGCGGTAACTTGGCCATAATGGCCGGGCATGGGAACACCATCGGGTCTGCCAATCCAAACGCCTAGGGTGTAATGCTGGCTCACGCCAATCGCCCAGGCATCACGGAATCCATAGCTTGTTCCGGTTTTAACCGCCAAGCCAGAAACAGAACCTGGATTATCTAATAATATTTTTCGAATAACCCAAGCAGCGCCCTCGCTCAACAGCGGTTGTTGTGATTGTTTATCTTCAGTACTAAAACGCAGATGCTGTGCTTGTCCTTTGTTTCCAAGACTGGTGTAGGCATAGACAAGATCTTCTAAATTCGAGCCAACGCCACCGAGAGCCACCGCCAAATTAGGCTTCGCTCCGGTCGGGAGCTTCAACTCGATGCCTGCTTTTTTCATTTTTAAGAAAAAGTAAATCGGCTTGAGCTGCTCCAATACTTGCACCGCGGGAATATTCAGGCTTGCTTGCAAGGCATGAGCAACGGATACTGGCCCACTGACACCACCATTGAAGTTGTCGGGTTGATAGTCCCCGAACTTAAGCGGCACATCCATCAATAAGCTTTCGCTATGAATTAAGCCTTCATCCAATGCCATGCCGTAAATAAAGGGTTTAAGTGTTGAACCTGGCGAGCGAGTAGCCTGAACCATATCCACGTAAGCGAAACGGCTGTTGTCGTTAAAATCGGCCGATCCAGCGTAGACTTTTATCTTGCCAGTCTCATTCTCAACAACTAATGCTGCAGCCGAGACTTTTTGCCCAATACCATGGACATAGTTTCTCAGCATGTTACTGATCTGACCTTGCCATTGAGAGTGGATAAAGGTTTTGATCTGGGGCGATGTGCTTTGCGTCACTAATCGGCGGGCGAGTAATGGTGCTGATTGGTAATCTTGTTTGGTTATGGTGGGAATGTCTTCGATTAATGCGTCGTTTAAGCGCTCTGTTGACCACTCTTCCAGTGTTACTAAGCGGCGCATCAATTTGTCCCGCGCTTGCTGGGCGCGTTCGTTATGTCTGTCTGGTCGGTAATAGCTGGGCGCTTGTGGTAAAACCGCCAAGAGTGCCGCTTGGGCGTCTGTCAGTTGTTTCACCTTATGGCCAAAGTAACCCAAGGAAGCGGCTTGAATACCTTCGTAGGTGCCACCAAAGGGCGCATGGTTGAGATAATAGGTGAGGATATCTGCTTTGCTAAAGTGCCATTCTAATTGCAGAGCACGGACGATTTCTTTGAGTTTTCCCCATACGGTTCTGGGTTCTGGGTAACGTATACGAGCCACTTGCATGGTCAAGGTTGAGCCGCCAGAGACGATGTCGCCTGTGCTTATCCATTGCCAAGTAGCGCGAGTGAGCGCAAACACATTGACGCCGGGGTGATAGTAAAAGTATTGATCTTCGTAAGTAATGAGCGCTTCGAGGTAGTTTGGGGAAACCTCGTCTAATGTTACCGGAAAGCGCCATACGCCGTTGTCATCAGCAAAATTACGCAAAATCGAACCATCCTCGGCGAGAACAGTTTGACTCAGTGAGCGGGATTCTAAATCGACCGGTACAACCCAGTCGTATAATAAGAAAGATAAAAACAACAGTATTCCGGCGATGGGTAAACAAACCCATAACCGGAATCGACCATTAAAACGAGCCATTAACGAGGCAATATTTCCAAGGTTGTAATCGATGTACCAATGGCACGGTAATTAGGACGATACATATCTTCTACAAAGGGTGGCGCGACCTGATAAGTCCCCGGTGTGACTGCGCGAGCCAGATAGTAAAGCTTTTTCACCGAACGATTCGTAAGGCTTACGGAAGCCACAAAGCGATCATCCCGGTATTCTTGATACAGCAGGTTATTTTCACGGAAGTAGCTACCAAGCGGTTTTTCGTCAATCATAATGCTATCCAAATCGACGCTGGCGTTGCTTAGGTTTTGGTTCTCTAGTTCTAAACCCGCTGGTAAAAGGTCCACTACCAAGGCATCTGGAATACGTAAGTCATCATCAACTGTGGAAACATTTAATTCCACAATGAGCAAATCCCCACTGGTTAATGTGGTTGGTGTCGTCGGTTGACCTGTTAGGTCGTAATACTGGCGGCTAATGCGCAGCCCTTCGCTGTATGGCTCTGGGGTGTTTTTAGGTGCGCCTTGGTATTGCAGGCTGACATACAGTTTTTGGTCGTCTGCGGTAATGCCTTTGAGCTTGCGCAACTGGTCGGCATCAAATACAGAATTGAATGCCTGTTCTTTTACTAGCGACTGTTCGCCAGATGGTAATTGGATGGTAGCGCGCCACTCACTGCTTTTTTGTGCGTACTGACTTGCGACCTTCAATAAAGCAATGCGCTCTTGAGTGCTGAACCAACGCTTGCTTTGTAGGCTCTCAATCATCTTATCGGCAAGGTCTCCGTCATCCAGTCCGAGTTCTAAGGCAACCGCAAGACTTAATGCTTGGTCACGCATCACAGAGCCATAATCTCGGTAATAAGCGTAACGCTTACGTTGTTTGCTTAATGCTAGCTGGCGTGCTGTTTCTGCTCGATTTTTATCATTTAATTGGCTTAAGGCGCCAGCTAAATGCATCCAAGCAAGTCCGGACTCGTTTAGTTCTGTTGTCGACGACTGATTAAAGAGGCGGCGAACGAAACTCAAGCTAATAGCATCCGCTTTGGCTAAGACAAACGCGGCATAAGCGCGATAGGAGAACTGATAATAATCAGAGCTTTCGCTCCACATGTCGCTTTCGGGGTTATTGTTGACAAAGAGGGTCAATCGTTTGATCGCACGGTTCAGCATATCGTCATCAATGACAATGCCTTGTTTACGCGCATCGATTAAAAACTCCGTGGCATAAACGGTGCCCCAGCGAGATTCCCAACTGCTCGAATCCCAGTAACCGAAGCCGCCATTGCTCAATTGCTTTGACTTAAGTTTTTCGATTCCGTCCTGGATTTGCTTTAGACGGAAGGCTTCGCTAAAGGGTTGCTTAAATTCTTGTTCAATACTGTCATTCAAATCGAGCTGATTGACCATGTCTTCGTTTAACAATAGCCAAGGATAGGTCGAGCTGGTGGTTTGCTCTAAACAGCCATAAGGATATTGTAATAAGTTCTCGAATTGGCTTCTAAAGTTGATCGCAGGGCGATTAGAAATCGTTAACATTGCTTGAACACTGCTGTCTCGCAATGAACTGATATCAAAGCTCGGCTTCCATTGCTCGCCTGGTTCTAGCGTCGCACGTAATTGATTCGTTGCCCAAGGATAAGGGCTTCGTACGCCAAGTCGCCACGTTCGCGTGATATTGATGTCGTCACCATTGGTGGCATTAAGTGTGATGACACCTTGGCCTTCCCTGTCCGCGCCTGTGATAGGAATGGTAAGTACGGTTTTCTCTTTATCGGCAAGCTCTAGGCTCTGCTGCACACCTTCGCTAATGACGGCGCCATTTACTTTCACACTGACATCAAATGTCTGCTTGGCATCGGAAAGGTTGTGCAAGTCAATGCTGATTTGGCTCTTATCTCCCATCGCAAGGAAACGCGGCATGGCAATTTGCGAGACAAGCTTGTCAGCGACAATCATTTCTTTATGGGCGCTGCCGTAACTGTTATCGCCATAGACCACAACCATCCATTCCAATTTGCCATTGAAATTAGGCAGATCAAAACTGACATCGGCTTCGCCATTGACGAGAGCAACCGGCTCACTCAAGAAGGAGATAATTTGCACATCAGATTTTGGTTTTTTACCGCCGCGGCTGAGGTCTGCATCAGATTCATTAAAGGCATCGCCACCAAATTTCTGGCGGATCATGTCATAACCTAGGTTATTTATGATCTTGCCATAGATATCGAAATACGCCGATTCAAAACGGCGCGGAGCATAAAAATACTGCTCAGGTTGAGGTGGTTTATAGCGCGTAATATTCAGCACACCTTTATCAACAAGAGCGACCGTTGCATAAAGTGGTTGATTCCCAAGTTCTGATATATTCGCTACCTTAATATGTGCGCTAACTACTTTGTTTGGCTGAACTTTTTCTTCGGTGGTCAGCTCTACGTCGGCAATGGCATCTGGGCGAATGATGGGTAAATGCACAAACCCTAAGGCGCGTTTTGGTGCGACTTCGGTGACTTGGTCCGCTGGCGTTAACACCATCGCCGTGACGTATAAGTCGTGTCGATTCCAATTTTGTTGTACATCGATGCTAACTTCATTTGTGCCTTTTTCGATGTTCTTATGCAGGCTGTATTGCACTCCGTTAGTGGATTCCACATTGATAATGCCATCGCCAGCCACTGGGCTGGTTAAACGCAAAGTTGCTTTATCGCCTGGCTCGTAGTGATCTTTATCCAACGACATTTGCAGCATGTCGGGTTTTAAATTGCTGCTACTTTGGTTATCCCAACTCCATTCTGTCTCAAACTCAAAGGTGCTCTTCGCTCCCGTTTCAGAGGTGACTTCCAAAATATACGTGCCCCATTGCACAGGGAAATCAACGGTGACAGCGTCGTCTTTCACGTTAATATTTTCATTACCGACCGTATAAATATGGCTCTGATAATTCCAGTACCAGCCTCGGGATTCGTTGTATTCCCAGAAGTATTCGCGGTAATTTCGAGACAGGCGAACACTGAGCTTGTCAGCAACCGGTTCCCCTTCTTGATCGACACTTAATAGCTTAAATTGCAGCGTTTCATTGGACGCAGGTCGGCCTTTAAATAATGGCTGGATACCAACCAGCTTATCGTAGTCTGGTAACTGTATGACGCTTTGATTGCGCGTTACCGGACGGCCGCCACTTTCGTAAACGCTGGCGCTGACAAGATAGCGCAATGGTACTGGCGTGTTGGCCCAATTGTCGGGGATGGAAATCACTCCTTTGCCATCTTTATCCAGTTTGATAGGGGCTGTTTTCAGCGTGCGGCCATTGATTTTTTCGTTGGCATTGCCGAAGTAGTAATCTTTTAGCGACGGAAACGGCGTCGTCGAAGGTGTGACAGTGATAACCGCATCGGCATCATTGCCTGCTGCAGGCGCGCCATAGAGATAATCGCCTTGAATCGGAACATCAAAACGGCCTTTTGGAGCATAGCGAGTTTGATTAGGAACATCATCGTAAAAGGACAGCGTTAGGGTTTCCGGTAAAAAATCTTCTACCTGAAACCAGTAAGTATCAACATATTCATCGTTAATACTGACTTCAAGACGCCATTTTCCTGTTGTCGCGTTGTCGTCTAACTGGAAGTCTGTTTGATAAAGGTTGGTGCTGTCAGGTTGCCAAGTGAACTGTTTTTTGTGTTCGCCACGAGCATCGTAAAGCTTGGCCTGCAGGGGCAAATTCGCCACTTTTTGGCCGTCAAAATCGCGCAGTAATAAATTAATCGAGACGTTTTCACCAGGGCGATAAAGGTCTCGCGGGCCGTACATAAACATCTGGTAAGGGCGATGTAAGCTTGGCACATTTGGGTAGGCGGATAAGTCTAATTCATCACGGTCTAATTTTAAGAAGGTAATGCTGTCGCCATGACGAGCAACCACGGATTGTGGCAAGTCGTTGGTCGATAATTGATAGCTGCCATCTAGACCACTTGTGGCGGTTTGATCGTGCGCCGCTTGTTTATCTGTTTTCGGCCACAAAAACCGTAGATTAACATCAGCCATTGGTTTTGCCGTGGCAATGGAGTGACTGTAAACCACCAAAGAATCTTTGTATTTTCTGGCGTGTAAACCTATGTCTGTGATGGTGAAAACCGCCGTGTCGTAGGCGTAGTCATAATCACCTGGCTTGCGGATAACGGCCACATAAATGCCAGGGGCGTTTTTTTCTAAAACTGGATCTAAGTTTAAATTGTAGGTCTTACGTTGATTGGCTTTGGCATCATTTTCATAGCGTGCAGAATGGACCAAATCGGCGTATTGCTTTAGTCGTGTAAGGCTGTAGTAATCGTTCATTCCTTGCAATGATGTTTCATCAAGAAAACGATCTAAAGCGTCATCACGAACCCGAAAGACATCTAAGTCCACCGATTTTTGATTGATGACAGTAACAGGAATGCCATTTTGAATGTTGCCAACTAAGAAGCTTCCGTTACCTGAAAAATTGGCGCCGGGAATGATTTCACGGGTTTTTACGGTGCGCTCAAAGCGGTGAATATTACCTTCGCTGTCTTTCTCGGAGAGAGTGTTTCCGCTGACTGATTTGGGTTTTCTGTCTACCTTGATGGTGTATTCGGTGCTGGGTTCAACAAATGGCAGTACCCATTGGCGACCATTATTTTGCGGTATCCAGATATTGCCAGTGGTGGGATTGGGTGTTACAGAAATAGATTTGCTTAGGTCGCTTTGAGGGTCAATCGAATCGGTAAAGCGAATAACCAATGCGGGCGCATTGTCTTGAGTGGTTTCACTGACATCTGATATATAAAAATCCGCCGCGTGGAGCGTGCTGGAAAGCAGTAACAAACTCATCCAAATGAGGTGAAGACCGGATAGAACTGACCGCATGACAAGCATCCCTTTTGCGTTTATATGAAGCGGATTCTATTAGCTCATACTATGGGTTACAAGGTGCAATAGATCACGGATTATCACATGAACGAAGGGCGGGCATTTAAAGTAGATCAAAAAACGCCCTTGCGGGCGCTTTTTAAACTCACATATCTTAGATAGTTTCGCTTACGCTGCTCCCACTTCAATCGCTTCAATACGGTTTTCTTCCACAGCATGACAAGCAATCATGTGGCCTTGTTCTTGCTCCGCTTGATCGTCTAATCGTAGCAATGGCGTTTCGGTTTTACAGCGGTCGTTGGCGTAGCTGCAACGTCCGTGGAAAGCACAGCCAGAAGGTGGATTGAGCGGTGAAGGCAGTTCGCCTTGCAGCTTAATACGAACGCGACGTTTGTCTGGTGAAAGCTGTGGCGTACTAGACAACAAAGCTAAGGTGTAAGGATGTTTTGGGTTTTCGAACAGCTGCTCGCGAGTCCCTTGTTCAACCACTTTACCTAGATACATCACCATGACGTCGTCGGCGATGTGTTCCACCACAGACAAATCATGAGAGATGAACACATAGCTCAAACCAAACTCTTCCTGCAAATCCATCATCAAGTTCAATACTTGCGCCTGAACCGATACATCCAGCGCTGACACAGGTTCATCGGCCACAATGACATTTGGGTCGAGCATCAAACCACGTGCGATAGCGATACGCTGGCGTTGACCACCGGAAAACATGTGTGGGTAACGGTCGTAATGTTCGGTTTTTAAGCCGACTTTCGCCATGATCGTGAGAGCTTTTTCTTTGCGCTCTGCTTTGGAAAGCTTGGTATTAATCACCAATGGCTCTTCCAATATCGCGCCAATTTTCTTACGTGGATTCAGCGAGCCATAAGGATTCTGGAAAATGATTTGGATCTTCTGACGTAGCTTCGCTTGAGCGTCTGAGCTCAAGGTTAGTAAGTCTTCACCTAGGTGCGCTAGCTTGCCGCTAGTCGGTGTTTCAATCATGGTGAGCATGCGACCAAGAGTGGATTTACCACAACCAGATTCGCCTACTACCGCAAGGGTTTTGCCTTTTTCAAGATTGAAACTAATACCATCGACGGCTTTCACCACGGCGTCAGGTTTAAACAAACCTTGCTTGACGTGGTAATGCTGTTTTAGGTTTTCAGCTTTTAAAATTAATTGGCTATCGGATTGGTTCATGCGGTTGGTCTCCCTTCGCGGTCCAATGGCGTATGGCATTTTACTTGGCGATCAAGATCGCCCTGGTTCGCAGGTTCAACCTTGCGGCAATGATCCGTCGCAAAAGGACAGCGTGGGCTGAGCAAGCAACCCAATGGGCGATCATATTGACCTGGAACCACTCCTGGTAACGCTTCAAGGCGTGCTTTGCCGGAGGCAGACTCAGGCAAAGAAGCCAGTAAGGCTTGCGTGTATGGATGTCTTGGGGTGCTAAAGACTTCCGACGCTGGACCAGATTCAACGATTTGTCCTGCGTACATAACGATAACGCGATGAGCCACTTCGGCCACAAGAGCCAAATCGTGAGTGATCAACACCAAGCCCATTTGCTTCTTGCGTTGTAGCTCGATCAATAGATCTATGATCTGTGCTTGAATGGTCACGTCTAGCGCGGTTGTCGGCTCGTCTGCGATCAATAAGCGTGGATCACATGCAATGGACATGGCAATCATCACACGCTGGCTCATGCCGCCTGAGAGCTGATGAGGATAATTGTCCAAACGCGATTCCGGTGCAGGAATACCCACTTGTGTTAATAACTCAATAGCGCGCGCTTTCAGCTCTTTCTTGCTGCCGCCTTGGTGCGTTTTTAACGCTTCGATGATCTGATAACCCACGGTGAAACATGGGTTAAGGCTGGTCATTGGATCTTGGAAGATCATCGCAATGTCGGAGCCGGTTAACTTACGACGTTGCTTTTCTGGCATGGCTTGCAGATCTTGACCATCGAAGGTTAATTGGTCTGCGCTAACTTTACCTGGGAAGTCGATCAAACCCATGATGGACAATGAACTCACACTCTTACCTGAGCCAGATTCCCCAACGATGCCGAGAACTTCCCCTTCTTCGACCTTGTAACTGATGTTATCTACGGCGCGAAAATTGCCGAAGGTAACGCTTAAATTTTCCAACTGTAACAGTGACATAACAACCTCTCTTACTGTTTCAACTTGGGATCAAGGGCATCACGTAAGCCATCGCCCATGAGGTTAAACGCCAGTACTGTGATCAAAATCATCAAACCGGGGAAAGTAACCACCCACCACGCGCGCTGAACAAACTGCAACGCATCGGCTAACATAGAACCCCATTCAGGGGTCGGTGGTTGTGCACCTAGGCCAAGAAAGCCCAACGCTGCCATGTCTAGAATCGCGCTGGAGAAGCCTAATGTTGCTTGCACGATTAACGGTGCTAAACAGTTTGGCAAAATGCATACAAACATCAAACGCAGCGGGCTAGCACCGATTACGCGTGAAGACGTCACATAATCTCGGGACATTTCGGCCATGGTCGCTGCACGGGTTAAGCGTACATAATGTGGCAGCGAGACAATGGAAATTGCCAAAGCTGCATTAACAATGCTTGGCCCTAAGATGGCGACGATCGCAATAGCCAACAATAAGCTTGGCATTGCCAACATGATGTCGACGATACGCATGATGGCTGTGTCTATCATGCCTCTGAAATAACCTGCTACTAGACCAAGTAGAATGCCCATTATCAAAGACGCAGTTACCGCCACAATGCCAACGGCAATAGAAAGGCGCGAACCATAGATTAATCGAGATAAGATATCTCGGCCTACATCGTCTGTACCCAAAACAAAAGACCAGTTGCCGCCGTCTAGCCAAGCGGGAGGCAATAACAGCGCATCGCGGTATTGGTCAGAAGGTGAGTGAGGAGCAACAAAATTGGCAAATACCGCCATGAAGCAAATGATCGCAATAACGACTAAGCCAGCTACAGCGCCTTTGTTGCTGCTGAAATAATGCCAAAACTCTTGTAATGGCGTCATGGGTGCTGGTGCAGTCAATGGAATGTCTGTCGTGGACGTTTCTGTAGATGTTGTCATAAACGCCTCCTTATCGGCTGTGTCGAATTCGTGGGTTAACAATGCCGTAAGTGATATCTACCAAGAGATTCACGACAATGATGATACAAGCGACAATTAAAATACCGCCTTGTACAACGGGGTAATCACGGCGACCGATAGACTCGATTAGCCATTTACCAATGCCCGGCCAAGCGAACACGGTTTCGGTCAGGATGGCACCGGATAACAAAATACCTACTTGCAGACCAATGACCGTAATAACCGGAATCAAAGCGTTACGGAGCGCGTGAATCACTATGACTCGCCAAGGCGCAATGCCTTTCGCGCGAGCGGTACGAATGTAATCTTCGCTTAATACTTCCAACATAGAAGAGCGCGTCATACGGGCAATAACCGCCATAGGAATGGTGCCGAGAACAATACTTGGCAAGATCAGGTGCGAAACGGCAGAAGCAAACGCACCCTCTTCACCGGACAATAATGAGTCAATCAGCATAAAGCCGGTAACGTCGTCGATCCAGTACACCACATCGATCCGTCCAGAGACGGGTGTCCAACCCAGATTAACGGAAAATACCAACATCAATAGTAGCGCCCACCAAAATATGGGCATGGAATAACCGGTCAGTGAGAAGGTCATCACCGAATGATCAATTACCGTTCCACGTTTTACCGCAGCAAAAATACCCGCGGGCAAACCGATCAAAATAGCGAAAATAGCCGCACAAAAAGCCAACTCAATGGTGGCTGGGAAAAGCGTAAGGAATTCTTTCATTACCGGTTCTCTGGTAATGAGGGAGTTGCCTAAATCACCTTGTAAAACGCCGGTGACATAGTGGTAGTACTGAACATATAACGGCTGATCAAAGCCAAGTTGAGCACTTAGCTCGGCGTGACGTTCTGCGCTCACACCGCGTTCACCGGCCATGACTTCAATTGGGTCACCGGGGATTAAGCGAATAAGGGTAAAGGTCAGCAAGGTGATCCCGAGAAAAGTCGGAATAACAAGGCTTAAGCGACGGAAAATAAATTGGAACATAAAGGACGGGCTCTCTTGAGATATTAGATGATCGAGCGTTGAGCTCGGTCAGCAAAGTACTTACTCACGTCCCAGCGAGTAAGTACTTTGTTGTCCAAAGGACGTATTTCTAAACGTTGATTATTTGCTTACGTTATAGAAGTAGTGACCACCAAGTGGATCAATTTTGTAACCTTTAACTTCTTTACGGATTGGCTCGTAAACCACTGAGTGAGCGATAGTGATCCATGGAGCTTCACGTTTGAAAACAACTTGAGACTCTTCGTACAACTTAGTACGTTCTGCTTTATCCGAAGTTTGTTTCGCTTTTAGAAGTAAGTTGTTGAACTCTTCGTTACACCACTGTGCACGGTTAGCACCACCAACAGCATCACAACCTAGTAATACATATAGGAAGTTATCTGGGTCACCATTATCACCAGTCCAACCTAGCAGTACGGTATCGTGTTCACCTTTCTTAGAACGGTTTAAGTACTCACCCCATTCGTAGGAAACAATTTCCGCTTTTACGCCGATTTTAGACCAGTCTTCTTGCATGATTTCAGCCATACGACGCGCATTTGGGTTGTATGGGCGTTGTACTGGCATTGCCCAGATGTTAGTGGAGAAACCATCTGGATAACCTGCTTCAGCAAGCAATTTTTTCGCTTTTACTGGATCGTATGGGTAATCTACAACGTTTTTGTTGTAAGACCACATAGTTGGTGGAATTGGGTTTTTAGCGACTTTACCAGCGCCTTGGAAAACAGCATCGATGATCGCGCTCTTGTCAGTAGCTAAGCTTAGTGCTTGGCGAACACGAGGATCAGTGAATGGTTTTTTCTGCGTGTTAAATGCCAAATAACCAACGTTCAAGCCTTCTTGGCTCATTAGGTTGATGTTTGGGTCCGCTTCCATTTGCTTAAGATCAGCTGGGTTTGGATACGGCATAACATCACATTCGCCCGCTTTCAATTTAGCGTAACGAACAGAAGCGTCTGGTGTGATAGAGAAAACAAGACGATCGATTTTTGCTTTACCTTGCCAGTAGTCTTTAAACGCTGTGTAGCGGATCAAAGAATCTTTTTGATACTGAACTTTTTGGAAAGGACCAGTAGCAACTGGATCAATGTCCAATTTTTCTGGTGTGCCGGCTTTCATGTAAGCGTCGGCTTGTTCTTTAGAGAAAATAGACGCAAAGTCCATTGCAAGGTTAGCAATGAAAGGCGCTTCTGGTTTCGTCAAAATGAATTTCACTGTGTAGTCGTCGACTTTCACCATCTCTTTAATCAAGGTATCCATGCCCATACCAGTGAAGTATTCGTAAGAGCCGCCTGACACACTGTGGTAAGGATTTTCTTTGTTGCCTTGACGGTCAAAAGTAAAGATTACGTCGTCGGCATTAAAATCACGTGTTGGTGTGAAGTCTTTAGAAGTGTGAAATTTCACGCCTTTACGCAAATGGAAAGTGTATTCAAGGCCATCGCTTGATACATCATAGCTTGTTGCTAAGCCTGGTTCAGTTTCTGTCGTACCCAATTTGAATTCGACTAAACGGTTGAACATGTTTTTCGATGTCGCATCGAAAGTAGTACCAGCAGTATAAAATGCCGGGTTAAAGCCCTCAGGGCTACCTTCTGAACAATAAACCAGTGTTGTTGCGGCGTGAGCAGTGGTGCTGATTGCTCCAGCAGCCATAAGTGCAAGCGTCAGTTTTGCTAACCCTTTTTTCATTGTAACTCTCCATTAACATAATTATATTCGTGTCAAACACGTGGGAAGTCGAATCAAGGTATTCGTTACTTTTGTGATTATCTTGGGTAGGTTAAGAGCCATCTTCATAGTTCGAGTTTTTACAGTTTTTTAAAACAAACCCCATCCAAACTCCTAGTTCGAATGGGGTTGCTCTGCCTCGTCCCTGAGCCCCCTTTAGCTATGAATGATGAATCTGAATAAACAGAAGCATCAAAAATAGCGTCTCTGAAGATTACTCAAGCTAATTTAAATAACCAATCGAAATAACGATATGTCCTATGCGTGTAATGAATACATAATCTCTATAAAGGCAGGGAAGCCTTGATAACAAAGGTTTTGCAGGGAAATTGCTGAGTAAGGAATATGGAAAAAAAAGGATTGTTTTTTTAGAAAACATGCAAAAAATTGAGAAAAGAGAGATTGAAAGAGGGCTTTTAACGAGGTATTAAATCTATATAAAGACAGTTTAGTGCTTCCTCAGAGAAACACTAAACTGCACATAACACTAAAAATTAGGCTTTTTTATCGAGCGCTTTTATTAGAACAGAAGTGTCTTGACGACCACGGCCTTCCGCCATGAGATCTTGATAATCCTGGTCAACGGCCTGGGTTAATGGAATCTTGATCCCCATTTTTTCTGCTTGGGCAAGACACAGACCTAAATCCTTATGCATCCATTCAATCGCAAAGCCAAAATCAAACTCGTTTTTCGCCATGGTTTCGCCGCGATTCTCTAATTGCCAAGAACCCGCAGCGCCATGTTTTAAAGTCTCAACTAATGAAGCGATGTCTAAACCGGCTTTCTGAGCAAAGCGAATCCCTTCAGACAAACCAGACAACACGCCGCCAATAAGAATTTGATTGACCATTTTTGCTATCTGACCATTACCCACTGAGCCCATTAAGCTGGTGGCTTTTGCGTAGCAATCTAATACAGGCTGAGCTTTATCTAGATCGCTTTGCTCGCCACCCATCATTACGGTTAATACACCGTTGACTGCTCCAGCTTGTCCGCCAGATACTGGTGCGTCCATGAAGTGAACCCCACGTTCTTGAGCTGCCAGGTGAAGCTCTTTCGCCACTTCTGCAGAAGCGGTAGTGTGATCAATAAAAAGAGTGCCGGCTTTTGCTTGTTGGAATGCGCCGTCTTGTCCTAAATATACGGCGCGTAAATCGTCGTCATTACCCACGCAAGTTAATACAATATCAGCATCTTGCGCTGCAAGAGCTGGCGTTGTAGCGAAGGTGCCTGTGTATTCCTCACACCAGTTTTGGGCTTTTTGTGTAGATCGATTGAAGACCACAACCGCGTGGCCCGCTTTACTCACATGGCCAGCCATTGGGTAACCCATAGTTCCGAGTCCGATGAAACTTACTTTCATTGCTTTTCTCCTTACTACATTTGTTCGAGATACGGATTTGATAAACAAATTTAATAGACAGATCATACTGATTTGCTTAGCAATTACGAGGTACAAAAAATAAGGAAATGAAGCATACAGAAGCGGATAATTGCTATTTCGGTAGCATTTTAATGCGTGTTTTGATAAAGGTCGCTCAGCCAAAATTCCTGTGGATAACTTTGTGTAAGAAAATCTGAGTGAGCGATTATTTCGTCAAAAAGCGAGTATGATCAAATAATCGTGCATATTTTATACTATTTTCATTATTTCCTTTTGTGCTGCTGGATCTTACCTCCTTTGTCAATAGCTATTAGCAACAAAATCCAATTAAGGAATCTTAATAAAGTTATCTAGTTGAGATTGATTCGTTTCTATAGAAAAAACCTTATGCATCTAGAGAATTTAAAAAATAGATATAAAACAATGTCTTATTGTTATATATCAGCTTTTATCAAAGAATATATCGAGTTCGCTAGTTGCTCATTTGCTCTAGCGTCTAAATGTACGCCATCGACCTCGCTTGGCTGTAAAATCCCAGCAGCATTAAGAAAAATACACTGGTTACGAATCGCAATATCCTGATAGTACTGGTGAAAATGTTGTGATTTTTCAATGGCGCCATCAAAACTTTCGGCCATAGAGCCGATTGGGGATAAAATATTTGGCGGAGCGATTACAACAAGGGTTGGGACTGAGAAATCATCAGTATTTGGTATTCTTGACTTTTCGATCAGTTTCTCAACACCTTTTGCCGCTTCGTAGGCTCCAATATGGAAGTGTCGCTTCAAATCATTGGTGCCCAACATCAAAATTAAAATATCGACAGGGCCAAAGGTTTCTAATGCTGCTTGAAGATAGGATAAGCCATTTCGACCTTCCAAAAAGGGATCATTCCAGATCGTCGTTCTGCCCGGTAAACCAAAGTTAATAACTTGATGTTGTTGACCTAATAAGTCATTTAGCATAGTAGGCCAGCGTAGGTGTTTTGGGTAACGTCCGCCGTTAGGTACTCGTCCCCAAGTGAGTGAGTCCCCGTAACATAAAATAGTCGCCATGATGTGCTCCTTGCATTATTTATGGATCAATAGATAGTGTAGTTAATAAGCGGCGTTTAATCATAAAATAACAGAGAGCGTTGAAGAGGGCGTCATGAACACAACACCTGCTATTTCTTCTAAAGAAGGTATCCACTTGGCACTGTCTCGCCTGAAAAGCGCGACTCAGAAAACTCCCTTTCCTCTTGCCGAAGAACGCCAACAATGCCTGACCCGTTTGCAAGCGGCGTTAATGGGTCATGAGACCTCTTTATTAGATGCCTTACAGAAAGATTTTGGACATCGTACTCATGAAGAATCTAGGCTGCTTGAGCTTGTTCCTTTAATTGGGGAAATAAAGCACGCGAAACGTCATCTAGCGAAATGGATGAAACCGTCAAAGCGCAAGGTTCACATAAGTACCTTGCCAGCTAGCGCTCAGGTGTTCTATCAGCCAAAAGGTGTGGTAGGTATCATCTCACCTTGGAACTATCCTGTGTTGCTGTCTCTAGGGCCTTTGGTGGGCGCATTAGCCGCAGGAAATCGTGTGATGATGAAACTGTCGGAGTTTTGCCCTGAAACCAATCGAGTATTGCGTAACATAGTGACTCAAGCTTTAGGAGAAAGCTGGGTGGAAGTGATTGAAGGTGAGGCCGAAATTGCCAACGAGTTTAGTCTCATGCCATTCGACCATCTCTTGTTTACTGGTTCGACGTCCGTGGGGCACATTATTATGCGCAACGCCGCCGAGCATTTAACGCCCATTACCTTGGAGCTAGGTGGTAAATCTCCGTTACTGGTTGCTCCGTCGGCGGATTTACGTGATACGGCTAAGAAGCTGGTGTTTGGTAAGGCTCTAAATGCGGGGCAAACCTGTGTCGCACCAGATTACGTTATGTGCCATTCCGACCAAAAGCAGACCTTAATCGATTATATAAAGCAGGAACTTGCGGATTATTATCCAGAAGGTGTGTTAAGCCCTGATTACACGAGTTTAATTAATGTCCGCCAATTAGATCGCCTAAAAGGTTATTTAGAGCAAGCACGAGTGGCTGGTGTCGTTTGTGAGAATCTCATGCCGCAGGGACCAGAAGAAAGTAATGGCAAGCTGGCGTTGCATGTGCTTCATCAACCAGACGATGAATTGAGAGTGATGCAGGACGAGATATTCGGACCTTTGTTGCCAATTCTGATCTATTCCGAGATGTCTGAAGCCTTGTCTTATATTCAGCAACGACCTCGGCCTTTAGCAATGTACTTGTTTACGCAACAAAATGACGATCAAAAGCGCTGCGAGGAAAATATTGCCAGTGGCAGCTTGGTGATCAACCACACTTTGGTTCAAGTAGCACAGGCGGACTTGCCGTTTGGTGGCATTGGCGCATCCGGAATGGGCGCTTATCACGCTGAAGAAGGCTTTCGTACCTTTTCTCATTGCAAGTCGGTATTACGTAAACGTGGGCCGAATGTTCTTACCTTGCTGCGTCCACCGTATCGGCGTCGTATTCATCGGTTAGTCGCAAAATTTTGGACATTCCTGTAAACGTAAAAAATCCCACACTAACTAATTAGCGTGGGATTTGTCGTTCTACTGTATTTTATGTATCTATTTCAAGGCGTTGAGTCGATTGGCAATGGCATCGATCTCTTGGCTCATGCGGCTAAGATGGCTTGAATCGCTGGCGTTACTACCGGTGAGTTCCTGCAACCGAGACACAAATTGGCTCAAATCATGAGATACTTTTTGCTGCTCGCCAGCTGCCACAGAAATTTGAGTCGCCTGATCGGTGATTTGAGAGAAGGCGTTAACGACTTGTTGCAAGTGACTCGCCGTTGACTCTGCTGTTTCTACTGCACGAATCGTTTCGCTATGACCTAGTTCCATGGAGCTGACAGATTCTTTCGACGCGATTTGTAGACGTCCTAGAACTTGTTCGATTTCCACGGCAGAGCTCTCGCTCTTCGCGGCAAGGTTACGCACTTCATCCGCAACCACTGCAAAGCCTCGACCTGTTTCTCCGGCTCTGGCTGCTTCAATGGCAGCATTTAGTGCCAAGAGATTGGTTTGCTCGGCAATGGCCCGAATAACGCCCAACATGCCGTTTGCTTGGCGACTGTCTTCGTCTAACTGAAGAATATTAGCTTGTGCTTGTGTCATGGCGCTGGTGAGAGAACGCATTGTTTCGATGACGGTATTCATCTCATCGCCGCTGCTGCGTACATCTTTGTGAATACGTTCAACCGTTTCTCTGGTTTCATTGGCGTACATAGCCACATCGTGAGAGGTCGCGCCTAGCTCCTCCGTCGCAGCTGCTAATGTGGTGTTTTCATCGCTTAGGCTATTGGCTTTGTTCAAGAAGTCATTACTAAATGTGCTTAAGCGTCCAGCATCTTTCACGAGATTGGCGGATTCAATATGAATCTGTTCTAGTAGTTTTTTCAGTTTATCGCCATAGGCATTCACTGCCTGACGTAAATCGCCTAGTTCATTTAATTTGCCAACTTCAAGTTCTTGGGTGCTGCCGCCATCCGCCAGTTCTTGAATTTGCTGTGTTGTTTGATTGATCTTGCCAAGCAGACTACGGAAGTACGAAATGGCAATGATACTAACAACGATCAATAAGGCACCAATGACGATCATTAGGAACAAGCCCATGCTCTGAGCGATCTCTGTCATTCTTTCTTTAGGAACAACTAAGCCAATAGTCCAACCGGTTTGTGGTTGCTTAAAAAGATCAACATAAGCAGCGCCATCTAAGATGTCATCATGATCAAGTGCGATAACTTGTTCTACAGCGCTTATTTTTGTTAGGGCGGGTTTTAACCATGGCAGCTGATTACCAAGCTCAGTGGCTGTTAACATACTGCCATCGTTTTTGACTAAATTGGCTTTACCTTTCGGGAAGCTCAGGACTTGTCCAGTTTGGTCAATAGCAAAAACATAACCTTGGTTTTCACTTCCGTATTGCTCAAGGGTCTTGGTGATGCCATCCAGCATCATATCCACTGTGGTTACACCGGTGAACTTATTGTTCTCTTTCATTGGAATGGTACAAGTTACCATTGGAATCTTTGTTACTGGATCAATATAGGCTTCAGACCAGGCGCAGCGATTGACCGGAGACGTTTTACCAACGGTATACCAACCTTCGTTGTGGTAACCAGAGCCTGCTGGGTCATTGTAATCGTCCAGATAACTCATCTTAGAGCCATCGCGGCCCCAGAAAAAACTACGACGCTGCGTTCCTTGAGTAAAAGCAGAAGGTTCTGGCCAAATACCACCACCGGCGATACTTTTGTCGTCATGGTTATTAATAATGCTGGGGAAGACTTTTTTAAACAGCGCTTCGTCTTTCGGGAGTTCGGCACTAGCCAAAGCCAGAGTGCTGGTGAGTAATTGGATCTTTTCTAGCTTGGCACTGAGTAATTCACTCAGACCTTTTTGATTAACGGAAATTTGTTGTTGGCGTTCTGCAGTTAAGTCGGGTTTCACTTTCGTTTCTATAACAAGATAAATACTGGCAAGAGCGAGTAAGAGAATAACCACTAAACCAATATTAATCTGCTGTCGAATTCTAATAGGTGATTTCATAACAACCTCAATTCTTTGCGACGTGGGGGTAACTAAGACAATAGTCTTATATAAAGACTGAGATCAAGCGCATTTTTTACACAATTTATACAAAGGTGCTTTTATTTTAACCTCGTTATTGTTAATACAATATTTCAACGCCTTGATAACTTAGCGAGCTGAGTAAAGAAGAAGACGGTTTTTGGTCGGTAATTACACAATCATAATCGCTCATTTTTCCCCATAAACATCGGGATTCAGTATCAAACTTTGTACTGTCGATAACTAAAACTCGATAATGGCAATGTTCAACCAAGGCTTCTCGCGCCATGACCTCATCGTCAGTAAAATCAAATAAATGTCCCTGTTTGTTCACCGCTGCGACAGAAAAAATACCAATGTTCGCTCGGTAGCGCTGGAAAAAACGCATGGCGTCGCCACCTATGACATCTTGATCGCGCATTCTTACTCGACCACCTGATATGGTGAGCTCGCAGTCCGGGTGCTCACACAAATTACGTGCGGCATGAAGATTAGTGGTCATCACTTGTAAGCCCTGAAAGAGCGAAAGCTGGTTGGCGACTTCTGCCACGGTTGAACCACTGCCAAGAAAGATTGATTGATAGTCCGCCAACTTGCTCACACAAAGGTCGGCAATGTGCTTTTTTCCGGCCGCATGGCGGATTCGTCTTTGATCAAAACTAATGTTCTCGCGATGAGGAAAAGGGATCACTTCACCATGGCTGCGCAATACCAAGCCTTTTTCGGCTAATAGCCTAATATCCGATCGAACGGTTTGCACTGAGACCGAAAATTCGTCGGCGACGGCCTGTAATGTTTGGCGTCCTTGCTTATTCACCCATTGCACGATGTCATAGTGCCTTTTGTTCATAGTGATTCAGTCCTTTTTATGAAGCTTTTTAAATGAAGATCGTCGAAACGAAAGCAAACCAGCATTAAACGAAATTTTTTCGTCACTATAGTGTCAAATTATGTCGGTATTGTTGCAGCTCACTTATCAAAAAGAGAGTTTCACCATGACCGTTAAGAAGACCTTGTTGCTATGTGCTGCGGCACTTGCTTTTCCTCTTTCCGTACAAGCTCAAGATGTTTTGACCTTGTATACCAGTCAGCCAAACCAAGATGCGCAAATGACGGTGGATGCGTTTGAAGCGGCCAATCCAGATATAAAAGTGGAATGGGTGCGTGACGGAACGACCAAATTAATGACGAAGTTGCGCGCGGAATTATCCTCTGGCGTGGTGAAACCCGATGTACTGCTTATTGCTGACAGCGTGACCATGGAATCTATGGTGTCTGATGGCTATTTGTATTCCTACATGAGCCCTAATCGCGATCAATACGAAGATAGTTTGTACAGCAAAGATGGCTATTATTACGGCACGAAACTGATTACTACAGGCATTGTTCGTCATAAACAAGCGCCGCAACATCCAACGGATTGGGCTGATTTGGTCAAGCCTGAATACAAAAACCAAGTAGCGATGCCAAGCCCTTTGTATTCTGGTGCTGCGCTGATTCATCTTGCGACGCTAACTGCTGACAAATCACTAGGCTGGAATTATTTTGAGCAATTACATGCCAACCAAGCGATGGCACAAGGCGGTAATGGTGGCGTACTAAAAGCGGTGGCATCAGGCACCAAACCTTATGGCGTGATTGTGGATTTTTTGGCAATACGTGAAGCGGCAAAAGGCTCTCCGATTGAGTTTATCTTCCCTAAAACGGGCGTCACCATGGTGACTGAGCCAGTGGCGATCATGAAAGAAGCTAAAAATAAAGCTGCAGCGAAACGCTTTGTAGACTTTCTCTTATCAAAAGAAGGCCAAGCCTTAGTATTAGAGCAGGGCTACTTACCGGCTCGTAGTGACATTGGTGTGCCAGAAGGTTTCCCTAAGCGTACAGATATTCGTTTGATGCCATTCGATGCGGCAAAAACATTGCGCGACAACGAAGCGAACAAAGAGCGCTTTAGCAAAATCTTTGAAGGTTAAGAAAGATGACACCTTCGTTATTAAAAAGACGTTTTATGGATGGAGCCTCCATGGATAGCCAGTTACGCTGGTTGTCCATTGGACTCTTCTTATTGATTGCTGCGTTAAGTGTATTACCCAGCCTGCGTTTATTGGTAGAGGCTTTGAGTCATACGGCCTTTTCTAACTCCTCACCTATGGCAGAAGTACTACGAAGTGAACGTACTTGGACTGCTTTACGCAATAGTTTCTATACCTCAGGGTTAGGGACGCTCATCGCGGTGATTTTAGGTTGCGGCTTTGGCTTTGTGGTGACTTTAACGAATATTCGTGGTCGCGCCATTTGGGTGTTTTGTTTTATGTTGCCGATGATGATTCCGCCACAAGTGACGGCGTTGAGTTGGTTGCAACTGTTTGGTCCAGCGAGCCCCATTTTAAATACATTAGGCTTCGCGCCAGCGTTGGGCAGCCCACAACCTATGTATTCGGCAGAAGGTATTGCCTTGCTGTTAGGTATACAAAGTGCGCCCTTGGTGTTTCTGGCTTTGCGTACCCAGCTTATTTCATTGCCGCAGGATTTATTAGAAGCGGCTCAACTATCTCGTGCTTCTCAGTTTCGAATTTGGGTCGATATCATCCTGCCTTTGTGTCGTAGTTCGATTATCGCTGGCGCTGCGCTAGCCTTTGTTTCTTCTTTGGGTAATTTTGGTATTCCGGCGATGTTAGGGATTCCAGCAGGTTACATCGTTTTACCAACTTTGATTTATCAGCAAATGGCAGGGTTTGGTAACGATATGCTTAGCCAAGTAGCGGGCTTGTCGATGATTATTGCTTTGTTGGTGTTAGCGGGCATGTTGTTGCAACAATGGCTACAGCAACGCAGTTGTTATTCCTTGTTAGGCCACACGGCGCAGTCGCTTTCTTTCCGTCTTAAGCAATGGCGTTTGCCCCTCGAAATTCTGTTGGCTTTGGTATTGTGTTTTATCTTGGTCGCACCGCTATTTGCTTTGATTGTGAGCTCATTGGTGCCTGCTCTCGGCATGCCATTGAACGCTGATACCATTACCTTTGCCGCGTTTTACGAAATGATTGGGCGGCAAGGCGTTACTTCCAGAGCTTTTAAAAACAGCGCGTTTTTGGCTTTTTTCAATGCATTAGTCTTGATGCTGGTGTCTTTGCCATTGGGTTATTTATTGATGCGTTTGCCAATGCGCACCAGAGCGGTGATCGCCAGTTTGATCGAAGTGCCTTATGCCATCCCTGGCATTGTATTAGCCATTGCTTTTATTTTGTTGTTCGCCAAGCCTTTGCCTTTTATAGAGGTTAGCTTGTACGGCACGTTGGGCATTATTTTCTTGGCGTATCTTTCGTGTTTTTTGAGTGTGTGTTTGAAGCCAGTATTAAGCGCTATGTCGCAGATTGATCCGGCTTTAGAAGAAGCCGCTCAATTGGCAGGCGCAAGGCCGATACAGCGCCTGATTGACATCATTTTACCGCTCACTGCACCGGCCTTTTTTGCCGGCGGCTTATTCGTGTTTTTGATTTCCATTAACGAGCTGACGGTATCGGCTTTGTTGTGGAGCGCAGGCAATGAAACCCTCGGTGTGTTGATTTTTAATCTCGATGAAAGTGGCGACAGTGTGTTGGCTTCGGCCATTGCTGTGCTGGTGGTTTTACTGGTCGCAGGGCTAATGAGTTTATTGAGTTTGGTGGCCCCTCGTCTGCCCAAAGGAGTGATTCCATGGCACGGTTAATATTGGATGGTGTTGAAAAATCTTTTCATGGCGCACCAGTTGTAAAAGGTTTGAGTCTAACGATTGAGCCAGGTGAGTTTGTCGCCTTACTCGGGCCAAGCGGCTGTGGTAAATCGACCATTTTAAGAATGCTGGCAGGATTTGAAAATGTTTCAGGTGGTCAAATCATTCATGGCGATGACTGTCTTTCCAGTTCGACACGTCATGTGCCAACAGAAGAAAGAAACTTCGGCATGGTGTTTCAGTCCTATGCGCTTTGGCCGCACATGACAGTGAAAGAAAACGTCGGCTACCCGCTTAAAGTGCAGAAGACGCCAACAGCTGAGCGTAACAAACGCATTAACGATGCGTTAGACATTGTTCAGTTGAAAGAATACGCCGATCGTTTGCCAGCGCAACTCAGTGGCGGCCAGCGTCAGCGTGTGGCGTTGGCGCGTAGTTTGGTCACCGAGCCTGATGTGGTGTTGTTTGATGAACCACTTGCTAACTTAGATAGACATTTGCGAGCGACGATGGAAGAAACCTTCCGCGCCTTTCACAAACGTACTGGCGCGACTATGGTGTATGTCACTCACGATCAATCCGAAGCCATGTCATTGGCCGATAAAATTGCCGTGTTGAATAAAGGGCAGCTGGTGCAATGGGGAACGCCTCAGGAACTGTATGCAAGGCCAAGAAACACTTGGCTAGCGAATTTTATTGGTCGAGGTTCTGTGTTGTCGGTCACTGCAGTTGCGCCTGCGCAATACGTCAGTGGTACCAATTTGCACGCGTTGATTCGTCAGCATTCGCCGGACAAAGCGGCCAGTTCTGTGCTCGTGCGTCCGCAAGATATTCATTTCGTCAGCGCGAACGAGTCGGCACTGACGGGTAGCGTTCACAGCTGTATTTTTCGTGGCGAGCGTTACGATATTGAATTGACGCTAAAGGATGGTCAGCGCTTACTCGCGTACAGCGATGTGCCGATGACGCTAGCAAGCCAGCATCAGGTTCGTCTTGGGCAAGCTTGGTCGCTTGAGAGTGAGTCATGAGGGTTAGCATTGATATTCTAAGTGGCGCAGGAAGAAAAACCGCCGCCGCGATTTTGGTGACCTACGAAATGGACAACCAATCCAAACCGATTCGCTTTTTACTCGACGCGGGCGGCGCGTTAGAGGTAGGTGAAGACAAAGGCTGGACGCAACCAGATCACTTAGACGCGATTTTTATTTCCCATGATCATCAAGATCATATGGGCGGTTTGATCGATATTGATAGTAAGGTTCCGGTCTACGCCACTTCACCCGTTCAGCAGCAATTGCCAACGCATTTGAACCTTCATACCTTACCTATTTGTGGCTCGACGAATGTGTCTGGCATAAAGGTGACAACCGGTTCGGCAGGTCATTCCTTTGGCGGTGTGTGGCTGCATCTTGATATGGGTGAGGGCGTATTTTACAGCGGCGATTTCAGCCTCGAATCTGGTTTGTATCCTTTTACAATGCCTCCGCATGCCAGTGTTGCTTTACTCGATGCGTCTTACGGTTTGTACGACAATTCATTGGAACAATGTAAAAACGCCTTGCTGCATTATCTGAAGGACGAGCGCGCCTTGCTGATGCCAGTTCCTCAAACTGGACGAGCGTTAGAAATGGCATGTTGGTTAACTTCGTTAGGCTTCCATGATTGGACTCTAGGGGAAGATTGCATTGCGCCTGAAACTGTTTTGGCTGGACCTGAAGGCAGTGTTTGTGCCGATATTCGACTTGTCTTGGAAAGCATGAAAAGCCAACAGTTTAATCCCAATGCCAAAGTGGTGTTGTGTGGTGATCCTGATGGATTGAGTGGTGAAGCGGCTGTTTTATTGCAACAACCATCGCGATATTTGCCGGTTTATACCGGACATTTGCCAGAACACGCTCGTCAGGCCGTGAGCGAAGACAGGGCGCATTTTGAACGCTGGAATGTGCATCCGCGTAAGCAAGATCTAAAACTGCTGGTGGATCATCTTGGTTGCCGTATTTGTGTTCCACTTTTTCACACCATGAAAGACCTAAATGAGTGGCGACAGGCTCTTGGCCCAAGCGTCACTGCAGATTCTTATATTGAGTTAGATTATGACTTTACTTTCTAAACCTTTTGTCTTTGCTCGCCATGCGCAGAGTGTATTTAACGCCACGTTTCGTATCGGCGGTTTTACCGACAGTCAGTTAAGTGAAACCGGAATTCAGCAAGCAAAAGACGCGGCGCCAATATTAAGCGCCATTGATTGGAGCGTTGTGGCAACCAGTACTTTGAAACGTACGCAAGAGACCGCGTTTCATGCGGTGCCAAAGCAAACCATTATGGCTTATGAGCAACTCAAAGAGCGTAATTGGGGCGACCTTGAAGGCTGCCCGATAGAACAGCAATTACCTTATGACGTGACGCCACCGAATGGTGAATCTTGGCAAGACTTCGAGACTCGTGTGCTGAGCGCATTGAATGAGATCCTCAGCGAGCATTCGTGGCCTCTGATTATTGCGCATTCTGGCGTTTATCGAGTGCTAAACAATGTTATCAACGGCACGCCGTATTGCCCAAGAATCGGCAACGTTACTCCCATTTCTTTTGTGCCTAGCCAAGATGAAAACAGCTGGGAAATTACCCCTTTTAAAGGAAGCTTTATATGATACCAAATGCCGTAATTGTGGATTTAGATGGCACTCTTGCCGAGTTCGATCATACTGAAGTAGCCCATTGGGTGCTTGGTGCAGAAAAGCATTGGGACCCTTTTTTTGAACACATGAAACATGCACCAGTGATCGAAAATGTGTTGCGTTTGGTCAATATTCTCAAGCAACAAGGTCAACATATTTTAATTTGCAGTGGCCGTCCTGAGTCCCATAAACAGCACTCGGTTGAATGGATTCAAAAACACCAAATTCCGTGCGATGGCATTTATCTACGCCCAGATAATGCTGATGCCTTGCCAGACGAGGACGTTAAAAAAGCCTTGTTGGAGAAAATCCACGAAGATGGTTTTACGCCTTGGTTGGTATTGGACGACCGCGATGCTGTGGTTCAAGGCTGGCGTAACTTAGGGCTGACTTGTCTACAGTGTGCGCCGGGGGATTTTTAATTAGAACGAAGCGCCAAGCAACATTGAATAAATAGCAGATTTTATCTTCATGGCTAGCCTTGTTATCTAGCTCGCGCTAGCATGAGTAAATTTTCTTTGGAGCTTGGCCCATGTTTCAACTTGTTCTTCTTAGTAATCAACAGCATATTGATGTTGCTAACCTTTCTTTATCTGCAGAATTAATGGGTTTACCGAAAGATATTCCGATTAGCGTACAGCAGACTTGCCTTATGGGCGGCAAGCAAACCGGCTCACGTTTGATCACGTTGACCGTGGGCGATTCTGTGGTTCGCGTTGTGCCGACTCGTGGCATGGCGGTTCTTGATGTTGTTAGGAAAGATACGACAGGAAAAGAAGTGCGATTTGGTTGGGACTCGCCGGTTAAAGAAATCGTTCATCCAAGCTTTGTTAATCAAGAAGCGTCCGGCGGCATTGGTTGGTTAGATGGTTTTAACGAGATGATAGTGCGTTGTGGTTACCAATGGGCAGGGCATCCCGGTCAAGACGGCGATGAATTTTTGACATTACATGGTCGTATTCAGAACACACCTGCAGACGAAGTGGTTTTAGAGGTCGAGCAAGTACCGCCATATCGTGTCACCCTGCGTGGCCGAGTCGATGAAAAACGCTTCAAGTTCACTAATTTCGAGCTGCAAACTGTCTTGTCACTGACGCCAGATGAACCTTATTTATTGGTTGAAGATACCTTGACCAATAAAGGTAGTTATCCGCGCGAATACCAAGCGATTTATCACAATAATTTTGCTCAGCCGATTTTGGAAAACGGCGCACAACTGCATGTTCCTATGGCGGAATTATCGCCGTTTAATGACTATGCCGCTGGTGGTTTGAGTGATTGGAATAAGATGCCAGCGCCAACGAAAGACTTTGATGAAATGGTGTTTAACATTCGGCCAGTTAGTGACGAGAAAGGTTTTTCTTATGCCTTATTGCACAATGCAAATGCGAGTAGTGGCATAGAAGTGAGCTATCAAACCGATACCTTGCCAGTGCTTACCGTGTGGAAAAATACGGACACACTGGAACAAGGTTATGTGGTGGGAATCGAGCCGGGCACTAGCTTTGCTTATAACCGATCTTATCAGCGCGATTTAGGCTTGGTGCCGACGATTGCCGCTGGGGAATCTAAGCACTTTGTAGTGCGTTTTGGCTTGTTAACGGATAAAGATCAAGTCAAAGCGAGCGTGGCGAATATTGCCCAATTACAAAGCAGTCAAACTGCTCAAGTCTTATCTACGCCGATTGTGCGCCTTGGTGAAGCATAGACGTTCGGGAATAACGCTCCCAGTCGCCTGCTTCCATATACGGAGCATGGTCTAGAGATTTGTTGTACACGTAAATCCAGCCACGACCGTAAGGCGAGAAAACACGCTTTCTTATGTATAGAGAGCTATCTGGCGCCTTTGGGTCATAACCTTCTAGTTGATCCAAAGACGCGAGTATTTCGTCTGAGACGTCATACCACTCGACTCGGATGCGACCACTTTCGTCGTGAGTTGAGGTAATGGCTGGAAAGTCTCCTAAATTGTGCATGCGAAACCCCGTCAGCCAACCTAGACCGATGCGCTTGCAGTCGGCAAGAAGTTCGTGATTATTTAGCCCCTCACGAAGCGTCCCATATACAGCAACAATGTTTGTAGGCATGTTGAATTCCATCTAATTACAATTAAAGTGTAGAAGATGAACTTGCTTAAAGGTCATTTCAAGTCTTGTACAAGTAAATTACATTGCCATGACACAACCTTGATGTATTCATGAAACTACTGGCATTCGAACACTTAATCTCAGCCTTTTTCGAGGCTTTGAGTTTCTAAATATTGACGGTGCGATCTTTCATGATCAAGCAACCAGCGTTTGCGCTCTAATCCACCCGCATAACCGGTTAAACTGCCGTCTTTACCAATCACTCGATGACAAGGAATAACAATGGCAACACGGTTCATGCCATTGGCTCTGGCGACAGCTCGCACAGCTTTAGGGTTATTCAATCGAGTGGCTTGTTCTTGGTAGCTGGCGGTTTTACCAAATGGAATGGTGCCAAGCATTTGCCAGACGGCATTTTGGAAGTCGGTTCCTGGAGTATGAAGCGGTACACTAAATTCGGTTCTCTTACCTAGAAAGTACTCTTCTAGCTCTTGCTTGAGTTGCTTCATGTGAGCATTCTCTCCCGCCATAATCGGTGCTTTTAAACGACGCTGTAAGTCTTCAAACTCGGTTTCTAACATGCGTCGGTCGACAAATTCCAATAGACAAATTCCTTCGTCAGTGGCGCAGACAAACATAGGGCCAATGGGCGTTGTCAGCCTATCGATTAAAATCACAGCATTCTCCAAATTTAGGGTCGGCGCATGGCCAAGTAATTTTTTAAAAGTGTAACCGAAACCACTTAAAGAATCGTAGCCTGAATCTAACGCGGTATTGGTGGCGCTCTTGCCTGTTTTTAATTCTTGAAACGCATAATTAATACGATACATGCGCTGAAAGGTTTGAAAGGTCATGCCGTAATGTTGATTAAACCAACGACGCACAAAGATGGGCCGTATTCCAGATTCTCTCAACTCTTGGTCGGTGATTTTTGCCTTAGTGCAGTCTCGCACAAGGTTCATTGCGGCTTGCACTTCATAAGGCGCTTCATGAGCATTTTCAGTGGGTCGACAGACTTTACAAGGGCGAAAACCTGCGTCCATTGCGTCTTTGAAATGAGTGTAAAACTCCACGTTTTCACGCTTTGGTTTACGTGCTCGACACGTTGCAATGCAAAAAATAGAAGTGGTTTTGACGGCGACAAAAAACACGCCGACAAAACTGGGTTCACGGTTTAGTAAGGCTTGATAATAATCATCGGCTTGTTTTTCATCTGTTATTAACATGCGTTTTTCCGTTGCTGAATAATGGTTGGTGTTTGTTGTGAAAGTGTTTATTAGAGAAGGTTAGTTTGATTCTTAACGAAGCAACAACCGAAAACTGGACGAGCATTTTTTATTGTCTTTTGTTCGATCACAGATTGTTTCTAATTATGAAATAGAAGCTTGCGGAATAGCTGATATATCTTGTTTTATAGAAAGAGTAGAGTGTTACTATATTTTTTGTTGAGTTTTTATAAGGATGTATGATGAACACTTCTATTTTGATACAAGAACCTAGAGTATCTGAGCGTTTGTTTTTACTATTTCATGGGGTTGGGGCAACGCCTCAGAGTTTATCTCCTTTGGGAGATGTTTTGGCTAAGTCTTTTTCTCAAGCCGCTATAGTGTCTGTTCAGGCACCTGATGCCTCTGATTTCGGACAAGGCTATCAGTGGTTTTCAGTACAAGGCGTGACAGAGGAAAATCGTGTTGAACGCATTGAAGCCGCGATGCCAGCCTTTATTGAGACAGTAAAATATTGGCAGCAAAAAATCGGCTTAAGTACGGAGCAAACGACGCTAATTGGATTTTCCCAAGGCGCCATTATGTCCTTGTCTTCCATGCAGATGGTCGAGGAAACGTTAGCGGAAAAAATCGTTTCTTTATCTGGGCGGTTTGCTATATCTCCCAATAAACAACCCATCAATAACACGCAAGTGCATTTTATCCATGGAAATCAAGATAATGTGATTGACTATCGCTTGTCACAATTAGCGCATGAGGCCTTAAGGGCTCGCGGTGTAGCAAGCACATACGATCTTATTCCCCATCTTGCTCATAGTGTCGATCAAACTGTTGCCACTTGTTTGCTGCAGCGTTTATAACTTCATTTCCGTTGATTATAAAAAAACCTAACGCACGTATTTATGCGTTAGGTTTTTTTGTTTCTATGGTCTCTAAAATTAAGACTGGCTAGATTTAAAGCGTCCTACCATG
The DNA here is from genome assembly GCF_018336955.1 of Marinomonas sp. A3A. Lineage (NCBI taxonomy): Bacteria > Pseudomonadati > Pseudomonadota > Gammaproteobacteria > Oceanospirillales > Oceanospirillaceae > Marinomonas > Marinomonas sp. A3A. The sequence continues at coordinate 267,156 of NZ_CP025532.1, forward strand.
ACTTTTAATTCATCAGACAGTTGGTTTAATGCGGTTGCGGTTTGGGCAACTTGATTTGATAAGTCATTGGATTTGATGGTGCCATCATGAATCACGATGACATTGGTATTAATTTCTTCAGCAACCAAATGTTGTTCTTCCGCTGATGCGCTGATTTGAATCATCATGTCCTTAATCTCTAGTACTGAACTAAGGATTTTTTCAAAGACCTGATGAGTCTGGGATGCCAAGACGACTGAATCTTTTGCTACGCTCACACTGTTGTTCATTTTCGTCGCGGCGAAGCCTGTTTGTTGCTGTAATTTACTAAGCATTTTATCTATTTCTTCAGTCGATGCTGCAGTACGGCCAGCAAGAGTGCGAACTTCATCTGCGACCACGGCAAAGCCGCGACCTTGTTCACCGGCACGAGCGGCTTCAATCGCTGCGTTCAATGCGAGAAGGTTGGTTTGCTCTGCAATGGCTTTGATGGTGTCTAGAATCCCCACAATGCTTTCAGATTCTTTGGATAGCTCGATCATACTCTCGTTGGAACTATGAATTTCTTTTTCGAGTCCGTGTAACGAGTCCATTGTTTGCTGAATCAGTTTATTTCCTTCTTTAACCTGTGTTTCACTGTTTTCAGCTGCCGCTGCGGCACTACTGCAGCTAGATGCTACTTCATTGGCTGTCGCTACCATCTCGTTAAACGCTGTAGAGACATGATCGACAGAATTTACTTGGTGGGAAACCACGCCATTGAGTTCTGATGATAAATTCTCAGACTGGTGTGCAACTTGGCTAATTTTTTCGCATGAAGACTTGGTGTGGCCAATGATACTGTCTATTGAGGACACGAATTGATTAAATGCGGATGCCATTTGGCCTGCTTCATCTTTACTTTTCACCTCTAGGCGTTGTGTTAAATCGCCTTCACCATGACTAATGTCTGTGAGTCTGTCGGCCATGTTTTTGACAGGCCGAATAACAAGGCTAGACAAAGTAGCGCCAATCACCATAAAAATGGCAATCATCACCAAGGAAATGATGACAATAGTGACGATTAAACTGTTTGCTTGTGCATAAATAACCTTGCTGGGAACCAGGCCAATAAATTTCCATTTTAGTTCCGGTGATGTATACACTTTCGCAAACCAAACCTCGCCATCTATTACTAACTCTTGAGGCTTGGTTTCATCTGTAAGTGAGGCGTAAGGGCGTGATGCATCAGCGATGGATTTAAAGTTATTTGTCGGGTCAGAAGGGTCTGCTAGAACAGTGTTGGTATCTTCTATCATGACCACATAGCCTTCACCACCAAATTTTACTTCAGCTAGCAGCTCTGTGAGTTTTTTTAACGTCACGTCTATACCCACAGAACCATAAAAACCATTCTGTCCTTCAAAACGTTGTAAATAATCAACAAGAGGCGCATTCGTCGAGCTGTCTCGATAGGCTGGGATGCGTATAGGGGATCGGCTATTAATCGACTGCTTGTACCAGCCTCTTTCTAAAGGATTATAATTCTTAGAATTTTTGCCTATTGGCCATTGTAAATAGCCCTTATCGTTTGATCCTAGCCAAATATAGGTTAAATCAGGGTGTGATTTTCCGAATGCATCCATCAGAGCAAAGGCTTCTTGCTCTAGCTCTGAATTTTTGTCAGGAGTCATGATTTCTTGGTTTGGCTGGTCTGCATAACTTTTGATACTACCAGGAGAGAGTCTAGTGAGCGCATTTGATTGTGCGAAAAATGCGACATTTTCAGCTAAGTTGTTTAAATACATGGAAAAAATAGTATCTACATAGCTAATTTCTGATTGGCTTTGTTGCTCGAAATTCTGAAGGGCGTTAGCGCGAATATTCTTAATAATGACGGCGGATACGATAAATACAGGGAGTATTACGCCTGCTGCCATTAGGGCAATAATCTTAGATTTAACTGTCATGGAAACCTCTTTACTTAATACATCCAATAAAAGTAAGGAATGTCGGAGCTTTTAACGAGCAGAAAACATCCTATTAAATAGCGTTTTCTTTGGAGTTACATTCCTTGTAATTCTTGAGCCTGAAAATAAGCGATTTTGAGGTCTTTGTCTTGTTATTTTCTATTTTATTTGAAAGTTAAAAATTGAAAAACTGGCACAGCAAGTGCTTATATATTCTTTTCAACTCTTGGTTAGGTAAAAACTTATGAAGTTCACTGCGTCATTTTTATTACTCGTATCCACTATGACTTACAGCGTTATAGCGCAAGCTGATCGCTTGGAAGATATTCAAAAGCAAGGCTATATCACGGTTGGCACCACGGGGGATTACAAGCCTTTTTCGTATTACGATGGCAGCACTTTTTCAGGTTACGATATTGATGTGGCTAAGTATTTTGCGACGGAAATGGGTGTAGAAGTGAAATTTGTGCAAACGACATGGAAAGATTTATTAGCCGGTTTGGATAACGACAAATACGATATCGCCATGGGCGGTATTACACGCCGAATTTCTCGCCAAATGGCGGCAGAACAAAGCCAAGGATACATGACGTTTGGTAAATGCTTCCTTGTTTCACAAGGTCGTGAGTCCTTGTTTGATACGCTAGAAAAAGTGAATCGTCCAGAAGTAAAAGTGGGCGTGAATATTGGCGGTACTAACGAAAAGTTTGCCGATCAGTTCCTTACTAAAGCGACGATCGTGCGTTTTGAAAACAATCTAGATGTACCTAAAGCCGTCGAAGCAGGCAAAGTGGATGTGATGGTAACAGAGACACCTGAAGCGCTTTATTATCAAGTCATTAACAAGAAACTGGATGCAGTACGTGAAGACAATCCGTTCACCAAAAGCCAATTCGGTTATTTGATTCCAGAAGGTGAACAGCGCTTGTTGAATACTGTTAATTTCATGATGGATGAGATGAAATTAAAAGGTGTTGATGAAACCTTTATGGCGAATAACTCGCTTAAATAAATTATTTATTGTCGGCTCAACTTATTCTTAACTGATTAAGTTGGGCCGTTTTCAATTCTTCCGCCCAAATTATCTTTTGTCAGCTCGCCCAATACTCCTTATTATTCGCTCCTCTTTTTATTCTTTTCCGACTCGCGCAAGAGTCATTTAAGGACAATGTTATGGATTACAGTCTATTCACTGTGTCTCTTTTGATCGGTACAGGTTTTATTGCTGGCATTATTAATACTTTGGCGGGCGGCGGTTCCAACCTGACCTTGCCTGCTTTGATGGTCATGGGCATGCCTGCTGACATCGCCAACGCAACAAACCGCGTTGGCGTGTTTTTACAGAATGTGGCAGCGACCTTCGGCTTTCGCAAAGCGAAGAAGCTTGATAATGCTGACATCTTGCCAGTAATGATTCCGTCGTTACTTGGCGGCGTGGTCGGTGCGTTTGCTGCCAGTTATGCGCCAGAAACTTGGCTTAAACCTTTGCTATTGAGCGCCATGATTGGCATGACGATTATCATGATTATTCGTCCTACCATGATTGCGCCACCAGAAGGTACTGTGCCGTTTAAAGTATCGGAAAAGCCAAGTGCTTGGATCGCTTTGTTTATTGCTGGTGTGTACGGTGGCTTTGTTCAAGCAGGTGTGGGGTTTATCTTGATTGCCGCTTTAGCAGGCACCTTGCGTTACGACCTAGTTCGTACCAATGCGCTAAAAATGGTCTGTACACTTGGCTTTACCGCGTTGGCATTAGGCGTGTTTATTTGGAACGACCAGATCCTTTGGATTCCTGGATTAATCTTAGCGTCTGGCACTATGCTTGGCTCGTTTCTCGCGGTGAAATTGGCCATAAAGGCCAACCCGAGTCATCTAAAATGGTTCCTTTTCATCATGACAGTTTGTGGTAGCGCTGCAGCCCTTTTGAGTGATTAAAGATATTTCTTCTTTCTAATGCTTTGTGGGAAATGGTGATTTATTAAAAATAAAACATCGTTTTACTTTGTTGGTTTTCCTGATAGTCTATTCTCCTATACAGAAAGCATAGCTGTAGGTTGCTCTTTGTATGCTGCCAATAAAAATAACAATGCGATTTGAAAATACGCACGGCGAGTGTTCTTGATCTGCTTATTTTCAATGTCTTTGGAGAATAAAATGAATAGAAAAATTTTAGCTGCGTCTTGTATGGCGGCTAGCTTAATTGCCGGATGTTCAGCTGTGAGTACGGATAACACGTCACAGAAGCAGTCAAATACTGGAAAGAATAGTATGACGCAAAATGTGGCGCGTGTTGTTCTTCCTCTTAACGACGGCTGGGCGGCAGCCGAAGGGCAAGTGACGGGCGGTGCGAATGCACTTGATGCTCATATTTATACCGTCAGTAGTCGAAAAGCCTTCGTTGATGCATTAAAAGAAGCGGGTAACCTCCCTAAGATTATTCAAATTAGTGGCACGATTAACTTATCATCTAATGATCAAGGTCGTGAGCTGACTGAATCAGATTATCGTGTTGCACCTTATAATTTCGAAGATTATAAAAATGCTTACGCACCCTCTGTGTGGAATATACAACCACTTATTAAAAAACGCCCAAATAGGGATTTAACCGGCCCTCAAGAAGAAGCTCGTTTAGCCTCGGCTAAAAAACAAAAAGACCAAATTGTCATTGATGTCCCTTCAAATACCAGCATCATAGGTTTAGGTAAAAACGCAAAAATCATTAAAGGCACCTTGCAAATTAGTGCAGGCGTTGAAAACGTCATCATTCGTAATATTACTTTTGAAGACGCGTTTGATTATTTCCCCGGTTGGGATCCAGGTGATAGTTTTAAAATTGACACCAATTACCCTGGCTGCATGGAGGAATATACGGATGCTTCACATGGGCCACAATTATGTCCAGGAGGTCGTTGGAATTCAGAGTATGACTTGATCTCTATCAACGGTGGTAAGCGTGTTTGGATCGATCACAGCACTTTCTCTGATGGTGATCGCCCAGACTCCATGTTCCCGCCAGTCTATCCATTCCCACAGAATGAAATTACACAAAAAGTTCAGCATCATGATGGTTTGGTTGATATCACTAATCAGGCGGATCTAGTGACGATTTCTAATAGCTATTTTCACGATCATGATAAGGCTTTCTTGATTGGTAATAGTGATGGAAAAACCGCAGACACTGGCTATTTACGAGTTACCTTGCACGGTAATTACTTTAAAAATGTCGGTCAGCGTATGCCGCGTGTTCGTTATGGCAAAGTGCATAGTTACAACAATTACTTTGTCGGTAATGCAGAAGGCGATGGTGTTGGTGCAAATGCTTACGAGCGCCATTTGAATTCGTTGGAACATAAGCCTAAGCACAATATCGTTCGCCAAGCATTGGGAGCAGGTAAAGACTCAGCGATATACTCAGAAGCCAATGTGTTTGAAATCAAAAATGGCGATGCTTCTCATGCTATCGGTAATATGAAAGGGAAAGTGGCTTACGATCAGGGGTCCATGTTCAATGGCGAAATGATTGATATCGTTGAAGAAGCGAACAAAGCCAGTGGCAAACCTCTTTCTAAAGAGGTGGGCTGGACGCCAACCTTATATGGCCCAACGCCAGTATTGCCTGCCGCAGACGTGATTGACTACGTTAAACAAAACGCAGGAGCTGGCAAGCTATAGCAATGAAAAAATAGAGCGTGTTTTCACTTATGCCGATGTTATTTCAATCGAAATACATCGGCTTTTTTGTTCGTTCTCTCCAAAAACACAGTATTTATTAGCTATAAAGTGGGCTCTTTACAGCCAAGCTATTAGCTGCACAAAAATACAATGGACAAAATTGGCAGTCATTTAAACTAGAAGCTCTTTACTACTATTTGTCATGATTAAGCTCTAACATTAGACGCGCTATCCTTAGAAAAGAGAACACTATGTATTTGCCAAAACACTTTGAAATAAACGATCAAGAAGAGTTGCTCGCCTTTGTTAAAGCCTTTCCTTTCGCGACGTTAGTTTCTAATGGTGATGACGGTTTAAACGCCGAGCATATTCCTATGCTGGTTCATGCCGATGCAGAGAATAGAGTTGTCTTGCAAGCCCATATCGCCAAGGCCAATAAGCTTTGGCAGAGCCTAGCGAACCAAGCGGATGTATTGGTTATTTTCCAAGGCGAAAATGCTTATATAACACCGAATTGGTATCCCTCTAAAAAAGTAGATGGCAAAGCGGTGCCAACATGGAACTACCGAGCGGTTCACATCAAAGGCACAATAAACTTTATCCATGAAGCCGAATGGAAGTTGTTGTTATTGGAAAAACTCACCAATATCCACGAGCAGAAACAACCTGCACCTTGGTCTATCTCCGATGCGCCACAAGATTATATAGAACAGCGGCTTGCTGGCATTGTTGGTGTGGAAATCACCGTGACCGACATTCAAGGTAAATTCAAACTTAGCCAAAACCAAAGTGTTGAAAACAAAAACGGCGTATGGGATGGATTGGCGCAAACGCAGCATCCGATGATGGCTGTGATGCAGAAAATATCTGACTAAGTTTCTTTCGCTGATAAAAGTCATTAGGTCATATCGTTGTTGTTAACGCTTTTCCATTTAACTTGGTTTTTGCCATTATGTTTTGCAAGGTATAGAGCTTCATCAGCTGTTGTGAATAAAGACTCAAAACTAAGGTCTTTTTTAGGTGTAATAGAGGCGACTCCAGCGCTGATAGTGACAACATTTTTATCTTTCTTATGGCAGGTGATGGCCATTTTATGCACTTCGTCAATGCATTTATTAAGGCGCAGTAATGCTTCTTTTTTGGTCGTTTTGGGCATAATAGCGACAAATTCTTCTCCGCCATATCGCGCCACTAGATCACCATTATGTTTAAAGTTATTACTTAGAATAGCGGCAACTTTTTGCAACACTTTATCACCAGCTGCATGACCGTAAAAATCGTTATATTGTTTGAAATTATCAATATCGATAACGGCTAAAGATAAGGTCTCGTTAAGCTCTCCCATTAACTCCCATTCAGATCGAATGGTTTCTTCATATTTGCGCCGGTTGGCCAAAGACGTTAATGGATCTATGGTGCTTAAGCGTTCTAATATGCGGTGTTGATTAATGAGTTTAAGATGCAAGGCAACCCTAGCTTTTATGATCGAAGCATGTATTGGCTTTTGAATGTAATCACTGGCGCCGAGTAAAAGTCCCTTCTCTTCATTTTCTATGTCATCCAATGCGGTGATAAAAATGACTGGAATATCGCATGTCCTTGCGTCTTGGCTTAGCTTGTTCATTGTTTCGAAGCCATTCATCTCTGGCATTATAACGTCGAGTAGAATTAAGTCCGGTGAAAATTCTAACGCTTTACGGACGCCTTGCTCTCCGCTTTTTGCCATTATAATGTCGACTTCGTCACGCAAAATATCACTGATGATTTGTAAGTTGATTACTTCGTCATCGATAATAAGGACACTAAATGCATTGGGCATTCTAACTACCTGGCAATTTGATTAAAATTTGACGAACAAGCTTCGCCGCACGTTCATACTCAATATCGTTAATATTCTGTATTATTTGAATAATATCCTTGTCATATTCAGTGTTCTTTGACTCTTGTTGTAAAACATGAAAATAATTCTCTACTTGGAAGTTACTTTGCTCTAGCAATGGAAGTACTTGTCTAAGTGTTGCCTCAAAATCAATTTTCAAATCAACATTATCGTGCTCAGTTTGGTCAAATACAAAGTTTAGCTCTACTAAAAGAGCTGATAGCTTGCTGTTGACGATTCTTAAAATAGAATCGTCAACATGCTCATTTTTAAGCAGCTTACGCTCTATGACGACGCAATCTTGGAAAATAGCTTGGGCACCAATATAAGCCGAATTTGATTTCAACGAGTGTATTTCGTTGAGCAGGTTGCGGTTAGCTAAAGTTAAAAATAAGACGTTAGGGGTTTCTAAGTAGGATTTATATTGTTCCCAAAAGGCACGCACTATTTTTAAATAGAGTGCTGCATCATTTTTTAGAGAATCAAGGGCTTTTTCAGCCTCTAAGCTACTTATCTTGTAAAGTAGAGAGAGCGCATTGTTCAGTGTTGACTCAGCCGTTACTGGTACAAGGTCGACCTTTCTATTTTCTTTATTACGTACCAAGTATTTATTTAGTGTCTTATAAAGTAAGTCCGCTGGAATGGGTTTAGGAATATGGTCATTCATTCCCACAGCTAGGCTTTTTCCCTTATCTTCTGGAGAAGTGTGAGCTGTCATGGCAATAATCGGCAGATCATAGCCAAGATCCATGCTGCGAATAAAGGCCGAAGAGGTTAATCCATCCATGACGGGCATTTGTATATCCATAAGGACAAGGTCATATTGAGTATCCTTAATTTTATCAATGGCGACTTTTCCGTTTTCCGCGCAATCGACCAGAACGCCAGTACTTTTTAAATAGCCCAATGCGACTTGCTGATTAATAGGGTTATCTTCAACAAGCAAAATATGAAAACCAGAAAACTCAGGTGTAGGTGCTATTGTTTTATTTGATATGGCTATTTTTTCAATGCTAAAAAACTGATTTATTGCATCGAATAACGACGACTTTTCAATGGGTTTTTCTATGAATTGACGAATAATGCCCGCATCTAAGTGTTGTTGAACATGATGCTTTTCATAGGCTGATATCATCAGGATGGGAGGTGCTAATTCTCTGAATAATGCTTTTATTTTTTTCGATGTCTCTATTCCGTCTATATCTGGCATTTGCCAATCCATAAAGACAACATCGAAGGCAACATCAGATTGGCGAATGGCATCGATGGCTTCCCAGCCACTCCCCACACAGGTGCTTTTTATACCAAAGCCGTTTAATAGCTTGGCTAGAATGTCTCTGGATAGGGGGTGATCATCCACCACTAGTGCGTTAAGCGTGTTTGATGCGTAGATTGTTTCAACCTTTGGCTGGTGATCTGGTATTTCTAAAGGTAATACGACAGTGAAAGTTGAGCCCTTACCAATTTCACTGTCTACTTTGATTTCCCCATTCATTAACTCACATAGCTGACGCGTGATTGTTAATCCTAACCCTGTTCCACCATAGACGCGTGTGACACTGTTGTCAGCCTGTGAGAAGGCAGAAAAAAGTTCTTCTAGCTGCTCAGATGGAATCCCGATGCCAGAGTCTATCACTTCGCATTGCAGCAAAATATTATCGTCATTTAATCTATTACAGCCTAAGCGGATAATGATGGTGCCGCTCTGGGTAAACTTAATCGCGTTGCTCACTAAGTTGACCAATATCTGTTGAATACGAAGTGGATCCCCCAATAAATATTCTGGGATGTCATCAGATATGTCTGTGATTAACTCGAGCTTTTTCGCATGGGCTGCGAATATATTCATGTTGACTGTGGTCCGAATTAACTTCTCCGTTGAGAAACTCACAGACTCAGCGATTAATTTACCCGCTTCTATTTTGGAAAAATCCAGCACATTATTTACCAGACTAAGTAGGATATCGCCGGAGTCTCTTATTTTTTGCAGGTAGTCTTGCTGCACTTCATTAGGGGAAGTATTGAGAGCCAAATCGCTTAAACCGATGACCGCGTTAATAGGCGTACGGATTTCATGACTCATCCTAGCGACAAACGATGATTTCGCTTCGAGTGCTTCTTCTAGCTCCGCTTTAGCGAGTTCCAGTGCGGCTGTTCGTTCCCTGACTTTTGCATCAAGGTTGTCATTTATTTGTTTCAGTCCAACATTGTATTCTTTGAGCTTCTGACCTGCTTCAATGGCCATTTTTTCGGCAGTCTTTATTTTGGTTGTTTCATGGCTGATACCACAAATAAATAAAGGCTTATCTTGCTCATCAAAAATAGGTACTAACAAGGTGTTGTAAAATAAATCTGTTCCATCCTTTACGGTAAATTGCTCTATTAAAGTAGGTTTTTTTCTGGCAATGGCTTCCTGATAAGTACTGTAAAAACCTTCGACAATCTCTTCTGGAAACATGTCTCTAATACTGTTTCGGTGATAAATTTGGTGCGGATCAATCCCCATTGCAACACGGGATGCGGCATTATTATCATAAAGGGAAAACTCGCCACCCTCTTCGACAGCAACGATAAACATGAGATCGTCAGAATGGCTCCATAATTGAAAAAGGCATTCTTTAATCATTAAATCATGTTCTTCTTGATCAAAAAGCTCACTAAATTTCATGAAACCTCCGTGTTAGCGATAAGAATATAGCGATTATTAGTTAGCAAATAAGATGCTCTAGATGTCTTCTTTAGTTAGTAGCTTGTCTAAAGACTCATACGAGCCGTAGTAGCCAAATTGCTTGGCTAGTGCAGAAAAGACTTCTTTATTATCATTCTTGAGTGTTTCAGGTGATGGTAAACTAAATAAATACACTTCTTGTCCCTCTACAATGTCTTCTACTGAAAGACCATGCCATCCTGAAAGTGATGTATCGGCTTTTTCTTTCTCTATGTCACTGAGTGAGCTTAAACCAGCCAGAATGTCATCTTTAATTGTCTCGTCTAATTTACCTAGCATACAAATTGAGTCGGGGCAGATAGTCAAAGGATGATCTTTATCTTTGTCCCAAATGAGTAAGTTTTCATTTTGGTTAATGACAATGAGCTCTCTGACTCGGTCGTTAACCGTTTGGGTAAACGACAATTTATTGAAATCAAACCCACCTTGAGAAACGCTTTCTTTGCTTGTAAGAGTAAAAGGTGCATTGTTCTCAGAAAGGCTATAGAGCGGAATGCCGAACTCCAGTTTTAAAAATGCAGCAATTAGATGAACGACATTCTTGCCATCTGTCGCGAATTGATTCAACGCGCCTCCAATACTTTGAGCCATGGAGATAGTATTTGGCACGAGCGCAGATTGTGCTTGGTCGCCATTCATGATCCAGCCTGAGATAGCACCAACACCATCAAAACTGCCTTCAGACGACAAAATGGGCCTAACCATATTTTCAATGATACTTGCTTGAGCTTTTTTCTTCGCAGCCCCGCCTGTGTCTTCGTCGCTAATATGAGGCAAGTTCAAAACGATATTCCCCTCGACTAGCGCTTTTCCGTGAGGGGCATTTAATACGACAAAAGGCGTAATATTGATTTGGGAGCTATAGCTTAAGCAGGATAATGTCGGAACGGAACGTCCCGCACCATCAGCGTCAATAATAAGAGCAGGGTCTAGCGTTTTGGCGGCGGCTAGCATAGCGACAAAAATATTGGATCCAGTTTCGACTGAAATAGTGAACGTGATTTTTTTTGATTCGTTAAGGTCTTGCATAACCTCAACCGCTCTTTTTTCTGCGCCTTGTAAGCCTATTTTTTCAAAGCTTTCAGGAGAACCCATAGCACCAACCACTACACCGTAATCACTGTTTTTCATTTTGTTTGATGAACTTAACGTAATGGTTTTGCCTGTTTCGATTATTTGGCTAACAAACGAGTAGGCTGTTTTAATCGAGCCACCACCCCCACTTGCTAATAATGTTGAGCCGTTGACAATATTGAAAAGCGCTTCTGTTGTTAAGATAGTCATGAGGTTAAGTCCTTTTAAATCGACTGGTGCCGATGAGCAATTTATTTTTTATACCATGTTGAAAATGCATAATTATTACGAACCAATACTAAACTTATACATTAAATATATTCTTGTACGCCATAGGCACCATAGTCACTTCTTATGCTTTAAGGTTATTTTTTGTATTTGACTCATGGGAAATGTAAAGTAAAGCTAATTTGGCTAAGCCAATGGCCTCTTGTAAGGCGATCCATATGCAAGAAAAAGAGTACTTAGGAAGTTGTCACTGCGGTAATGTGCAATTCAAAGTCGTCACTGACGCACCAGAATTAACCACCTGCGATTGCTCTATTTGCATCAGAAAAAACGCCTTGATGGTTAAAGTGCATGAGAGCAAATTCCAGCTCATCAAGGGCGAAGGCAGTCTGACCGAATATCAATTCCATACTAAAATCGCGCGGCACTTCTTTTGCAACGTTTGCGGTATTTATCCTTTTCATCGCAAACGCGTCTCGCCTGCTTTTTCGGCATCAATGTTTATTGCTTAGAAGATTTCAGCACCGAAGGTATTCCGGTGCGAGCAACGATTGGCGCGGGGATGGTGTGATAGGTTTAATTTAAGCCAAATCCTAAACTTCCCCCGCATTCAGCAGCATGCCTTGCGGGCTGGTGTCGAATAACAAGACTCGATTTAGATCCACCGATAACGAAATATTCTCTTGGCGTTTAACGTGGGAGCGTAGGTCGAGTCGGGCTTTGGCGTCCTCGCCGCCGAGTTTGAACATGATTTCTTTGTCGAAGCCGAGGTTTTCCACCAGCTCTACTTGTATGTCGTTGAATTCAAATAGGTTGTCGCTTGGAGATCTCTTTAAAGACAAGGCACTGTCTTCAAAGAAGTCAGGGCGAATGCCCACTAACACAGTATCGTGGGATTTGAGGTCCTGTAAATCGACATTGGCGATTTTCGCCGCTGGCAGTCGGTAATTATCGAATACCAGATCTTCGCCTTCTATCTCGGCTTCAATTAAATTCATCGCGGGTGAACCAATAAAGGTGGCGACAAAGGTGTTGGTCGGCTGTAGATAGATCTCCATTGGCGTGCCGACTTGTTCGACGATGCCATCGCGCATCACCACGACTCTATCGCCTAAGGTCATAGCTTCGATCTGATCGTGGGTAACGTAGATCGCCGTCATGTTGTATTGATGCTGAATACGGGCGATTTCTGTCCGCATGTGATGACGCAGCTTGGCGTCCAAATTCGATAGTGGTTCATCAAACAAATATACGTCTGCATCTCGGGCAAGGGCGCGTCCCATAGCGACACGCTGGCGCTGGCCGCCGGATAAATCGGCGGGTTTACGATCCAAGTAATCGTCGAGCTTGAGCATTTCCGATACGTCTGCGAGTTTCTCTTTAATCGTTTCAGCGTCCGCCCCGGACTTTTTCAAACCAAAGACGATGTTTTCTCGCACTGACATATGCGGATACAAGGCGTAGTTTTGAAACACCATGGCGATGTTGCGTTTGTGTGGCGGTAAATCGTTAATGGCACGTTTGCCAATTTGTATTTCCCCTTGGGTGATGTCTTCCAACCCGGCGACCATGCGCAGCGTGGTACTTTTACCGCAACCACTTGGGCCAACCAGCACGACAAATTCACCGTCTTTTACTTCTAAATTAAGGTTCTTTACGATCGGCAAGTTACCGTAGGATTTATTCACGTTACGTAAGATTACTGAGCTCATAATTCCATTCCTTATCCTTTAACACCGCCGTCGGTAAGTCCACCTGACAAATGTTTATTCGCCAACATGAAACAAATCACCACTGGCAGTAGCGTCAACATGGACGCGGCCATGATGCGATCCCAAATAGCGTTTTTCGAAGTAAATAGGGTTTGCAATGCCAGCGGCAAAGTTTGGAAATCTTGGTATTGTTTGAGGAACACGGAAGCAAACAAATACTCGTTCCAAGCGATGACAAAACAATAGATAAACACGGTAAACAGCATGGGTTTTGACAAGGGCATTATGATGCGCCAGAAGGCTTCTACCCTTGAGCAACCGTCCATCATCGCCGCTTCTTCTAGCGAGAAGGGAATGGTACGGAAGTAATTTCCCAACATGTACATGGCGACTGGCAAGGTCTGAATCAGATAGATCAAAAACAGACTAAAAATCGTCCCCGCGGCACTGGACGCCAAGCCGACGTTAACGCTCATTTGATAGAGTGGAACCATCAGCAACACGCCGCCAACCATGTAGACAAACAAAACACCGTTTGCCATCAAGGATTGCGCTGGGAAGCGTAAGCGCGCAATGGCGTACGCCGCGAGAGAGGCCAAGAAAGTCGAGCAAATCCCTGTTACAAAGGAAATCACAAAGGTATTAAGCATGTAGCGACCGAATGGAAACACATCGCCGCCAGAGCTAAACTTCGCCAAGAGCTTTTGCTTCTGTTCCTCTGACAGCGCCGGATTACTCAGCAAGCGCTGCACACTGGCTGGCACGTCGGCTTCTTTCGGTGGCATCAAGCCAAGTAGCTCTTTGTATGCATCCAAGTGTAAAACACGCGGAATGAGTGATGGATTACCCCAATCTATCGGATGTTTTAACGAGGTTGATAGAATCTGCAAAAAGGGAAACACGCAGAAAATCACTAAAGCAAGCACCAAGGTATACAAGATCACCGATTGGGTGGTTGAGCGTTTATTCATCATATTCTTCCCCTACCACTTAAGGACTTTACGAACATACAGCCAGATTAAGCCGACCAGCACGAGTAATTGAATCACCGAAATCGCCGCCGCTACGCCTTGATCGACGATGCCTGCGAACGCTTGGTAATAGGTGAAAATTGGCAAGGTTTCGACATTGGGTGCAAGCAAGTAAACATCTTCAAAGCGGTTCAAATTCCAGATAATGCGCAGCAGTACCACGGTAGCAATGACGAATCTCAGCTCTGGTAAGGTCACATGCCAAAACCGTCCCCACGCATTTTGTCCATCTATCGCGGCGGCTTCGTACAAATCTTTCGGTACGCTTTGCAGCTTGGCAAGAAACAGCAAATAGGCGATAGGGAAATGCTTCCAGATATCGAACAAGATCACCACAAACAAAGCGGAATCTGGATTACCTATAAGGTTTTCCCGAGTGTCGGTCAGGTGTAAAACATCGACCACCACGTGGTTATAAATGCCGTTTACTGGATCGAAAATAAACTGCCAACCAAACACCACACTGATGACTGGGGCAAAGTAAGGTAAGAGAATCAAACCACGAGCAAGGTTACGAAAGCGAAACTCTTGATTCATCAAAATAGCGGCCGCCAAGCCCAACACGGTCGTTCCGACGACGGTTCCGATTAGGTAAATAACCGACACGCCAATGGAATGGAAATAACGCGGATTGCCGAGCAAATCCGTGTAATTCTCTATGCCAACAAAGGTCTTGGTGCCATTCAGTTGAACATCAAAAAAACTTAGATAGATGTTGAACAAAATTGGGTAAATCACTAGTAAGCCAATAATACCAACCGCTGGCGCGACCAGTTTTAAGCCAAGTCGAGATTCGTTTTTTATTAAAACAGAAGACATATTTGCTTCCCTTTATTCATACCTTCGCTTGTTTATTCGCCCATAATGGCTTTCATTTCCGCTTCCGCGCTGTCTAGTGCGGCTTGTGGATCTTTGCCTTCAATGGTCACGTCGTAGATCATTCGTGGGATCACTGATTTCGCAAAGATGGCGCCAGAAGCTGGGAAGGTTTTACCTTTCACCACGGAGAAAGAACGAATGTCGTCAAAACCAGAGACGATCTGCTTCATCTTGTCTGCACCATAAAGCTTAAATACACCGTTTGGATCTTCCAAATAGGCTGGATCTTCAGCGATGCCTTTTAGCATCGGGTTCATGCCGCCTGGTGCCATATGTAGGAAGGTGATGTAACTAGCTGGATCGTACATAAATTCGATGAAGTCTTTGGTGGCTTTAGTGTCTTCAGCGCTTTTTGTTTTCAATGCGACAAGGCCTGATAAAGTGCCGTAAGAGGCGGCGCTTTTATTGGTGATAATCGGTGCGAACTCGGTGTTTTTCACCAATTCAGGGTCGAAGGTGCCGCCGCTGAGTTCTTTGAAGTTCTCAGAAGACAAAGAGCCTTTGGCGACCTCTGCCAAAGCAAGGTCATCCATTATGTAAGTGGAATAGAAGAACATGCCCATTTTGCCTTGTAAGTAATAATCCCGAGCGCGCCAGTTCTGTGGCCCAGGTGGATTGTATTTAGCTAGCTCTTTGTAATACTTAATGGTTTCGAGTGTGGCTGGGCTATTGAAAACCAAATTGCCTTTGGCATCGAACTCACTGGCATTATTGGATAGCGCCAGTTGAGTGAAGACCTGTTCTGTGTAGCTGTCTTGTTTGGTGCCGACCAAAATGCCGTATTGATTATTGGCTTTGTCGGTCAGTGCTTTGGCTGCGGTTTCGATGTTTTCCCATGTATTTGGTGCAGCAAGACCTTTTTCATCAAACCAGTCTTTGCGGTACCAGATTCCTTGAATCCAACCATGGTAGGGCAAGCCGTAATATTCCCCAGAGGGTGAGGCTAGGGTGGTCAAAGCGCCTTTATGGAAGCGATTTTTGCCAATGTCTTTGATTACGCCTTGGTGGGTTTTAGTATCGACAATGCCTTCTTCGCCCAACGCCATGATGATTTCGGAGTTCACTTCAATTAGCTGAGGCGTTGTGCCTGCCGCGACGGCGGCTGCCATTTGTGTTGCCATTTCATTTTCATCAACGGCGACCACTTTAACCGTTACGCCATCGTTTAAAGCTTCAAAGGTGCTGGCCAGTAATTCTATATTTTGTAAGCGGTCAGTTTGGGTTTGTGCGGTCCAAAATTCTACCGTGGCGGCGTGAGCGAGCTGGCTTATCAGGAGTCCGTTTGCCAGCATTGTGCCGGCGACGAATAGTGAAGTTTTACTTTTCATTATGGCTTCCTCTTGTTTTTATTTGTCTGCTGCTTATGACTTCAAAAACGCTTGTTATTAAAGTCCTATCGTCACAACTCCCGGAGCTAAAACGACTTGTAGGTCCTTCACCGGAGTCCCTTTGATGCGCGCTACCATCATCTGGGCAAGCTGTTCACCGATTTGCGTTGGCGGCGCTTGCTGAATGCTGGTAATCCCCATACTGGCGGTCAGCTCATCTGCGGGTGTATCACAACCAATTACACACACAGGATTTTCTCTTTCATTTAGCTGTGTGTTGTGCAATCGCATGGCCGCCAATGCGGCGGCTCGCGCGCTGGTGCTGGTTAGGCAAATCAACGCGGTGATATCTGGGTGCTGGAGCAGAAATTCGGCGCAGGCGAGGTAACTTTCTTCCTCGTCAAAGCCGACTTCTAACCATTGTTCAGACGCAAGAGAAAGCCCAATTTGTTCGGCGGCGTCTTGAATACCGCGTCGCCTTTCTTGGGCAAAAAAATATCGCTCGCTTACCGATACTACGCCAATCTTGCGGTGGCCTTGTTCGTGCAATCGGCTAAGGCTTAAATGACCGACTTGGTAATTGTCCAAATCCAGCCAAGCAAATTGCGCCGCACGTTCGGTGCGTCCGTAACACACAAAAGGCACGTTAAGTTTCAGTAAACGATGGACTTTCGGGTCGTTAACCCGAGTGCGAAGGAGGAGAAAACCGTCTTGATCGCCCGCTTTGACAAGACGTTCAAACTCGCTTAATTCCTGTTTGCCCGTATCGATTGCCACCACTTGCAGCAAATAACCTTCTGCTTGCAGCGCGTGTCGAGTTCCGGCCAACACCTTCGAAAGAATGGGGTCGAGATATTGTGTGTCTTGGCAAGGAATAATCGCCGTGATCACACGTTTTGCTTGCACCCAATGAGCCATTTCTGGCCCTTTCAATTGGTAGCCCTGTCGCGCGGCTTCTTTCAGCACACGTTTCTTCGTACTCGGGCTAATGTCTGGGTAATCGTTCAGCGCTCGTGACACCGTAGACACCGACAACTCCAACTGGGTTGCTATCTCTTTAATTGACATAAATTAATTCACTGCACCATTCTTATTGTTACCACTGTCCATCATTCAAGCCTGATTTAAAAGACTTAATCGTGCATTTTGTGACCAGCAATAATTGACGTTAAGACCGAAAATGTTTCGATGCAATACTTTATTTTTGCACAATTAAAGGGCGTTTTACTGAAACATGATATTGCTTGAAAGGAGGTGAAGTAATGCTTGGAGTCAAAGAGCTAACTCGATTTGATTGAGTTAGCTCTTAGGATGAAAAGGGTTAATCCTTCATTTTGTCGACCATTTCGACGAACCTCGCCACACCAGCTGAAATCTCGGTGAGACCTCGTGATACTTCGTTAATGCTTTCTTTGCCATGCAGTGCTGTACCTGTAACAGAATTGAGCATGTCATCCATTTCATTGATTAAATTATGGTTTTTCTCGACGACTTGCCCAATTTCAGCGGTCGCTGAAGCCGTGTTACTGGCCAACTTGCGGACTTCGTCAGCTACTACCGAAAAGCCTCGTCCAGCGTCGCCAGCTCGAGCAGCTTCTATCGCGGCGTTGAGAGCAAGCAAGTTGGTTTGATCGGCAATAGAGCGAATAGTGACAACGATGTCTGAAATACTTTTAGATTGGGTTTTCAGTAAACCACCTATATTGGCAGCACTTTTTACCTTTTCAGCAATATCATTGGACGTTTGTACTGATGCATTCAGAATGTCGACGGCATTAGATGATACTTGGCTGGTTTGTTCCGAGGTGGCTGCGGCCAGTTCAATCGCGTTCATGGCATTATTAACTCGTTCTGAAATGTCAGAGGCGAATTTAATGACTTTATAGACTCGGCCCTTTTCATCAAAGATGGGGTTATAAGTGGCTTCTAGCCAAATAACTTTGCCATTACCATCAAAACGCTGAAAGCGTCCTGAAGAGTGTTGCCCATGCGCTAAATTAGACCAAAAGCTTGGGTTATCTCGGTAGAATTTTTCATCGCAAAACATTTTATGATGTTTGCCAACAATGTCTTGTAGATCGTATTTCATTGCTCTTAAAAAATTACTGTTGGCGTGAAGTATATTGCCTTCAGGATCAAATTCAATGACGGCAAGAGAACGATCGAGAGCGGTTAATATGGCATTTTTATTCTTCAGTGATTCCTGCATCTCGGTGATGTCGTTGGCGATTTTAAGAATCTTTGTGACCTTGCCACTTTCATCGGAGACAGGAAAGTAGCTGGCTTCTAGGTGAATAGGTTGCTTGTTTTGCTTAAAGCGTAGAAAGGTACCGTGGAAAGATTTGCCTGCTTTGAGGTCATCCCAAAATGCTTTGTATTCAGCTGACTTTGTGTATTCTGCATCACAAAATATACGATGATGTTTACCGACGATTTGCTCTAATGTGTAGCCCACCGCTTCTAAGAAAATCGGATTGGTATCTAAGATAATGCCGTCTACATCAAAGCTGATACAGGCGGTATTTTGCTTAATGGCGCTTAACTCATCATGGCACTGCTTTAGTTTTTGATTCTCTGGGTTCGAAGTCGATGGCTTGTCTTTTCTTTTGCTAAAAATCATCTAGGCTTATCCTTAAACTATCGCAGAAGGGGAGCTGCCTCATTGGCAATAAATAAACATTAGATGAATTATGGTTGATGAAATTAAAAAACACCTCATTAAATAACTGTTTTTTTAACCTACTTTATTCCGTTGCGGCCTAACAAACCCCTTCCTCGCTTTATCAATTTCCTCCCGCATAAAACAGTTTTTTGCATGGTCGTTGATGAGTCCCATGGATTGCATGAAAGCGAAAAGACATTTGTATTATTTTATGTTCATGGCTATAGTTTGTTCATGAATCATGAACGATTTCAGTTTGTGAACGATAGCTTAATTTGAGTGATATCAACTATGGCAAGACAATCTGCATTGGCTGTTAATGCGTTGGCTTTACTGCCTGATCACATTAAAGCCGATTTCGTCCAAAATGAGTGTGTTAACAGTGAGCACTTTACCGATGGTGAGTTGTGTTTAACCGTGAGTGGTGATGAATATCCTTTCTATGTTGCAGTAAAAACTATCCATCGCAAGGAAAGCTTAAGCTCATTATTAGCTGATACAGCGCCTAATACATTGCTGATTTGTAATCGCCTTACGCCTTATTTAGCTGATATCTGCATGGAAAATGGGGTGAATTTCATTGATAGCGCAGGTAATGTGAGGATTAACAATGGTACTCTGCATATTTGGATCGAATCCAAAAAGCCTAATCCATCACAGATCGATATAAACCTTGCAAGTAAAAGCAACACGTTAGGTGAAGGTGCAGCAAAGCTGCTATTTGCTCTTTTATCGAGTCCCGATGTGCTTAATTTGTCATACCGAGAGATTGCAGAATACGCCAATATTTCATTGGGTATGGTAAGCAAAGGTTTGGGAATTCTTCAAGCTGAGTCGTTAATTAGCCTTGGCGATACGAGACGAGTACTCGATGCGGAACGTATGTTAGACCTCTGGGTCGAAGCCTATCGTTTATCCATTAGGCCAAAATTAGGTGGAATTCGTTTACAGTTCGAAGGAGACTGGCAAGATGTACCAATGAAAGAGAACGACTTTTGGGGGGGAGAAGCCGCAGCAGAAAAGTTAACCCATTATCTTCATCCTCAAGAGTTACAGCTGTTTACCCGCCAGCCGTTACAAAAGAAACTAGCCCAACTTAAATGTCGCCCGAATCCAGAAGGCAATTTATGGTTAGTGCCAGCCTTTTGGGGAGCCAAATTAGCATGGTCAGAAACAAGCCAAGCCTTATTGGCCGTGGCTGAATTAGAAGCGAGCAAGGATAGCCGCAATATAGAAGTCGCAAGGATGATACATGAGCAATATTTATAAACTACAGCACCCGTTGAACCCAGCGTTTGAGCCAGTGTTGGAAAACTCTATGGCTCGATCAGCTTCTCTATGTCTTGAACGCCTTTATCAAGGAACCAATACTGAGCAGAAAGTACTCTATCAATAAACTCCTCATCATCGCTAAGATCTGCTTCTTGAAGAAGAGATTTCAAAGTAGAGAGTAAAGGCTCTTTTTCATGAAAATATACAGGCTCTGATTCATCATTAAACCGGTGTATAATTTTTTCTAGGGTATTCAAAATCTCATCTGGCATATGTAACACATTCTTTTCTAGCCAGTAAAAAACTCCATCTATCTCCCTAGGTTTGGCTGATGTAGAGTATTCAATGAATAAATTTATTGTTTCTAAGGTAACGCTGTGTAAGGCGTTTTTGTTGCTTAATGATCGTTCAAACTTAAAGTAAATAGATTCGGAATCTTGACTCACAAAAAGTCTTTTCAGTCCTTCTAAGCATTTACTTGCATGTTTTTTATTTGCATAGTTAGCTATCAACACTTGCCCTAGCCCCTCTTTAGCGGCAGCATTTTGCTGAGACAAGTCATGCCAAAGGTCTTCCTCAGAAATATAGTCTGACAAGTAACACAGTGTTGCTAACCTGCCCCAAGCTTCAGCACTTTTTTTATCGTCAATGAGCTTAAGTTTATTAAGGTATGGTTCTACTAAATCAAAGTTCTCATGATATTGATAATACAGGATATGTTCGAGGTGTTTTAACAACCTTGATGAACCATTTTTCGTAATAATATCAATGAGCTGCCAACCAAACTCTGAGTTCTTACTTAGAAAGTAAGGAAACCGTCTCAAAAATGTTGCTCTGACTACCATTGAGGCATCTTTGGCAAAGCGCGTTAGAAGTTGCTTTAAACTGGAGGTGATTTCTCTGTGTTTTTCTAAGCGATCATTGCATATTATTAATACTGTTTCTGCTGCAACACCTCTTACTGAGTTAATTCCTTTTCCGACAAGGGATTCAGTTTCATTGTCTTCATTAGGGTTAGGGGTTGTACTTGTACTAAGTTGCCAAAGTTGAAAACACAGACGCTCAACTGACTGCTCGTCTTTTAAAATATGGCTACATGCTTGAATTGCTCTTGCGTGAGAATATTTACGAAAATCATGTTTACCGTAACGCTCAACGAGACTTAATAACTCCAAAGCTAATGCTTGTCCGTCAGGGAGAGGTTGAACCTCTTTCCAATTGGATGTTTGCAAGTTGCCAAATCGATGACTTAAATGGGATGCTATTCCGTTAATAATTGATAGTATGCTACTGATTGGTGCATTTGATTGGTAGAGTAAATGTGCTATCGGAATAAACTTAAGAGGTACCTGAGTGGCTGCTGAAGTTAATGCACTCTCTACACTATCAAGGCCGCCAAGAAGATGGTCAGAGAAACCATTTTCATTAGTGTAATGTTTCAAAACATTCACAAGACCATCATTAGAGAAGTGTAAAATTTGATCTATTGATATGGGAGATGTAACAGTACCTGACCATCCAGTAATATTTGGCTGTCTGAAAAGGTTAGGCGTGCCATACTTTTTCTCACACAAGACAAAAGTGTCAAACAGCTCTGGTAGACGATATGAGGCAGGAACCCATATTAAGTCTCCATACATTCCCTTTAGGGTCCAGTAATCCTGACGTTCTTTATTCTCATAGTGATTAAATATATTTCGCTGATGCTCTTCGCGTGTTTTATTAGAGATATAAGGATAAGCAGCAAGAGCTAGAGTACCTAATTCAAACTCTAAGTTACCGTATTTTAATAAGTTTTTATTTGTAAGGATCGCAGAAATACCTACGACATTTCCAATGATGTTTTCGTGGTAGGCTTCAATCAGTAAATAAATTAGACCGAGATCATCGCATACTCTTAGTTTAGGTTCGAAACTCTTCCAACAACCATCGTTTTTATTACATCGTTTTTTCAAAGCTTCTCCAACAGCATTTAAAAAATTGCTGGTAGAGCTACCAAAATATATATCACTATGAGTATGCCGTTTTTCATAAGATGTATTTTTTAAAAAATCCACATAAAAAAATGAATTATTACTTTGTGTAAAGCTAAGCAGGTAGTTCAAAGCACTATTAAATAGTTCATCAGAAACTTTAAGCCTTTCTCGAAAGTAGTTTTCTGTTAGAAGGTCGTGAGAATTACAGTTGAATTCTAGTTCGCTACTAGCATCAATCTCACCAATCGGCTTAGTATTTAAAGTGATATACTCCCATAATAAGTGATCACCTTTTCCTGTTGCCTCTATATACTGACAAATAGCTTTTCCAAGGCTAGAGTGATCATCATCACTGTTTTCTAAAAGCTTTTTTAAAAAATCATCTAAATAAGGAATACTCCAGTTTTTATTTTTTTCTAATTCAGATGATACTAACCAACTCAAATTTTTAATATTTAACCATTCTTCATCAATTGCTCTATGCCAAATCCTTACAACTTTCTCTTCATTACCTTTAAAAAATTTTGATAGAAAATATATAATTGCGTAGGTATTTTGCTGTGAATTTTTTACATTAATGTTCGGAATTAGTTGGTCATGAATCAGCAGAAACCAGCTGTTATTGTTGGCTCTTTCTAACAGGCGGCGGAATAATTGAGGGTGCTGATTTGATAGTGTAATGACTAGAGCAAGATCATTTCCGTTTGCTTCCATTTCAGCTAATGTCTCTACTGCGAGACGTTTTAAATGCATTGACACCTTATCTGATAATAAGAATTCACGTAATTGTCTAATACATTGCTTCGGAGATCTATTTTTCAATGTTTGAATTAATGATCTGACAGCAGGACGAATGAAAGGGAGTTGAGGCTGTGATATAGAAAACTCTAATAGCGTTGTACCGTTCTGAAATGCTTGTCTTATTCGCAGCGCATCAGCTAATGTCTGATGGCTAAACATGAGCTGATTAGGTCCTACCTCCATAATAATCTGTTTGCTCAACAGATATTGTAATTGGTCAGGGGAAACATCTAGTGAGCTTTTTTGGAACTCATAACTACGCAGCTTTAATAAATCAAGAGACGTTTCCTGCAACGCATTCAGAACAATTTTCCCAAGATTAACGTCTTTTTCAACAAGCTCTTGAAGGTATATGTCATAAAGGTCATGCTCTCCAATCTCATCTATCGTCATCCCTTTGTGTAATAGCTCATAAAAGAGCCTTAAGTTTTGAGGAATAACTAATACATTTTTCAGTTTGTCACTGAGTTGGCTAACGGTATAGCCCCATTTATCAAATAATGGAGCAATGCTGTCATTGAACGAAAGAGGCGAAATTGAAATAACTTCTCCCCATTTCATTTCTCTTAATAAAGGATCATATTTGGCATCAAAGGAACGGCTAGCAGCAACAACCGTAATGTTCGGGATTTTGGATAAGCTTGCAATCATACCTAAGAAGCATCTAAGGCTATTGTGGCTTCTGCCCACGGCCAAAACATCAAGAGAATCTATTGCTATGACGAGATGTCTTCTATCGGCCAAATAGGCGCATTGAGATATGAAGTCTTGAGGCAAGCCATATTGTTCTAAGTCTTTTAGTGTATTGATGGAGGCAAAAATATCGCCTTTGATAAATAAAGAGACAATTTCTTTTTGATCATCCAGATCATCCAGATCATCCAGATCATCCAGATCATCCAGATCATCCAGATCATCCATGAGATCAAGCAGAAGGCATGTTTTTCCGCCACCCGCTATATCTTCTAATAGAATTGAGGGTACTTTTTGCTCGACAGCTTGTTTGAGTAAAGTCAGCTCTTCTCTGAGTATTTTTTCTCCACCAATGCTTCTTACCCATTGCCTACCTTGGGTAGAGAAGTCGCGAAATGACTGTATCAATTTGCTTTCATTAAAGGTGACAGCTTGATGAATCCCACGCTCACGCAGCATATCCAGAATGTCTTGCCGCTCTAAAAAAACTTTACTATCGGCAAGGTGCAGGTGCTGATGATCTACATAGTTATAGATTAGTTCAAGCGCTGTATTTGCTCTTGGAAAGGTCGGCTTCAATAACTCATGACTTAGGTCTTGCCATTCGGATAAGCCATTTTGAGGACCAATTCGAATCCTCTTTATAAATGATAATGCTGTGGTTGCATCAATCTCCCAAATTTTTTTGATGTCATCGAAAGTATCTCTCTGTCCTTGAGGCACATCTCTTAAAAAAGCTTCTAAGTCTGGATGTATTGAGCTTTCTTCGATGAGACGCTGAAAACCACCAAAAGGCGTACGAGAATAGAAATGAACTTCGTAGTTTGGTTTTGAGAGTAACTGAAGTTTGCAGGATTTAAGCTCTTTAATGAGAGTGGTATCTGTTAGCTTCCATGCTTCGTGCTTGGCTTGATTTATTTTTGCTTGAATAAATGTTCTATCGCCATTTTTATATAAGATAATTATATCGTCTTGGTATACGGGCTTTGTGTCGTCAGGAGTAGACACCGCATCGACTTGTATTCCAGATATATTTTCATCTAGAAGCATCTTTACCGTCCAATAGAGAGCGACAGACCTTTGATATGCGTCTCCACGATTGGATCGGATTCCTGCTAGACTCATTTTGGACTTCCCTTTTAATAATCAGATAAAGACATCGACCAAATGCGGCCTTTTATTATTAACGAACAATAATGGCTGTGATCGTTTATTTTGTATATACCAAAGAAAACCTATGCGTCGTTTTCTTACTGGTCTATTACTCTCCTTCCTTGCCAGATCAATTTCTTCTCTCATAAAGCACTCTTCTGTTTGTCGTTGATGAATCCCATTGATTGTATGAAAGTGGAAAAAAGCATTGAGATTAGGTTAAAAAACAACCATACTGTATTCAAATGGATACGGATTTTTTTATGTATGATATTAAACTCACGGATGAGTTCAACCTTTGGCTGCGCCGACTAAAAGATCACTCGACTAGAATTCGTTTGGCTCGCCGCTTAGAAAAGGCGTCACGTGGATTACTTGGCGATGTTAAGCCTGTAGGCGATGGTTTGTATGAAATGAGGGAGCATTTTGGACCAGGTTGGAGAATGTATTACGTTCAACGCGGGACGACTTTGATCATAATGTTGGCTGGTGGCGATAAATCGACGCAAAGCAGAGACATAGAATTGGCTAAACAGCGAGCCACAAAACTGGATGAGACGACATGACTTCAATAAAAGAATTGACCAACTTTGATATGGCTGAGCAGCTTCGTACCGACGAAGATATTGCTGCTTATTTATCTATGGTGCTTGAGGATGGGGATACCGACGAGCTGATTCACGCGCTTGGTCACATTGCTAAAGCACGAGGCATGACTCAAATAGCCAAAGACAGTGGACTTGGGCGTGAAAGCCTTTACAAAGCCCTCAGATCAGGTTCTCGGCCGCAATTTGATACGATAGTAAAAGTGCTTAAATCCCTTAACTTTGATTTGAAAGCCGTGATCCATACGCAAAAATGAGCGCATCGATTGGATGTGCTTTTACGGCCTTACAAACCTCTTCCTCGCTTGATAAATTTCTTCCCGCATAAAGCAGTGTTCTGCATGGTCGTTGATGAGTCCCATGGATTGCATGAAGGCATACATTGTCGTTGGGCCGACGAATTGCCAGCCGCGTTTTTTGAGCTCTTTTGAAAGGGCGATAGATTCAGCGCAGGTGGTTTGGGTTTCGGGTGGAGGAAGGGTGTTTTCGTCGGGTTCGTAGCGCCAGATAAACGCGGCTAACGAGCCTTCTTTGTTTACCATTTCTAGGGCGCGTTTTGCGTTGTTAATAACCGCGAGGATTTTGCGCTTGTTACGCACGATGCCCTCGTTGTTGAGTAATTCTGCTATTTCTTTTTCACCAAACAGCGCGACTTTATGAAAATCGAATTGCTGGAAGGCGAGGCGAAAGTTTTCTCTCTTAGTTAAAATCGTTCGCCAGCTCAAGCCTGATTGAAAGGTTTCTAAACAGAGTTTTTCAAACAGACGCAGGTCGTCATCAACCGGAAAACCCCATTCTGTATCGTGGTAATGGGGAAAATCTGGCGCGGAACTGGCCCACGCGCAGCGGGTTTTGTCATTTTGTTTGCGCATTTATTAGGTATCTATAAACTCCATGGAAAATAAAATCTGGCCCTGCTAGAAAACCATGATAGATGGCTTTTACGCGAGACCACATTACTCCACTTGCCCTTCAATCAGTCTACCTTTTTCCTCAGGTATGTCGCCTAAAGTAATAGATTGCATGATGCGTTCTTGAGCTTGCAGGGCATGATTTTTCCATTTTTTATGTTTGTCCGAGCGATCCACTCGGTGATTGAATTTAGCTTCTAAAAAGTAGTTTTCGCTTAAAGGTAAGCAATAATAATCTTGAAAAGAGCGGCGATTATGGCGCCATTCATGATAAAACACCCAGGTTCGATTATTTATCTCTATTTGTTTGGCGGGATCAAGAGGGGGGTAGCCCCTGTTGGCTAGTGCATACCCTAACTGTTCTGCTTCATAGTTCTCAAATTCTTTTTCTTTCCCTTCGATAATAGCATTTCGGCTACGGTCAAATCGCTCTTTGATTTCTTGCCTGACTTTTGTATTTTGTCCCTCTGGGCCATTATAGAAGTCATCATATTCTTGAATGACATGGTTAGCTAACGCATGGGTATCGAGAGCATTGATTTTTTCTGTTCGTTTAATTCTAAGCTGAAAGGTGAGGACACCAAGTTCGTTATCTGGGGTAAGGTTGACTAAAGGCAAATACCCCCACATTTCTATACACATATGAACATATTCATGTTGATCGAGAGACTTTTTGCGCTCTTCAAACCAAGACTTCGAAAAATGGGGGTAATTTATATCTACTTTAGATTCTATGCCAATATTACTGTTCGGTAGAGTAATGCTTAGTTGTTTGTTTTCTAATATAAATCGATAAGTATGAGTATAAGCAAAATCTGGCCCTGCTAGAAAACCATGATAGATGGCTTTTACGCGGGACCACATTACTCCACTTGCCCTTCAATCAGCCTACCTTTTTCCTCAGGTATGTCGCCTAAAGTAATAGATTGCATGATGCGTTCTTGAGCTTGCAGGGCATGATTTTTCCATTTTTTATGTTTGTCCGAGCGATCCACTCGGTGATTGAATTTAGCTTCTAAAAAGCAATGTTCGCTTAACGGTAGGCAGTAATAATCCTGAAAAGAGCGTTGGTTTTGCATCCACTCATGATAAAACACCCAGGTTCGGTTATTTATTTCTATTTGTTTGGCTGGATCAAGTGGCGGATATCCTCTATTAGCTAAGGCGTAACCTAATTGCTGTTTAAGTTCTTCTGGTGTGAAAGGCGTTACCAGATTAGCAGATTGTTCCTCGACTTCCTGACGAACTATTGTATTTTGGCCCTCTGGGCCATTATAGAAGTCATCATATTCTTGAGTCAGATAATTAGCTAAAGCCTTTGTGTCGAGAACATTGATTTTTTCGGTTCGCTTAATTCGCAGCTGACAAGATAACATGCCATATTCACTGTCCGGTATTAAGTTAAAGGGAGGAAGGTACATCCAATTTTTAGTAATTATCCGAACAAATTGATGCTGGTCACGCTGTTTACAATGACTCTCAAACCATAATTTGTTTTTATAAGGGTAATGTAAGTCAACCGTATTAGGTACAGCGACAACATTGCTATCAGGAAGAGTAATGCTCAAAAGTTTATCTTCGAGTGTAAAACGGTGAGCCCGCTGGTATCTAAAATCAGGCCCTGCTAGAAAACCCCGAAAGGCTGCTTTGAATTTAGTTATCATAAACGAGGATCTCCTTTGGGGAGTGTGCGCATAAACTTCAGCACCTCAGCGGATTTATCTCTGTACCCTAGCATTTCTAATTGTTTTGCGTAGGTTTTTAGCCCTAAAAAAGGAAGTGTATGGGGACTGGCTCCAATATTGCCTCCTGTTACATTCCTAAAGAAACGCAAGGCACGAATAAAACTGCTTCTTGAACGCTCGATCTTTCCGCCGAAATTGGGCACAGGGTCAAAGGGGTTATTGCGTAACGAGTGAACTTTTATCCCCACCCCTTTTGCCATGCTTTGTAATAAGGCTAGCTCCGCCCCCGTGCCATGTATTGCCACCTGTTGTGAGGTGAGTTGGCCAGTGTATTGACGACGAAAGTGCTGTAATGCCGAGCAGAAAATAATCGCCCCTTGGCTATGGACAAGCCATTTGACTTTTTTACCTTGCTGTTGATTTTGTGCTAACACTGCAGCCAGATGCTGAGCATTATGGGAGGTGTTGCCTTTTTTTCGATCAAAAGCGCATTCTACAACATCTAGTGCAAACTTATCTGTCGGGTTATGGAATAGGGTATAGGCTTGGATATTATCGTTTTGATAGGCGGCATCAAGATGAGTGCCCATTAACCAAGTGGCTTTTCTGAGCTCATTTTGCATTCCATTAACGGCCGCATGCTCAGTACGAACTTGTGTTGTAGGTTTTGGATTCGGTGACCAAGCCCCCTTTAATTCTTCAATCCCATCATCGTCAACTGCTCCGGTATATTTGGCTGAGCTTGTCCGAGTTACTTCATATAACATAGTTCGCTCTGTCGAGTGCCTGTCTTTTGCACCATGTAATTGTTCGTCAAATATAATATCTTCAATAATGATGTTGCTGCCGTCCACCCTATATCTAACGAAATAATGATAGTTGCGAAATGGGTACTTAGTACGACGTATACGTCGAAAAGGGTTAAGGCTGTGTTTGATTGAGCTGGGTGAATTAGGATGATGACTAATTTCGATAATCTCTTTTGCGACCATCATGGCATCAAAGTCGTTAAGCTGAGACAGCATAGCTAAGGCTTGAACAGTAAATTGCGCTTTATTAAAAGGGAAACTACTTGGCAAGTTGACATTATAACTGGCCGCTGACTTGCTATTTAGTGTAATTGTATCTTGAGCACTGACGGTGCTCGGTATTTTATTCCATGTCATCAATCTTTCCTTAGATGTCTATTGTTTATTAACGTCATTATAAAGGAGAACACACACACGACAACCCCATTTACTGGTGTCAGTCTGATTGCGTTTGTAACTCTAATTTTCTTATCAATGCGTCGTAAAAATCTTTGGCGAGGCCAGACAGTGGACTCAAATTGGAGGTCAGTACTTCGAGCGGTTCAACAACGCTGGGGTGGAAGGGTTTCAAAACGATGTTGGGCAATTGAAAGACTTTGTCAAAGTAACGGAAGTTCAGAATGTCGACTAAGGTAGCGCCCATTCCTAAGTTCACAAAGGAGAGACCATGAATAGTCGTATGAACTTCTAAGGTTCGATTCAATGGCAGCCCGACTTCCGCATAAATGCGTTTGAGCGCTTTCGTAGTGGCGTTTTCGGAATCTAAAGTGATCCAACTAAGATCCAATAAGTCTTTAGGGTGAATAACGTCTAGCTGAGCAGCTGGATGATCTTTCGGCACGGCACAATAACAAGGTAAGTCGAAGGCGACTGAGTCGTGTTTTGATGAACTTTGGGCTTTATCAACCAAGCCGATTTGATATTGTCCTGATGCGATACCTTGTCTAATGGCCGAGCAGCCAGAGAGATGTAAACTCACATCCACACCAGGGTTATCTTTCATGTATTCAGCGATAAGTTCGGGTAAAAACTGATAAGAAGGTCCGAAAATCGTGCAGATTCGCAATCTGCCAGTTTTGCTGTTTTTGGCTCGTTTTATGCTGTCTTCTAGATGGTTTACGCCTTGTAAGATGCCATAGACTTCTTCGTGTAAGTAGAGCGCCTCATCTGTCGGAATAAGCTTGCCGTTGTTACGCACAAAGAGTTTATAGCCAATTTCTTCTTCAAAATTCGCTAGCATTTTACTGGCCGCTGGTTGGCTAACATAGCTTCGCTCCGCGGCTCTCGTGATGCTGCCAGTAACAAATACTTCGTGAAATATACGCAACTTATTGATGTTCATCGGCATAACCTAAAGTTATTAGACTATTAAAAATATTCAGTGTGATTATAGAAAATCTTCACATAAGATCCTAACTGTTAGTTGTATGATCTGCATCAAAAGATTTAACAAAACGATGGGGTCGCGGACTCGATTCATAATAAAAATGAGTCTGAATAAAAAGAAATTACAAAATCAACAGCATATAAAAGGAACGAACAATGAAGAAATTTTCTATAGCGTTAGCAGCAGCTACAACGCTTCTAGCGGCAAACAGTTATGCAGCGGATACCACTTCTACCCTAGATGCGGTAAAAGAACGTGGTTATGTAAACTGTGTAATTGGTAACTCCTTTCCAGGTTTTTACAGCTTAAACAAAGCTGGCGAGTGGCAAGGCATGGACATTGATGTCTGTCGTGGTGTCGCTTCCGCGGTGTTTGGTGATGCCACTAAAGTGAAATTCTTGCCAGTACAGTGGGCGCAAAGTTTCACTTCTATTAAGAGTGGTAAAGGTGACATTTTATCAAAAGGCATGACGTGGACGCTTTCCCGTGATGCGGCACAAGGTCTGGACTTCCTTGATACCTATTTTTACGACGGCCAAGGTTTCATGGTGCGTAAAGACTTAGGTGTGAAATCTGTTAAAGAACTTAAAGGCGCTACGGTTTGTGTATTGACCGGAACCTCTAGTGAATTGAATATCGCGGATTATAGCCGTGCGAATAATTTAGATATCAAAACCGTCGTATTTGATGATTCATCCGTGCGTAACACGGCTTTTTTCAACAATAACTGCGACGCATTAACCAATGACAAATCGGGTTTAGCAGCGCAACGTTCAGCTGCGCAAAACCCAGATGACTACATTATTTTGCCAGAAACAATTTCTAAAGAAGCTTTGTCATTCGCTGTTAAACAAAATGACAGTGAATGGGCGAACGTTGTGAAATGGAGCTTTGCTGCCATGGTTGCAGCAGAAGAATTTGGTGTGAATTCACAAAACGTCGAGAAAATGCGTGCAGAAAGTCAAAGCCCAGTAGTTCGACGCTTACTCGGTGTTGAAGGTGACTTGAATACAGGTCTAGGGCTTCCGCAAGATTGGGCATATCAAGTTATTAAAAACGTTGGTAATTACGGTGAAGTATACGAACGTAACGTAGGAACGAATAGTGTTCTGGGTCTAGATCGTGAAGGTACATTGAATGCGTTGTGGACTAACGGCGGCATGATGTACGCGAAGTCTTTCCGCTAATTCTATTTACTAATAGTGAATGCAATAGGTAGGTTATGTTTCTAGGCCTATCTATTGCTGCAATTTTAGTTTTCCTCCTTCGTTCGGTATATAGATATGATTCAGTCCTCTACGAGTAAACCACAAAAACGCCCGACTAAGGGTGCTGGTTTACCTTCGTCTACGACACAAAAATGGCTGTCTTTGCTTAATAATGATTCAAGCAGAGCGGTGATCTTGCAAGCCATTGTCTTGATGCTGGTTTTGCTCGGCTTGTGGTTTTTATTCGCCAATGCCAGTGAAAACTTAAACCGCCTAGGCATGACGTTTGGCTTTGATTTTCTGCAGGTGACGGCAGGATTTAATATTAGCTGGAGTCTGATTCCTTACGACCCAGGTATGACTTACTGGCGTGTATTTTTAGTCGGTATTGTGAACACGCTAATTTTGTCTTTCTGCGTGATTGTTGTCGGCACTCTCATTGGTACAGTGGTGGGGATTTTAAGATTATCCGATAACCCTTTGGTTTCTCAATTAGCACGTTGGTACGTTGAAGTCGTGCGTAATGTGCCTCTGTTAATACAGATTATTTTTTGGTTTACCGTGGTGTTTTCGACCTTGCCTGCGCCTCGCCAAAGCTATCACCTTGGCGAATGGCTTTTCCTAAATAATCGTGGTCTTTATGTGATGACAATGGAAAGTACCTTGTCATGGGGATGGATTGTTGTTCTTGGGCTTGCCTTAATCGCGGCGCTTTACGCTTTGTTCCGTTGGTCTAAACCTTATTACACCTTGTCAGGTTCTCGTTCCACAGGATTCTATATCGGCTTAGTTGCGTGGGTGTTGGCTGCTTGTTGGGCGATTTGGAGCTTTTCTAATTCGATGAGCTTGTCTGTTCCAACACTACAAGGCTTTAACTTCAGCGGTGGTGCGTTTCTTCCTGCGTCGTTTGGTGCAGCGTTTGTTGCCATGACGGTGTATCGATCTGCGGCGATTGCTGAAACGGTTCGAGCTGGTATGCAGTCTATCGACCGAGGACAACATGAAGCTGCGTTTACCATTGGTTTCTCACGCGTTCAGTCGTTGCGCTTGATTCTGATTCCTCAAGCGATTCGATCCATTATTCCGCCAATGACCAACTCTTGGTTGGCAGCGACAAAAGACTCGTCACTGGCGGTGGCGATTGGCTTCCCGGAATTGGTGTCTGTGTTCATGCAAACTTCCATGAACCAAACCGGACGCGCTATCGAGATCATCTTTATGGTTATGGGTTTCTATATCTTCATCAGTTTGCTGATCTCTTACTTGCTCAACAAGTACAACGACAGCGTGCAGTATAAGGTGCGATAAATGGACGATTTGAATGTGAAAAACCAACCTGCTTTAAAGCAATTTGTCCCGACTCCACCTCGTCCGCCACGTAAAAGCGAAAGAGGTATTCTTGGCACAATTCGCCATCGTTGTTTTAACAGCATTGGTAACAGCTTACTGACTTTGTGTGTGGCGACAGTGCTGTTTTATTTAGTGAAACATGTGTTGGATTGGGCGGTATTTAACGCGGTTTTCATCGCGGATAATCGTCGTCAATGTATGGATATCAGCCCAGACGGTGCCTGTTGGGCAGGTGTTATTAGCTGGTTTAATGGCTTAATTTACGGGCGTTTTCCGGTGGACGAGCAATGGCGCGTCAATATCGGCGTATTGCTCGGGTTGGTGTGGCTATTACCGCTGATGTCGAAGCGCATTGCTTTGCGTAACTTCATCTTGTTGTCTTGGATTGGCTTGTATCCTTTTGTGGGTGCTTATCTTTTCTTAGGCGGCCGCTTTGGCGAGGAATTGGGCTTGGTACATGGCGCGATGACCTGTCTTGCCTTGGCTTTCCTAACCATTATCTACGCTAACTGGATCTTGTCGGTGCTTGGCAAAAAAGGCCTAAACGAACTGTTTGTGCCGCTGGTATCACGCTTGGTTGAGCGCCGTATTCATCTGTTGAGCTTTGTTGCTGTTTGGTTGCTTGTTGCATTGGTGATCGCTCTTGGGCTTAGCCAAGTGTCACTTGAGCCTGTGCCAATTGAGCGTTGGGGCGGTTTGTTCCTAACTTTCATTATTGCTGGCTTTGCCATCACCATGGCGATTCCTGTGGGCGTGATTTTAGCGCTAGGTCGACGTTCTAAATTGCCAGTGATTCATTGGTTGTCGATGACAGTGATCGAGCTAGTTCGTTCTGTACCTTTGATCACCGTCTTGTTTATGGCGGTGACCTTGCTGCCTATCTTTTTGCCAGCGGATATGGAGTTTAACAAGCTCACGCAAGTACTGGTCGCAGTGTGTTTGTTTGCTGGTGCTTACATGGCAGAAAACATTCGCGGTGGTTTGCAGGCGATTCCAAAAGGTCAGTACGAAGCCGCAGCTACGCTTGGCTTAGGCTATCTGCATACCATGGTGCTGATCATTCTGCCACAGGCCCTAAGAATGATGATTCCGAACATCATGACCTCATTTATCAGCTTGCTGAAAGACACCACGCTGGTTTCCATCATTGGCTTGTTCGACATCATGTTGATGGCGCGCAACATTGCCAACGACAAAGACTGGGTGGGAATGCACACTGAGCCATTGGTGATGATTTCCGTGCTCTTCTTTATCTTGTGCTACAGCATGTCTCAATACAGTTTGAATCTTGAAAAACGTTTAAAGGTGGATCGCTAATGACGACGTCATCAGGAAATTTAGCCCAAAAAGCCGTCACTGAAACGGCGATTAAAATCGACAACCTGAACAAATGGTACGGAGATCACCACGTTCTTAAAGACGTATCTCTAGACATTAGCGAAGGCGAAATTATGGTGGTGTGTGGGCCGTCTGGCTCAGGTAAATCGACGCTGATTCGTTCTCTGAATCATTTAGAAGAGTACCAAGAAGGTGTGGTTTCCGTGTTTGGACAGCCGCTTTCGCGGGATCGTCAAAGCCATAAGATCATTCACCAAACCATGGGCATGGTGTTTCAGAACTTTAACTTATTCCCTCACCTTACTGTTTTGCAGAATTGTACCTTGGGTTTGACTTGGCTGCGCAAGATGTCAGAACGTGACGCCGACAAAATGGCCATGCGTTTGCTGGATCGCGTCGGGATTGCTCATCTCGCGACACGTTATCCAGGGCAATTATCTGGTGGTCAGCAACAGCGCGTGGCGATTTCCCGATCCCTCGCTATGGAACCCAAAATCATGCTGTTCGATGAGCCTACCTCCGCACTCGATCCCGAGATGGTCAAGGAAGTATTGGATGTGATGATCGACCTCGCCAAAACTGGCATGACCATGGTGTGTGTTACTCATGAAATGCAGTTTGCTCGACAAGTTGCTGATCGCGTGGTGTTCATGGCCGACGGTGAAATTATCGAAGTCGGGCCACCTGAGCAGGTGTTGGTGAATCCCCAGTGGGATAGGACAAAAGAATTTTTACAACACGTTCTCTGAAACCTTTGAACGATTGCTGTGCTCGTTAATACTTTGTTAAAAATAGACTCGAAATGCTCATTTATAATTATAAACTCTGCTTTCTCGTCTATTTTTGCCTCGTCTTAACTTCGCTCGCGACATCGTTTATGTGGTTTAAGTTAAATACGCAATTACCCTTATTTTATGGAATGAAATCGATATGTTGGCAAAAAATATATCGACGTATACCAACATGCCTTTTTGGCTGGCAGATACGTCTTTGGCGAGCAAAATCCACGCAAACGCACGCTTTGAAATCCCACAAAAAGCCGATGCTGTTATTGTCGGTGGCGGCTTTACTGGCATCTCTGCAGCCATTACCTTGGCGCGAGCGGGACTCAAAGTGGTTCTACTAGAAGCTGGGCATTTAGGCGAAGGCGCGAGCTGTCGAAATGGCGGTTTGCTTGGGCCAAGCTTCAGCAAATTAGGCGTCGATGGACTCGAACGCCAGTATGGTCGTGACAATGTTCATGAGACGATTCGTGAAAGCTTAGTAGCCTTTAATTGGCTGGTGGATTTTATCAAGGAAGAGCAAATCGATTGTGACCTGTCCTTGTGTGGCCGCTTCCGTGGCGCGAGTCATCCTAGCCATTACGCTGGGTTGATCGAGCAAGCGGAAGAGCTAGCGAAAGTCGTGGATTTCCCCGCTATTGCCGTGAGCCGTCAGGATCAATTCGAAGAAGTAGGTTCTAACGCGTATCACGGTGGTGTGATTTATCCGACCGATGGTACGTTACAGCCCGCCAAGCTACATCGTGGGCTTTGCCAAATTGCTCAGCAATCAGGTGTGTTAATGCTAGAACACACCAAGGTGCGTGATGTCAGTAAACAGGGCGCTAGCTACAAGGTTCAGTACGATGGCGGTGTTATCGATGCTGATCAAGTGATTATCGCGACCAATGGCTACACAGGTGGCGAGTTTGATAAATTCAAACGCCGCATCATTCCTATTCGTTCTGCGATGATTGCCACCGAAGAATTACCTGAATCTGTGATTCGTTCCGTGAGCCCGAAATTACGCGCCCACGGCGGCACCGAGCGTTTGGTTGCCTATTATCGACCTTCGCCAGATGGCAAACGCATCTTGTTTGGCGGTCGAGCGTTTGGCCGCGGCGACCAGCCACAGCTGTATTCGAAATACCTACAAGACTTCATGATTCGTACTTTTCCTCAGCTGGAAGAGGCAAAAATCGATTACGCTTGGTCAGGTTATGTCGCCTACACCTTTGACCATGTGCCACACATTGGCAAGATGGACGACATGCACTACGCCATGGGTTACTGTGGTTCTGGTGTTGGTCGTGCCAATTACTTTGGTCGTAAAATCGCTCAACAAGTGCTTAACCAAGTGGAAGGCAAAACCTCATTTGATGGCTTTCCCTTCAAAACGCGTTCTTTGTACACTGGAACACCTTGGTTCTTGCCGATGATTATGAAATGGCACGACTTTGCGGATCGTCGAGGCTGGTAACACTAGATGTAAAAACTTATCAAAACCTCAGCAATTCGCTGAGGTTTTATGGCTTACGATCAGCCGGATGATTAACGCCATCGTTTGTCACCACATCGCCAAGATCATAAGGATTAACACCTTCAAGACAACCTATGTTGTAGCCATATTGGGTTGGGTTTGATCGACGTTGATGATGAGTATAAATGCCACAGTTTGAACAGAAAAAATGCTTGGCTGTGTTGGTGTTGAATTGATAAAGCTTTAACACATCATGGCCTTTAACTATTCGAAGGTTATCTAGCGTGACAGAACCTACGATGGCACCTTTACGACGACAAATAGAGCAATCGCAGCGCCTTGGATTTTCGATGCCGTTAGGCAGGGTTAATTCCAATTCAACAGCACCACAATGACAACTGCCTTTGTGTTTGAGTTTTATTTTTGTTGGACCGACTTGTTTGATCATTTTCTATTGTCTTCGGAAGCAACTTATGGGGAGAGAGTTTAATCGTAGTTTTTCTTAGATCTCTACAAAAATACTAAAAAAACTAAGAAGAGTGAAAAATAGAATGAGAAATACCCATTGAGATACCATCAAAAATTTATCAAAATAAGTGACACTGCCTATAAATAAAAATGGGTCAAAGAGTTTTTCTTTCCTGCCTGATTTAACAAAATGCTTTGGCCAAAATGTTCCATGCATGTAAAGCATTGTTCGCCCCCAAAAAATATCGAAGTTCTCGGGAGGGTTACCGTGACTTGCTAGAATATTATCAATTTTACGCACGACTTTTAGCCAATAAGCCAGAACACAAATCAAGTAAAGAAAAAATGCTGAGAACATCACTAAACCAATGACAACAAATTGAATATCAGTAAGTGTAAGCATCTATTTCGGCACCCTCATCTGCATTAGAAAAAAAGCTCACGATTCTATCGTAAATGTTTTCAGCAACAGATTGTGCTGCATTTCCCGTTGCGCTTGCTGTTAAGACGGTTGCTACTGCTCCAACTGCTAGCACCAATACCAAAACGGGGCCACTTACAACAACACCAGCGGAAGCAGCAACGTAACCCAGTGCGGTGAAGGCAGCATAAGATGTGCCTATACCAACGCTCCAATTTGCAAATTGTCCTACAGCAGTTCGTGCATAATCTTTTCCATTATCATAGTCGTTATAAACATTTTTGAGACGAACAAGAAAATCCAGCGCTATGAGTCCTTTACCTACCACTTTAATGTAGCGAGTCATGTTGACTAATTTCTTAAAATCCTGTCGGTCTTTTACATAAAAGCTGGTCGTATTTTTACCGTCTCTTGCTAAGTTTACGGCTCTGTTAGGATTGGTGAAATGAGACTTTTTTTGTTGTTTTCTTCGAGCAACATGTTTTTCAATTTCGTTTCTGAATCTTTTATTCAACTCGATTACTTTATTTTGAATATTGGCTTCACGAGCACGAATGGAATAAGAGTTGATGTTATTTCTTAGCATTTGATGATGCTGCTCCATTAGCTTGCTGACTTCGTTCATTTTATCTATCAGTATGTTACCTTTTGTGTCAGCGTATCCTTGCACTCCTCCGGCAACCCCAATCATACTAGAGGGTGAAATATCAACATTCCGAAAAACCTCAGCGATTCCCATTGTTACGTCTTCACCGTAAGTGTCCATCATTACTTTAATTATACTGTTAGACTTTGCATTTAGTGACTTTAAGTCTGCTTCGGATGGGTCTGTGGCGTAACACTGGCTAGAAGAATTATAAATATTATTACCAGGAATTAAGTCGCTAAGAATACCATTGTTCTTTTTGAAGATGTCCAGTGAGTCTGCTTGTAAAAAATTACGGTAATTGTCTTTGGTGATGGGAGTGGAGGGTAGAATTAAATCTGCCATTTTTTGAAATCCATATCTTAGAAAATGTAGCATAATTAAATATTATTCCAGAGGAAAATGAAAGTTTTTCCATATGGCTTCTAATGCAGACAGCGATTGAGTTTTATCTCTGTTGGACCGACTTGTTTGATCATGATATTTATCCATTCAAAGGTTTTAGTAAGCAAACAACGCGCTCTATTTCGTTAAAGCCAAGCTGTTTGTGAAGGTTGACGCTTTTCTCGTTGGTAATCGGGGCGTCGCTGCCGAGCTCCTGAAAGCCTTGTTGTTTGGCCCATTCCTCGGCGGCGTGAATTAAAGCTTTGCCAATGCCTTGTCCTTGGCAATCTGGTGAAACAAACCAAGCTTCGATGTAAGGCGTGGTTTGCTGGCTACTGCCAGGGACATTGTCGCGAAGGTTCAGCTCGATAAATCCGATCATCTTTTGGGCATCATCAAGCGCAATCAACACCTCTTGTACATTTGGATAGCTTCCATGAAAGAAAGCATCGACTTCCGCTTGGCTGATATCTTTGATTTCTGGTAGAAACTCGATTCTTAGGGCTGACCAAGCGGCGGCGTCTGTTGCTTGTATGGTGCGGATGTTGATGGTCATGTGATTAATCTTCCTAGTACTTGCCTTGATTAGTCGTCTTTGGCGGCATGTAACCGATTCAAATCAGCACCGGCGATGGCGTTTAGATGTTGGGTGATTTTCTCGGCGCTCCAGTCCCACCAAGCAATGTCTTGTAATGCTTGAATGGTTTGCTCGTCAAAACGGTATTTGATGATCTTGGCTGGATTGCCACCGACCACGCTGTAAGCTGGCACGTCTGATGTCACGACGGATTTGCTGGCAATGATGGCACCGTTACCTATTTTCACGCCTGGCATGATGGTGGCGTCGTAGCCAATCCATACATCGCTACCTATATTCGTATCGCCTTTGTAGGGTAAATCTCCTGCCTTTGGCGCCGCTTTTTCCCAACCATTACCAAAGATGTAAAACGGATAGGTTGAGAACCCCGCATTAGCATGGTTCGCCCCATTCATAATGAATGTGACGTCTTTTGCGATGGCGCAAAACTTACCGATAATTAGCTTATCGCCAATAAAATCAAAGTGATAAAGCACATTGTCTTCAAAACGTTCTGGCCCATCTGGATCATCGTAATAGGTGTAATCACCAACGATGATGTTGTCGCGGGTAATGAAATTTTTCAGGTAGCCGACTTGTGGGAAGCCTTTCATCGGCTCTTTGTTATCTGGATTGGGTCCCTTCATATTGTCTCTTTTTCTAATCAATTACATGCAAGGCGCGATATTCGTCGTAAGCGAATTGGTCTGTCATGCCGCTGATGTAGTCTTGAATGAGACGACAGCGGAAATAGAACTCCCACGTCTCGTCACTAACGAATTCCAGTTCATTGCCTGTGAAGTGGCTTTTAAAGTCTGTTAGGTTTTTAAGGGCTTGTTGGTAAGCGGCGAGATGTTTGCCTGAAAGCTTATTGCACAAACGTATTTCATAAATGGGTTTTTTATCTGTTTTGTTGAGAATGTTGGTAAACGTGGCTTTATCCAGTGTCAACAGTGGTTTGTAAATGTCCAATAACCCCGTAATGATGCGATAGCCTTGCAGTTCTTGTTTTTGAACTTCTTTCGCGGAAAAAACGTATTTAAAAGCCACGGCTTTGAGGGTTTCTAATAGAGCATGACAGGTGCTTTTGTCCTCTACTAAGGCCTGATTGTATGTGCCGTTGAATATGGTGTTAATGTTGTTTTTAAACTGATTACTGGCGTGTTCAACTGCGCGAGTATTAATAGCGACACGAAAAGGCACGAAAAAATCACCTAAAATATTAGTTATTTCGTAGCGTTCTTTGGGCTTTTTAATGAGCTCTTCCATTAAGTTTTCTTCGGTATCTTTCACTGAGTAGCGTTTGCTTTGCTCAATAAACTCTTCTTTTAGTTTGTCGAGGAGTTCATCAAATTTCAGAATGTCTTTTTCGACGGCGTCTTCGATGTCGGCAATGCAGTAAGAAATATCGTCAGCCGCTTCCATGATATAAGCAAAGGGTGAGCGGCAGCCTTCTGCAATGTCTAAGTTGGTGTTTATCTTATGAATGAGCGGCACTTCACTGAGATAAAAACCAACCTTTTTCTTTAGGTAGCTTTGTGGGTCATTTTCTTCTTTGGGTTTGTCCTGATCAGCTCGTCTAGTGTATTTCATGATGCCGGACATTTGCGTATAGGTTAAGTTAAGCGTTTGGAGTGAATGAACGATACGCAAGGCTTGGGCGTTGCCTTCAAAGGAACAAAGGTCGGTCTTGATAGGCGCTAGCTTGTCTAGGTCGTTTTTCAAATCTTCTCTTTTGGTAAGTTCGTCGATATGATTATGAAACCATTGTTTGATGGCTTCCTCACCAAAATGTCCAAAGGATGGGTTTCCGACATCGTGCATCAGACAAGACATTTCGACAATAGATTCAAATTGGCGCTCTAAGTCTTCTAATCCGTATTCTTCTCGCAGATTCTCTCCCAATATCTTGAAGATTTTTTGACTGATAAAGCGTCCGACTTGTTGAACTTCCATGGAATGAGTGAGACGACTACGCACAGCGGCGTTTCGTTCCAAAGGGAATACTTGGGTTTTCTGCTGCAAGCGGCGGATGGCGGCGGAATTGATAATCCGGCCGCGATCACTTTCAAAGTGCCATAAAGCCGCTCGTTCATCATCGCTAGAATTGTGACTGTTATGAAGGCGGTTAGATCGAATTTTTTGTCTAAAATTAATGGTCATGAAGCACATCCTTGATCTGAAAGCATTTCTTGTCCCTCGATAGTAACGATATTTTTAGCCTCAAGTCATGTTTTAAGTGATGGTATTTTAAACAATGAAGCGGATGGTTCGCTTGTTTCTCATGCAGTCAGGTGTTGAGTTGTCACAGAACTGTCATTTATATGCTTTCTACTGTCTGTATAGTCAAAGGTAAAAGTAGTAGGGAAAAATGTTATGCCTTCAACCCCAGTTGTGGCGACTCTACAAGAGCGTGTGTCTTTTCTCTTGCATGAGGTCGAAACACACTGTCATCTCGTTGAGCTTTTTTTTACATCAGGTTCTGTTGAGTTATTGTCGAGTATTCGTGGGCGTCGTGGTTATGTGCAAGCGCTGCGGGAAAAAGCCGACATTGAAACGGCGCGTTTATTAGAACGTCGCAAAGCCAATACCACCTTCCATGCTCAAGTCAGTGGCATGCATGCCTTGGTGATCGCCCTTGAGATGTTGACCAAGCATTGTTTCGATTGTGTTCGTGAGGGCACGCTAGAGGAAGCCTATGAACATCCAACAGGGCAAGAGTGCCGCAAGTTGGTGAAACGTATCAGACGTGCCTTACGCCTTGTGAAAGTTGGTGTGAGCGACAATCGTCGCCGGACGGGCATTAAGCTAGGCCGACGCACGCATAAGCTGCTGGCGAGCTATAACGAGCTGCAAGCGTTAACTTTGCAAGCGAAGTTCGACCTGAGCGATGACCAGTTGCGCGCTGCGATTCTAAGTAATGTCAGTGTGAAGCGCCTGATAGAGCAATTAGGCGTGGTGGCAGAAGCCTTGATTAAGGCGGATCTTGGTCAAGTGGCCACATTGCAAAATTACCCTCATTTATTGGACAGTGCGACCAACCTAAATTATGACCTACGAGATTTAAAAGTAAGGCGCCTAGCGCTAACTCGCTCTGGCAGTGCCATTGCGGCGATTACCCACAAGGATGAATCTGGCAAAGAGGTGTTAGCGGTTTACAAAGAAGGCGATCGCGCCAAGATTGAAGAAGAAGTGGCTGGCGTGAATCAATGGCGCAATATTGATCCCAGATTGGCTCCTAGCGTTCTTTCCCAAACCGGAACGTCTCAAATCAATGGGAAGAAGGATGACAGCAATGAGCAATCGTCTTTATTGATCGAACATATTCCGGGGAAAACTTTGGAAGCTTTGTTGCTCGATGGTGACCAAGTCGGCACGAAAGCCGCGTTGAAAGTC
The DNA here is from genome assembly GCF_018336955.1 of Marinomonas sp. A3A. Lineage (NCBI taxonomy): Bacteria > Pseudomonadati > Pseudomonadota > Gammaproteobacteria > Oceanospirillales > Oceanospirillaceae > Marinomonas > Marinomonas sp. A3A. Next base: position 309,597 of record NZ_CP025532.1, read on the forward strand.
TTATTTAAAACCCTGAATCAAACGTGGAAAGCCAGTTTAACGTCGGAATCTTGCACGGCAAATTTCATGGGGCAATTACAAAAGCGTATTGGCGACAGTCGCAAGGTTCATCCTGAATTTTTCAAAGACGAAGAACGCATTTGTGGTTACACCAGTCTAAGCTTTGATGAGTTAGTACGTCGCGTGGCTGTAAACGAAGCCCAATGGCGAGCGCCTTTTTCCGTGCTGACCCATGGGGATTTTAACGTCGATAATCTGATTTACGATGATGCGGAAAAACGCGTGTATTTTATCGATCTACATCGCGCGTCTTACTTTGATTATGTGCAAGATTTGTCGGTGTTAATGGTCTCGATTTACCGCTTACAGGTATTAAGTGGTGAGACGCGGACGCACATGATGGAAAGCGCCAAAGAGGTGTATCGCTTTGGTCGACGCTTTGCCAATCGTCAACAAGATACCTCGTTTGAAGTTCGTCTTGCGGCGGGGCTTGCCCGTTCTTTTGCGACTTCGACACGATTTATTTTTGATAAAAAGCTCGCATCTCGAATGCATTTACGCGCTCGCTATTTGCTGGAGCGTCTAGCAAAGCTGTCGTCAGAAGAACGCACCTCTGAACAAGCCCAAACATTTACCTTACCGCTTAAGGAGCTTTACGTTGAATAAGCCGAGAATTGGGGTCATTGGCATCCCAGGAAAATGGTCTACAGAAGTATTGGCGGATCGCCTTGAAGAGCGTACTGGCTTTCGTGCTGTGATCGATATGAGTCAAGTTGAGTTGCGCTTAGACACCAATCAATTGATGTTTCAAGACTTAGATTTGATGACGCTAGACGGTTTGATCATCAAGAAGATCAGCGAAGTCTATGCGCCGGCAACAGAAGACCGTATTCATCTGTTGTCTTATGCGGAACGCGCTGGCGTCAAACTGTTTAGCCCAACTCAAAGTGTGGGTAACTTGGTGAACCGCTTGAGCGGTACTCTGGCGTTGCAGCAAGGCAACATTCCTATGCCGAAAACGCGCATCACAGAGAACCCAGAACAAGCTTTTGCTACAGTGCGAAAATTTGGCTCCGCGATATTAAAACCCCTCTATTCCACCAAAGCCCGCGGCATGATTATGTTGACCGAAGATGACAGTGACGAATTTGTTCGCAACGCGTTGGAAGAGTATCGTCAGAGTCAGTCCATTTATTATATTCAGCAAACGGTGAAATTAGATGGCCGAGATTTGGGCATGGTGTTTGTTGGCGGTGAATATCTTTGTACTTACGCGAGGGTCGGCAATAAAGACTCTTGGAACACCACGATTAACAGCGGTGGCAAGTATGAAAAATTTGAGCCTGATGCCGAGTTGATTGAATTAGGCCGCCGCGCCCAATCTTGTTATGACCTGAGTTTTACTACCGTAGATATTGCCCTGACCGATCAAGGTCCAGTGGTGTTCGAAGTGTCGGCTTTTGGTGGTTTTAAAGGCGCGTTAGAGGGTTGTGATATCGATGCAGCCAGTGTTTACGCGGACTTTGTCCTACAAAAATGTGTTCTACAAAACGATACTTCAAAAGATGGTGTATTGCAGAAGAAGGAGATTGCATCATGATTAAAACCTTATTGAACTTGCCCCATGTAAACGAAGCATTAAGTCATTGTGAAGAAACGATTCGGCTTCATTTTGCCGATCTGTCGGTAATTGTTCATTCCAATGAGGCCATGTTGTTGGCGGGTATTGCCGATTATTATCGTAGTTATTTGAAGGCCGAGGCCCACACGACAATGTCTTTGAACTTGTATGTGATGGAGCAAAACGTCGTTGGCGATGAGCTAGATTGGTTAAATGTGCCACGTGAAGAAGGCAAACAAGGCCGTAAAGAAGGCTATCTTGATGTGGCTGGTGGACGTTGGATTAAAAAATTTAAAACCGGTATGGCGTTTTTACAACGACCGGATCACGCCGTTGCTGTGGGCTCTTGTGCGTCTAACTTGGCGCAAATTATCAACTTTATTAACAACCAATTTTTGAATCATTATTTGCGTGAAGGTTTCACCTTGGGCCATGCGTCGGCGTTTTGTGTAAATGGTGAAGCGACAGCCATCGCCGCTGGATCGGGCGGTGGCAAGTCCACCTTGATGCTGCGTTGTCTGGAAAATCCTGAGCGTGATTTCCTCACCAACGATCGCATTCTGTTTAAAAAGACCGAGCAAGGTACGCAAACCATCGGCTTGGCTAAACTGCCGCGAGTAAACCCAGGTACCTTGTTACATGCCGAGCGTTTACGTCACATCTTGCCAGAAGCGCGCCAGCAAGCCTTACGCCAAATGCCGCAAAGTGAGCTGTGGTCTTTGGAAGAAAAATACGATGTACAAATCGAAGATGAATACGGCCCAAACCGTGTTCGCTTAGCCGGAAATCTATCTCGTCTTATCATGCTGGACTGGTCATTAGACAGCGCTGAGCCGACGCAATTAGAACCGGTTGATTTGTCTTCTCAGCCTGAAGTGATCGAAGGACTACGCAAACGCCCTGGGCCGTTTTATCAAGATAAGAGCGGTGAGTTTGCTGATCTGAACGCCATTGATTCTGTGGCGCACTATTGTCGTGAACTGGCGAACGTGGACGTTTATCGACTCACCGGCAAGATCGACTTTGATCGTGCTTATGAATTAATCGCTGCGTTGGATTAAATGCCACGCGCCTGATTAATGGCTCTTTTAACAGAAAAGGTAATCAATACAATGCAAAGCCCCATCCCAAACGTCACAGACCGTCCTCATCACGCTGACATTATCGCTCGTTTACCAAGCGAGTGGGCGGCTTGGCCTCGGGATGAAAGCTCGGTAAATAGTCATGTTTTAGAACCGAACAAAACGCCGTCTTTATTTAAGAAAAATAAGCTGCGCTGGCCAAAGCGTTCCGTGGTGTTTATTTCTGATCCTCATGCAGATGCAGTAGCTTTTGAGGACTCTTTGATAGCCGCTGGTGTGGCAGAGCGTAAGAAAAAAGCGGGTTTGGGTCATCTTTCCCTGACGAAAAAAGGTAAGCAGTCGGAAATCATCGTGGGTGGAGATTGTTTGGACAAAGGGCCGAGTAATTTAAAATTACTGCGTAGTGTGAAGCAGCTTTATAAGCTAAAAGCACGAGTAACTTTACTCGCTGGTAACCACGACTTGCGCTTGTTGATGGGATTGTTGGCACTGGCGCGCAAAAAGGATGTGGGCAACCAGCACTTTTTCGTACGCATGGGTAAAAAAGTCGTGCCGCTGTTTCGGGAAGTTTTCGACGAATATTTGGCTGACGCTCATTGGGATAAGAAAATTCCCGATGAAGACACATGCCGAGATCTACTTTTCCCCGGCGACGATTGGTTTAAAGAGTTTCCGTTTCATGCAGCAGGTTTTTTGACCGCAGAAGGCATCGACCGTGAAGTTCGTAAAATGGAATCTAAGAATCATAGTTTCGAGAAACATTGTCTGTCCGCAGGGCTGAGCTTGCGACAAGTGTATGCGACCTCGTTGAAATGCCAGCAGTTGTTTTTGCATAAGAAAGGCGAATTTAATTGGTTTTTCCGCAGGATGGAGCTGGTCGCTAAGCGTGGCTCCTTCTTGTTTTTACATGCTGGCTTGGACGACAGCATGGGGCAAATGTTGCTGAAAAGCGGCACTAAATATGCGAACAAAGCCTTCCATCGCAATTTAAAACGTCGAGATTTATTCAGCTTTTACTACAGCTCGATTGCCAATACCTTTCGCACAAAATACCGCGATGCCGATCTTCCGCTAACTGAGCGCGGCGTAAACGCCATTCACAAAGCCGGTATTCATGTGGTTGTACAAGGTCATATCAACCGTCAGCAAGGTCAGCGAATTACTATCAAAAAAGGTCTGGTGCATGTGGAAGCTGATATCACCTTGGACTGCCATTCGCGCACAGCGGAAGGCTTAAAAGGCCATGGCATCGGCGCGACCTTGATAGGAAAAGACACTGGCATCGTTGGGTTGAGCTGTGATTACCCAACCGCAAAAGTAATGACCTCAATCGAACTACAAGGAATTTACGGACAAGTATTATGAAATCGAAAACAGAATTCAAATATGAAGCCTTATTGGATGCCGACGATATTCAAGACGTACTAAAAGCCCTGTCGAAAGGTTTATCGAAGGGTAAACTGGAATTTAGTGAAGAAAAAGAAGGTTCCTTAACTCTCGATCCAAAGGGGCTAATGCGCTTAAAAGTTAGTGCGTCAGAAGACGAAGATAGTCAGCAGTTTGAAGTAAAAGTGCGCTGGGAAAAACGCCCTAAGCGTCTTAATAAAACAGCGCCAAATATTTTGTCTTGATATTTTCTAGTGGATAAAAAAAGACCGCCTATTTGCTTAAGCAGTGAGGCGGTAAAGTTCGAAGAAACGCATTTTTAAACTGATAATTGGTTAATCATCTGTCTCAGTGAGTCTTTGATTCCGCTTGCGGACACGATTATAGGATTGCCCTTTAGCAGTCCTTCACCTGATAAAAAGTCATTGGTTGCGCCACCAGCTTCATCCACCATAATGAGTCCTGCTAAACAATCCCATGAGTTGATGTGAGGTTCGTAGTAGCCAATCAAACGACCAGCCGCCACGTAAGCCAACATGAGTGCGCCAGAACCGTTGCGAATAAACATGCCACCTTGGTTTAACAGCTTATCGATGAAGTTCACACATAGCGATGCTGGAACTCGGTGAGACGTACCTAAGCCCATCACGCCTTCTTGTACTGAATTTACTGCTAATGTTGCGACTTTTTTGTCGTTTACAAAGCAGCCTTTGCCAGCCACGGCGCTAAATAGTTCGTTACTGTTTGGGTCAAAAATTAGTCCGCAGGCAATTTTATCGTTCACCATGAGCGCAATCGAAATACACCAAGAATGCATGCCATTGAGGAAACAAGCCGTACCGTCAATTGGATCAATGACCCACAAATACTGGTTGTCACCTTTGGTAATACCTTGCTCTTCACCAAGAAAGCCATCTTGCGGGAAGTGCTCTTGTAAGCCTTCAATAATGGTGACTTCCACATTACGGTCAGCGATGCTTACTACGTCTTGTGGTTCCATTTTGGTTTCGACGATTAACTTTTCTCGATTACGAAAATACTCCAGAGCTTGAGTCCCAGCGATTTTGATCACTTTCTCAGCATGGTTAAATCGGTCGAGAACCGTTTGATCTATTAGGTTATGAGCTAAAAACATGAGGTTTACTCTCCACTCTAAGCTGTCTTAACTAACGCAAGACCGCGATTTGAAAACGCAATAGACACATCGGAACCGACGGGAATTGCTTGCTCAACACGATAGTCGACGACGAATAAGTTACCCACTTCGGAATCAACATCGTATTGCATTTGGTTGCCTAAATAAGTGGCTCGTCTAACGGTGCCAGTGAGCCCACTAGACTGTTGGTCTCGCATGGATAAACGTACGGAACTTGGGTGCACTGCTAGCTGCACGCGGCCTTTGCTGAAGCCGCGCTGTGGTAAAGAACAGCGTAGCGTGCCAACGGCAACGTCTGCGGTCTGCCCGTCGGTGGCGATGATGTCCGCCTCGATGAGATTGGCGTCACCAATAAAATCAGCAATAAAGCTTGAAGCAGGTGCTTCGTAGAGTTCACGTGGGCTACCTTCTTGGGCAATGACTGAGCGATTCATTACGATAATGCGATCCGATACAGCCAGCGCTTCTTCTTGATCGTGGGTCACATAAACCGCGGTTAAACCGATTTTTTGCTGAAGTTCGCGAATTTCTTCCCGAACATGGCGACGTAATTTGGCGTCTAGGTTTGATAGCGGTTCGTCTAGCAGAAGCACTTCAGGTTCTAGAACTAGTGCTCGAGCCACAGCAACACGTTGCTGCTGACCGCCGGATAGTTCACTCGGGTAACGCTGCCCGTAGCCTGCCAAGCCAACCAGCTCTAATCCTTCTTCGCTCTTTTCCTTGGCTTCGATTTTATTAACACCGCTGGCGTTTAAGCCGTAAGCAACGTTTTCGGCCACTGTCATGTGCGGGAACAAAGCATAAGATTGAAACACCATGCTGACGTCTCGGTCAGTTGCAGGTAGATGCGTAACGTCTTTATTGCCTATCATAATACGGCCAGAAGTGGGGTGTTCTAACCCAGCCAACATGCGTAAAGTAGTTGTTTTCCCACAGCCGCTTGGCCCTAATAAGGTGACAAGATTGCCTGGCTCTATGGTGAAAGACACGTTATCAATGGCCGTAACATTGCCAAAGGTTTTAATGACGTTTTCAAAGCTCACCGAGCCTGGTTTGTAATGGAGACTCATGCGTGTTTCTCCTTAAGAGAAGGGCTTGAAGTAGCCGATGATTTGGAAGAATGAGAAATCGAATCTGTGCGTCGTAGGCGGCGTTGCCCAACAAATAAATTAATAGCGATAATGGCCGTCAACATGACTAAAATCAGCACGCTACAGTAAGCGATTGCAATGCCGTACTCGCCGTTTTCCACTAAGCCTATGATGTAAGAGGTCGCCATATTGTGATCGGCGCTGACAAGAAAGATAACCGCACTGACCGAGGTAATGGCGCGCACAAAGCTGTATACCAAAGCTGCGATGATGGCAGGGCGTAGCAGAGGAAGTATCACGCGTCGGAAGGTCATTAAGCTGTTTGCACCTAAGGTGAGCGAGGCTTCGTCTAAGCTCTTGTCTAATTGACTCATGGCGGCAATACCGCCACGTACGCCAACTGGCATATTACGGAAAACAAAACAGATAATCAGGATTACGCCTGTGCCAGTAAGCTCTAGCGGCGGCACGTTAAAGGCAAGAATATAGCTGATACCAATAACAGTACCCGGAATTGCAAAGCTCAACATGGTGCCGAACTCGAAGGCATTTTTCCATTTGAACTGCTGGCGTACTAACAAGTAAGCAGTCAACAAACCAACGATGGCCGTGAAAGGTGCTGCAATGGCGGAAATGCTTAGCGTCGTCCATAAGGAATCCCATGCTGCGCCTTCCCAGATCACACCAAACTCGCCCCATCCGACAGAAAAAGCGTCTTGATAATGCTGCAAGGTAAAGCTGTTATCGTAGCCCCAGTTTTGTACAAAACCACCGAACATTATCATGCCGTAAATGACGATGGTTAATGCTGCCCAAGGCAGGGCCGTCATGTAGCAAGCTAACTTCATTCCGTGGTTTAAGCCCATGTAAGCACCGGAATCTGCTTTACCCGTTACTGTGGTATAGGATTTTTTGCCGATCCAATGACGCTGAAGGAAAAATGCGCTTAGAGTGAAAATCAACAATAGAATGGCGAGGACAGCCGCATAACCTTGATCGTTTTGGGCGCCGACGATGGCGAAGAATATCTCGGTGGAAAGCACATCAAAGTCACCACCAAGTACCATTGGATTACCGAAATCGGCCAAACTTTCAATGAAAGCCAGTAAAAATGCATTGGCTAAACCAGGGCGCATTAATGGCAGTGACACATTGATAAAGGTTCGCCAACGATCGGCACGTAAGGTCTGAGAGGCTTCTTCCATAGAAGGGCTAACGCCTTCCACCACGCCAATCAATACCAAAAAGGAAATCGGTGTAAAAGATAATACTTGAGCAAGTAATACTCCCGGCATGCCATACAGCCATCGACCTGGTTCAATATTAAAAGCATCAGCGAAGAATTGTGTCACTACGCCAGAACGTCCGAATAATAGAATCAGCGCTAAGCCAATAACAAAGGGTGGTGTGATAATAGGTAAAACAGTGAGCAGACGTAAGGATCTTTTCCAGCGAAACCCAGTGCGGGTGACGACTAGCGCAAAAGACAAGCCTAGCAAGGTTGTTAATGTTGCTGTCAGAATTGCCAGCGTTAGGGAATTCCACGCAGTGCCGCAAGCGTAGCCACCGCTGAGGCACGACAACGACCAAATATTATCGCTAAAGAACTTACCGAAAAACGCCGTTGGAGCAAACATGCCGTCATTGTTCATAAAGGCGCTAATTAATACTTGGCTGACAGGGAAAAATACAAATAAGCCAACCAACGCGACGATCAAACCAATGCTTCCGGTGACAAAGACATCACCTTTCAAAAAGCCTGTAGCAGCAAGTCCAGTGGTTAAAAGTATCAGGAAGGACAAACCACATAGCATGGCTCCATAGCCAAAACCATACTGTTGGTATTCTAGTTCGCCAAATAAGGATTCCAGTCCTGAAAATTGCCAACCACTGACGCCAATGGCGAAACCTTGGCCCATCATATAGATAAGGCCAAAAGCGCCAGAATAGATTAGATAGCGGCTGTATCTAGGGTCGCTTTTCGTTAATGAAATTAGGCGCAAAGGCGCAATTAAAGGCAAGGCTAATGGCAGCAACCAAAGCTTATCACCAAGCAAGCCTTGCAGAATCGCAGGAGCGTAGTAGAGGTCAGTAGGATAACCGTCGGTTAACCAGACAAATGACCAAAAGCCATCTTCGAGCAGATACCACGGCATCAGCAAAAAGCCGATCCAGCCGAGTAACAGCCACGGAATAAAAGAGTGTTTCACGATCGATACTCCAAACAGTAACTTGAGTCTCTGCCGGGACTAAGGCCCAGCAGATCTCAGGAAAACCAAGGTTCGTCTGAATGATTAACGAGGTAGAGATTTGATCTCATTGTCCCACCGTTGCAGCAAATGTTGGCGCGTGTCCGCAGAGCCGTATTTGGCAAAGTCGTAATCGATCAGTTTTAGCGTATCGAAGTCAGGCGCACCCGGTGGTGTTGTCGCTGACTTATTGGATGGTACTTGGTAAGCATTGGCTTTTTCAGCCATGGTTTGAATATCTGGGCGCAAGGCAAACTCAGCCCAAATTTTCGCTTCTTTCAGATGACGAGCACCTTTGACGATACTCATTGAGCCCACTTCATAGCCTGTACCTTCACAAGGCGCGACGGCTTTAACTGGGTAGCCTTTTTTCACTTGTTTTACTATGTCGTGAATAAAAGTAATGCCGATGGTGGTTTCTCCATTGGACGCGGCTTTAATCGGCGCCGAGCCGGACTTTGTATATTGGTTAATGTTTTTATGCAGTTGAGCAAGGAAATCGAAAGCTTGATCCTCTCCCATCATTTGTACAAAGGTCGCTAGAGCCGTGTACGAAGTGCCAGATGAGTTCGGGTTGGCTATCTGCACTTCCCCTTTGTAAATCGGCTTGGCTAGATCTTTCCAGCATTGTGGGGCAGGCAATCCTTTGGATTTTAGGATATCTTCATTGTAGCCAAAACCCAGTGCACCAGCGTAAACCCCGACAGTGCGGTAGCCCGATACTTTCGCTTGGTTTTGTGCCCAATTCCTTAGGTTTGGGAGCGCTTTAGGTTTATAAACTTGAGTGAGCTTTTCCGCTGCGGCTTGTAGATGAGGATCGCCAGTACCGCCCCACCAAATATCAATTTTGGGATTTTGAGCTTCAGCACGTAGCTGTGCATAAGCTTCGCCAGAACTCTTACGAATAAGAGAGACATCAATACCTGTTTCTGCTTCAAAGCTTGTTTCCATCAAGCTACACCAATCGGTATCTGTGGAGCAAAGAACATTTAGCTTACCTTTGGCCATAGCGGGTGCGGCGCAAAATGTCGCCGCTGTCGCGAAAGCAAGGCTAAGGATATATGGAGAGTTTTTCATTTTTATATTGCCTCCTGATGTTTTAAATAGTTGTGCATACGTATGAACAACAAAATAAGCATACTAGGCAAATCTCGATAACGAAAGGTAAATTTCAAAAATAATTTAAGGTGAAATAAAAATTCTATTGTGGTCAATAGGTAACGTATTTCGGTCGGTATAAATAGTATGTTTTGTTTTCTACGTTAGTTCGTTATGGGCTTGGCTAAAGTAGAGCGATAGATTAGTTCCGCGGGAATCGCTTGCTTACTGGGTACTGAGGTTGGGGACTTTAATCGGTTTAATAGGGTCTGCACCGAAGCTTTTGCTATTTCGGTTGAAGATTGTCTAACGGTCGTTAAGTCATAGGCCTTAAAGCTGGCTAGGGCTATGTCATCGCAGCCAATGACTCCGATAGACTGCATTTCTTTGGCGGTTACGAATAGCTTAGCGGCATCTAGAAAGCCACAGGCAATATGATCCATGCAGAAAAAAACGCCGTCCGGTTTATGTTGTGAGGTTAAGATTTTGTCTGCAATTTGATAACCGCTGTCATAATTCCCAGCTTCACACAACACTTCTGTAGCTCGAACTTTTTCACTGTTTAGGAAAGGCGCTAAATAATTTAAGAAACCTTTGACGCGCATTACGCTACTGAAGCTTGGCTTTTTAGATCGTACGACGACAAGGTTAGTTTTACCTGATTTTATAAACGCTTCAGCCGCCATGGCTCCAGCACTTTCATTATCTAAATTAACGATGTCTGCTTCATCGGAATGCTCTGTACGATTTACCAATACCACGGGAATAGCGTGTCTTATAAAGGCTTTTCCAATGTTTTCACTGGGTGTCCCTGAGGTAATTATCACACCGCTAAGCTGATATTGAATCAGTCCGTGTAGCTCTTCGTCTATAGTTTCTTTATCAGACACATCCATGACCATGGGGCGAAGCCCGCTATTTTGCACTTCAACGATCAACTTATGTAGGAACTCTGAGCGAAAAGGATCTTCTAAACCAGCCGTGACAAGGCCAACGAGATCGCTACGTTTTTTTATCATGGTTTGTGCGGCTTTGTTGATTTGATAGCCCAGCTGTTCGGCTGCGGTAAAAACTCGCTGGCGAGTAGTTTTTGAGATTCGACTATTGGGGTCAAAGCTACGTGATACAGTAGATTGCGATACGCCCGCTAAAATAGCGACATCAGCAGAAGTGGCATTGCGTTTGTTCATGTGTTTGCTCTGATCCATTTTGTTCAAGAAAGCTTGTGTTATTTTGTGGTGACTTGTTATGCCTATGATACAAACGATAAGTCGCGCACCTATGGATAAGCTGTCAGGTTAAAACATTTGGGACAAAAAAGGTTATTTTTAAATCTGTAGTAACAATTTTGTCAAAGTGTTCGTTAGCATAAAAAAGGCTTTCTAGTGCTCTGAAGGTGTCGATTACAAATAAATACAATTTTTTCGCATCACATTAGATAAGACCTTCTATTTTTGAATAACGGACGTCTCGTTATTCAAAATGGGGTTAAAGGATATGCTCACCTTCGCAAAAAAATTATATCTAGGTTTTTCCATTGTAATTATTCTTTTAGCCTTAGTCGGATCTACGGCCTATTTTGCGTTAAACAACGCATCGCATGGTTTTGAGGAGTATCGTTCTCTGGCGCGAGCAACTAACGCTGTTGGCAGGGTTCAAGCCAATATGCTGATGGCTCGAATGGAAGAGAAAAGCTACATTTTAACGGGCAATGAAAAAGACAAAGAGGCATTTGATGTTTATTGGGGAAAAACTCAGACATTAATCAACGACGCGTCGAGTGATCTTAATAGCCCTGAAGATATAAAAATAATCAGTGAGTTAGAAGACTCATTAAACAATTACGTTACTGGCTTTGAAAAGGTAGTCGCTTTTAAAGCACGAAGAAACGAATTGTTTAATAATATATTGAGTGTTTCAGGACCTTCCATAGAGAAAAACCTTACTCAAATACTGGTCTCTGCAAAAAATGATGGTGATATGTCCGCTGCTTACAATGCGTCATTAGCAACAAGAAGTTTGTTGCTAGCGCGTTTATATGTCATGAAGTTTTTGGAATCCAATGCCCAAGATGCGGTTGATAGAGTCGATCAGGAATTTTCGGATCTTGAAGTACAATTAAAAACACTAGAAAGTGAATTAAAAAATCCATCCCGTAAAGCATTGTTAAGTACAGTTATTCAAGATGTTACGACATATCAACAGGCCTTTTCCGAGTTGGTTTCTGTGATTGTAGCGCGTAATGCAATTATCAATGAGACGTTAAACCCTGTCGGTTCTGTTGTTACCAATATGACTGAAGATCTCAAGCTATCTATCAAGAAAGAACAAGACTTGTTAGGGCCTCAGTTAGTAGCAAGTAATACGACGGCAGTTTATGTTATTGAAGCGCTTGTGGTGATTGCCATTCTGTTAGGTGGCGCTGTGGCATGGTTGATTACTCGTGCGACAACAACGCAATTAGGTGGTGATCCTGCGTTGGTGACCAATGTAGTTCGCAGTGTCGCAGCAGGCGATTTAGAAATTCGGTTGCCAAATAATAACGAGCAAGAAGCGAGTTTATATGCGGCGATCCGAAACATGGTGAAGAGCCTAAAAGCTAAGGCGGTTTTAGCACAAAAAATAGCCGATGGAGATTTGACAGCTACTGTGGTGTTGGCTTCAGAGAAAGACAGCCTTGGGCAAGCGTTGCAAGATATGGTGAAAAACCTAAATACGATTCTTATGGATATTCAAAATGCTGGAGATCAAATTGCCGCAGGTAGTTCGCAAGTGTCCATTTTTAGCCATTCTCTTGCTGAAGGCGCGACGCAGCAGAAGGATAATTTGCAGACTATCTCTGCAGCATTAGAGCAGCTATCGGTGCAAACCAGTGAAAATGCCGAGAATGCTAGAGAAGCCAATCTGCTAGCCGAAACTGCTCAAAAAGCAGTAGTTGAAGGACAAGCTCAGATGCAAGAAATGGTCATAGCAATGAACGAAATTAAAGACGCTGGAGAAAGTATTGCTGGCTTCATCAAAACCATTGATGAGATAGCCGAGCAGACCAATTTACTGGCGCTTAATGCGGCGATTGAAGCTGCCAGAGCCGGAGAGCAAGGACGAGGCTTTGCTGTGGTTGCCGATGAAGTGCGAGGTTTGGCGTCTAGAAGCACTGGGGCTGCGGCCGAAACGGCGAAATTAATACAGCTATCATCGTCTAAGACGGCAAACGGTGTTTCTATTGCTGAAAGCACAAATAAATCGCTTCAAGCTGTGTTTGATGGTATCAATGAAACATCGGCTATTGTTGCGAAAATTGCCTCTGCCAGCGGTGAGCAAGCTTTGGCTGTGAATGAAGTGAGCCGTGCCATGGTTTCTGTTGGTGACGTTGTAGAATTAAATGCAGCGGGTTCCGTTGAAGGTGCTGCCGCAGCCGAAGAGCTAAGCGGGCAAAGCGCCGCGATGAAACAGACGATGGCGCGCTTTACACTGGCAAGTTAAGCTGACCATTATTTAGTTTTTTTGAACACCACTAAGGTCTTAGGTTTTAGTGGTGTTCTTCATGTTATGTTGGCTTGCTTCTAATCTGTTCGTGCTTAAATAAGTTGGAGGGAGATGTATGTTAGAACTAAGGCCTAATTGTGAGTGTTGCGATAAAGATTTACCCCCGTCCGCCGAAGATGCAATGATTTGCAGTTTTGAATGTACCTTTTGTCTCGATTGTGTCGATACAATGCTTCCTAATGGCCGTTGTCCAAACTGCGGTGGTAATTTTGCCCCAAGACCTATTCGTCCGGCGAATAAATTGACGAACAATCCCCCTTCTACTGAACGCGTAATTTCTGACTGTAAAGCCAAATAGCCGCGGTGACATATTGAAGACGTCATGCTATTTGTGTATTTAGCGGTTTAGAATATCGAAGTAGTGTCGATAACTATTTACAAGATATTCTTGATTACGCTCGTCTTAGTGTTATTTTATGCAAGTGATGCTTTGTCGTCTATTGAGCGTTTGATCCGCTTTACAATAATAATAAGACGAAAGGAGAAGGGCTTTGAAGGTATATAAAAACCTCATTTTTGCCATCAATTTACTCTGTTCACCTGCGTTATTGGCGGCGAATGCTTCTATTAACGAGCTTAATTCTTGCGTGGCTCTGGTGGATTTTGTTGATGCCAAATTAGATAACTTTGCTAGCCATCATGCAGTAGAAGATATGGCCGTGGTTCATAGCGGCTTGTCTGCCTATAAAGATTTTCTTCAAAATGACGTTATTACGCCAAAATTATTAAGCATGTATGGTGGAAATGAAGCGCAAGCCAAGCTAATGCAAAAGCTGTTTGATCGCCAAAGAGCGACTTTTTTTAAGCATCTTAGTGAGCGTTACACAGAGAAAAAACTCTTCACAGAATATGCCGCAGCTATTAATGATTGTACGGCAAATTCTCGGATTAGACCTGACGTTGCTAAGCCATTGCACACAGCACTTGATAAGATGATCGTCATGGCAAGACAAGTTCAGTGACTTTTATGAGTTCTAGGATAAAAAATAGCCATGGTGCGAAGAAGCATCATGGCTATTTTTTTGATCATAAGGTTTGGTATTGCTTTACCAAATCATTATTTACCGTAGCAGCGGGTTAACTCAGAAAATTGATAAAAATAGCTGTCAGCACTAATAGGTTTACAGCTGTCTTTAAAGGCGGTTTCTTTCTCGTTATAAAGCATTTTCACCAACAAGCCACCGGCTTGGTTGCGATAAACATCCCACTGAATATTGGCACTGTATGGTGATACCCAACCGCCACGCCAAGGGCTAGTTTGCAACGTATAGCCAGCGTCACGAGACACGCCAGCTTCACTGCCTTTTAGCTGCATTTGTGCGGCAAATGGAATAATCGTTTCGGCATGGGCAAAGCGTATTTTTGCCGCTTTGTTGTTTGTTCCATCTTGAACACTTTTGATCTCATTGAAAAAGTCATCTTCTAGAACAGACGCCATTTTATAGGTGATATTGGTATCAGAGAAGCTTGGGCCTTTCTCATAGAAATCTTCCCCGTCCAACACATAAGACAACCATTGAGATTCTTTAGGTGTGACGAACTGGGTGAAGTTCCATGGTTGTTCGCCTGCTTCATCAGTTAACCCTGGAGCAATTAGGTAAAGATTAAAAAGTTGGATCGCCGCTTCCACATCGTTGTAGACGGTTGGTTTTTTCTTACCAACTTTGACGAAAGACAGTTTGCCTTCGGCAAGCTGGTCAACAAAGGCTGGCGTGTAAACACGCTCTAGCATTTCTCTTGCGACTTGCTGGGTTTTCGGCTGGTCAAATAGATGATCGATGGCTGCGCGTAGTTGCGGATTTTCATCTTTATAGTCTTGATAATCTTTATTGTTGTCTTGCTTGTGGAAGTACAGCTGAGCTTTATTTTTAACGGGTTTGCTGATCAGTGGCGCTAAAGCTGGGTTAACGTTTTCTAAGCCTTGAACGAAGGCTAGACCACTGTCTCTTGCACGATCTTGCCCTGAATACTCAAAGGCGATGTTTTGCTTGTTTTGTACGGCTTGATTTAACAAGCTGGCGTTGCGCTGTGCCATACGCTCACCGATTTGAGTTTGTTCTTGATTGCCCAGCTCAGATAAGTTGCCGTAGCCCATTTTTACGTTGGCGGCCATGAGACGCTCAATTTCAGCGCCTAAGCGCTCGCCTAGAGGTGTCAGTGCGTTTTGCTCTTTGGCGGCTTGCCAAATTTTCAAGCTGATGTCGTCATATTTAGGGCTAGAAAGCGCGCGCGAACCGTGCCGAGCTACTAACTCTGTGTAAACCAGTGTGTAGCTTGCTGGAACGGTGCTGTAGTTTTTAGCGCTGTCTTGGGGAACATAAACGGATTTAGTTCCATAAACATAGGTGTCAGACGCTGTATTTGATGTGGTACCAAAGGAGCTGCAGCCAGCTAATGCTAGCATGCCGATAACTGGAATAAATGCTCTAGTATTCAAAGGAGAGTCCTTGCTAACGAGTGATTTTTGTATCAGTTATTTTAGCCGAATTATATGACGCAACGATGACGAAAAATTTCTCGTGAGCAAGTTTGTGTACTATTTTACACAAGGTATGATTATTCGTTCATACCTTGTGCCACATTTAAAATCCGCTGGGTTGATCTATTAACATAGCGGTTGTTAACAAATGTTGTTCATTTAGGTAATTGAGCAGCTCGTTATTCACATCCTGTTGAATAGTTGGCAAACCTTGATTGCCAAAAATACGATTTATTTCAATCACATAAGGTACAGATCCGACCATGGCGATATCGAACCCTGCGTGGTTGATGTCCAATGATTCTGCCAAATAAGTCACTAGGTCTTGGGCTTCTTTTGGAATCAGAGCGACTTCTACTTGGCCTCCTTGGCTGATGTTGTTGTGGAAACCGTTGTCTGACTGTAGACGCCAATAACCGCTGACAATTTTATTGCCGACCCAAATAACGCGCATGTCTCTGTCTATTGGTAAATATTCCTGCACATATAAAACATCGGTTTGAGCAACATAATCGCGCCACTGACCAATCGTTTCTATGAGAAATACACCATTTCCCATGCTGCTGCGTGGGATTTTAGCCACAAAAGGTGATGGCATTTCATCCCAAATTTTTTCCGCCTCATAAGGCGTGTTGGCGGAAATAATCGTATAAGGATGTTGTTGTGGTGCGATAGTACGAAATGTTCGCGTCATCTCGACCTTGTCGTGACCAATCATGTATGACGCAAGGCTTGGAAAAATGCGTTTCTTAAGTCCAAAAACCAAAGCGGTGAGCTGCCAATATTGTGGAAATAGCAGCCAATCGGCTTCTTTGATTTCCTCCAAATGATCGTACATGGATTCAGGCTTTATGTATTTAACCTGAGGTAAGTGGAGGGTTCTTAGGGCGTCAAACGAGATGATCTTCATTATGTATAATCAGTAGCCAAACATGCCGCGATTGTGAGGCTTGGAGGTTAAAAAAGAAACAAAAAAGAGAGCGATTTTGCATATTTTTTTAGATCCAAAAACACTCTCTTTCTAGCATCTTTATTCTGCAAATATTAGTGTTCTCTAGGCGCATATTTGAGAAATACACCAAGAGAAATCAGCAGGAACCCCGCACTGGCGACAATCGCCACCGGATAATACAAATTTCCTGCCATATCAAGTTGGCTGTATTTAATCACCATGATGAGACCTTCTAAGGCCATGCCAACACACACAGTGCCTATAAAACGCGGTAACGTACGTCTGAGCAGGACAATAACGTCATGCTCGTTATCACTGCCGTACTCTTTATTGATGACCATCGCCAGTTCAAACACGGCAATAGCAATGATGTTGGAATTGATAATTTTGATGATAACTTGGGTAAGGCTTTCGCCGTGACGATATTCATTGATGGCGCCACCAAAGCTGGCAAGCACCACGAAACCCGAAAGTGTGAAGAAAATAGTTGCGAATGTTTTGGCAAAGGTTTTTTGGATATTAATACTCATTGGAAGAAACCATCTTGTTGGAGATATTCCTAACAATAGGGCTTTGTGAGTGAATAAATAGACTGATCAATACGTTACCGCGAAGCTTCCTTGTTGATGACGGGGAAACTGCAGTCTTTACGGATTGTTCTTGCTCGCAAAAAATAATGGCCACAAAGAAGGGAGCGAAGAGAAAAAAGAAGAAAAGACGAACGATTAGACTCGCCTTTTCTTCTGATCGGTTAGAAAGTTATTCTTTGACTAACAGTGTCAGTCCTGTGTCGTCGTATAGGACTGATGCTTTAAAGCCTTCGGTGATGACTTTGTCAAAGGTTCCTTCAAATTGATCTGCTGAAATCAGCCTGATGCGATCTCCAGCAACGGGCTTGCTATGTTGCGGTTTAACGACAATATCGCCGCCAGTAATGACTGTTTTGCTGTTTACCTTTAGTTGCTCTTGCTTAGTTTGTGAAAGTGACAAGGTAAGCACACCGTCTTGCTGAGTGTAATTATTCACCGTAAGCCCAGTATTAACGAGCAACGAGCCGCCTTCTACAAGCACATTACCAGAACCAAAAGCTTTGCTTGATTGAGCTTCTAACGTGCCTTCTTTCAGAATTGTGCCACCTTCATAGGAATTATTCCCCGTTAAGGTTAGCCAGCCCGAGCCTTGCTTAGTTAATAAGCCGTTGCCACTAATATCGTTGCGCCACCAATCATGAGCATTGAAGCGGCCTTTTGATGCGTCCATGGTGACAGTCACATCGCCTAGAAACGCGCCATAACCATCGGAAGCTGTCACGTAGTCTAAGCGGCCCCAGCCATTTGATTCATCTAGTACCGGGTAACCAGAATCAATGGATGTGGTATAAAGCACCGCGCGACGTTGTTCTGCAGTCAGATAAGGTTGGCGAGTTTCTAAAATAACTTCGGCACCTTTTGGCACAATAGGCGCTTGACCAACTTTGCTCTTGTCTTGAGTAAAACCATAAGTCATGCGAAAGCGGTATAGCGCTTTGTTGTGATCATGGTCTGCCCAGCGATCATTGTTGTCCGCTTGGTGAGCCAGTTCGTAAAGCGATTGGCTGCCAGAGAGTTTAGAGAAATAGTCTGCTGAGTTCTCATAAGCTGCTTGCTTGAGTTCAGAATTTTGGCTATTGGCCAGTGCCGCTGCGGCAACGACTTGAGATTGAATACGGCCGCCGATGACATCGAAGGGGGAATGCATGCCTGCCACGATACGACTCTCACCAAGTTCAGAGCCACGAGTGACCATCTCTGCGAATCGTTCTGGGAAAGCGTATGCGTAGGCCCAGGACGCTAGGTATCCTGCGTTGGTGTGACCACTTGGGAAAGCGCCATCTTTGCGTCGGCCATCTTGGGCTTTGCGTCGTTGATATTTAAGTGAAGGAACAATAGCGACGTTGGTATCGTAAAGCTCGAATGTTTTATCACCCAGAGTTTCTGTATCTGCCACGCCATCTTTATTAGCATCCAAGGGGATGACTTGTCCTTTGTCATTCATGCGCCACGGGCGAGGTGAAGAGAATACATACTTTGATGGTGAGGTTGACGCTGAACTTTCCCGTAGCAAATGTACTAAATCAACGACTTTGCCTAGCTCAGAAGATGATAAGCCTTTTGCCTTGTCATCGTCACCGCCTTCGGAATAATCTAGGGTTGCGTTGGCGTCAAAATAAGCTGGATCGGACGATGCTCTAGTGACATCGCTAATCGTATGAAGAGATAAATTCGAATTTGCTTGAGCGCCTTTTATATAGGCATTAGCAAGCGGGCCAAAACCATCGATAACACTGAAGTTCTTATCGCGACGATCATCTAAATAAGCATCCAGCGTTTGCTGATAAGTTCGATGATTAGTCACTTTCACCACATAAGCGATGTTTTCTTGCCAAGCCGTTTTATTGAGGATTTTTTCCTGACTAAAATCCGCGGGACCTTTGCTGTTTGCGCCACCTTTTGCCCATTGTTCATCGCCTTGAGTCCATACCTGATTAAACCCAGAAAGCAGTACAAGAATCGGATTATAGGCTGGATTGTATTTATGCTCGTTGCCGTTGTTTGCAATATTGTCTACGGCGGGTAGAGGAAAGGAAACGCTTGGCTCTGGCACGTTTTGCTCATAACCCAGACCTGTTGGCATATTTGTGGGTGAAGCGCTTGTTGATTGCGTGCTTTGTTGGCTTGCACAGGCGCTAAGTAGCGCTATGGTGCTCATGGCTAAAGCCATAGGTTTTAGGACCGTGTTAACGTTTAAGTGCCTTGTTTTCATAAGCTAGAGTCTCCATTTTTCTATTTATTAATACATCTCACTTACAGGTTACATTAGGGTTATTAACGTTTTATGAGAGGAAATAACTCATCATGAGTCATCTCCTTCGAAAAGCTTAGATAGTCTCTTTCGGGGTAATCAGTTTTGCAGCTTTGGTTTTGCGAATGCGGCGAATAGAATCCACAATTAGCATGGCAAGCGCTGACCAGATCAGTACAAAGGTGGTGAATTTTTCAGGGCTGAGTGGCTCGTCGTACAGAAATACTGCTAGGAAAAACATGCCAGTTGGCCCTATATACTGGAAGAAGCCAAGCGTCACCATACTCACTCGATTCGCAGCGGCTGCGAAGCACATTAGTGGCACCATGGTAATTGGCCCTGAGGCGAATAACAGCCAATTTACAGTGCTGCTGTTTTCAAACATATTGGCACTTGGTGAGTCGCTGAGCATTAAATAGGCGAGAGCGAAAGGCAATAAAATAGCGGTCTCAATAGCCATCCCTGTGAAACTATCGACGGCTACTTTTTTACGCACTAGCCCATAAAAACCAAAAGTAATAGCGAGTGATAAAGCGACCCAAGGCAATGAGCCAAATTGAATGACCTCAAAAACAACCGCGCAGAAGCATAAAATCACCGCGGCCTTACGGACTATATCTAACTTTTCTTTGAAGAAAATCACGCCTAATAAAATACTAATGAGAGGGTTGATGTAATAACCCAAGCTAGCACTGAGCATCTTGTTATTTTGTACTGCCCAAATAAAAGTACCCCAGTTAAAAGCAATAAGCACGGTCGAAACCAGCATAGCTAATAAAGTCTTGGGCGAACTTAGTACGGTTTTTAATGCCTTGGTGTAACGCAGCAGAATAATTAACACAAGAACCAGCAGGCATGACCAAATAACACGATGTGCGAGAATTTCTTGGGCAGGGACAAACGACATTTCTTTAAAATAGATTGGCGCGATGGCCCATAAAATAAACGCCGTTAACGCGTAAAAAATGCCACTTTTGGAAGAAGTTTGCATTGAAGCCGTCCTGTTCAATGATTATTTTTTTAGGAAATAGAGTGTATATCAATACTGGTTAAATGGTCAGATTTTTGTTTGGGCCTTTGCTCGCAATATACTACAAAGCAATTTAGTACAAAGGCCTCACTAGGTTTTATATTTGAAATAGACTCTTTTATTAGTGTGAACGCCGAACTCATTGCCTAAGCAGGATGATGGGTTTAAAGTTAGACAGTAATTTTTTACATTAATCGAACTTCGGGGCGGGGCGAAATTCCCCACCGGCGGTAATTTGCTTGGTTGAATAATCCAGTAAACAGCCCGCGAGCGCCTTGTTTCTTACTTAAGAAAAGCATCTTAAGAAATGCCTTTTAAGGAGCAAGGGTCAGCAGATCTGGTGAGACTCCAGAGCCGACGGTCATAGTCCGGATGATAGAAGATCGACCAAGCCTTTGTTGCGCCTGTTTTTCAGGGGCTTCTGAGCTGTGCTTTTTTGCGTACAGATCTTGGTAGTATTTGTTCTCATCACCCCTGTACATCTTGATATTTGGAGAAACCAAAGATGGCAGGCACTTTCTTTATCATGATCGCGTGTTTCACGTGGGCACTTGATACCTTAATTCGTTACCCCTTGCTGGGTGCGGGTTATTCCACTCTGCAAATTGTTTTAATCGAACACCTTACCTTAGTGCTGTTTGTCAGTCCTATGCTATGGCGCTACCGCCATGTTTATCGTCATATGTCGATAGGCGGCTTTTCGTGCTTGTTTTTTATTGGCGGCATTGGTTCTGCAATGGGTACCTTGGCGTTTACCGAAGCCTTTCATTACTTGAATCCAACTGTGGTGATCTTGCTGCAAAAATTACAGCCAATCGTGGCAATTTTGTTGGCTTATTGGTTGCTAAAAGAACGCATTGAAGGGCACTTTGTGCAATGGGCAGCGGTCATCTTATTAGGCAGCTTCGTGATGATGTGGCCAGACTTACGTCAACTGGGTGACGCACAATGGCATTATTCAAGCGACACCACGAGCATTTTAAAAGGTTATGGTTACACGCTCATTGCGGTCATCGCATGGGGGGCGGCAACGGTCTGTGGCAAGTATTTGTCTTATCAACACATGCCAGCCAACGCGATCATGTCAGGCCGTTTTGTGGCTGGATTATTGGTGTTATTACCAATGGCGTTATCACAGTCTGATACCTTGGTCGCGATGAAATCGATTGATCTTAGTCTTGCCGTTGCCATGGCGTTGCTCAGTGGTTTTATCGGCATGTGGTTCTATTACCAAGGGCTGAAAACGGTTCCCGCGCAACTTGCTACCTTGGCTGAACTGTCTTTCCCTGTATTCGCCGCTGCCATCAACTGGCTTTTCCTTGATATGGGCTTAACGGCTTATCAAATCATCGGCGGCTTGATGTTAATTCTTGGCAACATCGGCTTGCGCATGAAAGAACTGAGAAAAGCGGAACTAGCGACAGCGGTTTAGTAGTTTTTATTACTTATTTTTAAATGGTCTGGGAGATTATCTGTCAGACCATTTGTCATGTCCTTTTTGACCCTACGGTCTGCCCTCGTTTCGATTAAGTTGCGATTTTATAGTGCTTCTATCAAATTTAATGGTGGAACGTATTATGACGTTTAAAGACAGTGTATTGGCTCTGGTTATTATCCTCGCTTGGGGATTAAACTTTGTGGTGATTTCTTTTGGCCTTGGTGAAGTGCCTCCGTTGTTGTTGGGTGGATTGCGGTTTTTAGCTGTGGCGTTTGTGGGATGTTTGTTGGTGAAGCGGCCAAATATTCCGCTGAAGTGGTGGTGCATTTATGCGCTACCAATGGGGTTTATGCAGTTCGCCTTTTTGTTTATGGCGATGGCGAATGGTATGCCCGCTGGGTTGGCGTCTTTGGTATTGCAGTCTCAGGCGTTGTTTACCATGGTATTTGCGTTGGTGTTTCTGAAAGAAGGTGTGCGTTTTCATCAAGTGTTGGCAATTTCGTTAGCCGGTAGCGGTTTGCTGATGATTGCGCTGGTGTCTGGCGTAGGCGATATGACGTTATTTGGTTTTGTCCTGACTTTGTTTGCCGCCGCCAGTTGGGCGATGGGCAATATTAGCGCTCGTACAATGAGCCAGAAAGGTTTTTCGGTAAATGTGAACCTGGTTATTTGGAGTGCTTGGGTTCCGCCCTTGCCTTTTTTTGTCTGCTCTTGGTTTATGGAAGGGCCTGAGTTGATGCAATCGGCTTTACTTAGTATGAGTTGGGTGTCTATTGGCGCTTTGGTTTATCTTGCTTTGGTAGCGACTATTTTAGGCTACTCTTTATGGGGATATTTAATGAGCCGTTATCCTGCCAGTCAGGTTGCGCCTTTGACCTTGGGTGTGCCTGTCGTGGGTTTGAGTTTTGCGTCGATAATATTGGATGAAAGTCTATTACCACTACAATGGATCGGTGTTTGTTTTGTATTGGTTGGTTTGTTGGTTAATACCTTTGGTACTCGGTTCTTTTATCAGTTAAAAACAATCTTTAAAGAGGCATAAAGCGTGTCCGCGATAGCTAAGATTCATGTCTATTTTATTATGCTACCAAATAGCGTTTTGTTGGATACGATTGGCCCAGCGGAAGCCTTTCAATATGCAAATCGTTTTGTTTCAGGAGTTGAGTTTGAGGGGCAGAGGCAATTTGAATTGCATTTTGTTGGCCCCGAAACAAAGGTTGAAAATACCTTGGGTTTGACTATTCAAGTGGCGTCATTACCCGATGTTATAGAGGCTAATAGCTGGGTTGTAAGTACCGGTTTGGCGGGTGAATTCATTGATTTGGATTCGTCTTGCATGGAAGCAACTGTGAACTGGTTAGGTCAGCAGAAACATTGTATTGGCCGCTATATTAGTATTTGTGCGGGGACTTTATTGTTTGCTAAGGCTGGTCTTTTAGACGGACGAGTCTGTACGACTCACCATATGCATATAGACGAACTGCAAGAGGCAGCGCCTAGCGCTAAGGTGCTTGCTAATCGATTGTTTACTGTAGATGGTGATTTTTATAGCAGTGCTGGTGTGACGGCAGGTATTGATTTAGCTCTGTATCTAATACAACAGGAATTTGGCTTTAATTGTGCGAGTCAGGTAGCGCGTCATATGGTGCTGTTTTCTCGTCGTGGCCCCAATGATCCGAGTCAATCTCCGTGGTTAGAAAACCGCAATCACTTCCATCAAAGTGTACATCGTGTGCAAGATGCTATTCAGGTTGATCCTGTTCGTGATTGGTCATTGGAATGTTTAGCTGAGGTCGCCCAATGTAGCCCGCGACACCTTGTGCGCTTGTTTAAAGAAAGCGCGGGAGTGACGACACGAGAATATATTCATAAACTGCGCCTTGCTTTAGCAATGCAACTTTTACAAAGTTCTTCTCTGCCTATAGAAAATGTCGCAGAACGTTGCGGCTTCGACGATCCAAGGCAGTTTCGTCGACTTTGGGCGAGACATCACTCACTTCCTCCTTCTCACTATCGAGAAAAGCAATAATCATTTTTCCCTATCTATTAGAAATACCTGCCCATCTTTGGTGCTTTTTGCTTTAGAATAGCGCCCATAAATTGTCCACTAGGTCAGCTTTTTGTATCTCTTCATGTGCATATGGCTTGATTAATATTGTTAAAAGGAAAATCAATGTCCAGCTCTTCCTCTACTTCTAATAACTTCTCAATCACTGAGCCTAAAACCCAGTGGCTGGAAGTCATTTTACTTTGGATCGCGGGTATTTCTGCGGCGATGCAGTTTGCCAAGTTCTCTGTTTCGTTTGATGGTTTGCTTGAGCATTATCAAATGGGTGCGACGTCAACAGGAGCGGCGCTTTCCGCAGTGGGGATTGCTGGTTTGGTGTTTGGTGTGTCGGCGGGCATGATTGCCAGTCGAGTTGGCTATTTGAAGGTATTGGTGGGCGCTTTACTGCTAGGCGGTTGCTTGTCTTTGATTCAATCCACTCTGCCGCCTTTTAATCTGTTATTTGTGACACGCATGTTGGAAGGCTTTTCTCAGTTAGGTGTGGTTGTCGCGGCACCAACTTTGATTGCCAAGTTAAGTGCGCCACAACACAAGTCTTTGACCATGGGGATTTGGGGCACCTTCTTTGGCGTTGCTTTTGCGTTATGTGGCTGGGCTGGGAAGAATATTTTAGATCAATATGGTTTGCAGACTTTATTTTTAAGCCATGGCGTTTTTATCACCACAATCGGTGTGGTGTTGTTCTTCAAGCTAAGAAAAAATCCGGTTTTGGATTTGGTACCAGTGACAGAAATGCAGGATGGCTTCTTGAGACAGATGATAAAAATTTATCGTAATCCTCGCGCTTTATTGCCTAGTTGTGTGTTCTTGTTTTATACCTGCACACTTGTGTCTGTGTTGACCTACGTGCCTGGTTTGATTGGCGATTCGACACTACAGAAGTTGATGATGGTTGTGTTGCCACTCATTAGTACTAGCGGTACTTTTTTGGCGGGCGCCATTGCGCAATATCTGATGCGTCCGCAAAGAGTCGCATTGATGGCGTATTTTGGCGTTGCCAGCAGTGCGGTAGTTTTGTCATTAATCAGTGGCTCGGCTGAACTCTTCTGTGTTGTGGTTGGTGTGATGGTGTTGTTTCTAGGAATGGTACCTGGCTCTGCGTTGGCGATGATTCCAACACTTGCTCGTAACCCAAGTGAACAAGCGCAAGGTTATGGCTTACTTGCTCAGTTTGGTAATATTGGTGCGACGGTTGGGCCACCGACGTTCGCAACGGCAATCGCGATTTATGGTCTTTCTGGCTTGGTCATATTAATTTTGTGTATTTGCTGTTTTGGTGTGTTATTTAGCCTTTGGGCTGGTCGTATTAAAGCCGTTTTATAAGCCGCGATTTTTCTGTTTTCCGCGTTTGAGTCTGTCAGACGCGGCTTCATTTTCTGCTCTTAGTGGATTATTGAAAAAATAATCCTTCTTGCTGTAATAATTCCAGTCTGTATTCTGTCTAAATACCATTAACGAATTGATTAATTGTATTTTCCCCGAGTCGCAAGGCTCTTTCGGAGTTCTACTAATGAAAAAAATTGGATTGCTGGTACTCATTGCAGCATTGGCGGCGGGCTTTTTCTATTTCGATTTACACCAGCTATTAACGCTAGAAGGCTTGAAGTCTGGCCTTACGCAGTTTGATGCTTGGCGTGATGAGAGTCCGTTATTGGTTGGTGGTGCGTTTTTGCTGTTGTACGTTGTCGTTACCGCTTTGTCTTTGCCTGGTGCGGCGATCATGACATTGGCGGCTGGTGCTTTGTTTGGTTTGGCTTGGGGCACGCTGATCGTGTCTTTTGCCAGTTCCATTGGTGCAACACTGGCGTTTCTGGTTTCTCGCTATCTACTTCAAGACACAGTGCAAAAACGCTTTGGTGATCGTTTAAAAGCCTTTAACGAAGGCATTGCGAGAGACGGCGCCTTTTATTTATTCACCCTTCGTCTTGTGCCTATCTTCCCTTTTTTCTTGATTAACTTGCTGATGGGTTTGACGACCATCCGTGCTTTTACTTTTTACTGGGTCAGCCAAGTGGGTATGTTCGCGGGCACCTTGGTGTACGTTAACGCAGGGACTCAATTGGGTCAGTTAGAGAGTTTGTCGGGCATTTTATCGCCTTCGTTATTATTGTCTTTTGTCTTGTTGGGAGTGTTTCCTCTTATCGCGAAAAAAATAGTCGATGTAGTGAAAGCGCGTCGCGTTTATGCTGGATTTACCAAGCCAAAATCCTTTGATCGAAATTTGATTGTTATTGGTGCTGGGGCTGGTGGCTTAGTGAGTGCTTACATTGCAGCCACAGTGAAAGCCAAAGTGACCTTGATTGAAGCTAACAAAATGGGAGGTGATTGCTTAAATTACGGCTGTATTCCGAGTAAGGCATTGATCAAAAGTGCGAAAGTCGCACATCAAATGCGCCATGCTGAAAACTATGGTTTGAACAGCAGCGAGCCGACGTTTTCGTTCAAAAAAGTCATGCAGCGAATCCACGATGTGATTGCGACAATTGAGCCTCACGATAGCGTTGAGCGTTACAGCAAAATGGGTGTCGATGTGGTGCAGGGTTACGCCAAGTTGATTGACCCTTGGACGGTAGAAATTCAACGACATGAAGGCGACACGCAACGTTTGACGGCGCGCAGTATTGTGTTGGCAACCGGCGCTCGCCCTTTTGTGCCGAATCTGCCAGGTTTAGACGAGGTGGGTTATTACACCAGCGATACCATGTGGGACGCCTTTGCTAAGTTCGATGAGCCGCCGAAGCGCCTTGTGGTTTTAGGTGGTGGCCCGATTGGTTGTGAATTAGCGCAGAGCTTTGCTCGTTTAGGGTCCAAGGTTACACAAGTGGAACGCTCGGCTCGTATTATGGGCCGAGAAGACGAAGAAGTGTCCAAGCTGGCACAAGAAAGCTTAATTCAAGATGGCGTAATCATGCTGACTTCTCACAGTGCCGTACGTTGTGAAAAAGAAGGCGAGGTGAAGCGTTTGATCGTTGAGCATGATGGACAAGAATCGATCATTGAGTTTGATGCGCTCATCTGTGCAGTTGGCCGCGAAGCGCGTCTGGAAGGTTATGGCTTGGAGAACCTTGGCATTGAGACTAAAGGTACCATCGTCACTAACGATTATCTGGAAACGCTCTATCCCAATATTTTTGCCGCGGGCGATGTGGCAGGCCCTTATCAGTTTACTCACGTTGCGGCTCACCAAGCTTGGTACGCGGCGGTAAATGCTTTGTTCGGATCTCTGAAAAAATTCCGTGTCGATTATCGAGTGATTCCTTGGACGACGTTTGTTGATCCTGAAGTGGCGCGAGTGGGCTTGAGTGAACAAGACGCCAAAGACCAAGGCATTGCTTATGAAATGGTGCGTTACGAATTGGATGACTTGGATCGCGCCATTGCCGATAGTGCGGCAAAAGGCTTTGTCAAAGTGCTGACGGTGCCGGGCAAAGATAAGATCTTGGGCGTGACCATTGTTGGCGAACACGCTGGGGATTTGTTGGCAGAATTTGTACTGGCGATGAAGCATGGTCTTGGTCTGAATAAAGTCCTCGGCACGATTCATACTTATCCAACATGGGCGGAAGCCAACAAATACGCCGCAGGTGAATGGAAGCGTGCTCACGCGCCACAGCGTATTTTGAATTGGCTGGAAAAATACCACACTTGGCGACGAGGTTAATTCGATGAAAACGCTTCGTTTATTGGTTTTGACTTTGCTGAGTCTCATCCTCACTGGCTTGTTCAGCGCTCAGGTAAGCGCGGCAAACGCATTTGATCATAGTCAATGGGGTGCATTGCTAAAACAGCATGTGTTGCCGCTCAATGGCGGTCAGGCAAGCCAAGTGGATTATCAAGGCTTTGCCGATGATAAGGCGCAACTGGATCGCTACTTAGCGGATTTGTCTCAAGTAGCGACCCCTGAGTTTGATGATTGGTCTAAAGACGAGCAATTGGCGTTTTTGATCAACGCGTACAATGCCTGGACGGTGGATTTGATTCTTACCCAGTGGCCGGATTTGGATTCGATTAAAGATCTCGGCAGCTTTTTTAGTTCGCCGTGGAGTCAGTCTTTTATTCCGCTATTGGGTGAAACTCGATCTTTGGATGATATCGAACATACCTTGATTCGTGGTTCAGATCGTTATCAAGACCCACGCATTCATTTCGCGGTGAATTGTGCGAGTATCGGTTGTCCTGCGCTTCGTAATGAAGCTTATACGGGCAAGCGTTTAGATGCTCAGCTAGACGAACAAACGCGACTTTTCTTGCAAGATCGCAGTCGGAATCGAATAGATAATGGCAAGCTAGCGTTGTCGTCGATTTTCAAATGGTATCGAGAAGACTTCGAAAAAGGCTGGAAGGGCTATTCATCGTTGGAACAGTTTTTAGTCGATCACGCAGTGGATTTGTCTTTAAACCCTGAAGAGGTTCAGAAGCTTAAAGACAAGGATATGACCCCCCGTTTTCTAGATTACGATTGGTCGTTGAATCGTACTTTATAAATCGCTTCCCGTGCTGTTAGAAAAGCCTTTCATCATTTCCCAGAATGCGTTCGCTTGCGAACTCTGGGTTTGATGGCGTAAGCGAATCATAAAAATGGGCAGCTGATTCTGTGAGGTAAAATTCTCCACTTCAATCGGCACCAGTTGTCCGTTACTCAATTCTGCCTGAATGCAATGCTTCGGCATGCGTGCCCAACCAAGTCCGTGCACCAACAAGGTTTTCTTCGCTTGAAAATCGTTTACGTACCAGCGTTTGCCTGTTGGTAAAACGTACCTATGGCCATTTTCTGAGACATTGGCCGTGGTGTCGTTGACCAAAATTTGGGGAATGGCGTACAAGGATTGTTGCTTGATCTTGGTGTCGCTGGCGTTAAGCGTAGCAAGTAATTCTGGGCTGATCACAGCCATCATGGTGATTTTATTCAGTTCGATAAAGGCGTGTCTGTCATCGAGCCCGTATCGTGGGCCAATGGCGATTTCACATTTGTTCTTGGCGAGCTTTTCTTGCACGCCATAAAGGTGATCTGTGGTGATGTCTAAGGCGATATTAGCGTGATGGTGCTGAAAGGCTTTAATGCGTGACATGCAGTTATCGTCTAACGCCATTTGACTTAAACAGAGCTGCAGTGGCGCTTCTGTGCCTTGGGCGAGGTCATTGCCTAAATTTTCCAGCTGCAGAGCCTGAGACATGAGTTTTTGGCTTTGCAGGAAAAAGGCATGGCCTTCAGGTGTTAGTGTCGGCCGATAGCTGTTACGGTCGAACAACAAAAAACCAAATTGTTCTTCTAATGCTTTTACGGCCGCGCTAATGCCTGGTTGAGTTTTGTGAATGGCGTCTGCGGCGGATCGAAAACTGCCCGTTTCGACCACGGCAATAAAGGCTCTTAATTGATCCAGTTTCATGATGGTCTCAAGATGATTATTAATTGGGATCGTTTTGATAATAAAACGAGATTATTTATTGTTCATTATTTGCCGTATTATTGCACGCATAAAACGAGTTATGTCGTGAGATATTTGAAGGAGTGGAACGTGGACATTACGGTTATTGTGTTATTTCTAGCGGGTTTAATTACCGGCTTTTCTAAGTTTTCTGTTGGCGGCATGGGATTATTGGTCCTGCCCATTGTGATGATTGCTGTCCCAGGGCCTGAGGCGTTAGCCATTTTATTACCTCTGTATATTATTACCGATATTATGGCGGTGTTTAGCTATAGGTCTAAAATCGCTTGGTCTGTTTTAGCGCGCTTTTTGCCTTTGGCTTTTCTCGGGGTGTTTGTCGCCAGCCATTTCCTCGCAAACATTAACGCGGAGCAGTTTGTGAGCTTTCTAGGTGTGATGATTATTGCCATGATTGCGCTGGGCCTTTATCTAGATTACCGCCCAACGTCTTTTATGCAGAAGCCGCTGGCGGCTTATTCCATGGGGTTTATTGGTGGCATTGTGACCATGATGGCCAACGCTGCAGGGCCGATATTTAGCCTGTTCCTATTGGAACAAAAGCTCGATAAAGAAACTTATGTCAGCACCCGCGCGTGGGCATTTTTCATTATTAACGTGGTAAAACTGCCATTTTATATCAGCCTTGGCTTGCTTTCAGTCGAGAGCACAAAAACCAGCTTATACGCGGTGCCTGGATTGGTTATAGGTTCTTTCATCGGCTACTACGTATTAAAAAAAGTGAACCCAATCCAATTCAAATGGTTAATTCGTATTATGTCGACGGTCGCAGCCTTGAAGCTGTTTCTGTTTTCATAGTGTTATTTGCCTAGTTTAGATAGCATCTCAGGTTTCATAAATTTGTGAATGATGACCATAAATAGGATGGACGGCACAAGAAGAATTAATGCGGTGATTGAGGCTATCTGATAGTTCCCTTCCATACTGGCGGTGTACAGCAAGAGTGGCAATGTGCTGATATTCGGCGAACCAACAAAGAAAGTCCCGGTAAATTCGTCTAATGACTCTAAGAAGACAAAAATACAGCTGGCGATTAACCCCGGTGCTGCTTGTGGTAATACGATATGAAAGAAGGTGTAGAAAGGCCCTGCCCCCAAATTCCGTGACGCACGCTCTAGCATTGGGTCAGTTGATGAAAATGCTGCGACACTGATCCAGATAGAAAACATCAAACCATGAACGCTATGAACTATGATCACACCAGGTAAGGTACCGTTTAAGCCAAATTCATAAAACAGCCGAGCGATGTTCATGTACACGGTTAGATTTGGAAATGCTTGAGGAATTAAAAACAGTAACATCCAAAAAATACGTAATGGCATACTGCGTTTGGAGAGAGCATAGCCCGCCGGAATTGAGACGATCATACAAACCACCACGGTTAATACCGCAATCAGTAAGCTGGTAAATAATGAACCAGACACATCGCTATAAGGGTTAAACACTTGCTGCCAATATTTGAATCCCCATTGGCTGGGGAGCGCATGCGGAAAGTACCAACTCTCCGTTACGGTCCAAATCAGTAAGTTCATGATTGGGCCAAATAACGCCAGTGCGAGCAATAAGATAAAGGCACATTGTAGCCAGAAGCTGAATCGCATAGTGCGAATGTTGAGCTTGTCTAGTAAGGCTTTAGTTTGTGGATAGATCATCAGTTAGCCCCTTTTTCTTTGAGATTTTGGCGCAGATAAAACCAAGCCAAGCCAGCGCAAATACAGTACGACACCAAGCCTAGCGCGTTCGCCACGTGATAATCGCCGTAAGAGTTGATACGGAACGCCATATCCGCTGTCATCATAGTAGGCGAGCCTGTGCCTATCATCAGTGGAACGGATAATACCGACATCATGGTGACAATGGATAAAACCATGGCGACACCCAGCGTCGGAATAATTTGTGGCAAGATGATTTGAAATAAAATGCGAAAACGCGAAGCGCCTAAATTGCGAGCGGCACGAATTTGAGAGTCGTCCAGGGCGGCCATGGCGCCAGAGATTAATAAGGTTGAAAAGGCCAATTGCTTCCAGACAAAGGTAATAATAATGCCGCTCCAGCCAAGGAAAGACACAGTATCCATGGGCGTTAGTAAGCCAGAAGCGACAAAGGCATTGTTCATTAAGCCATTTTTCGCCAAAAAGGTGCGCATCATTTGCGCGGTGACGATAAAGGGAATGAATAAAGGCAAACGATAAAGAAAGCCCAGTATCTTCGTCAAAGAACGAAATGGCGATAAGGTAATTAACGCGGCAATGGTAATGGATAATACCGCCAAAATGGCGACCGAAATCAACACAATGATGATGGTAAAAAGGATGTCATTTGAGTAAAGCTCAAAGGCTTTGCTTAAATGGCTGAGCGTAAAACCGCCATCATCTAATGTCATGGCTGAATAGAGCGAAAAGCACAATGGGTATAAGAAAAAGATACCGACCATGAGCGCGGCTGGGGCGATTAACCAAAGAGGATTCTTTAGTAGATTGCGTGATGTTGTTTGACGCATGTTTATTTCCAATGAGCAATACAAGAGAAAATGGCCCTGAGCCGCTTAATATAGGGAATGCGTGCTCAGGGCTTAGGTTGAACGAGTACTTCGCTCAGTGATTTAGTTCACTATCCAGTTCACTGATCTAGTTAGAAACGTTCCGCTCGTAGCCTTCTTTGATGTCATCAAAGTAGGGTCCAATTGGGAAGCTTTTGCCATATTTAGATAAATCGTTCGGTGTGATTTCTGCGAACAATTTTTCCCATGTGGCTTTATCAAGCTTGGCTTCTACATAATTCGCATCAATGCCTGGATACCAGTTGAACTGCTTTACAATGCCGTTGGCTTGAATTTCTGGGCTGGTGGCTAACTCAATGAACTCGCGAGCCAGTTGAGGGTGCGCAGCTTTGGTTGGCGTCACGTAGTACATTGGCTGACCTGGCATGCCTGGTGCAATCAAAGAGAGTTTGAGCGAAGGTGGGATCTTGCCTTGCTCTTTCCAGCTGTAGAACATGTCGACCCAAACCGGCCCCATGAAAATCTCACCACGGTTTAGCATGTCTAACGTGCCTGCGTTGCCCGGTGTGAAAGTGATGTTCTTGTTGAACTCTTTTAGTTCGGCAAAGGCCTTATCCCAAGACGATTCGACATTTTTATCATATGGCGCAGAAGACAGTCTTTCTGCATCTGTGCCATAAGCATAAATCCAACCAGTTACGAAGCTAACGCCAGACATGCCGTTCTTGATGCCGTTATAGCCAAACGCTTTAGGGTGCTTTTGCGTCCACTTAACCAATTCGTCATAAGACGTTGGTGGGTTTGTAACGAAATCACTGTTATAAGCGATGGCGGTTTGGCTATGGAACATGGGCATAACGTAACCATCAACATTGACACCTAATGCATTTTTAGCACTGTCGCGAGAGACCATGTCACCCGTTTTAACTTCGCTGCGGTATTTTGACAGTAAGCCATCTTCTACCATTTCCCCACCAATTTTTTGGTGCACAACGGCCACATCAATGTCCCATTTATCCATACCGCTGTCATTTTGCGCCGATAGCTTTTCCATAATTTTGTGGGAGCCCGCATCACCTGGGCCTGTACCAACTACGTTAACTTTCACACCTGGGTGCGTTGCTTCAAATTTAGGAGCAAGGTAGGTTTTTACGTAATCCACCATGTTTTGACTGCCGGCAGAGGCCACGTTGAGTGTGGTGTCTGCGTAAGCAAAAGTTGAAAATTGAGTAAGGCCGACAGCGGCAATTACGGCGACATTCGTTTTAGTAAACATGATTCATCCTCATTGATTAAACAGTAACGGCATGGTTTTTTTGATGCTTGGCATGTTCTACGTTTTTAATGAAAGCATGCAGAGCATCGGTGGGAACGCGTAAAGTAACGGGAGTATTCTCAGGTAGATTCTGGTCGTGATCCGCCTGTATGGCGTGCTTCCCGCAGCGCACACTAATTTGGTAATTGTTGCCAAAGAACACACTTTGTTCGACGTGACCGTTGATCTCCAAGCCCGTATGGAAGTCATCTTTACTTGCAGGTTGCTGAGTCGATAGCACGGCATTTTCACTACGAAAATAAATGTCTAATGGAGTGGTATGGTTACCCAGGTTTAGATGGAAAGCGTCGTCGTTAGTGGGCCATTCGATATGGTTTTCTGCCCCCATAAAGTCGGCAACAAAAGGTGTACTTGGGTGATGATAAATCTCTTCTGGTGTACCAATTTGCTCGATTTTGCCTTGGTTTAACACAGCAATTCGGTCCGCCATAACCAAGGCTTCTTCTTGATCATGGGTGACGATGAGTGAGGTGAAGCCAAGTTGTTTTTGCAGTGCTTTGATTTCATGGCGAACGCTTAGCCTAACCTTTGCATCAAGGTTCGAAAGTGGCTCATCGAGAACCAGCACATCGGGTCTGATCGCCAAAGCGCGTGCTAATGCCACTCGCTGACGCTGCCCCCCCGACAAGGCGGTAACCTTCTCATTTTCTAACCCTTCTAGTTTTACTATGCCTAATAATTCCGCGACGCGGCAGTCTATTTCTGCCCGTTTGGCTTTTTGAACTTTGAGCCCGTAGCCGATGTTTTGTGCGACGGTCATGTGAGGCCAAAGAGCGTAACTTTGAAAGACCATGGTAATGTTGCGTTTTTCGGCGGGAAGCTGAGAAACGGCTCGGTTACCGGCAAAAATTTCGCCATTACTAACAGGAACGAAGCCGCATAAGGCATTGAGTAGCGTGGTTTTTCCACAGCCAGATGGACCGAGTAAGGCAATCATCTCGCCTTGCTCAACGGTTAAATTGATATTATCTAATATCATTTTTTTGCCGTAGCCTGCCTGTAAGTTTTTTATGTGTAAGTGCGCCATGCCTTCTCTTTTCTCCAAACCGATAAAACGAGTGTCGGTAGGATTTTTGAAGTTTTTTTAACAAATGAACACGTGTTCAGTGATTTGTAAAAAAAATGCAATCTCTAACCGACATTATGGTGGCCTACTTTGTCGGATCTTTATGACAATTTAATTAAGCTAAAAAGACATCTTGGTGAGGCAGTATGAAAATTGACGTAATTGGTAGTGGTAGTGCGTTCTCTAAACGCAACAATACCTCCTCGATTAGAATTATAGATTGTCAGCAAAACCAATGGCTTATCGATTGTGGGCCAACGGTGCCTCGGGCGATTTGGCAGAGAAGTATTGGTGTGAATGATATTCAGGTAATTTATTTTACACACATACATCCAGACCATAGCTCAGGTTTAGCCGCGTTGATTAACCAATGGAAAAGTTTCAATCGCACGGAGCCTTTGACTATTTTTTGCCAAGCCGAACAGCAGCAGCCTCTAAAAGCGCTGGTGGAGTTGGCTGTGTGGCCGGAAACTCAGGTGTGTTTTGAGATTCATTGGCAGGACATTGCGGATGAATTCGAATGGGAGCACTGGCACATCCGCACAGCGAACACTCAGCATGAAATGGCGAACAAAGCGATTCGAATTACGGCCGATGAAAAAACCTTGTTTTACAGTGGAGATGGTCGTCCTACTGCTGCTAGCCAGTCGTTGATGAAAGATGTGGACATGGCTTTTCAGGAATGCGCGTCTTTTGAGGCTTTATCTAATGACTCCTCTCATGGGGATTTGCCAGGTTGTGAGCGCTTGCTTGTGGACACTGGTGCTAAGGCGTTGGGGATTTATCATTGTTTTGATGAGGCGATACCGAGTTTATTGCAAGCTGTGAGGGATATTCCTGACATGTTTTTGAGTCGAGATGGTTTGCAATTAGATTTAGACGATATTGATCTTAGTCGACATGTCTTTGATTCTCTTTCAATAGGACAAGGAGGCAAGATGTGACCGATTCTCGAGGTGGCCGATCTGTATCTGCCGAAGATGTTGCGAAACTTGCTGGCGTGTCTCGTGCGTCTGTGTCTCGCGTGTTTAGCGATCAAGGCAATGTGGCTCGCGAAACCCGCGAAAAAATATTACAGGCGGCGAATGAGTTGGGTTATCAAGTTAATTTTTTGGCTCAGGGTTTAAACCGTAAACGCAGCCAGTTAGTGGGTGTGGTGGTGGCGCGCTTAAGTGATCCTTTTCGTAGCAGTTTGCTTGAGGGCTTGTTGAGTGAAATTCAGCGTAAGGGCTATCAAGCCCTCGTTACAGAAGTACGTGATGCGGACGAATTGGAAATAACCATTCGGCGCTTTACGCAATTTCGTGTGTCGGGAGTGGTCGTCACATCCGGCCAGCCACCAGTGGAATTGGTGAAAGAGTGCGTACAACATAATATTCCTGTCGTCGGCATTAATCGTCATATGGATATCCCTGATGTGGATTTTGTCTGTTCCGACAATAAAATGGCAGCCGTTCTTGTTGCGGAGCAGTTTGTGCGTTGTGGCTGCTCGTCTATTGCTTGGCTGAATTATAAAGACTCTACTTGGTCTGGTATCAACCGCGGCGAGAGGTTTTGTCAGGCCACGGCTGAGATAGGTCTATGTGATGAGAGCGATTTACTTCATATTGTCGCCGACATGGATGGATATGAAGGAGGAAGGCAAGCAGCTCACGTTTTTTGTGCTGAAGGTGGGAAAGTCGATGGTGTGTTTTGTGCTAATGCTCAGCTGGCCTGCGGCTTTTTGGATGGGATGCGAGAAAATGGCTTTGATGCCCCCCAAGATTTTCACATCATTGGCTTTGATAATACGCCGCAAACCGCGCAATACAGTTATCGCTTGACGACGATTCATCAAGATGTCGAGGAAACCGCGAAGCGTGTCTTATCTTGCTTGGAAGCCAGGGGGCAAGATCCCTATATTGATCAAACTATAGAAGAAATACCGGTCAAATTGGTGATTAGAAATACCTCGCCAGACTTTGAATTGACCAGCATAAGGACAAAAGAACATGCAAGATAGCTATCAGATTTTAGAAACCGCAATTAGAGCGGCTGGCAAACGTGCTCAAAGCCTTCGTCAGTCTGGATTGTCAGTAACCACAAAAAGTCGGCAAGATTTTGTCTCTCAGGCAGATGTTGCGGTTGAAGCAGAGTTAAAAGAAGTGATTCGAGGCCTATTCCCAGACGATGGTTTTTTGGGGGAAGAAAGTGGTCT
This sequence comes from Marinomonas sp. A3A, assembly GCF_018336955.1. NCBI lineage: Bacteria > Pseudomonadati > Pseudomonadota > Gammaproteobacteria > Oceanospirillales > Oceanospirillaceae > Marinomonas > Marinomonas sp. A3A. The sequence continues at coordinate 346,177 of NZ_CP025532.1, forward strand.
GGTTCAGGCTTCAAACCCAGAAAACAATGGAGTCTGGGTGATTGACCCTATTGATGGCACCACTAATTACGTTCAAGGTATGGACTATTGGTGTGTTTCCGTCGCTTATGTAAAACACAAAGAAATCCAGATGGGCTTTGTTTATGCGCCGGATAGAGAGGAGTTTTTTATTGCCAAGAAAGGTCAAGGTGCGTATTTGAATGGCGTTCAATTAACTATTCATGAGCCTAAAAAAGGTCAAGCACTTCTGGGATTAGGGCGGTCTAATCGCCGACCAATACAAGAATATTGTGATCTTATCTTGATGTTGGATAAACAGAATATCGAATACCGACGCTTTGGCGCGGGCGCTCTCATGCTGGCTCATGTGTCATCTGGACTGGTTCATGGCTATTTTGAGTCACATTTAAACAGTTGGGATGCGTTGGCGGGCTTGCTGTTAATCGAAGAGGCAGGCGGTCAAGTGACGGACTTCCTTAAGAAAGATGGGCTGTTAAACGGTAGCCTAGTTTGGGCGGCAAGCCCGCAGTTATGGCAAGATTTGAGTCCTCTGTTAAGTTCTTGAATGGTGTTTTTTCGCTAACTCTGCGAAGATTGTCGGCCTTAAAATACGTGGCCGATAGAGTCTATGAGTCAGAATACTGGGTTTAAAAACTATCTTGGCGCTTACAGCGCACAGGTTCAACAGCAAGCACAAACTTTGTTGGACTCGGAGAAGTCTGGTGAGTGGTTGTTAAAAAAATACCCTGACGTTCATGGGCTGAACGGAACTCGTGCTTTGTATGAATACGCAATGGATCTCAAAAATGAGTTTATGCGTAGCTCCCCGCCAATCAGCAAAGTCATTTATGACGATAAGATACACATCATCAATAATGCTCTTGGGTTGCATACTTTCGTGTCTAGAATGCAGGGCAATAAGCTAAAGGCGAAAAATGAAATTCGTATCTCGTCTTTATTTCGTCGGATTCCTGAACCTTTATTAAAGATGATTTTGGTGCATGAACTCGCACACCTCAAAGAAAAGGGCCACAACAAAGCCTTTTACAAGCTTTGTTGTTATATGGAGCCCGATTATCATCAGCTAGAATTCGATCTGCGTTTATATTTAAGTCATCGTGACCGATTTGGCGATCTTTGGTCTTAATAGCCTATTTGGTCTTAATAGTTTAAACATACAAGCTTCTTCCTTTTCTGCTATTCAATACTCATTTCTCATACACTGCCCTCGCGATAGAGAGCATTTCTTGACACTAATTTACGCTTTCTTAATTTTTACACTTTTATTGTAAGGCCCTATCTTTCTGGCTTTTGGGCTGAATAAATCCTCATTTTTAAAACATTGTTTTATTATTTTTACCTTTACATTACAAAAATACTTCCAAAAATAAAAATATAGAGTTAAATTAAAATCTCAACCCTATAAAAATAAAACGGTGTTTTAATATGAAGATGAAAATTGTATCTGCGGCAGTCCTCATTGGACTCACTAGCGTTGCAGCGCATGCAACAACGATTAATATTCGCCATGAATACGTTCCTCAGTACGACGGTCAGGATCAAGAGAATAAAGATCGTATTGAAGTTAGCCATCGGTTTGCCAATGGCATAGGTTTTGGCGTTGAGGCTAAGTGGAGTAGTGCAAAAGGCGAAGGTCCTTTTGATGAACTAAGTGGTAATGGCCAGCAAACGAATATCAGTTATCGTTATAAAATCTCCGATACTCTTACCTTAACTCCGCAGTACAAATGGGATTCTGGATCTACCAAAGTCGGCCATCAATTTAATTTAAGCCTTGGTTACAAAGTAAATGATGATTGGTCAGTTGGCTTCCGTCATCGCTACCATTACGACAAGCTAGCCAATGAAACAAGCACTAGCAGAAACTCCCATTATAATCGTTGGACTTTTTCTGCTGGATATAAAGGCATTGAAGATTGGGGCTTTGGGGCATCTGTAGATTATACCTTCAACCAAGAAAGTTCAGGCCCAAGATGGAAAGATGATAAATCGGGTTTCTCAGAAGTGAATTTTACCGGCGAATACAAAGGCTTTAAAAACGGCTGGAGCCCTTTTGCAGAAATTGGCATGAAGCCTTATAAATCAGGTGATACTTACAACTTCAATGGCGAATCAGTTACAGCGAATGACAGCTGGCGTCCTGTTTATAAAATTGGTGCTAAATACAACTACTAAGCGTATTCGTGTTTAATTAATGCACTGTAAAGGCCTATTTTTCCTCCCTTTTAGATAGGCCTTTATCTACGCAGTGTTTTTTAACCTTCCTGCTAATCCCCTAAATTAACTTAGTCTTATGCATTTGCCAAAGTAAAGTCTGGTTTAATTGAGGTGATTTTCTTGGTCAGATAATTCAACAGTACGCCGTATATTGGGATAAACAAACCAAGGCTAATGATGAGCTTAAAGCCAAAATCCGCTAATGCAATTGCTTGCCAATGTTGGGCCATAAATGGGTCTGGGCTTTGGTAAAAAGCGATGCCGAAGAACGCCAAAGTATCTAAACCATTCCCAAATAACGTTGATGCTGCTGGAGCAACCCACCATTGTTTAAGCTGACGTAGGCGATTAAAGACTTGAATATCAAGTACTTGACCAAGCAGATATGCCATCAAGCTGGCAATAGCTATTCTTCCGACAAATGTATTTATCGACGATAAAGCCTCAAACCCTTGAAACTCTCCTTGAGCAAATAGAACTGACAATACGTAAGAAACGATTAGCGATGGAATCATCACTAAGAAGATGATTTTTCGTGCCAATGCCGCGCCGAAGATTCTTACGGTGAGATCTGTTGCCAAGAAAATAAAAGGAAAAGTGAACGCACCCCAAGTGGTGTGGAACCCAGAAACCGTGAAGGGAATCTGTACTAGATAATTGCTAGAAGCAATGATTAGTAGGTGGAACATCGCAAGGTAGCACAGTGCCTTGCCTTTTTGTTCTGAGGTAAAAGTACTCATATTTGTGGCCTTTTTCGTTTGATTGGGGTGAGGGAACCCAAATTTAAAATTTTATAACGCTCTTTGCATAGACATTTGACCATAAGGTCAAATGCGGAGCGGAATTATACATGAATCATTTGGTTAAAAAAGCATCAAATGTAAGAAATCGTGCTTGATGAGCTAAAAGTGTGTATAAAAAAGCAGTCATCATGTTTTTTAGTGCATTAATTCTTTTTGTGGCTTCATTTTTTGGATTTTAGCGGGTAGCCAATACGTGAGATCCAGTTGTGGTAACACCAGCCGAATAGAATAATGAGCAAGCATCCAGATAGAACTGGAGAGAGTAAAAATCCCCACGAAACTTGCAATGATAATACCAGAAGAGGGTTTGCTCCTGCCGGAGGATGCAGCGTATTGGTTAACATCATCAAGGAAACGCCAGCACCAACACTTATTGCCATAGTTAATGGTGTGACATCCCAAAATTGTAATGCGATTAATCCTATTGTGGTTGTTAATAAATGGCCGCCTAGGATATTTTTTGGCTGAGCCAAAGGGCTTTTAGGTAAGGCAAACAGTATAACCATGGTTGCGCCAAATGGCGCCATGATACCAAGATACTCTGGTGCAAGCTGGGCACCTTGAGCAATCATAAAAATACACAGTGTTGCTCCGATCCCTGCTAAGCAAATAGTAAAAAATTTAGACTGATGAAATGAAGTGAAAAAATTGGATAGCATAAATGGATTCCTCTTGAGTGCTGGCTATCATTGGTAAATAAAGGTAGACCGATCTGTCTCTGCAATGGTAGACAAGTCTGTTCACTCGTGTCAATATTCTTTTTTAATGAGGGAGAAGTAAAGTGACTAAGCCTGACTTATTAATACACGCGGCGTTTAAACTTTTTTATCAACATGGCATTCATGCTGTGGGGATTAATCTCATTTTGTCTGAAACTGGAGTAGCCAAAAAAACGCTTTATCATCACTTTAGTAGTAAAGATGCTTTGGTTGAGGCTGTGTTAATTTATCGGGATCAAATTTTTATGGATTGGCTAACATCAAGAATGATGGCGGCTGGGGAAGGAAAAACCGCTGTTTTGGCCTTGTTTGATGCGCTTGATGATTGGTTTCATGACAATGTTGAGGTGTTATCGCCATTTAAAGGCTGCTTTTTCGTGAAAGCCAATGGGGAGTTTTCTGATCATGTAGTTAATGAAATATGTCAGCGCCATAAGCAAAATATTACGTCTTTTATTCAAGCGAACCTTGTAGGTTGTTCTGCTAAATTGGCTCCGGCTGATTTAGCACAAAGTGTCAGTGTGCTAAAAGAAGGGGCTATTGCACAAGCCTATGTATCGGGCGATTTAGATGCCGCTAAGAGAGCAAAAGCGATGGCTGTTGCTCTCTTAGGTTAATCTAAAAAATCTGTACCTAAATTGCTAATTAATCTTCGTCGTCTGAACTGTTAATACGAGCTAAACGGTCTTGTTCTTCTTCGAAGGCTTCTTTGATTTCTTGTAGTACGGAATCGACATCGGCTTCTTCTGTTGGTTCTTCAAATAAACCGGTCAGTTCGGTATGTGGTGTTAATTTACCAGCTTCGAACAGCGCCCAAATTTCTTTTGCGTATTTGGTTTCAAGAAGCTCTGGTGCGAACATACCGTAATAGTTACGCATGTTGTTTACGTCGCGCTCTAACATCCATTCGGCATTATTGTTTGCAGCTGCATCAACGGCTTGAGGAAGGTCTATAATCACAGGGCCGTGGGAATCAACTAGTACGTTAAATTCGGATAAGTCGCCGTGAATCAAGCCAGCGCACAACATGCGAACAATATCTTTGATAATGGTGTCGTGATCGCGTTTGGCTTGCTCTTCAGTTAATACCACATCATTTAGACGTGGTGCTACTTCACCGCTATCATCAGTAACCAGTTCCATTAACAAAACGCCGTCAAAGCAACCGTAGGGTGTAGGCGCGCGAACGCCAGCGGCTGCTAGTCGATACAGGGCATCGACTTCAGCATTTTGCCAAAGGTTCTCTTGTTCGTCTCTGCCAAACTTAGAGCCTTTTTCCATCGCTCTAGAGCGACGGCTATTACGGACTTTTCTGCCTTCTCGATATTGTACTGCCTGTTTAAAGCTGCGTTTACCCGCTTCTTTATACACTTTTGCGCAACGGATCTCTGATCCGCAGCGTACTACGTAGACAGTCGCTTCTTTTCCGCTCATTAATTGTCGAAGAACTTCGTCTACTAAGCCATCTTCGATGAGTGGTTGTATTCTTTTAGGGATTTTCATGCGGCTCGTTATACAGTGATTAGATGACAAATGAAACTACCAGAAATAGAAAATAGACTTTATCGCTGGTGCAGCGGCATTATTTCTACCTTGCAATTAACAAGGTTATTCGTTGGAATCACGTTTTTTATATTCATTCCTTACTAAATACTCAACCATCTCGTTGATTTTCATGTTTTTTTCTTCAGCCAGTGCATTTAGCTTTTGCTTGGTGTTTAGCGTCATGCTAATGCTGTAAGGCTTTTTACCACTCGATTTCTCACGAAATTTTTTCTGGCTCCAAGCTTTTTTCATTTTATCAATGATCAAAGCTTTACGGTCTACGTTATCAGATAAATCAATAGTAGCAATAACCACCGCTTTTTTTTCTATCGCATTGGCTGGTATCCAAGCTTGTTCTAAGGGTCTTTGGGTAATGTTTTGCAGATAAGACCAAGCCCAAGTCCATTGTGAAGGATTATTGTCTTCTAGCCAATTTACTATTGTTTCATTAAAGCGGATTTCTTGCCATTTTGCTTTGAGTTCTTCGAGTAGATCTTGCTGTTGCTGTGTATCAGCCTCGCCATTATAAAAAGCATCTAAAATATCTATGTGCCTATCGGCTGCGTTATCCCTGTCAGTACTGAAGGTCTTTTCCGCAAGTAAGAAGAAACTGCTTTCTTTGGACGTTTCTTGTTCTAGACCAGCCTCAGTCTTTTTAGTCTTACTTTTTAAATAGCACCATACCCAGTTACACAAGCGCTCGTCTTTTTTATCAATCCATCGAAAATGATTGGAAGCCAACTGTGTTGCTTTAAACGCGGTGCGCATTTGAGAGGCGAAATTTTGTGGGGCGCGTTTTTTGTTTATTAAATTTTCTAACTCTTCATTTAGCTTTTTCACACGTTCGAATTGTGAGCTTCCGCGTAAATTTTTTAAAGAGGTACTTCGAATAGTTCGTAGCAAATAATCAGTATAAAAAGTGAGTTCCCTTTCAGATGCCGGTTCAAGAAATTCAGCACTGCTTTTAATCATACCTATCATTCCTTTTTTAATACTTATTATTCAAAGAGTCTAAAAATTACTGTGTAGATGTTCCGTAAATCTTACGTGTATTTCCGTAACCTTACAATAATTTTACAGTATATTTATTGATCTAATTAATGTTCTAATTTTATTTTCATGTATTAAAAAGCGTATTTTCAAACTGGTTTATATCTTTTTTGCTTTTAAGGTTGAGAAAAGTCAGATTGTTACTTTTTGGCCATTAATTAAGTTGTTGTTTTATCTATAGATAATTTCTAGCGTTGTTAGGATTGAAGGAGAGGTCTTTTGCTTTTCGAAAGAATGAGAAGAGAGGGTAATAACAGGTTATATAAGTGCTAAAGGCTGCTATTACTCTTTTATTGGGTGGGAGCATTGCATAGAGCAATAAAAAACATTGTAGACTGTGCCGGAGCGAGTCTATGGTTTTTGACAAGATTGAGTGTGATCTGCTGTATTGGAAAACTAGTAGTTAAAAATGGTCTGCACGAATCGTGTTGCGCCCTGAATTCTTGGCTGTATAAAGATGATCATCAGCAATTTTGAAGACGGCCTCTTTTGAGGTTGCTTCATAGGAGTACCCAATACCAATGCTGATAGTAATGTTTGATATATCGTCGACAACAAGGTTGCTAACGGCTGTTCTTAGTTTTTCGGCTAGCGCCATGACTTGCTGCGGTGTCCTATTTAAAGTGAGAATGATAAATTCTTCTCCACCCCAGCGGCCGAGTATGTCATTTGGATGAATGCTCCTACTTAGTTTGCCTGCGATTCTGTTAAGAACTTTGTCTCCGACAAGATGGCCATTTAGGTCATTGACCTGTTTGAAATGATCTATATCGATGATGAGTATTGCGTAATTCTTCTGTTGTTCCGTTGAATCTAGGTTAAGTTCGTTAAATACTTTCTCAATGCCACGTCGGTTTAGCACTCGAGTGAGTAAATCGACGTAGGCGTAATTTTCAAGGGTGTTTGCTCGTGCAGCGATTTTGTCCGATGTCACTTTTAATTTAATAACCGTCCACAATAAGAAAATATAGATAACATGGGCGATGGCCATATTTAATGTGACAACAAGTGCTGCGTTGACTGTGTGGTTTTGTATGAGTGCAATGTAATGCCCTACGATAGTTGCAACAAAAACAATTGCGGTTGCGGGAGCGGCCTTTTTGACATCAAGAAAAAGATAGACAATGACGTAATTTAGCCCTAGCCACTGTGCTGAGTTAGAAAATAGACCATTATCCGGTAAATGATGCCAAATGCTGCAGCTTATTAAGTAGCCAGCCACAACGAGGTAGGCAAGATAGTGCAAGCTCTGCTGGTTGAGGCGTGAAAAACTGAGTATGTAAATCAGAATAAATGCGCCAATGCATAATGGATACGAAAAGGCGTCAAATACTGCAATAATCCCGCTGTAAGCATCGATTCCCCAGATCGAGCTAAACCCTAGGATGGCAACAATCAGCAACTGACGGAATAAGGCCGGAGAAATCTGAGCCGCGCTTAAAGGTTTCTCAGTGCTTATGTTAGGTTGAGGTTTCATCATGGGGTTTCTAAAGATAGATGGGTTTTAGGAGATGCCATTCACGCTTAGAATAGGCACACAAAAATTATACCAGAGAACATAAATATATTTTTAACGGCGTCTTCTCTTCGGTTTTTTGTCTTTTGAAGACGGGTTCAGACCAAGCGCTTTTGCGCGTAATTCTTTTTTAGATGGCTCACGTTTTTTTGAGGTATTAATAACCTTGTTAAGGTCGGGTTCAAAACCGGGTAGCCATTGAGGAATGAATTGCTCACCCACTAGTTTTTCTATATCGGTTAATAAATAACGTTCTTTTTCTGACACTAAGGTGACAGCAAGGCCGGTTGTTCCTGCGCGACCAGTTCGGCCAATGCGATGGATGTAATCTTCTGCGTTGTAAGGTAATTCGTGATTCACAACATATTGCAATTGGTCTATGTCGATCCCTCTTGCGGCAACATCGGTCGCGACCAGTGCGCGTACTTTACCTGCTTTAAAGTCTGCCAACACGCGATCACGCGCGCCTTGTGATTTATCACCATGAATAGATTGAGTGGCGATACCATCTTTTTGCATTTCTTTTGCTAAATCATCAGCTCCTTGTTTGGTGCGAGTAAAGATAAGCACTTGTTGCCAATTTTTAGACCCAATTAAAAATGATAACAGCGCACTTTTTCGGTCTTGGTCAACCGCGTAAATCGTTTGTGCGACCTGAGTCGCTGTGGTGTTGCGGCTGTCTACTTCGATTAATTGCGGGTCTTTTAATAAGGTTTTGCTTAGGGCGAAAATGTCATCATTAAAGGTCGCTGAGAAGAATAAGGTCTGTCGTGACTCAGGCAACTTCTTCAATATTCTTTGAATATCAATAATAAAGCCCATATCTAGCATGCGGTCTGCTTCATCTAATACCAGCGTTTTTAGGTTGTTTAAATCAATCAGGTTTTTCATGATTAATTCAAGCAAGCGACCGGGTGTGGCAACCAATACATCGCAACCTTGTTTCAACGCATCGAGCTGAACATTGATGCTTGCACCGCCATAAGCGACAACCGATTGAATTGGCAATGTTGCACTGTATTTAACAAAACTAGCATGAACTTGTTGGGCCAATTCGCGAGTAGGTGTTAGCACCAATACTTGAATGCCTTCGACATTATTTAAGTTTTTAGTGTGTAGAATCTGGTGTAAAAGTGGCAACGCAAAAGCGGCTGTTTTTCCTGTTCCTGTTTGTGCTCCGGCCATAAGGTCTTTTTTCGCTAAGACAGCTGGGATAGCGGCAAGTTGAATGGGCGTTGGTGTTATATATCCCAGCTCTGTTACTTGCTGAATAATGTCTTGATGAAGCCCTAAAGACGCAAAGGTCATGGATGTCTCGCTAATGATGAAGGATGCAATGATAGAGGGCGCTAGTATAGCATTCTAGAGCTGTTTTGGGATTATCGAAAGATCATCTTTAGAAGACAAAAAAAGCAGAGTTGCATCAGCACTCTGCTTTTTTATTGACTTGAATATTAGGTGGTTACTTAGCTGTGCTGTAATCCATGACTAACTCGTCGTTTTTCTTCCATCTTGCTTGCTCTTCAGCTGTTGCTTTTGGAGAGAAGAATCCTAGCTGTGCGTAGATTAGACCTAATACAGGAGATACCCAACATGCGAAGGCCAGTGGGATATAAAGTAGGTTTTCGAAATTGCCATCGCCAATGCTTAGGCCTAATGCGCCGATAACGAAAGCGCCGCCAGCATTCCAAGGCACAAGAGGAGAAACCAAGGTGCCGCCTTCTTCGATTGCACGAGAAAGGTTAAGCGTTGAATACTTCATTCCACGATATACTGGCGCATACATACGACCAGGTAGAGCGATCGATAGGTAAGGGTCGCCTGCGACAAGGTTGGTTGCTACTGACGTCAATGTTGCAGATGTCTGAACGCCTTTGAAGGTTGTTACTTTAGTCATGATGGCACTGATAATGGCTTCTAGACAGCCTGTTCTTTCAAGTGCGCCACCAAAACCAAGTGCGATCAAAATCAAGGAGATAGTCCACATCATAGATTGGATGCCACCACGATTTAGGAGGCTGTTAATCGCATCAGAGCTTGTGGTGATGGAGTAACCGCTGTTCGCATAAGTTAAAATGTCATGGATGCCTGCGCCTTGTGTAAACACTGCAACGATGGCACCAGCAATAACACCTGCAAATAGAGATGGAATGGGTGGCATGCGTTTAACAGCCAATACGATAACGACTAAAGCCGGAGCTAGCAACCAAGCAGAGATTTCAAAGTTTCTTTGTAGAGAGGATGTGATCGCCGTGATACGTTCAAAAGAACCGTTGTCATTGTCGATCAAAGTAAAACCTGCGATTAAATAGATAACCAAGGCAATCAACATCGCTGGAATAGTAGTTGGCATCATGTTTTTGATGTGAGAGAACACATCTGTGCCAGTTACCGCAGGTGCTAAGTTAGTAGTATCTGAAAGAGGCGATACTTTATCACCGAAGAACGCACCTGATACAACGGCGCCCGCAGTCCAGTACATTGGAATTTCGAAACCAGCACCAATACCCATTAGAGCTAGACCGACGGTACCGACTGTTCCCCAAGATGTTCCCAAAGACAGAGAGACAACAGAACAAAGAATCATCGCCGCGGCTAAGAATATTTGTGGCGACAGTAACGTCAGGCCGTAATAAATCAAAGTAGGAACGGTACCACTGGCAATCCATACCCCGACCAGCATCCCGACCAGAATCAATACCGATACGGAAGGCATGGATACATGGATTACATGAAAAATGCCTTCTTCAATTTGTTTCCATTTTAAGCCCTGCTTAATACCAACTAATGCCGTAAGGGCTAAGCCAATCGCAAGAGGTATGTGTGGAGTGAAATCACCAAAATAGAAGATTTGTACGCCAAGTAAAGCAAGAGTGAGTATGACGGGGACAAGAGCAAGCGTAAGGCTTGGCTTCTGCTCATCTGATAGTTGTGTGCTGACAGCCATAGGTTGTTCCTTTGTTTTCTTTTTTATGGGAGATAAGCGAAATTGGCATAGTGAAATGCCCTATTTCATTTTTCTTAATTAATGTTGTAACAGGAAGAAAGTATTAATTCACAAACAAGTCGTAATACTTTGTATAAACAATGTGAAATAGAAAGTTGCATCAACGCGTCTGTTAATGCGCTATTTGATGGGGAAATATTAAGAGAGAGTACAGTTTTTTAATCAATTGATGACAAAAAATAGAATAGGCGAATCCGATTCGGCAAGAGTATTGAGTAAGATCTTGATATTTTTCGCTCCATTGTTGTGCGTATTCAGTCGATTGATTAAAGCTAAATATGATTAAGAAAATCTCAATGGGGGCTTATTGACCGAGGGGTAAAAGAAAATGCACCAATGTCGAGCGTATCTGAATGTTGAGCTGCGTTTTGTCGCCTTCGCAAGGAAAAGTATGTCAGCGTTTCTTTGCTTTGCGGTCGTTTTCCTTATGATATGATTTTATTTAACAATAGGGGTGAACAAAACAACAACAGGCATTTACATTTATATAATAGGTTTACATTCTGTTGATGTTTTTTCCTAATATTACTCTCTTATCTTTTCTTAGCTTAATTGTTATAGTTCATTGAGCTGATATGGAATGGCTTCTTCAATATTAAAAATAACGATAATAAAATGATCATTAGACACTTGATTCCACTTTTACCTTTTGTAGTACTTAGCTATGTTAATGTCAGACATTAAAATTCTCGTTGTTGATGACTCTAGCGTAATCAGAGAAACACTCGAAAGCTACTTTGCAGAAGAAGGCTATACCGTTTCAGGTGCAGACACTGCTGAAGCCGCTGAACAATTATTAAGTGAGCAAGAATTCGATCTGATTCTGCTCGACATTCGTTTGCCTGGTAAAGATGGATTAACTCTGACCCGCGAGTTGCGGAGCCGTTCAGAAGTCGGAATTATTTTAGTAACAGGTAAACAGGATGATATAGACCGCATCATAGGGCTAGAGTGTGGAGCGGATGAATACGTTTGCAAACCTTTCAATGCACGAGAAGTATTGGCTCGTGGAAAAAATCTAATTCGCCGAGTGCGGAATCAGAGAGAGCTTGCTAAAAATCCAGTAGAAGAGCCTGTTCTTCGAACGATTGGGACATGGCAATTAGATACTTCGCGCCGTGTTTTGGTTAAGTCTGACCGCAGTGTGAGTCAACTAACCGAAGGTGAGTTTCAGCTTTTGTTAGCGCTTAAAGCAAATGAGGGCATTGCCCTGACACGCGATCAACTTATGGATCGAATCAAAAACCGCACTTGGAACGCTACGGATCGTACGATTGATGTCTTAATCGGCAGAATTCGTCGTAAGTTAGGCGAAGACCCAGATTGTCCACAAATGATAATTACCGTTCATGGTGTTGGCTACCTCCTTAGTAATAATCCTCAAGACGATTTGTAATGTGGGCAGTGATAAGGCGATTGTTTGTGGTGAATGTTAGAAAAGAAGCCGTTCATCACAGCCCTCTCTTTCATAGGTTTACAGTTTACGGTTGGGCATTTCGGTTATGTTCTCTTTGGCTGAGTATCTTGTTTTCTTGGAATGTGTTGGCACAAGACCGCGCTTTTGCAGAAAACGCCCCGTCTCTGGATGACTTATCTGGATTAACAGTAAGAGTTTGCGGGACCAGTGCTTATCCACCTGTTTCGTGGGTTAATGCGGATGAAAAAGTCGATGGTGTCAATGTCGCAGTGATTAGAATGTTACTGGAACCACTTGGTGTGACAGTAGATGTTCGTCAAAATAGCAATTGGCGGCGTTGCCTTAAAGAAGTCGAATTAGGGAATGTTGATATGTTGTCGGGGTTCAAAACCACGAAACGTCAGCAATTTCTGACTTATTTAGACGCTCCAGTCATTCGAGAGACGATCTACCTTTATTACCCTATTAAGCATCCGCTAGTCTTCAAGGATTGGAAAAGTTTAGCTGGCTTGCGAGTTGGTCTACTAATGGGCGATAGCTTTGGTAATGAAGTGGATGCGGCCTTTCATGAATATCCAAATTTAGAGCTTGTCTCAACTCAAGATCAAAATCTATTAAAGCTGGCTGATAATCGTTTAGACGTTGTACCAATGGGGAAATTGTCAGGTCAATTAGATGTTCATCGACTAGGTCTAGAAGGAAAAATAGGCCATACAAAAACGGATGTTAGCGATTTTTGGTACCTTGCCATTTCTCAAAAATCCCCTTTGGTTAATTGGCTACCTTCATTAAATAAGCGCTTAAATACCTTATTGAAAGACCCAGATATGGTGCCCGAATTGGTGGAACGCTATCGCCAAATTTATAATGCTGATCTTGGTTTGAACGGGGAGTTCGACTACTAGTTATGCGTCCACTAATAAAATTTTCTATCATCCCCAACCTATTACGCTATAAGCAAATGCATCCGCTGGCATACCGTATTTTTATCAAACTTTTGTCATTGAGTTTGCTGCTGGCCCTTATTTCGACGAGCGTTCAAGTGTTCAATGAATATCGTCGGGAGCGTGCTTCGATGCAACAGCAAACTGATTACATTACTTCATCGCACATTGAGGGGGTTCGTAAAGGTTTGTGGGATCTGGATAGTGAGCAATTAGAGCTGCAGCTAAAAGGTATTATGAACTTTTCCAATGTGAATGCGGTTACCTTGCATTCTGCGGATTGGCAAGATGACATCATAGTTGGAGACAGAGACTCAATTGCCAGTAATAAGAATGGCACCACTTTACCTATCTATTACATCGACCGAGATGGCAAGCAGACACAGCGCATGCTTGGTGAGTTAACGGTATATCACGATATGGCGGCTATTCAGTCAAAACTGCTACGATCTGCCATCGAAATTGCGCTTTTTCAAAGTCTCCTGGTGTTAATCAATGGCGTGCTGTTACTGCTTATTGTGCATTTTATGGTAACGAGACATCTGGAATATATGGCCAGTTATACTCGTTCTATTGGCGCTGGAAACCTTAAGAAAAAACTGGTTCTTCCTCATAAAACACCGCGCCCAGAAAGTGATGAAATAGATTCTGTGGTGAATGCGATGAATGACATGCGAGAAGCAATTTTAGCGGATATCAAGCAAAAAGATGTGATCGAAGCGGAATTGCGTTATCACCGAGATCAGCTGCAAGAGCAAGTGAGCCGCCGGACCCGACGATTACAAGATGCTAAAGAAACCGCTGAAAAAGCGAACTTAGCCAAGAGCCAGTTTTTGGCGACCATGAGCCACGAAATCAAAACGCCGTTGAATGGTATTTTGGGTATGGTGGAGTTACTACAGAGCCAGCCTCAATCCAATCAAAGTCAGGAAAAATTGTCCGCAATTTATCAGTCAGGCGAGGCCTTATTAGAAATACTGAATGGCTTATTAGATTACGCTCGTCTAGAAGAAGGCATGTATAGTCCGGAGATTCTGCCGTTTTCAATTAGTGAGCTCGTAAATTCCACGAGCTTGCTGTTTTTGGCTCAAGCCCAACAACAAAACACTCTATTGAATGTGCAAATCAGTGATCAGTTGCCAGATCGTTATCAAGGGGCTGCGGGTGCGTTACGGCAAATCTTGTCGAATCTTGTGTCTAACGCCATTAAGTTCACTCGTGATGGCTCGGTAACTATTTCCGTGATGCCGGCTAATGAGAACCCTGAGCAATCTAACGGTGTGCTTATTGAAGTGGAAGACACGGGGATGGGCATTCCTGAAAGTTATCTTTCGCATATATTTGAACGCTTTAGCCAAGCGGATGAAAGTGTCACTCGTCGGTTTGGTGGTACGGGATTGGGATTGGCCATTACGGCTCAGCTAGTGCGATTGCTTGAAGGTGAAATGGGCGTAGAAAGTGAGGAAGGTCGTGGTAGTGTATTTTGGTTTTATGTACCTTTGATGGCGATAGATGAAACCATGATAGCGCCGCTTAAAGCCATAGAGTCGCCTCGAAAACTAGCGGCTATGTCGATTTTATTGGTTGAAGATACGCCAATTAACCAAGCGGTTACCACGGAGCTATTAGAACAAGATGGGCATCAGGTGACGCTCGCAGTGGATGGTCAAGAAGCGCTTCATAAAGCAAATCATAGCCAGTTTGATTTGATCCTGATGGATATTCATTTGCCTTCATTAAGTGGGTTAGATGTGGCTGATCAAATACGCAATGGTGGTCAAGTAAATGCTCAAACGCCTATTGTGGCGCTCACTGCCAATGTGCTACCAAGCAATGTGAAACAATGCCATGACATTGGTATCCGAGCCGTCATTCCTAAGCCTTTTAAGCGCGAACTTCTGTATCAAATCATGGGAGAGCAGCTTAATCTCAATAGTCAAATAGCATTAGATCAACAGGCGAGTAATGGCTTGTTAAACATCAGTCTTATTTACTCTCATCTAACGGCGTTGGGTAAACAGCGTTTACAAAAATTGGTGTCACTATTTTCGTCGGCGATAGAGCGTGGTTTGGATGAGCTGACAGAAATGAATGCGCAAAAAGATTTGTACGAACTAGCAGATATCGCTCACCGTTTAGCGGGTGATTCAGATGCTGTCGGTGCACAAAACTTAGCAGCGGCTTTCCGCGAATTAGAAAACCACTGTAACGACAGTTCTAAAGCAGATTTTAGTTCTGAAATAAATGCATTGAGACCGCTTTATGAAGAGACCTTAGACTTATTATTAAACGCTGTTCAGGGGCATTAAAATCGGTCGACTCGCAAAGACTCTATTGAGATTCGCGTTGGACGCATTTCTATTTTTTCTAGTAACAGCTCTGCGCTAATCGCTGCCTGTGTAATCCCCAAATGCTGATGACCAAAAGCAAAAGATAAACGAGAATAAAGAGGGTGCTGGTCAATTACTGGTAAGGAGTCTGGTAACGAAGGTCGATGTCCCATCCATTCGCTTGATTGTAGATTAGGATTGTCGAATAGTTTAGGTAACAAGCCTTTAGTGTGTTCGCGTAAAACCTGATAACGCTTTTTGATTGGTGGTAAATCCAACCCTCCTATTTCGCTCATACCTACCGCGCGTAGCCCCGCCCCTAAAGGCGACAAAACTAACTTACGATCCGCCGATAAAATAGTGTGATTAATGCGTGTTTTGTCATTAGGGAAGGTCACGTGATAACCGCGCTCTGCTTCTAGTGGTATATGGATTCCGACCTGTTCCAATAAAGTTTTACTCCAAGCACCAGCGCAAATGGAAACGTGCTCAAAAGTCTCTGTTTGCCGTGTTGTTTCTAGCCTAATGTTGTCTTTATTAGCTTGAATTGAGTTTACTTTAGCATTTATAAATCGTCCGCCACGTTTTATAAATGCATCGAATAATGCTTTGCAAACCTCATAAGGGTCCGATAATCGATGAATTTCTGGGAAGAAAACGGCATGACTGAGCGTTTGGGATAGTTCAGGCTCCAGCAAGGCTAAGTTGTGCCCATCGACTAATTCGCAGGGAATGTCGTAGCGGCGCATTTTTTCAATTAGTTTTGAGGCATCATCACGGTTATTAGGATTTTCCCAAACCACTAAATGCCCACCTTTGATGAGAAGAGCTTCCGCGCCAATGTCGATTAAAGTGCGTTTCCAAGCGTCAACAGATTCTCTGTTTAGCTGGTGTATCGTCTCTGTTCCGCGTTGCGCCTGATCTGGTCGGGCCGCTTTAATGAAACGCCAATACCAAGGTGCAGCTTTTGCTACATAGCGTATTGGCGTGCAGATCGGTCCTTTTGGATTTAGCCAAAGCTTGAGCGCAGACCTAAGCACTTCTGGCGTTCCCAGTGGGTCGATGATCTCCGTAGCTAAGTAACCAGCATTGCCAGAAGAGGTTGATGTCCCTGGTGCCTTATTGTCAATCAGGGTGACTTGATGGCCATGTCTTTGAGCCTCTAGTGCTGCGCACAATCCGACGACACCCGCACCCACGACAGCAAATCTGCTGATGGCTTCTGATTTTTCATTATTCAGCGAAGGCGTTAGGGTGTTGTTTTTCATTAGTTTTCTCTCGAAAAAGGCTCGTACTTGAGGTTAGTAAGTTAATTGATGTTCAACAAAGACTGTTATGAACTCTGATAGGCCAAAATTGCCGCAGCTAAATCTTCACGAGAATCGCCGACAGATTTGAATAAGGTGATGGCTTTATCTGGTTGATTAAGAGATGGTCTGCCTTGATGAGTGTTGCCACAAAGCTCGGCTAACTCCGCGTGAACGTCGTTAGCCGAGATAGCACCTTCTCTAATTGGTATGATCAAATCACCTGTTTCGGATAGGGCGCCAGCTCGAGTATCGACAAATATGTCTGCTTTTTGCATAGCAAGATTATCGACTTCGCGCATGGTTGGAGTGAAGCTACCGACTAAATCCAAATGCACGCCAGGTTTGAGCCATTCACCTGCAATGATTGGCTTGTTGGCGAGTGTGGCACAGCTGATGATATCGACGTTGCCAGCGATTTCTGGAAGTTGCTCGGTTTCACAGACTCGAGCATCAATACCTTGAGTTTGTAGTTCAGCGACAAACTCTGCTGCTGTCGATATAGTTCGGTCCCAAATCCAAACCGTTTCAATAGGACGAACGCTGCAGTGTGCCGGAACAAGGTGATGTCCCATACGACCAGCGCCAACCATCAACATAGAACGAGAATTTGGACGAGACAGAAAGCTAGAAGCCAAGGCGGATGCCGCTGCCGTACGTATGGCTGTGATCACATTGCCATCCATTTGCGCCAAGGTTTGCCCTGTGTTGCCGCAACTTAAGGTGTAAAGGCTGGTTAATCCTGGGAGTCCTTTGGCATTATTGCCTGGAAATACGCTGACTTGTTTTACCCCCAAATATTTGCCTTCAATCCATGCAGGCATCAGTAGCAAGGTAGCTTGGGCTTCATCTGGTACATCTATAAAATGGTGGTGACGAACAGGAGACTGAACGTTATCGACAAAAATAGCTCGCAGGGCGTCGATCATTTTTGGCCATGTTAAGCGTTCGCGTAAGGTTTCGGCTGAAATTTGCATGTTACGACTCCTATCAATTGAGTGATGTGTCATCCTAGCAAGTTGGTTTGTCCTTTAGTTGCCCTAGACTATGGTGATTGATACCAAAGCTATGCAGTGACATAGGGAGCTGCTATAAAGAATAGTCGTTACGATATTTAAGGTAGGCTTTTGTGTTATGAAGAGTGAAATTCGTCACAATTTGATTTCGACACAGCAAGGTGAGCATTTGCATGATTTTTCTCAAATTCTGATCGGATGGAAAGGAAAAATGACATGTGAATTGCCTCAGTCTTCTGGAGCGTTAGGTCGTGGGAATTTTGCCTTGGCACCAAATGATATTCCGCACTTATTTTCGGGACAGACGAAGGACTGCGAACTGCTGGTGGTAGATATTCATCAGCAAGATCCTTTAATGACTTACATTGCAGAAAGTTCAGGTTCTTCTCTGGATATTTTATTGTCTTCAGCGCCATTCTTTTCCCAGTTACCTGTTGAATTAATTGGTTGTCTTGAGTTCGCTGCTAAGCAATTACGGTATGCATCTGAACAAGTAAGGCGTCGTGTTAGCACACAGATGTTGCCAATGGTGCTGCTACAAGTGACTGATATTGTCAGCGAACAAGACAGTGTATGGCGAAGTGTTGCTCATCAACGATTAGACTTAGCAGTTTTCAATGGTTTGATTGATAGTCAGCTTGATCAGACTTTTAGTAATGAATGGCTTGCGCATTATTTCAATATGAGTGAAAGCCATTTTTATGTAGTGTGTCAAAAGCAGTTTGGGATGAGCCCTCAAAAATATATTTTGACGCGTAAGCTGCAGCAAGCACATCAATTTATTGCTACATCGTCGATTTCCATTGCCATGATTGCAGATAAATACGGGTTTTCGAACGCGTCTTCGTTTTCACGAGCCTACCGCAAGGTTATGGGATTTTCTCCCAGGCAAAGCAAATAGCTTGTGTATCAGTCTGTAATGAGGCTATTTCTTTTGCCATCTTCTGTTACAAAAGTGTTCTTAATTTTTGTCGAATAATAGTGTCTCATTTACTGGCTGGCTTTAATGTTCTGGCTTATTTTTTGCTGGTGGAGTGAGTGTTTTGTGAGTTTTTGCTTTAATCATATGGAATGTTGTGAAAATGGCTATTAAGTCGCGCTTTTTAATATCGACTGCTCTGATTTTATTACTTACAGGATTTTTTTCCTGGCTTTCGATGAGAGTGTTGGCAGAAGATATAATTGTTAGCTGGGTTGAGCGTTATGCCGAGAAGCAGATTCAATATGATAAGGTGCGAACGCTGTTGCCATTGATTCAAGAGGTAAACCGATCTAAAGAGTTTGCCGAGCTTGAATCATTAAAAGCATGGGCTAAACATCCATTTAATGAGGCTTTAAAACAGCAGGCTCTTGAAGATACAGAAGCATTTCGTCATCGTTTTTCAGATAAATCCTACTTCATCGCCTTAAAAGGGAATGAACACTATTATTATAGTGATGGTAAGGAATCACCTAATTCTGACCTATACCGCTATACGCTCCACGAATCTAACCCTGATAATGCATGGTTTTACCAGATCATGGCGAAAAAACTCGATCTACATTTGAATGTAAATCCAGATGTAGAATTAGGGGTTATTAAGCTTTGGAGTGATGTCTTAATTCGTGATGGTGATGACATATTAGGCGTAGTGGGAACGGGTTTAGACCTTTCTGGGTTCTTGCGTCAAATGGTTGAAAAACAAGATATTTATTCAGCTATTGTATTTACTAATAATGAAGGCTCTATCCAGCTTTATCAGAGAGAAGAATTAATCGATTATTCTTCTTTAACGAAACAATCCCCAAATAAAAGTCAGGTTTTTCAGCTGCTAGACGATGAGCAATCGCGTACGCAGTTAAAGCTAACTTTGGCATTGGCGAAAGAGTCACCTAGTCATGTCAAAACCTCTTCTGTGAACAAAGATGGTGTTCGCCAACTCGCGAGTGTTGTTTACATTCCTGAAATTGATTGGTTTCAGGTGAACTTTATTGATATCAACGGCTTTCTTCCTCTGACTGAGTTTTCTAGCTTGTTAGTCGTGTTTTTCATTAGTCTAGTGTGCGCTTTAATTGTGTTCTATCTATTGCTCACATTGATTGTTACAAAGCCATTAGCTGAGTTGGATCTTTCTATTGGATCATTGGATAAAAAACAATATAGAGCGCCAAAATTAGGCCGTTTTGCCGGTTTAGAAATCAAAAAACTGGTTTCCCATTATCAAAAAATGTCGACATCCCTTTTGGAGTACCAGCTTGAGCTTGAGAACAAGGTTGCTGAACGTACAGAGGCATTGAGTCGTCTTGCTAAGCTTGATCCTTTGACTGAGCTTTATAACCGCCGCGGCTTTGAAGTGCATATGACGGAATATATGCAGCGCTGGCAGAAAAATCATCATTCATTCGGTCTAATTAATGTCGATGTGAATCGTTTTAAATCAGTAAATGACTTATATGGACATGCAGCCGGTGACCGAGTATTGCAGGAAATTGCAAACTACTTACTAGAAACGGTAGGAGATAGGGGGGAAGTCGCTCGTTGGGGGGGTGATGAATTCTTGATTCTAGTTAAGCAGGATAGAGCCCAAGATTTGGCTAGCATATCTGAGAAACTCCAAGACGATCGTGAATCGCTGGTTATCAAAATGGACGAGCAAAGTGTCACCATTCAATTTAGTGTGGGTAGTGCATTGGTGGAAGGCAATGACACATTAGAAAGCTTATTGCACAGAGCGGATAATGCAATGTATGCGGCTAAGTTTGATAGTCGATAATATTTTTTGAAATCTGATTAAGTTTAAATGGTAGATCCCAGCTCAGAGCTGGGATTTTTTTTGTGAAAAATGATGAGCTAGCAAAAATTTTGCACCTAGAGTTAGGGTGGTTTTAGCAGTGATTGTAGCCGTTTTGAAAATATCATAATCGTGTAATTAAAATACGTAACGCCCTACTATTCAGTATTTTTTGTGTATTTCTTACTTAATTTCGCTGTTTATTGTTTTTTTACATTGCTATTTTTTTATTTTAATTTCTTATATATCAATAGTTTATTTTGATGTTTTAAATTTTTAAAAAATTAAGTAAAAAATAAGAACTATTATCGTTGTTGTTTTGTTGTAATAAAGTTACTGAAATGTATCATTGGTTATGAAAACACACGTTTTTGTCAAAGCTCTATTTATTATAAAAACAACATACATTTAGGTCTGAAAATCATGAAAAAAACTATCCTAACTACTGCGATTTTGAGCAGTATCTTGTCTATTAGTGCTGCTAATGCCGCTCCAGTATTTGATGCAAACTTCGAGTTAAACAATGACGCTACTGATACTGAGACTGGCGACACCACTTATGACCAAAATGGTCGTGTCGAATTGAATGCTTACAGTAAACATACAGCAGGTGATAACTTCTTTGCTGGTAAAGGTACGCTGTTATTGACGACCGATGGTGACGCAAATATTGATGACGCTTTTATCCAATTTGGTAATAGCACGTGGGATTTTCAACTTGGTCGTTTTGAAGCAATCAACTTATTTCCATTAGCGAAAGATACTTTGATAGTTCATGCTAATGAGGATTATGTCTATCAAGCTAATAAAGTTCGCGGACGTATTGGTGACGGTGGTGGTCAAATTGCTTTTCATTACAGTGCTAGTGAAAGACTAAAATTCGAAGTTGATACCTTGTATGGTGATGGTGATTCAGATCAAGGTGATGGCTCACTTTATGGAGATAATACAACCGCTATTTCGGGGGTTCGCCCATCTGTGACCTTTATTACCGACGCGGCAACCATTTCGGTTGGTTATGAAAGTGTTAAATATGATACAACGGATGGCGCAACCTCTCCTACCACGGGTAAAGTGGATCTAACAGGTTATGCTGTGACTGCCAATTTTGATGTTGCAGAGGCTAATATCAACCTTGCTGCGGCTTTCAGTAAAGATGACATTACTGATCGAGAAGTCGCCTCGTTTATTGCTAACATGGTTTATGGCAACTTTGGTTTAGGTGTGATTGGCTCAAATGTAGATAACCAGACGGGTAATGATCCATCTATGTTGACCACTTATATTGCTTACACTGTGCCATTATTGGATATCGAGAATGCAAGCGTAACATTTGCTGGCTCGTACTCTACTATTGATGATGCTGCTGCAAATGAAAATGACAAAACAACCGCAGCTCGAGTTCGATTTAACTATGACTTCTAATGTTTAGTTAAAGGTAAGAGCAATATTGTTGGTTACTCCCTTTTCTGGTGATATTGCTCTTCATCCAACGTTTTTTTCTCCTGTCTTGGTTTCTTCGTATAGAAGCTCAAATTTCCTACCTTACGCACATTTACCTGTTTGAAAAATTAGAGACTAGCATCACCGTTGGTAGAAAGGGCATGGCGTATTGGTGCTGTTTGGTGAAAGGCGTTTGTTTAAGGGATACTCATTCTAGTCCGTTTGATTATTCTCACTGTATCGCTTGGTGTTAATTATTATTGGCACCATAGTTCAACAAAGTGAACCTATGATGCCAATGAATAAATCCTACTTAAAAATCCGCTTGGAACTCGATTTGTGTTGAGTTTGCACCATTAGATACAAAGACATGGCCTCCCCATACCCGTATTTGAGGGGTAATAAAGTACTGAACTAATGGAATAAACTTATCATTAAATTCATCATGGGAAGCTGTTACACCCGGTGCCCAGCCTGTAAAACCATCAGGGAGATATTGGTAACTAACAGATACTGATAAGCCTAAGCCACCTTCCGTATAGCCTCTTTCTCTGATCACATCTTTAGATACATCGTCTTCACTATCTGAATAAGCAACAACCGCCCCAGCTCTACCTTTGACGCCAAACTGTTTGTAGCCACTTAAGGAGTAAGTTAATAAGTCATCACTGTGTCTGTTGTAGTCAGTATCTGATTTTGTCTTTGAATCAGTATCAACATTACCAATAATAGAGCTGTTAAAACCACTGTTTAAAAAAGGCTGTCCATTATGTACAGAAAAATAAACCCCATAAGAATCTGCTCTAAAAGGATAAATATTATCTGTTTGGTAGCCGAGATCTAAGCCGATGATTTTAGAATTGAGGTCATAGCTTGTATGGATAAATAGATTATTATCAAAATGATTTTTGTAGATTATTTTTCCTGCATTTTTGCCGCCAGCTTCACCTTGAATATTATTAGCGCCGTGCATGCCAATGTCTGTTGCAAATACAGACCAGTTTGCCGTGTGTTTAGCATAAACTAAAGCGCCGTATTTATTAGATTCAACACCAACAATAAAGTTTTCCCAAGTGGCATCTTCGTCTAAATCATCATATTCGTTAACCGTTTCTCCATCTAATGTATTGTAGTTTTCTTGTGCTTTTATCCACAAATCTGCGGTAAAACCTAGATCATCCGTAAACATGGTTTTACCGCGAAGTCGTAGGCTGGCTTCTAGCTGATTTGAATGATTATCCGTAGAGGAGCCAACCGCAGAGAGTGCGTGAAGTCTTAGGTTATAATACCAGCGACTATTATTTTCATAATCAGTAAATTGAGATAATTCACTACCATTATTTTTATCTAAATAGTTTTCTATCCAATTGCCATCGTTTTTATTTTTGGCCAACGCGTTAATACTCATGCTTGAAGATAGAGCAACAACTAACATTAGATTTTTATTCATTTTACTTCCCTTTTTTATATTTTTTATAAGCACAAATATTTATTTTTTAAATTGTTTTTTTAGATGCCTCGGCCTTCATTCTTTCTAGCATTTGGTCGGTGAGTTTGTAGTTGTACAAGAAAATGACCAAGCCTATCGTAGCGCCAATCGCGTTACCTAAATTTAGAGCGTCCCACATTCCTTGAATGACCTGTGAAGGTTGCTGTACGACAGATCCACCAGTGGATTGAACAAAGCCCACCATAGCGAGATACCCCATAGCAATGGATCCGCCAACGGCTGTTGTGGCTTTATTAGCGAAAGTTTGGGTGGCAAAGGTGACTGCTTCTAAGCGTTGACCTGAACGTATGTGACCATATTCGATACAATCAGCAATAAAGATACTAGGCATCACCAGTGTTACACCAAGGGCAATGGCTTTAATCATGGTTAAAGCAATAAACAGTTCGACATGTTCGTAACCCATTAACCAAGTAATGATCGATAAGACGGTGAGTGCGGCAGAAGCCCAAGCAAAGGTGGCGATTTTGCCAACTTTACGAATGCCAATTGGTACCAAGGGGGAAGCCAGCATTGCTGGGCCAATCATGGCAAATAGCAATATACCCGATAGCGATGGATCATTTAAAACATCGCGGGCGATATAAGGCATTAAGGTAAAGGCAACGTTTGACCCGCCAATAAAGATAAAAGCGAGGAGGAACATCAACAAATACTTATTGCCGGTTACTGTGCCTAATATTTGTTTAAGGGTGGGAATCTCTTGTTCTACTACGTGGCGTTCTTTCACTGTGCGGATGGTTAACATGAGAACCATGGCAACAGAGCACATAATGACGGCTGCCAGCGTCCATTTTCCGCCTAGTTTGTCTACCAGCCAAGGTGCGCTAATCATGGCGATGACCATACCCACAAAGCCGCCAAAACGCACAAAAGAATAGATGACATTTCGTTCATCTTTATTTTGTGTCATTACTGAGCCTATAGCGTAGGCAGGCGCATCGGAGACGGTATATAACATCCCCCAGCCCACATAAGTGACGAAGGCGTAAGTAATACGCAGCCACATCGGTTGTTCCGCAAGATAATCGCCGAAGGCAAATATCAATACGGTAGCAAGAGGGACAGCCCAAGCAATTGCGTTCACCCAAGGCTTGAATTTACCGCCTTTGAAGCGGCTTCGTTCAACTAGAATAGAAAGAATAGGGTCATTAACCGCATCCCATACCCTGGCTAAAAGAAAGATAATCCCCACAGTACCGGCAGATAAGCCCAGTACAGAGGTGTAGTAAATACTGATGAAAATAGTCACAAACATAAAAATAATGTTTTGACCGGTGAAAAACGTGTAATAGCTTAATCGTTCATGACGACTAGTTTCATAGCTTGTATTGGACATGATTGCCTCTTTATTTTTATTGTTTATCAACTATAAGACCGTTATTACGCATCGACGATGAGCGTAATAACGGTGTTGTGACAGAGCCTAAAAGGTGCTTTTTAGAGAGTTGCTTCCTTGTTATTTAACGAGGCAATAAGTTGCAAAATCTGATCTTCAGAATATTGCTGGCTGTTGAATACCGGCAGATTACGTAAAGGCATATCTGCCACCATAGCTTCGGCCATCAGACGGTCCGCTTCGGCTGCCGAGTCGTTTTTATCTCCTCCCATCATTTGGGTGAACATGGATAACATGCTTTCGAAAAGCGGCTTGCCCAGTGGTTCATTAGCAATGTCGCCCAAGGTTGAATTCACTGTGTAAGGTGTGATGGGTGTTGATGTTGGAATGTCGTAACCTAATAGAGCGCCAAAAGCTGCATCATTAAAGTCGCGTTTAGCTGGAGTAAAGTACGTGGCCAAAGCGGAATTTGGTTGCTCTGCTGTGATTCCTGTATCTAGGGCAATAGACGCAGTGTCTCGAATATCTTCCACAGAAGAACCAATGTGAATCTGATATTCACCGCTTTCTGCAACCCAAGTGGCTTTCTCTTTGTGCCAATAAGCGAACGCTCGATAATCCAGTTCAAAAACGATTTCTTTGCTTTCACCTGGTTCTAAGAAGACTTTCTCGAACGCTTTTAATTCTTTGGCTGGGCGAGGTTGGGAAGGGGATTTTTGGCCCACGTAACACTGTACAACTTCGGCGCCTGCTCTGTTTCCTGTATTGGTGACGGTGATTTGCAGTTTAATGGAAGCGCTTTCATTAAATGGCGTTTTATCACCACTTAGCAATGTTAGATGGTAGTAAGTGAAATCGGTGTAAGACAAGCCATGACCAAATGGGAAAAGCGTTTTCGTATTAGTGGTATCAAAATAGCGATACCCAATCCAGATGGCCTCGCGGTATTGCACTTGCTTAGTGGTACCTGGGAAATAAGGCTGGCTTGGCACATCGTCTAAATTTGCAGGGAAGGTTTCTGCTAATTTTCCGCTTGGGTTTACTTCACCAGAAAGTACTTTGGCTATCGCGGAAGCTCCAGCTTGTCCACCTAGGTAAGCTTCCAAAACAGCGGGAACTTTTGCTATAAACGGAAGAACGACTGGTGCGCCATTTTGTAAAACAACCACGGTCTTAGCTAGCTGATCACCAAGCGCATGAATGAGATCAAGCTGAACTTGTGGCAAGTTTAAGTGCTGACGATCAAAGCCTTCGGATTCATATTTTGGTGTCAGACCTGCAAACAAAAATACCACGTCTGCTTGTTTGGCTAGCTCAACTGCATTGGCGATTTCTGCACTATCTTCCGTATCATTTAGGTGATAACCCTCAGTGTAAGTAACGTTATTGGCACCAAATTGTTTTTTGATTTCGTCGAGAGGTTGCTCTAATTTGAATGGATTAATTTTAGAACTGCCTGCGCCTTGGTAGCGAGTGTTGTTAGCTAATGCGCCAATAACAGCGATTTTCTTTCCTGCAGCCACTGGCAATAGACCATCATTTTTTAACAGCACACAGGTTTCTTCCGCTATTCGCGCAGCGAGTTCATGGTGAGCATTTAGGTCGGCTTCGACCTTATCACTTTTTAAAGACGCTTGTGATTTCAGAATCAGTTCTAGTACGCGAGCAACCGATTTATCCAATGCTTCCATTGTCAGTTGACCGCTCTCAACGGCAGCAATGATCTTCTTGGTATTCATATCGCCAGAGCTTGGCATCTCTAAATGCTGGCCATTCTTGACGCCTTCTACGCGGTCGTTATTGGCACCCCAGTCAGTAACAATAATGCCTTCAAAGCCCCATTCTTTGACAAGAATGTCGTCGAGTAATTGTTTGTGCTCGGCAGCGTAGGTGCCGTTTATCTTGTTATAAGAGCACATGACTGTCCAAGGTTGCGTCTGTTTAACGGCTCTTTCAAAGGCTGGTAGATAGATCTCGCGAAGGGTTCTTTGGTCAACAACGGCATCAACGGTCATACGGCAATGTTCATGATTGTTCACTGCGTAATGTTTTAAGCTGGTTCCCACGCCTTGGCTTTGTACACCTTTGATCCAAGCGGCAGACATGTCGCCAGCCAGTAATGGATCTTCAGAAAAGTATTCGAAGTTACGCCCGCCCAATGGGTTACGTTTGATGTTGGTGCCAGGGCCAAGTAATACAGACACATCTTCAGCGCGACATTCTTTGCCTAACGCGACGCCCATTTCTTCAATTAACTTGGTATTCCAAGATGCGGCAAGTCCTGATGCAGTTGGAAAGCAGGTAGCTTTTACTGCTGCGTTTAAACCAACGTGATCGCCTTCGCCGGCTTGTTTGCGTAAGCCATGAGGGCCATCCGTTACCATGATGGAGGGCAAGTCTAAGCGCTCAATACCATGGAGGTTCCAAAAATCCTTGCCGGTACAGAGCATGGCTTTTTCTTCTAGGGTTAGTTCGGTTAAGAGTTGTTTTATTTTTGTATCACTCATCGCTTTCATCCTTTTTAAGGTTGTCGAGATGGTTTCATACCATCGAGTAGTAATTGAATTAACACAGGGGTGAGTTGCGGAATGGCCTCTTGTTCAATTTCCATTAAGGCATCTTTGCGTAGCAACATTCGGCGGAAAAAAGTTGGGACCGCATTGAATAGGGTTACCGCTAAATAAGCGGCTGGAATATCGGTTCGAATACTGCCTTCGGCTTGTCCTAGGGCAACAATGTCAGAGAGAGATTGGCTGACCGTTTCTGGTAATAATTGTGTCAGTTTTTCACGGAATTCGGTTGGTATACGTGATCCAGCATAGTAGCCATCAAACTCGGCAATAAAACGGTCATCGTCTTCGTATTGAGGATCAGAATAGGCTTGCATTAACACGCCAAGACCCTCGCGAATGTTGGAATAATGGCGAGCTTTGATTTTTTCTATGATGCTTTCATAAATATCGATCTTACGAGTCAGCACCACCACAAGAATGGCGAAGCCCAAATCGTATTTGTCTTGGTAATAGCGATACAAGGTATTACGACTCATGCCAGTGGCCGCCGCAATGTCTTTCATTTGAGTATCAGCAAAGCCATTTTCGATAAAAAGGGTTTCAGCAATGTTGATGATTTTGTCCCGAGTTGCCTCGGTTTGGTGAACCATTCTAGCAATCATAATAATGTTACACGTGTTATATTTTTTGAGGTAATTTAAGAGCTGATGAGTTTATAGTCAATGACTAATTGCACGATCATAGGTGAAAAATGAGTAAATGGAATTGCAGCGAGAGAATTTAGAATAAAAAAAGCCTTTGCCTCCATTGTGGAGAAAAAGGCTTAAATTTTTATAAATCAATAGTTTAAATCATTATTCAATGACGCGTAGGGTCATCAAATCACTGTCTTTGGTGATGACCAAACTTGGATCAACGCGCAAACAACTGCCAGCGTAATGTCCCGCTACCGAGAAAGTACAGACTTGTGAGCGATATCCTTCAATGTCTGGTAGCTTCCATAGCGCTTGGAAGATTTGATCTTGATGAGCAAAGCGCCCAGTCGTCTCTTCCATTAAGTCGTCTTCACCGTCGTACAAGCTGATGTTAAAGCCACAGCGCCCCGCAATCGGTTTGCTCACATAACCGTTGGTTTTTAACGCATCGCTTAATTCAAAGGACGATTCCAATAAATAGGGATGATCGGGAAAAAGCATCCATAAAACCGGTAAAATCGCTTTATTGCTTGGAATAAGCGTCCAAAGAGGTTCGTATACCATCACGTCTTTACGCAATAATACATCGACTAAACGTGGTGCTTCGCTGCGTGGTACATCGGTTTTATAGTCGCGTAGACGTTGTTCATCGTCATCGCATTCGGCGCGGATTTGATCCAACGCGGTTTCCCATGCCCATGTCTTCCATACCCAACGAATTTTAACACCGTCAGCGTCGACCACATCACCGTCTTCGTCCCAACGTAAGCTACTGACACCCTTGATGACTTTGCAATCGAGCCCCGCTTTTTCCATGGTACGTTTCATGAAAAGAGCGTGATAGTTCTCTTCTAGATCCGTATCTTGCATGATGTGAATTACACCTTTTACATCACTGTTTTTCCACGCTTCGATTAGTTCGTCGACCAATTCAGTTGCTGAACCTTCGCCTTCATTTGCGCCATAATGCTTGGCCCATTTTTCCTGAATGATGCCAGCTTCCATGTAGCAAGAGGCCGAGTCGCAGTTGTATTCGTAGACCTTGATGCCTTGAGCAGAAAGACTGAAATCAAAGCGTCCAGTGATCATCTGGTTGCGGCGGTTGTCCCAAGATTGATGAATTTTAGGCCATAAAGCAGATGGAATATTAAAGCTAGATAATAGATCTTCGTTTTGCAGCACATAATCTGTGGCGTGCATAAACAAGGCGTGTAATTCATTGGTGGCGCGCTTTAGTTCTCGCTCTGCGGTTTCTGTCATCACCATGTATTTGTAGTCGTCTTCCGGTCGACTGGCGAGTTTGTGTCCGCCCATCATGTCGACAAAAGCTTCTTCCGCTGGATTCGCGACATTTAACCAAGCACGAGAAGCTTGGCCTTTGTTAGGCACATGACGTATTTGCAAATTGAATAATGCGGGATCTTCAGGTTCAATATTCTCGGCATGCAAATCATCGTCTGTTTGTATTACCCAGCCCATAACAGAAGCATCACCATAAGAACAACGCAGCCAGTAGCCGCCGTCTTCACTAATGCGCGCATCAAGCACGCGAGAGTAATCTTGGCCTTCTTCCCACACTTGATGGCCGACATTTTGCTCGACCAAGTACAAACGATCTGGCAAGACTTTGGTGACAATCGCCACATGGCCGGTGACTTCAAATTCACCACCTTCGTTCCAAATCAACAGCGCACCGACTTCAGGATGACGTAACGAGCCATTGCGAAAGGATTTCAGTGGCAAGCGGCTCTCGTCGGCAATGAGCCGAGCTGATGTCAGGCGAAAAATATCATAGGCCATGGCGACGTCATCAAAGATGTAGCCTTTGTTGAGATACAGCCAGCGGCGAGCAAATTCAACGCATTGCCACTTATAACCCATGAAAATTCCATCCACATAACTGCGATAAGCGTGGCGGTTAGGCAGCTCATTATCATCGGCGGAATCATAATCGGAAGAGTAAACGGGCACATTGCCCGGCGCTACGCCTAACAAGGTGCCAAAAGGAGCCATTGGCCTGCTGGAATCGGATGTCATTAGCTTGAATTCCCTCACACGGAACGTGTTTAAACGGGTAAAAGAAAGGCGACACAACTGCCGTCTGATGCTCGCAATATAGACCTTGAAAAGATGACCTGCAAGCACTCACACCGCTTATTTTTTGAACTATTATTTAGTGAAATTGGATCGACTATTCAGGAAAAAAAGTGCACGAGATTGTTTTTTAAAATAACTGCCATATGTAGTGTCTATCCTTTCTATAAAGATTGAAATTTACTCTGGAGTTCATAATGACAAGCACCGCAAAGAATCTTTTCAGCCCAGTAAAAATCGGCGATCTAGAATTACCTAATCGTTTTATCATGGCGCCTTTAACTCGTACACGTGCTCCGGGCCATCTGCCAAATGCCTTGATGGCAGAATATTACTCTCAACGTGCTAGTACTGGTTTGTTGATTACAGAATGTACTATGGTGACGGAAGGTACGTCATCTTTTGGTGATGACCCAGGTATTTATTCACAAGAACAAATTGAAGGTTGGAAACTAACAACCGACGCAGTGCATAAAGCTGGCGGCCGTATTTTTATACAAATTTGGCATGGAGGGCGTGCTGCACACCCATTGTTGAATGGTGGTAAAGAGGCTGTTTCTGCTAGTGCCATTGCTATTGAGGGTGAAACCCACACGCCAGAAGGCAAAAAACCATACACAGTGCCTCGAGCATTAACCGTTGCTGAAATCAAAGAGATTGTAGGTGATTTCCGTCAAGCCGCG
Source organism: Marinomonas sp. A3A (assembly GCF_018336955.1). NCBI lineage: Bacteria > Pseudomonadati > Pseudomonadota > Gammaproteobacteria > Oceanospirillales > Oceanospirillaceae > Marinomonas > Marinomonas sp. A3A. The sequence goes on from NZ_CP025532.1 coordinate 377,117, forward strand.
ATCAATGCCAAAGAAGCAGGTTTTGATGGCGTAGAGATTCACGGTGCGAATGGTTACTTAATTGATCAGTTCTTACGTGAAAGTTCTAACCAGCGCACAGATGAATACGGTGGTTCATTAGAAAACCGTGCACGTTTTTTAACCGAAGTCATTGAAGCGGTAACGGAAGTTATGGGCAGTGGTCGAGTGGGCTTACGTCTTTCACCTCTTAACAGCTTCCAAAGCATGAAAGAAAATGATCCTATTGCTTGGACACGCTTCTTGAGCGAACACCTTAATCGCTTTAACTTAGCTTATGTACATTTAATGCGCGCAGATTTCTTTGGTTTACAGCAAGCGGATGTTGTCAGCGTAGCGCGTGACGCTTACAAGGGGCATTTGATGGTCAATATGGGCTACTCGCCAGAAGAAGCCAATCAAGTGCTAGCAGATAATCAAGCGGACAGTGTTGCGTTTGGCAAAGGTATTCTTGCCAACCCTGACTTTGTTGAACGTGTTCAGGCGGGCGCTGAACTAAACGAGCCCAATCCAAATACTTTCTACACACCAGGTGCGGAAGGCTACACAGATTACCCGTTCATGACTGCGTAATTTGTGCTATACAAAATGTTTAAAACGCCAAGGCAACTGCCTTGGCGTTTTTGTTTCTGATGACTCAATTAGCCTGGAAGGATTGCTCTTACTACGATAAATAAAACGGAAGGTCCCAAAAGACAACCAAGAGCCGTGTAGAAAGCTGCAGTAATACAGCCATAAGGAACAAGCTTCGCGTCAGTCGCTGCAAGTCCAGCCGCCACCCCGCTCGATGTTCCCATCAGACCACCAAATATAATGGCGGTTCTTGGGTTATTAAGACGAATAAGCGGCGCGACAAATGGTGTTGCCACCATAACAAGGATAGATTTCACCAAACCAGCAGCAATAGATAGGGCAATCACCTCTGAACTAGCACCAATTGCAGCGCCAGTAACCGGTCCAACAATATAAGTAATTGCACCTGCACCAATGGTGGTTATGCTAACGGCGTCGGTATAGCCAAACATCACTGCTACGATAGCCCCAACAATAAAAGAAGAAAGAATACCGACGATAAGGGCGTTAACACCGGCCATTCCTGCGCGTTTTAATTCATCTATTTTGACACCAAAGCCTGTTGCGACAATGGCGAAATCGCGCAACATTGAACCACCTAGTAAGCCGATACCAGATAATAAAGGAACGTTCACGACGCCTTTACTGCCGCCAGTGAACAGGCCACCAAAATACGCCATTGTTAAACCCAGAAGAATGGCAATAGCGGAGCCATGGATGCGTCCTTGAGTCAATTTAGCTGAAAGCCAATACGAGACCCACATAGTAAAACCTATAACGGCAAATCCAGTGATTAAGCTGTATTTCGTGCTAACTAAAAGTAAAGATTCGAACATACAGTCACCTTATAGGTTATTAGTTGATTTAGTGGAATGAGCCGATTCTGTATTGTCGCTGTTTCCCATACGATCAATAACAGGTACCAAAGCAAATGCGACAACAACCGCCATAACACCGGCAAGGATTGCCATTGGGCCGCCGCTTAACGCACCATGAACGTTTTGTGTTGCAGCCATAGCGACTACAACGGGAATATATATCGCGCTCCAGAACTCAACGCCTTGTTCTGTTTTAGCATCGATAAAGCCTTTTTTATTGAGGTAGCTGCCAGTAATAATCAGTAAAATCATGGCAATACCCACACCACCAACATTCGCAGGAAGACCCATTAAGTTACCTAAAATCTGTCCTATACTAATCCCTACCAATGTACATATTGATAATAACGCGACACCATAAATGATCATGTTTCTCTCCACTCTTATCGTTTTTGTTTTTGGACGAAAATGCTGTTCACTGGTTTCTTGGGTGGCGTTCACCTCCTTTTATTTGCTGCAATATTTTGGTGTGGTTATAAAAGAGTCTTAAGACTTATATTTTCAATGTTGTAACATTCGCCAGTGCTTAAAATCTTACGGAACAGACCTGTAAGAGTGCTGCCTGGAGGCATTTCTAGAACTCTATTTACGCCTCTCTCTTTAAGCATTTGGCAGCTGTCATGCCAATGCAGCTGATGCGACATATTCAGAGCTAGATCTTTTTTTATCTCATCTGGCTTACGTAAGACTCGAGCTTTTGCAGCACTGACATATAGGCTGTTTGGAGTCTTTAAAGTGATGGACTGAAACATGGCAAGAAGCTTTTCCGATTGCTTTCTTAGTAAAGGGCAATGAGAGGGTACGGTGACATCTAAAAAGACACTGGCTCCAACCCCCGTACTTCTAACTTGCTCAGCAGCAATTTTTAAAACTCGCTTTTCTCCAGCCAGAACGAACTGGTATTCACCATTAAGATTGGCCAGATAAACGTTTTCACCCTTTTCCTGGAGTGAGTTCACGGCGGCTTGCACATGTTTAAACTCAGCTCCGGTGATTGCCAGCATGCCATAGCCAGTTGGATAAGCTGACTTCATTGAATCGGCGCGAGCTTTTACTAATCGTAATGCATCGCCAAAATTTAGACTTCCTGCTACCACTGCTGCAGGGTAAGCGCCGATAGAAAGACCTAAAACGTAGTCAGGTTTTATTCCTGCATTTTGTAAATATCGGCCCCAAGCAACGCCGCAAATTAATAGAGCAAGCTGCACATTTACTGTATCAGTAAGCGCTTCTTGGGAGTCTAGTGTGTCTAGTTTTACGCCTAAGATATTCTCAGCTTGTTGTCTTATAAGGGTCACATCAGGATGATCTGGTAAGTTTTGTAACATGTGAGCACGCTGCGACCCCTGTCCTGGAAAGGTAAATACTTGAGTCATAATGGCATTCCTCCTTCCCAAGGATTAGCGACCAAAAATGGGCCTTTTTCCGTTTTAATAAGCACTGTCGAACTTTTGCCTGCCCACTCTAATAATGCTATTGCTCCGGTCATTGTTTCGATTTGAATATCTAGGCGGCATGGTAATTCACCAAGCTCTTTCAAAAGCTCCCGTGCAAAGGGTTTGCTTAATGGCTTCGGTGCCTTGATGACTAAGTCCAGATCACTTTTTGCATGGATTTGCTTATCACCAGTTGCAAGCTCGTAACCAAGGCTTCCGGTAATCCCCCACTCTAAATTATGACCGTCGAGCACTTGGGCGACTGTTTCCAATGCCCGTAAAACGGGCGCTTTGAAGCGATCTTGATGATCTAACCAAGCTTGTGCCCTTGTTATTTCATAAGGCGTTAAGCTCCATTGCACCGCAGATAGAGGAGCATAAGCGGCACAACGCTCATTTTTGTTAGCACCGCGAACACCTACTGCGACAAGCCCTGCTATCGAACCCCGCTCTCGGCGCACGACAACTGGGCCATTTCCACTTGTTACCCAATCAGGTAGGTCTGGTTTTTCAACACCAGCAACAAGCAAAAAGCGGTCAAGCCAGAGTAAATCGTGCGCTAGCCACATCATAAATTTGGCTCAGCCTTTTTCCATTGCGAGCGAAGCAGTTCACGAACTCGACGCGATGCACCTCTATTCTCACCTTGTAAACGCTTTGTTATTTGCGTGTCGCCCTTCAGCCTTTCTAGGGCATCGGCTAATAGGATTTGCACTAGCTCAATATCTTTAGAAGAAGGCGCATCGGCACTGCTAACATCAATAAATTGCTCAATCAGCCCAAGCGTTGCGAAGCTTTTAAGGTCGTAAGCCATTGGCGGTATGGTTTTGGCTAGTTGATCTAATTCCTCTTCAGAACGCATGGTAATTCGAGCTGCAGCCGCTTTGCCCATCGCATGTACCATGACGCCATCGTCATTTAGGGCAAGAATCGTATTGGCTTGATAGCCATGGGCCAAAAATGCCCCCGACATGGCTTTGCCGACGAGTAGCGCAATAACGGGATGGCCTGCTTGTCTGGCTTGCGCATAAGCAGACACCGCCGCCGCGAGAGCTTGGTGAATACCAAGCGCTTCTTCTCTTCGCCCATAAGCTTGGCTAGATACATCGACAATGGCGATAATGGCCGATTTTTGTTCGCTTTCAGCGTCTTTAGAAACAATATTATGGATCGCATCCGCCAGTGCCCAACCTTCCAAAAGTCCTACCTCGCCATTTATCGCTCTTGGGTAGAGGTTGTTTTTATCGGGTTGAACCAATATCAGTGAGCATGGACGTTCAGCTAGGTTGCCATTAGCAATCATCACTGAGGGAGCGGCGCCTTCATGCACCATCATCTTATCTGCTAATAGATCAAACCAAACACGCCCACGGTGCGTTTTTACGGTATCTGTCTTGATTGCTGCAGTGCTCATAATGATGCTCCCTTAGCGAAAATCTCACGTGCTGCTTCAGAGGTAATCTGATGCTGTGTGTCTACATTTTTTAGTCTGTCTAAAGAGGACTGAATCGCTTCGCTGCGGAAAGTATCTGGTACGCCTTTGCGTAAGTACTCTTGTACTTTGTGACGAACGTCTATGACATCTGAGCCAAAAAAGTCGTCAACTAAACCAGTTGTATAACGTTGCTCGCCTCCGGTTAAACCCCAGATAAAAGGGCGATCACGAGAGTCATATTCACCTACGCCAGCTTCTTGCTCAATAACTTGTGGGCCGTTTAATCCAAGGCGACCTTCACGAGTCATTAATAAATAGCTGCACAGACCTGCGGTAATAGACATGCCACCAAAACAACCAACGGGACCCGTAATCAAGGCCACAACAGGTTGCAGTTTTCGTAACGCCACAATGGCCGATTGAATCTCGGCAATCGCGGCCAAACCTAAATTGGCTTCTTGTAGACGAACACCACCGGTTTCAAACATTAATACAGCGGCAATGGATTCTCCTGCTTGGTTCGCTTCAACGGCCAATTCAAGAGCGCCCGCTATTTTTGCCCCAGCTACTTCACCCAAACTGCCACCCTGAAAGCTGCCATCAATCGCGATGGCAATCACAGACTTGCCATCAATTGCACCACGAGCAACCACTACGCCATCATCAAACTGAGGCACAATGCCTTGTACTTCTAACCAAGGCGAAATAACTCGGTCGAATGGTGTAACCAGTTCTCGCATCGATCCCGAATCCAATACGTATTCAATGCGTTTTCTTGCGCCTTGTTCAACAAAATTAGTATTTAATCTTGAGTCTTGAGGGTTACTCATAAGACGTCTCCTTGGTTAAGGCTTGCTCTAATGCTTGTTCTAAACGTAAACGAATCACACCCGGTGTTGCAGAAAAATCATGGATGTCCATGCGCATCATAGGTAAAGGCTGACTGGCTTCAATACGTTCGATAAGAGCGAGCCAACGTTGTTCTCCAGCCGAGCTAGAAGAGTGGATATAGATGTCAGCTTGAGGGCGATCGCTGTTATCAATCATGACTTCTAAATCACCTGACCCAACATAACCCACTAAGGTTTGATTAATGGGGGTTTTACGAGCAGGGCGAACAATATGAAACGTATCCATAAAAACTCCTAAATTAGTGGCTAGTCTGGTGAGTCAGGCTGTCTATAAACAGGGTCGCAGCCAATAAATCGGCAGCGCCACCAGGAGAGGCATTTAATCGCAATAGGTCTTGCTCTAATTTGTTAAGCAACTGACGACCTAATAATGTGCCTGTTCCACCCGCATCAAGCACGGCATTAGCGCCTTTCTGCATGGTCTTTACCCCTTCAAGTCCTGCTCGTGACGCAACACAAGTGTCTGAAAGTCGCGTCATAATGGCTAATAATGCGTTAAGTTGAGCATCGGACTCTGAGTCGCCTCGAGCACGGCTGATGAATAGCATGGGAAGTCCGAGCTCTTGGATATGAGGAAAACCCTGTTGCGCCTCCTCCTTCGCACCTGATAAGCCATATTGGTGGCGAACTTGTAAGCCGTTACTTAGGTACACGGCTTTAAGTCCTTCGTCAGGTAAGTTTGCTAAACGCCCAGCGTCATTAAATAGTTCATCAAGCGTGCTGGCGTTTGTGGCGGCGGCGACCAATAACCCTAATGCCCAGATTGCACCTTTATGAGTATTAACGCCGTTTGTCGCTTGGCGCATTGCCCGTTCTGCATCACGACCAATGGCGCCAATATTCCGTCGCAGCTCAAAACCTATTGGGTGCACGATGGCAGCTGCGGCCATCTTGCAAAAGTAAGGTTCAAGGCAGTGAGCCGATTTCATTAACAAACCCACATCCATATCAGTGTGAGCACCAGAACCTCGTGAATCCACGAGGGCTGGCTTTGGACTCAAGGACGCTTCTTCCTTCAGTGCCTGAGAAGCAAGATGAGCTAGGTTCTCTGGATCAAGGCGCAACAGTTTGCTTACATCTGGAGCTGTTGAATTTCGTAATAAAATAGTCATTACCAACTCCTGAATTTTGCTGGTGGCTTATAGAGACCATTTGACCATGTTTCAAGGTCTGAAATACTTGAAGCCGCCAACAAATCCCGGCTAGCATCGCTTCTTCGTATGCCTAAGTCTTCTGGGTAAGCAACCAAACCATCGCGTCGTAATTGAGCGGTCACTTCAGGGTTTTGGCTGAGTCCCAGTGGCGTAATGCCAGCCACGGCAGCAATCATGGCGCGGCGTTGTTCTAGTGATTCGGCTTTGTATACATAAGCGATGCCTTCTTCGGTCAGAACGTGAGTTACATCGCTGGCATAAATCATCACGGGAGCCAATGGCATTTTGTAATCACGCGCCATAGCTAGCGCATCAAGCTCTTCGACAAAGGTCGACTTATTGCTGTCTTGATAGGTTTCTACCATTTGTACGACAAGCTTGCGGCCTTTGCTTAACAAAGAATCATCGGGCTTCATATCTAGCCAAGCGGGCGATGAATGCCTTCTTCCTCCAGGGTCATGACCCATATTTGGCGCGCCGCCAAAGCCGGCCAAACGACCTCGTGTGACGGTGGAAGAATTGCCATCGCCATCAACTTGTAACGTCGAACCGATAAACATATCAACGGCGTACTGGCCTGCTAGCTGACAAAAGGCACGGTTAGAACGCATAGAGCCATCTTTACCGGTAAAGAAAACATCCGGACGGTTGGCAATATAATCTTCCATGCCGAGTTCGGTGCCGAAACAATGCACGCTTTCAACCCAGCCCGTTTCAATCGCTGGGATCAAGGTTGGGTGAGGGTTTAACGTCCAATGACGGCAAATTTTGCCTTTTAGTCCCAATGATTCGCCATAGGTTGGCAAGAGCAATTCAATAGCCGCAGTATTAAAGCCAATGCCATGATTAAGCGACTGCACTTGGTGTTTCGCGTAAATGCCTTTAATGGCCATCATGCCCATCAAAACTTGCAGTGGTGTAATAAGGCGAGGATCACGAGTAAACAAAGGTTCGATGAAGAAAGGTTGATCCGCTAAGACAATGTAATCGACCCAAGACGCTGGAATATCCACACGCGGCAAGTCCGATACATCGTCGACAATTTCATTGACTTGAAAGATAACAATACCATCACGAAATGCCGCCGCTTCGACTAACGCTGGCGTGTCTTCGGTGCTTGGTCCTGTATAAATATTACCTAATCTGTCTGCTTTAAAACCCGCTAGTAGCGCAATATTTGGATTAAGATCTACGTAAAGTCGAGCATACAACTCGATATAGGTGTGTATAGCACCAACTTCTAAAAGGCCATCTTCCATTAGTTGGCCAATGCGTAAGCTTTGTGGACCAGAAAATGAGAAATCCAGTTTACGAGCAATACCCATCTCAAATAGATCCAAATGTTCGGATCGACTGATGCTAGGCATAATCATATGGAGGTTGTTGATTTTATCAGGGGAGACTTTTGCTAATGAACGAGAAAGGAAGTCGGCTTGCTTCTGGTTATTGCCTTCTAATACGACTTTATCACCAGGCTTTATTAACTGCTCCATGGCAGCAACGATGTTTTTTGTTGGAATGATAGACCCGTCTACTAGATGACTAAGATCTGACATACGGCGTTCTTTATTTTGACGTCGGCTGAACCAATTATGTCCAGAATCAGTATTCGTTTGCATCGCACTTCATCCTGTTTTTTTCTTTCACAGTATGAAGGAAGGCGTTGTCTATCAATCAAGGTGCTTGTGGAATTATTACTCTTATGCTAATAATCTTTGAAAAAAATAATAGAAAGCAGTGACGCTCTAATAAAAAGCGGGAAAGAATTATGTTTGATGAAATGATCACACTTAAAAAGTTGGAAGTGTTTCTGACCTTTATGAAAGTGGGCACTTTGTCTGAGGCGGCCGAGAAACTGCAGCTCAGTTCAGTGAGTGTTCATCGGGCGATACACTCTCTTGAAGAAGGATTGAAGTGTCCTTTGTTTCGACAAGAAGGGCGGTTACTGACGCCTTTACCCAGTGCTAGAGTGTTGGAGGAAAGGGTCACACAAGTATTAAATGACCTCCAAGACGGAATCACCAGCACTCGAGAAGTCGCCGGTATTTATTCCAATCAATTCAAATTAGGGGCGTTATATTCGCTCACTATCAGCACATTACCGCAGCTAATCGCCGGTCTTAAACGCCGCAAAAGTGACTTAAATATCGAGCTATCATTAGGTTCAAATGCTTCTTTATTGGGCAAGCTAAGATCCTTCGAGCTCGATGTGATTCTTATCTCAGCGGAAAAAACCATTGATGATGTAGAGTATACCCACTTGCCTCTTTTTGAAGATGAGCTAATGTTGGCCGTGAGCTATGATTCACCTCTTGCCAATAATAGCCAAATTAAACTTGAGGATTTTCAGCACGAAAATTTCGTCACGTTATCGGATGGTTTTGCCACCTCAGCAGACACCAAAAAAGTCTTTCAGCAAGCAGGGATACAACCCAATATAGCGATGGAATTAGGGGACATATTCTCGTTGATGAGCATGGTGAGTGGCGGTGTTGGTTACGCCATATTGCCTCGTCGTGTAGAGCATGTCTTTGATAACAAAATAAAATTATTATCGATAGAAAATATGTCTGATATGAAACAGCAAGTAGTCATGGTGTGTCTTGCTAGCCGAGAACGAGACCCTAGAATTTTAAACTGCATCGTTGAATGTCGTAATTACGCACGAGAATACAAAGCAAGAATGTAATGCAAGCAATAACCTTTGACTCTGCATTATTTGTTCATAGAGAATGGCTCTCAAATTCGTATTTCAAATGCCCAACCTTATATGATGAGGCAAAATCATCGTGACCATCGCTTCAACACTTATTTCCAAACTGCCGTCAGTCGGCACCACTATTTTTACCAAGATGTCGGCCTTGGCCGCTGAAAAAGGTGCGATTAATTTATCGCAAGGTTTTCCTGATTTTTCACCTGATGCGGGATTATTAGAGCGCGCGTCACAGGCGATTTTAACCGGTAATAATCAATATTCGCCTATGACTGGCTTGCCAATATTACGAGACGCAATTGCCAGCTTAATCGAGCGTCATTATGACCGAAAAGTTAGCGCACTGGATGAGATTACGGTGACGAGTGGTGCGTCCGAAGCCATTTTTGATGCGATTGCTGCGTTAGTGCATGACGGTGATGAAGTTATCTTGTTTGATCCCGCTTATGACTTATATGAGCCAGCGGTGACCTTAGCGGGTGGTATTTGTCGTCGTGTTACTCTGAATGCTCCTGAGTTTCGCCCTGATTGGCAGGCGTTTTCTGAGTTGCTTAGTGATAAAACGCGTTTGGTCTTAATCAATACACCACACAACCCAACGGGAAGTTGCTGGTTGGCTGAAGATTTAGAATCCTTATGGCAAGCTATTGCGAGTCGTGACATTTATGTATTGTCCGATGAAGTGTATGAGTTTATTCATTTTGGTGAATCTGCGGTCAGCGTTCACAAACACGCAAAGCTTTCAAAACGAAGCTTAGTGGTTTCTTCTTTTGGCAAAAGCTTTCATTTAACAGGTTGGAAAGTTGGCTACATTGTGGCACCAGCGGAATTAACCGTGGAACTGCGCAAGGTGCATCAGTTTGTTTCTTTTTGCACTGCAACGCCTTTGCAGCAAGCTTTGGCTGAGCATTTAATTGCGTTGCCTGAAGCCAGTGCTAGCTTGGCGGCATTTTATCAGCAAAAACGCGATGTACTGAGAAATGCACTGGCTGACAGCCGTTTTGCGTTACTGCCATGCGAAGGCACATATTTTCAACTATTGGATTACAGCGCGATCAGTGATTTAGATGACGTGGCGTTTTGTGAATGGATAATTGACAAAGTCGGTGTAGCCGCGATTCCGGTTAGCGTGTTTTATCAGCAACCGCCCAAAGATCAGCGCATTATCCGTCTGTGTTTTGCCAAAGAAGAAAGTACCTTGCTTGAGGCTGCTCGTCGTTTAAGTGAGCTTTAATCAATAGGGTAAGTAGCGCAAAGAAAAGTCATAAAAAAGCCAACGTTGGTGTTTTCTTATCCGTTGGCTTTTTTGCAATGGCTTATTTTAATCATTAGTTATTTAACTTGGCATCGCTTCGAACGCTGGAACATCACCTAAGTGATCGTCCCAATTGCCTTTGCTGTCCATAAAGATATGCGCTTGTGGTGTTATATCGACATCTGTATCTAAACAACCGGCAGGAACGACAACTAAGCCGCGTGCTTTCGCATCGGTAGGCACATTGGAGCCACACACAGAGCAAAAAGTACGGGCAAAGTTTGTGTCTTCTAATCGATAAAAGCTGAGTTTATCTTCACCGCTCAACCAAGTAAGCGTAGCACCCGGCGCAAATAAATTGGCACAATGGGCGGTGCCAGAGGTTTTTCTGCATCGGCTGCAATGACAAAGGAAGAACTTTTTAAACTCGCCTTCCAATTCGAATTTAACCGCACCACATAGACAAGATCCAGTGTGAAGATGACTCATAACTGCTCTCTCCAAAAAAGAGTTTTAAAATTAAACACCAACCGAAAACATGCCTTCCAAATCATGTTTCGAATACGCTTGAAACGCCAGCATGGTTTCTGTTTTCAAAATGTAATCGATTTGAGCAAGGTGTTTTGTCACCAATTCAGATAGTTGGTCATTAGTCTGCACACGGGCGATAGCGGCGATATCGTATGAACCACTGACGGAATAAACTTCAGATAACCCTTCAATGGAAGCCAATTTTTCAGCGACTTGGTTGATGTGCTTTTTCTCAACAGAAAGCATGATGATAGCGGTAACCATGGGTGTTTCCTCTTTGCATTATTAGTGTGTGCTGATGTTCGAATAAAACAGATTTCGAATAGTAAGTGTCAGCGAATAGTGGAGGGAATTAAAGCACCTTAAGCGGTGATTTACAAAGGAACAAAGAGACCACTATATGGATGGATTGGAAAAAATGAGTCGTTGGGAGGATTGCTAAGAAGCATCGAAAAACGGCATGGAAAGCCATGCCGTTTGAAAAGCCAAAATAGTGCTTAATTAATTGAAGCGGCTTACGATGTGCGCAACGCGTTCGCCGTAAATGCGTGCTGTTTCCAAGTCGCCTTCAGGAATAGCATCGTCGCCAGCATCTGATGGAGACTGGACCAAAACACCCACAGAACCACCTAGGTTATTTACGTCGTCACGTGTCGCTGCAAGCGCATTGGCAGGTGGTAACCCTAAACTTACCCAAATACCACCATGCTGAGATGCTAATGTTTGTAGGTAAATAAAAGTGACTTGTTTGTCACCGTTTAAACTTGCGCTGTTGGTAAAACCACCAAATACTTTGTCTTTCCAAGCTAAAGCAAACCACGCTTTAGAGGTGGCATCAGCGAACTTTTTAAATTGCCAAGGTGCGCCGCCCATGTAAGTTGGAGCACCAAAAATGATGGCGTCAGCTGCGTTCAATGTATCCCAATCCGCGTCTGTAATGTCACCATTATCATCAATTTGAATGCTTTCTGCATTAGCGCCTTTTGCAACATACTCTGCAACGCGTTTGGTATGTCCGTATCCAGAGAAGAAAACCACTACTGTTTTTTTCATTGCTCACTCCAATAAATTTAGATTGATTAATGCGAGGCAAGATCTCACGAGGTAAAGCCCCGTTTTTTCGAACAATATTGATAGTATGTTTTAGAAACTCGCTATACAAGGAATAACTTTGAAGCAATTAAGTTACAGAAAAGCGACTATCACAAGCCAGCATACAAGCCTTCTTTATTTTGAGATTGAGGCTAGAGTTGTTCCTTGTATTGTTTACTTAAAGATTCATTTTTTTACGCAATGACATTAATAAAAAACGTTAGACTCATATGGTTACGTAATGACGTCGAAAAAATACGGTAAGAGGTTTAGCGCCTTTGATATGCTTTATCTACGTCTTGAGGCGAGTGTCGTTATGCTTCATATATTAATAAGCTTGTCAGAGGTCGAGAATGCACGGAGCAACTATGTTGAAAACAAATAATAGCGTCGATTTAATGACTGCTATTTTGGGAGCGCAGAATCAAGGTAGGATAGATGAGGAGCTTTTAGCTAGCTCACTGAACCATGATTTAGAGCACCTAGTGCAAACTATTCGACAGCATTTAGGAATGGATGTCGCGTTTTTGTCGCGTTTTCATGATGGTAATCGTGAAATGTTGCATGTAGATAAAAGTGACAGTTGTGGTGTCTTTCTTAATGAAGGCCATAAGGACAGAAGTGAAGTCACTTATTGCCAGTTAATTGCAGAAGAAAAGCTGCCTCAAATTATTCCCGATACATCGAAAAACGACATTACGAAAGCATTAGCAGTAACAAAAGTTTTAAATATAGGCAGTTATATTGGTGTGCCTATTTATCTCTCGGACGACTCTATTTATGGCACGCTATGTTGTTTCAGCGAGAAAGCTGATGAGTCACTGTCGGCTAAAGACTTATCTATTTTAACACTCTTCGCGAAATTTGCCGCTCGCAATATAGAGAAAGAACTTACTGTATCAAGATTGCACAAGCTCGCTCGCAACGATATTTTCGATATCATTAATAACAAACAACTTTCCATCGTATTTCAGCCAATTTATAATTTTAAAACAAACTCGATTAAAGGTTTTGAGTGTTTGTCGCGCTTTCAAACCAAGCCCTATCATTCCCCTGATTATTGGTTCAATAAAGCCAATGCGTCAGGTGTTGGCGAAGTACTAGAGCTATTTGCTATTGAAGAAGCGCTCAATTTATTGCCAGCTATCCCTGAGCAATATTACATAACGTTAAATGTTTCTCCCAAACACCTTACATCGTCTTGTCTACAAGCCATGTTAGACAAAGCTCCTTTGCATCGTGTTGTGTTGGAGGTGACTGAGCGTGAATCTATCCCAGACTACAAAGTATTTCGGAATTCCATTCAGTCTTTTCGGGAACGAGGTATGCGTCTTGCTGTAGATGACGCAGGAGCAGGTTTTGCAAGCTTCCAACACATATTGGAGTTACAAGCGGACATTATAAAATTAGATAGAAGCTTGATCGCTAATATCAATTCAGATCATCGAAAAAGAGCTTTGGTCGCAGCTTTGATCGGCTTTGCAAAAGAAACCAAAAGCAAGGTGCTTGGTGAGGGTGTGGAAAGCTTGGCGGAGTTGGAAGTGTTGCAAGAGTTGGGTGCTCAAAAAATACAGGGATATTTTTTCTGCCATCCATTACCACTTAAAGATGCGTTAGCTTTTTGTGAGGCAAAAAATTCAAATATTTAATCTGTTTTCCTCCGTACTTTTATTAGGATATAAAAGTGCGGAAGTAGACATCTTTTGATTTAAATCATTTTAATAACAATGATTTAAGAATTATTCTAGACATCCCTTATTGTGTTTTTATTTTTCTGAAAACATTAAAAACGGCACATTCTTTACCTTTCCTATTCTTGAAAATGACACTGTCTTTTCCCTTCATCGCGAAGAAAATAGTTTTTATGCACTATAATGGCATGTAATATGCGTGACTTTTATTTTAGGGTCGTCATCATTTAGCGGCCTAAACCATTAGAACTAATGGCATGAGAGAGACTGTTATGAATACAACGTTTAAAGTGCTACTTGGGATGGGGCTTGGCATCATCGTTGGCTTGATCCTCAATTTAACGGGGCTAAATGCCGATGGAACATGGGCGAACAGTTATTTAACGGATGGCTTGTTTAAAGTCGTTGGTACAATGTTCGTTAACGCCCTGAAAATGCTTGTTGTACCTTTGGTTTTCTTCTCATTGGTCTGTGGTGTGTGTGGCATTGGTGACATCAAGTTACTGGGAAGGATTGGGTCTAAATCGTTCGTTCTTTACCTTCTGACAACGGCCATTGCCATTGCCGCAGCGCTGACTATTGCCACCGCTTTTGGTATTGGTGAAGGCATGAATGCCGAGTCCTCTGTGACCTTCACAGGGAAAGACTCTCCACCATTATCGACGGTATTGATTAATATCGTTCCTTCAAATCCTATTAGCGCCATGGCGCAAGGTGACATGCTTCCGGTGATCTTTTTCTCGATCATGTTTGGTGTAAGCATCTTAATGGTAGGACAAAAAGCTAAGGTTGTTAGCGATTTCATTGAGTCATTGAACGACATAATGATGAAGATGGTCACCATTATTATGGAAGTGGCGCCGTATGCCGTGTTCTGTCTTATCGCTAGAGCTATAGCGGATTTGGGGATGGATTTACTCGCTCAGTTGTTGGGTTATGTATTGGTGCTGATTGGCGTCTTGTTCTTCCATTTATTTGTGACTTTGCAAGTGATCCTGAAAGTCTTGTCTGGCTTGAGCCCAATTACTTTCATGAAGAAAATGCGTAACACGCAAGTGTTTGCTTTTAGTACATCCAGCTCAAACGCGACGATTCCTGTTACCTTGCGTGCGGTGACAAAACGGCTTGGCGTGAAAAACTCGGTAGCGTCTTTTACTGTACCGTTTGGTGCGACCATCAACATGGATGGTACTGCCATTATGCAGGGTGTCGCGACGGTCTTTATTGCCAATATTTATAATGTAGAGCTTGGTATGATGGGTTACCTAACGGTGATCTTGATGTCGGTACTGGCATCGATTGGTACCGCTGGCGTTCCTGGTGTTGGCTTGATTATGCTATCTATGGTGTTTGCTCAAGTAGGCTTACCAATCGAAGGTATTGGCTTGATTTTGGGTGTGGACCGCCTGTTAGACATGATTCGTACTGCGGTTAACGTGTCTGGTGATGCTGTAGTGTCTACTGTGGTTGCTAAGAGCGAAGGACAGTTAGACGAAAGTGTCTACAATGATCCTAATGCGGGTAATCAGTCTGAAATGCATTTAGAAACCAAACAGAGCTAATAACGGTTAGTATCAGAGGATTCTCTGAACAAACGAATCGTCTAAATAGAGAAGAGCGCAGCCCTCAAGGGTAAGCGCTCTTTTTTTACATGCGATACAGAGGTTAAAAACGTGTAACGACAGTCACGCCCGGTGGGTTGATCTTGTCTATGTTGGTCAACGCTGCAATAGATTCTTCCAAACTAATGGTGCGGCCAAGTAGTTTTTCTGGCTGAAGCTTGCCTGATTTGATCATGGCTAACATGGCATCGTAACGGAACGCCTGCATGCCGTGACTGCCAATAATTTCTAGCTCGTGAGCAATAACCAGATTCATCGGAATGGGCGGTGTGGCTTGACCCGCTAACAGCAAGCCGACCTGAACGTGCTTGCCTAGTTTTTTCAAACTTTTAATGGAGTTGATACAGGTTGTTGGGTGGCCTAAAGCATCGATTGATAAATGAGCTCCGCCACGGGTGATCTCTTTAATTGCTTCTGCTACATCAGCCACGCTGGTGGCATTAATAGTCGCATAAGCGCCTAGGGCTTTTGCCAGTTCAAGTTTATCGTCGGTCACGTCCACGGCAATAACATTGGCACCAATGCTGTTGGCAATCATGATGGCAGACAGTCCAACACCGCCACAACCATGCACCGCGACCCACTGGCCTGCGCTTACTTTACCTTGATCGACAACCGCTCTAAACGAGGTTACAAAGCGACAGCCAAGGCTAGCCGCTGTGGTGAAGTCTATGGTTTCTGGCAAAGTCACCAAATTCACATCCGCATGATGAATGGAGACGTATTCCGCGAAAGATCCCCAATGGGTAAAGCCTGGCTGAGTTTGATTGCCGCAGACTTGATGATTCCCTCCGTGGCATTCTGGACAAGAACCGCATCCGCTGACAAAAGGCACAGTCACTCGGTCGCCTACTTTAAAACGCTGAACATCTTTGCCAACGGCTTCAATAACACCGGCAAACTCATGACCGGGAACGTGTGGCAACACAATGTCTGGATCATGTCCCATCCAACCGTGCCAATCGCTGCGGCATACACCGGTCGCTTCCACCTTGATCACCACACCATGATTTTCTGGTGTTGGATCTTCGACATTCATAATTTTAGGTGTGGCTGAAAAGCTTTCGTAGACAACGGCTTTCATTGTGTTCTCCTTTGGTGATCAATACGTCAGCCTAATAGACTACTGAATATAGAAGAAATTACCTTGCTCTTTTCCTTGTATATTAGCGACCTTAAGAAATATTATTTCAGATATGAGGTTAATAAGAGGGGGATATTTCAATGGTGGCTTTGGATAAGGTAGACACTGATATTGTTCGACGTATGCAGCAAGATGGTAAGCTGACTAACGCAAAATTAGCCAGTGAGCTTTCGTTGAGTGAAACGCCCTGTTGGAGACGATTAAAGCGGCTGGAGGAAGAGGGCATTATAACTGACTATCAGGCAAATCTTGATCGACGTAAATTAGGTTTTGGCGTGATGGCGTTTGTGCAGCTGACCTGCAATCAACATGATGCTGAAACCACACAAACCTTCGAACAAATGATCCAACGTTGCGACAATGTTTTATCCTGCCACAACACCACGGGCGCGGCAGATTTTTTGTTGCAAGTGGTTGCCAAAGATTTAGACGATTACAGTCGCTTTGTGGATCAAGTTCTGAGAAAGCTACCTGGAGTGTCTGCTATCGCTTCGAATATTTCTTTACGAGAATTGAAAGCCTCAACGCGGTTGCCAGTGTAATGGCTGTATTTCATAGAAGACACAGACAATAAAAAGCCAACCGTTATGGGTTGGCTTTGGTACTTTAAAAACAGGTGTAAAACGAGAAATTACAAGGTCATTACGATACGGCCTGTAATGTCGCCTTTTTCCATGTCGGCAAAGATTTCATTAATATCGTCCAGTGTTTTTTCGGCGATAATCGCTTTGACCTTACCGCGGGCGGCAAATTCCAAGCACTCTTCCAGATCTTTACGAGTACCGACGATGGAGCCAACGACACTGACGCCATTAAGCACTGTGTTGAAAATAGGCAATGGCATGTCTTCTGGCGGCAAACCTACCAAGACACATTTACCGCCACGACGAATCACGTCATAGCTCTGTCTGAAGCCCGCTTTGCTGACAGCAGTACAAACGGTGGCATGAACACCTGAGGTTGTGTCTAGAATTTCTTTTACGACATCGTCGGTTTTGAAATCGAAGAAATATTCTGCACCTAATGACATCGCCAAGTCACGTTTGGCTTCACCCGTATCGACAGCAACCACTCGAAACCCCATGGCAACGGCGTATTGCACGGCTAAATGGCCTAAGCCGCCAATACCAAACAGAGCGACCCAATCACCAGGTTTTGCACCGGAGACTTTGAGTGCTTTATAAGTCGTCACACCAGCACAGAATAACGGCGCCGCTTCAACATAACCCAAGCCTTCAGGAACTTTAACCACATATTCCGCATGAGCCGCGCAATATTCCGCGTAACCACCATCGACGGAGTAACCTGCGTTTTGCTGTGAAAGACATAAGTTTTCGTTGCCTGTTAAGCAATATTCACAATGTCCGCAGGCGCTGTACAACCAAGGAATGCCGACTCGATCTCCCAAGACCAAATGCTTTACTGCGCTGCCGACTTCGACTATCTCGCCAACGCCTTCGTGACCTGGGATAAAGGGTAGAGTCGGTTTAACAGGCCAATCTCCATGACAAGCATGTAAATCCGTATGGCAAACGCCACAAGCATGAATCTTTACGAGTACTTGATGTGGTTCAATGTTAGGTTTAGCCACATCCTCAATTTTTAGAATGGCACCAAATTTACTGGCTACAGCTGCTTTCATAACAAACTCCATCTTTTGATTTAATTAGACGCAATGCTATGAGGTCATAGTGGCACAGATGAAGAGGGTAAGAACTGCGTTAGATCAGGGTTAGGTCTTAATTTTTTATAAGAAAAAAAGACTTTGTAAGGGAGTCTCTACTTAGTGCAGAAAACATGCAGTCTAAGTGCATCCACAGAAAGACGGTTGTTTTTCATCCTGCCATCGCCAAGTATGTATGTAGGAACACGAAATAAAAGAAACGTTAACTAGAACAATTTAGCTTAGGAGGAAGATATGCAAAATCAAACTGCACATGCCCACCACATTACAGATATTATTAAAGTGATGAACGGAGGTATTGAATTCTACCAAGAAGCGAAAACCAAACTAGATGACAGTACTTATAACGCTTTTTTTGATCGCATGATCGGTGCTAAATCTGAGGCCGTTGCAGAGCTGCAGCCATTCGCTGTCGATCAGCAAGGTGAAGTAGAAACAGACACGAATAATTTGGTGAAAGCGCGCCAGTCTTACACCAAATTGATATCTAAACTTTCCAGCGAATCTACCGCTTTTACTTACGTTGATCAGCTAGAAGAAGTGGAAGACAAGGTGCTCGAGGAGCTTGACCTTGCGTTAGAGAGAAATCAAACGCAAGACTGTGAAGTTACTCTACGCCGTGTGAAAGTTAGAATGAAAGAGTGCCACGACGAGATGAAAGCATTGCAAGTAGCGGCTCAGCATTAATCATCCGTACTTGAAGTAGGTTTAATCTTAATTTGTTGATTGGTGACATTCTCGTCCATCGAGATCAAGATAAAAGTGTATCGAGATCAAGATAAAAGTGTATCGAGATCAAGGTAAAAGAGGAGAAAGATAGCCGTGAAACAGTGTTAATTCAAAAGCCAGTGTTGCCAGATTAGGGGGTAACACTGGCTTTTTTGTGTCTATTTAGCGGGTTCATTTATGCTTGTTAATGTTTAGACATCTAATCATTTATTGCAATTATTGTCAGCTTTTGTCAGAGTATACATAGAGGAGGAGCCTTTATGACCAATTCACAAAAGACGGCAACGGGTGCAATTTTGCTACCTGTATTTATTCCAACCGTTATCGTTACCCTATTTCTTATCGTTGGAACTCTAAGTAATCCAGAGCTTGCAGGGGAAGTATTTCAAAGCGCATTGGCTTGGGTGACTAAGACCTTTGGCTGGTTCTATATGCTGGCTACCGCGATTTTTCTCGTATTTCTTGTTTGTATCGGATTCAGTCGTTGGGGCAATATTCGCTTAGGCCCAGACCACGGAGATCCTGAATACAGTTTTCCGGCTTGGTTTGCGATGTTATTTTCCGCTGGTTACGGTATTGCTTTATTGTTCTTTGGTGTGGCTGAACCTGTCTTACATTTCTCCCAACCGCCTAACGCTACCGCCGAGACAATCGGTGCTGCTCGCGAAGCGATGCAAATTGCCTACTTCCATTGGGGCTTACATATTTGGGGTATTTACGGCCTGATGGGTCTGGTTCTTGCCTATTTTGCTTTCCGTCATGGTTTGCCATTGTCTGTGCGTTCCGCACTTTACCCTCTGATTGGTGATCGTATTTATGGGCCTATTGGTCATATTGTCGATGTGTTTGCCATCCTCGGTACCTTGTTTGGTTTGGCTACTACGCTTGGGTTATCGGTTACGCAGATCAATGCAGGTTTGCATTACCTTTGGGAAGACGTTCCAATTAATACCACGGTTCAGATCACTGCCATTGGTTTAATCACGCTCGCCGCAATTGGTTCTGTGGTTGCAGGGATGGATAAGGGGGTGAAAAACCTTTCGATTTTGAATATGGGACTGGCTGTATTCATTATGGTGATTGTGTTTTTCGTTGGCCCAAGTATTCACATTCTTGATGCCTTCGTACAAAACACCGGCTCGTATCTCAGTAATATTGTCGAGCGTACCTTTAATCTACAGGCTTATACGCAAAGTGATTGGATTGGTAACTGGACGCTATTCATCTTCGCGTGGACCATCGCTTGGGCACCATTTGTCGGTTTGTTTATTGCCAAGATCAGCCGTGGTCGTACTATCCGTCAGTTTATTTTTGGCGTGCTTGCCGTTCCGACATTATTTACCTTCCTATGGTTCGCTATTTTTGGTGATACCGCGCTGTATTTGATTATGGAGCAGGGCAAGGATGTATTGATTGGCGAAGTGCAAGCGGATCACTCGGTTGCATTGTTTCAGTTCTATGATTTGTTGCCTTGGTCTACTTTTTTATCTGTTATTACCGTCTTTTTGATTATCACCTTCTTTGTTACCTCTTCGGATTCGGGTTCCTTAGTGGTCGACTCATTGGCTTCTGGTGGAGCATTAGAAACACCAATTTGGCAACGCGTGTTTTGGGCATCTCTTGAGGGGATCATTGCTGCAACCTTGTTATTGGCTGGCGGTTTAGGCGCATTGCAAACCATGAGTATTTTAGCAGCATTGCCTTTTGCCATCATCATGTTGTTAGCCGCACTTGGTTTATGGCGAGCCTTGGTAATCGAAGGACATCGTGGCGCAGCAGTGGAAGCCGCAGCGACACCGGGTCGAGCATTCAGTAATGAAGGCAGCTGGCGCAAACGTTTAAGTACTTTGTTTAAATTTCCTGGTGAAGCCAAGGTGACACACTTTATTAAAGACGTAGTGGAACCAGCTATGGAAGAAGTGCAAAAAGAGCTGGCGACTCATGGTTGGAAAGCCAATATCACTCGAGAGGAAAACGGTGTGACCTTCCAGCTAGAGCGTGACGAAAAATTGGATTTCTACTACCAAGTGGTGGCCACAGAGCATGAAATACCAGAAGCGCACAGTGAGAACTCGAAATACAATACTCATTGGCAGGCCGATGTGTATATTCGCAATGGTGCTCTGGGTTATGAACTTTATGGCTGCAGCCAAGATGAAGTAATACGAGACTTGATTGACCAGCTAGAGCAGTACTTCAACTTCGTTGATGCAGCGCCTGGGCAATTACCTTGGAATACGGTCTCTTAGTTTTGATCTAAAAAAGTACTAAGCAAAAAGCCAGCATTGACTCAATAGGAGTGAATGCTGGCTTTTTTAGTTGGCTGAGTGTCGTCCTGTCATACGTGCCAAAACCTTATCTTTGAACCAAAAACGATGAATCAGTGCCATGGAAATATGGCCGATGACTAAGGCAAAAAGTAGCCATGACATAGGGCTGTGTAACAGATTGGCAGGTGCCACCATCCAAGTGATGTTACGCTCCATTTCGGGAAGTATTATCATGCCGTATAAGCGTATTTCATAGCCTTCACCATACTCACGTAGTAGTGCAAAAACGGGCAAAAAAAGCAGTAACGCATAAAAAGAGGCATGCACGAGGCGCGCTAATTTCCCTCCAATACCTTGTGCCTGAGGCGGACGTTGCTTTCTATTTACCCATGTCCATCCTAGACGAATCAAGGTGACTATTAAAATCAATAATCCTAATGATCCGTGTGGACCTATGCTGTCTAGGAATAGGGTAAAAGTGTTTTTCCCTGTGCCACGCCATGCTAACACGATTGAGAATTGTAATATGACGAGTGCCGCCGTAACCCAATGCAGTGTACGGCTGACTCTTCCGTAGTAATTTTGACTGTCTCGCCAGTTTGTATGTCTTTGATTAACGATGTCTGTGTTTTCTATATGTAACGTCATTGAATCTAGAGTTCCCTATCTTTTAACCTTGTCCTGAAGTCAGTAACTCGTGTGAGTGGTTAAAAAGGCTTCGCATAAAAGAGCTTGATTATAACGATAATTGTTATTATTTGTAGGGGGATGGCACCAAAAAACAGAGCCTAATGAAAGTTAGGCTCTGTTTTAAATCTTGGTGAAAGGATGAATCTGGGGTTCAGGTTATTAAAGAATGAACAACGAAGTATTGTGTCTATCTTTGGCGGCTGAGGTGTTAGCTAACCACCGACTCCGGCACGATAACGCTCAATGATTTAGGCCTGACAACGACTTCTAGCTTCTCTGCTTCGCGTTCTTCACCATCCACCACATAATGACCAACTTGGCTAATATCCACTGTGACACGCTGTGCTGAACGATGAAAGATGCCGTTGTTGCCTTCTGGTAAGTCGTTGTCTTCGTTCCTGTCGCCCATACCAAGCATGGCTAATTCCGCCAAGTTCAATATTTGCATTCGCTCTGGGTCCAACCAAGTTAAATCCAATTCGCCATCCATAATATTAGGCACACCTTTGCCTTGTGCTAACAAAGTGGTGATAGGCGCGGCATTAGCAATAGTTAAACTCGGAGTTTTGATGGTAAACGGCTCATCGTCATTTAGCTGAATAGTAAATTCATGAACCTCATTTTGGCCGATGGCTTCCCACAAACCTTTCAAATAGGCGAGCTGACCACTGGTATTCTTTTTGCTGCGATCAGCTTTTTCGATCATTTGCTGCTCAAAGCCAACCCCCGCAAGTAATAGCATTAATTCGCCGTTACAGGTTGCTGTGTCGATACGTTGCTCGCAGCCATCAATTAAATTCAAGCAAATGGTTTCCAACGGGGCAATTTTCGACATAGTGCCGCAGAGCACATGACTTAACGCATTGGCGGTACCAAATGGAATAATGCCCAGCTTAATGTTTGTTCCAACCATTGTGGCGGCGACTTCGGTGACTGTGCCGTCGCCACCACAGGCAATGATCATATCTGGCGAGGCTTTAACGGCTTCTTGGGCTAGATCAGTACCATTCACTTCTGGTGTTGTGGTTTTCACTGTGACATCAAAATAGGCAGATAAATAACGAAGGATGACGTCTTGCTGCTCTTCCCATTGACGGGTACCAGACACAGGATTAGCGATCAACCAAGCGGAGTTCTGTACTATCAAAAGCTTGTTATCCAAGGCGCGTTTCAAATACTTAAACTGGCGTTTATTTAAACGCGCTGTTTGGCGTATTTCACGAATTTTATCCATGATGTCACTGGGTGATGATTTGGGATTCTGGCTTAGCAAATACGCCGCCATCATAAACACCGAGCGGCCACGGCCCAAAGCACAATGCACAACAACTGAACGCCCTGTTTTACGGTGCGTATGTATCCAGTTTAGCGCACGATGTATTTGCGTATCGGAAGGAACTGAATGATCAAGAATAGGCACGTTTAAATAATCGACATCGGCTTGATAAGACATCCAATTTAAAGAGCTGAACTCGGCTGTCACATCTAATACAGCACTGATGTTCTCGCTTTTAATTTGGTGAATATCGGAAGGAAACAAACGCCTCGCAAGATATAAACCTTCGTCTATTTTTTGTAATGCAGGAACAGAATCAGTACTTCTCGCCCAGCTATTATAAAGTTGTGTACTCCACAAAAACGGCATAAATACCCAGCGAATATAAACGGGTACAGTGCCATCGGAGCGTTTACGAAAAATAGTGGGTTTATTTAGAAGGTAGGCAAGACTGACAGTGAAAAATGACAGGGCAAACCATGCCCAAGCAAGCTGAAAATAGACATTACTGGTCATAATAACCAACAAAACTAAAGCAGCAGTGATCAATAAATAATAGTTTGGTTTAAACAATACAACTCTCCTAGAGTCCAGCCATAGTCTAAACAGGGTAACACACTGGCATCCAATTGATAGATTATCAGACTGTGAGCCGTTCCGATCTATGTAAATGGCAACCTATGATTTGTCAAAAAGCTGAAAAATAAAGACGTCGATATCTCTTATGGATGCCATTTTTTAGTTGATATGACAGTTAATAATTTCTTAAATATTTTTAACTCGAAAAAAGTGTTATTTCATTCTTTTTTCACTATTTTACTGCATATTTTGAAATAAAAGCGTAATGAAACGTGAGACTTTTGTTCATCTCTATTTCATAAAACTGACGTTTGTTAGGGTAGCTATCTAAATGGCGACTAGTACAGGTGTTGTTGATGAAAGAGCAGGTTTTGGTTTCGCAGTTAAGCGAATGCTTTCCCGAACATTCGTTCCATAGCAATAAAGTTAGTGTGCTTCATAAAGGCCGCTTTGCTAATGCAATTGTATACCGTTATAAAGACGATTCTTTTGATTTTGTCATTAAGGACTTTCAACACAGCCCATGGTTTGTGAGAAGAACGTTTGCCCGCTTATTTATTGGTCAAGAATACAAAGCTTTAGAGCGCCTCAATGGAATGAGTGGCGTGAGTGATCAATTTCATCGTCTGTCTAACATCAGCATAGCGTACTCTTTCATCGAAGGGACTCCTTTGCGAACGCTCAAAAAACAGAATAAAAAACTGCCTAAATCATTTTTTCATCAATTAGAGCATAGAGTGTCTGAAATGCACCGTCGTGGTTTAGTGCATTTGGATCTGCGGAACCTTGGGAACATTCTTGTAGGGGAAGATGGTCAGCCTTATATTATTGACTATCAATCGGCTATAACCTTTTCCCGTTTTCCCAATTGGTTAAAACGCATTATGCGGGGAGCGGATTTATCTGGTGTTTACAAAGCTTGGTTAACTGGGTGTGAGCAACCAATGACAGAGTATAAAAAAGAGTTTTTAATGAATTATAACCAACTCAGAAAGCGTTGGATTTTTCGCGGTTACCCAATGCATCGAGCCTACCTTTGGTTATGTGGCATTGCCAGTCAGCTACCTGGTGCGGATTTATTTCGTAATATGACAGATAAATTTTAACGTCAAATTGTGAGCACTACTCAATAAACACTGTAACGTGTAACGATTTGAGGCAACTTTAATGACAGTGTTCAATGCCTATTAATTACCAACAGTCAGGTCGTTCAAGGCTTTTGAAATCAAATCCTTTTTTACCAAGGTACGCTTAACTGGTTTATCAAACCAAAAGTCCATTGGTTGATCAAAACCGATGCCGTGCATTCGTTATATCGCGCTTATTACCTTAGTATCTGGCTCCTATCATTAGTGGATTAAATATTGAGTTTTCGACAATGATTTTTTCTAAACGTCGAGTTGCCTCATTGGCTTTTGGCGATGTGAAAAGCGTCACTTCCATGTCTGGAAGAGAGGGCAAATCCTGATAAATAGCCAAATCATCTTCTAAAGTATGGTAGGGAACAATACCAATTCCCACGCCAGCACGAACCGCAGCTAGGACACCTGAGCGGCTTTGGCTGGTAAAGGCTATTCGATAAGGAATCTTGGCATTGTCGAGTGCTTCACAGGCAAATTGACGGTGTTTACAACCCTCTGCAAATACCACCAAGGGCAGTACGCTTTGGGTATGAACAAAATGATTTTTTGGCCCAATCCAAACCAATTCGTCACGGCGTAATCGGACGCCGCCTTCGGTGTCAGCCAGCATTTCAACTAAAGCAATATCAAGCTTGCCTTTGTCCAAAAGCTCTAGCAAATAATCTGGACGATAATCACAAACCGCTTCTAGTTCTGCTTCCGGATAGCTCAAAATGAAGTCCTGCAAAAGTGGAGCAAGCGTGCGGCTGGCGTATTGATCATGAGTTCCCAGCCGAACCACACCGCTGATGTCCATATTCTGAAACGAGCCCATAATTTGATCATGCAAGTTTAAAAGCTGTTGAGCATGCGCTTTTAATTGCTCTCCGACAGCAGTTAATCGCACACCATGTTGACCACGTTCCATAAGTGGGTTGGCGATTAAATTTTCCAAACGATTGAGCTGCATGCTGATTGTCGATGGCGCCTTGTGCAGTTGTTTGGCGGCCTCAGTCAGGTTTAGCGTCTCAGCCACCACCATAAAAGTGCGAAGTAAATTTATCGGTAAATCACGCATCGTTTAGACTTCAATAAAGTTGAACATAGAGTTGAATATTTATCGATTTACCGAATAAAAGCAAGCTCCTAATATGGCGACATTGATCGTTTTTCGTCCATGCCTTTCAAAGGTATTGAAGCAAGGGGTTTGTGATGCGTATTCCAATAACATTCGGCTTTAATCAGGTTATCAGTCATGGCTTTGGTGTTTTCTTGTTTGCGGCATTAGTGCCAATGATGCAAGGTTCTGTTGATATAAATAGCTGGCATCTCGCTCTTGCTGGTGCGTTAACCCAAGTGTCTTATCTTGTAGGCGCCATGTTATTGGGAGTGATTGGCCCGCGTTTAGATTCAGGTCGCTTATTATTGATCACTGGTACTTTAACTACGTCTTTGCTGTTTACCATGGCGTGGCTAGATAATACGACCATTATGATTTTTGTCCTCACCGTTATGGCGGCGAGTGCGGCGATTAGTTGGGGGGCGATTGTGGAATTGGTTACTCGCTATGGTCGCCCAGATCGAACCGCAACCAACCTGTCTATTGCTTCAAGCGGTACTGCTTGGGGTTACAGTGTTAATGGTTTGATCATTTTACTGATTGTTCCACTATTGGGATGGCGAAGCGGTTGGATGGCTGCATCGGTACTTGGACTGATTACCTTGGTAGTCACCTTTAGATTGCTTAAAAGCGTTCGATCTCAGTCACAGGATCAAGACATTGATGTTACTTTCGCAATGGGCACACGGCAGTTGTTTAAAACCGTATTGCGTGAACGCACCGCTTTTCTTGCTTGCTTGATTTTGTTACTAGTGGGCGCTTCAACCATTACTTTTACGACTTGGCTGAATACCTATTTGGCGGAGTTATCACTACCGCCAGCATTGGGCGGATATACTTGGGGGGTTATTGGCGTAACAGGCATGATCGCGGGCTTCTTTGTTGGCAAATTGGCAGATAAAAAAGGTCCTAGTGTTACGCTTTTGGTTATTTTTGGCGTTTTTGCTTTAGGCTTGTTAGCTTTCACTTATCGTCCTGAGCAGTTTGTTATGCTTGCAGGCTTTGGCTACGGCATGATGTATTTCCCTATTTGGGGCATTATTGCAGGCTGGATAAGCAAACAATATTCTTCCAAAGCGACCATGCAGATCAACGGTATTGGCATGGTAACGTTCGGACTTGGTGGTGCTCTAGGCAATGTCTTGGCGGGGATGATTTATGATGCGACTGGCAGTTTATCAAATGTATATCTATTGATCTGCGGGCTGGCTGTCGTGTTGTTTGTATTGGCAATGTATATATTCTTTCACGAGCGTCAATCCAATAAACCTCGCTCTGACAGCTTCTTACAGCCAGAAATCTGAAAGTATGGCGGAGCTGTCTACGAATTTAATGCCAATCGGACTGTGCGCCGTGGCGAATGGAAAGACCTAAAAGTCGTATGGCGCTTCTTGCCTGAAACGCCATTATTCAGGGACGACCATTTAATGGCCGTTTTTATTTAATATGACTATTTTTCTGGTTCTTCTTCTTTTTGCAGGACCCCAGCGGCTTGTTCGTCCATGGTTAAAGCTGTTTGTGGAGCATCAGAGTATGCTCGAGTTTGTTGATTAAGCTGGTGAATTTGGGATGCATTACCTAAATCTCGTGCACTGGTTATAGAGGCTATTGATTCTCGATCTTTTAAGAACCCGATGACATCCGCTCTAATAGAAGCTAGTTCTGCATCATCTTTATGCATTTCTTGTATGTATCTTGGGTGCTCTAAGTTACGCATACCCGTTGCGGCAAACGTGGTGGATACGATACGAGAGACAATAACCCAGGGTGTAATGCTGCTCCTAACTAACGTATTTTCAGAGCGAGTACTGTCATGAATCCCTGTTCCTGTGGATATTTTTGACTCAGTGAAAGTACCTTCACATTTGAAGTAAATGAGTAAGGATTCAAATTGTAATTCTGCGAAAAAAATATGTGCGGCGGTAGTTAGTAATCGGGCAAATGACTTAGCAATCATTGCTATAAGTACAAGATGTATCGCACTATAAAGTGTATCGATAAACAGGTTAAATCCAGCTGCTCTCGTCACCTTTTCTAAACTAGATGCAGAGATTAGCTGGCTTGCTTGGTAAAGATCAAATGTGACATAAGCGAGTAAAAAACTGAATAAGCTGGCGATGATAAAGAGCACATTTCCTGATATCAATGCAACCATACGGGAAATATTGAAGCTGCCACCTAGGTTCATTGGTTTATAGCGAGGTTGTATTTCCTGAATCAATTTTCCACTGAAGTCTCCTTTACCTTCAACTTGCTCGTTAAGTTTAGGGTCAAGCTCTTGGTAAACGCGGTTAGGAACTTCTTTATAACGGCGGTTTGCCATGACAAGATTATCTAGATTGATAAATATTTCGTTTGGGTGAACAGACTCCTGCCAGTTTTCACGAAGCTCAGAAACTTCGGTTGTGGGGGTAGTATTTTTTAATCGCTTAGTGAGCATTACAGCGATTAATCCGGTACCTAATGTTGATATAGTAAAAACACCGATTAAGTATAGATAAGTATGTAATGCTGGTAGAGCGGCAATAAAAGTATTTAACTTTGACTGTGAAGTATTCGAACTGCCTAGCGACCACTCTAAACCAATAGAAATCGCCACTGGTAATAGCAGTGACCAGATAATCACTTTAACAATAGTACCTGTGCCAAGAGACTCAATATTTAATTCTGCTCGACGATTTAATGGTTTAGACGCTTTACGCCATACTGAAATAATATAAAACAGTAAGGCAACAGAATAGATTGGAAATACTGTATTGCCTGATTCGCCAATTAGTCCAGACAGAGAAACAAATGCGACAAAAGCATAAGCAACTATGGCAATAAGTGTTTTGACCCAGGCACCAAATAGGCGTTGCATAAGGTTTCGTATAGGGTAAGGCATGAATAATAGCTTAGGCATAAAGCTATGAAGCAAGCGAGCCAAAAAGCCAATTGGTTCAACAAAAGAACTATTTTTACGACCGATGAGCATTTCTTCAATCGATTGACGAGAGTATGCGACAGTATTAGCTTCTTCTTGAGCAGTACTAGATTCAGATTTACTGAAGTTATAAGCAAGAGAAGTAGGATGATTTCGGCCGACAAAGTAACGCAACATTGCGTATATACCTTTGCCAAGAGCATTAAGGCCACCAGCTAAAAGAAACGCACCAAAGAAAACAAAAATCCACCCCGCAATTTTGCTTGTCTGAACATAACTCACTGAGTCAATAAGTAAGTATATTCCTAAGGCTAATTGAACAATGCCTCGTAGCGCAGTAACTGCGCCTTCTTTTTTAAAAGGGTTCTTTAAACCAAGATCAATCGATCCATAATCGAAAGCCATAAAAATTCCTATTAGGTGCACTCATAAAGAGTAGGGTGACGTTTAAATATGTAATCAGGGGCGTTGGCTAAGTTGGGGGGGATTTAGCCACATCGACTTCCTGACATCAGCGCACATATTACAATATGAATGTTGCTACTTCTAGCGAAGGATAAGGATGTATTACAGTAACTATGAGCTAAACAAATATTCGTATTTTCGTTCAGCTCAATTACTTTAATAATGAGGTTTAACTACTAACAATCAGGTCGTTCAAGGCTTTAGATATCAAATTCGGTTTTACTAAAGTCGGTTTCACTGGTTTATCAAACCAAAAGTCCATTGGTTGATCAAACCCAATGCCGTGCATGAAGTTGTAGAGTGCTTTTCGCAGTCCGTCGCCAAGCATGTCGTGATCGGTTCCCGTTGGATCGGTGAAATCCACATCGTTTTCTGCGAACAAAATATCGGGACGTTCAGCAAGCGTGATGCCGTACTCTTCGGGATTAATACCAATTGGGCTGTGCGCCGTAGCAGCGAATCTGTGCCAAAACGCCGATTGGAAACATTCTTGAGCCATCATTTGTCGTACCATTTCTAGGGCATCAATGGTTTCTTGCTCGGTTTGTGTCGGGAAGCCATACATCAGGTAAGAATGAACCAGAATACCCGCATCGCTGAAGGCTTTGGTGACTCGTGCCACTTGCTCGACGCTAACACCTTTTTTCATCAGTTTGAGTAATCGATCGGATGCGACCTCAAGACCACCACTGACGGCGATACAACCAGAATCCGCCAATAACTGACAGCGCTCTGGTGTGAAGGTTTTTTCAAAACGAATATTGCCCCACCAACTGATCACGACACCGCGTTCGATTAAGCGTTTTGCTAAAGCAAACAGCGCCTTTGGCGGCGCGGCTTCATCGACAAAATGGAAGCCTGTTTGTCCGGTTTCAGCAATCAATTCTTCAATCCGATCCACCAAGATATCCGCCCCTGCTGCATCGTAACGATCGATATAATCCAGTGTCACATCGCAAAAGCTGCATTTTCGCCAGTAACAGCCGTGGGCTATGGTCAGCTTGTTCCAGCGGCCATCGCTCCAAATACGATGCATTGGGTTGAGCATTTCACATAAGGACAAGTATTCGCTTAATGGCAGACCATCGTAAATTGGTGTTCCCACATCGGTTTGAGGAATATCGTGCAGTTCCGCGTTTTCGTTATAGTGAACGAATGGCTCGCCATTTTCGTCTTCTGCGAGGAAGTAAGTACGTACTAACTCGTCTATTTCACGCTTACCATCAAAGAATTCCAATAGCGTCATAAACGGGCGTTCGCCATCGTCCAGACAAATAAAGTCCACAAACTCGAATACGCGAGGGTCTTTTAGTGCCCGTAGCTCTGTGTTGATAAAGCCACCGCCAAGCACCACAGGCAGATCAGGATTAATGGCTTTACAGGTTTGCGCAATACGTAACGCACCTAGCATATTGCCGGGGAAAGGCACGGTTAAAGCGACAACGCTGGGTTGAGTTTCTTCCAGATATTGCTCGACTAATTGTTCTAGAATCTCAGAACTGAAGCTAGGCTCGCCCATCAGCGTATTGTAGAGATCATCAAAACTTGGGTTCGCTGCGGCGAGACGTTCGCCATAGCGACTGACTTCAAAATACGGGTCGACGCCTTGGGTAATCACCGCTGACAAATCATTGATAAACAAAGTCGCTAAATACTTCGCTTTGTCTTGCACGCCAAGCTGACCAAAAGCCGTTTTCAGAATATCACCTGATACGGCTTCCATTTGGGCAATGGCATCGAATGCTGGGCCTTCGGGTAGGAAACGGCGTGAAGTAATGCGTAAAGCAAGGCTGGAATCTTTGCCTTGTAAAAAGCGAATAACCGGTTCGACACAAAGGCGATAGCGGTCAAATTCTGCTAAGAAACAAAACACCGCATCGGGTAGTTCATCGTCTTCAAATGACTCGAAGTTGTCTTCCACATGCTGACGGATAATATCCAGAGCGGGGGCCGTCATCATCTCAAGAAACAGCTCAATGGCAGGGTCTCGCTGCACCGCCTCATAGCCCCGAGAGCGCAAAAAGCCCGTCAAATACGCCGTCGCTGGATACGGCGTATTTAATTGCGTCATGGGTGGAGTCATCAGAAGAACGGTCATAGCCTGCCTTTAAAGTAAAACCTAATCGGAATAGGCGGATTCTAGCATTTAAAAAGAGTTCCAACCTTTTTTAAATGCTGTTTTTCTAGCTGTTCTTTAGTTCAAGGATTATGAATTAAGACGTTTCCTAATGAAGGTAGAATTGGGGCTGCCCATAGCGGCATGTTGATACTATGGGCATTTTTCAGAAACTATTTTTTTTTAATTTTTATTCATTGTGTTGTTAATAAAATTAATTATATCGTTGTTAAATCGAGTGCTTTCTTCAAAAAATGGAGAGTGTCCTGAGTTTTCATATATTTTGCTCTGACTAGTAGAATTAAGCTCTTTAACTCTCTGTAGAGATGCGTTGGGGTTAACCAAAGCATCATGAGCGCCATAAATTAAAAGAAAAGGTTTGGTTAGCTTGCCTAGGCCATTCACAACATCCACATTCATACTTGGAACGGTTTTTTGCATGTTAAAAGATGCTGTCGCAGCATTGGCCAATAAAAGCTCAAAAGTCTCGGTATCAGGTTGTGTATTAAAGCATAAGCGTATGAAGTGACGTTCAGCTTCAAGATGTGTTTTTAGGTCTTCATCTGCCATACCACTATAAGTCTTTGGATGAGGTGTGATTTGTCCAGCCGCTAACTCAATCACTCCACCAACATACATAACACCCGCGATATGAGAGTCGCCATAGGTTGCTAAATAGCTACTGATGACAGATCCCCCTAGAGACCAGCCAACTAATATTGGCTTTTGTGGTGATGTGGTTTTAACCGACTCAATCACTGCGGCTAAATCATCGCCCCATAAACGACCATTTTGATATGATTCGATTGCCTCAGGTTGATCAGATAATCCATGACCACGAAGATCAAATGTAATTAAACGGTTTTTTGCCAGCTGAGGGTCATTAATTTGCGAACTCCAGCTTAAATGGCTGCCAAGCAGACCGTGAACAAAAATGATAGGTATTCCTTCTGGAGCCCCAGATTCTTGTACAGCAAGAGATACGCCATCGGCAGAAACCACTTTATAATTCTGATCACTAGCGAAAGCCAATGGAGTAAAAAACATTAAGAAAAACGAGTAGAGTAAGCTACTCAAAGCGAGCTTACGTGCGATTTTTATCATAAGATATATCCTTAGTTTAAGATTAAAAACGCAGTCTAAACCCTAACACTAATGTGAGAGTCAACGTAAAATTTGAGTATTCTATGCAAAACAGAAAACCAACAGGAACGATCACTATTGGCAATTTAGCTAAGCGATCAGGTGTCAGTGTGAGATCTATTCGACACTATGAAGAAGAGGGCGTATTAACATGCTATCGTGGAGATAATGGCTATCGTTTTTTTTCGATAGAAGCGATTACTCAGGTAAGGCAAATTCAGCGTTTGATTTCTTTTGGTTTCAATCTCAAAGATATACGTACTTTCCCCGAATGCATGAGGCTAGTAGAAGGCGCTGAATTTTGTGAAGAAACACTCAGCGCTCAACAGTCACTGCTACAATCTATCGATCATCAAATAGAGACATTAGAAGAGCGTAAATATCAGCTACTGAAAACGATGTCAGAGAACATTTCCCAAGCATCATCGGTTATAGATGAAAGGTAATAGGTGTATAGATTAGGATTTACAGTGTTGTCGAACGGAAAGCATAATAGTCAACAAGTAGCTCGGTATTAATAAAACCACCACCCAATACCACTGGCAGGTCTGGATTAATGTCTTTGCAAGTTTGCGCAATACGTAACGCACCTAGCATATTGCCGGGGAAAGGCACGGTTAAAGCGACAACGCTGGGTTGAGTTTCTTCCAGATATTGCTCTACCAATTGCTCGAGAATTTCTGAACTGAAGCTCGGCTCGCCCATCAGCGTATTGTAGAGATCATCAAAACTTGGGTTAGCTGCCGCCAGACGTTCGCCATAACGGCTGACCTCAAAATACGGGTCAACGCCTTGCGTGATGACCGCAGACAAATCGTTGATAAACAGGGTCGCGAGATACTTGGCTTTGTCTTGCACGCCAAGCTGACCAAAAGCCGTTTTCAGAATATCACCTGATACGGCTTCCATTTGGGCAATGGCATCGAATGCTGGGCCTTCGGGTAGGAAACGGCGAGAAGTGATACGCAGGGCAAGGCTGGAATCTTTGCCCTGCAAAAAGCGAATAACCGGTTCGACACAAAGGCGATAGCGGTCAAATTCTGCTAAGAAACAAAACACCGCATCGGGTAGTTCATCGTCTTCAAATGACT
Source organism: Marinomonas sp. A3A (assembly GCF_018336955.1). Classification (NCBI taxonomy): domain Bacteria; kingdom Pseudomonadati; phylum Pseudomonadota; class Gammaproteobacteria; order Oceanospirillales; family Oceanospirillaceae; genus Marinomonas; species Marinomonas sp. A3A. The sequence goes on from NZ_CP025532.1 coordinate 410,777, forward strand.
CGAAGTTGTCTTCCACATGCTGACGGATAATATCCAGAGCGGGGGCCGTCATCATCTCAAGAAACAGCTCAATGGCAGGGTCTCGCTGCACCGCCTCATAGCCCCGAGAGCGCAAAAAGCCCGTCAAATATGCCGTCGCTGGATACGGCGTATTTAATTGCGTCATGGGTGGAGTCATCAGAAGAACGGTCATAGCCTGCCTTTAAAGTAAAACCTAATCGGAATAGGCGGATTCTAGCACTTAAAGAAGAGTAGAACCCTTAAAAAATAGTGTGCTACTGGTGCTTTCTATTCCAGAATCGGCTTTAAATGGTCTGGGCCAAGCTGCTGCATTTGGCGTTCAATCCAGTCGACTCGTTGGCGAAGGTAAGGGGTTAAATGATTAGGGTCTCGTTTGCGTGGACTTGGTAATAACACAGCCAATCGTGCGGCTTGCTCTAAAGTCAGTTTGCTAGCGGATCGACCAAAGTAATGCTGGCTTGCGGCTTCTACACCGTAAATACCTTTGCCGAATTCTGCGATATTTAAATACACTTCGAGAATACGTTTTTTACCCCAAAGCGTTTCAAGACTCATCGCTAAGCCCGCTTCTAGACCTTTACGAACAAAGCTACGGCCCGACCAGAGAAAGAGATTCTTTGCAGTTTGCTGCGTAATCGTACTAGCACCACGAAGACCGTCGCCATCATCGTATTGGCTTAGCGCCTTGCTGATGGCAGATAAATCGACACCGAAGTGCTCAGGAAAGCGCTGATCTTCGGAACCAACCACTGCCAACGGCATGTAAGAAGGCAGCTTATCAATGCTGATCCAATCTTGAGTCACTGGATAAGGGCTTTGCAACATAAACGCCGTTGTTGGTGGCGGCACAAACCGAAACAACAATATGACGAGAACGAGAAATAGCAAAAAACGCCATACAACAAACCAAATCCTGCCGAATATACCTTGTTTACGTTTTGCCATTTATTGTCTCTTAATCAATTAAATCAGGCACTCTCGCCCACAGTGGGCTAAGTATAAACAAAAACGGCTGGAAGTTTATGATTCCTTTACATTTGACAGCCTTTAATCCTGTTACTCAATTCCTGTAGTATGCGCCAAATAACCTTTAATTATATATAAAACAACATCTTACTTTAGATTATCGCAATAAGGGCAACATCAAATGGCCGACTTTAAAACTCACGTTACTGTGGCTGCCATACTGAGCGCACCATTGGCAGCAAGCACTTTTATTATGGGGGTTGCCAACATGAATGAAGCCATTCTTTACGCCTTGGCTGGAACGCTGGGTGGTTTGCTGCCTGATATTGACGCTGATGACTCCGCCGCGATTCGATTGGTGTTTCGACTGTTTGGCGCATTGGTCGCAGGTCTCGCCATTGCATTTGGGATGGACAAACTACTTCATTGGCAAATACTCGTCTTAGCGATAGTCAGCTACCTAGTCGTGCGCTTTCCAGTACAACAAATATTTGAAAAATTCACCGTACATCGAGGCACGCTGCACAGTCTGCTTGCTAACCTCATGTTTACCGCTCTTTCAGTGCCTATCGCTTACCACTTATTCGCACTTGAAGCGAAAACCGCTTGGGGCATTGGTGGCTTCATATTCCTAGGCGCGACAATCCATCTTACATTAGACGAGTTATACAGTATTGAACTCTCAGGAATGCGTATCAAGCGCTCGTTTGGTACTGCGCTGAAGCTCACCGACTGGGGCGAGCCGCTGACGTCGCTTCTGTTAGTATTCGGTTGTGCTGTGGGCTATTGGATAAGCCCAAGTGCAGAGGCTTGGCTAACCGCCTTTACTTGGTGGCCGGAGTCAGCACGTTTAGCTGAGTGGATAAAGTAGGGTTTTGATTAGCTTGATTAATTATGAAACTAGAGCTCCATAATATTATTTCACCTTTAAGTCGCCATCAAGCTGAGCGCCAGCCATTATATGCTTCGCGACATGAGGATGAATTGGCGTTAGTCCAGATTTCATTCCCAGAGGCTTGAATACCTTGTCGATAATACTCTGTACTTGGCTGCCTTTGTCTTGTTCGATATCCGTCAAGGTACGACGGCTCACTCCAACTAACTCTGCATAGCGAGTTTGGGAAAAGCCCAGTACCTCCTTGCGAAGGCGTTTTAACATTTGTCCTTGGGTGAGTTTCCCCAACATGTGCTGTTGTAGAAGCTCCACTAATAAAGCTTGGCGTTCGGAAGCTGTCATGTTCATAAAAGATCCCAACGTGCTAGTTTCGTTTCTAACCATTTAACTTGAATAACCTCTAAAATATGTTCAGGCACCCCTCTCGCTTCCAGACGTTGTTGTAAACCAATAAGCTTGCTTGCGGTTTGTTTTAGTGCTGAGAATGAAGTGTCACACGGGCATAAATCATTAAGCTCTTCTGTAATGGCTTGCCAGCGATACTCTCCGCCTTCTTCAAATGGTGATCCCCATTTTGTGGTTCTAGTGATACCTTCAGGATCTACTTTCATTGGTGCAAAGTCATAAATGGGTGATAACCAAATATCGCTAGGCTTTTTCAGTAGGGCAGTATTACGACCATGATTATCAGAATTGCCGAAAGCGATATTGAGCAAGTCGCGGCTTAGCCATTCGCAAACAAATGCTTCTGTATCAAACTCTGTTGACTGCTTTTGTAATAAGTTACAAACAGAACGGATGACCTCAAAATGATTAAGGTAGCTCCCAGCAGGTTTGTTTAATACAGAAAAAATAGATTCCAAACCATAGCGTTCCCAGTTGAATTCATTCCAATGAGTATCAAACCTTGGAAGCCAAAGAGAAGGGTATCGGCTCCCTTCTAGTAGCTTCATGTTCCCTGTGCTGATCGTATTAAATTCCATATCTGTTAATTCATGGTAGAAATGGTACTCCGCTCGTAGAATATCGCAGTCATCTCGTGTCTTGCGACCACGTGGGAACTTCACCAGATAATGAGCATCAGCAATATCATGTTGCTCTTGAAACGTATCAATCCAAATTTCTTCTTGTGCTGAGCAACGCACTAACAGTTTGGGGGCTTCGCCCCCTGCGCCCGTTGCACCCCCACTAATGGCTCCCATCTCTTGAGCATATTCTAAAAAGCTAGAGTCGCGTTCGACCACATCATTTAAAGTGAATTTTCGAAGATGAAGAGTGGAATCAGCTGGTAAGGTGGGGAGAGACTCTTTTATTCTCAAATTGCCAATTGGCGCAATAGTACCTTTCTCCAATAAGGCAGTGTCTTGTTCACCAGAAGAAAGGGCTTGAAGTCCCCATAAGTCGATTAAATATCGACGGGCTGCACCAGCAGGAACAATATCTTCTAAAAAGCCAAACCAATGATCGGCTTCATGCTCAATCATAATTTGCACGGGTAGCATTAAGCTGCAAGCACGCTCATCATTAAGATCTAACCACTCGACGGAATATTCAAACTCATAACCAAGGCGACTCGGGCTAGCTATCCCTTTTTCAGGGGTGAGTAGTTGTAGTATAGCGATATCGCGCCATTGTTGTTGAGTCAGAGCTTGGATAGTAAGTGTTTTCATCGAATGCCTGTATGCGCATAATTTTGCTCATTATAGTCATTAAAAGTATTTTATGAGAAGCTAATTGCTCAAAAATACCTTTAAAAGGTTATTTTTGAGCATAAATCTGCTCATTTAATATTGTTTAAAATGGATTAGTGGAGCCGCTTACATCTCTGATATTAGTAATCTACTGCTGTACTTATAAAGGGTTTGTTAAGTCCAACCGTCCAAGACGGACTTAAGAAGCCATAACCCAGTCGGTGGCTTCTTTCTTACGCTTGAACACCTTAATGTCTGCAGAGATAAACCAGCTAATCACACGAATGAGTCTATTCTGCCAACGGCTTTTCCCGTAGATGGCAATGCGATTGAATTCACCGCCCAGTCGCTGACTTAGCAAAAATTCCGACCAAGCGCTTCTCATGCTCCAGCCTTCAAACTCACTAATATCGACCAGCAAAGCGGCATAGGGCGAATGAATAGAATAAATCGCAGCTTCTAACTGAGGTGTGATGTTTTCGAAATCCATGTCACTTGGGTGACCTGATGTCTTCATATTAAGTAACAGTTTGTCGTTATAACGCTTTGCTTTTAGCGAAACACCATTTGTGTAAGTAGACATAATTAGCTCCTGAGAAGCGCTTGTTGATAGTGTTACTGTAAAACAAAATTACCCGTAGGAAAGTTGATTAACTCAGCATAGAGAGTCAGTAAACACTGTGAAATTTGCGTTTTTTACTAGAAGTGTCAGTAAAGACAATAGAAAAAGGGAGAGTCGGTAAAGCTAAATACTTAGTGTGGAAAGGTCTGTATGTCTCAAGTAGCTATCTCAAAATTGAAATTGGTTATCGAATAAACAATTATTGATTTAATCTGTTTTGTGGTCTGATTAAATTCATTAAAAGCATTGTTCACAAAAATAAAAATAGGAACTCATCATGGATGCTAGACAGAAAGTGCAATTTATTGGGTTGCTGATTGCCGAAACACTGATTGCCATCGCTTTTACGGTACAGCTCACGCTGACAGATTTTATGACAACGGGTATTAGTTTAATTCTGATCTGGTCACTCACAGCATTAGCAATATTTTTCGCTTTTTGTTATCTAAAGATGTACCGCTATCAACACCAGATGCATCAGTCTATTGTCGCTGGGGTGGCTAAGTACTTAAAAGATGATAATCAATTAGCTTTACCGACGAAGGTCGATGATTTATCACTTTGGATCGATAATGTCCTTCATCAATTAACACTTCCTAAACATGAAAATCTGCCGCTAACTGAACCGCACGCAGCATCATTGCAGAGTAAAATTGACGCGCTGAGTCAGATTGCCAATAAGCAGGAAAAAGATCTGTCGGAAATTCTAGAACATCGCCAACATAGTGCTCCACTCATCCAAGGTGTAGCTGCCAATACCAACATCATCGCTCAAAAGGTAGGGACCTTGGTGGACGATGGCAATCAAGGTCTGCAAAATTTGCAATTGGCTGAAGGTGTTCTACAAGAGCTCACTCACCAAGTTACCTCTACTTCGGAAGTGATTAATCGGCTTTCTAATAATTCGGCGCAAATCTCCTCCGTGTTGGATGTGATTCGAAGTATTGCGGACCAAACAAATCTGTTGGCGCTTAATGCCGCCATTGAAGCGGCTCGTGCAGGTGAGCAAGGCCGAGGCTTCGCTGTCGTCGCCGATGAGGTTCGCAATCTTGCTAGCAAAACCCAACAATCCACTCAAGATATTCAAGCCATGATTGAAAGCCTTCAAAAGGGCGTGACAGAAGCGGTTAACAACATAGATGGCAGTGTTCAGTCGGTACAAAACACCTTTGAGCTAACCAATAAAGCGGGCGAATCTCTGGCTGAAATCTGTAGCGAAGTGAATGAAATTAACCAACTCGTTAACGAAAACTCCGTCAAACAAATCAATATCGGTAAATTGGCGGTGGAAGTAAATGAGCGACTAAAGCGCCTTAATGAACGAACACTAGAAACAAAAGCGCTTTCAATGCAGCTTCAGGAAACCATCTCTTAGAAAGTTAGCTCTTTAAGTGAATTCAGCAAACCTAATATAGAAAGAGGTGGATTACTCCGCTTCTTTTTTTGCTTGGCGTTTGCAGCGTTCAGAGCAGTATTTTACCTGCGGCCAATCCCTTTCCCATTTTTTACGCCAGGCAAATGGACGCTGGCAGACGGGACAAATTTTTTCGGGTAAATGTGTTTTTTTATGAGTCATGCCTTAGTTACGCAAAGAGTAGTAGGTTGGGATCAGTCAAAATGACCAATCCGACTAAACCACTTGCTGAGAAAGAACACTGCGACGGAATTGCATGATAACCAATATAATTAAAAAACCTACCGCCAAGCAGAGTGGAAACAGCACTGTCGTCACAGAGTAGGCTTCTAGTGCAACCACAGAACACGCATTACGTAAGATCATAATAATGAAGAAAATACGACTGTCTTCAAAAGGGCGGTGATAGACTTTTCGAAAGGTGGGACCAAAACCTATCATATCGATCGTGGTCAGAATCAACACAGCCCACAAGGGATCATTGGTTACGTACCAAAGTGGCAAAGATGCCAAAGCCAGTGCTAAAAAGCCCCAATCCAGCTTTGTAATAGTGGCATCCCCGCGCTTTATATACGCTAAGAAAGCAATGAAAATTGTAATAAAGCCTGATAGCCCGATGGGCCATGCGCCCATGCCGCCTTCGGCTTCTAGCTGAGCAAAGAATACAATGGTGGTGGTAATGCCCCAAATTACCCATGAAAACACATGAGGCTTCACCTTGCCTCGTAGGATCAGCGCAATATATGGGATAAAACCTGAAAGCGCCAACGCAATTGCGATGCCACTAAAGATAAGCTTGATATTGAAATCCATCTACCGCCTTGCTCCATCTCATGCTTTAAAACTCGATTCTACCGACTTCACGATGAATTAGACGGACAAAACACGTCAAATTTGCACCAAAATAGGTCGTTTAAAGTGAATTATGGGTTATCTATTAAGCGATAGCCAAAATGGTTTCTAGCGCCCAATTTTTAAACACATCTAAATTGTCCAATTGTTCTTTGAGATGTTTTACAATCCAGAGACCATCCAAGAATCAGCACACCATAAAAGGGCAATGGCCAAATGAATCCATCTAACAGGGAAGTGGGCTCCAACTTAGTGGGAAAAGGCGTATTGTTATGCCTAGCCGCGATGTTGGTATTCGCATCACAAGATGCCGTGACGAAAATCCTCGTGCAGGATATGTCGGTGGCGCAAGTGGTATTAGTGCGCTACTGGGTATTTGCCCTGTTTGCCATCGTTTGGGTGTCACGCACCAGCACCATTCGTCATGCACTACGTTCGGTTCGTCCTAAGTTACAAGTATTGCGCTCCATATTATCCATCGCAGAGATTGCGATTTTTAATCTGGCACTGCGTCATCTTGGCTTGGCAGAATCCCATTCGCTGATGGCGGCATTCCCATTGATGGCGATTGCCTTGGCGGCCCCCATCCTAGGGGAGCGGGTAAGTATGAAATCGTGGTTAGCGGTTTGTGTCGGCTTTGCCGGAACGCTTATTATCCTTCGGCCTGGGTTGGACGTTTTCAAACCTGAGTCATTGATACCATTAACCGCCGCCCTGTGTTTTGCCTGCTACCACGTCGTGACTCGTCAGGTGAGTTCAGCGGGTGATGGTTTTCATACCAACATACTCTATATGGCGTTGATCGGCTTCGTGTGTGCAACCCTCTTTGGTGTGACGGCATGGCGAGCACCAAGCATGCAGGAATGGGTTTTATTGGCCGTGATCTCGATTATGAGTGTCGCCGCGCAGCTATTGCTAGTGAAAGCACTAGAGTATGCACCAGCCTCAGTATTACAACCGTTCAACTACAGCTTACTGGTGTTTGCCACCATTATTGGCTTCTTAGTATTTAGCGAACTACCAGACAGATGGACCATTCTAGGAGCGGGCATCGTCATTGCCAGTGGACTGTACGTCATCTACTTACAGCGTACCCGCGAATAGTTTTTGCCCCGTCCCAGAGCTCTATATGCGTAAATCCCGAGGTGTGGTGTCGATCACTATTCATGCCTTAAAAGAAGTTATAAAGTAGAGTAAGAAAAATACGTATTAACAGGGAGGGTTGTTTATGACCTACAGCGCAATTCCAATGCCAACACGTCCAAGTGAGCCGACAGTTCTAGAAATGTCACTTTATAATTACCAAAAAAAAGCACGAGAATTTTATATTACTAAAAATAATACCGCGCCAGTCAATGAAACATCTAAAGAAAAACAGGAGCGAATAGAGCGTCAGAATAGGGATTGGGAACATTTAAAATTACAAAGAAAGTCCCTAGCAATACAAGCTTGGCTTGAAAGCCAACTGGAAGAGTATAGACAGAAAAACTCTGTTGCTAAACGTAATGAATTACGCAATGAAAAGCATCACCCTACAAAGGTACTGATCCAGAATCTTGAAGCGATAGGAGAACCAAAGCCAACGCCTTACCATCATGCCCATCACATTATCCCAGGAAAAGGTCAGTACCTTAGGCAAGCCGTTTATGAGGCAAGAATGAACTTACATACATTTTGTTTTGGAATTAATGATCCTGTGAATGGTGTTTGGCTTAGAAATTATTTTAAAAATCAAGAGCATGATTGGGCGACCCCTGATGCACCATCGCATGCTAGTATCCATAGGCATAACTATGAACAGTGGATTGGAACTCAACTCGGAAATAGAGATGTAGACGCCACACAGTTTTTAGCTAAGTTGAAAATGGTAAAAGTTCAATTAAAGACAGGCGCTCATCCAAGTCAAATCCTAGAAGGAAAAGATACTCAGTGGAGTGGGAAATGAAGGTTTACAAAATCACCTCAGGAGAGCTACAACAAGGCTTTTTAGACTTCGACAGTCATCAATTAGCACAACAGCTCGGAGGGGAAGAGGTAGAAGATTTTTTGTTCGATCAGCCTTTAACCAATGAGCCTATCTTACCTATTTGGAAAGACGGGGTTGCCTGTTCAACCTTACCTTACTTTAAACAGCAAGGTGTTCCTTTTCCTGATGTGAGCCGTTGGGGTGGGCATACCCTGATAATTAGTGAGAAGGCTAAGTCTGTGCTGAGAGATATTTTTGTAGAGACGGGTGAGCTTTTGCCTATTACTGTCAATGATGTATCTATGTTTCTTTATAACTGCCTAACCTACGCTAAGGAAGATAAAGAACTTACCATCAATGAATATTCAGATGGTATTCGCGTTGGCTTAAAAACATTGGCTTTTGAACCTGACGATATTGCCAAAAAGCCTATTTTTAAGTCCAAGCGTGCAGGAACAACACGTTTGTTTGTGAATCAAAATTTCGTATCTATTTTTGAAAAAAATAATTTAACAGGCATTGGTTTTGATAGTGACTTACTAGCCCCTCTCTAGGAAATTCTCTAGAAATTGGGGGCTGTTGAAAATTAACCTTCAATTGTTCGGGTTGTTCTCTATATGGCATTGGTCGGTTGCGCGTGTGCAAGCGTCTTTGGTGTGCACCAAGCATGCAGGAATGGGTTTTATTGGCTGTGATCTCGATTATGAGTGTCGCCGCGTAGCTATTGCTAGTGAAAGCGCTAGAGTATGCTCCAGCCTCGGTATTACAACCGTTCAACTACAGCCTATTGGTATTTGCCACCATTATCGGCTTCTTAGTATTTAGCGAACTACCAGACAGGTGGACCATTGTAGGGGCGGGTATAGTCATTGCCAGTGGACTGTACGTGATCTACTTACAGCGTACTCGCGAATAGTTTTTTAGATTCACTCGAATTCTTACAGTCCAACATGGCATTGGGGAATGACAAGTTCAAAGAAGAGACTGAAAAACTAACGGTCAGGCGAGTTCCGCCTATGAAACGATGTAGAAAGCCAAGTTAGGGAGATTAATTTTTATTTGCCCCCAGTTGTTCATTGGTAATTTCATCAGGCGCCAATTATGTTTACACTTATTTGTTATTCATCGGGTGCTTAGCAAAATGTTCTTCAAACGTTTTTTTCAAGGCGGAATTGGATGTTGCTTGGATTTTTGATTTGATTAAATGCATATCTTTGAAGCCAATTTCATACCTACTTGCTTGCTTTTCTGCTTCCTCTAACCTTGTCCTCGCTTCATCAGAAAATGTTCCTGTACTCCAAAATTCAAATCGCATCTTCCGAGTCTTCCAGTCAGAGTGGTTTAATGCAGCCTGCCTGAACACTGGAATTTGCTGAGTTAACCAATAATCAACAGTTTCAATATCAACCAATCTGTTGATGTTATAGCCTTTGCCTTCAATGAATAGAACTTGGCTTTGACTTATACAGATTACATCTGCTTCTTTACTGCCACTCAGGCCTTGGCACACACGATTTAGTTCAATATGCGTGAATTCAGCTCTCATGGTTTCTGCAATCACGTATTCAAAAAGGTTACCTCTAAGTCTGTTCGCAGCGCCCTCAATTTTTCCGAGGCTTTTGAATATTTCATCAATTTTCTCCGGAGTAATTGCTTTCTCTATTACGTTAGAGAGTATTTCTGTCAGGTTTCTTAGCCCCTTTGCTGTTTCTGTATCGAATATAGCCTTAGTTGTTGCAGGTGATACTCCTATTGATTTTAGTTTCTTTAGTGCGTTAAGGCTAAAGCTGTCAGCCACAAAGAAAACCAACTGTTTCCCAACGTTATTTAGGCTCCTTAAAGCATTTAACTTTTGAATGAAAGGCAGGATGTCTACTTCCGATACTTCCTCAGTGAGTAAAATCTCACAAACTACAAAACCATTTTTAGGTTTATCTGTATTACTTACAAAACTGACTACTGGGCTTAGATAAGATTGTCCCATTAGGTCCCATGCAGTTGTGCTTACGGTTGGGTTGCTTTGATTAGATCGAGTTATAGCTAGATTGTATGAAACAAAACCTAGGTTCTGAAGCCATTGTTTTATTCCCTCTAGAGTAATACTTTCTACATTGTATCTTGCTCTCATGGGGGCAATTAGTTCATCGACATGATTTGTATGTAAGCCGAGGTAGATGCAAGGTCCAACACCTTCAACAGTTGTCTCTTTTACAAGGTTAGTGCTGATTAGCCTACTCAGTACTGTGCTAGCAGATAAATGTTTCTTTTGTTTAATCGGAGAGCCTGAGGCAATTTCAAAAAAGTTTTTTGGCATGATTCCGCCGCGAGCACGAAGGGCTGTAATTGCGAAGCCGTAAGCAGAGTTTGTGGATAATAATGCTTCTTGAAGATTGACCCAATATGCCCAAGTACCTGACTGTTCTTTGGTGTATAAAAACTTAACGCGCTTAGGAAGAGAAAGGTCCAGTCTAAGGACTTGTTTTGATCCCCTTGAAACTCTTTGCCTTGCTGCGTCAGAAGATATGCCTGATGACACTAAATATTCAGTCACCTCAGAGCTAAGGCAAGGGCCGTTTTTCTTAAGATATTCCAGAACACTTAAAGTCATTGTCACACTGCGCTATATATACATAATAAATTATGATTGGAGGAAAGTTTAACGCCTTGTTCTATAGCACAGTAAATACAAGGGATAGAAGATGATATTTTTCGTTTATTATTTAAAAATGTCACAGTCATCATTTTAGTCCTTGTTATATCCCTCTTTAGATCATAGCAGAACGTATATCCTTTTAATGGTAGTCCGAGGCGCTTAATGCGCCTCGTCCCAGTTGTTTCCAACTCCCGCTTCTACCAATAAAGGCACGTCGATTTTGCTGCTGTTTTGCATTATATCGACGATTTTTGCTTGGGCTTTTTCTAGGTCTTTTTCAGCTACTTCGAAGATGAGTTCATCGTGTACTTGCATGATCATTTTCACGTCTAGGTCGGTGTCTGCGAGCCAATCGTGCATCTTGATCATGGCGCGTTTGATGATGTCGGCGGCGGACCCTTGCATCGGTGCGTTGATCGCGGTGCGCTCGGCAGCTTGGCGCATCATGGCGTTTTTCGCTTTGATGTCTGGCAGGTACAAGCGGCGGCCGTAGATGGTTTCTACATAGCCTTTTTCTTTCGCGCTTTCGCGGGTGTTTTCCATGTATTGCTGTACGCCTGGGTAACGTTCGAAGTAGCGTTTGATGTATTTGCCCGCTTCTGGTCGACCAATACCAAGCTGCTTCGCTAGACCAAAGGCAGACATGCCGTAGATCAAACCGAAGTTGATGGCTTTGGCGCGGCGGCGTTGTTCTGTGGTCACTTCTTCTAAGCTCACTTCGAAGACTTCCGCTGCGGTGGCTTTATGCACGTCGGCGTCTTTTGTGAAAGCGTCTAATAAGCCCGGATCTTGGGACAAGTGCGCCATGATGCGTAATTCGACTTGAGAGTAGTCGGCCGCCACTAACTTGTAGCCTTTAGGCGCGATGAAGGCTTGGCGAATACGACGACCTTCGGCAGAACGAATTGGGATGTTCTGCAAGTTCGGATCGGTCGACGACAAACGGCCTGTCGCGGTAATGGCTTGGTGGTAAGAGGTGTGAATCCGTCCGGTTTTCTGGATCATCTCTGGCAGTTTGTCGGTGTAAGTGGATTTTAACTTAGACAGGCTGCGGTGTTCCATGATCAAACGCGGTAGTTCATAGTCTTGTGCCAGTTCTTGCAAGATCGGCTCTGCCGTGGATGGTTGGCCTTTTGGTGTTTTCTTGATAACCGGCAAGCCTTGTTTTTCGAACAAGATGACTTGCAGTTGTTTTGGCGAGCTTAGATTGAAGCTTTCGCCCGCTTCTTCGTGGGCTTTGATTTCTAGTTCTTGCAGTTTGGCGGCGATCTCGCTGCTTTGTGCATGAAGCAGTTCTGGATCAATCAAGGCGCCAGTTTGTTCCATTTTCGCCAAGACGGGAATCAATGGGCATTCGATGTCTTTGAAAATGCTGACTAATTCTGGCGTGGTTTCGATTTTCGGCCAAATTGCTTGATGCAAGCGCAAGGTGATGTCGGCGTCTTCCGCAGCGTAAAACGCCGCGACCTCTAAGTCGATTTGGTTAAAGGTTTTTTGCTTAGCGCCTTTGCCGGCAATGTCTTCAAAGCTAACGTTGGTGTGGCCGAGGAACTTGCTGGCAAGGGTGTCCATGTCGTGACGCGAACTTACGGAGTTGTACACGTAAGACTCCAACATGGTGTCGTAAGCGATGCCGCGCAAGGTGATGTCGTAGTTGTTCAGTACGTTGGCGTCGTATTTTAGGTGTTGACCGACTTTCGCTTGGCTGTCGTCTTCAAGCCAAGGTTTAAGTTGTTCTAGCACCCAAGCGCGATCTAGCTGTTCTGGCGCGCCTTCGTAATCGTGAGCGACTGGAATGTAAGCCGCTTCGCCCGCTTCAACCGAGAAGGACAAACCAACTAGTTCAGCTGCCATGTAGTTAAGCGAGGTGGTTTCTGTGTCGAAGGCGACAAGCTCAGCGGCTTGGATTTTTTCTAGCCATTTGTTGAAGCTTGCTTTGTCTAAGACGGTTTCGTAGTTGGCTTCGATGTTGGATTTAACCGGTGTTTCCACTTGGCCGTCATTACCAACGGTATCGCTGGCGGTTTCTACGCTTGGCGCTTTGTCTAGGTCAGACAACCAAGTTTTGAATTCTAGCTTGGTGAACCATTCACGCAGCTTTTCTTTGTCGGCTTCGCCGTTTTTCAATTCTTGTGGTTCGAAAGGCAATTCTACGTCGCATTTGATGGTCGCCAAGGTATAAGACAGCTCGGCCATCTCTTTGTTGTCTTCCATTTTTTGCTTCATGGTTTTAGAACCACGGAAGCCTAAATCTGCGATCTCGTCTAAGCGCGTGTAGATGTCTTTGATGCTGCCCAAGCCTTGTAGCAAGGCAAGAGCGGTTTTTTCGCCCACGCCCGGTACGCCCGGGATGTTATCGACCTTGTCGCCCATGAGTGCGAGGTAATCGATGATGAGTTCTGGTGGAATGCCGAATTTGTCTTTCACGCCTTGGATGTCCATGACGGTGTTGTTCATGGTGTTCACAAGGGTGACTTTTTCGGTAACCAGCTGTGCCATATCTTTATCGCCAGTGGAAACCACTACGTCGCGACCCGCTTCGCCCACTTGTTTGGCAATGGTGCCGATGACGTCGTCGGCTTCTACACCATCGATGATAACAAGCGGCAAGCCCATGGCTTCCACCATGCGATGAATCGGTTCGATTTGTGGGCGTAGGTCGTCAGGCATCGGTGGACGGTGTGCTTTGTATTCGCTGTAGATCTCGTCGCGGAAGGTTTTACCCTTGGCGTCAAAAATGATCACCATAGGGGAGTCTGGGTAGGTTTTGATTAGGCTGCGGATCATGCTGATCACACCGCGCGTGGCGTTGGTTGGGTGACCGTCGCTGGTGTGCATGGGTGGAATCGCGTGAAATGCTCGGTAAAGGTAGGACGAGCCGTCTACCAGAACCATTGGGGATGTTTGTGTTGTTGAATCCGTAGCCAAAATAGAACCTCTTTGTGAATCGGCAAATATGAGGTCTATTCTATGTGTTTGAGCGTGTTTTTACAGCCAAAATGCCTGATAAGTTTTGAAAGCTTAATGTGAGAGGGGTTTAACTGGCTCGTGAATAGGGTTGTTTTAGGCTTTCACTGTATATAATCGATTGATTGCGGCCATTGTTTTTTGCGATATAAAGCGCTTTGTCAGCTTGGTCGATGAGTTCTAAAAAACTGTCGTGAGGTGCAATCTTCGACACACCTACGCTAACGGTGACTTTTCCGACAGATTTGTAAGGCAAGGACCCTAGTGTGTGCTGAAACATAGAGCCAATAAAAGGCAATGTATTCGCTTTTGGATTGACCAATATGACGGCAAATTCTTCTCCTCCCCAGCGCGCAATAGTGTGTTTTTCGAAATAAATAGAACGGAGACGAGAGGCGACTTCGACCAAAACTCGGTCGCCAATCGAGTGACCGTGGCGATCATTGATGTTTTTAAAGTGATCTACGTCGATAAGCAAAATGGCGATTTGATCATCAGATTTGAGTTGCCCTAGCCAAAGGGTTAATCCTCTACGGTTATAAATATCAGTTAAATAATCTCGGCCCGCTTCTAATTCGAAACGGCGCAAGTCGTCAGTGACCTTGTTGATGTGTCGACGAATGCTTTTTTGATAAGGAAACACAATGTAGAGCAATAAGCTTGCAGGACCAAATGTCCCGATAAGTTCATAGCCGCGAGGTGTTTGTAACTCCTCAGGATGGTTGAGTAGATAGTAGATAATAGGCAGAGCAATCGATGCCCACATTAGAACCATGTAACGTTTATATTTCTTTGGCAGCATAATAACACTAAGCGTGATAATCGCCATAATGAGCCCAGTAATCGGGGGGTATTCATCAATAAAGCGCCATTCGTTCCCCCATGCCATCCATACATAATAAATAGTGGTTGGTGAAAAGGTCAGAATGAAAAAGATGATAAAAAAAACAATGATTTTATTCATCACTGTATGGGGGTTGTAGTGATAGTAGATCAGTACAGTAAGCAGAACTATAGCGTCGATGCTTGGAATGATGGAGTCTATGATGTGCGCAGTAGGGTAGATGTTAAAAAAAACAGCGAAGGCTACACTTGTGAAGAACGAAGCAATGAGTAGCCGATAAACGGCCGATACAGTGATTTTTTTTTCATCGTCATGGATCATTATAGAGTGCTTTCGGTTGAGTCTGTTTTTTAATCATAGATGCATTGTTATCAACTTGCTGTTGTTCCTTGGTTAATATATGTCTCTTTAATTAACTGGGTTGTAACAGGTAAATGAATTGCTCGACAAAATGCGAACAGAAAAAGACCTATTTACGCTAGTTAGAATTGACCTTTTGGGGTTAATTGTAGAGCATAGGCAATTATTTTTTATTCCATCTCTTTATAGACAACAATAGGTAGAAACTTGGCTGTTTACACTTCCCTTTCGGACTCTGACATGCGCGCCTTAGTGGCCGATTATTATTTAGGTGAACTGGTTTCGTTCCAAGGCATTTCCGGAGGGGTAGAAAACACCAACTACTTTCTGACGACAACTACTGGAAAGTATGTGGTGACCTTGTTTGAAGAGTTTGATTTAGACGAAGTACCGTACTTTTTAGACGTTGTAGCCCATTTAAAACACAAAGGTTTTAATGTTCCAGCTGCTTTGATTGACATTCATGGTGAGCGACTACGTGAAGTAAATGGCCGACCCACTATTATTGTCGACTGCTTCCCAGGTGGGGAGCTAAAAGGCACAGATGAAACTTCTTGCCGATTAATGGGCGAAGCCTTAGCTAAGTTACATATTGCTGGTGAAGATTTCCCCGTACATCGTGATAGCCACCGTGGTGTTGCTTGGTGGCACAAAACCAGTCAAGCCATTGCTGGTGAATTAGAGCCAGAACAAGCGCAATTATTGTTGTCACAGATTGCTGAATTTGATGACTTCATTGCACAATATCCAGACCTGCCCAAGACCACGATTCACGGGGATTTGTTCTACAACAACACCTTGTTTGAAGGCAATAAGCTGTCTGCCATTATCGATTTCTACAACGCTTGTCATTCTTGGGTTATGTACGATTTGGCAATAGTGGTGAATGATTGGTGTTCAGATATGAAGACAGGCGAATTGGATAAAGCCAAATATAAGGCGTTGATAAAAGCCTATTTGCATGAGCGTGAAGCCAGCCCAGAAGAAGTGCTGGCTTGGCCTTATATGCTAAAAATCGCTGCTTTACGTTTTTGGTTGTCTCGCTTGGAAGCATGGCATGGTGCGAAGCATGATCCAGAGCGTTTGGCGCAACAGCATGACCCGTTAGAGTTTCAGCGTATTTTGGAAGCAAGAGTGCACTTCACACCGAGCCTAGTTGAATTTCAATAAAGCACGGTTTTTAAAAGGTCACAGTATGATGCGTTTTCTGTTGTGTTTATGCGTTACCGCTCTGTTTGCTGGGTCGGCCATGGCGCATCCTCATGTTTGGGTGGATTCTCAGTATCGAGTCAAGGTAGACCAAGCGAGTATTAACACGCTTGAAGCGACGTGGAGCTTGGATCTTTTTACATCCACCAGTTTGATTGCCGAATACGATGTGGACGGCGACGGAGAGTTAAAAGGTCAAGAAAAGCTCGACATGATCGAGGTGTTAAAGAGTTTTGATAAGTACGGTTTTTTTATCAAAATGAAGCAAGATGGTGTTGATTTAGTGCCACAAGGCGTACGTATTATCGATGTTCGCATTCGCGATCAGATGTTGTGGATTCGCTTGGGTATCGATTTACCCACTCCGGTAAATCTTGAAACATCGACCTTGAGTTTGGCCTTTGGTGATGACGAACTGTATTTTGCCATGGAACCTTTAGAAGAAGGCTTGGTAAGTTTGTCAGGCGCGTTATCTGAAATTTGTACGCCAATTGAACGTGAAGCAACGGAAACCTCGGTTGCGGTTTGGGTGGATGTGACTTGCAAACCCTAAGTTGAGACTTTTACTCGACTACTGCGCTTGCCAATACTTTGTTAAAAATAGACTTAAAATGCTCACTTATAACCTATAAATAAAGGCTGAAGTACATGTTAGAACATTTCCAATGGTTGCCTTTTTTAGCTGCCATCACTGTGCTTACGATGAGTCCAGGTGTGGATACTATTTTGGTTATGCGTAACGCGGCGTCTGGTGGCTGGCGTTTGGGCTTTTTGACCAGCTTAGGTATTTGCATGGGATTGTTCGCTCATGCGACGGTGTCGGCGTTAGGTTTGTCGGTGATTTTGCTTGGTTCTGCTGGTTTGTTCACTGCGTTTAAGCTGGTAGGTGCTGCTTATCTAGTGTACTTAGGTGTGCAAGCCATTCGCAGTGCGATGAATCCTGTTGGTATGACGTTTAAAGAGGCTAAAAATCCTAAAGCATTGACGGCGTGGGGCAGTTTTCGCCAAGGCGTTTTGTCTAACGTACTGAATCCAAAGCCAATTATCTTCTATATGGCGTTTCTGCCGCAGTTTATTGATCCTAGCCATTCAGCATTGGCTCAATCACTTTTTATGGCCTCATTGCATTTTATCATAGCGATGCTGTGGCAAACGTTTCTTGCGCTTATGGTTCATAAGGCGCGAGTTTGGTTGGCTCGACCAAAAGTGGCGTTCATTTTAGATGGCTTAACTGGCATCTTGCTGTTGGGCTTTGGCGTGAAACTCGCTCTTAGCCAACGTTAACTATCTATTGTTACACTTCGATTTTAGGCTGTGCTTGAAGGTACACTGACGCCTTCTAAGAGTACTAGCTCTATAATTGTTAGTACTCTTGTTCTGGGTACTCGTCCTAATCGTTCTGCTTCTATCATAGTAAATAATAAACCATGGAAGCACTCGGTAATGGCAGCGGCACTAATGTCTACTCGAAAGTGGCCGCTTTGCTGCCCTTTTAAGAAAAATGCATCGAGTTTTTCTTGTGCCTGTATGCACTTACTGTTTTCTATTTGTTCAGGCTGCCAATGCTGGATGGTAAAGAGGGTTAACTCTTTATTTTTATAGCAATTTTCTAGTAGTTTACGAACCCCTTCTCGTGGCTCTGCTGTTTCTAGGTTTGCTTCTTGGATGGCCTGCGCATATGCATTTACGCTGCTGTTTTGTAATCTATCAAGCAAACTTTCTCTAGTAGGGCAGAAACGATATAAGGTCGCTTTACTGACCCCTACAGCACAGGCGAGTTCTTGCAATGACGCTCGTGGGTGCTCAACTAATGCAAGTGCTAGAGCGTTCTGAAATGCATTGTTTGTTTCGTGTTCTGTCATATCAATATCCAGTTTGTCTTTAAATGACCATATTTCAGGTTTATCAGTGGTTATGTTCAGAATCCCGCTTTTTATGCAAGGGATTTTACGCGGAATATCTAGTATGTGAACTCTTATATTAGGGTAAAAAGCAGAAAAAAAGTGAATTTAAAACAGATCATATGAATCACTATAGATTCATATGATCTGTTTTAATACTATTTGAGGATGTTTTATCTCTGGCAAAAAATTTAAGGTATGAACTAATGATGCGAATTCTAAAAAATGGGCGAGCGTTGCTACCAGTATTAGCAGTGTTAATTGTTGTGTCTGGCTGCACCCAAAGTGAGCCAGAGGCTCAAGCCAGTCCTCCTCCAAGTGCACGACCAGCCACAGTAAGCACTGTGCAACCTGTTGAGTATGAAGAAAATGCTATTTTGCCCGGACGAGTTGAACCTATTCGTGAGGCAGAGGTACGAGCTCGTGTACCAGGCATTGTTTTGCATAGAACCTTTGTTGAGGGTTCTGATGTTAAAGCGGGAGATGTGTTGTTTGAAATCGATCCGGCGTCATTAAAAATTGCTCTTGCTCGTTCTAAGGGCGATTTAGCAATGGCGGAAGCGACTTTGTTTGATGCAAAAGCATTGGTTGATCGTTACGCGCCTCTTGTGAAATCTCAAGCGGTCAGCAAGCAAATTTTTGATGCAGCACAAGCTGCATATTTGAGTGCAAAAGCTTCGGTGGCTTCAGCGAAAGCCGATGTGGCGAATGCTGAGCTTAACCTTGAATACGCAACGGTGAGAGCGCCGATTTCTGGTCGCATCGGCCGCGCGAATGTAAGTGAAGGTATGTTGGTAGGGCAGAGTGATACCACTCTGTTAGCCACCATTCAGCAGCTTGATCCTGTTTATATCGATTTCACTCAATCCGTTACTGATACGCTGAAATATCGTCAATCTGTAGAAGAAAGTGCGTCTGCCAATAGTGCTAAATTGATGGCTAAATTAGATGGCTACGGTAAGGCTTTTGAAGGAAAGTTGTTATTTTCTGACAGTCAGGTTGATGAAAAAACGGGTAATGTTGTACTACGTGGCCTGTTTTCAAATGCCGATAAAGTGTTACTCCCAGGCATGTATGTTCGTGTTGAAGCCGTGCAGTCCCATTCTGCTCAAGCTATCTTGATCCCTCAACGCGCTGTTATGCGTGGTAATAATGGTGCGTTTGTTTATATCGTCAATGATCAAAACACAGTGGAGTCTCGTTCAGTTGTGACAGGCTCAATGTCGAAAGATTTATGGCGTATTACGGAAGGATTAAATGCTGGTGATAAAGTGATTATTGATAATGCAGGTATGTATCAAGCGGGAGAGAAGGTAACGGCTTCCGCTAAAGTAGCCTCTAATACTTAGTTCATTGCTCATTTTACCTTAACTATTAAGACGTTTTTAGAGGCTTAATACATGTCTAATTTCTTTATTGCACGACCCAATTTCGCTTGGGTAATGGCTATCTTTATTTTGCTGGCGGGGCTTCTTGCTTTACCAACTTTGCCTGTGTCGCAATTTCCGGTGGTTGCTCCACCTCAGGTTGAAATCACAGCGACGTATCCAGGTGCATCTGCACAAGTTTTAGTAGACTCGGTAACCAGTGTTATCGAAGAAGAATTAAATGGTGCGAAAGGTTTGCTCTATTTTGATTCCTCTAGTAACGCAAATGGTATTGCACAAATAACGGCGTCTTTTGAGCCAGGCACTGATCCTGATTTGGCTCAGGTTGATATACAAAACCGCCTCAAAAAAGCAGAAGCGCGTTTACCAAGTAGTGTTATTACTCAGGGTGTGCAAGTTGACCAAGCCAGTTCTGGCTTTTTGATGATTTATGCTTTGACTTTTAAAGGTGATGATTCGTCCAAAAGTATTGTGACTTTGGCAGATTATGCCGCACGAAATATCAACAATAATATTCGTCGTGTCGAGGGTGTGGGTAAACTGCAATATTTTGGTACTGAAGCCTCTATGCGTGTTTGGGTATCACCTGAAAAACTGTTGAGTTACGGTTTATCAATTAGTGATGTTAATAACGCGATTAGAAACCAAAATGCCCAGGTTCCTGCTGGTAGTTTTGGTGGTAGACCAGCGGATGACACGCAAGAGCTAACGGCTAGTATAGTAGTGAAAGGCTTTTTGGAGGACCCTGAAGAGTTTGGCAATATTGTGCTTCAGAGTAATCCTGATGGTTCTGCTGTGTATTTGAAAGACGTTGCTCGTGTTGAGTTGGGTAAGCAGGACTATAATTTTGAAACCCGCCTTAATGGACGAAAGGCTATCATGGGTGCGGTTCAGTTATCACCGGGTGCAAACGCTATTGAAACAGTGAAGGCAGTAAAAGCCCGTGCAGCTGAATTAGAAGCGAACTTCCCAGATGATATTCAAATTAGTTTCCCTTATGACACGTCTAAATTCGTTAGTGCAGCAATTGAAAAAGTAATTAGCACCTTGGTTGAGGCTATTATCTTAGTTTTCCTTGTAATGCTGCTGTTCTTGCAGAATTTACGTTATACCTTAATTCCTACTATCGTTGTTCCTGTTTGTATTTTGGGAACCTTTGCTGTGATGTCTTTGATGGGCTTCTCGGTGAACATGATGACCATGTTCGGCATGGTGTTAGCCATCGGTATTTTGGTGGATGATGCCATCGTGGTGGTTGAGAACGTCGAACGTATTATGGTGGAAGAAGGACTTTCTCCAAAAGAGGCAACGATCAAAGCCATGGGCCAAGTGTCTGGTGCCATTGTCGGTATCACCTTGGTGCTATCGGCGGTATTTGTGCCGCTTGCCTTTATGAGCGGATCCGTAGGTATTATTTATCAGCAGTTCTCTATGTCGCTTGCTGTTTCTATCATGTTGTCCGGTATCTTGGCGTTAACTTTTACGCCTGCTTTGTGTGCAACATTGTTGAAACCAATCAACAAAGAAGAGCATCATGAGAAGGGTGGCTTTTTTGGTTGGTTTAACCGCAAGTTTGCAGGTTTAACTCGTCGCTACTCTACATTAAATGGCAAGCTAGTGAATCGTTCTGGACGTTTCATGTTGGTTTATCTGGTGCTTATTATTGGTCTTGGTTATGCCTATGTGCGTTTGCCAGAATCTTTTGTACCAACGGAAGACCAAGGTTACATGATCGTCGATTTGCAGCTTCCAGCAGGGGCAACGTTCTCTCGAACTGACGATACAATGAAAGACGTAGAGCAGTTCTTAGGGCAGCGCGATGCAGTCGAGAATGTGGTTGCTGTAATGGGCTTTAGTTTCTCTGGAATGGGGTCTAATGCCGGTTTGCTATTTCCGACCTTTACTGATTGGTCTGAACGAGAAGAATCTTTGTTCGATGAAATTGGGGCTTATGGCCAGTTCGCAGGCAGCATTTCCGATGGTCGTTCTATGGCAGTGCCACCGCCACCGATCGAAGGTATGGGTAACTCAGGTGGTTTTTCATTGCGGCTGCAAGACCGAAGTAATCTGGGTCGAGAAGCGCTTACCAATGCTCGTAATGTTGTTCTAGGTCAAGCGAATGCGTCTCCAATTATTGCTTATGCCATGATGGAAGGCTTAGAAGATGCTCCGCAGCTTAGAATTGATATAGACCGTAAAAAAGCGACAGCGCTTGGTGTGGGTTTTGAATCCATCAATAACGCGGTTTCTACGGCCTATGGCTCAGCAACGGTGAATGACTTTACCAATGCTGGTCGTTTACAACGCGTTGTTGTTCAGGCCGATGTCGAAGATCGTATGACACCAGAGCGTGTTCTAGAGCTACAAGTATTGAATGACGAAGGCAATCTTGTTCCTATGCGTTCTTTTGCGAATAGTTCATGGGAAATAGGGCCGGTTCAGGTATCTCGTTACAATGGTTATCCAGCCTTCAAAATTTCAGGTAGCCCAGCACCTGGATATAGTTCTGGTGAAGCGATGGCTGAGATTGAGCGCATTATTAGTACCTTACCAAAAGGTATTGGCTATGAGTGGACAGGCTTGTCTTATCAGGAAAAAGCAGCGGGTTCACAAGCTCCAATGCTACTAACCATTTCTATTTTGGTGGTTTTCTTGTTGTTGGTTGCCTTGTACGAAAGTTGGTCTATCCCGATGTCAGTTATTCTGATTATTCCTATTGGTGCATTGGGAGCGGTTCTTGCTGTATTCCTGACTGGTATGTCAAATGATGTGTACTTTAAAGTGGGTCTGATTACGATTATTGGTTTGTCGGCGAAGAATGCGATATTGATTGTTGAGTTTGCCAAAGACCTTTATCAACAAGGCTATTCGTTAAAAGATGCCGCAATTCAAGCCGCTAAGTTGCGCTTTAGACCAATCATTATGACGTCGATGGCCTTTATTTTAGGGGTTGTGCCGTTAACATTAGCTTCCGGAGCGGGGGCTGCTAGTCAGCACTCTTTGGGTGTGAGCGTTATCGGTGGCATGATCTCTGCCACACTGTTAGGCGTATTGTTTGTGCCAGTATTCTTTACTTGGGTGCTTGGACGTTTCAAAACGCCAAATAAAACAGACCAATAAGATATCCTAAATCTTTGTTCGAAAAGCCGACTTTATGTCGGCTTTTCTTGTTATGAAATGTGATTTACTCCTCATTATTTATGATTCTTTGCTAGAATATCTTCGTCTGAGTTCTTCTGGTTCACTTGTGTTCTTTTAGAAAGACGGTCCTTAAATAGAGACTGTTTTCAGATAAATATTTGCTGCGCCACAAGCTCGGTAAATTGGGTGAGTCCTAGCAATATAAGATAGGGCTTTAGATAATAAGAGATCTTTGATCTGTCTTGACTTTGCTCGTGACACTATCCAAAGGCCTCAATAAGCATGCGGTTTTGCTGTCTGCTTTTCTGGTGATTCTTCTAAATGAGTTTATTGATTTCAACTTGGATTAAGTTCTTTTTTCTTTTTGCACCGTTTTTTGTATTGTCTATGTTTCTTGCGTTAACTCGCGGAGAATCTTCGGCATCGCGTCGAAAAGTGGCGAATAAAGCGATTATTGCCTCTGTGGTGATTTCAATTGTGTTGTTGTTTTTTGGCGGCAGTTTGTTTGCTGTATTAGGCATCACTCTGGATTCTTTCCGTATTGGCTCTGGTATCTTGCTGTTTATGTCTGCCTTGAGTTTGGTACGTGATGGTACGCGTAATCATGCGGTTGGCATGCCAAGCGAAGAACGTGATGATGTGTCTGTTGTACCATTAGCGGTCCCGACAATTATTGGACCTGCGACCATTGGTACCATTCTGGTTTACGGCGCTGAATTGCAAGGCTGGGATTTGTTCATCGGCTTGTGTGGTTTGTTGTTGGCGTTGGGTACTCTGGCGATTATTTTGTATTCCGGTTCTTTGATTGAAAAAATGCTTGGTCGAACAGGCTTAAACGTTTTGTCTAAGATTACCGGTTTGATTTTGGCGGCTATGGCTGCGCAGATATTTATGAGTGGTGTCATGGGCTTTTTACAGCCAGTGACTTCAGCCGCTAGCTAAGTGGTTATGAATTAAACTTTGTACAAAATGCGGCGTTTCTTGGCTTTGGCTTCTCCTTGGGTTTTACTTGTTATATCATAACAAAATTCTATCCAATCTCGGTGAGAGCCAATTATGGCAAAGAACGTCGTTTTTTTATTGTTATCTTTTTTATGTCTTAGCTCGCCTCTTTATGCTGCGATGGACTTTGCGGTTTATCAAGATTTTATTCAGTGGATTATTTCTCAACAAGCCACTTTTCATCGTGAATTAGTGTCTTTAGTTCGCTCTATCAGCAAGGGCGGCAGTCCGGTTTTATTGTGGGGGTTAATCTCTACAAGCTTCTTCTATGGCGTTTTTCACGCGGCAGGTCCTGGTCATGGCAAGGCGGTTATTTCTGCTTATATGCTGGCGAGCAAAGCACCGTTGCGTCGTGGTATTAGCCTAGCGTTTTTGTGTGCGGGTGTTCAGGCGGTGATGGCTGTATTGGTTATTGTGGTACTTAGCCAAGTATTTTCTTTGGCGGGAAAGGCCATGCAAATCAGTCGTTTCTTTGAGGTGGCGAGCTTTGCAGCGGTTGGCTTTATTGGAGTGTGGATTCTGGTGCGCTTATTACGCGGCCAGTCTGGTTGTGGACATGATCACTCGCAAGATCACCTAGAGGGGCACCATAACCATTCTCATGAAGGCCATTCTCATGATCATACTTGCTGTGCACACCATGAAGACGAAGCAAAAACCGCCCGTCGCAGTATTTGGGCTATGGTGGCGGCGGTAGGGATTCGTCCTTGCACTGGAGCTATTTTGGTTTTGTTGTTTTCTTTGAGCACGGGCATTTTTGTTTGGGGCTTGGTGGCGACTTTTGCCATGGCGTTAGGCACAGCAATTACTGTCGCTGCTTTGGCGGGTGTCAGTGTTTTTGTTCGTGATACCGGTTTTGCGTTAAGTAGTGAGCACCGTGTTTGGCGACAGCGAGTGTCGCGCACCTTTGGTTTTCTTGCCGCTTTCGCGTTGATTATCATCAGTACTTCAATGATTTGGAGCTACTTAAGCAATGCCGGGAGGGCTTTCTAATGAAACATGAAAATTCACATGAGCACGTCCATCATAATCACAATCACTGTATCGAAAGCGCGTTAAGCACAGCGGAAGCATTGTGCGTCCAACAAGGCCAGCGATTAACGAAAGTACGTCGCCGCGCATTAGAATTGATCTGGGAAAGTCATCGTCCACTTGGTGCTTATCAGCTATTGGCGAAGTTAGCCGAAGAAGGTTTTAATTCGGCGCCACCAACGGTTTATCGAGCATTGGATTTTCTATTAGGCGCAGGACTTATTCACAAAGTGGAATCGATGAATGCCTACCTTGGTTGTGCCCATGCAGACAAAGCTCACAAAGGCTACTTCTTGATTTGCGACGAATGCCACAATGTCATGGAGTTTGATTACCAAGATATTCATGCTGCGCTAATCGAAAAAGCCGCACATCAAGGTTTTGAATTACGCGCTGAAACCATTGAATTAACGGGTTTGTGCGCGAAATGTAAGGAAAAATCAGTAGGAGCAAGCGCGTGAGCAAACGATTGGTCGCTTTTGACAAAATTGGTATCTCGTTTGATGGCCGAGTCTTGCTCGAAAACATAGATATGACCATCAGTGAAGGCGAGATTGTTACCTTGATTGGCCCAAATGGTAGCGGTAAAAGTACGCTGATTCGTACCTTACTCGGTCTACAAGAGGCCACATCAGGTGAAGTGGTAAGACACAAAACCTTGCGAATCGGATATATGCCGCAAAAGTTGCATATCGATCCGACCTTGCCATTAACGGTAAAGCATTTTTTAGCTTTGGTACGGGGTGTTGATAAACAGCAAATTTTGCCTACCTTGGAAAAATTGGGCATTGGTCATTTGCTTCAGTCTCAGGTTCATGTGTTGTCAGGTGGCGAAACGCAGCGCGTATTATTGGCTCGCGCTTTGTTGAACCGACCGAATTTATTGGTACTTGATGAACCAGTGCAAGGCGTGGATGTGAATGGGCAAGTGGAACTTTATAATCTGATTGAAGGCATTCGTAATGAGCTAAATTGCGGTGTGCTGATGGTTTCCCATGATTTACATTTGGTGATGGCGAAAACCGATACCGTGGTGTGTATCAATCAGCATGTGTGCTGTTCGGGTAGCCCACAACACGTGACTGGTCACCCAGCTTATCAAGCTTTGTTTGGTGTGCCAGGGGCAGACGAATCCATCGCAATTTATGCCCATCAGCATGATCATGTGCATGATGAACACGGCAGTATTTTGTCAGACGGTGGTGATGCTCATAGCCACGATCATTCTCAGTGTAATCATCACTAATCACACCTAAGTTAGCAGATTTTGGAGTTCGTAATAGCATGTTAGATCTTTTGCTCAGAGCCTTGTTAGGTGGATTGGGTGTTGCTGCAGTAGCAGGGCCGTTAGGCGCGTTTGTTGTTTGGCGACGCATGGCCTATTTCGGTGATACCTTGGCGCATTCGGCCTTGTTGGGTGTGGCGTTAGGTTTTTTATTAGACATCAATTTGAATCTTGCCATTATCGTTTTGTGTGTTGGTTTGGCCTTGGTGTTGGTGACTTTGCAGAAGAAACACATTATTGCGACGGACACCTTGTTAGGGATTCTAGCGCATTCGGCATTGTCACTTGGTTTGGTTGCAGTAAGTTTTCTCGACAATATCCGCATCGATTTGATGGCCTATTTGTTTGGTGATTTGCTGGCGATTAACCAAGCCGATGTTTACTGGATTTACGGTGGTGGTTTGGCGGTTATCACGTTATTGGTGACATTTTGGAAGCCGCTACTAGCTGTAACCGTTAATGAAGAATTGGCAAAAGTAGAAGGTTATCCGGTAGAAGCGATTCGTCTATTGCTGATGTTGCTGGTGGCTTTGGTGATTGCCGTGGCAATGAAAATCGTCGGCGTGTTGCTGATTACCTCTTTGATGATCATTCCCGCAGCAACCGCACGGAAATTGTCGAAGACGCCGGTACAGATGGCGTCGTTCGCTAGTTTGATTGGTTGTCTGTCTGTGTGTGGCGGCTTGTGGGCATCTTATCGCTGGGATACACCAACTGGGCCAAGTGTCGTTGTCTGTGCCGCTTTGTTGTTCCTAGTGGCTTATACTCTGCCGTTTAAACGTTTGCGTTAGCTTATTCGGTATTTTTATAGGGCAGAGTTATTTCTCGTCTGCTTCTTTTGTTTTGGTATAAGACCTTGATAATCCGCGAATAGTCTCCATTTGTTTGCCAAACTGGCGACAAGGAGTGCAAATTGCAGTGTGCATGGCCAAGTTTATCTTTTCTTTGGCGGATAAAGGGCGATCCAGTTTCTCCGAGAGCATCTGAGTCGCTTGTTTGCATTTAATCATTTACGATGTCTCCTTCTGAAACCAGTGATCTTCTAGACATTCCCTTAAGCGCAGCCGAGCACGATACAAGGTGACATTTAGGCTGCTTATCGACACATCTTCGTTATGACAAATTTCAGGCGTATCCATTTCGAGAAATTCGCGCATCATAAATAGTCGACCATATTTGGCTGGTAACGCATCCAAACACGCATCAAAAATACGCCAGAAGTGTTCATTTTCAACGCCATGTTCTGGCTGATCCCATTTTTTTGGGCGCTCGTCTTTTTGCCAGTGACCATTTTCTTCGAATAAATGCTCTATTAACGCTTCACCACTTAGGTTTGGCCCATCTTCGAGCTGACTGGCCGCCGTATGGCGTTTTTCCTTGCGTAGTAAGTCGATTATTTTGTTCTTTAAGATAGAAAACACCCAAGTCTTAAACGCTGCTTGTCGCGCAAAACGATCAATATTTTGATACGCAGAGAACATAGCTTCTTGTACTGCGTCTTCGGCTAATTGATTGTCTCGTACTTGAAGCTTGGCAAACTTCAGCATCTGCGTGCGTAACTCTTCAATAAAAACAGCATCCTGAAAGATGTTAACGGCTGCTGAAGAGTCCATCTCAACAGAGAGGTTCGCATTAGTCATTTAAGCCTCGAGTTGTTTGTCTGATTGTTAGACGAGGTTAGTTGGGATTTTATTACCACTCAACCGTGATGTTGATTTATCTATTTGCTCGCTTCAGCTTCAGCTAAGTACTCATCTTTCAATTTGACGTAATTAAGTCCGGCATACTGAAAGTATTCAATCTCTTTGTCGTTAAGTGGGCGGATTTGTTTCACGGGAGAACCCATGTACATAAAGCCCGTTTCTAAACGCTTGCCAGGTGGTACCAAAGAGCCTGCGCCTATGATGACTTCGTCTTCAATTACTGCGCCATCAAGAATGGTGGTGCCCATGCCAACTAGCACTCTGCTGCCAATGGTACAGCCGTGTAGCATCGCCATGTGACCCACAGTGACATCGTCACCAATAGTCAGAGGATGACCTTCTGGCTTATAGTCGCTGGCGTGAGTAATGTGCAAGCAGGAATTGTCTTGGACGCTGGTGCGAGCACCAATACGAATGCGGTGCATGTCGCCACGGATTGCAACCAAAGGCCAAACCGAGCTGTCTTCGCCAATAGTGACATCACCAATAATGACGGCACTATCGTCGACCCAAACACGGTCGCCTAATTGCGGTGTTTTACCGCGGAAAGATTTCATCACCATAAATCCTCTCTTAAAGGGGGTCTTGTTAATAGAAAGTGTTATTAAATGAAGGAACTATTAACACAATAGGCTTTTATACATTGAAAAAGTGTTAAGACAACCTATCTTAGTAAGCATAGTATTGATCAATGCAATACAGCGTTCAATTAATATAAAAGGATATCATGATATGTCACAGTCTGTATGGGACGCGACCAGCTTACCGAATTTTACCGACGTCGATGTTGCGAACATCGAAGCGGACCTAGAAAAACTACTAAAGCACAACCAAGCAGCCATCGATGCCTGTGTGAGTGAAAATACCAATCCAACATGGCAAAGCCTTGTTTTACCTCTGGATCAACTGCACGACGATTTAAACAATTTTTGGTCGCCAATTAGCCATTTGAACTCAGTGAAAAACACGCCTGAGCTGCGCGCGGCTTACAATGCATGCTTACCAAAGTTGACGCAGTTTTATACGGATCTTGGGCAAAACAAAGCCTTATATCAAGCGTACAAAAACCTTGCTGAAAGTGAGGTTTCAAAAGAGCTGAATCAAGCACAAACTGAAGCCTTAACCCAAACTATCCGTGACTTCGAATTGTCAGGTGTTGGCCTAGAGGGTGAAGCGAAAAAACGCTATGGCGAGATCAGCCAGCGTTTGTCTGAATTGGGTAGTCAGTTTGGTGAAAACGTGTTGGACGCGACACAAGCGTGGAGCAAATTAATCACCGACGAAAGTGAATTGTCTGGTCTACCTGAATCGGCCCTAGCACAAGCAAAACAAATGGCCGAAGCGAAAGAAAAAGACGGCTGGTTGTTCACCTTAGACTTCCCATCGTACATGCCTGTAATGAGTTACGCTGACAACGCCGCTTTGCGCGAAGAAATGTATCGTGCCTTTGCGACTCGTGCGTCAGACCAAGGTGGCGACATCAAATTTAATAACGCGCCTTTGATCGACGAGATTTTGGCACTGCGTCATGAGATGGCTCATATTCTTGGTTTTGATAACTACGCTGAATTGTCGGTTGCCACTAAGATGGCTGACAACGGGCAGCAGGTTATCGATTTCTTAGATGATTTAGCGAAAAAGTCAAAAAGCTCAGCAGAACAAGATCTTGCGCAGCTAACAGCGTTTGCGAAAGATGAAAATGGCATAGAGAAATTGAACGCTTGGGACATGACTTACTACGCGGAAAAACTACGCCAGCATAAGTTTAGTATTTCTCAAGAAGAGTTGCGTCCTTACTTCCCAATGAACAAGGTTTTGTCTGGATTGTTTCACGTGGCACAAACTTTATTCGGTGTGGATATTCGCGAAGAAAAAGAATTTGATAGCTATAACAAGGACTTGCAGTTATTCACCATCAGTAAGGATGGCGAAGACGTGTCTCGTTTCTATTTAGATCCATATGCGCGTGAAGCAAAACGCGGTGGTGCGTGGATGGATTCTTGCCGTACACGTCGTCGTTTAAGCGATAACCGCTTGCAGCTACCGATTGCCTATCTTGTGTGTAACTTCACCCCACCAATTGGCGCTAAGCCAGCGTTATTGACTCACGATGAAGTCACCACCTTGTTCCATGAATTTGGTCATGGCTTGCACCACATGTTGACTCAAGTGGATGTGTCTTCTGTATCGGGCATCAATGGTGTGGCATGGGATGCCGTCGAGTTGCCAAGTCAATTTATGGAAAACTGGTGTTACGAGCCAGAAGCTCTGGCTCACATTGCGGGTCATTACGAAACAGGCGAACCGCTGCCACAAGACTTGTTAGACAAGATGCTGGCAGCGAAGAACTTCCAATCGGGTATGCAGATGATGCGCCAGCTGGAGTTTTCTTTGTTTGATTTCCGTTTGCACATGGAATATCAAAAAGACATTTCAGTTCAATCCGTTATCAACGACGTACGCAGCAAAGTCGCAGTTACTACGCCTCCTGAATTTAATCGTTTCCAAAATAGCTTCTCGCATATTTTTGCTGGTGGTTACGCGGCGGGTTATTACAGTTACAAATGGGCGGAAGTCTTGTCAGCAGATGCTTTCTCGAAATTCGAAGAAGACGGCATCTTCAATAAAGATACCGGCGCGCGCTTCCGTGATACCATATTGGCAAATGGCGGCTCTCGTCCTGCAGCAGAATTATTTGCTGAGTTCCGTGGTCGTGAGCCAAGCACCGATGCTTTGTTGAGACACAGCGGCATCGCAGCTTAAGTTTTTGTACCGCAAGGAAGCAGCGCCTCGTCTGATAAAAATCAGACAAGGCGCTGCTTTTTTATGACGTCGAATTAGGGCGTTACTTTTTTGAAGGTAGGGTTATGACAGTAAAACGTTTTATCGCAGGGGCGGTGTGCCCTCGTTGTAGTGAGATGGATAAGATTCGTGCATGGCGCGACGATGATGTTGAAAAGCAATATCGTGAGTGCATTTCCTGTGGTTACACGGATGAGCAATCTACGGTAATACAGGCACAGCCAACCGAGATTCCAACGCGAGTGAATAAGCCCCACACGAGT
The DNA here is from genome assembly GCF_018336955.1 of Marinomonas sp. A3A. Lineage (NCBI taxonomy): Bacteria > Pseudomonadati > Pseudomonadota > Gammaproteobacteria > Oceanospirillales > Oceanospirillaceae > Marinomonas > Marinomonas sp. A3A. The sequence goes on from NZ_CP025532.1 coordinate 441,754, forward strand.
TCGCCAGAAGCGGAAGAAGTGGTGATTAACTTTATACCGAATCCAGGTTCGACCAAGCACTAACCCTTACCGAGCAAAGAGCACGGAGCAATTAAAAAGCGGATTGATATCTCTATCAATCCGCTTTTTTGTATCCGCTGGAAAGCGCTTAGTTATTAATCAGCCAAAGAATATCTAATGGTTCAATAAGGCTTAATGATGGCAAATCAATCAATTCCTTGTTGAGCAAGTTGATTGCTGTGTCTTGGCCGATTAGTTCGCTTAGTGATTGACCAAGCGGCAGATGTTTAAGTGCTATTAGGTGTTCGCTCATGTTGGCGATGACTAATAGTGTTTTGTCGTCCATTTGCCGTCTAAAGGCGAATAAGTGTTCGCTGCCGAGGGAAACCAGTTCAAATTCCTGCGCTGCGAAAAGTGGATTGGCTTTGCGGATTTGAATCATCTCTCGGATCAGCTGAGCGATTTTGCCTTGTGGTGTACTCTTATCTTCCGCCAGCGCGAAATCGGCTTTGGTGAGCTTCTTACGATGCACCCAACGGCTATCATCCACCTTAGTCTGATCGTTTAAGTAGTCGTTGCTGTTGAGTACACCAAGGTCGTCGCCTTGATACAATAATGGAATGCCAGGCATGGCGAAGTTGATGCCGTTAAGGACTCGGATACGCTTAATGGCGTGATCAAGCAACATCGGATCGTCTGCAGCGATGGCGTTTTCTACACCTGCCAGAGACGCTAAGGTACCGCACACTCGGCAATCGCCATTCACTGGGTTTTCTTGAAAGGGGACGCCCGCGGCAAAAGAACCTTCGAATTGACCCGTATAGAATTGATTCAAGAAGCGACGATGGCCGATACCATCAATGCCAAGACGATCAGAAATGGCGTCATCCCATAACCAGCCAATATCGTCATGACAGCGGATATAGTTGATCCAAGTGGTATGCTCTGGAATGGTGAAACTGCGTTCAAGGGATTGGTATAACAAGCTGGTTTGGCGTGTCGCTAAACTTTCCCATAACAAGGCCATCATTAGTGGGTTGTAAGACAGGGTGCACTCATCGGCGCCAATGTATTTATTTACTTCATCAGGGTGAACTATGGCTTCAGATTTAAACACCACTTGCGGTGCGGCAATGTCCAAGCAGGCTTTGAAAGCTTTGATCAGATTATGAGCCTTAGGTAAGTTCTCGCATACTGTGCCTTTTTCTTTCCAGACAAATGCTAAGGCATCGAGTCGTAAAACATCACAGCCGTTTAAAATTAGATGTAACATTTCTTCTACCACAGCGACAAAAACTGCCGGATTGGAATAGTTTAAATCCCATTGGAATGAGTTAAAAGTCGTCCAGACGTGGCGGTCTAATTCGGGCAAATAGGTAAAACTACCACGACGAATTTGTGGAAAAATTTCGCGTACGGTTTGGTTGTATTCAATAGCGTCTTGTTCGCCCATGAAGTAATAATATTCTTGATACTCTTTATCGCCAGATTTAGCGGCTTCGGCCCAACGGTGTTCGTCTGATGTGTGATTAAAGACAAAATCCAACACCATGCGGATGCCTTTTTTATGTAGCGCGGAAGCAAGGTCTTTTAGGTCTTTGTTGGTGCCCAAATTTGGTGACACGGTACGGTAATCTGAAATCGCATAACCGCCATCACTGTTGCCTTCTGGCGCTAAGTAAAGCGGCATTAGATGAACATAGTTAATCCCTAAGGATTCAAAATACGGAATTTTGTCGATAAGAGAACTGAGATCGTCCGCCAGCAAATCCACATAGATAGCAATGCCGACGTTTTGATTGGATTCGAACCAGAACTCTGATTTGTCTTTGATTTGGGCTGGGCGTTTTTTCTTATGAAAATCGATAAAGGATTGCAGTAACACCTTAAGATGATAATGCAGATCAAAGCACTGTCCATAAAGCGGAAAAAGCTGCTCGAAAAGTGGCGCAAAGCCGCTCTCTAAGCGCTTAACGAAGATGGCCTTTTGTTGGGAGGTTAGATGGCTAAAATCTAATTCGGCTAACAAACGTTGTTGTGTTTTTTGTGCTTCAAAAGCGAAATTCATGACCATGTTTTTGCCTTGTAAGACGTGCTCGTGAAAAACGACGAGTTTGAATGATTGTTACCTAGTCTGGAACTTTAGGTTAAAAGTTTGGTTGGAGAGTTCGCTTTAACAACAAGATCTGCGCACTTCGTTTTCCATGGGGAAAACGTAGCCTAAGGGGTATGGCGGGTCAATATGGTGACTTTCTAAATACTGACTTAATTTCCGAGAAGCTGGCTTCTCGGAAATTCATGGGGAGGTTAGTTTTCGTTGTCGGCATAGCCACTACCGATGGCATTAAAAGGCATATCAAGATTCAGCTCTGGTACTTGTAAGCCAATCCAAGTAGGAAAGGTGTTGCTGTTTGGCCCTGGAAATACCGTATATTCGTTTGCCCAAGGATAACGCTTTACCGCTTCGTCTATTTTCGGGATCAACGCTTCGGCTTTTGGGCCAATAATAGACAGTACTTTTTCTGGTTTTGCGCCGAACCAATACCGATCCGGTGTGGTGGTCTTATATTCAGATAGCGCTGGCAAGCCTCTATTTACTCGCCAACCTACGACTTCATGAACCGTGTATTCAGAAGCATTCTTCTCTTTGGTCGCAACCCAGGTATGAACAGCAAACCAACCTCGCCAACTGTAAGCGTCGGCGGCATAAAATTCGATGACGGCGTTTTTTTCTGTCTCGGGTGATGGGGCAATGCCTGCGGGCTCTCGGCTTGCAGTGCGCCAATTGTCATTAGAAGAGCAAGCGCTTAAAAATAGGGTGATTAGTAGGAGTCCTAGATATTTTATCATGCTTTGTCCTTTGGTTTTTAATGTAATTAGCATACGAACATTGCAGTGAATAGGGAGTAATATTTTTGATACAATGTGACGATTCCCTATTTCTTACCAAATTCAAAAATTAGACATAAAAAAACGCCAGCAAGCTGGCGTTTAGGTTTGTTGTCTTTACGAGACAGCAGGTTAGTTCATTTCAATGACGAAATCTTCTTTTGCGCGACGTACTTTTTTCAGGTCTTTCAACCAGTCGCCTTCTTCTGCACGGTAACCTAAAGGAAGCAGAATCACAGAGCGAAGTCCGCGTTCAGTTAAGCCTAGAATTTCGTCTACTTTCACTGGGTCAAAGCCTTCCATTGGTGTGCTGTCTACGCCTTCTTCGGCAGCTGCGATCAATGCTGTGCCAAGACCAATATAAGCCTGACGTGCAGCGTGCTGGTAATTGACTTCAGCATCGCGTGGAGAATAAGTGGCTAGGATCATTTGGCGGTAGTTTTCCCAACCTTCGTTTTTAAACCCTCGTTCGTCATTCACTAGGTCGAACATATTGTTAATGCGTTCTTCTGTGTAGTTGTCCCATGCAGCGAAAACTAAAAGGTGAGAAGCGTCGGTGATTTGAGCTTGATTCCAAGCGTGAGGCACGATGGCTTCACGTAAAGCTTGGTTTTTTACTACGATGACTTCGTATGGTTGAAGACCACTTGAGGTTGCTGTAAGACGGATTGCTTCAAGAATACGGTCGACTTTTTCTTGTGCAACAGCTTTGTTTGAATCCATTTTTTTTACGGCATAGCGCCAGTTCAATTTTTCTAACAAATTCGACATTTGAATTCCTTTATAAGGTTTATGTATGTGGACAATATGGATCTAATGTGAGTTGAGTTCAAGCGAGCTTTAAGTAGAAAACAAGGATGTTGTACGAAACTTGAATGATCGGTTAAATGTCGAAGTTTGTTGATATCTTGCAATAATTTCTTTAATAATGCCCTAAAATGGTTCATTTTTTTGGCGAGATGCAGTAAGGTGCGATTCCGAAAACTTCAATGGACCCCTTTCTAATGACGTTAGATCATAAACCATCATTACTACAGCGCTATTTGCGTGGTAGCTTGGTACTACAAATTGCCATCGGGATTATCTGTGGTATCGCGTTGGCTTACATGTCACCAAGCACAGCTTTATCAGCAAGTTTGCTCGGTGGATTTTTTGTTAAAGCGCTAAAAGCGATTGCTCCGATTTTGGTGTTTTTATTGGTAATGGCATCGATTGCTAACCATAAGCAGGCTCAACAAAGTCACATTCGTCCGGTACTTATCCTGTATTTGTTTGGTACGTTTGTTGCGGCACTAACTGCTGTGGTGTTTAGTTTTGTGTTTCCGACACAACTGCATTTAGTCGCGCCAGACTTAAGCCAAAGCGCACCTCAGGGTGTGGGCGAAGTATTGCGTACACTTGTGTTTAAAATGGTTGATAACCCAGTGAATGCACTTGTGCAGGGGAATTATGTTGGCATTTTAACTTGGGCGATTGGTTTTGGTTTAGGTTTACGTCATTCCTCTGAAGCAACGAAAGCATTGCTGCAGCATTTGGCGACTAGTGTGACAAGCATAGTGTCGGTGATTATTCGTTTAGCGCCGTTTGGTATTTTTGGTCTGGTTGCCAGCACTATCGCGGAAACGGGTTTTGATGCCTTATTTGGCTATTCACATCTGTTAGCTGTGCTAATTGGTGCCATGTTGTTTATCGCATTTGTTACTAATCCATTATTAGTATTCTGGAAGATTCGTCGTAACCCGTATCCTTTGGTCTTTAAATGTCTAAAAGAAAGTGGTGTTACGGCATTTTTCACGCGTAGCTCTGCGGCCAATATTCCGGTTAACTTAGATCTTTGTAAGCGCCTAGACTTAGATGAAGATACCTATTCTGTGTCGATTCCGCTGGGTGCTACGATCAACATGGCTGGTGCGGCGATAACCATCACGGTTTTAACCTTGGCGGCTGTACATACATTAGGTATTTCATTAGATTTTGGTACAGCGTTATTGCTTAGCATAATTGCTGCTGTGTCGGCGTGCGGCGCATCTGGAGTGGCTGGTGGTTCTTTGCTGCTGATCCCGTTGGCGTGTAGCTTGTTTAATATTCCGAATGAGATTGCTATGCAAGTTGTGGCGGTTGGTTTCATCATTGGTGTGTTGCAGGATTCTGCTGAGACTGCCTTGAATAGCTCAACTGATGTTTTATTTACGGCAGCGGCTTGTCTTTCGAATGACAAGAACTAGTTAGTTCAATATCAGCTGTAGAGCAAAAAGAAGGGGAAGCGATTTGCTTCCCCTTCTTGCTTCTATGGTTTTCTAGTTTAAAGCTTAAACTGGGTAACCAATTTATCAAGTTGAACAGATAGTTTCTGTAAGTTCGTGCTTGAAGCGGTTAGCTCGTCTGCGATCTCAGAAGTTTCTGTTGTTAGCTGATTAATCTCTTCAACGTTTTTGCTCATGTCATTTACCACAAGCGCTTGTTCTTCTGTTGCAGTTGCAACTTGAATGTTCATATCGCTAATCTGACCAATGTGCGCGGTGATTTGTTCAAGCGAGCTGTTTGCTTCATTGGCTTGACCCATAACCGTGGTGCTTTGATCCTGTCCTGATTGAATCGTTGCGACTGTTTTTGCTGATTGCTCTTGCAGCTTGTCGATCATTTTTTGAATTTCATCGGTGGAAGCGGCAGAACGACTTGCAAGGTTGCGAACTTCATCGGCAACGACGGCAAACCCTCGCCCCTGTTCACCAGCTCGAGCGGCTTCAATGGCAGCGTTTAAAGCCAATAGGTTTGTTTGTTCAGAGATGCTACGAATCGTGTCTAGGATGCTACCGATTGAATCTGTTTGCGTTGCTAATGACCCAATATCTGAACTGATATGCTGTATTTCTGTAGACAACGCCGTCACGCCTTGGCGTGCCCGTGCTACTAAATCAGCTCCTTGATGTGCTTGTGTATCTGCTTCTTGGGCAGCTCTAGCAGCCTGAGAAGCGTTTTCAGCAATGTTTTCAACCGTAGCGCCCATTTCATGAATGGCCGTGGCAATCTGAGTAGTACGGTCTCGTTCATTTAAACAGTTGGTGTGTGTTGCCTTGGCTTTTGCTGCGACATCGTTTGCTGTGTGAGCAAGTTGACGAGAGTTCTCTGCAACGTTTTCAATAGCGGTACGGACTTTTGTAATAAACTGGTTGAAGTGCTGAGCAATGTCGCTGAGCTCATCTTTACCATCTAGTGTCATCACAGTACCAAGGTCAAGTTTGTCACTGGCACTTGATATGTGTTGCTGAAGATAAGAAACACGGCTATTAAGACGACGTAACATTAACCAAGCTAACAAAATAGACGCCGACAATGCGATGACGATTAAGGCAATCATGTTGTTGCGACTATTTTCATAATTGACTTGGCTTTGAGCGTAGCCTTGTTGGCCTTGTTCAAGTAGTTCATCAAGTATTTTATTGACAGCTTTACGCATGACGCCATAACTGTCTGCGTATTTGCTTTTGTATATTTCTTGCGCTGTGGTCAGGTCATTGTTTTCAATGGCTGTTAACATAGGTGCCAGCTCATCGCTTTTTACTTTAGCGAATATATCAATGATCTTTTGGACTTCAGCACGCATTTTAGGGTTTACTTGAGAGTCTAGGGCTTGTTTAAGCGCCATGTCCATCTCAGGAATATCCTCTGCACGAGTTTCTTTTACACGAGTTAATGCACCTCGTTTATCCTGCATAGCTGGAATTTCTTGCAGCAATATAATATCGATACCAACACGCATACGTGGAATGCGAGATGCGACTTCCGCAAGAGATCGCATTGGAGCACTGGTATTTTGAGCTAGCTGTTTTGTTTGCTCTTGCACGCTAGAAAGGCCTTTAAGGCCAGCCCAACTGACAAGTAAGAGGACAAGACAGGGTAGTGCGATCACAGATATAAACTGTGTTTTTAGGGACATTTTGTTAAATATCACGATGTATTACCTGCTGATTATTTTTGGATGGAGGAACTACTGTGAAACTTTTAATCCCTTATCGTTTTACAGAATAGGAGGTGCATGGTTAATTGTACAAGAAAGTTATATCAATATAGTTTTTTTTTGTACGCTGTTACTAATATCGTCTGATATGAAATCCAATAGATGACATTTTTAAATGATAGAAGAATATTTTATTGAATAATCGAAGGAGTTTTCATTGAGCAGTACATTTCGATCTCTATCCAATCCAAATTATCGGCTTTGGTTTGGAGGCGCGGCGATTTCGAATATTGGCGCTTGGTTGCAACGTACTGCTCAGGATTGGATAGTCATTGCTGAGCTATCGGATAAAAATGCTTCGGCGGTTGGTTTGGTTGTTTTCTTGCAATTTGCCCCACAAATTTTACTTTTGCCGCTTACTGGTTGGACGGCAGACCGTATGGATCGACGTAAGTTGTTGTTTATTACTCAATCCTTAATGGCACTACTGGCCTTAGTGCTGGGGGTGTTGGTTTTGAGTGGGCAGGTGGTGTTGTGGCAAGTTTGTGTTTGTGCCTTTGCTTTGGGTTGTGTTGCTGCGTTTGATGCGCCTGCCCGTCATGCCTTTGTGTCTGATATTGTCAGTGAAAAAGAATTATCAAACGCGGTAGGGTTAAACTCGGTGGCGTTTAACTCGGCTCGTTTGGTTGGGCCTGCGATTGCTGGGATCTTGATCGCGTTGATTGGTAGCGGTTGGGTATTTATGATCAATGTGTTGTCTTTTATTCCTTTATTAATTGCCCTGCATAAATTTAAAACACGCCTGCCAGCAGTTGTTGCTGATAACAGCAAAGCAACACCTGATATGGCGAAATTTTTTGATGGTTTTCGCTATATTTGGCAGCATCGGGAAATGGCTGTCATCTTGGTGATGTCTTTCTTGATTTGTAGTCTAGGGATGAATTTTTCTGTGTATCTATCGGCGATGACGGTGCATGTTTTTCAAGGACATGCGGATCAATATGGTTTCTTGATTTCCATGATGGCAATTGGCTCTATCTCTGGCGCAATGGTGACGGCAAGTCGTCGCTCATCACCGTCATTCCGCTTTATGATTTATGTTGCTGCAATGTTCGCGGTGAGCTGTTTTTTGGTTTCTATCAGTACGTCGTTTTGGGCGTTTTCCGTGTTGCTCATCCTTCTTGGCCTGAGCTTGCAGCTGTTTACGACGTCCACAGCGTCATATATGCAGGTAACTACGGAAAAACGTTATCGTGGCCGAGTGATGGCGGTAGTGTTAGCAACGGCATTGGGAAGCACTGCATTAGGCGCGCCTTTGGTCGGCTGGATTGCTGATGTCTTTGGTGCCAGATGGGCAATTGGTATGGGCAGCTTTTCAGGTGCTGCGGCTGCTTTGTTGGGCTTTTGGTTTTTGCGTAGGCAAACCCAATTGAAAAACAACACACTTTAGCCCAGTGTTAAGAGTCAAAAATAATTGCAGTCGTCTATATTCAGTTTTTAGTGTATTTTTTATTGAAAGCATCGCATGAAGCGGTTCACTCTTTTGCATAACTCTAAAAATATTGATGGAGAAAACTATGTCACAGCATCTTGTATTGAGTTTTATCGGAGACGACCGCCCTGGTCTTGTTGAACGTTTATCCGATACTATCGCTCGCCACCATGGTAATTGGTTGGAAAGCCGTATGGCACATCTAGCCGATAAATTTGCCGGAATTTTAACGGTAACTGTTCCGTTGGAGCACCAAGAAGCACTGGTTAACGCATTACGTAATTTCGAACAACTTGGTCTGCATGTCACGGTTGAACTGGCGAATAAGAAAGCGACAGAAGGATCGACCTTGTCGCTGTCCGTTGTAGGCAATGATCGACCTGGCATTGTGAAAGAAGTGTCTCAAGTGCTGCATTCCTTGATGGTTAACGTTAAAGAACTCACCACCACTTGCGAACCTGCGCCGATGAGTTCCGATATGCTGTTTAAAACCGACATGGTGTTGGCTGTGCCGAAAGATCTACCTTTGTCAGAATTGGAAGCTGCACTAGAAAAAATTAGTAGTGATTTAATGGTGGAACTATCCGTTAATCAGTTTGCTTAGTAGCTTAATTTATATACATTTTCGTTGGTCTAGAGCGGTTTTTCGTTAAACCGCTTGATCATAAAGTCGATTAACAAGCGTAGTCGTAAGGGCATGTTATCACGATCTCGGTAGAGCATTTGGCAGCCGCGGGGTTGGTTGCTCCACTCAGGTAAAACTTGTCGAAGCTCTCCTGAATCAATCAATGGCTGCGCATGGTAATCGGGCATAAATCCGATGCCTAAACCATCTTGTATAGCGCGAGTGAGCAAGCTGATGTCGTCTACTTTTAGGCGAATATTATGGTTTGGTTTATGAGTTAGCATCTCTCCAGATATAGTGTGTTGCAGTTTCCAAGTAGACATTGGTGAGCACAAGACAGTGGGGAAACCGTCCAAATCACAAGGTGTTTTTAGGCTGGATAGGTCTAAATTGATCGAGCCGCATATCACAAAGCGAATGTTCGTTAAGTGCCTGCCAATCCAATGATCGGCATTGTGGTCACCAACACGAAACGCAATGTCGATGGCTTCTTCTTCAATGTCGATATTTTGATTGGAAAGACGCAAATCCAAATGGATGTCAGGGTATTCAATCAAAAAGGCATTAAAATGCTGAGCTAAAACTTGCACGCCAAAATTCACTGGCGCAGAAATCCGAATAGTACCTTTGGCTTGGGTTTTGTCCTGCAGCAGGCACACTGCCACATCGTCTAACTCCTCAAAAAGAGATGCGCTTCGTTCATAATATCGCTGTCCTGAATGGGTTAGCTGGACTCTATGGGCGTCACGGTTTAGCAATCTTATCGCCAAGTCTTCTTCTAATTTAGCGACTCGTCGACTCAATGTGGAAAGAGGAATCTCCAATGCCGCCGAAGCTTTTTTAAAACTACCATGTTGAGCAACCGCGCAAAAACAACGCATATCATCAAGTGAATAGTTAAATTTCATATTTGGGATCTATTATCTCAATTTTGTTTATTTATTCCGTATTTAAAATCTATACACTGCGCCTTATATTTTCAAGTTTTCTTTTTGTGGAGAAAGATATGAACCGTTCGGCGAATACCAATGCTGTATTACTATTGTTGCTATGCACGTTTTTTTGGGGAGCTTGTTTTCCTGTTGGTAAGCATGCGTTGGGAGAAGTGCACGCGCTGACTTTGGTCATTTGGCGTTTTGCCATTGCTGCTGTTTGTTTGTTTATTTATGCCAAGTGGAAAAACATGTCGATGCCTAGCTTAACGGCAAAACAATGGGCGTGGGCGATTGGCGTTTCTATCATTGGTGTTGGTGGATTGAATCTGGGTTTGTTTACTGGTTTGGCGCAAACAGATGCCAGCAATGGCGCCTTGATCATGGCGCTTAGCCCCTTGGCCACGTCTTTGATTGGCTCTTTGTTGCAACGCAAACTGCCAGCACGCGGTGCGGTTTTTAGTTTGGTGGTTTGTTTATCCGGCGTGTTGCTGGTGTTAACCAATGGCGAGCTAAAACGCTTGTTGGGTTTTGAGTTTAATCACGGTGATCAAATGATCTTTTTGGGTATGCTGTGCTGGAGTCTTTATACCTATTTAACGCAAGGTGTGAGCCGCTGGATGCCAATGATTCCTTATACTCTAGTTGGCATGCTATCAGGGCTAGGTGTGATCTCTTTGGTCACGGCTTTTAGTGCTGAGGTTCATCCACTGCAAGAAAGTTTAGCGATTAGTGGTTATGTGTTGGGTGATTTATTGTTCATCGGTGTGTTTGGTACTGTTGGTGGTTACTTGTTGTGGATTTCTGGCGTTAAACAGCTAGGTGCGGCGAACGCTTCGTTGTTCTTTAATTTTGTCCCTGTCTTTGCGGCGTTGACGGCATTTGCTTACGGTCAAACTGTAACAAGCTTGCAGCTATTAGGAGTAGCGATTGTGATTGCCGGTTTGTTACTGCCAAGAATCGTTAAATGGCAGCAACAGCGTTTTAATCGCCAAGAAGCTACATCGGTTAATTAAACTTTCAATCAGAAAGTAAAAAGTAGAAATTACAGCGATTCAATGTTTTCCAAACACCATTCGGCTCTTTCTAAGACGGCGTGCTTTTGCGCGTCGTCTTGCTTATCCCAATTGCCGTAAATCATACCTATGCGATGATTTTTCGCCAAGCGTTCTCGATGCTTCACCATGAAGCGCCAATATAAGCTGTTGAGAGGACAAGATTCCGCGCTGGTTTTCTCTTTTACCTTGTAATGGCAATCACCGCAGTAATCGCTCATTTTTTGCATATAACTTCCGCTTGCCGCGTAAGGTTTGGAGGCAATCCAACCGCCATCGGCAAATTGGCTCATGCCGCGCGTATTGGGCAACTCCACCCATTCCAAGGCGTCTACGTAAATGCCTAAATACCATTCGTCGACTTGCTGCGGCTGAATTTCGGTTAATAAGCAAAAGTTGCCCGTCACCATCAAGCGTTGAATATGATGCGCATAAGCATAATCGAGAGACTGTCCAATGGCGCTGGCAAGGCATTTCATTTTGGTTTGCCCGTTCCAGAAATAGCTGGGCAAATCTCGCTCAGCGTTTAGGGCATTTTGTTGTTCATAGTCCGGCATATTGATCCAATACATGCCACGTACATATTCGCGCCAGCCGAGGATTTGCCGCACGAAGCCTTCGATTTGAGCGATGTCGATATTGTCGTTTTCTTGATAAGCCGCAATAGCGGCTTTTATCACATGCTTTGGGCTGATCAATTTCGCATTGAGGGCAAAAGACAGACGTGAATGGTACAAACTCCAGCTATGTTGTGTTTGGTTAGTCATGGCGTCTTGAAAACGGCCAAAATTCGGCAGCAAATGCTCGCAGAAAAAGGAGAGTAAATTCAGCGCGTCTTGGCTGGTGACAGGCCAAAGTAAACTGGATTCTGCTTTGCCAAGGGAAGGGATATTGTGACGTTGAATGCGTTCAAGCAAATGTGTCACATTATGCTGAAAACACAAAGGTGTTGGTATATCTGCTAGATCTTTTACTTTGAGTTTATTGCGATTGGCGCTGTCGTAGTTCCATTGTCCGCCTTCAGGTTCTCTTTCATCGGCCATTAATATGTTAAAGCGCTGGCGCATCTTGCGATAAAAATGCTCCATACGAACGGTGCTTTTTGCCTGGAAAAAGTTAGGTATCTCGTTGAATGGTAATAAGAAGTGCTCGCTATCGGCCATCCTAATTTTGGGCTTTGGGTTGCTCGCGATTAACTGGTGATATTGTTGAAGCACGCGATATTCATCGGGGCGTTGCAGCTCTATACGATCAATATTATGTTGTTTAGCGAGGCTTAAAATGACTTCTTCTAGGCTCTGGTTTTGCGTGTCATCCAAAGTGAGGTAACACACGTCATGGCCGTTCTCTTTTAAGGCGCTGGCAAAGCGTTCCATGGCAAGGAAAAACGCACACAGCTTTTGAATATGATGTGTGACATAGGTGGCTTCTGGGTGCAGTTCAGCGATCAGATACAGCACACCTTTATCTTGTGCTTTAAACCAAGAGTGAGCGGCGTTTAATTGATCGCCAAGAATAACGCGCAGCGTGTGGAACTGTTTCATGAAGACTTCCTTGGTTGCGGTTGTCTGGATTTTGCCCGACTCTTCGAACGAACATGGGTTGCTAAAATACGCTGTTTTTCTTGTTGTACATTTGGCTGTTCCCGATACCCCCAAAGGCGATCACGGGCTTCTTTTGAAGCTTCTTTAAGGCTGACAATGGGCGCCGGATAGTTTTCACTAATTTTGAATTGATATAAGGCTTCTTCCATTGGTGACATTTCCCAAGGAGAGTGTATCAACGGAGCAGGTACTTCAGCCAATTCCGGCACCCAACGGCGAATAAACTCGCCATCTGGATCTTGGTCTTGAGACTGTTTTACGGGGTTATAAATTCGAATGGCATTTGAGCCAGTGACGCCAGCTTGCATTTGAAATTGTGGGTAGTGAATCCCCGGCTCAAAATCGAGAAACAATCTTGCTAGGTGATGCACGCCAAAGCGCCAATCAATATTTAAGTGATGACATAGAAAGCTGACGAGCATGGCGCGCATGCGAAAATTAATGTAACCCGTTTTATGCAAAGCTCGCATACAAGCATCAACAATTGGATAACCCGTTTGACCTTGTTGCCAAGCGAGTAAATCGGCCTCGACCTGATCATCTTGCCTATAAGGGAAGTGGACGTAAGCTCGGTTAACATGCTGAAATTCCATGCGGCATTCGCTTTCGAATTTTTGCATAAAATGGCAATGCCAGTGTAATCGAGAGCTGAGTGCAATGAGCGTACGTTTCCAGCCAGCCGTTTTCCAGCGAGACAGCAGGTCTTGATAGACTTCTTTTATGCTGATATTTCCCCACGCTAAATAGGGCGACAGCCGAGTGCAAGCTGATCGACTACTAAGAGGACTGGAAATGGATCGATAATAGTCTTTGCCGCGCCCTTCATAAAAACTGTCTAAGGTTTTCCAAGCCAGTGTTGGACCGCCCGTTTGAATACCTTTTTGGGGTGTTTGCCATGGGGCTGGAATTGTAAGCGTTGGCGTGTTTATCTCATACCAAGTTATCGCTTCAAGTTCGATGTTTGCCAAGGGGGCGCGCATGACATTTTGCCAATCTTCATCCCAGTTTTTTCTGTTATCGAGTGGCCGTATCACTGCGCCAGTTGGAGATTCGTGCCAAGATATATTTCGTTGCTGACACCAAGATTTAACTTCTATATCACGCTGAAAGGTGAGCCCAATGCCAATTTCTTCACTACTGAATAATGCTTCAAACTGCGTGGTTGCATGAAGCACTTCAAGAGCCGGTAAGGCTTCCTGCCAAACAATATGTATGTGACCGCCATACTCAGCCAGTTGGCGGTTCATATCTTCTAAAGACTGCCAAACAAAGCGCCAGTGACGCTCACTGTAATGTGGGTCCGCAATCAGGCTGGGCTCAAATATATAGAACAGAATAATTGGTCTCTTTTGCTCTATCGCCGTGGCAAGTGGCAGATGATCGCTTAGGCGCAAGTCTCTTTTTAGCCATACGACGACAGGTTTTACTGGCGTGTCGACAGTCATCTGATGGTCGCTCATTGGGCTGGATAAATCGGCCAGTCAGCCGCATCGACTGAATCCAATTGTGTATCGTAGACTTGGCCTTGCCATTTATGAATAAAATGCTGGTTTGGGTCGTATTGTTCGGTTTGCTTTTGCAAATTGAAGTGACGGCCACCTCTTGGGTCGGCTCCAACCCCAGCGATATATTGCCAATTGCCCCAGTTTGAGCCAACACTGTAGTCGATCAATTGTTCTTCAAAATAGGCGGCGCCATAACGCCAATCTATGCCTAATTCATAGATCAAACAGCTGGCGGCAATTTGGCGACCTCGGTTGCTCATAAAGCCCGTTTCATTTAGTTGTTTCATACAAGCGTTCACCAATGGATAAGGCGTATTACCTTGACTCCATTTACGAAAACGCTCTGCGTAATAACTGCCTTGGTTTTGCTTTCCTGTTAAGCCACCGGGCAAGAAAAGTTGCTTGCCGTAACGAGTCGCATACCAATGAAAATACTCGCGCCATAGCAGTTCGAAATAAATCCAATAGGTTGATTCGCTTGCACCATGATCTCGCTCGTAAACGTCTATACTGGCTTTGATTTGTCTGGCAGACAAACTGCCTTGAGCCAACCATGGCGAAAACTTAGTGGAGTTTTCCCAGCCGTCTAATTCGTTACGTGTTTCTTTATAAAGGCTTGGGAGATTGGTTGAGAAGTAATCGCTCAGCTGATCTATCGCGGCTTGCTCTCCGCCTTTGAATGCGCTGCTGTCGTCTATTTGCTTAAGCTTCAAAGGGCGAATGCGTTGAATGTCGAAATCCGGTGCTGGTGGTAGTTCTTGCAAGGCAGGTAAGGGCGTAAAAGTGTTTAAGCTCTCAACTAATCGACGGAATTTTGAAAAAGAATCTGGTAAATACGTTACATCAAATGGCAGCTGAGATGTCGAAAATAAGCTCAAACCATGGTCCAGATGAATACGCACGTCAGGGTATCGGCTGGCGATCCGCTTGAGTGTTTGTTGCTCGTCCCAACCGCCATGATGATTACGATATAGATGTGAAATTGGTACTTCGTTGAGAAGCAAATTTAAGCTGGTGGCCGCATCCATGGAACTGACGAATAAAGTTTGCCCCAAGGCTTGTAACTGCAGTGCTAAATCTTGAAGACCTTGATCTAAAAATCGTCGGCGATTGGCAGACATGCCTTGCGTTGCATATCGGCTAGGGCGATTGTTATGAGGCTCATCGCAATAAAGGCAGACAAGGTAATCGACCTCCTGAACTGCTCTCCATAGCATGTTCTGATCTGCACAGCGCAAATCATCTCCGAACCAAATCACACCTAGCTTCATTACAAATTCCTATTTATTTGAGTCAATTAACCTTAGTACGTATTTAAGAGAACATTGGTTTAAATAAGATGCAAATCTGCTTTGTATTGATCATATCGGATGGTTTTGCTTTAAAGACTGAATACCGTCTAATTAAATTATTTTTATTGGCAAGCAAAAACCATAACGAAAATAGGGTTATAATGCGTGAAATTTTCCCGTTTACGTTAGAAGGTAGTGATAAATATGAGTCTTCCAAATTGCCCAAAATGCGATTCCGCTTACGTGTATGAAGATCAAGCTATGTTGATTTGCCCAGAGTGCGCGCATGAATGGAACCCAAATGAAGTTGTGGTTGATGAAGATGCGCTCATTATCAAAGACATGGGCGGCAACTTATTGCAAGAAGGCGATAAAGTGACGTTGGCGAAAGACCTGAAAGTAAAAGGCTCTTCTCAAGTGCTAAAAATCGGCACTAAAGCGACTATTAAACGCCTTGTCGATGGCGACCACGATATTGATTGCAAATTAGATGGCGGCGGCGAAATGATGCTGAAATCTCAGTTCGTGAAGAAATCTTCCTAAATAGCTAACCTGCGGTTTAACGATAGAACTTCTTCAAAATGAAAACCGCCTTCTGGCTCAGTCAGGAGGCGGTTTTTTTGATTTTAATATTGAGTAACTGGTTTTTCGATAGAGGGAGTTGTCACCCACAAATTGATCATCATCACTCTTTTTTTTAAAACTGATCAAAAAAGTATTTATATAAGTCTATTTATATAAAAACACTCAAAAAAGTACCTGTTTTCTATTAATTAAAGTTTCGTTGTCAAAAAAGTACCTGTTTTCTATTAATTAAAGTTTCGTTGTCAAAATAGTATCGAAAATTTGGCCCTATTGTATTTGTTTACTCCTTTCCAAGTTCTTAAACTCCTTGTCCCATATTTTCGATGATAACAAGAGCAATGCCTTTTTCAGCATCTTGGTTTTTTGGATAACGCTGCTCGAATACTGCGTTTCTTTTTAAGCTGATTTTTCACGCTGATTGATAGAAATAACGCTCAGAGGGGTCTTTGTTGGCCTTTCATAAAATTCCTATTAGAAGAATAAAGAGACCGACAATGAATTTTGAAAAGTTAGACACGGTGAATGAAGAGCAATTGCCTATTGCTAAGCATAAGCAGCATGGATGGAAGCACTTTTTAGGCTT
The DNA here is from genome assembly GCF_018336955.1 of Marinomonas sp. A3A. Lineage (NCBI taxonomy): Bacteria > Pseudomonadati > Pseudomonadota > Gammaproteobacteria > Oceanospirillales > Oceanospirillaceae > Marinomonas > Marinomonas sp. A3A. The sequence goes on from NZ_CP025532.1 coordinate 458,274, forward strand.
GTACGCAGGCGAACACGTGGCGGCAACTGAGTTCGTCATTGGCGCAACGTTCGTTGCTCTCGGCGCCAAAACCATGGATATTTTACTGGGTCTCTTGATTGGTAATATTCTTGCCATTCTGAGCTGGACCTTGATCACTGCGCCCATTGCGACACAAACACGCTTAAGTCTTTATACTTATCTTGAAAAAATCACGGGTCAGTCGATGACCAAGCTCTATAACTGGGCCAATGTCGTTATTTTCACGGTTATTTCTGCCGCCATGATTACTGTTTCAAGTACGGCGGTGCGTTATCTGTTTAATATCCCAGCACAATTGAATTGGTATCCCAACAACTTTTGGTTTGTTTTGGTGGTGCTGGCGGTGGGGGCTGTCGTTGTGTTTGTTGCCATGTATGGCTTTAAAGCGGTGTCTGAGTTTTCTGGCATTTGCGGCCCTTGGCTGTTTGTTATGTTTTTCTCGGGCGCCTTGGTTATCTTGCCGGCGTTATCTGAGTCGGTGCTGGGTTCTACTGTCATCCACAGTTTCAAAGATTTTATTACGATTGGTGATCAATCTATTTGGACTGGGGTGAATGCCCATGGCGAGCCAGGAATAGGCTTGCTTGAGGTGATTGGTTTTGCGTGGGCGGCGAATACCATCACGCATTTTGGCCTAATTGATATGGCGTTGCTGCGTTATGCCAAAAAGCCTATTTATGCATTATCGACCAGCGCGGGTATGTTGTTTGGTCACTTCATCGCTTGGATTTCTGCGGGCATTATGGGAGCGGGTACGGCCATTTTGGTGAAGAAGTCTATTATTGAGTTAGATCCAGGTGATGTGGCTTTTCAAGCGTTAGGACTTTCCGGTTTTGTGATTGTGCTTATTGCTGGTTGGACGACGGCCAATGCAAACTTGTATCGTGCCGGTCTTGCGGCTCAAGCTATTTTTCCCACTTACTCTCGTAGAGGAACTACCTTTACCGTCGGTCTGGTAACAGTGTTGATTGCTTGTTTTCCATTTGTCTTTAGTAAAATGCTCCCGCTTTTAACGTATGCTGGTTTATTGGTTGTGCCAGTCGGCGCTATCGTGTTTGCCGAACACTTTGTGTTTCCGAAAATTGGTTTGACGCGCTACTGGGCAAGCTACAAAAAACTCACTCATAGCACGCCAGCCGTGGCGTCTTGGGGGATTGGATTGGCGTTTGGGTTTGGTTTAAATACACTTGATGTGATGTCTTTCTACTATCTTTTCTTGCCAACATGGTTTGTCACTATGTGTGTGTATACCCTGCTTGCTAAACGCTACGGAGCCGCTGAGAAATACCCAGAAGCGCAAGCGGAAATGGAACAGCAAGCGGATATGGTTCGTGCGTATCATAAACAGCAAGCCATCGAGCAAGCGCCTTTTGTAGAAGACCGATCTACCTTTTCTCAATTGCTGACAATCCTGTCATGGCTTAGCTTGTTAGTCACATTGGTGTTGGCATACAACACTATGTTCGAAAGCCAAGATATGACTACCTACCTCGATAATCGTGCTGTTTTCTATACCTATGGTTTTGCCTGCACCATTATCTATTTTGTCACTGCTTATTGGGCCTTGAAGCGTAAAAAAGCGCTTCAAGCTTAATGATTTATTTTTTACGAGATTCACTTATGAATACGACCATTCAGCTTAATCAAAAAAATCTTCACAACTTGCCTGACTCTTTTGTCGTCCCGACGTATGACCGAAGCAAGCTGAAATCGGGTATTGTTCACATTGGTGTCGGTGGTTTTCATCGATCCCATGAAGCATGCTACAACGATGACTTTTTGGCATTATCTGAGTCAACAGAATGGGGCATCTGTGGCATGGGCCTGCGTGAAGCCGATCGTAAAATTGGCGATATTTTAAAGCAGCAAGATTATCTCTATACCTTGATCGTGAAGCACCCAGATGGTCACCAAGAAAACCGCGTGATTGGCTCTCTTGTTGACTTTGTGTTGGCGAGCGATGACCCCTCAGCCGCGACAGATCGATTAGCGGATGTGCAGACTAAAATCGTTTCATTGACGATTACCGAAGGCGGTTATCATTTTAATTCTGCGACCAATGCCTTTGATTTTGACGATTCAGATGTTCAACATGATTTGGCTAACCCTCAATCACCAAAAATGATTTTTGGCTTTTTGGCCGAAGCGCTTAGAAAGCGTCGAGCGAAAGGTTTGCCTGCTTTCACCATACAATCTTGTGACAATATTCAACACAATGGCGATATAACCCGCAAAATGTTGCTGGCCTTTGCAGAGAAACAAGACCCCGAACTAGCGCAATGGATTGCAGAAGAAGTCCGCTTCCCAAATGCTATGGTGGATCGGATTACGCCGATGACCACATTGCAAGATATTGCGTTGCTTAAAGAGGAAGGCGTTCAAGACCTTTGGCCAGTCACTTGTGAACCATTCACGCAATGGATCATTGAAGATCATTTTTCTAATGGCCGACCAGCATGGGAATCTGTTGGTGCTCAATTTGTTCAAGATGTAACGCCGTATGAATTAATGAAAATTCGTTTGTTAAACGCGGGACATTCTGTATTGGGCTTGTTGGGTTCTATTCATGGACATGCCACCATTGATGGCTGTATTGCCGATCCTTTGTTTGCTTCGTATGTTCGTCGATTCATGGATGTCGAAGCGACACCTATCTTGGCGCCTGTTGATGGCATAAATCTAGACGAATATAAAAGCGCCTTGATTGAGCGTTTTGGCAATCCAAATATTAAAGACAACTTGGCACGTATTTGTCTGGAAAGTTCATCGAAACTGCCGAAATTCATCATTCCAACCATGATGGAAAATCTCGAAAAGGGTGGCAGCACTAAATTGGCTGCTTTAGTTATTGCAGCGTGGTGTTACTACTCGGATAAAGGCGTTGACAAAGATGGCGTCGCGTTAGACATTATGGATGACATAAAGCTCGAGTTGCATGACTATGCCTCAAAAACAGAGCAAGACAGTCTCGCTTTTCTAAAGTTGGAAAGTGTTTTTGGTGAACTGATACAACATAAGACCTTTACAGACGAATATGTTGGCATGGTGAAAACCTTATATACGAACCTAGATATTGCCGCACAAATGCATACATTGTTAAGTGAAGACCAGCTACTGACAGCGTAACCTTGTTCTTCCATTTAGTATGTAAAAGAAAGCCGACGTCATTGATATTGCGTCGGCTTTTCTGCTTAAAATGGTTTGTTTAGCAAGGAGGTTTTGTCGCGCAACCGCCATTTGGCGAATCTAATATTACCAATAATGGTACCAGTTAAAATCAGTACTAAGGCAATGGTTAATCCTAGCGTCCATTGTTCGCCAAAAATAGGTACGGCCAACACGCTGGCAAACACAGGAACTAAGGCCATCAATCCACCCATTTTAGTAGCACCTAAAATATGCACGGCACGTCCGTAAAATACCATTTGTACTGTGGTTGCCATCACGCCTTGGTAGAAAGCCTGTAAACCAATCATTTCCCAAGAAGCATCTGTCAAATGATGTGGCAAAAACAAGATATACGCAGGGGTAAAGAGCAGGGTTGTGACAGCAATAATGCCTAATGTTGCTTGCCAAGGCGCAAACTTCCAACGACGTAACAGCACAGTGAAAATCCCCCAAAAGACGCAGGCGATTACAAAGCTGATATCTCCTAGCCAATAAGATGCGCCTGATAGCATAGTTTCAGCTAGTAAGGCGAGAATGCCTAAACTGCTTATTAGAATGCCAATCCAAGACGCCCTAGTGTGACGCTCATTTGCTAAAAAGTAAGCTAACACTGCGATCATAATCGGCATTAAACCTGGTAATAAAAGAGCTGCGTGTGTTGCTGGCGCATGCTGAAAGCCATTAAATACAAATAAAGCGTAAGCCAAACCACCAATACTGCCTAACGCAAACATACGCCATTGCAAGATGGTTTTACGGTGTTGCCAAATAAACGGAAAAAACAACACAAATGCGGTGCCAAAGCGCACCATCATCATGTCTGGTAAGGCTAAAGCTCCCAAAGCGCCCGCTTTCGACACCAAGATAAAACCTGTCCATATAGCAACAGCTGCTAACGCGTACGCTACGCCAGCAATTGGTAATGAGGATTCTACATTTGATCTATTCATTTCTTTATCCTCTCGGTTTTGATTTTTTTCCAGTATAGGGTTATTGTTCTTTCATTAATAATGAATAATAAAGAACAAAGCCTTCATTAAATATGAAAGAGACGGCGACATGGATATTTCAGATCTGATTGTTTTTAAGGCTGTGGTAGAACACAAAGGCGTTACCCGAGCCGCAGAAGCTTTGCATCGAGTGCCCTCGAATGTCACTGCACGACTTAAAAAACTAGAAGGTGAACTCAATGTTGACCTCTTTTTACGAGAAAATAATCGCCTGTCTGTCACCTCGGCGGGACTGAGATTATTGGATTACACCGATAAAATTCTGCAGCTACAAAAAAGTGCCATTGCCGAGCTAACTCAAGCAGAACCTTCGGGATTATTACGATTGGGTTCCATGGAAAGCAGTGCTGCTTCGCGATTGCCCAATGTACTTTCCCGTTATCACGATACTTATCCTGCAGTCCAGATTGAACTGATGACCTCTGCTTCCATGCCGCTAATCGAGCGAGTATTGGAAGGGGAGTTGGATCTAGTGATGTCAGCTGATCCACCAGATGATCCAAGGCTATCTTGTGTGCACTGCTATGACGAAGAGTTGGTACTTATCATGCCAGCGGCATGGGGCGACCAAGCCGAGTTACCGGATTCGCTCACCATGGTGGGTTACAACAAAGGGTGCTCCTATCGAGGTCGACTAGAAAAATGGCTCAAAAGGCAAGAACACACTTGCGAGCGCATTATCGAAATTCCTAGTTATTACACCATGATCAGCTGCGTCATCGCCGGAATGGGCATCGGCATGGTGCCGCGCTCACTCTTGTCATTACATAAAACCGAAGGGCTGGCTTTCCGAACGGTTGATCAGGATATAGCCCATGCGCCAACTTACTTGGTTTCCCGCAAAGACAACCCTTCAAGCGCAATCAGTGCGTTTGTGGAATGTACCTTGGGGTTACCAGAGCAGGTAGTTTGAAACAGTGTAAAGCGCTTTGACCATAACTGCTTTATCAACACCCTTATCGTTCAAACTATGTATCACCTCGAAGCCGTATTTCAAATACAGGCGAATATTGTGCTGTTCGCACTGCAAATACAAAGAAGTGATCTGTTGAGTTTTAGCGTGCTTCAAAGCCTGTTGTAACACTGTTGTGGCGTAGCCTCTGCCGCGTTTATCGGCTGGCACAAAAACGCCTCCAAGCCAATGCTTGTAATCGGGAAATTTAGGATGTTCATGGAACTTCAGTTCCGCCACAGCAAGTAGCTCGTCATGGTCATGCAAGACAAAAGAGATGGGGGGCGCGGCTCTACTTTCCGCCACCTTTGCGACTTTTATCTCAATGTCTTCTTGTGATATTCCCTGCGTTCAATGTGCCCATTCCTCGAAATACCACTGAGCAATTGTCGGAATAAAGTGCTTCTCGTCAGCGAGGAAAGAGACCTTCATGCGGTTATTAATTTGCTTCTCCATTTCTATTTCCACTAGCTTCGTACATCAATCTAATCTAACCGTTTTTCCGCGCACTTTGCTATTTTTTACTGGGTATAAGCGTTTTTTTTATAGTGCTGAAATAAGGAAAAAGAGAAAAATAGTTTTGAGTTATAATTAAATGCGTGTTTAATAAAAATGTCACTTTAATTCGTTATACGCACATGGAGAGCTATTTTATGGGAAAAATTACCGCATCTATTCTAGTTGCCTTACCACTGTTGAGCAGTGTTACGTTTGCTGCTGAAGATACTAGTTGTACACCAAAAGAATACAATATGGCGCTGCGTTATCAGCAACAATCAGCCGAGGTTATGGCGCTTCAGCTACAGGCCTATCAGTTTGCAACACAGCGTTTTATCCAGCTCTTAGCGAATCATCATTCAGATAAAAAGCCTGCGGTGGTATTGGACCTTGATGAAACAGTGATAGACAACACGCCATTATTAGTTCGTGATGTAAATAACTGCCACGATTACACTTCTTGGGATACTTGGAGTGATTGGGAGCAAAAAGGCGAACCGACCTTGATCCCAGGGGCTAAAGATTTCATCGACTTTGTTACCCAGCAAGGTGTGAAAATTTACTATATCTCAGATCGTTTTCAGGAGAACAAAGCAGACACGCTTAAGACACTGAAAAAGCTGAATGTTGCTCAAGTAAGCAGTGATAATGTGTTGTTGTATACCGAGTCGAAAGAAGCTCGTCGTGATATCGTTCGCAAAGAGCACGATATTCTTATGTTGATTGGCGATAGCCTGCATGATTTTGCTGCAGAATTTAAAAACAAAAAATTAACTGAGTATCAGCGTGGACTCGTGGCGAAAGAAGCAGCCCATTTTGGTAATGACTGGATTGTTATGCCTAATGCCTCATACGGATCTTGGTCGAAGTCTGAGCTAAAAACGTGGAATGAAAAAGCCGCAAAATAACGCTGAATAAAACATAAACAGCCAATACGAATTAAGGTTTGTATTGGCTTTTCGATGTCGACATTTATTTTTGCAGTTCGTCTTAAATCGAGTGTTATTTCTTGGTTATGCAAGTTGAAAAAGCAAAAGGTAGGTTAGCAGTGCAAACTTTTAAATACTCCATTATTGATTCAAAACGGTCATTTTTTATTTTCAGCCCATTTAAGTAAGGCGTCTAAAGCAGGGCAAAGCTCCTGTCCCCAATCCGTTAAACTGTATTCTACTTTGGGCGGTACTTGATGATAGATAGTACGCTTTATTACCCCGTCTACTTCCATCTGACGAAGCTGTTGGATTAGCATTTTTTGTGTGATTGCTGGAATGGCTTTCTCTAATTCAGAGAAGCGTTTTACTTGTCCGCCAAAGAGATGGAAGAGGATTACCAACTTCCATTTTCCTTCTAGAATCTTTAGTACTTGCTCTACGCCATCGGCTGCAGAGGCTGGCGTCCATTTTTTTGTCATTTTTTTTATGGCCTCAGCCCTTATGAGATCAAAAACTTACTTCAGAGTAAGTACCCTACTTTTTTGTCGGTTCTTGTTTTCCAGATAGCTTAACGCCATTCTTTTCAGACAGCAATTTGGCTTGTATTGAGCCACTAATTTAAGTGAAGGAGTTGTATTATGACTATTGATCTTCCAAAACCAATCGCAAATTATTTTAAAGCAGATAAGAAAAATGGTGAGGCTATTGTTGCCTGTTTTTCCGATGAGGCAGTGGTAAAAGATGAAGGGCAGACTCATACGGGGCTGGACGCAATTAAACAGTGGAAAGCGAATGCATCGACGAAATATACCTATACGGTTGAACCGATGTCCTTACGCGAAAGCGAGGAGCAAATGATTGTCACTGGTTTGGTCGCAGGTAACTTTCCTGGGAGTCCTGTAAATCTTCAATATGTCTTCAAACTCGATGGCGACAAAATCACCGCGTTGGAGATCACTTTATGAGTTTTGATCTTGAGTTAAATGGGCGTATAGCTTTGGTTACTGGCGGAACTAAGGGATTGGGAGGTGCAGTCGTTAAGTCATTACATGAAGCTGGAGCCAGTGTTATTGCAGTTGCACGGTCTGTACCTAAAGAGGTGACACAAGGTATTTCATACATCGAGGGTGATTTGTTAAGCGCAGCTGGTTGTACTGCCTTTGTAAATACTGTGTTAGAGCAGTTTGGCAGTGTTGATATTATTGTCAATGTGCTGGGCGGTTCAAGTGCTCCTAGTGGCGGTTTTGCGGCGCTTGATGAGCAAGAGTGGGAAAATGCATTGAGTCAAAATTTACTGTCTGCGGTACGCATTGATAGGGGGTTATTGCCATCAATAATAACTAAAGGTTCAGGTGTTATTGTCCATGTTACATCGATACAGAACAAACTTCCTTTGCCAGAGTCGACCACAGCCTATGCCGCAGCGAAAGCGGCGTTATCCACTTACAGTAAAAGCTTATCGAAAGAAGTAGCGCCAAAAGGCATACGCGTTGTGCGTGTATCACCCGGTTGGATAGAAACGGAAGCATCGGTCCGACTCGCTGAGCGGCTTGCTGACCATGCTGGCACCGATTATGAGGGAGGCAAGAAAATGATTATGGATTCGCTTGGCGGCATTCCTTTAGGGCGTCCAGCCCAGCCCTCGGAAGTAGCTGACTTAATCACTTTTCTAGTGTCAGCGAGAGCGTCGTCTATCACAGGCACGGAATACATTGTGGATGGCGGTACCGTACCTACGGCCTAAACGCTTTAGCCACCATGTTGCGTGAAGATGAAACAAAAAACGCCCTGTTTGATCGACAGGGCGTTTCCTCATACGCTTGAAAGTCTTTTACTCAATGCGGCTGGTTTGCCGCCCTGACGAGTAATGAGAACAGGCTTATGATCGTCATTCACTTTATCAAACGTGCTAGCAAGATTGGCTTTAAAAGCTGAGTAACTTAGAGTATCCATATTTTACTCCTGCAAGTAAGTGTTTAAAATTTTTCCGTACGCAAAGACTTTAGCCTGTCTTACTGGCTGTGGAGAGTAAGTAACATTCTTCTGTTGAATCTGCCAAGCCACCACTCGCTTTATAGCGATGGCATTGGTTTCAGCCAGTGTGCCTTCCTCTTCTAGGAAATCATCAAAGGAAGAGCCGATATGTTTATTAGCCATTTTTGGGCTCCTCTTCTATTAGGTCTAACGCAGAAGCCAGTTCGACATAGTCTTGGTATTGTCCTGAAGAGATAGAGTCAACACCATAATGACAGCGTAATATTTTAAACCAGAGTAAACCTATTTCTAAAGACGTATGATTTTTACTGGTTAGCTGGTCGAATAGATTTGTTATAGGATTCTCTTTTGCTTGACCTGAGTCTCTCAATAGAAGGTAGATGCCTATACTGTTTTTGCTAAAAAGCTCCAAGAAACAATATTTTAGGTATTCTTTGAACAAAAACTTGTAGGTGTCTTTCCCAAATTTATTTTCTCTAGGTCTGTATTTAGATGGTGAGAGTACAGGTATATGTTCTTTGGGATTTATTCTCATTTCAATAACAGACTCACAATTTTCAAATCGGTTTTCTATATAGCCATTAAGCCCAAGGTCTTTATCTTTATTGTCTTTGTACTCTAATTTACCTGAAACCACTTTCCGAAATAACTCATTATCTTCTTCATAGAAACAAAGCAAAGTCGTCAGCATTAAAATATCAATTTTAGCCCCTTTGGGCATATTGGATATGGTCGCCACAACGCGATCTGCAATTTGAATAGCAGTTCTGGGAGGCATTTTAAAGGCATCTAAAATTACTGAAATATTGCTCAGGGTAATGCTCGCATCGTCATTTGGCGGCAGGATTTGAATCCCCGCTTTTTTCAGGTATTCGCCAGATAATTTGCTAATATCGGTATGCACTTCTAAAAAACTTTTCAGGTCTGGCGCTTTGAGGCTAAAGCGACTATTAAAGAATCGGCCAAGGTATAGACGAGCATCGAAGCCTTCGCCATAGATTGCTTTGACCGCATGTTGCAGTTGCTCGGTGTCTGTGGCGACTACAAAGACAATGCCTTGGATATCAAAGATGTGCTTGATGGTTTCGAGCATTTCTACCGCATAGCTAGGACGGCAGCGGTCTAATTCATCAATAAAAATAAAGGCAGGATAGTTGAGCTTTTGTTTTGCAGTAACGGTCTCAACCCACTTTTTCACATGAGCTTTTAAATCATCAATGGCTTTCTTTTTACCATCGTGCTCGTCAATAAGCTGTTTTACCATTGTCGAAGCAAGTTCACCCATATCTATGGGTAGACCATTTTCGTCTTGTATATCTGGCTCTTCTCCTTGCATGAGTGCAGCAAGATCAATATCTAAATAGCGCTTTGCCACACTTCTAGCAAAACCAGGTGCTGCAGCTTTTAATAGGCCTAGTGCTTTTTTGGGAAGCTGAAACTTTGGGTTGCTCTCAGACATTCCGGCCTGATCTCTTAGCTGCTTAATGACAGAAGAAATTACAGTCATTAACGGATCGTCAGAATAGTCTTGCTGCCATGCATCGATATAGACAACAGGGAAATGCGCTTTTAAGTCGTTAGACCAGCGCTTTAGAAAGTAGGTTTTACCTGAACCCCATTCGGAGTTGAGGTTGAGCACATAATTACGCTTTTCATCGCCAGACTCTCTTGTCGTATCGTAACCTTGTCCCACGAGAAACTGGGTTAAAAACTCGGCGTATTTTGCACGATTCAATGTGTCTTTCGGAAAAGACTCGCCGTCAAACTCCAGTTTTTTCGACCAATCTAAAGAGATGTTTTTTTGCATTGTAAGGCGTCCTTGCGGCAACGGTTAAAAGGGAGCTGCTAGTAGTGATAACGACACTGAACGATAAACAATTGGTTATCATCGACTTTATAGACAAGTCTGTGTTCTCGATCTATACGGCGTGACCAATAGCCAGACCAGTTATGTTTTAGTGGTTCTGGGTCACCAAGTCCTTCAAAAGGTTGTCGAGTGACGTCTTTGATTAATGTATTTATGCGTTTTAACGTCTTCTTATCTTTCTGTTGCCAGTAGAGATAATCTTCCCATGCATTTTCAGCCCAAGATAAAATCATTCCTCAATCAGTTCCCTTATCTGTGTTTTGCCTGCTTCCACTTCGGCAATGGCTTCGTTTAAACGAAAAGCATTTTTTGGACTTGCCATCAAATAGGCCGTTTCTTCATAGGCCTGGAAATCTTCTAAACTAATAAGTACGGCAGGCTTGCCTCCCTGACGAGTAATGAGAACGGGCTTGTGATCGTCATTCACTTTATCAAGAGTGCTGGCAAGATTAGTTCTAAATGCTGAGTAACTTAACGTATCCATAATATACTCCTTCAAGTAAGTACCTAAAATTGTACTTGTACTTGTTTTTGTACGCAATACTTTGTTTAAAATTTAAGCACGGTACTAAAAACTCATTCCGAGCGGTTTTACGCGCTTGCGCGTGGAGTGAGGCGGGAAGTTTGTTTCTAACCTAATTGCAGGAGCACAAAAAAACCGCCATCTCGCTAAGCCAGAGGGCGGTTTATAGGATTTTCGTTGTTTGCTTAGTGACGAACCAACCAACGCCCTGAAGCGACTTTTCGCGCTTGCGCGTGGAGCAAGGGGCGTTGGTCGGTTCGGGCGTTGCTGAAAGCGGGTGTTTAGTTACGAATCAAGTAATCAAAGGCACCTAATGCAGCGGTTGCGCCAGATCCCATGGAGATGATGATCTGTTTGTATGGCGCTGTCGTCACGTCACCCGCTGCGAAGACACCTGGAATAGACGTCTCACCATGAGCGTTGATGACGATTTCGCCTCTGTTCGTTAGCTCCAACGTGTCTTTTAAGAACTCGCTGTTTGGCACTAAGCCGATTTGTACGAAGATCCCAGCGACATCGACAAGATGAGACTCGTCGGTTAATCGGTCTGTGTATTTTAGGCCAATAACACGTTGTCCATCACCGATGACTTCCGTTGTCATGGCGTTTTTGATGATGGTGACGTTTGGTAAAGAGTTGGCTTTTTTCACCAATACATCGTCGGCACGCAAGGTGTCGGCAAATTCAAAAACCGTTACGTGTTCAGTGATGCCAGCCAAATCAATCGCGGCTTCGATACCTGAGTTACCCCCACCGATAACGGCGGTTCTTTTGCCTTTGAACAAGGGGCCGTCACAATGTGGGCAATAAGCTACGCCTTTGTTGCGGTATTCTTGTTCACCCGGGACGTTCATTTCTCTCCAGCGAGCGCCAGTGGCTAGCACAACGGATTTACTTTTTAGTATCGCGCCATTTTCTAATTCCACTTCGATGAATTCTTTCTTCTCTAGGCGAACGGCTTTTTGCAGCTTCATTAGGTCAACATCGTAATCTAATACGTGTTGCTCAAGGCCGGCGACCAATTTCGGGCCGTCAGTTGCTTTGACAGAGATGAAGTTTTCAATCGCCATGGTGTCACTGACTTGACCACCAAAACGTTCTGCTACAACGCCTGTGCGGATGCCTTTACGAGCTGCGTAAATAGCTGCGGCTGCGCCAGCTGGACCACCGCCAACAACGAGCATGTCGTAAGGTGCTTTTTCTGCCAATTCAGCAGCTTGTTTGTCAGCAGCGCCAGTGTCTACTTTGTTGACGATTTCTGCCAATGTCATGCGACCTTGGCCAAAGAGTTCGCCATTTAGGTACACAGATGGCACGGCCATGATGTTGCGTTCGTTCACTTCGTCTTGGAACAAAGAGCCATCGATCATGGTTGCTGTAATTTTAGGGTTTAATACCGCCATTAAGTTAACGGCTTGCACAACGTCTGGACAGTTGTGGCAAGAGAGGGAAATGTACACCTCAAAATTCAATTCAGCGTCCAGAGACTTAATTTGCACTAGAGTTTCTTGTGCGGCTTTTGATGGGTGGCCGCCCGCTTGTAATAGTGCCAATACGAGAGAGGTAAACTCGTGGCCCATTGGAATGCCTGCGAAACGCACACGTGCTGCTTCGCCTTTTGGCGCGATAGCCATTTGCGGTGCACGACCTGATGCGTTTTCGTCAACCGTTAAGGTGATTTTGTCGTTTTTTAGCTCAGTGATTTCGCGAGCCAATTCAAGTAATTCGTCTGATTTTGCGGAACCGTTTGTGGACACAGTAATTTCAATCGGATTAACGATATTTTGCAGGTATGTGCCCAACTGCTGTTTTAAGTTTGCTTCTAACATGATGATGAAACCTGTGTTTGATTGAGTGATTTACTGTGCTGAGAGAAAAAGGGGTCTGGTATGACCCCTTTTGGGTTCTTTATTCAGTCAGCTTAGATTTTGCCAACTAGGTCTAGAGAAGGAGTCAATGTTGCTTCACCTTCTTTCCATTTCGCAGGGCAAACTTCACCTGGGTGAGCGGCTACGTATTGTGCAGCTTTTACTTTGCGAAGTAGGTCTTGTGCGTCACGGCCAATACCTTCAGCAGTGATTTCCATTGCTTGGATTGTGCCTTGTGGGTCGATCAAGAAAGTTGCACGGTCTGCAAGACCTTGGCCTTCACGCATTACACCGAAGTTGTTAGTGATGTTGCCAGTTTGGTCGCCAACCATGAAGTATTGGATTTTGCCGATTGTTTCAGAGCTTGCGTGCCATGCTTTGTGAGTGAAGTGAGTGTCTGTAGAGACAGAGAATACTTCAACGCCGCGAGATTGAAGTTCAGCGTAGTTGTCTGCAACGTCGCCAAGTTCAGTTGGGCAAACAAAAGTGAAGTCAGCTGGGTAGAAGAAGAATACAGCCCATTTACCTAGTACGTCTTTTTCAGAAATTTCTACGAATTCGCCGTTTTTGAAAGCCGTTGCATTGAATGGTTTGATTTGCGTGTTGATCATTTTGTTTCTCCTAATGTGTGTTTGAGTGCGTTACCAACAGGACTCATATTAGGGAAAACGGTTCGATAGGTAAAATTGTTAATAACTAAAGTTGTAATTGTAAAAAACTATTTTAATGAGAGATAAGCTGTACTGAAAATAATGATTGGTTATAGCGGGAAGCTAACTTGATTCATCCGGATACTCCTGACGAATGGCAATGATTTGTTGCTCCATTAATTTTACAAAAGGCGTAAGTGCTGGATCAAAGTGTGAGCCAGAGTGCTCTTCTATATATGATAGAGCTTTATCAAGCGGCCAAGCTTCTTTGTAAGGGCGTTTGGACATTAGTGCATCAAGCACATCGGCAATAGCGACAATACGGCCTTCCAAAGGAATATCTTCGCCTTTCAAGCCTTTTGGATAGCCACTGCCGTCCCATTTTTCATGATGGGTGAGTGCGATGGTGCGAGCCATTTGTAACATCTGGTCATCGTCTTCAGAGAAGATTTCACCGCCAAAAATAGTATGAAGTTTCATGATTTCCCATTCTTCAGCTGTTAATTTTCCTGGTTTTAAAAGAATGGTATCTGAGATGCCAATTTTTCCGACATCATGCATAGGCGCAGCCTGAAAAAGGTTATTGATCCACTCTTCGTTTCCGCCATAGGCTTCAGCAATCAGTCGAGCATAGTGGCTCATACGAATAACGTGAGCGCCAGTTTCGTTGTCTTTGTATTCAACGGCACGGCCTAAATGATGGATGATACGAAGTTGGCTTGCTTGTAGTTCCTGAGTGCGTTCAGCTACCTTTTTCAGTAGTTGGCGGTTTTGATCATACAAAGCAATATGGGTGCGAACTCTAGCGCGAACGATTGGCGGACTAATTGGCTTGACGATGTAATCAATCGCTCCCATTGCAAAGCCTCGTTCTTCATCTCTGATATCGTGTTTTGCGGTCACAAAAATGACGGGTATGTTTGCGGTTGATGGGTTTCTTTTGAGCTGATAACAGACCTCATAACCATCCATATTCGGCATCATTACATCCAAAAGAATGATGTCTGGGCGTGGTATCGTTGCGGCAATAGTTAATGCTCGCATACCGTTTAGTGCAACTTTTACCGTATACTCATCTGCTAAGGAGGCGACTAAAACGTCAATGTTTTCTGGCGTATCGTCAACGATTAGAACGGTCGGTTTTTCTAGTGGTTGTTTGGTATTAGATTGCTCAAACGTCGCTTTTATCATGATGTTTACTGCTCAGAGTCCTCTAAATATTCTTTGAGTATAGTTAAATGTTTCATTGCTTGTTCAAAATCGTAAAGGTTTAAGGCTGCAACGATTTTAAGCATGCTGTCATAAAGACGTCTGTCGGTAATATTTGGGAGTATTGCTTGTGTTAATGGCAAGGCTTGAACCGTATTGCTTTCAATATAAGCGTTTAATTTTTCAATGTTTTTTTGAATTTCTTCTTGTGTCATAACTAAAGGTGGTTGAGGCGTTTGTGCCAAATCCGTAGAGCACATTTTATCCCAAATTTTTAGTTCATTAAGAACCGTGTTTAGGTCATTCTCTACTGCTTTTAGTATAGATGAGAGATCTGTTTTGTCTTCTTCGATCGCATTTTCTAGTCGTTCAGAAGATACGCTCAGTTGAGTCATTCCTAATGTAGCAGCGATGCCTTTCAGTGTGTGGGCGTGTCGATTGGCTGTTTCTTTGTCATTCGCTGCCAAACAAGCTTCGTATTCTTCGATGAAATAGACTTGGGTCACTAAAAATCGTTTTAATAAGCGAGTATAAAGCGAGCTAGTAAGGGTTCTTGCCAAGCCTGCTTCGACATCAATATACGGGCTGTTAGGCAGAATATCGGTATTAAGATTCTCATTAACCGATGACCTTGATGTCTCTAAAGAACCCCGATTGCTCATGTTTATCCACGTTTGTAATGTGGCAAACATGGTGTCTATGTTAATAGGTTTGGCAATATGGTCGTTCATACCAGATTCTTTGGCGCGCTTGATATCTTCTTGCATGACGTTGGCAGTCATCGCAATAATAGGTAAGTCTTTATATTGCACCATAGAGCGAATTTTTTGGGTGGCCATGTAGCCATCCATGATGGGCATTTGGCAATCCATCAAGATACAATCGAATTGCTCTTTTTCTAGCTTATCAATCGCTTCTTGGCCGTTATTGGCGGTGGTTACGTCGATGCCTTGTTGTGTGAGTATGTCTTCCGCTAATTCGCGGTTTATTTCGTTGTCTTCAACTAATAATATTTTTATCCCTGAAAATTCATAAGAGCAGTCAAGGCTTGTCTGGTAGAGTGCTTTATCATTTAGTGGTCCACTTTCAGAGCCACAGACATTGATAATTTGATCAAATAAGCTAGAGGCCGTGACGGGCTTAGTCAAATAGCCTGCGATAGGAAGACCATTACCAGCTTGTTGTACTTCATCTAGTTTGTAGGCCGTGACCATAATGATGGTAAGCGGAGATTGCTTGTCTGTGTGTTCAAAGATAGCTTTGCAGGTCTCTATG
The DNA here is from genome assembly GCF_018336955.1 of Marinomonas sp. A3A. Classification (NCBI taxonomy): domain Bacteria; kingdom Pseudomonadati; phylum Pseudomonadota; class Gammaproteobacteria; order Oceanospirillales; family Oceanospirillaceae; genus Marinomonas; species Marinomonas sp. A3A. Next base: position 474,242 of record NZ_CP025532.1, read on the forward strand.
CCATCAAGCCCCGGCATTTTCCAATCGATCAGCATCAGTGGATAAGGATGCGAACACCCTTTTAGTGAATGGATATACTCAATAGCTTCATACCCACTCTTGCAAGAGTGACAAATAAGGCCGAGAGCTTCCACGTTCGCTTTTAGAACATCTCTTGCTGTGTCGTTATCATCCACAATGACGACTTGGCTTAAGCTAACCTGAGGGCTAAGAGTGAACTGAGCAGGGTGTTTGTCACAATGCTGGAAAGGTAAGGTAAAATTAAAGGTGCTACCTTTGCCTTCTTCACTTTCTACCCAAATGTCTCCGCCCATAAGCTGAATAAGCCGTTTTGATATGGCAAGTCCAAGCCCGGTGCCTCCGAATTTTCTCGTTGTCGATGCATCAGCTTGAGAGAAGGATTTAAACAGCTTGTCCTGTGTATCTTGATTGATGCCAATTCCGGTATCTTGCACGCAGAAGTGGATGATATGTTCTTGCTGATTTTGCTTAAAAGAAGTGGCTTTAATGATAATTTCCCCCGCTTCTGTAAACTTAACCGCGTTGTTGCTCAGGTTCAGTAGAATTTGGCGCAGTTTGGTGGGATCTCCTACCACGCTTTCTGGTATCTCTTGGTCAATATCTATGATGAGCTCTAACCCCTTTTCTTCAATTTTCAGCTCAAGTACATGGGTCACATTATGGATAAGGCTATGTAACTTAAAAGGGACTTTTTCAATGTCCATTTTTCGTGCTTCGATTTTTGAAAAGTCTAAGATATCGTTAATAATGTTGAGAAGAGACTCGGCTGAGTGACTGACTTTTTGAATATAACTGCGTTGTTTGTCTGTTAAGTCGGTTCGAAGTGCTAACGAGGACATACCGATGATAGAGTTCATTGGTGTACGAATTTCATGGCTCATGTTGGCAAGAAATTCACTTTTTGCTTGATTGGCATTTTCTGCCGCTTCTTTTGCCGTTTGTAGCTCGCCTGTTTGTAAGGCGATGTCATTTTCCAGCTTTACTTTATATTGCGCTAGAGATTGCTGTGACATGACTCTTTCCGTCACGTCTCGCCAAGATATGATAGTGGCTGGTTTATTATTAAAAGAAATCGATAGAATGGTCATGTCCGCATAGATCAATTCGCCATCATAGCGTTGGAAGACCCATTCTGTTCTCGTGTGGCCATGCTGCGCGACCTTCTCAGAAAGGCTTTCAAAATGTACTGAAGAGAGTCGACCATCAGCTTGTTCAGTTGGAGAAAGGTTGGTTAGCTCGGTATCCAGTATTTTTTCTTTGCTGGGAAATTGAAGTGTCTGAATCGCGGCATCGTTGCACTCCACCATTTTTAAATCAATGAGTATCCAAGTTGGGTCTGGCGATACTTCAAACATAGAGCGAAAGCGCTCTTCGCTTTTGATAAAACTAGATAATTGGCGCGTCACTCTGCGTGAAATAGCCCACGCTAATATAAGTAATATGGCAATCGTAATAATGCTGATCAAGATAATGCGTGATTTAACATCTTTTAACCTATCTTCAATTTGTTGCTCTAAGTTCTTTGAATTGACCTGAACATACTCACCGATTTGATCCATTAAACGTGGTAAGGGCAAAAAGATATTTTCTAATAAATTATTAAGCTCGATTTTTTCTTCTTCTAGCAATATATGCTCGAGGCGCATATGAAAAAGGCCATTGTTTCCGAGTACGATAACTTGATTTGTATTATCAAAATAATATTGCTCGCCAAATAGAATATTACCCAACGCATTTCTTTCTATTTGTAGGTATTCCGCTGCGTCTGGATGTGTTTTGGCAGACTCTGCAATGACATAATCTAAGCGGTCGAGGGAGGATTTGATTTGGTTATCTTTTAAATCGGTAATGGTGCTTAGCGAGTTAGAAACCAGTATGACATTTAAAGCGACTTCAAGTGTGTTTACGTCTTCCATTGCGGTGTTTAATGCAGACTCTAGTCGTGAAAGACGAAGCTTTAAATACTCTTTGGCAAGTTCATCTCTGTCGTCGATTGAGGATGTATTGTACTGGTAGATTAACGCATTTTCTCGTAGGCGGTTATCTCCTGTCATGGAATAGATAGAACGCTTTAAATTGCTAAGATGAGCAATGGCTTTGGCTGGAAAGTCGAGTTGTATTTCGTCTAAAACATGTTGGGTTCTTCGGGTGTGCCAGTCGTTAATTTTATTGGTTATGTCTAACATGCTTTGTTCGCGCTCTTCTAATTGTGCGCTTATAGCAGCGGTTTTTGTGTTGATAGACTCAGAACGGAGCGTAGCGATAGATTGATGATAAAGAGCCATTTGCTGTGCGTTATCAACGGCCGAATTAGTACCTTCAAACAAGGCTTGACGAAGCTGACTACGGAACGCAGGGACAATTTCTCTTAGCTCTGCGGATGCGTTTAATAGTTTTGTTTGCTGTGCTCTTAGGTCTTGCCTTTGTTGTGTTAGTTCCTGCAAGGCAGCGGTTAAGATAACGGCTCCGATGATAGAAGAAATTAAAGCGACAAAAGCTAACAGCCAAACCAAAGGAGAGATGGATAAGTGATGTCGATCTAATGTCATCATAATGCGGCCCTGCTCAGTCTCTTATTCAATAACTGGTTACTGTATGTCAGCGAGAGGTAGTTCTTGTAATTCACCATGGTTAATAAATTGCACCCAAATGTGTCTTTTTTTGGGGTTCAAAACAGACAGTTCGTTTTGTTTCTGAGAATCATCATTATCTCTCATAAGCTTTTTCAGGCTGTCTTCGATCTCTTTGCTGGCGGGCATGTCTTTTAGTGGCAAAAGAGCTTGTCCAACAATGAGAGCATTGATGTAACCTTCTAGTTGCATTGTCGTTGGAGGAGCTAGGTCGCCAAATCGTGCCATGTCTTCTTTCAGTTGTTTTATGATCGGAGCGTTTGAATTATTTAGCGAAGGGGTTGTTTGGGTGATTAATACTTTTGCTTTAGTGTCATTAATTTTTGTCTGTAATGCCTCTAACCCCGTAAATGAAAAGGTGGCAAATAGTGGTGATACGCCAAAGCTTTCAAGCTGCTTAATGAAGTTAGCGCTTGTATCATAAGTACTGATCATAATAATGGCTTTAGGTATTGGGAAAACAGCTAAGACATCAGCAACGGAGTGGCTTACTTCGCTACTATTTCGTTGATGTCTAATCTGTAGTATTGATGTTGGGTCTTTCAGCCCAGCATTGGTTAAAGCTGCTATCGTACTTGCTAATCCTGCGTCACCGTAACTGTCTTTCTGTGCGAAAACCGCAATCTCATTAGGCTTTATACCTAAATCATTCACCAGTACTTTTATTAAATAGTAGGCTTCTTCTGAATAGCTTGCCCGTGTATTAAATATAAATGGAGAAGACCTTTCCGCTCTAATAGATTGCGCACCAGTGAGTGGCGATATAAGCGGAATATCGTATTTTGATAACACACTAAGGGAAGCAAGGTTAGTTGGTGTGCCAACACTACCTAACATGGCTTTCACTCCATAATCATTGATTAGAGTGTTGACTTGAGAAGGTGTTCTACTTGGCTCATAGCCATCGTCTAAGGGAACTAATAAAAGTTGATAGTTCAGTTTCTTGCTGTCATTAATACGGTCAAAGCCTAATTTTATGCCCCTTACAATCTGATTGCCCATAAAGGCATTTGGACCTGTCAATGGGCCAGTAAAACCAAAACGTAATTCCGATGAATACGCTTTTTCACCTAATAAAAAAAGGGATAGTGTTAAACAAGCAATGACTTTTAATATCATAAACAGATTCAATCCCGCCGATACGATAAGCAAAGTAGTGAGTTATCAGTCTAAGATAAAAATACAGGAATGAAATGAGAGTTTGGTAAGTAAATGTCAAAGCTGGTTACCCAGCTTTGTATTGATAAGAAAATATTAACGCCACTGAGTAAGTCGAGCCATTTGTAAATGACGCTCTCGCTCGGCTTGATCGACTGTGATAGGAGTGAACTGGATAATATCCCCCGGCTTTTGTTGGGCAAGAATGCCACCGCCAACACGGGTTACGCAGCCCATTTTCGGGTAGCCACCGATGGTTTGCCTATCTTGCAATAAGACAATCGGTTGGCCATCTTTTGGAACTTGAATCGCACCATAAGCAATGCCTTCCGAAATAATTCCTTTCAGGTCGCTGTGTACTTCTTTGCCTTCCAAGCGATAGCCCATGCGGTCTGAGTTGGACGATACTGTGTAATCGCTAGAGAAAAAGTTGGCGCGATCTAACGAGGAAAAAGACTGATACTGATAACCTAAAATGACCGGTATTTCTTTGTTGCCATAATTTGGAATCGCTAAGCGAGGCACTGATCTTTGTTCATGGCCCGAGTAAGCTTGATAGGCTAATAGATCGCCTTTTTGTAGTTTGTCACCTTTGCCAGTGAGTCCGCCAATTTTTTCACGCACCACCGTGGCAACACTGCCTAGCGTCGGCTCGCAGTGAAAACCGTCTTTTACTGCGAGGTAAGCTCGCAAGCCCCAAACTGGCTGGTGGAAGGCTAATACATCGCCTTTTTTAATGGCGTAGGTTTGCCAAGGCGTGATGCTTTTCTCGTTCAGCGTTGCTGCAAGATCCGCCCCAGTGATCGCAATGCTGGTATCGGCTTGCGCTTCCAAGGTGAACATGCCAAAGGTGATTTCGATCCCTGGGCTATTGCTGTCGTTATCGAGTAGGGCATTGCTCCAACGAAAGGCGACTTCATCCATCGGGCCACCCGTGGTTAGGCCAATAGATTGATGACCGTGGCGGCCCAAGTCTTGAATCAGCGCCAACAAGCCGGGTTTGATTACTTTAAAAGCCATCGAGCTGACCTCCTAGTACTAAGAATTCATCCCGAGAAATAGGCTCGAATCGCACCGAATCTCCCATGGCGATTAGTGCGAGATTCTTGCTGCCCCAATCAATCAAATTGACTGGTGTGCGACCAATAATTTGCCAGCCACCTGGTGTCACGCTTGGATAAACCGCTGTTTGATTTTCTGCTAACGCCACGCTGCCAATCGGGACTTTTAAGCGCGGCGTAGTTTTTCTTGGAACGTGTAGTTCATCGGGTGTATTACCCAAGAAAGCAAACCCCGGCGTAAAGCCAATGGCATAGGCGCGATAGGTTGTTTCACTATGGCGCTGAATTATTTCGTCGATGCTTAAATGACAGTGCTTGGCTACGTCTTCGATATCTGGCCCGACTTCTTTGCCGTAATACACAGGAATCACCACTTCGCGCTGATCTTTGACCGAAAAGTCATTAGGATCAATGGCTTCTATGGTCTGACGAATGGTTTTGAAAATAGCAAAGCGGTCATAATGATCATCATCAAACACGACCAAAAGCGTGGTGTAGGATGGTACCAAATCAACAATGCCCGCTAGTTTCGTCAAGTGCAGCGTAACTTGAGCAATGTAATTGGAGGTCGCTTCGCTAATCACCTGATTAAAGGTCAATAAGCAGGCCTGATTACTGACCATTTCTATGTTCGGGAAGTCTTCGCGGCTCATAATTTATTTCACGTTTGTGTTGTTTAAACGATCCACTAAAGAGCGAATGCGCATAACAGCGTCCACTGCATGAGCACCATCGCCATGTACACAAATAGTATCGGCATGTATCGCCAGCTGTTTGCCTGATGTGGTCGTTAACATGCCCGTTTCGCATAGTTGCTCGACTTGCTTTTCGATCAAATCAAAACTGGCGTGAACGGCATTGGGTTCTTTACGGGGCGTGAGTCGGCCTTCGTCTGTGTATAAACGATCAGAAAAAGCTTCAAACCAAACTTGGATACCGTATTTCTTCGCCATCTTCTGGATTTCAGGAGCTTCTGGTACCGCCATCACTATTAGTGGCAAGGTAGCGTCTAGCTCGCTTACCGCTTGCATCACCGTGTCTAACACAGTGAAATCTGCCATCATGGTGTTGTACAAAGCGCCATGGGGTTTGACGTAATCCACTTGGGTATTTTGGCTTTCGCAGATACCTTTTAACGCGCCAATTTGGTATTGAATGAGCGCTTTTAATTCACCGGGTGCGATGTCCATGTTACGACGACCAAAGCCAACCAAGTCTGGATAAGCGGGATGCGCACCAATGGTGACATTATGTTGTTTTGCCAATTCAACGGTTTTTGCCATGGTCAGTGGATCAGAAGCATGGAAGCCGCAAGCGATGTTTGCCTGATCGACAAATGGCATGATTTTATCGTCTAAGCCCATTTTCCAAGCGCCGAACGCTTCGCCCATATCGCAATTTAATTTCATCTTTGGTTCCTTGTGCCTGTTTACTGTTGAAGGCGGTTAGTTTTGAGACATGGTCGTTGGTAAATACGTGACAATTCCAGGAAAAATACTGATCAACAAGATGGCTACGCCAATCAGTAAAAAGAACGGCAGGGCAGCTTTTGCCACATACAAAATATTTTTCCCCGTCAGAGCCTGTATCACAAAAAGGTTGAAGCCAACGGGCGGGGTGATTTGCGACATTTCCACCACCAACACTATGAAGATACCAAACCACAATAGATCAATATTTGCTGCTTGTACCATAGGCAATATGACCGCTACAGTGAGCACCACCACAGAAATACCATCTAAGAAACAGCCTAATATCACGAACAATACTGTGAGGTATAAGATCAATTCCATAGGCGATAAAGACATGCCAGAAATCCACAAAGCCAAGGCTTTAGGTATACCTAAAAAGCCCATTGCTAGTGTCAAAAAGTGCGCGCCAACTAGGATGAAACCAATCATACAAGAGCTTTTTACCGCGCCTAATAAGCTGTCCATAAAGCTGTGACGGCTTAATGATCCAGTGAATGCAGCCAGTACCAATGCACCGGCCACACCAATAGCGGCAGCTTCGGTTGGTGTCGTAATACCGCCGTAAATAGACCCCAATACAAAACCAATCAACCCGACGACTGGCAATAGTTTACGTAAGCCTTTAATGCGTGCCGACCAGCTAGTTTCATGACCCGTTGTTTTAGGTAATTCGTCCTTGTGTAGATGTCCCCAAATCATGGTAAAGCCCATAAATAGGGTGACTAATAACAAGCCTGGCAAAGCGCCAGCGATAAACAAACGTGCGATAGATACTTCTGCCGCCACGCCATACACAATCAAAATAATCGATGGAGGAATGAGCAGACCCAAGGTCCCAGAGCCTGCCAAGGTGCCGATGGCCATGCGATCGCTGTAACCTTGCTTGCGAAGCTCTGGCAAAGTCATGCGTCCAATCGTCGCAGCGGTTGCCGCAGAAGAGCCAGATACCGCAGCAAAAATGCCACAGCTGAGAATATTCACATGTAGCAATTTACCTGGAACGCCGCCTAACCAAGGCGACAGACCTTTGAATAAATCTTCTGATAAGCGCGTACGAAACAGCACCTCACCCATCCAAATAAACAGTGGTAAAGCGGTCAGTGACCACGCGGTACTTGCCCCCCAGCTTGAGGTCGCAAAAAGCAAATCCACTTGATAGTTTTCAGAAAGAATTAAGCCCAAACCACCAATGGCGATTAGGGTAAAAGACACCCAAACACCCAGTGACAAAAGGGCAAGCATGGCAAACGCCAGCAGGATAGAAATCCACATCATATCCATTAGATTTCCTCCAAAGACAGAGCGTCTTCTTGTTCACTGTAAGTGGGCTTTTTACCACGCAATACAGTGACTAATGCATCTAAAATGGCAAGGTTCAACGCGATTACACCAATCGCAACAGGCAGCTGAGGAATCCAAAGCGGAATCGGAATATAACCGTAGGACACTTCTTCATAAATATAAGATTCGTACACCATGTAACTGCAGGCGTAGGACAAATAGCACAATAGCCCGAAGGACAAGATCAGAATTACACCTTCTTGTATCCTGCGGGGGACCGGAGAAAATCGTTGAATCAGCAAGGTGACTCGAATATGACCGCCTTCACGGAAGGTATAAGCCAATCCAAGAAAGGTCGATGCTGCAAGCGCGTAACCTGCAAAATCTTCCGCAGAGGGTACAATAAAACCGAATAAACGACCGACGATTTGCGCTAATAAAAGCAAGGTGATAATAACGATACACAAACCGGACAACAGGCCAGAACAGAGGTACAGCTTTTCTTTTAATTGGCTCATAGTGTTCACTTTTTGCTTGGAAGACACCACCTAGCTTGATGTTGTATCAACAAAAAAACTAGGGGTGTTGGGAGGACGCTTTTATTTATGAGTCTTTTTTATTCGCTAAAGACTCTTGATGATCAGTTCTGATAACGAGTCAGGATTTCACCAATTTCTTTTGGTGCTTCCGCTTTCCATTCTTCTGTCATCGTTTTACCAATGGCTTTTAGTTCTTCAACTAACTGAGGTGATGGATCCGATACCACCATGCCGTTTTCAACCAAAGTTGCTTTATCTTTCGCTGCGCGTGCTGCGATTTGGGTCCAACCTGCCGCTTCGGCGTTTTTCGCTGCGTCTAGTATTACTTGTTGAGTCGCTTTATCTAAACGACGAAAAGCACGCTTGTTCACCACAACGATATTTTTTGGAATCCATGCTTTCACATCTGTGTAATAGTTCACGTAATCCCAAGCTTGGCTATCAACGCCTGTCGATGGCGAAGTGATCATGGCTTGGATAATGCCAGTACTAAAAGCTTGAGGAATATCAGGCGTTTGAATGGTCATTGGTGTGGTATTCATTAGATCAGCAAGGCGCGACTGTGTTGGGCTGTAAGCACGCATTTTTTGACCTTTCAAATCGGCCAAGCTGTTTACAGGCTCTTTGCTGTAAAGGCTCTGTGCTGGCCATGCAACGGTATAAAGCAACATCATGCCGTCTTTGTCCAATTCCTTAGCGATAGAAGGTTTAGCCGCTTCCCACAATTTTTTGGCGTCTTCAAAAGACGTTGCCAAAAACGGAATATTGTCGTGTTTATAGATAGGATTTTCATTGCCCAAAATACCCAAAAACACTTCGCCCATCTGTACTTGCCCTGTTTTCACTGAACGTGGGATTTCAGTGTGCTTGACCAAAGAACCACCAGAGTGAACCGTGATATCAAGGTCGCCATTGGTATTGTCTTTGATTTCTTTCGCGAAGCTATAAGCGATTTGTGTTTGTAAATTGCCATCACCGTAAGGAGTTGGCATGTGCCATTTTTCGGCAAAGCTGGCAGTAGAAGTAAGGCCGCCGATAGCGACGCCACTAATAAGTAATGCACTGGTTAATTTTGACATGGTGTTCGTTCCTATTTTTAAAAGTTATTTGTTTTTTATTATCAATGATGCGGTAGTTTCTACCTGCGTGTTGTCATTCAAGGTTCTGAAAAAGCTATAGCACAGCGAGGTCCGTATCTAAAATATCTGTCACAAGCATCTTTCCTGGTGCGTGTGTAATGCAAATTGGTGGTTTGGCATTACGAATGGCCACTTGTGGAGTGACGCCACAAGCCCAAAAAACTGGGATTTCGCCGTCTCTAACGCTTACAGCATCGCCGTAATCTGGCTTGTTTAAATCTGCAATGCCAATGTCTTGTGGTGAACCAAAGTGTAGTGGAGCACCGTGTGCTTTGGGAAAACGTGTGGTGATTTGAATCGCACGAATCGCATCTTTTGGAACATAAGGGCGCATGGTCACGACCGTGTTACCAAAGAAACGCCCCGCAGGCACAGTGGCAATATTGGTTTCAAACATAGAGACATTTACGTCTTCTTCTATGTTTCTTGGCGTTAGTCCTGCTTGTGATAGCGCGTTTTCAAAAGAAAAAGAGCAGCCCAATACAAACGCCACCATGTCGTCTTGCCATAGGTCTTCAATATCGGAGCGGCTTTCGACTTTTTCGCCATTACGGTACACATAGTATTCTGGGATGTCGTGGCGCATATCAATGTCGTTGCCAAGCTCTGGCATCGTAAAATTACCCACTTCAGATACACCAATTAAAGGACATGAAACTGGATTTTTTTGGCAATAAAGTAAAAAATCATTTGCCCAATCGGCTGGCAAAATCACCACGTTACCTTGCATCGCACCTTGTGCTAAGCCGCTAGTAACGCCCGTATGTGCCTTGCTACGAATGGCTTGGCGCAAGTCAGCGGTTTGCTGCAGTAAGGTTGATGGGGCTGATTTCATTTATTTTTTCCTTATTCTTGCCACATTGTTGATAACTAAGAGTAGATCTTGCTTACCTTAAAAGTCTAATCGTGTTTTTTTGGGCTATTTGATCAATTTTTTTTATCAAATTTTTTATTTGGCTCTTATTTCTTCTGTGGTTTGGTTTTTTGGTCGTAGTCTTTGGCAATCTGAAGTGCCAGTTGCGCGACTTGATAAACAATATGGTCCCTTGGATCATTTAAGTAAGACGCGGTGAAAATAAGGTCATCCGGCACCCAACCTGGATCAAAAGAAATAAGACGGTTTGCCTCTATAAAACGCTGAGCCAGTTGTATTGGTAAAACACCAACGCCAATGCCTGAGGCGATCATTTCAAAGCTGGTGGATAGTGATGTTGAAGGAAAAACTTGCCCTACTTCTCGATAGCGTCGCATTAACTCAGACATGAGTTCTTGATAAGGGCGAGAGAGTCGAGAAAAAGAAATAATAGGTGCGCTGCCCAGATCCTTGTTTTCAGTTTGTGGATGGCAGAACCAACCAAGCTGGAACGACGGTAAAGTGATATTTTCCACATTACCTTCTGATAGCGGCCCCATTAGAAACACTAAATCCATGTTTCTGCTTAATAATTGATCGCGTAAGTTCATGGTTATGTCGACCGAAAGTTCAACAACCAGTTTTGGGTAATGCTTCCTGAGAGCTGAAAGGAATTCAGACAGCCAGGATTGTGCAATAGTTTCTGCTACGCCGATTCGTAATGTGCCTTTTACTTCTTCTGAGGGCGTTAGCTCAGCTCTAATTTGTGACAAATAGCTTTCTACTCGTTCTGCATGCGATCTTAGCAATAAGCCTTCTTTTGTCAGTACAACGCCACTTTTTTGACGATCAAATAGCTTAATCCCTAGCTCTTCTTCCAGCGCCGAAATTCGTGCAGAAACAGCCGGTTGGGATAAATTCATCTGCTGGGCGGCTCTTCGTACTCCGCCTAATTTTGCGACCCAAAGGAAGGTTTTTAATTGATCAAAGTTCATCTCATGCGCTCTTTATTTTTGTGTTAGTGGTATTGATGATCAGTTTTTTTTATCACTTTAGAAAGAAAATAGCGAATTGACTTTATCACTTGAGCGTTCAACACTGAACTCAGCCTATCTGAAGACAATTTGTCTTTTGGGGTACATAAAAAAATTTGTAACCAACAAATTCACAAAATAGGACACGAACATGACTAAGCAGAATATATGCAAAACGGGGATTCCTTTTGTTTTAGCTGGGGCGCTTTTCACAGGTAATACTTTTGCAGATGAGTCTCTTTCTATTGTCGGTAGTTGGAGCAGCTTGCCGCTTTATAAACAATTTGAACAACCCTTTTGGACAAACACATTGCCTAGTGACAGCAAGGGTGATTTTAGTGTTTCTATGACAACGCATGACCAAATGGGTATTGGCGGTGGCGATGTTTTTCGAATGCTGGGTGATGGCGTTTTTGATATTGGCATGACGGTTGGCGACTATGCCGTTGCTGATGCACCAGCATTAGAAGGACTAGATGTCCCTCTATTAGCGAATACAGCGGAAGAAGCCCACAAAATGGTAAATGCAGCTCGTCCAATGGTCGAAAAAATTTATGAGACAGCCTTTAACTCGAAAGTATTGGCCATTGTACCTTACCCACCTCAAGTGGTGTTTTGTAAGGTGCCGGTATCGTCTCTAGAGGATTTATCTGGTTTGAAAGTTCGTGCTTCTGGTCGTATGACTGCGAAGTTCTTAGATGCGTTAGGCGCACAAAGCGTGAATATTGGATTTGGTGAAGTGCCAGGCGCTTTACAGCGTGGCGTTATCGATTGTGCAGTGACTGGCGCAGGCTCTGGTTATAGCGCGGGTTGGTGGGAAGTAACAACGACTCTGATGACCTTGCCATTGGGTGGATGGGATCCTGTGGTTACGGCCATTAATCTAGACAAATGGGACGACCTTTCAAGCGAGCAGCAAGCATTCCTACAATCTGAAGTTGCTACTAAATTCGAAAAACCAGTATGGGACGCCGCTCAGGGTGATCTTGATCAAGATGTGGCTTGTTTAACTGGTAACGGCGAATGCACCAAGGGGCCAAGCCATAGCATGAGGTTGGTTGAGCCGAGTGACGCTGACTTAGCACATGCTAAAGATATTCTTACCTCAAAAGTATTACCAGACTGGGCGGATCGCGCTGGCAAGGACTGGGTAAAAGAGTGGAATAGCACAGTTGGGGAAGCTGTTGGTATTCAAGTCGCTGTGACTGGAGAATAGTTACCATGATGCGCATTATTGATTGGTTAAAACGTATCAATAATGGAGTGGCGATTGCTGCAGGCCTAGTTTTGTTGGCCTGCATTCTCCTCATTCTGGTTGATATTGTGTTGCGGGAATTTGGCATTAGTTTTGGTGGTTCAGAAGAAATCTCTGGTTATGTCATGGCGTCCGTTTCTAGCTGGGGGATTTGTTATGCATTAACAGAAAAAGCCCATGTACGTATTGATGTGTTAAGAAACAAAAGTAAGGCAGTAGGGCGTTCAATTTCAGATCTTATTGCTTTGTGCGCTACGTCATTTGTGGCGATTTATGCCGCTTATTATGTGATTCCTGTCGTGGAAAAAAGCTTTAAGCGACAGTCACTTGCCAATACTTCATTAGAGACGCCACTTATCATTCCTCAATCTATATGGATGGCGGGATGGATATGGTTTGCTGTTACTTCATGCGTGTTACTGGTTTGTGCTACTTGGTTGGTTATTCAGCGTAAACACGATCAAGTAGATGATATTATCGGCACGGGGACTGAATAATGCTTCCTTTTACGTTTTTTGGTCTGTTAGGCCTGCTCGCTTTATCTATTCCTGTTGGCATTGTGTTGTTTCTATTGGCATTTGGGATTGATGAGTTTTTTAGCCCTTTTCCTCTAATGCGTGGATTAGGGCAAGTTTTATGGTCTTCGTCTAATCACTCAACGCTCATTGCTGTACCGCTGTTTGTACTGATCGGTGAGATTTTATTGCGCAGCGGTGTGGCACAGAAAACCTACGGTGCCCTTAACGCTTGGGTTTCGTGGCTGCCGGGTGGTCTGATACACGCCAATATTGCAACGGCGACTATGTTTTCAGCGACGTCGGGCTCTTCGGTGGCAACGGCTGCGACGGTAGCGACCGTTGCGACACCTCAAGCAGAAAAGCTAGGTTACGATCAACGCTTATTTACTGGCTCTATCGCCGCAGGCGGTACTTTGGGGATTTTGATCCCACCGTCTATAAACTTGATCGTTTATGGTTTTCTGACAGAAAGCTCTATTCCGAAATTGTTTCTAGCTGGCATTGTTCCAGGTATCAGCATGGCGCTGATGTTTATGATAGTGACTGTCATTATTTGTTCTATTTGGCCGCGTTTAGGCGGACCAAAACAGCACAGTAGCTGGAAAGAAAAGTTTGTCGCATTGAAGTCCCTTCTGCCTGTGCTGGTTTTATTGTTCAGCATTGTTGGCTCTATCTATTTGGGCTGGGCCACACCGACAGAAGCCGCTGCTATTGGCGTGTTGATTGCGCTTGTTCTAGCCCTTGCTTACAAGGCATTTTCGAAGAAGATGCTGCTTGATAGCTTATCAGGAACCATACGAATTACGGCCATGATTATGTTGGTGGTATTGGGCGCGTATGTTCTCAATTTCGCTTTAACCGCTGCGGGTGTGGGCCGGACGTTACAAAATCTGTTAGCAGGTCTTGGGCTAAGCGCGATCGCTACCTTGCTGATTATTGTCTTGATGTACATTGTTCTAGGGTTCTTTATTGAGACCTTGTCGCTGATGGTGGCGACCATTCCTATTGTCGTTCCCATTATTGTTGAGCTTGGCTACGACAAAATTTGGTTCGGTATTCTAATGATCATTTTGGTTGAGATGGCATTGATTACCCCACCTGTTGGATTGAATTTATACGTTGTTAACTCTGCCCGGAAGAACGGCAAAATCTCAGATGTGGTCATGGGCAGCTTGCCTTACGTTGGCGTGATGATCTTGATGATTATTCTGCTTATTGCTTATCCAAGTATTTCTCTTTACCTACCTAATAATTTTTAAGGAAAGTCATGTTATTTACCGTGAATGAAACTGCAAAGCAAATTGATATCAAACACTTAGTCATTGCTGGCTGGACAGCCCGAGACATGGAGTCTGTTCAAGAACACATTGATGAGTTAATAGAAATTGGCGTAACGCCGCCTTCTACTGTGCCATTATTTTACCGTGCATCTAACTTGCTAGTGACGCAAGATCCGATTGTTGAAGTGTTAAGTGGGGATACCTCTGGTGAAGTTGAACCATTAATTATCAAGGCAGAAGGCAAATTGTGGCTGGGTGTGGGTTCTGATCATACTGATAGAAAGCTAGAAGCGCATTCTGTTGCTCATTCAAAACAAGTATCGGTAAAGCCAGTTTCTTCCACGTTATGGGATTTTGATGAAGTAGCGGATCATTTAGATGAGTTGCTAATCGAATCTTGGGTAGACGAAGGTGAAGGTTGGACTCAGTATCAAAAAGGTTCATTGGCGAACATTCGTCCTTTGACGGAATTGATTGAGAAAGGTAACTTGCCTGAAGGAAGTGCGATGTTATGTGGAACTTGCCCTGCGATTGGTGGTGTACGTCGTACAGAAAAATTTCGTATGAGTATTCATGACCCTGTATTAAATCGCACTATTTCATGTGAATACATCACCAAAGAATTGCCAATAGTGAGCTAATGTATGACGCAACCAAAATCATCGAATTTTGCTTGGCAGAATCGAGAACTTGTCGCCAAATGGAAGAGTGCTTTAGATATCATTGATACAAAAGGCCAAGCGGTTTTTACTGAGCTTTTTGATTATGTTGAGCCTCAGCCAGGGTCATTAAATGGTGCGATTATTTCGATTAAAGACCTGTTTCAAGTACAAGGTTATAAGACGCAAGCAGGTTCTGTATTTATTAACCAACAGCTTGCAAAGCAAGATGCCGCTGCCGTTGCTTTGTTAAGAGCCGCTGGTGCGAGTTTCTTGGGTCACACCAATATGACGGAGCTGGCGTATTCTGGGTTGGGCTTGAATCCCCATTATGGCACGCCGGACAATCCTATTAATGCCGGTCGCATTACCGGAGGATCGACCAGTGGTGGTGCCGCGTCTGTCGCTTTGGGTGTGGCGGATGCAACGCTTGGTACCGATACTGGCGGTTCATTGCGTATTCCAGCGGCGTTTTGTGGCTTGACTGGTTTTAAACCATCACAGCAAACTGTCTCAAGGGAAGGTTGTTTGCCATTGTCTGATGAGCTTGATTCAGTCGGTCCAATTGCTAAAACAGTAGAAGAATGTGAATTGCTTTGGCATGTATTGTCTGGGGCACCGTCAGTGGATTCAGCAAAAAGCACGGATTCTTCTCAGTTGAAGCTAGTCGTACCAAGTAACTTTGGTATGAATGATTTGGATGCGCTGGTTGAGGATGGTTTTGAGGAGAAGCTAGCTTGTCTTGAGGCCGCTGGTGTTGTAGTTGAACGACGTTTCATTGAAGCTCTAGAAGCCTATAAAACCTTGCCAGTTTGGCAATTCTCGTCGTTCGAAAGTCAGGCGTTTTATAGTCAGAACTATGACTTAGAGACTGCGGATATTGATCCACGAGTTGCTTCTCGTATCGCCCGTGCGAAAACCATTAATGCTGAGGACTTTCAGAGAACTCAAGCGGCTCGACAGGCTTTTATTAAGCGAATGGCAGAGGAAGAACCTAATACCGTTTTCTTGTTGCCGACCGTTGCTGTTGTCGCGCCTAAATTGACGGATTTAGCACAAGACTCCGAATACGATCGTTTAAACCTGTTGTGCCTGCGCAATACCTCGTTAGCCAATGTTTTAAATGGTTGTAGTATTTCTGTTCCTTTCCGTTTTCAACAAGAGCCTATGGGGCTGATGTTGACGGCTGGCAATGGTAAGGACCAAGTGCTGTTAAGCTTAGCGAAACAAGTAGAAGCTATTTTACAAGGCTAGTTATTTTGTTTGCTCTAAAAAAGCTTGGCGTATCGGTTAAAGAGCGCCAAGTTTTTTGTTTGTCTATTTAAGTGCTTTCTTAAGCTCTGTTATCTTCTCCGGTTTGCTTTTTGCTGTACTCTTGGGCAGCAAGTACGGCAATATTTGTCGCCACTTCAGCAATCGGGTTAAATGGCTCATCTGAATAGGATGCGGTGAACGTAAGGTCGCTGGGTGTCCAAACGGCACGAATTTTTTGCAGGCTGCCCGCTTCCAGCTCCTTGGCGATCATAATGTTCGGCAAAGTAGAAATGCCGACCGCATCAATGGCTAAACTTCGGCAGGCGGCCAATGATGTAGAGGCGAAGAAGTGCGCGGGTGCGCCATCCAGCTCACGGAATTTTTGGTTAATTTCGACATAAGGTTTAGTGGCGCGAGCATAGGTAATGATTGGCCATTTGGCTAACTCTTCTAGATACAAAAGCCTATCGGGCAGATCCAGGTTCGGGCTGGCGACCCAAGATAGAGAAAAAGTACAGAGCTCTCGGTTAACAATGTTCGGCTCAGAAATCGGTCCCATTAGCAGCCCTAAATCCAGTGTTCTGTCCTTGATACTTGTCGTTAGGTTTGCCGTGATATCGACCGTCATTTCCACATCTAGGTTTGGCATATCTTTGTGCAGACGGGAAAGAAAATCCGGCAGCCAAGTGTTTACTATTGTTTCAGATACACCTAAACGCAGTACGCCAGAATAAGCGGTGGAAAGACCGGCGCGTTTTCGTAGTTGCTCGGTCTGATAAAGAATTTTTTCTATATAAGGGAGTAATTCTTTGCCTTTGGAGGTCAACATAATCGGGCTGGAACCGCCTTCTCGTTCGAAAAGTTTAACGCCTAACTCAGCTTCTAATCCCGCAATCCGAGCTGAAATAGCTGGTTGCGTGGTATGAAGTCGCTCTGCGGCTTTACGGAAATTGCCTAACGAGGCAACCCATACGAAGGTTTCTAGGCGTTTGTAGTTCATATTGTTACTCCGTAAGAGGCCTTAACTTAGTCGTTATTGCGCGAAAGGGTATAAGGCTGACGATGTTTCGGCAATCTTTTCGTTAACTCTTGTCAGAGTCATAGGAGTGGCACAAAGCTTGCGGTATGCTGTGAACAATTTTATAGGATCATTATAAACATGAATAAATTGATTACGTTATTGCTTAAAGGGTTAGTGGCGGTTTTACCGATTGGCTTGACCGTGTATTTGATCTATTGGTTGCTGGCGACAGGTGAAGCTATTGCTCAGCCGCTTTTATTATTCCTTATTCCCGATGCGCTGTATTTTCCAGGATTAGGCTTAATCGCTACGTTGGGCGCTTTGGTATTGATTGGGTTCTTAGTCAACCTTTATGGTGTTCGTTATTTGGTGAAGTTGAGCCAAAACATTTTTGAGCGTATTCCGTTAGTGAAGTCCATTTATGGCGCCATTAAAGACATGATGATGGTGTTTAACTTGGCGGAAAAGAAGGAAATGAAGAGCGTAGTGTCAATTGAATGGAATGGCGCGCAAGTGATTGGTTTTATTACTGGTGAACAAACTGGGCAGCAGTTATTTGGAGAACAAAATTTAGTGGGTGTTTATGTGCCACTTAGCTATCAAATTGGTGGTATGACGCTTTATATCTCCCGTGATCGCTTAACCGAGTTGGACATAGGTGTAGAAGAAGCTATGCGTCTTGCCTTGACGGCTGGGGTGCAGGGAAAACCTAAGCTTTAATACTTTAACGTGTGTTTTTTACTAGAAATCATTGGGGCTTGAGTCAAAACTCTTTATCATGCACTTCTTTTTTTAGTAACTCTTTAAAGTGATGTTGGCGAGTATGCAAGAAGTGGTACAAATGCAAAAAACAGTCATTGTTGTCGGTGCTGGCCCTGCGGGTCTGATGGCAGCAGAAGGTATTTGTGCCGCAGGTCATCAGGTTCATGTTTATGATGCTAAACCGAGCGCTTGCCGTAAGTTTTTATTGGCGGGTGTTGGCGGTATGAATATTACCCATTCCGAAGCCTATCCAGAGTTTATTCAACGCTATTACGACAAAGCTGAGTGGTTGGATACATCGATTAGTCAGTTTAATGCCGATGCCTTGTGTGATTGGATTCATAATTTAGGCATCGAGACATTCGTCGGCACATCCGGCCGAGTTTTTCCCAAAGACATGAAAGCTGCCCCCTTATTACGCAACTGGTTAAAACGTTTGCGTGATGCTGGTGTGCAGTTTCATATGCGTCACAAAATGATTGGCTTGTCAGCCAATGAAGTGGTGTTTGATCATGCTGGAGAAAGTGTCACGGCACGGGCGGATGCGATTGTATTGGCAATGGGTGGTGCTAGCTGGCCGAAGTTGGGCTCAGATGGTACTTGGCTTCCAGTATTGACTGAAAAAGGCATTGATGTGGCACCATTGCAAAGTGCCAACTGTGGTTTTTACAGTGAATGGAGTGAGCATTTAAAAACTAAGTTCGCTGGTAGCCCACTCAAAGATGTGGCGTTTTCTTTTACCTTAGAGGACGGCCAAGTGGTGACGAAAAAGGGCGAATGCATTGTTACGCAAGATGGAATGGAAGGCAGTCTGATTTATGCTTTTTCTAAATACTTGCGCGATGGCATTAACGACTCAGGTCAGTCGTCTTTGTTGATGGATTTTCTGCCGCTGCAAAGTGAAGAGCAAGTCATCAAAAAACTGCGCAATACCAAGCCAAAAGAATCCTTTAGTAAATACTTAAAACGTACGCTGAGTATCACTGGCGTGAAAGCTGTGTTGTTGCACGAATCCTTTCCTAAAGAAGCCTTTCAGACGCCAGAAACCTTAGCTAGATGTTTAAAATCGGTGCCTGTTAGCTTTTACAAAACCAAGCCGATAGAAGAAGTCATTTCGAGTGCGGGTGGGGTATGTGAGAGCAGTGTTGATGACAAGCTGATGCTGAAAGCCATGCTAGGTGTTTTTTGTGCTGGTGAAATGCTGGATTGGGAAGCGCCAACAGGTGGGTATTTATTAACGGCTTGTTTTGCTACTGGGCATTTGGCTGCCAAAGGCGTGGATGAGTTCCTATCCTGAGTAGGTGATATAAAACTCTTAGATTTAGCATATAAAAAGCGCCCAATGTTGCCATTGGGCGCTTTTCTATTCATTTTCTATTTCAGCAACATATCCATGTTAGAGAATGATTTGATTGTCTTTTAAAGCTTAGTTATTAGAAGCTTGTTGGTTTGGCATACCGAAATTGTACTGTACACCAACAGACGTTACGTTATCTAAATGATCGTCTTCAATATCTTTCACTAGACGGAAGTCTGCGCGAAGATCCACATCACTGTTAATTGCATATTTTACACCACCACCAGCGTTTACCAGTAGGTTGTTAGAGTCGCCATCAACGTCTGTCATACCAACACCTGCTGCGACGTATGGCGTTAGATTTACAGTAGTGAACTCAGGCAGGCTGTATAGGCCATCTACTCGATATTGATTCAAGTCGTTATCACGTCCACCTTTGCTGGCATCAGAATGAAGATAAACTGCTTCTAGTGCTAATGGGCTGTTTGTTTGATAGCCGACGCCAATGGAGTAAGACATGTCATTGCCAGCTTGTCTATCACTATCCGCATCGTAGTAACCGATGCTTGGTGTTACTGTGAAACCTTCTTTTGGTGTTGCAGCATATGCCATTGTAGCGAGTGATGAAGCTATTAGGACACCGCTAAAAAGAGTGTATTTTTTAAATGATGTAGACATATTAATTTCTCCTAATGAACATAATGTTTTGTTGTTCGCTATCTAGATTACGCGGATTTTTTGCCGTGAAAAGCCCCCTCAAAATGCGTAAAAAATGGGACATGAACCTCTGCTACCCAATCATGACGGAAGCTTTACTAAAGTGGTGGTGTTCAAGCAGTTTAGTGGTCAAAAAGCGCCCAGAAGGGTGTAGGAAATGCGTCGCTTATTACAGTAAGTTTTCACTTAAAAATAGCCAAAAAGTAATTGTGGCGTGACTAAGCACCAGAAGGTCACAAAGTGCTAATTATGCACAAAGGTAAATAGAAGGCGCTTTGTCAAAAAGCGTGATTCGCACAGGAATCTTCAAATACTACAAATAAAAAAACGCCCGATATAAAAAATATCGGGCGTTGCCTTAGCCTTAGGCTACTTGGGAGAATGTAATATGTGGTGCTTATGCTTCGCTGGTTGAGATAATTGCGACAACCCGGCGGTTAGCTTCACGGTGTGCTTCTGTATCGTTCTCAACGAAAGGTCTTTCTTCGCCGTAACCAATTGCCTCAACGCGTGTTGCTGAGATCTCAAAGGTGTTAGTTAACACATCAGAAATGGCTTGAGCACGCTTTTCAGAGAGCTTCTGGTTATAGCTTGCGGCACCAGAGTCATCTGTATGGCCTTCGATTACGACAGTGCTTTCTGGGTTGTCTTTAAGGAAAATAGCGATTTTCTCTATTTCTGGGTAAAACTTCTGTTCAACATTGGTTTTGTTAAGGCCAAATTGAATATTGATTTTTCCCGGTGGCTCAGCCACTACTTCTGGTTGTGCCGGTGCTTCTTCCGCAATAGGTGAGGCTGCAACAGGTTCTTCTGTAACTGCTTCTGGCTGTTGTGTTTCTTGTGGTTGAGCTGCTGGCTCTGGTTCAACCTGTGTATAAGTCTGCTCTACAGGTGTGTAATCATCGTCATTAGATGTTGAGTTTGCTGACGATCCACCGAACGTCATTTGTACACCAAGAGAGGTGACATTATCGAGGTGATGATCTTCCACATCATCGACTAGACGGAAGTCAGCACGTAATGACACTGTGTCATTAATAGCATATTTCAAACCACCACCCGCGTTGACTTGTGTATTGTTATTACCACCGTTACTAAAGTCGGCAGTACCCACACCAGCGGCTAAATAAGGCGTAAGATTAAGTGGGCTGACATCTGGTAAATGATATAGACCATCAATTCGGTATTGATCTACATCGACGTCACCGCCGCCACCAGATTGTTTAGAATCTGCATTTAGGTAAACAAATTCGACCGCCCATGGGTTGTTGAATTGGTAACCTAGGCCTAAAGAGTAAGCTTGATCATCCTTGGTATCTCTATCGCTATCCATATTGTAGTAGCCAATACTTGGCGTAACGGTGAATCCTTCCTGTTGTTGTGCAAGCGCCAATGTTGATACTGAAGACGCTGCAATAATACTGCTGAGAAGCGTGCGTTTTGCGATTTTAAAAGACATTTTTTATCTCCTGATAAATATCTATATTTTTCTGTGTTGGTTGTTCTTTTTCTCAGCATAGCGCGTTTGTTGATGTTAAAAAAACACCCCCGAAATTACCTATAACCCTTATGTAATCTGATATTGCGCAATCATGACGCGGTGTTTACTTAATAAGCGTTATTAACACGGATAGAGTAGAGGATAGGTATTTAAAAGCGCAGAAAAGGAGATATTCATTACACGAGATTTTCACTTCAGAGAGTTAACTTTTTAGCGAGATGAGTTGTTCATTACAGAATGGAGAGGTATTGTCGAAAGTCTTTTTATTAATAGGTGTAGTTGTGGTTCGTTCCCAGCGTTTGCTTGCTTTAATTGATTTACTACGTGGTTACCGATATCCAGTATCTGGGAAGGCGTTGGCGGAAAAACTCAATGTGAGTTTGCGGACTTTGTATCGAGACATTGTCACCCTGCAAGAGCAAGGTGCGAATATTGAAGGTGAAGCTGGCGTTGGCTACGTTCTCAAGCCGGGCTTTCTTATGCCTCCCTTAATGTTCACAGAAGAAGAAATAGAAGCCTTGGTGCTAGGCGCACGTTGGGTTGCACAACGTACCGATAGCCAATTAAGTAATGGGGCACAAAACGCTTTGAATAAAATTGCGTCGGTATTGCCTGCGGAATTAAAAGACATCCTCGATGATACGACCTTGCTGATCGGCCCGAGCAAAGAGTCGACCTCAGATACGGTTGATATGGCCGAAGTTCGTCAAGCCATTCGTGACGAGAAAATCCTCTCTATTGATTATCGAGATTTAAAAGGCAAACACTCCCAGCGACGAATTTGGCCATTTGCTTTAGGCTATTTCGATGAAGTGCGAGTGTTGGTTGCTTGGTGTGAGTTGAGACAGGAGATTCGAAACTTTCGTACGGATAGAATCCTATCTAGTGAGCTAATCAATACTCGCTATGCAACGCCTCGTCATGTATTGCTCAAACGATGGCGAGCTACGCTACATGAGTTAAAGCCTTCTCAATAAAACACTCTCTACTTTGCATCACTGCTGACAAGATCTGACACTCTGTCTGTTTATTCTCATTTTATCGGGCGAAAGCCCGATTTGAAGTACTAAACTTTTAACGTGAAATATAAACAGCAAATAGGAATATCAGTATGGATCTCTCAAATTTCACCAT
Organism: Marinomonas sp. A3A; assembly: GCF_018336955.1. NCBI lineage: Bacteria > Pseudomonadati > Pseudomonadota > Gammaproteobacteria > Oceanospirillales > Oceanospirillaceae > Marinomonas > Marinomonas sp. A3A. The sequence goes on from NZ_CP025532.1 coordinate 496,828, forward strand.
CTTATATGTAGATAATGTTCAGCGCAGTGTAGATTTTTATCGTCCTTTGTTTGGCCGGGAGCCTGTCGAGTCGACCGAAGGTTTTGCTTTGTTTGTCTCGGAAACGGGAACAAAATTTGGCTTATGGGCGCGAGAAAGCGTATTGCCAAAAGCCAACGATGTACCAGCAGGTAGCATGGAAGTAGCACTAGCTCTTGATAATCTGATTACTCTACAAATCCATTACACCAAATGGAGAGAGCTGGGCGTCGACATTATTCAAGAACCAACCGAAATGGACTTTGGCACGACGTTCACCGCGCTCGATCCTGATGGCCATCGTCTGCGTGTCTATACCTATGAAAAAGGCAAGCATGAGAAAGCCTAATGGCTAAGAAGATACCTTCATCGATCAAATGATGAAGATTTTCTTTTTTTAATCGAAAAGAAACTCAAGCAGTCTTTTTTATTAGATTGTTGATTAAAATGAAATGATGGGTTAACTGGATGCATATTGATCAAGTTGAGTCGCAAGCCTAGACTGATCACATCAAATAAAGCCAATTCAGCTTTTAGCGAGTTGGCTAATTATTCCAGTTTTAGAGGTGAATGATTATGTTACCCACTTATTTTATTTCTCATGGCGGCGGCCCTTGGCCTTACATGACAGACATGCGCGCCATGTTTTCTAATCTTGAAGCGTCTTTGGTTCGAATGACGGAAGAATTGCCTGAAAAACCAAAAGCCATTTTGATGATTTCTGGCCATTGGGAGCGCAAAACTTTTGGTGTTCAGTCTAGTCCAGCTCCGGGAATGGAATACGATTATTACGGTTTCCCAGCTCATACCTATGAAGTGAAATACCAGGCTCCGGGCGCGCCAGACGTCGCAGCTCGTGTCGCTGAACTCATAAAAGGTGCAGGGTTTCCAGTGGATTTGGATGATAAAAAAGGTTTCGACCACGGCGCATTTGCTCCCATGGCAGTGATGTATCCAGAGGCTGATATGCCACTGGTTCAATTGTCACTTAAATCGAACTTAAACCCAGAAGAACACATGGCATTAGGCCGAGCGTTGGCACCATTACGTGCAGAAGGCATATTGATCGTCGGCAGTGGCTTGAGTTTTCACAACCTTGGATTGAGAGGCCCACAAGCCATCAAGCCTTCGAATGGCTTTGATGCTTGGTTACAAGAAACATTACTGGAATCAGCACCAGCAGAGCGAAACAGTCGATTGGTTGAGTGGGACAAAGCGCCTTATGCTCGTATTGCTCACCCAAGAGAAGATCATTTGATTCCGCTAATGGTGGCTCTTGGAGCGGCACAAAATGGTAAAGCAACTTGTGTGTATCACGATGAAGGGCTTTTCGGTGGCTGGACAGCCTCTAGCTTTCGCTTTGATTAGCTTGATTTGATAGTTGGTTGCGATTGTTTAAATGATAAAAAATCTACCTCCCTTGTTTTTCTGTTTTATCATTTGATGAGAAAATAAAAAAGCTTAAACGCCAAAAAAAGCCAGTGTGAAAACTGGTTTTTTTGTTTTCTAATCAAACAGTTAAGTCTTTAAAAATCAGTAATCTAACGGCTGTTATTAAAGATGGCATATGCCTTGCTAACCTTGTCCATATAAATATAAAAACAATGAGAGGGCACTATTTTGGAAGATTTATACACATCCGTTCAAGGCAATACGATTCGCTATCGAGACACTGGCGGTGAAAAGCCGGTACTGTTACTGACTCATGGTATTGGCTCATCGCTAGAAACATGGGAAGCGCAAGCGGACTCACTAGCTGGGCATTTCAGAATTATTAGCTGGGATTTACCCGGTCATGGCCTGTCAGATATTCCCCATGATGCCTTTGGCATAGAAACATATGCAGGTTTTGCATGGCATTTTTTAGATGCGCTGAAGATTGATCAGGCTGCTGTAGGTGGAAACTCTATGGGGGCTGGGATCAGTGTTCATATGATGGGACTTCATCCAGAGCGAGTCACAAAAGCCGTTTTATTGAATTCGGCTGCACTTGGTAAAGATATCCCTCTTCCCTTTCGCTTGATGCTATTGCCGATTTTGGGGAAATTAATATCAAAGCCTGGACAGATGTCGATCGATAACCAGATTAAAGGCATTTTTTATGATCAGGATAAAGTCACTGAAAAAGTAAAAGCGACCATAGCTCGCAATGTTATGCGAGAAGGAGCTCAAGCAGCCTTTGTTGCCACTTTGAAAGAAATATCGACGGTATCGGGACAAAGAGAAAGTCTCTACAGCAAAACGCTCGCGATCCTATCTTCGACAAAGAAGCCAGTTTTATTTATTCATGGCCGCCACGATGTGGTGATACCACTAGCGCATTCGCAACATGCTCAAGCCATGACACCTAATTCTAAATTGATTATTTTAGAAGATTGCGGCCATACGCCACAAATTGAAGAGCCAGTGGAAGTGAATAAACTGCTAACGGAATTTCTCCTCGAACAGGAGGCATAATTTTTAACCTGTAAGCTTCTATGATTGGCTAACTGTTCTTGGGTTTTTTGGTCGTATATTTCTTGGTGGCTCTAGATCGAAAACCTGATCTAGCGCCGACCTGTTTGATTCGACCTTTCATCTCAAGCATGGCGATTTTGATCTTTTTGTTCGAAGCCGCCAGTGCCTTTAACTGCTCGATTTCTTTTAATGCCTCGGCAAACTGTTTTTGTGCTAGCAAGATATCAACAATTGCCTGCATGTGACTGATGACATCGGTGTGATCTGTCGTGAAGTTAGAAGCACTGATTTCAAATGCCTTTCTAGCATGCTCTAACGCCTCATTGGACTGATCTAATGAATTGGGCTGCGTAAATGTTGCCATGAAAACCTTATAAATAGTGAAATGGTAGGTGCTGTATTTTACTGGGAAATCATAGCGTTTGCCTTTTTTATTGACTGTTTAAGTAAGAAGGCAAATAAGGGTATTGGCCGATAGGTTATATTTTGCGCCTAAAATCGAGTCGTAATACTTGTCGAGGAAGATTTGAAACATTGGCCGAAAAAGTGTGAAGACAGCGCGGATCGAATACAATGATGTCTCCAGCGGTGCCGGTCAATGTGACAACTCTCTGTTCGATGCCATGCAGGGAACTACCTTCTTCTATGAATCGTTGGATTCGTTGATCAGGGGAGCCTTCTTTAACCAGTTCTTGGAACCACGGATCTTCTTGAATAAGGGGATCTAACACCTGATCCATGGGCAGTAGCGTGACGTCTTCAGGGTTTTCAAACAGTCCGCTGTTCACCGATTCAAAGGCGTTTATTAACGCCGCGTTATTGGATGTTCCTAGTGCTGTTGCGAGACGTTCCGCTCGTCGATGAGAGCCAGATACGACCGTTGTTGACCCCATATCGGCAGTGACATTATCGAGAAATACAAAAACAAATAGGCTCCACGGCTCGGCGTCTTCCACCACAGTGGGTTCATCATTATGCCAAGATTTATGAGGCACATTCCAAACTGACTCTGAGCCCGGAAAACTCAACAAAGAATACCAAAGATCTAGCGGTTGCCATGAATGAGCACCAAATACCTTATCAATAGCCGATTGGATTGCACTCTCTACCTTATCCAATTTACCTGACGCTTTGAGCTCTCGCATAATCGATCCCATACCGTTTAGCCGTTTTGCACGAGCGTCTCCGACAGGGTTACTGGCATTGGTAAACCATGTACTAGGTTCGTCGATATTGATGCTAAAGTTGCGCTCCACTTCTTGCCAAAGATGAGTTTGCACATCGGCAAGCATTTCAACATCGATAACATTGGAGAGTTGAAGGACACCCTTTTTTCGGAAGTTTTCACGGTTAGAAAATGTCATCGAGTTGGTTTCCCGTTCAGCGTTAGAGTCTTAGTGATTTCAGGTGTTCGCCCTTGTAGCTATAAATAATGCTTTAAAATCAAAGTTTTTTGTTCTTATCTAACAAATACTTCAATTTTTTACATAACTTTTCTCATTTATGACAGAGTAATTTCTAAAAGTTGTCTATGGTTATGTAGTCACCATGCTATCTACGGAGAGAACCCGCATGAACAGAAAAGATGACCGCATACAACATTTGGTTAGCTTGCTCGAAAACTTAGAAAAAGTATCGCTTCAGGATATTGCTCAAATACCGCCTTCTCAGCAGCATATACTGGCTGAAAAGATTGAAAGCTTGCAGGACGAGCTAAAAGCTTTGATGGTGGACGATGAAACAATGACACATTGACACATTGATACTTTTATTTATTTAGCCACGTAATATCAACTATTGCCAATGCAATTTAATCCTCGCCATTTTCCACTCGAAAAAGACCGGCCTAGGCCGGTCAAATGTTCAGAGAGTGTAGAGTTATCTTATTCCCAAGAACGAAGCAAATCGTCATAGGAAACTGTAACACCCTGTGGTTTTTCGTTCGCCAATTTTGGTTTTGGAGCACCCGGTTGAGCCAACCAGTAAGCTTCGTCACGTGGTTTGTTCATTTTTGGTCCACATAGAGGCTGTACGTTAGCACGTTCTAAACGCTCCATTACTTTGTCTTGCGCTTCTGCTAGGCCGTTAAGCGCTTCCTGTGGTGTGGCTTCTCCACTTGCCGCTTGAGAAATGTACTGCCACCAAAGCTGAGCTAGTTTAGGATAATCAGGTACGTTAATCCCTGTTGGCGACCATTGTTTACGCGCCGGTCCTTTGTAGAATTCAACTAAGCCACCCAATTTAGGCGCCGCAGCTGCCATTTCAGGAGAGTTGATATCTGATTCACGAATAGGTGTTAGACCTACTAGTGTTTTTTTCAATGAAACGGTTTTTGCTGTGGTGAACTGAGCGTACAACCACGCGGCTAGACGACGGTCTTCTGGTGTTGAGTTCATGAAAGTCCAAGCCCCCACGTCTTGATAACCTTTTTTCATGCCTTCTTCCCAGTATGGCCCAACAGGAGACGGCGCCATGCGCCATTTTGGCGTACCATCTTCATTTACAACAGGAAGACCTTTGGTCGTCATGTCAGCCGTAAAGGCGGTGTACCAGAAAATTTGCTGAGCCACGCCACCTTGAGCTGGCACAGGGCCAGATTCAGAGAAGGTCATGCCTTGCGCTTCTGGTGGCGCGTATTTGCGCAGCCATTCTACGTATTTTGTTGTTGCATAAACCGCAGCAGGGCCGTTTGTTGCACCACCACGAGAGACGCTTGAACCAACAGGCGAACACGCATCTTTGATACGAATACCCCATTCGTCTACAGGCAAGCCGTTTGGAAGACCTTTATCGCCCGCACCTGCCATAGAGAACCAAGCATCGGTGAAACGCCAGCCTAGAGATGGGTCTTTTTTACCGTAATCCATGTGACCGTATATACGTTCACCATCAATGGTTTTCACTTTATCGGTGAAAAACTCAGCGATATCTTCATAAGCAGACCAGTTAACTGGCACGCCTAGCTCATAACCATAGATAGATTTGAATTTGGCTTTTAGATCAGGACGAGCAAACCAGTCAGCACGGAACCAATAAAGATTAGCAAACTGTTGGGTTGGTAATTGGTAAAGCTTGCCATCTGGCCCTGTAGTGAAATCCAAACCGATAAAGTCGGCAAGATCCAAGGTTGGCGAGGTGAAATCTTTGCCATCGCCAGTCATCATGTCTGAGATTGGTACCACTTTGCCGTAGCGGAAATGGGTACCGATCAAGTCGGAATCGTTGACGTAAGCATCATAGATGTTACGGCCAGATTGCATTTGTGTTTGCAGTTTTTCGACCACATCACCTTCTTGGATCAGGTCATGATTGACCTTGATGCCAGTAATTTCGGTGAAGGCCTTAGCTAAAACTTGAGACTCATATTTATGAGTCGTTAAGGTTTCAGACGCTACGTTGATTTCCATACCGCGGAATTTTTTCGCGGCTTCGGTGAACCAGTGCATTTCGTCAAGCTGTTGTTGCTTGGTTAGTGTAGAAACGGTGAATTCGGTATCTACCCACTTCTCTGCAGCGTCTGAGTACGCGTCAGCCCATAATGTGGCCGAATGCATCATGACAGCAAAGGGTAAGGCGGCGAGTGCAATTTTTTTCTTATTGTAGTGCATAGTTTACCTCAACAAAGTTTGGTTTTTCTTTTTGGTTTTTTATGTTTGGCTTCCGTGCCTGTCGTACTAGAGAGTCCATCAGTTCATTACTGATAATGACGTTGACTAGCCCCAACGCATCAGGATGATCATCCAAAATGCGCATAGGACGGTTGCCACCGCAATGTTCACATCCGTTAACGCAACGAATGCAAGGTGGATAAAAGCACTGCTAAGCAGGCCAATGAATAAGCGATCACCACGCGTGGTTGCCAGTGGCAAAAAGCCACGACGTTCCACGCAAGGCGAGACCAGTTGCCATGTGGTCATGCCGACCAAGATCACAGCAATGCCGATAAAAAATAGGGCGGTAGGTAATGTCCAAGACATCCAAGCCATAATAATTCTCCTTACACTCGACCAAGGGCAAAGCCCTTCGCCACATGGTTACGAACGAAGTAAATGACCAACATACCCGGTAGGATAGTCAGCACACCTGCGGCTGCGAGTAGTCCCCAGTCCATCCCTGACGCCGAGACGGTTCGAGTCATAATGGCCGCGATAGGTTTTGCATCAACTGACGTTAACGTCCGTGCTAATAGCAACTCTACCCAAGAGAACATGAAGCAAAAGAAGGCTGTCACGCCGATACCTGAGCGAATCAAGGGGATGAAGATACGCACGAAGAATTTAGGGAACGAATAGCCGTCGATATACGCTGTTTCATCAATTTCACGAGGTACGCCACTCATAAAACCTTCCAGTATCCACACGGCTAAAGGCACTGTGAAAATACAATGAGCTAGCGCCACGGCAATATGGGTATCAAACAAACCAACAGAAGAATACAGCTGAAAGAATGGCAGTAAGAACACAGCTGGTGGCGCCATACGGTTAGAGAGTAACCAGAAGAACATGTGCTTATCACCAATGAACTTATAGCGGCTAAAGGCATAAGCAGCAGGTAAGGCAACCAGTAGACTGATAACCATATTCATGGACACGTAAAAAATTGAGTTTACGTAACCCATGTACCAGGTTGGGTCGCCAAATATCTTAGCGTAGTTTGCCAAAGTGAAATCTTCAGGGAAGAAAGATAAGCCGCTGAGAATTTCGGTATTGGTTTTAAATGACATGTTGATTAGCCAATAGATTGGCAGTAGTAACAGCACCAAATACAGCACCAAACCGAAGCGTCCACGAAGGTGGGCATTACGCGTCTTACGTTCAGCTTTGCTGTAAACCGGGGCTTGTTCTTTTTTACCTGTATTGCGTGTGCGTGTCATAGAGGTATTTGATTGCGTCATGATCCGCTCCTACTTGTCTTTTTGCATGTTCATGATGGTGGTGTAGAACACCCAACACACGAGCAAGATGATTAAGAAGTACACCAGCGAGAACGCTGCGGCAGGACCAAGGTCAAACTGACCGATGGCTTGCTGTACTAAGGCTTGGCTCAAGAAGGTTGTGGAACTACCTGGGCCGCCACCGGTAAGAACAAAAGGTTCGGTGTAAATCATGAAAGAATCCATAAAGCGCAATAACACACCAATAATCAGCACGTTAGTGAGTTTCGGTAGCTGGATGTAACGGAATACCGCCCAGCGTGATGCTTGGTCGATGCGTGCTGCTTGATAATACACTTCAGGAATCGCCCGCAGTCCGGAATAGCACAATAAGGCAACCAATGGAGTCCAATGCCACACGTCCATCAAGACAACTGTTAACCAAGCGTCGGTAGGATCAGAGGCATAGTTATAATCGACACCGATACTGCTCATAAAAGCACCAAATAAACCGATGTCTGCACGGCCAAAGATTTGCCAAATAGTGCCCACCACATTCCATGGAATCAGCAAAGGAATGGCAACCAGAATTAAGGCCAAAGACGCGCCTCGGCCTTTGGTTGGCATCATCAAGGCAACACAAATCCCCAGTGGCACTTCAATGATAATAATCGTGAAAGAATAGATAAACTGACGCAGCAAGGCTTCTTGTAAGCGGCTGTCTAGCATCACTTGCTTGAACCATTCTGTGCCGACAAAGTAGCGTGTATAAGGATCAAAAATATCCTGTACCGAATAGTTCACCACCGTCATAAGAGGAATGATGGCAGAGAAAGCCACGATGAGAAAAACAGGCAGAACAAGGAACCACGCCTTATTGTTTTCGACTTTAGTTTGCATGGCCAGTCTCCTTTTTTGGATCTTCTGAGTGGGCTTGATCACTTACATCAACCAGATACTCATCTACATAGACCTTAGTCCATTGCTCAGGGAAGCTTACGTAGATTTGCCCTGAAGGCACTTTCTGGTCTTCACTTAGGCGCGCTTTCATCACTTGCCCTTGGAATAAGAAAGATAGGATTTTGTATGTACCAAGGTCTTCCACGTAGTCCACTTCTACAGGGAAAGCATCGTTATTTTTGCCGTCCCAAACATGCACAAATTCCGGGCGAATTCCCAAAGTAACCTTATTGGCGCCCATGGCTTTTAAACGTGTCAGCATGGCATCGCTGATTGAGATTTCATAATCGCCGAACATCAGTACTTCTTTTTTATCATCTTGGCTTTTTAGTTCGGCTTCAAAAAAGTTCATGCCCGGACTACCAATGAAGTAGCCAACAAAAGTGTGGGCTGGTTTTTCGAATAACTCTCGTGGGGTACCGAACTGGACGATTTTACCGTTGTACATCACGGCGATTTTATCGGCGAAAGTAGAGGCTTCTAACTGGTCGTGGGTGACATACACCATGGTGATGTTGAACTGCTCATGGATTTGCTTGAGCTTACGGCGCAGTTTCCATTTCAACTGAGGATCGATAACGGTGAGTGGTTCATCAAACAAAATCGCCGACACATCGTCGCGTACTAAACCGCGGCCCATGGAGACTTTTTGCTTTTGGTCTGCCGATAAACCTTTGGCTTTGCGTTTTAGCTGGTCAGACAGTTCAAGAATCTCAGCGACTTCGTATACTTTCGACTTCACCTTGTATTCCGGCACGCCAATATTGCGCAGTGGAAAGGCCAAGTTATCAAACACCGTCATAGTGTCGTACACCACAGGGAACTGGAAAACCTGAGCGATATTGCGTTCTTCTGGCTTTAATTCGTTCACGCGTTTGCCGTCGAATAAGACTTCCCCATGGGAAGGCTCCAGCAAACCTGAAATGATGTTCAGTAGGGTGGATTTTCCACAACCAGATGGGCCAAGTAGAGCGAAAGCACCTCCTTGCTCCCACACATGGGACATTTCGCGGATGGCGTAATCTTCTGGCTTGGTTGGGTTGTCTGTATAAGTATGCGCTAAGGCATTTAATGTAATAGAGGCCATGATTATTGATCCCTCATTCGTGCTGGGGAATGCACCATCTTGCCTTGAGCGTCAAAGGCGTAAAGTTTGTGCGTTGGGAAGTAGACCTTAATTTCTTGGTCCACTTGGTAGGCATGAACCCCAGATAAATGCAGCACTAAATCAAAATGCGGATTGTGAACATGCAAGAAGGTTTCAGAGCCACTGATTTCAGCCAAATCCACTCGCACTGGTAGTTCTAAGTCGTCGTCAGAATGTGGCACTAAACCAATGTGCGAGGCGCGCACACCGAACTGATATTCACCGGGAGTTAGGCGACGTAAATCGCTGTTTAAACGAAAATGTACGGTGTCGTCAAAAGTCACTTCTTCTTCGCTGACGCGACCGGGAACCACGTTGATTGGTGGTTCTGAGAACATCTCGGCGGTGATAATGTCTTTGGGTTGATGGTAAACCTCAGCGGTTGGTCCCATTTGCAACAAACGACCTTCGTTCAATACTGCAGTGTTACCACCCAAGGCTAAGGCTTCGTTGGGTTCGGTTGTCGCGTAAATGGCGATGCAGTTGCGAGCTTTGAACAAGGCGCGCAATTCTTGGCGCAGCTCTTCGCGTAATTTGTAATCGAGGTTAACCAAGGGTTCATCAAACAGGATGATTTGCGAGTCTTTCACCAAGGCTCTCGCCATGGCGGTACGTTGTTGTTGACCACCGGAAAGTTGCAGTGGCAGACGATCAAGATAAGGATCTATACGCAACATTTCAGCGGTTTCACGTACACGGCGGTCGACTTCTTTTTCATCCATCTTTGCTAAGCGAAGCGGCGATGCAATGTTTTCGTAAACCGTGAGATTGGGGTAATTGATGAACTGTTGGTACACCATGGAAATGTTGCGTTCGCGAACGGGCACACCCGTTACGTCCACCCCATTCATGAGGATTTTCCCTTTGGTTGGTCGATCAAGACCGGCCATGAGGCGCATTAGCGTGGTTTTACCAGACAGCGTGCGTCCAAGTAAAACGTTGAAAGAGCCGGGTTCGAGAGACAAATTTACATCGTCGATCCACGTCTCGCCTTCAACAACGCGCGATACATTCTGCAGCGTCAGAGACATTGTAAGTACCTTTTTTGTTGTTATTGTTTTCTAGTGCAAACGCTTTTTGGTCTTGTGCAAGGCTCAAAAATGAATGCACTGTAATCTTGTCTGTATTCGTTAAGTACTTACAAAAGCCATGCCAAAATTATTTTTATGTTTTTTATAAATGTTAAGATTTTGAAAAATAAAGGTTTTATCGGTTTTTATTAGTGTTTTTTATGATTTTCACTTTCGAAAAAGGACTGTTCACGAGTGTTCAAAGTGTTTACAGTCTCCTGATTACAGTGAACATTTCATGCACACTTTAGGTGTTTTACCCAATGTGTTGGAGTTGGAAATGCAAGACGAAGAAGAACAAAAACAACAAAAAATCGCGACCTCAACAGCAGAAATAGATCCAGCTTCGGAAGCGAATCTGGCGCAGACTCACAAAGAGCGAATTCAAGCGTCTTGGTATCGTTGCGAGCAATTTGGCTTGGATCACAGCAGTAGCCCAGATTTCGCGACTTTGCCAAAAGGCACCTTGAGTGACTTGATCGATCAGCATCGTAGCTTGCTGGAAACCACCGAAAACGAAGTGCTGCCTTACTACGAAAATATTCTCAGCAATTCGGCTTGCATGATTGTTTTGGCGGACCGCCAAGGCCATGTGTTGAATACTTGGGGGCAACCGCGTTTTGGTAGTGCTGCACAGCATGGTTTAGTGGGTGGAAACCAATGGACAGAAATGGGCGTCGGTACCAATGCCATTGGTACTGCGCTGATTACCGGTGAAGCTATTCAAGTTGGACGAGATGAGCATTTCTTGCGTGCCAATCGTTTTATGGTGGGTTCTGCTTCGCCTATCTATAACACCAAAAACGATTTGGTCGGTGTATTAGACATTTCTTCAGACGCGTATCTTCCACAGGATCATACTTTTGGTATGGTCAAATTGATGTCTTTGAGTGTGGAGAATCGTCTGATATTTTCCGCTTTTCAACAAGAGCATTTCATTCTCAGTTTTAATACCAATGTGGTCAGTTTGGACAGTCATTGGTCAGGTATCTTGGTACTCGATGAAAACGGCACTATTGTGTCGGCGAATCGTCGTGCAGAAGTGGTATTGGCACAGGATTTAGCCTTACTCAATATCAATCAAATCTTTGATATTGAAATGCGTGAAATTAAGCATCATCCCTATAGTTTGCCGATGAAATTGATCGCTATGGGACGTTATCAGTTCTATGTCAAAGTGATTCCTCCCGTACAGCAGATTATGCGCATACCTGACTTTCGTCAGCGTGCTGATTACGTTGCTCCTCCACAGCCAGAAGCCTTTGTTATGAATGAACAAAATCCGCCTGTTGAAAAGGTGAAGAAACCGGAAATATCACCATCTAAAACGATTCCAGATAACGTCATTCCATTGGCTGAATTGCAACATGGCGACGACCGAGTAGAGCGTTTAGTACGTCAAGCTCATAAGATCATGGAAAAAGACATTCCTATTTTGATCCATGGCGAAACAGGAGCAGGCAAGGAGATTTTTGTGCGCAGTTTGCACTATCACAGCTCCCGAGCTAAAGAGATGTTAGTCGCAGTAAACTGTGCCGCAATTCCTGCAGAACTAGTTGAGTCTGAACTTTTTGGTTATGAAAAAGGCGCTTTTACTGGCGCACAAAATCGCGGCTCTATTGGCCTGATTCGTCGTGCCCATCGAGGTACATTATTTCTCGATGAGATCGGTGAAATGCCGATGGCTGTGCAGTCGCGTTTATTGCGTGTTTTACAAGAAAGAGTAGTCACACCGTTGGGTTCTACTGAGGCGTTTCCGGTGGATATTAAACTGATATCCGCCACCAATCGCATCCTAAAAGACGAAGTAAAAGAAGGACGTTTTCGCCAAGATTTGTACTACCGGATTTCTGGTTTGAACATAGAGTTACCCGCTTTGCGTGAACGAACTGACAAAGCGAAATTGATTCAATACCTCCATGAGCGTTTACGAAAAGAAGAGCCTGGTCCTGCTTTGTCGCAACCTATGCTGGACTTACTAGTGACTCATCCTTGGCCGGGAAATATGCGCCAACTGGTTCATGTACTTAAAGTTGGTATGGCCATGGCGGATGAAGAAGTATTGGAGGAATGGCATTTGCCTGATGATTTCTTTGATGATCTCGATGCCATGACACAAGCCGATGAAAGCTCACAGAGAGAGCAGGAAGAGCCACTAGAACAGTTGATTCCGCGATTACTGAATGAATTCAAAGGTAATGTTTCGCAAACCGCGAAAACCGCTGGTGTTAGTCGAAATACAGTTTATAAATACTCGAAGCCTAAAGAAAATGATGTCTAAGCTGATAATGTCGTTCCTGTTTTAACCTTTGTGGTTAAAACAGGAATCGGTATATTATCGAGCGATTTTTGCGACCGCTTCAATTTCAATTAACGTCTCTGGAGAGGTTAAAGAGGCGACACCAATTCCCGTTAATGCTGGGCGTGAAGTGCCTAATGTGCTGGCGATAATAGGGACGATGTCTTCCATATGGTCAGCAACCTCACCGCGAACGTAGACACGTAACTGCAAAATAGACTCGACTGAAGAATTTGCTGCTTCTAAAACCGTGATTAAGTGTTTTGCCGCATTGGCAGTTTGCGTTTTCATATCGTGATTGTTGGTTTGAAAATCGGTGTCCCAATCGACTTGGCCTGAAATAAAAACCAACCCTGTATCAGTATCGACAGTGGCTTGTGACATGCCAGTAGCTGTACCGTCATACAAAGATGGTGGGTTAATGCGTTTAATGGACATAATGACCTCTACATAGTGTTTAAAGTGACGCTAGAGTAGAGTTGAGTGGGTCGTTTGACTATAAAGCCTAGCTTGTTACCGATACAAGTTAAGGTCTCTTTAATTAGTAAACTTTTTCTGAATGTTGTCCAGTAACCAGCTAATTAATAGGTCATTTTTGGTATTTGGGTGATGGGCTGCTACGACTTGATAACCCGGTGGGTATTTTTCTAATGGAAGCTCAAATAGTCCTTCGTACGGTAGAAGTCTAGAAGGAATGAATCCCACCATATCTGAATGTTTTAAGATTTCTTTAGCCATATGAAAGGATGGGGCGGATACGGTAACTTGACGTGGAAAGCCTTGTTGTTCGAACCAAGTATCAGCAGAACCTATAAAACTGCCAATGCCTGGCGAAACGATGACGAAGTCGTGTTTTGTTAATTGTTCTAGTGATAGATCATGAGTACGTTTAATGGCTTTATTCGCTGTCACACATAAGTACTTCTCTGTAAATAATGGAGTGGAAATCAATCCTTCGGGAACATAGGCGCTGGTGGTAAAAACAAGATCTATTGTGCCTAGATGGATTTTTTTGGTTAGATTGGCGTGTTCTATATTGGTAATGATCACTTTGATTTTAGGTGCGTATTGTCTAAGTTCTCTAATTAGGTCAGTTACTATCACTTCTTGTGTGTAGTCTGTTGCACAGATAACCAAAGTCCTTTCTATTTCCTGTGGAGAAAGTATCTTTGCCGGAGGGATGCTATTTATCTGAATCAATATCTGTTGAATGTGCGACTCGATCTCTTTGGCATAGGGCGTTGGAATCATTCCGTGGCCAGTTCTAACAAAGAGCTGATCACCAAGAATTATTCTTAATTTTTTAAGTTGAAGACTGATAGCCTGTTGAGAAACGCTTAGATGTTCAGCAGCGACTGAAATATTGCTGAACTGATAGAGCGCATCTAATGTTCTAAGATGATTTATTTCAAGTTTATCTATCATGCGCGTCTCTCGTTGGCTATTAGCGGCCTAAATAAGTTAGTAGATAGTATTAATAGCCGTTAATTGGTGGTTTTCAATGATCTTTCTGTTTAAAACACTCAGGAGTGAATGGTATGTTGCGTCAATGTCTTTTAGGAATTGTCTGTGTTTTGTTATTGGCATCTTGTAGTAGTTATTCTGTTAAAAATAAACAGGTGCCACAGAGCACAATCAGTTTACCTTTGCTACATGGCTGGCATGATGGCAAAGAAGTTCGCTACATTACCACCGATGTATCAGATCAAGCTGTGGCAAAAGCCAAAAATGCCAATTACGCGCCTCGTTTGCGTGACGCTGTGCCTCATTATCCTAAACCACCACAAGTGAAGACCGTGTTAGAGCGTGTGTATGCATTTCCGAATCAAGAGCAAGCGTGGAGCGTATTTGCTTCGGTTCCAGAGCCATTAGGCTATAAAAGCCAAGACACACATTACTCGCCGCTTTGGTTGATGTATGTCGTAGTGTGGAAAGACCCAAGTAAGGCAAAAGAACTGACGTCTGAAGAAGCGATTCTAACAGCGGAAGATCAGGGTTTGGTTACCATCGAACGAACCGATATCGTGCTTAATTGTCCGGTCATTCCGTTTTCTCTTGTTGAATAGCACCCGATAATAGAACGCCCTATTTAGGGCGTTCTTGTCTTTGATTCTCCCCTCCTAGTCGTTATTGAAAATTCCCAATTCTGAGGCTCGTCCATCTCTTTAAATGAATAAAATTCAATATAATTAAGTTTAATTCATTTTTATTCATGATGATGGTTGCGTATAAATGTACTCATAGAGTCATTAGACAGATCGCCAATAATCAAAAACTGGCAAGTGAGAACAAGGAAGAGATCCTTATTTCACTTCAGAAAATAGGATACGAGGTCACCATGAGCAACGATTTTATCTTTACCATTAAGCGTATTTGCTTCGATGAAAACTACCGCCCTGCAGACAATACTCGCATTACGACCAACTTTGCGAATTTGGCCAGAGGAGAGCGACGACAAGAGAATTTACGTGATGCGCTAAGGATGATTAACAATCGTTTTAATGCTTTGGCGCATTGGGATAACGCAAAGGGCGATCGTTATTCTGTTGAACTTGAAATCGTTTCGGTTGATGTGGATATCGAAGGGAAGGGCCAGACTTTCCCAACCATTGAAATTCTGAAAACGAATATTCTTGATCACCACACTGAGCAGCGTATCGAAGGTATTGTAGGAAACAATTTCTCTTCTTATGTCCGCGATTACGACTTCAGCGTCGTGCTGCCAAACCATAACAAAGGCCAAAAAGAATTTAGCATTCCTGATAACTTTGGCGATCTGCATGGAAAGCTCTTTAAAAGCTTTGTGAAGTCAGACAGCTTTAAAGAAAAATTTACCAAGCCGCCAGTGATATGTCTGAGTGTGTCAGAAAATAAAACCTATCAGCGAACAGGAAATCAGCACCCAGTATTGGGAATTGAATATCAACCAAATGGCACCTCTTTGACCGAGCAATATTTTCAGAAAATGGGCTTACAGGTTCGATACTTTATGCCTGCCAACAGTGCTGCACCATTAGCGTTTTATTTTGTAGGCGACTTGCTTAATGATTACAGCAATCTTGAGCTGATTGGCACCATCAGTACGATGGAAACCTTCCAGAAAATCTACCGTCCAGAAATTTACAACGCCAACGCGGTTGCTGGAAAGAGCTATCAGCCGAACTTGAAAAACTCGGATCATTCTCTAACACAAATTGTTTATGACCGTGAAGAACGCAGTCAATTAGCGAGTGAACAAGGCAAATTTGCTGAGCAGCATTTTATAAAGCCCTACCAAAAGGTACTTGAGCAGTGGTCTGCTAATTACGCATAGGCGCAAGTCTCCATGGTTATTTTTCAACATTACATTTAATAGACGGCATCTTTTATTATGAAAACAGTTATTGAAAAAGCAGTTATTGAAAAAACAGGTACTAATAACACGCTACTACCAACATCAACGGCAGGCAGCTTGCCTAAACCCACATGGCTTGCCGAGCCAGAAACCCTTTGGTCTCCTTGGAAATTGGAAGGCGATCAATTAGTTGACGGAAAACAGGATGCGCTGCGTGTTTCTCTACAAGAGCAACAGCAAGCGGGTATCGATATTGTTAGTGATGGGGAACAAACGCGCCAACACTTCGTTACCACTTTTATTGAGCACCTCAGCGGCGTGGATTTTGAGAATCGTCAGACGGTGAGAATTCGTGACCGCTATGATGCCATTGTGCCTACGGTTGTTGGCCCTGTTAGCCGCATTAAGCCAGTGTTTGTTGAAGACGCTAAATTTCTACGCCAGCAAACCAAGCAACCGATTAAATGGGCGTTGCCAGGTCCAATGACCATGATTGATACGCTTTATGATGATCATTATAAAAGTCGCGAAAAGCTCGCGTGGGAATTTGCCAAGATTCTCAACCAAGAAGCCAAAGAGTTAGAAGCGGCTGGTGTGGATATCATTCAATTTGATGAGCCTGCATTTAATGTGTTTTTTGATGAGGTCAATGATTGGGGCATCGCAACGTTAGAAAGAGCCATTGAAGGCCTGAAATGCGAAACCGCAGTACATATTTGCTATGGCTACGGCATCAAAGCCAATACCGATTGGAAAAAGACGCTTGGCTCTGAATGGCGACAATATGAAGAAGCCTTTCCTAAGCTGCAAAAATCCAATATCGATATCATTTCGCTAGAATGCCATAACTCGCATGTGCCAATGGAATTGCTCGAACTTATTCGCGGTAAAAAAGTCATGGTCGGCGCAATCGACGTGGCAAATCATGCCATAGAGACACCAGAAGAAGTGGCCAATACTTTGCGCAAAGCATTGCAGTTTGTCGATGCAGGCAAGCTCTACCCTTGTACTAACTGCGGTATGGCTCCGCTGCCTCGTGCCGTGGCGAGAGGCAAGCTAAATGCCTTAACAGCGGGTGCAGACATCATTCGAAAAGAGCTCTCTTTATAGTTCGAATTGTAAAAATCTCGTTTCAAGTTTATGTTTTGAAACGGGATTTTTTTTGCTTTCTGAATTTGCTAATTTAGGTAGGCGTGTAGCTAAAGCTAGTTTTGCTCTGTTTAAACTTCCTGTAACTTTCTCTCAACAAGACCGTCTTCAACTAAAAATTTTGACGGAGCTTGTCCTGTATGTTTGCTAAAAGCAGAGCTAAACGCACTGGCAGATTGGTAACCTATCCTTTCTGCAATGGTGGCCATAGTAAAGGTTTGGCGTCTTAAGAGGTCTTTCGCAATCGCCATACGCCATGCAATAACATATTCCATTGGTGTATAACCCACGGCTTTACTAAAGCGCTGAAAAAAGCTGGAACGAGACAATGAGGCTTCTTTGGCTAATTGATCAATCGTCCATGCCTTACTCACATCTTGATGGATTTTTCGAATTGCTATTGCAAGTCGCTCATCGGCTAAACCGACTAACAAACCAGGAACTTCTGGCGCGTCCATCTTCGTTCTAAAAGCTTCAATCAGCAGAATTTCTAATAATCGAGCCAATACAGAATCGCGGCCGGGGCGTTGCGCCAAAGATTCCTCAATAACAAGCTCGACCAGTGTGGTGAGCCTTTTCGCTTCGCGAAGGTGAACAAGTTTCGGAAGAAGCGATACTAGTATTTTTGAATCAGGCGCCTCAAATTGACAATGGCCAATAAGTAAATGCGCATTCAACTCTTGCTCTGCTTCACCTACAAAATAGGTGCTAGCAGCCGTTTTAATGGGCACAGTATCGGCTTCGTCCAGTGCTGGAGCATGGCTGCTAGCTACCGTAAAAGCATGAGCTTCTGGAACAAGGACAAAATCGCCAGCGGTTAGATCAATCGGTTCATCGCCTTTTAATGTGAACTCGCAACTTCCCTCTAGTACAACACAATAGAAAGGATTACCGATTTCTTCGCGTCTAATGCGCCACTTGCCTGCGGCATGAACTACCTTAGAAAAAGCGGCTTTTGGTTGTAATAGGGTCACAATACACGAAAGAGGATCTATCATTTAAATACTATTGGTAATGCAATGTGGATTTTTCATTATATATTGTACATGCGCCTTTAGATAGAGTTAGCACCTCAACACTTAAGGAGCTTTTATGAATAATCTCGTTACCGAATCTAAGAATATCCCAGAGTCTAATCGACAACTTACCCTGTCTATTAGCCCAATTACCCTAACGGTAGAAGGCCGTGAAACACCACTTGAACTTCGTATTACCCTGCCATTAAGTGGCGATAATATTCCAATTATCTTACTTTCTCATGGTCATGGGCCATCGTCGTACCTGCCTTCTAAAGATGGTTACGCCCCGTTGGTAAACTATCACGCTGAGCAAGGATTTGCCGTTATTCAACCTACCCATGCAAGCTCAAGAGTGGGTGGTCTCGATAATACTCACCCAGATGCGCCACTTTTTCTCAATGAAAGAGTGATTGAAATGAAAACCATTTTGGACAATTTGGCGCAAATTGAGCGCGATATAGTCAGTCTTTCTGGCCGATTAGATAAGGAACGCATTGCGATCGTGGGGCATTCTGCAGGGGCGATGACAGCGGCTATGTTAATGGGCATGATGCTACCACATATACGCAGCGTATTAGATCAGCGTATCAAAGCCGGAGTCCTATTAGCGGCAGTGGGCAAAGGGGGAGATGATTTAATTGAATCAGCAAGAGAAAGGTTCCCTGAAATTAATCCAGATTATTCATCAATGACCACAAAGAATTTAGTAGTGTATGGTGATCAAGATCTTAGCCCCCACTTCACAACCCGAGATGCAGACTGGCATGCGGATCCGTACTATATTGCGCCGGGTAGCGATTTTTTGTTGTCATTAATTGGAGGAAAACATGGGTTAGGTGGCATTGCTGGTTATGATGCAAAAGAAACCGATGACGAAGATCCTGATCGTCTCTCCATTACCCAAAAAATGACATCAGCGTATTTAAAATCTGCTTTATATGAGGACGACAATGCATGGGAACAAGCTTGTGAAGCTCTGCAAGCTTTTGCCAGTAAGCACTCTTACATAGATAGTAAACACTGAACGCTAATGAAGCTTAAGACTCCAACAACTTAGATATTTACTTTTGAGTAGATAAAAAATCCCGTTTTGAATGTATATCGAAACGGGATTTTTGTGTGTTGCAAATAGTACCAATCAGTAAATGGTACGAAGTGAATCTAAATATTCGAAACAACTTTTAACATATCCAGAAACGCATCCACGGATTCTACTGCTGCCGATTCGTGCATGGTGTGGTAGCCTATGGTTGGGATTTGAATAGTGGTGCCATCTACCAAGCCATTTGATGCGGCGATAATGCGACCAAGTTCAGTACTACCTAGCGAGCTTGGCGGCAACCCTTGCTCAGCACGTTTCGCGTTTTCGTTTTCCACGTAACGGTTTTTATACAAATAACTGATCTTGTTTTTTACGCACAGTTCTTCAAGAAGTTGTGTACTGTCTTTATTGAACGTGGCGTTGGCGTCTTTTTCCCTAAGTACCAGAAGCTGTTCATTGGCGGCATCGACATTTGGAAAAGGGCTGGTATCAACCACAAACAAGCGGTTAGTTGAGCCACCAAAGCGACGGAACCATTCAAGCAGATAGCGCCAGCTTTTTCCGGCTTCTTCTTGGGCAGTAAAAAAGGCCGTACCTTTAAAACCATGATCAAAAAGATGCACCAAAGCGGCGGCTGAAATTACGTTATCAAGCTGGCCTTCTAATCGATTGTCAACGATGTGTAATTGGTCTTTAAACGCAATGGGTGTACCAGCAACCACACCTTCTAACCCTTCGGTTTCGAAAATTAAGTTGTTACGGAATTCACAAACGTAAGAGCTTTTTATTGTGCCTTTGCCCCGATACACCCCAGACCAAGGCTCGTAGGCGTAGATCTCTTCATGGTTGAAACGCTCTGTGACCTTGGTCATCAACTCTTCAGAAACCGAGTTGTTCAATAAGTCAGTGCGGTTTGCTGATACAAACGCTGCGTATTGGAATTCATTCGGGCCCGTACACACCAAGCCGTGACGATCTATATGCGCCGAAAACATAGTGCTAAACGGATCGCTGCCTTGGGCAACCAACAAACCTTCGTACCAAGTGACTTTTGCCCCTCGCTCTTCCAGTTCGCGTTGTAACACGCGGAAAAATGAATGCTCTGCGCCAACCACACTGGGCGCGCGAATAAGCAGTTTGAGCAGATCGATAAAGTCATCACTAGGCATGCAAATAGGTTCCAAAAAAGGGGTAAGTCGAAGCTTGTTTATAAACTGAATCGGCTGATTTACATAATGTTTTTGTGTAAATAGTGCTAAGTCGTTTTCTTAAAACAAAAATAATGTCGTGTTCGTGTAAAACATCCGCTACTCTTTAATAAAAATTGAATTGAGATACTTAAGGAAGAAGTAAATGTTATTTGGTAACAATAAATTATTGACCCGAATTACTGAATTGGAAAAAGAACTTGTTTCCTTTCAAGAGACTCAAGCCGATCTTAGACAGGAAATGCTGTATTTCGCTATGACATCAGACGGAAAAATAGTCGATGCAAACTCGCTTTTCATAAAGTCCTGTGGTTTCGAAAAAGCTGAATTAACAGGTAAAAATATTCAAGATTTCATTCTTGGCAAGTCTTTAGACAAAGACCATTGTCAAAAAATGTTGGCTGCTATTAGTGGGAAGAAGCACTGGCATGGCGCTTTACAGCTAGAGACCAAGAAAGGTCAAGAAGCATGGTATAGGTCGATTATTCAACCGAAAAAACAAGTTGAAGATGGGCGCGTGCTGTTGGAAGTTTACTCGGCTGAGCTTACGCGAACGATTTCTCAGTCCAAAGAAGTGGAAGATATGCTGGCGGCATTGAACCGATCTTCTGCTGTGATTGAGTTTACCCTAGATGGCATTATCTTAAATGCCAATGAAAACTTCCTGAAAAGCATGGGTTATTCAAAAAGCCAAATTATTGGTAAACACCACAAAATGTTTTGTGATTCGAAAGAAGTTGAGTCTTCAAAATATCAAGATTTTTGGCGTCAACTTAGATCGGGCAAATTTGTTTCTGAACGTTTCAAGCGTTTTGATAGCCATGGAAATGCGGTGTGGTTGGAAGCTTCTTATAACCCAATACACGATGAAAGTGGCGAGTTATATAAAGTTGTTAAATTCGCGACGGTCATTACCGAGCAAATGAATCGAGAGTTCGCTATTTCTGAAACCTCTAAGATCGCCTATGACATCTCCAAGAAAAGTGATGCGGACGCTATTACTGGTAAAAAAGTCATCGAGTCGACGATTCAGACAATGGATGAACTTTCAGTGCAAATGGGCAATGCGAGCCAAGGAATAATCGAGCTCAATACTCAGTCATTGAAAGTAGCCGCTTTGGTAGAAAGTATCCGCGGTATTGCCGATCAAACAAACTTGCTTGCACTTAATGCCGCAATCGAAGCCGCGCGAGCTGGCGAACAAGGTCGGGGTTTCGCAGTGGTGGCTGATGAAGTTAGACAACTCGCGTCTAGGACGAGTACGGCCACCGAAGAAATTATCAAGGTTGTAGGTGAGAATAAACACCTGACAGAAAAAGCCGTATCTCTCATCGAACAAAGTATGGAAAAAGCCCATAAAGCGTTAGATCTTTCGACTGAAGCGGGTCATGTAATGAATGACATTCAAATTGGCGCAAGACAAGTCGTTGATGCGGTGAGTCAATTTAACAACAAACTATAGTTGTTCTTGAAACAAAGACTCGACATTAAAATCCTTCTAAGAGTTTGCTCTTAGGGGGATTTTTTACATCATGCCGATGGCTTAAATAACTAAAACAACGCCATCTGATCACCTTCTTTTGGTGGAACAGCAAAATGACGACAATCGAGATAGCTTAATCGGTTGTCATCCAATCCATATTTGCGTCGTGCGACGTGAAATCGTTGATTGATTAAATCCGCGAAGATGCCTTCGCCAGTCATGCGTTTGCCAAATTGGCTGTTGTAGAGCTTACCATCGCGCATATCCATAATACGCTGCAAAACATGCTCAGCACGTTCTGGGTAATGCTGGTGAAGCCAATCCGAAAACAAAGGCGCAACCTCGTGAGGCAAACGCAACATGATGTAATTAATGGACTGCGCGCCAACTTCCGCGCAAGCAGCGACGATTTCTTCTAGCTCGTTATCGTTGATAAAAGGAATCACCGGCGCGACAAGAACCGAAACCGGAATCCCAGCTTCGCGTAAGGTTTTAATCACTTGTAAACGCGTCTTCCCTGATGCCGTTCTGGGTTCCAAAATACGCTTTAAATCGTTATTGAGTGTTGTCACACTGATCGCCACATGAATGAGCTTTTTCTCTGCCATTTGTGTGAGCAAATCTAGGTCTCTAAGAATTAGAGTGCTTTTGGTTATCAGCGAGATTGGCTGATGATGCGCCAAGGCAATTGCCAATAATTGCCGAGTGATCTTCAGCAGTTTCTCAATCGGCTGATAAGCGTCGGTATTGATCCCTAATGCAATGGGTTCACAGCGGTAATTAGGATGCGCCAGTTCTTCTTCAAATAAAAACGGCGCATTGGTTTTAGCAACTAGCTTGGTTTCAAAATCCAACCCTGGTGATAAATCCAAATAGGCATGAGTGGGTCGAGCAAAACAATATACACAGCCATGTTCACAGCCTTTATAAGGGTTCACCGACATACGAAAAGGTATGTCAGGGGAGGAATTACGACTGATGATGCTTTTGGCACGTTCATGACGAACCTCAGTCTTAGGCGATGATGTTTCCAGCAAAGCAATAGCTTCGTCGTTTTCATCTACTTCAACCAGCGTAATAGCAAAGCGCCCCGCCATATTATTGGCCGTGCCGCGCCCCTTTATAGGATGATTGAAAGGAGATTTTTCGCCTTTTTGATCGCTGTTATTGATAAAAGAAGTAGACATAAAAACACTCAAAATACTGTATTGATATACAGTATTTTGGTCGTTAGATTTAAATAAAGCAAGCTTGTTATTGTGGAGTTTTAAGTTTGCTCGCGTAGTGTGTTGAGATCTGCTTATTGATAGGTACACTCGATTGAATGATCGATGGGTTTCTAGGAGAGCTGCGTGTTGTTTCAAAACAATCATTTACCAAATAGTGTTGTGGCTTACGCACAAGATTATGAACACGGTAAATTTGAGCCTTACCATGCTCATAACTGCGCACAGCTGATTCACACGTTAAGCGGTGTGATACGTGTGGAGACTCGTTTGGGTAGTTGGGTGATTCCTCCAAATCGGGGAATGTGGATTCCTGCAGGAATTGAACACAGTCTTTATATGACCGGTTTGGTAAAAGTTAGAACGCTATTTATTGATCCTCTTGCTCGGGCCGATTTGCCCCATGATTGCTCTGTCATTGACGTATCCATGTTGTTAAAGGCACTTATTATTGAAGCGTTAGAGCTTCCTAACGAAATTGTTTCAGGAGGTCGTGATGAGCGAATTATTGAATTGATTTTGGACGAATTACGTCGTTTATCGAGCGTGTCTTTCTATGTGCCATTGCCAATCTCCGACTCTTTGGTTTCTTTGTGTGAGCATGTCAGTCAGCGTATTGCTCATGATTGGACAAATGCCGATGGTGCTCATATTTTGGGCATAAGCGAGCGCTCTGTTACTCGAAAGTTCCAGCAAGAAATGTCGCTAACATTTGCAGAATGGCTGCGGCGGAAGCGTTTACTTTTGGCTCTGGAGTATCTTGCCAGCGGAAAAAGCGTCTTAGATACCGCGATTCTGATTGGTTACGATAGTCCTAGTGCTTTTAGTGCGATGTTTAAAAGTCGAGTCGGCGTTTCACCGACTGACTATTTACTGCAATCTCAATAGACGTGAAAGTTATCGTCTCGCTAAGCTTCTTTGTACAAAGGATGGCAAGCGTTGATTAGTGCTTGTAGCGAGGCCTTGGTCGAATCTTCATCAATGGCAACGCCAAAACTTGGTGGAACCTGATCGGACTCAATTTGAACATAGCTCACCGCTTTGCTTTTCGTCTGTTGTCCTAAGGTGTGTTCATGAAAGTCACTGATGTTTATCTGCCAGTTAAAACGCTTTCTTAACGCATCAAGCATGGCTGACAATAATCCTTTGCCTTCGCCAACCAGTTGCCATGTTTTTTCCTGATAGCGTAATGTGGCGCGAATTTCCTGTAATCCGTTTGAGCTATGGCTGCGATAATCCATTAATGTCATTTGGCCTTTGTCATCTGGGTTCAACCTGTAGGATTCTCTGAATAAACGCCAAACATCGGCTAGAGGCATCTCATGTCCTGTTTTATCGGTGTGATTTTTGACTTTTTTGCTAAAGTCTATTTGTAGTTTGTGTGGTAAAAACAGTCCGTGATTTTCCTGTAATAACCAAGCGGCACCGCTTTTGCCAGATTGGCTATTTACTCGAATGACTTCTTCATAAGAGCAGCCAATATCTTTCGGGTCTAATGGTAAATAAGGGATTTGCCAAACAGTCGATGAGGTTAGTTTTTGTGCGGCAAAACCTTTTTTGATCGCATCTTGGTGTGAGCCTGAAAACGCCGTAAAAGCCAATGAGCCAGCATAAGGATGCCGAGGATGAACGGGAAGTTCATTGCATTCTTCGACCAACTCCACTGTGCGGCGTATGTCTGAAAAATCCAAATTAGGATGAACGCCTTGGCTATAAAGATTCATCGCCAAGGTGACGAGGTCGACATTTCCGGTTCGTTCTCCATTACCAAATAAACAGCCTTCGACTCTCTGCGCGCCAGCGAGTATCGCCATTTCTGCTGTGGCAACGCCTGTTCCTCTGTCGTTGTGAGGGTGCACGCTGATGGTTATGTTCTCTAAGGAAGAAAAAGACGTTATAAAATGCTCAATCTGATCGGCAAATACATTGGGGGTGTTTACTTCCACTGTCGTTGGTAAATTTAAAATCATCGGGCGTTCTTGGTTTGGCTGCCATGTTTTTTTCACTGCTTCGCACACTTCTAAGGCAAAGTCTGCTTCGGTAAAACAAAAGGTTTCTGGCGAATATTGAAGCGTCCACTGAGTATCTGGATTTTGCTCGCACAATTGGCGAATGTGTTTAACGCCTTGCACGGCTAATTCAAGGGTTGCTGTTTTGTCTTGGCAAAAGACGACTTCACGAAATACGGGCGCTGTGGCGTTGTAAATATGCACTATGGCTTTTTTTGCGCCAACGAGAGACTGTATTGTACGTTCAATTAAATCCACACGAGATTGCGTCATCACTTGAATCGTCACATCATCAGGGATGTGGTCGCCTTCGATAAGCAAGCGAACAAAATCAAAATCTGTTTGTGACGCAGCAGGAAAGGCAACTTCAATTTCTTTAAAGCCACATTCAATTAAATGCTTAAAGAAAGCCATTTTCTTCGCGTGATCCATCGGATTAGCAAGCGCTTGATTGCCGTCGCGTAAGTCTGTTGAGCACCAACGAGGGGGAGTCTTCAACTGCTTTGAAGGCCAAGTGCGGGCAGGAAAATCGATAATTTGAGCAGGGTGATATTTTATAGAAGGCTGGGTTAGCATGATGTTCTCTCTTTAGCATAAGAAGTTGAATCCTTATGCTAAAGAGAAGTTTTTTGTCTGTCTGAGCTGTAATTGACAACTATCGTCGCTAAATGGACATCGCCATCTACAAAAAGCAGCTTACAACGAGACGTTACGTTTTTGTCGCATCAGGAATACAAAAGCGATGCCGCCGACAAGGCCGGTGAGGATACCTATTGGCATGTCTTCGGGTGGCATGATGATTCTTGAAGCTATGTCTGCTGCGACGAGAAATAAGGCGCCGAACAGCGCCGATAAAGGCAAGACTTTGCGGTAATCGCCACCCACTAACAAACGCACAATATGTGGCACCATCAGTCCGACAAAGCCGATGACACCGGAAAAGGCGACGGCAGCGCCAGTCAGTAGCGCGCAGACAACAATCACAATCAGGCGGAACCGTTCTACAGGAACGCCCAAGGTACTGGCGCTTTCATCGCCAAGAGTCATGGCATTAAGATAACGAGCCTTGTAGATCAGATAGCTGGAACCTAGTAAGAGAGTCACCAGCGGAAACCAAAGTTGTCCCCACTGAGCAAGCCCCAAGCCGCCGAGCATCCAGAATATCACCGTATGAGATGAGCGATGATCGCCCATAAATATGAATAGATTCCCTAAGGCTGTCAGCACAAAGGCTACCGCTACGCCCGCTAGAATTAAACGTCCTGCACTGTGTGCCGAGGAAAAGTTCGCTACCGCCAAGACTAGAAACATGGCTAACAAAGCGCCGATAAAGGCAAACACGGGCACGGTCACCACACCTAGAATCATGCCAGTGTGGAGCAAGGCGATAATCGCCCCTAATGCCGCACCAGAGGACACACCGAGTAAATGTGGATCAGCCAAAGGGTTACGAGTCACGGATTGCAACGCCGCGCCCACAATCGCCAAGGCTGCCCCGACCATGGCAGCGAGCAACGTTCTTGGTAAACGCACCGCCCAGATGATGTTTTCGCGTCCCATCGACCAGTTAGGCAGTGTATTTGTAATCGACAGTTTATGGCCGATCACGCTCCACACGGTGGATTGGCTTATCGACACAGAACCCACACCAATCGCCACGCCCATTAATAACAGCAGTAAGACGCTCAGCATGATTAACAAAGCGGGCAAGGGAACACGTCCCATAATGGTGAGCTTTTTATTGGTTGGTTTCATAACGCTGTTCTAAAAGCCTCGGCTAAGCGTTTAATCGCATTAATATTGCGAGGGCCTGGTGTGGCCTCGACGTATTCTAAAACGACAAAATGATTGTTTTTCACCGCTGGAATATTTTCGAAAGCGGGATTACTGCGTAAAAAATTAATCTTTTGCTCTGCGGTAACGTCGCCATAGTTAACGATGACAATTAGCTCTGGCGCTCGATCAATAACAGCTTCCCAGCCAATTTGAGTCCAGCTTTTTTGCACGTCATCGACGATGTTTTTGCCGCCAGCAGCTTCAATCAACGCTGTTGGCATGCCGAAGCGTCCAGAAGTGAAGGGTTGCTCTTCACCTGAATCGTAAACGAAGACTTTCGGTGCTGTTTTTAGAGGAGTGAGATTAGCTTGGAAATTAGCGAGATCTTCTTGATAGCCTTTTACCAAGCGTTGGGCTTGCTCTTCTTTGCCAAAAATACGGCCTAGGTTCAGTAAATCCACATAAAGGTCATCCATGGAGACTTTCGGTTTGTCCATGATGTGAATACAGCTTTCGGTTAGTTCGTAAACCTTGATGCCAAGCGGTGCCAAGGTGTCTGGCGTAACGCCACCACCAACGCGCATGCCGTAGTTCCAGCCAGCAAAATAAAAGTCCGCATCGGCACCTAAAAGCACTTCTTTGCTCGGATACTTTGGTGATAGTTCTTTTAACTCGCCGATACCATTGCGCAGCGTTGGATCAAGGGTTTTCCAGCCTGAAACACCAGTAAATCCCACCATGTGATCTTGAAGGCCAAGGGCCAACATCATCTCGGTTAAGTTCACATCGTTTGATACTGCGGCTCTGGGAGCTTTTTCAAAAGTAACCTGACGGTCGCAGCTTTGTACCGTCACAGGATAGCCAGAAGCGTTGGCTAAACCTGTGTGTAAAATGCCAAATAATGCGCCGCTGATAAGTAATGAAGTACGCTTGATCATTGTCTTGCTGTTCGCTGTCATGAGGCTGTCCTGTTAATCATTCCGTTAATCATTAATAAAAAAAGAAAATCTGGGTCTTTGTGTGATTGGATGCTCATCAATGATGGTGTCCACATCGAATACTTGTTTTATGCGCTGTTTGGTAAATACATGGCTAGGTGGTGCACAGGCCTGCATTTCGCCTTCCTGCATGACTAACACTCGGTCGGCATACGCTGAAGCAAGCGCCAAGTCGTGCAAAGACACGATTAGCGTACAAGGCAATTTTGACAATAAAGCCAAAACATCGAGCTGGTGGCGGATGTCGAGGTGATTGGTCGGCTCATCCAGAATCAATACGTCAGGACGTTGCGCCAAAGCTCGGGCTATCATCACCCGTTGGCGTTCGCCGCCGGACAAAGAATCAAAAGATCGCTCGGCCAAATGCGCCACATCAAGTAATGCCAATGTGCTTTCAATAATGTGCGTGTCTTCTTCGGAGCGACCCCAAACAAGAGATTTTGGCGTCAGGCCGATTTCTACCATTTCAAAAACGCTCAGGCCAAATTCACCGCCGGTGTCTTGTAATACTGTCGCGATGCGTTGGGCGCATTGGCGTGGGGACAACGACCATAGATCTTTGCCATCGAGCAAGACAGTGCCGTTGGTTGGTTTATTAGTGCGATAAAGACAGCGTAATAGACTGGTTTTTCCTGAACCGTTTGGTCCGACAATCGCAAGAAACTCACCAGGATGAATGGTGACAGATATCGGCTTAAGCAGAGCCTGATCTCGATAGGGCGACCAAGCTACGTCCTTCAGCTGCATGCCCGCAGGCTGACAATCGGCAAAAAACGAGTAGGAAGCATCGTCTTGTTGGCTGTTATTGATTGGAGTATTAATGATTTGGTTGATCAAGGCGAATAGAGGTCCGTAATATTTAATTGTTATAATATAACAAAATAAGACATGGACACAATCTGCCCTTTAAAAAACCTGACTATACGGAAGGACGATTGGCTCAACAAGGCCTGTTGGCTGGTGAATTTTCATCTTCACATGTGGGAATTGAATATTGTCTAGATTTTTATTAAAGGCTTGGCTCTTAAGTGTTTCATGGCTAAACTTTTTAATTACTTATATGAAGGCGTTTTATTTATTAAGAGGTTAAATAAGGAGACGATAAAGATGACATATCGTGTTTATCTATTGTGCTTTTTATTGTATCCCTGTTTTGTACTCGCGGAAAATTACCAATGGGATTTACCTAGTTGGATGACGCCTCCACCGGTTCCTGCGGATAATCCAATGAATAGGGAGAAAGTTGAGTTAGGCCAACGCCTTTTTTATGACGCTAATTTGTCTGGTCCAGGCTACATGTCTTGTTCTACTTGTCACATGCCAGAGCACTCATTTTCAGAGCAGCGGCCCCTTTCAGTTGGTGTTACAGGGCAGTTCCATAGCCGTAATGCTATGGCGATTGTGAATGTGGCTTATATGAAAACACTGACTTGGGCGAATCCTAACGAGGTGCGTTTAGAAGACCAAGCAAAGGTGCCTATTTTTGGGGTTCATCCCATTGAAATGGATACCAAAGGGCAAGAAGACAAGGTGATTTTGTTTCTACAGCGAGACCCTATTTATCCAGACTTATTTCATAAATCCTTTCCTGACCAAGACTATCCCGTTAGCTTTGACTCGATTACCAAAGCACTGGCTTCTTTTGAGCGTACTTTAATCAGTTATCAGTCTCCCTATGACGATTACAAATACAATCATAGTGACAGTGCCATCAGTGAGGATGCTAAGTTGGGTGAGGCGTTATTTTTTAGCGCGAAACTGGGTTGTTCTAGCTGTCATGCTGGTGTGCATTTTTCCGATGCGACGCAAGCGCCAGCTTTCCATAACACAGGGCTTTATAACTTGGATGGTAAAGGTGCTTATCCGGAAGGCAACCAAGGATTGTATGAACATACAAGGAAAGAGGCAGACAAAGGACGATTTAGAACACCAACTCTGCGCAATATCGCTCAAACTGCGCCTTATATGCATGATGGTTCTATTGCGACACTTGAAGAGGTTATAGAGCATTATGCGGCTGGTGGACGCGCTGCACAGCAGGGTAAAGCATCTCCTTTGCTTGATGATAAAGTGCGTCCTTTTGCGTTAACAGACGATGAACAGCGTCAGCTCATTGCTTTTTTAAATAGCTTAACGGACACCAATTTTATTGAAAATTTGTACTTCACGACTCCTTTTAGATAGTGTGAAAAGCTAAACAACCGTCGAAAAGTGGTGGTTTCGAGGGTTGTTTAGCTTATAAAGGCGAGTGTTATCAAACAGTAAAGCGTTTTACCTGTCCTGCTAGTTCATCGGAATTACTTAAGGTCTGATTGACCGAATGGCTAATGCGTTTGGAGATTTCCATAACGTCTTTCGACATACTAGCTAGATTCGATAGATTTTCGTTTATCTCGTCAGTGACTTTGCTTTGCTCTTCGGTGGCGCTGGCGGTTTGCGCGGTAAAGTCATAGATTCGTCCAGCGGATGTTTTCACAACGGCAATGGATTCCATGGTTTTACGCGAAAGAGAGACGCTGGTGCCTGCCATATCGACGCTTTGAGTAATCGAGCTTACCGCATTGCTCACCCCAGACTGTAAGTCATTGATCATCTTCTGAATGTCTTCGGTAGAGGCTTGGGTTTTGCTGGCCAACTCACGTACTTCGTCAGCAACCACCGCAAAGCCTCGACCTTGTTCGCCCGCTCTGGCGGCTTCTATTGCTGCGTTTAAGGCGAGTAAATTGGTTTGCTCGGAAATACCAAGGATGACATCCAATACGGAAGCAATTTTATCGGATCGTTCAGATAGCTGATTGATGACGCCAGCCGCACTTTGGATTTGTGCTGCAAGATTGTCTAATTGAGATATAGCATCGTCCAATTGTGTTACGCCATCATCAGCAGAGCGATTTAAGGCTTCGACTTCTGCCACCGTGTCAGCAGCATTTTGCGCGACTTCTCGTGTTGCTCCACCCATTTCTTCAACGGCGGTGACCACAAAGTCCAATGACTGGTTTTGGCGTTCACTAAGGTCGGCAGATTCAGAGGCTGATTTACCTAAGTTAAACATCTCTTGGCGAATATGTTCACAACCGTTACGAACCTGCCCAATCAAGCTGCCTAGACGAGCGACAAAGCTATCTAATTCTCGACTCAATTCGCCTGTTTCATCTGGTTTGACGCTATTGATACGGCGAGTTAAATCTCCATCGCCAGAGCTAATTTGTCGAACACCAAAGGTGACTTGTTTGATGGCTTTAGAGATGTTCCTAGGTGCAAACCACGCGAGTATCACACTTAAGCATAAGACGAAAATCGCGAATATGCCGACGATAAGTTTAAACACGTCAGTAAATTCGTTGATGGTTTGATTTTCAAGTTCAGAATATTTACTGATCAGTTCTTCTGAATGATCGTATAACGCGCGTAACTCAATGAAATCTGTTTGGTTTTCACCAATAAAAAGGATCATCGCGGCGTCAGGATTGTCTTTTACTAATCTGATGATATCGGCGTTATGTGAAGACCAGCTTTTGTAAAGGGTATCGAAGTTTGCTAGTAGACCAGATATTTCATTTATATCGGCGGTCAGCCCTCGAAACTCCTGCATACGGTCCAACGCCTGCTTGGCATTTAATAAGGTCGACTCCTCTAATTCTTTAGCATTTTTGGAGTTGTGCTCAAATACTAATGTTGCTAACGCGAGACGTGATTGATACAAATCTCTATCGGCATTCTGAATTAGTGAGGTGCCAGAAGCGTATTTGCCCATACTATTTTGCAAGTAATTGACTAACGTTTCGGTTGAGATAATGACCAATAAAAAAACCAACGCCAACCCGCCAAATATTAATGTATAGCGGCCTCGTATCGTTTGTAGCATCTTCATGAATTTATCCCTATATTTTAAACGCTGTTGAAACCAAAAAAATGGTTAACTTTCCTTGCTATACAGCTGTCTTTTTCGATGAGACTACACCAATCAAACAATAGCCTTATATTAAAAATGGCACTTGCATTTGAAGTGTGCAAGCAGCGATAAGGTTGTTCCTTAAACAAATTGTAATTTTTTGCAAAGAACAATGTAGTGGCAAATAATTGCTGTGTGATTTGAGCCAGTAAAATAACCAAAAGGGGAAATGAAAAATGTCGGAGTATTTTGCAACGGTTGAGTGGAAGCGTGGTTCGCAGGTTTTTTCAGACAAAAAATACAGCCGCGGCCATGAATGGCAGTTCGAAGGCGGCGTAGTCGTGCCAGCCTCGTCTTCGCCTCATATTGTCCCTTTACCCATGTCTGTGGCGGAAAATGTTGATCCGGAAGAAGCCTTTGTCGCTTCGCTATCCAGTTGTCATATGTTGTTTTTCTTGGACTTTGCTTCACGCAAAAAGTTAATTGTCGATCAATACACAGATAACGCCATTGGCACCTTAGCTCTGGGGGCGAACGGTAAACAAATGATGACCGAAGTAATATTGCGTCCAACGGTGACATTTGTTGGAGATAGGCCTAGCTCAGAGGAAATCAAAGCACTCCATCATCAGTCCCATGAGGCGTGCTTTATTGCCAACTCAGTATTGACCAACGTCCGTGTCGACGAGGCTTTCTGTGTTTGATCAGTAACAGAAGCGACTCATTGATTGAGTCGCTTTTTAATTACTTATCAAGCTTGAGTAATGGGGATAAACCAATCCAAAGCTTCGATGTCTTTAATCCAGCGTTGGATATTTGGATATTCAGACAACTGATAAGAACCGCCTTCTTCGGCCACATGGGTATAGGGGAAGAGACAAATATCCGCTAGTGTCATGGTGTTTCCCGCCAAAAAGGCCTGTTTCGCTAATGCCTCATCCATGAGTTTTAACGCGGCGCGACCTTGCTCAATACGATCGGGCAGCATTTGCTTTTTCAACTCTGTCATGGCGTTATGAGTCAGCCAAAAACGCGGTGAAGCAATGTTTGGCTCGTGGCTGTATTGCTCCCAAAATAACCATTTATAGACCTTGGCTCTAAGGATGGCATCGGTTGGTAACAAGGCAGATTTGTGTTGTTCTGCAAGATAGAGAAGCACAGCATTACTTTCGCTCAAGCATTGTCCACCATCTAATTCCAACACCGGAATTTTACCATTTGGGTTCATCGCCAAGAAAGACTCGGTGTGCGTTTCGCCCTTGGTGATGTCATATTGTTTCAACGTCACTTTTAAACCTAAACAAGCGCATAACAAACGGATTTTATAACCGTTTCCTGAGGGCAAGAAATCGTGCAGAATCATGAGTGTCTCCTTCTTAGTTGATGCTTTGATCATCTGACAAACAGCTCACGGAAAAAAGCGAATTAAATTGACGGCTGGCTTAACGCATTTTGATGAATCCCTAAAAGAGAAAATAGCATTGGATACGGAACTATTAAAAACCCTTGTGGCGATTGTTGATCATGGCAGTTTTCAACGCGCCGCTATGCAAACCTTTCGTACTCCCTCAGCCATCAGCATGCAAATGAAGCGGCTGGAAGAGCAAGTCGGCACAGACTTGTTTTGTAAGCAAGGTCGAGATCAAGTACTTACCGAAGACGGCCAACAGCTGGTTCATTACGCAAGGCGAATCTTGCAACTGCAAGAAAGCGCCCTGCAATCCATCAAAGGCCCACAACAGGGTGTTTTGCTTAATTTAGGCTGCCCTAATGATTACGTGGCGAATTTATTGGTCGTCATTATGTCTGTTATGGAAAGCATGCTGCCGAATATTCGCTTTCGAATTCGTACTGGAACCTCTGCGGAACTGCGAGAGTGGATGGACAAAGGCGAAGTGGATTTAGCCTTGGTCACGCGCACTCCAGACAGTGATGAGGGGTTAACCTTGTTTCATGACAAAGGCGTTTGGGTGGCGAAAAAAGGCTTTGACTGGACATCTCTTAATCCCTTGTCAT
The DNA here is from genome assembly GCF_018336955.1 of Marinomonas sp. A3A. Lineage (NCBI taxonomy): Bacteria > Pseudomonadati > Pseudomonadota > Gammaproteobacteria > Oceanospirillales > Oceanospirillaceae > Marinomonas > Marinomonas sp. A3A. Next base: position 530,804 of record NZ_CP025532.1, read on the forward strand.
TGGCGTTATATGAGTCTAGCTGTAAGTTTCACTCCAGTGCCGTTGATGGATTGCAGAAAAAAGGCACGGATTATCAACTCTATTGTGTGACCGCAAACCTTACTCTGATTGAGCGTCTACTCATGGCCGAAAAAGCCATCTCCGCCATTGCTAGCATCAGTATGAATGACTCGTTGGATATTATCGAAAGCGACCTATTGCCAGCCTTGCCCGCAGTACAAATTGCGTTTTCACGCTCCGCTTCCGCTCCCGAATGGTTAACTGTTTCATGGATTGAAGAAGTGATTGAGCGGGTGGTAAAAGACACAAAAAGACCGGCCTAAGAGCTAAGACTCTGTAACCGTATAAAAGCGCTCAACATTTTTTGTCACTTCACCCCAATGAGAGGTTTTTACTCTGGCTTGGTGCCTTTCAAACGCCGCTTTGTCGGTGAATTCTTCGTACACATAAAAGCGTTGTGGGTTGTCTAAATCTTGGGTCACGGTAAAAGTGATGCAGCCCGCTTCTTGATGAGTCAGGGCGATATGGTTTGGCAGCTCTGTTAACACCGCATTTAGGTCTTCTTTTGGTACTTCAATATGGCCGCTTAAGGTGATTTTCGACATGCTCAAGTCTTCTCTATCTTGGGTTGGTTATTAAGATCATACATCATGTAAGTGACGGAAAAAGGCAGATGATCAAAGTGTTTGGTATCGCCTTTAACGAAGCCAAGTTTTTCATACCAATCTTGTAATCGAGTGTGCTCACCTATCACACCAATGCTGATAAAACTTAGCTGGTCCGCTTTGGCTTGTTCAATGATATGGGCGACCAGTAAAGAGCCGATACCTTTGCTTTGTTGATCTGGTAACACGGAAAGGCGATTTAAATAGGCTTTGCGAACACTGGTTGAATGGGCGGGTACTTCGTAAGCCACACACGCAATAGGCGCTTGGTTTTCCGTTAAGAGAAAGTAGCGTTCGCCGCGCTCAAAATCGTTTTCTACCCAGCTTGTTTGACAAAAAGAGGGATGCTTTGGACCATTGTCTTGATTGATCGCAAACTGTTTAGCAACAGGGCGGTTGGCTTCACGAATGAGTTGTGCAATGACATCGGATTGATCTGCGAATACTTCTTTTATCTGTCTCATGGTCTTCCCTTTTGTTTTTAGGCTCTTTTTTTAGAAAGGGCCCAATTAAATTTCACTGCGCTGACGGCGAGTAATATCAATATCACACCCAATATTTGCGTTAGGCTGATGTGGGTCGCAAAAGCCAAATGGTCGACAAACAAGGCGGTGATCGGATAGATAAACGACAGTAGAGCAATCAAGCTGGTGGGTAGTTTTTGAAAGCTGTCATACATAATGATGTACATAAATCCCGTTAGCACGGCACCGAGAATCAATAAATCGATCCACTGACTGGTTTGCGTCGGTAAATTGCCAAAATCGGCAAAGGGCAAAAGCATAAAGATACCAACGATCACCTGTACCAAGGCCACAAACGTGGAGGGCACTTGGCTGACTTTTTTAGTGACAAGCGTGGTCACGGTATAAAGTAACGCTGCGCCCAAGGCGAGTAATAAGCCAAATAATGCAGAAGAACCGTCGCTGCTTGCTTCACCTGAGAAGAGTGCGCTTATCTCGTTTAGGTCTAATTCCACGATCAAAAATAAACCGACGAACGCCAAGGCTAGCCATAATAACAAACTGCCTGACAGCTTCTCTTTGGTAATTAACGCGCCTGTTAGTACTAAAAATAACGGCTGCATGTGATAGGCCACGGTGGCGATAGAGAAGGGAATGTAATTGAACGAAGCAAATAGAAATATCCAGTTTCCTACTAAAGTTATTCCTCCTAAAATAATCATCAGCAACACGCTGCGCTGAAAATATTCGCGACGAATTAGACCCGCATAATAAGCATAGCCTCCTAGAACAACCGCGCCGATGACGCAGCGGAAAAACACCACATTCCAAAACGCTTGATCTGAACTGATAACAAAATAGCCGATAGTGCCAGACAGTATCATCGCTAGGATTAGTTCGATGCTGCCGATTGTATTGTTGGAACGATTCATTATTACTTCCCAATATTTGAATAGCTTGATCGGCATTTAACCCTAAAGCTGACAGAATCTATACCACTTTAATGTGCAGTGAAAAGATGCGACTCGTTGAGCTTCTGTTCTTTCTTCAGCTTTTCATGGCTTTGAATGGACAGTATCCTTTTTATTTTCTATCGGATGTGACATGTTCAGTGTGACATGAACTTGTAATCCTGGATGATTGTCTTGAAGTTCTAGCTTCCCTTGATGAAAGTGTGCGATGGCTTTGATTAATGGGAAGCCTAGCCCATATCCAGGGCTTGTGCGGCTTGATTCTAGGCGAAATAAACGTTGCAAGGCTTTGTCTTTAAATTCATCTGGTATGCCTGGACCATTATCTTTGACAATGAAACCTGAGGTGTTGGTAATTAGTTCAATAGCGCCACCAGAACCTGTGTATTTGCAGGCATTTTCTAAGGTATTAAACATGGCGCGGAAAATAAGCGTTTTATCACCCTTAATGTGGGGCTGAGCAGTGGCAATAAATGACAGAGTTTGCTGCTTATCTTGAGTCAACGGTTGTATTAGGTCGATAACATCTTCTGCGATTTGATTAATATTCACAGTGTCAAAGTGAGAGTCGGTTTGCTTATGTTCTAGTCGACTCAGCTCTAGCATGGCACTAAACGTCGTTAGAATATGATCCAGCTCTTCAAGCATTTCTTGTAACTGGGATTCGTTAATAGGGGCTTCATCTAAGGTGTTTAGGTGGCTTTCGAGGCGCAGGCGCAGTCTGCCAAGTGGCGTACGAAGATCGTGGGCGATGGCATCAGTGACGCCTGAGACAGCATGGAAAGAATCTTCCAGTTGATTGAGCATTCTGTTTATGTAGCTGGCAAGTAGATCGAATTCATCTTTGCGATGGCTAACGGTGACCCGTGCACCTAGGTCACCGGATTGTATGACCTTGGCGGTGTCATTGATGTTTTTGATGCGGCTGAGGAGTTGTGTCGATAAGTAGCGTCCAGATAGTAGACCTAACCCGAGGGTTAGTAGCAAAGCCAATATGCCGGCCCGAAGAAATTGAGTTTGCAAGAAATATAAGTTTTCATCATCAAAGGCAACCAATAAGCGTCCATGGGTGAGTGTTGTAATACAGCCTATGTAAAAGCGCAGATCGTTTGCACTGTCGACAAAAAAGGTCGTTTGCGCAGGGCAAGTTGCGAGGCTGGTTGGTAAGCGGGTAAGGTTTCCGTATGTTGCATGCGCATTTTCATAGGCAAGCACCAGATTATTAATTTGCTTGGCTTGATTCGTAAATTGAAGCAGGTATTCATCTTCGTTCATTTGTTGGTTGAAGAGGCGTTGTTGCTGCGTAATAAGCTGAATTTGCTGTTGATAGCTGCGGCTTATCTCGCCCACGCTGAGTTGATAAAGCACAAAAAAAGCCACCGCCATTAAGGTGATTAATAGGGTCGTGTAAAGCAGAGTAAAGCGCCAAGCAAAGCTAGCCCGTCGCTTTTTCAACCAATCGGTAACCAACGCCGCGTATTGTTTCAAGGATCGGGGGAAGGTCATCGGTTTCTACCTTTTTTCGTAAGCGTGCCACGTGCACATCAATGACATTGGTCTGTGGGTCGAAGTCATAATCCCATACTGCCTCAAACAATAAGGTGCGGGTAACGACTTGTTTAGGGTGTTCCATCAAATAACGTAAGATTTGGAACTCTTTTGGTTGCAGGCTGATTTCTTTTCCAGCCCGCCAAACTTGTCTGGTAAGTAGATCCATTTTCAGGTCTGACACTTGTAACAAGGTACTTTGTTGCACCGCTGCCATGGGTTGTCTTCTGATGAGTATTTCAACGCGAGCTAGAAGTTCGGCAAAGGCGAAGGGTTTGACAAGGTAATCGTCTCCGCCTTCGCGTAGCCCTTTGACTCGCTCATCAACAGAATCTAATGCGCTGAGTATTAAAACGGGTAAGGTTTTTTGGGCGCTGCGCAAAGTATTGAGAACGGTTAAACCATCTAATTTTGGAAGCATGCGATCCAGAATGATCAGCTGATAATCCCCTTCTAATGCTTGGAATAGAGCATCTTGCCCATCGCTGGCGACGTCTACTTGATAGCCTTGTTCTGTCAGACCCTTTTTGATAAAGCCTTGTGTTACGAGATCGTCTTCAACTACCAAAATTCGCACGGTTTGTTCCTATCATTGTGAGCCTGGCGTTTTTTCTATTGCGGCGGCTGTTCTTATGTTAAGCAAGTTTGTTCAATGCTGGAATAGAGGGATGGCTCATTTTCAAAAAAGCGACGCATTTAGCGTCGCAGAGAAGGAATTACTTCACCTGATTTGGCGTCCATTAATATTTTTGTCGAACCAGATGGCCCTAGCAATTCGATTTCATAGAATGTTAATCCACGTTTGTGTTCTAGCTCGATTGATTCAATATAAGAACCTTCCTGCGGATTAGAAAGCGCTATTGCATTTTTAATGGAAACGCCTTGCTGTAGTGATTCCAGTGCGGTTTGATCATTGTCATCTAATTTATTAAAGCCCATGAAACGTAGAGATTTAGAGTGTCTATCTATTTCTTCACCGCTGTACAGTGCATATTTTGCTTTGTATCTTACTCCTTCTTTTAGGTCGATCCCTTTGATTTCGTACACCAGAATGTTGTCTTCGTCATCCAGTTCGATTTCCATCACTGTAGAAGGGAAATCAGCTTGGAACTTTTCTAGGAGGCTATCCAAAGAAACTTTGCTAGATTTTAGTGCCTGTAGCATAAGTTGGTCTTCTTGATAATCATCGCTGTCTTTTGCGTGCACTGTACTGCTCATCAATAGAGCGCTTGAGCATAAGGCGACAAGTGTACTTATCGAAAAAAAGGTAGTGAAGATAATGCTGAGCTTTGCTTTAAGAGTCATGATTATTAACCTATATAGTGTGGTTGTTTGAATGAATATGGCGACACTATAGCTGGCTGTTATTAACGACAAGATGGCCGCAACATTAAACTTTGTTCATCTTGAGCGAAGGCTTTTTATCTAGCGATATACGGTTACCTGTAAAACAGTGTAGAATTTCTAATTATTATCGCTATAACTATTCGCGCAACTATCAATGAGAACTTATGACTTCTGACAATTCGCTATTCCCCGACAACCCATTATTACTCGACAATCAGTTGTGTTTTGCCTTGTACTCGACTTCTCTTGCGATGACGCAGTTCTATAAAGAGCCGCTTTCTGCTATCGGCCTGACGTATCCGCAATATACGGTGATGTTGATTTTATGGGAGCAAGATGGGGTGAGTTTGAAACACATCAGTGATGCGCTTGGGCAAAAATCTGGCGCGCTAACACCTGTAATAAAACGCATGGAAGTTGATGGTTTAGTGCAGCGTTTACGTGGCGTGGATGATGATCGTAGTTTAAGTATTGCCTTGACTGAAAAAGGTAAAAAGCTGCGCGAACAAGGTTTAGAAGTGAACCGTTGTGTTGCTGAGGCCTGCGGAATCGATATGGATGAAGTCGTTGCTTTACGTGAGCAGCTAGTTGCCCTTAGACAAAAACTTGTAAAATAATGCTTGCGCAGTAATAGTTATTGCAATAACATAAATCCATCAGCTCAGGTAACTGAGCTTTTATTTAATTATATAGTTATCGCGATAATCATTATTCAGATAACATAATGCAACAATGACATTTTAGGAGCAATATTATGCAAGCAATTTATAGCGCAACAGCAACATCAACTGGTGGCCGTGATGGTCGTTCTATTACATCTGACAACAAATTGGATCTTGCTCTAAGCACGCCAAAAGAATTGGGCGGCGCTGGCGGTGAAGGTACTAACCCAGAGCAGCTTTTCGCAGCAGGTTATTCTGCTTGTTTCATCGGCGCATTGAAGTTGGTTGCATCTCAACAGAAAGTAAAAGTGCCTAATGACGTTAACGTCACAGCAACTATTGGTATCGGCGCTAACACCAAAGGTGAAGGTTTTACTATCTGCGCAGATTTAGAAGTGAATGTTCCTGGCGTAGAAAAAGACGTAGTAGAAAAATTAGTAGAAGCCGCTCACAAGGTTTGCCCATATTCAAACGCAACACGTGGCAACATTGATGTGAACTTCACTATCAAGTAATGGTTTTCCATTAAATCGTTAGTCTCAAGAATCCCTTTTGCATGAATTTGCAGAAGGGATTTTTTGTTGCGTTTTAATCATAGTCTTAACCGACTACACTGGTGATTGATACGCTACATTTTCTGATTTAAATAGAGGTGAAACAGCATGACACATCGAAAGCTCGAACAGCATGAGATAGAGCAAGCCCTTAACCAGTTAAACACAGAAGCGTCACAAGACTGGGCGATCGAAGACGAAAAGCTCAGTAAAACCTTTAAATTTAAAGACTTTCAACACGCTTTTGGTTTTATGACCATGTGTGCGATCTACGCTGAAAAGCAAGATCATCATCCTGAATGGTTTAATGTTTACAATAAAGTTAGCATTCAACTGACATCACACGATGTATCTGGCATTTCCAATAAAGACTTTGATCTTGCGAAGAAGATGGAAACCTTTGCATTGTCTGTGTAATAGATAATTCAACACAACACGCAGGCTTCCGGGTTCGATTATTCGCTAATTAGTTAGAATAGCTGCCAATAGTTGACTGGAAGTCGGCACTAATCCCACTTTAATCTCGAAAGGTTTGAACACCTTATTAATGATTTCTGCGGTGTAATTACCTTTGTCGTTTTCGATTTCTGACAAGGTCTTACGAGAGACGCCACACAGCTTGGTATAAGCATCTTGTCTAATACCCAGAACGCCAACGCGTAATTCTCGCAGTGCGGCGCCTTGTGTCATTTCATCCAACAATAAACTTTTGATGATCTGATTAATCGCAATTAATTGTTCTTCTTTTGTCATCGGCTCTAAGCTTTTAGACGCACGCTGACGAGTGCTGCTTGATGATTCTGGCGCGTCAGCCTCAATAGCAATAGGGCTTTCAGCAAGGTTTTTAATAGAGTCATCAATAGTGCTTTCTATCGCTTTTTGGGTTTTGCTTTTCTTCGGCGTTTGGGGATCTGTGGTAGACACTTTCACAACTTCAGTAGATACGATCACTTCAGGCTGAGAATCTTTTTTTTCTTTAGAATGTTTCTTGGTTTCTAGTTTGTCCTGCTTCTTCTTTTTTTGCTCATTTTTCTTTGATTTGGCTTTATGCTTCTTCAATGGTTGAGCGCTGTCTAACTGTCCTTTCATCTTCATTTTGTCGTCTCCGTAGGCCTTATAAAAAAGCGAGGTTGAGTACCGTGAATGAAATGAGAGTACAGAGCTAATATGACAGATAAGTAACAATAACGCCGAAAACGATTTTATTTTCTGAGTGTGACTATTTGATTGTCTTGATATAACGTCCTCCATCCTGTTTTAGGACGCTTTACTCGCATTTTCCTTTCATTGTGACTTCTTTTAAAAGCACTTTGAAAGGAAATATCTCCATGAAACGATTTGCGTGTTTTGTTTTATTGGTCATCAGTTGGGCGGCGAATGCTTCTGCGTATTCGGTGGGTTTTGATCAGGTTCAGTTGTATACCGATAGCGATAGACCGTTAAAAGCCAGTGTTTGGTATCCATCACAGACGACCTTTCCCACTGAAAAAATTGCGGAAAACGCGGCGTTTTTGGGAACCGATGTGGTACGAGTTGGAACGCCAATGCCTGGGCAATTTCCTCTGGTAGTGATTTCTCATGGTTATCGTGGCAACTGGCGTAATCAAAATTGGCTAGCAACAAAATTGGCGCAAGATGGTTATGTCGTGGCGTCGCTTGATCACCCTGGAACCACGTCGTTTGATCATTCCTCGCAAGCAGCGGCTCAGTGGTGGCAGCGCGCGGGCGATTTATCCCGTTTGTTGGATTGGTTGTTAAACGAGTCTTATCTATTGCCAAATATCGATGCTAATAACGTTACCGCAATCGGTCACTCATTGGGTGGCTGGACGGTGATGTTGCTAGCGGGCGCGCAATTTGATCGTGATCAGTTAAAGCAAGAATGCAGCCTGAAAGCGAGCCCTCGTGTGTGTGGTTTGATGGCTGAGCTTGGTTTGGATCAACCACAAATCGGTGAACCGAATGACAGTTTACAAGATGAGCGAATTAAGCGAGTGGTTTCACTGGATTTAGGTTTGGCGCGTAGCTTTTCCCGCCAGAGTTTACGGGCTTTAACCACACCGACCTTAATCCTCGCAGCCGATGTCGATATTGGTGATTTACCTCAAGCAGAAGAGTCCGGTTTTCTCGCGCAGTATATTCCCGAAAATAAGCGTCAATACATTGTCTACTCTGACGCCGCGCATTTTAGCTTTATGCAGCTTTGCAAGCCCGGTGCCATTGAGATGATAGAAGAGGAAGAGCCGGGCGATTGTATTGTTTGCAAAGACGGTAATGAACGATCTCGGGATGAGCTTCATCAGGTGATGTATCTGGATATTCTTGCGTTTTTGCATCAGCCTTAAAATCGTATCATGGGTACTGGCTTGACAATGCACCTTAATGAGCTAAAATATTTTTGATACCGCCCACGGCCAAGCTTAACTCACTTTTTAATAGTTAAGCCTACCCCGTGGGTTTTTTTTATCTTTAGTTTAGGAAGCTTAGTTATATGGATATAAAAGTAGCTTTTCTTGTCGACGGATCATTTTTTCTAAAACGATTACAATTTTTTAAACGCAAATATTACACAACACATCCAGATTTAACGGCAAATGAAACCGTACAAATCTTAAGTTTGGCTATCCGAAGGCACCTAAATAATAGCTCGCATGGAAGCTATCAGCATCTTTATAGAGTCTTTTATTACGACTCGCCACCGTTGGATATTAAAGCTCATTATCCCTTAATTGAAAAAGGTGAAACAAACCGTAGAGTCATCGATTTTTCTAAAGAAACAAATTCAATACATAGGCAAGAAATATTGGATGAGCTGAAAAAACAAAGAAAGTTTGCATTGCGATTAGGGACGATCAAACACGATAAACAATGGAAACTTACGGACTCAGCTTTAAATGATTTACTTCAGCATAAACGACAGTTTGACGAGTTAACCAACGCTGATTTCTATTACAGTGTGCGTCAAAAAGGTGTAGACATTAAGCTCGGTGTCGATGTATCCACCCTTGCACAGCAAAAATTGATAGATAAAATTGTACTAATTGCGGGAGACAGCGATTTTGTTCCTGCTGCAAAATTAGCAAGAATAAATGGTATCGATTTTGTTTTAGATGCGCTCCGCAATAATATTGATCCTACCTTGCATGAGCATATCGATGGGTTAATTTCATACGACCTTGTTTCAATTATGAAAGACGTTTTGAAAAAAGAACCAGACAGTAAACCTGCTTGGTGGAATACCGGAACCAATCCCCAAAAGCCAAAATATCAAAAGCAAAAAAATGATAACTAGAAGCGGTACTAATACTAACCTTTCATATTCGCACGACGAAAGGCGCTCGGTGTCTGTTGTGTTACGCGTGAAAACTCTCGATGGAAGTTAGACTTCGTCTGAAAGCCTGAATCCATATAAATTTGGGTGATGGCTTTGTCGGTTGAGAGCAGCAGTGTTTTGGCGCGTTCAATACGGTATTCATTAACGACTTGTGAAATATTGCGGCCGTAAACTTGGTTAATGGCAGCGGAGATCTGACGCGCTGGAATACAGGCTTTTCTGGCGAGTCTATCGAGCGTTAGATCTGGGTCGAGAAATACTTCTTTGGTGCTAAGCAGCACGTCTATTTTATGCACTATGTCTTTCACCTCATCGTCGGTTAACGGGTGCTGAGGCTTGTCTTTTGGTTCTTCTATAAGGGCTGTTTGTTTATCCTTGCTTGTCGAGTCATGGATATTGGGGGCCATGCTTAAGCTCATCATAATGACGGCAACTGACAGCATTGGCAGTAATATCGCATGGCCAATAGCGAGAATAATCAGTGCATGCTCGCCAGCAAAAAAAGAAAAATCGACGGCTAAAGCACCATCAATCATGGCAGACATTAAGAGAATAGCGCCGGCGATTCGTTCGGCTTTTAAGGCGTTATCTATGTCGGATAAACGCACTTGTTCAGGTAGGTTTGATGTTTTAAATGAGGCGCGAATCAATGCAATGCCATAGCCCATATATAGCAGCGTTAACATTGGGTCCAAAGGTGGTCGCCAGAACGGATAAGTAAAAGATGCCAAGGTAACAAAAATAGGCGGTAAAAAATGCCAAACTTTAAACTTATGGCGCTTATGAGCGCTTGAAAAACAGTACCAAGCGGTAACGGGAATACAAGAGGCCAGGATAGGTTGGATCAGACGAAATAGTGAATAATCAAAACTCCAACGCAAACCAACGACGGTCGTTGTTAGCGCACACAAAGCAATAAAAACAAACGCTGATGGTGTGGTTTCTTCGCGACGAAAAAACAAGACGCCAGCCAAGATAGCTAACAGCAAGGCAACCACAAAAGGTAAGGGAATAGCGATCATTTTGGCTCCATCTTTTATCACTCAGATCTTTATTATGTCCTAGATCCTTATCAAGCACGTCCTTAAACCTGATTTAGGACGCGAATCTTTCTTTCGCAACGTACTTTTAAGCCTTCAATAACTCTTTGGGTTAATCAAAGGAGAAAAGTATGGACTGGTATTTTGATGCGTGGAAGCGTTATGCGCAATTTTCTGGACGAGCATCGCTAAAAGCATTTTGGATGTTCTTCTTGGTGAACTGTTTGATCTCGGTTGTGTTTGTTGTGTTGGAAATAGTCTTTCAATCGACATGGAAAATAGAGGCGCTTTATAGCTTGTTAGTTTTTTTACCCATGCTGTCTTTGACTGTACGTAGATTACATGACACGAACCGTTCTGCTTGGTGGTTGCTGGTGGTTTTGGTGCCCGCGATAGGCATGCTTGTTTTGCTGATGTTATTGGCCTTACCAAGTGAACCTGACAGCGATTTTGGACATTATCCACAAAATAACGCGATGCTATAAACAGGAGCCAAACATGAAAGATGTTAATAACTTACCCCACTTATCCACCATGTTATGCTCAATTTTGCTACTTTTGTCGGTTTCTGCTTGCAGCAGTGAAGCAAAAACCACGAATGAAAGTAACTTAGCATTTTCAGATGACGTAAAAGCCGTGGTTTACATAGAGTCGCCGAAAGTTGGGACTTTATTACAGCTGCGAGGTATCGCAGGAAAAGGCGTGTTGATTGCCAAAAAAGACAATCGGCAAGAAGAGCAAACAATTTGTGTTTCTTCACCGATTCGGTTCGCTGCGGGTGATTTCAGTGGTGACAGCATTGGGATTCAGTCAGCAGAGCCCATTCGACTGCTTATTTACTCCGATAAGGTCGCAGAAAAATTGGTGAGAGGAGATGAAGTCGTCAGCGAACATTATGTTATTACCGATCAAAACGATGCCGGACTTGGCGACATCAAAATTGAATCTGGTTTAACGCTCAGTTATGGCTTTGTTCTTAACCCCGGCGAATGGTCTTGGTCGTCGATATTTGGCTTGGATCACCACGATGTGAATTGTAGTCTCAATAGCAATGCGTTAAATCGCCCAACTTGAGACGTTTTTCATACTGTCTAGCAGTATCTTTTTTGCCTGTTCGAAGCCGTCAGGCAACGTATTGTTTTTGAGAGATACAAGGTAAATGGGATAAGTAAATTCTGCCGCGCCTTTTACCTTGTGCAACCGTCCTTCTTGCAAATATCGATCAACCACTCGTGTGCGGAAATAACCGTTTCCACCTTTTGCTAACATGTATTTGAGCGCCATAGGTCCAAGGGAAAATTGCATCGCTGCTCGGCGGTTAAAAGGGACACAACGATCAAACTGCAGGGTGAATTCTTCTCCCCATTCAATGAATAAATCTGGCGTTTTTTGCTGTTTGGAGACGACGTGAATGAGCTTTTCCTCAATGATCTGTTCGACGATTAAACCGGGTAAATAGCGTGGACTATGAACAATAATGGCATCTACTTCTTGTTTCTGGAGGGATTGATACAAACTGTCGGTTGTCGTCACTTGGCTGTTGATGACTAAATGAGGCATGTCGTCACTCATCGCCAGTAGCCAGTCGATGAGAATCGGGTTCCACAGGCTAATTTCGCCACCAATACTCAAAGTCTGCTGAGCCTGATAATCTGAAATGTCGCAAAGCTGCTTTGCCTGATCCCAAGCTTCCAGCATATTTTTCGCCGGGGACACAAAGGCTTCACCACTTTTGGTCAGCTTAGCGCCGGCTCTATTTCGCACAAATAATCGACAATTTAACGCTGATTCTAGTGCTTGTACACGGGCGGTCACTGTGGTTTGAGTAACATGAAGGCGTTCTGCTGCACGGGCAAAGGTGCCAGCATGAATAATTTCGAGAAAGGTTCTGGCTTGTTCAATATCCATTTCAATTTTAAATGCAATTATATTGCATTTAAACCTCATTTAAATTCGTTATACATGAGGCTATTTTAATCACTAAAATGGCGCCGTTACTAGGAAAACACTATAGATCGCCTTAGCTGTTTGAAATCGTTATTTATTTTTGTAAGGTCTCATTAAATAAATGCTCCTCTCATTTTGTCGTAATACTGCTCAATTCATTGGTATTGAAACCAATAAAACTTCCCACTTTGAACGCTTTTTATCAGGTATGACGGCTTGTCTCGCATTAGTGAGTGTTTACTATTTATCGAGTTTGTTTTTATCTCTACCGGATTCATTATTGGTGGTCGCTTCTATTGGGGCCAGTGCCGTTTTGTTGTTCGCCATTCCTCATGGTGCCTTGTCTCAGCCGTGGCCCTTTGTTACTGGTCATCTAATATCAGCGCTGATTGGTATTGGCTTTTATCAGGCGTTCGGAGCGTCTTTTGTGACTGGAGCGGCCGCTGTGGGCGTGTCGATTATCGGCATGCATTACCTTCGTTGCTTGCATCCACCTGGTGGGTCGACCGCGTTATCGTGTGTGATTGGTGGAAGCAGTATACATGCAATGGGGTTTGAATTTTTACTGTATCCATTATTGATCAATTTATTAGCGATGCTTGTGTTCGCTTTCATCATCAATAATGCTTTTCACTGGCGGCGTTATCCTGCTTCTTTAAATATTTCATTCCATCAAGAAGCCCATGAACAGCACTTGCTTGAAATGGACGATCTTTATCATGTGCTAGAGCAGGAGGATATTTTTATCGACGTTAGTGCTGAAGAGCTTATGCACATCTACAACGCCGCAAGAGAGCACGCGAAAGCGCGCCATAAAAGACTTGTATCTACATTGCCGAAGTAGGATCTTAGTGTGAAGACGCTATTTAATGAAAAAGGAATAACATGTTTTCGCATATTTATTACGGTGTTAGTGACTTTGAGCGAGCTTATGCTTTTTACAGCAAGCTAATGACTTGTTTAATCATCAAAGAGCGCTTTTATGATCGAGATAAGCCTTGGGCAGGTTGGAACAGTCCTAGTTCAAACTGCCGGCCGTTATTCATTATCGGCAAACCTTTTAATGGTAAAGTCCATGATCAAGGCAATGGACAAATGATTGCCTTCAGCGCGAAAGATAGAGCCACCGTCATGGCTGCCTACGACTTAGCCATTGAAAACGGCGCCACATGTGAAGGTCAACCCGGACTGCGAAGCGAATACCATGAAAGCTACTTTGGCGCTTATTTTAGGGACCTAGACGGCAACAAGGTTTGTGTTGTTTGTCATGGGGTTGAGTAACAATATATTTATTCTTGAATCCGATGTTTGAAAAGGAGTTTTATGACAGTGTTAATACGCGAAGCCAAACGAGAAGATTCAAATACCATTCTTAAATTTGTTAAAGAACTGGCCGCTTACGAAAAAGCAGAGCATGAAGTCTTGGCCACTGAGCAGATGATTGAAGACTCTATTTTTTCAGAGCACTCGTCTACCAAAGCGATCATTTGTGAGAAAGATGGCAATCCAATTGGCTTTGCCGTGTACTTTTTTAACTATTCCACATGGCTAGGAAAGCATGGTCTATATCTTGAAGACTTGTTTGTGTCACCGTCGGAACGAGGCAGTGGCGCTGGCAAAGCATTATTAAAGCATTTGGCAGGAATTGCAGTTGCGAATGACTGTGGCAGGTTTGAATGGAATGTTTTGGATTGGAATAAACCCGCCATCGACTTCTATGAATCACTAGGCGCAAAGCCTAAGAGTGAATGGCTAGGTTATCAGTTAACGGGTGAGCATCTGACGGCTCTGGCGGATTCTTAAGAGTAGGGTATGGATATTAGGTTTGAACCGATTGATATCGATACACACTTTTCTCAATGTGTGGCATTTAGACGGGATGCTTACTTATGCAGCTTCGGAACGGATGTTGGTTTTGAAGATTCAATCATTGGCTACGAAGCTCTGTTACGGCAAAACACGTTAGAAGAAGGCTGGTATTATTTTCATATCTGGCATAAAAGTCAGCTTATTGGTCAGTTGGAGTTTAGATCTTTTTCCAAGACTCCTGATACCGGTTATGTTCAATTAATCTATTTGATCTCTGAATATCGAGGTTTAGGCTTAGGCACTGAACTGCAAGAATTCATCCGCACTCAATTGAGAGATGCTGGTTGTAGCAAAGCAAAGCTTTCTGTCAGTAGGGCTAACAAGACGGCTTTGCGTCACTATAAACGCTCAGGTTGGACGTATTTATTCCCTAACCCTAAAGGTAAAAACATGGATTTTTATCAACTTGATTTGTAGGGACTGGGATTAGAGACTCTAGTTACCCGATTAAAGCACTTAGCTGGGATTGTAAGCATTCTTTACCCATTGATGTATTCTATTTGGGCTGACACACTGCGATATCCCATAGTTTCATTAATTCTGTAATGGAAGCGTCGAGATCCGAGGCATCCACTCCATCTCTAGCTAGAATCGATACACCAAGCAGGAAACTATTGAAGGAAATTCCCATAGACCTAGCGTTCGTTTTTTTGGGTAGTTCACCCATAGCTATTGCGCGTTCTACGCATCGCACAAAGCCTTGAAGCGTTCGTGAACGCGAGGCAGTAAGTGGTTCAACAACGTGAGTAAGCTCTGGCGTGGGTGCGCTCATTGCCCCCAAAGACACCATACATCCCTTGGGATGTCCTGATTCACATTGCATTTTTGTCGAGCGACGGAGCGCAAGCTCAACAGCGTCTCTGGGTGGAATCTCGTCGTCCCATAGGGAGTCTGTTACGCATGCATAAGTTTCTAAATAACATTGTACAGCTTCATTGAACAATTCCTCTTTAGAGCCAAATGCAGCGTAAAAGCTTGGCGTAGAAATCCCTCCACCAATATTAGCCTTTAGTTGGCTTAGAGAAGTCATTTCGTAGCCATGTTCCCAGAAAAGATGCATAGCTTGCACAACTGCTTTCTGGCGATCAAATGTTCTAGGTCTGCCCATTTTTGCCATTTTTTTCTCCATTTCTTTTATGACTTATATACTACTTGATACATAAGTTATTGACAATGTTAGGTGCTTTGTCATACATTTGTATCGATCGATCTATAAGTCGTCACGGAGACACATAAGTGCCAACGTGTAACCCACCAAATTTTTAAAGGACAGTTTTTTTGTGAATAATTCTCTCAATAAAGCAAATGCGGGAGATCCAGATCGCTTACCTATGTCGGCACTGCTTGCATTGGCGATGACCGGATTCATTTGTATCGTCACTGAAACATTGCCTGCGGGGCTGCTGTCTCAGATCAGTGCAGGTCTGGAAATAAGCCAAGCTATGGCAGGTCAAATGGTGACTGCATATGCTTTGGGATCTTTACTTGCGGCCATACCGTTGACGATTGCGACACGTGGCTGGAAGCGGCGTAACGTCCTACTGCTGACCATCTTTGGCTTCTTCGTTTTCAACTCGGTCACCGCTTTATCAAGCAACTATGTTCTAACATTGGTCGCTCGTTTCTTCGCGGGCGTTGCAGCCGGACTTGCTTGGAGTCTATTAGCTGGTTATGCGCGCCGTATGGTCCAGCCCCATCAGCAAGGCCGTGCAATGGCTGTCGCCATGGTCGGTATCCCTCTTGCTTTGTCTTTGGGTGTACCTCTTGGCACATTTATGGGTGCTACTATCGGTTGGCAAACTGCATTTGGCGTTATGTCAGGTTTGGCACTTGTCTTGATCGTCTGGGTGATAGCGAAGGTTCCTGACTATCCGGGACAGTCCGCTCACGAGCGTTTACCGTTGAGGAAAGTCTTCATGAGTCCCGGAGTTCGACCAGTACTCTGCGTGGTTATGACATGGATGTTAGCTCACAATATTCTCTATACCTATATTGCACCGTTTGTTGAGCAAGCAGGGCTTGGGAAACGAATTGACTTGGTCCTACTTACCTTTGGTCTTGCAGCCCTTGTCGGTATTTGGTTTGCAGGCATGCTGGTGGACCGATATTTGCGCACTACCGTTCTAACAAGTCTTTTAGCATTCGCTTTAATTGCTTTGCTATTTGGATTTGGTGCTCAATCTCCAGAAATTATCTACATAGGTGTCGTAGTGTGGGGTATCACTTTTGGAGGCGCATCTACCTTATTGCAAACCGCATTGGCCGATGCGGCAGGTGATGGTGCTGATGTGGCGCTTTCTATGAATGTTGTTGCATGGAATTCAGCTATTGCTGGCGGAGGAATTGTTGGTGGGATACTGCTTGATTCAGTAGGTGTTAGCTCTTTCCCTTGGTCTCTGTTGGCTTTACTTTCGGTCGGACTTCTCATCGCTTGGTTATATCATTCGCATGCTTTTAAGTCTGGAGCGCGCATCGGTGGAAGGCCGGCCGTTGAACATTGATTGAAAGAATGGCTGGTTAAGTTGGGGTCTCAATTTGAGGTGGTTTTACAGAGTATTATCCTCTTCGCGAGCTCCTTGAAGCGCTCGAAGGTTTGAATTAATTCGTTTTGTAAAACCACACTCCAACTCTGGCGTGTGGTTTTACTTGGCTTCTGCGACAGTTAAAGCACTGCCCCCATAAATTGTTTCAATTCATCTGTCTGCGGGTTGGACAAGATGGTTTTTGGATCCCCTTGTTCCCAGACTTTGCCTTGGTGCATGAAGACGACTCGGCTGCCGACGTCGCGGGCGAAGTTCATTTCATGAGTAACTAGAACCAAGGTGATGCCTTCTTTGGCTAGTTGCTCTAGTACCTTTAATACTTCGCCGACCAATTCTGGGTCGAGGGCCGAGGTGATTTCATCGCACAGCAAGACTTTTGGTGACATTGCCAAGGCGCGGGCGATGGCGACACGTTGTTGCTGACCACCAGATAGCTTTTCAGGGAAGCTGTCGAACTTTTCCGCGAGTCCCACTTTCTCCAACATGGCGCGAGCCGTCGTTTCGGCCTCGGCTTTGCTTTTCTTCAATACAATAGTCGGCGCAAGCATGACGTTTTCGCCCACCGTCATGTGCGGGAACAGGTTGAAGTTTTGGAAGATCATGCCGACGCTAAGCGCAAGACGACGAACCTGAATATCTTCTGTGGTGACTTCTTTGCCGTCAACAGTAATGCCGCCTTCTTGGTATTGCTCTAAGCCATTGATACAGCGCAGTAGAGTACTTTTACCAGAACCACTTTTGCCAATGATAGAAACCACTTCGCCAGCTTTGATGTCTAGATCAATGCCTTTCAGCACATGATGATCGCCATAGTATTTATGGACTTGATGTAGGTTAACGAGAGACATTGAATTTTTTCTCCAGATGCTTGCTGTACAAAGACAGTGGATAACAGAGCATGAAATAAATCAGCGCAACTAAGGTGAATATTTTGAACGGCTCAAAAGTAGCGTTATTTAACATGGTGCCGACTTTTGTCAGTTCGACAAAGCCAATTACCGATGCCAGCGCTGTGCCTTTAATGACTTGCACTGAAAAGCCAACAGTCGGTGCCGTCGCCACGCGAATCGCTTGCGGCAAGATAATATGTCTTAGGGTTTGTAAAAAGCTCAAACCCAAACAACGGCTAGCTTCCCATTGTCCTTTCGGTAATGTGTCGATACAGCCACGCCAGATTTCCACCAAGAAGGCACTGGTGAAAAAAGTCAGTGACAAAATCGCTGCGCCCCAAGCGGATATTTCATAGCCCAGCATGGATAAGCCAAAGAAGCACAAGAACATCTGCATCAGCAATGGCGTGCCTTGAAACAGCTCCACGTATATTTTTACGATGCGTTGCATAGCAGGATTACGAGTCAAACGCATGGCGGTTAATGTCAGTGCGACCGTGGTGCCGCCGATAAAAGCCGCGAGTGACAATAAAATGGTCCATTGTGTCGCAAACATTAGATTGCGCAGAATGTCGTAGTTAGAAAATTCGATCATTGAGTTTCCCTCATTTTGCTTTTCTGGAATGCCTTTTAATTAGACGTTCGATAAGCAAATAGGCGTTTTCCTAAAGCGTTGAAAGCAAATCTCAGCAGAATCGACAAGCCAAGATAGAGCAAAGCGGTAACAAAGTAGCTTTCAAAAGCACGGAAGTTTCGTGATTGCACAAGGTTGGCTGCGTAGGTTAAGTCTTGCACTGAAATTTGCGAAATCACCGCAGAGCCCAACATCACGATAATGCATTGGCTGGTAAGTGCTGGGTAAATCTTTTCAAAAGCCGGAATGAAAATCACGCGCGTCAGTGTTTGGCGAAAGTTCAGACCTAACACTTTTGCCGCCTCGATTTGGCCTTTGGAAATACTGGCAAGACCGGCACGAATGATTTCTGTGCTGTATGCGCCAAGGTTAATCGTCAGTGCGATCATGCTGGCTTCCCATGGCGACAACATCATGCCAATCGCAGGTAGACCAAAGAAGATAAAAAAGAGCTGAACAATAAACGGCGTGTTACGAATAAGTTCCACATACACACTGACAACTCGTTGACCTGCTCGGTTGCCGTATTGGCGTACGGTCGCGCAGACCGTACCCAATACCACTCCCAAGATCGTTGTCAGTACAGTGAGTTCAACCGTGGTTTTTAAACCACTGAGGAACACGTCGCTGTATTGCAATAGATCAGAGAAATACAACATAACGAAAGCCTTATGCGCCGAAGCCTTTAGGTAGTGGTGCTTTTAACCATTTCATTGAAATGTCGTTTAGTTCACCAGATGCCAAGGCGCCTTTGATCAGCTCGTTCACTTTAGCTTGTAGTGCTGTTTCGCCTTTTGCCATACCTATGTAGCAAGGGGAGTCTTTCAACATGAATTTACTTTCTGGTGCGCGTTGTGGCTGGCGTTTAGCAATTTCAGCGGCAACCAAGTTACCCGTAGCGATTAAGTTCACTTGACCAGATAGGTAAGCGGTTAGCGTGGTGTTGTTATCTTCAAAGCGACGTACGTTAACGGATTTCGGTGCGTTTTTCTCAAGCTCTAAATCTTCTACTGAACCACGAGTAACGCCTACTGTTTTGTCTGCTAGCTCGCCGATTTTTGTCACGGCAACGTCTTTAGAGCCGAATACGCCTAAGAAGAAAGGAGCATAAGGCGTTGAAAAGTCGATGGCTTTTTCACGCTCAGGGTTTTTGCCAAGGCTAGAAATAACCAAGTCTACTTTTTGAGTTTGTAGGTAAGGAATACGGTTTGCACTAGTCACTGGGACGATTTCGATTTTCACGCCCATTTCTTTCGCGATGTAATTTGCCATGTCCACATCGATACCCTGTGGTTTCAAATCAGTACCAACAGAGCCAAATGGAGGGAAGTCTTGAGGAACCGCAATGCGAATAAGGTTACGGTCTTTTATATCCTGCAACACGTCTGCGCTTGCGCTTAATGCGCTAAAGCCTGCAGCGATGATCAATGTTTTACCTAGTAGTTTGGTCAATCTTTTCATGGTTGGGGTTCCTGTTTCGTTTTGTGAATGCCTGAAACACAATTTGCAACACCCATGCCAATATGAAACAAAAGTTTCTTAACTATTGATTTATGTAACAAAACACTTCAAAGATGACTTGAAGCGCCTAGTAATCAAGTTCGATCATAAAAAGGGTTTGCTATGAAATGGGGAGGATTGGCTTTAATTCGTGCGCCAACATAGGGCGGTGATGATTTTTTGGTGCGTGATAGCTTTTTTTAGAGATCAAATCGTACAACAAGGTCTTTAAGCAATAATCTAAGTTGGCAGCTCAACGATAATCAATTACCGTAGAGCAAAATATCCCCGAATTGAGGTTAACACGTGGCTACAAAGCAGGATGTGCTATCCCTGATCGAGCAGACCTACCCGACTCTGTCTCCATCAGCGCGATCAATAGCGAACTATTTACAACAGAACCCTTTGGCGATTGTTAGTCAAACGTCGGCCGAGATTGCTGAAAACACCAACACGTCAAAAGCGACCGTGAGTCGTTTCTTTCGTCAGCTTGGCTACGATTCGCAACAAGGTGCGAAGCAAGCGCAATTAGCATTGCGCGAAAGTGGTGTACCGATTTTCACCCAAGGCTCGTCTTTGGATCAAACCGCACAAGAGCTAAAAAACCTATCGCTTACTTTTGAAGGCTTGCGACCTGAAACCCTTAACGAGATCAGCGAACGATTAGCCAAAGCAAGCCGAGTAACTCTGATCGGCTTTCGTAATGCTTATCCTTTGGCGTTGCATTTTCGACAGCAGTTGCAACAAGTGCGTCATTCTGTGCGTTTATTGCCACAGCCGGGTCAAACATTAGGGGAAGATCTACACGACATTCTCGACGATGAAGTGATTGTCTTACTGGGCTTTAGACGTCGCACTCGTCAATTCAAGCAAATCGTAGAAGCCTTGCAAGGTCGAAATACCATCTTGATCACAGATCCAACAGGCCAGGTTTATAACCAACAAGTATCTCACGTGCTGGTGTGTCACCTTGGTAACGAAAGTCCATTCGATAGTTACGCCGCACCGATGAGCCTGATCTCTATGTTGTGCAACCGAGTGTTTGGTTTTCTGGGCGATGCGGCGAGTCGTCAGACACAAGCAATTTCAGCTTTATATGAAGATTTGGATGAGCTAGAGCCATAATTTTTTGAAAGAAACTGACCCACACTGTTTGCGACACTTTTGCAGAAAAAAAAGATTTCTTTTTTGTTTCAGTTGACAGGGTGGTGAAACGATTGTTTCATATGTGCTAACCAAGTGGAGGACATATGAAACATTTCATGGTACAAAATCCCTTTCTTAACTTAAGTGAAACGACTTGGAACGATAGTTCATCAGCTAATCCTACTTTGCCACTGAGTGGTTTACGTTTGGCTGTGAAAGACTTGTTTCATATGGCTGGACTGCCAACTTCTGCTGGAAATCCTACTTGGCTTGCGACTCATCCTATTCCGATAAAAACATCTTCTAGCGTTGCCGCTTTGCTGAATGACGGCGCTATTTTTTGCGGTAAAACCATTACTGATGAGTTGGCTTATAGCCTAAATGGTCAAAATATTCATTACGGAACACCCTCAAATCCGGTGACACCAAATCGTCTCCCAGGCGGGTCGTCATCGGGTTCGGCGGTGGCTGTTTCAGCCGACTTTGCTGATATAGGATTAGGTACAGATACTGGTGGCTCGATTCGAGTGCCTGCTAGTTACAATGGTTTGTTTGGATTACGTCCGACCCATGGCGTGATTCCATCAGACAATATGGTCGCTCTTGCCCCATCTTTTGATACGGTAGGTTGGCTCACCAGAGACTTAGATACATTAGCGAAAACAGCTAGCGTTTTGCTTAAAAACAAACCACCGAAAGAATTTAATAACATCTTGATTGCTAAGAATTTAATTGATCAAGTTGCGCATGTGGATGAGTTGAAAAAACAGTTACAAACATGGCGTGAAAAAGGTCGGTTTTCAAGTGAATCTTCCATCGTCATCGATACCAAAGTGTGGAAAACTAGCGAGACATTTCGAACCTTACAAGGCGCAGAAATTTGGCACGAACATGGTAAATGGATCAAGAGTTTAGAAGATCTTGATGGTGTCGATGCCTCGGCGGTATTTGCACCAGATATTCAGTCACGTTTCGAATGGTGCCAAACCATTTCTTCAGCTGACGTTGCCGCAGCAAAACAGCAACGGCAGCGTTTTACTGATTGGTTAGAACATGAAATCGAAGATGCTGTGTTGATCATCCCAACCACGCCAGGTCTAGCGCCATTATTTGATGCGGCTGATGATGAACTCGCGGCCTATCGTAATCAGTTGATGGACATTACAGCCATTGCTGGACTAGCTGGTTTGCCGCAATTGCATCTGCCTGTTTGTACCTTACATGGTGCGCCATGTGGCTTGTCTTTAGTGAGTTCAAAAGGTACAGATTTGGCGCTAATTGAATTCGCAAAAACCTTAATGGAGTAGCGTCATGAAAAAGAACGAGATCGCTTTTACTGCGCCGCACTTTAAAGCCACAGAAACAGGGCAAAAAATCCTTAAACAAGGTGGCTCAGCGATAGAAGCCATGGTGGCGGCCGCGGCGACGATTGCCGTGGTGTATCCACACATGAATGGCTTGGGTGGCGATGGCTTTTGGTTGATCAGCGAGCCGGGAAAAACGCCAATTGGCATTGATGCTTCTGGTAAAGCGGCGCAATTGGCGACACTGGATTTTTATAAGGGCTATGACAGCATTCCAGCACGAAATGGCAAAGCGGCTGTTACTATGGCCGGTGCAGTAGCTGGTTGGCAAGAAGCACTTGCCGTGAGCCAAACTTGGCAAGCGGCCTCCAACGCACAAAACTTGCCGTTATCGACCTTGCTTGATGATGCTATTCAGTTAGCGAAAAACGGCAGTGAAGTGACGAAAACTTACGTTGATGCTAGTAAGAAAACGTTTGCCGACTTAGTCAGTGTTCAGGGTTTTGCGTCGTCGTTTTTAAAGAACGGGGGCATGTACGAACAAGGCGATACGTTGACCTTGCCAGTACTGGCCAAAACGCTGGAACAGTTAGCTGAAAAAGGCTTAGATGATTTTTATCACGGCGATATTGCCAAACGTTTGGCGAAAGATTTAGCTAGCGCAGGCTCGCCGATTCGCTTGGCAGATTTTGAATCTTATCAGGCAAAACGCGTTGCGCCTTTACAGGTTAAAATCAGTGTAGGCTCGCTGTATAACTTGCCCGCGCCGACGCAAGGCATCGCGTCTTTATTGATTTTGGCTTTGTATGACAAGCTTTATACCCAAGGTAAAACTGCAACAGACATGGCGCATTTGTTAATCGAATGCACCAAACAAGCCTTTATTGCTCGTAATCAATTTGTCACTGACGAGTCCCGTTTAGCAATGGATTTATCATCTTTATTGGATGACGAACAGTTAGAAAAAATGTGTCACGAAATTGCTTTAGAGCGTGCGCAACCTTGGCCTCATCAAGCCAAGCATGGCGACACGATTTGGATGGGGGCTTGTGACAGTGAAGGTCGCATGGTCAGTTATATTCAGAGCTTGTATTGGGAATTCGGTAGCGGTGTAGTCAGTCCTTCCACTGGTATTGTGTGGAACAACCGCGGCTCGTCGTTTTCTCTTGAAAAAGGCTCTTTGCAAGAGCTTGGACCGAACCTCAAACCTTTCCATACGCTGAATCCGGCGTTTGCTGAATTGAACGATGGCCGTCGTATGAGTTACGGCACTATGGGTGGCGAAGGCCAGCCGCAGACTCAAGCAGCTCTGTTCAGTCGTTATGTTTATCATCAAATGCCGTTGGATAAAGCTATCAGCGAAGGTCGTTGGTTGCTCGGTCGAACGTGGGGTGATGTTAGTCATAATTTAAAAGTCGAGCGCGATTTTGCAGATATTGCAGGTAATGAATTGGTGGCGCGTGGTCACGATTTGGTTATCGTCGACTCGCAAAATGAATTAATGGGTCACGCTGGTGCGGTTGTGCTTCATCCAGAGGGACATACCGATGCCGCGACGGATCCACGCAGTGATGGTTTGGCCATCGATAGCACTGATATTTAAAAGTAATGTTATTTAGAAACAGTCAGATTTAGTAACACTTTAGTTAGTAATTATCTCATTTAGGAGCGAACAGAAACATGTCATTCATAATGGAAAACTATTCCATGATTCTCGCCATGATGGCCACCGGTGTGGTTGGCGGTATTTTAGCCGGTTTGTTGGGTGTCGGCGGCGGTATCGTTATCGTGCCGGTGTTGTTTTTCTTGTATCAAGGCTTGGGTGTCAGTGCGGATACTGCCATGCTGGTGGCAACAGCGACGTCTCTAGCGACCATTATTCCGACCTCTATTAGTTCAATTCGTGCCCATAAAGCCAAAGGCAACGTGGATTTCGATCTGCTGAAGCGTTGGGGCTTTTTTATCTTTTTAGGCGTAATGATTGGCAGTTTTGTGGTGACTCGTGTTGATGGCGAATGGTTGACTCTGTTGTTCGGTATTATTGCGACTTTGTCGGCATTGAATATGTTGTTGGGCAAAAAAGACAGCATGTTCAAATCTTTACCGGGTAATGCTGGTCAAGGCGTGATGGCGACCTGTGTTGGTTTCTTCAGTTCTATGGTGGGTATTGGCGGCGGTACGTTAACCGTCCCTATGCTGACCTTCTGTAACTACCCTGCGCACCGTGCTGTCGGCACTGCGGCGGCAGTAGGCTTGATCATTTCCTTGCCAGCAGCCTTGACTATGCTGATCTTCGGACAAAGCCCAATTGACTCCCCTTACGGTACTGTCGGCTTGGTTAACTTGATTGGCGCAGCTTGTATCATTCCATTGACGGTTTTGTTTGCTCCTGTTGGCGCGGGATTAGCGCATCGCTTAGACGCAGCCAAATTGAAGAAAGTCTTCGCTGTCGTGTTGATTTTCACAGGCATCAAAATGCTTTATCAGGTTTTAGGTTAGGAGATCATTATGCAGCCGCTTTCATTACCTCCAAGATTATTAATGGGTCCAGGGCCAATTAACTGCTATCCACGCGTGTTGTCGGCTATGTCGACTCAGTTAGTGGGCCAATATGATCCGACCATGACCAGTTACATGAACGAAGTCATGGAGTTGTATCGTCGTGTTTTTAATACTCAGAATCAGCAAACCTTTTTGATAGATGGTACGTCTCGTGCGGGTATTGAAGCGGCTTTGGTGTCTTGTTTAGAGCCTGGCGATAAAGTGCTGATTCCTATCTTTGGTCGTTTTGGTCACTTGTTGGCTGAGATTTCTGAGCGCGCTGATGCGGAAGTTCACACCATCGAAGTGCCTTGGGGGGAAGTGTTTGATCCTCAGCAAATTGAAGACGCGATCAAGAAAGTACAGCCAAAATTATTGGCGATTGTACAAGGCGATACTTCGACCACCATGTTTCAGCCATTAGAAGAGCTAGGCGATATTTGTCGCGCTCACGATGTGTTGTTTTACACCGATGCTACGGCATCGATTGGTGGTAACCCGTTGGAAGTGGACGCGTGGAAAATCGACGCTGTGTCAGTGGGTTTGCAAAAATGTCTTGGCGGCCCATCAGGCAGTGCGCCAATTACATTGAGTGATCGCTTTGTGTCTTGTGTACGCAAACGCGCCCATGTGGAAGCGGGGATTCGCGATGCTCACCACCAAGGTTCGTCTGGTATGCGTATTCGTTCTAACTACTTTGATTTGCCTATGATCATGGATTATTGGGGCGATGAACGTTTGAACCACCATACGGAAGCGGCAACCATGTTATTTGGCTCTCGTGAGTGTGCGATTCAGCTACTTAGCGAAGGTCAAGATGCGGTGATTCAACGTCATCAGTTGGCTGGCAACGCCATGCTGCAAGGTGTTATCGCTATGGGCTTACAGCCATTTGGTAACTTGAAACACAAAATGACCAACGTAGTGGGCGTACATATTCCTGACAACGTCGATGGAGAACAAATTCGCCATGATTTGCTAAACATTTTTAATATCGAAATCGGTACTAGCTTTGGCCCATTAAAAGGCAAGGTGTGGCGTATTGGCACCATGGGTTACAACGCTCGCCAAGACGCTGTTTTGCATACCTTGCAGTCGCTAGAAACCGTACTTCGTCGTGCTGGTTTTGCGTTACCAGCCGGCGCTGCGGTAGACGCGGCCATGTCGGTTTACGCAGGAGAAAGATAATGACAGATTACGGCAAACTCGCTCAGTTGGTCATGGACCGCTGTGACGAACTTGGCAAAATCAGTCAAAGCGACGATTGCCTAGATCGTCGTTATCTCACCAAGGAACACAAACAAGCCAATGGACTGGTGGGCGGCTGGATGCAAGAAGCAGGTATGCACACTTGGCAGGACGAAGCAGGTAATCTATGGGGACGTTGGCAAGCAGACGACCCTGATGCACCGCGATTTATCATGGGCAGCCATTTGGATACGGTGCCAAACGGTGGTCAATACGATGGCATGTTGGGTGTGATTACACCTGTTACCTTGATCGCAGCGATGCAAGCCGCGGGTGTTCGTTTGCCGTTTCACCTAGATGTGGTGGGATTTGGTGACGAGGAGGGCACGCGTTTCAGCTCTACCTTGCTGGGCAGTCGTGCTCTAACGGGTCAATGGCCTGCAAGCTGGGCCGATGTGAAAGACAGCGATGGCATCAGCTTATCGCAAGCACTGAAAGACTTTGGTTCGGACTTTGCGAGTATTCCCAATGCGGCCATCTCAACCGATAACTTACTTGGTTACCTTGAACTGCATATTGAACAAGGACCAGTGCTAGAAGACTTGGATTTACCTGTTGGCGTGGTCAGTGCCATCGCCGGGGCAAAGCGCTTTGAATTTAATATTACCGGCATGGCAGGACACGCGGGCACAGTGCCAATGAATCTGCGCCAAGATGCCCTTTGTGCCAGCAGTGAAATGATTCTTGCTGTAGAAAGAGTTGCTCAAAATCATGGCATTGTTGCTACAGTCGGCCGCATTCAAAATCGTCCCAATGGCGTGAATGTGATTTCTGGCAACACGGGATTTTCCCTCGATATTCGCAGCGAATTTGATGATAAACGCGATGTAGCGCTCGATGAAATATTGCTTGAATTAGAAGCCATTGCTGCACGTCGTAATGTACGTATTGAGCGTAAAGCGACCCATGCCGCCAACGCCGTGCATTGTGATGAAAAGCTACAAAGCGTGCTACGCAATGCGATTGAAGTACAAAATATTCCCGTTCACACCTTGTTCTCTGGTGCGGGACACGACGCTATGGCGATTGCCGACATTTGCCCTGTGGCTATGTTGTTTATGCGTTGCGAGAAAGGCATTAGCCATCATCCAGCGGAAGCGATTGATACGCCAGATGTAGCCGTGACCTTGGCGGTGTTGAGCCATGCGATACAGAATTTGGTGTAACGCCTCGCTCCTGTTGTACTGAACCCAGTATCACGCTTTACTCCCCGAGCAAGCTCGAAGAATCGCTCTAGCGTGATTCTGGATGCAGTTTGTGATGGGCGGTTGAAGAATCGCTTTCACGTTATGCTGGGAAGCTAGCCTTCTTCGGTTAAAAGCTTTCATGCGTTTAATTGGCGTTGACGTGTCGAGGAACGAGACAATACGCAAGCCAATTGAATTGCATGGACGCTTATGATGACGGTAAACGAGCAAGTATGAATACGCGGGTAAAAGTTTCCATGTGCTTAATGGGTGTTGACGTGTCGAGGAACGAGACAATACGCAAGCCAATTGAATTGCATGAACGCTTATTATGAAGGTCAATAAAGAGGTATTCGATGAAATTTACACGCATTTTTAACGATGATCAGGGAAAAAGCCATTTCGGTGATTTGAATATTGATGTCCGTGATGGTGGCCCCATTGGTTTCTTGTCGGAGCGTTTTCCAGCGGGTGAGATGATTTTTCGTGAGACTCCAAGCGATTACGATTTCAAATGGCATCCAGCGCCACAGCGCCAGCTTTTGTTCATCATCAAAGGCCGTTGCGAGTTCATGGTATCGTCCGGTGAAACCCGCCAATTTGGCGCGGGCGATGTTGTGTTGTTAGAAGACATAGAAGGCGAAGGCCATTGCAGTAAGGCATTATTCAACGAAGTCAGACACTCGATTTTTGTGACTTTGCCAGATGATGTGGTGTTTGGCTAAATCTAATATCCGTTTCTTAAAGTATGTCCTTGTTTTAAGACTTACACCTAAGCATAGTGAGGCCGTTAAGTTTGCCCTTATGTGACCAGTTTCCTCGCCAGTAATTACCTGAAAAATGTTTAGTAGTGACAATCGCCTACTTACTTGTATCTGAGTAAGAGGTTGATGCAAGCTTCGTTATCCTAATGGTAGAGATTTCAATAGTGGGTTATAAACTGAGGCTAAATTGAGTTCGCGGACAGTATAGTTTTAGGTTTAGCTCGTGACAGATATATGCATCCCCTCTAATGTTTGGATTTATTAATTATGCAATTAGCTCGGCTGAGTAATTTAAAACATTTTTTATGGCTCACTATCTTACCTTTGGTGGGTTGCACTTCTCACGAACACTTTAATCGGCCTTATTCTGATCAGTCTGGGGCTAAGGTTGTTCCATCATGGTGTCATAATAGAGTTGGACCTGAGGAGTTATTGTTATTCTTTTTGGGCGAGACTAAGGTAGAGGTTACTTTGCTCTCTGATAAAGAGAGTCAAACATTACTTGTCCATACTAGCTCTAAAAAGTCTCATTCTGTCATTAGTGATCAATTCTCAATACTTCAGGATGGAAACGAAGCAAAAATTTTAGAGGTTAAGGAATCGGATTCTTCATACTTTCATTCAGTTGTTCCTGACAGTTTTTATTTTAGCGACATCAGCATTAAAGCCTCAGGTGATTATAAAGAAGCCTTCACTCTACAAGGTTTAGAGATTGTCATAAACGGGGTGGCATACCCAATTGAAAACATTACTTTTAAGAAGGACGAGGATGTCTTCCTTAATCCGTGGAATTGCTAATGAAAAAATCACTAATGCTTGCCTTGATGGCTTTGTTATTGGCCGCTTGCGGCACTCGAGTTTCATTTGAAAAAAGTGGAGAAGAGAAAAGCTGCCAAATTATAGGTGAAAAAAGCAACGCGATGACCATCTTGTGTGATGAATCTACTATATCTATAAGTAGTAGTTATACTCGAGTCGAGAGAGTGAAGAGCTTTGTTCCTTTCATGCCTACCAAAAGAGAAACTTGGGTAATTTCATTGATTATTGGTGTGAGATCAACGGATTCTGCCCCACTGGTTATGAATAGCCAGACTATGACGATCGATCAACCAAGTCGTTTACAAACACCTATCTTTCTTGAGTCAGAAAGCTATATCAAGACAACAAAGTCTAAAATTGTGGTTGAACAAGAAGTGCAAAAAGTCTTTGAAATAGAGATTGATAAAGTTGCTCCTTTTGTTCTTAGTGGTTTGGAAATACGTGTAGGTGATCAAAAATATAACTTTAATGGGATTCGTATTTTACCTTCAAGGCAGTTTTAATTTTTTTTAGTGAAGGTTTGTATGACTGTAGTTGCTGTTATTAAAGATATACCCTTTCAAAGTCAGTTTTATCAAATTTCTATGTTGGGCACCCAGCCACACATGTTTCTTGATTTAGTTAGTTTCTTACCACGAGGCTTTACGGAGTATGGAAATTTAGACAATGCTTGCTTGATCCATATGAAAGGACATGTATAAAGCTGAATTTTTTAGTAATTCTTAAAAGCCTGAATCGAATGATTCAGGCTTTTTTATTGTATTTCATTTGGTCTTTTACACCGTGCTTAATGTTTATGAGGATGATAATTGTTATTATAACGATCTGTTAAAAAGAACAATTCAAGGAAGCTCCTTAAGATGCAGGTAAACCGAGTAAGAAAATTGGCATTTCTGCTAATAGCATTTTTGCTGATTTTAGTTCCAGTCAATCAGGTGATGGCGTCAGAAACAAAGACGATTATTCATGCGATGGGCAGCACTGAAGTGCCTAAAAAAGTCTTACGTGTGGTGACTTTGTTCCAAGGAGCAACCGATTCTGTGGTGGCGTTAGGTGTGACGCCTGTCGGTGTGGTGGATTCTTGGGCGCAGCAGCCAACCTATGAATATTTGCGAGATGCTTTAAAAGGCGTTGCTCATGTCGGGTTGGAAACTCAACCGAACCTTGAGGCTATTGTGGCGTTAAAGCCAGATTTGATTATTGGCACCAAGTATCGCCATGAAAAGATCTATCGTCAATTGTCCCAAATCGCACCCACTGTGATGGCTGAGGATGTGTATGACTTTAAAACCACTTTGGATTTAACCGCTGAGGCGTTGAACAAACCAGAGAAAGGTAAGCAGGTTTGGGACGATTTTCAGCAGCGCATTACGAACTTCCGTAATGTCATTAAAAAGCGCGAGGCTAACTGGCCATTAACCGCAGCGATTTTAAATATTCGCGCCGATCATTTGCGTCTGTATTTGAATCAAAGCTTTCCAGGCGTGGTGTTGAAGGAGATAGGTTTTAAATTTCCGTTGCCAAATGAAAATGGTTGGGGTGTGAAGCTGAAAACTAAAGAAGCCTTACCTAGCGTGAATGCGGATGTGTTCTTTGTCATTTTACATTCCAATGATGCTGCCGTTAGACAAAACTATGATGCATGGCGTGCGCATCCGTTATGGAAAATGCTCACCGCCCCTAAAAACCAGCAAGTGTATGAAGTAGATAATGTGGCTTGGTTGTTGTCTGGTGGGATTCTGGGCGCTGAGAAAATACTAGACCAGCTATACCAAATCTATAACTTACCTCAAGTCGATCACTAGAGCGTTTATGGTCTTACTCAGTAGCCGCACTTTTAAATGGAGCCTTCTTGCTCTGTCTATTTTATGCCTGGTGGTCTCTTTAATGGGGAGCGTAGCCTATGGCCAGTATGTTGTTTCAATGAAATCAGTTTGGACGGCGTTTTGGGCATACGATCCTCAATCTATTGATCACGTTATTATCCGCACTACGCGTTTATCGCGCGCTCTTGTTGCTTGTTTAGTTGGCTCGGCGTTGGCGGTGGCTGGCGTTTTAATGCAAGCCTTAACGCGTAATCCGTTGGCTTCGCCGTCTATTTTTGGTGTTAACGCGGGTGCCGTGTTTGCCATTGTTTTGTTTTCCACCTTCTTTTCGGTGACTTCCCTGAATACGTTTTTGTGGCTAGCTTTTTTAGGGGCAAGCGTGGCTGGCGCCTTGGTGTATGGCTTGGGCAGTTTAGGCAAAGACGGCTTGTCTCCAGTGCGTATTGTGTTGTCTGGTGCGGCGATTTCGGCGCTCTTCATGGCTTTTACTCAAGGCATTTTGGTGATTGGTCAAGAAGGCTTAGACAGTGTGTTGTTTTGGGTAGCTGGCTCTGTATCTGGTCGTGATTTGTCTATGGTGATGCCATTAGCGCCCGCTTTTGTTGCTGGTATTGTGTTGGCGATACTGGCGGCACCGCAGATTAATATTTTATTGTCCGGTGACGATATTGCTAAAGGATTAGGACAGAACACAGTTTTAATCAAGGTTGTACTGAGTTTGCTAATTATTGGCTTAGCGGGCGGCTCGGTCGCACTGGGCGGCAGTATTGGTTTTATCGGTTTGATGGTGCCACATATGGTGCGATCAGTGGTGGGTTATGATCATAAATGGCTTATTCCGTTAAGTGCTTTGTGGGGCGCTATTTTGTTGTTGTGTGCCGATGTGATTAGCCGTTTTGTGATTATGCCAGAAGAGGTGCCCATTGGTGTGACGACAGCGATTTTGGGCGCGCCTTTCTTTATTTATTTGGCACGTAAAGGAGGCAAACGTGAGTAAGTCTTTTAGCGTTCGTCATCGATTTTTCTCTTTCTCGACCCCTGTTCGCTCTTTGTGGTCGATGCTCGCGCTCTTTGCTTTCTTTCTCGCTGTTCTGTTGTTTTCTCTGTGCCTAGGCGAGGAGTTCGTAGCTCTGCCGCGTGTGCTTCAGGCTCTGCTTGGTCATGGTGATCAGGGAACTCAGTTTGTGGTAGAAACCTTGCGTTTGCCAAGGGTGCTGATGGCGGCCATGGTGGGCGCTGCGTTGGCGTCGTCTGGGTTAGTACTGCAATCCATGATACGTAATCCGTTAGCGTCACCAGATATTATCGGCATTACTGGCGGTGCTTCCGCTGCGGCCGTGTGTTTTCTATCATTTTTCGCAACGGTAATCGGCCTAGTTTGGTTGCCTGTTTTTGCCATTGCGGGCGCTTTGTTGGCGGCTTTGTTGATTTATGCTCTTGCTTGGAATAGTGGCGTGACACCGATGCGGTTGGTATTAGTTGGTATTGGCATTTCTTCGGCAATGGGGGCGGTGACGACCTTTGTCATTGCCGCGAGCCCACTTTCTACCAGCATTACCGCGTATATCTGGCTAACGGGCAGTGTGTATGGCGCGAGTTGGGTTGAGGTGAAAGCTTTGTTGCCGTGGTTGTTGGTTTCATGGCCCTTGGCGTTTTATTTAGCGCGCCGAGTGAATACTCAAGAATTGGGCGATCAATTGGCAACTGGGTTGGGTATATCCGTGCAAGGTTTGCGTTTGGCTTTGTTATTTTTAAGCGTGATTATGGCTGCGCCGGCGATTGCTTATGCTGGGGCGGTGGGTTTTGTTGGCTTGATAGCGCCACACATTGCTAGGCGTCTTGTTGCGCGGAGTTTTGCGCTTTTGTTGCCAACTTCTGCATTGGTTGGCGCTTGTTTGGTGATGTTGGCTGATCTTTGTGGTCGCTTGCTATTTCAGCCTTTGGATATTCCGGCTGGTGTGTTTGTGTCTGCTATTGGTGCACCATTCTTTATTTATTTACTCTATCGGCAGCGTTTCTGAGTCGGTTAGCCATATTGGGATTTTTTAATCATGAGTTTGTCTGAACATTCTTTAGTAGACGATAATTTATTCGCTCAAAGCCCATTAAAAAGTGTGGCGCTGTCTTTAGGTTATGAGAAAAAAACCATTATTAAATCGTTGGATTTAGTTATTGAATCTAAGCAAATCACTGTGTTGGTGGGCGGCAATGGTTGTGGTAAATCTACCTTACTGAAGTCGTTTGCTCGATTATTGAAGCCTTCGGCTGGTCAGATCCTGCTGAATGGCGCTGATATTCATTCCTTGTCTGGAAAAGACGTGGCTCGCAAGCTGGCTATTCTTCCGCAAGGTCCTGTTGCGCCAGAGGGTTTGACGGTTGAGCTGTTGGTTCGTCAGGGCCGTTATCCGCATCAAAATTGGCTACAAAGCTGGACTGAAGACGACGAACGGTTAGTTCGTAAAGCCTTGCAAGACACCAATATGACCGAGTTTGCTGATCGTTCCATTGATGCTTTATCTGGCGGCCAGAGACAGCGAGCTTGGATTGCCATGGCGCTAGCACAGAACACCGATATTTTGCTATTGGACGAGCCGACAACCTATTTGGATTTAACCCATCAGATAGAAATTCTAGACTTATTGTTTGAGCTTAATTTGACCCAGAATACGACTATTTTAATGGTGTTGCATGATTTGAATCTGGCTGCTCGTTACGCCCACAAAATGATTGCCATTAAAGACGGCACGGTTTTTTGCCAAGGCGCACCAGAGGCGATTTTAGATCATGATATGGTGAAAGCGGTATTTGATATGGAATGCCATATCAGTGCCGATCCCCTGTTTGGTACGCCAATGTGCATTCCTTATGGAAAAGGGCGCAAGCTCGACTCTCAGGCGGTTGAGCATGTTTAAACAAGACAATAAGCATGAGCTTCTTACCGACGAGTGGGAAGTGTTGGCGGCATTTGGGCTTAAGTTCTATCAACAAGACGAGCCACTTGCCATCGATTCTAGTAAGTTATTGGATGATGTCTTGTGTTTTGAAACACTACAAAAAATCATGCCAGAACTCGGCGCTCCAAATCTGAAAGTAACGGCGTCTTTAGTAATCAAGCGTGTGGCATTTCTCACTCTTGCGCCTGTTTTATATGCTATGTCGAGTTTTGATAAAGGCCTTGATGCTTCAATAGAAAACAGTGTCTTTGAATATCCGCTCGAAAACCGCATATGGCAATCTAAGATGCCATTAAAAGACACATCTGTGTCGGTTTGGAAAAGTTCGGATAAAGAAAGTCGAGAAGTTTGGCGAAATGAGATTCTAGGTAAGGTGTTTGCTGGACATCTAACCTTATTGGTCGAGAAATTTTACCACTTAACAAAAGTGTCGCGGCGCGTTCTCTGGGAAAACATCGCAGTGCGGGTTTTTAGCATTTACGAGCAGCGTATTCTTACTAATATTGCTGAAGAGAAAAGAGTGATAGCGGAAGCGGATTACGCGTATTTGCTTGATAAAACCTCGACACAATTATTTGGTTTAGAAGAAAATCCTTTGACGGTTTTTTATCGAGATAAGCAGTTAACGGCACTATCGGAAAATCCTGTTCGTGTTCGATGCACCTGTTGTTTTTACTACCAAGCTACTGAGCCCCCAGTCTATTGTGGTTCTTGTCCTTTGCCTCTAAAGAAAGCTAACTCTTCTCTTAAAAAATAAGAGAAGAGTTAGGTACAACAAGAAATTAAAAGTCTAAACCATAAGCCAGTGTCACAGTACGACCTCGGCCTTTGAAGTAAAGATCATCCGTTTTGACAGAGCTTTGAGAGTAGTAAGTGAAGTAGTCTTCGTTAAATACGTTGGCAACAGCAACACTCATTTTACCAACCGGAAGTTTGTAACCAACGGATGCGTCGACCAGGGTGTAGCCATCAAACTCTAACTCGTCATCATCGAAGCTTCTGTCAAAGGCGTGATTGACTTGCAGCAAAGAGGATAGCTTGTCATTCCAACGAGCATTCCATGAAGTCACTAAGCGATTAGGTGAAATATTTGCTCCAGTTTGTTTTGTATCCACTTTCCCGTCGTCGTTACTGTCATACTTACCCTGAACATAAGAATAGTTGGCTTGTAGTCTGTGGTCCTTGTTTAGCTGGAATCCTAAAGAAGCTTCTAAACCATGAGCTTCTGTCTTTCTCCGTTCAATAATATATATGTCGTCCTGTGGAACAACATTGCTATCTAAGTCTGTATTAGACTGGTACGCGCTGACCTCAAAGTCGTATGTATTTTTATTAATACGGAATCCTACTTCATAATTGGTAGTTACAACCGGATCGAGGTCAATTAGTGTATCCACATCATAGTTGGCTCCCTTCACTGTGCGTAATATGCGTCCGACATCAGGCATACCAAATCCCTCTGAGTAGTTGGCAAATACACTGACAGCAGGTGTGATCTTAAAAACAGCACCAGCGTTGTAAACCGTGTCACTAAAGCTCGGCTTGCCACCATTAACTGTCACACTGTTATTCGCTGCAACTGTTTGGTAAGTGTCTACGTCTAACTTAGCGTGTTCATTACGGGCACCAGCTTGTAGTACTAAGCGATCAGTTGGTCGGTATTCAAATTGCACGAATGGCGCGTAATTGGTGTATTCCGTTTCAGGAACATAAGTGCGATTAGTCAATATTAACGTCTGACTGGTTGTGTCTTGTAACAAATCTAAGCCTGCAGTGACGCTTAAATCGTTATCTAACAGGTCGTCTTTAGTTAAGCTGAATTTTGCACCAATTTTTTCTGATTGGTTCTGGCTTTGGTCGTAAAGGGTGCCATTTGGTGCAATGCTAGTGTCTTGAAAATTTCTGGAGTTTGTTGCGCCATAACGGCCTTCAAAATCTTGGTGGAAAACTTGTGCTTTAAGCTCCATACCATCAAGGTCGCTGTCGGTGTAGGACAGGCTGGTGGTTTGAACATCGTTGTAGGGAGCAAGACCTCTTGGTGTGCTTTTGATTGAGCTGGTTGGAACGCCGTTTGATCTGTCTCCGTTGACACCAGTGAAGTTCATTCGTCCTTTTAATCGGTACTTGTTAACTTCAAGCTCTAGTCTTTTATCGTCGGTTAGCCAGTAACCAAGCTTGACGAAAGCATCGTAGCTTTTTGAATCCATCGTATCGCCACGAGTAGAGTCCGAGCCTACATAATCGCCGTCGGCATCAAGGTAAACGCCTTGTACTTCGTTGGTCAAACCTACAAGGTAGTCAAAATTATCTTGTGCACCTTCTACTTGATAGCCAATTTTATAGGCCAGAGAATCGCTTTTTAATTCATCTGTCGGTGTGGTCAGTTGTACATCGACGTGTTGTTTTAATTCGTTTGAACGATTTGATTTGGTGATGAAGTTAATAATACCGCCAGTTGCTCCTAATCCATGAATTGCGCTTGCACCATGGATTACTTCAATGCGTTCTACCATAGCAAGGTCAATAGTGTGTGCTGCACGGCTACCGTCACGAAGTGGATTGGACTGTGGAACACCATCTATCATGTATAAAACAGAACGACCGCGAAAGGATTGGCTACTATCGTTTAATTTTTGCGTATTTGGCGCATAGGCTGGTAGAAGGCTAGAAAGCACCTGTGAGCTGTCAGAGCTAATAGATAGTTGATCTTCAATTTGCTGTCGAGTGATGACAGTAATGACCTGGGGACTGTCATCCTTTTTGGTATTCGATCGGCTGGTTTGGATAACTAGTTCATCGAGGCTTATGGATTCCGTTTCTGCAAAGGTGGTTTGTGAGGCACTAAGGGCGAAAGGCAATAGAATAATCGCCGTGTAAGGTTTTTTGGATAACATTTCATAAGTCCAATAAAGGTAAATTTATGTAAATGCTAATGTATTCAATAACCATTATCAAATGAATGTCGGTGAAGATATTTTAAAAAGAGTAAGTTATGAGGATAACCCTTTGTTTATCCTCATAACTAAAAAACCTACAGTTTTGGTGGGTGGTTTTTAATCCAGTGATCAGCGATGTCTTCACGGCGAGCAATCCAGACGTTGTCGTGGGATTGTACGTAGTCTAAGAATTTCTTCAGGGCCATAAAGCGGCTTGGTTTGCCAAGGGTTCTGCAATGCATGCCGATAGACATCATTTTCGGTGCGGTGGCGCCTTCTTCATACAAACAATCAAAGTTGTCTTTCAAGTATTGGAAAAATTCTTCTGCGTGATTGAAACCGTATGGGGAAGAAAACTTCATGTCGTTGCAGTCGAGCGTGTAAGGCACGATTAGATGCGGTTTGCTGCCACCATCGGGTGTATCGACTTTCACCCAATAAGGTAGGTCGTCGCCATAGTTGTCTGAGTCGTATTTGAGTTGCGCTTGTTCTGCGACTAAGGCGCGGGTATTTGGCGAATCGCGTCCTGTGTACCAGCCAGCGGGTTTAACGCCAGTGACTTCTTCGATCAAGGCGAGGGCTTGTTGCATGTGTTCGCGTTCTTGCTCGATGGGCATTTCTTGGTAATGAATCCATTTTAAGCCATGACAGACAATCTCGTGTTTGCCTTCCACAAAGGCTTTTGCCACTTCTGGGTTACGTTGTAATGCGGTGGCAATGGCAAAAATCGTCAGCGGTAAGCCGCGTTTTTCGAATTCGTTGAGGATGCGCCACACACCAGTGCGAGAACCGTACTCGTAAAGGGATTCCATGCTCATGTGGCGGTTTTTGAAAGGCTGCGCACCGAATATTTCGGACAAAAAAGTTTCAGCGTGTTCATCGCCATGAAGAACGCAATTTTCTCCACCCTCTTCGAAGTTTAAAACAAACTGGACAGCAACTCGTGCATTGTTTGGCCATTTTACGTTTGGCAACCCTTGGCGGCCATAACCCGCGTAATCGCGTTCTAAATAGTGTTTCATGGTCTGTGTTCCATTATTTTTTATGTTATTTAGCAGCGGTTATAAACTCCAGTGGGAATAACGCCCAGTAAAGGCTTTGCTAACACGCTGTCCGTATTGACCTTTTTTAGAGGTTTGTAGTCCTAACTGATGCAATGATTCTGCCAGTTTTACCGCGGCGACAACGCCATCAATGATAGGAACAGGTAATTCAGCAGACAGCTTTTCCACCAAACTCGACATGCCTGCGCAACCTAATACAATTGCTTCTGCACCGTCTTGCTCTATGGCCGCAAGGCATTCCGTTTTTAGTAGTAAGTAAGCCGCTGGGTCGATATTTTCTAATGCCAAAACAGGAATGTCGGTGGCTCTGACACCGCTACAATGATGCTTATGACCATACTTTTGTAGTAAATGCTCACTCGCTGGTAAAGTACGAGATAGCGTAGTCACAACCCCAAAACGATGGGCAATTAGGCTGGCCATGTGAAAACCTGCTTCAGCAATACCAATCACGGGGGCGTCAGCTAATTCACGAGCGGCGTCTAAAGCAGGGTCGCCAAAACAAGCAATGATGTGAGCATCAACGCCTTGTTGTTTGCCTTGTTCGATAAGATCAAGAAGAGCGGCGCTAGCAATGACCTCATCAAAAGCACATTCGATGCTTTTTGGTCCATGCTCAGGAGTACAGGCAATAATTTGAGTTGTTTCTAGCGCGACAGATTGAGCACTCAATGCCATAGCGTGAGTCATGTCGGCGCTGGTGTTTGGGTTAATGAGCTGAATTCGCATGGTGCTCCTAGCGGGCAAAAAGTCTTTGAAAATCGATATTTTCTTCGGGTTTGCTATCAAGAATAAGCGAAGATTTGATGTGTCTAAGGTGATGACTCATCCAGTGTTGCGCCTTATCTGTGTGTCCTTGATCGAGAAGGTCCAGAAGCTCCGAGTGATCTCCACAGTCGCAACCGACACTGCCGCGAGTACCGTAAGCGGCGAGAATAAGTGAAGAGCGATAGCACAGTTGTTGGACAAAATTCGCTAGTACCTTATTGCCTGCTAGCGTCGCTAACTCATAATGGAAACGAGCGGTTAGCTGAATAGAGTCTGCTAATTGATTGCTTTCTTCTGCGCGTTTTTCTTCCGTGACCATAATACGAAAACGCTCAGACTGTTCCGCATTCCAATGAGTAAGCAGGTCAGGAATAAGTTGTGGCTCAATCAATAGGCGGCTGTCTAGAACTTCTAATGCTTCGGCTTCGCTTGGATGGTTTACCTGCGCGCCTTTGTTTTTTTCGATCACTACAAAATGCTCTAAGGCTAGTCGCTGCAATACTTTGCGGATGCCAGTTCTGCTCACACCAAAAGCTTCTGATAGACGGTCTTCTGGTAAACGCGCTCCTGGTGGTAATTGGTGTTCGACAATGGCCTTTAGCATTTGTCGGTAAATATTCTCGTCATTCGACATGAGTGCTTCTCTATAAATTGTATACGATATCTTGTTAAATATAGTTCTTAAGACAATATAGCATGCTAGTTTGTTTCGTACATCTTAAACAAAAAATGAATTTATTGTGCACAATATTGGTGTGGTTTTCTTGTTTTGACTTGGAATGGTGCAGTAAATGTTGGTTTTTTGGGTTCATGTTCCTATTTTTACTTAAGTTCTTTGGGTTCTGTTTTTTGGCACATAAATTGTATTTAACATTGTATACAATTAAAAAGGAACGCAATCATGAAACAAGAATTTGAGCAAAGCCCTAGATTAGCAAATAGCGATCTCTTGCCGGAGAAAGATCAAAAATGGGGTTGGTATAGTATCTTCGCTTTTTGGATGTCAGACGTTCATAGCGTGGGCGGTTATGTGTTTGCTGCCAGCTTGTTTGCTCTGGGTCTAAATGGTATTCAAGTATTTATCAGTTTGTTATTAGGGATTTCCATTGTGTTGGTATTTGCCAACTTGATGGGTAAACCGGGACAAAAAGCGGGCGTGCCATTTCCTGTTGTTGCTCGTATGTCTTTCGGCGTGTTCGGTGCGAATATTCCGGCCATTATTCGAGGCTTGATCGCGGTTGTCTGGTACGGTATTCAAACCTTTCTGGCATCCAGTTCCTTTATTATCTTGTTACTGTACTTCTTCCCTGAAATGGCATCGCTTGCGGACGAATCTTTCATCGGTCTGTCTTACCTAGGCTGGATTGGCTTCTCTGCCATGTGGGTCGTGCAAGGCATTGTGTTTATGTTTGGTATGGACATGATTCGTAAAGTGATCGATTGGTCTGGCCCTGCTATTTACATCGCTATGTTTGCGTTATGTATTTATATGATAAATCTAGCAGGTTGGGAAAACATCAGTTTCAATCTGAGCTCAAATAATCTGACGGGCCTAGATGTGTATGCGCAGATGTTTATTGCGATTGCCTTGGTCGCGGGTTATTTCGCAGGGCCAACACTTAACTTTAGTGACTTCTCTCGTTATTGCGGCAGTTATAAAAAATTAAAATTGGGTAACCTGTTGGGCTTACCGTTTAACTTTGTGTTGTTCTCTTTGTTCAGTGTGGTGATTGTTTCGGCTTCGATTCCTGTGTTTGGTCAGATGATCACCGATCCAGTGGAAACCGTGAAACGTCTTGATTCTGGTTTTATCACGGTACTGGGTGCATTGACTTTTATCTTCGCCACTGTGGGCATTAATATCGTGGCGAACTTTGTTGCGCCAGCGTTTGATTTTTCGAATGTTTCTCCACAGAAAATCAGCTTTAAAGCGGGTGGTTTTATTGCCGCATTTGGTTCTGTGCTGCTAACGCCATGGAATTTATTCAATAACCCAGAAGTGATTCACTATACAGTGGATGTGTTGGGCGCGATGATTGGGCCTTTGTACGGCATTATTATTGTCGACTACTTCTTTATCAAAAAAGGTCATATCGATGTGGCAGCTTTGTATACAGAGTCTCCTAAAGGCGCTTATTGGTATGAAAACGGTGTGAATAAGAAGAGTGTTTATGCCTTGGTTATTGCGGGCGCGGTGTCTATCTTGGCGACCTTTGTGTTTAGCGCCTTGGCAAACTATGCCATCTTTATTGGTGGTATCGTGGCGGCCTTGTCTTATCGCTACATGATGGAGCCAGAGCGCGCAGCTTTGCAAAGCATGAATCTTGCTAAATCGTAGTTCATTTTTGTATATGAAAGTAAGCACCTTTCAGGGCTTACTTTCGTCAATGGACATTAAATACGATTTGAATCTAATGCTAAAGCCGCTGCTTGGTTTATTTTTTTCACCATTGTGGATAATGCCTGCTTAACAAAATCATGAGTTATTTCAAACTGAAGTGAAGCAGCATACGAGCCGCAAAAGCATAAAAGGTGACCTAAAAATCCTTTTACTTGCTCGTAAAGTGATGAAGAAAGCTTCGCTATCTTAGAAAGTGTCTGCGCTAGAATATCAACGAATTTTGATAGCCCCATAGCGCCAGGACTTAACGCCAACACTGTTGTACCAATAGCCGTTGCTTTTAACAATGTAAGCAATGCTGCAGTTAGCTTTTTGAAAGTGATGTTATTGAATGTAGATGTAAGTCTATCTTTATAAAAAAGAACAAGGTTACTATCCATATAATTGTCGCTAACGATTTTTAAATCATTCCAACTTTCTGTGTTCGCTGAATTAATGTAGCCAGGATTGCCCTTGGTGGGCATTTTATGGGCGGAAAACTCAATTAATCCTCCACTGTTTGAGAGTACGTACTCTTTTCCTTTGTAGGGGGCGTGATAAAACGGCCAGATAGGTATCATCGGCACTGGATCTGTATTGTGTATACAGCGAAAAATCTCATCGATGGCTGTTGTGGATTTGATGGCGAAGTCTTTACGGCCAACACGAGGTGCTCCGAAGGTGTATAAACAAGCCCGCTTACTGAAACGGGCTTTTACCCATACCGCACATAATTGAGCAAGTGCTCCTCCTAGACTGTGTCCTACGCAATGAATAGTTCCAGTATTACCTTGTTTGATTAATTCATTTATTGCTAGTTTTAATTTGGGCTTTATAGAGTCAAATGTTCTAACAAAACCCATATGAGCAGCAGCTTGATTATCTGCAGTCATTGT
Source organism: Marinomonas sp. A3A (assembly GCF_018336955.1). NCBI lineage: Bacteria > Pseudomonadati > Pseudomonadota > Gammaproteobacteria > Oceanospirillales > Oceanospirillaceae > Marinomonas > Marinomonas sp. A3A. The sequence continues at coordinate 572,605 of NZ_CP025532.1, forward strand.
CGATATGGATGCATCGGTAATGCCATCCCTAAGCCGATTGTCAGTGCCACGAAAAGTAATAGCAATATCTTTCGAATAAGTCCCTTTGCCAGTTCCAATGTACACAAAACCTGACTCAAGATTTAGTGCCCTACAAAGTGCACCACCTGATACACCGTTTATAATATCTTGCTGAGTATCAAAGTTGAAGTGCTTGTCGATGTATGGTTTAACTGAAACTTCAAGGCCTAAAATTTTATTGACTTCATGTAACCTTGTTTCATACGCAAAATCTGCTAATTCGGATGCTAGCTTTGGAGTTAAATTGTTCATTATCAAATATCCTATTTAATTGAATCCTTTTAGCTCTAATGAACTTAATACGACTAATGGTTGTACTGGTAGTTCTGGGCAGTGATATTCATATTGCGTATCCTTTCTTTCTTTTTTGAAAGATGCGTTGATATTTTTAAGCTGATCTTCCACCATTTTCAAACTTATAGTCCCATCAGTTGGTAATCGAGCTTCCCATAGTCGATATCGTTCCCCATTAATCTCTGTCAATATTTGCTGAGTTACTTTAGGAGATCCAAACATAGAGTTTGGTTCTCTTGATTTAATCTGATAACCATCAAAATGAAATCTCCCTTGGTCATCAGTATAGATATAATCATTAAATGGTATCTTGTCAGAGAATACTAAGGCGATTCTTATAGGGTGATTTACGAGGGGGGTACCTTCGAATGTCAGAGTACCATTGACTTCTGGACATAGATAAATCGTTTCTTTTTTGGAAAAAATCGACATATGAATTACTTTTTGTTGGATACATGCATGTAAGGAAAAAAGCAACCAAAGTCTACTTGTCAATAGACGGGTAAGGTATAGATTTGAAGCTGGCTTCCTTCCGCTTATATTGAATTTTCTCTTGGTTTGGATGTTGGTGTCAACTACAGCGGCCAATTAGGGGATAAAGCTTTTCGTTATCAGGTATTCATTTTTAATTGAATCCTTTTAGTTCTAATGAGCTTAATACGGCTAATGGTTGTACAGGCAGCTCTGGGCAGTGATATTCGTATTGTGTGTCTTGCATGTCTTTGGTTAGAGATGCATCAATTTTGCTAAGCTGATTTTCCACCATTTTCAAACTTATAGTGCCGTTCGTTGGTAAGCGAGCTTCCCATAGTCGATATTCTTTATCTTCGATCACAGTTAATATCTGTTGGATAACTTTAGGAGACCCAAACATAGAATTTGGCTCTCTTGATTTAATTTGATAACCATCAAAATGAAAATGGCCCTTGTCATCTGTATAGATATAGTCATGGAAGGGAACTTTTCCTGAATATAGCAAAACAATTCTTATAGGGTGATTTACTAGGGGGGTACCTTCGAATGTCAGAGTACCATTGACTTCTGGGCATAAATAAATCGTTTCTTTTTTGGAAAAAATCGACATATGAATTACTTTTTGTTGGATACATGCATGTAAGGAAAAAAGCAACCAAAGCCTACTTGTCAGTAGACGGGTAAGGTATAGATTTGAAGCTGGCTTCCTTCCGCTTATATTGAATTTTCTCTTGGTTTGGATGTTGGTGTCAACGTCAAGAACCAATTAGGTAATGCTAGAACTTTTATGAGGTGAATTATAGTTCTGCAGGCACATTAATGGATACATAGCCTAATAAAGGATTAATAAAATCCAAAATAGCAAAAGCCCCGCATCGAAACTGCGGGGCTTTTTGTTGTTACCAAAACTATCGTGTTGTATTAAGCCGTTGCAGCAAGGTCGGCTTCGGCCGCCGCCAGCATGTCGAACTCTTCTTCAGGTGTTTTCGCCACAAGACGATTCTTGCTGTACAAGAAGTAGTAAGCCGCGCCGATGGCGAACAAGACTAACGTGTAGAAAAATGCGCGTGGATCGTAAGCGTAAACACCAGTCAAAGCCAATAGCGATAAAATAAATGCGATAGACGAGGTGAAAATACCGCCCGGTGTTTTATAAGGACGTTCCATGTTTGGCTGTTTGATGCGAAGCAAAATGTGGCTGAGTGCCATCAAAGCATAAGACACTGTTGCGCCAACCACGGCCATGGCAAGCATAAGATCGCCTTCGCCCGTTAAAGAAGCAAGGAAGCCCAAAATACCAGGAACGATCAAAGCACGAGCAGGGACTTTACGTTTGTCTGTTACTGACAAGCTTTGTGGAATGTAACCTGCACGAGACAGAGCAAAGACTAAGCGGCTGTAACCGTAGATGATAGAGAAGAAAGACGCTATCAAACCAGCAAGACCGAGAACGTTTACCGCTGTTGCCAAGGAGCTGTGACCCGCAAAGTTTAAGGCATCAACCAAAGGCACCGCGCTCTTACCCATCGCATCTGCGCCTGCAGCTCCCGCTAATAAAAACACCACCAAAAGTGCAGTAAACAGTAAGAAAATCATCGCGCCGATAATGCCTTTAGGTACATCTTTTGCTGGGTCTTTGGCTTCTTCTGCGGCTAAAGGCACACCTTCAACAGCCAAGAACAACCACATACCAAATGGCAGCGCTGCCCAAACGCCATACCAACCCATTGGCATAAACTCAGACGCGCCAGCAGCATCAGTTACGGCAACATCAAACAAACGGCTAGTGTCAAAATCACCAATCAGTGCAACCGCTGTTGCTAGAATGGCGATAACCGCCAAGCCACTGATGACCATCATGACTTTTAGCGCTTCGCCTGCACCGGCTAAGTGAATTCCGATAAACACCAAATAAAACGCGGCATAGACCCAAGGTCCATTGAACCCTAAAAGCGCTTCTACCGCAGAACCGATAAATATCACAATGGCCGCCGGTGCCAAAGCGTATTCAATTAACACCGCTAGGCCGGTTAAATAACCGCCAGTAGGCCCCATCGCTTGACGCGCAAAACTGTAACCGCCTCCCGCCGCTGGGATAGCGGCAGACATTTCTGCCAAGGATAAAACCAAGGTGAAATACATCACGGCCATTAGCGCCGCCGCAATGGCAAAACCGCCCCAGCCCGCTTCGGCAATACCAAAGTTCCAGCCTGCGAAGTCACCAGATATCACGTAAGATACGCCCAAACCCGCAAGCAAAATCCAGCCCGCGGAGCCTCGTTTTAGCTGGCGTTTCGCCAGATATTCTTTATTAATTTGATCAGACATTTTAGTTTCCTTTTGTTCCAGTTGTGCTCTATAAGTTGAGTTTTAAACCGTCATTTTTGCCCAGTGGGCTTATAGTTTTCTTGCTTTTCTGTTTGTATATATTCGTGCGTTTTGTTTTTTTCCTTATTTTTTTCCTCGTATTAGGAGATGAGGAAGTTTTTTGACTCCTGTGAGGTGTCTACTATTAAATCATCGTCCGATCTGTCTTTTAGTTTGACGCCAGACAGTTTCAGGGTTCGTGCTTCGTTTAATAGATAAAAGGCTTTCCGCGCCGCTTCTTGATACACCAAACCCGCTGGGCGAACATTGGAAATACAATTGCGGTAGGCGTCGGTAAATCCGACTTTGCCACCCCAAGTGAGATACAAGCCTAAGCTATCTGGCGAGCTCAGCCCCGGACGTTCGCCGATTAATACCAAGACACATTTGGCGTTTAGGCGTTCACACACATCGTCACCAATGGCAACGCGGCCTTGTTCAACAAAACAAATGGGCGCGATGTTCCAGCCCTTGATATAGCCAGACAGTGCTTGTAAAAAAGGCAAAGTATTTTGCTCTACTGCCAGCGACGACAAACCATCCACCACGACAATCGCAAGGTCATAACTTTGTGAGGTGGAAGCTCGATGCTCGTCTAGTTTGTATGCCGATTCTTCATCTAATCTGCGGCCATAATCTGGACGCTGTAAATAGGTTGCGCGGTCCGTCGCGCGACTGTGCAAGAGTAGGGGGGCACAGTGCTTTGTCCAATCTTTCGCCCAATCTTGCTCTACCAGAGCTTTGGCTAACGCGTTGCTATCGAGTTGCGTGTGCACGGCATCGATCGCTTGAGCATGGGCCAGCTGAAAGGCCAATAAATGCTTGGTTGGGACGCTGATACCAGAACGGCCCAAACCCACTCGCGCATCGGTAAAGGCATTGAGCTTGCTCCATGCATTCTCTGTTACTGGCTCTGCATGAGGGTGTGTTGGGAAAGACTTATTAGGTTTAGGGATGTCGGATTTAGGGATGTCGTGGCTCATGAACGACCTCCAATCATACGATTGAGTGATTTATGAAAGGCGTCAGGCACCTGATGATTGAGAATAAATTGCTCGTTGTTTTTGAAGATTTCCATCTTAGCCAACCAAAGGCCGAACTCTGGTGACGGTTTTAACCCTAGCACTCGGCGAGCGTACAAGGCGTCATGAAACGAGGTGGTCTGGTAGTTCAGCATGATGTCGTCGGAACCGGGGATGCCCATCACAAAGGTACAGCCTGCGACACCTAACAGTGTCAGTAAATTATCCATGTCGTTCTGGTCGGCTTCCGCGTGATTGGTGTAGCAAACATCACAACCCATAGGTAAGCCAAGTAGCTTTCCACAGAAGTGGTCTTCTAACCCTGCACGAGTGATTTCTTTGCCGTCGTACAAATATTCAGGGCCGATAAAACCGACCACGGTATTCACCAGTAACGGATTAAACTTACGCGCTACCGCGTAAGCCCGAGCCTCGCAAGTTTGCTGATCTAAACCGTGATTGGCATTGGCGGATAAAGCGCTGCCTTGGCCTGTCTCAAAGTACATGACGTTATTGCCAACCGTGCCGCGATTCAGCGACAAGGCGGCCGCTTGGGCTTCGGCCAGATTAGCGAGATTAAAACCAAAACTGTCGTTGGTGGCTTGGGTGCCGCCAATGGACTGGAAAACCAAATCCACTGGTGCGCCTTGTTCGATGCATTCGATGGTGTTGGTTACGTGAGTTAAAACGCAGGATTGAGTCGGGATTTCATAATGCTGGATGACTTCGTCCATCATCTTGATCAAGCGTGTGGCTTGCTGCACGTTGTCGGTGGCAGGGTTAATACCAATCACAGCGTCGCCATTGGCGTAGAGCAAACCGTCTAACATGCTGGCCGCGATGCCAGTTAAATCGTCGGTTGGGTGGTTGGGTTGTAAGCGGGTCGACAAGTGTCCTGGTAAGCCAATGGTGTTACGAAACGCGGTTTTGACATGGCACTTTTTCGCAACCAAGATCAAATCCTGATTGCGCATAATTTTGCTGACCGCTGCGGCCATTTCTGGCGTCACACCGGGGCGGATCTGAATCAGTATTTCGCTGGAGGCAAGGTCGCTTAACAACCAATCACGAAATCCCCCCACGGTCAGATGAGAAATCAAAGAAAAAGCGCTTTTGTCATGATCGTCTAATATTAGTCGGGTAATTTCATCTTCTTCATAGGGAACGAGGGCTTGTTCTAGGAAAAGGCTCAGTGGAACATCGGCAAGCGTCATTTGTGCGATGGCGCGTTCTTCGGCGCTTTGGGCCGCAACGCCGGCTAAGCGATCCCCCGAACGTGCGGGTGTTGCTTTCGCCATTAAATCGGCAAGATCGACAAAGCCGAAGGTGCGTTCGCCTACTGTGTTCTTAAACTGAAAAGTCGAATTTGGCTTGCTCATAATTATCTCACGCGCTTTACTGACATGGTGTTGGTTCAAAAAAGCAAACAAGAAAAAAGGTGTAAATTTTGCATAGCTTGAACATATATAACGTTAGTTAACATTACGGAAATCCATAAACCGACGTTATCGAATAATGGCAAAAATATTAATGTCTATATATTTCAATGAGTTAGATTTTTATTAAATAAACATTTAATAAAAATCGATATATAGCGGGATGAAGATATGTCGTTAAACCTCAAAAATGCACCAAAAGAGGGCTTTTCCCCTCACATATCGAAAGTTAGATTGTCGGAAGCTCACGATGCCGATTTGCATGCGAGTAATTTGACCAACTGGCAGCAAGAGTACGATCAAATCAGCCGTGGAAGTTTTTACGGTCGTATTGTCGAGTTGCCTTTTGAGGGATTGCAGGTGTTTTGTGAACACACCAGCCAAGCCTTGCAGCAAAAATGCGTCGTTTGGCCGGACTCTGTTTGGCTGGGGATTCCTCTGGTTGATCAAGAAGAGAGTCGCATCAACGGCTTAACCATCAATCCCAATAATATTATGTGCCGACCGGGCGATTGTGATTTTCAGCTATCCACACCGCAGGGTTATGATTTATATGGATTAGTGGTGGATCGATCAAAGCTGATCAAAATGGCCGCGATTCATGGGATGGATCTAAATTGGAAAGAACTCACCGAATGTGGCCGCCTTGGCGTACCCGATAAAACCTTAGAGGAAGTGCGCTTTGTGCTGGCACGTTTGTTGTCGTTGCAAAACAACACAACACCGCCACGCTTGCAGCAAGACATCGTTATGATGGCATTGCTTGAAGTGCTTAAAGAAGAAACCCCACAGCCAGCCAAAACACAAAGCTATTATCACCGTAAAAAAGTGGTCGATTGTGCCCGTCAGTTTTTGGATTATCATCTTGATGAACCCGTTACCGTGACGCAATTGTGTGAAATAACCAACGTCAGCCGTCGCACTTTACAGTACAGTTTTGAAAGCATCCTCGGCGTCAGCCCGATTCAATACCTGCGCATCAGCCGACTAAACGGCGTCCGTCGTTCCCTCGTCCAAGCCCAACACGGCCAAGCCGTCAGCGACATCGCCGCCCAATGGGGATTTTGGCACTTAAGCCAATTTGCCAAAGACTACAAACAACTGTTTGGTGAAACGCCTTCAAAAACACTTACGGGGTTGAGTGGTTGAGTGGTTGAGTAAAAAGCTCTTACCTCTTCTGCGCCCATGTTCTGAGGGTGTTGTAGCTTATGGAATCGAATGAAAATATTTAATCCAATACAGGTAAGACTTCTCTGTTTTTAAGCTATAACCGCGTAGCCGCAGCTCATGGCGAATAAAATTGAGGAAAGGGCTAGAAGACATCACATACTCCTTGTGGATAATTGACCGAAATCTGTGCAAATATACAGTTTATTTTTATGACTGCCGACTTTTGGCTCGGTTTGCCTGTTTTGAATAGTCCTATTTTGCGTATTTGTACTGGCAGTAAGTTAGAAAGTCTTTTAGTATCAATAGCTCAGAATATCAGCAGCCGAAATAACAGGCTGTGAATAAATGTGTAAACCCGCACGCTCGGATTTCCAACTAACCAGCCTGTGGAAAAGGTTAAAAAGTGCCATAGAAGCAGAGTTTTACAGGGATTTTTATGGAACTTAAAACAGTGTAGATGCGCAAGCGCACTATTAAAATGTTAGATTACTTCGGAAGGTTAGGTTGTACTTGTGGAAAAAATATTAAAAAAATATTTAGAATTATTTGATTATCCATTTATAAAAGCAGTAATAGATACATTTTTTGGAGTGCTGTTTTGCTTGTTGGCACCTGCTTTAATTATTCTTTCTGCACTTGCGAGAGAAAAGCTAGGTCTACCTTGGAGCTTTAATTTTAATTGGGATTTCTGGGGACTCAATTGGTTGAAAAGCTTTTTGGAGTGGTTTGTTTCTTTTTTTGTAAACTCCGTTTTGACTTACTTTGAGTTATTTTTACTTTCGATGATGGGAGCCGTATTTGTATACTTCTATATCACAAGGAGAACAATAAAGTCGTTTATTGCTCTGTTTCTTTTTAAGAAAATAACTACACCTTTACTTATCTCGTACTTTATTTTTATTGTAGTGGATAAACTAATTAGAATTGATACTTTCTCCAATTCAGTTTTTCTCGATAATAACTGGTCGCCTATACATGCCTCAACAGATGGTATTACATTCTTTTATGCATTGATATTTACATGGTTTATGACTGCTTATGCAATGAACAAGCAGTCTAATATTCTTTTAAAGAAAGATATTGAAAATGGAAATATATCATTTACAACCAGACTTAACGATTTAAGGCAAGAATACATAAAGAGAGGGTGATTAGTAATCTAACAAGTACTTTAAACGGAACAAAAACAGTTGGCTTTGTTTCGTACCTCAACAGGATTAGCCAACTACTTTTGTCCACTTAAGCGGGCGTTAGCTATCTTTTAGGAAACGCGAGAAAATCTCAACTAATTGCCTGTCTGTGTTTCGTAATAATGATATTATATGGAGCGTCAAACTCCTATCACAGAATAAAAATATATGAATAAACAAGCAATTACAGATTCAGTCAACTTCACAGGTTCCGTAGCTTCGATTACTGGTATCTCACTTTTGGCATTTGAAAATACATTCTCTGAAATAAATGTAGTAACTATTCTTAGCTACCTTGTCGGCTCCGCATTTTTCTTAGGTATTACAGGCGTGACCTGTTCACTTCTCTTAAAACTTAAAGGTTGGCTGTTTTCAAAGTTCTCAGATTTAGTCGCTTGTTCAATACTTGTTTTTTCTGTGGGGGCAAGCATTTGGTGGGTTATGTTTATTGCAAAGGTTTGTCATTTTATAGCTAAAGAACTCAAGTATTTTGTTGGGTGGCACTGATAGCTAACAAAGCATTTAAGAGTGATTCGCAACGCTTGGCAGTTTCGCTTCGCTCAAGTATAGCCAAGCGCCGCTCACACCTTAATGCGGCGTTATAAGCACTAAGGAGAGTTCATGCATCCGAATAGGAATGCGATCGCATTTGGTGGCCTAATTGGTCTAGTATTATTTTTTGTTTTACTAATTGTTTTAGCTTTATGGACTTGGCCAAAATATAAAGTTTATAAACTCGAAATGAATGGTATTGCTTCGCTAAAAGAAGCCGAATGGAGTAAGCAAATTCTGATAGAAGAAGCTAAAGCCCGTGAAGCTGCTGCACTTATGCAGGCGAAAGCACGAGTTACTCTCGCTGAAGCTGATGGTAAAGCTAAAATTGTGCAAGCTAAAGCCGAAGGTCAAGCTGACATTGAGCGTGCAAAAGCCGCAGCAGAAGCCAATAAAATTATTGGAGAGTCATTGAAAGACAACGAAGCTTACCTTCGTTATATCTGGATTAAAGGCTTACAAGACGGAAATGGTGAGCGCATCTATATTCCAACTGAAGCTGGGTTGCCAATTCTAGAAGCAGGAAAAGCAGGTAAGTAATAAAGTACTTATAACAAGCAATTAAAGCGGGACTTTTTACAGTTTGCTCGGTTTCGCTTCGCTTCACATTTTAGCAAACTATTAAAAAGCCCCTTAATGTGGGCGTTATGCCCCAAACATTGGATTCACATCCATACTCTTATGTAAGATCCTGATAATTTGAATATTCTGACTACCAATTTGTTGATAAAAAATAACATGGCTTCCTTGTGGAAACTTTCGGTAGCCATCTCTGATTTCATCACACGCTTTGCCAATGTCAGGGTTTTCAGCTAATAGCCAAAATGACTCATCGAATTGTTTTAGATAAATATTTCGCTGCTCTCGCCCCCACCGACGGGAGGTAAACAAGGCAATATCTTTTAAATCGGATTTTGCCTTGATGGTAAGTTGGAATGGTTTCATTTTTTCTCTTCGTTATCGAGTTCATTGATCAACGAATCGAGGTCATAATCTGCCATACCACTTTCTTCACCTTCAACGAGTAGCTGTCGTAAGGTGTTCATTTTCGTTTCTTGTGTTTCAAGTAAACGTAAAGCGGAACGAATCACTTCACTTGCTGAACCATAGCGTCCACTTTGGACCTGGCTACTGATAAAGCTATCAAAATGTTCACCAAGCGTAATGCTAGTATTTTTCGCCATTGCGATCTCCTGAATACCAAATAATACCTAATTATGGTATTTGGTTGGTTTTATCGCAAGTGGAGGATGACAAACAATGTAAGCCTATTCGTTACGAGTGGACGTCGTTAATCCTTGTCTTTTCATCGCTCCGAAAATTATTTTTCAAAAAAATATCCTTTATCTGAAACCTTTTTTTAAAAGGTGAGTATCTCTGTATGAGCCACCCAATTGGGTGACACCTGGTTTACTAATACAACTCATATAGGATGATTATGATGAAAAAGACGATTATTGCTGCCACGACCGCTTTTGCTGTTTCTGCTTGTTCAACTGGCTTTTACGGAACATCTGACCAAGCTAGCCCTGTCGCTGGGTACGCGCTTGCTAATAATGGAACGACTTTGATCACAATGGGGTCTATCGCGTCTCCTGCGAAAATGGACACTTTTACCCTAAGCAACAAGCTGGATGCCGTGGCTTATCGCCCCGTCACTGGCGAGCTGTTGGGCTATTCCAACGGCGCGGTTTATGCTGTGAATACTAAGACTGGTAAGCTAACTGATCTGGGTGCTACCTTCACAAATGGCGCCATGATTTCCAAGGATGCATCAGCCACCGCGATGGATTTTAATAACGCCATCGATGCGGTTCGTATGGTGGGTTCTGACGGGACAAACTTGGTGTATTTCCCAGTCGGTTTTGGTGACCAAGATAAGCGCGCTAATTCCGTATTGAAATTCACCTCTACCTTTTATGTAAAAGGCGACAGCAACGAAGGCATGACGCCTGAAATTTTTGCCAACGCTTATACAAACGCCATTGCCGGTGCAAAAGCGTCGAGCACTTTCCAGTTTGCGTTAGATAGCAAAACAGATTCATTGGTCAGCCTTGCTAATAATGCTGGCGAATTAAAAACCGTCGCTAAGATCACCGTTAATGGCAAGGCCGTTGACGTATCATCAATGGGTGGCTTCGATATTGTTTCTGCTAAAGAAGGTTCTGACGCGGCTTACGCCATATTGCAGCTCGAAGGTGCATCAAAAGCCGGCCTTTACTCTATAGACCTTACGACAGGCGCGGCAAGCTTAATGGCCGACCTACCAATGGGTGGCTTTAGCGGCTTTGCTGTCTCAGGCGGCAAATAATTGCAAAAGGTGTTTTTACACCAGTAGTAATTCAATGATAGGTAAGGTCAAGATGAAAAATCCCCGTATTCTTCATCTTGACCTTAATTCGTCGACAACTATTTGGCGAACAACCCTCGCAAACTTTAGAATGATGAGGTGAGTAATTAATAAGGTTTGCTTCCCATGTCTCGTTTTTCAATGGCCTTATGGCTGTATTTTTTGGTTATCCCCGTTCAGGCACAGTCTGTTGAGCAAGATATGAGTCATGGGGATTTCGGCCCTTTTATGCGTTCGTTAAATAATACGAGCTATGGTTATCAAGTTATTCAGGACATTACCGAGGGCGCGCCAACCAAACTAATCGAGAAATTCGAGGTGCGTCCAAGAGACTGCTACTGGAATAAAGGCTGGAACGATTGCGAGCAAGATCGCGAACGCAGTGAGTTATCCGAGCAGCAGAAAACGACGTCAGTAGGTAGTGACGCTTGGTACGGTTGGTCGATTTATTTTCCTGATGATTATCCCAATGTTTTTCCTACCAAGGTGGCTCTCGGTCAATTTCATCAAGCTAATTCTCACCCTATTTGGATGTTTCAAAATGGCCGTGGCGGGTACCATCTAGACGATCATATTTCCGGTACTAAGAAAAACTACGAGTTGATTAGTGAGGCTGATCTGCGAGGCCAGTGGCATAAAATTGAAGTGCATGCTCGCTGGGAAAAAGACGATTCTGGTGTGTTCCAAGTTTGGGTAAACGGCAAGCAAAAAGTCGACTACCAAGGCCCGACGATGGACGCAGACATTGTGTATTTTAAGTACGGTGTGTATCGATCTTTTTTATCACGATATAAACAAGCTAAGCAGTTAAACGCTGTGCCGCCGCAAATTGTCTATTACAGCAATGTGAAGCGTGGTAAAAATAGAGCATCGCTTCAGCCTTAGATAATTGCCATCGGGAGATAAAATGAGCGTTCAAATTCGTCCAGCTGTCATTGAGGATTTACCCGCATTAACCGATCTTTATAATCACTACATAGTAAATACGGCGACTACTTTTGATATAGAGCCGTACACGTTAGAAGGTCGAGCAGTTTGGTTTTCGCAGTTTGCGCCAACAGGTCGGTATCGTTTACTGGTGGCGGAACAAGACGGAGAAATTCTCGGCTACGCCTGCAGTGGGCAATTCAAGCCTAAACGCGCTTATGAAACCTCAGTGGAAGTCAGTATTTATCTAAAGCCAAATACCAAAGGTCGAGGTTTGGGAACCGCCTTGTACCTTGAGCTGTTCGAGCAATTGGAAACAGAAGACGTACATCGCGCCTACGCTGGCATCACTTTACCTAATGAAGCCTCACAAATTATCCATGAAAAGTTCGGTTTTGAATCCGTTGGTGTCTACCTAGAAGTAGGCCGAAAATTTGGCCAATACTGGGACGTGGAATGGTTCGAGAAAGAGGTTGGTTAAGGCGACAGTTTTTCAAGTGAAAATGGCTCTTTTTTGCTATCTCTGAATAGAGGTTACGACTGTTTGTTTTACGCAGTGTGTTAAGCCTGATTACATACCTTTACCCTTTTAATCAATACTCTTCTTTTTTTAATAAATGGCTTGGTCTACCTTTTATATTCAGGTCGAAGTGAATGTTAAAGGGAGGGGATTGGTCATGGGGGTTTCTAATAAGAATTGTTGCGGGTTTTATTTCTTCAAGGCTATTACTTTTTCCGTCCCGTTTATGCTGAAGAAGTACAAAGTAGTTATGACATATGAATAAAAAAAAGGCCCGTAAAATTGGCTTTCTAACCTTTTGGCTTCCACTGTTGTTTGGCATTCTAACCACCTCTGTTGTGGTCAGTACGGTTAACTATCAAAATGAATACGAAGTAAAGTCATACACCGATGACCTTGCTAATAAAGCTGAGAGCTTGATTGCCGAACGGTTTAAACATTATGAGTATGGTTTGCGAGGTCTCAGAGGGGCGATTGTGAGCGTGGGAGTTGATAATATTACCCGCAAGCAATTCGAAAACTACAGCCATAGCCGTGATATTGAGCATGAGTTTCCTGGCGCTCTGGGTTTCGGTTTTATTCGCCGGGTTCCGCTCGCTGAAGAGGCAAGTTTTATTGCTCGTACTAGAGAAGATGGCACGCCCAATTTTTCGATTCGAGCTTTAGCACCACACGATACCGACCGTTTTGTTATCCAATATATTTATCCGACTTATAAAAACAAACAAGCCATCGGGCTTGATATTGGATCAGAAGCGAATCGCCGCTCTGCCGCCTTACTTTCGGCTAGAAAGGATGTACCTTATTTAACGGCTCCGATCACCCTTGTACAAGCGAATAAAAAGCCTCGTAAAGGTGCACTCGTACTGCTGCCTATTTATTCTGACAATGTTGTTTTGAACACCATGGAAGCCCGTGAAAGTGCGGTAATGGGTTGGTCTTACGCTCCGTTAGTCATTGACGAAGTATTAGCTAATCTTGATTCTTTAACAGACCAATCCTATGTCTCTTTAACCAATCTTACAGAAAGTGAGCCGTTTTATCGTTCAAAAGACACAGAAACGCTTGGGTCATTAGAAGACAAAGTGGTGCGTAATATCTATGTGTTAGGTCAGCATTGGAAGATGGAGCTGGTTCCTTCAATCCAAGATGTAAATCAGGTCAAGCCTTGGGCGGTGAGTTGGTTTGTTGTGTTTGGTTTAGGGCTTACTCTGTTGACGCTTTTTATCATTAATTTGCTAGGTATTAATGGTGAGAAGGAAGAGTCTTATACCGACAGTTATCAACTAAGTTTTCGTAGTTTATTGGTTTTTCTAAGTCGTACACGTGTTAAGCGATCCTTCAAATTCGCCTTGCTGCTTTCCTTTCTAATGCTTTTTGGGGTGGGTTGGTTAATTGTACAAAGTCATTTTATAGAGGTGAGTGATAGCCTTTCAAAAACAAAAGGTGCTGCGCTTTCAAGCCTAAATAAGGACGCGACGAGTTATCGCAGAGATACTCTTTATCTTGCGAATACCCCTGCCATTGTTGCTTTAGAAAAATTACAAACAGAGGACATTCAATCAGGAAAAACCGTGGCAGCGTTATCGCTATGGAATGAGCGACTGGCTGATATTTTTAAAGCTTATATGCTGCCTAACAAAGATGTGCATCAAGTGCGATTTATAGAAGCTAGTAATGGTTGGTATGAGCGAGTCAAAGTGCAGCGTATTGGTGAAGACCTGAGAGCATTTAGTGGGGAAGAGCTCCAATCTAAAGAAAGTGAAACGTATATTGCTCAAACGCTTCAAGCTGGGATTGATCGTGTCTTCCAGTCAGACATTAATTTAAATCGTAAATTAGGGAAAATCGAACAGCCTAGTCGACCTATTTGGCGCTTTTCTACGCCTTTGTTTCATACTGATGGCAGTGTATTCGGTATCATTATTATTAACGTGAGTGCTGAGAATATTCTTAAAACTACGGCTGAACATGTCGTCAAAGATACCGATTTATACATAACCAACAAAAACGGTGATTATTTACTTCATCCTAATGCGTCTAAAGCTTTTACGTTCGAATATGGTAATCCTCACCGTTGGCAGGATGAATTTACCTCTGCTTCTTTATTTTATGGCCTAAACGCTTTTGATTTAATGAGCTTTAAGGGACAGAACGGTAGTGTATTCGCAGAGCAAGGACGTTTTTCGCTGGGCAATAGTGATGACGAGCGGGTTTTGAACGTCTATAGCACAACCTCTCAATTTTCACTCTTCAAAAAAGTAGCCATCGACATTGGCTATGTTATTGCCGTCCTGTTTTCCGTTATTTTTATAGGTTTTACTGTTCAATACTGGATTTGGTTAAGTGGGAAAATACGTCATAAAGATGCCTTAAACGCACAGTTAGAAAACCAAAAAAATAAAGAAATGATGCGCTTCAAAGGATTATTGGAATCGGCACCGGATGCAACCTTTGTAGTTGATGAATATGACATTATTCAGATGGTCAATGCGCAAGTCGAAAAAATATTTGGTTATGATAGGTTTGAATTAGAAGGGCAGTGCATACAAAAATTATTGCCAGAGTATTCTAAAAAAGTCAGTGAATCGCGAATATTAGAAGAATATCAGGGTGATCAGGCAATCGTTCTAGGGCGCGACGAAAAGCTTTTTGCATTAGGAAGCAATGGGATTCAATTTCCAGCTGAAATCAGCTTAAGCGCGGTGCGCCTAGATGAAAAAATACTGGTATCCGCTTCAGTACGCAATATTAGTGAAAGACTTGCTATAGAAGAAAAGCTTCGCGCAGCCTTACGCGACGCTGAATTAGCGACAGAAGCAAAAAGTGCCTTTTTAGCGAACACCAGTCATGAAATTCGTACACCGCTTAATGCCATTATTGGGCTAAGTTATCTCTTGTCTGAAGATCAATTAACCGACGCCCAGCATCAATTGGTTTCTAAAATTCAGGTCTCTGGGAAGTCGTTGCTTGGCATTGTTAATGATGTGTTAGATTTGTCGAAAATTGAAGCGAACGAAATGGAGCTGGAAACACAGCCTGTCGAGTTACGCGAGCTTTGCGAAGAGGTATCGAGTCTGTTCGCCATTCAAGCAGAAGCCAAGAGTGTCGAATTCAACGTTGAATTAGACTCTAAACTTCCGTCTTGGGTGATAGCGGATAGCGTTAGATTGCGCCAAATAATGGTGAATTTGCTTAGTAATTCTCTGAAGTTCACTTCCGCAGGTAAAGTGTCCATTAGTGCTGAGGTGATAACCAGCGAGCAGACATTGCCAGGAGATCTGGTGAATGTACGGTTAACTGTCATAGATACAGGAATTGGTATTTCATCTGATGCTCAGTCGCGTTTATTCAAACCCTTCACGCAAGCAGATTCGAGCACCACTCGCCGTTTTGGTGGTACTGGCTTAGGATTATCTATAGTGCATCAGTTGGTTCAGTTAATGGGCGGTAAGATTAGTGTTGAAAGTAGAGAGGGTTTTGGTAGTAAGTTTTGGGTGGATCTACCGCTTAAAACCCAAACATTGGAAGAAATCGCAGCACAAGAAAATCAAAATCAAACGCTCTTTGTTTTTATTGCTGAAGATGACCCTGTGGACGCCGAGCAGCTTAAACAAATTGCTCGCTCGCTTGGCTGGCGATCTGAAGTTGTGGGGAGTAGCGAGGATCTTGTTAAAGCCTATATCACTCGTCAAAATAATAAGTTACGCGCCCCCGATGCCATTATTGTGGATCATCAAATCCCTTCAAAAGGTGGTTTCAGTGCGATTAGCCATCTTGTTGCTACTATCGGTAGAGAACATCTCCCTGCGGTTCTGATGCTCTCATCCCACAATAAAGACAGTATGGCATCAAAAGACTCTGAGCATTTGATCAATCACTTTTTATTAAAACCTATCACTTCAACCACTCTGTTTAGTGCGATGAATAACATTGTGCCTCTCAATGCAGGTAATTCTAAACGCGTGCAGCCATCAAGTAGTGTTGAGGCGGCTGGAGTAAAATTGTTATTGGGTATTCGGCTGCTTGTTGTGGATGACAGTGCGACTAATCTTCTGGTTGTGAGCCGTATCTTAGAGCATAACGGCGCTGTCGTTCAGACCGCAAACAGTGGTGAGGAAGCATTAGCCCAGTTAAATGATTCATCCAATAACTTCGATGCTGTATTAATGGATGTGCAAATGCCGGGGATTGATGGCCTTGAGACAACGTCACGAGTTAGAAACGATTTAGGGTTAACATCATTACCCATTATTGCCCTAACTGCTGGAGCATTAGTCGAAGAAAAAAACCGTGCCTTGGAGGCAGGTATGAACGATTTTCTAACGAAACCTATTAACCCAGCAAAGCTTATTAATGTGGTAAGCACATGGGTAGAAGGTTATCGAGGCAAGGACGTCTAGACCGCCGTTATCCGATAAACCTGCATTAACGCTTGAGCCAAAATTTAAAGCAGAGCCAAATGTTAGAGCAGAGCCAAATGTTAGAGCAGAGCCAAATGTTAGAGCAGAGCCAGGAGTACTAGCAGAGACTAAGTAAGACCAGTGGCCTGTGATTGCTGGGTTGAACCCTGATAAAGCGCAATACATATTGTTTGGTGATAAAGCACTCTTTTTGCATACGCCAATCTGGCTTTAACACCAGAGGAAAGTATTGATCATGCTGAATCTGTAGTGTCACGCCTTCAGCCGGCAGCGCAAGTTCATAAATTGAGAAGTGTGTCTGGTAACGCGCATCTTAATCTTATTAGGCAATCAAGGTTTGAAGCCTTGGGCGACATTGAAGAGCACAGTGAATCATTATGAGTAGCCTTAGGCGATGATAACTTTGGGCAATTTCAAGAGTGCCTAACGAGGCTTAACTACAAAAAAGCCACATCAATACTTATGTCACTGAGTAAGACGCTAAGGGTCTTATAGCGTATTTACTACACCGCTTTACAAGATTGCCTTTCAATAAGACGACAGCCGAGTTCTACTCTTCGTGCAGGTGCATTTTTGCTTGTGCGACGGGTAAGAAGTTCGAGCTCTTCCAAGGCGCAACGGGCAATGTGATGCAGCGGCGTATGAACGGTTGATAGCGCAGGTTGCATCATTTGGCCGGCAAACACGTCATCAAAGCCGAGAATAGAAACATCCTTCGGCACTTGAATACCTTTCTTTTGTAAGGCATTAAGAACACCGATGGCGACGTTGTCGGCAAGACAAAAGAAGGCGGTTACCTGGTTTAGGTCTGGGTTCTGTTCCAACCATTCAGTCATGCCTTTTTCAGCAATGTCTGGCTGGAAGCTGTCCAGCTGAATGCTGGTAGTCGTTATGCCTAATTCTAGGTGTTCATTAATGGCTTCTTTAAAGCCATCTAAACGCTGTCTGATGGTATAACGCCCCGGCCAAGAGACGATGCCAATGTTCCTGTGACCTAGCTCAATTAGGTGCTCAACACCTAAACGAGCACCGTTCCTATCACCGATACCAACCGACCCAATGTGCATACCGGGTTCTTGTCCAGCAAGCAAAATACAGGGTAAAGCGGTATTGATCACTTCGTTCAGGAGTTTTTGGTTTTCGTCGAAGTACACCAAAATGCCGTCGCATTTGGTCTTCGTCATACGTTCCGATATCTTGTTGTAATCGCCTTGAATTTCGTCGATCAAAACAGGTTCGATTTCGACCCCTTTTTGCTCGCATTCCTTGCGTAGTGTTTCGAGTATTGTCCATGAGACGAAATTGACGTCGGTTTGTCTCAAGCGTTCAGAATCAACAAACAGGGCGATTTTCCGCAATGTTGCTGTCTGTGCGCGCTTGATACGAGAGTCCAAATAGCCAATATCTTTGGCGATTTGTAACACTCTTTGGCGAACGTCGTCAGATATCTTGGCGGTGCCATTGAGTACATGACTTACTGTACTGATGGCGACACCGCTTTGTTCTGAGATTTTCTTTAAACTCATAGCTTATTTGACTCCACTGCCTGCTACGCCCTCAGTAATGTATTTTTGTAAAACAAGAAAGACGATTGTCACTGGTAACAGTGCAATAACGGTCATCGCGAGAATATAGTGCCACTCTACCGAGAATTGCCCTTGGAAAGCATTTAAACCAATTTGTAGCGTGTAGTTCTCTGGACTTGATAACACGATCAATGGCCAGAGGAAATCATTCCATCGCCATATTACCGAGAATATAGCCAATACCGCCAGAGCTGGCGCACAAAGCGGTAACACAATGCGCCAGTAAATCCGAAATTCTGAGGCCGCATCGACTCGTGCTGCTTCGATCAAATCATCAGGAATGGTGAGCATATATTGCCGTAGCATAAACACACCGGTTGGTGTGGCGACCGTGGCAAAAATCACCCCCCATAAATTGTCCGCGAGATTTAAGCCAACAATAACGATAAAAGCGGGTACCATTATGACAGAAAGCGGCAGCATCAAGGTGGACAAAATCAACATGAAGATCGCATTTTTGCCGCGGAATTTATACTTAGATAAAGCAAAGGCTGCCATTGAGTTGAGCAGTAGCGTCAATATTGTCGCCACTACAGTGACGAACACTGTATTTTTGATGTAAGTAAAAAAATCAAAACGCTCTAAAGGATCAGTGTAGTTACTCCACTGGAAATGCACATCTTTGAGCTGAGTGATTTCTGAAATAGGTACCTGAAAAGTTTTTTCTGGTTTTTCCATATCCAGCACTGTGGCTTTTATGCCAATTCGACGCACCATGGCGACTTTTTTGGTTTCGCCACTAGCTTGCGTCCACTCCCAAACTGAAAGGTCTTTGTCATAGCCTTCTACCTGAGTGCTGACAGTAGACTGTGGAATTAAACTCGGAGGGAAGCTGTTTACTTCGGCCTGAGTTTTGAGTGACGACAACATGGCCCATGCAATAGGAATAGCAATTACGGCTGTGCCTAGTGTTAGCCAAAGCCAAGATAAAATGTCGGTGATGTCCATTTTACCAGGACGACGAGTACGGGTTAAAAACTTAAGCATAATTAGTACTCCGCTTTTTTCGCAAGCCAGACTTGTATCAAGGTCAGCGCGAGCAGGGCTAAGCCCATTAATACCGATGCCGCAGACGCCAGACCATAGAGTCTAACTTCTGAGCTGAAGGCGGTTTGATAGATAAATTGCACGATGAAGGTGTTGGCGGTTCCTGGCCCACCACCATCGGTCAGTACCCAAGCTTCGTCGAACACTTGAACTGAACGAATCAATAGAAGCACAGCAACCACTAATAAATTGGGTGTCAGAAGGGGGAGAGTGATTCGCCAAAATTGTCGCCATTCGCTGGTGCCATCGACTTTTGCCGCTTCATAAATGTCTCTTGGAATGGCTTGTAAACCTGCCAAAATGATCAGGGTAAAGAAGCCCATATGAAACCAAATAGACACATAGACAACCCAAAAACGTGACCACCAGACTTCCAATAGGAAGATTGTGCGCTCGCCACCAAGATCCAATACAAGAGCATTAAGCAAGCCATCACGAGCTAAAAACCATTTCCAAATAAGCCCAACAACTACAGGAGAAAGCAGCACAGGATAAAAGAAAATGGAACGAAATAGCGCCTTACCTTTGCTTAAACGATTTAGTACGATTGCGGTGATGAGTGCCATGACCAAGGTGCCAGTGGCGTTAAGTAAGGTGTACCACCAAGTGTTGTGAACAGCGGTCCAAAAAAGATCGAATTCACAGCTGGCAGGGTCCATATAACTGCCGCAGTTAAGTAGGCGTGAGAAGTTTTCTAAGCCAACAAAGGGGCGATCCCAGATCAACATGTTGGTGCCGCCAGTAAAAGCATAAGCGATGGCTAAACCGACTGGCAAAAACACGAACAAGGAGAAAAGCACCATGTTCGGCGCGACAAACAGGTAACCCATGCGTTGCACGCCTATCTTTTTTTGCACATAGACGGTCGGCAATTCAACCAGTCGCATGAATTTATCGAGAATCGAGAAAAGGAAAGCGGACAGGTTTTTCATACTTCTATCCTCTTAAAGGCTTGATCTGTTTTATCGCAGAAGACGTGCATAAATTGCGAGGTAAAACGTAAGAAAATAGTATCGCCAATTTCGGCGTCAAAATGATGAGGAAGGTGGGCAACTAAATCTTCTTTTTCGCCCTGAATAGAGCCGTAAATGAAGGTTTCGTGTCCCATACATTCAAGCTGGGTGATTTCTAATGGAATGCCCGACTCAGCGATTTCTATGTGTGATGGTCGAACACCAAGGGTGACACTATCGCCTATTTTAGCTGTCTTTGAGATGACTGGAATACTGAATTCGCCGATGGATTTTGAGGTCACCTCTATGCCATTGTCAGATACCTTGGTGATGCCGGCTTGAAATATATTCATTTTTGGAGAGCCGATAAATTCGGCTACAAAACGATTGGCAGGACGTTCGAAAAGATCGAGAGGTTTTCCGACTTGTTCAATTCTTCCCGCATTTACCACGACGATTTTTTCAGCCATGGTCATGGCTTCGACCTGATCGTGGGTTACGTAAATCATGGTGGTGTTGAGTTTTTTATGGAGCTTGGTGATCTCGCCTCGAGTTTGTACACGTAATTTTGCATCCAGATTAGACAGAGGCTCGTCAAACAAAAATACTTTAGGGTTACGGACAATGGCTCGACCAATGGCGACACGTTGACGCTGTCCACCGGAAAGCGCTCTAGGTTTGCGGTCCATATAAGGCAGAAGGTCGAGTAGTTTTGCGGCTTTTTGGATACGTTCTTCAATAATGGCTCGGTCCATATTGAGATTTTCGAGACCAAACGAGAGGTTTTTCTTTACCGTCATATGTGGGTAAAGCGCATAGGATTGGAATACCATGGCGATTTCTCGCTCGGCAGGTGAAAGTCTATTAACGACTTTGCCATCAAACAGAATTTCCCCTGAGGTAATGTCTTCTAATCCAGAAATTAAGCGCAATAACGTCGACTTACCACAACCTGACGGTCCGACCAAAGCGACAAACTCTCCGTCTTCGATGTCGATGTTAACCTGATGCATGACATCAATGGATTCATAACGTTTGTGAAGGTTTTTGAGCTGAATGGCAGCCATGTTGTGCTCCTGTTTTATATTTATTATTAGAGGTCATTCACGACTACTACGCTTGTCAATACGTTGTTAAAAATAGATTCAAAATGCTCATTTATAATTCATAAACTCCGCTTTTTCGTCTATTTTTGCCTCGTCTTGGCTTCGCTCGTGACGTCGTGAAAAGGCCTCTATTAGAGTATTTATTAATGCGAGTGTTAACGTGTTTTGTTTGTAAAACTCCGATACTCCGACAGAAAAAGTGACGCAAGTGCTTGGCCATAAGGTGTTGGAATATTGCCAATTTGCTTATAAAAATCTAATGAGTGTCCCATGGCGGTGCCGTCTGATACTTCTTCCAAAATACCTTTTTCATTGATTCTGGTGAGCACAGCATTCAGACATAAATCGATCATTTCTTGGTATTCTGTGATGTCTAATAATCCTTCACGACAACCTGCCAGTAAACCATAACCGATGGCAGCGGTGGCCGATGCTTCAATAGGTGAACTAGGGTCATCAAGTAACGTATGAAACATGCCGTCTTCACGTTGACATTTTTTGAGTGCTCTGACTTGTGTTAAATACACATTTTTGAGCTGTCGAGCGGTGACGCTTTGAGGTTCAAGGATGCGAAACAGCTCCGGAATAGACAGTGTTAGCCAAGCATTACCGCGTGCCCAAAGTGCGTTGGCGAAGTTGTGGCGACCATGGAAGGTCCAGCCGTGGTAAAACAAGCCGCTGTGGGTATCGCCAAGAAAGCGGATATGACACAAATATTGGTATTGCGCTTCTTGTGTCCATTCTGGACGTTGGCAAAGTTTGCCTGCTGCGCCCATAAATAACGCTGCCATAAACAAGGTGTCGTCCCAGAGTTCGCCATCGTTATCGCGTTCTTTGACGAGATGCTGATAACCTTCTTCATCGGTTTTGGGCATTTTAGTGTGTATCCAATCTGCCCATTCTTCGACAATGTTTTTCCAATCGTCACGCTGAAAATGTTCTGCTAATAATGCCAGTGTCAGCATAGGTGCAGTGGAGTTAACCTGACGACGAGGTAAACCGCGTTGGATCTGCCAATCGTACCAGCGGCCAATGCGTTCTAGTGCAGCTTGGTCGTTGCGTTCTTTTGCATCACGAAAATCACCGTATAAACCGACGCCTACTTCCCAATCCCATTCATCAAACAGAATCTCGTCACTGAATTCTGCTTCGACATTGCCAATGCCTTTAAGCGAACGAAACCCCTGCGACAACGAGGTTAAGGCATCATTTAAATTGTGCGTGTTCATGTGTGTTTGCATGTTTGTTCTCCAAATACTTAGTCTGTCTAACGTGACAAATAGCGTCTTAATAAATAACCACCCGATACATTGCTAGGTGGTTCATGGATGTACGTTTTGCCAAGGAATAAGCTTTGTATCGCCAAACGTTATGTGTGGTATAGGTAGCAATGGTGCAAACGGAATTGGTTCGCCTTTTAGGTGAATTCCTGTGTGGTAATGTAAAGCCAATGTACCATTGTCATAGGTTAGATTGATTTGGTTGTCTTCGGCTTGGAAGTCAGGAGCATGCGCCAAACAATATTCACGGAAACTGGCCAAACTTTTGTGCTCATCTACTTCGCCTGTAATCACTAACCATGCAGAATGCTTGCTATAGGCGCGCCATTCGTAGCCTGCATATAGACCATGTTTTAGTGGCTGTAGGGCTTGCGAGGAGTAGATACCGACTAGTGCAGAGCCTGTGCGAGCAAATAACCAATGGGATTCTGCGATAAATTCGTCGCAGATCGGTGCTGGTACAAAGGCATGGGTAAAGTTAATGACATCAGCGAAGGCTCTTTGGTCAAAAATCATCAAACCAATGTTTTTGTATTGCGCGACTTTTGGATGAACACCGTTGCCCGCCCAATAGGAAGGTCGGCTTCCGCCCCATACTTTAAGATCACCAGGGTGGTTTATCCAAAAACGCGCCAAAGGATGAGCATTGGTTTGCACATCTAAAAAGTGTTGCTGGTGGCCTTTTTGTCCAGTTTTATAATCGGATACCGTGGACAGCTGTAATGAAGCTGATTTCCATAAGGTGATCTTCGCGTTGTGATCTAATCCTTGTGTGTATCTTGAGTAGATGGATTCTCCAGCAGGCACACTTAGTAAACGCTGGCATAGTTGAGGAGGTTGATAATCGCTCACGGCTAATAATGCAGTAACACGGTCATAGCCTGGATACCATTGGCCGCCAAAGGCAATAGCCGCGATAGAACCAAGTTCGGTTGCTGGTCCTGCTAATAATTCTTTTTCATAAATTCGGCCTTGAGAGCCGGCGCATACGCTGCCAGTGGTGTGTAGCGCGACCATAATAAAAATTTGGTCAATCAGCTGCTTAGCTCTAGAAACCAAAATGTCGTCTTCGGCATTGGTCATTAGAGTAAATAAGCCAAGAAAATCTATGGGGTAATAAGCCGCTGAGTTCCACTCTGCTAAGCCGTGATCATCCATTGAGTCAAACCAACGGATTAAACGAGCATGTGCTTGAGCTTTATGTTGTTTGCCTGTTTTGCCACTGTTTGGAAATATCTCATCTTCGAATAAGCTACCGGCAAGGTACTGCGCAACGTGGAAGCATAAAACATGGTTTTCGCTCCAGAACCACATAACATCATTGCCCGGTTCATCTAGCCAGTAGCGGAAGTTTAGTACTTCGTGTTTGACTTGATCCCATAGCGCAGGTTCAAGTTGAGAGTAACCATAACTTTTGTACATCCAAAGAAGAGGTAATATCCAGAAATCCGCGCAATCATGGCGCTCTTTAATAGGCAGTAGAGCACGTTCAATAAGGCGGCTGGCTAATTCAGGCTGTTGCTTTAGGGCGAGAGCAGCTAATGCTCTGGCTGGTTCTTCCTTGCCATGGCTGAGCATGGTTTCTAAGGCGAGTGCTTTGCGAGTAGCCAGGTCTGTCGCTGTTACATCGATCGCTGGTGGTAAAATGGTCGTGCCAAGACTACGGCTGAAAGTAAGTGGGCCAGTTTTGACGAGAAAACGTAGTGAAATACAGCCTGCGTTTAAGCCTTTGGTATTGAAAAGCGTTGTTGAGGAGAATTGCTGATCAACAACAAAGCTGACCTCTTCTTGCATCTTCATACCGTCAAGTAGCACATTCATTGTGACGGTTTCGCGCGGATGACTACCTGTATCCAGCAACACTTTAGTCGCCTGCAAAGGTTTGTAATCGGCTTCGATCAATAAATCTTCATCGCAGTAAAAAACTTGGTTGGTGCGCAAGCCTTCTAGGGTCTTTTCGATTTCTTTTACTTCGTCCTCATCGACTTCTAGTGATAATCCTGTTTTTATTTGATGACCTTTTTTTAGAGTTAAAACAAAATAACAGCTGGCGTCACGCTCGTGTAATTCTTCTAAAAATACAGCCAGTTCGCAGCTGCCTTTTGGAAGATTTAAAGTGAAGAATTGGCTGGTCGGACTATTGCGTTGATAATGGTCTAACTGGACTACTTTTTGGCCATCTTGCCAAATATGAACGCCACCGCAAGTTTCTAAAGAGAAGGTAACTTCTTGAGCTTGTTCTGAGTATAAAGAGCAAGTCAGCCAGCGTTTGATTAGAGTTGGGCGAAAACGAAAAGTGGAAAAATCCACTCGATTATCTTCACCGCCAAAATAGATTTCAGGGAAAGAAAGAGTATTAGGAAGGGATACGGTCCGCTGAGCAATATGCTCTCTCAAACTTTCTCTACAGGGTAGATCCCCTGTATCTACCCAGCCGTTAATAAAGCGATAGTCTACGGCGTCAGGCATGGTTCTGGCTTCGCCTGGAAAATAAGTTTCTTCTGCAGGAGACATAGCCCAGCGATTGATTGCGCTGTTAGTAGCAAGGTCCCAATAGATTTTATTTTTATTCATTATGGGTCTCTTATCTTAGTGAAATTTTTTTCATTATTATTTTATTTAAAATGATGTTTCAAATATATTTGGCAATTTTTATCAGTATATGTCTATAATCTAACCGCTATCAATAGTAGATATCGAATAAATTTAATGAAAATATTTTCACAACCTTAATCAAATAAAAAGAAAATGAGGTGAAGTAAATGGCTCGTTTGAATCTTGTTCTAAGTACCCTTGCTGTCGCATCGCTATTTGCTGTACAGGCACAAGCGGCAACACAAAAACTCACTTTTTGGTTTACCGATGACGACCCTAACTATGTGAAAAAAATGGGAGAGTTGGTTGATCAGTTTGAAGAAACACATCCTGATATTTCAGTAGATTTTGTGACGACTAGCTATGCTCAATCCAAAGAGCAACTGCCTTTGCAATTGTCTGTGGGGGAAGGTCCTGATCTGGCGAAAATTGCCGATAACTCTCTAATTGCATTCACTTTGGACTTACGTCCTTATATGAAAGATCCGGAGGGTTTCACTAAGCTTCATGGTAATACGTTAAGCTTATTACGCGATGAAAAAAGTGCCCCAGATAAGATTGGTGGCTATGTTGCGTCGCAAACCCTTAACCAGCCTTTTGTGAATGTTACCTTGTTCGAGCAAGCCGGTGTTCCATTGCCGAAAAAAGGCGCGACACTTGCTGACGTGGTTGCTGCGTCGGTTAAAGTCGCGGATAAAACCGGTGTTGATATTCCTTTTACGATGGACCGCTCTGGTCATCGCTTCAGTGGCCCTGCGTACTCCTATGGCGCCAATTTTGTTAATGACGATGGCACCTTTAACTTTCCCGATGCACCAACCAAAGCCTATATAAAAGATCTTTATAACTGGACAAAAACCGGCGCTTTTCCTAAAGAAATGTGGGGTGCCGCAGGCGGAACTCGTTATAAAAACATGGGCGATGAATTTATTAATGCCAACGTAGTGACCTATTTTGCGGGCAATTGGATGGTTAATCCCTTTAAAGAAAAAATAGGCGATGCATTCGAATGGACCGCCTTGGACGCGCCTTGTGGCGACGGTGGTTGTATTCCTATGCCTGGCGCTACTTATATGGCGGCATTTAAGCACACCAAACACCCTGAAGCGGTGGCCGAGTTAATTGAATACTTAGGATCCGAGCCTGTGCAAAGAGAGCTTGCGGAGGAATTTATTATTATCCCAGGTGCGAATGTTCAAAATCTGAATTACCAGCTTGAGGATGAAAATGCTAAATCGGCCATGACAGTATTTGCTAATAACGCGAGTAATGTAACAGAAAGCATTCGTCGTCTTCAGAAGGCAAAAGGCGCCAATATAGTTTATGACTCTGCTGTACAGCGAATGAGTCAGCTCATCGTAGGCGAACTAACGTTAGAAGAGACATATGAGCGCATGGCGTCAGATATAGCAAAAGGTAATGCGGAGCTGCGTAAACAATAACTTTTGGTCTTCATTTTTTGTGTGGGAAGCGTCAAACTTTTGGCAGCGTGAAAGCGCTGCTTTTTTTTGCGCATTTTATAGGAATTAACCTAGGTTAATTCCTTCTCTTATCTGTTGCTGTAGTCTTGGCTGTATTCTATCTCTATTGATGATTAAAGGGAGCGCAGTATGTCGTTGTCATCCAGTCTACAAAATTATATATCTGATCTTGGCTTGGTTGCGCCAGAGCAGCCAAGTATTAAGTTTGTTAGAGCATTGCAATCGGCCCATGTGGCTCGTTACAGCTTTAATAGTTTGGCGGTGGTGTTGGGCGAAGAGATTTCTTTGGATCTTGATGCGATCAGTCAGAAAATAGTGACGCGTGGTTTAGGTGGGTATTGTTTTGAACACAACAAGCTAACGTTTGAGCTTTTAAAAGCCTTGGGTTATGACGTACAACTTAAGTTAGCACGAGTGCTGAATAATAATTTTGAGCGAGAAGCGGGCAGAACCCATAGAGTAACTTTGCTAACTCTAGAAGGTGTGAGCTATTTGGTTGACACCGGCTTTGGTGGCAATGGGCCGATTGCACCATTGCGGTTAGATATTAATACGTCACAAACGGCTGGCTTAGACCTCTATCGAGTGCTTGATAAAGGTAATGGCGAGTACGATATTCAAGTAATGAAGGGCGAGGAATACTTTACGCTTTATCGTTTTGATCATGCGATTTACAGTGATGCAGATTGTGCGCTTGGGCATTTTTATTCTTATAAGAATAAAAATGCGGTGTTTTTAAAGAACCTAATGGTGACTTTGAAGAGGGAAGATCAAACAGTCGTTTTGGTTAATGCGGAGCTGACTATTAGAGATTGCCAAGGCGAGCACAAGCTTTCTATCGATACTCCACAATCCCTTGGAAGCATTTTGGCATCTGAGTTCGATATTGCCCTTGAGCCTGCGGTGGTCGAGCATCTTTTTATTCGTTTTCTGGCGCCTATGTTGGCTGTTGATAAAGTTGAGACGATGTCATGAGCTCGTTTTATACCTTGTTGCTGTGGGCTTGGCTGATGGCGTCTTCCTTTATTGTGTCGGGTCATATGGTGGAATATGCCAGTCCGATTGCAACGTCGGCGTTTCGTTTTTTATTGGCGATGTTGATTATGTTGCCTGCGCTATTATTCAGTTGGCATCGAGCTAAGTTAAATAAAATCGAGCAGTTTAAGGCGTTGTTCGCATCTCGTCAGCGGCTTTTTCATTATGTGGTAATAAGTGGTGCGCTGGTGGGATTTTTTATTGGTTTATTTGTTGCGTTACAGTCCACTACGCCGTTGAATACCTCTGTTTTATACACCTTGGTTCCCTTAATTGGTGTGATGATAACGAGAATTTGGCTTAAAGAAGTCGCGCCTTTGTGGCGAGTAATTGGTTTTGTTCTTGGCTCAATCGGCGCGATGACAGTGTTATTTTCTACACAAGGCTCTTCTACACAAGGCTTTCCTGCCCAGGGTAACGACGGATTTCAGTGGCATTCCGGTGATTATATTTTTGTTGGGGCGTGTTTTTTATTGGCGTTGCATGTGGTGTCGGTACAAAAGTGGGGGCGTTCGTTAGGCGCGTTGTCTGGTGCGTTTATGATTATGCTGTTTGGAACGCTTTGGCTGCTGCCTATTGCGTTGATTTGGGGAGAGCTTGATCAGGTGCAGTGGGCGTCGCAAGGTTTTTGGATAAATGTCTTGTATCTAACTGTGTTTACTACTTTATTCACCTTTGTGTTGCAGCAGCGTTTGGTGATGACGGTTGGGGCGAGTCGGCTGCTTGCGATATCTTATACAATACCCGTTTGGGTGGCTTTGTTTACGGCGTTGTCTCAGTCGCGTTTATTAAGCTTGATGGACTGGCCTTTTGCTTCTGGCATTGTGTTTTTAGGCGTTGCACTGTTTCTTATCGACGGTAATTTGAGCAAGGTGAAAATCGCTGATGGATCGAATTCAACTGCAAAATAGCTTCGAAGCGTATTTTAACGAATGGGGCTACGAGATTGATTGGCAACGATTGACGGTGCCAATGGATGTGCATGTTATTAGAAAGGACGATTACTTGTTTCAGCAAGGTTATGTGGCAAATCGTTTGTATTTTTTGCATTCTGGTTTAGTGCGTTATGTGAGTGTTTCCGATGAAGGAAAAGAGTTCACGCAAACCTTTGCGAAGAGCCCGAGAATCATTGGTTCGACTAAGGCAATGGTGACAGGAGACCATGTGTTATTCGGCATTCAGGCCTTGGAGGATTGCATTGTGTCTTCTTATCCTTGGCAAGTGTTCTACGAGCAGATGCGTCAGGATATTGGCTTTTTAGAATGCTACGCCAAGTTTCTAGAGCGTATTTTTATTACCAAAGAAGAGCGTGAAAATGCCTTTGTAAAACATTCCGCAGAGCGTCGTTATCTTGATTTTTGTGCCTCCTACCCCGAGTTAAAAAACACTATTCCACAGCAGCAGATTGCGTTTTATATCGGTATTACTCCAGTGGCTTTGAGCCGAATTCGGCAAAGGCTGAAGTTAAATCATGTTTGATTTTTTTCTTGAAATAATCAATTTCTCCCTAGTGTTTACTTAGTTATTTCATCATTTGGTAAAGTTAATATGCGTGTTTGTGTATGGTTTTATTCCGCAATTTGTTTTTTTAAAATATAAAAATAATTTATATATCAATGTCTTGAGTTGTTTTTAGTATTTTATTTTGATGCCTTTTTAAATTTGGGCATGCTCCATGCAATCCTCCTCGTAGTGAGAAAATAACCTTTGTAGTTCACCTTACCTATTTGACTGGGCTCCCCTCTCGGTCAAATAGACGTGGTGTTCGCTTAGTAGCTTCTTACCGTTTCATAACAAAAATAAGGAGAAACACTATGATGTTAGCGAATAAAACAATTGTAATTACCGGCGTATCGTCTGGTATCGGTGCGGACGTTGCGCGTCTTGCACGCTTTCATGGAGCTAAGGTTATTGGCATTGATCGCCATGAACCAAGTATGACACTGGATGGTTTTGTTCAAATTGATCTTGGTAATCCCACGGCTATTGATGCTGCCTTAGATAAATTGCCTGAGAAAATAGATGGTCTATGCAACATTGCAGGTGTGCCAGGCACCGCTGACGCTGAGTTGGTAGGGCGTGTAAATTACTTGGGCTTACGCCATTTAACAGAAGCACTTATTCCTCGATTTAGTAAAGGCGCTAGTATTGTAAATGTCGCTTCTGTTTTGGGTATTGAGTGGCCAGAGCGTTTAGAAAAACATAAAGCACTGGCTGACACTTCGTATTTTGAAGAAGGTGTAGCTTGGTTAAAGAAAAATCCTGTCCCTCAAGAAACCTGTTATCAGTATTTCAAAGAAGCCCTCATTGTTTGGTCAACCCAGCAAGCTTTCACTTGGTTCCGTGACCACGGTGTGCGCATGAACTGTGTCGCTCCAGGTCCTGTCTTTACGCCGATTTTAGGCGACTTTGTTTCTATGTTGGGCGAAGAGCGAGTTCAAAAAGACGCTGTAAGAATGGTTCGTCCTGCTTATTCAGATGAAGTTGCTGAGGTGATTGCGTTTCTTTGTTCAGATGCTTCTCGTTGGGTTTGCGGTGTCAATATTCCAGTCGATGGAGGCTTGGCATCTACCTATTTGTAAATATCCAATAAAATCAATGTCTTAAAAATATAAAACAACAATAAAAAGGTATTTTCACAATGACAATATTAAAATTAAAGCGAACTTATGCTTCTGTGTTGCTAACCCTCCCTATGACTGCGATGGCGTATGATCTACCAGGTGTTAACCTAGGAGGGACCAGTTTTTATGATGGCGCTCCTGGCCCGCAAGGTCCAGGCTGGTATGTAATTGAGTATTTACAATATCTTACATCTGATAAGCTAAATGGCAGTAATGGTGATGCGCTTCCTTTGCCAAAACAAGATGTGGATTTGTTTATTCCTTTGACTCAGATTATTTACGAGCCAGAGGAGCATTTTACTGAAAATACCAGATTGGGTTATACCTTTATTGTTCCTTGGATCGCGGATCAAGACGTGGATGACGGTTTAAATAATGCGCAAATAAGTGCGCAAACTGGTGTTGGCGATATTATCTTAGGGGCTTTTTTGCAGTTTGATCCTGTGATGGGAGAAAGTGGCCCGCGTTACGTACAACGAATTGAGCTAGATGTTACTTTACCGACTGGAAAATATGATGCAGAAAATGCCATCAATCCGGGTAGTAACGCCTTTAATATTAATCCTTACTATTCTGTAACTTATTGGCTAACACCTCGCTGGACGGTTTCAGGCCGGTTTTCATATCTATGGAATGGTAAGAATGATGATCCCTCAACAGCTCTTAATGCCAAAAACGACAGTCAAGCAGGACAAGCCCTTCATGCGAATTTTGCCAGTGCCTATGTGCTAACGGATAACCTAAGCGTTGGTGTAAATGGCTACTGGTTGAATCAAATTACGGATACAAAGGTAGATGGCGACGATGAAGAAGGCCGCAGAGAAAAAGTCTGGGCTGTAGGGCCAGGTCTTGTTTATAAACTAGGTAAAGAAAATTCTGTTTTTGCCAATATGTATTTTGAACAAGATGCCGAAAACCGTTCCGAAGGTAATCGATTTGTCCTAAGGTTTAACCACCATTTCTAATAGATAGCTATAGATTATTTTTATCACCTTTTCCCCGTGATGAGACCCATCACGGGGCTTTTTATGCGCTATTCTTGACCTTTATTTTGCTTACTTTTCTTTAGGCGATAAGCCAATTGTGGTCTACTTAGGCCAACTCGTCTTGCGGCTTCAGATAAGTTTCCTTGGGCGTTGTCTA
This sequence comes from Marinomonas sp. A3A, assembly GCF_018336955.1. Lineage (NCBI taxonomy): Bacteria > Pseudomonadati > Pseudomonadota > Gammaproteobacteria > Oceanospirillales > Oceanospirillaceae > Marinomonas > Marinomonas sp. A3A. The sequence continues at coordinate 604,241 of NZ_CP025532.1, forward strand.
CCGCTTCTTGTAAAAGGTTATGTTCTAGCATTTCTATGTCGATAGAATCGTTTCCGCCAACGAATTGAGAAATGTGTTCCAGTAGTGAATTGGTAGGTTCTATTTTGCTTTGTGAGTGACTCAAATTACCTTTGTTATTTACCGAATAAATAATTTCGTCAGGAATGTGCTCATTTCTAAAAAGGTGATGAAGATCAATAGGTTCACCTTCTTCTGAAGAGATAACGCCACGCTCCATGAGGTTTTGTAACTCACGAATATTGCCAGGAAATGCGTAGTTAAATAAGGCCCGACGAGCGGTTTGTGTCATGCCAGAAGGGGATCTGTGATGCAGTGTGCAAAAGTGATGATAGAAATAATTTATCAATAACGGAATGTCGGCTTTACGCTCTCTTAATGGCGGTAAATGAATAGGAAATACGTTCAAGCGGAAAAACAAGTCTTCACGAAATTCGCCCTTTTCAACGGCTTTTCGCAAGTCTACATTGGTGGCGGCGATGACTCTCACATCGACTTTTATAGGAGAGATTCCACCGACTCTTTCTATCTCTCTTTCCTGTAAAGCACGCAGCAATTTACTCTGCCCTGCTAGGTTTAAATTACCAATTTCATCAAGAAAAAGCGTGCCACCATTGGCTCTTTCAAAGCGCCCCGGGCGGCTATTAGTTGCACCCGTAAATGCGCCTTTTTCGACCCCAAACAGTTCAGATTCCATTAGATTTTCCGGAATAGCAGCACAGTTAAAGGCTAAAAATGGACCTGTTCGGTGACTGAACTTATGCAGCATACTGGCAAAAAGCTCTTTGCCAACGCCAGATTCTCCGGTAAACAGTACGGTTGCATTGGTTGGAGCCACTTTTTGTAATGAATGGGTGGCGGCGGTAAAGGCTGCTGATACGCCGATCATCCTAAGTTGATCATCTGGAAGACTTGGTTCCATGTGATTGAGCTGAGGGTCTTGTTTTACTGTATTTTCTGTTTCACTAGCCGTGACGTTAAGAAAGCGAATGTCGTCTTGGATATCGCCCCAAAGTTCGGCTGATTTGCCAATCACACGACAGACTGAATGCCCCATGGATTGGCATTCCACTTCTCGGAAGATAACCAAAGAGCCCACTAAGCCAGACACATATCCAATCGCGTAGCCTAGTTCCATCCAGCAGGCTGGTGAGCTGCCAATACCATAGGCGGCAATGTGCTCTTCGTCTTCACTGCTGTGATGCCATAAAAACTCACCGTCATACAAGCCTTTTTCGGTGTCGAATTCAAAGTGAATGGTTTCTACTTTTACAGCGCCTTCAAGGCCATGGAGATGTGTGCCGGCTTCAAAAATGGATGCTGGATCAGAATCTGGCCAGCGATTACGGATTAATTCAGCATCGCGCATACCAGAAAAATAGCCTGTGCGAGTCATGATATCGCGTGATTTATCGAGACCTAGGGAATCAATGAGCTCTCGGCGGAGTAACCCAAAAGATGAGCTATGGATAAGCAGCATACGTTGGTCTTCTAACCATATACGGCCATCGCCGGGAGAAAAAAACAGACACTCAGTCAGATCATCGATGGTTGGTGAGTTGTGACCATCTAGTTCTCGAGAGCTGCCTTTGAGAAGGATTTTGGTATTTCCTTTTGCCATATCGGCCAATGAGATACGCTGCAAGTTTGTCATTTATTATTTTTCCTCTTCCACCTAGTTGATGAAATGGTTAACTGCATTTCTTTTAGTTTTGATTGAATTTAATGATATCGTCAAGTCTATTGACTGTTTTTTATTCTCCTATATCACGCAATATTTTTAGTTATTTCTAATTAATTTATTATTTATCAATGTGTTAAGTTTTATTTTGGTGTTAATAAAGATGGAAATAATATTTCGGCACAGGTATTGCTCTATTCTCTTACCCACTAAGTTTCTTTTCTAAACATTTACAAGGTGAGTTGCGAAAGTGGAAATCTAATAAAAATAAACAGGAGAGCACACATGACGGTATCAGTACTTGGATCTAAAAAATGGTCAGGAAAGTTTTTCACTGGTGACTGGGTTGCCGCCTCAAATACGCAAGAGGTCATGGAACCAGCAACAGGCAATGTATTGAGTAGTGTGGCGATGGCCACAACAGATGATGTTTACTTGGCTTGTCAGAGAGCCAAAGTAGCCCAAAAAGAATGGGTAAAAATTCCTCCAAGAGAAAAATCCGCCATTTTTCATAAAGCCGCAATGTTTATGCAAGATAACTTTGATGAGCTGGCTTTGTACGTGGCTCGAGAAACAGGAGGTGCGATTCCTAAAGGTGAGCATGAGATAAGAGAAGCCATTATTATATTGCAGTTGGCGGCCAATATGACCCTAGAGCCAACAGGCCTTACCTTGCCTTCTGTTCCTGAGAGAATGTCCTACGCGACACGTAAACCTATTGGTGTCGTTGGGGTAATTTCTCCATTCAATTTCCCCATGATTCTATCTATTCGTTCCATTGCACCTGCGTTAGCGACAGGCAATGCTGTTGTGACCAAACCTGATCCACAAACACCTGTTACAGGGGCTTTTATACTTGCTCTAGCGTTTGAAGCAGCAGGATTACCAAAGAATCTATTCCAAGTTTTTCCTGGTGCTGTGGAAGCGGGTGAAGCGATTTGTACTGCACCAGAAATTGGCATGGTGGCCTTTACCGGATCAACGGCAGCGGGCCGCAAGGTGGGTGAAGTTTGTGGGCGTAACCTGAAAAAAGTGTCTCTTGAGCTGGGTGGTAAAAACTCATTAATTATTCTCGAAGATGCCGATTTAGACATCGCAGCGAGCAATATCGCGTGGGGCGCTTATTCTCACCAAGGTCAAATTTGTATGGCTGCTGGAAGGATTTTAGTTCAAGCAAGTATTGCTGATGCTTTGACGGCAAAAGTGGTTGAAAAAGCTAAGCATTTATCTGTGGGAGATCCTGTTTCGGGACAAGTGGCGTTAGGCCCATTGATTAATCAACGTCAACTTGAAAAAGTACATAGCATTGTTCAAGACTCAATCGCTGCTGGCGCTAAGCTAGAAGTGGGCGGAACCTATGACAAGCTTTTTTATATGCCAACCGTTTTGAGTAATGTCAAACCCGGTATGCGGTCTTTTAATGAGGAAGTTTTTGGGCCAGTGGTCAATATTGTTACCTTCGATAAAGACGAAGAGGCCGTGGCAATGGCGAACGATACTGAGTATGGCTTGGCTGGAGCAGTAATCTCGAATAATTATGCTCGTGCAGAACGTATCGCATCTCAGTTGCATGTTGGTTTGTTGCATATCAATGATCAAACGGTGAATGATGAGTGTATTAACCCATTTGGTGGCACCGGTGCTTCTGGTAATGGCAGTGCTGTGTGTGGACCAGCGAGCTGGGATCTTTATACGCACTGGCAGTGGACGACAGTAAAAAACACGGCGACGCCTTATCCTTTTTGATACCTATTTGGTAGCGCGATAGTTTAAATTTATTTAATAAAAAGCCCCATATAGTTTGTCCAGTATTGGATTTCACTTCATATGGGGCTTTCTGCTTTGGCGGTGAAAAATACAGTTGACTCAAACTTCTTGAACAGCCACTTTCTCTTTTTCGAGAATCTCTTCAATCGCACTTTTGAATACTTCCGCTGGTTGGCCACCAGAAATAGCATAGGCGTTGTTGATGATGACAGTCGGAACGGATGTGATGCCATTTTGCTGCCATTGTTGTTCTTGTAAGCGCACTTCTTCAGCAAAATAGCCATTCTCCAAAATGCCTTTGGCTGCGACGAGGTCTAAGTTAACACTGGCAGCTAGGTTGGCAAGTGTTTGGTAGTTACTGATGTCTTGATTATGAGTGAAATGCGCTTTAAATAACGCCACTTTAAGTTCCGCTTGTTTGCCTTCTAGATGTGCCCAATGTAGTAGGCGATGTGCGTCAAAAGAGTTACGCATGCGACTTTCCGAAGTGAAGTTGAAATCAAAATCGACTTCTTTACCTCGGGCTTGGATCATTTCTCTGTTTTGGTCTGATTGCTCTTGATTAATACCGTACTTTTCTGCGATGTGCTCGTTTAGATTTTGACCTTCTGCTGGCATATCTGGATTAAGCTCGAAGGGGCGATACGTAACGGTTGCGTCGACTTTATCTTTTAGCTCTTCAAGCGCTTTACTTAAGTTGCCTAAACCAATCACGCACCAAGGACACATGACATCTGAGATAAACTGAATATCTAATGATTCTTTCATGATGTTTTCCATTCTCAATATTAAAAAGACAAAGTTAAAAATCGCATATTGAGAAAATAAATTGGGGCAAGGCAAAGGATTAAAAGTGGGTTTTTTCAATAGTGATTATCGTTGCTCATAATTTACACAATACTGAGTAAGCTAACGAAGAATAGACCTGTCATGATCATAAAAAGTTTGTTGCTGATTCTTTTATTGTATGATGTTATACATCTTGGGCTGCGGGTATGGTGCTTTCTGTTCAGCTCCACAAAAGGCTTTTGTTTAGCTCGGCAAGGATAAAAATAAAAATGACGATATTTAACAAATCAATGAATGGCATGTTCTCTGGAGCATTACTGTTTATGAGCGCAACAGGATTAGGAATGATGTCTCAGAATACCAATGCGAGTCAGTATGTGTATGTTTCCAATGCAAAAGACAGCACGATCACTCGGTACCTTCTAGATAACAAGCAGGTAGATGGCAAACAGATTAAGTTAGTGCCTCTTGGCAGCACAAAAACCGGTAATAATGTAATGCCGTTATCAGTCAGTCCAGATAAGTCTCATTTATACGCATCTATTCGTTCTGAACCTTTTCGTATTATCTCTTATCGCATTGATCCTGCTTCAGGGGATTTAGCTGAGGAAGGTGAAGCGAACTTACCTTCGAGTATGGCGAATATTGATACGGATAAATCGGGACGGTTTTTATTTGCAGCTTCTTACGGTGGCAATTTGATCAGTGTTAGTCCTATCAATAAGACAGGTGTAGTGACCAGCGGTGCACAACAAGTATTAAACACTGGGCGTAATGCTCACGCTATTCATGCCAGCCCAGATAATCGTTTTGTATTTTCTTCTAGTTTGGGTGACGACCAAATTATGCAGTATCGATTTGATTCGCAAACTGGGAAATTAACGCCCAATACGCCAGCTGCAGTAAAAACCGAGCAGTATGCCGGACCGAGGCATTTTGTCTTTTCTAAAGATGGTCAATACGTCTATGTTCTTGGAGAGCTGTCAGGAACGGTAACCACGTATGCTTTTGATATCAAGACAGGGTTGTTGACACTCAAAGGCGAAAGTGAAGGTGTTCCTGCAAAAGCCTTGTCTTTGGAAAACGGTGTGCCACCTTCTATGAAAGCCAGTAATGATCACCCTAAAGTGTGGGCCGCTGATATGCACTTGTCAGCGGATGGTCGCTTTTTGTATGTATCTGAACGAACCAAAAGCATCATTGCAACCTTGTCGATTGATCAAAATACAGGGCTGCCAAGCTACCAAAAAATGACTCAAGTCGAGCAACAGCCTCGTGGGTTCGCTATCAGTAATGATGGTCAGTTTATGGTGGTGTCTGGTGAGAAAGATGCCAATTTAGGCTTGTATCATATTAATGAGAAGACGGGCGAATTGACCAAAATCGATGAAGTTCCAACTGGCAGTGGGGCAAATTGGGTCGAGATTGTTGATTTTTGATAGCTGCAGGATAAGTAAAAAAGCATCCCGCCAACTCTCTAGTTTATACAGAGTAGAAAGGATGCTGTTTTATTAGTGATGGCGGTTAAACAATCCCTGCATCCACGATAAAGTTTTGACCAGCACAAGCGCGGCTGTCCTGAGAGGCAAGGAATAGGGCCATGGCGACAATATCGTCTGGTTCAATACGGAATTTAAGAGATTGAACGTCGATAAACTCTTGGTCCAATTCTGGTGTTAGCCATAGGGCTTTTTGTCGTTCGGTGACAACCGCTCCTGGTACAATAGAGTTGACTCGAATACCGCGAGGGCCAAGCTCTCTTGCCATGGTGCGTGTCATTGTGTGGATCGCACCTTTTGACGTAGTGTAGCCCACCATACCAGCACGGCCACGCATCCAACTGATGGAGCCCATATTGATAATGCTCGCGCCTTCTTTCATCCATTTAGCGGCCGCTTGCATGCCAAAGAAATGCGGGCGCATGTTGATGTTTAGGCAGTTATCCCAGTATTCCGGTGTGACGTCTTCGATTTTATGACGGTCATCTTTGCCCGCGTTATTGATCAATACGTCTAAGTGGCCAAGCTCTTGTGCTGCATCGTCAATGGCGGATTGCAAAGCCTCAATGTCGCGCACGTCGACTTTTCTAAACCAAGGCGTCACTTTGAATTCGTCGGCCAGTTTTTGGTTTAACGCCGTAGAGCTAGCGTCATCAATATCGATGTACGCCACATGTGCGCCTTGTTTCATAAAGTGATGAACAAGGAATTCGCCAATCCCTGAACCACCGCCAGTGATAAAGATCACTTTGTCTTTTAAGGAAGGGTATTGGTTGGTTAATGTCGGCATGTATTATTCTCCGATCGACAAACAATGGGTGTGCTCATGGCGACATGAACACACCCTATAAGTTTTAATTTATCTGCTATTTATCTAAACCAGCAACACAAACGTATTTAGTGTTGATGTAGTCTTCAATGCCGTATTTAGAGCCTTCACGGCCAAGACCGGATTCTTTATAGCCACCAAATGGCGCAACTTCTGTAGCGATGACGCCAGCATTCACTCCGACTAAGCCTGTTTCTAGTGCTTCTGCTACGCGGAAAATACGACCAATATCGCGAGAGTAGAAATAAGACGCTAGGCCGTATTCGGTGTCATTTGCCATGGCGATGACATCGTCTTCTGTTTCAAACCTGAAGACGGGTGCCAAAGGACCAAAGGTTTCTTCTTTGGCAAACAGCATGTCTTGCGTAGCATTGGCGATAACCGTTGGCTGATAGAAATTGTCGCCCAGTTCATGGTGTTTACCACCGGTGACGATTTTACCGCCTTTGCTGATCGCGTCTTGCACATGCTCGTCTACTTTATCGACTGCTGCACGGTTAATTAGCGGGCCTTGTTCGACACCGCTTTCAGTACCATGGCCGACTTTCATTGCGGCAACTTGCGCGGCGAATTTTTCAACGAAGCTATCGTATACACCTGCTTGAACATAGATGCGGTTTGCGCAAACACAGGTTTGGCCCGCATTACGGTATTTAGACATCATGGCGCCTTTAACGGCCTCATCGATGTCGGCATCATCAAACACAACGAAAGGCGCGTTACCACCAAGTTCAAGAGAGACTTTCTTCATAGTGTCAGCGCAGTCTTTCATCAGTAATTTACCGATAGGCGTAGAACCTGTGAATGTCAGCTTACGAACAACGGATGAGTCCGTTAGGGTTTTGGCGATGGTGCTCGCTTTACCCACAACGATATTAATAACCCCCGCTGGAATGCCGGCTTCAATCGCTAGCACGCCCATGGCCAATGCGCTTAATGGGGTTTCGGAGGCGGGCTTGATGATCATGGTACAACCTGCCGCAAGTGCTGGACCTGCTTTACGAGTGATCATGGCAGCAGGAAAGTTCCAGGGCGTAATAGCTGCACACACGCCAACCGGTTCTTTCATTACCAAGATACGACGGTCTGGTGCGTAAGTTGGAATCATGTCGCCATAAATGCGCTTGCCTTCTTCGGCGAACCATTCAATGAAAGATGCCGTGTAGCCGATTTCACCACGGGATTCTGCTAAAGGCTTGCCTTGCTCAGCGGTCATGAGTTTCGCTAAGTCTTCTTGGTTTTCCATTAATAGGTCGTGCCAGCGACGTAACAATGCCGCGCGTTCTTTGGCGGTTTTTTTCTTCCAGGTTTTTTGAGCGGCTTCGGCAGCGGCGATGGCTTGTTCGGTTTGCGCAGCACCAACTGTCGCAACGGTTGCTACTAATTCACCATTTGCAGGGTTAAATACATCTAGCGTGCTGCCTTCTGAAGATTCGACCCACTCTCCATTGATTAAACATTTTGTTTGTAGGAGTGCTTTGTTCTTTAGTTTAAGCATTGCGTTACCTCTCATTAATGAATGTGTCTTATTTTTAGATTGCTACGGATTGTGTCTATTTCAAGTAGTTCTTTTTTTGCCGCTATTTTTGTTCACTATTTTTACTGAGTAATGGGATAGTTCTTGACTTCTCTTATGTCTTATATAAGAGTTATATCATAAGTTTGAAGAAGCCGTAAACAAGCATCGTTGGTTAAGCGGTTAAACGATAAAAATAAACACTGTAAGAACAGGACAGCATCATGGCAAAACGTATCGAAGACCTTCGCAGTCAGCGTTGGTTTGCTCCTGACAATATGCGAGCTTTTGCGCATCGACAACGTACGCAACAGACTGGATACAAGCGCAGCGATTTCATGAACCGCCCCGTTATTGGCATCATCAATACCTGGAGCGACATCAGTACTTGTCATACTCATCTTAGAGAGCGTGCCCAGTTTGTCAAAGAAGGCATCATTCGTGCAGGCGGTTACCCATTAGAAATGCCTGCCATGTCACTTGGTGAAGTGATGGTAAAGCCAACTACCATGATGTACCGAAACTTTCTTGCGATGGAAACGGAAGAGCTGTTGCGCAGTCATCCGATTGATGGCGCGATTTTAATGGGCGGTTGTGACAAAACCACACCGGGCCTATTAATGGGCGCCATCAGTATGAATATTCCTGCTATTTATATTCCCGCAGGCGCGAGTCTAAACGGTAATTTCAAAGGCGAAAAAATTGGTACGGGCACTCATACTCGAAAATATTGGGATGAAAAACGCGCGGGTAATTTAAGTGATGAAGATTGGCTTGAACTAGAAGCCAAAATGACCCGTTCTGTGGGAACCTGTAACACCATGGGGACGGCCTCTTCACTGACCTCTATGGCGGAAGTGTTGGGCTTTTGTTTGCCTGGTTCGGCAACCATCCCTGCGGCCGATTCGGCTCATCAACGTCTGTGTTCTTTGGCTGGTGAGCGCATTACCAAAATGGTGTTTGAAGACCTAACGCCTAAATCCCTAGCCACCAAAGAAGCTTTTGAAAATGCCATTGTCACCTATGTCGCGCTGGGTGGTTCCACCAATGGCATTATCCATTTAATCGCCATGGCAGGGCGTGCAGGTATTGATTTACCTATGTCTTTGTTTGATGAATGGGCGCGAAAAGTGCCGGTCATCGCCAATCTTATGCCCGCGGGCGAATACCTAATGGAAGACCTGTTCTACGCGGGTGGCTTGCCGGCTTTATTAACGCGTCTTAAAGATTTCTTGCATCTGGATCAAGGTAACGTGAATGGTCGTACTTTGGGTGAGAACTTGGATGGCGTCGAAATCTACAACGAGGATGTGATTCGTTCTCTAGATAACCCAGTAAACGACCGCGGCACAATTGGCGTGATCACTGGAAACCTCTGTCCAGATGGTGCGGTATGCAAACCCTCTGCGGCGTCCCCGCACTTATTGAATCATCGCGGTAAAGCCTTGGTGTTTGAAAACCATGCGCAAATGAACGCACAGATCGACGACCCTGACCTTGATGTGGATGAAAACACCGTTTTAGTGCTGAAAAATGCTGGGCCAATAGGCGGTCCGGGTATGCCTGAATGGGGCGGGTTACCGATTCCGAAAAAGCTTTTGCAGAAAGGCGTGCGTGACATGGTGCGTATTTCAGATGCACGTATGAGCGGCACCCATTACGGCACCTGTATTTTACACGTTGCGCCTGAATCTTATGTTGGCGGGCCGCTGGCCTTTGTTCAGACCGGCGACTGGATCGCCTTGGACGTGGAAAAGCGCACGCTGAATTTAGAAATTAGTGACGAAGAAATGGCCGCACGAAAAGCGGCGTGGGCACCACCACCACCAAAGTTTACTCGTGGTTATGGCGCTATGTTTTCAACCCATGTCACCCAAGCAAACGAAGGGTGCGACTTTGACTTTTTACAAGGTGACGCTGTCATCGATGAACCGGAGATATTCTAAATGAGCAAGACGATTAACCCATTTAAACAGCGTTTACTGGATGGTCAAAAGTTGATTGGAGGCTGGACGCTGTCTGGTAGCCCAACGGTCGCAGAGGCTATGGCGTTTTTGAACTATGACTATTTGGTGGTGGATTTAGAACACAGCCCTGCCAGCATTCATGACACTACGCCGATTTTACGTGCGGTTGAGCAAACGCCAACCGCAGCGGTGGTTCGTATGCCAAGCCACGATCCGATTGCCATTAAACAAGTATTGGATCAGGGCGGTATGACCTTGTATTTCCCATTTGTTGAATCGGTCGAAGAGGCAAAAGCCATTGTTCAAGCCAGCATGTATCCGCCATTGGGTAAGCGCGGCTTTGCCAAAATGCACCGAGCGGCGCGTTATACCACACGTGAAGATTATCCTGCAGCGGCCAATGAACAAGTGTGTTTGATTCCTCAGCTTGAAACAGTCGAAGCGTTAGAGCTTGCGGTAGAAATCGGCAAGGTGGAAGGCGTCAGTGCAGTATTCATTGGTCCTGGAGATTTGTCGATGACAATGGGCTTGCCAGGTCAGGTTAATCACCCTGATGTGCGCGCCAAAATCGTGGCTTGTGTGACTGCCTGTAACCAAGCGGGGATTCCTGTAGGAACAGTTATGCCAACGCCTGACGATGCAAAATGGGCACTAGAAGTCGGCTTTAGTTTTGTGTCGATTGCCAATGATCTAGCCAATATGCTGGGGCAGTGTAAGGCGCATTTGGCGCAAATGAAGAATTCATAAAGGTGTCTCTATGCTTTTATTAACAAGAATAATAACGTTTCTGGGGCAGATAAACTCTGCCTTTGTGTTCGTTTTCAAATATCTGGCAATCACCGCGGTGGCTGTGATGACGGCCTCGATTCTCGTTCAAGTGTTTTGTCGTTATGTACTTAACGATTCATTACCTTGGTCGGAAGAGTTGGCGCGTTATCTGATGGTTTGGATGACGTTTTTGACTCTGCCAGTGGTGTCTCGTGCTAAGCAACATGCGGCACTCGATATTATTTTGGGGGCTTTACCAAGACGCTTGAGCTTGCTGCTAGAGCTGGTGCTGTATGTGTTGATTGGGATTGTCCTGTATTACGCGTTTAATAAAAGCTTAGATTTCGCTCTAAAAGGGACGCGCATGTTAGCAACGGCGCTGCCGATTACCAAAGCTTGGTCTTATATGGCGATGCCGGTTGGTTTTGGCGTCATGATGTTGGTGTATATCGAGCTTTTCTTGATTTGTACTGCGCGTCTTTTTAATGAATCTAATGACGACAAGTTTGTGTTGTCTGATAGCGAAAGCGAGGCATAACCCATGGGCATTTCATTTTTCTGGATTTTGCTTTCTGTCATGTTTTTGGGGATGCCGGTTGCGTTTGCCTTGTTGTTTGCGCCGGGTTTGAGTCTGTTTTTAGAAGGCAAAGAGATGTTTTATCTCTTGCTGACGCAACGTTTGTACAACGGCATTGATAGTTTTCCATTGATGGCGATTCCGTTTTTCATGTTGGCGGGTGAGGTGATGAACCGCAGTGGCATTACCTTGTCGCTAGTACAAGTAAGCCAAGCCTTTATCGGGCATTTGCGTGGTGGTTTGGCGCAAATCAATATTTTATCTTCTATGTTGTTTGCCGGTCTTAGTGGTTCGGCTGTAGCGGATTGCTCGGCGTTAGGGAAAATGCTGATTCCTGCGATGGAAAAGAATGGCTACTCGCGTCGTTTTGCGGCGGCTGTGACAGCGGCGTCTTCTGTAATTGGGCCGATTATTCCACCAAGTGGCATCATGATCTTGTATGCGTTTGTAATGAACGTGTCGGTAGGTGGATTGTTTGCAGCCGGTCTTGTTCCAGGCTTTTTGGTAGGGGTTAGCCTAATGGCAATGACGTGGTTTTTGGCACGTCGTCGAGGCTATAAAGTGGCCTCTGAAAAGGCTTCTTGGTCAGAGCGTGGTACGGCAGTTAAACAAGCTTTTTGGCCGTTGTTGACGCCAGTTATTTTGCTTGGCGGTATTTTGTCTGGTGTATTTACACCAACAGAAGCGGCGGCTGTCGCGGCTGCCTACGCTTTGGCTGTTAGCTTGATGTCGAAAACCATGACGGTGAGTAACTTGCCTAGCTTGTTTTATGCAACGGCGAAATCGTCTGCGGTGATTTTGTTCCTTGTCGGCAGTGCGGTGGCGTTTTCTTCGGTGATCAGCCTATCTGGCGCGCCACAAAAAGTCGCTGCAATCATGGTTTCTCTTACTGAGAATCCATTGTTACTACTGCTGATTATTAACTTGCTATTGTTGTTTGTCGGTATGTTCTTAGACGCAGGTCCGGCGATTCTTATTTTGGGTCCTATTCTTGGCCCTATCGTGACGCAGTTTGGTATTGATCCATTGCACTTTGCCATCGTGATGTGTGTCAACTTAACCATAGGTTTAACGACGCCACCCATGGGCTTGGTGCTGTTTGTTGCGTCCAGTGTGAGTGGCGAGCGAGTTGAGACAATTAGCCGAGAAATGCTGCCTTATTTGGCGGTCCATATCTTTGTTATTTTGCTCATTACGTATATCCCAGCATTAACGATGACCTTGCCTCGTTTGCTTGGTTTTGCCTCCTAATGGATGGTGAAAAACGGTTTTTTGGCATAGTTAAGAAGTTAACAAACGAGGGAGGCTTTTATGCTAATGGATAGTTCGAGCCTACTTTTATTATTGTTCTTTGCGCTCGGCAGTTACATTCAGGCGACGACGGGATTCGCTTTTGGATTGATTGTTGTGAGTAGTGTGTCGGCATTAGGTTTAGCGCCCATTGAAGTAACAGCGTTTGCGGTGAGTGTGTTAAGTCTTATCAATGCGGGGATCGGGCTTTATGGTGGGCATTGGCGAAAGATAAATCTTCGCGCTTTTTGGGGCTTTATTTTACCTTGTCTACCAGCTATTTTCCTTGGCGTATGGTTGCTTGGTTACCTTGGCGAAAATGCATTAGGCTGGCTTAAATTTAGCTTAGGTTTGTGTATTGTCGTCAGCAGTTTGGTGATGATGCTGCAAGCCCATAGGGTGAGAAAAGAATCTTCTGCGGGGGCTTTTGCTGTCAGCGGCGTAATAGGTGGGGTAATGGGCGGCATGTTTGCGACTTTTGGTCCGCCGATCACCTTCATGATGTATCGCCAGCCAGATGACCAAGCCAGAATACGCGCGACCTTATTAGGTATATTTTGTTGTACGGCGGCATTGCGTGTGGGGTCTGTTAGCCTTACTCAAGGAGTTGATATTGAAACGTGGCTATTGTGTGCGCTTGGCTTTCCTGTGGTTGTTATAGCGACCTTAGTTGCGAGAAAGTTTCCCGTTCCAATCTCCGCTAGAGCGATGCGTTTCGTGGCATTTAGCTTGTTGCTATTGTCGGGTGTTAGCTTGATGTGGCAGGGGGGTTAGATAGGAAAGGTTTGAATAAATAGACAAGAGCGCGTGATCTTGTTGTCATGCGCTTTTTTGTTCGTTAATTTATCGAGCTAGTTAATTGAGTTCGACAAGATAATGTAGGTCTTCGCTGTTGGCGCGGCTGATTCGGTATTCCACGGTACGTCCGTCTAATGCGCGAGCAGTACGCGTTACTTCTAGCAAAGGCTGTCCTGCTGCGATGTTTAAAACGCTTTGGTCTTGTTCATCGGCTAACACGGCTTTTAGTCTGTCCGTGGCTTTGTGAACGGTAATATTAAAATGCTGTTGATAGTAGTGATACAAGGAATGTGGCAGTTTTTCCTCTTTATCTAAATCCGTAAAGTAACGATGAGGAAGGTAGATCAGCTCACGTATCGAGGCTGTGTTTTTTATTGAGCGTACACGATGGATTTCAATGACTTTTTCTTCTGGCGGCAATTCGAAAAGAGTGCGTAGTTTATCATCCGGTGTGATCAATCGCATTTCGAGTAACTGCGCATAAGGCAGTTCGGGAACATCACCGTTATCACTTTTAAAATGAAAAAAGTGGAACATCATTTTTTGTAATGTGTGTTCGGATACAAATGTGCCAACGCCTTGGCGACGAAATAAAACATTGTCTTCGGTTAATGCGTTAAGAGCTTTTCGGACTGTGCCTTGGCTGACACCGAGTAGATCCGCCAGTTGGAACTCACTCGGTAATACCTCACCGGGCTTCCAAATACCTTCAATAATTCTCTCTGTAATCAACTCTTGAACCTGTTTATACAGAGGTTTGAAGATAGGTGATGGCTGCGGTGTAGTGTCTGTCATGGCTTAACCTGCTGTGATTGTTGCTCTTAGAATACGCAAATGAGATAAAAAAATCTGTTCTTTTCTTGCACTTTGTGTCTTATATAAGATATAAAACAAGTTATAGCAATATAATCGTTCATTTGCTATCAATTATCGTCTGACGATACGTTAAAAGATGAACGGCTGGTTTGTTTGATTACTTGCGTGACTCAGAATAAAAATACGTGATCCAAGAATAAAAAATACGGAGCCTTCGAAATGAAAAAAACCGATTTACTAAAAAAGACCACAGCTGCTTTTGTTCCAACGCTCATCGCGGCGAGTTTGTCTCTTGCAGCTTTGCCTGTATTGGCTGCGGATTATGAATTCAATATTGTGCATCTTTCCAATACCAGTGATGAAGATTATGACGGCGCGGTGGTATTGAAAGACTATGTCGAAGCGCAGTCTAACGGTCGTATTCAGGTTAATATTTATTCTGGTGGCCAGCTATGTGGCAACCCAACAGAATGTATCGAAGCGCTTCAAGCCAACTTGATTCAAGTATTTAATACCACAACTGGTGGCCTAGCGAATGTTTTTCCAGAAATTCAGGCGATTGATATTCCTTATATTTTCCCTACAGACCGGGTTGCTGAATGCGCGCTAAATAACGAGATGTTAGTTGGGCCATTACGCAAAGAGCTGTTGGATCGAACGGGTTCTATGCGTCTAATGACCATTGGTAATACTGGAGGCTGGCGTAACTTTGCAACAACGAATAAGCAAATTAAAACGCCTGCTGACGTGAAAGGTTTGAAGATCCGCACGATCAATTCTCCTATTCAAATGCAGCTTGTGAAAGCCATGGGTGGTAGTCCAACGGCTGTGCCTTGGCCAGAAGTGTATACTTCATTAGCAACTGGCTTGGTGGAAGGCACGAAAAATGGCATTACCGATATTATGGGCATGAAGTTTAACGAACACATTAAATACATGACCCTTGATGGACACGGTTATATGGCGTCTATGTGGTGGATGAATAACGATTCTCTGAAAGACATGCCTGAAGACCTTCAACACATCATGATGGATGGTTTCGATGCGTTACGTGAAGTGACAACCGTAATGCCAAAACGCCGTCAAATTGATGCCTATAATGAGTTTAAAGCATCTGGCGGTACGGTTTATGCGCCAACGGCTGAAGAAAAAGCTCAGTTCCAAGAAGCGGCGAAACCAGTACGTGATTGGTTCGTTAATGAATATGGCGCTAAGTGGGTTGAAACCACAGAAAATGCGGTTAAATCATGTGAAGCATCTATTAATGACGCTTACATGGCGCAGAACTAATCTTAATAAATCTTTCTGAACTGTGATTTTTCGTTAGGCCAGTGCTTGCACTGGCTTTTTTTTTGCCTGTTGTTTGGTGTTGATAATTGTCGAGTTTTATTGTTTTGGCACCTGCGCTTGAAGGTGGGCGATTAATCTTTCCATCAAGGGCGTTAGGCTGTTTTTACGCCATACAAAGTGGATGTCGAGTTCTGGCAAAACACCATCAATCGGGCGGTAAGTTAAGCCTTCTCGTTGGTCGAATTGTGTGGATTCTGGAACAAGTGCGATGCCCACACCAGCGGCCACTAGGGTTCGGGTTGTTTGAGTCAACCGAGCAATTTGCACAATATCAGGCTCTACGCCGGCAGCATGCAGATGATGCATGATTTGGTCGTATAAAGATGGGTGAGCTTGTCTCACAAATGAAATAAACGGCAGTTGGTGTAAGTCACTTAAAGGCACACTTTCTTTTTGCGCAAGTGGATGATTCTCTGGCAAGGCGAGCAGGTGTTTTTGCGTTTCATAGCCTTGGTGTTCTAGGTCGGTGATGTCCATTAGGGGATTAAGGAAGATCATCGCCAAATCGATTTTCTCTGTTCTTAGGGCATCCAAGGCATGGGTCGTGGTCATTTCTTCTAGGTTGAGCGTCACGCCATGATTGTCTTGTTTGAATTGCGCAATGCCTTTGGAAAAATGCGGCGTGCCAGCGGCCCAAACAAAACCCAGTGATAGGTTGCCTGATGTGCCGTTGGCAATACTTCGAACTTGCTCTTGTATTTTTTCCCAGTCCTGTAAAAGTGCCCTTGCTTGAGGTAGTAAGGCTTCTCCTGCAGGCGTCAGAGAGACTTTCTGGCTACTACGCTCAAAAAGTACGGCGCCAATTTCATCTTCAATGGCTTTGATTTGTTGGGATAGCGGTGGCTGGGCAATATGCAATCGAGCCGCTGCGCGTCCAAAATGCAGCTCTTCCGCTACGGTAATAAAATACTTTAGTTTTCTAAAACGCATGATATCTTTTTCATATTAAGCATGTGATTAACATATATTAGACATAATGATGTGCTTTTCCTATCTTAGCCTTACAAAATAATTCTAAGTTAGTTTAGGTGAGACATCATGAGCAGAGAAAAAATCGACGGACAGCTTTTTAGCTACACAGGCCCAGCCTTTCATTACATCAATGAAGAGGAGCGTCACTTCTTCGCCAAAGAGCCAGCGCAGTTTCGTGTGAACCTGATAGGTTGCGGCATGATTGGCATGGAACACATGCGCGTGGCGACTCGCGTTGGTCGTTCTGCTATTCATGGAGTGTTCGATCTAAACGAGCGCAGCGTAAAAGTGGCAAAAGAAGAGTTTGCGAAAATCACTGATGAAGACTTCAAAGTCTACAAAACGCTAGAAGCGGCGTGTAATGACCCAGAAGTTGATGGCATTTTAATTTGTACGCCTAACTTTACTCATCTTGATGTTTTAAAAGTGGCGATCAAATCGGGCAAGCACATCTTCATGGAAAAGCCGATGGCGACCAAGTTAGAAGATGCCTACGAAATTACCAAAATGGCGAAAGAATATGGCGCTGTGTTGCAGATTGGCTTGCAGTATCGCTATAAATCGATTTATTCCGAAGCCATTCATGAAGTGCTAGAACGCAAAGCGGTCGGTGACGTGAAGATGATCAACATCATGGAACACCGTATTCCCTTCCTTGATAAAGTGAATCAGTGGAACAAGTTCTCTAAATTCTCTGGCGGTACGCTGGTGGAAAAATGCTGCCATTACTTTGATTTGATGAATTTGTTCGCCCAGTCTCGTCCAGTACGCGTTTATGCTAATGGTTCCCAGTCTACCAATTTCCGTGACTTCGAGTTTAAAGGCGAAAAATCTGACATTCTGGATAGTGCGTTTGTTACCGTAGAATATGAAAATGGTGTTCGTGCTGGCTTTAATCTTTGCATGTTTGCGCCTATGTTCCATGAAGAGTTGCTGGTCTGCGGTGACGAAGGTCGTGTGAAAGCCGCTGAGATTGAAGACTTCAGTGAAAACGCGCGTTTGCGTACCGAAATGGAAGTTTTCTGTGGTCAGAATCGTCCGTCTAAAACATCACAGCCAAGCTACCCTAAATTGATCGAAGCGTCTGGCCACAATGGTGCAACCTGGTTCGAGCATATTGCTTTTGCCGATCAAATGGCTGGCAAAAAAACCAACAGCGCGACTGTCGAAGAAGGGTTCTGGTCTGTTGTGGTGGGTTGTGCAGCGGAAGAGTCAGTAAAAACCGGCAAAATTATCGAAGTTGCAGAGCTGCTTAAATCTAAAGGGATTGATCTTTAAATAGCCGAAAAGCCAAGTATACCTTAGCCCAGCCCTTGTTTTAAGGTCTGGGCTTTTTTGGGCTATCTCAGCGATAGTATTTTTAATTGACTACTCTTTTATGAGTAAGTTATAGGGCTTTTTGCGTAATGTGTTGTCGATTAAGGGGATGAGAAAAAAGAAAATTCCATATTGAAAAGTATGTTGTATGATGTATGATGATGTTGTGTTTGAGAAAGCAGTAACTAAAAACAAATCGTCCTACATACAAAAACAATTATGGGAAAACGGTTATGAAAAGAATCTTATTTCAATCTAAGGTGGCTTTGTTGGCGATGTCTTGTGCACTTGCTCCAGTAGCGAGTTTTGCAGCAGACAGCCCAATCCATGGCAATATCCGAGTCGTCATCGGTTCTAAATCGACTGGTGGTGATACTTATCAAGCTGCCTCTATTGTTTCTGAGGCGTTAGCAAAAAAACTGGATACCAATATCAAAGTTGATGCGGTTGGCTTTTCTGCTGCATATCAAGCTCTGAAGCGTGTTTCTAGTGGCAATACCATCATGATTTTCCATGATCAGTCGTATTTGGGGAACCTGTATAAGCAAGCTGGTTATGTTGATCCTTTTAAAGAATTCATCATTGGTCCAACCCTAGCGACCAACCCAGGTAACGGTTATCTCGTTCCTAAGAACTCACCTTACAAAACCATGGACGACATTTTGAATGCAGCGGGACAGGGTAAAACTGTTCGTGTAGCAATACAGCCAGGTGGCGTGTCTGAGATCGGCTTTACCGCGATGAAGAATGCCGTCAAATTGGCTTATCCAGGGAAAGAGGGCAACCTAGTTGCCCTTAATACGGGTTCCCAGTCTGATAAAAACCAGACGTTATTTGATGGTTTGTCTGATGTCATCAATGGCAGTGTTCAAGCAAACGAGCAATATACTCGTTTACCATCTGATGACCAAAAAGCGATGAGCTTCGTTTGGTTAACAGCGAAAGCATCGACGCTTTCTCAAGCAAACCCTCAAGGTATGGGCGAGACATCTCGTGATGAATTGTTGCAGTATGCTTCTGGTTTGGGCGTGAAAATCCCAATGGATGCAGAGAATGATTTTACCTTTGATAAGGAGTTTTTTGTTATTTATAACAAGAAAACCTCTCCTGAAGTCATTGCTTACATAGATAAAGCGCTGAAAGAAGTATTTGAAGAAGGTGAAGTGATTCAAACACTTAAGAAGTCTTTCTTTATTCCTGATTTCCGTACATCGACGGATGCTCAGACGTATCTAAAAGCGAAGCGTGATAGCTATGCTGAGATTATAGAGAATATCGACGGAAAATAATTTAGGTGATCTTTGTGCGATTACTGTGCTCGTCAATGCTTTGTTGAAAAACTGGTCTTGGCTTCGCTCGTGACATCGTGAAAAGGTCTCTTTATGTTGATCTATTAATCACTAGACGGTTTATAGAAAACTGCTCTAGTGGTTAATTAACTTTCAGAAGAGTGTCCTCATGCAAAATTGGCTTTCCTCACTGAACAGCGTCACTATCGATTTTACTACCTCTCAATGGTACTTCCCGCGCATTGTCATGGCATTGTTGCTGGTGGTGGGGTTAATCGTAGTTGTTTCACGTTTTAAGTTGGTTGTCCGTAATATTTCTCAAGGTAAATGGACCTTCTTTGAGCCTAATACAGATTTCTTTAGGTTAGTTGCAACCCTAGTATTGCTGCCTGTGTATTTCTTTATGATGGATTTCATTGGCGGTTTGATCCCCAATATGGGAATGGGCTTTTTGCTTTCCTCTATTCCTTTTATGTTTCTGATGTCGCTGATTTATTGCCATACAAGAGACAGGCGAAACCTGATCATTATCACACTGAACGCGGCTCTGACACCTTTGTTAGTCTGGTTTCTTCTTTACAACCTTTTTAGCGTTTCTTTGCCTTAAGCGCCGTCGGAGTAGTGTATGGAATTTTTTGATTTACTTTCCCCAGCGGCGTTTGCATTAGCTGCTGCCGGTTCAATTATTGGTATTATTTTTGGTGCGATTCCGGGGATGACAGCCACAATGGCTGTCGCTGTGTGTCTGCCATTGACTTATTCATTAGGCTTGCATGAAGGCTTGGCCTTGTTGTTAGGGCTTTATGTTGGTGGTATCTCTGGTGGTTTGGTGCCAGCGGTATTGCTGAATATCCCCGGAACACCTTCCTCTATTACCACGACGTTTGATGGCTATCCTATGGCGCAACGTGGTGAAGCGGAAAGAGCACTAAAAATTTGTATCGTTTCGTCTCTTTTTGGCGGTATTTTTAGTGCGATCATCTTGTTTTTCTTTGCGCCAGTCTTGGCTAATTTTGCGATCAAATTTTCTTATGTAGAGAAGTTTTTGCTGATTTTCTTTGCAATGACAGTGATTGCTTCACTATCTAAAAATGTCTTGATGGGGGTGTTTAGTGGCTTGTTAGGTGTGTTTTTAAGCTTAATTGGCACTTATGATGTTTCTAGTGGTGGTAACGGTGAATACCGTTTGATGTTCGACTTCATGACGCCGTACTTAGAATCAGGTTTTACGCTGTTACCTGTGCTAATTGGTTTGTTTGGTGTGGCAACTATTATTGAGCAAGCCGAAAAGGGTACGCGAGATGAGTCCTATGCAAAGCGTCTGCAGTTAACCAAGGGCGAACCTTTCCGTTTCTCGGTCTTCAAAGGCCAATTATCTAATCTGATTCGTTCTTCATTTATTGGTACTTTTATTGGTTTATTGCCCGGTATTGGTGGTAGTGCGGCGTCTGTTTTGGCCTACACACAACAAAAGAACTTGTCTAAAGCACCAGAAAAAATGGGCACAGGTGTGCCAGAAGGTTTGGTGGCATCAGAATCATCTAACAATGGTTTGACTGGTGGTGCTTTGATTCCTTTGCTGTCTTTGGGTATTCCAGGCGACAGTACGACAGCGGTATTGATTGGTGCCTTTACTTTGCAGGGGTTGCAAGTAGGGCCTTTGTTTATCGGTGAAAACTTAGACACTTGGTATTCCATGGTAGCGGCATTGTTGTTCTCTAACGTGGTGATGTTTTTGGTGATGTTCTTTGCGATTCGTCATATCTCCAAGGTCGTACTGATTCCGAAATTTATTCTGTATCCAATTATTGTGATGATGTGTGGTGTCGGTGCGTATGCCATTAACTACGGCATTATGTTTGATGTTTGGACGCTGTTTATTTTCGGTGTGGCTGGTTGGGTTTTGACCAAGGTTGGTATCGAAGTCGCGCCTTTGGTGATTGGTTTTATTTTGGGCAGTTCGGCGGAAGTCTATTTTGTAAAAAGCTTAGAGTCCTATGGCGAGTTTACGATTTTCTTCACTAAGAGCCCAATTGCGTTATTCCTATGGCTATTGATTGCGCTTTCTATCTTTTTCTCTTACTTGATTCACAAGAAGAATAAAGCGCGCATCAGTAAAGAGGGTTAGTTCATGACAGATCAATATGTGTTAATCAAAATTCATGATAACGACAATGTCGCTATCATTCTAAATCAAGGCGGCGCGCCAGCAGGTGCCGAGCTAGATAATGGCTTGGTATTGAAAGAGGCGGTTCCTCAGGGGCACAAAGTCACGTTGCGGGCGATCAAAGAAAACGAAACTATTATTCGTTATAACGAAGTAATTGGTTATGCGAACAAAGATCTTGATGTTGGTTGTTGGGTGTCTGAGCAAGTTGTACGTATGCCGACTCCGCCGAATCTTGATGAGTTGCCATTAGCCACTCGTGAGAAACCTAAGTTTGAGCCATTAGAAGGTTACACCTTTGATGGTTATAAAAATGCAGATGGTTCCGCAGGCACAAAAAACTTACTTGGTATCAGCACCAGTGTGCAATGTGTGGCAGGTATTACTGATTATGTAGTTAAGCTGATTAAGCAAACCTTGTTGCCAAAATACCCTAATGTAGACGGTGTGGTTGCGCTAAATCATTCCTATGGCTGTGGTGTAGCGATTAATGCACCCGGAGCAATTGTGCCGATTCGTACCTTGCAGAATATGGCAAAGAATCCCAATTTCGGTGGCGAAATCATGGTCATCGGTTTGGGCTGTGAAAAGTTACAGCCGCACCGATTGTTAGAGATTGATGACTCGCAAGCAGTCAATATTTTGCCAAATTCTGCTGCCGCGAAACGTCTTGAAGATAGCATAGTGAGCTTGCAAGACGAGTCTCATCATGGTTTTCAAGATATGGTCGACCATATTATGGAGATGGCTGAAGAGCATCTTAAACGCTTAAATTTACGCCGTCGCGAACCTTGTCCTATTTCTGAGCTTGTCGTCGGTATGCAGTGTGGCGGTAGTGATGCCTTTTCAGGTATTACCGCGAATCCTGCAGTGGGTTATGCCTCGGATTTAATTGTTCGTGCGGGTGGCTCTGTCATGTTTTCGGAAGTAACCGAAGTGCGAGATGCAATTCATTTGTTAACACCACGAGCAGAAACAGTAGAAGTGGGCAAAGCCTTGTTACGTGAAATGCAGTGGTATGACGATTATCTAAATCAAGGCCAAGCCGATCGCAGTGCGAATACCACGCCAGGTAATAAAAAAGGCGGCCTAAATAACATTGTAGAGAAGTCATTAGGGTCGATTACCAAGTCCGGTAACAGTCCAATTGTCGATGTATTAAGCCCGGGTGAGCGTATTCGTAAGCGTGGTTTGAACTTCGCGGCGACGCCAGCTAGTGACTTTATTTGCGGTACTTTGCAGTTTGCTTCTGGGATGAATGTTCAAGTATTCACAACAGGGCGAGGTACGCCTTATGGCTTGGAAGTGGCGCCTGTCATTAAAGTGTCGACCAATAGTTCATTAGGAAACCGTTGGCATGATTTGATCGATATGGATGCTGGACGTATGGCAACCAAGGAAATCACCTTAGAGGAAGCTGGCTGGGAATTGTTCCACCTAATTTTGGATGTGGCGAGTGGGCGTAAGCAAGTCGCGGCAGATCGTCTGGGGTTACATAACGACTTGGTATTGTTTAACCCAGCACCTGTGACCTGAGTCGAGATAGTTATAAGGTTAAATTTGACTTGTAATTAACTTGTTTAGTTGTATGATGTATTACAAGTTGTGTCAAAGATCTTCCGAACAAGGAAGGTGTTATTAATATAATAAAGAGGAAAAAAGCATGGCTTTTTCGGTTGAGCAAATGAGATCAGCATTGAGTGACGGACTTTTGTCCTTTCCTGTTACGGATTTTGATGCGAATGGTAAATTCAACGCAGAGACATTCCGTCAGCGCATCGAGACGTTTATCGAACATGGTGTGTCTTCCATTTTTGTTGCCGGTGGCACAGGGGAGTTCTTCTCTCTAGATGAAGATGATTATCGCCAAATTGTCGAATTATCTGTTGCTACAGTAAAAGGTCGTGTGCCAGTGATTGCGTCTGCTGGTCGCAGTGTGTCAGATGCGAAGAAGTTTGTGGCGATTGCCGATGCTGCAGGCTGTGACGGTATCTTGTTGATGCCTCCTTTCTTAACAGAATGTCCTGAAGACGGCATTGTGGAATACGCTAGCCAAATCATGGCATCTAGCAAAACGCATTTTATTTATTACAACCGCGGTAATGGTATTTTGACAGCTGAAAGCGTGAAAGCGTTAGCTGCAGCGAATCCAAATATGGTGGCGTTGAAAGATGGCGTCGGCAACATTGCAGCATTAAACGATACTATTAAAACAGTCGGTGATCGTTTGGTTTACATCGGTGGCGTGCCAACGGCTGAAATCTTCGCTGAAGCCTATTTGTCTATTGGCGTGAATACCTACTCTTCTGCCGTATTTAACTTCATGCCGGAAATGGCAAACAAGTTTTACAAAGCGTTGCGTGCCGGTGATCAAGCGGTTGTTACGGCAATCATTAAAGATTTCTTTATCCCATTCTGCCGTTTGCGTGATCGCAAAAAAGGCTACGCGGTGAGCTTAATTAAAGCGGGTGCAACCTTGATGGGGCAAAGTGCTGGTAATGTTCGTGCTCCACTTACTATGCCAACAGCAAGTGAAGTGGCGGAGTTAGAAGCAATTATTAAGAAAAACTCTTAGAGAGCTTAGAGAGGGTTAGGTCGGATAGTCTAACCTTCTCATTTTTTACAAGGCAGAGACTCGCATTATGTTTACAACAATAAAAAAGATGCAGGTTATACCTGTTGCTGGTCATGATAGTTTTCTATTAAACCTAAGTGGCGGACATGCCCCTTGGTTTATTCGTACCGTTGTCGTATTAGAAGATAACGATGGCAATATCGGTTTAGGTGAAGTACCTGCAACCGATAAAATTATTTCTACCCTTGAAGAGTGCCGAACTCTTGTGGAAGGCAAAAGCGTTGGTAAATGGAAAAGCATTATCAGCGACGTTCGCCTTGCCACATCGGGTAAATCGGATGATGTGCGCGGTAATCAAACCTTTGACCTAAGAACTGCTGTTCATGTTATTACCGCGATTGAATCCGCATTATTGGATTTGGCTGGTCAGAATATGGGATTGCCAGTGGTCGATCTATTAGGCCAGTACGGTAAGCAGCGCGATGAAGTAGAAGCGCTAGGTTATTTGTTCTTCCTTGGGGATCGCACCAAAACAAATTTGCCTTACCCAGCTTATGAAAACCCAGTCGATGAGTGGGATCGGGTTCGCGGTCAAGAAGCAGTCACTCCTGAATCCATTGCTAGGTTAGCGAAAGCTGCTTATGCGCGTTATGGTTTCAAAGATTTCAAACTAAAAGGCGGCGTGTTGGATGGTCATCAAGAAGCAGAATGTATTGCTGCCTTGTACGAAGCTTTCCCTGATGCGCGTTTAACCTTGGATCCAAATGGCGCTTGGACATTAGAGCAAGCCATTGAATATCTCACACCAGTTAAACATATGTTGAGTTACGCGGAAGACCCTTGTGGTCAAGAAGGCGCTTGGTCTGGTCGTGAAACCATGTCTGAATTCAAACGTAGAACGGGCTTGAAAACAGCAACGAACATGATTGCGACAGACTGGAAACAGCTGAAAAATGCAGTGCGTCTTGATTCTGTTGATATTCCGCTGGCCGATTGTCATTTCTGGACCATGCAAGGTGCTGTAGCCGTTGGTGAGCTTTGTAATGAATGGGGCATGACATGGGGCTCCCATAGTAATAATCACTTTGATATTTCTTTGGCGATGATGACGCATGTTGCGGCAGCTTGCCCAGGCGAAGTGACCGCTATTGATACGCACTGGATTTGGCAAGATGGACAACGCGTCACAAAAGAGCCATTAAAAATCCGTAACGGTAAGATTACCGTGCCGACAAAACCGGGTTTAGGTATTGAATTAGACCGCGAAAAGTTAATGGAAGCGCATGCTCTCTATAAGACGTTAACCCTTGGTCAACGTGATGATAGCTTGGCAATGCAGTTCCTTATTCCGGGTTGGACGTTTGATCCTAAGAAACCAGCGCTTGTTAGATAGATAGCACTGGGGTAATGTTCAGGGTTTTAGAATATACGGCGTATTTATATATGGATGGGGTTAAAACGGTGGCTAAATCACTACAAATAGAGCGAGTTGGTAAAGGCGATAGTTTGGCAAGCAATGTAGCAAAACAGCTTGAGCAACAAATTTCCGCCGGCCATATACCTGTCGGCGATAAACTGCCAACAGAAAACGCACTATGTGATCTATTTGGCGTGAGTCGTACCGTTATCCGAGAAGCAATTACACAGCTTAAATCACTTGGTTTGGTTGAAACGAAACGCGGGGTTGGTACCAGCGTTCTTCGTGCTCAGGCCAGTGAAACTATGTTTGCTTATCAGATCGACCCTACTGCGATTACCGATATTCTACATATATTAGAAATGCGTTTGAGTGTTGAAACAACTGCTTGTGAGCTGGCCGCTTTGCGTCGCTCAGAAGAGGATGTCGCCATACTTGAAAAACATTTTAATGATTTTGACGAGGCATTAAGTCGAGGCGAATTGGCACGAAAAGAAGATTACGCTTTTCACTTGGCTATTTGTACTGCTACTCGTAACCCCTTCCTTAAACAGTTCTATGAGCAGTTTAATAAAAACGTTATCCCCAGAGCAAAATTGATTAATTCAAACTTGAAACAGGTGGCAACCGATGAATATTTGCATCGTATTCGCACCGAACATCTTGAAATACTGAATTGTATTAAGAATAAAGATGGAGAAGGTGCGAGACAGGCTATGCATAATCATTTATACCGTGCTTACCACTTGTACGAACGTTATCAGAGCGATAACAAGTTTGATTTAGAATGAGAGCTTTGTAGCGACTTCGTTCATAGCAACATCCTGCAAAGCCCTGAGAAAAGAGGTTGCTAGAAGTGAATCTTGTTCACTTCTTTCTCTTTACAGCATTTTTTGCTGTTCATAGCTTATATTTCATAGCTTATTTTCATAAGTAATTAGGGGGAAACATGGATACGAAAGGGCTTCTTAAAGGCACTTCATTGGTGGCAGGTAACGATATTACTGGCACGCAAAAAGCCATTTATGCAATCAATCCTGCGACAAATGAAACACTTGAGCCTGCTTATAACGGCGCAACAAAAGCTGAAGTTGAGCAAGCTGTGAGTGCTGCTTGGCAAGCATTTGATCAATACCGTGCTGTAAGTACAGAAAAACGTGCCGCTTTCCTAGAATGTGTCGCTGATGAAATTCTAGCACTAGGTGATGCCTTGGTAGAGCGTGCTATGGCGGAATCTGGTTTGCCAAAAGCGCGTATCGAAGGTGAGCGTGGCCGTACTATGGGCCAGTTACGTTTGTTCGCTGGCGTAGTTCGTTTGGGCAAAGCGACGGATGCTCGCATTGATCCTGCTATGCCAGATCGTGCGCCATTACCTCGCTCTGATTTGCGCTTCCAAAAAATTGCTCTAGGCCCAGTTGCGGTCTTTGGTGCAAGTAACTTCCCATTGGCTTTCTCTGTTGCTGGTGGTGATACAGCGTCTGCATTGGCGGCAGGTTGTCCTGTTGTTGTAAAAGCGCATTCTGCTCATCCTGGTACGTCTGAACTTGTTGGCCGTGCGATTACGGCAGCGGTTAAAAAATGCGGCCTGCCTGCTGGTGTGTTTTCTCTACTGTATGGCTCTGGTCGTGAAATCGGCAGTGCTTTGGTTGAGCATCCTTCTATTAAAGCCGTTGGCTTTACTGGGTCGCGTAGTGGCGGTGTTGCGCTAATGAATATCGCGGCAAATCGTCCTGAGCCAATTCCTGTTTATGCAGAAATGAGTAGTATCAACCCAGTCTTTGTCATGCCTGAAAAATTGTCTGCTGAAGCGCAAAGTGTGGCGAAAGGTTTTGTTGGTTCACTTACCATGGGCGCAGGTCAATTCTGTACAAACCCAGGTATGGTTGTGCTGTTGAAAGGCGAAGCAGCGGATAGCTTTAAAGCGACGGTTGCCAGCGAAGTGCAGGCATTGGGTACGCAAACCATGCTGACACCAGGTATTTACCAAGCGTATTGTGAAGGTGTTGAGAAGCTAAATAGCAACTCAGCAGCGGCACTGTTGGCGAAAGGTAATGACAGCGATCAACCAAACCAGTGTTGCCCACATGTATTTGCGACCAGTGCAAAAGCTTTCTTGGCTGATGCATCAATGGAAGACGAAGTATTTGGCTCAACGTCTTTGATCATCGAATGCGATACCTTGGATGAATACAAGGTGGTGGCTGAGCATTTAGAAGGTCAATTGACTGCAACGGTTCAAATGTCTGATGCGGATGTTGAAGCCGTTCGAGCTTTATTGCCAACGTTAGAGCGTAAAGTCGGTCGTATCCTTTGTAATGGCTACCCAACAGGTGTAGAAGTGTGTCATTCCATGGTTCATGGTGGTCCTTTCCCTGCAACATCTGATAGCCGTTCTACGTCTGTTGGTAGTGCGGCGATTGATCGTTTCTTGCGACCAGTGTGTTACCAAGACTTCCCAAGCTCATTGATCCCTGAAGCCATTCAAGATAAGAATCCTTTGAATGTGCCGCAATTGGTGGATGGAAAGTTTAACTAAGTCACGCTTATTAAGCTCCAATACTCGCTATTTTAAGGGGCACTTCGGTGCTCCTTTTTATTTGTTGCTGTGCTATTTGGGAGAGATCGATGGAAGCGACTGCTTTTACGGCTATTTTGGATGTGTCCATCCCCGTTTTATTACTGATAGTAGTCGGGGCTTTTCTGCGTAATCGAGGCGTCATTGATGACAGCTTCATTGCTTCTGGTTCGCGCTTTGTCTTTGCTGTCGGCATGCCGACGTTACTATTTTTTAGCATGCTGGGGGCGAGTCCGAGTAATTTGATGTCATGGCAAATGCCGCTTTTTTTTGCGGTAGGTATACTGCTTACCTTCGGTTTCGCATGGTGGTTGTCGGGCAGAGCGAAGGTGCCAGAATACGAGCGTGGCATCTTTATTCAAATTGCCTTCCGCGGTAATACAGGCGTTTTCAGTTTAGCCCTTGTGGTGAACATGTTTGGCGACGAAGGCGTCGTAATTGGCGGTGTTTTGGCCAGTATTACGTCTGTTATGTTTAATGTGTTGGCCGAAATTGCGCTGTCGCGTTATCAAAAAGATCACTCCATTAGTCACAAAGCATTGTTTGGTACCATCGTGCGCAATCCGATGATCGTTGGTGTTGTGGCTGGGATTATAGTGAATCTGATTGGCTTGCCGATTCCGAGCCAAGTAGTCACCACAGGTAAGTATCTTGGCAGTGTGACTTTACCTTTAGCTTTGTTGTGTATTGGCGGCTCGTTGGCTACCAGTCGCTTTATTTTACCGCGCCGTATTTCGTTAGCTATTGCGGTTAAAGTTTTTATTAGTCCAGTCGTTTTAACCAGCTTGGCTGCATTAGTGGGGTTCTCTGAGCACGAGCAGTTATATCTATTCTTATTTTTTGGTGCACCCGTCGCAGCGTCAGCTTACGTCGTTTCTGTGGCCCATGGCAGTGACGGCAAAGTGACCGCCAACGCCATTGCCACATCCACTTTAGTCGGCTCATTGGTGATTGTATTTATCGCACCAGTGCTGTTGGCGATACTTTAATCGGACAAAAGGAAATCATTACATGAGTAAAATCGACGTATTGGTCGTTTGGCCAAATCGCCCAGAACAAATGCAAATGCTGGCAGACACTTATGAGCTACATCGTTACGATCTTGCCTCAGTAGAAGAAAAAGCCGCCATGATTGATTCTGTTGGTGACAAGATACGTGCCGTGGCAACCACTCACGGGGGCGGCTTTGACGAAACCTTATTAGCGCAGCTGCCGAATTTGGAAATCGTCTGTTCATCCAGTGTGGGTCTGGATACGATCTGCGTGGAAGCCTGCCACAAGCGCGGCATTCCTGTTACAAACACGCCGGATGTGTTGACTGATGATGTGGCCGATATGGCGATGATGCTCACGCTGGCGACACTGCGCCGTATGTTGCCCGCTGTCGAGTGGATTCAGAGTGGTCACTGGGTCGAGAAAGGCATGATGCCATTGAATTCCTCCCTGAAAGGTAAAACTCTTGGGATTGTCGGCTTAGGACGAATTGGCAAGGCTATCGCAGCCCGTGCAGAAGCGTTTGGTATGAACGTCAGCTACTTCAGTCGCCAAGCCAAAACAGATGTCGATTATCGTCATTACGACGACCTAGTTGCCTTGGCAAAAGACGTGGATGTGCTGGCACCTGTCATTCCCGGTGGCCCCGCCACAGAAGGCTTAATTAGCCGAGAAGTTCTGAGCGCATTAGGTGAGGACAGCTACTTTATCAACGTTTCGCGTGGTTCCGTCGTTGATGAACAAGCGTTAGTAGAGTTGCTCGAACAACGTGCGATCAAAGGTGCAGGTTTAGATGTCTTTGTCGACGAACCGAATGTACCACAGGCGTTACTGTCTATGGATCACGTGGTTTTACAGCCTCACTGTGCTAGCGGCACTTATGAAACGCGAGCTGCCATGGCGCAATTGGTAGTGGATAATCTCGCTGCGCACTTTGCAGGTAAACCACTGCTTACACCTGTTATTCTTTGATCTTTTAGATAAAAAAGCTCGAATTTCCATTGGGAAATTCGAGCAAGCTAGAGCACAACTTTTGCCTGAACATTGCTCCTTCAAGTCGGCAAGGCATTAAAGGATCTAACCTCTTAGAAGCGTGGTACTGTCCCTTTCCAGTCTGGTTGGTACTTGCGCATTTCCGCAACGTCATTGCGGGCACGAATGCCACAGTTTTCGTAGTTTTTGGCTAACACAGTTATGGCGTCTCTATCCAATTCCACACCTAAGCCCGGTTTATCAGGGACCACGACTGCGCCATTTTTGAATGGGATCTTGCCGCCGACAATCACTTCCTCTTCTTGCCAAGGGTAGTGTGTGTCGCAGGCGTACGTTAGATTATCAATCGCTGCGGCTGCGTGAGTCATGGCCATTAAGCTGATGCCTAAGTGAGAGTTGGAGTGCATTGATAGGCCGATGTCCCATGTTTTGCACAACTGTGCCAGTTCTTGTGTGGCTCTTAGGCCGCCCCAGTAATGGTGATCAGACAAAATGACTTGCACCGAATCCAGCTCGATGGCCTTTGGAATGTCAAAGAACCCAATGACATACATATTGGTCGCTAATGGAATGTCGGTCATGGCGCTTACTTGTCCCATGGCTTCTTGGCCGTGGGCAGGGTCTTCTAAATATTGCAGTAGTCCATTGCCAAATTTGTCTAATAAGCGCTTGGTGGTTTCAACCGTCCAACCACCATTGGGATCAATACGCAGCGGTACATCTGGGAAGGCCTCGCGTAGTGCTTCTAGAGCTTTAATCTCTTTTTCTGGCTCGAACACACCCGCTTTGAGTTTGATCGATTGGAAGCCGTATTGATCAATCATTTTCTTCGCTTGCGCAACGATTTGCTCTGGCGTTACTGCTTCCCCCCACGTATCTACCCATGGATCCTCGGTAAAGCCATGACGTTCAAATTTGTAGAATAGATAAGCGCTGTAGGCGACTTCATCGCGTACTTTGCCGCCTAATAAATCACACACAGGGCGGCCTGTAATTTTACCCATCAAGTCTAAACAAGCGACTTCGAAGGCAGAAAAAATACGCGGCACTGTGGTTGCGCCCAATGTACCTGGGGCGATGTCTAGCCCTGAATTAGGATCGGGTAGAGTGACAACGGATTCAATTTTGTTACGGATCGCATTGACATTGAAAACATCCATGCCCACTAGATGTGGCGCGACTTGGCGCAATTGACTGATGGTTTGTTCGTCACCATAACTTTCGCCTAAACCGTAATTACCGTCTTCGGTTTTTATTTCAATAATGGTGCGCAAGGCCCATGCTTCATGAACGCCATAAACATTGAGTAGTGGAGGATCGCGGAACGCAATAGGTGTAATTTCAATTTGTTTTATACGTGACATACGGTTATCTCCTGAGAAAATGGAGTCTTATCGATGGCTTTTGCCATCAATAAGAAGGTTAAAAATGTAAATGGTTAATATCCTACAGTGCTAGGCAAAACCTGCGGCGAGAGCAAACATACAAACGATTAGGATGGCGGCAACAACGCCCCCCGCAATCCAAGGCGCAACGCCATAACGGTCAATTTCAGACTGATTATCGTGACCAATCATAAATATTCTCCTAGGTTAATTTCCGAGCGCTTCGGGAAGCCAAAGGGCGATTTGAGGGAAGCTCATTACCAGAATCAACCCGACAATTTGCAAGCCGATAAATGGCAACACAGAGATGAAGATTTCTTGCAGAGATATGTCTTTTGGTGCGACTGATTTGAGCCAGAAGCAGGCTGGACCAAACGGTGGTGATAAGAAGTAAATCTGAATGTTGAGAACAAACAGAATACCAAACCAGACTTTTGCTTGATCTGGTGTCAGTCCAAGCTCAGGCGCTAGGGTCATGACGACGGGGGCAAAAACAGGAACCGTAATTAGAACGATGGCGATCCATTCCATAAAGGTACCTAAAATCACCAAAATCAGCATCATTACCAAGATCACGCCAATGGCTGGAATGCCAAGGTTCATAAACAGTGAGCGCATAAAGTCCGCGCCACCGATTAGATTGAAGATACCGACAAAAGATACGGACCCCAGTACCAACCAAATGATGGTGCCCACAGTGGCCATAGAACCAACTAAAGAAGCTTTCAGCATGGACCATTTAAATTCATGACGTACTGCAGAAACAATCATGGCACCCAAGGCACCCACTGCCGCCGCTTCGGTGACCGAAGCAATACCACCATAGATGGACCCCATTACACAGCCGATTAGCATAATGCTCAAGAATACTGCGCTCATACGAGATTTTGATAGCTTGCGCTCTTCGCCTGTTAGCTCGGCCACTTCTTTCGCCGTTGGCGCTAATTTAGGGTTAATGTGCACACGAATCAGAACATACAATGCATAGAAGACAGCCAGCATTAGTCCAGGTACAGCCCCTGCCATAAACAGATCGCCAATGGCGACTTCAGCAGATAGACCGTAAACGATCATGATGATCGAAGGTGGGATCAGGGTAGCCAAGGCGCCTGCAGCACAAATTAGGCCAATGGTCATTTTCCGGTCATAGCCTAAGCGTAGCATTTGCGGCAAGGCGACTAGGCCAAGCATTACAATTTCGCCGCCCATCACACCGGACATGGCTGCGAGAATAACCGCCACAACCACGGTCTGTACTGCCACGCCACCGCGTAGATTGCCAGCGAATACTGACATGGCATCAAACAAATCTTCTGCGATACCAGACTTTTCAAGAATCGTTGCCATTAATACGAAGAATGGAATGGCAATCAGAGTGTAGTGATCAAGTAATGTTGCGGTGTTGGCGGATACTAGATATAAGCCCCGAGGGCCAAAGAAGGCAATCGCCATGACGACAGAGACTATCAAGGTTACGATACCTAGCGGCATACCTGTCATCATCAAAGACACCAGCATCGCGACCATAATTAAGGATATTACCCCTAAACTGTATGAGCGCATGTCCAGTGCAGCGCTTGGGTCTAGGCTTTGGCCTACCGCTGAGAAGTAACCACTCACGCCATCGAAAATCGAGCCTGGTCCAGAAATATAAGCCAGTACACCATTGATAAAGTATAGCGCCATAAACAGACCGACTAATTTCACAGCTGCCTTAGCCCATCTGCTGTTTACGTGACGCCAAAGGTTAACAGTTAGCTGAGCGAGGTACATGAATCCACCCAGCATGAGTAAGGTTTTTAATAGCATCGGCATGGGGGAATTAAACGCACTACCAGTGCGTTCTATATGATCAATCGCCATGTAGGCGCGCATAGAAGCATCGGATAGCAACAGAAATAGCGCAACAATACCAATGCTGGATGCAAATAGATCAAGACGCCATTGAGCTTTCGGGGAGACAATATTATGAATCACCGTAATGCCTATATGGCGTTGCTTTAGGGTAATGTAGCCCGCAGAAAGCATCCAAGTTGCGGCGCACAGCACCATCACCACTTCAAATGCCCATTGTGTTGGCGAATTAAACATATAGCGGGCAATAACTTCCCATAAGGTGGCACCGGCTGCAACAAGGTAAAGCAGCGAAACCCCAATGCCAGAAAAGTGGCTAAAGTGATCTATGGGGGTGTATTTGAATTCTTCATGCTGCTGCGCATGCTCAATCGGGTTGTCGTCGGCAATTTCGACAATGTCATCAGCGTTGAGGCTTTGAGTTTTGGACATAGTGTTCACCTGATCTATCAGCCTACTGCATGGGGAGGCTTATTTTTATGTGGAAGGTGCGACGGAGGGACAATGCCCAGCCGTCGCTAGTGGTAAATCACTCTTGGGCTAGAGTAGGCCTTTTTCGGTCATGAATTTAACGTGTGCTTTGTACACTTCTGTTGCCAGAGGTGAGGCACTACCAAAGGCTTCCCATGCTTCTTTTGCTATCTTACGGAAATCGTCACGCTCGGATTGAGGCCAGTCGATGACGGTAATGTCGCCTTTGGCTTTGTCGCGTGCGACCAGTTCTTTGTCTTTAGCATCTAGGTAGGTGCGTAGGTCCGCGTAGGCACTCAAGAACCATTCTGTTAGAGCTGCTTGGTCTTCTTTATCGATTTTGTTCCAGGTTGCTTCGTTGATGGTGAATTGCATAAAAGGCATTGAGTGAATACCTGGATAAATTGGAAATTTGGCGACCTTGTGCATGCCGCTGGCATCATTGTTTGCGTAAGCCGAGGAATCGGCGGCATCAATCACATTTTTCTCTAGAGCGGTGTATACCTCTGAGCCTGGAAGTGACACGGGCGCTGCACCCGCACGACGAAACACATCTGCAGCGAGGCCTTCGGGAGAGCGAACTTTCAGCCCCTTCATATCAGCGACCCCACGAACCGGTACTTTTGATACGAAGGCTTCGCGTTTTTCAGAGCTACAGCCAATGACATGAACGCCGGGGTCGTATTTGTTGTACATTTTTTGTAGCAGCTCTTTACCGCCGCCTTGCATGCAAAACTCTTCAATTTGGGCTGGATTGTCATAGCCTGCAATTAAGTCACCCATCAAGGCATAAGCGGGGTCTTTGCCTGCAAAATAGCTGGTTGCTGTTAAATCGCCATCCAAGATTCCCATAGAAACCGCCACAGGCGTTTCTTTATGTGAAACGACAGAGCCAATAGGTAGCAATTCTATTTGCAGGTCGCCTCCAGTCATTTCTTTTAGTTTAGGTATCCATATTTGATTTAAGCGAGTCAAACTGATGTGTGACGCATTAAAGCTGGTTTGGACCTTGAGTGTTTCAGCGTAGGTTGGTGCAACCGAAAAGGCTAACCCTGCTGTAAGTAGCGTTGCTGTGAGAGTTTTAGGTATGGATGTGAGGGGCATTGTTTTTCTCCTGATTTTTAGATTTATTGTTAGGAATTGCTCTTTTATGGTTTCTTATATACTAATATATTAGTTGGTTTTGTCATTCATATACTAATATATTAATTTCAATGCGCAAGTCTTTTTTCTTTCGTGCTGCAAACGGCTCTGAGATAATGACTTAACTATTTAAGGCAAAATATGGCTTCAATCTTATGAATCAGAAGAATAATTATTTGATTAAAAATTATTTAGAGCAGAGTAATGACTTGCCTCGTACTGCTGTTGATCGTGTGTATGATGATCTATTGCGTCGTATTGTAAGTTTGGAGCTTCCGCCAGGATCACAGCTTGTTCGTGGTGAACTATGTAGTGAGTATAAAGTCAGTCAAACACCGGTCAGAGAAGCGTTATTGCGGTTTGAACAAGTAGGTTTGGTGAATGTTAAGCCTCAGTCAGGTACCGAAGTATCTTATATAGATATAAAACAATTAGAGCAGAGTCACTTTCTTCGAGAGGCGCTGGAGTTTGAAGTAGTACGACAGTTAACGCAGATTCCAAATGAGGGAATTGTGTCTCAGCTGCGAGAAATTGTTGCAATGCAGGAGCAGGTTTCTACAGCAGAAAGTGATGACATCATTATGTTTGCTAAACTGGATGAGCTATTTCATCGCTCAATGTTTAAGGCAATAGGGCATGAGCCTTTGTATAAATTGGTACGTTCAAGATCTGGTCATATGGATCGTGTGCGACGCTTGCATTTGCCTTCTGAGGGGAAAATCCGCAGTGTTCTTGCTGGACATACGGCGATTATTGATGCGATAGCGAGTGGCTCACAAGATAAAGCCTTTGAGGCGATGCGTGACCATTTGGCGGGTACTATTTCACGAGTTCGTATTTTGCAGGAGGAATTTCCTGAGTATTTTTGCTAAATGTTATGCTGATTTTTTATGTTCAATATAAAAATGTTTTGTGTGTCGACTCAACTAGTTGATGGAAAATTTGTGTAAAATACACCTTTCTATTTTTTGACGAAAGACTCTATGTTCATCAAGGAGTAGGGTGTTTTTTGAGGGAGTCTATGTTGTTAGAAACGCAAAGCGTGATTTTAGATGTGGCCGCGCCAGTACTATTAATGATCGCGATGGGCGCATTCCTACGCAGAATTCAGCTAATAAATGACGGTTTTATTTTAATTAGTTCGCGATTTGTCTTTCAGGTATCCATGCCCGCTTTATTTTTCTTCGGCATGTTGGGAAATAATTTAAGTGGACTTATTAGTGCTAACTTAGCGGCGTATTTTCTTGCCGCGATTACGTTAACGTTTTTGTTTGCTTGGTTTATAGCCGTTAAATTAGACGTTCCTGAACGACAGCGAGGCGTTTTTGTCCAGATTGCCTTTCGTGGTAATTGCGGGATATTTAGTGTTGCGTTAGTTGTGAACATGTTTGGTCAAGAAGGCGTAGCGCTTGGTGGTGTGATGTCTGGCTTGAGCGTTTTCTTGTTTAATATTTTAGCGGAAGTTATTTTAACCCGTTACAGCCACGGCAAATTGCAGCTGGTTCCAGTATTAAAAAGTTTGCTGAAGAATCCTTTGATACTGAGTATTGTGCTTGGCGTGGTAGCAAATATTATAGGTTTGAAACTCCCTGTCTTTGTGGTTAAAACTGGTTCTTTAATTGGTGGTTTGTCTTTGCCGTTGGCATTGATTTGTATTGGTGGCTCCTTAGTCACCAGTGGATTTACTTTGCCAAAACATTTTCCTATGGCGCTGTTAAGTAAAGTTGCATTAAGCCCTATTTTGTTTACGGCTTTGGGTTATTTGCTAGGTTTTAACCAAAAGGAATTGTTGTTCTTGTTTATTTTTTTAGCAGCGCCAACAGCAGCATCAGCTTACGTTACTGCGGTTGCAAAAGGTGATGATGGAAAGTCTACAGCAAATGCCATTGCCACGACGACGTTAGTTTCTTCCGTTGTGATTGTGGTGGGGATTCCTGCAATTATTTGGGCAACGGGCGGTTAAAGGTTACATACAAATAAAAAGCCGCTGCTCATATCAAGATGAGCAGCGGCTTTTTTGTATTGTTGTTTTATCAGAATTAGGCTGGTAAAACACCTAATTCTACCAAGCGCTCATGTAGATAGCTTTTTGCTGTATGACGTTCAGACAATACTACTTCAGGTTTTGGATGAAGGAACAATGGCAGAGAAATGCGTGACTTGGTTTTGTCAGCACCTTCAGGATTAATTACGCGATGGGAGGTCGATGGGAAATAGCCACCAGATGCTTCTTGTAACATGTCGCCGATATTAACGATCAAGGTACCAAAGTCACAAGGTACATCCATCCACGTGCCATCTTTCGCTTTCACCTGTAAACCAGGTTCATTCGCAGAAGGCAGTATTGTCAATAGGTTAATGTCTTCATGTGCGCCAGCGCGAATCGCTCCAAGCTCTTCGTCACCTTTTAGCGGTGGATAATGCAAGATACGCAGTAAAGTCTGCTGGCTGTTTTCTACCATGCTAGAAAGTGATTGCGAGTAATGTTTCGCCACGTCTGCTGGAGAGTGCGCTTCTACCCACGCTAATAATTCTTCAGCTAAGCTTGTCGCTTCGCCATAGTATTGTGCTAAAAGCGGCTTTTGCTTTTCAGGGCATTGCCCCCAAGGATAGTAATGGAAGTATTCTTTAATATCGCGTTTGGTAAGACCTTTGGCGGTTTCCGCGACTTTTGGTGAGAAGTAACCATCTTGAGGACCGACATTATAGCGATAGTCGTATTTGCTCTCGTCCGAAAAGAATTCCTGCCAATCTGTATAGATAGCGCTCACTAGCTCTTTTTTGATTGGATGATTTTTAAGTACGCCAAATCCTGTTTCACGCAGGGATTTTACAAAGTCTTCTGCGGCAGTTGGGCTTGTGTAGTCAACGGCTTGTAGTTGCATTTTTTCTTCCTATGCCAATAACTGGCGGTGTTGTCTTAACAGGTTAAATAAGCACCTTATATATGATGCTGTTGGTTTTTAATGACAATACTTGGAAGTCTAAGAAGACCAGCCACTATGGAAAAAGTAGCGCAGATCGACGGTTTCGGCTTGATAGTGTTGAATCCATTGCGCCAGACTCATCCCATGCAGGCGATCAAACATCTCAGCGTGAGCTGATTGAATTTGGGCATTTTGTGATGAAGTTAAGGGCACGTAGGTCTCCTAATTGCGAAAATAGGAATTTTAACCCTGCTTTAAGGATTAAGAGTGTTAGTTTACTGCTTGAAATGTGAGTTTTGAAGGGATTCGGTAATAATTTGTAGTTTTGGGGTAGGCAAACGCTCTGTTTGTCCTATACTGCATGAGTCGGTTGTTTTTATTTGCCGTCTTCTTTTGCTCTTCTCTATATCTATATCTCGTCTTAATTGGCGAGTTTTATCTTAAGTTCAGGTACTTCTTAGGTTTTAGTAACTAGCGCGATCCTTGCGCTGTCATCAATTAAAGAGGGCTCATGACTATGAATGCATTTTTCGATTCGTTTAAAAATCACTTTTTAATTTCTATGCCACACCTAGACGACCCACATTTTGAACATACTGTTATTTATCTTTGTGAACATACCAAAGCGGGTGCCATGGGGATTATTATCAATCGTCCCTCAAATGTTGATTTTACAGAATTGGCGGATCACCTTGGAATTCAAATTCACAGCCCACGTTTAACCTCTGAGCCAATATACACGGGTGGCCCAGTGGAAGCAGAGCGTGGCTTTATTTTGCACACAACGGATAAAGTTTGGAGTAATACTTTACGCGTGACTGATGAAGTGTCTCTGTCGGCTTCTTTGGAAGCGTTGGAAGATATTGCACAAGGCAATGGGCCCGAGGCCTTTCGTATTACCTTAGGTTGTGCTGGTTGGGATGCTGGACAGCTGGAAACCGAGATTGCGAATAATGATTGGCTGGTATGTGAGGCGGATTTAGACGTATTATTTCACACACCAAGTGATATGCAGTTTACCGCCGCGACGCGCGTGTTGGGAATTGATATGACAAGACTTTCACCGGATATAGGACATGGTTAATGACAGGGTCAATCTCTACAGGAACATCGTTAGACGATAACCAGAAGCCCAATACTGTTCGCTCAGTATTGGGCTTTGACTTTGGTACCACACGTATTGGCGTTGCTATTGGTCAGAGCATTACTGGCACTGCTCAGCCGCTTGACCCACTCAAAGCCAAAGAAGGCATTCCTAATTGGGATGAAATTACGCGTATTGTAGAAGAATGGAAGCCAGACGCCTTTGTCGTGGGCTTGCCACTTGATATGGATGGTTCAGAAAATGAGATGTGTCAACGTGCACGTAAATTTGCCAAACGATTGCATGGACGTTTTAACCTTCCTTACCATATGATGGACGAACGGTTATCTTCTTATGAGGCCAAGGGTAAAGTTATTGCTCGCGGAGGCAATCGTAATTTTAAAGAGAATTCGGTAGATGGTTTGGCCGCTCAAATGATTTTAGAGACTTGGTTTGCAGAGTCTTACTAAGGAACTGCTTGTTGAACGGTGTTTTATTATGAAAAGGTTTGAGAAACAATGAAGTTAGATTTAGAGCATTCTCTGGCGTCTATGAAAACGCAATTGGCGGAGTACTGTGAAAAGAATAATATCGAGGATGCCATTGTTGTGGGGATTCATACGGGTGGTGTTTGGGTTGCAGAGCGCTTAATGGAAGCCGTGCCAACGACAGAGCCTTTGGCGACGTTAGATATCACTTTTTATCGTGATGATTTTACCAAAGCTGGCTTGAACCCCAAGGTAAATCAAACTTTGTTGCCAGCGATTGAAGATCGCCACGTGATCTTAGTGGATGATGTGTTGATGTCTGGCCGTACCATTCGCGCGGCAATGAATGAAATATTTGATTTCGGTCGACCTGCCAGTATCACCTTGGCAATCCTTTACGACCTTGGTCAGCATGAGTTACCTATTGCAGCAGATATCGTTGGTGAGTGCTTAACACTTAATACTGACCAAAGGGTTAAGCTAACAGGGCCGAAACCACTGAATGTTTCTGTGATTGATACCCATTAATATGCATAACAAAGCTTTATTTTTTGTCGAACACGTACGACAATTAACGTATGGATAAGATTGACGATACAGCGGTTAGAAGAATCAGATCTCACCAAAAAAATACGGTGAGACAACCGTTTAGTGTCATTAATGCCCGGTTGCAGTTTTTCTGTACCGGGCATTTTCCTATCTGAACTTCCTATTTTAAATAGAGAAAGACGATACCATCGTCTTTGCAGTTTGAGGAAAGCAAACCATGATGCGATCCGAGCCTCGGGCATTACAGTTAAATGAACACGGGCAGCTTAAGCACTTTTTAACGCTGGATGGGTTAAGTAAAACCATTTTGACGGAGATTCTCGATAGAGCAGACTCTTTTCTATCAATGGGAGAGCAGTCGGTTAAGAAAGTACCTCTATTACGCGGTAAAACCGTGGTTAACTTATTTTTTGAAAATTCCACTCGTACTCGTACCACCTTTGAATTAGCCGCAAAGCGTTTATCGGCTGATGTAATTAACCTCAATATTGAAACGTCAGCGACCTCGAAAGGTGAATCCTTATTGGATACCCTAAAAAACTTGGAAGCGATGCAAAGCGACATGTTTATTGTCCGCCATTCTGACAGTGGCGCTGCACACTTTATTGCTGAACACTGCACGCCCAACGTCGCCATTATCAATGCCGGTGATGGACGTCACGCTCACCCAACTCAAGCCATGTTAGACATGCTGACGATTCGTCGTCACAAAGGCAGCTTTGATGGTCTAAAAGTCGCTATCGTTGGCGATATTCTTCACTCTCGTGTGGCACGTTCACAGCTTCAAGCGCTGACAACATTAGGTGTCAGTGATGTTCGTCTAATTGGCCCGAAAACCTTAGTGCCAAGTTTCTTTGCTGAAATGGGCGCCACCATTTGCCATGATTTAGAAGCTGGTTTAAAAGACGTTGACGTTATCGTGATGTTGCGTTTGCAAAAAGAGCGCATGAAAGGCGCTTTGTTACCAAGTGAAAGCGAATTCTACCGCTTGTATGGTTTGACGGAAGAGACACTTGCTTGGGCGAAGCCTGATGCGATTGTTATGCACCCAGGTCCAATTAACCGTGGTGTGGAAATATCTTCAGAAGTCGCAGACGGCGAGCATTCAGTCATCTTGAACCAAGTAACCAATGGCATCGCAGTGCGAATGGCGGTTATGTCGATGGCGATGAGCGGTCAGTTGCAACGTGATGAAACGCCAGCAGCGAAGGATGAAAAATAACATGAAATTACGTATTCAAAATGGTCGTCTAATCGACCCTAGTCAAGATATTGATGCAGTAACGGATCTGTTTGTTGATAATCAAAAAATCGTTGCGATTGGTGAAGCGCCAGAAGGCTTTGAAGAGGCTGAAATTATAGATGCATCTGGTCAGTGGGTATTGCCAGGCTTAGTAGATCTTGCTGTTTCTCTTCGCGAGCCTGGGCTGACGCAAAAAGGTAATATTGCTACCGAAGGTCGTGCTGCTGTGTCCGGTGGTGTAACGACCTTGGTTTGTCCACCAGATACACGCCCGATCGTTGATACAGCTGCCGTTGCTGCGCTTATTCAAGATAAAGCGGACGATGCAGGCATGGCTAATGTATTTCCTCTTGGCGCATTGACGCAGGGTTTAGAAGGCGCGCAGCTTAGTAACATGGTTGCTTTAAC
This sequence comes from Marinomonas sp. A3A, assembly GCF_018336955.1. Lineage (NCBI taxonomy): Bacteria > Pseudomonadati > Pseudomonadota > Gammaproteobacteria > Oceanospirillales > Oceanospirillaceae > Marinomonas > Marinomonas sp. A3A. The sequence goes on from NZ_CP025532.1 coordinate 645,756, forward strand.
GGATGCTGGATGTATCGCCTTATCGAATCATCGTCATCCAATGGCGAGCACTAAAGTGCTGTCTCGCGCACTTGAATACGCTGCGACGCATGATTTACTGGTGGTCTTTCATCCAGATGAGTCTAGTCTTTCAGAAGGTGGTTGTGCCCATGAAGGTTTGATGTCGACCATGCATGGATTGGCAGGCATTCCTGAAGAAGCAGAAACCATTGCGCTGATGCGTGACTTGTTGCTGGTTGAAAAAACGGGTGTTCGCGCGCACTTTGCTCGTTTGTCTTGTGCTAAGTCGGTCGAAATGATCGCTGACGCCAAAGCCTCTGGCTTAGATGTCACGGCCGATGTGGCGGTTCATAACTTATTGCTGAATGATCAGGTTCTGAGTCGTTTCGATGGCCATTTTCATGTTCTGCCACCGCTACGCAGTGATGAAGACCGTCTTACCTTGATCGAAGGCATCAAAGCCGGTGTTATTGCTGCTATTTGCTCAGATCATCAGCCTCACGAAAAAATGGCTAAAATTGCGCCATTTGCTGCAACCGAGCCGGGTATGGCGAACGTCGAGATATTATTACCTTTGGCCATGCAGCTGATGGATGAAGGTGATTTGGACTTTTCGACTGTGTTGACGTGTCTAACATCTGGTCCAGCTGCTTGCTTTGGTTTAGAGGCCGGCTCTTTGTCTGTGGGGAGTTTTGCAGACTTCATCTTGTTCGATAGTACCGCTCGTTGGACTTGGTCTTATGACTCTCGTAAGACAAAAGGACATAACTCACCTTACTTTGGTGATGAGTTTGTCGGGCGTGTGATGTCGACTTATATTTCTGGTCAACGTGTATATCAGGCTATTTAAGTTAATTAGTAAGGCTGAGCGAGAGTTTTTCTTTCACTTAGCCTTACTATTTCTTTACTTTTAATATTAGGCCGTTAATCTAGTTTGAATTACGTATTATTATGGTTTTAGTATTTTATGCCAATCGACTCTTCAAATTCATTGCTTAAGGAGCAGCAGATCCTGCGGTCTCGTGTTGCATACCTTGAAAAAGAGCGAGATTTCATAAAAAGCTTGTATAGTGACATGCCTCAAATGCTGCAGGCTATCTCTAAAGGATCATTGCTAAGCTCCTCTCTCAGTCGCTTTAGAAATAAAATACAAAGCCAATTACCCAATGCATACTGCCTTTTTATTGTTTGTGATAAAGAGTGCTTACAGTGGCGTCTGCAATATACCGATTCCATAAATGAATATTTACTGAACTCAAATAGTCAACTTAGCATAGTTCCTCAAGCCTTGATTACGTTTGCAGCGAGTCCGTCTTGTCCAAAACGTCATGATATTGATATTCAAAGTGCATCTAGTTGGAAGCATTGGCTGCCGTTTTTAAATGACCATGCATTTTCTGATGTCTCTATGGTAAGTGTATCGGATGGCAATGGTTCTATTTATTTGATGCTAGCATTTCAGCGCGAAGAAACCCGGCTTGAAGGTGAGTTAATGGCACTTGCACTAGACAGTTATGCTTCCTGGATGAGCGCCGTATTTGAACGAGAAAAAGCTGATCATTTGTTGCTAGAAGACAGTCATCGAGATCCTTCGACAGGTTTATTGCGACGTTATAGTTTTGAAAACAGTTTCGGTATTGTCTTAAAAGATTCTCGCCGTCACTTTCTGCGCGCGGCATTGTTCTCTCTTAGATTGCTTTCCTCTTCAAAGGTTAATGATGCTGATTTGAGACTATTGGCTGAGGTCATGAGTGATACCGTGCGAGACAATGATCTCATTGCTCATTACGATGAACGTGAATTGGTCATGGGAATTCGGATTCAGCATTTAGAAGATGCTGAAGTCGTTGCTGCGAAGTTATTGAAGTCACTCAATTCACCAAAGTTTTCAGACAATCGTTTAATGCGAGACGGCTTGTCTATTGGTATTGCTTTTTATCCCGAACACTCATCGCTGGAAGCGCTTTATCAAGCCGCCTCATTTGCCGCTGACTCTCTGAAAAATATATCCGGATACCGCCTTGAGTTTCATGGTGAGTGCTACGAGTCTAGTGCTGATTTTTATTCCCTATAGATATTCCTCGGAAGCTTTTTCTGCCTTTTAAAAAAGATGCTATGATGCGCCCTTCGGTGTTTTCCTTAAGTGCTACGTAGGTGCTGTTAATAGTGAAAATACGATGATTGGGTAGACTTGTTACCTATTTGATAACAATGGAGTGATGCGCGAAATGGCGATTGAAGTCGACAGTAACGAAGCACAAGACATTAAAGCAAATTTAACGCGAGTTTCTCAGCAGGTTGATGAACTTACGCAGCAGTATCGGCGAAAGGCTGGTAGTGTGCGTTTGTTGGCTGTCAGTAAAACAAAGCCGTTATCTGCACTTGAAGCAGCTTACAGTGCTGGTCAGCGAGCCTTTGGTGAGAACTATGTGCAAGAAGCCGTGGATAAGTTTCATGCGCTATCGCATTTGCCTGATATTGAGTGGCACTTTATTGGCCCCATTCAGTCTAATAAATCTCGTTTGATCGCAGAAACCATGCATTGGGTGCATTCTATTGATCGTGAAAAAATAGCGCGTCGTCTAAGTGAACAGCGTCCCAATGATTTGCCACCGTTAAATGTCTGTGTCCAAGTAAATATTAGTGGTGAAGAAAGTAAGGCTGGAGTGGCTTTGTCGGAGTTAAACGACATGGTCGCTTTAATAACTGAACTGCCGAATTTGCGTCTTAGAGGCTTGATGGCGATTCCTGCCCCGCAAGATAATCATGACGCGCAATGTGCTGTTTATGAGCCATTGGCGCAGGCTTTTGTTGAATTATCCAAATCCGATAGCATGATAGATACCTTATCTATTGGTATGTCTGGAGATTTGCCTGCGGCGATTCAATCTGGCAGTACCATGGTGCGTGTTGGAACGGCGATTTTTGGCGAACGAGATTATTCAGCTAAAGCATGATTGCGTTAACGCGTAAGGTTTTTGCGCTTTCGAACATATTTTGACTAAGTAGATGGCCTATAGTCTACTTAAATAATGAAAGGATATAAAATGATACCAAGTATTGCCTTTATCGGCGTGGGAAACATGGCAAGATCGATTTTTAGTGGCATGTTGGCAAGTGGCTATCCTGCTGAGAAAATTATCGGTACGTCTAGAACACCAGAAAAACGTGAGTACTATCACGAACAATATGGTATCGCCATGTTAGCGGATAATGACTCGGCTGTAAGTCAGGCGGATGTCGTGGTGTTGTGTGTTAAACCCGCACAAATGCAAACCGTTGTGGAAGATTTTTCATCGCATGTGCGTGAAGATCAATTGTTTATCTCGGTAGCTGCTGGTATTGAATTAGATTCATTAGCTCATTGGATAGGCAAGCCGGTTGCTGTGGTTCGTAGTATGCCAAATACACCGTCACAAATTGGTGCTGGCATGACAGGTTTGATTGCCAATGATCATACGACTGCCGAGCAAAAAGACTGGGTCAGTGAACTATTCTCTAGTGTTGGTAATTCTGTTTGGATTGAAGATGAAGTTCACATGCACACGGTGACGGGGTTGTCTGGCAGTGCACCAGCGTATTTCTTTCGCTTCATCGAAGCTATGGTTAAAAACGCCAAGGAGCAAGGGCTTGATGAAAAAACGAGTCGTGAGCTAGCCAGCAATGCTATGTTTGGCGCAGCTCGAATGGTGATGGAGTTAGACGAGCCAATAGCTCAACTGCGTAAAAATATTACGTCTCCAAAGGGAACAACTGAACAGGCTTTGTTGTCTTTTGAAGCCGCCGATATTGATAAAATAGTCGCAGATGCAATGATGGCCTGCGTTAACCGATCTAAAGAAATGGCAGAAGACTTTTCTGTTAAGAAAGACTAATTAAGGACATATACATTATGTATTCAGATCCATTTGTGATGCTAGTAAAGGTTATTTGTAATCTTTATTTATTTATTGTTCTACTACGTTTAGTGCTTCAGCTGACACGTGCGGATTTTTACAATCCTATTAGCCAAGGTATTGTTAAGGCGACAAGCCCACTTGTTTTACCTTTACGAAAAGTGATTCCGGCGATTGGTCGTTTAGACACCGCTTCTCTTATATTGGCGTTTGCGGTTCAACTTTTGACTGTTTTCCTTGTTGTGATGATTAAAGGTGTGGCTATTTCACCGACCAGCTATGCTATCTATACAGTGGCTGGTACTTTATATCATTTGTTGGATCTGTATTTTTGGGCAATGCTTATTTCGGTTATCCTTAGCTGGGTGGCACCAGGTGCAAATCACCCTGGAGCCATGCTGGTAGGACAAATTACCGCGCCTTTATACCGTGCTTGCCAAAGGGTAATCCCGACCTTAGGTGGACTGGATTTATCGCCAATTTTTATCTTCCTTGCGATTTCTTTTTTGAAGCAAGTGCTGGCACCGTATAGTATTTAAGAAAATAACTAGAATGGATCTGCGTTGATAAAATTATCATCGCGTTCCATCGAATTGAGAACAGGGGCGTATTCCTATATGATGCGACCCCTAAACGGGAATTAGCACAGACAAAAGTCGTTAGCTACCTGACTCGTTCTCCCTATTAATTTTTTGGATGAAAGCTATGAGTACGATTGCGGTTTATCCGGGGACTTTTGACCCTATTACTAACGGCCATACGGATTTGGTTGAACGCGCATCAAAGCTATTTGAAAAGGTGATCGTAGCGGTTGCTGCGAGCCCTAAAAAACGCCCAGCACTGTCTCATGAATTGCGTATTTCATTGGCAAAAAAAGTATTAGGTCATTTACCTAATGTAGAAGTGGTTGGCTTCGATAATTTACTGACTGAGTTCACTCGTTCTGTAAGCGGTAAAGTGGTCATTCGTGGCTTGCGTGCTGTCTCTGACTTTGAGTATGAGTTCCAGTTAGCCAATATGAATCGTGCGATTGCGCCAGATGTAGAAAGCATCTTTTTGACGCCTTCTGAAAAGCACTCTTATATTTCATCAACATTGGTACGCGAAATCGCGTCTTTAAATGGTGATTTTGGTCAGTTTGTTAACCCAGAAGTAAAACGTGTTCTGCAAGAACATTATAAAACGATTTAGTTTCTGTTTTTTTTAAGTCCCGCTGCTTAGCACCTTGTCAGTAAGGTAGCGGTTTTAGGAGAGAAGAATGTCTCTTATTATTACCGATGAATGCATCAACTGTGATGTGTGTGAACCTGAATGCCCGAACGAAGCTATTTCTCAGGGTGATGAGATCTATGTGATTGATCCATCAAAATGTACTGAGTGTGTAGGGCATTTTGATGAACCTCAATGTCAGCAAGTGTGTCCTGTTGATTGCATCCCTTTGGACCCTAATCGCAAAGAAACAGAAGAGCAGTTAATGGAAAAATATTTAACGCTCACAGGTCAATTATAACGAATAGGTTGTTGCCGCTATCGACACAAATGGTTTTATATTTTTAGCTGGAATACTGTTATTAGTCAGTATTCTAGCGAGTTCTTTTACTGTTCGTGTTGGCTTGCCTTTATTGCTTGTTTTCCTTGGAATGGGGATGCTAGCAGGTGAAGAGGGATTGGGCCGACTGGATTTCGACAACCCAAATCTTGCCTTTTTTGTTGGTAATCTTGCTTTAGCTGTCATCCTTTTGGATGGTGGTATGCAGACCAAAATCAGCACTTTCCGAGTGGCTCTCTGGCCATCTTTATCGCTCGCTACTTTAGGTGTTGTGATCACTACAGCATCTGTTGGCGCGTTCGCAGCTTGGCTTTTAGACGTTCAACTTATTTACGGTTTACTACTCGGTGCTATCGTCGGTTCGACCGATGCCGCAGCGGTATTTAGCTTATTGCGCAATAGTGGTGTTAAGCTGAACGAGCGAGTTGGCGGCACATTAGAAATAGAATCTGGTGCCAATGATCCAATGGCCATTTTGTTAGTGGTCATGCTGACTGGGCTTTTGCAAAGTGCGGAGGCGTTGAGCATTTGGGCTTTCTTAGGGCAAATGATTCAACAGTTTGCCATAGGTGGCGTGCTAGGTTTGCTTGGTGGTAAGTTATTGTTAATGATTCTGCGCCGTGTTCCTTTGATCGAAGGACTGTACGCTCTTCTTATTATTTCATTTGGTTTGGCTATATTTTCTGGTGTCAATATGATTGGCGGCAGTGGTTTTCTTGCTGTGTATTTAGTTGGCCTGAGCGTAGGTAATGGCCGAATTAAACAACAAGAGGCTATCTCACAAGTGATGGATGGCTTGGCTTGGCTGGCACAAGCAGGCATGTTCTTGTTATTGGGATTGCTGGTTACACCATCGAGTCTTTTGACACATGGTTGGCAAGCTGTGGCGATTGCTGCGTTTCTGATTTTTGTCGCTCGCCCTGTGGCCGTGATGGTCTGTTTATTGCCATTTGATTTTCGTTGGCCCGAGCGGCTCTATATTAGCTGGGTTGGTTTACGTGGTGCCGTGCCGATTGTCTTGGCGCTGTATCCTGTTATTGCTGGGCTTTCTAATTCTGAACTGCTGTTCGAAATTACTTTTACTGTGGTGCTTATCTCCTTGCTACTGCAGGGATCAACGGTTCCACAAGTAGCGCGATGGTTAAAGATCGTCGTTCCTCCTGCACCAGCCCCAACGACACGTTTCTCATTGATAAATGATAGCGATTCGGATCATTCTCTAGAGTTGTACGAGTTTTTGGTGCAAGCGGAAGGCGTTCGTATACCGCCTTCTATTGTGCAAAATGTGCCAAGTGCGACGGTTTCCACACCTCAGCTTGTCTCGCTTGTTCGTGACCAACAACCGATTGTTGTGAATGCCGACACGGAACTGAAATCTGGTGATAGAATTTGGATGTTGTTACATCCTGGTGATGTAAATGATGTTGCGCAGATTTTCTCTCATAAAGCGTCTTCGTCTTTCTTGTTGCAGAACTTCTTTGGTGAATTTGCCATTCGTGGCGATGCGTCTTTGATTGATCTTGCGAAAGTGTACGGTGTGCCGCTTGATGGTATCGATGAAGCTGATACAGCCGCTGCACTATTGCAGCATCAGCTTGGTAAACATCTCGTTGTGGGTGACCGAGTGCGCTTTGGTAATATTCGTCTAACAATCAGGCAAATGAATGGTAATGAGGTAGAAGTGATTGGGCTTAAACTGCAAGATAAACAAGCCTGAGATCTTTGCACAAACGACTGCGTTCGTTACTGCGTGCAAAGGTCTCAGTTAAGATCTATTTCTACTCGTTAAAGAACTGGCTAATTTCTGCTAACGACGGGATGATTTGATCGTCGTTGATAAGCACAATCAGTCCTTGTGCATCAATGACCGAATGAGTTTGTGGATGGGTGATAATATCTCCATTCGTTTGTACATAGCCAAGTGCAGTACCAATGTCCTTTTGAATTAAGGTTGTGACAATCTTTGCCCAGGTCACACCGATTATTTCCACATCAAGTCGAATCGTATGATCTCCTTGGTGACGAAATAAATCTTCCAGTACTTGCTCTGTCCCTGGAGCAATCAATGACCGCACTAGCATCTCAGGATATGCTCTCACAGGTCGTATAACCGCGTTTGCGCCAGCAGCCTTGAATCGTGGTCTATTGGAGTCATTAATCGCCTCAGCCATCACGAACGCCGATGTATTCAGTGCTTGAACGCGATGTAAGGTGTCGAAGGTTAAGCTGTCTGAGTGGCTGTCCTGAGCATCTTGGCAAAGTACAACAATATATTTTGCCTTGTGCGTTCCTGCCGACTCCAACATACCGTCTTCCAGCGCATCGCCAGTGTGATGAACCACGCCTTGTGATCTTAGATCAAGGGGCAAACCTTCAGGAAACGCCTTAGTTAGAATTTGGATTGGAACGTCGACTAGCTCTGGTGTTTGGCTAATCTGGTTAATCAGCAAGCCTAAATAGCGTTCGGCATCGTACTTTGGTGTATTAATGATCAGTATATGGTTTTGCATGTCGTCCCATCTCATACGGCCTTTGATACGCATTTCTTTGCGCGTTAGCCTGATTTCAACATAGTCACTAGCGATTTGTGCGAGCAGAGTAATACCCATGCCATAAATTAAGACAATGGTAGAAAACTGCCCCCAAAAAGTCGCGGCTGAAATATCACCGTAACCTGTGGTGCTGGCTGATGTCATAGTCAGCCAGAAGGCTTGCCACCAATTTAAGTCTTCAAAAAACACCATCGCCAAACTGTGGAGACCAATAACACCGGCTAAAAATATAAGACGCTTTTTTAAATCGCCCGACTCATGCAGATGTACTTTTTTCCTAAATTGACGACGGCTATTTTTTTTCTTCAAGAGCAGTGAAAGAGAATTCATCGTACCTCGGTTGGTTATTCGCTATCGGCTGGCATGGCATAACCCAGCTGACGCCAAGATTCGTAAACCATCACAGCCACTGTATTGGATAGGTTCAAGCTACGAGAGTTAGCTTGCATTGGCAAACGTAAACGCTGAGCAGGTGGCAAGGCTTCGATAAACTCCGCAGGCAATCCGCGAGTCTCAGGGCCGAAAACCAACACATCATTTTCAGCAAATCTTGCTTCACTGTGCGTATGGCTGCCTTTTGTCGTCAACGCGTAAATAGTTCCTATCTCGTTTTGATCAACAAATGCCTGAAAGTCAGGATAGCGTTTTAGGCGCGTGAACTCATGGTAATCTAACCCTGCTCGACGTAGTTTCTTATCTTCAAGCTCAAAGCCAAGCGGCTCGATAAGATGAAGATGGTAGCCAGTATTAGCACATAATCGAATAACATTGCCTGTGTTAGGCGGAATCTCTGGTTGGTAAAGTACAATATGAAGCATTGGTTTATCTCCTTGATATAGGAAGATAATACCAGACGAGCAGAAGAAACTAAGTTTTTAATTTTTTTTCAAAAAAACTATTGACCCAAATAAAGGTTTCTCTATAATACGCCCCACTTGCCCAGATAGCTCAGTCGGTAGAGCAGAGGATTGAAAATCCTCGTGTCGGCGGTTCGATTCCGTCTCTGGGCACCATGATTAAAAGAAAGCCTGCTAATTTAGCAGGCTTTTTTTTGGTCGAAATGGCTCGCACATCTCCATAGTCATTTTTCTATATGCCCAGATAGCTCAGTCGGTAGAGCAGAGGATTGAAAATCCTCGTGTCGGCGGTTCGATTCCGTCTCTGGGCACCATTTCTAGTGTTAACCAAACCTGAAATCTCTCAAACAACACCTCGTACTTTTTCTATTTCGTTATTTCTTAAGTCTTGGGGCCAGATCAAGAAATTAAGTTTACACATCTACTTGATTGTACTGAGGGTTTGAAGGGTATGTATAACGTGTTTCCCTGAATAGCTTAGTTTTTGATCTGACTCCAAAACTCCATCTGACATCATGTCAGACAATTCAGGCAGCTTTAGGTATAGAGAAGACAATTCGCGTGTATCACGAACTGGAAATAGGCGCACTGCAGTAGCCTTTTTTAGAGATCAATCAGCCACATAGGCGCGAATGCTGTGAGCTTTAGAGCACCTGTGTGGGTGGGCTAAAGAGGCTTGTCTTTACCTGTCATGAATATATAAATAATTAGTGATAATATAATGAAAATCTACAAGCACTAAGGAAAGTCACATTTGGATAATTACAGTAGCCTCGTTACGGCCATCATTCAGGATGCAATGATTGGAGCGCCACCTAAAAAAGAAGTCGTACTTATTCTTGGAGATACACCAAAATACTTAGTTGAACATGCTGGCTTTCCTGAGCTTCCAATGGTGATAACAGGATCTGTAGTTGAAAAAGCGTGTTTTGATCATGGTATTCCTACATCTCTTCTAAAACGATTGCCGAGCGTGCTAGATAACCCTAAAAGTGTGTTCAAATCAGCATCCTTTCATGTGAAAGGTGCGGCAGTAGTGTTAACTATTGAAGTGCACCAATCGAGCCCAATTATCATTCCCGTACATCCAAACAAGCAGATGGGTCGTGGTAAGTTCTACAATGTAGTAGCTAGTGTCTATGCGAAAGAAGGCTCGAACCCCGAGGTGAAATGGACTAGGGAAGGGTTATTACTTTGGCAAAAATAACATGCAAAAAGTAAAGTAGAAGTTTACATGTAAACTTGATTGTACTAATATTAATTAATAGAGAGGCCTCTCACACCAAGCAATTAGAGCTGAAATGTCATGTCTCTCTAAATTACACTTAGAAAGCATCCTTCAAACGGGTGCTTTTTTTTGCCTATAGAAAGCTGTTACCAATTCTTTTTTTGACCCTAGTTTTGCTAAAATATCGAAAACTTAGGGGCGTTAGCCATGCGAGTCGTTTGTTCACATTGCCACAGCAAGGCCTTGATCACGTCGTGTGCGAGACAGTAAAAGACCTGTATTGCCAATGTATCAACACCAAAGCCTGTGGTGCTAGCTTTGTTTATAAGCTAAGCCATTCCCATGATCTAAATCTATCTCGTCACACCACACTTCAAATCGCCAGTGCCGCTATTATTCTTAATACATTGATCCCAAACGACATATAGTGAATTTGTCGTTTTATTTCGTCAGAAGTGGTCATGTCCAAATTAACGCGGTCAAATCCAGGTTACCAACTTCAATTGTCTACAGAAATAAAGCCAAAATTGACAAAACTACTAAATATTAGTGGTTTTAAGCTTTAAGAGAGGGTCTTATTATGGCTACAGCCAGTATTGATTTGGGTGAGCATTTCACTATTTTCCTATCGGATTTAAAAGAAACAGGACGTTGTCGCAACGCAAGTGAAGCGGTGCGAGCAGGTCTTCGTCTTTGGAGAGGATAGCGTCGAGAGTACGCTTACACACGCATAAATTATTGCAAAAGCAAAAGCTGAGCTAAATGGCTAATAAATACAGATATTCAAAACTTGCTGAACAATATTGATGTTTACCTCTATACCGCCCAAAAAGGGCATCAGTCCGTAGGCCACTCATTCCCCTCATCCAGTTGCTTTTTATTACATAACGTAACCAATATTAAATCTTAAAAACTCGTTGTTTTAGCTATGATTAAACCATCTTTGATGGAGCAAATGGATATGATGAGAGGACAAAGACAATCCAGAATGGACATCCAATACGTTCAAACGCGCTAAGCCTACAAGTGAACTCTTGTCCGATATTGTTGCGACTCACAGCTGAGGTTGGCCGAAAGCCGATAACCCAAAAGTGTCTACTATGATTCGTTTAAGCCCAGATGCTATCGAATATTTCAGGCATGGTGGTAAAGGTTGGCAGTCGCGGATTGATGAAGTCTTAAAAAAGTATGTTGATTCTCACCAATAATGAAAAAATACCTTAAAGCCCTCATGAGGGCTTTTTATTTTGAGAAAGGTTATTTATCAATAGCTTCTTTGACCAGTATTTTGCCTTGTCCGTTTTGGAATTCGATAAAAGCATGAATGAGTTTTTTTGTGTTGGGTTCTTGAATGATCGGTGTTAGTTGGATAAGGGCGTTGGCTATTTTGCCAAACGTGTCTAGATCGACACCAAAACGTTCTTTAAGTGGGGTGTCGTAATCTTCGCCGCCATCGACCAATGCGTCTGCTTGTTCTGGAGTGAGTCCGAGAATTTTTTCTGCGAGTAGTTGTATTTGAATACGTTCCATATAGATTTCCTTTTCTTAGTTGCAGGTTAGGGCAAATAAAAAGACCCCTCATGAAAGAGGAGCCTTTTAGGTAGATTCTTGCAATGCGACAACTAGGCTTTCTTGAGATTCTTCCATACTTTCAACAACACATGCTAACAACGAGCTAATTTGTTCGTTCATGACAGTTGTTTTTTGATCTATGATGTCGGATATTATTGACAGCGTTTTTAATGCTTTAATATCCGAAGACATTCTAATCGATTGACATTGAATTAAATCACGCACCTTGTTGTTTAGCATCAGGCTCCATCCTCGTTTAGCCTTTTATCTGATCCCCTATATTGAACGGTTTTTGTTTTTTGTCAAATTTTGTACACTTTAATATACAAAAATATCGTTAGAAGTTGCTAACAACGTACTTTACGCCAAAGTAGTTTGCGAGCTTGTTCATATTAGTGATACAGATGGCTCGCTTTTCACTGTGAAATTGGTGAATGTACGCTTGGCTTATATCCGTATATTCCGATAATAGGCGATAGCTTCCTTTGCGTTTTCTGCCGTTAATGATGCTGCTGCTCGAGGTGAACTCGGTGATTTTCTCTCTGAGTTGTTCTTCAAGCTCATCAACACCGACAGCGTGGTACTCTGTGGTAATGTTTAAATCAAATGAAACGCCTGTTTTTTCCTTCTCTTGGGTTCCCATGATGCTCTCCTATTTGTCGAATCGTAAATATGGCCATGCTTTGTTTGAGTCTTTAAATCCTAGTCCATTAAAGCCACTGTGGTGGAATCGTAATGTGCCAAATATTAAATCCCAAAGGGCTAACGGGCTGTAGTTGTATTTATGCAGTCCTTTTTGGTGATGGATAATATGCTGTTCTGGAATTTGAATGATATAGCCAAGTGGGCGTATCCAACGGGGCAGTTTAATATTGGCATGATGGAAGGTTTCTAATATTCCTTCTATCACTAGAGCCATTGCGACGGCATTGGCACTGACATCCAAAATAATTTTACCCAATGCAAATAATATGACGGTGTTTACCACCATTTCTAATGGGTGCCTATAAAATGCCACGCGACTGTCCATGTGAGAAGTGCTGTGGTGCATTTTATGTAGATATTTCCATGCTGTTGGTATTGCGTGCTTTGCTCTGTGAGCCCAGTAGTTAACAAGCGAATAGACAAGGTAGAAGATTATACCTTCTATAAGAGGATCTTCATTTATTTCTATGCCTATTCCGGCAATATTTATCCACCCAAAAAACATTACTTGGGCGAATATTGCGCCAATACTCATTAAGAAACACAGCATGGAGCCAAACCCCTTTTGTGTTTGCCACTGTTTGTTGGGAAAGATCCTTTCTAGTAGAAAGCTAATCAAGAAAAAAATTGCTTGTATTGTAATCAGGTTGGTAATGAACATTTCAAATCTCCTTTTATAATGGAGACTTGAGGCTACTACTACCGACCTTTTTTCATCATGCCTTTTGCAACATGCAATGTACATTTTATGTACTTCTTTCTAGTTTATGTTTCTCTGTAGACGGCTTTCTTATGCTGTATTCACTTTCTTTTTATTACATAACGTAACCAATATTAAATCTTAAAAACTCGTTGTTTTAGCTATGCTTAAACCATCTTTGATGGAGCAAGTGATTATGATGAGAGTGATGACGATAGTCGCCTTAACTGCGATGGGGTATTTTATCCTTGGCGTTGTAGGGTTGGCTGTTGCTATTTCACCGGGGTACTCAACGATTATTTGGCCAGCTTCTGGTTTTGCGGTTGTGGCTTCTATCTTTTTTCCTAAGCAAGCGCCGTTCGGTATTTTCCTAGGTTCTCTATTGCTAAATATCGGTGCGACTTGGGTTAATCATCATGTTTTTGCTTGGTCTCTTCCTGCTCTTATTGCTTTTGGCTCGACCTTGCAGTCTTTTGTTGGTGGCTATTTAGTTCGCCGTTTTGTAGGTATACCTTTTCAATTTCATCGGACTGGCTTAGTGGTTAGGTTTGTCTTTTTAGCTGGTGTTTTGTCTACTTTGATTGGCGCTAGTATTGGTTCAACGTCGCTGCTTTCTTTTGGAATCATTAATAAGACGGAATTTTTAACTAATTGGCTGGTTTGGTGGGGCGGTGACATGATCGGGGTGCTGGTCATGGTGCCTTGGTTGGCGGTGTGTTTCCCTCAGTACTTTGGTAATAAATTCGAGTATCCGCTGCGTTTAGTGGGTGGTTTTCTATTTGTCTTGGTGCTTACGATTGTTTTGTCTTGGGGAAGCAGTTATTCCGAATGGAATAAGCAGTCGAAAGAGTTTCGTTCCAACGCTGAATTGTTGGAGGTGCTGCTTAATAATCGTATTAAGAACAGTGTGGATATGTTGCACAGTTTTGTCGGCTTGATAAACGGCAGTGAGCAGATTGAAGCGAATGAGTTTGAGCTTTTTGCGGATAGTGTGATGCGTCGAGATGATTCTATTTTGGGGGTGTCATTAAATTTTGCCGTGGCTGGAAAAGATATTGCTAGTTTTGAACGGTCTATTCAAAAAAATTATCCAGACGATATTTTTCGTGTGAAGGAAAGGGACAGCGAAGGTAAGCTTAAACCTGCGACGCCAAGAGATAGGCACATTGTGGTGACCTTTATTAGCCCCTTACAGAGCAATAAAGCGGCATTAGGTTACGACGTTTATTCGCAAGCCGATCGACGTTTTGCCTTAGATCAGGCTATTTCGTCACGTCAAGTTTACCCCACGGCTCCACACAAGCTAGTTCAAAATTCGAATGCTGTATTATTGTTTTTGCCATTTTTTGATCGAGAAACCGATGCTTTTTTAGGTGTTGCGACAGCGGTCATCGAGATTGATACGTTAACCGATACCATTGTTAAGCAAGGGCTTCTCCCCAATACTGAGCTCTACTTGGTCGATACTGATAACGCGACATCCAAGCCGATTATCGTGACAAAAAATACAGCAGCTCATTTGTCCGCAGAAGACTTGGTTGCTCGTTACCTGGCTGGTGAATTTCATCATGCGGTTAATTTCGTGATTAATGTGGGTGGCAAAAACTGGCAGTTGTATCAAGTTAGTGATAACTACTTTTTCAAACAGCCTTGGATCGTGAAGTTTGTTCTAGCTTGCGGCTTTTTATTCACGGGTTTGTTTGGGTGGTTTTTATTGATTGTGAGTAGCCATACGGCGGAAGTTGAAAATCGAGTGAGATTAAGGACGCGAGATTTGCAGTTGGCAAACGAGCATTTAAAAGCGTCTGAACTAGAGCAGAGTAAAGCCAAAGAAGAAGCGCAAGAAGCCAACCGTGCTAAGAGTGAATTTTTGGCAAACATGAGCCACGAAATTCGTACGCCATTAAATGGCGTTATTGGTTGTTTGTCTTTGTTGATGAATACGAAATTGCAGCCTGAACAGTCGAATTTAGCAAAAATGTCTCAGCAGAGTGCGGAATCCTTGTTGGATATTATTAATGATATTTTAGATTTGTCTAAGATTGAGATGGGAACCTTAGCGTTAGACAAGCAAGAGTTTGAGTTACGGGCGTTAATTGAAGAAGTGACCAATATCTTTGTTTTAAAAGCCGAAGAAAAGGGCATTGTATTAAATTCGCCAACCACACCGGTTCCTAATATATTGTTGTTTGGCGACAGATTGCACCTCAAACAAGTGTTGGTTAATTTGATGGGTAACGCAGTCAAATTTACCCAAGAGGGTGAGGTGGCGTTACGCCTTTCGGTTGAGCCGTTAGTTGATGACGGTGTCGTTTTACACATTAATATTGAAGACTCTGGGATTGGTATTTCTGAAACGAATCAAAAGCGTTTGTTTCAGCGTTTTAAACAAGCGGATGGGTCGACAACACGCAAATTTGGTGGCACAGGATTGGGTTTGGCAATCAGTAAAGAGATTATCCAAGCCATGGATGGTGAAATAGGTTTAAACTCAGTAGAAGGTCAGGGCTCTGATTTTTGGTTTCGTATACCACTCACTGTGGTTTCAACTGCAGAGCAGATCCCCTTGGTGACTGGTGGCACAGAACAAGCTGTTAGAGTGACGTTAATTTATGCGAATAAAACCGGTCGTGAGTATGTTGCTGGATTGTTAGAATCATTAGGTGTCACCTACAATACTTACGACAGTATCGGCAGTGCACTTGTGGATAGTGTATGGATTGGAAATTGTATACTTCTGGACTCTGATGTCGTTTCGGCTTCTACTGATGTCTCTGAATGGAATGCATTTTGCCAGAAAAATGCGATTAAACGCGTGTTATTACAAGGACGTTCAGATATGGATTTTGATAAAGAAGTGTATGTTGCTGCTTTAACAAAACCTGTCTTTCATCAGCCATTGCTGGACGTGCTTGAAAATCTAAAACCATTAGTGGAAGGAGAGCCTGTGATGGCGGCAAACGAAGTAGAGAAAGTGCCAGAAGGTCGGCCAGTATTTAAAGCCAAAGTACTGTTAGCAGAAGACAATTTGACTAATCAGATTGTTGCCCGTGGTTTGTTGAACTTGTATGGCGTAGAAGTTGTGGTGGCAGAAAACGGTCAGAAAGCCGTTGAGCATGCACAAGCAACCAAGTTTGATATGATTTTCATGGATTGTCAGATGCCTGTAATGGATGGTTATGAAGCGACTCGAACCATTCGCCAGTTTACTGATGGGCAAACGCCTTCTGATGTGGCGATTGTTGCACTTAGCGCCAATGCAATGAAAGGTGATGAAGATGAGTGTTTTGCCGCTGGTATGAATGATCATATCGCTAAACCAATTTCACAAGATAAGTTGGTAGCGATACTCACAAAATGGCTTCCTTAGAGGGTAATATTGAAATGGAGATTCTTTGTCATGTTTGAGCCTAAGGTATTTGATAATACAGACTACGAGAGTCGTCTGGCCTATAACCATGAATTAATGACATTGGTTGCCAGTGAGTTTATTAAAGAAGCAACTGTCTTGCTAGAAATGCTACAGGCTTACATGATGGATGAAGACTGGGACGATTTTGCTTTGGTTGCACACCGTTTAAAAGGCGCAGCCTTGGAAGTGTCCGGTTATCGTTTTTGTCAGCTAATCACTGAAATGGAAGGTTTAGCGATACAAGGTAAAGGTGATCAATTACCTATTCGTCATACTGCTTTGAGGGAGGCGTTTGAGGCTTTGGCGCTTGCTCTCAAGCAAGAAATTTTGCGTTAAATTTTATCTAATAGACTTTTGTAAACTTTTTATAGCTCTTTCGTTTTTGTTTATCTCGCTTTCATTTCCTGTTTTTTATCTCTTTATTTCTGTCCTTTCGTTTAAAATGGTTTCATTTGAATTGTAATTGTATTTCAAATGAAACCTAACTATCATCAAAGTGAAACATTTTCTTTCTATAGTCGTTCTTTCTTTTCTAATAAAAACTCATTGTGAGGAACACGGAAATGCATAATTTGAAGTTGGCGTCAGTTGTTGTTGGTTTATCCATTGCGAGTTCAGGCTTTGCAGCTACACAAATAGAGTGGTGGCACGCAATGGGTGGTGCAAATGGCGAAAAAGTGAATGAAATTGCTAAGGCGTTTAATGATTCACAAGATACTTATGAAGTTAAGCCAATTTATAAAGGTAATTATACCGAGACAATGACGTCGGCGATTGCCGCGTTTCGAGCGAAACAACAGCCAGCTATCGTTCAAGTGTTTGAAGTTGGTACTGCCAGTATGATGGCGGCAAAAGGTGCCATTTATCCAGTATATAAACTGATGAAAGATTCAGATCAGGCGTTTGATGAAAGTGCCTATTTGAGCGCGGTGACGGGGTATTACTCTAACAGCGATGGCCAAATGCTTTCTATGCCTTTCAACAGTTCAACTCCTGTACTGTATTACAACAAAGATTTGTTCAAAAAAGCGGGCATCAGCCAAGCTCCAAAAACATGGCAAGATGTTGAAAGCGTTTCTAAAAAATTACTTTCTTCTGGTGTGAGCTGTGGCTTTACCACAGCTTGGCAATCTTGGGTGCAATTAGAAAACCTAAGTGCTCGTCACAATGTGCCATTTGCCACGCTAGAAAATGGTTTTGGCGGTTTGAAAACTGAGCTGAAATTTAATGGTCCGCTGCAAGTTGCTCACATCGAAAAGATGGGCGAATGGCAAAAAAATGGTATTTTTAGCTACTCTGGTCGTACCAATGATGGCGCGGCGAAGTTCTACAGCCAAGAATGTGCGATGTTTACTGAGTCTTCCGCAGGTTACGCAGGTATCAAGCGTAATGCGAAATTTGACTTCGGTGTTGCCGAGCTTCCTTATTGGGAAGGCAAAGTAAAACAGCCTTCCAATACTATCATCGGCGGCGCGTCTTTATGGGTGTTGCAAGGACATTCTAAAGAAGAATATAAAGGTGTCGCTTCTTTTCTAAGTTATTTATCTAAAGCATCTGTACAGGCGGATTGGCACCAATTTTCTGGTTACTTACCAATCACCAAAGCGGCTTACGACTTGACCAAAGAACAAGGCTTCTACAAGGCGAACCCTGGTACAGAAACTGGTGTTATTCAAATGACGACAGGTACTCCAACAGCGAACACTAAAGGTTTGCGTTTGGGGAATTTTGTGCAAATTCGTGGTGTGATCGACGAAGCACTAGAGTCCGTATGGAGCGGCGATGTTGATGCTCAAACTGCACTGAATACAGCGGTTGAGCGTGGTAACACATTGCTTCGTAAGTTTGAAAAAGCGAACGACTAAATGAAATCAGCGCCCTTATGTTTTTTTGCATAAGGGCGCTTTTTATTGCATGGCATATTTTTCTTTTTAATTTGTTGTTTTCTTTTTTTGGATTGTCCGATGACGGTTACCTTCCCCCAAAAAGGCCTGCCTTGGCTATTGTTGTTGCCTCAGTTGTTGGTGACGGCGATTTTCTTTCTTTGGCCTGCTGAGCAAGCCTTGGAACAAGCGTTTTACCAAGAAGACGCATTTGGCTTGAGTCGTGAATTTATTGGCTTGGAAAATTTTGCCGATTTATTTACTGACCCTCTGTATTACCAGTCTATGTTAACCACCTTGGTGTTCAGTTTTTCTGTTGCCATTGTGGGTATGTCGTTGGCGCTGTTGTTGGCCGTCATGGCGGATCGAGTGATTCGCGGCAAACTGGCGTATCAGACATTATTAATCTGGCCCTATGCTGTCGCGCCTGCTTTGGCGGGTGTTTTGTGGTGGATTTTGTTTGATCCGAGCATGGGGCCGATTGCGCTTTGGTTGAAGACTGCAGGTGTCAATTGGAACCACTATCTTGATGGCAACCAAGCGATGATATTGGTGGTGATTGCCTCTACTTGGAAGCAAATCAGCTACAACTTTTTATTCTTCCTTGCGGGTTTACAAGCGGTACCTCGTTCGCTTATTGAAGCGGCAGCGATTGACGGTGCGAGTCCGTTTAAGCGCTTTTGGACCATTGTCTTTCCGCTTTTGTCGCCGACGACCTTTTTCTTGTTGGTTGTTAACCTTGTGTATGCCTTCTTCGAAACCTTCGGCGTGATTGATGCGACGACCAAAGGTGGTCCTGGGCAAAGCACGACCACCTTGGTTTATAAAGTGTTTGATGACGGATTTGTCGGCTTGGATCTGGGTGGATCGGCGGCGCAATCGGTTGTGCTCATGGCGATTGTCGGTTTGATGACGGTCATTCAGTTTCGTTTTATTGAGCGTAAGGTGCAGTACTCATGATCGAAAATCGACCTTGGTTAACTTTTGCGAGTCACGCGACATTACTGACGGGGATCGCTTTAGTGGCGTTACCTGTTTGGATGGCGCTGGTGGCATCGACACATCCTGCTTCGGCGTTTGGTGTTGGTCATATTCCTTTGTGGTTTGGCGATGCGGGCGCAGAAACATGGGGCACCGTGTTGTTTGAAAAAGCCGGTAACGGCGTGGATACGCCAGTCTGGTTTATGATGCTGAACTCGTTGATCATGGCGCTGGGGATCACCTTCGGCAAAATCGCCATTTCATTGTTGTCGGCTTATGCGATTGTGTTCTTTCGCTTTCCGTTTCGTAATCTGTGCTTTTGGATCATATTCATGACCTTGATGTTGCCTGTTGAAGTACGGATTGTGCCGACTTACGAGGTGGTGGCGAATCTTGATTTGCTTAACAGCTATACGGGTTTAACCTTGCCTTTAATCGCCAGTGCGACGGCAACTTTCTTGTTTCGTCAGTGCTTCTTGAGTATTCCGGGTGAGTTAGTGGAAGCCGCTCGAATGGACGGCGCTGGGCCATGGCGTTTCTTTTTTGACATCTTGTTGCCGCTGTCTAGAACCAATATCGCGGCCTTGTTTGTGATCTTGTTTATTTATGGTTGGAATCAATATCTATGGCCTTTGCTGATCACCACAGACGACGCTTATTACACTTTGGTAATGAGTATTAAGCGCATGTTGTCGGTGACGGATGGTGATATCGCATGGAACCAAATTATGGCAACCACCTTATTAGCGATGTTGCCACCGGTTGCGGTGGTGATTGGCATGCAGAAGCTGTTTGTTAAAGGCTTAGTGGATTCGGAGAAGTAGTAATGACGGACGTTATTTTAGAAAAAGTAGGCAAGACCTATCCTAATGGTTATCACGCGATTCCAAGTGTGGATTTATCGATTGAAGAAGGCGAGTTTATTGTTTTAGTTGGTCCATCAGGCTGTGGCAAATCCACCTTGTTGCGCATGGTGGCAGGCCTGGAAAGTATTTCTACTGGTGAACTGCGTATTCGTGGCGAGCGTATGAATGAAAAAGAACCGGCTGAACGCGACATCGCCATGGTATTTCAGAATTACGCCTTGTACCCACACATGTCCGTGTACGACAACATGGCTTACGGCTTGAAAAACCGCGGCATGGCGAAAAATCTTATTGAAGAAAAAGTCAGCGACGTGGCAGCTATGCTGGGTTTAACCGAATTGTTACAGCGTAAACCGCGTCAATTATCGGGTGGTCAGCGCCAGCGTGTTGCCATGGGGCGCGCTATGGTGCGTGACCCGAAAGTGTTTTTGTTTGATGAACCATTATCTAACCTAGATGCTAAGTTACGAGTGCAGATGCGTGTCGAGATTCGTCAGTTGCAGCGTAAATTAGGCACCACGACCTTGTATGTGACCCATGATCAGGTGGAAGCCATGACCTTGGCAGATCGTTTGGTGGTATTGAATAAAGGCAAGGCGGAGCAGATCGGTACGCCGATGGATTTATACAATAAACCGGCAACGCCTTTTGTTGCTGCGTTTATTGGTTCTCCGTCGATGAATTTGATCGATGCGAATCTTACCGAGCAAGGCATTAAAATTTCTGGGGCGTTAACCTTGCCATTGTCTCATCAACACCGAGGTGGCATCGTGTGGGGGATTCGTCCTGAGCATTTAGAGGTGAGTGATGAGCAAAATGCCGATTTCGCTTTGCGTATCCAAGCGGTAGAATCCTTGGGAGCAGAGACGTTAATTCACGGTAAAATAGAAACAGAGTCCGGTAATGGCGAGCCTATGGTGGTACGTTTGTCTGGACCGCATTTACCGGATGTGAATAGCCTTATGTGGTTAACGGCGCCAGTGTCGCATTGGCACTTATTTGACGCAAAAACTCAACAACGATTGTGAGGTCGATATGGAAAACGACAGTGTTTCAACAGGTTATATTGTTAAAGACAAGGTACTAAACACCAAAGTAATGGGACATCGTGGTGCGGCATTGCTGGCGCCAGAAAATACCTTGGCGTCTATTCGAGCTGCTGCTGAAGTGGGCGCAACGTGGGTAGAGATTGATGTGTATTTAATTGCCGAAGGTGGATTGGTCATTTTTCATGATGACACACTGGATCGCTGCACCAATGGGACAGGCTTAACTCGCGATGCTCGTCCTACTGAAGTGGCTGAATTGGATGCGGGTGCCTGGTTCTCAGAGAAATTTGCTGGCGAAAAAGTACCAACATTATTGGACGCGTTGGAATGTATTCAGTCGTTGGGGCTTGGTTTGAATCTTGAGATTAAACACGACAGCGCAGACGTGGAAAACATTGTGCCTGCTGTGATGGCTATGTTGCGTGATCACTGGGAAGACAACAATAAGCTGATGATCTCTAGTTTTAACTTAGCGGCGTTAGAGCTTTGTTACGAAATTGATGCTCAGCGCCATCTTGCGCCTTTGTATGAGGACATTCCTGACGACTGGCAAGAGCAGCTTAAGGCCATTAAAGCGTACAGTTTGAATTGCGATTACTCTCGATTGACCGAAACGCAAGCGCGAGCCGTGAAAGCAGCAGGTTATAAACTGTTGTGTTATACCGCCAATGACCCTAAAAAAGTGGAAGCACACTGGGAATGGGGAATGGATGCGGTGATTACCGATGACCCAACGAAGTTTGCTTTTTTATCAGCCTAGTTTTTAATTAGACAGGTTATTCTTATTGATTTAGTTAGGTTTTTTTGTGGGTTTGAATGAGCGACAAAATCAGATATTGAACTGGGTGCAACAAGAAGACGCGTTATTGGTGGAAGAGATGGTGACACGTTTTAACGTGTCATCGCAGACCATACGTAAAGACATTAATCAGCTGGCTGAGCGTCATCTTGTTCGTCGTACTCATGGTGGTATTGCCCCGGTTTCCAGTACGGAAAACTTGCCGTTTGACCATCGTCAGTTTTTAAACAGTGATGCGAAAGAAGCTATTGCCGCTAAGGTTGCTCAGATTATTCCAGACGGCGCCTCGGTGTTTTTAGGCATCGGCACAACGGTTGAATACGTGGCGAAAGCTTTGGTGTCGCACACTAACTTGCAAGTCTTTACCAACAACTTAACCGTGGCGAGCATTTTGGGTGATTACCCTGAGGTGCGAGTGCGAGTGCTGGCGGGGAAGTTGCGTCATCGTCATCATGATTTAGTGGGTGAAGAGACCTTGTCTGGGCTGCGCCAATACTATTTCGACTATGGCGTATTAGGCTGTGGTGGCATGGATGAAGCTCAAGGTATATTGGATTTTGACCCTGAAGAAGCGGCGGTAAGTCGTGTGTTGGTCGAACAGAGTCGTCACAGCTTGTTGGTCGCCGATCAACATAAGTGGGGGCGCAAAGCGATGGCACGGGTACAGCCTTTTGCTGCGATAGATTGGCTTTTTAGTGATGTGTTAACCGAGTCTCAAACTAAACTACTCACCTCTCATGGTGTTCAAATTCAACTCTGTTCTTAGGACGAATATGTCGATATCTGCTGTAGCGCTTTCCGCTTTAGAACTTTCTTCTTTAGGCAAAAGTACCTGTCAAAACTTACGGTTTATTTTAACCGACTTTGATGACACGCTGACATGGGAAGGTCAGTTGCCTGTTGAAACATTACGAGCGCTTGCGCAACTCGAAGCGAATGGTATCAAAGTGATTCCTGTAACGGGCGGCTGTGCTGGTTGGTCTGACATGATTGCCAGAGCACTGCCTGTCGATGGCGTGATTACCGAAGGCGGAGCCTGTTTTATTGGTAGAACAGCTGATCGTCATCTAACGTATTCTTTCTGGCGTGATGAGTCAGAAATGCGTGCAGAGCAGGCTCATATATTGACTCAGGTTAATCAGGTTTTAACGCAATTTCCGCGTTTGCGTTTGGCAAGAGATCAAGCGTATCGACTCACTGATGTGGCGATTGATTACGCGCAAGATGTTAAACCCGCCGCAGTAGCTGACAAAGATGCTTGTTTGGCCGCGTTAATGGCTATGGGCTTAAACGTTAAGGCCAGCTCGATACACATTAACGTGTGTTCTCAAGGTTACGATAAGTTTTCTATGGCGCAGCGCGTGTTAGGTGATGTATATGGATTAAGTGAAGCGCAGCAGCAAGAGCAAGTGCTTTACGTTGGTGATGCGCCTAACGATGAAAGTATGTTTGCTCGTTTCCCGCTGAGTGTTGGTGTGGCGAATATCGCCGAGCACTTGTCGATTATGCGTCACCATCCTCGTTACCAGACGACGCAACCGGGCGGCTTGGGTTTTGCCGAACTAGCTGATTTTATTCTGTCCGCTAGGCAGATTTAAGCTTTTTTACTTTTGAGAGCAGAGAAGCAATGCCAACGGCAACGCCACCTAGAATTAAGCCAACTGAGAAGCTAATGCCTGTGTTTATTAGGCTTGTTACAAGTGGGATTTGGGCTATTTCACCAGACACTGCCATGTCAGCAAGATGATGCAAAGTTGGCAAACCATGAACAAAAATACCGCCGCCTACTAAGAACATAGCAATGGTGCCGACGATGGTCAAAAGGCGGATCAGCATTGGCGCACCTTTCAATATGACTAAACCAAGTTGTTTGACAAATACGGTTTTTGATTGGTTTAGGTGTAAGCCAATATCATCAAGACGCACGATTAACCCAACCAAGAAATATACACCGACGGTGACAATAAAGGCGATCAGGCTAACGACAATGGCTTGTGTTAATAAACTTTCTCCCGCCACGGTGCCAAGGGCGATAACGATAATTTCGGCTGATAAAACGAAGTCGGTACGAATTGCGCCTTTCACTTTGCTTTTTTCAAGGGCTAAGAGCTCTTTAGCAGAGTTTGCTTGTTTGACGTTTTTTCTTAGGGTTTCTTTTTCTTCATGGTTATCTTTAAACGTATGAAGGACTTTCTCCACCCCTTCAAAACACAAATACAAACCGCCAGCCATCAATAAAGGTTGAATCAACCAAGGTATAAAAGCGCTGATGGCTAATGCTAACGGCACTAGAATCAGTTTGTTAAGAAAAGAGCCTTTCGCTACTGCCCAGACGACAGGAAGTTCACGATCCGCTTTGACTCCGGAAACTTGCTCGGCGTTTAAGGCAAGATCATCGCCTAATACGCCAGCGGTTTTCTTGGCCGCGACTTTAGAGAAAACAGCGACATCGTCCAGCAGTGTGGTGATGTCATCAAGAAGTGCTAATAAACCTGTCATAGCCATGATTATTTTCCCTAAAAGGTTGTTTCAAAGTGTCTTGGTTGCTTACTCGCAGTCGCCCAGTCGTTTAGAAATGGTATCTGCTGCTTGTTTCACTTGTACTTTCATCACGTCATACGCCTCGTCACTGGTGCGAAAGGCGGGCGCGGTCACACTTAGTGCAGCCACGGCTTCATGGCGTGAGTTGAAAATCGGTGCTGCCGCGCATTTTATACCCATCTCATGTTCTTCTAAGTCGAGAGAAATACCTGTTTCTTTAATAAGTTTAAGATTGGCTTTTAACGCTTCAGCTGAGTCTAAAGTGTGTTCTGTGTGGCGGGAAAAGGCTTGGGCGTCAATGACGGCTTGTTGTTTATCGTCTGGTAAAAAAGCTAGCATAGCTTTGCCAACGCCTGTGCAATAAACGGGACCTTTTTTTCCTACCGCGGAATACAATCGCAGACTTTTGGGGCTTTCGAGTTTGTCGATGTAAATAACGTCAGCACCATCTAAGACCGCAAGGTGAATGGTTTCTTGTGTGCTTGACCACAAGTCTCGCATTGGTGCGGCGGACACATCTCGGATATCTAAATTCGCCCAAGTACGATGCGCAAGAGCAAGCAGCCCGTAACCTGGATAATAGGCTTGTTTGTTGTCATCAAAGCGCACCAAGCCATGTTCTAGTAAGGTATTTAACTGTCGGTGAGCGGTCGCTTTTGGGAGTTCAGAAAGGTCAACCAATTCGGCAAAACGTAATGGTACCGGAGACGTGCAAACATGGTTTAGCATGTTTAACGCTTTGCTAAGAGATGACCCCGAGGTTTTTGTTTCCATGACGCTTCCTAGTTGTAATACGTGCTATTGTTAATTTCATATTAGGCATTTTAGCACCCTGTACGATGGGAAGATAATATCCACTTGGTTTTAAGTTTTTTGTCACAACGGTTTATTTTTCATTTGTTACTATAGTGCGATAGTTTTAGTGGCGTTGTTCGTCTTTTTTATTGGTGTGAATATATGAGGTTTCTTTATGACGAGCTTTTTACGTATTTGGCGTCGCATGACTATGCCGGATCTGGTTCGTGTTCATCGATATCACAGCTTGCCTGAGCAAGGGCCAAAAGTCCTTTTTTTTAGTGGCGGCTCAGCTTTGAATAAAATCAGTCGAGTATTTAAAGAATATACTCATCATTCTGTTCATTTAGTAACGCCTTTTGACTCTGGTGGTAGTTCAGCACGATTGCGGGCTGAATTTGATATTCCTGCGGTAGGGGATTTACGCAGTCGTTTGATGGCATTAGCAGACGAAACGGTAATGGGGCAGCCAGAAGTATATGATTTATTTACCCATCGTCTTCCCCAACAGGCGGAGCCTTTAGTATTAAGAGAACAGCTTCAGTTATTAGTATCAGGTGAACACCCTCTTATTGAAGGCATTCCAAACCCTATGAAAGCCTTGATTCAGACTCAGCTGGCGGTGACTCAAGCTCGTATTCATGATGAGTTCGATTTGCGCGGTGCGAGTATTGGTAATCTGATTATGGCGGGTGGATATTTAAATAATCAGCAGCAATTAGATCCTATTGTTTTCTTGTTTTCACGATTAGTAAAAGCGCTAGGTGAAGTGAAAACAACGTTAGATGCCAGCTTACATTTGGGTGTTGAACTCGATAATGGCGATATTGTCTTAGGGCAGCATAGGATTACGGGAAAGGAAACTGATGAGTTGTCTAGCCCGATAAAGCGTATGTGGTTAAACAAAGGTTTGCGTAGCGTAGTGCCTACCAATTGTCATATAGCTGATGATCGCAAGGATGCCATCGAAACAGCCGATTTGATTTGTTACCCACCGGGTAGCTTTTATAGCAGTCTTTTGGCGAATCTTTTGCCGGAAGGTGTTGGGCGTTCTATTTGCCAAAATCCTAACCCTAAAGTGTATTTGCCTAATTTAGGTACAGACCCAGAACAGCAGGGTTTGTCATTGATGGAGCGGGTAAGGCGTTTAGTTTCTACTGTCACTGCCGATACAGAAGTTGTAGGCCCATTTTCTGCTTTGGATTATTTGTTACTTGATGATTCATATAATTATGGCGAGCTAGACAGTGAATTATTAAATGGTCTAAATATTGTAGTTATCAGAACACCATTGATTACTGAAAAGCAGCATAAGTACGATGAGTGCTTGGTTGCCAGAGCTTTGCTGTCTTTTGTTTGACTTCACGAATTGAAGTGGCAAAAAAAGTTTGTGCTATCTTTAAATTAGATATGGTTTAGATTAATTCTGGTTACGTGACGTAACATTTTTGTATTTTTAAAAACAAGGTCTTAAGTGTCATAGTACGTGGTATGTGGCGCTGATCAAAAAGAGAGTGGTAATGAGTACACGAGTACTGATTTGTGACGATTCAAAAATTGCACGCAAGCAGTTAGCAAGAATATTGCCGACAGACTGGGATGTCGAAGTCGATTTTGCGGAAGACGGTCAAGAAGCACTGGATATGTTGTCATCCTCTGTTTTTGATATTTTATTCTTAGATTTAAATATGCCGGTGAAAGACGGTTATGAGACGCTTGAGGCGTTACAGTCTTTTGAGCAGTCACCAGCGGTAATAGTAGTCTCTGGTGATGTGCAGCCGAAAGCGATACAACGAGTAAAAGAAATGGGAGCAATCGCCTTCCATAAAAAGCCCGCATCGGCTGAAGAGCTGCGCAGTTTATTAATTTCTCTTGGACTTTTTTCTGTTGGAGATGATCAGCAGAATAAAGTCGTTGTTGAGCAGCCTACTGCAGCTGAGCAGTTTACGCTTAATGAATGTTTACAAGAAATTTCGAATATTGCCATGGGGCGTGCTGCAAGTGTATTGGCAGAAATGCTAAATGTATTTGTTAAGCTACCAGTGCCTACCGTGAACATTTTGGAAGTAAGTGAATTGCAGATGGCACTAGATTACAGTGTCAAAAATGACAGTTGTTCTGCTGTATCACAAGGTTATGTCGGTTCTGGCATTGCGTTTGAGACATTGCTCATTTTTAGCGATTCCAGCTTTCCTGATATGGCGAAACTTTTAGGCGTGACGGATACCATTACGAGAGAGTTAGAAACAGAGCTCTTGATGGATGTATCTTCGGTTTTAGTTGGTCCATTTATGGCTGCCATCGGAAAACAGCTCAATATCGATTTTAGTCACAGTCATCCGTTGTTACTTGGTCAGCATGTTAAAATTGCAGACTTAATTAACGAAAAGAAAGCGACGTGGAAAAGAACGTTAGCGGTTGAAATTGTCTATGAAGTGGAAAACTATCAGATTAGTTGTGATCTAATTATGCTTTTCACTGAAGACTCTGTGCCGACACTAGAGAATTTATTGTCCTTTTTAGTTGAGGAAGACGAATGAGTAATGAAGCAGAAGGGATGGCAGATCTCCACTGGATGTTTGATATGCTTCATCATATTGATGTTGGGCTTGTTGTTTTGGACTCGAAATATCGAGTAAAGCTATGGAACAACTTCATGGAAAACCACAGCGGAGTGAGTTCATCGATAGCTAAGGAGCAATCTTTGCTGGCGCTTTATCCAGAATTAGATACGGGGTGGTTACACCAGAAGTTGGATAATGTTTTTGGTTTGAAAACACCGATTTTTATATCTTGGGAGCAGCGCCCGCACTTTTTCCCATTTAAGAGTTATCGCCCAATTACAGGCATTGCGAATAGGATGTATCAGAACGTAGCGATACGTCCGATCTCCAGCCCTGATGGGTCAATAAAGAATATATGTTTGGTTGTCTATGATGTGACTGATATTGCGACCAATAAAATGGCGTTGTCGGCTGCTAACCAGAAATTACGACGTTTGAGTCAAGCTCTATCAAAATAGTGCTCTCTAAGTATGAATAGCACTCTCTAAATAGTAATTACCTTCCTTTTGTTTATTCAGTGGAAAAGGAAGGCGTTTTTTTGCTATTTCTTTTTGGTCGTTTTCTTGGCAGGGATTTTATAGAGTTCCACCAAATTTTCTTCTTGTTTGTCACCCTGTAGGCATAGGCCTTCAGGGTCGATGAGAACGCGCCCATTCATTGCTTCACGTCCAAGTAACATTCTGTAGCCCATGCTGTCGCGATTGGTTAGCGTGACTTCTGCTTCCCATGAGATACCACCAAGAGAAAGGGGGACTCGAATGACGGGGCGGCTCTCTTTGTCTCCGCTAGAGCTTTTTATGACTCTTTGGTCGACAAGCTGAGCTTCACAATGAACGGTTACTTTACGGTTCTTTTGTAGAGGATGGACTTCAAAGCTTACCCAGCTCTCATCGTCACGAGAAAAGCGCACAATATTGATCGCATGCATAGATGATGTTTTTGCACCTGAATCAACTCGCGCCTTTATTGCCGGAATATTAAGAGAAGGAAATGCGCACCACTCGTCACAACCAATCACCATTTTGGGTTCGTTCTGTTGATTCATAAAAAATATGACACCTTTTAAAATGAAAGCAGTCTACGTTAACGGTAATGAAAACGTACCCTAAGTTGCTGTGTTTTATAGCGTAAAAGTGCGATCAGGTTAAGTCTTTATTGATGCACAGCAAGGCTATCTGTTTTGTTGTATTGTCAGTATAAGCTCAAACTATTGTAATCATTGTATCTAAAGTTAATATGGGCGTACGAAATTACTTTAATGGAGTTGTAGATGAATGGCCGACTGATGCAAGAGTTGGAAGAGTTGGGTGGTGAAATACGCCCAGCAAGCTTAAAAAAATGCGACGAAATTGTCATTGAGCAACCGGGCTTTAGTGCGGTTATTGCCTTATGGGGCGGGCATTTGGAGAGCTTTATTCCTGCTGGTCAAGAGGATCTTTTATTTCAATCTACCAATCAGGGTGGTGAAGGTCGTTTTGGGCGTCGCCACTTTGGTGTTCCTGTTTGTTGGCCTTGGTTTGGTGCCAATGAAACGCAGGCTGATTTCCCTGCACATGGTCTTGCACGTTATTTTCGCTGGGAATTTATTGAGGCTGGGCGTTTTAAAAATGGCGACGTGAAAATTGTTATTCGTTTGGCGTCGGAAGATCATCCTCTGATTGAAGAAATGTGGCCGTTTGCTTTTGAATTACGACAAGTCTTTCGTTTTTCTAACAAGGGCTTTCGAGTTAATTTTTCAGCGGCTAACTTATCTGATAAGCCGATGCCAATTAGTGAAGCATTGCACACTTATTTTCATGTTTCAGATAATCAGAATGCAGAGGTGCATGGCTTAGATCAAGTGAGTTATGTTGATAAGTTTGATAATGGTCAACAGAAATTGCAGCAGGGTGTTGTTACCCCTTGTGATTACATGGACAGAGTCTATGTTGCCGCGCCTGAAAAATGTGAAATTCAGGATGCTGGCTTAAATAGAAGGTTAGTGATTAGCACGGAGGGCAGTAACAGTACTGTGCTATGGAACCCAGGCTCAGAGCTTGCTAAGCAGCGTACTGACATGGAAGACGACGATTATCGTCATTTTGTCTGTGTTGAGGCCGCTAATGCGCTTAGTGATGCTTACAGCATTCCAGCTGGTGGAATTCATCAACTTAAGTTAAAAGTGAAGAGCAAGCCTCTGGTTGACGAATAAGCGTTGAATCAAGAGCTTTTCTGAAAGGTTTTGTCTATAAAAAAACCCGTTGGTTGAAGTGACCCCCAATAGTTGGACAACCAATATTGGGGGTTCTTTTTTTATGTCAAAGTACAGTCGCACTTTTAAAATTGCATTAGCTCAACAATGTCTTGATGGTGTTTCATCACCAAGGGTTCTTGGAAAACAGCTATCCATTCCATATAGTCAGATTCGCTATTGGAGCAAGGTCTATAGCTTCAATGGTGAAGAATCGTTTCTACCGCCAAAATTTCCTCGTACCGCTAAAAATAAGGCTGATATCCTTAAAAGAATGTGGTCAGAAAATTGGTCATTAACTTACACAAGTGCCT
>NZ_CP025532.1:676348-1164598 GCF_018336955.1 Marinomonas sp. A3A
TTTAAAGCGGACAGACCGAATGAGAAATGGGTCACCGACGTGACAGAGTTTAATATTAAAGGACAAAAAGTGTACTTGTCTCCCGTGATTGATCTGTTTAATCAAGAAGTGATTGCCTACCAAATTAAAAAGACAGNGCATTTACCGCTCGTGACTGACATGCTAAAAGAGGCTGTGAATGTTCTGAAAGAAGGAGAGGCTCCGATCTTACACAGTGATCAAGGTTGGCAGTACCAGCAAAAGCAAACGCGAGTTATCTTGAAAAAGCATGGACTACAGCAAAGTATGTCGCGAAAAGGNAATTGTTTGGACAATGCTGTCGCTGAGAACTTTTTTGCCTTACTAAAAACGGAAATGTTCCATGGCGAAACCTTCGAGGATGCAGATGATCTGATCCAAGAACTTGAAGAGTATATTGATTACTACAATACGAAACGGATAAAAATGGGGTTAAATGGCCTGACTCCGGTAGAGTACCGAAATCAGGCATTGTTAGCCGGTTAATAAAGTGTCCAACTATTGGGGGTCACTTCAGGTAGTGACTGTTTTAATATTGCAGATCACTACCAGCGGGCTTTTTAGTTTTTGATTTTCAATTCTAGTGAAAGAGCTTTGTTTTTTCGCTGGAATTGAGGCAATGCTTAATCAATATTGTATTCCATGATCAATGGGGCGTGATCTGAAAAACGTTGGCCTTTATAAATCGTGCCACCTTGGATTAAGTTTTTAATGCCTGGTGTTGTGATTTGGTAGTCCAATCGACCGCCTTCATCTAGTTTCCATGCGCGTTCATAATCTGGCCACCAAGTATATTGCTTGTCTTGTTTGTTCACTTGGCGGAAGGCGTCAATGTATTCCAATTCATTGAATATTTCATTTATCCACTTACGCTCTTCTGGCAAGAAGCCAGAGTTACGTTGATTGACGAACCAGCTGCTGACATCAATCGGTGAACGGGCAACATTGGCTGTACCACAGAAAATAAATTCACGACGCTTGCGACGGGTCTTAATGAGATGGTTTTTAAAACCTTCCATAAAACGATATTTATGTTCTTGTAGCGTTTCCTCATGGTTTGAACCGTGAGGGGTCAAGAAAGCACCAATGCTAACTTTATCAAAATCCGCTTGAATAAAACGACCTTCAAAGTCGCATTCAGGGAATCCCATGCCAGTCATAATGGCTTTAGGCATGGTTTTGCAATAGATAGCGACACCTGCTTGCTCTGGATTTTCCATAGAGTCAAAGAAGTATGTGTTATACCCCGGAGGGAAAAACACACTGTCATTTAGTGTGCGTTCATCTGCCTGTATATCTTGCAGACATACAACATCTGGGTCCTGACGAACCATCCATTCAAAAAAGCCGCGTTCTGCTGCTTGTCTTATACCGTTTACATTAAGGCTGATGACCTTCATTTCTGGTCCCTACAATTCCTAGCCGTGTGTTATATTAGCGCCTATCCAATGTTGGCATGGCTTCGCTCGTTCTTGGCGGCGCTTTGTTGTGTACTATTTATTATCTTTCTGGAGTTGGCATGAAACCTTACCAAAGAGACTTTATCGAATTCGCTATTGAACAAAACGTGCTGCGCTTTGGCGAATTTACGCTTAAATCAGGTCGCGTAAGTCCTTACTTTTTTAATGCAGGCCTATTTAGTTCTGGCCAAGCGCTAGCTAAGTTAGGACGCTTTTACGCAACCTCATTAATGGAAGCAAATGTTCCATTTGATGTTCTATTTGGCCCTGCCTATAAAGGCATTCCATTGGCAACAACTACGGCTGTTGCTCTCTATGACCATCATAATGTAGACACACCATACGTTTTCAACCGTAAAGAAGCAAAAACTCACGGTGAAGGCGGTTCTCTAGTGGGCGCTCCGTTAGCGGGTAACGTCATGATTATCGATGACGTTATCACTGCAGGGACGGCCATTCGAGAAGTTATGGCTATTATTCAACAAGCCAATGCCCTTCCGGCTGGTGTTCTTATCGCCTTGGATCGTCAAGAACGAGGCCAAGGTGAGTTGTCTGCTATCCAAGAAGTCGAACGTGACTTCGGTATGCCTGTTATTAGTATCGTATCTTTAAATGACATCATGACGTATTTGGCAGAACAGGATTCTCCTGAATTTGCTAAACACCTTGATGCGGTTAAAGCGTATCGTCAGCAATACGGCATTTAATACTGATGCCGACGCTAAGGATTGAGGTTTTGCCTCAATCCTTAGCGGTTTAGCATCAAGTTCTGTGCCAATATTGCCCATTGCTCTGGCCAAATTTCCATTGGCTTAACTTTGAACTCGCTACGAACGTAATGGCGTATTTTCCCTTCGACAATAGCAATCAAGAAATTCGCACAAGGTGCAACGCCCATCGCTGGTCGTAAACCCTGTTTTAAGTCTGCTTCGCGAATGACTTGTTTTAGCTGAGTCTCTATCCGATCAAATACTTGTGTAATGCGAACGCGTAAACGCTCGGTTTCGCCTGCTAATGCATCGGCAGTCAGCAAACGACACATGCCTGGGTTTTGTTCAGCAAATCCGAGTACTAGCGTGACTATCATCTCGATTCGAGTAATCACGTTGCTTTCTTCTTGTACGATTCGATTTATGCGAGTGAAAAGGCTTTCTTCAATAAACTCTATCAAGCCTTCAAACATCTTGGCTTTACTGGGAAAATGACGATACAACGCCGCTTCTGACACACCAACCTGCTTTGCTAAAGCAGCCGTAGTAATACGTGCTCCTGGGCTACTTTCTAGCATTTGAGCAAGCGCTTGCAATATCTGTGTGCGACGATCGTTTTTCTTATTGCTCATTTTTCTTGTCCAGTTTCTAACCAGAGTTGTTAATTGCCAGTATCGTTAAGTGATAGTATCAACAAAAGCGAAAACTCTTATTCACCAACCTTGGTGTTTGAGATTAGTGTACCAACGCCAGTGTCGGTAAATATTTCCAATAAAGTCGCATGTGGAACACGGCCATCAATAATATGAGCGCTCGTTACACCAGCATTAACCGCAGATAGTGCACAGCTAATCTTAGGTAACATGCCGCCATAAATGGTACCGTCAGCAATTAAGGCATCAACTTGTGCAGTGCTCAATCCAGTTAATACATTGCCTTGCTTATCTTGTACGCCTGAGATATTGGTCAGCAGCATAAGCTTTTCTGCACCAACGGCCTCGGCAACCTTGCCAGCAACAAGGTCGGCATTGATGTTGTAAGAATTGCCTTCGTCATCCACACCGATTGGTGCAATAACAGGAATCAGGTCGCTATTTTCAAAGAACTTTAGGAAGCTGGTGTCGACGCTGGCAACTTCGCCAACGTGGCCAATATCCACTTGCTCTGGTGCTGACATGCCTTCCGCTTGGTGTTTCACAAAAAGTTTTTTCGCTTTAATAAAGCGACTATCTTTACCTGTGATACCGATGGCTTTACCACCTGCTTCACAAATTAAATTAACGATTTCTTTGTTTACTTGGCCGCCTAGCACCATCTCAACTACATCCATGGTTGCGGTATCGGTTACACGCATACCATTAATGAATTTAGACTCAATGTTCAGTTTAGCAAGCATGTCACCAATTTGTGGGCCGCCACCGTGAACAACGATTGGGTTAATACCAATGGCTTTCATTAAAACGATATCTCGTGCAAACCCAGCTTGTAGGTTTTCATCTGTCATGGCATTGCCGCCGTATTTGATAACCAGCGTTTTACCAGCAAAGCGTTGAATATAAGGAAGCGATTCGCTTAAAACCTTAGCAACATCTAAAGCAGACTCACGAGAAAAAGCCACGGATTATGTACTCCTGTAAACAAAAAATGGGTCGCATAAAAAAATATACAATCTTGATAGGTTTACTATTCTATCAACAATAAAATTACTTAGTTAGTGTGGCAAAACGGTGACAGTCAAGGCTGACAACGAGTGTAAGCAACCACTTAGGTTTGAAATAATAGCGTGATCTTGAAGGATTAACTATAGAAATTTGTATGAAACTTACGAAGTTTAGACTTATGAAAGTTAATTTCGTTTTCGGGAGGAAGGAAGGGTGAGTGAATGTGGTAACGAACACGAAAAGGGTGAATTAATCTCACTCTTTTCGTGTTTTTCTGCTTACTTTGTGCCTGTGTGACCGAAACCACCTTCGCCACGTTCGGTGCTTTCGAATTCTGTAACGATATTAAATTCAGCTTGAACGATTGGTAATAGAACTAATTGCGCAACACGTTCGCCTGGTTCGATAGTGAATGTCGTATTACCGCGATTCCAACAAGAAACCATTAGCTCGCCTTGGTAATCTGAGTCGATTAAACCAACCAAGTTACCCAAAACGATACCATGTTTATGGCCAAGTCCAGAGCGTGGCAGAATTGTCGCTGCCAAACTTGGGTCTTGGATGTAAATAGACAAGCCAGTTGGTAGTAGCGTTGTTTCGCCTGGAGCAAGGTCGATTGCCTGATCAAGACAAGCGCGTAAGTCTAAACCAGCAGAACCTTGGGTTGCGTAAGTCGGCAACGGAATCTCTTTACCGATTTTGTCGCTAAGGATTTTTAATTGAATAGCTTGTTTCATGTTTATCTTCTCTTTTTCTCTAAATTTGTAAGTGTTGTTAAGACGATAACTTAATATGCTGCTGAATAAACTCAACGAGTTGGTTTGCTAGCTCGCTTTTTGCGGCTTTGTCAGGTGACCATGTTTTGTCTTTCGTAATGACGGTGACTTGGTTTTCATCTTGGTTAAAACCAATGTCGCTGCGTGATACATCATTGGCAACAATAATATCTAAGCCTTTTTTCGCTAGTTTGCCTTTGGCGTATTCGATCACATTCTGTGTTTCGGCTGCAAAGCCAACGATGGTTCTTGCGCGCTTTTGTTGGGCAAGTGTCGCGATGATGTCAGGGTTTTTGACTAATGTCAGGGTGACTTCATCGGTATCTGATTGTTTCTTCATCTTTTGATCGCAGGCCGCTTTCATTTTAAAATCGGCAACGGCAGCGGCGCCAATGAACACATCCGCTTGAGCGCTCATGCTTTGCTGGCAAGCGGCTAACATTTCATCAGCGCTTTTTACATTGATAATATTTGCATTTGCAGGTGTGGATATTTGTACTGGACCACTGATTAGTGTGACTTTCGCGCCACGAGCAATCGCCGCAGCGGCAAGAGCGTAACCCATCTTGCCTGAGCTGTGATTGCTGATAAAACGAACGGGATCGATGGCTTCCATAGTGGGGCCTGCAGTGATCACCCAGTGTTGTCCTGCTAGGTCCTGTTCCACAGCAGTGTTTTGAAAGTGAGTGTTGACAGCATTGAAAATTTCGCTCGGCTCACTCATACGCCCAGGGCCGATATCACCACAAGCTTGCGCACCATCGGCAGGCCCGATGCTTAGCACGCCTCGCTCTGTGAGTAATTTTGCATTGGCTTGTGTAGCTGGATGACGCCACATGGCTTGATTCATTGCAGGAGCAAGTAAGACAGGTGACTCTGTAGCAAGGCATAAGGTGCTTAATAAATCATTTGCCATACCTTGAGCATAGCGAGCCATGAAGTCAGCAGAAGCGGGCGCTATCAGGATTAAGTCAGCCCATTTTGCTAATTCTATATGCCCCATTCCCGCTTCGGCATTTGGGTCTAATAAAGTGCTGCGAACAGGGTGACCTGAAATGGCTTGCAGGGTCATCTCAGTAACAAAGGCTTTTGCACCTTCTGTTAAAACGACTTGAACCTCTGCGCCAGCTTTGGTTAGTAAGCGAATTAATTCGATGCTTTTATAAGCTGCGATGCCACCGGTAATGCCTAATAGAATGCGTTTTTGAGCGAGATTTGACATAAAAAAACTTCTCAATTCGTGCTGTGGTCGATAAAGTGAGCAATAGGCAGGACGCCAGTCTCTTTAAATTGAGAGTAAGATTAACATGGATCAAGGACTAGATCATGAGTATTAAACATTGGCCAGAACAAGAAAGACCCAGAGAAAAGCTTATTCATCAAGGGGCGAGCGCGCTGAGTGATTCCGAATTGCTGGCGATATTTCTTCGAACTGGGACGCAAGGCATCAGCGCGGTGGAATTGGCTCGACAGGTGTTGTCCCAATTTGGTGGTTTGCGTGCGCTTATGTCGGCCAGTCGCGAAGAATTTTGCCAAGGTTTTGGGCTTGGCGACGCAAAATACACCCAACTACAAGCCGTGCTGGAAATGTCGAAACGTCATCTTCAAGAGCAGCTCATGCGCGAAACTGTGTTTACCAGCGCGGAACACGTCCGAACTTACCTTTCTTCTCAACTACGCCATTCCCAACGAGAAATATTCGCGGTGCTGTTCTTAGATACTCAGCACAGGTTGATCCGCTATCAAGAACTTTTTATGGGTACCGTAGATGCCGCGGCGGTTTATCCGCGTGAAGTTGTTAAAGCCGCGTTGCAATACAATGCCGCCGCGGTGATCCTCGCTCATAATCACCCAAGTGGCATAGCCGAACCGAGCCAAGCGGATATCAGTATTACCGACAAAATCAAACGTGCGCTGGATCTTGTTGATGTGCGATTGTTGGACCACTTTGTTGTCGGTGATGGCTCTCCTGTATCGTTAGCGGAGAGGGGATTGGTTTAGAAGCTGTTTTTAAGTCTGATAATAGGAAACTGAGAAGTGGGTTGTGTGCTATTTAATTTTAAATTAGTCTAATTAAGGTTCCTATTTAGTTACTTTATTTGTTTTTTAAGAGTTTAAAGTAACTAATTTAGGACTTAGTTGGGTTTGTATTGATGATCTGTTCGAAAAGTTCTAAATTTAGGACATAAAGGTTATTTTAATCTTACAGTGTCACTAAATTGGAACCTTGTATGGCTATCGAAAAATCTGCGGCCGCTCTTTCTGAGGAGCTTGGAGAGCGTTTAAAGCAAGCTAGGTTGAATCTTAACCTGACTCAGTCCGAGGTCGCGGCACTTGCTGGTGTTGCTCGCAAAACGGTTTTAAATGCAGAAAAAGGTAAAGTGCAATTAGAAGTGTTTGTGGCAATCATGATTGCATTGAATTTAACGGATCAATTGAATTTATTTCTGCCAAAACAAGAAATATCACCATTGCAACTTGCTAAGCTAGAGGGCAAAAAACGGCAGCGAGCGTCAGGAGTGCATCGAGAAAATAATAAAGGGAGATTAGAATGGTAATGGAAGTTATTAAGGTCTCTTATCAAGGTCATGATGTTGGTGCTGTAAGCTTTGATGTCGATAAAGGCATTGGAGCTTTTGAATATACAGCAAGCTTTATAAAAAAAGGGATAGAGCTTTCCCCCCTTAAAATGCCGTTATCCAGACGGATTTTTAGCTTTCCTGAACTTGATTTTAATACCTTTAAAGGCTTACCAGGCTTAATTGCAGATTCTCTCCCCGATAATTTTGGTAACTCAGTTCTTAATGCTTGGGTGGCAAGTCAAGGTAAGTCTCCTAATGACATTTCTCCTCTACAACGGCTTCAATACACTGGGAAAAGAGGTATGGGGGCTCTGGAGTATTCACCCGCTACAAAACTTCGTAGCCTGAATGCATCGCAACAAGTTGAAATTCAATCTCTTGTTTCAATCGCGCAAGAAATTTTAGACTCTCGTGGTGTATTTGAGGTAGAGCTTAATAAGGATGGACGAGAAGAAAGGGAAGCAATGTTGTCGTTACTCTCTGTTGGTATGAGTGCTGGCGGAGCAAGGCCTAAGGCTGTATTGGCATTTAATAAAGACTTTACTCAAGTTCGCTCTGGACAAACGACCGTTCCTGAAGGCTTTACTCATTACCTAATGAAATTTGATGGTGTAAATGAACACAATCAGAACCAAGAGACATTTGGGGATCCCTTAGGTTACGGAGCTATGGAATTTGTTTATTATTTGATGGCCAAAAGTTGTGGTATTGAAATGATGCCCTGTAGGTTGCTTGAAGAAGGTGGCAGACGGCACTTTATAACGCAGCGATTTGATCGCGTAAGTAATACCAAAGTCCATGTCCAGACGCTCAATGGGTTGGCCCATGTTGACTACAATAAACCAGGCTCATTTTCTTATGCAGAAATATTCAGTGTGGCTCGGCAATTAAAGCTGCCTGCAACTGATGCCCTGCAGATATTAAAGCGTATGGTATTTAATATTATTGCTCGGAATCATGATGATCATGCCAAAAATTTTGCTTTCATTATGAACAATGAGGGTTGGTCTTTAGCCCCTGCCTATGATTTGGCTTATAGCTACAAGCCCGGAAGTAAGTGGGTTAATAGCCATTGGATGAGTTTAAATGGAAAGAGAGATGGTTTTACGCGGGCGGATTTTTATAGTCTAGAGAAACTCAGCCCCTTATTTGGCAAGAGCAAAATTGACAGCATCATCGATGAAACGATCGAATGTGTCTCCATATGGCCGACTTTAGCCCAAGAGTGGAATGTACCTCGGTCTCTTAGAGAGGAAATCCAATCTAACTTAAGACTTAGCCTTTAGATTAATTATGTAAGTGGCATGCCGCTACAAACTCGGTTGTTTTCTTGGCAGAGATAGGCTTAAAGTCGTTTTTACTATTTTAAATAAAGTTCGCTTTTGGGTTTGTTAGTTACAAGAGGACAAGCTTTCATAAAAGTGGCACTTCTAAGCTCACTTTGACATTTCCCATTACCACATTGGAGTGGAACTTGAGTATGGTTTTATCGTTTAAAAAGAGTTCTTGAGTGATGATGTCATAGCGTTGCATGCTTTTTGTTGCTATCACCAGAATGAAGTCATTGTCACCGGCAACGTAGTAGGATTGTTGTACTTCTGGGTAAGCTAGTGTTTTCTTTTTGAAATTGTCTACAACGGAACTCCCTCCTTGTACTAAGACGACTTCAACAATGACTAATATATGACCGCCTAATTCAACTGGGCTTAGTACCGCAATTTCTTTTTCTATTACTCCAGATTGTCTCAGTGCTTTTAATCTTCTTTGTACGGCGGTTGCCGACAGACCTATTAGTTGGCCCATTTCTTCGGTTGTCCTTCGGGTATTAGATTGCATTAAATTTAACAGCTGATAATCAAAGGAGCCCATGTGCATAAAATCCTCAAAAAAATTAAAATTACGCAGCTATTAATCTTATTGAGGTAGGTGCTAGTTTCGATAAGGAGCGTCACTATGTTATTTGCTCGATGCTACTAACTGATCATTTTTTAACAAAAAGAATTGCTCAATGGGTTGGCTTATGGGAAAATGCGCGCCGCTATATCCTCGGTATGGGATTTTTTTGATTCATAAGGAATCATGCTCCGCCTGAGGAAGTGAAACACTTCCAATAATCTTTCTGGATAGCAAAAGGTATTTAATTATGTCTCGCGTATGTCAAGTTACTGGGAAACGTCCTATTACAGGTAACAACGTTTCTCACTCAAAACGCCGTACTAAGCGTCGTTTTCTTCCTAACCTTCATTGGCACCGTTTTTGGGTCGAAGGTGAAAACCGCTACATCCGTTTACGTGTATCTTCTAAAGGTATGCGTATTATCGATAAAAAAGGTA
This sequence comes from Marinomonas sp. A3A, assembly GCF_018336955.1. NCBI lineage: Bacteria > Pseudomonadati > Pseudomonadota > Gammaproteobacteria > Oceanospirillales > Oceanospirillaceae > Marinomonas > Marinomonas sp. A3A. The sequence goes on from NZ_CP025532.1 coordinate 685,889, forward strand.
TTGAATCAGTTCTTGCTGAAATTCGTGCCAACGGCGAAAAAGTATAAGGATCTGAATCATGGCTTCTAAAGGCGCTCGCGATCTAATTCGCATGGTATCTTCTGCTGGTACTGGTCACTTTTACACAACTGACAAGAACAAGCGAAATACTCCTGACAAACTTGAAATGAAAAAGTTTGATCCGGTTGTACGTAAGCACGTTATGTACAAAGAAGCGAAAATTAAATAATTTTTGTTTCTTGTCAAAAGGAACCGACTCATTGAGTCGGTTTTTTTGTATCTAGCATATAGTAGTAGAAGCAAGTTGTTCATCTGGTCAGTTTTTTTTGTGTGTATCTAGTCATCATTGAGGTTAACCATGCCTGAGTTACCAGAAGTAGAAACCACCTTACGTGGCATCGAACCCAAATTAGTTGGGCGCTCTCTCGCTAGGGTCGATATCCGTCAGCCAAAGCTGCGCTGGTTAATCACGCCTGAGTTAAGCTCAGAAATGCCAGGTGAGGAAATTACTCATCTTTCTCGTCGTGGTAAATACATTGGCATTCATACGTCAAAAGGCACCCTGATTGTTCATCTTGGTATGTCTGGTAGTTTGTATTTTGTGCCTGCCGAGACGCCGCCGTTGTTTCATGATCATGTGGATTTTTGCTTTGCCGATGATGATGTATGGTTGAGATATACGGATCCTCGTCGCTTTGGTGCCATTCTGTGGACAACGGAAGATTGGAACAAGCATGAGCTGATTAAGCACTTAGGCCCAGAGCCGCTCTCAGAGCTTTTTAATGCTGATATGCTGTACGCGAGAGCGAAGGGGCGAAAAGTACCCATTAAGACCTTTATCATGGACAGTAAGGTGGTTGTGGGTGTTGGGAATATTTATGCCAATGAAGCGCTATTTAAGGCAGGGATTCGTCCTGATCGTTTGGCTGGCAAGATAAGTAAGGTGCGTTTGGCCCGTTTGGTTGAGTGCATTAAAGTAGTGCTTGCTGCTGCCATTAAACAGGGCGGAACGACCCTAAAAGACTTTGTTGGCGGTGATGGCAAGCCTGGTTACTTTAAGCAGGAGTTGGCTGTTTATGGCCGTGCAGATAAAGCTTGTATCATATGCAGTGCGCCGCTTAAAGAAATTCGCCAAGCTCAGCGTAGTACGGTTTTCTGTATTAATTGCCAATCCTGACCAGTTGTTTAAATTAGGCATAAGAATTGCTAATGACTACTGTTGAATATATCGTCCTTCGGCAAATGATTTTGTGATGGGCAATATAGGTAAAAATGTTGCTTAAATTGTGCAGATTACATTGCGGTATTCTGCTAATGGGTTTATTTTTGACCAGTTAGGCAAGGTTAAGAGTTGCCTAGATTAAATTACATACATAAGAGGAATTGGAATGAAAGCTGTCTTTCTTGCGTCCGTCACAGCGTTAGCCATCTCATCAAGCATGGCTCATGCTGCAACAGAACCTGCAGTTGTTTATGATCAAGCGGGTAAATACGATAAGTCTTTTAACGAAGGCGTTTACAATGGCGTGAAAGAATACACGGCCGAGACAGGCATTCAGGTTCGAGAATTTGAACCTAAGAACGAAGCTCAGGTAGAGCAAGGTCTACGTCGCCTTGCAAAGCGTGGTTATTCTCCTATCGTTACCGTTGGTTTCAACATGACTTCTGCGGTTGAGAAAGTCGCGAAAGATTTCCCAGAAATCAACTTCACCATTATTGATGGTGTGATTGATCTTCCAAACGTTCAGTCTGTTGTTTTTAAAGAGCAAGAAGGTTCTTTCTTAGTTGGCGCTTTGGCTGCAATGGCATCTAAAACCAATACAGTGAGCTTCGTCGGTGGCATGGATATTCCTCTGATTCGTAAGTTTGCGTGTGGTTATGAACAAGGTGTTAAATATCAGTCTTCTAGTGCCACTGTTTTGCAGAATATGACAGGCTCTACAGGCGCCGCGTTTAATGACCCAACAAAGGGTTCTGAGTTAGCGAAGAGCCAGTTTTCTAAAGGTTCTGATGTTGTTTTCGCCGCAGCGGGTGGTACAGGTATTGGTGTATACCAAGCGGCAAAAGATGATGGCAAATTGGCGATTGGTGTAGATTCAAACCAAAACCACATTCAGCCAGGTACAATGCTAACATCTATGGTTAAACGTGTAGATCAAGCCGCTTACAAAACTTATAAGGATGCAGCAGCTGGAAATTGGAGACCTGGAATGGTTGTTCTAGGTTTGGCTGAAGGCGGTGTTGATTGGGCGCTAGATGACAACAATGCGAGTTTAATTACAGCTGATATGAAAGCAAAAATGAAAGACATTCGCGCAAAGATTGTCAGTGGTGAAATTAAAGTTCACGATTACATGTCAGATAACACTTGTAACTACTAAGTTGCATCAAAAAACAGTTACTTACATAGTGTAGGTAACTGTTTTTTTTGTTCTAGTGTGTTCCATTTTAAGCAGATGAATTACTTTTAGATATGACGAATAAAACAATGCCATACGCAATAGAATTGCGAGACATCAGTAAACGTTTTGGTGCAGTTCAGGCCAACAAAGACATTTGCTTACAAGTTCCGGCAGGCACGATTCACGGTATTATTGGTGAAAACGGCGCGGGTAAATCCACTTTGATGAGTATCATTTATGGCTTTTATGAAGCCGATACAGGTCACATTGAAGTTGATGGTAAGCGCGTTGATATTCGTAGCTCTCAAGATGCTATCAATGCGGGTATAGGCATGGTGCATCAGCATTTTATGCTGGTAGAAAATTTTAGTGTTCTTGAAAATGTTATTTTAGGCGCAGAAGGTGGCGCGGTACTGAAGAATGGTATCGGTGCGGCGCGTGTAGAATTGCAACGCTTAGCTCATGAATACAGTTTAGATATTGATGTAGACGCAATCGTAGAGGAACTTCCGGTTGGTTTGCAGCAACGTGTTGAGATCTTAAAAGCCTTATATCGTGGCGCGCGTATTCTTATTTTAGATGAGCCTACAGGCGTACTGACGCCACAAGAAGCAGATCACCTGTTTCGCATTCTAAAAGCCCTAAAAGATCAGGGCGTTACCGTATTGTTAATCACCCACAAATTACGTGAAATCATGGCTTCCACCGATAATGTATCGGTGATGCGCCAAGGAGAAATGGTTGCTCATCGAGAAACCGCCCATACCAGTAAGGAAGATCTTGCTGAATTGATGGTGGGTAAAAAAGTTCGCTTAACCGTTGATAAAGATGACGCTCAGCCAAGTGAAGTGTTGTTGTCTGCGCAGAACTTGTCTCAGTTTGACGGCCAAGGCGTTAAGCGCCTAAAAAATGTGAGTTTAGAGCTGCGGGCTGGTGAGATTCTGGGTATTGCTGGCGTGTCTGGTAATGGGCAGAGTGAGTTGTTGAATGTCTTATCAGGTATTACCCCGATGGACGAAGGCGAGATCCACTTTGCAGGCCAAGTGATCAACGCAAAAGCGCCGAAAGATGCCGCACAGATGCGTGATCTAAAGATGGCACATGTGCCTGAAGATCGCCATAAAATGGGCTTAGTAACGGGCTTTGAAGCTTATGAAGCGGCTGTGTTGGGCTATCATAATTCGTCTGTTTATAACGGCAAAATTCTAATGAATCGCAAGGCCATGCTTGATGAATGTAATGAGCGCATGGCGGCTTGGGATGTGCGTCCACCGAATCCTCATCTTAAGACGGCGAATTTTTCTGGTGGTAATCAACAAAAAATTGTTATTGCTCGTGAAGTAGAACAAAACCCTGAAGTGTTATTGATTGGTCAGCCAACGCGTGGCGTTGACATCGGTGCCATCGAAAACATTCACGAACAAATCGTTAAACTAAGAGACTCAGGTAAAGCCATTTTACTTGTGTCCGTTGAATTGGATGAAATTATGGCACTGAGTGATCGCATCATTGTGATGTTTGATGGTGCAGTTGTTGGTGAGCTAGATGCAAAAGATGCCGATGAACGAACCCTTGGCCTGATGATGGCTAATGCCTATAACGAAGAGCAAGAAGGCGAAGAATCAGCAGAGGTGTCCGCATGAGTCAGGCGAAAGTCCCTACTTGGGTAAATATTGCCCTTATCCCTGTACTAAATATTATGTTGGCCTTCTTGGTTTCTGGTTTGGTGATTCTTGCCATTGGTGAAAACCCAATTGAAGCGGCTGGATATCTTATTTATGGCGCTTTTGGTTACGACGAAGGTATTGGTTACACGCTTTACTACGCAACGAACCTTATTTTTACTGGTTTGGCTGTATCTGTTGCCTTTAAAGGTGGCTTGTTCAACATCGGTGGTGAAGGGCAGGCTTATATCGGTGGTTTAGGGGTGGGTTTGATCTGTTTGTCATTGGATCACACCATGCCGTTTTATGTGATCGCGCCTTTGGCTGTGATTGGCGCGGCGGTATTCGGCGCTGCATGGGGCTATATTCCTGCGTACTTGCAAGCCCGTCGCGGTAGCCACATTGTTATTACTACCATCATGTTTAACTTTATCGCGTCCTCGTTGATGGTTTACTTGATTGTAAACTGGTTAAAAGAAGATGGTCGTATGGCGCCAAATAGCCGGACTTTTGGCGAAAACGCATGGTTGCCTTATTTGCATGAGCTGCTTTCCCCATTGGGTATCGATATTGGTGACTCACCACTTAACCTTGCTTTCATATGGGCCTTGTTGTGCTGTGTGTTTGTCTGGGGATTGATTTGGCACACACGCTGGGGTTATCAGCTACGTACGCTAGGAACCAATCCTACCGCGGCGCGTTACGCTGGTATTGATACAGCGAAAGTAACCATTTGGGCGATGTTGATTTCTGGCGGCTTGGCAGGTTTTGTTGGCCTTAACGAAATCATGGGTGTGAACCATAACTTATTGCTTAACTTTACGGCGGGCTATGGTTTTGCTGGTATCGCTGTGGCCTTGATGGGACGTAATCATCCGATTGGTATTATCTTGGCGGCTATTCTATTTGGAGCCTTGTACCAAGGTGGCGCCGAGTTAGCATTTGAAATTCCAACTATTACGCCTGAGATTGTTGTTGTAATTCAAGGTTTAGTGATTCTGTTCTCTGGTGCGCTTGAGCATATGTTCAAGGATCGTATCGAAGGCTTTTTTATTCGCAGAGCGGTCGCGTAGGGGAAAACTATGTTTGAAACATTGATACTCATGTTAGACGCGACAATGCGCGTTTCTACTCCGCTTATTTTTGCGGCGTTAGCTGGCTTGTATTCTGAGCGCGCGGGCATTGTAGATATCGGTCTAGAAGGTAAAATTTTGGGCAGTGCTTTTGCGGCAGCAGCGGCAGCGTCTGTTTTTGGTTCTGCTTGGATTGGCTTGTGCTTTGGCATAATGGCCTCTGTTGGCTTAGCGATGATTCATGGCTTCGCTTGTATTACTCATCGAGGCGATCACATCGTTTCTGGTGTGGCGATTAATACCATTGTAGCGGGCTTGACGGTGACCTTGTCTATGCATTGGTTTGGTATGGGCGGACAAACACCGGCTCTGGTTGGTGATGCGCGTTTCTTAGATATCACTTTCCCATTTGCCGATGCAATCGCAAGTGTGCCTGTGATTGGGCCGATTTATTCGAACTTGCTAAGTGGCCATAATATCTTGGTATATTTGGCGTTCGCTATGGTGCCTGTGACCTATTGGGTGATTTATAAGACTCGTTTCGGCTTGCGTCTGCGTGCGGTGGGTGAGAACCCTCATGCGGTAGATACGGCGGGTATTTCGGTGTCTTTCATTCGCTATCGCGCCTTGATCATTTGTGGCATTTTATGTGGCCTTGCTGGTGCGTATTTGTCTACTGCTCATAATGCAGGTTTCTTGAAAGATATGAGCGCGGGTAAAGGTTACATGGCATTGGCTGCGCTAATTTTCGGTAAGTGGCGTCCAGTTCCTGTTTTACTAGCTTGTTTGTTGTTTGGTTTCTTAGATGCTGTGGCTGTTCGTATGCAAGGTGTTGTGATTCCTGGTATTGGTGAAGTGCCAGTACAGGCAATTGAAGTCTTGCCGTATGTATTAACCGTCTTGTTGCTTGCGGGCTTCATCGGTAAAGCCGTTGGGCCAAAAGCCATTGGCCGCCCTTATGTGAAAGAGCGAGCTTAATATGTTGGATTTAAACCATGCCTGATTTGAAAAAGAGCACTGCGCTTTTTGAGCTAGCTAAAGAGGCGATGAATAAAGCCTACGTGCCTTATTCTCGCTTTCCTGTTGGCGCAGCGATTTTAACCGCTGGTGGCAAACTATATTCTGGCTGTAACGTAGAAAACGCCGCTTATCCAGAAGGTACCTGTGCTGAAGCGGGTGCAATTGCTTCTATGGTGCTTGGCGGTGATACACTGATTAAAGATATTTATGTTATTGGGAAAGGGGATGAATTGGTAACACCTTGTGGTGGTTGTCGCCAGAAAATTCGTGAGTTCTCTTCTGTGGATACCATGATTCATATTTGTGGCGCAGAAGGCGTGAGAAAATCCCTCACTATGAATGAGCTATTACCCTTCTCGTTTGGCCCAGAGAATCTTGAGCAAGAAGCTAGCTGATTGAAAAGCCTGATGTCTATGAAAACCACCTTCGGGTGGTTTTTTCGTTTAGGCGGTCTTATTTGTCGAAAGCCAACGGGCAAGCATTGGCCCAGCAATCAAGACCAATAGAAAGCGAGCAACCTGCATGGCCATAACGAAAGATACATCTGCGCTGGTCGATGCGGCGATAATGGCAACTGAGTCAGCACCGCCAGGACTTGTGGCGAGAAAGGCTGTGAGCGGGTCGATATCAGCAAAGGTGATCAATAGCATGGCCAAGCAAGCATTGATCGTAATCAACGCTAGAATCGCACCTAACACATGGGGGAATACATGCCAGGCATGTTTTAACACTTGTCGAGTAAAACGAAAGCCAATTCCCCAACCTAATATGGCAAAGCTGATCGCCAGGCACCAATGTGGCAGAACAATAGGCAAAACACCGGAGAATTTGATTGCCAACCCTACCGCGAGAGAAAGCAGTAAAGGCCCGCTTGGTAAGCGCAGTTTTACACCAACAATGCTCGCGATTAAGATGACAGATAACGTGATGGCAAAACCAGACCACGAAGGAACGCCCAGCCAATCAATCGGTTCAGCCGCAACCCCATCGACGTGAAATACCGCCGCAACGACTGTCGCTGCGATAGCACAGCAAGCCACACGTAAATATTGCATGAAAGCGACTAATCGCATATCAGCTCCGTAGGATTCAGACATAATCGTCATCGCCGAAGCGGCTCCTGGAGAAGAGCCCCAAATGGCTGTGGTGCCCGGTAATAATCCACTACGACTAAGCAACCAACCCAAAAAGCTAGACGCGACAATCGTCGAGACAGTGCCAATTAGAAACAACGGCCATTCCATGGAGATTTTCGCAAAGACCGTCAGCGGAAGACTGTTGGCTATCATCATGCCCAAAATACCTTGAGCCATTAAAAACATTGGCTTTGGCAGTGTCATACCTGCGCCACTGGTGGCTAAAATAATTGCTGTAATCATAGGACCAAGCAGAAGCGCCGCTGGCAAATTAGCGTATTCAAAGCACACCACTAAAACAAAAGATACTACTAATAAGACGGATAATCGCCAAGTTGTAGGCCAACGAGAAGGGGTTTTACAAAGTAATAAAAAGCGAGAAGTCATGTCTATCTGTCGAAAAAAAGCAGTGGGTTTAATGGCGCCAAGCATACCTTAAATAAGCTGGTATTATTGGCGCCTCTGGTGATGTTAACCATACTCGCAACTTATGTTGGTGCATTGTCATGTTGGGAATTGCCGTGAGAATTAAGGCAAAGCATAGAAAGATACGCCAAAATTCTGACAAGAAGCTGACGGATGTTTCGTTAGGTTGAGTTTGTTGGGCGGACGTATCTGTTACTATGAGACTAAGAGTATAGCGTCTGAAAATCAAAGCGACTTAAAGGAAAAGAAAAAACAATGCGAAAAATTAGCACCTTATGTGTGGCAATCTTGTCTCTTGTTCTAACCGCATGCGCAAGTGGTCCAATTAGTCGTTCCGATTCAGTAGGGTTCGAAGAAAGCGGCGGAGCCAGTTATTACGCCATGAAGTATCAAGGACGTAAAACCGCAAGCGGAGAGTTATTTGATCAAAAAGCCATGACTGCCGCCCATAAGCGTCTGCCTTTTGGCTCTAAAGTAAAAGTCACCAATGTCAAAAATGGCAAAAGTGTGGTGGTGCGAGTTAATGACCGTGGACCATTTGTTCGTGGCCGCATTATTGACCTGAGTAAATCTGCCTTCCAACGAATTGGAAACACTCGGGATGGTGTGATTGAAGTTGAGATTGAGGTATTGAACTAGTTAGGAAGCATCCCGACACTTTTCGAGCAAGCTCGGTGTCAGTTTAATACTGGCGACCATTTGACCAAAATCGTCTGGATCGCGTTGAATGGAAAAGCCTAAATGTCGGCAGAATTCGATCATGCGTTTGTTTTCGGCCAATACAATACCTTTCATCACACGAATGCCTTTGTCTGCGGCGACTTGCATCAGTCGTCGCATGAGGTACGCCGCTAAGCCTAAACCTTGGAATTCATCGCCAAGTACCACGGCAAATTCACAACTTTGATCGTCGAAGTTATCTATGTATCGTGCGGTGCCGATGAGTAAATCTCGTCCATCCCGCTGAATCACCGCGAGTAAGGCCATTTCTCGGTCGTAGTCGATATGGGACATGCTGGCAAGCATGCGTGGTGTCAATTCTTCGATATTGGAGATAAAACGAAAATAACGAGTTTCATGGGACATGCTACGAACAAAATCCGCCAAAATGCCAGAATCTCTCGGTAGAACCGGTCTAACGGTGGCTATCTCGTCATTTTTCAATACTCGCTCCGATACCCATTGTCTTGGGTAAGGATGAATGGCGAGATGTTCATAACGACGCCAATTTTTGCAAAGGCGAAGGTTGGCTGTGACGTCAGCGTAAACACTGCCGTTTTCGTAGAGTCGCACATCTCCTAGCTCTAGACTCTCAATTTCGGGTAATTCGCACACCATGGTAGATAAATTGCGCAGCAAACTTTCTAGTTCAAAGGACTCTTCTCCAGGAAATGCACGTTGAATTAAATCTTTTGCCAAGACGGTGTTGAGTGGCGGTAAAGCGACGGCTTCTGCTTGTTTGTGCTGCTGTGCGCCTTCCAAAGACAAACCAATGGCTGGGCCAAACACAGCATCCTGAAAGACTCGAAGGTGGATTGGTGCAGACAACTGATTTGAAGCCTGACGACGAGTAATTAAGTGAACATGGAATAGCTCAAAAACATCTCGTAGTGAATCGTTATGAGGTACTTTTTCACCTTGTTTACCTTCTTGTTTAATAAGGCGATTAAGGGTCTTGGTTGCTTCTGAAACATCAATTTTAAAACGAAATGCATGGCTGTCAGGTGATTGCTTAGCGAGCAATTGGTTGCGTTGGAATTGCACCAAAAATTGAAAGCCTTCAATAGCTGTTTCAGGGGTACGGAAGGTGGGGATACCGGCTTCGTTAATACGCGTACGCATGTTGGTCATGTTTCCGCCGCCAAGCAAACACACCATGACGAGCTTTTTCTGTGTTCGGTGTAATTTGATAATAAGGTCGTACAGGGAATCGATGTCGATGAGTGCGGTTGGGCTTAGTGTCAGTAACACCGCACCACAATCTTCACTGTGCAAGGCATCGGCAGCAAGATCAATAAAGAGATCGGTGGCGCAACTTGCCCAAACCGTTGTCACCGGGCCAATGCCACCGCGACCCGCCATGGTGGATTCCAATCTATTGTGTAACTCGCCTTCTGGCGTGAGTAGATCAATGCCTAATTCCATAGCGCGTTGTGCTGCCAATTCGCCTGGCCCAGCGCCGTTTCCAATGATTAACAAGGAACCGTCTTTGACTCGACGAGCGTTTGTCATTACCGAGGCCGCTGCGATTAAATCATTCAAGCGTCGACCTCGTACCGCACCGGTTCGACTGAGTGCGGCGTCGAGTACTCGCTCATCGGCACCGACGGAATGTTCGGTGACAACGGCAACGGGTTTGCTTCGCCCTGTTGCACGTAAGCTGCTGAGGAATCGTGTCGGACGACCGATTTTTTGCAAATACATCAAAATGGCCTGACTGTCGAAATCATTGGATAAGTAATCCAAGACTTGTGATGGCATCACATCGACAGGTGATCCCATAGAAACCACTTGGGAAAAGCCGATGCCTTGCCACGTTGCCCAGTCTACAAGCGCACTGGCGACCGTACCAGATTGCGACATTAAGGCCAAGCGTCCCGGTAAAGGCTGGGTTAAACCAAGCCAAGCAAAGACGCCTTGTTTAGGGCGACAAATGCCAAAGCTGTTCGGCCCAAGCAAACGCACATTGTGTTTGCGCAGTGCTTCAACCAGCGATTCTTGGCTGTCGCTTGTCCAAGACAGCATTAGCAAAGAACCAATGCCTACAGCGCCACAGGCGGCAATAATGCTTTCCATGTAAGGTTGGTCTTCTTTGGAAGAATAGGAGCCGACCAACACGGCAAGATCAGGGCTTGTGGTTAATTCGCTGAGTGTTGAGAAAAGCGGAAAAGAGAATTCTGTCGCTGGCTGAACACCCACAAGACTAACAGGACAGGACTTTGTCGCATGAGAGAGGGAGGTCAAAAGCGCCAGCATGAGAGGATCGTGCGCATCATCGCCAGTAAGCACCACCATAGATTTTGGGGCGAGTAGAGATTGTAATGCGTGTTGGCTCACCTAATATTCTCCTGAAACTCACTTTATGCTTTGGGGGAAAAGCAACGTATTGAGACTGTATCATAGTCTTCGATAGTACGAATTGTAGACCATGGTAGGGTGGACTGTCTTTTTCATTCATGAGATCTTGTCATGCCAACTGTGTTCATGAAATTCTGAAAAGACCTCGGCAGTTTTTAAAAATAAAAAACACTGGAATAAAGATGACAACGGCTTACATCACACACACTTATTGCGACAAACATGATATGGGAGACGATCATCCCGAGTCGCCGCTGCGCCTTGGGGCGATTCAAAATCGTTTGATTATGGGGCAGTTGATGGATTTCCTACGTCGACTGGAGTCTGATCCAGCAACGCGTGAGCAATTGCTTCTTACACATGATGAAGCCTATGTAGATTCAATTTTCGCACGCGCGCCAGAAGACGGTCATGTGGAGCTGGAGCCAGAAACCTTGATGATGCCGCACACGCTGGACGCGGCTTTGTATGCGGCAGGCTCGGTGATTAAAGCGGTGGATCTCGTTATTACAGGCGAGATGGATAATGCTTTTTGCGCGATTCGCCCACCGGGACATCATGCGGAATACGACAAAGCCATGGGTTTTTGTTTGTTCAATAATATCGCTGTCGGAACACGTTATGCCATTGAACAATATGGTTTAGAGCGCGTAGCGATTGTGGATTTTGATGTTCATCACGGCAACGGCACCGAAGACATTTTTAAAGCCGATCCCAAGGTGCTTTATGCTTCTAGCTATCAGCATCCGTTTTATCCCTACAGCGATCCGGGCGCTTCACATGATAATATTCTACACATGCCGCTAGAAGCAGGTTCTGGCAGTGACGCCTTTCAAGCCATTATCTCCGAGCAACTGTTGCCCGCACTTGAAGCTTTCAAACCACAACTGATTATGATTTCAGCAGGCTTTGATGCTCACAAAGAAGACCCAATGGGACAACTAAGATTAAGCGAGTCGGACTTTACTTGGATTACCGATCTATTAATGGACGTGGCAGATCGTCATTGTGATGGAAAAATCGTGTCAGTATTGGAAGGCGGTTACAACGTAGACGCGCTTGGTCGCGCTGCATTTTGTCATATCAAAAGCTTAATGAGGCTTTGAAGCTAGATTTTTAATTTAAGCTTTTGGTTTTATTTTTTTTAGCTTTAGGCGCTAGCCAAAAGCCTTTTGCCAAGCTGGTGGTTGAACTCAGATAAATTCTTGAGTTTGTGTGGTGCTAGATCAAATTTATCATGATTAAATTCGTCAGGGTGCGGTATGGCAATCGCTTTAATGCCAGCAGCTAATGCCGCTTTTATACCGCCGAGTGAATCCTCAAAAGCAATGCATTGATGAGCTTCAATACCAAGTTTTTCCAGTGTTAGCTGGTAAACATCAGGAGCGGGTTTGCCTTGACTTACTTCATCCGCTGAGCTGTAAGCCATAAAATAGTCTGCGATATCAAGGCGTTGTAACACGCTGGGAATAATGTCTTTTGGTGAGTTGGTAGCTAGGCCAATTTTTACTTTGGCTTGTTGTAGTGAATCGAGTAAATCATGGACGCCATGCATGGCTTGCCCTTGAGTCTCGATCAGATATTTGACTCGCTCAACAACACTATTCTCGACTTCCTCAAGAGAGGCATTTTGCCAAGGCTGTTTTGCAAACCAGAACTCAGTGACTTCTCTCGTCGTCATTGCCGCAGTTAGTGTCGCTAACTCGGCCGTAACTTCAACACCAACCGATGAAAACACATCGTATTCCGCTTGCTTCCAGAAGGGTTCGGAATCAATCAGTAATCCATCCATGTCAAAAATAACGGCTTGCATAATTGTTTATCACTTTGCTTTTTTCTTGGTGTTTTATTAGACATGGATAAAGCCTAATTTGAAAGTGCATTAGGCAGCCATAAAGCGATTTCTGGAACTAGGCAAAGTATGAATGCAGCTAAGCACATCAGAAGAAAGAATGGGAAAGCGGCTTTTGCAACCTTGCCTATTTTCTCTCCCGTCAAGCCTTGAAGAACAAACAGATTAAAGCCAACGGGTGGTGTGATTTGTCCAAGTTCAATCAGTATAACCAAGAAAACACCAAACCAAATAGGATCAAAGCCAGCTTGAATCACGATGGGTAAGGTTATGGGCAAGCTCATTACCGTGATGGAGATACCGTCTAGAAATAAGCCAAGTATTATGTAAAAAATTGCCAGGGCTAACAGTAAAAATGCTGGAGTAAGATCCAAACTGGCGATATAGCTTGCTAGCTCAGAAGGTAAATGTAGGAAGCCCATTGCGGTAGATAAAAGTGCAGCAGAGACCAGAATGCTACAAACCATGGTTGAGCTGAGCAAGGTAGCAATCATTGCCTCTTGTATCATTTTAAAAGACAACTGGCGTTCTTTTATAAGAATAACAAGTGTCGCAAATACACCAACTGCAGCGGCTTCTGATGGCGTCGCTATGCCAGTATAAATGGCACCCATTACGATAACGATCAGTGAAATCACGGGGAAAAGCAGAACCAAACTTTCCAGTTTACTGGCGGCATGGGATTGCTCTGGTGGGCATAATGAAGGGTTTAATAATGCTCGACATATGATGTATCCAGAATAGAGTGCCGCAATTAAAACCCCAGGCAATACGCCAGCCATAAAAAGTTTACTGATTGAGACTTCAGACTGAATGCCATAAACAATCATGACAAGGGAAGGCGGAATTAACAGTCCTAAGCTTCCTGCTCCAGCCAAGGAGCCGACGGATAAACTTCTATCATAACCACGTTTTTTAAGCTCAGTCGTGGTGATTTTTCCCACGGTTGCTGTGGTTGCCGCACTTGAACCACTTACCGCAGCAAAAAGAGCGCAGCCGAAAACATTCGTGTGAAGTATGCCGCCAGGGATCTTTTTCGTCCAAGGCTCTAATCCGCGAAATAATCTATCTGAGATATCAGACCGAAAGATAAGCTCGCCCATCAGTATAAAGAGCGGGATAGCAGATAGCTCCCAAGAGTTTGCAGATCTAAAAATAATACGACTGAGTATAGCTCCGGAGCGATCTAAACTGACATCGCCAATTAAAATTAGAGATAACAAGGCGACGATAGCTAATCCAGAGAATACCCAAACCCCAAGTCCGAGTACCAAGAGAATTAAGGTAATAACACCAACGGCAGATAATAGAATTTCCATCTTATTTATTGCTCTCGATATGTGGGACTTGGCGTGTAGATACGAGTACAAGTATTCTGACAAATAGGGTTAAGCACAAAAGAGTTAAGCCAACTAACACCATGCCTTCCGGAATCCACAAAGGTGTTTCTGCTATGGACTCGCTGGTGACATTACGTTTAAAGCTTCTGGCGACATTGATGTACCAGTAATAGGAAACCCAAAAAAACATAGCGAAAGAAACAAGAGAAATAAAAGAATCTAATATCCAGTGATATTTTTCAGGGAGTCGGTCACTTAATATATTTACCTTGATTAAACCATTTCGTTCTAAGCTATAACCTAAGCCAAGAAAAGTGATTGTGGCGATGGCGTAACCCACAAATTCATCTAGAACATAAGTTGATGTGCCAAATAGTCGCAAGACAATTTCTAACAATATATGACACAGCAGATAAGCAATGAGTAACATTGCCAAGGCGCCAGACAGCTGATTAAGCCGTCTGGAAATACTGACTAATAGACGGATGATCATTTGCTTTTCTCAAAATCCGCCATGATATCGCTACCCGACTTCCCAGTATCTTCTAACCATTCTTTTAGAGAAGGCTTAGCTGACTCTTGCAGCCAACTAATAAAAGTTTTTGAAAGGTTTTGATGAATGGTTACATTATTCGTAGCAAGCTCTTTGTAATTATCCACAACGCGAGTTCTTACTGTTTGCCAGTTATGTTCGTCTGTTAACGCGGCCGCTTTTAAAATAGCGCTTTGTTCTTCACTAGATAAATCATCAAACGCCTCTTTGTTCATGTGAACCATGTTCAGAGGGATTGCATATTGAATGGCACTATAATTATCTAGATGTTCCCAAAATTTACCGCTCGCACCAGCATCGGCTGAGGTAAGTACCGCTTTAATTCCTCCTGTAGACAGTTGAGGAACGACATCTCCCCATGAGAGGCTAATTGGTTCTGCGCCTGCCTCACGTAATGTCAAAGTACCATTTTTGTCATAGGTACGGATTTTTAAATTGGCGAGTCCTTCTTTTGTAGTAACAGGTTTTTGAGACCAAATGCCGCTAGCTGGCCAAGGGGAAGCGTAAAGTAGGATTTGTCCATTTTGAGCAAATACTTTCTGGTAATAAGGTTTGGCAATTTTATAAAGTTGTTCGGCCTGATCTTCATTTTCAACAATAAAAGGCAACGAAGACAATAAAAATATAGGATCAATACCAGCCATACTGCCAGCTAAGGTGTCTGCAATCTGGATCGCGTTATCGGCAACCGCGTAAAAGTTATCCGTAGATTTGAAACCTAAAGATCCACCGGTATGAAGCGTAATATCTATGTCACCTTTACTAAGCTTAGTGACTTGATCAATGAAATACTTATCTCCTTCAGCATGAATAGACGTCGCGTTGTATTCATTAGAGAAATCAAACTTTGCGGCGGCTAATGTAAATGGTGCTTGGGACAAGACGACAGAAACTAACAATAGGCTAGAATAGCGCATACGACGTTTTCCTTCGGGAGTGGGTATCTACCGACTCTAGGGCGCTTATCTTTTAGTTGTATTCCTCATTGCGGCGAAAGGTTGACGGAAAACGACTAGAGTATTTTTGTGGAATTTTCTTTGCACTTATTCAGTTCATGCGATGCATAAACGTATCATTGCTGGGCATAAAAAAGAAGAACGGCATTCTGAATGCCGTTCTTAGTTATCTTTTATTATGCTTGCTCAGTTACTTGTACTTTCTCTGTTTCCCAATTCAATAGCACAGGTTGCTGTGCATCATGGGCAAAGAAGTAACCTGCTTTCGGCGTGACGTATAAGGTTTGGCCTTTTTCGAAGCAGTTCTTATCGAAGGCTTTGTGAGGTAGGTCGATTTCCCATACGTCGTTGCTGTGCCAATCTATTGGAGTCAGTTCTAGGCGAACTTCGGCGCCAATCGGGTTGATGGCAATAACGCGTAACGGCAAGTTTGCTTGGGCTGTTGCTTCTTTCGAGACAAAGAACTCATGGGAGCGAATGTACAGTTGGCCGTCTTTCTGTTCTGCACCATTTGGCAGAACGATATTGGCTTGCAGATTTTGCCATTTGCCGTTTTCCAATTTGCCTTCAAAGACATTGGCGTTGCCAAGAAAGTCGAAGACAAACCGGCTGTTAGGTGAGGCGTAAAGTGCACCTGGTTGGTCGATCTGTTCTATGTGGCCATTGCTCATCACGACAACTCGATCAGACAGTTCCAAGGCTTCCTCTTGATCATGGGTGACGAAGACGCTGGTGAAGCCCAGTTCGTCGTGCAATCCGCGCAACCAGCGACGAAGCTCTTTACGAACCTTGGCATCCAATGCACCAAAGGGCTCGTCCAGTAGTAAGACTTCTGGCTGAGTCGCCAGGGCACGTGCCAAAGCGATACGTTGTTTTTGACCGCCAGAAAGCTGGGATGGGAAACGGCTGGCAAGATGCTCAAGCTGCACCATTTCCAATAAATGCATAACGCGGTTTTTTATTTCAGTCGGGCTTGGGCGTTCTTTACGTGGTAAGACTTCTAAGCCAAAGGCCACATTGTCAGCCACTGTCATATGGCGGAACAAGGCGTAGTTTTGGAATACGAAGCCCACGCGACGATCTCGCACATGCAAGTTAGTCACGTCTCGGTCACCAAACTGAATGCGACCCGTGTCAGCGCCTTCTAATCCAGCAATAATGCGCAATAAAGTGGTTTTTCCTGAGCCGGATGGGCCAAGCAAACCAATCATTTCGCCTTCGTTGATATCCAATGATAAAGGTGACAAGGCTTGAAACTGCCCAAAGTGTTTGGAAATGTTTTCAATCAAAATGCTCATTGTGTCACCTGTCTTTCTTTTTCAGCTTCAATTTTTAAACTACGTTCTTGACGCCATTCGATGAAGGCTTTCAACAACAAGGTAAGTAGGGCAATCATCGCCAATAGCGATGCGCTGGCGAACGCCGCAGCTGCTTGGTAATCCTCATATTGCAACTGAACGTGCAGCGGCAAGGTGTTGGTTTCGCCGCGAATGTTGCCAGACACCACAGACACCGCGCCAAATTCACCGACGGCACGGGCGTTAGTTAGAATCACGCCGTAAATCAGCGCCCATTTGATATTCGGCAAGGTCACGCGACGGAATAATTGCCAGCCAGAAGCGCCCAGAATGACGGCGGCTTCTTCGTCTTCTCGTCCTTGTTGTTGCATCAGAGGGATCAATTCACGCGCCACAAACGGACAAGTTACAAACACGGTCACCATGACGATGCCGGGCCAAGCGAACATCAACTGGATGTCATGATCATATAGCCAAGAGCCAATCCAGCCGTTATTGCCGTACAACAAAAGATATAACAGGCCCGCCACTACAGGTGACACCGCAAAAGGGATGTCCATCAAAGTCATTAGGATTTTTCGACCGGGGAATTCAAAACGGGTTACGGCCCATGCGAGCATGACTCCGAATACCAAGTTAATCGGCACGGTTAGCGCCGCAACCACCAGAGTTAAACCAATGGCGTGCAAGGTATCGGCTTCAATTAAACTATTGAAATAGTGTGCTGCGCCTTCCACAAAAGCTTGTTGGAAAATGGCAATCAGCGGCACGACTAACAAAATCGCGGTCAAGAACAGCGTCAGACCAATTAGTAGCCATTTAACCAAAGGGCTATCGCCGACTCTAAGTTGGCTCGATGAGTGTTTAGACGATGACATATAAGCTTCCTAACTGCGTCCATGAAGGCGACGTAAATAACGCGCCTGCCAAATGTTAATGGCAAACAAGAGGATCAGTGACGCCATCAGCACAACAGACGCAATTGCGCTGGCGGCAGGGAAATCGAACTCTTGTAAGCTAACGAATATCATCAAAGACGTAATTTCGCTGACGTAAGGCATGTTACCTGCGATAAAAATGACCGCGCCAAATTCACCCAAACTACGGGTGAACGACAAGGCAATGCCCGTCATCAATGCTGGCCACAAGGCAGGGAAAATAACCCGACGAAACACCGACCAATCGGATGCGCCTAGCGTCATTCCTGCTTCTTCCTCTTCTGGGGATAATTCTTCCAATACTGGTTGAACCGTTCTAACCACAAAGGGAATGCTGGTAAATGCCATAGCGAGGACAATGCCCCAAGGTGTGTAAGCCACTTTTAGCCCTAGGCTTTCGAGTATTTCACCGTACCAACCGTTCTGAGCGTACAAAGTCGCCAAGGTGATACCGGCAACCGCAGTTGGCAAGGCAAAAGGCAAATCCACCAATGCATCTAAAATACGGCGTCCGGGGAACTCATAACGCACTAATACCCAAGCCAGCAAAAGGCCAAAAAAGCCATTAAAAATAGAGGCGATCAAGGCTGCCCACAGAGTTACCTTATAACTGGCAACCACACGTTCGTCGCTGATTACTTGCCAATATCTATCCCAGCCCATGTCGACGGATTGCATAACCAGTCCGCTCATTGGGAGTAGTAAAATCAAACTGATAAACAGCAAGGAGGTTCCCAAGCTTAAACTGAGTCCGGGCAAGACTCGCTTATGGCGAGGTCTGGTTGCGACCGCGCTTAAATGTGTTGCCATGTGTTTGCCTATTATGGTCTTCATAAGAGTATTTCAATAAAGTCGCTAGTTGCTTTAGAGACAGAAAAGCCGGATACGCAAGCGTATCCGGCTAGTTGTTATCTATTCAGATATTAGCGGCGCTGAAGTTGGTCTAGTTTACCACCATTTGCGAATATTTCTTTAGTCGCTTGTGGCCAACCGCCAGCAATATTTTCGACGGTTAACAAGTTCACTTCAGGGAACTTATCAGCGAATTCTGCTTTTACAACATCGTTGTGTACGCGGTAGTTAAAACCAGCTAACAAACGCTGAGATTCTTCGCTGTACAAGTAGCTTAGGTATTCACGAGACACTTCTTCTGTACCGTTTTTCTTCGCGTTTTTCTCAACAACGGCTACTGGGAATTCAGCCAAGATAGAGGTTTTTGGTACAACCACTTGGTATTTGTCTGCACCGTATTGGTTACGAATATTGTTTACTTCCGATTCAAACGTAATCAACACATCACCAATGCCACGCTCAACGAAAGTTGTTGTCGCACCACGACCGCCAGTATCAAACACAGACACGTTTTTCAGGAAAGTACTGAGGAAATTGTCTACTTTCGCTTCGTTGTCTTTGCCGAAGGTTTTTTGTGCGTAACCGTAAGCCGCTAGAAAAGTGTAACGACCGTTGCCAGATGTTTTAGGGTTTGGGAACACCAATGCCACATTATTACCCGCTAGATCGCCCCAGCTTTTGATATTTTTTGGATTGCCTTTACGTACAAGGAAGGCAATTGTTGAATAGTAAGGTGAGCTGGCATTTGGAAATTCGTTTTTCCAATCGGCAGGAATCATTTTGCCTTTGTCATGCAAAACTTGGACGTCGGTGACTTGGTTAAAAGTAACAACATCTGCAGACAAGCCGTTCATGATGGCATTGGCTTGTTTTGAAGATCCTGCATGAGACTGTTTGATCTCGATAGTTTTGCCTGTTTTCTCTAACCAATGTTTTTCAAACGTTGGGTTATAAGTGGCGAACAGCTCACGAGCGATATCGTAGGACGTGTTAAGAATCGTTTGATCCGCAGCCGACGCTTGAACGGCTCCGCTCAATAACAATGTACCAATAATAGATTTTAAAAAGCGTGGCTTAGATTTCATAGTATCCTCATTTGGGAAGCAGTGAATTATATTGATAGCGAGATTACTTAAAAGATTTAGTTATTACAATGGCTAAAAAGTAACTTTTTTGGAATATAGATAAGGCGTTTTTTAAAACAGATAGTTTTCAATAACTTGACGAAATACGTTGTGATTTTTCTTGTGCGGCAAGGGTGATGGATTGCAGCCAATCCATAAAGACAGTCAGGCGTTTGGTTGGTTGTCTGCGTGATGGATAGAGCAAGGATACCGGCATTGGTTCTGCTTCGAATTGAGGTTGAGAGGGTGAAGCTGTCTATTTATCTTTTTTAGTTTTGGTAAAAAATAAAAAACTAATTGTCAGTAGCAGTAATGATGTCGCTAGGAGGAGTAATGAAACAGACCAACCGTATGGCCCAAAGTTGCACTTGCTGTATCTACATATGATATCTAATGCAGAATAACGAAAGATAGAATAAGAAAAATAAGAAAATATGAGTGAGATTATGAATGAAATTATCGATATTGATAAATAATAATTCATTGGTATTGACGTTTTTTCGAAAGTGTTAGATCGTGCCTTCCAAAGATAAAAACAAGTATAAAGACAAATGATACTTGTGATGGTAATAACAGTAGAGAAGATGATATTGGTGAAACCTTTATTAATTATAACTAATAGAGTCAGTGTTATAATGATAATTGTCGAGTTTAATAATTTTTTTTTCAGAAAATATCCTACTGACGTGCGTTACATTCAATTATTAATTCACCATTATTAGACGGATCTGGGGAGCTAATAGCTACATGAACACTCATGGAATCTATTTCACTATTTCGTGGTGCGCTAGTTACACTAACTATTTTATGTCCATTTTCTAGTGCTTCGAGCTTGAATGAGCTGACCCATGGTTGCTTTAATGCCACTTCAGTTACTGTTGAAGATGTAATCTCCAATGTCAAATTATTATTTTTATAAATCGTTTGTTTTCTTGTTGAGTCTTTGTAAAGTTTTACCAAATTTCCTTTTAATAAAGATCCTTGGTTTTGGAAATATCCATCATTCACTATGAAACAACCTATTTTATTTAAAGGGAATTGCTCTGAAAATGCATTTTTACTAAGTAATAGTGATAGAATAGAAAAAAACAAATAGAAGCGTTTTGATTTCATTTTTAATAGTCCATTACATTAAGGGTAAAATATACCTTTACCAGGAGATATACCATTCACTATTTGCCAACGAAGTGTTTTTTCTAGTTCCCACATACCACGGCTAAATGCCCCTATAGTATTATCTTCAATATCTCTCAAAACTTGGCCAAGTTTAATGGTTATAGAAAACCTATCATCAATTTTATTTAATGTATAACCTGATGCAAGGCCCACAAAAATGGCTACTGCCAAGGGTGCGGCAGCGATCGTAGTTGCAGTGCCTACAGCCGTTGCTATAACAGCTGCAAGGATACTACTCACACCAACTTTTACAATAGATACAGCCAAGTCGGCAACTAAATCGCTTAGGAGGAACTCATCTTTTAAAATATGTTCGAGAATAATAAGTGGCACAGTTAAGAATATCGTTAACCTTCCACCTAAACGAGCTGAATTCTTTACTGCTGCCTTTCCTATAACCATATCTACAACTTTCGCATTCGATGCTAAGTATTTCGTTCCTGTAAATATAGTTCTAAGCCCAGGATGGCCTTTGAAAATAATATATTGTTTTCCATCTATAACTTTTTCATAAACACGGCCTTTAGCTCCTAAATCCCTTACCATTTTAATACAAGTTTTTATGTCTAGCATACTTGATACGTAGTCGGCGGAGCTTCTAGCTATATTAGCCTTGTCAGTTGGTGTGGTATCTTGATGCAAACTAGTTAACTGCTCCACAGATAATATATAGAGAGTGTGACTATTGCTTTTAATTGATTCTGCTAATTGCTTATCAGAGCGTTCCATGCTTCTTATCTCATGCTATTATTCATGTGTGGACTGTAATGCTGAGCAAAAACTATACCCTAGGTAATACTCAACATCAACGTTCTTTTATAGAAGAGGCATTGTCTTTGTGGCCACCTTTTTAGCTCTTAGATGTTACAGATGGAATAGATATGAATGATATATTAAAAGATATATTCTTCAATAACTTGACGAAATACGTTGTGATTTTTCTTGTGCGGCAAGGGTGATGGATTGCAGCCAATCCATAAAGACAGTCAGGCGTTTGGTTGGTTGTCTGCGTGATGGATAGAGCAAGGATACCGGCATTGGTTCTGCTTCGAATTGAGGTAGGATAGAAATGAGTAGGCCTTTCTTGATGAGGTTTTCTGCGCCAATAGCGGGTATTTGGGCAATGCCAAGCCCTGCTAAGCAAGCATCTAAATAGGCATCTGTGCCATTAACCGCTAGGCTGCTTGGCATGGATTGTTGTTTTACCTTGTGGCCTTCTAGGTATTCAAATTGTGCGTCGAGATTACCAAGCGAATGGGAATACTCGATCAGCTTATGATTCGCTAGCTCTTCGATTGTTTGCGGAATGCCATATTTTTCAACATAGCTTGGCGACACACAGTTTAGGCTTCGGTATTGCGTTAAAGGTCGAGCGATAAGGCTGCTGTCATCGAGATTACCCACTCGAATGACACAATCAATACCTTCTTTAATCATATCTACTCGATAATCTGCGCTGCTGATCTTTAAACGTATGTTCGGGTATTTTTCGAGAAAGTCGGATAAATGCGGAATGACAACCGTAGTGGCAAAACGGCTTGGCATGTCGACTTTAAGTACACCGCGAACATCACTTGGTTCTCGTTGGAATTGGCTGTCCAGTGCGTCTAAATTAGCGAGTAATGCTCGACACTGTGGTAAATAGATCTCACCGTCTTGAGTTAACGTTATATTGCGAGTGCTGCGATGGAAAAGTCGTGTCCCAAGTTCGCTTTCAAGTCCTTGAACTGCGCTGGAGACGCTCGACTTTGGCAAGCCAAGAGCCTCTGCTGCTTTAGTGAAACTACCAAATTGAGCGACCAAGACAAAACGTTGCATGGCTTCAAATTTGTCCATAACTTCCTCTTTGTTCGTTTAATACGAACAATGTTATCAGCTTTGTCTCATATATCGAACATAACCAATGCCTTACTCTATTCAAAGTGCGCAGAGCTAGTTCGGCTTAACGCAAAAATGTCATTGAATAGAGGGGAATGAGAGATGAATAAATTAGCCGTCATAACTGGTGGTAGCCGCGGTTTAGGGAAAAGCAGTGCCTTAGCGTTAGCAGATAAAGGCATAGACGTTATTTTTACTTATCACAATAATGCCCGCGCAGCACAAGATGTGATTGACGAGATTAAACAAAAAGGACAAAAAGCCTTTGCTCTTCAATTGGATACGCGCGATTTTGGTGCCATCCCTGAATTCGTTAGTCAGGTTGAAGGATTGTTGACCAATGAGTTTGCGCGAAGCGACTTTGACTACTTATTAAATAACGCCGGTACGGGGTTACATGCCAGCCTTGAAAACACGACTTATGACGAGTTGGAAGATATGTTGGCGATTCATGTCAAAGGCCCTTTCTTTTTAACGAAAGCCTTGTTGCCTCTCATGAAAGACGGCGGCCATACATTGAATGTTTCCTCAGGTTTAGCGCGTTTTAGCTTACCGGGTTATGGTGCTTATGCGATGGCCAAAGGGGCAGTAGAAGTTATGACTCGCTATATGGCAAAAGAGTTCGCAAGCCGCCAGATTCGTGTAAATACGTTGGCACCAGGCGCCATTGCTACAGACTTTGGGGGAGGCAATGTACGTGACAATCAACAAGTAAATCAGATGGTGGCATCTATTACTGCTTTGGGTCGAGCGGGTGAAGCTGAAGATATTGGCAAAGCGGTTGCTATGCTACTGAGCGAAGACAGTGGTTGGATTACGGGGCAACGTATTGAAGCGTCGGGCGGTATGTTTTTGTAATTACACACTGCCTTCTTTTTCGATCACTAAAATGCGCGCCTCACCAACGGGGTGCGCAACATGTTCTGTGCCAATCGCCGCGTAGAAAATATCGCCGACAGACATCAATTGAACAAGCTCTTTCCCATCGACTCGGTAGTGCATATTCACCTCGCCGTCCAACACCACAAACACTTCTTCACCATCGTTCATGTGCCATTTATACGGCTGATCTGTCCAATGCAAACGAGTCGTCACGCCATTCATATTGGCAATGTCCAACGCGCCCCAAGCGCGGTCGGCAGTGAAGTCTTTGGCTTTGATGAATGTCATTGTTTTTATTCCTAAATGATAGAGACAACACGAAGTTAGAATGTCATTGCAGTGAAGACAAGGCAGTAGCATCGCTTAGGTCAAAATGTCAGTAATAAAAGTCAAAATACGGGCCAGATACGGCAAAGTGTTGGAATGTTAAAGGTGGATCATAATGTTGATTGGAGATCGTTTTTAAAACGATCTACTGGCTATTTTTTGAAGCGGAATACTTTTCTAATATTTCTTCTTTCTTTGCTTTTCTTTCAGATACGCTGAGAGAAAGTAAGGACTTATCGACTGAATAACCCTTTAAACGCATGCTTTCAACGAAGTTGTCGCCTTTTTTGCTTGAGTAGGCTTGCTGTTTAGAAGTCAATGATAGCGTTGGCTTGTGTCTCATTTTGATTCCTTTAGCGAGTGTGCTGATTCAGTATAGCCAAGTCTATTAAAGGCTTCTATTCCTAATCTTGGTTTAGTCAGTGTTCAGATAACTCTTGATAAAAGCTTGGATTATCTTGAATCGTTGCCAGCACTTTAGCCGCCAAACCTGTTGGATTACGGCGTTTGCTTTCCCAGCTTTTAATTGTATCCACGCTGGTGCCAAGGGCTTTGGCAAATTCAGCCTGAGATACTTGCAGGCTATCGCGAATAGACTTTACATCAGCGATCTCAAAGCGAGTAATACGAGAGGCTGCTTTACGGCCTTGTTGGATTTCTACGGCTTCTTCTAGAGAAGATTTTAATTCTTTGAAAAGAGTCATAGGGTTTCTCTAAGTAAACTTTAATGGTGTACATAGTACTCCTTTGTTTCTGTTTTCCAAGTCTGAAAATTAGATCAGTCGATTTTGCATGGTTAAAAAGGTCAGTATGAATTGCCTAAAAGCGTTGTTAGGCGCTACTCTTGTTTCACTTTAATTTATTCACAAGGATGTAACAGAGTGCTCACCTCTCTCATTCGTTTTGCTTTTATCACTTTTTTATTTTTCTCTGCGGCTGTCTTCTCGGCAGATAACGCATCAGTTTCTACAGAGCCAAGTGCTTCACAAGTTACGCCACAAAATACATCGAATACTCAACTTCCCGAATGGTTTTATCGAGAGTTAACGTCAATTCGCAAAGACGTCAGCGTGCTCGATGCAACGGGCGCATCGAAAGAACAAATCCAAGAATTGAAAGAACGAATTGGAAAAGTAGAAGTTCGCCTTGAAGAGTCTCAGTTACGAGTTGATGAGAAGCTAAATGAACAGAGTGGTCGTATTGGTGATTTAAAAGATTCCTATGATAGCTCTTTATCTCAAGTGTCATGGACAACAACTTGGTTTGGGATCGTTGCTGGGGTATTGGGTATTGTGATCGCTATTGTTGCATATGCTTTTAGCTGGAATGCAAGATTAGCAGCTATAGCAACTGCTAAGTTGGAAGCTGAGAATGCATTTGATGGATGGGTACAGAGAAAAGAAAATGAGTTAACAGAAAGGTTTGATATTAAACTGAACGAGCAGAGTAATCAGTTAAAAGAGCAGAAGGAGTATCATGAAAAAGAGTTAGAAAAAATGCGTGATGATATGGAAGAACAAGCTGCTGATAACGATATAAATGAAGCTTATTCTCTAGCAAATAATAAACGTATTGATGATGCTCTTCGTCGAATTAATGGTGTTATTCGAGGCTCTCTCAATAGTGATTTGTTAAAACATCAAATAGTGAATGCTAAAGCTCTGTTTTTCAAAGGACTAATTTTTGATGCTGGTAGTCAACCAGATAAAGAAATTAAAACTTATGAGAATTTAATAACTACGTATGAAAAATCGAATGATCTCGATATTCAAATGTATGTTGCTAGAGCATATATGAACAAAGCCATTACGTTAGGCCAATTGAATCGTTCAGAAGAAGCGATTGCGGTGTATGACGCGTTGCTGGAACGATTCAAAGACAGCGACGAACTGGCGCTACAGGAACGGGTAGCGACAGCACTGGTAAACAAAGCCATTAGATTAGGCCAATTGAATCGTTCAGAAGAAGAGATTGCGGTGTATGACGCGTTGCTGGAACGATTCAAAGACAGCGACGAACTGGCGCTACAGGAACAGGTAGCGAAAGCACTGGTAAACAAAGCCATTAGATTAGGCCAATTGAATCGTTCAGAAGAAGAGATTGCGGTGTATGACGCGTTGCTGGAACGATTCAAAGACAGCGACGAACTGGCGCTACAGGAACAGGTAGCGAAAGCACTGGTAAACAAAGCCATTACGTTAGGCCAATTGAATCGTTCAGAAGAAGCGATTGCGGTGTATGACGCGTTGCTGGAACGATTCAAAGACAGCGACGAACTGGCGCTACAGGAACAGGTAGCGAAAGCACTGGTAAACAAAGCCATTACGTTAGGCCAATTGAATCGTTCAGAAGAAGCGATTGCGGTGTATGACGCGTTGCTAGAACGATTCCAAAACAGCGACGAGTTGACGCTCCAGGAGCTGATAGCGACAGCACTGATGAACAAGGCTATTACGTTAGGTCATTTGAATTTTTCAGAAGAAGCGATTGCGGTGTATGACGCGTTACTAGAACGGTTCAAAGACAGCGACGAGTTGGCGCTCCAGGAGCTGATAGCGACAGCACTGATGAACAAGGCTATTACGTTAGGTCATTTGAATTTTTCAGAAGAAGCGATTGCGGTGTATGACGCGTTACTAGAACGGTTCAAAGACGATGATGAGGTCGTTATACAAAGACAGCTAGCGAGTGCTCTATGTAATAAAGCTGAGCTGGTACTTGCAGTAAAAGGCAAAGAGCAGGCGATAGAACCTATTCAAGAAGCTATTGGTTTCACCAAAAGTGGTTATCAACAGTATAGATCTGTTATGGAAATGCTGTATTTTATTGCTGGAAAGTCAACTGTAGATAAAGTCTATTTATATGTATTGGATATACCTAATGATGCTGAGTTAACTTGGGAATTTGAAAGTATCCGAGAGGTGATCGATACATTAGAACCTCCTCGCAAAGAACAAGTTGAAGCCTTTGCCCGATTCTTTGAAGATCACAAAGACAAGGCTAAGTTAAAAGAAGAGTTAGATCAGATTTCTAAACTCTAGTCAACTAGGGTTATAAATCATTTTCTGTGAGTATCTGTCGGCAGTTACGCACCGTTAATATTCGGATTTCGGTGCTGATTATGTAGATTATTCGATAGTTACCAAAAATGAGTTCACGGAGATTTGCTTTTTGTAACTCTGGGACAAGTCGTCCCATTTCAGGTTGGTGGCTGAGTAGATCTGTTTTATCGAATAAATCGTTTACCCATATCTCAGCTGCATTAGGATTATCTAGTGCGATAAAATCGGCAGCATGCCCAAGCTTTTCTATAGCGAGAGGTGACCAACTAACTTTCATTTTTTCAAACGTCCTAAAATTTGTTTTCTAGCTTCTTGATTCGAGATGCCTAATCCTTCGGCAAACTGTGATTCAGCAGTGCGTATTTCTTCGAGTAATTCTATCTTTTCTTGCATGGCTTCGTATTCAGCCACATCGAGCATGACAGCGACACCTTTGCCACGTTGTGTAATGAGCAAAGGGCGACGAGTTTCGTTAATTTGTTTAATAAATGAAGTCACACCAGAACGAAATTCTGATAATGGTTGTATGTCTTGATCTAAATTTATGCGGCTCATACATAATCTCATTTGTACGTTTATTTGTACAAACTATAGGTCAATAGTCGCTTATTAACAAGATGAAGTGTTTTTTGATTTGCCTAAACAATAATTCATTTCTATCTTGCTTCTCTTCTTTCAAACCTATATTGTACTAGTACGCGAATACAAACCTCCTTGTGAGAGTCGAATCCTATGAAAGATTTGGTCCAGTTTTTAACCGAAGCCGGTGATGATGTGGTGTTGGAGAAGCGCTTGAAAGCCTTGCTAACACCAAAAGAAATCAACGAGATGCAGCACAGGTTACAAATTTTATCTCTGTTGGAGCAGGGTGTTCCTCAGCGAGATATTGCGAAACAGTTGGGTGTGGGTATTGCTACTGTGACCCGTGGCTCCCGAGCATTGAAGGAATTAAAAGAGATATGAGTTCATATAATAAAAAGCCGCAGCGCATCACGCTGCCGCGCAAACCTAAGTATGTCACCATCAGTTCTGCCTGCGATTTTTTTGACTTGTTTAAGAAAGTCGAGAAGCGTTTTGATAACTGTTTTATGTTGGAATCCCTTGGTGAAGAGAGCTTCATTTCCCGCCATTCGATCATTGGTTTTGATCCTGAGAAATTGATCTGGGCAGAAGGCAAGCAGTTGTTTATCCAAGAGCGTGACGGCAGCACTGAGTCTTATGAGTCGGATAATCCGTATTATTTGTTGCGCGAGTTAGTGCCGCAAAATATTTTGTCACGAGGATTCGCTGGTGGTTTAACGGGTTATATCGGTTACGACAGCATGAATTACTTTGAGCCAACCTTGGATCTGCAGTCGAGTGAGATGTTCGACGCGTTTCGTTTTGGTTTGTACAAAGATGGTCTGATTCTGGACAAGATGACCGGCGAAGTTTTCTACTTTTATTACGACGACGATTCTACAGGGAATCGTGTGGAATTAGTGAACAGCATGATGGTGGAACCGACGCCAGAAAACGGCCCATTTGTAGTTCGTCCTGCTGGCGAATCGATGAGCAAAACTGATCATGCGAATGCGGTTGCCAAGGTGAAGCAAGATATCATCGAAGGTAAAATCTTCCAGTGTGAAGTCGGCTTTAAAAAATGGTTCGATATGGAAGGCGACACCATTAATTTGTACGAGCAATTGCGTGAAGTGAATCCATCCCCGCAAATGTATTACATCAAGTTTGGTGAGCAAAAAGTCATCGGCGCGAGCCCAGAATTATTGTTCCGTGTTCGCCAAGGGGAAATGGAAACATTCCCATTAGCCGGAACGGCGAAGCGTGGTAAAGATGCCGCAGAAGACACCGCCTTTGCGCGTGCTTTGTTGAATGATCCGAAAGAAATCGCCGAGCACAATATGATTGTCGATTTGCATCGCAACGACATTGGTCGTGTAGCGCGATTCGGTACAGTGAAAGTTCGTAGCTTGATGGACATTAAACGTTTCAGTCACGTTCAGCACATTTCCAGTGAGATTGTCGGCATTATGGCGGAAGATCACGATATGTTCTCAGCCTTGGCGAGTAACTTCCCCGCAGGAACCTTGACGGGCGCACCAAAAATCGAAGCCATGAAAATCATCGATGATTTGGAAAACGACGGTCGTGGCCCTTACGGTGGTGCGGTTGGGCAGTTCTCTTTTAACGGAGATTGTATGTTTGCGATTCCGATTCGTACTGTGTTTGCCAATGGCAACAAAGCCTATGTGCAAACCTGTGGCGGCAATGTGTATGACTCCAATGCCGAAGACGAATACGAAGAAATCCAACGCAAATTTGCCGGCACTAAACGTGTGCTAGACAGTTTCGCACCAAAAGCGAATCAGGAGTAAGGGAAGCATGAAAGTTTATATTATCGACAATTACGATTCCTTCACTTACAACCTGTATCAGTTTATTGGTGAAGTGTTAGAAACTGAGAAAAGCCGTGGTGAAATCGACGCGTTTGAAGTGATTGTAAAACGTAACGACGAAGTAACATTAGACGACATCCGTGCCGCCGCGCCAGATCGCATCATCATTTCTCCAGGACCAGGTTCCCCAGACGACAAAGCTTACTTCGGTGTGTGTGCCGACGTCATTCTAGAGTTCGGTAAAACCATTCCATTAATGGGCGTTTGCTTGGGAATGCAGGGGATTTGTCATGTATTTGGCGGCAAAGTAGTGAAAGCACCATTGCCAATGCACGGTAAAACCAGCCCGATTACTCACAACGGTGAAGGTATATTCCATGATATCCCAGACCAACTAGAAGTCATGCGTTATCACTCGTTAATCGCCGAAGCAGAAAGCTTTCCAGAGGTGTTGGAAGTAACGGCTTCTGTTGGAGAGTTAAAAGAAGCGGACTTCAAAGACATTGCCACAATTCACCAAGGTGGCAAGTTTGAACTGATGGGCGTTCGTCATAAAGAGTACCTAATCCAAGGGATTCAGTTTCACCCAGAATCCTTCGCTACCGAAGGCGGCAAAGACCTGATCAAAAACTTCTTGTTTCAGGTTTGATTTATTAGAAATTCAGTACCTTTGAAGTAATAGAAAAGCAGTGCTCAGAAATGGTCGCTGCTTTTTTTGTTTGTAAAATAATTTTGTCTCTTTTGAGAGACTCACCTATAGTTTTAGATATCAACTCATGCAGATGTGGAATAAAGCTGTGAAGGGTCAGAATCCGGGGAAATTGGAGGATTTATGTTAAAAATTATTGATGTTGATTGGGTTAAAGATCACACCTTAGCATTAACCTTTAGTGACGGATTTGAAGGTGAGGCAGACTTATCGGATTACTTTTCAAAACCACCATTTGCTAATGAGAAAGACTTTAAACGCTTTGCTTTAACAGCAGATGGGGCCTTGAATTGGAATGGTAATGAACTGACTGCGAGCACATTACGAAGCATCGTAAAAGGCGCTTATCAGGCTGCTGCTATGCGGTTTGATGTAGAGCAAATGGAAGAGGTGATTAAACAGGCGTCATGGGACTCTATGAAAGAAGGTCGTCCAGATATTTTGCAAGCCGCTATTCGTTCCTATGTTGAGTTATTCGGACACAGTGTCGTGATTGCAAGAGCGGATATTAAAAGCCGAACCAGTGCTTATCGATCTCTTAAACCTGAAACTAAGCCCAACTTTGCCACCTTGGTACAACTTGCTCATGCAGTGATTGAAATTGCTAAAGAGAGAGTTGGGGAATCGTTGCCGAACTCGGTTACTGTTTAACTATAAGTTCTTATTCCTAGCACGAACTTTTGCCTTAAAATCTTCCATCTGAACATTGGCTTCTTCGTTCGACACAAATACAGCAAGGCCGTTTTCCATATTCTCGAAAGCGGCGTTTATTTGCTGTATCAACCAAGTATCGTGAGATATTAGGTCATCTCTCTTATCCGCTTCAAATGTCATTTTAGATGCCATTGCTTACTCCTTAATCCATTGCCAGCCACGTCCAAGCCATTCGTAAAAGGCGCGTTGGCTTTTGTAGGCGGCGGTGGCGTCGATTTGCCAGTCGCTTTTTTCTGAGCCTAAGTACAAGGCTGGCGCTGGGATGATGTTGATGCCGGCTTTTTCGAAGAAAATAGACGCACGTTTTAGATGTGAGGCTTCGGTTACCAAGGCTGCGCGTTTCCCTTCTAGATAAGGTTTCATGCTGTTGGCTTCCTCTTCGGTATCTTTTGGTTTTGGAAACATTTTGATCCTTTGTGCTTTTACACCTAGCTCAATTGCTGCGTCTCGCATTTTTTGTGCGTGGCCACCGAAACCAGAAACAAATAATTGAGCAGTTGGGGTTGCATTTAGTATGCGTATTCCTTCTTCTAATCGGTAAATTGCACTTCTACCAAGTTGCATAACGGCAGGCGTATTAGGAAGGTTTTGATGTCCACTGCCGAGGACGATAACGACATCAACAGCTTGCTTAGTATCAAATACTGGGAAGTCATGTTCTACCGTCGCAATCAGAGTATTGGCAACGGGGTTCCAGCTAGTGAGTCCCAGCGTGAATATGCCGCACAACAAGAAAAACCGAGCAATTTTCGGCCATTTCTTCATCAGTATAAAAGCGAGACACATAGCCAGCAAAGTGAGAGGAATTGGCATGAGCATCATGCCTATGATTTTCTTGAGGTAAAAAAGAACAATGCCCACTGTGCTATCTCTTTAATAATGTCGTTTTAGAGTGCAGGGATCATAAAGGAGTATGGTTTTGCCTTAAAGCTTAAAAGGGTTCTATTAAGCTTTGTTTTTCAGGTTGTTTTGTCGGTATTATTTTGCTTTTGACATTCTGATGTAAGGACACGCCATGTTTTCCGTTCGCCCTGCCGATTTCCCACAAGACAATGACAGTGTGTTAGCTATCTTTCGTGAGTATATAGCGTCGGCTCCGGTGAGCTTGGATTATCAACAGAATGAACAAGAGTTTGTTGCTTTGGAAGGTAAATACTCACTTCCCAATGGTGTTGTTTTACTTATCTGGAAAGACAATGAAGTCGTCGGCTGCGGGGCTTTTCGTCGGGTTGATGCGCAAATTTGCGAAATGAAGCGAGTCTATATTCGGCCAACAGAACGTGGTCATCGTTTGGGCGAGAAATTAGTCACTGAACTTATGTCTTGTGCCCAGGAAAATGGTTATCAGCGTATGTGTCTTGATGTGTTAGCAGATTTTGAAACCGCGAGACGCTTGTATGTTCGCTTGGGTTTTGAACCTTGTGATCCAGTGAGTTACAACCCAATTCCTGGAACGCATTTTTTAGGGTGTGATTTGTAACTTGTGTCTCGCCTGTTTTTTTTGAGTGTTTAACGATTGATCTTTGCTGTCGTCTATGGATTGATAGATATCTATTAAAGAAGGAGAAAGTTCCATGTCGATTGAAGTTTGGCTCGCCTTTGTTGTTGCGTCTATTACCATGCTGATCATTCCTGGCCCAACAATTTTGGCTGTGATTGCGAATTCTGTGGCACATGGTCGCCGAGCGAATATTCCATTGGTTGCTGGTGTCGCGCTGGGGGATTCTACTGCGTTATTTGCCTCTTTAGAGGGGTTAGGCGCTTTATTTTCTGTGTCGGCTTTTTGGTTTACTGTGGTGAAAAGTATTGGTGGTTTATACCTTTTGTACTTGGGTATTAAGTTACTCAGATCTGGCACTTCAGCAATGAAAATACCGTCTTCAGATATATTGGTTTCTAAATGGCGACTCTTTTTAAACACTTACATTGTTACTGCATTGAATCCCAAAGGCATTATCTTTTTTGTGGCCTTTTTGCCGCAATTTGTTTCTCACCAAGGCAATACGACAGAACAGCTTTGTATTTTGGCGTTTACCTTCGTGATGTTAGCAACTCTGTCTGCTTCTATGTATGCTTTTTTTGCCCTTAGAGCACGTACGCTTCTCTCTTCTGAAAAAGCTATGCGGGGTTTTAATCTGGCTGGTGGCTCCTTGATGTCGATTGCAGGTATCTGGGCTTTATTTGCTAAACGCACAGTGTCTTAATTATGAAAGAGGCGAACACGATGACAAAGAAATTGCCACTGGCCTTGCAATCGGCTCCACAAGAAACTATTTGGTGGTTGCCTCGTCATGAAGAAAAATTAGCTGAAAAGAATGCCATGGAGCGAGTGGATCTGGTGTTTCTTGGGGATTCCATCACACAAGCTTGGGAGAAAGAGGGCGCGGATGTTTGGCAGGCTTTTTATCAACCAAGGCATGCACTGAATTTAGGGTTCAATGGCGATAAAACTGAGAACGTTTTGTGGCGATTAGCTCATGGTGAAATCGATAATATTCAGCCTAAGTTGTTGGTTTTGTTGATTGGAACCAACAATGCGGGACACCGCATGGATAAAGCCGAAGACACAGCACTTGGTATTCAAACGATTTTGTCCGTACTGGCGGAGAAATTGCCTCAGACCAAAATTTTGCTGTTGGCGATTTTTCCCCGTAGTGCGAAACCCATGCAAAAGCTTAGAGTGCTGAATGAGGAAGTTAATCAAATTATTAGTCAATTTGCCGACGATAAAAACGTCTTTTTTCGCAATATCAATTCTGTGTTTTTGGATGATGAAGGGCGAATTACCAGTGATGTTATGAATGATTTTTTGCATCCTAATGCCAGTCAATATCAGGTTTTTGCCGATGCAATAGAACCTTATATCGTTGAATTAATGGAAGAATATCGATTTATCGATAAAAAACCTTAATTCACTTATAGGTATTAATACTTACTCGTCTACGTAGTTGCCGATTTTTAGGTCGGTATTCGTACGAATTGCTTGCACTTTCTATACGCGCGATTATCATTCTTGATCTACCTTAAATAATAAAAAATAAAACTACAGGATGATAAAAACGATGAAATCCTTAAAACTTACAACTCTTGTTGCTGCAACCGCAGTGGCATTAAGCGCCTTCTCTTTGCCTGCTATGGCAGCGGAAAAAGTCTATAAATTGAAAATGGCCGAAACTTGGGCGACGAACTTTCCTATCTTTGGTGATGCACCAAGAAACATGGTTCGTATTGCTGAAGAAATGTCTGGCGGCCGCCTTAAAATCACCATAGATTCTGCTAACAAACATAAAGCGCCTTTGGGTGTGTTTGATATGGTGCGTTCTGGCCAATACGACCTAGGCCACTCCGCGTCGTATTACTGGAAAGGTAAAGTCCCTAATACCGTTTATTTCACCACCATGCCTTTTGGTATGACCGCGCCAGAGCAATACGGCTGGTTCTACTATGGTGATGGCATGAAGTTGATGGAAAAAGTCTATCAACCATTTGGTTTGTTGTCCTTTCCTGGTGGTAATACTGGCGTACAGATGGGCGGATGGTTCAGAAAAGAGATCAATTCTGTTGAGGACTTACAAGGTCTGAAAATGCGTATTCCAGGTTTTGCTGGCGAAGTATTAGCAAAACTAGGAGCAAAACCAACCAATATTCCACCTGGAGAGCTATACACAGCGCTTGAGCGTAATACGATTGATGCGCTTGAATGGGTTGGTCCTTCACTTGATTTGCGTATGGGTTTCCACAAAATTGCGCCTTACTACTACACTGGTTGGCATGAGCCAGCAACGGAACTTCAGTTCCTTGTGAACGAACGAACTTGGAAAAAGTTACCAGACGATCTTCGTGAAATTCTACGCGTAGCTATGAAGGTGTCGGCTTATGATATGTATATTCAGAGCTACCATGAAAGTGGTGTGAACTGGGCGACGATGAAATCTGAGTACCCAGATATTCAGGTTAAAACCTTCCCACAACCTGTTCTGAACGCAATGAAAAAAGCCAACGACGAACTTTTGACGGAAGAAGCGGCGAAAGATCCATTGGCGAAAGAAATTATCGACTCTCAGGCTGCGTACATGAAAACAGCACGAGTTTGGTCGAACATTTCTGATCGCGCTTATCTTGAAAGCGTTGACCGTTTAGATCAATAAAACCTCTGACAGGGCGAGTGAATACTGAGTATGACCTCGCCCTTTGTCTTTTCTAGGAGTTTGTTATGTCATTAATCACCCTAGAACGAGGTATCACTCGTTTTTCGAATCTATTGGGAATCCTCTCCACCATATTATTTATTGGCTTGTTATTTAACGTTTTTTACGACGTTCTGATGCGCTATGCCTTTAACGATGTGTCGATTGGTATGCAAGAGTTGGAGTGGCATTTATACGCTGCGATTTTCTTATTAGGGATTCCTTACGGTATTCAGCATGGTGGCCATGTACGTGTAGATTTGATCTACGAAAACCTCTCTATCCGCGGTAAAGCTTGGATAGATTTGTTTGGTTGTGTCGTGTTTCTAATGCCTTTTACCTTGTTAGTCGGTTATTACGGAGTGGGTTTTGCGCATGAGGCTTATGCCCTTGGTGAAACCAGTGGTGATCCCGGTGGTTTGCCTTATCGTTGGATTATTAAAGCGGTTATTCCTGTTGCCTTTTTCTCTATGGCGATCAGTGGATTAGGAATGATTATTCGCTGCATCAATGTGCTGCGTGGTGTGAGTGAAGAAGGTTTTTCACATCCGCCTATTCAACATTAATTCTTGTCTCCATTTTAAGCTTATAGGTTATTTATGATTGGAATAATCATGTTTTTTGTTGCCCTAGTATTGCTTTTACTGGGGTTCCCTGTGGCCTTTACCTTTGGTGGTGTGGCCTTGATTTTCGGCGTCTTTGCCGAAGGTTTTGATATGTTTGCTTTTATGCCGTTCCGCATTCAAAGCTACATGGAAAATACCGTTATGATGGCTGTGCCTTTGTTTGTATTTATGGGCATAGTGTTACAAAAGACTAAGTTAGCAGAACAATTATTAGAAGCCATGGGCAAACTGTTTGGTGGTGTTCGCGGCGGCTTGGCGATTTCGACTATTTTAGTGGGTGCGTTATTAGCTGCATCAACCGGTGTGGTTGGCGCGAGTGTGGTGGCAATGGGACTAATTTCCTTGCCTGTGATGCTGAAATATAAATACAGTAAATCTTTAGCCTGCGGCACGATTTGTGCGTCTGGTACCTTGGGTCAAATTATTCCACCATCGATTATCTTGATTATCTTAGGTGATGTTCTAGGTATTCCAGTCGGTGACCTTTTTCATGCTGCCTTGTTTCCTGGCATGGTGCTGATTGGTTGCTACATTGTTTATATCCTGATCTTGACCTTCTTAAAGCCTGAGCTAGCGCCAGCTATGCCACAGGATTTGGATAATGAAACCCGTGCACAGCAAATTCGTAGCGCGTTAAAAGCGATTATCCCGCCACTTGCCTTGGTATTGATCGTATTGGGTTCTATTTTTACAGGGATTGCCACACCGACTGAGTCTTCTGCGTTAGGCGGCATGGGCGCGATTGTATTGGCGCTTATTTACCGTCAATTTAGCTGGAAAATGCTTTATGACAGTGGCTTGGAAACGGTAAAAGTTACGGCAATGGTATTTGCTATCTTGATGGGTGCAACAGCCTTCTCTATGGCGTTTAGTTACACAGGTGGCGATGCGATTGTTGAAGAAGTGTTATTAAATCTTCCTGGTGAAAAATGGGGCTTTATCATCTTGGCGATGGTCGCCATCTTGATCTTGGGCTTCTTTATCGACTTCGTTGAGATTGCGTTTATCATCGTGCCTATTTTGGCTCCTGTTGCCGAAGCATTGGGTGTCAATATGGTGTGGTTCGCGATCTTGATCGCGATGAATTTACAAACGTCGTTTTTAACCCCGCCCTTTGGTTTTAGTCTATTCTATTTAAAAGGGGTTGCACCCAGTTCGATACGGACAATGGATATTTATAAAGGCGTTATACCCTTTATTTTGATTCAGATTCTAGTTCTGGCAAGTATTATGGTCTTTCCTGAATGGTATGGAATGGGTTAATTACTTAGACGCTAAGATATAAAATAAAGCGGGTTTTTACCCGCTTTTTTGTTATTTTAGGAAGACTAAACAGTTTGGCTCTCTGAAAATAATAAAAAAAGGTCTTTTGTTGTGGGGTTAAAAAGTAAAATTATTTTACTTGCTGTTGCGCCTTTAATTGTCGCTACAGCAATCATTACTTATCTGGGTTTTCAATCTGCTCGTGAGCTGGCGTCGCAAGAGCTATCTATTTATGAATACAATTTAGTAGATGCTAAAAAATTAGCTTTGAAAAATCACGTTAATATTGCCATGTCAGCGATTCGTCCTGTGCTAGAAAATAAACAGTTAGATGATGCTGAAGCACAGTCTCAGGTGAAAAAAATCCTGGCTGGCTTGAGTTTCGAAGACGATGGTTATTTCTTTGCTTATGAAATGTCTGGGGTGAATCTAGTCCATCCTAAGCAACCGGACTTCATTGGTAAAAACCTATGGAACTTTCAGGATCGCTCGGGAAATTTCTTGATCCAAGGCTTAATTCGCGCGGCTCAAGCGGGTGGTGGTTACCATAGATATATTTGGGAAAAGCCGCCATTAATGAAGCAAGAAGATAAAATTGGGTACGTTGTCGCCATTGATCGATGGAATTGGATCATGGGCACCGGGCTGTATCTTGATGATATCTACGCCGAGTTGGCAAAAACTAAAGCCATCATGAATGATAACATTCAGCGTAGTTTCTTTACCGTAATTGCCGTGGTTGTGGTCACCGTCGTACTGGTAATTTTATTAGGCTTGGCGATTAATCTTCATGAGCATAAATTGGCGGACTCAAGATTAAAAGAGCTGGCTCAGCGCTTTATGCGTTTGCAAGTGAATGAAAGGCGCGGATTTTCCCGTGAGCTTCATGATGGTATTAATCAGTTATTAGTGAGTTGTAAGTTTCGAATAGAGCTAGCGGAAAATAAATTAAAGCGCGACCATGGAAAAGAGGTGATTCATCAGGAATTAGCCAAAGCGAGTGACTTGATCAATCAAACTATCAGCGAAGTTCGGCAGATTTCCCATAATTTACGGCCAACCTTGTTGGATGATTTAGGTTTGGATACGGCGTTACAGGCCCTAATTGATCAATTTATGGAGCGAACGGAAATCCAGGTTATATATCGTTTTGATGTATCCTCTAAATTACCAGATGAAATAGAAATTACGGTTTATCGTCTTACTCAAGAATCTTTGACTAATATTGAAAAGCACGCGCAAGCTAAGAATATATCGCTACAAGTATTGCAATCTCACCGACATGTAATGTTTGAGTGTGTGGATGATGGTGATGGTTTCTCGAAAAAATCAGAGCTGTCTTCCGGGATTGGTTTAATTAATATGCGTGAGCGAATTGAGTTAATTGGTGGTGATTTTATGTTGGAATCACAGCGCGGCAAAGGCACGACAGTGCATGCGTTATTGCCTCTTGAACAAAGATTGTAATCAGTTAGGAAAGCGTGACAATAATGACAAAAAATATCCGATTAATTTTAGTCGATGATCACATGTTGGTGTTAGATGGTCTTCAAGCTCGCTTGGAGTT
This sequence comes from Marinomonas sp. A3A, assembly GCF_018336955.1. Lineage (NCBI taxonomy): Bacteria > Pseudomonadati > Pseudomonadota > Gammaproteobacteria > Oceanospirillales > Oceanospirillaceae > Marinomonas > Marinomonas sp. A3A. The sequence continues at coordinate 724,388 of NZ_CP025532.1, forward strand.
AGAAGGCAATATCGACATTATAGCAACCGCATCGAATGGATTGGATGCCTTAGAAAAAGCCAAAGAAACACAGCCAGATTTGGTTCTTATGGATGTTTCTATGCCCGTTTTAAATGGGTTAGAGGCGACCAAGCGATTTAAAGCAGAACAGCCCAATGTGAAAATCTTGATGCTGAGTATGCATAATGACAAAGAGTATATTTTGTCGCTGATTCAGTCTGGTGCGAATGGCTACGTGCTAAAAGACGTGTCTTCAGAAGAATTAGTACAAGCCATTAATACCGTGCATCAAGGCGGTACTTATTTTAGCTCAGGAGCGTCTGATTCACTGTTTTCATTGGGCGCTTCTCCCAAGCAGTCGGATGACTTAACTAAGCGAGAAGTTGCTGTACTGAAAGCTTTGGCGGCAGGCTTATCTAATAAAGAAATCGGCCAATCCTTGAATATCAGTGTGAGAACCGCCGAAACCCATCGACAAAATATTAAAAACAAGTTGGATATTCATACCTCTGCCGGCTTGATAAAATACGCTTTAGCCAATCAGTTAATTGAATAGCCAAAGGAAGTAAGGCAATGGATTTTCGTAAGTACCATGCGCTAGGAAATGTGTATTTAGTGGTCTCACCAGATGAGTTTCCTGATGAGCCTGCCGCTTTGATCATTAAAAATATTTGCCATAAACATTATGGTGTAGCGTCAGATGGCGTATTGATCGGTCCATTTCCTTCAAATATTGCAGACTTTGGGTTACGTATTTTTAATCCAGATGCCAGCGAAGCAGAGAAAAGCGGTAATGGCTTACGAATTTTTTGTCGTTCACTATGGGACCAGGGCTTGGTGAAAGACAAACCTTTTACTATTGAAACCAAAGGTGGCGTGGTCAAAGCACAAGTGTCTGACAATGGACAGCGAGTGGATGTGGAAATGGGCAAAGTGTCTTTTCTTAGCCAAGACATTCCAGTTTGGGGTGAACCTCGCGAAGTCTTGTTAGAAAACCTTAATGTGATGAGTCTGAATCACATCTATAGCGCTGTCACCATTGGCAATCCCCATTGCGTTATCTTGGCTGAGTCGCCAACTGAAACCATGGCAAAAGAGTTTGGTCCCTTGATTGAGACACATCCTAATTTTCCTAATCGAACCAATGTGCAGTTTATGCAAGTGATTGATCGTAATCATATTGTGATCGAAATTTGGGAGCGTGGCGCTGGTTATACGTTAGCATCTGGCAGCAGCAGTTGTGCAGCCGCTGCAGTGGCATACAAGTTAGGTTTATGTGACTCGTCCATCAAGGTGATGATGCCGGGTGGCCAGATAGATATTGAAATTAGCGACGATTTTCGGGTCAGTATGAGTGGTGGCGTGACATCTGTTTGTCATGGCAGTATTTCTAATGAGTGCCTGTCTCAGCTGTTCCACTAGAATCTAAGCCATTAGATTGAGAGCCTTTCACCTCATAACAGAGTAGAGTGGGTGCTTGCGGCAAGACCTGTCGCGGGCTTTTTAGCCTTTTGAGCATATGGAGTCCACTATGCGCGTTCTAATTTTTCCATTCTCTATGTTGAGTGTGCTGCTTTCGTCTCTCTTTTCCCCTCTTTATGCGGCGGATGATTGGTATCGTCCACCGGTTTCTGCGACCTGGCAATGGCAGCTCGATGGCGTCGTTAACGAAGGTTATGACGTGGACTTATACGACATTGATTTATTTGATTCGTCTGTTGAGCTGATTCAACGCCTGCAAGCATCGGGTAAAAAAGTTATTTGTTATTTCTCTGCTGGTTCATACGAAGATTGGCGACCTGATGCAGCAGACTTTGCCGACAAAGATTTGGGCAAAACCTTAAGTGGTTGGGACAATGAACGTTGGTTAGATATTCGCTCTAGCGATGTGCGTGAAGCCATGATGAGACGTCTTGATCTAGCTGTCTCAAAAGGCTGCGATGGTGTTGAGCCAGACAACGTGGACAGTTATCGAACAAATACGGGTTTTTCGTTTCGAGCCAATGATCAGTTAGATTATAATCGTTTTTTAGCGGCAGAGGCTCATAGTAGAGGCTTGGCGATTGGTTTGAAAAACGACCCTGATCAGGCACGGGCACTGAGCAGTGACTTTGATTTTGCCATCACTGAGCAATGCTTTGAATACTCCGAATGCCGTTCTTATTCCAGCTTTATTAAAGCCGGTAAACCCGTATTGAATGCGGAGTATCGTCGCATTTATGTGGATGATGAATCAGAGCGTAATAGCGTATGCAAACAATCAGAACGCTTACAGTTCAGTACCTTAGTGCTGCCTAAAGCGCTGGATGACACGTTTCACTTCAGCTGCTTACCGTAAATTATTTGACCTAAACGGCTTGATTGATAGGAAGATAAGATGACACCTTCTACCCATCCGGTTTTTTGGCGAGATCCGGCTTTGCCTTATGTCGAACTGCGCCAAGTATTGGATGGCAGAGAGGTGAGCTATGCGCCGCATTCTCATCAAGAATGGTCGATTGGTGCCATTTTGGAAGGTCAGAGCGAATTCCGCTGTGCGGATCGCTTACACTGCGTTGAGCGTGGGGCTTTGGTGATGATGAATCCAGATGTGGTTCATGCTTGTAATCCTCGTCAAGATTCTCCTTGGGCTTATTACATGATGCATTTAGACAAGGATTGGTTAGCGTCCTTATTGTTCGCCCATGGCATTAGAGAAGCTCAAACTTGGCGAGATACTCTGGGTGATACTTTATTATCAGCTCAGGCTTATCAGGCATTTGTAGAAGTATGTGAATGTCTAATGGCTGCTCATTTTTCGTCTATAGAAAAAGGCCAAAGGCTAGAAGCTGTGCTGGTGGACTTGTTCACTGAGTTGGATGCGAATAACATCGAATCTTCCACGGCTTTACCTGTGAATAACTTATATCAAGTGGCGGACTATTTGAATCAGTACTGTTTGCATGATACCTCGATTGATCAAATTAGCGCCGAGTTTGGATACAGTACTGGTTATTTGGTTCGTGCGTTTAAGCGCCATTTTAATATGACGCCACATGCTTATCGTTTGAATCGTCGTATTCAACTTGGTCAGCAAGCCTTGAAGCAAGGTCAAGCCATTGTTGATGTGGCACAGACTATTGGCTTTAGTGATCAAGCGCATTTTCAGCGGGTATTTAAACAACGCGTCGCGGCAACGCCAGACCAGTATCGCCGTTCAGTTTCTTCTTAGGTAAGGTCAGTTAGACTAGAATCATCACACAACTACCTGCCAGTAATATCGCCAAGGTTTTATTCATTAAGCGCATTTTGTCGGGGCTTTGAAAATACTGTCCGAGTATTTTTCCTATCCATACCCAAATCCCCAAAGACAGCCAGCAGATTGGCAAATACAGGCTGGCAAAAATCATTACTTCCATTGCTTCTGCATTGGGAATATAAGCCGCAATACCTGATAGCGAAGCCAGCCACGCTTTTGGATTGAGCCATTGCATAATAGCTCCGGTCATAAAGGTTGGCGCCTTGCTGTGTTTGTCAGAATTCAGTTCGCCATTGTCAGTGAATAACTGATAACTCAGATACAGCAGAAAGGCGATACCGAACCATTGCAGCACTTGGGTGATCCAGCTTAATTGGTCGATTAAGTAATGAAGTCCAAAGCCGATCAGCAAAAACAGCACAATAAAACCGAGCGTCGCTCCCGTTACAAAAATAAGCCCCGTTTTGATTCCATAGCGAGCGCTGCCACTTAGCGAGACAAGGTTCACCGGACCAGGTGACAAAGACGCCGCCAAGGCAAACAAAGACATAGAAATGATTAAAGAGAAAGTCATCAGATGTTCCTAAGAAAATAATCAACAGGCGTTCACTATCGTTTTTTAGGATCTTGGCGTATTGAACAAAATTGACCTTTTAAGGATTGTTCACTGTTCGCATGTTTTTCGTTGGAGGAGCGGAGTATGATTTTGTTAAATCATTTATTTAAACAGGAGTCCTTATGATTCGACATGTATTGTTTATCAAGTACAAAGAGCAAGCGACCGCGGCAGATATAGCAACGTCTATGGCTAACTTCGAGAAAATAAAGAGCAAGATCGATGGCATTGAATCGGTTGAATGGGGCTTAAACAACAGTCCAGAAGGGCGCAATAAAGAGTATACCCATTGTGTGTTTATGACCTTTGTGGATGAAGCCGCTCGAGATGCTTATATTCCTCACCCAGAACACGAAGTATTAAAAGCACAACTAGGGCCGATTTTAGAAGACATTATTGTTTTCGATTACGCGTTATAACGCCTTAGTTTCACTGACGATAAAACAGAAAACCGCCTCAAGTTATCTTGAGACGTTTTTTTTATACTTTCACCAATTGGCTAGTAGGGCTTATTTATTTAAGTGAGCCAATAGTTTTTCAGCCACTAGTTCAGAGCTGGCAGGGTTCTGACCTGTGATCATTAAACCGTCTTGAACAGCAAATGGTGTCCAGTCCGCTGTGTTTTTGTAATCTGCACCGCGTTTTTTCATTTCATCTTCTAACAAGAAAGGCACAACTTCTGTTAATTGCACGGCGGCTTCTTCGCTGTTAGTAAAACCAGTCACGGTTTTACCCTTGATGAAGTACTCACCGTCTGCGTCTTTAATGTTCAAGAAAGCGCTTGGTGCGTGACAGACAGAAGAGATTGGCTTGTCGGCTTTAATAAAGCTTTCGATCAAGGCAATAGACTCTTTGTTTTCAGTCAGATCCCAAAGTGGACCGTGGCCGCCCGGGTAAAAGATGGCATCGAAGTCCTCTTGTTTCATATCGCTCAATTTGACTGTGTTAGCAATTACGTCTTGCGCAGCCTGATCTTTATAGAAGCGCTCAGTTGCCTCGGTTTGTGCATCTGGCGCTGTGCTGTTTGGATCAATTGGCGCTTGGCCGCCTTTTGGCGTAGCGACAGTGATTTCTGCGCCAGCGTCAAGAAATGCGTAATAAGGTGCAGCGAATTCTTCTACCCAAAAACCTGTTTTGTGACCTGTGTCGCCCAAATCCGAATGGGAAGTAAGTACGACTAGAATTTTTTTACTGCTCATAAGAGGCTCCTAAATGTTTGAATGAGTTGTGTTATTAACTTGTGATTAGTCTATCTAATTAATCGAATGAGTGTAATGGAGTTTTTTTTGACTTCATTGATCTAATAATTGATACAATTAATCTAGTTTCCGTTATCTATATAAAAGAGTCGTCACTATGGAAGTCTCCTTTGAGCAGTTAAAAAGTATGGTGGTGTTTGCCCAAGTAGTGGAGCAAGGCAGTTTAACGGCCGCCGCCAAATTCATGGGAATTTCCCGTGGTGTGGTGAGTTATCACCTAAAAAAGCTAGAAGAGCAGCTTGGCGTAAAACTGCTGAATCGTACCACTCGATCCTTGTCATTGACGGAAACAGGCGAAGCTTATTATCAGCGTTGCCGAGCCATTGCTTTTCAAGCTCACGAAGCGAACCGACAGATAGAAAAAGCCAAACAAGAGCCAGAAGGGAAGTTGAAGATCTCTTGTCCAGTCAATTTGGGCTTGCAAGTAATTGTGCCCGCGCTGAATGAATTTCGGAGGCTTTACCCTTTAATAGAATTGAATGTTTCCCTAAGTGATGAAGTAGTTAATATCATCAAAGACGGTGTTGATCTGGCAATTCGAGGTGCGCCCTTATTAGATTCTGGTTTGCAAGCCAGCAAGTTAAAGACCTTTGAGACCTGCTTGTGTGGCTCGCCAGAGTATTTTCGCCGTCGCGGCAGGCCAACTAAGCCCGAAGAACTTTATGACCATGATTGGGTGGTCTATACGCCCGCAGCAAATACCGTACACCTTAGCCAAGGTTCTAAGTCGTTTAGCTTGTCTGTGCATGGCGCGGTGAGTACCAACAATGCGGCAGCGAGGACAATATTTTTAGAAGGCGGTAACGGCATAGGACGCATTCCCATGTACGACGCGTTACCGCGTATTGCTAATGGTAGTTTAGAACGAATTTTACCGGATTATAAATGCACAGGCATTGATGTTTACGCGGTTTTTCCGCCCGGAACCGCAGAGTCTAAAAAGTTGCGCTTGTTGCTGGATTTTTTAAAAACATCTTTTGCGAAGTTTTGATGAGCAGATATTTTTCTGTAACAAACCTCGGTTAGCTTTGTTATTTCCTGTGACGTTTATTATGGAATTGTGCGAATCGAGGATCTTCTATTTTTATTGATCTATCATACGAATAGATGAATAGATGGAATTAATTTTAGTGTAAGTAAAGGATCGTTTTCTTTTTAATGATAGGAGCCAATTGTGCTCATTAAACAAAAATTAATTTTAAATACCGTCTTGTTAGTTGTTGCGCTCGTCGCCATGTTAGGGCTTTTTTATAATACGCAGAGCAATCTAGAAAAGCTAAACTATGCCAAGAATCTTGTCGTACACCAACAAGTGAATATGCTGACCTTACGTCGTAATGAAAAAGATTTTCTGGCGCGTCTTGACCTTTCTTATGAAGTAAAATTCAACGAGACAATGACTTCTCTTTTTGCAGATCAAACATTACTTGAAAGCGTAATGAATGAGTTTGCTGTCGATACTAATACTTTGCTGGAGCTTACCGACGATTTTAAAGAGTATCAGACAGATTTTACCTCTGTTGTGACGGCTTCTAAAGAATTGGGCCTAACACCAGAGACGGGACTGCAAGGTCAGCTTCGTGGAGCGGTACATAATATTGAAAGCGAATTATCTGCTCTGAACCAAGATGCGTTACTTGTGACTATGTTGCAGCTTCGTCGACATGAAAAAGACTTTATGTTGCGCAGTAATCCTAAATATATTACCTCTTTTAATAAAACCTTAGATCAGTTAGAAAGTAACTTACGCAGTGGCTCACTGCCAGCAGATAAGATTCAGCTATTAATATCTCTTTCCGAACAATATCGAACAGGCTTTAACCAATATGCGGATGGCAAAAAAGCCTTAGGTTTGACCAGTAAAGAAGGCAAACTACTGGCAATGCGTGAGTCTATCCATAAAACCGAAACGGCACTCGATTCACTGGAAGCTCAGTTAACGTCGGTTATTCAAGCCAAAACATCCTTTGCCATGATGATGACAACTATTCTTTGTGGCGTCATCATTGTTGTTGGAGTGTTTGTTGCGTGGATTATTAATCGTACGATCAATTCGGCATTGAATACCATCCAAACAACGATGCGAAATATTCAAACCACTCACAATATTGGTTTACGTGTCGATTTGCCGGCGAAAGATGAGATTGGTTTTGTTGCTGCCAGTATTAACGATATGTTGACGGATTTTAGTAGCGTCATTGCTAACGCAAACCTCACTGTACAAGAGATGAATAGCACGACAATTCAGTTGTCGCAAAATGCAGCCAGAACCTCAGACGATGCACAGAAACAGCGAGCAGAGACAGATATGGTTGCTGTATCGGTCACTGAAATGGTGGGCACAGTGGAAGATATTTCCCGTAGTATGGAAATGGCTGCGGCGAAGGCTCATTCAACGCAAGAAAATGCACGACAAGGGCAGTCTAAAGTGAACTCTGCGATTGATCGTATTCGTCAGTTGTCAGATAGACTGGAAGGCTCGGTCGAAACCGTCAGTGCATTAGCAAAAGAAAGCGAAAGCATTGGCACTGTGTTGAACGTTATTCAAGGTATCGCTGAGCAGACCAACTTACTGGCGCTTAATGCCGCGATTGAAGCCGCTCGAGCGGGTGAGCAAGGCCGAGGTTTTGCTGTTGTTGCCGATGAAGTACGTGCCTTGGCAAGTCGAACTCATTCTGCCACGGAAGAGATCTCCGATATTATTGTTACTTTACAAGAGCGCACCAAGGGCATTGTGGCGCTGATGGAAAATTGCCGTCATGATGGTGTGTTAAGTCGTGATGAAGCGGCGACTACTGGAACTGTACTTGAGCAAATTATTCTTGATGTAGAAGAAATCTCGGCAATGGCGGGCTCTGTATCAACCGCAATTGAACAGCAGACCATCGCAGCCAACGAGATTAGTAAAAACGTCGACACAATACGTGAAATCACGGAAGACACGTCAGAATCTGTCGCGTTGAACTCTAAGGCGAGTCAGGCTATTGCAGATCAAGCTGAATCGTTGAACCGTAGTATTTCAATCTTTAAAGTGTGACTCAGTAATCGTGGCTTAATGTCGATTAAAGTAGAATCACTATTAGTATCTGTAACCTGTGATCGCAGGCCTAGGGAAGGTGCGAACAAGTCCTCTTGCCTCAGCATGTTGATAAAAGCCTGTTATTCGAGACGAGTACCGAATGTGAATAGTGGTTCTATTTTCGAGGTGCTCAACAAAGAATACAGGCTTTTAGACCATGCCCTGCGGGTCTTTCAGAGCTTACTATTAAAAGTAACAGGCCACATGTCGTTGCGACTCTTTGAAAGGTACCTACATTCCTTCAGAGCCGCGCCTTATCTGACGATTTCTCTGAAAGACTGAGGCTTAGTAGACTTATTCGCACCTTCCCTAGCTATTAGGGCTGCGATGCCGTTATTATGCAGATATCAATCTGACACTATTTTAGGGACTACTTATGTTATATCGATTGCTCTTATGTCTATTTCTTGGTGGTTTTGTATCGGTTTCTATGGCCGCGCAAACCATGCCAGAAGATCAGCAAAAGCTAGCTCAAACTGTTTTTGATTTAGAGCGAAGTGTGGCCATTTTACAGTTATCCACTGCGTCTCTAGGTGATTACCAATCACTTTCGACCAAAATAGCGCATGTTAAGTCGTTAGAATATCGTGTGAATTTCTTGGGTAATTTAACTTTCTTGCTGTGTATGGCGTTAGTGGTTTTCTTTTTTAAATTACGTAATCAGCAGAAGCGATTGCAGGCGCTTGAAAATCGTATTGATGAAAAAGCAAAATCGGATTCTGAAGTTAAAAACGCTGAAGTTTAAAGACACGTAAGCTCAAGGACAGTTAATCCCAAGATGTTTAAATAAAGGAGTGACGATGACTAAATCAGTAGTATTGATGATCATCGATATGCAGCAAGGCATGTCTTGGCCACAAGCGGGCGAACGCAATAACCCAAATGCGGAACATGAAATTGCAGAGCTATTAGCCCATTGGCGTGCCAGTCATGCACCGATTGTCCATGTTCGTCATTTGTCGACAGAGCCCGAATCTTTATTTTGGCCAGAACAAGAAGGTGTGTTGTTTCAGGATGCCTTTCAGCCGTTAGCCGATGAAAAAGTCATTGAAAAATCGGTCCCTGATGCTTTTACCTATTCTGATTTAAATGTTTGGCTACGGGAACAAGATGCGCAAGCCTTGGTTGTCGTTGGCGTCAGCACGAATAATTCAGTGGAATCGACAGTGCGAAGTGCTGGGAATTTAGGTTTTAAGACGTATGTGGTTGGCAGTGCTTGTTTTGCTTTTGAAAAAGATGACTTCTTTGGTCAATCGCGCAGTGCAGATGAAGTGCATGCTATGTCATTGGCAAATTTGCATGGCGAATACGCCACAGTTATTAGTCAAGATGATGCGTTTTTGCTGCTTTCTTGAGCCTGTCCGATAGTTAAAGTAGCTTTAAAAAAGAACGCGATGTCTTCGATTGAAGAGGATTCAAACTGATTAATTCCGCTTCAATCGAAGACATCGCGAGCAATGGGAGTAAAGTGTTAAGCAGGGGGAAAACGTGCTTGAAAGGCACTTAAGCGTTTTTCAAGATCTGCTAGTTGTTCGTCTTTCACTTGGGATACACAAGCCCGTGCGCCTTCCACTCTTTCTGAACCTGTATTTACCAAGGATATGGCGCTGATTCCATGGTACAGCAACGCTTCTAATAAACTGTCTCCATCCAATCCTGGATAAGAGAAAGTAAAATAGAAACCATCGCTCAGCGCCTTGCCGTTATCTTCGAAATACACCATTTCAAAACCATGGTCTATAAATAGCTTTTTCATGATGGCCGCGCGTTTTTCATAAACCTTAGTAAGATTCAAAAAAGGCAATTCCCCATCATTGGCTGCCTTCAACATTGCAGCTAAGCCATATTGTGCCGAATGCGTAACGCCAGCGGATAAACCTCCCATAGCGCCGAAGGTAATGGCTTTGCCGAACTGTGTTTGTCCAAAGTTCGTTTTTAAGGTTGCAAACTCTTGTTGGTAAAGTGCATCTGAAATAACCAAACTTGCTACTCGTTGGCCTGCATAGCTGAACACTTTAGAGCTTGAAATCAATAAAATGTACTGATCGGTGTAATGCGCAATGCTAGGCTGATAAGGGGCTTGACCGGGTGTCGCATAGTCTTCGCGGTAATCCATACCAAAATAGGCGAGATCTTCAATGACAATAACGTCGTATCGTCTAGCCACCTCGGCAATGATCTGTAACTCTTCTTCATTGAAACAAATCCAAGCCGGATTATTTGGGTTGGAATAAAGCAAGGTGGCATATTTTCCTGAGGATAAATGCTTCTCTAGCTCTGGTTTTAACGCTGCGCCACGATGATTGTATACATCAAAGCTACCCCAAGGTTGGCCTATCATATCAAGCTGGCGTTTTTGGTTTGGAAAGCCCGGATCAATAAACAATGTTGCGCCTTGCTCTTTTGTACGGTTGCCGACTAAAAAAGCCGCCAAGGCTCCTTGTGCAGAACCAACGGTTGGAAAGCAGCCTGTTGGGCTGACGTTGATATTCATAAATAAAGAACAGAAACGGCTAATTTCCTGCTTTAACTGAGGAATACCTTCTAGCATCGGGTATTTAGAGGCCACGCCTTGATGCAGTGCTGCTATCTCTGCTTCTATGCCGATACTGGGCGCAGGCAGGCCAGGCACACCCATTTCCATGCGGATAAACTTTTCACCTGTCGCGGATTCAATGCGATTGACTAGTGCGACAAGCTCACGGATAGAAGCTCGCGCCAAAGATGGAATGGCGGCTTCTTTTAACGTGTGAGTGACCTTGTCAAAATTAATCGGTGTTGCTGTATCTGTAAAGGGTAGGGTCATTATTATGCTCAGCTTTTAAAGACGGTAAACTTCTCTAGTGAGAATATGTTACCTCATAAAAAACTGACTGTTTGGACATTCAATACGAGGATTTGTCGTCTAGTCATTTCAAAAAATGATGCGAGTTTTACGGCTTTTCTTGTGAAGAGTGATGCTAATCGCCACTGGAATGAATTTTATCGGCGATTAACATCACAAGATTATGAGAGTGATTTAGAACTCGGTGGAGACGGATAATTTGATTTCGCGTGGATTGCCTTGTGTTAGGTAACCGCCAGCTGCCGATGCCCAGTAGCCTTCATTCATCAAGTTGGTGATGTTTAAACGCCAAGTAATATCTTGTTGAGCAACTTTAGAGACATAACGTGCGTTTACGTCTAATCGTGTCCAAGCATCGACTTCTAATGTATTGCTTGCATTCAAGTACTGTGGACCGCTGCGAATGATTTTTCCGCCTAAAGTTAGACCTTGTAACGAGCGAATGTCATATTCGCCTCCAAGTACTAATCGATACTTAGCAACACCAACCGCGTCGTTGCCATCATTAGTGCCGTTTTGAGTGTCTTTTAGTTTAGGGTCTAACCATGTCGCCGAGGTATTAATACGCAGACCTGTCGACGGTTCACCATACAAGCTTAGTTCAATGCCTCGGTTACGTTGCTCGCCGTAGTAATCATAGGCGCTTCCTGCCTCACCGTAGGCTTCGGGTTTGGTTATTTCGAAAAGAGCAGCGCCCGCGCCTAAGGTTCCATCTTCAAATTTAATCCCCACCTCATTTTGCTTAGAGGTATAAGGCTTCAAGCTTGCGCCTGCGTTTGAGTAGTTGTTGCTACTACTGGTTGAGACATTTTCGCCTTTTTGTAAGGCTTCTATGTGATTAGCGTACAAGGAGATGGCGTCAGTCGGTTTGTAGACAATGCCATAAATAGGCGACGTGGCAGAATCATCGTAAGAGGTGTCAATTGAACCATCGTAATTGTAGTTGTTTGCTTTTATTTCTTGGTATCTCACACCTGCAGTCACTAACAAGCGATCGTCCATAAAGCCCAACGTATCCGCAAAGGAAAGCCCTTTTGTATCCGTTTTAGAGCGAATATTTGGATTATCCATATCGCCGTCAGCATCAATAGTATCTAGATAAGCGACATCAGCAGGATCATAAATATTGGTGTTACTAGTACCTGACATGGTGTAAGCGGCATAGGTTTTATTTACAAAACCTGAGTAAGCAAGGTTCAGTTGATGAGTCACTTTCCCTGTTGTTAGATCACCCAATAAACTAACGGTAGAGGATAGGGTGTTAGATTCATAAGGTACTGAGAGTCGGTAGATAGTGCCATCGCCATTTTGACTATCAACCATGGGAGAGGAATAATCACCATACTCTTTGTTCTTATTGGCTCCAATCGCGCCGTTTAGTGTCCAGTTATTATTCAATTCATATTTTGCTTGAACCATACCAAACAAGGTTTCTAGTTCCGAATCAGCCCAAGATGGCGCATAGTTTGTTTCTGCGTCTGGAGCTGTCGGTACTTCAGTGATGGAGCCTTTGTAAACTACAGAGCGACCGTTTTCGATAGTTTGCTTTTGGTAACCCACATCCGTAGAGACATTGAACTTTTCTGCTCGGTAATCGATGCCAACACTGATGGAGGTCTCTTCACGGGTTTCGTCATCAATGGCGCTGTCACCATTGCGGTGTAATGCCTTAACACGAATTCCCCATTGGTTTTTATCACCAAAACGTCGCGCTATATCTGTACTAATACCTACTTGGCCTTCGGCTGTTGTATCTAGTGTCACAGCATTTAGGTCGTCATCTGCGCGTTTAGGTTCAAGGTTAATCGCGCCGCCAATGCCGCTTCCTCCAGGCGTTACACCGTTTAAGAAAGCACTGGAGCCTTTTAGTAGTTGCACGCTTTCTACAGCATTAGTAGAAACGACTTGGCGAGGCAAAATACCATAGAGTCCGCCATAGGAGATGGCATCGCTATCGAGCTCAAACCCACGGATCATGAATTTTTCTGAGTAGTTACCAAAGCCATGCCCTGATTGAACTGAAGCGTCGTTATCAAGTACTTCTGCAATGCTTTCTAGCTGCTGGTCTTCGATGGCTTTGTTGGTATAAGACACCACACTGAAAGGCACGTTGGAGCTGTCTTGTTCACCAAATACGCCTAATCGGCCACCGGATTCGATTTGCCCTCCCTTATATTCGCTCAGTACGCTGTCGTTAATTTGCGAGGCAGAAACCGCTAAGCCTGACATAGTGTAATCGCTCTGATCCATGAGGCTGTATGTGCCGTCTTGGTTTGGTGTCATGATGAGATTGGTGTTTTGTAGCAAGGCATCGATCAATTCCAGAGCAGAGAAGTTACCTGAAACAGCCTCATTTTTGAGTCCTTGAGTTAGAGCCGGATCAAAAGAGAGCGCGATATGATGACGTACCGCAATGTCGGTAAGTGTTTTACCAAGATCTCCAGCGGGAACAGAGACTTGTTGGCGAGTTTCTTGTTGTCCGGCATTTTCCGCTAAAGCAAATGAACTAGCGCCCGCACCAAGGATTAAGCTTGTGCTGAGAAGCGCAGTGCTGATGGCGTTGTGTCGCTTTGTTTTCAAGAAAAGTGTTTTCAAGAAAGGTGTTTTCAAAAACTGTTCTCTTTGGGCAGCCACAGCTACCTCCTTTTTTAAAATCGTTGGGTTATTTTTTATCTACCTAATAAGCCACTTGAAAAGAAAAAAGGTATCAATCGAAATGAAAATAATTTTTATTAGCTTCTTTTTTGATTTATTTACTTGCTAATGTCGTATTAAGTTGGCTCAAGAGTGACCCAATAGCCGCCCAGGTGATGCTTGGCTTTAATAGGGTAAGTGTGAGTCAGCATATTAATAATGGTGTCAGTGTTGGATGTTGGAAATGCACCCGATACCAATAGGTTTTGTATCTCAGGTGAAACACGTAAATAGCCCTTTCGATAGCGGGAAACTTCCTCGGCAAATTGTTTCAGCGGCATATCATGAGCAGCCAGCATTTGATTTAGCCAAGCGGTTGTCGCGGGAGAGATCAATTGGCTAGACAGCAATGCAAGGTTAGACATTTGAGCTTGATGACCAGATTTTATGGTTATTACTTCATTATTCTGTGCGAGCTTAGGAGTGACTTGAACCTGTCCTTCTATTGCAGCAAGTTGAGTAAAACCATCACATTGGCGCACGGTTAATCTTTTGCCGAGAGCTGTTAGCGTGCCTTCCTGTGTTTGGATGAGGAATGGGCCGAATTGTTGCGGATCTACTTGCCCTGTGTGTATTTCGATTTCGCCTTCTCGCAGTGATAATAGGCGAGAGCGAGAGTTGAATGTCATATCAAATGCGGTCGCAGTATTCAGTTTTACCATTGAACCATCAGGCAAGGTTATTTTTTGAAACTCACCTTTGGCTGTCCGGTAATCAGCTGTCCATTGTTGAACTTCAATTGCTTTATAGCCGCCCCATAGTGTTGGTCCTGCTGCCAGTAAGAGCGCTAGTTTACCTATAGCAATGCGACGGCCTTCATCTTCGGGGCGATTGAGTACCGCCGCAGCCACATCTTTCGGTAACCTATCCACATGGCCCATGAGTCGCTGAGCAAGTTGCCAAGCATGTGTATTCTCTTGACTGGCGTCTTGCCATTGTTTCAGCTGTGCCTTTTCTTCGTTGGTTAACGGCGCTTCTTGTTGGCGTATTAGCCAGTCAGCGGCTTCTTCAAGGCTATGCTTTGCTATTGATGAATTTGCCTTATTCAAAAAAATCTTCCTCCATAAGAGTCAAACATTGCACATAGGCCTGTTTCATATGGCGTTTTACACTGATAAGTGACATCCCCAGCTCGTTAGCAATGGTCTGGTATTTTTTGCCTTCGATTTGTGACATTAAAAAGACCGTTTTGACGTGATGCGGTAATTCATTAAGGAGCGCATCAATTTGTTCTAATGTTTGTAAAATAATTTGCTGCTGTTCTAGGGAAGAGGTTACTGGATCGGGAAATAATGCGATGTATTCTAAGTAGGTATCTTCCAACGATTTACGACGATAAAAATGACTGACAATTCCTTTTGCGACTGTCATTAAGTAGGCGCGAGGCTGAGTTATGGTATCGACGTTTTGACGAGCGTGAATACGTAAAAAGGTATCTTGAGTTAAGTCTGCCGCGTCAAAGTGGTTATCTAAGCGCTTACGTATCCATGTATACAGCCAACGATGGTTATCTGAATATAGCGCGTGCATAGCACTTTGTTGCGCTCTTGGATCCGCATTGTGCGGCATGAAATAGCTCCTCTGATTTAAATAAGCAACAATTGTAAACGATAATTAGTCGCATTAAACTAGTTGGTTACTTTTTTGTCAATCAGCGCGCTATTGTTAGGCCTAATTACTCCACCACACACATTGGGGTTTTGGCGATTGGATCTTGGTGAATCTGCGCATTCAATGAGAAAACGTTTTTAAGCATGGTTTGTGTGAGTACCGACTCGGGCGAACCTTGAGTGATGATTTCTCCTTCTTTCATCACGATGAGATGGTCGCAATATCGAGCAGCTTGGTTGATGTCATGAAGCACTGTGATGATAGTCTTGCCTTGTAGATTCAATTTGCGTAACAAGTGCATCAGCTCTACTTGATGGCTCAAATCCATATAAGTGGTTGGCTCGTCTAGTAGCAAATACGGCGTATCTTGCGCTAAGGTCATGGCGAGCCAAACACGTTGGCGTTGGCCGCCGGAGAGTTCGCTGACCAATTGATCCGCAAGCTCGGTAATGCCTGTCTCTTCCATCATCTTGTCTATTATTACTTGATCATCTTTGTTAATCCGTCCCCAAAAACCGGTATATGGGCTGCGTCCATAGGCGACCAAATCTTTGACTTTAATTCCTTCCGGAATAGGCTGAGTTTGCGGCAATAAGGCCAATTGCTGGGCAAGCTTCTTAGATGGCATGCTGTGAAGGTTTTTACCTTGCCAGTGAACTTTGCCTTCCATAGGCGAAAGAATGCGTGCCATGGCTTTTAGTAAAGTGGATTTGCCGCAGCCATTTGGCCCGAGTAAAGCGATGATTCTTCCTTCAGGAATGGTTAGGTCGACCTGTTTTACAATGGCTTTATCATGGTAGCCAACAGATAAATTATGAGTGCTAAGAGACATAAATCATTTCGTCCTAAGGAGTAGCCAAAGAAAATATGGCGCACCAATAATGGCGGTCATAATACCGGCGGGTAATTCAATAGGTGGATCAATGGTACGAGCCACGAGATCGGCAAGCAGCA
Source organism: Marinomonas sp. A3A (assembly GCF_018336955.1). Lineage (NCBI taxonomy): Bacteria > Pseudomonadati > Pseudomonadota > Gammaproteobacteria > Oceanospirillales > Oceanospirillaceae > Marinomonas > Marinomonas sp. A3A. The sequence continues at coordinate 740,684 of NZ_CP025532.1, forward strand.
ACAAAATCGCGCCAACTAGCATGGTGGATGGTAAGAGTATTTGATGGCGTCCACCGACCAATTTACGCGTTAAATGCGGAGCCACTAAGCCTAAAAATCCGATAGGACCACAAATCGCAACACAAGAAGCTGTCAGTCCAACGGCAATCGCCAAAGACGCTAAACGCAGTTTGTTGGCCTTGATACCAAGGCTAATGGCACTGTCGTCGCCGAGGTGGATTAGGTTCAGAGGTTTGGCCAGCCAAAGCGCAAAAGGAATGAGCAGCAACCAAGGCAATAACATAGAAAGCTGATTCCAGCCGCGCCCCCATAAACTACCCGTTAACCACAACAGAGCATTGTTTATTTCCAGTGGTTTAACCAGCATCAGAAAGTCTATACAGCTGGCGTATAACGCCGCTAATGCCACACCGGTGATCGCCAGTTTTATGGTGCTGCTATGTGAACCGCACAGCCACCACAACATTAACGCAGCGATTAAACTCCCGATTAGCGCAACAGCTGGTAACCAGCGAATATCGGCATCAGGGAAAAATGTCATGTAAAACACTGCTGCCAATCCAGCGCCATGACTGACGCCAAGCACATCGGGTGACGCTAATGGATTGCGAATCACACCCTGCACCAAGGCGCCAGCAAGTGCCATCATAGCGCCAACTAACATGGCGAGAATTGCACGAGGAAAACGGTATTCATGAACGGTGAAGTAGTTGGCATTGCCGACCTGAAACCCTTCAAAAATGCTTTTAAAGGGAATGGAAACGGCGCCAAACATCAGATTAGCGACCAACAATCCTAACAAGGCAAGTAGTAAAATAGGCAGCGAGCGCGTGGCCATTATAAGGTTCTCTTGCGGACGAGATAGATGAAAAACGGCGCGCCGATCAAGGCTAAAATAGCACCAGCGGGCGTTTCTGCCGGATAAATAATAGCTCGACTGACGGTATCGGATAGGACGACTAAGCAAGCGCCCAGCATCATAGCAATGGGTAAAAATTTCCGATGATCTTGCCCTGCGAGCATTCTTGCCATATGAGGAACCAGTAACCCGACAAAGCCAATTGCACCCACACTGCTGATGGCGCTACCAACCAACAATAAAACTAAAAAGCTGCCGCCTAGTTTTACCCACATGAGTGACACGCCAAGGTTACGTGCATTGTCATCGCCTAGCTGCAAAAGATTCAGCGTTGGAGCTATTAACATGGCGCCTAATAAACCAATAAGGCAGACAGGCCAGAAGGAATCAAAGGTTTGCCATCTAGCATCGGCTAGACTGCCCGCGAGCCAAGTCAGTACGCCCGCCGCTTGGTCTTCTGCAATGATAATAACGGCTTTGGTTAAGGCGGCACATAACGCAGAAATAGCCACGCCCGCCAACACCAATCTTCCATGTTCATTACCGCCTCGCCATGCGCTGCCAAGCAACATAACGAAAGCCCACGCAATGCCACCGCCAATGATGGCTGCGACTGAAGTACCAAGTAAACCAAACCAAGGTGCAATACTGGAAACTGTCGCCATGCCAAGCGCTGCGCCAGCGTTGATACCTAAAACAGAAGGTGAAGCGAGAGGGTTTTGTGTCAGCCCTTGCATGATGACGCCCGCTGCGGCGAGATTAGCACCCACCATAATGCCGATAAGGACTCTAGGCAGTCTTAAATCATGGACAATATGCTGAGCGATGCTTTCTGCGTTCATATCGTACAAAGCGTGCAGAGCATCCATCGGCGTAATAGTTATCACCGACCAGCTAAATAAACTGATCCATGAACAAATGAATAAAAGCAGCAACAATGCTAGGCATTGGCCGACAAAAGGCAGGCGTATTGAGATCATTTATTCGCTTTAAAGACCTTAATAAGATCTTGCCCCATGGTTTCGGCTGAAATAATGCCTCGGCAACGAGACCAGGTATTAGGGTTAACCGAATAAATATGATGATTCTTAGCGGCTTTTAAGACAGACCAAAGCGGCTCATTTTTCCATTTATCCACGATGCTTGGCGTGACGTAATTGCCGACGATAAAGTAGTCAGGATTTACCGCAAGAAACTGTTCTAAACTGGTTTGACGATAGGCATCGTCGCTTCGGCCTGTATTAGCATTTTTTAAACCTAAGGCGCGAATGACTCCGCCAGCATAGGAATCGGCAGTATGCAGGAACAAAGCATCATCACGTGCAACGCCAAATTGCACTTCTTTGCCTTCTGGTAGTTGTTTGGCAAAATCGGCCATTCTTTGAGCATGTAGCTTCAAACGTGCTTGCATTTCTTTGTCTTTGCCAATGGCTTTGCCGATGGTAGCCGTGGCATGAAGGTTCTCTTCATAGTTAGCTCTACGCGAAGGTAGGATCAAGGTCGGCGCTATTTTTTGTAAATCTGCATAAACCCCTTCATGGCGAGAAATGTCTGCAATGATAAGGTCCGGTTTTAATGCTGAAATCGTTTCAAGGCTGGGTTGAGAGCGAGTACCTACGGACGTCCACTCGCCAATTTCATTGCGAATTTCTTTTAGAATTCGTTCGGGGTCTTTGTCATCAGCGATGCCAACTGGACTTACGCCAACAGCGGCTAAGGCGTCCACAAAGGAAAGCTCCAAGACAACAATGCGTTTTGGTACGTAATCTATGCTAAACGTGCCTTTGCTGTCTTCTACACTATTTTTAATGCTGTCTTGTGTCGAAGAAACGGCTTGAACGGAAAGAGATAAACTGAGTAAGAGAGTAGAGAGGACGATCAACAGCAAGCGTTTCATAAAACAGCCTTTGAGAGGTTAAAAAACGCGATAATGATAACACTTCTCAGTGGTATTTGAAGTGCTTTCCGCGTTTATTGCTGCTTTATATGGCGCTCTTTACGGTGTGTCGCGTACTTTTAGATAGTTTCGCCAGGTTCTATTTGAAAAGGCAAATCAATAATTCTTTGTGAAACAGAATTCCCTTGTAAACGAGACAGTAAATGTTCGGCAGCAAGGCGCCCCATTTCTTCACGAGGTGTGATCACCGTAGCGAGTAATGGCACCATAGCTCGAGAAATATCGTGGCCGTGGAAGCCTGCAATGCTGATGTCTTGTGGAATCTTGATGCCAGCTTTTTGGCAAGCGTACAGCGCACCAATGGCTAAGTCGTCGTTGGTACAGAAAATGCCGTCGGTGTCGGGTTGTTGCTGCAGCGCGTCTTTTAGAAAAGTCGCGCCTAGCGTGAAAGATGATGCACTATTGGTTTTTAAGCACAAAGGCGTTAAGCCATTGTCGAGCATAGCGGTTTCGTAACCTTTTATTTTGAAGAGTGTCCGTTGGTCCATTCGCGCCGCAAAGTAGACAATCTTTTGTCGGCCTCGTTTGATCATAAAATCTGTCATCGCATAAGCAGCAGCTTCGTTGTCTATGCCGATAGCTTGCTCGATTGGTGGAGAGACTGAGTCCATGATTTCGATAACGGGAATACCAGCGACAGCAAGCATCTTTCTCACACGTTCGGTGTGATAGCTTTCGGAAATAATTAAACCATCCACACTGTAAGACAACAGAGTAGCAATACGCGACTCTTCGGCCTCTTTGCTGTAACCATAGTGGGCTAGCATAGTTTGATAGCCAGCTGGTTCTACTACGGATTCGATGCCTCGAATAACTTCGGCGAAAACTTGGTTGGTCAAAGAGGGCAGCAAAACGCCAATTGCATGGCTCTTTGATTTGGATAAAATGTCGGGTGCTCGATTTGGTATGTAGCCTAGATCTTCTAATGCTTCGGCGATTTTTGTTTGTAATGGCGCAGAGACTTGATCTGGATTTCTAAGAAAACGACTTACGGTCATTTTCGTCACACCAACTAAATTCGCCACATCTTGCAATGTAGGGCGTTTATTTTTCATACTGGGGCTTTTCATATCGGAGCTTTTCATACCAGTGACATATCCATGTTTTGTTACAAGTAACATTACCATAAGCCATTCATGGCTAGAAACAAAAAAGTAGGTGTTAGCTGAGTAGATACTAATAAATGTAGGATTTATATCGAAAGTGAGCGTTTACTTATTTAGTTAAAAGAGGCACAAACTAAGTGTTTTGCCTCTTTTGTTTATTTTATTTATTCGCTAAAAGCGCAAGCGCTTCGTTTAGTACTGCGTCAGCATCTTGAGAAATATCGATCACCAGTGCTTCGTCTTCTGTTGGCTCAATCAAGGTAGCAAACTGACTTTCTAACATTTCTCGACCATTAAAATAATGACCATCACGTTTTTGGTGACGTTGCCAAATGGTGTCGATAGTGCCTTTAAGGTAGATCATGGTGACGTCGTCTAAGCCATTTCGCAGCATGGCACGATATTCTGGTTTTAATCCAGAGCAGGCGATTACTGCTGTTGGGTTATCGGTCAAGATGGTATTGAGTGTTGCCAACCAATCCTTGCGATCTTCATCAGTGAGCGGCGTGCCTTGGCGCATTTTGTCTACATTGGCTTGGCAATGAAAGTCATCGCCATCAAAAAACGGATAGCCAAGTTTGTCAGCGATGCTTTTGCCTATCAAAGATTTACCTGAGCCTGATACGCCTAATACTACAATTTTCTTTGTCATCTTCTTAAGTCCTTATCGCCTTGCTGTTGTCAGCAAGGCCGCAGTGTCGTTCAAAAAGCCGTGTTGAACGGCATGGTCTCAATGGGTTATTTCCACCAAAGGGCCAGCTCAGGGAAGAATATGACCAAGGCGAGTACAAAAACTTGCAGGCCAATAAACGGCAGCAGGGAGCTGAAAATTTCGCCAAGACTAATATCTTTTGGTGCCACAGACTTAAGATAAAATGCGGCAGGACCAAAAGGTGGTGATAGGAAAGATACCTGCATGTTCAAACAGAACACCACACCAAACCAAATAGGGTCCAAGCCAAGTCCGGTAATGATTGGGACAAAGATCGGCATGGTTAATAGTGCAACACCGACCCAATCCAAGAACATACCTAGCACAAACAAGATCAGCATCATGATCATGACAGTGCCCATCACGCTGCCACCACTTAATGACAAGATGATCTCTTCAACGAAATCGATACCGCCCATTAGGTTGTAAACACCAACCAGAGCTGTTGCACCAATACCGATCCAGATGATCATGCCACAGGTACTCATGGTCGCTTTGGCGCTGTCTTTTAGCATGGCAAAGTTCAGTTCACCGCGAATCGCCGCACTGATGATGATGCCGACTACGCCAAGCGCAGACGCTTCGGTTACAGAAGCCACACCAGTATAAATACTGCCGAGTACCATCATTACTGTGAGTAGAGGAAATAGCAGAGCTTTGAAATAGTTAATATCTTCGTCTGCTGCAAGCTCTTCTGCACTAGGTAGTGGGGCGTATTCAGGATGGATACGACACAGAATAAGCACATAAGCCATGTAAGCAAATGCCAGAATAAAGGCAGGTAAAAAGGCCGCTTTAAACAAATCGCCAATGGAAACACTGGCGGTTAAGCCGTAAATAATCAAAACGATACTAGGCGGTAACATGGTACCAAGCGCGCCACCAGCACAAGTAGTACCAATCGCCAGTTTACGGTTATAGCCAAGACGCAACATTTGTGGCAAAGCTAAAATACCCAATAGAACAGTTTCACCACCGATTACACCAGACATGGAAGCCAAAACGATGGCAACTAATAACGTCTGTACGGCAACACCACCACGCAGTTTACGACCAAACACCTTCATGGCATCGAACAGATCTCGAGCAATACCGGATCTATCTAATAATGCAGCCATTAGTACGAACATGGGGACGGCGAGAAAAACATAGTCGCCAACAAAACTGTACAAACGGCTGGTGATCAAAGGCAAGGCGCCAACGCCAAACCAACCAATAGCAAAAACAAGTGCGACTAACGCGGTAACAAAGGCTAATTGCATACCTGTTAGCAGTAAAAGAATCATAGAACCGAGCATTAATAGGCTGCCGTAGCCTATGCCCATAGCGGATAAATCAAACATCTTTGCGTTTCCTCAAGCCATTTAATTCTTGTAGTAGGTGCAAAGAAAACTGCACAAACATGATGCATAAGGTAGCGAAAACCATGCCTTTGACTAATGCTGGGAAAACTGGATCCCAAGCAGACCCTGAGGTTTCTAAACGAAGTTCGCCTAATGGTGTAAACCAAGAGTCTTGTACCATTTGATAAGCGGCCCAGCTAAGCAGTCCAGAAAAGATTAGCCCCATAATGTGATGAAAAATATTCAGCCAGCGGCGTGCGGTATCAGAGACAAGGTCGTATATAAGTACGACTCGAACATGCTTATTAATCGATAGGGCATAGATGCCGCCATAAATAAATAATACACCGCCAATGAAAGAGGCCGTTTCATGTACCCACATAGTGGGAGCATTAAATACATAGCGCATCAACACTTCATAAAAAGAGATGGCTACGGTAAAAAGAAACAATAGACTGATGGCGTTACCAAAAGTAAAAATCACCTTATCTAACGGATTTCTAGGGCGTTCTGAGCTATCAGGCGTCTCTGGATGAATTTCGTTTTTCATGATCATAATCCAATGAAAATCAGGCGCCGATGCAATTTATAATTACAGGACGCCTGTTTGCAGGTTTAAAAGGTTTGTCTCAGATTAGAGGAGATCGTTCTCTTCTAGATACTTTGTAATAGAGTCATACACTTTTTGTGCGTTAGCAGAACCTTTAGCGAATTCTGCCCACTGGGTGCGAGCAATTTCACGGAATTTTTTACGTTCTTCAGCAGACCAATCGTGAATAGTAATGTTTGGATCCGCTTTCGCTGCTTTTACCGCTGCTTGATCGGCAATACGCAATTGCGTTGTCATATCTTCTGCGAAGTCACGAACTGAAACCGTTAGGATTGCTTGGATGTCAGCTGGAAGCTTGTCCCATTTTTTCTTATTCATTGAAATATCGATCAATGGCAAAGAGTGGAAACCTGGTTGAACAGGGTGTGTCGCAATATCGTTCATGCCTGCTTTCTGGTTAGTAGAGAACACAGTGTAGTCAGCCGCATCGATAACGCCTTTGCTTAGACCTGTGAATACTTCAGAACCTGGCAGATTAACTGGCGCTGCACCGGCTGCTGCGAATACGCGCTGAACCAAACCTTCAGGAGCGCGAAGTTTTAGGCCTTTCAGATCGGCAACGCTGTCTAATGGCACACGAGAAACCAAAGATTCAACGCCAGTTGTAGAACCACCGATGAATTTCACGCCATAAGGTGCGTAAAGTTCATTCATTAGCTCATAACCGCCGCCGTAGTTCACGTATTGCAGAAGTTGCTGAGTGTTTGACCAAGCGCCTACTGTGTTACCAATTAGGCCAAAAGCAGGATCTTTACCAGAGAAGAACTCAGTCGCGGTAATTTGGCCATCGATGATGCCCATTTTGATGCCATCTAGCGTTTCTGTGTGTTTGAAAATACTACCAACAGGAAGCAAGTCGATACTAACTCGGCCACCGGTCATAGTTTCAACGCGTTTAGTCCATTCTTTTTGAACCTGGAAGTTTTTGTCACCAGCTGGATCAGAGGATTGGAACTTGAATTTGTAATCCGCAGCAATTGCTGACGTGGATAGAATGCCGGCCATAGTGGCGGTCAATAACGTGGTGCTGAATTTATTCATGGTATTGCTTCCCGTTGATTATTTTTTTAATAACAGTTTTTAGGAACAGTGCTTTTTTGGTAAATGTTACCGGTAACTAAGGTGTGATGTTACCGATAACATTTCACCTTAGTCAAGGTCTTTGTCTACAGAATTTTTTGTATAAAGGATAGATTATTGATATGCAAAGAAATCTTATTCAGGGCTGACAGAGGCCCTTCCTAAAAATTCTACTTAGATATTCCTCAAATACATTGCTCCTAGACATTGGTCTAAGAGCGGTTTTGTTGTCTAAGATAAAAGCGCACACTCGTGATAGGTGCCTTCTTCTGTAAAAAGCTTCGTCTGTAAAAAAAAGAGAATAATAAAATGGCTGCGATAGATATTCCTGAAGTCCATAAGTTCATTGAAGCTATACCCCCTTTTTCTAGTCTCAACTTATTAGAGCGCAAGTTGCTGTTGACCGGCGTTTCTATGTTGTACGTGCGACAGGGGCAGACATTGATATTAAAAGATGAAGCCGCAACCGTGCATTTGATTCGTCGTGGTGCTTGTGAAATTCGCACTCCCAAAGGCGGGCTGGTGGATCAAATTGCCGACGGCGAATGCTTTGGTATATCTAGCCTTATGGCGCAAAATCCAGATGGATTGCAAGTGGTCGCCATGGAAGACAGCTTGGTATATCGATTCGACAAAACTCGTTTCAAGGAAACGCTGGAAAAGAGTGAAGCCTTCGAACTTTTTTTTGAACACACTCGACACAATCGTTTACGTAAATTATCCCGTAGCCAGAGTAATGAATTAGCCTCGCCTGCCTTGCAATTATCAACACCGGTAGCACACATAATGACTCGTCAGCTAGTTCTGGCGATACCAGAGGAAACGGTACAAACCATCGCTATGCGTATGACCGAAGCGCGAGTCAGTTCGATTCTGGTGGTGGAAGATGAAAAGCTGTCTGGCATAGTCACGGATCGAGACTTACGTTCGCGTATTTTGGCCTTAGGCGGCTCGGCGGACTCTTTGGTCAAAGATGTGATGACCCGAGATCCGGTTAGCCTGAGACCAGATGCCTTGGTGATGCAGGCGCAAACCTTAATGAGTGAAAGCAATATTCACCATTTGCCCATCGTCGATGAAGAACAAAAAGCGGTCGGCATGCTAACCGCCGCAGATTTGTTGCGACATCAAGAACTAAGCCCGCTGCTATTGATCAATCAAATTCATCGTCAACAATCCATCGAAGATTTAGCCCGTGTTTGCAAACAATGGCCGACCTTGATCATGAATCTGATTGTGACCGATATGAAACCCGCCGACGTGGGCAAAGTGTTAGCTACAGTGAGCGATAACCTGACGCGTCGCGTGATTGAGCTGGCGCTAGATAAGTTTGGCCCTGCGCCGATGGCATTTCAGTTTTTAGTGTTTGGTTCGCAAGCACGACGCGATCAATCTTTGGGCAGCGACCAAGATAATGGTCTGATGTTAGAACGCGAACCATCGGCCGAAGAAAGTCAGTACTTTGCCGATTTATCCGAGTTCATCTGCCAAGGCTTGGGGCTTTGCGGTATTCGCCTTTGCCCCGGCAATATTATGGCGAGTAATCCTGAATGGCGCAGAACGACAGTTGGGTGGCAACAAGCTTTTTCCACTTGGATAAAAAGCAGCGCGCCCAGTGCCTTACTTCACGCCAGCATCTTTTTCGACATTCGTTGCGTGTATGATTCAGGAAGTAAGCAAGGCGAGTCGGTGAATAATCTAATCAAAGCCATGCAGCTGGAGGTGAGTAAAAATAGCGTGTTTTTGGCGACTTTGACCCGTACCGCGTTGGCAAGCAAGCCACCACTGGGCTTCTTCCGACATTTTGTTTTGGAATCCTCTGGCGAGCATAAAAACCAGCTTGACCTTAAGCACCAAGGTTTGGCCTTGATCAACGATTTAGCGCGCTTGTATGGCTTGTCCTGTAAAACCTATCGAGCTGGCACCTTGGACAGAATAGAGCAAGCGATTCGAGAAAAACTCATTAGTGTCGACACCGCACGAAACCTTATGGATGCGTGGGACAAACTCAATGGCCTGCGCCTAGAAGCTCAAGGACGTCATTGGCAAGCAACAGGCAAAGCCAGTGCTTACTTAGATCCGAAAGACTTGAGTTCGTTAGAACGCAAACATCTGAAAACCACCTTTAGCATCATCAGCGATGTACAAGATGTGGCGCAGCAGCGTTTTTTAAAAGGATACAGTTAGATGTCATTGGATTTGCTGCAAAAGCTCAGTGCGTGGAATTTGTCTCGACAATCGGTCAAGCGAGCTTGGTCTGAATGGAATTATCTCGTATTGGATATCGAAACCTCTGGGTTAGATCCCAAGCAAGATCATATCGTTAGCTTTGGTTGGGTGTGCATTCATAAAGGCGTGATTGAACTGGATACGGCTCGGCATATTGTGTTGGATAGCGCACAAATTGGCGACAGTGTTGGTATACACATGATTACTGATTCGGATGTTCAGCAACAAGGCAAAAAACAAGAAAGCGTGTTGCGTTACTTACGGCATCTACTACGCGAACGCGTCTTGGTTATGCACCACGCGCCAATAGAACTGGGCTTTTTAAAACAAGCGTGGCAAGCAGAAGCCTTACCGACGTTTTCTGCCAACTGGCTAGACACACTTGCCATTGAACGCACCAAAGCCAACCGATCCCAACAACCCATTCAAGACGGCGGCTTTCGCCTTGGCGCCTGCCGAGAACGCTACAGATTACCAGAATACCAAGGACACGACGCACTAACCGACGCCCTAGCCACCGCTGAACTACTACTCGCTCAAATTGCTTATCAGGGCAAAAATTGCCGACTACACGACCTAAACCAAATGGGAGGCGGAAGAGTTAGGTTGACGACGCGGTAGTTGTTTTAATACGTTATTCCCACGAAGACTGAAAGTTAGAAAGTCTTTTATTATCAATAGTTAAGATGTTATAGAATATAAAAAGCTCTAGGGAAATGGATTTACATGCATGCTAGCTCTTCCAATTGATATCTTTTTGATACTTTTATTGAAAAATTATTAATGTATGATTGCGTTAAGGAAGTTTTTAGAATATGTACGCGTGTATTCGCATACCCTAATGTTATATCAGGGAGGTTTAGATGATTAGATTTATGTTTCATGGTGGAACCAGAGAAAAAAATGCAGACGGCTCGGTAAGAAATCTTGGTATTGCCCACAATAGTGCCTTTTATTTTGCTGCACAAAATGTAGCTAAAGATTATACAAACGGCGATAAACGCTCTATAAAAATTACTACCTCTGCGGATATGGTAAGAAGGATAAATGCCTGTTCTCCCAAGTCAGTGGCTTCATTGGATGTATTTTGTCACGGAACGCCCTATTCTCTAAACTTTTCAATAAAAGAAAATGAGAACTGTGGTTTAGTAACCGGTTGGATGGCCAAACAAGGACTGAGGGCTTATTATTCTACGTTGGACGATGGTATTTATAATTTTTCTTCTGATAGCCGTTATGTGTCTGACATCGACTTTGAAGTTTTTACAGATGACGCGCGCATTCAAATACATGGCTGCAATACTGCTCGTGGATCAATGCCAGGTAATACGTTAGTGGAAGAGTTTTCTGAGAAAATCTACAAAGCGGGACGTAAAAAAGCTTATGTTATTGGCCATACCGATAAATCCAACCCCAATATCAACGGATCAAAGACTACGATTAAAGAGCAAGATTATCGTCATGGTGAGCGTTCGATTTACCACAATGGCAGGTTGCTTAAAACAACAAAGAAAGAAGGTCTAATTTCTCACGATGAAATTCAAGGGTTTATCAAATAATGAAAAATAAAATTTTTGCTTTGGGAGTGGTCGCTTTAATCGTTGGTGGGGTGTTTGCAGTATTTAACCTTCAGCTTGAAGAAACAACGGTCAGTGCTCGTTACGATATGCTGGCATGTGAAGACTGTTATTATATGACGATCGAAAAAAGTAAAGATGGTCACCTAGATGGCGAAACGATTATTCCAACATCCAATACAATAAATATTGAGCAGCTAATAGATAGCATTGCTATAACAAGAGATACATTATGCCTTCGTGGCAAACCTTATCGGTTCAACTGGAATATATTTGGTATTAATCCCGACGGAAAGCGCTTTGAGGTGATAGAAAAAGTAAGTTTACTCGATTGCTCCAATTTTTAGCGTTATATTTCCAGTAAAACAGCCAAAGGGGTCTTACTAGTCCAGTCCCTCTAACTCCTAGAAGGTAGCGGCGATAATCCCCAATCTTCTTCTTTTGGTTCAGTAGCCAAGACTCTTGGGTTTTCCGACCAATGTATCAGGCTCATTTCCCCTGCGGCGGATTCTGTTAATGCCGTGCAGTGTTCGACCCAATCTCCATCGTTACAATAGAGAATGTCGTCTTTGATTCGGAAAGAAGCAAAGTGAATGTGGCCGCAAATGTAGCCATCGACTTTGTGGTTTTTGGCAGATTTTAGTGCAGCGGTTTCAAAGCGTTCGATAAACTCTTTTGCCTTGCTGATGTGGCTTTTTAAATAGCCTGCCAGTGACCAATAGGGCAAACCAATAAGGCGTCTGAAGCCGTTTATCCATTGATTCAGCGACAACATGAGACCATGGGCTTTATCGCCAATGGCGAGCATGAGTGGGCTGATTTTTACCATTTGATCAAACTCATCCCCGTGGCTGATGTAAAAAGTACGACCGTTGGCAGTTTTGTGACGAGCGTTGAGCTTAATCTCAATCCCAGAAAGCGTTTGACCTGCAAACTGGCGAAAGAAGGCATCGTGATTACCGGGAATATAAATGACCTTGGTGCCGGATTTTGCCATGTCGAGAATACGTTCGACCACTTGATGGTGAGCATCAATAAAGTAGGCTTTATGGCGCATTTCCTGAAGATCGATAATGTCACCGACTAGATACAAGGTATCGGTTTTGATGCTTTGCAAAAAATCCAATAAGTGCAACGCTTGGCAGGCTTTGGTGCCTAGGTGTACGTCGGAAATAAATACGGATCGAAATGTGGTCTGCATAAGCGCCTCCTCTAAGGTCTGTCTCAAAGATAAGGTGCTTATGTGACACTGTTGTGAGGACTTTATGACAGTTCAATAAACCTTAGTTCATTGTTTCAAGTGTGTATGTGTTTAGATAAGGTTGTAGATAGATATGGTTACCGCCTTGTTGCTTGGCAGATTTTTTTGCTTGAGCTGCGAGTTCGGCCACTTGGTGATGATTGGTACATTGTTTTGGATTGGGGTGAACGACGCCAATAGCGAGGCTTAATATCGGGTGAAACAAGGTGTCGCCTTGGCGGTTTTTGGTCCAAACACCGCCTTCCTGTAAGGTGTCTGCAGAATAAAAGCCGCGAACTTGTTGTTCAAAAATTTCTAGGATGTTACTGCATTGTCGCTGCCAATCTTGGTCGCCAAAAATCACCACAAAATCATCGCCGCCAATATGACCAATAAAATTATTATCGGGATTAACTTGGTTTTTGATTAAAGAACCAACCAGTTGAATTACTTCATCACCGATTGAATAGCCGAAGAAGTCATTAAATGGTTTAAAGTCATTCAGATCAAAATACGCCACGTAGAAGTTTTCATTAGCTAATAAACGACGGCTGACTTCTCGATGAATTGGGACATTACCGGGTAATAAGGTTAGTGGATTGGAGTAGGTGGCATTTTGAATTTTCAGCTCAGTGATACGTTTTAATAGATCTCTAAGATGACCTGTGCCGATAAACTTACCTTCTCTGACCACAATGATCTCGTTGTTTAGCGTGTCGGCTTCTTGATTGGTCATCAAGGTGGAAACACTGGATAAACTGACGTTGCTTTCAACAATCAGTACATCACTACTAAGTAAATTAGTAACCGGTTTGTGCTCGTATAAAGCGCGTCCATAAGGTGTAGAAAAAAGCTCATGCAGCTGATGTCTGCGAACCACACCGATAGGCTCGTTGTTGTGGTTTAGTACGGGAATAGCGACTAAGTCTGGTTGCTTTTTAAAGCATTGAGAGGCGTCTTCTAATAAGCTGCTTTCTTGCAAGCTTGGCGTAGGACGACACAGTGTTTGTACGGTTTCTGCGTGATCCACTTGGAATTGCGAACGTCGCTGAGCTTGTTTTACTAAATAGGGATGAGTCGAAAAAGCAGGGTTTTCCACAGGACGGCCAAGAAAATAACCTTGTCCTAAGGTGACACCAATCTCAATCAGTTGATCGAGTTCTTGCTGTGTTTCAATACCTTCTGCAATGAGCATGCAATTCAGGCGCTGAGCGATAGTAAGAATAGAGCGGACAAATTCGCGCTTGATTTCGTCTTTGTCGATTCCTTTAATGAAGTGTTTGTCGACTTTGACTATGTCTGGCTGTAATTCAGACCAAAGTTGTAAGCCAGAATAACCTACGCCAAGATCATCGATGGCAACTTGAAAGCCCATTTTACGATAGTGATCGACACTGCTACGAGGCAAACCATTATGGTCGTACGGATGTTGTTCGGAAAGTTCGATGACGATGTCTTTTTGATCCAATCCCAGCTCATTTAAAATGGCCAATGTCATTCCGGATTGATGATCTGGTGATCCTAATAAAGAAGCGCTAACGTTTAAAAATAAACGACCTTTTAATTCGAGTTTGGCGAATTTAGATAGGGCTTTTTCTCGGCAAAGCAATTCTAATTTATGCAGCTTTCCTGATTGCTGCGCTAGAGTGAAAAGCGGATCAGGAGAAAAAAGTGTCGAATTCATTGGGCCACGAGAGAGGGCTTCATGCCCATATATTTCACCATTACTTAAATCGTAAATAGGTTGGAAGTATGGCGTGATTAATCCATTCGAAAGGATTTTTTCCAGTAGAGCATTATTATCCATTTGGCTCATTTTCTCTCAAATACGTCTAGATTAAAAAAGTGGCTAGAGCAATATTTTATGTCAAATTTGTGACACTTTGATGACTTGGGGTGAGATGAAAATGCTTTGCTAAGGGAAGAGTTATCTAGAGAAAAGTTGACATTATGATGCGACTTTGTGAAGAGAAGCCCGTTACCGGATCGATTTTTTATTCTTGCCTTTCGATCATCGGGAACATTGGGTTCTTCATCGTCATGCTTAATTTGCTTTTATAACGGCTGTCGATTTCTTAGTGACAACAACGGCAATAAATCAGTCAAATACAGGTGACGTAAAAGCTTTGTACTGAAAATGTTAGTGCTGAGGTTGAGCTGATTTCAATGGACGGTTCGCCGTCAATTTTGCAAAGAATGCTTTAGTACTAGCAACAGCTTTTTTAGTCAATTCTGCGTAGTATGCACGACGTAATTCGTATGCTTTTTCTACATAGTAATCAGCATCAAGGTTACCGAAAGCATCATATTTAAGATCGTTTTTCATAGTGATTCTCCTAAAAAGTTCAGTCATATTTGACCCTTGTTATTCTAGGTTCTGACCAATCATTCAGCAAACGATCAATTTTCAGCTAATAGGTTAGATAAATTCATCAAATGGATGGTTGATTACTCAGGACTCTAAACTTCCCCGGCGGTATGCCGGTAGATCGTTTGAAAAAGCGTGAAAAATACCCCGGATCTTTAAAGCCTAAGTCGTAGCTGATTTCCTCGACGGAGCGCACGGTATAGATAAGACTGCGCTTGGCTTCTAACAAAACTCGTTCATGAATTAAATCCAATATGCTTTGGTTAAACGTGGTTTTACTGAGCCGATTCAAACGGCTGGTGGATGTGCCTAATGCATCAGCGTATTGATGACTACTCCAATGTTCCCGGTAGTGTTTCTCTATTAATTCTTTAAGTTGGTGAGCGTGACTGTTTTCGGTTTTACTGGCGATATTCGTTTCACCATTGATGTGTTGGCGGTATAGCAGCAGCAAAATAGCTTTAATGAGGTATTCGCTCATTAAAGCTCGACCTTCGCGTATTAATGAAGACTCACTTTCAAGTTGTTGTATTAACGGCCAAAGCTCCGAAAACATACTGCGATGGCCATTAAAATCTATGTAACAAGCCTGACTTAGCAGCGGCTGGATAAACTTTGCTGCTTTTTCTTGATAGGCATCTTCAAGTAAGGGTTCGGCAATGCTTATTACTCGGCCATCGGTATCCGGAGCGAAGCGAAAACCATGCACTACACCAGCAGGAACAATGATCGCCCACGCGCCTTGTAGCTTTTGTTGTTGGTCGTCTAGCTGAACTTTGGCCTCACCAGATTTTAAAATTAGAATCTGAAAAAGTTGCGCATGACGATGCGGATTAATTTTCCAGCCCAAGCCGCCGCTGCGGGATTCTATGTCTTCAATATGGAAAAACTCTGGGTCATTGATCCAGCTAGATTCGCCATAAAGTCCAAAGTGAGGGATATTAGGTTTCTGCATGTCGCTCTTCTTATTTTTTATAAGTTACAAAATGTACTTTTTTAGTTGTTACTTTCTATAAAACTAGAATGTACAAGTAAACCTATTTTTATAGGTTTTTATAAGCGAAAAGAACCAAAAAGTCATTTTAAATCAAGTTTTAGTTGCCGACTTTAAAAATCAATTATGATCAAAAAGTACAATTTTTTGATCATAAATCACCTAACGCCTCGTTTGTTTATCTTCCATTATGTTGTCACTAGCACGTTGATCACTGAATCAGCATCGAAAAAATAACAATAAATTGGAGAGAAACATGAAAACACAAGTAGCGATTATTGGTGCAGGTCCATCGGGTCTATTACTGGGGCAACTGTTAGCAAAACAAGGCATCGACAATATCATCATTGAGCGAGTGTCTGGTGAGTACATTCTTGGTCGAATTCGCGCCGGTGTCCTTGAGCAAGGTATGACGGATTTGCTGCGTGAAGCCGGTGTTGGTGAGCGCATGGATCGTGAAGGCCAAGTGCATCACGGCGTTGAGTTAGCGTTTAACAACAAACGTGTGAAGATTGAATTAGAAAAGCTCACTGGCGGCAGTACGGTGATGGTGTATGGTCAAACAGAAGTGACATGTGATTTGATGGAAGCCCGCGTTGGTGCTGGTTTAACCACGTATTATGAATCCAGTAACGTGGTTCTGCATGATGTGAAAAGCGATACTCCTTATGTCACCTTTGAGCAGAATGGTGAACAGCACAGATTGGATTGCGACTACATCGCGGGTTGTGATGGCTTCCATGGCGTATCACGTCAAAGCATTCCAGAGTCGTCTCGTAAAGAGTTTGAGCGCGTTTATCCGTTCGGTTGGCTAGGTGTTTTGTCTGATACTCCGCCAGTTAACGACGAATTAATTTACTGTAAAACTGACCGTGGTTTTGCTATGACCAGCATGCGTTCTGCGACTCGCTCTCGTTATTACCTTCAGGTTCCTCTGACTGACAAGGTAGAAGACTGGAGCGATGATGATTTTTGGACAGAATTAAAACGCCGTCTGCCAGACGATGTCGCTGCGAAATTAGTGACTGGGCCAAGTATTGAAAAGAGTATTGCGCCGTTGCGTTCCTTTGTTTGTGAGCCGATGCAATACGGTAATTTATTTTTGGTTGGTGATGCGGCGCATATCGTGCCACCAACAGGCGCGAAAGGTTTAAATTTAGCGGCTTCTGATGTAGCTACCTTGTATAAGGTGCTGACGCGGGTCTACAAAGAAGGCGACAAAGACTGTATTGCTCAGTATTCAGATATTTGTTTGCGTCGTGTTTGGCACGGAGAACGTTTTTCATGGTGGATGACCAGCATGTTGCATGACTTTGGACAGGGTGATGTGCATGACACTGACGCTGCAACGCATGACAAATTCATGAGTTCTGAACTGAGTTTTTACACGGACAATGAAGAAGGGCGCCGTATTATTGCCATGCAATATGTCGGTTTGCCTTATGAAGATCTTGCTTAACGGATAACGGCTAGTTTGTGATGAAAAAATAGCGGTAATCTAATTAGATTACCGCTATTTTCGCTTGTTAGAACCTAGTGATGCTAATGAGCTTAGTATTTTAGCCGCAGCATTTTTTGTATTTTTTATTACTTCCACATGAACAAGGGTCGTTACGTTGCGGTGTTTTTTCAACAATTTGAGTAACAGGAATGTCCAGAGGCGTAATATCCTCAGGCATCTCACTGTTAATGCTAATGGTTCCGAATAAATCGTTAGCGATCAATATGGCGCTTATTTCACTCTCACGCTCTGGCGTTTGTACTTGCAAAATGAGTGGATTTTCTTCGCTTCCAGATTTCACTTTAGGCTTAGGCTGATAATTGCCTAGATTATGCTTACCCATGATATCGGGTCTACCACGATAAAAAAATTTTGACACTGGTGTTCCTAATGATATGTAAAACCTACTCACAGCGAGTGGCTCAATGTAGCGCAGTCTAACAGAATTTAGAGTGGTTAGCGCGTATCTTTAATGCTATTGAAAGGTCTTAATCTAAGCGTGTTAACCAAGTGAACATGGCTTCAATTGCTTGATTTGACCAGTTAATGGTCGCTTTTTCTTGGGCGCTTTGCAGGGTTTTTGCTATCCCTCTGGCGCTGACTGTCCAAGAGGCAAGGCGTGAACCTGTTGGATCGATGAGTTCCAGTGTACCGTCTTCAAATGCATAAAAGCGTCCATCTTGGGTTTCATGATGTTGCGCTGTTCGGCTATTAAGTTTGAACAGGGAGTCACTTTTAGGTGTCAGGCCAAAATGCGAAAGAGCACTGGCTAAGCTGTCCGCTTGCTTGGTTGAGGAAACATCAAAGCCATAGTTGCTAAGTGCTAGGTTAAGGCGCTGCTCTATGTCTTGAATGTCTGTATCCGCTTTGCCTGCTGCTGTGTGTGCGGTTGAATAAAGGCTGAGCTCATCTTCATAGGATTTGCGTTGAGCAAAATACGGGATGAGCTGCATGTAAGTTTGCCAATCTTGCGGTGCAGGATACTCAGTCTTACTCAATAAAGCGGCCCGTTTGCGGATCGCGTCGTCGGTGTCGTTAATGGCGATCTTTAGCTTCGCGACAATGCGGCTACGATCAATAGATTGCAGCGCATAAACGTAGTTCTTGTCAGCAAAACGCCGCTCATTGATGGCTTGTTCTAGTTCTATGGGTGACGTAGTCACTTGAGTATAGGCGGTTTGTGTCTTTGAAACTTGCTCTGTGCCTTGTCCTGATCGAACTTGGGTGTCTTGTGTATTTACCTGACTCACCTGAGTACGAAGTTGCTGCGCGATTTGAACATTGCCGTTTTGTTCGGCTTGAGTGAACGCCAAGGCAATGTTTTCAATGCGAGGTGCGCTACCAACACCATACAAATGTGTGCTGTCCTGCGGCGGAGAGGATACCCAGTCGGGCATCCCTTCCATTGATTGACCCACCGTCGATTGGCCAGACTTAGTATTAGAGCCAAAGCACCCAGTTAAGCTGAGCAATATAGCCGTTATCATTACCCAGTTGAGCGGTGTAGGCACAGCATAGAGTTTCATGGTTAGAAAAAGCCTTTGTCAGCCAATTTTTTGATTTTCTTCTGACCGTTCCAAACTTCACGGTTGGTCGTCATATCAATCAATTTAAGGTCGACTTGGTAGAAGCTCACGCGTTGGTCGCCATTGGAGTCAACGATTGAGTTAATAGTGCCAGATAGAGCGAAACCAGCGCCTTGCTCTAGACCAAATTTAGCAACCGTATCTGGTGCAGCATTAAGCTCTTGCTCTTCTCGTTCAGTACGGACGTCATCACGTTCTGCACCAGAAACAACAAAATCGACTTTACCGGCACGTAATAAGCTGCGTTTGATGTCGTTAATGAAGGTGTCAACAGGAATATGCTCAGATGTTTTGTTACGGATACTCTGTACGATAACAGTTGGATTACCTTTCTTGCTGAAGTTGTAATCACGGAACCATGGGAAGGTTAGCATGTCGCCCATCATTTCTTCAGCCACTAGGCGTGAGTCAGTGTCATTCCAACGGTCAGACAGCATAACGTCTTCATTCGTGTCTAGGCGCTTTACGCTGCCAGAACAAGCAGTTAATAACACAGCCATGGATAGAGCAATAATTCCCTTCCACGATACAGAGATCAAATTAGACTGTTTAAGTTTGCCGATGTGCATAATATTTTCCTTATGTCCGTTTTAGCTTGATGCTAAGCCGTTAGTGTAATCAATTTAATAGGGGTTGCGTAGATTCCAAAGTTTAATTTTATTGGCTTCTAAGTTGACCTTGCCGAGCGAGAAAGTTTTGTTATTCACCCTGTAATCTGGCGAGTATTCGCCAGGAGCTAATGGTTCACGGGTTAGTCTGACTTGTGCTGGTAGAGTCAGCCAGTTACGTGTATCTGCCGCGGATGAGGCAAAGACTGCGACTTGTCCAATTAGGTTTAACAGCAAAGAGACATTTTGATCCTGCACATTTGACGAAACCTGATACGACAACCAGCTGCGCAAAAGTTCTCTTACCAAGCCTTCATAAATGTCTCGTTGTGCTTGCGCCAGTTGTTCCTGAAAAGCGATATCAGCAAGAGATGTCATGCGTAAACTGTTATTAAAAGGAGTGATTGCCGGACTATTAATCAGCAATGTTGGCTGATGTTGATCTAATGTGAAGCGGCCATAATAAGGTACAGTAACGCGGATGCTTTGTTCAGTTAGCAATTTGTCGATTTTGACGTCGCTAAGTTGTTTCCAAGCTGCTTTACCAAGAATGACTCGTTTGGTGAAAATGCCTGAGAAGGTTCCCCATGCGCCACCTGCTTTATAATTGGCAATTAGGTTGAGTGGGTTGATATCAGCATAAGTCATGGTAAACCAACGAAATGCATCGTTTTCTTCTGCGTTGCCGCCGCCATGAAGAGGCTGTAATACCAAGGAATAAGCGCGAGGGTCTGCGTATAACAATACTGTCATTTCTTTTTTGTCAGGAATGAAGCCCTGATGTTCTAAAACGACTAATTCCGCATCGCCTTTGTGATATTGCTTGAGTGTTTCTTGCATAGCTGGAGACAGTTTTGCTTTGATCTTTTCTTCTATCTCGCTCTGGCTAAAACCGCCTTTTTGCATCATGCGAATAGCATCTAACCAAGCACGATCCGCCGTCGTACTCGATAAATCATATTGTTTGGCATAACCGTCTTCATACAAGTTGGCCGCTTTTTCATAGCTGATACGAGCATCATCTATTTCGCCATTCATCTCGTATTGCAGCCCTTCCATGTAGCGTGCCCATGCATCATCGCGATAGAGGAACTTGTCAGTATCTCGCCCACCGCTATAAAAATCGCCTAACCAGCTTAGTGCTTTCATATAAAAGGCTTGGTTTTCTTTGGCATTAAGATCTTGGTAACTAGGCGTTTGCGCTCGGATTTCATTGAGTTTGATGTCAATACGCCGCATTTCAACTAAAGCCGCATCGTTAAGCTCGCGCTTTTTAATAGTATTGTTTTCTTTTTCTGCGAGGGCGATGTAGTTCATTGATTTGAGATAGCTGATGTAAACGCGTTCTATGCCGTTACCGCGGTAGTCGCTTTGTCTTGGGTTGCTTAGCAATGCCCAAGAGCGATTAGAAAAGTTTTCGGGCAAGAAGGTATCGCTTAATCTTTCAGCTTGTTCTAGCAATTCGTTACTGCGCTCAAAATCACCTTGGTTCTGGGCGAGAGCGCCGATT
Source organism: Marinomonas sp. A3A (assembly GCF_018336955.1). NCBI lineage: Bacteria > Pseudomonadati > Pseudomonadota > Gammaproteobacteria > Oceanospirillales > Oceanospirillaceae > Marinomonas > Marinomonas sp. A3A. Next base: position 761,964 of record NZ_CP025532.1, read on the forward strand.
TCCATATAATAAAGTAGTTTGTCTTGCGAGCTGTCCAAAACGTCTTCGAGTTTATCTTCGGCTTTTTTCCATTCGCCTTCTTTTGCTAAGCTTAAGCCTGCATCTATATCTTGTTTATAGGTTGCGCAGCCAGCTAACAAATAGATACTCATCAAAAGAAATGCCCACTTCACTTTACATTCCTTTTTCTAAAAACTGATTAGCAAAGAGTATCGCGAATAGAGCAAAACAGCCAAGATAGAGTATTAACCAGCGGGCTCTAAGGCAATTTGGACATGGTTTTTTTTTCTTTTTCATCACAGCTTCCAATACTAAAAGTTGAACGCTACCATTATGCAATAAAAAAGGAAGCGCGCAGCTTCCTTTTTTCGTTACTCTTCGTTGCTTTTATCATTCAACAATGATTACTGAGTCGTTTCAGCTTGTTGTTTTTGTAGGCTTTCAATATAAAGCGCATCAAAATTGATTGGAGCAAGCATAATCGCTGGGAAGCTGCCTTTTACTACAATCGCATCGATGTTTTCACGAGCGTAAGGGAAGATTGTTGCAGGGCAGAACGCACCCAAAGCATGGTGTAGTTGTTGGTCATCAAGACCAGAAATAACAAACAAACCGCCTTGTTGAACTTGAACTAAATAGCCTGTATTGCCATTGTTCTTAACCGTTACGGTTATTTCCAAAACAACTTCGTATACGTTTTCACCCACTTGGCGGCTCTTAGTATTTAGCTCTAAGCCAACTTCTGGTTTCCATTCTTCTTGGAAAATCATTGGTGAACGTGGCGATTCAAAAGAAATATCTTTCAAAAATACACGTTGCATGGAAAGTTGTGGTGTCTGCGCTTCTTGTGCTTGTGCTTCTGGTGTTTCAGCTGTATCGGACATCTTGGTTCCTTTTTTTAATAATTTATAAAAGTGATGAATGCATCGCTCATTTATGCCGTGCGGTTATTGGGTGCCGATCTTTATGCAAGTAAGGCATCCAATTTTTGTTCGCGTTCAAGGGCGTAAAGATCGTCGCATCCACCAACATGTTGTTCACCAATCCAAATTTGTGGAACGGTGTGGCGGCCACTTTTCTCCATCATTTCTTGTCGTAATTCACGTTCTCCGTCTACACGGATTTCATTAAAGGCAACATTTTTTGCCGTTAACAATTGTTTTGCTCTAACGCAAAACGGACAGTAATCGCTCGAATAGATAGTGACAGTAGCCATAATTTTTCTCTTATCCTTTAACCAGTGGCAGGTTAGATGATTGCCATTCTGCAATGCCACCTTGAAGTTTGTAAACTTTACCAAAGCCAGCTTTTTTAAGGTCTTTCGCGCTTGCGCCAGACGTTACACCAGATTTGCAAACTATGATAATTGGGGCGTCTTTGTGTTTCTCAAGGCGGTTCATGCTGTCTTTCATCTTAGTCGCAGGAATATTCAGCGCGCCTGTAATGTGGCCCGTGCTGAATTCTTTCTCTGGACGGATATCGACAACAACCGCATCTTCGCTGTTCATTAGGTTAGTCGCAGCTGAAGGTGTAAGCCCTTGTGCGCCGCCTTTGCTTTCAACGAAAAGTAGTGTGGCAAGAATCGCTAAAAATACAGCGACCATTTCCCAGTGGTTGATAGAAAATTCAATAAGTTGGTTCATCATAATCGTAAGGCCCATATTTAAACTGCCAGCATTATACACGGCCAGCCGAATCGGTACATACTACAAGCGCTAGGTGACAAATATATGATGCTCGGAAGACCAGATTAGTCCGAAAAAAAACGAGCCACTTGGGCTCGTTCTATTATTTCTATTTATTTACTCTTCATTTAGCGCTGGTTGAATCAAAGATCTTATCTGCGTTGCCTTCGATGAAACTATCGAACAGCACACCGTCTGGCATGGTGTGGCGACGAGCAAATTCATAAAAGCAGCTTGGAATGGTTTTTTGTTTACCATCGGCAAAGGTGAAGTCGACTTTGTCGGCCATAGTGGAAGACTGCTCCAAGAAAGACTCAGGCGAACCTTTTACTAAACCACCAACAAGGTTTAATGCGTAACCTTCGTTTTGCAGCATTGTGTTCACTTCTTCAATGGTTGGGAATTTCTTCAAGTGATTGATGCTGACCGTGAAGTGGTTAGCTTGTAGTCCCATAGTCGATAACCAAGCGGCATATTCGCTGTGCTCTGCTAAAGCAAGATATTCAGCTTCCGTTGGTGTTTCCCATAATTTACCTGCCCAAAAAATAGCTGGTGTTTGCACAGCATCAGCTGGAATTTGCGTAATGAACTTGCCGATGATGTCCTGGCAGTTCGCAGGCAGTTCTTCTACCAAAAGCTCAGACAAAAAGATCTTTGGTGAATCTACATCTGTTTGGTGTTTGTAGCAGCGAGCTTTAAGGTGTTTGCTTTCAAAACGGAATGCACCATAGGCTTTATAACCAATAGCTTCTAGTTGAGGTTCCAGTTTTTCTAACGAAATAGGCGAGTTATTAAAGGTACGAAAGGCCACATGATCATTAAGTACATTTTCGCCATGGCTCTTAAATAATTGTTGAATGCGCTGGGCCTGTGGTGTGATGACTGTGTAGTGATCCCACAAGGATGCGAAAAAATCATTTGGTGTCATAAGGTTTCCTGCAGTGTGTTAGGTCGATTGAGTTACTTTAGTGCAGTAATTAGTCGAAACGCAAAAGGTAAAAATGCACGTTGTGATGCATAAAAGTTATGCGAGTCTCATTTCTGGCGGATTCTTATTGACCAGCAATTGTTGCTTGGCAGTTAGAATGGTATTGATTAGATGAGCTGGAAAGCTACGTTCTTTCTTATGAGCCAAACCCACCACGCGTTTTAATTTCACATCGTTCAATGGCCGCAAACACAGGTCGTTTCGGCCTCGTGAGGAGTGTTCTGGAATAAGTGAAATCCCTAATCCAGCAGCAACCAAATCTAATGCGTACTCTTCAGTTTTTACTTGAGCGCGAACGTCTGTGGTGAGTTCTTGTTTTTGCATTAAGTAGTTCCAAGATTCCAAAATGTCGCATGGCGTTCGGGAAATAAAGGGTTGCTTGTCAATTTGTTTAATTGATAACGAAGGAAAATCTGCCAACCAATGATCTAATGGCATGGCGATCACATAGTCATCTTCCCAAAGGGGATAAAACACGTCTTCTTCACCGGTGTAACGATGACAAGTAAAACGCAAATCGGCACTTTCTGATTCATCGACGAGTTTTAAAGTAAGCCCATGAACTTCATCGAGCATGGTTTTGATCACTTGACTGATTAACGCGCCAGACAAAAAGGGCGTTAATGAGATAGATAGAGCAAGCGGTGCGGGTGTGTCGGTAAATAAGCTGCGCATCGCGCTAAGGTCACTGACCATTTTGCAAGCATGGGGATAAAGTTGTGAACCGCTATCAGTTGGTGATACGCCTTTTGAATGGCGAACAAAGAGTTTTGTGCCTAGGTCATCTTCTAATTGCGCGACTGTTGTCGATATGGAAGGTTGCGCCACAAAGCAACGTTTTGCAGCAGCGCTTAGACTGCGTTCTTCGTAAACGGCAATAAAGTAACGTAATGATCGGATGTCCATCTGTATGCTCTTTCTATAAGTCGGCTTTTGTGAAGATTGATTTTATGTTCCTTTCTAATATACCTATAGGTGGATTATCTAGCTATAGGTAAAAACTAGACCACTAGCAGGAAAACGGTATTTCTCATTCTAGTCTGAGCTAGTTATGGTGATGGAAGTTAAATTTATACATACATAAATCTTAGAGGTTCATATGTCACTTACTTGCTTAGAAACATTGGGTATAAATACCCTGAAACAAGGCGATACGTTTTACAGCGTATTAACAGGCAACACAGTTGCTTTGGGCGAAGGCAGTACGTTTTCAGCTCACAGCCCAATTGATGGTGCGACACTGTCTACGTTTAACAATGCGACACCTGCGCAGCTAGACAAAGTAAATGCCGAACTAAAAGATGCATTTAAAGTATTGCGTACTATTCCTGCGCCACGTCGCGGTGAATTGGTTCGTCGTATTGGTGATGAAGCGCGCAAGTACAAAAATGAGTTGGCGCAAGTGATTTCTTTGGAAGCCGGTAAAATTGTTCCTGAAGCTTTGGGTGAAGTACAAGAATGGATCGACGTATGTGATTTCGCGGTAGGTCAATCTCGTATGTTGCATGGTTTGTCTATCGTGTCTGAGCGTCCTGGACATCGTATGATGGAGCAATGGCATCCACTGGGTCCTGTTGCTGTCATTACAGCATTTAACTTTCCTATGGCGGTTTGGGCTTGGAATGCCATGCTGGGTCTTGTTTGTGGTGATCCAATCCTACTAAAACCTTCTGAAAAAGCGCCGTTGTGTGCCTTGGCTATGTACCAAATCGCACAAAACGTTATTGCCGATATGCCTGATATTCCTAAAGCAGCTGTGTCTGTAATGATTGGTGACCGCGATCTTGGTGAAGCGATTGCGGCAAGCGAGACTTTCCCACTTGTTTCTGCAACAGGTTCTACTGTAATGGGTCGTGCTGTTGCGAAAACAGTTGCAGGTCGTTTAGGTCGTTCTTTGTTAGAGCTTGGCGGTAATAACGCGATGATTGTCTCTGACACGGCGGATTTGGACCTTGCACTACGTGCCATTGTTTTCTCTGCGGCAGGTACGGCGGGTCAGCGTTGTACAACATTACGTCGTTTGATTACTCATGAATCTATTGTTGATGGTTTGGTTGAGCGTTTAGCGAAATCTTACGGTTCGCTTCGCGTTGGTAGCCCAATCGTTGAAGGTAATTTGGTTGGTCCACTAATCGACGAAGGCAGCTTCAACCGTATGCAAGCGGCTCTAGATACTGCGAAAAAACAAGGTGGCGAAATTATCTGCGGTGGCGAACGTGTCACTGAAGGCGTTCCAGCTGGTGGTTTCTACGTTCGTCCTGCGATTGTTCGTATTGCTCACGATGCGCCAATCGTTCATGAAGAAACTTTTGCGCCTATCATGTATGTTTTGACTTACAAAACGTTTGAAGAAGCGATTGAAATTCAAAACGAAGTGCCACAAGGTTTGTCTTCTGCTGTTTTCACAGAAAGCATGCGTGAAGCCGAGATGTTTATGTCTCCAGCAGGTTCTGACTGTGGTATTGCCAACGTTAATATTGGTACGTCTGGTGCTGAGATTGGCGGCGCGTTTGGTGGCGAGAAAGAAACGGGTGGCGGTCGTGAGTCTGGTTCTGATGCGTGGAGAAACTACATGCGTCGTACTACAAATACGGTGAACTACGGTGGTGATTTGCCGCTAGCACAAGGTATCGTATTTGAGTAACCGCACTCAAGCGCTCGCTTTATAAAGCAAACGCGTTTAATTAAGAAGTAACAGGCGAGATTTTCTCGCCTGTTTAGTTTTGATTATAGGTTTTGACCAGTGTCCTGATGAGGCTGTCTTATGTCTGATAAAATCTGCAATTCTTTATGGCGTGCAAGTTCTCCTGATGCGCCAGTATTAGCGCCTTTAGAAGGGCGTGTTGATGTTGAAGTTGTTATCGTTGGCGCGGGTTTTACAGGCCTTTCTGCAGCGTTGCATCTAGCTAAATTTGGTATTTCTGTTGCCGTAGTTGAAGCGCAAGAAGTTGGCTTTGGTGGATCAGGGCGTAATGTTGGTTTGGCGAATGCAGGTGTTTGGCTGGAACCGGATCAGCTGGATAAAACCATCGGGGCTGAAGCGGGCAGTGTCATGTATAAGGCTTTGGCGGCAGCACCAGATTTCGTATATGGCTTGATTCAAGAATACGATATTCAGTGCGAGCCAGTTCGTAATGGGACCTTACACGCAGGTGTGGGTAAAACGGGTTTGGCTCAATTACAGCGCCGTTATGAGCAAATGAAGAAACGCGGTGCGCCAGTTCAGTTGCTTGATGCGGCAGAAGCACAAGCTCGAATTGGTTCCAGTAAATTTAACTCTGCGTTGTTTGATCCAAGAGCCGGCACTATTCAGCCTTTGGCTTATGCCCGTGGATTGGCTCATGCAGCGCTAAAAGAAGGTGCTAAGCTTTTTGATCAGTCTCCAGTAAGCAAAATAGAACCTGCCGAAAATGGCTGGGTTTTGCATACAGAAAAGGGTCAGGTACATGCTGAAAAAGTCATTTTGGCGACCAACGCGTACAGTGAATTTGGTGTAAAAGAACAAGCACGTAAGTTTGTGCCCATCTTTTATTCACAATTGGCGACCAAGCCGTTAAGTGATACGCAATTAGCCAGTGTCTTACCAAACAAAGAAGGCGTTTGGGATACTTGTACCGTGATGAGTTCCTTTCGCTTAGATAAACAAGGCCGCTTAGTATTTGGTGGCATGGGAGGCGAGGGTAGCGTGTTGTCTAACTGGGCAACTCAGCGCGTCACCGAATTATTCCCGATTTTAAGTAAGGTGGAATGGGATTATTGCTGGACGGGTAAAATTGCCTACAGTGAAGATCATTTGCCTCATTGTCAGCAGTTACAAAAAGGCTTGTTTAGTGTGGCTGGTTACAGTGGTCGAGGTATTGGGCCGGGAACAGTGGTTGGCGCTGAGTTAGCAGAATGGCTATCGGGTCGAAGAGAAAGCCTATCGATTCCAACGACAGTGCTTAGAGATATTTCGTTTCGGGAATTGAAGCGTTTGTTTTATGAGGTTGGTGCCCATACTTATCATCTTGGTCAGCAGTCGCACGCTTTGGATTAGAATGATTACTGCGCTCCCTACATCTTGTGAAAGTTACGGTTAGTTTGGTGCTGGCATAAGTTTACTGCGAATAACTTTTATATTAAAACGCATCTTTATGGTGCGTTTTTTATTTTACTGGTTGGGAATAAGCGTGATATAGGATACAGTTATTGTCTTCCAGTTTTAGCTAATTGAGTAACGCCTACATGCGCCGTTATATCCCATCGTCAACCGCGTTGAAATGCTTTGAGGCTTCGGTCAGGCATTTAAGTTTTACTAAGGCTGCGGAAGAACTGCATCTTACCCAAAGTGCTGTTAGTCGGCAGATTCGTAACCTTGAAGAGTTTTTGTCGCGAGATTTATTTATTCGTCTCAATAAGCGCTTGGTATTAACAGGCACGGGCGCTGCTTATTACAAAGAAGTGGTTCCCTTACTGGATGGCATGGAAAACGCCTGTTTACGCATGCTGCATCGAGAAGATGAAAAAACCACGCTAACGATTTCTGCATTGCCCACCTTGGCGTCCTATTGGTTGATGCCTCTGCTTGCTGAATTTCAAACTGCTCACCCGCAGTTTCAAATTAAAGTTCGTTCCTTAGATGATGCTGCAAAGATTGACCCTGAAAGCATCGATATTATTTTGCACTACGGTGGCGATCATTGGCCTCGTGCTATTTCTCATCAATTGATGAAAGAAAGCGTGGTCGCGGTTTGCTCACCGGAATTATTGGCTCGCATTGGCGACAAGTCATTTGATGCGTGGAACGTTGAAGATGTCACAGCATTCCCTTTTTTACATTTATCATCACGTATTAATGCATGGCCAGACTGGATGGTGGCACAAGGACTAGAAAGTGGTTCCTTTGCTGGTGCTTCTTTCGCGCATTTTCATATGTTGCTCGAAGCGGCTAAAAACAGCATGGGCATTGCTATTATGCCGACCATATTGGCAGAGCGCAGCTTGCAAAATAGCGAGCTGGTGGCGCCTTTCGGTAAAGCAGTTTCGACGCCTCATGAGTATCTTTTGTCTTATCCTGCCGACAAGGCAGATCTTGAACAGGTGGTGATTTTTCGAGATTGGTTATTGGCAAAGCGGAATGAGTTGTCAGCTTCCTATTAGTGGTGAAACAGTCTTTATTAGTGAAATTAATAGTCTGAATAGGAACGCTAGTCTGTAACTAAATTACAAGCCTGTGATAGTATCGAGGCATAATCATGATCAATTTACGGGATAGATTAACATGAACAAAAAAACGACAGCCCTCTTTATCCTTGATGGATGGGGATACAGCGAAACTTCTAAATCCAACGCGATTAGTGCAGCAAACACGCCTAACTGGGACGCGCTTTGGAATAATCAGCCTCATACTTTAATTAAAACGTCTGGTCTTGCGGTGGGTTTACCCGAAGGGCAAATGGGTAATTCTGAAGTAGGTCACATGAATTTAGGTGCCGGTCGTGTGGTTTACCAAAACTTTACTCGTATCGGAAAAGCCATTGAAGACGGTTCTTTTTTTGAAAATGAAGCGCTTGTTAATGCGGTTGATAAAGCTGTCAGTGCTGGCAAAGCGGTTCATATTTTAGGTTTGTTGTCTGATGGTGGTGTTCATAGTCATCATGAGCAAATTATGGCGATGTGCGAATTAGCGGCAAAACGTGGCGCGAAAGCGATTTACGTTCATGGTTTTACCGATGGCCGTGATACGCCGCCTCGTTCTGCTAAAACACCAACGGCTGAGTTAGAAGCTAAATTAGCCGAGCTAGGTGTGGGTAAAATTGCGACTTTAACCGGTCGTTATTATGCGATGGACCGTGATAATCGTTGGGATCGTGTGCAAACAGCTTACGATGCCATTGTTCTAGGCAAGGGCGAGTTTCAAGCTGATACAGCTGAGGGCGCGATTCAAGCCGCTTATGAGCGTGACGAAAATGACGAGTTTGTAAAAGCCACTATCGTTGGTGAGTCTGCACCAGTTCAAGATGGCGATGCGATTATTTTTGCTAACTTCCGTCCTGATCGTGCGCGCCAATTAACTCGTGCTTTCACCGATGCTGACTTTGATGGTTTTAAACGCGCTGTTTATCCAAAACTTGCGTCTTTTGTTACCTTCACTGAATTTGCTTCCGATATTAAAGCCGATGTGGCGTTTCCTCCTATTGCTTTGACGAATACATTGGGTGAAGTGCTAGCCAAGCATGGTAAGAAACAATTACGTATTGCTGAAACTGAAAAATACGCTCACGTAACCTTTTTCTTTAATGGTGGTGAAGAGGCTTTGTTTGATGGGGAAGAGCGTGAGCTAATTCCATCACCAAATGTGGCAACTTACGACTTGAAACCAGAAATGAGCGCGCCAGAAGTGACTGACAAGCTTGTTGAAGTGATCGAAGCGGGTAAATACGACACTATTATCTGTAACTTTGCCAACGGTGACATGGTTGGTCACAGCGGTATTTTCGAAGCGGCGGTTAAGGCGGTTGAAGCGGTTGATGCTTGTTTAGGTCGTATTATTGAAGCTTTGAAAGTGAATGGTGGCCAATGCTTGATTACTGCCGATCATGGCAACGTTGAGCAAATGTTAAGTGACGATGGTGCTCAGCCTTTAACGTCTCATACTATTGGACCTGTGCCTTTGGTTTTGTTCTCTCCAACTCAAGGTTTAGGCATTAAAGAAGGCGCATTGTGTGACCTTGCTCCTACCTTGCTAGATATGATGGGAATGGACAAACCTGCTGAGATGACAGGTGTGAGCTTGCTGACGCGAGCATGAGGCAAGAATGATCTTACTATCCCGTTGTCTTCTTTTGAGTTTGTTTTTGCTGTCCAGCTTCGGCTGGGCGGCAGGTGAACCACAAACTCCGGAGGAGGCTAAACAGCAGATTCAGGCTTTACAGAAAGATCTGCAAAAGCTTAATAGCTGGTTGAAAGATATTAAGTCTGAGCGGTCTGATGTGGAAAAGCAACTTGAAGTCAAAGAGAAAGACATTCAGGAATTGCTTAAAAAAATTCAGAACATTCAAGAAAGCTTAAAAAAAGGTGAGCAGCAGCTGGGAGAATTGAGAGTACAGCAGCGAACACTTCAATTAAGTATTCAACAACAAAATGAACAAATAGCCGCCCAATTAAGGGCGGTTTATCGTTCCGGTAATGAAGAAAGTATCAAGCTATTGTTGAATGGTGATAGCTCTGAAGAAGCTCAGCGCTTGGTGCAATACAATCGTTATTTTTCCAATGCTAGACAGTCGCTTATTAATGGCTTTGTGACCGAAGTGAGTGATTTGAATTTGGTTGAAAAAAGCATTCGTAGCCATCGAGCTCAGCAAGCCAAAGAAGAAGCCGAATTAAAAGCAGAACGTAGCCGTCTTACTGCTCAACAAGCTGATCGACGCAATTTATTGGCTAAGTTAGACAGTGACTTAGCTAAGGGTGATAAACGCTCTAAACAATTAGTACAAGATCAGAAAAACCTACAGGATATGTTGAAACGTCTTGAAGAGGCGCTTGCTGACATACAAATCCCTGATCAAGATGTACCTTTCTCATCACAGCGTGGCAAATTGGTTCGCCCATTAAAAACACTGACTGAATTATCCTCTAATGGCAGTATCAACTTAGGTGGCGTTACATTGCGTGCTAAAGAAGGTGAGCCTGTTCATGCCATATTTTCTGGTCGAGTGGTGTTTTCTGACTGGATGCGAGGCTTCGGATTTTTACTTATTTTAGACCACGGTGATGGTTACATGTCATTATACGGTTACAACCAAAGCTTATTAAAAGAGGTCGGCGAATGGGTAGGGGCAAACGATACTATAGCTATGGTTGGTAGCACTGGTGGTCGTCCTGATCCAGCGTTGTTTTTTGCAATTCGACATAATGGTACGCCATTAAAACCACTTTCTTGGGTGAACGCAGGGTAGTTTACTTTACATACTTAGACCTTAAGCCAGTAAGAAATTCATAGGAAGAAACATGATCAATATTTTGCGTCAACGAATTCCCTTTTTATTTATGGTGTTATTGGTGCCGCCTGCTTTTTCTGCGCAGCCTCCTGTGGATGCTCAGGAAAAATCAAAGTTGCCTACTGCTGAAATTCAGTCTTTTGTAGAAACTTTTGAGACAATCCGGGAAGGTTATGTTGAAGTGATGTCTGATCAAGATATTCTTCATAAAGCGTTGAAAGGTATGGTCTCAGGGCTTGATCCACATTCTGAATATTTTACTAAGGCGGAATTGGTCGATTTTAATGAACTGACATCCGGAAACTATGCTGGCATTGGTGTTGAAGTTGAGATGAAAGATAAACGTCTTACTATTGTGACGCCTGTTGATGGTTCTGCGGCAGCAGAAGCTGGAATTTTGCCCGGTGATGTGATTATTAAGATTGATAACACCTTAATAACGGATCTTGGTATGCAAGATATTGTCACTTTAATGCGTGGTGAAATTGGCTCTAAAGTGACCTTGGATATTGAGCGAAACGGTGAAGTTAAACATTATGAATTAACACGCCGCTTAGTAGAAGATACCAGTGTTACCGATAAATGGTTAGGTGATGGTATTGCGTATTTTCGTATTAGCCAGTTCCAAGGTGATAGTGCGTCAGAGTTTTATCAAGCCATTGATAAGCTTAAGAAAGAAGACAAAATCCAAGGCGTTGTTTTAGATTTGCGTAATAATCCAGGTGGTGTTTTACAAAGTGCTGTTGGGGTTGTGGATGCTTTTATAGATAAAGGCATGATTGTGTATACAAATGGTCGTCACGAATTGTCTAAAAGTCAGTTTGTTGCCACAGAGAAAAATACCCAATTCGATAATGTGCCTGTTGTAGTGTTAGTTAATGAAGGTTCTGCCTCAGCCTCAGAGATTGTCGCTGGCGCTTTGCAAGATCACCAACGTGCCGTGATTCTAGGTACAGAAACATTCGGTAAAGGTTCTGTACAAACCGTCGTCCCTCTTTCGAATGGTGACGCAGTGAAATTAACAACGGCTTTGTATTACACGCCCAATGGCCGTTCTATCCAAGCTCAAGGAATAACGCCTGATTTGATAGTTCCACAGGCGACTCTGACTTTTGATAAGGGGCAATTTTTTGTTAAAGAAGCTGAGTTAAAAGGACATCTGGGGAACGGAACGGGTGGCGAAGAGCGCACCAGTGCTGATGTGAAGTCTGATATTGGTGAGTTGGCTAAAACGGATTTTCAGTTATTCCAAGCAGTTACTATTTTGAAAACGCTGCCTAAGTTAGCGCAGAAATAGTAATTTTTTTGATAAATATATTTTTTTGGTAAAAGCGCGCTTGTTTGATTTTAAGAAATTCCTAGTGGTTATATTTTGTCTGCTCGCCCTTCCTGGGTGTGCGGATGAGTTAAGTCGTACTCTTGATGACTCAGAAGCGGTACCTGTAGATAGGGTAGAGATGCTTGCCCTTGAAGCTGAGCAAGTAACGGAGGAGGATAGCGCGACTTTTTTTGAAGAACCCGTTGTCCTTCCTGAGCATTTAGGGCCCCTTTTAGCACCGCAAGAAGAAGAGCCTACAGAAGCATCAGGCTTTCCAGTAGAATCCTATTTCCCCGTATCGTCTAACAACTCTGTTTCGGTAGATAATTCTAGTGCTACGCCACCGAACACTTCGACTCAATCTAATTCCTCAGTATTGGAAGCTGCTAAGCCATGGACACCGGCGATTGTGCCTTTTCTAGATGCTCCTATTGATTACGAGTCAAAGCCTTTTAAATCATTTCCTAAAGTAGATCAGCAGCCTAATCACTCTAAAAAAGAAGGGGGGCCAGCTAAAATTTTAGCTGTTGATGTTCATCCTAAGATGCCGCGAATAGCCATTTTGATCGATGATTTGGGTTATAACCGCAACGGTATGGATTCATCGTTAATGCTGCCTACCGAGGTAGCTTTGGCGATATTACCCAGCACACCGTTTGCTATGCAGACGGCATTGACGGCGCAGAAACAAAAACGCATTACTCTTCTGCATGCACCGATGGAAAACCAGCGAGAGTTGAAGCTTGGTCCTGGTGGACTGTATGCCAAAATGACGGAGCATGAATTAAAAGAGACTCTGAGTAAGGACTTGGATGGCTTACCAGGGATACAAGGCGTCAACAATCATATGGGCAGTTTGCTAACAACCAAAGCAGACTCGATGAAGTGGGTAATGGAAACCCTTAAAGGTCGCTCACTGTTTTTTATAGACAGTCTAACTAGTCCTAAAAGTGTGGCCAAAAAAACAGCTCAAGACTATGGTTTAGAGACAGTCAGTAGAGATGTTTTTTTGGATAACATTCGCACTGAACAAGCTATCGATAAACAATTTTCTCGTTTAGTAAAGCTTGCAAGGAAGCATGGCAGCGCTCTGGCAATTGGGCATCCATATCCAGAAACTATGGCTTATCTTAAACAGCGTCTTAATCATCTAGAGCAAGATGGTGTTCGCTTAGTTCGTCTATCTGATCTATTAAGTGCTTCCCCATCAGAACCTGCTCTCAGCGACAAATAACCTAGAGATTCTGTTTTTTTTGATAGAGTCGGAGTTTTTTGATAAAAAATCCGACTTTTCACTAATTCATTAGCAGCTGATTTGTACTAAATTATAGTAAGTAGTTATTTTTTAGGATGGGTGTTATACATCTATTTTTGCCCTCTCATTTCGACCTCTTAATCTTTTGCTCCTGCTTAGTGCGACGCCCTCTCTTTGAAGTATAAAAAACCATACAAACAAAAAAAATCAGTGATTAATTTTGCACTTTTTTAGGAATGTAGAGTTTTATCCAAGCTAATTACATTATTTATGCGCACTACTATTGACCAAAGTTTAGTCTGATATTAATGTGTAGCATTATAAAGGTGCACATTTTTTGAATAGTTGCTGTGAAAGTTCCATTATTAATGCCTTTTCTTTAGGGTTTAATTGTTGGAACGCTTCTTGCTTTTGAATAATAACGATAAAACACAAAACGAGTAGAGGCTTTTCTTATGTCAAATGCGGTTGTTAGAAAAACATTAATTTCTCTTGCTATTGCGGGTGCTGCGACACTTGCTCAAGCAGATGTAGTCATCGGTGTTGCTGGCCCTCATACAGGGGCTTATGCGGCTTTTGGTGAGCAATTATGGAAAGGGGCTGAAAAAGCGGCTGCAGATATCAATGCTGCAGGCGGTGTTAAAGGTGAAATGATTAAGCTTGTTAAAGCAGATGATGCTTGTGAGCCCAAACAAGCCGTGTCGGTTGCTAACCGTCTAGTTGACTCTGATGGTGCTGTGGCTGTCATCGGACACTTCTGTTCATCTTCTTCTATCCCTGCTTCAAAAATCTACGAAGAAGCTGGTGTTATCATGGTAACGCCTGCATCAACAAACCCAACACTTACCGACCAAGGTTTGCCAAACGTTTTCCGCGTATGTGGTCGTGATGATCAGCAAGGCGATGTGGCAGCAAGCTACATTGTAGATAAATTGAAAGCAAAACGCGTTGCTGTAATTCACGATAAAGACACTTATGGTAAAGGCCTTGCTGATGCTATGAAGTCAACGCTTAACGCTTACGGCTTGAAAGAAGTTATGTACGAAGGTTTGACTCGTGGCGAGAAAGATTTTAATGCCTTGATTACAAAAATTCGTTCTGTAGACGCGGATGTTGTGTATTTCGGTGGTCTTCACTCTGAAGCTGGCCCACTTGTTCGTCAGTTGCGCGAGCAAGGCTCTAAAGCAATCTTCATCTCAGGTGATGGCATCGTATCTGACGAGTTTGTTTCAGTTGCGGGTTCACCTGAATACGTAGACGGTGTATTGATGACATTTGGTGCGCCACCAACATCTTACCCATCTGGTAAAAAAGTCATCCAAGAGTTCCGCGACGGCGGTTATGAGCCAGAAGGGTACACTTTGTACTCTTACACTGCGATGCAAGTTGCTGTTGCAGCTCTAGCTAATAACAATTTAGATCCAATCAAAGGTGCTAAGTGGTTGAAGACTCATTCTGTTGACACCGTAATGGGTAAGAAAGACTTCGACGAAAAAGGCGATTTAACTGTTTCTGATTACGTTATGTATGAGTGGGATGCTCAAGGTAAATATCACGTAGTAGACTGATTTTTATTTAGTTCTTACATTTCAGTAATAACCGACTCATGTTTACCAGCCAAGGATTGCGCTGGTAAACATGCTCTCTATATTAAAAAAATTCCCACGAGGTCTTACGATGGATATCGTTCTCCAGCAGTTGGTAAACGGTCTTACCCTTGGTTCTGTTTATGGACTCATTGCGATCGGTTACACCATGGTGTATGGCATTATCGGCATGATTAACTTCGCCCATGGCGATGTTTACATGGTATCAGCTTATATCACCGCTATTGCTCTAGCTCTTTTAACTTTTTTCGGTATCGAATCTTTTCCTATTATTCTTGTCGGCACGTTGTTTCTTACTGTTGCCGTTACTGGTGCGTACGGGTGGGTGATTGAGCGTATTGCATACCGTCCACTGCGCAGCTCTAGTCGTTTATCTGTATTGATTTCTGCGATTGGTATGTCACTGATTTTGCAAAACTATGTGCAGCTTAGTCAGGGCGCTAACCAACAAGGTGTGCCGACTCTTTTAACCGGTGCATTGCGTTTTCACGTAGGTGATGGTTTTGTGCAGATCACTTACATGAAATTATTGATTTTGTTTATTTCCATCTTAGGCATGGGTGTTCTCACCTATGTTATCCAAAAAACAAAATTGGGCCGTATGTGTCGTGCTACTCAGCAAGACCGAAAAATGGCGTCTATTTTGGGTATAGATACTGACAAAGTTATCTCAACTGTTTTTGTTATTGGTGCTGTTATGGCGGCATTAGCTGGTGTGCTAGTTACGCTAGATTACGGTGCATTTGATTTTTATGTCGGCTTTATTATTGGTATTAAAGCCTTCACCGCAGCAGTGTTGGGCGGTATCGGATCTTTACCTGGAGCCATGCTAGGTGGGCTGATTCTTGGATTGTCCGAGGCTTTGTTTGCTGGGTTGATTAGTTCTGATTATAAAGATGTATTTTCATTCTCTTTATTAGTTCTCATTTTGATTGTTCGCCCAAGTGGCCTTCTCGGCAAACCTGAAGTGGAGAAAGTATAAATGAGCCAAGCTGTAGGAATAAATTTTAAGAAAAGTAGTATTGATGCCCTGATTGCCGGTTTTATGGCTCTTGTCTTGTTCGGCCCGATTGTCGGTGTTGTGCTAGATGGTTATGGTTTTAATACGGAATTTGTACGGGTAGCCTGGATGGTCGCCGCTGTTGCTGTTGGTCGTTTTGTTATGTCTAGTTTCTTTCAGACAGAAAAAGGCATCGCAATGGCTTTTCGTTATGCGAATAATGATGAAGGTGTAGAAGTTCTTAAGCCTGGACATAAGTCTAAAATGGTGTGGATTATTCCATTGGTGATAGTAATTGGTCTTTTAGTGCCTTTTATCGCATCAAAATATGTCCTTACCGTTGTTATTCTTGGTCTGATATACGTATTGCTAGGTCTTGGTCTTAATATAGTTGTCGGATTGGCTGGCTTATTGGATTTGGGTTTTGTTGGCTTCTATGCCATTGGAGCTTACGGTTTAGCATTAGGTTATGAAAACCTTGGGCTTGGCTTCTGGTCAATGTTGCCGATTGCCGCGCTAATGGCCGCGGTTGCAGGCGCTATATTAGGCTTTCCTGTATTGCGAATGCATGGCGACTATTTGGCGATTGTTACACTAGGTTTTGGGGAGATAATTCGTCTTATTTTGACTAACTGGGCGTCTTTCACTCACGGACCAAACGGTGTTTCAGCGCCATTGCCAACTTTCTTTGGATTGGAGTTTAAGCGTCGATCCAGTGAGGGGCAAACCTTCCACGAGTTTTTTAATATTCCTTATGATTCTGCTTATAAATACATGTTCATTTATATCGTATTGTTCGCGGTTGTGTGGGCTGTACTTTTTATCAAGCATCGTTTGGTGAAAATGCCAATTGGCCGTGCATGGGAAGCGCTTCGTGAAGATGAAATAGCGTGTCGTTCATTAGGTTTAAACCATGTATTGGTGAAACTTTCTGCCTTCATGTTAGGTGCATCAACTGGCGGTTTAGCTGGCGTGTTTTTTGCGACTTATCAAGGTTTTGTTAACCCTTCTTCGTTTACTTTCTTCGAGTCTGCTTTGATTTTGGCAATCGTGGTATTGGGCGGTATGGGATCCACATTAGGTGTTGTAATTGCCGCTTTCTGTTTGACTGTGTTACCTGAAATGCTAAGAGAATTCGCAGAATACCGTGTCTTGATGTTTGGTATTTTGATGGTAGTGATGATGATTTGGAAACCTCGAGGTATTGTTCGTGTTACTCGAACAGGTTTTGCTGCGAGAAAAGGGGTGGTTAAATGAACCAAGAAAATATTTTAGCTGTTGAAAACTTGGTGATGCACTTTGGTGGTATTAAAGCGCTAAATGATGTGACTTTTGATATCAAGCGCGGTTCTGTATCGGCTTTAATTGGGCCAAATGGAGCGGGTAAAACCACTGTGTTTAACTGTCTAACAGGGTTTTATAAAGCGACTGGAGGTAAGATTCTTTTGTCGGCTGGCGGCAAAGAGACCAGCATTATTAAAGTGCTTGGCGAACCATTCCAGGTGACTGACTTTTTTTCTCCATTCGCATTTTTTGCTCGTCTTAAGTACAAAATGTTTGGAGGATCGCATCTTGTAAACCGTGCAGGATTGTCTCGTACTTTCCAGAATATCCGTTTATTCAAAGAGATGTCGGTAGTAGAAAACTTATTGGTTGCTCAGCATATGCGAGTAAACCGCAGCTTGATTGCTGGTATTTTGAATACGAAATCTTATAGAAAAGCTGAAGAAGAAGCCTTAGAGCGTGTCTTTTATTGGTTGGGTGTTGTGGATCTTGTAGATTCAGCTAACCGCTTGGCCGGAGAGCTTTCTTATGGTCAACAGCGTCGTTTAGAAATTGCTCGTGCTATGTGTACCAATCCTGAGATTGTTTGTTTGGATGAGCCTGCTGCAGGTTTAAACCCGTCTGAAACAGAAGCTTTGACCAAGATGATTCGTGTATTGCGTGATGAGCATAATACAACAGTATTATTAATCGAGCATGACATGGGGATGGTGATGGATATCTCTGATTACATCGTTGTGTTGGATCACGGTGAGGTAATTGCAAAAGGTGGTCCTGATGACATTAAGAGTAATCCAAAGGTTATTGCTGCTTACCTTGGTGCAGAAGAAGGCGAGGAGGTAACTCTATGACTACATTGATGGAATTTAAAGACGTTGACGTGCATTACGGCCCAATCCAAGCCTTGAAGAAAGTGTCTTTGACTGTGACCGAAGGTGAAATTGTAACTCTAATCGGAGCAAATGGTGCGGGTAAGTCTACCTTGCTGATGTCTATTTTTGGGCAGCCGCGCATTTCTTCTGGTGAAATTATTTATCGTGGCGAAGATATTTCGCAAAAATCGGCTCACTATGTGGCGTCACATGGTTTGGCTCAATCCCCAGAAGGTCGTCGAATATTCCCTAGCATGTCAGTAGAAGAAAACTTGCTGATGGGGACGATTCCAATCGGTATGGATCATGCTGAAGAAGATATGCAGCATATGTTTGAGTTATTTCCTCGACTGTTAGAACGACGTAATCAGCGTGCCTCGACTATGTCTGGTGGCGAGCAGCAAATGCTTGCCATTGCGCGTGCACTAATGAGTCGCCCAAAATTGCTTTTGTTGGATGAGCCTAGTCTAGGTTTGGCGCCAATTATCGTTAAGCAAATTTTTCAGATTCTGAAAGACGTGGCAAGTACGGGGATGACAATCTTCTTGGTTGAGCAGAACGCCAATCACGCGCTAAAACTAGCTAATCGTGGTTATGTAATGGTGAATGGTGAAATTCGTATGACGGGAACTGGTGCGGAATTATTAGTTAATCCTGAAGTGCGTGAAGCCTACTTGGGTGGTCATTAAAAGCATCTCAATTACGATTTTTTCTGTAGAAGTGTTTAATTCTACTGTTTAGATAAAAGCCACGTTTCATTTATACAAATAATGAAGCGTGGCTTTTTTATAATTGTGGATAAAAATAAGGCTTTTGCACAGGAAGTTCGCTGAACGTCGTGTTTTAAGCTGTTTTTTAGCTATATCTGAGTGACGGTCTAATAAAATAAGAAAGGTTTAGGCTCTAATAAGGTTTAGGCTCTAAATAGTGTATCCGTCAAAATGTCTCGAACCTGTGAAGGTTGTGACGCTTCTCCGAGCGATGCATCAAAAATCGCATCTACTGTCTCACCAAAATACGCGTTCACTTCTTCTGCGCTCATGGCAGGCTCCAACCCTGCAGGATTCGCGGAAGTGGAAACAATAACCCCTTTAAAAGCTGCACACAGACGCTGTACTGGCTCATGTTGAGATAGACGTATTGCTACGCTTTGGTGTTCGCCTCTGACCCAGCTTGGAGTGATCGTTGTATCTGGAACAACCCAAGAGGTGGGTGTTTGATTACGGCTTAATAAGCGCAGTGCTGCTTTAGAATCTAATGTATTTAACCAAGGAGATAATTCCTCTTGTGCGCCCGCTACTAGAATGAGTCCCTTTGATTCTGGACGGGATTTAAGAGTCAAAATACGCCTTACTGCCGATTCATTGAACGGATCACAACCTAATCCCCAAACAGCTTCAGTTGGGTAAGCGATGACACCACCTTGTCGGATGATATCAGCAAGCTCTTCTACGGACGTTACAAGATGCATATAAATTGGCTTATAAAAATATGAAAAACAAAAAACGCAGAGGAATGGATTGTAGCGGGATTTTTAAAATGGGGCTAGCAGGATGCCTTGCAATTAATGACCTAAACGCCATGTTTTAGCCGATAGAAAAGCATTCCTGCTAGTGAGCCTATAAATAGACTTTTTAACTCTGTTATTGCATTGAATCGATTTTTTCTTTGATTTCGCTGATTTTGCTATTCACTACTTTTTCTAAGTGTTCTAGTTCTTTAATCAAGTCAGCTTTTGTTGCTTTAGTTTCGTGCTGTTTGCCAACAATTTGCTCTAGCTCTTCCATTGCACGTAAAACGATAAGAGAAGGCTCTTGTACTTGTCGGTAAGTCTGTTGACCGCCATCCGCTAATACAGTTTTGGTTGAGCGACCAAATTTGAATTTTTTGCTTTTAGGAAGTAATGAGCCTTTTTCACGACGGTAATAAATTTTTAGTACGTCGTGTCCGCCTTCGTAACGCAAAGTAAATTTTTCAATGTCCTGTATGCTTGTGATACCCATGGACTGAAGTGTTGGATACATAACTATTTTCCCGTTTATTAATGACCAATTAGTTGTCTTTAATTAGTAGGGGATTGCGTTCGTAAAAGCAAGTCAAAAATGGCAGAAAACTGAGATAATGCAGGCAAATTGCATATAGTTTTGCCTGCATTTATTTTCATGCATCTCAACTGATGCTAATCCTCATCTTGCTCAGCGTGGTCGATATTCAACTCTTTAATTTTACGAGTTAACGTGTTGCGCCCCCAGCCCAATAACAAAGAAGCATCACGGCGGCGTCCACCAGTATGAGCAAGTGCTGTCTCTATCATGATACGCTCAAACTTTGGTACAGCTTGGTCAAGAATACCTTTCTGGCCTGTTGCCAATGTGCTGTCCACCCAGTTTTTAAGGGCTTCCTCCCATGAGGCGAACGGTTGTTCGTGAGGAACGGCAGCAAGTAATTCTGGTGGTAAATCTTCCACCAAAACTTCACGGCCTGATGCCATTACAATTAGCCAACGACAGGTGTTTTCTAATTGGCGAACGTTACCTGGCCATTCAAGTTGAGTAAGGTAGTTTTCGGTTTCTTTAGTGAGTTGTTTTGGTTCAACGGAAAGTTCGTCCGCCGCACGGCTTAAAAAATGGCGAGCAAGTTTTGGAATGTCTTCGCGACGCTCAGCTAATTTAGGCAAATGAATACGGATGACGTTTAGGCGGTGAAATAAATCTTCACGGAAAGAGCCTTTTTGTACCAAGTTTTCTAAGTTCTGGTGTGTCGCAGCAATGATACGAACATCAACTTTTACTGGAGTATGACCACCAACACGGTAAAACTCTCCATCGGCTAAAACGCGTAATAAACGAGTTTGTGTCTCAGCTGGCATGTCACCTATTTCATCTAGGAAAAGTGTACCGCCGTTAGCTTGTTCAAAGCGGCCACGACGTTGAGTATTGGCTCCCGTAAATGCGCCTTTTTCATGACCAAATAACTCAGACTCGATTAAGTCGTGTGGAATGGCTGCCATGTTTAAAGCGATAAAAGGATTGGCAGCTCTAGGGCTGTGGGTATGTAGTGCTTGTGCAACTAGTTCCTTACCTGTTCCAGATTCGCCGTTAATTAAAACGGTAATATTTGAATTTGCAAGACGGCCAATAGCTCGGAAAACTTCCTGCATAGCTGGCGCTTCGCCAATGATTTCTTTATCAACTTGTGGCTCTTCTTCTGCCACTTCCATGTTATCAGTGCTAGGTCTGGCGTTACGGTGATGCAGCATGGCACGCTTAACAAGACTAACTGCTTCTTCTACGTCGAAAGGTTTAGGTAAATATTCAAAAGCACCACCTTGGTAAGAAGCAACAGCGCTCTCAAGATCTGAGTGCGCTGTCATAATAATAACAGGTAAATAAGGGTGATCTTTTTGCAATTTTTCGAGCAGTTTTAAGCCATCCATGCCTGGCATGCGTATGTCGCTGATAATGGCACTTGGTTGCTCTTTATCAATCATGTTGACTAGATTTTCTGCGGAATCAAATAAACGACATTGGATTCCCTCTTGCTCTAATGTCTTCTCTAATACCCAGCGAATAGAACGATCGTCGTCAACAATCCATACGGTTTCTTCTGGTGTCATGAGTGTTTCTCCTGGTCTTGGACTGTCGTCTCAATGGGAATTAATATATTAAATTCGGTCATTTTCGGGTAACTGTTGCATTCAACAATGCCATGGTGCTGATGAATAACGGATTGTGCGATGGACAGTCCTAAGCCTGTTCCATCGGCTCGTCCGCTGACCATGGGGTAAAAGAGGGTTTTGAGAATGGCTTCTGGTATACCTGGTCCATTATCAATAATACTGATTTTACACACTAAGCGATGGCGTTTAGAGCCAATAGTGAATTGACGCAATGTTCGGGTCACCATGTGAATCGTTTTATGGTGATTATCTTCATCATCCATTAGGGCTTGCATGGCGTTTCTGGTGATATTCAGCAACGCCTGTATTAACTGAGATTCGTCACCAATCAGATCTGGAATACTTGGATCGTAATCACGAATCAGTTCAATTTGATTCTCTGTTTCAACGGAAATAAGCTGTCTAACACGCTCAATTACTTTATGGATATTGAGTGATTTGTTTTTAGGCAGTTGCCTCGGCCCTAACAAACGATCGACAAGGTCACGTAAACGATCCGATTCTTCAATGATTACTTGTGTGTAGTCGTTTAGGGCTTCGTCAGTGAAGGCGCGACTAATCAATTGTGCCGCGCCACGAATTCCACCCAATGGGTTTTTAATTTCATGTGCTAAGCCGCGAACCAGCTCTTTGCTGCTTTCATGATTCGCTATGATTTCATCTTCTTGTGAGATGCGTTTCATTCTGTCGCGTGGGTACAGTTCTATAATGAGACTTTCGGTATCGCTTGATGTCCCCATTATTGGTGTGACGGTATAGTCACAAAAGAGTTTTTTGCTGTTGCTACATTCAATTTCAGCCTCACGTTTAGTAAACGGGTGGCCAGATTCTATTGCTGCATACAGAGCTTGAATACTTTCTTCGTTTTCGCGAAAAGCGGCGCCAATATCATTGCCATAAATTCGGCGTCGGCTCACCGCCAGCAACATTTCGGCTGCAGGATTTAGATACTCGATCTCAAGCTTGTCGTTCAGTTGAACAACCGCAGTAGATAAATGGTCTATTAATAAGCTATACACAGACAGTGCCTCTCTATTGACTCCTGCTTTTATGGTTTCCTTGAAAAATAGTTGCAAAAAGCGAACCAACATTGGGCAGTCCGAGATAGCTTATTTATTAAGGCCTTTGTATTAACTATAAAAGTTTAATGCACAATTATAGTGCATGTAGGTGTTCGTGTTTATTTTTGTGCAAAATAAATCAACGGATAAAAAAAGATTGGTAAGAAAAGTGTTTAAATAATCGTAAAAAAAAAGCCCCGAACTAGGTCGAGGCTTTCGTGTTTTACTTAGCGGTCTAAAATATTAAGCGCTGTAGTAAAGTTCGAACTCAAGTGGGTGAGTCGTCATAGATACGCGACGAGCTTCGCCAGTTTTAAGTTCGATGTAAGCATCGATCATGTCATCAGAGAATACGCCGCCTTGAGTCAAGAACGCGCGATCTTCGTCTAGGCACTTAAGCGCTTCTTCTAGGCTGCTAGCAACCTGTGGAATGGCATGAGCTTCTTCAGCTGGAAGGTCGTACAAATCTTTGTCTGCAGCATCTCCAGGGTGAATCTTGTTTTTGATGCCGTCGATACCAGCCATCAACATAGCTGCGAATGCTAGGTATGGGTTAGCGGTTGGATCAGGGAAACGAGCTTCAATACGTTTGCCTTTAGGGCTTGCAACGTATGGGATACGGATAGAAGCAGAGCGGTTACGCGCAGAGTATGCAAGCATTACTGGAGCTTCGAAATGAGGAACAAGACGCTTGTAAGAGTTAGTTGAAGCATTAGTGAATGCGTTCAATGCTTTAGCGTGCTTGATGATACCACCGATGTAGTAAAGCGCCATTTCAGATAGGCCAGCGTATTGATCGCCAGCGAATTGGTTTTCGCCGTTTTTCCAGAAAGACTGGTGAACGTGCATACCAGAACCGTTGTCACCAACGATTGGTTTAGGCATGAAAGTCGCAGTTTTGCCGTAAGCGTGAGCTACGTTGTGTACGCAGTACTTAAGAATTTGAACTTCGTCTGCTTTTTTAACTAGCGTGTTAAATTTAACACCGATTTCGTTTTGACCAGCAGTTGCTACTTCGTGGTGATGCACTTCAATAACAAGGCCCATACTCTCCATAGCGTTACACATAGCGCCACGAAGATCGTGATGAGAGTCAACTGGTGGTACTGGGAAATAGCCGCCTTTTACGAAAGGACGGTGGCCCATGTTGCCGCCTTCAAATTTCTTGTTAGAAGACCAAGCAGCTTCTTCAGAGTTGATTTCTACAGAACAACCTGACATGTCTGTTTTCCATTTAACATCGTCAAAGATGAAAAATTCAGGCTCTGGACCAAAGAAAGCTGTGTCGCCAAGACCTGTCGACTTAAGGAACTCTTCTGCGCGAAGGGCAACAGAGCGAGGGTCGCGGTCATAACCTTGCATAGTAGAAGGTTCGATGATGTTACAACGAACGATAACAGTTGATTCTTCAGTGAAAGGATCGATAACGGCAGTATCATCTTGAGGAGACATGATCATGTCAGATTCGTTAATGCCTTTCCAGCCAGAGATAGATGAACCATCAAACATCTGGCCGTTTTCAAAAAACTCTTCATCTACCGTAATAGCTGGAATAGTTACGTGTTGCTCTTTACCTTTAAAGTCGGTAAAGCGAAGGTCAACCCACTTCGCGTCATGCTCAGCAATCAAGGCAAGGGTCTTGTTTGACATAGTTGTTCTCCAGTCGTAGTTAAAGCGAAATTATTTTTCGTTGTAAAAGGTGCTTTAATATTTAATACAAAGCGCCATTTGTCGAGTTATTTATCAAACAGATAGTAAGCATAACTTGTGCCAGAATTTTGTGCGGACTAACAATTCCTTATATTACAATAAGATAAGTGCTTTTTATTTTGTGGTGCACTTAATCGTAGCTAAATCCAGCCTTTAAAAAAGCTAATATGCACCATATTTGATCATCATTTTTGCTTTTTGTTCTATGTTGGTGCGCATTTAGCGTTTTCGTATCTACTGGCTTTTCTTTATACTATGCGCCTTTCCAATATCCGGTATAAATCGCACCCTCTATGAAATTTATTGTTAAGTTCTTTGCAGAAATTACTATTAAAAGTCGTCCAGTTAGAAAGGCTTTTATTAAACAGCTTCGACATAATGTTAAGTTGGTTCTTAAAAAACATGATGCCGATGTTGTTGTTTCTGGCAATTGGGATTTTATTGAAGTGTTTTCCGATAGGGATGAATTACGAGAAGACTTTATACAGGCTTTATCTAATATTGCCGGCATTGCCCATTTTCAGTTCGTCCGCGAATTTCCATTAGTAGATCTGGATGACATTGTAGAACAAGCCATCCTTTCTTATGGCGATGTTATTAAAGATGCGGTGTTTGCCGTTCGTGTCAAACGTGTTGGTCATCATGACTTCACATCAGTTGATGCAGAAAGACATATTGGCGGATGCTTAAAAGCGCGTTGTGGTGCCTTGGCTGTTCGCTTAAAAAATCCTGAAGTATTAGTGCCTATCGATATTCGTGATAATCGAGTGTGGATGATTGAACAACGTGTTGAGGGCCTTGGTGGTTATCCGCTTGGGTCGCAAGATTCAGTGTTGTCGTTAATGTCTGGTGGATACGATTCTACCGTGAGTTCCTTTCTGACCATGAGTCGAGGATTGAAGACACACTTTTGCTTCTTTAACCTTGGCGGTGATGCCCATGAGATTGGGGTAAAGCAAGTCTCTAACTTCATTTGGGAAAAATACGGTTCAGCGCTTAATGTTAAATTTATTACTGTGCCTTTCGAGGCGGTTGTTGGTGAAATTTTAACTAAAGTCGATAACGCTGAGATGGGCGTGATCCTAAAACGTATGATGTTGCGAGCAGCCTCTCAGTTAATGTCAGAAGTCGGAGCAAAAGCCTTAGTGACGGGCGAAAGTGTTGCTCAAGTATCCAGCCAAACCTTGATGAATTTAAAAGTCATTGATCAGGTGACGGAAGAGTTAGTGCTTCGTCCTTTGATTACCACGAATAAGCAGGTCATCATAGATAAGGCTATTGAAATCGGAACTGCACCATTTGCGGCCAGTATGCCTGAATTCTGTGGTGTTATTTCTGTCAAACCAACCACTCGCGCTAAAATGCATCGTGTAGAGAAGCAAGAGTCTAATTTTGATTTTGCTGTATTAGAGCGCGCGATTGAAAACGCCCAGGTCATGTCTATTCAAAATGTAATGGACGATGTGGCGAAACAATATCAGGGTGAAGTGCCCGTTGTGCGTATGCCAGTGGGTGATGAAGTGATTATTGATATTCGCCATCCTGATGAAGCAAGCAACCGACCTTTAAAAGTAAGTGGTCGTCCTGTCAAAGTGATTCCATTTTTTGCACTAGAATCTAATTGGGCTGAATTAGAAAAAGATGTGACGCATTTGTTGTACTGCGGCAAAGGTGTCATGAGTCGTATGCATGCTTCTTACCTTTTAGGTAAAGGGCATGAAAATATAGGTATTTACTTACCTTAATAAGTACTAATGAACGGTAGCATTTTTGTAGTATATGAATGTTATCGTTTTATATGAATGCGCATTGTTACCCTATTGAAGTATTTTTGTGGACTTTTTTTGTCACTTTAATGGGATATTTATCAATATAAGGGTACAATTGCGCCAATTTTACCCCGCACCAAGATCCGAGACGCTTGAAGAGCATATCTGCCCGTATCAAGCGGCGGTATATCTTTTTGCTCACGCTAAATGCAGAGAACTATAAATGTCTAATGATATCAATAAGTTACGTAACGTAGCTATTATTGCCCACGTTGACCATGGTAAAACTACCTTGGTTGATCAGCTATTAAGCCAATCTGGCACACTAGATCGTAAAGATCAAGGTTCTGAACGAATCATGGACTCTAACGATCAAGAGAAAGAACGTGGCATCACGATTTTGGCGAAAAATACGTCAATTATGTGGCACGACTACCGTATTAATATCGTAGACACACCTGGACACGCCGACTTCGGTGGTGAGGTTGAACGTGTATTGTCTATGGTTGACTCTGTACTTTTGTTGGTTGACGCAGTTGATGGCCCAATGCCACAAACTCGTTTCGTAACATCAAAAGCATTTGAACGTGGCCTACGTCCTATTGTTGTTATCAACAAAATTGACCGTCCAGGCGCTCGTCCTGATTGGGTTATGGATCAGGTTTTTGATTTGTTTGATAGCCTTGGTGCAACTGAAGAGCAGCTAGACTTCCCTGTTATTTATGCATCTGCAATCAATGGTATTTCTGGTAATGACCCAGAAAACATGGCAGAAGACATGACGCCACTTTACCAAATGATCGTAGACAGCGTACCTGTTCCTGATGTTGATCCAGAGGGCATGTTCCAAATGCAGGTTTCTGCATTAGATTACGATGCTTATGTTGGTGTTATCGGTATCGGTCGTATTACCCGTGGTAGTCTGTCTCCTAACCAGCAAGTAGTTGTAAAATCTGCTGACGGTAAAGAGCGTAAAGGTAAAGTTCTTAACGTTAAGGGCTACCATGGTCTAGCGCGTGTTGATACAAACAAAGCTGGCGCTGGTGATATCGTTTGTATTACTGGTATCGACGGCCTAAGTATTTCTGATACTTTGTGTAATCCTGAGTGTGTTGAAGCGCTTCCTGCTCTAACAGTAGATGAGCCAACAGTAAGCATGACCTTCATGGTTAACGACTCTCCGTTTGCTGGTAAAGAAGGTAAATACATTACCACTCGTAATATCTCAGATCGTCTTGATCGTGAGCTTATCCACAACGTAGCATTGCGTGTTCGTCAAGGCGAAACACCTGATAAATTCATTGTTTCTGGTCGTGGTGAGCTTCATCTTTCTGTATTGATTGAAAATATGCGTCGTGAAGGCTTTGAGATGGGTGTTTCTCGTCCTGAAGTGGTTCAGAAAGAAGTAGACGGCAAAATTCAAGAACCATTTGAATTAGTGGTTATCGACGTTGAAGAACAGCATCAAGGTTCTATCATGGAAGAACTTGGCTTGCGTAAAGCTGAGTTAACTAACATGGAACCAGATGGTAAAGGTCGTGTTCGTCTTGAGTTCATGACGCCTTCTCGTGGCTTGATCGGCTTCCGTGGTTTGTTCCTAACACTAACTTCTGGTTCTGGTATCATGACCAGTGTATTTGACCATTATGGTCCAGTAAAAGAAGGTGATGTTGGTAGCCGCCAGAATGGTGTATTGGTCAGTATGGTGACTGGTAAAACAGCAGCGTTCGCTTTGTTTAACCTGCAAAGCCGTGGTCGTTTATTCTTGGGTCACGCGGTTGAAGTATATGAAGGTCAAGTTATCGGTCTTCACTCACGTGATAATGACTTAACTGTTAACCCAGTTAAAGGTAAACAGTTAACTAACATGCGTGCCTCTGGTACAGATGAAGCCTTGACCTTGACTCCACCTATTCGTCATACACTAGAGCAAGCGCTTGAGTTTATTGAAGACGATGAATTGGTAGAAGTAACACCAGAAAGCATTCGTATTCGTAAGAAATTATTGACTGAAAACGAGCGTAAACGCGCTGGTCGTAAGTAATAGCGTTCTTTTGATGCAATAGTATAAAGAGCAGCAGCAAATGAGTTCATGCAAATGAATTCGTGAGCGACATAAGCGCCTTCGGGCGCTTTTGTTTTTTCTGGACTTTGGTAAGGTTGTTAGCCTTATTTATCTGGGCAAGTATTCAAGTATTGGGGAGAAGTTGGTGAAAGTCTTAGTGCAACGAGCCTTAAACGCAAGCGTTGTCGTTGATGGTGAAACCATTGGTGCGATTGATCACGGACAGCTTGTATTGATCGGTATAGAGAAAGGTGACACGGAAGATGATGTACAGCGATTAGCTGATAAGCTATTGAAATACCGCATGTTTGGTGACGAAGATGGCAAGATGAATCTAAATGTTCAGCAAGCTAATGGTAGTGTTTTACTGGTATCGCAATTCACCTTAGCTGCTGAAACTAAAAAAGGTTTACGTCCAGGGTTTTCCACGGCGGCTATTCCCGAAGAAGGAGAGCGCTTATTTAACGACTTTGTGAATAAGGTTCGTACTCAGTATGACAAGGTTGAAACGGGGCGTTTTGGTGCTGACATGAAGGTGTCTTTTACCAATGATGGCCCCGTTACTTTTATGTTAGATTAAGCTTTTATGCTGGATTAATTGTTTATTGATTCTGATAATGCTTTTAGTTTTGGTGTTTTTTGGATTTCATCAGCGACTAATTTCGCAACCGCTTTAGCGCCTTGTTCTTGGAAATGGGTAATATCTGGTTTATCTAATCTACCGGTTCGGTCTTTGTAATAAGGGTATTTAGCTGGGTCGACCGCTAACCAATAATCTTTCCACTTATCCTCTCCTAGTCTATTAGCAAGCTCTATTGAACGTGTTTCTATATCTAATAAAATCGAGCTGTTTGCTTGGGCTGTGTCTTTAATGGTTTGGCTATAATTGCCAATAAAGGCAAATCCTTTGGTGTTATTTTGCTTAGTAAGGTGAGTAGAAATTACAATGAATTTATCTTTTCCTTTCATAGTTTTCACCCGAGTTACGGGCGTTAATAGAACTGGTGTGATTTGATGTAACTGGGCATAGTCAATAAAGATCTCTAGTGAACGCTGGAATGAAAGGCTTTCGTGGCCTGCTGGTGCTTGTATTTGGCCATTGGCATCATTCGGATAGGTACAGGTGTTGGCGACATCGTGAGGGCCGCGTCCAGCGCTGCTCGCGTCACATTTTTCGTCATTGTGACCAAATTGGATAAATAGATAGTCTCCATGACGCATCATGCTGCTGATGTAGCGAAACCAGCCTTGATTATAATAGGAGCGAGAGCTACGGCCAGATTGTGCGCCATTAATAACTTGTACTTTCGTGGCGTCAAAATTTTCTTGGAAGGTTTGTCCCCAGCCCATGCGTGGGGCAACGACTTGTGGGTAATTTGACGCTGTCGAGTCGCCAATGATAAATACTCTATGTGGAGCGAGATCTACCTGCTGCTGTTTATTTTGAGTAGCATTGAGATCAAACTCGGTCACTTTTCCTTTTAAATCAGGGACGAGTAGAGGTTGAAAAAAGCGATCCATTAAAGTGCTATCAGCCACTTCGCCAGTCTTAGTTTGATAATTTCGATTGCTCCACAGCCATTGTGTTAATTGAGCAAAGGCTGATTGCCACTCAGGCTCATAATGTACCGGATCGAAATGTTTTGGTAACCCTAACTCTTTTAAGCTGTCATCAAACCCTTGATGAAAACGCGCTACAGACAAAGCATATTCTATTGCCGAAAAGGCGAGTGGTAGGTTTGGTGAGGACACAACTTGTTGAGGTCCTAAGTAACCCGATGCCGTTGCTGTATCCGATAAAATTAGGTCACTAAACGGATTAATATTGATATTAATGTTTTGCTCGAGTTGTGGCTTGCTCGGAGCATAGAGGGCAGCCATGCATATTCCGCGTAATGTGTTATTGCTTAAACAATCAGAGTTCTGTTCAGCTGCGGAGACGACGAAAGGCGGGATGAAGTCTTTTATTTTAAGTTGATAAGCTCCATGTCTATCTGTAGTGGTTGATGCCTTTTTACCATATTGATCGCTCAAGGTTATTTGGGCTGGAAATTTCATTAGATGGGCGCTTACAATGCCTTTGATAGTCGTGTTTTGGGTGGCCAGAAAAATCGGCTGCCAGCCATCAAGCATGTTATTAATGGTAAACTCAGCGGCTTCTTTATTACTCAGTTGAGGGCGATAGCCTTGTTTTGACGCGCCTGCTCCATAGCTTTTATATTCACTAAAACGCGCACCGTCTTCAGGTGTAAACCAAATAGATTGTCCATTGATGTCCTTGCCATGCATTTTATCCCAGCCATAGATGTGATCATCCATTTCTGTGTTGATAAAGGTGCTCGAGCCCATAGCAAACGGGTCGGCATAACGACCATCTTGGAAAGTAGTGGTTGGGTGCCAAGGGCGACCAAGAGCGTAGCTAGCTGCTGGAACGCGGCCGTCTTCTTTGATCAAGCGGCTGTTGATGAAGACTAAACCAAAAGCTTGTTTGTCATTAGTGCTTGGTGCTGTTAAATAACCTAAAGGAAGCTCTTTGTTTGGGCGATAACGTGCGACTATGTCGCTATTATCAAAAACCGCCAAGCCGTTGCCGAAAATAAAATCGACAGTGCCGCTAATGCGAGAGTTATTGAAATAACTTCGGCCACCTTTGCTGTAAAAGGTATCTTGAAAGCCTTCTAGAGACACGTCATAGAAGGTTGATCTATCACTTTGTTTACCAAGCAATAAGGCGACGGCTTGAGTTTGCTTGATTCTACTTGGATCGTCTTTGGCTTTAGCGTCGTTTGTGAGGTAGTCAAAGTCGTTGCGAATGGTCAGGGATTGCGCCGCGAAATCTTTGCCGTTGATTTCGACGACTCGACTGCCTGAAGTGCCTATGTTCTTGCCATTATCATCTTTCATACCCGCTGCAATGGCTTTGGCTATGATAGTTTTATCTCGTCCAGCACCAACAAAGTGCACGTTATCGCGATCAATAATGACTTGTTCGTTATAGAGTCCAGGCTTGATATATACGCTGTAAGTACTTTCATCTTCGGGAGCGTTTTTGAGAGCATCCTTGATGCTACTGTATTCACCTGCTTTTGGTGTGGGTGATACGACAGCTTGATATAAGCCAGTTGCATGAGATTGAAATGGTAGTAGTACACCGACAGTGGCGACTATGCCTATTGCAATAGAGTGTTTCATTGTTATCCCTCACATTTTTATTCTTATCTTGATTGGGTGTTGTGGTGCTTTTACTGCTTTTTGTAAAAGATCACTTTTTGTTCAAGGTAAGAATATAGCTGAAGGGAAATAATTGAAACAGTGTTTTGTTTATTTTTATGATGTTTTTCGTTTTTTGATGGCAATAAAAAACGCTTAAGGGATTAGTCTTAAGCGTTTTACGTATAGCGTGTGAATGAAGGTATTATTGTTGGCTTGCTTTGGATCTCTCGCTTTCTTCTTTTTCTTCGCTACCATCAACCACAACCTTTACAGTTCGGCCAGCAATGAGTCCAAGTTCGAATAATAGCCACATTGGGATAGCCAGCAAGGTTTGCGAAAAAATATCAGGTGGCGTTATGAGCATGCCGACAACGAAACAACCTAGAAAAATATAGGGGCGTTTCTTTGAGAGCGTCGCAACTGTGGTGACACCCGCCTTAATAAGTAAGTAGGTGGCAACAGGTATTTCAAAGGTCACGCCAAAAGCGAAGAACAGTTTTAAGACAAAGTTCAGGTAGTTATTAATGTCTGTCATAACGGTCACTTCACCAGGCCCGACAGTCGTGAAAAAGCCAAAAATCAATGGTAAAACGACGAAGTACGCAAACAGAACGCCAGCATAAAAAAGGAAAATACTGGAAACCAATAGTGGAATCGCAATTTGTTTTTCGTTTTTATACAGAGCTGGTGCAATAAAGGACCAAGCCTGAAAAAGAGTATAAGGAACCGATATTAGTACAGCGACGGCAAAGGTTAGCTTGAGTGGCGCAAGAAAGGGTGATGCTACTTCTGTTGCAATCAACGAGCTACCAGGCGGGAGTAACAGTCGTAGTGGTTCAGAGACAATCAGATATAAATCATTGGCAAAAGAATATAAGCCGATGAAGAGGATAAGTATCGCCAGAACACACTTTAATAAACGATTTCTTAGCTCGATAAGATGAGCGACAAGTGGTGCTTGATTGGAAGAATCTGTACTCATAATGCGTCACATGTCCGCGCGTAGTTTAAATAATAGTTAGGTTCGAGAAGTCGTCGTTTCGGGCGTTTTTTCGATTTCGTCCGTCAATTGGGCTTTAGCTGAGTCCGCATTATCTGCTGTTGCTGATTCATCCGTCATGGATAGTGGCGCTTCTTTTTCAATAGGTGCCGGAGCTATTTTTTCTGCTTTCGGCTTCTCGGTGGTTTTCGTGGACTCTAATTCATCCCTTTTTGTGTCGTAACCTTCAGGGTAGGGAGTAATGGTATTTTGAATCGCTTGGCCTTCTTTCAAAAGGCGCTGATTGGTCTCGTTAATTTTCTGTTGCAGCTCTTCATGATCCAGTTGTGCATTAATTTCTCTTTGCACTGAACTGATACTGCGACGAATTTTACGAACCCATAGTCCTGCCGTTTTCGCGGCATGGGGTAAGCGTTCAGGGCCAAGAATCAAAAGACCAACGACAAAAACAACAAGCAGTTCAGAAAAGCCAATGTCGAACACAGATTAGGCGCTCTTATCGTCTTTTTTAACGTCAGCATCAATTACTTTATGCTGGGCTGTTTTTTCTTCTTCGGCACTGCTGTCTTTATCTACTGCTTCTTTAAAGCCTTTGACTGCACCACCTAGATCAGAACCGAGGTTCTTGAGTTTTTTGGTACCAAAAATTAGTACAAGAATGGCCAAAACGATTAATAATTGCCAAATACTGATTCCGCCTAACATAAATTACTCCTACTGCTTATTTGGTACGACTGGCTTTTTCGTCTAAGCCAGACAAGTTAAATCTGCGTGCTAGTTCATCAAGTATAGCATCTGGGCCAATATCTAAATGAGATAACATGACAAGTGTGTGAAACCATAGGTCTGCAGTTTCATAAATCAAATCGGATTTATCACCTGAGATTACCGCGTCTTTCGCTGCAATAATAGTTTCAATGCTTTCTTCGCCTACTTTCTCAAGGATCTTATTTAATCCCTTTGCGTGTAGACTAGCAACATAAGAAGAGTCTGCTGCTGCGGTTTTACGTTGTTCTAGTGTGGCTGCTAATTCAGCCAATACGTCGGATTTCATTATAGTCTCTCAAAGGTTACGGTTTTAAGACAAGCAGGTAAAGTCCTACTAAAAACAGTCCTAAACTGGTTAAATCAGCGTCTTTTATATGGGTTAAAGAAGCAGGGTCAGTAATAACCCAAGCAGCACCTAAGCTTAATATTCCTAGTAATCGGAAAGGCGTATTTTGTCGGCCTTTTTTCAGTTCCTTGCCCAGTTCTTCTATTGCCACAGTCTGCGCTTGCATACGCTCTTCTTGGTGCGACATTTGCGATAATGCAGTAAATACTAAATTCGGAATTTGTGGTAATTGACCTGCCCATTGTGGTGCTTGTTTGCGGACTTCTTCCATCACGCGTTTTGGCCCCATTTGTTCTCGCATCCAGCGTTCTAGGAAGGGCTTAGCTGTTACCCATAGATCCAAGTCTGGATAAAGCTGGCGACCCAAGCCTTCAATATTTAGCAGTGTTTTTTCTAATAGAACTAACTGGGGTTGCACTTCCATATTAAAGCGTCGTGCGGTTTGGAATAAACCAATCAGTACTTGCCCAAAAGAAATGTCTTTCAGCGGTTTGGCAAACATAGGTTCACAAACACTACGAATAGCAGATTCGAAGGCATGTACTGGCGTGCCTTTAGGTACCCAGCCACTTTCAACATGAAGTTCTGCCACCATGCGATAATCTCGCTGGAAGAACGCCAGCAAGTTGCGCGCCAAATAGCTTTTATCTGCGTCATCTAGGCTGCCCATAATGGCGCAGTCAATAGCGATATATTTGGGTTTTTGTGGGTTGCTTGCATCGACAAAAATATTGCCTGGATGCATGTCTGCATGGAAAAAACTATGCGAGAAAACCTGTGTGAAAAAGATCTCTACACCACGTTCTGCTAAGCACTTCATGTCCACATTGGCTTTATTAAGAGCGGCAATATCTGCTACTGGAATCCCAGATATACGTTCCATTACCATGACATTTCGGTGACTGTAATCCCAATGGACTTGCGGCACATATAGTAAGTCTGAATTGGTAAAGTTGCGTTGTAGCAAGCCTGTGTTACCAGCTTCTTTGGCAAGATCTAATTCATCAAGAATGGTGTATTCATAATCAGTTACGACTTCTACAGGTCTTAAGCGACGACCATCAGCACTCAAATTAGCAACAAGATGCGCCAAAGTGTAGAGCAAGCTTATATCTTTACTGATGGTTTTTTCAATTTTCGGACGAATCACTTTAACAACCACGTCTTCGCCAGAATGCAATTTAGCCGTATGGACTTGTGCAATGGACGCAGAGGCGAGAGGCGTTGCCGAAAATTCAGCGAACAGTTCAGAAACCGGTGCTTTTAAATCTCTCTCGATAATAGCTTGAGCGATGTGACCTGGAAAGGCTGGCACTTTGTCTTGCAGCTTCGCCAGTTCATCGGCGATATCATCGTCTAGCAAATCTCGGCGTGTTGATAATATTTGTCCAAACTTAACAAAAATAGGGCCAAGAGATTCTAATGCCAAGCGAAGGCGCTCGCCTTTATTTTTGCTGGCACGCTTGCGACCAATTGAGCAAACAAGGCCAAGCGTGTAGCGAATAT
This sequence comes from Marinomonas sp. A3A, assembly GCF_018336955.1. Lineage (NCBI taxonomy): Bacteria > Pseudomonadati > Pseudomonadota > Gammaproteobacteria > Oceanospirillales > Oceanospirillaceae > Marinomonas > Marinomonas sp. A3A. The sequence continues at coordinate 797,069 of NZ_CP025532.1, forward strand.
ACCAAGGCAAAATAGCGAATGGAATAAACACATCAAGACGAAAACGCATTACTGTATAGAGTATGCGCAGTAAACGGAAAGTACTGATCAACATGGCTAGAATTTAAATCCTTTATGAAGCGCAACAATGCCGCCTGTTAAATTTTGGTAGCTGGTGCGTTCAAATCCGACTTCATCCATCATGCCTTTCAGGGTTTCTTGGTCAGGATGCATACGGATAGATTCGGCAAGGTAACGGTAGCTGTCGGCGTCATTTGCAATCAATTTGCCCATTGCAGGTAGTAGTCGGAAAGAGTATTGATCATAAACTTGAGACAAAAGTTCTGATTCTGGCTTAGAAAATTCCAAAACTAATAGACGACCACCGGGCTTCAATACGCGATACATAGAGGCAAGGGCTTTAGATTTATCAGTGACGTTGCGCAAACCAAAGGCAATGGTAATGCAGTCGAAAGTGTCATCAGGGAAGGGAAGTGCTTCAGCATTGGCTTGAACGAATTTTACGTTACCAACAATGCCTTGATTGGCGAGCTTATCACGGCCAACTTTCAACATGGAGTCGTTGATGTCGGCAAGGATAACTTGGCCTTCGCTACCAACAAGGCGAGAAAATTTAACCGTCAAATCACCTGTGCCGCCAGCGATATCTAGGACGCTGTTGCCTGCGCGAACACCGGATTGACTAATAGTGTGTCGTTTCCAGAGACGGTGAATACCACCGGACATCAAATCATTCATAATGTCGTATTTTGCGGCTACGGAATGAAAAACTTGCGCGACGGCTTTTACTTTCTCATCAGTTGGGATTTCTTTGAAGCCAAAGTCGGTGGTTTTTTTCTGATCGTCTTGCATAAACTACTTCATCCTAGTGGCGGCATCGCTCGCCATTATCTTTATTGAATAGCCTTATTGAAAAGCTTGATTTAATCGCTTTATCGATGTTTGACAGCGTTGCGTTCAATGTAAGTGGTTATTGTAACCGCGACAGCAAAGCTCTGGTACTGCTTTACTTAAACTATTTATTTGCCATGACTCTATTTCGTCCCGCTTCTTTGGCCAAATAGAGCTGTTTGTCCGCTCTGGCGAACAAGGCTTCTGGTTCTTCTTGAGTCTGAAGTTCAGATATGCCAATTGAAACTGAAATAGAAACGGGCTCGCCTTGCATGTTAAATGGTGTTTTTGCTACGGCAAGACGAATAGCCTCGGCGCGTTCAACTGCTTGTGTTAGCGTGGTATCAGGAAAAGCAATAACGAACTCTTCGCCACCGTAACGGAACATCAGGTCTTCTTTTTGTAGAACACTGCGTATTTGTTTTGGTACTAGGCGCAATACCTTATCACCAGCAAGATGCCCCCAAGTATCGTTTACTTTTTTGAAATGATCGATATCACAGACCGCTAAGCAAATAGGCTTTTGGGTTTTTTGCATGATTTTGCACAGAGGAAGAATTGCATCTTGATACGCTGTGCGATTTGGTAAATCGGTTAATGAGTCTGTCATTGCTTGAGCGAGCTTTTCTTGTAATAGCGAACGCAATGAGGCGGTATCTTTTTCCATTCGCGTTACTTTATTTTTAAGCAAGGTGATAGATTGAGTCGCATGTTTTTCCTGCTCTACCATCTGTGTTTTGTATTCTGTCATGGTGCTCGAAATAGTTGATAGCCTTTCGCTAATAAGCGTTTTGAGGCTGTCTAAATCGTTCGCATCTTGTACTGCCTGAGATGTATCACTGACCTGCACTTGTAACTTATTACTAAAGCCTTCGCGACTTTCCGATAACGATTTTTGTGAGCGGTAGCTACTGGTAATGGATTCGTTGATGCTGGCGAGCTGTTTGTTTAGCTGATTAAGATAATTGGTCAGGCTTTCTTGTGTTTTGCCGATGGCAATCATGATTAAGTTGATAACTTCATCGAGTAGACCTGGCAGTTGCTGGAGGTTGTTGTTACCTAATAGTGCTTTCTTTAAGTCGACAATATCTTCGTCATAGTGACTTGGTAGCGATAAGTTATTCATTAACCCTGCAAGTGTATGGCTAATTTGCATCATGATTTCTTGGTCGTTTTTCTGTGACTTATTTTCTATATCACGATTAAAAAAACGTTTGAACAATGAATTCTTTGGTTGGCTTATCTCAGTTTGAGTTAAGGTTTTTTCTGCTAATGACAAAAAGCCTTTTAGGAGATGAGGCCATTGGGAAGATGCTTGCCAATGTAAGCGTATTTGAGCTTCAAGCTGCTTTTTCTCGTTTTGGGGAACTCTTTTATTATCTTGTCTTTCAAGTAGATCGATAAGTTCTTGTAAGGTATTTCGAACTTGTTTCGCTCTGCTTATTTGAGCTTCGTCACTTTTAATTAGCAATGGCTCAGCATTATTGAGTACATCTTGTATTTCTTGAGCGTTCGCGCCCTTTGTTATGGCTTGGCGAATTTGGCGAACAACGGAATCAAGTTCTGGATCGTTCCCTTCAGCTAACATACTTGTTCTGGAAACGGCTTTACGTAACGCTTCTATCAGTTTGTTACTCGATGATTCCGTCATATCGCCTCATTTTTTTATTATTTTTGACGTTCTTTTTCTATAAGAAAATCAACAACTTTGTAGATGTTTTCATTACCATTTGCAGTTTCTGCGCTTACCAAGTATTTACCGTTCACAATTAGTCCTGGTACGCCACGAGCGCCGTAGGCACGTATTTTTGCATCGGCTTGGCTAAGACGGCTATTTACAGCAAAAGAATTAAATTGCTTACGGAATTCGTCTTCGCTGACGCCATAGTTAGCAAAGAAAGCGGCCAGCGCATCTTCTGAGTTTAGGTTACGACGTTCAACATGGATAGCGTTAAAAAGATCTGCGCGAATTTTATCTTCTATACCTAATAAATCAGCAACATAGAAAGCCTTAGCGTGCGCTAACCAACCACGTCCAAACACCGCTGGCAGGAATTTAAAATCAACATCGCTTGGTAGGTCTTTTTTCCAAGCTTGAGTAATAGGTTCTAGTTTGTAGCAATGCGGGCATCCGTACCAAAATATCTCAGTTACTTCGATCTTGCTTGGGTCGCTGGTACGAACTGGCGTTTTGATGGTGGTATAACCGTTACCGTCACTGTATTCAGCAGCAGCGGCTGTCAGTGGGATGAGAAGAGATAGTACTAGTGCTGAAAACAGCTTTATCATGGGGGACTCCTAGTCGAATTAATGGTTTTGTTAACTTATAAAGGTATTCTTACATCATGCACAGAATTACAACAGAATACGATTCCATCAAAGACTTAAGGTTCTAATTTTCCAGTAAGTTTACATAAAACTTACATTATTGAAATCAATTGTTCGGTCGTTATTTGTCTTGTTTTGTAAATCCTTGCCTCTATTGTGTTCATTTGTCCGTTATAGAGGCGGCTAACTGAGTTTAACATGGCATATTTTCATGTTTGCTGGCATTATATACAGCAATTGAAATAAACCTGAATGCAAATCCGAATCTATTGACGAATATCAACTTATGACCCCTTTTGACTCCACTTTCCAATCCGCGCACTTCATTAAGAGTGCAGAGAAACTTTCTCAGTGTCCTTTAGACCAAGGTGTCGAGGTCGCATTTGCAGGTCGCTCGAATGCTGGTAAATCTACAGCATTAAATACTCTTACGAATCAAAGAAAACTGGCTCGTACTTCAAAAACACCTGGCCGTACACAGTTGATTAACTGCTTTGGTTTGAATGTTGATGATCGTCGTTTGATTGACCTTCCAGGTTACGGCTTCGCTAAAGTGCCAATTGCCATGAAAAAAGTCTGGCAAGCACATATGCAAGATTACTTGATGAATCGTCGTTCTTTAGCAGGTGTTGTCTTGGTAATGGACATTCGTCATCCATTAAAAGAATTTGATGAAATGATGCTGGATTGGGCAAAATCAAATCGCATGAAAGTTCATGTGCTGTTAACCAAGTCTGACAAGCTAAAACGTGGACCAGCTAAATCCACTATGTTGGCTGTGCAGAAGGTCCTTAAAACCCTAGGTGTTGATGGTTCTGTTCAGACTTTCTCCTCTTTGAATGGCGATGGTGTGGATGTTTTGCGTATCAAGCTCGCTGAATGGCTAGTGCTTGATAATCTTGAAGAGATTCCAGTTTCGCCAAACGCATAATGATATGAAGAAAATAAAAAAGCCTCGTATGAGGCTTTTTTATGTCTACCAGTTCTAAAAACTTGATTTACTGCGGTGTCAGATAAGCCGCGAGGAAGGTATCAAAGTCCACTTCATCTGCCGCCTCAATCGCTTCTTGATCTCGTAACGAGCGTTCTGCTTTTTCCATAAACTCACGAGTCAGTTCATCGGATAAAGGGCGAGACATCCATTCTGTTTGCTGTTCTTTTGATAGCATTAACATGGCATTTTGATAGCCTTGTTGTGCCTTGCTGCGCTCAAGTAGCTGAGCGGAAGGCAGTAGCGTTTCATTGCTTAATTTTTCTCGTTGAACTTCTACTGCGTGTTTGTAAGCCGGATTGCCTGTTTTATTAGACAAAAATTCCGCGACTTCAGCGAGTGAGTTCAGCATGTCTTCTGCTTTCGTACGAAGTTTGGTTGGGCCTTGGCCGAAATCAAAGTCCATATCTAGGTCGCGGCCGTGAGATGCAATTTCTTGCTGCATCTTACGAAGTTGGCTGCACTCAGCACTGCCTAGTTGTTCATCGCCACGCAACATACAGTAAAGCAAGAATACATCGATGAAATACAAAGTCGAAGATTGCATGCCGATAGAAGAGCTTGGATCTAGATCCATAATACGCACTTCAATGTATTCAACACCTCTAGCTTGTAGTGCTGCGCTTGGGTGTTCGCCAGGTTGAGTCACGCGTTTTGGTCGAATGTCGCTGTAATATTCGTTTTCGATCTGCAATAAATTACTATTAAGTTGGCGATATTGACCATCAACTTTTACACCAATATCTTGGTAGCGCTGATATGGTGTCTGCAAGGCTTTTTTTACTGTGCTGATGTAAGTTTCAACTTCGTTGTAACACACGTACAAATCCGCTTGAGCCTTGTTTTGATAACCAAGATCACTCATGCGAAGCGAGGTGGCTTTTGGGCCAAACCAAGTGTTTTTTTCAAGAGTATTTAGGCTATCAGGCTTTTTCGGTAAAAAGCTCTCGTCTATCGCTGGAGACGCCCCGAACAATAGTGACAACATCCAAGAGCTACGACGAAAGTTTCGGATCAAGGCGAAATAGCTATCTGATTGAAAGGCTTGTTTTTCAGCTTTTGAAAGATTGGATTTGCCTTTGTAGCTTTCCAAGAAAGACCAGAAGTCTTTATCAAAAGAGAAATTGTAATGCATGCCAGCGATACACTGCATGATACGACCATAACGATTAGACAAACCTTCGCGGTAAACGCGTTTTAGCTTGCCTGTGTTTGATTCGCCATAATACGCGATAGGAACATCTTCGTTACCCGCTAAATAACAAGGCATGCTGGCTGGCCATAAACATTCATCTTGCTTATAAAGTTCGTGATTGACTAGGTTGTGAATGTCTTCTAACTCTTTAATGACACCTTCAACGCTTGGATGAACACCAGTAATAAACTCCATCAAAGATTCGGAATAATCTGTAGTGATAGAACTGTGAGTCAGTGCCGAGCCCAATGCTTTCGGGTGAGGCTTATGCGAAATATGGCCTTCAGTACGGTCAACTCGTAGCGCTTCTCGCTCTACACCACGATGAAAGGTGAGTGCAGAAGTCGTCGCGGCTTGCTGGCAATGAGTTGCCAGCGCTTGCAAAGCATCGGTTAAGGTGGTCAAGAAGTCTTCCTTCTATTGAATAAGGCAAAATTAAATTTTACGGATTGTACTCGGCAGAGTTGATTCGCAGCAAGCAACAGATTTCCCATGCACAAAAAATGCTGACTTCCCCAACATATATAAAAGAAATTTGTCGTATTAAAGACCGGCCTACAAAAATCAAATAACCTGTAGGTCGGTCTTTAGGCCGACAATTGTCACTAGAGGAGTGGATTAAAGACGCATTTCAATGCCAGCATCGGTCATACGTTGCTTTGCTTCTTGAATGCTGTATTCGCCAAAATGGAAAATACTCGCTGCCAATACGGCATCTGCTTTGCCTTCAATCACACCATCGACCAGATGATCCAAATTACCAACACCGCCGGAGGCAATAACAGGTACATGAACCGCTTCACTGATGGCGCGAGTGACACCCAGATCGAAACCGTTTTTAGTGCCGTCGCGGTCCATACTGGTTAGCAGAATTTCTCCTGCACCGTACTCAACCATTTTCTTTGCCCACTCAACGGCATCTAACCCAGTTGGTTTACGGCCGCCATGAGTGAAAATTTCCCACTTATCTGGCTCGCCTTGTGCACTGACTTTTTTCGCATCAATGGCAACAACGATACATTGGGAGCCAAAGCGCTGTGCGGCTTCACGAACAAATTCTGGGTTAAACACCGCAGCGGTATTAATGCCGACTTTGTCTGCCCCCGCGTTTAGCATGCGACGAATGTCTTCGCAGGTGCGAATGCCACCACCAACAGTCAAAGGAATGAACACTTGGCTGGCAATGGCTTCGACCATATGAACCGTTGTCTCACGATCGTCTGAACTAGCGGTGATGTCGAGAAAAGTAATCTCATCGGCGCCTTGCTCGTTGTAGCGCTTTGCTACTTCAACTGGGTCGCCTGCGTCACGGATATCGACGAACTGAACGCCTTTAACAACGCGGCCATTGTCCACATCAAGGCAAGGAATAATACGTTTTGCTAAGCCCATAAAATGGCGCTCCTAGAATCTAATATGCTTCTATAACTCGATGGCTCACTGTTATGGTTTGCCGTCCCAGTGAAGGAAGTTTTTATAAAGCTGAAGACCGTCTTTATGACTTTTTTCTGGGTGGAATTGCACGGCGAAAACATTGTCTCTAGCGAGCGCAACACAGAATTCCAAACCGTAGTCACAAGTACCAGCGACTTCGCTTTTATTTTCAGGTACTACATAAAAGCTGTGTACAAAATAAAAGCGAGCGTTGTCAGGAATATCCGCCCAAAGAGGGTGATTTATTGTGTGTTTAACCTGATTCCAGCCCATGTGCGGCACTTTAAGTTTACTGCCATCATGATCTGTGTGCTTCTCACCAAAGAATAAAGCATTGCCTTGGAAATGGTTCAAACAATCTACACCGCCGTTTTCTTCGCTATGAGACATCAAAGATTGAATGCCGACACAAATAGCAAGAAATGGCTTTTCCGCCATGGCTTTACGAATGCTAGGAACCAGTCCAGCATTGTACATTTCACCGATACAATCACGAATCGCGCCAACGCCTGGCAATAAAACACGATCTGCAGCATCAATCACCGCAGGATCGCTTGTAACTATCACAGAAGTATTTTCGTCAGCGACGTGTTCAAGGGCTTTGGCAACCGAGTGAAGGTTGCCCATGCCGTAATCGATCACTGCGACTGTGGATTTTTTCATGTCACCCGTACTCTTATTACTCATACTAAGAGAATCCTACAAAGAACCTTTAGTGGAAGGCATTTGCCCAGCCATGCGTTCGTCAGCTTCTAAAGCCATGCGTAATGCACGTCCAAAGGCTTTGAAGATGGTTTCCGCTTGGTGGTGAGTATTTTTACCACGAAGATTGTCTAGGTGTAGTGTCACCTTGGCGTGGTTGATAAAACCGTGGAAAAATTCAGAGAACAAATCCACATCAAAACCGCCAACAGAGCCGCGAGTAAAAGGTACGTGCATTTCTAAACCAGGACGACCAGAAAAGTCGATCACTACGCGAGACAAGGCTTCGTCTAAAGGAACATAAGCGTGGCCGTAACGTTTAATGCCTTTTTTATCGCCAACGGCAATGTCAAAAGCTTGGCCTAAGGTGATACCTAAATCTTCGACTGTGTGGTGAGCGTCAATGTGAAGGTCGCCAACTGCATGGATGTCTAAGTCAATCAGACCATGACGTGCTACTTGCTCAAGCATATGGTCAAGGAAAGGAACGCCTGTGACGCAGTTGAATTTACCGGTACCGTCTAAGTTAATCGATACCTTGATCTGAGTTTCAAGCGTATTACGCTCGACACTGGCAATGCGATCGGACATTGATTGGTTTCTCCACAGTGATGGTGACGAATGGTCGCCACGTTTTTATATAAGAGCATGACATAAGTTCCCCATTATAGAACGTGGGCTCTTTAGCTTCTATGCTTTGTCTGTGTGTTTTTTGATGAGTTGTCTCTATTGCATCGATAAACTCATACTTCGAATGCTATGATATGGCAATATATTCGATATTGAGTGCAATCTTAGGTAGGCTTCTAGCCAAGTTGAGCGCACTTGTAGTACCACACTTTTTAAGGGGTTTGTCATGGTTTGGATAAAGCGACTTTCACTGTTGGTGGCTGGATTATTAGCCATCATTGCTCTTTTGTTGGCGTACGTTATGTTGTTCGTTAATCCAAATGATTTTAAAGACGAGCTAAAAAGTGTTGCCTTAGAAAAAGCCAATGTTAACTTGCGTTTGGATGGCGATATCAGTTGGTCATTTTTTCCTTGGCTTGGTCTTGGTTTGGAGGACATAGGCGTTGCTATCGGCTCTGACCCTGAAATTTTACAATTTGATCGCGCTGAGTTTGGTTTGGCTATCTTGCCTTTGCTTGAGCGTAAAATTCAGGTTAACAAAGTCAATCTGGTTAACCTAAAGGCTAGTTTAAATAAAAACGCCCAAGGCCAAGGCAATTGGCAGCTAGACTTGCCTGACAACACGCCAGCGGCCAATGCCGCTAATACGCCAAAAGCCTCAGGCGCAGCTGATACTGCCAACGTGACGGCCAATACAGCACCCAATAATACTGATGAGAAAATCAAATTACCCGACATACAACTAGATGAACTACGCATCGAAAATGCACAAGTGCAATATCGCGATGAGCAAGCTAAACAGCTTATTAACGCCACCCTAAATGTACAGTTAAACGATGTTCAATGGGATAAAGCTTGGCCTATGGTGATGGACATCGCCGTGACACAAAGCGATTTAGAAGGAAAGTCACCAGTTAAGGCGAAAGCGACGTTAAACGCCAATCTTGCAGTTTTTCCTGAAAGAGAATCCTTGTCTCTAGACTCTTTGGTTTTGTCTGGCGAAGTTGAAAGCGATTTGTTACCGGCTAGCCCAATAAGCGCGAAACTTAGCGCCACCAATGTTGATCTTGATTTACCTCAAGAAAATGTCTTAGTGGAAGGCTTGGCATTAAGTGTGCTGGGTGTCAATGTCGATGCAAAAATTCAAGCTTATCAAGTGTTAAGTGAACCTCAGTTTTCAGCTGTATTGTCTGTTGGAGAGTTTAATCCTCGTTACTTAATGACACGTTTAAATTTGCCTTTGCCAGATATGTCTGACGATACAGCGTTAACCAAAGCGCGTGCCAACATAACCCTAGAAGGGAATTTAGATTCGATTACAGCGCAGCCGATTTCTATCGCCATGGATGATACCAATATTGAAGCCAATGCGGTGGTGGATTTATCCCCTTTGCGTTGGGACGTCAGTGTTGCTGGTAAGAACTTAAATCTTGATCGTTATTTGCCAACCCCAGTCGAAAAAAGTGAAGAAAATACCGCAGAAGTGCCGCCGGTCACTGCAGATACGGCAACGACTGCAGCATCAGAGGATTTAATCCCTGTGGAGTTGATCCGCACTTTAAACGGTCATGTGGGTGTGGTGTTTGAGAATCTTATCGTTAAGAAGTTAAAGATAGACAAAATTGAATTGGACTCGACTCAGTCTCATGGTCTGGTAAAAGTTTCTCCACTTCGTGCTTCCTTGTACAAGGGGAGTGTGTCGTCAAAGGTGAATCTAGATGTACGAGGTAAAACTCCAGTTCTAGATGTGATACCAGCCATTGATGGTGTGCAAATTCAGCCTTTATTAGTCGATTTTATGGACATGAATAAAATTGCGGGTGCGACTTATCTAAATGGTGAGTTAAGTGCTAAAGGCAATACAGTCGATGCGCTAATGTCATCATTGCAAGGCGATTTATTGATTGATATTAAAAACGGCGCTTTGGTGGGAACCAACCTAACGAAAACCGTATGCGAAGGCATAGCAGCGATCCGTAAAGATAAGATTGATGATCAACAGTTTGGTCCTGATACGCCATTTGAAACCATGCGCTTTCCTGCTCATATTGTGAATGGGCGAGTTTCAACTCCTGGTTTAAAAATAAGCTCTGCGGGTATTCAGGTGACGGGCGATGGTGTGGTGTCACTGCCAAATTCGTCTTTAGATTACCAAGCGAATGTGGGTATCGCGGGCAGCGAATTAGATAAGGCCTGTCATGTTAATGAGAAAGTGACTAAGTTGGCATTTCCTATTGTCTGTAAGGGACAATTTAGTGATGACCCTGCTGGTTTATGTCGTCCTGATATAAAAGGCTTCGGGAACTTATTTGCTGACTTGGCAAAGGATGAGCTGAAACTTAAGGCCGACGCAGAAAAAGCGCGACTAAAAGAAAAAGCTGAGGCAGAAAAAGCACGTGTGAAAACCAAACTAGAAGAAAAACGTAAAGCGGAAGAAGAAAGGCTTAAAGATAAGCTGAAAGACAAATTAAAGAACTTGTTCTAATCACGGATCGATTAAGACGTGGATTGTTTAGAATATTGTTACGTGAGAAATAAATGCAGCCAGTTGAAAATTTTGCGCCCCGTATTTTAACGTGGTTTGATGAGTACGGGCGTAAAAGCTTGCCTTGGCAAGAGAACAAAACACCTTATCGTGTGTGGATTTCTGAAATCATGTTGCAGCAAACGCAAGTGACAACAGTGATTCCGTATTACCATAAATTTATGTCGTCTTTCCCAACGGTTGAAGCCTTGGCCAATGCTGAGCAAGACGAAGTGCTGGCGCATTGGAGTGGCTTAGGCTATTACGCTCGTGCGCGCAATATGCATAAGGCGGCCAAAATGCTTGTGGATGAATTCGACAGTGAGTTTCCATCGACGGTCGAAGGCGTTTGTGAGTTACCTGGCATTGGACGTTCTACTGCCGCAGCGATTCTATCGATTTCTCGTGGTGTTCAAGCGGCAATACTAGATGGCAATGTAAAACGTGTGTTAGCACGCTTTCACGCGGTGCCAACTTGGCCAGGTGAGAAAAAAACTGAAAATGCCATGTGGGATCTGGCAGAGCACTATATGCCGAGTGAACGCTGTGGTGATTATACGCAAGCCATGATGGATTTAGGTGCGACGCTGTGTACACGCTCAAAACCACAATGTTTGCTTTGTCCGTTACAAAGCGATTGCCAAGCTCGCCTTACTCAAGATCCAACACAGTTTCCTATCCGTAAACCGAAAAAAGCCGCCAAACCAGAGAAGAGTATTCAGCTGTTGGTGTTGACCAATCAACAAGGGCAGTGGTTATTAGAAAAACGTCCGTCTACTGGAATTTGGGGTGGGCTTTGGAGTTTGCCAGAGCTAGCGTCAGAAGAATCTGTGGTGCTGCATATTGAGCAACGATTTGCTACGCAGGTCGCCGCTGTCACACCTTTGTCATCTTTTAGACATACTTTTAGTCATTATCATTTGGATATTTCGCCAAGCCAAATTCAAATTACCGACATGAAAATGGTAATGGAAGGTGATAAGTACCAATGGTTCAGCCAACAAGATGCCATGGCGCAAGGATTGCCAGCACCAGTGAGAAGCATTTTGGAAAAAATTGATTAATGAATTCGGAATCTTCGTACTATGACAGATAAAAACCTCTCATATTTTCAACGCGTCGTAGAGGTTTTTGTTTCTTTCTTATTATTAGGCTTTACCAGTTTTGGTGGGCCTACTGCTCATCTTGGTTACTTCAACCAGACCTTTATTAAGCGCAAACAGTGGGCGAGTGAAACCCAGTATGCTCAATGGGTAGCTTTGAGCCAGATTGTGCCTGGGCCAGGTTCGAGTCAAGTTGGTTTTGCTTTAGGTTATCATCGTGCTGGATTGCTTGGTGCGATAGCTGCTTTTATTGCTTTTACCTTGCCGTCTTTTGTTGTCATGGTATTAGTGGCGCAATTTGGTAATCACTGGCAGGGCAACGTTTTTTTTGATTCTGTTGTACACGCCTTAAAGCTACTTGCGGTTGTTGTGGTCGCAGACGCTTGTATCAGTATGTGGCGGTCGTTTTGTCAGAGTAAAATCATGGCTGGCCTAGCCTTGTTTAGTGCGGCATTTATTATCTTGTCACCTTCTGGTTTTGCTAGTTTGGCAGTTCTGCTCATTGCTGTGCTTTTGGGCTTTTTAGCAACTTCTTCTATTGTTCCAACTGCTTCTGAGTCTTTACCTAAAATTCGTTTTGCTTGGTGTTTTTTTGCCGTTGCTGTTGTGGGCTTTATTGTCAGTTTTTTTCTAGATAGCGGATTGAGTGGTCTGTTCGCCGGTTTTTATCGCGCAGGGGCTTTAGTGTTCGGCGGCGGGCATGTGGTACTACCAATGTTGTCGACTTTTGTCCCAACCCCTGAATCTGATTTATTGCTGGGTTACGCGGCTGCTCAGGCTGTTCCCGGGCCCATGTTTGCCATGGCGAGCTTTTTGGGTGCTTCGGTGACGCCAGAGGGTGGCAATGTTTGGCTTTGGGCTGGTGTGGCTACCTTAGCGGTATTTTCATCCGGATTACTGCTGATGTTAAGTGCCCAAGCTGCATGGCAGCGCTTGTCGCATCATGTTCGGTTTCGTTCTGCCGTGGCGAGTTTAAATGCCGCTGTAGTCGGGATTTTGTTAGCTGCCTTGTATTATCCGATTGGCACATCGAGTCTGCTCGGTTGGGTGGACGTTATCATTGTAGGCTTAGGATTAGCTTGGTTGATCTATAAGCGCCCATCGATTTTTGTCCTGATTATGGTGTTTATTGTTGTTGGACTTTTTCGGAGTTATTAATACTGCAGCATTTAAAAGGGCGATAAATAATCGGCACCTTGAATTCTGTCGTGTTAACGCCATTATTCATTTTATACATTGATGACGGCGAGAGGCCCTTATGTCGAATACAGTTTTTTGTAAAAAGTTCCAAAAAGAAATGGAGGCGTTGGATCGTGCGCCATTGCCTGGGGCAAAAGGCCAAGAGATATTGCAAAATGTTTCTAAGCAAGCTTGGCAGGAATGGCAGCAGCTACAAACAATGATGATTAATGAAAAGCAGTTGAACTTGATGCAGCCTGAATCGCGTAAATATGTGATGGAGCAGATGGATAAGTTTTTCAATAATGAAGCGACAGATAAGCTTGCAGGATATGTTGATCCAGATGATATTAAAGAACTTTAATTGATTTTTTTACATTTACTTGTGACATTGTAAAAAGATCTTTTTAAGCAAGCTTGCTACAAAAATGCCCCTTGCCAATTATTTAGCAAGGGGCATTTTTGTAGTTTAGATTCTTAGATTGGGCGCTAAACGAGCAAAGCTTTGTTTACTGTTTACTGAGTGACAAAGCTAGCGAATAAGATGTCTTTCACCGGCTCAAGTCCAGTTTCTTCTTTTAATGCGCCGTTTACTGCAATGGCCGCTTCTTCACGTGTTTTCTCCCGTGCTATCGCGCCAGTGACTTGTTCTGTCGTGCGAGAGCTAAGAAACATGACTAATGCATCCCTGACTAAAGGCATATTGGCTTCGATTAAGTCTTTCTTAGTCTCGTCAGTGCGAATGCTAATGCTGGTTTTTATATATTTGAGTCGAGCATCGTTGCCAAGGTGATTGACGACAAAAGTAGGTTGTAATTCGATATAAGCCGCCGCTGGCGCACCATCCTCTGCAGCGTTCGCAGCCATCCCCGTGAGGCTACAAAGTAAGAGTAAAGTAAATAGACGTGATTTACGGTATAAGGACATCATCAATGACATGTTAGGTTCTCGTATTCGTTCCAATAGACAGTATACTAACTGTCATTAAAGCTTTCTGTCAGTAGTAATTTCGCACTTTACTGATTTACCGCTGTCGTAAGTTTTGTTATTCATTAAAATATCCATTTAGTAAGTTTAGGAATCTTTATCTATGTTCTCGTTTTTGTCTGCCCGTCGTTTTCATGGTTTGGTTGCGTTTGCGGCTTTTGCTCTTTTAGCCGTAGCTTTTTATATGGAATATCAAATGGGCTTAGAGCCTTGTCCATTATGTATGTTGCAGCGCATTGTTTTTTTCTGTGTTGGTGTGGTGTCTTTGGTATCCGCCTTAACCGCGAGTGAAAAAGCGAGAAAAGTATTTTCTTGGGTCGTGGTTGTTTTATCTTTTGCTGGGGCGGCGTTAGCCATTCGTCATTTGTACTTACAAAGCCTGCCAATGGACGAGCTTCCAGCTTGTTTGCCAGGGTTGAGCTATATGTTTGAAGTTTTTCCATGGCAAGAAATTATGCAAGCTATGGTGATGGGGACTGGTGAATGTGGTGATGTCGTTTGGACACTATTTGGCCTAAGTATTCCTGGTTGGACATTAGTTGCTTTTGTTGGCATGGCTATCGTAAACATTGTTATTGCATTGCGTGCGAACAAAAAAATAGTTGCCTAAAAGTGATTGTTTGAGTTTGCATTTAACCCAATGTGGTCAGGCACAATAATCCTATAAAGGTCTATAAAAAGGTTACAAATCCCCCTGGATATCGCCTTGCAGGGGGTAACGTATCGGAATATGCTTGAGACAAAGATTTTTAATAATAATTAACGCCTGATGGAGTCTGCATATGTTAGAAGGTTGTAAAACAGCCCAAGAGCGATGGGGCGGAGTGCACATAATTATCGATCGCTGGTTAGAGCAGCGCCGACAATTGGTTGAAATGGGCGTGTATTTACGTGAGCGCGGTGAATTTACGCCGACCGATACACCTAAAATTCAATCATTTTGTGAATTGCTGGTGGATTATGTTTCTGCAGGTCATTTCACTGTCTATGAACAGTTAGCTCTTGAAGCGAAAGAATTTCATGACGATGGTGCTGTTGTTTTGTTGCGTAAATTGTTGCCTCTGATTGATAGTTCGACAGAAGTCGCTATCGAATTTAACGACAAATACGATACTAAAGAACATTGTAATGCTCAGCTTGAGGCGTTGCCTTTTTCATTGCAGGCTTTGGCAGTTGTAATCGCTGAACGGTTTCAATACGAAGATCAGTTGATTAAGGAATTACATGAAGCGCACAGCGAAAAAAGCGCTTGAGCTTGGCTTAATTGCTTTCTGTTCAGTAGCTTTATTGTCTTGCTCTGCAGAAGCGCCAGTGCGAACTGCTCAATATGCTGTGCAGGGATTGTATTCTGCTGTGCTGAGTGATGATGGTACCACTGCTTTGATTGGTTCTATTCAACATGGCGGCAGTTACTGGGTGAATGCTGTTAATGAGCGTCGTTTCAGTTGGAATCATGCACAAGGCGAATATTCGTCGTTTCTTGGTGTTGATATTGATCCAAGCGGCCAATTCGCAGCAACAGGTGGTGCGCGATCCTTAGTTCTTTGGAATACATCAACCGGTAAGTCTGACGGCTTCTGGACCACTCCTGGTGATATTCAATCTTTGAAACTGACTCAAAACGGTGATTATGCATTAGTCGGCTTAAATGATCAGACTGCGCGGTTTTTTGATATTAAGCGTGGTGGTATTAAGCAAACCTTGCGAACAGGTTCAACCGTTCGTGCTGTGGATATAACACCAGATGGCATGCTGGGTATTACCGGAGATGATTCTTCTAATGTCATCTTGTGGAATATGCAAACTGGTGAGAAAAAATTTCAGTGGCCTTTAAGTAATGTTATTGGCAGTGTGGCTTTGTCCGCTGATGGCAAATATGCGTTTGGTGCTGCCCAGCTGGGTAATGCAAAAATTTGGTCCACTAGCACAGGTAAAGAACTCACTAAAATTGATACCGGCGCTCTGAAGTACCGCAACGTTACTATTAGCCAAGCGGTTTTTTCAAAAGATGACAGATCCATTCTTATTGGTGAGGTGAGTAGTCGAGTATCTTTGGTTCAAGTTAGTACTGGGGTTGTCCAAAAAGAATGGGAAATTTTTACGCCTAAGAGTCGACCTAGTGGCGCGAGTGTATTAGCGTTGGCTTTTGGTTCGGGTAATCGTTACTACGCCATTGGTAGTAATGGTTATTTAAATGTATTGGAATAATTCATGTCTTATCACGATGTTGAACCAGCTTCATCTCTTTCCAAGCAAGAGCAGATAAAAAAAGAACAGGTAAAAAAAGAATCAATACGACTGCTTTTTAAGTGGGGTGCTTTTTTCGCTGCCCAAGCCTTTATATCTGTTGCCGCTGGCGCGTTTGGAGCCCATGCATTAACGGACATGTTAGATCCGAAAGCGTTAGGTTGGTGGCATACTGCTAGCCAATACCTTATGTATCATGCTTTAGCTGGTTTGGTGGTGGTTGCCTTGTCAGCTTATTTATCCTCAAGTAAAAGTATTCTGATACTTCTTCTTGTTGGCAATGTGTTATTTGCCGGCAGCTTATATATTATGGCCTTAACGGGTTATACCATATTAGGTGCGATCACTCCGCTGGGTGGTTTGTGTTACTTAATTGCTTGGGGGCTTTTGGTATTACGTCTATGGCGATCAAGCTATGAGAGTGTGATCTAATAGCACGACGTACCTTCATAAACTGGCAAACAAAAACAGGACATCACCTGTTTTTTTCGGTAGGATAGCGCCCCGCTAGTCTTACCGAACAACCATCACAAATTAATGATTGACCTCAGCCGAGCGGATTGAGTTTTGTTCAGGTTAATTAAAATAGAACACACTTAAGCGATATTACTCCATGCAAGAGCACAATACAGACAATCAAGAACCTATCAAAAAACGCACCATTCGTAGTTTTGTAGTACGCGGTGGTCGCATGACCGAAGGTCAGCAAAAGAACTACGATGCGAACTGGGCCGTATATGGTTTGGATCTTGCTGATGGTCGAATTGACTATACAGCCGTGTTTGGTCGTGACTCAGACGTGGTGCTTGAAGTGGGCTTTGGCATGGGCGCCTCCCTTGTTGAAATGGCGAAGAATGCGCCAGAGAAAGACTTTATCGGTATTGAAGTGCATCCACCGGGTGTTGCTAAATTGATGATGCTAGCAAAAGAAGAAGGTATCACTAATTTACGCGTGTACTGTGATGATGCGATTGAAGTAATGGCGAATTGTCTGCCGCAGAAAACCGCCAGTGCATTTCAGTTGTTCTTCCCTGATCCTTGGCATAAGAAGAAGCACAACAAGCGTCGTATTGTTCAGCCTTTATTTGCTCAGCAAGTAGCGAATGTATTAAAAGATGGCGGACATTTTCATATGGCAACAGATTGGCAGCCTTATGCTGAACATATGATGGAAGTAATGGAAGTCCAAGAAGGCTATCAGAACGCAGCGGGTAAGGGGTTATACCATCCTCGACCAGAATGGCGTCCTCTGACTAAATTTGAACAGCGTGGTGAGCGTTTGGGTCACGGTGTTTGGGATTTGATTTATACGAAACAAAGCAGCTAAGCGACCTAGTGTTTAGCCAATAAAAAAGCGACTCAATGAGTCGCTTTTTTATTATTCAGAGAAAGCTGAAATTATTTAATTTCTACACTTTCACGGCTGTTGCCTGCATCAAAGTATTCTTGGAATACTTTTGGTGTGCGGCCACGGCCAGTCCACTCGTGAGTTTCGCCATCTACTTTTAGACGGTATTTAGGTTCAACTGTTTTGCCTTTTGTTGCGCCAGCTTTTGGAGTAGTTAGCAATGCAACTTCTTCCATAGTTAGACCGCTTTTAGCGATTAGGCTAGCAATTTCTTCTGCACGAGCAGATTTAAGAGCTTGTTCTGCATCACGAGCAGCTTCTTCTTCTTTTGCTTTTTCAAGCGCATTGTTGAAGCCTGCAATTAGGTTTTCAAGTTGAGCAACGGTCAACTCTTTAGCAGCAGCACGTGCTTTCGCTTTGTTGCCTGCTAATTCTAGTAATAAACTCATTGGTGTCCCCTATTTATCTGTTAAGAACTGGTTGTCTCTTATATAACTGGTTGGTCCTGTACTGAAAAATAGATCCGTCTTTTACACCCAGTAGCGTGTTAAAATCAATAAATCTAAAGTCTTCTAAGATAGAGAAAATCTCTTTTCAGTCAGACTGCGAATCTAAACCAAAGAAGAAAATGAATGTTTATCTTGTATTGCAAACTCAATATTAATTCATGCCTGTAAAAAACATTGAATTGCTGTCAGTACATTGTGATGTAATTTTATACTATTTCAAGTTTGAGTGTGGATTTTAATAAAAAATAACTTAAGATGCTAATCAAATAACGTGTTTAAACTGTTAGAAAAGTGTAAATAATAGGGTAATAAATGAATTCCATATCAGATAACTTAAGCTTAGAGTTTTCTATATTAAAAAAGTACAGCGATAATATTATTCAATTATTTGAAGATGGCGCAACTGTGCCATTCATTGCTCGGTACAGAAAAGAAAATACGGGTGGTATGAGCGATATGGATTTACGCTCTTTTTTTGATAGGTGGCAGTATTTAGTAGAATTAAAAAAACGTAAAGAAAGTATTCTTTCGTTATTAGCAGAAGACCAGAATGTATCGGATTCCATAAGAAGAAAAATACAAAATGCCATTTCTAAAAATGAGCTAGAGGATCTGTACTCGCCGTTTAAGAAAACCCGTAAGACCAAAGCGGATGAAGCAAAAGAGCATGGGCTAGAGCCTCTTGCAGCACAGATATGGACTGGTCAGCGTTCAGACACCATATCTGCAGTTGAGGCATGGTGTAAGCAAAATAACATTGTGCTATCAGCGGCGTCAGCGTTAGAGGGTGTAACTGAAATATTGAATGAAACCATTGCAAATGACAGTGATGTTCTAAAAAAGGGCCGCGAAGTATTACTCAAAGACGGTCTTTTAACCAGTCGGGTTTTACGAGGTAAAAAAGAACAAGGTGAGAAATTTAGAGATTATTTTGATTATCAAGAAGCAATTAATAAGGTGCCTCCTCATCGTTTGCTTGCTCTCTTTAGAGGGAAAAAAGAGTCCATACTAAAGTTGAGTGTCTCCTTAAAAAATGAAGAAAACTTTCCTAGCATATTAATATTTCCTCATTTTAATCAATTGCTTGATACTAACGAATCGGCGTCTCATAGAGTGACGCCTGTACAGCGTAAGTATTTAAATACGGCTTGGGAAAATAAACTTTTACCCAAATTAGAAACAGATGTTCTTGCACAATTGAAAGACCGAGCGGAAGAGGGAGCTATTCAGGTTTTTGCTGATAATCTTCAAGATTTATTAATGGCTGCCCCAGCAGGCGCTTATCGAGTATTAGGTGTCGATCCAGGCTTTCGTAATGGTGTTAAACTGGCTGTGATCGATGAGCAAGGCTCATTGTTAGATCACGGTGTTATTTATCCCCATGGACCTCAGAATCGTACACAAGAAGCGAATGCAATATTATCTAAGTTAATTCATCAGCATCGTATCGGTTGGGTGGCGATAGGTAACGGTACCGCTTCACGAGAGACCGAGGGGTTAGTTAAAGCCCTTATTACTGAATCGAATCTAGATTGTCGCGCGGTGGTTGTCAGTGAAGCAGGCGCCTCTGTGTATTCTGCTTCGCCAATAGCAATACAGGAATTTCCAGATTTGGATGTCACAATACGAGGCGCGGTTTCCATTGCCCGTCGTTTTCAAGATCCACTTGCTGAATTGGTAAAAATTGATCCGCAAGCAATAGGGGTTGGTCAATATCAACATGACGTGAAAGTATCTCAGTTATCTAAATCCCTTGCCAATGTGGTTGAAGATTGTGTGAACCGTGTTGGCGTAGATATTAACCTCGCCTCGGTTTCTTTATTGTCTTACGTTTCTGGTTTAACCAATCGGCTGGCCCAAAATATTGTGGATTATCGTCAGCAGAAAGGGCGAATCGAGTCTAGAAGCGAGCTGTTAAAGATAAAAGGCATCGGTGAAAAATGCTTTGAGCAGTGTGCTGGCTTTTTAAGAATATTAAATGGTAAAGAAGCCTTGGATCAGTCCGGTGTACATCCTGAATCCTACCCTTTAGTACAGCAAATGGCTGCGCATTTGAAACTAAAAGCGAAAGACTTACTTAACAATAGTGCTGCCTTGCAGCAGCTCAAGCAAATGGCGCCAAGCTTTGCTCAAGCCGGAGACTTTACTTATACGGATATTCTCAATGAGCTTGTGAAGCCAGGGCGAGACCCACGGCCAGAGTTCCGCTATGCGTCTTTTGATCATAGCGTACAAAAACTTGAAGATGTGCAGGAAGGTATGACGTTAGAAGGTGTTGTGACTAATGTGGCGGCATTTGGTGCCTTTGTTGATTTGGGTGTGCATCAAGATGGATTGATTCATATTTCGCAATTGGCAAATCGGTTTGTTAAAGACCCAAGGGATTTAGTACGAGTGGGTCAAGTGGTCAATGTCACCGTGTTAGAAGTGGACGTGCAGCGCAAGCGTATTGCTCTGAAAGCCAATGGGCTTTAATTGAAAGGACCTAAAAAAACCGATTAGAAAATTCTAATCGGTTTTGGAGTGTAACCAGTAAAACTAACTTAAAAGGGATAAAAGTTAACCTTAAACAGCAACGGCGATTTGCGCTTTTGCTTGGTTGAAAGATTCTTCGCCTGGTTCGCCAAGTGCTTGACCGCCAGCAATGAAAGTTTCTTTTACATTTAGGCCTATGAAGCCTAGGAATGTTTGAATATGTGGTACTTGGTGGTCAACTGGAGTGCCAGCTAGTAGGCTGCCGCTTGCTGCAAAAATATAAGCATCTTTGTTTACCAGACCAACAGGACCTGTTTCAGTGTATTTAAATGTACGGCCTGCACGAGCAATATAGTCAAAGTAAGACTTCAATGTAGAAGGAATGCCGAAGTTGTACATAGGAGCTGAAACGATAACCACATCAGCAGCTTCTAGCTCAGTAATTAGTTCATCACCAATCGCAGCAATCGCTTGTTGTTCAGCAGAGCGATCAGCTTCAGGAGTAAACAAAGCGCCTAATGTCTCGCCAGTGAAATGCGGTAGTGGATTTGCTGTCACATCACGAGCAACGACTTTGCCTTCAGGATTTTTCGCTAACCATTTTGCAACAAATTCGTTTGCTAGTTGACGTGATTTAGAGTTTTCGCCAGAAGCGCTAGAGTCGATACGTAATAAAGTAGCCATTGTAATAATTTCTCCTCGGTAATCTTAAGTGAGCCAAGATGGCTCGTCACTTGATAATAAAGCCATCTTATAACCAAATTATTCGATTAAAAAGTGACATTTTTTGGAGATATTGATCGAAAAATACGATATATTTATCTTTCATATACTTTATATAAGAGAATTTTCTTGAAAGCCCCGAGAGTAACCCTAGAGCAATGGCGAGTACTGCAATCTGTTGTCGATAAAGGTGGTTTTGCCCAAGCCGCAGAAGCGCTTCATAAAAGCCAATCTTCTGTCAGCTATACAGTAGCGAAGCTTCAAGAACAGCTAGGTTATCCGTTGCTAATTATTGAAGGGCGAAAAGCCAAGCTAACAGAGCGCGGCGAAGTTTTGTTACGTCGCTCAAGGCATTTGTTAAAAGAAGCCGTTGATCTTGAAGAGCTGGCTCACACACTGGGACAAGGTTGGGAGCCTGAATTGGAGCTAGTGGTTGATCAAGCCTTTCCAACACCGGCCTTGCTTCGCGCCTTACAAGCTTTCGAGCCACAAAGCCAAGGAACGCAAGTTCAGCTTAAAGAAGCGGTATTAAGTGGCGGTGAAGAGGCACTGCGAAAAGGTAGTCCAGATTTGGTGCTAAGTTCTATCGTCCCAAAAGGTTATTTGGCTGACCCTATTGTTGAAGTGGAAATGATCGCGGTAGCGGCGACGAGTCACCCTTTGCATCAAGAAGCAGACCCTATTAATAACGAGCGCTTGAGCCGAGAATTACAAATTGTTATTCGAGACTCGGCATCTGAAAGCTCTATTGATGCTGGTTGGCTTGGTGCTGATCGACGTTGGACGGTATCGAGTGTGCAATCCGCTTTAGAAATTGTGACTAGCGGCATAGGCTTCGCGTGGCTACCAAAGGCCGATTTAGAATACGCCTTGCAAAGCGGTAAGCTCAAAAAGCTGAAATTGATCTCTGGTAGTGAGCGCAATTTTCATATGTATGCCATCTTTGGCAAAGGTGAGCGAACCGGCCCTGCTACGAGACTTCTAGTGGAACTCCTTCAGGCTGAATGTAATGCTTGCCCAAGACGTTCATCTATTCCTTCCCAGTCCTAGATCAATCCTAATTTTACTCTTTGGTTTGATCTTGAATGATGCTCAAAAGTGATGGTAGGAATGCACGTTCTACCTTATTTTCATCGCTCCATAGTTTTGCAACAGCAATGGCTTTGGGGCAATGAAAAAGTAATTTGTGCACACTTATTTTAATCACCAGTTTTGGTGGTTTATTATTTTCAGCAAACAAATTTAATGTGTCGTTGTCAGTATGTAGGCTTGCTCTGCCTTTTATGCGCACAACCTCGCCGATACCTGGAATCATAAAAAGCAGGCCTGCTTCAGGTCTTTCTACAATATTTCTCAAACTATCTAAGCGATTGTTACCCGCTGTGTCTGCAAATGCTATGGTCTTCGAGTCCAGCACTTTAACAAATCCAGCATCTCCCCCACGAGGTGACACGTCTGCAAAGCCATTTTTATCCTTTGTCGACATGATAATAAAAGGGCAGTGCTCTATGAAGGCGATTGAGTGTTTTTCTAGTTCATCAATTTCTTTTTTCAATGCTAAAGGATGAGCCTCGTTATAAAGCTCATCAAGTTGCTTAGGTTGGCAGATTTGGCCCATGTTAATCCTTGATTTCTTGTGATGTGAAAATCATCTGAGAATGCTTGTTATTAATATTAGGCGGGTATTTTATACTGCTAATGTTGTAATGTAACGCGCCAACATCATATTGATTATTTCCTGACAATCTTTGCTTTTACCTTGCCTAGAAGCTTTTAAAATCATCGATTTATAATTTTTTATAAAAATTGTCATTTTTTTTGTGACAATTTGGGTTGTGGCGTTTTTGGCAAAAAGGTCTAATAGCTGCCATCCTTAATTTATTCATTATTTATAGACATCGACACAAGGAAGCCTCATGACTCAGGACATCGTAATTCTCGCTGCTGGAAAAGGTAGCCGAATGAAATCCGCTCTCTCTAAGGTATTACACAAAGTTGGTGGCGTCGCTATGGTTAGGCGAGTACTGGCGACGGCAAATACTTTAGCAGATTCTAAATTGCACCTTGTTGTTGGTCACCAAGGCGAACAGGTCGAGGCAAATTGTCAGGATTTTTCAGCCAATATTGTTTGGCAAAATGACCCTCAAGGAACCGGTGATGCATTGCGTCGCGTCGCGCCTTTCCTTCAAGCTGATGGTGCGACATTAACTCTTTATGGCGATGTTCCGCTTATTCGTGCCAGCACATTAGAAAAAATGACGTCTCTGTCGACTTCTAATACCTTAGTTTTATTGACGATATCCCTTGATAACCCAATAGGTTATGGCCGTATTGTGCGTAGTGATCAAGGTAAGGTAACTGCGATCGTCGAGCAAAAAGATGCCTCAGAAAGCCAGCTGGCTATTAAGGAAGTGAACACGGGGATTCTGTTGGCACCGAATAATCATCTACAAGGTTGGCTTGCTGCCTTAACGAATAATAACGCCCAAGGCGAATATTATTTGACTGATATAATCGCCATGGCGGCTCGTGATGGTGTGGATATTGTCACCGTGAATCCAGAAAACGAAGCTGAAGTGGCTGGTGTTAATGATCGTGTCCAACTTGCAGCGTTAGAGCGCGAGTTACAAAGTCAGCAGGCCATCAGCCTTATGCAAAATGGGGCAACCTTGTTAGATCCTTCTCGCATTGATATTCGCGGTGAATTGATTACCGGCCAAGATGTCATTATCGACGTTAATTGCATATTTGAAGGTAAGGTAGTGCTGGGGACTGGCGTTGAAGTTGGAGCAAATTGCCATCTTAAAAATTGCACCATTGGTGACAATACTATTATTAAAAGCAACACGCTAATCGAAGAGAGCGAAGTTGGTGAAGACTGCGATATCGGGCCATTTGCTCGTTTGCGCCCTGGCACCCAGCTTGCCAATAAAGCGAAAATCGGTAACTTTGTCGAAACCAAAAAAGCCCGCATCGGTGAAGGCAGCAAGGTCAATCATTTGAGCTATATCGGTGATACAGAAATGGGGGCGAACGTGAACGTTGGTGCGGGCACTATTACTTGTAATTACGATGGCGTGAATAAACATCTAACGCAAGTGGCCGATAATGTTTTTATCGGTTCTAACACCTCGTTAGTCGCACCAGTGCAAGTAGCGGAAGGCGCCACTATCGCGGCGGGCTCGACCATCACCAAACAAGTGGGCGAGAAGCAATTAGCTTTCGCTAGAGCGCGACAAACTAACAAAGACAACTGGCCTCGACCAACCAAAAAGTAACGGGTCGCCGTTACTGCAAAGGGGTCAGATCCCTTTAACGAATTTTTTCGAGCTGAATGAAGCTTTATTTTTTAAGGGATCTGACCCCTTTAGTAGACTCAAAAAAGGATTCTCACATGTGCGGAATAGTTGGCGCCATTGCTCGTCGTAACGTATCAAAGATTTTAATTGAAGGCCTAAGCCGTCTTGAATACCGTGGTTATGATTCTTCCGGTATTGCAATTAACAACGAAGAAGGTGTGTTTTCACACCGTGCCGTTGGCAAAGTTCAAGCATTAAAAGACAAATTCGAGGCAGAGCCATTAGATGGCAAAATGGGCATTGCTCACACTCGTTGGGCGACCCATGGCAAACCAACAGAAGCCAATGCCCATCCACACTTTTCGGGTGATGATCTTGCTTTGGTGCATAACGGTATTATTGAAAACCACGAACCATTACGTCGTGAATTAAAAGCCAAAGGCTATGAATTCAAATCTGAAACGGATACCGAAGTCATTGTTCACCTTATTCATGATGCCCTGAAAACACAGCCAGATTTATTGAAAGCCGTACAAGCGACGTTAACACAATTGCATGGCGCGTTCGCTATTGGTGTTGTTCAAAAAGACGATAATGATCGTTTTATTGCCGCTCGAAAAGGCAGTCCGCTTGTGGTTGGCGTTGGTATTGAAGAAAACTTTGTTGCGTCCGACCAGCTTGCGTTATTGCATGTTACTGATCAATTTATCTTCTTAGAAGAAGGTGATGTTGTTGAAGTAAGTCGTGATCAAGTGTCAATTTACGATGCTAAAGGTGAACTACAGGATCGCCCAATTAGCGTGTTTAACCACAACGTAGATGCCACTGATAAAGGTGAATTTCGCCATTACATGATGAAAGAAATCTACGAGCAGCCTAAAGTGATTAGCGCTTGTCTAGAAGGTCGTATCAGTGAAAATAAAGTATTAACTAGCTGCTTTGGTGCAGATTCTGATTTCCTAAAAGAAGTTGAAAATATCCACATCGTTGCTTGTGGCACCAGCTACCATGCTGGCATGGTAGCAAAATACTGGATTGAAGACTTAGCTGGTTTGCCATGTAGTGTTGAAGTAGCCAGTGAATATCGTTATCGCAAAGTGGCTGTGCCGAAGAAAACCTTGTTTTTGACCTTGTCACAATCTGGTGAAACAGCTGATACATTAGCGGCATTACGTATGGCAAAAGAACTGGGTTATTTAACCACCCTAGCTATCTGTAACGTGCCATCTAGCACGCTGGTACGTGAGTCAGCACTTACTTTGTTAACGAACGCGGGCCCAGAAATTGGTGTGGCATCTACCAAGGCATTTACTACTCAGCTAACTGCATTATTGATTACCAGTGTGGCGATTGCAGTAGAAAACGGCCTGTCAGCAGAAAGAGAAAAGGAGCTTGTACAAGCTATGCGTTCTTTACCTGCTTATGTTAATGCTGCGCTTTTAGAAGATGCTCACATTAAGACGGTTGCTGATCGGTTTGCTAATAAAACCAATGCGCTATTTTTGGGGCGTGGCACCATGTTTCCAATTGCGCTAGAAGGTTCGCTGAAGCTAAAAGAAATTTCCTATATTCATGCGGAAGCTTATCCAGCGGGTGAACTAAAGCACGGCCCATTGGCTTTGGTTGATGAAAATATGCCAATCATTGCACTAGTTCCCCACAACGATATGTTGGACAAACTTAAGTCCAATTTACAAGAAGTGGCGGCTCGTGGTGGTGAATTGTACGTTTTTGCAGATAAAGACACAGATCTTCATAACGAAGACAATATCATTTTCACCGAAGTGCCAAAAGTAGACAGCATCCTAGAACCGATTGTTCACACAATCCCGCTGCAGTTGTTGTCTTACCATGTTGCTGTTGTAAAAGGCACCGACGTTGATCAACCTCGTAACTTAGCAAAATCCGTTACTGTGGAATAATTAGAAATAAAAAAGCCTAGCTATGGAACATGAACGAAACATAGCTAGGCAAAACAGTGCTGAGAGTAACGCTTTTAAAAAGTCAGTGCTTACATTACAGGGTGGCTAGGTAAATAGCTGGTGTGCCATTTACGTCCGAGCTGTAAAGTACTGACTTATTGTCTGGTGTGAAAGATGGGTGAGGGTGGTTGATCTGGCGATCACCGTTTAAAACTTCCCAGCTTGTATTGTGTTCTGTAATAGGTCGAATGCTGGCATCAGACAGATCGATCAAATATAAGTTAGGATCGTTTTCTATCTTATGCCCATCATGATTTGACACGTCAACCGGTGTACCTGAACCATCGCCCACCACTAAAGTACCGTCGTAGTTGCTCATCAAATGACTGCACGCAGGCATTTCTGCTTCTACTTTAAATGCCAGGCTTGTTGCATCTACAGAGCAAAGCTGGCGCTTGTCTGTATTGGGTCGATAAGACACAAACATCATTTTTGAACCATCAGGAACGAAAAATTCGTGGGTACAAGATTCTTCTTCGCTTTGCTCGTAGACCTTGCGCATGTTGTCGCCGTTTTCATCAATCATCCACATACGTGTTTCGACTAAATCGTGTGGGCCTTCGTGACAAAAAGCGATGGTGTTATCATCATTTGGGCGATACAGAGGATGGCCAAGCCAGATATTTTCTTCAAAGATGGTGGTGCGCTGACCTGTTTTAAGATCGATTGAGATTAAGCGACAACGTGGTTTTTGATGATAGAACTGAGCAAATTTTTCCCAGCTATCTAAGTCCATGTAATCCGTATCTTTGATTTCTATCGCAACCACTTTTGTACAATCTGAATTTGGCACCCAAGTGCCATAGCCCACCCAGCCTTTAGCCACTTCATATAAAACACTGTGTTCTTGGTTTTTTATATCAACACGAATGAGCTGTTTGTTGTTTTTTACAAAGATCAGCGCGTCATCTTGTGTAGTAAGAAAGCCACCAAACACATTATCGCCTTTGCCTTCAGTCAGCTGTATGGCCGTTTCATTTTGTAAATCTAAAAGATGGTAGTTTCTGTTTGAATCGAAATTGGCAGAGATAAGCAGTTTATTCCCATCTTCTGTGAAGCATTTTTGATAGAAATAATTTCGATGACATACACCGCTATCAGGCGTTAGCTGAGTAACGATAGACCCTGTCTTTTCATCGGTTGTACGTTTAAATGCCAAAGATGTAGTGGTACCAAGTGACATGATTTCCTCTCTTATTCTTGTTTTTTCTCGTTTCTGCTGAGCTTGTGCTCTTTTCCTGTCTTTAGATTTCTGAGTAAGACGAGCGTTTGCTAGCCAGATTTTTACTTGTCTAAACACTTAATGAGAGCAGATTAACACCTATTTTATATTTATTCACCAATAAAAATGAAAAAGTGTTTTGAAAAAAATAATTAAGTATTGTTATTTTTTTATTGTTCTTCTAGTATGTTTTCACAACGTCAAATAAAAATAACATTCAGAGTTAAAAACTATGTATGAAAATAAGCGTTTAGGGTTGCTGTACATTAGTCCTTACATAATAGGGCTTCTTGTATTTACAGCGTTTCCCTTCCTCTCATCCTTGATCATTAGCTTTACTGACTATGATCTGATCAATCCGCCAGAGTACATTGGCTTAGATAATTATCGTTATATGATGGATGACGATACTTTCTACCAATCTATGGGGGTCACGTTTGCGTATGTGTTTCTGACCATTCCGCTAAAACTTGCCTTCGCACTCTTTATTGCCTTCGTGCTGAACTTCAAGCTTCGCGGTATTAAGTTCTTCCGCACCGCTTATTACATTCCTTCCATTCTCGGAAGTAGTGTGGCGATAGCGGTATTGTGGCGCGCGATATTCTCTCTTGATGGCTTGCTAAATAGCTTTTTGGGCATCTTTGGGGTCGAAGCGATTTCTTGGTTGGGTGAACCTGTTTTTGCCATGTTCTCTGTCACCTTGTTGCGTGTTTGGCAATTTGGTTCGGCTATGGTGATCTTCTTAGCTGCACTGCAAAGCGTGCCGCAATCTCAGTATGAAGCAGCAATGATTGATGGTGCGTCTAAATGGCAGATGTTTACCAAGATTACTGTGCCTCTTATTACTCCCGTTATCTTCTTCAACTTCATCATGCAGACGACTCAGGCGTTCCAAGAGTTTACCGCGCCGTATGTTATTACTGGTGGTGGTCCTGCTAAATCGACATATTTGTTCTCACTTTATATCTATGAGACGGCATTCAAGTATTTCGATCTTGGCTATGGCAGTGCGCTTGCTTGGGTGTTGTTTGTTGCTGTGGCGATTTTTACAGCGATTTCATTCAAATCATCGAAGTACTGGGTGTTCTACTCAGGTGATAAGGGTGGTAAGTAATTATGAATAAAGTATTCCCTAATAAGGCGGTGTTATCCGCAGATCTTAAAAACAATCCAATGCTAAGAGCTGAAATTCGTAAGCAACGAGTGGGCGCTTCTATTCGTTACATTATTCTGCTGTTTTTTGGATTGGTAATGCTATATCCGCTATTTTGGATGTTCTCAGCAGCCTTTAAACCAAACCATGAGATTTTCAGCTCTTTGAGTCTTTGGCCTAAGAATTTTTCGCTAGATGGTTTTATCAATGGCTGGAATACCGGCACGGAATATACCTTCGGAAGATTTTTTATAAACACCTTGTATTACGTGGTGCCAAAAGTGATTTTGACGGTGATTTCGTCGGTCATCGTAGCTTATGGTTTTGCTCGCTTTGAGATTCCATTTAAGAAGTTTTGGTTCGTTACTTTAGTAGCCACTATTTTGCTGCCAACGTCTGTGTTGTTGATTCCTCAATACTTGATGTTCCGCGAAATGGGCATGCTAGATAGCTATTTGCCTTTGTATTTGCCAATGGCATTTGCGACCCAAGGTTTCTTTGTCTTCATGTTGATTCAGTTCTTACGTGGCCTGCCAACGGATATGGAAGAAGCAGCACAAATCGATGGTTGTAACTCCTATCAGTTGCTTTGGTACATCGTTGTACCCATGTTGAAGCCTGCCATTATTTCTGTCGCACTGTTCCAGTTTATGTGGTCAGTGAACGATTTCTTGGGTCCGCTTATTTATATTTCCAGCGTAGAAAAATACCCAATCGCATTGGCTCTTAAATTGTCCATTGATGTCACCGAAGGTACTCAGTGGAATGAAATTCTGGCGATGGCATCCATTGCCATTGTTCCGTCAATTGTTGTTTTCCTAATCGCACAGAATTACTTCGTAGAAGGAATTTCGTCCGGTGGCGTTAAGGGATAGGTGAATAGTATGTCTAAAGTTGTATTTGAAAATTTGACCAAAGTGTATTCGAACGGCTTCAAAGCAGTTCATGGTATTAACCTAGAAATTGAAGACGGCGAGTTCTTAGTAGTGATCGGGCCCTCTGGCTGTGCGAAATCGACGACTTTGCGTATGTTGGCGGGTTTGGAATCAGTTACTGGTGGCTCTATTAGTATCGGTGGCAAGGTCGTAAACGGCCTGCCACCTAAAGATCGCGGTATTGCCATGGTGTTCCAAAACTATGCGCTTTATCCCCACATGAGTGTGCGTGAAAACTTGGGCTTTGGCCTGAAATTAGCAAAAGTCAGTAAGGCGGATATTGAGAAACAAGTTAATGAAGCGGCTGAACTTCTTGAGCTTACGCCTTTACTAGATCGTTTGCCACGTCAGCTTTCTGGCGGTCAGGCGCAACGTGTTGCAGTTGGTCGTGCCATTGTTAAACGTCCTCAAGTGTTCTTGTTTGATGAGCCCTTGTCTAACTTGGATGCCAAGTTACGAGCATCTATGCGCGTGCGTATTTCGGATTTGCACAAAACACTGAAAAAGACCAATCGTTCGGCAACCAGTGTTTACGTTACCCACGATCAGACCGAAGCCATGACCATGGGGGACCGTATTTGTGTGATGAAAGACGGACACATCATGCAAGTAGATACGCCAGCCAACCTTTATAAATATCCAAAAAATCTTTTTGTCGCAGGGTTTATCGGTGCGCCAGAAATGAACATGGTTGAGACGCGTTTAGATCGCACGGGTGAAGGCAAATGTCATTTGGCCTTGTCGTCTCAGATGTTGGGTTTGCCAGATGAAAAACTGCAGAAAGTCTTAACCAACTTCACCGAAGACGTGGTGTTTGGTATTCGACCTGAGTTCATCAAATTAGCGGATGAAAATTCGCCGCAGGATGAAATTATCAAGGGGACGATTGTTCGCATGGAAAACATGGGAGCAGAGTTTTACGTCCACTTTACTGTAGAAGACAGAGAACTTTGTACGCGAGTTCCTTCTGACGTGGTGGAGGCTAAATTGTCGGATTCAATCGGCAAAGAGCAGTTGTTCCATTTTGAAATGAGCAACGCACATATTTTTGATAAGAAAACTGAGATAAATATCTCTTTGTAAGGCTTTTGCACGACAGCTAAGCCACATAAGGCAAGGGTGATAGTCGTGCAAAAAATTGAGTAATCACTAACGAGGAAAAAGGACATGAAAATAAAAACAATAGCTCTGTTAGTCGGATTGGCGTCTGCTGGTTCAATGGTGAGTGTGAATGCAAGCGCAGAAGATTTGCGTATGTCATGGTGGGGAGGAAACTCTCGACATTCAGCAACGATTGAAGCTGTAAAAGAATTTGAAAAAACGCACCCAGGGATTTCAGTTAAATCAGAATATACCGGTTGGGGCGGTCATTTAGAACGTTTGACCACTCAAATCGCGGGTAATACCGAACCAGATGTCATGCAAACCAACTGGAATTGGATGCCGATTTTCTCTGCCCGTGGTGACGGTTTTAAAGATCTTCGTGAATACAGT
Source organism: Marinomonas sp. A3A (assembly GCF_018336955.1). Lineage (NCBI taxonomy): Bacteria > Pseudomonadati > Pseudomonadota > Gammaproteobacteria > Oceanospirillales > Oceanospirillaceae > Marinomonas > Marinomonas sp. A3A. The sequence continues at coordinate 828,420 of NZ_CP025532.1, forward strand.
GATGTGTTGGATCTTACCCAGTTTGATAAATCCGCCCTTGATGCCGGAACAAATAACGGAAAGCTAAATGGTATCCCAGTTTCCATGGCAGCTCGTATTTTCTATTACAACAAAGATACGTGGGCAAAAGCCGGTTTAGCATACCCAGTCACTTGGGATGACTTTATGAAAGCTGGGCCAGTTTTTAAAGAAAAATTGGGTGACGAGTATTTTCCATTAGTGCTTGAAGGACGTGACATTATTGCGATGAACCGCTCATTTATGGTTCAAAAATATGGCATTCCAATGATAGACGAAGCTGGGAAAAAGTTCGCTTACTCCGATGCACAGATGCTTGAGTTCTTCAAAATGTATGAAGACATGGTGAAAAATCATGTTACGCCAAGTAGCAAATATATTGCAGGGTTTGGTAAGGCCAACCTATATGAACATAAGCCTTGGATCAATGGTGAATGGGCTGGTCTTTATATGTGGAACTCAGCGGTTAATAAATATAACGACAACTTGAAGCCACCAATGTCTTTAGAGCTAGGTTTCTATCCTATGGAAAAGGGCTCGGATGATGCGGGCTTGTTCTATAAACCAGCGCTAATGCTTTCTATTGGCAAAAACAGCAAAAATCCAAAAGACGCGGCTAAGCTAATTAACTTCCTATTGAATGAACCTGCTGGTTACAACGCAATGGGTCTAGCGCGTGGTGTTCCACTAAGTTTGGCTGCCCGTCGAGCGCTATCTTTAGATGGCACCATCAAAGACTCGGACTTGTCGGTAGCTGGTTTGGCGCAAATAGATGATTTGCCTAAGAAAATCATCACATCTGCGCATTTTGAAAACCCTAAGCTGTTAGGGCTTTTTGACGAAATGATTGAAAAAATGGACCAAGGCGAGATTACCGTTGAGGAAGCCGCGAACGACTTCATGTCTCAGGGTAATCGTATACTGCGTAGAGCCATTAAATAAAACGCCTTAAATGAGTGCCTAAATGGCTTTTGAGCTAGGTATTGTATAAGGCGCGCCAAGCGCGCCTTAACTTCTACCTCGGTAGCAGCCTTCAGGAAAGGAAGGGGGTATATGACACAAATAACGTTGAAAATCTCAATGCCCCGCGCAGCGAGAGCGGACAGCAAAATGAAAGGTTGTTTGTCCAATTATTATAAACAAGGGGAATAAAATATGTTCGATCTGACGGGTAAAGTGGCTATTGTGACGGGATGTAATACGGGTCTTGGTCAGGGAATGGCTTTAGCTCTAGCAAACGCTGGTGCAGATGTTGTTGGCGTAAATAGAGATGACCCAACAGAAACGATTGAATTGATGGCAAAAACAGGTCGTCAATTTCATAGTGTTATTGCTGACATGAGCAAAATGGACAGTGTTGACCGCGTAGTGAAAGAAGCGGTATCTGCTTTTGGTAAAATCGATATTCTAGTGAATAACGCAGGTATTATTCGTCGCAATGACGCGATAGATTTTACCGAAAAAGATTGGGACGATGTAATGGACCTGAATATTAAAGCGGTCTTTTTTATGTCTCAAGGCTTTGCAAAGCAAGTTATCGCCCAAGGAACACCGGGCAATATTATTAACATTGCTTCTATGCTGTCTTACCAAGGCGGTATTCGCGTGCCTTCTTACACAGCATCAAAAAGTGGTGTGATGGGCGTAACTCGTCTATTGGCTAACGAATGGGCGAAGCATGGTATTAACGTGAATGCGATTGCTCCGGGCTATATGGCGACAGATAACACGGCAGCGTTGCGTGCCGATGAAGATCGTTCCAGTGAAATTTTAAGCCGCATTCCAGCTGGCCGTTGGGGAACGCCTGGTGACATGGCTGGGCCGATTGTATTCTTGGCATCAGAAGCATCTAGATACGTAAATGGTTACACCATTGCGGTAGATGGTGGTTGGTTGGCTCGTTAGTTCTTTTTTGTTTTTCTCTTTAATCAAAAGAAGCGACGAGCTGCACAGGTGCGTGCGAAGTATTTTTTCTGGAAACAATGCTTCCGCACCTTGCTGTAATAGCACTTTTAGTGGCCGATCTAGTCTTTTGATTGCAAATTAGGTTTCATTTTGTAACGTTGGGATGTATCTATATGCAGAATTACTCTACAATCGCAAAAACACATTTCAAAAAAAATGAAACTTATATGACAAACGAAGAAAATAACCAGCAAATCGAGCCCGTATCCTCGGTGATGAAGGTGTTTGCTATTCTAAATGCGTTAGCAGAGCACAAATCTTTAGGTGTTACAGAGCTTTCTCAAATCGTCATGACATCAAAAAGTACCGTATATCGCTTTTTGCAAACCATGAAGATGTTAGGCTTTGTATCGCAAGAAGGCGATGATGACCGTTACTCACTTACCTTGAAACTCTTTGAAGTCAGTGCAAGAGCATTGGAACATGTTGATTTGGTCGAACTGACTGAACCTTACATGTCTCGTATTGGTGAGCAGACTAAAGAAGCACTTCACCTTGGTATTCGTGATGGCGACGGTATTATTTATATATACAAAGTTGATGCGCAATACAACTTACGCATGCAATCTCGTATTGGCCGCCGTAATCCACTTTACTCTACCGCAATCGGTAAAGTACTGCTTGCAGAGCGTCCAGAGAGCTATGTGCGTGATATTCTGAAAGATACCGAATTTTTGCCTTCTACAGCGAAAACCCACCGTTCCATAGACTCTCTTTTGGTGGAACTAAAAGAAGTGAAAGACTTGGGCTACGGTATTGATAACGAAGAGCAGGAAGAAGGCTTGCGCTGTATCGCAGCGCCTATTTATGACCGATTAGGTAACGTTATTGCTGGATTGAGTTTGTCTTTTCCAACACTACGTTACACGCCTGAAAAATTTGAAAAATACGTTGGTTTACTGCAAGAAGCGGCAGCGAAGGTATCTGAAAAATTAGGTTACGCTAAGTAGCCATTATTAGATTAGCCATCTGAAATATCAAAAGCCGGAGCAAAATCGTTCCGGCTTTGCCTTTTTTATTTCCTACCGACAAGTCCTGCCGTTATTCTTTCTCCACAAACCCAGCCTTAGTTCACTCGAATAGACCACTTTACACCTTATTGCTTTATCGAGCATAAAAAAATAAATGAAACAGCTTTTCATAAAAGATTGAATAATGTTTTATCGCTGCTATAGTAGACATGTCTAAAACAAGAATACAAAGAGTTGTCCTATGTTTGTTTACAATAACGAAGTCCCTCTGGAAGATCTTGGTGCGGGTGTTTCACGCAAAATCATGGCCTATTCAGATAACATTATGGCAGTAGAAGTGCATTTTGAAAAAGATGCCATCGGCCCACTGCATAATCATCCCCATGAACAATTAACCTACGTACTGTCTGGTAAGTTTGAGTTCACCATAGGGAATGAAACCAAAATTGTTGGCCCTGGCGATACACTTTATAAAGAGCCAAATGTGATGCATGGCTGCCGCTGTTTAGAACCGGGCGTCTTGCTAGATAATTTCACACCGGTACGAAAAGACTTCTTATAAATAACGTCTTGCGACATCGAACGATTTAAACGAATTCAGGAGAAAGTTATGAAAATTGCATTGATGATGGAAAACAGCCAAGCAGGTAAAAACGCCGTAATTTTAGAACAACTAAATGCGGTTGCTGGCCCATTAAATCACGATGTGTTTAACGTCGGCATGAGTGATGAAAAAGATCATCACCTGACTTATATCCACCTAGGTATTATGGCGAGCCTTTTGCTGAACTCCAAAGCGGTAGACTTTGTGGTTTCTGGTTGTGGTACCGGCCAGGGCGCAATGATGTCTTTAAACGCTCATCCAGGAGTGGTTTGTGGTTACTGCTTAGAGCCTTCGGATGCTTTTTTGTTCAACCAAATCAATAACGGTAATGCTATTGCTATGGCGTTTGCCAAAGGCTTTGGTTGGGCAGCAGAGCTAAATGCACGTTACATTTTTGAAAAAGCTTTCACTGGCCCACGCGGCGAAGGCTATCCAGTTGAGCGTAAAGAGCCGCAAGTTAAAAACGCTGGCATCTTGAACCTAGTAAAAGCGGCAACTATGAAAGACAACTACTTGGATGGTTTAAAGGCCATGGACCAAGAGCTGGTTAAAACTGCCGTAACTGGTGAGCGCTTCCAACAATGCTTCTTTGATAATTGCCAAAACCCAGAGATCGAAGCGTACGTGCGTTCTTTGCTGTAGTTTTCTGTCTGTTGTTTACTTGAATGTAACCTAGTTACTATTTAAAAGGAGAATGTCGTGATGGCATTCTCCTTTTTCATTTCTGCTGAGTCGCGATAATTTCCTATGCAAAACTACGATCAATATCATGCCATAGTTTCATTGAATAACCCTTTTGCTGACTTCGAAAGCATTCAAGCCGCTATTGATGCCGCGCCTGCGGACAGCTCGACCTATCGAATTTATATTGATCAAGGATGTTATCAAGAACGCATTTGTATCCAACGTGCAAATATCGAAATTCTTGGTGATGGAGCAGAAAACACCCTTATTTGTGCAGAAGTATGTGCGAGCATGTTGGAAAATAGCGGGCAACTAATTAGTACCCTAAACAGTCGAGTGGTTGAAGTAGATGCTACCAATGTGACACTAAAGCACTTATCTATCATCAACCAATGGGATTATATAAAAAACGCCAACAAGCCAACTGACGACCCCACAAGACTTCAACATAAACAAGCGGTAGCTCTACTGCTTAATAGCAATAGCGACAATGTTCGATTAGAACATGTGCACTTAGAAAGTTACCAAGATACCTTTTGCACCCAAGGTGGTCGAAGTCACCTAAAACACTGCAAAATCATGGGCAATGTCGATTTTGTATTTGGTTGTGGGAATGCTTTACTAGAGGATTGCGATATTGTCTGTCGCGCTTGGCCGAGCCAAACACCAGTGTGGGGCTATATCGCAGCGCCCAGCACGTCTATACATCAAGATGATGGGCTTACATTCCTGCGTTGTCGTGTAATCCGAGAAAATGACCAAGTGCCAAAACACAGCTACGCTCTAGGTCGTCCTTGGCACCCAACCACACAGTTTCCCGACGGACGTTACGCCGATCCAAATGCCATCGGCAAAGCCGTTTTTATCGAATGCTACCTTGATAACCATATCTACGGCTGGGACAGCATGCAAGGCCTAGCGCCAGATGGTTCAAAACGCAGTTTTGAACCAGATAAAGACGCGAGATTTGTAGAATGGAATAACCATGGCCCCGGAGCGAACCAAAACCTAGGTCGTCAAAAGCCCGATCACACCAAACCAAATCACTTGTAGGTCGGCCTTTAGGCCGTCAAAAAGCATCCAGCCTTTACAAAACTTCCTTGACGCGCTAAAGCACGACCTACAAAAACCAATAACACCAAATCACCTGTAGGTCGGCTTTTAGGCCGTCAAAAAACGAATCACCCCAAGCCCACCCAAATGTAGGTCGGCCTTTAGGCCGTCAAAAAGCATCCTGCCTTTACAAAACATCCTTGACGCGCCAAAGCACGACCTACAAAAACCAATAACACCAAATCACTTGTAGGTCGGCTTTTAGGCCGTCAAAAAACGAATCACCCCAAGCCCACCCAAATGTAGGTCGGCCTTATAGGCCGTCAAAAAAGTTAAAAACTCTGCAATCTATAAATAAAATGAATCCCAAAAAGGGTACTCTTTTACACTTTTGACTAACCCTTTTCGTAAAGGGTTTGCGACAATATAGCGAGCAATATGAAGGCGATCTTCTTCAGCTCGTAATGCGCGGTCATAAAAGGAAGGTTGCCATAATTTACCACTTCTTTTTAGATGTTTATTTACTTTGAAAGCGCTGGTGCCTTTTAAATTGCCAACAATAGTCGGTAATGTTGAACTATGATTTTTCAGTTTCACTAGACCGTGGAAGTGATCTGGCATTAGAACCCATGTTAACCATGTGCATTTATGGTGTCTTTGATTTGCTTCTATCTGTTGGCAAAACAAATGAGCAAGAGAGAAGTCATTGAAATACGGAATTTTATCAAGTGTATTAAACGTAATGAAATATTCGCGGTTGGGTTCTGACAACCTTCCTTTCCTTAGGTCATTCCATGACATAAAGCCTCCTTTTAAATGTGATTTCTTGACGGCCTAAAGCATCCTGCCCTTACAAAACATCCTTGACGCGCTAAAGCACGACCTACAAAAAACCAATCCTCTGTAGGTCGGCCTTTAGGCCGTCAAAAAGCATCCTGCCCTTACAAAACATCCTTGACGCGCTAAAGCACGACCTACAAAAAACCAATCCTCTGTAGGTCGGCCTTTAGGCCGTCAAAAAGCATCCAGCCTTTACAAAACTTCCTTGACGCGCTAAAGCACGACCTACAAAAAACCAATCCTCTGTAGGTCGGCCTTTAGGCCGTCAAAAAGCATCCAGCCTTTACAAAACTTCCTTGACGCGCTAAAGCACGACCTACACAAATCGTGAATCACGACCTACAAAACATATAAATTATCAATTCTGGTTAGGGCGTTGATACCAAGGCGACACCATATCCGTAATGTCATATAAACTGTTCCGCTTTCCTAGCATTTGACCGCCATCCCTAGTAATAGGCTGCCAATTGAAGTTCCCTCGGCTAGTGGTAGGTTTATAAGATAATGCGTCAAACGGGATAGACAAATAAAATCCTTTGGTAAAACTACCTTCACCAAACTCTTCTGCTGACATGTTGGTTCGGCTGGCGTAAGCGCCCACAATTATGCCGCTCTTATATTGTTTTGAAAAATCCAATCTTGCGCCAACATCCGCAGCCAAGAACTTACCCATGTCTACACGGAACATAGTGTCTTCTAAAAAAGACCATTGTGGTTGGTAGTAAAGTGATACATGCCCCGTAGTTCCTCTGGCAAGTACCTTTGCATCGCTACCATAGTCGTTATCATTCTGGAATATGCCAAATACAGAGTCCGGGTCGCGTTGTGCAATGGCATTTACATCCGCACCAATTGCCCAGTTCGAGTTCGGTTGGCGGTACAAGACTTCAGTACCAAAACCTGCAAACATGGTTTCAAGGTAACCACCATAAATTTGCTGGTACCAGTTTTGGCCATATTTCTGGAACCAAGTCAGTTGCAGGTTGCTCATATTTGCATCATTGTTACTAACATAGGCACGAACTAGTGTTCGTACACGATAGTTAGAAGTGTCATCAGAAGCGACATCGAAATTCAACTTGTCGTAGTTATCGACTAAGTTCATTGAAACGGCACCTGATAATTGCAGATTGTCAGTAAGCCAATAAGAGGCACCACCATCTACACTTAAGCTGTATATGTAAAAGTTTTCAGGGCCACCAAAAGATTGAGTTAGGTGCGGATTAAAACCATAATCTAAAGGCTCAAAATTTTCATACAAAGGATCGCCAGCAATTTTCTCTGGGGGTAGATCGATAAGAGCATCTTTAATGGAAGGGTTTAAATATTCGACGTTTGCTATGTCTCTATAGCCTTGAGCGGAAATTTCTGTCGATTTAACCGGAAGGTTTTTTGACTCTTCGATGATTTTGTAAGACTGGACGTCGGTTGGTAGATGGTTTACTAATACGGCAGCTGCTCGTTCTGCGGCAACATCGCGATCACGATATTTACTGTTTTGTTTTGAAACAATAGCAATTGTATCACCTTGCTGATATATCATTTCAGATTGATACCCAGCAACGTCGTTTAGTTCTGTATCTAGTTGTTTCCAATCAACTTTATCAAGGCTTAAAGCTTGATTTGTTCCTAGTGCTGGAATAGGGTCGTCAATCCAAGGTGTTTTGATAGTGTCAAAGTTGGTGGTAAAAGTAAAACCAAGAACCGCAGTCGTGCCACGTTCGTAACTTAAGCGGATATCGAAACCATCGTTTATGGCATAAACGGCACCCACGTTCCACGGTGTTTTAGGTGTCATGTCTACACTCCCGCTGGTAACAGGGCGATCTTGGCTATAGTTATTGCCATCGTATTCAATTTTTAAGCGTAATGGCTCATAAGGTGTTTGATATTCAATACCACCAAATATTGAGGATGGGCCTGTAAACCAGCGGTCGTAGTCGATGGAACCACCGTTATCTGAGAACCCAGAAATACGGTCACAGAAACGATTAGCGGCACTACAAAGAGGATTGCTAATATTGCCTCGTGTTCCGAAATAACCCCAGCCTAAACCTAAGGTGAAATCAAATTGACCATAACCATCGGTTGAAAGGCGTTTTGTTGCCGCAATAAACTCACCATCAAATAGCCCTGTGCCACCAAGATCTCTTAGACCAACGGAAACTTCAGGCAGCCAATGGCTTTCTTCTAGTAACCTTAGTTTGGCATCTACGCCTTTGTCGGCTAGTTTTGTATCACCACTAAAGTTTTCATCATTGCTATATAGCAGGTCTTCTACTTGGGTGTAGCGAATGGTGGTTTCTAACCAAGGCATTAGTTGTAATGATACAGTGTAGAAATTGTATTCACTACTCTGACTGTAACCAAAACTAAATGCACCGTCTTCCGCCATGCGGCCAGAAGGCATTTGCATTAGACCAATACCACCAAGGTCACCTTGAGACGGTTTGAATTGAGGGCCTTGAAATGGTGCCGCAAAGTAACCAGCTTCTTCTGCGTAGGTAGGTGCGATCAATATGAGGTTTGAGCAAACAATTAGAGATGAAAAAGAAGAGCGTTTAAACGGCATTATGGCTCCAAACGTAAGGCAAGTAGGTGGGCGATATCTGCATTTAAATCGCGATATTTTTCAGAAAGGCCGGTTAAACCGATAAACACCATAGAGCCAGGGCTTAGGAAATAGAGTTTCCCTTTCCATTGAATATCGGTAGCTTGATATACATCCTGATTGGCCTGAATGATCCAAGCATTATCATAAGTATAGCGATAAGCTTCGAACTGCTCGGCTAAGTAATCTTTCAGATTACTATTTGCTGTTAGCTGAAGTGTTAGAAAGTTTTGATCATCTGCATTAATCAGGAACACATGTCGTGGACGCTTGGGTAAAAGTAGCTGATAAGTCCCCTTCACCATGGGGTTGTACTTGGGGGTTACTTGAACCTTGGTAAGGTCTGTTTCTATCTTTTCCCGATATACAAAATGTAATGAACTTAATTGCTTAGCAACATAATTAGATGCTGGTGTATTAATATCTCGCAGTTGTTTTAGTATCGCGTGTTTTTTTTCATCTATTTGTCGCTGCTTGTTTGGATCTATTAATGCAATGCCAAGAGAATAAGGTTGATAGTCTAATTGTGCATAGGCGTCTGTTAATACCTGCGATAAGCGTATTTCTTGAGGGTATGATAGTGTTACAGGTTGCGGATACGATAGCATTTTCTGTTTTTGTAAAAGAACAATGTTAGTGGCTTCGGCCATCGCATTAGATGATATGAAACTGATTAAAACGTAACAGCTGATAATAATTGATTGTAACAACCGTGTCATGACTCCGAATCCTTAGTGTTTGAAGATAGGCTGCTATTTGGAAGAGGCTCGATAAAAGGTTTCACCATCAGCATTTCAACTCTATCCATTTTGGGCCCTAAATATTGAATGCTTTTGACGACAAATGGTTTTGTCGTACTGGTTGCTGGAGCCATCCAGAAATCGTTTATTAACTCGCTATTTAACGATGTAAAACTGACTTTCTCTTGAATGTGCTCTGTCTCTTGCTCCCACCGCTGAGTTGATATGGTTTCAGTACCAAAAGATAAGCTCTCAACGTTAGCGCTAAAGTTATATCTATAGCCTGGAGACCAATCATAAATAGCTTGCCAAGAATTTGTCTTACCTGGATAAGGCAAATTGTTGTTAACGGCAAGTAACTCTTCTAGATTGTTAGTGAGGAAGCCTACTGTATGAATAATACGACCATTTTCAGTAACGATAGCCCCTTTATCTTCCGTGACCCATGTGAGCCGATAACTACCATTTATGGTGTTTTTTTCTGCTAACGCTAAGATCAGCAGGAGTGGTTTTGCATCATTTATGGTGACTAGTGAACTAGCGTATGGGAGAGCGGTTATATATTCTGCAGTAATTTCGTTCCCTTTTTTAGCATCCATATAGATTTGTGCAGAGTCCATGATGCTTTTGAAATGTCCGGAGCAGCCAGATAAAAAAAAGACACAGAGTAGAATAGAAAATGAAAAAGCGCGAAGCATTAGCTGACCAAATAATAGTAGAATGTAAAAAATCGCCTGATGAGAGATTCAATCAGGCGATTTCAGTTTTATTGATTACTGAGTGACTGTAGTTGTGCTAACACTAACTGAAGAGTTGTTGTCGCTTGCAGCAACACCAACAGCAACACCAACAGCGACAGCTGCAGCAGCAACAGAAGCCGCAGCTAAGCCGCCAACTGCAGCTGCGCCAGCAGCACCAGCACCGGCAGCCGCTGCACCCGCACCTGCCGCACCAGCTCCTGCGCCCGCCGCACCAGCTCCTGCGCCCGCACCACCAGCACCAGTCGCACCAGCACTACCAGCCGCTTCGCCATATGCTTGGCTAGCTAGGCCAAGTGCTACGATTGTAGCCAAAGTAACAAGTTTCATAATATTTCCTTATCATTAAACATCGATGTTTGAAGAATGTTCTTCATTTTCGATTTTAGAGCAAGATTTATGACAATGTAAGCGCTGAGAGCAGACTTTTTGTTAAATTTTTAATCAATGCTAACCTTGTCGCCATCAAATCCGACTTTAAATGCTGGCGAAATGTACGCTAAGCGGACAAATACCAATAATGAACAATGTTTAAAAAATGCCGCACTTTGTGAAAGCATTGAGTAAGCAGCCTTTATTTTTGCTGTGTTTTGGGACATTATGTGCGGAATCTTAATAATAGTCAGATAGGAAGCATGCTCATGAAAGCGTTATCTCTATCAATACAAGGAACTGTGACCTATTAATGTTCTCTTTTAACGTAAAAAAAAAACCGATTCTATATTTTCCAAAACTCAGTTTTCTTAGTTGCTGTTGCTCTAATAAACTGGTTCATAACGTTTTATTGGTGCCGTTTCTAGGTTGCACTTCTGCTATTGTAGCCGCGTCGCCTTGGCTGGAAGCCAATGATCCATTTTTGCGCTCGTCCTTATTGCTATTGTCTGATTCTGGTCAGATTTCTTCACCTGTTAATCATTACCCCATGCGTTGGTCTTTATTTGGTGACGATTTAACCTACACAGACCGAGAAATTGATACTGTATTATTAGCTAATCAAGAACTGCTTTATACGTTGAACTCAGCCAAATTGAATCGCGGTAATAGATTGTTCAAGGTGCTAAATGGTTCTAATCCAGCAGTACCTTCGGGCTTTGGTCAGTTTAACGAAGATGAAAAGGGCGTTTATACCAGTGTTGAGCATTTAGGAAATTCATTTTCTTACCGTTTAACGGCTGGTTACAGCGAATACCAAGACGATACCACTTTAAACCTAGACAATAGCTACCTTGCTTATAGTTCTGGTGCTTGGCTTTGGTCTATTGGGAATGTTGATCGCTGGTGGGGGCAAGGTTGGCAGCACAATCTAATTTTAGGCTCGTACGCTAAAGCGGCGCCAGATGTAAGTGTTAGCTATATTGGCGAGAACAATATTTTGGGCGTTTGGAGTGTCGAAAGTATATTGGCTCAACCTGCTCGTTCCGATTACGACTACCACAGCGCAACGCGCTTAGTATCAAAACCTTTTTCCCTTTTTGAGTACGGTATTACTTATCAAACATGGTTTGCAGGTGAGGACTCCATTCAAAACGACAAACAATTAGCACTTGATGCAAAACTAACGTTACCTAGTATTGCAAGTTTGTATCACAGTGTTTATGCGGAAGCGGCTTCTACTTCTAACCAAACCGAGTTGGGCGCTTGGTTGATGGGTTGGACAGGGAGTTTTCCGCTAGGGGAAAACATTGCTCGAATTGTATTGGAATCTCAACAATCTACCGATGCTCATGATACAACCCAATGGGAATCAGGAAATTATCCTTCTGTAACCGATGATGTAGCTAATACAACTTATATGCTGGACGACAGTGTTTCAGTTGCCTTGTATTTACAGCTTAAAAACGATCATCAAATCGGTATAAGTTATCAGAACTCAACACTCGATGATGAAAAAATTAAGACCAGTCAATTAACGTATAATTTACCCGCTTTAGCGGGAATGGTGCGTGTAGGGGCGAGTCGCCAGCAAGTACAGAATAGTGATAGTCAAACGAATATATGGGCAGGCTATGAATTTCGTTTTTAAGTAAAACTCATAAATCCAGCACTTGAATAGCTAATATTAAAAATAGCTAATCTAAAATTTTTATAGAACCTAAATAGACCACATAGTATGCGACTTAAAAAACTACTTTTATCAGTGTTGATGATGACTCTAGCAGGGAGTTTGTTGGCTTTCACTCCGACAGCTGCGCAAATTAGCCAGTTTCAAAGTTTGCCTAAAGCACAACAGGAGGCGCTAGCCCGTCAATATGGTGTGGATCTTGGGGCTTTGACCGGAGGTGCGGCCAATACCGAGTCGGCCCCTGTGCAACAGACACCAGTATTGGAACCTGTCGTGAGCGAAGCAAAACCGGCACCTACCGTTCAAGCGGCAGCAGACAGCGATGGTAGCTTGACTCAGTTTGGCTACGATGTATTTGGTAATAATAGTCTAGGTTTAACCATAGTGGATAATTTGCCTGTGCCGCTCGATTATCAAATGGGCCCAGGTGACGTAATTAGTGTGCAAACCTTTGGTAAAACTAATCAAAACTTATCCTTAACTATAGATAGAGATGGCTCTATTAATTTACCTGATATTGGGCCTATCGCCGTAGCAGGGCAAACATTCGCGCAGCTGCGTAAACAGCTCAATGACGTAATTAAAAACAAAACCATCGGCGTAGATGTATCTGTCACTATGGGCGCCATGCGTACCATGCAGGTCTATATCGTCGGGGAGGCCATGCAGCCCGGCGCCTACAATGTAAATGGCTTAACCACCATTACCCAAGCATTGATCGCTAGCGGTGGTGTAAAGAAATCTGGGAGCTTGCGCCATATTCAGTTAATGCGTAAAGGCAAAGTGGTGTCTGATTTTGATCTTTATGATTTGTTAATCAAAGGTGACACTTCGAAAGATGTTCGTTTGTCTTCTGGCGACACGTTATTTATTCCAGTACGTAAAAATCGCATTGCTATAGAGGGCCAAGTAGCACGCCCTGCGGTTTATGAAACCAAAGATGACACAACGGTTGATCAGCTTTTGTCGCTGGCAGGCGGAGCAAAACCACAAGCTTATCTTTCCAGAGTGAGTGTGCGTCGAACCAGCTCAAACGGCTTGCAGCAATTTACATTAGACCTTTCTTCACCAATGGGGCGAGGGTTCAAACTAAAAAATGGCGATGAAATAAACCTATCCGCTGTTTCTATGTCGCTTAAAAACGCAGTGGCCGTACGTGGTGAAGTTGTTAGGCAAGGAGCGCTTAATTTTAAACCAGGTATGAAAGTAAGTGATGCTATAGGTTCTATCGATGACGGCTTAAAGCAAACGGCCGATTTGAATTATGCTATATTAGTGCGAGAAGTTAACGCCAACCAAGACATCGAAGTTTATCAATTTAGCTTATTGAATGCGTTAACTGATCAAGACTCAGCAGAAAACCTAACGTTGCAAGAAAAAGACCAAATCTTTGTATTTGATAACGGCCTAGCGCAAGACTACTGGTTTGGGTCTTACATAAACGATAAGGCTAAGCCTGAACGTAATGGTGTATTGAAAAAAGATAATGCCTCTACGACGCAGGCTGATTTATATAATACTCAGGCTGATTTATATAAAAGGCAGCGTGAGGCACTAGATGTTGAAACGGGTGCTGTTGTTACAAAAGAAGAAAATACAACATTAAATATTGCAGGTGCTAATGAAATGTCGGATGCGGCAGAACTTCGCAAAGCCAGCCGAGAAGCATTGCTTAAACCTATAATGGAGCGCCTAAAAGAACAGGCTAGTTATGGAAGTCCTGCAAAAGTAATCGAAGTATCTGGTGCGGTAAAGTTTCCAGGGCTTTATCCTCAATCTAAAAATGCCAATGTGGCTTCCTTACTGGCCGCAGCTGGAGGTCTGACGCAAGAAGCTTATTTAGGATCAGCAGAATTGTCGCGTCGGGTGATAAAAGACAATCGTTCAACATTCGACCGGATGAATTTTTCACTAAAAGACGCGATTAGTGGCAAGTACCCTGTCGCATTGAGTGCACAAGATCACCTGATTGTTAAAACGCAACCAGGTTGGGAAGAAGGTATGGTGGTTGAGCTGCAAGGGGAGTTTGTTTTTCCTGGTACCTATACTTTTAAGCGTGGTGAAACCTTAAAAGACGTGATTGAGCGTGCTGGTGGTTTTACCGAATTTGCTTACCCTTCTGGTGCTGTATTTAGCCGTGAGCGCTTAAAGCGTCAGGAAGCAGAAAGATTAAAATTCCTAAACGCACAGCTAAAACAAGAAATCAGTGCGATGTCTTTGCGCCGTCAAGGGTCATCATCGGTTGCCGACCCTGCTCAGGCTATCGCGATAGTGGATCAACTTGATAATGCTGAGCCAGTAGGCCGTTTGGTGGTGGATCTCAGTTATGCTGTGAAAGGCGATAAGCTGGCTAACTTAATGTTAGAAAAAGGCGATAAGCTTTTTGTGCCAGCATTGAACCCTGTCATAAGCGTTGTTGGTGAAGTGCAATTTTCATCGAACCACACTTTTAACCCTAACTTGACTGTAGAAGACTATATAGCGTCTGCTGGTGGCACTAAACGCCAAGCAGATACCGATCGTATTTACATAGTGAAAGCGAATGGCTCTGTAGAGCTGCCGAATAACTCTTTCTGGTTTAGTCGTGACTATGATCCGCTAGAGCCAGGCGATACCATCATAGTGCCGATCAATACCGACTACCTAGATGGCTTAAGTACCTTATCTACAGCGACTCAGATACTGTACCAGATTGGTGTAGCGTGGAGTGCGATCAAAGATTGATCTGATACACCATCATAAGGGATAAAAAAGGGCGTCGTCCAAATGCCAGTCAGCTAAGCATATTATTAACTGACTGGCATAACTTTATTCCCTATAAACCAGCCCATTTTATATGCAGTGCACACTATAAAGCGAAGAATGACAATGAACGATAAGTACAACTTTCCTTCCCAACCATATCCGAACCATGATGATGAAATAGACCTAAAAGAGTTGTTTATGGCGCTTTGGAAGGGTAAATGGATCATCATATTTACCACCTTCGTGTTTGCCGTAGGCGGCGTGTTGTATGCACTATCTCAACCCAATACCTATAAAGCGGAAGCGGTATTGGCATCGGCCAACGACAGCAAATCTGGCGGTCTTGCAGCAATGGCGTCACAATTTGGTGGGTTGGCATCATTGGCCGGCATTAACCTTGGTGGTAGCGGCACAGACAGCAAAGCCATTGCGTTAGCTACCTTACAATCCCGTCAGTTCCTTAAGGCATTTATTGAAAAATACGACATATTGGCTCCACTGATGGCGACAAAGGAATGGGACAGGTCGCAAGATAAGTTGATATTCAATGCTGATCTCTATGATGCTCAAGCAAGGCAATGGCTTACTAACGAAGCGGGGCAATCTTTAAAGCCGTCGGACTGGAGGGCGTACGGTGCATTAAGAGGTATTCTTGCTGTATCGTTTAGTAAGGACACTGGTCTTATTACTTTATCCGTAACGCATTTATCTCCCAGCATTGCTAAGCAGTGGGTGGACTGGCTGGTAACAGACTTAAATGCTTGGATGAAAGACAAATCCTTAGACGAAACTCGCCGTAATATTGGCTATCTAGAAGAACAAATCAAAAAAACCAGCATATCAGACATGCAGTCGGTGTTTTATCAACTGATAGAAGAGCAGACCAAAAATCTAATGCTGGCGCAGGTGCAAGACGAATTTGTTTTTAAAACCATCGACCCAGCCGTCGTACCAGAAGAAAAAGCCGGGCCCAAACGTGCCTTAATCTGCGTACTCGCTGTACTACTCGGCGGCATGCTCGGCATGGGTATCGTACTTATCCGCTTCGCCTTCACTAAAAAAGACTAACCCACCCGTAGGCCGGATGAGCCGAGGTACGAGGCGTTATCCGGCGCTCATAACCATCCTCCGCCGGATCACGGTCGTACCTCCCTCATCCGGCCTACGAAAATCCGTCACGAAAACATCAACTACATCACACAATACCAATCATCAAACGCCGGATAACGGTCGTGCCTCCCTCATCCGGCCTACGAAAATCCGTCGCGAAATCACCAACCACATCACACAATACCAATCATCAAACGCCGGATAACGGTCGTACCTCCCTCATCCGGCCTACGAAAATCCGTCACGAAAACATCAACTACATCACACAATACCAATCATCAAACGCCGGATAACGGTCGTACCTCCCTCATCCGGCCTACGAAAATCCGTCGCGAAATCACCAACCACATCACACAATACCAATCATCCTTCGCCGGATAACGGTCGTACCTCCCTCATCCGGCCTACGAAAAACCGTCACGAAAACATCAACTACATCACATAATACCAATCATCAAACGCCGGATAACGGTCGTGCCTCCCTCATCCGGCCTACGAAAACATGACAACCTCGCTAAATGCTACTTCGATTGCATAAAACGATCAGCGGCTTTGGCCAAAAAATCCGACCGATCTTTAAACTCATGATGAAATCCAACATAGGCATCAACTCGAGCCAATAGCGGTTCGGATAAAGTAATGTTGACGCGCTTCTGTTTACCTTTTAGTCCTTCAGCAGGCACTTCAATGGCTAGCCATTCAGTAAACTCTGGGTACTTAGTGCGATAATCAACAAATCCAGTATTTAACGTTGATAGCATATGTCCGTCCGCTATCACTTCTTCGGACATCAAAAGAATGACCTCTTTGGCGCGATATAATATTTCTTCTTGTTTATCGGCTGCAGAAATACAGCCGTATCCTAATTCCTCAAACACCGGAACAATAATGCCCCATGCTGTGTTGTTGTCCTGTGGGCGCTCTATACCAACCATAAATAACATAATCACCTCGTGTGCTGTTGGTGTCGTTAAGGTACTAATTAAATTCCTGCCATTTTCTTAATGCTTTCTAATGTACCAATCGGGAGGTGTTTTTTGGGGTGAGGTACGGAAAATTTATTTCCTACGGCACCACAACCTCACACTCTGGATGGGCCATTTCAATCAACCCCTTTAACGTCCGTTTGGCGTTATCGTCCCCGTGCACCAAATGCACCTTCTTCGGCCTCACTCGCATGCGCTTAATGAAATTTAACAAATCCCGTTGCCCTGCATGGGCGGAATATCCGCTGATTTGCTGTACCTTGGCATTAATGGCGTAACGCTCCCCGTCGAATACCACATAGCCATTTGGCTTGTCGTGGTAACGCAAAATATCCCGTCCTGGCGTCCCCGCTGCCTGATAGCCCACAAACAGCACATCGTTACGTTCGTCACCTAATAATGCCTTTAAATAATTCACAATACGGCCGCCAGCACACATGCCGGAGGCGGCGATAACAATAGCGGGGCGAGTTTGGCGTTGTAGGTAGGCGACGGTTTGTAAATGGGTGGCGTGATCATCAATTGTCGTAACTTGCTCAAAATCCAATGGATGACGGCCAGAACTTACGCGGCGTTTTGCTTCATCATCCCAATAGCTTGCCAAAGACCGATACACCTTAGTAAAACGGCTCGCCAAAGGTGAATCGATAATAATATCGATATCTTCCCAATTTAACGAAACACCAGAACGAGTTTGACTCACGGCTTTGTGTTTATTTTGATGAATAATATGTTCCAACTCATACAAAAGCTCCTGGGTGCGGCCAATGCTAAAAGCAGGAATGAGCACCGTGCCAGAATCACTCAATGCGTGTTCTAAACTGTGCTGTAAATGTTGACGCCGAGTAGATCGATTCTCATGGTTACGATCACCGTAAGTGCTTTCGATAACCAACTGATCTGCTCGATAAGGTGATAGTGGTGCAGGCAATAAAGGTGAATAGGGCGCGCCCAAATCCCCAGAAAACACCACATCCCAATATTTTTTGTAGGTCGTGCCTTTAGGCCGACAAAGGTCACCCCCTTCAACCCGAAAAATCACATAAGCCGACCCCAAAATATGACCTGCACGACACAATCGCACTTGTACTTTGGTGGTATTGTTTGAAGTTAAAGGAACGTCAGTCCAGGTTTTATAATCCAGCGGAACTAACTGAGAAGCTAGCCTGTCTAGGCAAGCCTTAATAATGCTCGCATTGCGCGTCACACCGACTTTTAACGCATCTTCAATAACCAGAGGTAACAGAGCGGCGCTGGGTTTAGAGCAATAAATCGGCCCAGTAAACCCAGCGGTCAACAAATAAGGCAAACGCCCAACATGGTCTATATGAACGTGAGTAATCACCAAGGCCTGAACAGCAGAAAGATCAAAATCTATTTCTAAACTATTTGAATCTGCCCCAGACCCAGACGTCTCCGCCCCCTGAAACAACCCAATATCCACTAACACAGATTGATCAGAATCAACAAACAACTCATGACAAGACCCAGTAACACCCTGCACAGCACCGTGATGCTTAATATCTAACATACAAATCCTTATGTATCGTTTTTTAAAGAAGTATCAAGGGTATACCATCAACCAGACCAACATCAAACCAACGTCATTAACTGGCACATTACACTTTATTCATAACGTCCTACAGAATAGTCACCATTGACACCCTCAATATAAAACGTATATTTCAACAGCAAACACCCAACTAAAAAGGTTATCCTTGAACCAACAAAAAACAATCGCTACTTTACAAGAGTTGGCTGCAGCAAATAGTGCTATCGAAGTGGTTTGGTTGTATGGCTCACAAGCAAAAGGTAACGCTGCTGCTAACAGCGACTACGATCTTGCCATTGCCTATGATCAGAAGTTGATCGCTAAGCGTGCATTTTATTGTGACGAATTGTCATATCAATGGTCAAAAGCAACCACAGAAAAAATTTCCATGATCGACATAAACAATGTACCCATTCCACTGGCATACAGCGCCATTACTGATGGTAAAGTGATTTATTGTCGATATCCTCTACGTTTACATTCAGAACAACATCGGATTTGGTCTTTATGGGAAGCTTTTCGAAATGAACATGAAAGAAACCGAAAGTAACTATGAACCTTATATACTGGCTCTAACAGAGCAAGTTGAACAGCATCTAGCAGGTTTAGACGAACTAAGCGATCTTGTCGCACAGAGACCACTTACCTTTAACGAACGCAGTGCGTCAGAGCGTAGCTTACAAGTGGTTGTTGAAGTCGCAATCGGCTGCTCCAAACATTATCTAAAGTCACAAAATAAACCAGTGCCTTCCGAAGCCAGAGCTAGCATAGAAAGAACTTATGAGCGACTGGCGATTACTCATCCTGATATTAACGACATGCGCGGTGCTATCGGTATGAGAAATGCCATCATTCACGACTATCTCAACCTTGATTGGGAAAAAATACAACCCATTCTAAAACAAAAGAAATATCACCTAATCAACGACTACTTAAGAACCGTAATAAAAGCCCTGCCAAGATAAATCCAACTATCCGCCAGATCCCGTAGGTCAGATGAGCCGAGAAGCCCGTTATGTAGCTCGGCCTTCAGACCGTCAAAAGCTAAACAAAACCAATCACATGTAGGTCGGCCTTCAGGCCGTCAAAAAGCTAAGCAAAACCAATCACATGTAGGTCGGCCTTCAGGCCGTCAAAAACTAAACAACACCAAATCACATGGTCAGATTAGCCAAGGCACGAGGCATGATCTGGCGAATGATCATAACCAGCATATCCATATAGCCAAAAAAGCTTAAAAAAATGTCCACTTTACAAACTCTTTTCGAACACATTCTTTGCATGATTTCATGTCTTGTATTAATATCGTTCACCAATTGAACGCAGCATATATTTGTCCTTTCCTCTTATAACTTCCAAGGGGAAGCTAGTATGGGATTAATAGTTCTTTAGTAATTAAAATGGATAACATTAAACGAGGTAAATGCATGGAAAGCTTACTCACACCTTCACACACCACACCTTTCCACGCTTATTATTTTTCGTATTTATGCATCACTCTTAGTTTTATATCTAAGGTGCTTAAATGTTAACCGACGAATACCGCTACAAAATTTTAAAAGAACTACAGCAAGATCCTGATATTAGTCAACGTGAACTGGCCAAACGCCTAGATATTAGCCTAGGAAAAGCCAACTTTTGCCTAAAAGCACTAATAGAAAAAGGCCTGATAAAAGCGGAAAATTTTAAAAACAGCATCAACAAAATGGGCTACCTATACTTACTTACCCCAAAAGGCATAGAAGAAAAGGTTTCTCTTACGCAGCGCTTTCTGCAACGAAAACTAAAAGAACACGAAGCCCTAGAAAAAGAAATAGAACAACTACGCCAAGAAGTAAAAACATAATGCCCCGTAGGCCGGATGAGACGAGGCACGAGGTGTTACCCGGCTTTGAAGGATGAGCCGAGGAACGAAGATGTAATCCGGCTTTGAAGAGATGAATATAGGTACGAGACGTGATCTGACAATAAAAGTGATGTAACTATGTAAGTCACTTTTAATATACAAAACCGTAGGCCGGATGAGCCGAGAAACTCATTATGTAGGTCGGCCTTTAGGCCGTCAAAAGATATGCCGCGGCAAATCACTGCATTACGTAGGTCGCACCCGTAGGTCAGATGATCCGAGGCACGAGGCGCTTACCTGAAAACAATAGCGGCATTGAAAAATGAGACTAAACACAATGAAAAAATACAAAATCGCCATTGCCGGAACCGGCTACGTTGGCTTATCAAACGCCATGTTGCTGGCGCAACACAATGACGTCATAGCGGTGGACATTGTTCCTGAAAAAGTCGCCATGCTGAACAACAAGCAGTCACCTATTGTTGATACGGAGATCGAAGACTTCTTGGCAAACAAAACGCTTAACTTCACTGCCACGCTAGACAAACAAGCAGCCTATAAAAACGCAGAGTTCGTTATTATTGCCACACCGACAGATTACGACCCAAGTACGAATTACTTCAACACCAAGTCGGTCGAAAGCGTCATCCAAGACGTATTGGCGATTAACCCCAATGCGGCCATGGTGATTAAATCTACCGTGCCAGTGGGTTATACCAAAAGCGTAAATGAAAAATTTAATACGTCGAACATTTTCTTTTCGCCTGAATTTCTACGAGAAGGCAAAGCCTTACACGACAACCTGTACCCGTCTCGCATCATAGTCGGGGAGCGCAGTGAACGTGCTGAAGTCTTTGCAAACTTACTAAAACAGAGCGCTCTAAAAGACGATATCGAAATACTCTTTACCGACAGCACAGAAGCCGAAGCGGTTAAGTTATTTTCAAATACCTATTTGGCCCTTCGTGTTGCCTATTTCAATGAGCTAGACACCTACTGTGAGTCTCATGGTCTAGACACCAAGCAAATCATTGACGGTGTGTCACTAGACCCACGTATTGGCAACCACTACAACAATCCAAGCTTTGGTTACGGTGGTTATTGTTTGCCAAAAGACACCAAGCAGTTATTAGCGAATTACCAAGATGTGCCCAATAACCTGATCCGCGCGATTGTGGATTCCAACTCAACCCGTAAAGACTTTATTGCCGACTCTGTGCTTAAGCGTAACCCTAAAGTGGTTGGTATCTACCGACTCGTTATGAAAACTGGCAGTGATAACTTCCGTGCCTCGGCTATTCAGGGCATTATGAAGCGGATAAAGGCAAAAGGAATCGAAGTTGTGATCTACGAACCTGAATTACAGGAGAGTGAATTTTTTCATTCAAAGGTTATGAAAGACTTAGAAAATTTTAAAGCTGTTTCTGATGTGATTATAGCGAACCGCATGACAGGCGACCTGGATGATGTGGTTGCTAAAGTGTATACCCGTGATTTGTTTGGGAATGATTAGGGCGTTATCGGCTTAGATAAAACTAAATTATTTAATTAATTTTAATTACGAAAAAATGGAAATGGAAAAAATGAAGAAAAAAGCCCTTATTACCGGCGTAACGGGTCAAGACGGCTCTTATTTAGCTGAGTTTTTGCTTGCAAAAGGCTATGAAGTGCATGGTATTAAACGTCGAGCGTCTTTTTTTAACACTCAGCGTGTGGATCACATTTATCAAGATCCGCACGTGGATAATGCAAACTTTATTCTTCATTACGGTGATTTGACCGACTCTTCTAATTTGACGCGTATTTTGCAAGAAGTGAAGCCTGATGAAGTGTATAACTTGGGCGCTCAGTCTCACGTAGCAGTGTCGTTTGAATCCCCTGAGTACACAGCCGACGTAGACGCTATGGGCACATTGCGTTTGTTGGAAGCCATTCGTCTTCTGGGTTTGGAAAAAACCACCAAGTTTTATCAAGCGTCTACATCTGAACTTTATGGCCTTGTCCAGGAAACGCCACAAAAAGAAACCACACCATTTTATCCTCGCTCTCCATATGCCGTGGCGAAAATGTACGCTTACTGGATCGTGGTTAACTATCGTGAATCGTATGGTATGTACGCTTGCAACGGAATTTTGTTTAACCATGAATCCCCTCGTCGTGGTGAAACCTTTGTGACTCGTAAAATTACTCGTGGCTTGGCAAACATCGCCCAAGGTTTAGAGAAATGCTTGTACATGGGCAACATGGATGCTTTACGTGATTGGGGCCATGCGAAAGATTATGTGCGCATGCAGTGGATGATGCTTCAACAAGATCAGCCAGAGGATTTTGTGATTGCCACAGGTGTGCAATATTCAGTGCGTCAGTTCATCGAATGGTCTGCTAAAGAATTGGGTGTGAGCTTGAAGTTTGAAGGTGAAGCCATAAACGAAAAAGCCATTGTTACCGGAATTGAAGGTGATAAAGCACCAGCTTTAAAAGTAGGCGATGTAGTGGTACAAATAGACCCACGTTATTTCCGTCCTGCAGAGGTAGAAACTCTATTGGGTGACCCAAGCAAAGCGAAGCAAAAGTTGGGTTGGATTCCAGAGATTACAGTACAAGAAATGTGCTCTGAAATGGTGGCGGAAGATTTGAATATTGCCAAACGCCACGCCTTCTTGAAGGCCAATGGTCATGACATTTCAGTATCGGTAGAGTGGAGTCACTAATATGTTCCCAAAACGCATTTTTGTGGCTGGGCATAATGGTATGGTGGGCAGTGCACTTGTCCGCCAACTCTCTCAGGATGCAAACAATCAGATCATTACAGCAACCCGCCACGAGCTAGACCTAACAAATCAGCAGGCAGTGCAGGATTTCTTTGCAGAGCAGTCTATTGATGAAGTGTATTTGGCAGCAGCAAAAGTGGGTGGTATACATGCAAACAATACTTACCCAGCAGACTTTATTTATGAAAACCTGATGATCGAAGCCAACATCATTCATGCCGCGCATAAGCGTGATGTTCAAAAGCTGTTGTTCTTGGGGTCGTCTTGTATTTATCCGAAATTGGCCGAGCAGCCAATGCGAGAAGAAGCTTTGCTGACAGCGACTTTAGAGCCAACTAACGAGCCGTATGCGATTGCTAAGATAGCGGGAATCAAGCTTTGTGAAAGCTATAATCGCCAATACGGTCGTGATTATCGTAGTGTAATGCCTACAAACCTTTATGGTCCTGGTGATAATTTTCATCTAGAAAACAGCCATGTGATCCCAGCCTTGATTCGTCGTTTTCATGATGCAAAGGAATCGAATGCAACAGTCGTTATGGCATGGGGAACGGGAACGCCTATGCGCGAGTTTTTGTACGTGGATGATATGGCGGCAGCATCTATTTTTGTGATGAATTTAGCTGAATCAATTTATGAGAAAGAAACACAGCCGATGTTATCGCACATCAATGTAGGTACTGGTATTGATTGTACGATCAAAGAGCTAACAGAAACGGTTGCGAAAGTTGTAGGCTACCAAGGAAAAATTGAATGGGATACCAGCAAGCCTGATGGCGCACCAAGAAAACTGATGGACGTATCTCGCTTGGAAAGGTTAGGTTGGCAAGCGACGGTTGGTTTGGAACAAGGTTTAACTAAAAGCTATCAGTGGTTCTTGTTAAATCAAATGGATATTAGGCATTGATGTTCCCCGACGATAATTTTAACTATGAAGGTGGACATGTTAGCTAAAGTGTTAGCATTACGACATCACCAAGGTTTTTTAAAATACTTAAAAAACACTAGCTGGATGATGGCTGAGAAATTTTTGCGTATAATTTCTGGCTTGTTTGTCGGTATATGGGTGGCACGCTATTTGGGACCTGAGCAGTATGGTCTCTTCAGTTATGTTTTAGCTTTTACTGCTATATTTGGTGGTATTGCCAAACTTGGACTAGACGGCATAATAGTACGTGAGCTTATAAATTACCCTGAAAAACGTGACACCTATCTAGGTACCGCTTTTGGGCTCAAAGTTATTGGGGCATTTTTCGTCATTGGGTTAATTGCTGCGATCTTGCCTTTTACCAGTAATGATGTAACAACTAACCTTTATATTTTTATTATTGCCGCAGGCTTTATATTTCAGAGTTTCGAAGTTGTCGAATTTTATTTTCAAGCGCAAGTATTGGCTAAAATTATTTCCATATGCAAAGTTATCCAACTCGTCTTATCGTCGGGCATCAAAGTTTATCTCGTACTCACCGAGGCAGAATTGTTCTGGTTTGTGCTTATCAGCGCGTTCGATGCTCTGAGTTTAGCTGCTAGCTACTTTATTGCATATAAGCTGAAAAAAAATCAAAACTTCTACAAACATTTTGATCTAAGTATTGCCAAAATGTTACTTAAAGACTCCTGGCCATTGTTATTAGCGTTAATTTCCTCCATGCTTTACATGAAAATTGACCAATTAATTATTGAATATTATTTGGGTTATAGAATGCTGGGGTACTATTCAGCGGCAATGAGATTTTACGAAGCTTGGTTAATCGTACCTGTTGTATTTAGTATCTCAGTCATGCCATTAATATTAAAAAAGAAAAGGCAAAGTATACAAGAGTATGAAACAATTTTAAGTGTTCTTTATTCATTTATTTTTTACTTGAGTTTGTTTTTTTCTATATTTGTTTTTACATTTAGTGATTTTATAATTAGGTATACATTTGGTCCCTCTTTTTACTCTATGTCCTCATCAATGATACTACTTGCTTTTGTTGCGCCAATTGCAGCTATTGGCTCAATGTCAGTTAGAGTTTTGATCGCTGAGAATTTACAGAGCTATGTTTTTTATAGAACTTTATTAGGTTTAATTTTTAATGCAGTTTTAAATTTTTCTCTCATACCATTGTACGGTATTGAAGGTGCAGCATTTTCGACTCTTATTAGTATGTTTGTGGCTCACTATTTGATGAGTTATATTGGTAAGGATTTAGTTTTTCTTATTAGAGTTATTAATAATGGTTTAACGTTTAAATACTTAAGGAGGGTCGTTTGAATATTGTATTCATAGCCGCTCGTGGTGGTTCGAAAGGTGTTCCGGGTAAAAATATAAAGCATATAAATGGTAAACCACTAATTGTGTGGAGTATTGAACAGGCATTATTGGCTGACTGTGTGGATGATGTATATATTTCTACAGACTGCGAAAAAATCAGAGAGATTTCTCTAGAATATGGAGCAAAAGTGCCTTTTTTAAGACCTGCTGAAATATCTGGTGATACTGCATCTACTGAAAGTGCAGTTATGCATTTTATCGACTGGGCAGAAAAAAATAACTTAATAATCAATAATTTAATACTAATGCAGGCAACTTCACCTTTTCGTTATTCCAGACAACTTGATAAAGCAATGCGGCAATTTGAAGTGGAGCGAGCTGATAGTCTCGTTACAGTGACAAAAACACATCGATTCATTTGGAAGAATAAAGCTGAACCCACCGCTTCATACGACATTTTTAATAGGCCAAGGCGTCAAGATATCTTACCTAAGGATGAAATATATTTTGAAAATGGATCTTTTTATATTTCGAACTTAGAGACATACAAAGTTTATCAAAACCGTCTGGGTGGTAAGGTTACTATGTTTGAAATGTCGCCAGAAGAGTCTTTTGAAATTGATGATTTATTAGACTTTAAATTGGTTGAGTTTATGATGCAACAACATGGAATAGAATGATGATATTGAATAAGAATATTACTGGCTATTTAATTTCAGCAGATGCCACTCTTCAAGAGGCTCTAGCTAAAATAAATGAAAATAAACACCGTCTTGTCTATGTGGTTGATAATACAAATCATTTATTGGGAAGTCTATCGGATGGTGATGTCCGTCGCTGGTTATTAACTAATTCAGCACTTGATCTTGCTGTGAAGGTTATTCACGTTGCGAAACAGCCTTGCTTTTCAATGCAAGTTGATGATGAAGCAGATGAGATTGAAAATGCATTCAATGAGCGTATTTTATCAATACCTTTGGTGGATTTACATGGGCACTTAATAGCAGTAGCAGAGCCTCGTCCTACTTATTTTCAAATCGGTAGTAAGCGAGTGTCTCAGTATGATCCAGCTTTTATCATTGCTGAGATAGGTAATAATCATCAAGGGGATATTCAACTTGCAAAAAGACTTGTTGATCTAGCAGTTGAAGCTGAGGTTGATTGTATTAAATTCCAAATGCGTAATGTGAGTAAGCTATACCGAAATGCTGGTGCATCGTCTGATGCTTCAGCAGATCTTGGTGCTCAATACACACTAGATTTATTGGCAAAATTTCAACTAACGGATGACGAACTTTTTGAGGTTTTCGACTACTGCAAATCAAAGGGCACTTTGCCTTTATGCACGCCTTGGGATTTAGACAGTTTATATAAACTTGAAACCTATGGTATGCCTGCTTACAAGGTTGCGTCGGCGGACTTCACAAACTACGAATTGCTAGAAGTACTAGCTAAGACTGGGAAACCAATTATTTGTTCAACTGGAATGTCAACTGAAACTGAAATTCAGTCGACAGTCTCATTCCTAAAGAAAAAACATGCTCAATTTATTTTGTTGCATTGTAATTCAACATATCCAACTCCATTCAAAGACGTCAATCTTAACTATATAAAACGATTAGCTACATCGACTAACTCTTTAATTGGTTATTCTGGACATGAGCGTGGTTGGTCCGTACCTGTTGCGTCAATTGCCTTAGGAGCAAAGGTTATTGAGAAACACTTTACAATTGATCGCAGTTTAGAAGGTAGTGATCACAAAGTTTCGTTACTCCCTAATGAGTTGAAGCAAATGGTTAAACAAATTCGACAAGTAGAAGAAGCGTTAGGGAATGATAAACCACGTGAGATAACTCAAGGTGAATTAATGAACCGTGAGGTTTTAGCTAAAAGTTTGATTATTAATCAAAGCCTCAATGTTGGTGAGGTTATTACTGAGTCGATGATTGATATTAAGAGTCCAGGTCAAGGATTGCAGCCAAATCGAATTCATGAGCTCGTTGGTAAAACATCTATTCGTGAGTTCAAAACAGGCGATTTCTTTTTTGAGAGTGATATAAGTGGTCAATTTAATAAAAAGGGACATTATAATTTCAATCGCCCATATGGGATTCCGGTTCGATATCACGACTATCAAGCATTAACGGCAGACTTGGATTTAGATTTTGTTGAGTTTCATCTTTCTTACCGTGATCTTGAAGTTACGCTATCTGAATATATTAAGCCAAGTGATGCCCTAGGTTTTGCCGTTCATGCACCAGAGTTATTTGCTGGTGATCATATTCTGGACTTAAGTTCTGAAGATGAAGTTTATCGTAAACATTCAATCGCTCAGTTAACACGGGTTATTGAGCAAGCTAAAGAACTTATGCATTATTTTCCAAAAACGAAAAAGCCTGTAATTGTAGTGAATGCAGGTGGTTGGAATACGCATGGATTTTTAAGTAAAGAAATAAAAGAACAAAAATATGCGCGAGTTAAAGCCTCATTCGAAGAGATGGACTTAATGGGGGTAGAAATCGCCATTCAAACTATGCCCCCATTTCCATGGCATTTCGGCGGTCAAAGCTATCATAATCTATTTTTGGATCCCTATGAAATCCGAGATTTCTGTAAAAATACTGGTCTGAAGGTTTGCTTGGATATTTCACATAGCATGATGTCATGTAATCATTATGGATGGGATCTTTACGATTTTGTTAGAATAGTTGCACCATATAATGTTCATATGCATATTGTAGATGCCAAAGCTGATGATGGCGAAGGTATTCAGATAGGCCAAGGTGATGTTGATTTTGAAAAGCTTGGTAGACTATTGAATGAAGTATCTCCTAACATTCAGTTTATCCCCGAAGTATGGCAAGGTCACAAAAACCGCGGTCAAGGTTTTTGGTCTGCACTAAGCTATCTTGAACGTATGCTTTAGGATTGAAATGAAAAGAATAAAATGGCTAATGAAAATATTTTTACCAAAGTTTTTAATAGACTATATGTTTTTATTAAGAAATAAATCTATATATATGAAATATAGAAATCTTACAGGAAGAAATGTACAGTTTAAAAATAAAGGAAGCTCAAAACGTGTTTTTATACTTGGTAGTGGCAACTCTTTAAAAGAAAAAGATTTAATTAAAATGAAACATGAAAATATAATTGTTTTAAATAATGGTATTGCAATTGATTTTTATGAAGAAATTATGAGTGGTGAAGGTACTAAAATACATTTAATTGCACCAATACATAAACCACAAGAGGACGAAGAGTGGATTGCTTGGTTTAAAAAACTTGAAGCTGATATTCCTAAAAATGTTGAAGTATTTATTGGCTTAAATTCTTATAAAAGAAATGCTTATGAGCTTATAAAAGAAAATTCACTTTTTTTGAAAAATAAAATTAATTGGTATTTTGTAGGCAAGGATATGCCAGAACTAGCTCCATTAAGTTGTAGATCAGGGCTAGATTTCTCTAAAATAATATACTCGGGTGAAGCTGCAAGTATTTATGGACTCATACTTGCAGAATATTTTGGGTTTGATGAGGTATATTTATTAGGTATGGATCATGATTATTTTTTGCATGATAATGAAGCTACAATGAGAGTCTATGATAAGTCTGAACATCAAAAAAATGAATTTGAAAGAACCTTTGGCGATAATTTTTATATTAATGAATTTTATCGACAATATTTAATTTTTAAAAAATATAAGAAGATGCAGATTTCTTTTAAATCTCATATTTACAGTTGTTCTGGCCCAGTGCTAAAGATCTTTGAACGCATTGATTATGATGAGGTTTTTGATGATATATGATTTTATTAAGGAAATAATTAGAAATCCTATTACTATTTATTTTAAAAGATTTTTTTCTTCTAAGATATTAATGAAAAAAAAATCGCATAAAAAATTAAAAGTTGGATATAATTCCGTTTTAAAAAATTCTCAATTTGGAATGTACAATTTCATTTACAATGATTGTATTATTTTAAATGTTACTTTTGGTGATTTCACATATGTGGCGAGTGGTACAAACATATCGAATACTAACTTAGGATCATTTTGTAGTGTAGGGCCTGAATGCCGTATTGGGCTTGGAACGCATCCTTCAAATGATTTTATTTCAACGCATCCCACATTTTTTTCTACGCTTGAACAATGTGGCACGACCTTTTCGAATGATGATTATTTTAGCGAGTTTGCTGATATTAAAATAGGGCATGATGTTTGGCTTGGTTCCCGTGTTACTGTTTTTGATGGTATAAATATAGGTAATGGTGCAATTGTTGGGGCTTGTGCTGTTGTTACTAAAGATGTTCCTCCTTATGCAATTGTTGGAGGTGTACCCGCTAAGATTATACGATATCGCTTCAATCAAGAACAGATTGAGGTTTTACAAAAAGCAAAATGGTGGGAACTAGATTCGGAATTTCTAAAGCAACATTTTAAATCAATGCATAATTTTGAAGATTTCATGGAGATGATTAAGCTTTCTCAATCTTTATAAATGTTTCGATTTATATATTTTGATGATTAAGTAATCAGTGTTCTCATAGTCTAAAAATTTAGATTTAGATAGATCTATTGTTTAAATATAGCTTTGTCGAATTTTTATTATAAACATTTAAGGCAGGTTTTATATAGAATAGCTTCGATTATTGAGTTGAGTCTAATTTTTTGCTTCTCTTTTGAGCGCCCGTTATTAAAGTAGGCTTTTGAATATGAAGTGCGTTAACTCGCTGGCATCAGCGATGGCAGTATCGCAAAACATATTGGTACCATCAAGCAAGAAACCTCCGCCAAACTTTTAGAGTGATTGTTTGGTGAATAAGGAGGATGCGGATATTCTGGCGTTCGGTAAAGTAGAATTTAATGAAAGCGTAACGCCTGCTGAACAACTCGCAGGATTGTTCCGTTTGTTTGCAGAATAATTTGTAGAAACCAGCGGTGGCAAGTCAGCCGAAATGTTGTTTGACAGCCTAAGCCTCTTAGCCCGGCTAAAATCCCTGCAACGCAAAGAACCCAATACGGAAACGATAAATGACTGACATAATCAGACTTGAAGAACAGTACTGCACAACTCGTCGCATGACTAAAGCCGACTCGCAAGCCATGGAAGAACTTTTGAAAGCCTTTAACAAGCCAGAAGACAAATTTGAAACAGTACTCTTCCTCCCCGAAGGTGAAAGCCGTCAAGGACAAGGTGGCCTCCGTACACAGGGCTACTTCAAACAAAGTAAAGAGGGTAAGCCATTAATAACTGTAGTTACTGTGGTTTATAATGGTGAGAGTCTTTTAGAAGAAACCATTTTAAGTGTAATCAACCAAACTTATGACAATGTTGAATACATCATTATAGATGGTGGTTCTAGTGATGGAACATTAGACATTATACGAAAATACCAACATGCTATCGATTATTGGGTGTCTGAAAAAGATTCTGGTATCTATGATGCAATGAATAAAGGTATTGATTTAGCGACAGGCGATTGGATTAATTTCATGAATAGTGGAGATTGTTTTTATTCATCAACTATTTTGTCGGAAATTTTTTCGAACTTATCCTCACAAGATGAGATTGTAATATATGGCAATCGTCAAGTAATTTATCCAAGCGGTCGTGCACGACTTGTTAAAGCTGGGTTGATTAATAATTTATGGAAAGGTTCTCAATTTTGTCATCAAGCTAGTTTTACTAAAGTTCAATATCATAAAATGAATATATTTGATATAAACATAAAAATCGTTGCTGATTTTGATTTTTTTTATAGAGCCTGGAAAAATGATGAAAAATTTAAATATGTTGATATTGTTTTAGCAAATATTGAGTCTGGTGGTATTTCAGACTTGAATAGAATTGATTCGATTTTGGGATGCTGGACCCTTGTTGATAAAACCTTTAAAAATAATTTTTTTTATTGCTTTCTTATTATAAAAGAAAGTCTAAAAGATAAGGTGAAGCGTTTTGTTAAGGCATAGTTTTCTAGATGATTTATTTAGGTATCCTACATATTTTATATTTTTTCTATTTGTTTTTTTTCCTTATATCTCATTCGTAAACTTGGGTTCTGATATGCAACCATATGGACTTTTGGTTGCTTTTTTATTGTTTTTTTGCTTAAGAGTTAAATTTTCCTTTTCTCAATTATGTTTGTTTTTTTTGTTTATTTTTTCTTTTTTCCTTCTCTTAATAAGCGGCGTTAATTTTACATCTTTAAGATCTTTTTTTAATTATGCGTCTTTATTTTTTATAAGTTATATTTCGTTTTACGTGTTGAAGTCTGAACGATTTAATATTCAGACTCTATTGAAAATATCAATATTAATTTGGTTTTTTGTCGGTTTTCTGCAATCAATTTACAGAAAAGATTTTTTGACATTTTTAGTTTCTAGTTCAAGAACAACAGAAAACAGAGGTGTAACAGGTCTGGCGCCAGAACCAACATTTTATGGAATCGTATTGATATTTTTTATTTTATTTTTGTTGCATATGGATTTTCGTTTTAAAAGGTATTATATTTTACTTTGTGTTTTTGGTATTGTTTTTTTAGCTAAATCATCTATGGCTGTACTTTTTCTTGTTATTATGATTTTTTATTACATACTCACCCATGCAAGTGTTAAATATCTTTTATTTAGTTTGATTTTAATATTTTCAACGCCCTTTCTTTTTTTTCAATGGTTTGAGGGGACAAGGCTTTCATTTTTATTAACTAATGTAGTTGAAGATCCTGCTGGTTTATTGTTAGTTGATGCAAGCTTGAACGATAGATTTTTTCATGTTTTTTTCTCTATGAAAGGTTTTTTTGACAACTTTTTTTTACCTAATGGCTTTTTAAATTGGAATCAGTATGTACTGACTCAAATTCCGATTTATAGTAATTGGGTTATCGTTGAATGGTTTTCTGTAGGCGGTCGAATTATGTCTGGTTATGGAGGAGCGTTTTATGAATTAGGTTTATGTGCTTTACTAATACCGGTGGTTTTGTTTTTTGAGCTTTTTTCTATATATAGGAATGATGTTAAGAAGTTTTTATTTTTTTTCTTTTATATAAATACAATAATGTTTTCTGCTATACCAATTGGTTTTAGTTTTTTTGCTTTTTATATAGGTTTCCTTGGTTATGTTAAATATAGAAGTAGGTTGGGAGTGTGAAAAAAACAATTAGGTTTATGTCTTTTTCTTTTCATAAAGGAGGTGCAGCAATTGCTGCTAAGAAATTCTTTGAGCTTTCTCTGGGGTATGGAGAGAATTATTCAATAAAATTTATAACTCAAGATGACGCATATCGAATTTATTTAATAAAGCGATTGGTGTCCTTTTTTTTGCAAAAACTACAGTGCGATTGTAACCCAATAAAGCATTCTTTGAATCTTTTTTCATATCCACCAATAGTTAAGTTTTTTAAAAATACTTCGAGTTCTATATGTCATTTACATTGGGTTAATAACGATACTCTGAGTGTTTTTGATTTTGATAAAATACCACCAGGCTCTATATTAACATTGCATGATGAATGGTTGTATTGTGGCTCTGAGCATTATTATAAAATAACTGATGAAAACTACGATTTTAAAAACGGTTATAGTTTTTTTAAAAAAAATGTTTTTGGTATTCATTGGAATTACATTATTTGGGAAATTAAAAAGAATAAACTTACACATAGGAAAGACCTGATATATACAGTTCCATCTACTTGGATGTTAGAAAGAGCAAAGTCTAGTGTGATTTTAAAAGAATCGGATGTTCGTTATCTGCCAAACCCAATCGATACGGATGTTTTTACACCTTCGCTTTCAGGCGATGTTGCTGATTTTAGAGTGAAAAATACATTTGATAAGGATGATTTTGTTTTTTGTTTTGGTGCAATTGGCGGTAAGAAAAACATACTAAAAGGTGTTGTTTTTTTAGAAGATGCTTTGCAAGCTTTATCTAAGTCACTATCTGATGAAATAAAAAAGAAAATAAAACTCATCGACTTTGGCGGCTCTGTAGCTAAAAGTGATATTTTTGGTTTCAGTAGTATTTCTGTTGGTCATATAAGTGACTCTAAAGAATTGGCATTACTATACTCATCTGTTGACTGTGTTGTTGTGCCATCTATGGTCGAATCCTTCGGACAAGTTGCTGCTGAATCTTTGTCTTGTGGTACACCTGTTTTGTGCTTTGATACATCGGGATTAAGAGACATAGTAAAACATAAGCATTCAGGTTTAATTGCAGAAGCATTTTCGGTTCAATCGCTTGCTGACTGTATGTTAGCGCTAATCGGTATGTCGCCAGATGAAAGAAAGGCTATGGGGAGAGTTGGCAGAGAGCATGTCGTTAGTCAATTCTCCTATCCTGTCATTAGAGAGAAATATTTTAAGATTCTAGATGATGCAGAATCTCTTCAAAAAAGATTTTTGAAATGAAAATATCAGTTATTACCGTATGTTATAATAGTCAAGAGTTCATAGTTTCTGCAATTGATTCAGTTTTATTTCAATCTCATGATGATATTGAGTATATTATTGTTGATGGTGAGTCAAAGGATAATACTGTTTCTATAATAAGTGCTTATAAAAATAAAGTGGACCAATTCGTGAGCGAGCCAGATAAGGGTATTTATGATGCTATGAATAAAGGCCTAGCCTTAGCTACTGGAGATGTGATTGGTATCCTCAATTCAGATGATTTTTATCCACATCCAGACATTATCACTCAAGTGGCACAAGCTTTTGAGAGAAGCCCTAATGTTGATATGGTGCTAGGGAATGTCGATTTTGTAAAATCAGATAACCTTAGTTTACCTATGCGATTTTACTCTTCTTTTAATTTTTCCCCTTGGAAAATACGTTTTGGGTTTATGCCAGCTCATCCAGCTGCCTTTATAAAAAGATCTGCTTACGAAAAAGTAGGTTCTTATGCGTTGGGTTATAAAATCGGTGCAGACTTTGAATGGTTTGTTCGGGCATTATTGATACATCGCCTTTCTTATGTGAAGTTAAATCAAACCTTAGTTAGAATGCGAGAGGGGGGAGTTAGTACATCTGGAATGAAAAGTTACTGGTTGACTTCTAAAGAACAAATTCGAGCATTACGTGATAATAATGTTTATAGTAATTTTGTATTTGTATTGAGTAGACTTCCTATTAAATTCGTACATAAAATAATAAAAAGAAAATAATGTTAATGATGTCTTTATAAGTAAATAATACTGTATATATTTAAATTATAGTGAGGGGGAAATGCCAAAATCGATTTTATTGACTGGATCAACAGGGTTTGTTGGCTCTAACTTATTAAAGACTCTTCTATTAAATGCTGAGCAGATAGTTAAGGCTGCTGTTCGTTGCTCTATGAATAGCGATAATACATTTTTTTTTGATGCGGGTGAAATTAATTCTAAAACAGATTATTCATCCATGATTTATAATACTGATGTCGTGATTCATCTCGCTGCCCGTGTTCACATCATGAATGATAATTCCTCCGATCCTTTATCGGTATTTCGTGCTGTAAACACAGAAGGAACGTTAAACTTAGCTCGTCAAGCCGCAGAAGCTGGTGTGAAACGCTTCATTTTTTTAAGCTCTATTAAGGTGAACGGTGAATCTACGTCTGGTCGTCAGCCTTTTTCGGCGTTTGATGTACGTAGTCCAGAAGACCCTTATAGCCAGTCTAAATCCGAAGCGGAAGAACAGCTTTTAGCGCTTGGCAAAGAAACGGGCATGGAGATTGTGATTATTCGTCCACCGCTTGTTTATGGCGAAGGAGTAAAAGCCAATTTTGCGTCTTTGATGAAACTGGTCGGTAAAGGTTTTCCCTTGCCGTTTCGAGCGATTAATCAGAATAAACGTAGTTTAGTTTCTGTGTATAACTTGGTGGATTTGATTAAGGTGTGTATTGATCACCCTAAAGCCGCGAATCAAGTGTTCTTGGTGTCGGATGATAATGATTTATCCACTGCTCAAATGGTCGCCTTGATGGCTAAAGCTCAAGGCAAAGCGAATTTATCACTTCCTGTTCCTGTCTGGTGTTTCAAACTGGTTGGTAAGCTTTTTAAGAAAGAAGCGGTGGTGGATCGTTTAGTGGGGTCTTTGCAGTTGGATATAGAACATACCAAGAATACGCTGGGTTGGGCACCGCCTTATTCTGTGGAGCATGGTTTTAAATTGGCGGCTAAAAAAGCGTCGAAGTAATTGGATGATTAAATGATGCGTTTGTTAGATTTTGTGTTTTCCTTACTGGGATTGATCTGTGGATCTCCTGTTTTGTTGGTTATTTACATCATTGGCTTATCTGACACGGGTTCGCCTCTTTTTCGTCAGGAACGGGTTGGACGTAACCAAAAGCCCTTTGTTCTAGTGAAATTTCGTACTATGTCGGTTGATACCGCTTCGGTGGCAAGTCATTTGGCGTCCACATCCTCTATCACTAAGTTGGGTGGCTTTTTACGTCGTACTAAATTGGATGAGCTTCCGCAGCTTTGGAATGTATTGAAAGGTGAAATGAGTTTGGTTGGCCCTCGTCCAGGGTTATTTAATCAAACTGAATTGACTGAAGCGCGTAATGCTAAAGGTGTGTTTGATGTGCGTCCTGGTATTACTGGGTTGGCGCAAATATCTGATATTGATATGTCGACACCTGGTTTGCTGGCGGAAACCGATGCTAAGATGATTCGAGATATGTCTTTGAAAAACTATTTCGTATATATCATCAAGACGGTTACGGGTAGTGGTTCAGGCGATAGAGTTAAAGGGTAGTAATGATTTTCGCAAACCTTACATGCATATTGTTTGCAAAATTGGCGTAAAATGCTTTTACTTAGGTTTGTTGTGGGTTAAGTCTCAGATTACATATTCTTGCCTTGATTCATCTGACCTACAGGGTGGAGTTTTAACCCCTCCCTAACCCCCTCCCCTTGAAGATAAGGGGGGTGTGATGGTCAGATTACATCTTCGTGCCTTGATTCATCTGACCTATGGGGTGGGTTTTAACCCCTGCCTAACCCTCACCTGAAGATAAGGGGAGGGGGTTGTCAGATTGCATCTTCGTACCTCGATTCATCTGGCCTACGGGGAAGTTAGTTTTTAATGGATAGTTAGTAAACATGATGTTTAGTTTTAGTACATATAGGTGTACATGATGATAAAAAAATTGGATTTTCTCTGGTCTCTTCCTCGTTTTTATAAGCGCCTTATTAGTTTGGCGGTTGACTCTATTTTTGTGTACCTTGCTTTTGTTTTTGCTTATTGGGCACGTCTAGGTGAATTTAGCACCTTTAAAAACCAATCTATTTGGTTTGTAGTCGCAGGTACTATTGCGGTTACTTTGTTAGTGAATGTGAAGCTCGGTTTATATAGGGCGATTCTGCGTTATTTAACTTTTCATGCTTTTACTGCCATTTTGTGTGGTGCCGCTATTTCTGCATTGAGTATTACGTCTTTTGCGTATTTCTTTGAAGCGAATGTTCCCCGGACTGTGCCGATTATTTATTTTCCTTTCTTGGTTATGTTGTGTGGTGGTTCTCGTGTTTTGATTCGTGGCTTATTGACTCAGGCTCCACAAAAAGGATCAGAATCTGTCTTGGTTTTTGGTGCCGGGTCTACTGGTCGGCAGCTTACTTTGGCGCTTCGTCAGGCTTCTAGCTATCGCGTAAAGGGTTTTATCGATCGAGATCAATCTTTAGCCAATACGATTATTCAGGGTGTGCCCGTTTATGATGTCGATAAGGTGGGTGAATTAATCGAAAAATACGATATTGAGAAGGTATTGCTGGCAATTCCTAAGGCGAGTCGCTCAGAACGGAAGCAAGTGATCGAGCAGCTTATGCCTTATCCTGTGGAAGTGCTTACTGTGCCAGACTTTAATGACATAGTAACTGGTAAGGCAAAGGTTAGTGAGCTACAAGACGTGGCTGTCGATGATTTGCTAGGTCGTGATGTGGTAGAGCCTGTTGCCTCGTTAATGCAGGCAAATATTTCCGGTAAAGTAGTCATGGTTACGGGAGCTGGCGGTTCGATAGGCTCGGAGCTATGTCGTCAGATTATCGCCCAGCAGCCGAGTACACTAATTTTATTCGATGTGTCTGAATACGCTGTGTATCAGATCGATAAAGAGCTTACTGAAATTCTTGTGCAAGAGTCTTTTAATGTCAAAATTGTCCCTTTGATTGGTTCTGTGCAGCGTATTAATCGATTGGCGTCGACCATGAAGGCTTTTGGGGTGAATACGGTTTACCATGCGGCCGCCTACAAACACGTGCCATTGGTTGAATACAATGTAGTGGAAGGCGTACGAAATAATGCTTTTGGGACTTATTATTCAGCTAAAGCGGCGATAGAAAGTGGTGTGGAATCCTTCGTATTAATCTCTACAGATAAAGCTGTTCGACCAACTAATGTCATGGGCGCAACAAAGCGCATGGCGGAGTTAGGGCTGCAAGCCTTGGCAGAAGCTGAAGCTAAAAAAGCCGCGAAGCAAGAAAAATTTACCCGTTTTTGCATGGTGCGTTTTGGTAATGTGCTTGGCTCTTCTGGCTCGGTTATTCCAGTTTTTAAAAAGCAAATTCTTGAAAACCAGCCTATCACGGTGACACACCCAGATATTATTCGCTATTTCATGACCATCCCAGAAGCGGCTCAATTGGTGATTCAAGCCGGTGCGATGGGCAAAGGCGGGGATGTGTTTGTATTGGATATGGGTGAGCCCGTTAAAATTGTCGATCTGGCAAAGAACTTGATTCGTTTGTCTGGTTTGGAAGTTAAGTCTGACGCTAATCCAGATGGTGATATTGAAATTCAATTTACGGGGCTGCGTCCTGGAGAGAAGCTCTTTGAAGAGTTGCTGATTGGCGATAACGTACAAGAAACCCAGCACAAACGTATTATGACCGCTAAAGAGCGATTTTTGTCTTTATATGATTTCGAAACTACTATGGATCAATTGGACAAAGCTTGCCACGATTTTGACCATGAAAAAGTACGTGAGATCTTGATTGCAGCGCCAACCGATTTCCAACCAACCGATGGTATTGGAGATTTAGTATGGAACGCGAGAAAAGCACAGCAAGAAATAGAAAGTGATTCGAACGTCGTGTTATTAAGAAAAATAGATTGAATTTACAGGTATTGTGCATATGAAAGAGATTTTTTTAGAGTTGCTTGGGTTCTTTTTTTCAAAGAAAACAAGGATCGTTTTAATTCCGTTCTTGTTGGTTTTATTGATTTTTTCAGTTTTCTTTGTATTATCAGGTAATGCGACGTGGGCACCGTTTGTTTACGCGATATTTTAATTTTAATTTTGTTGTTTGCTGGATAAAGAATGAAGCCGCTCTCTCTTATTAAGAATATTGCTTTTGCGTCATTAGGTGTTTTTTTTGCTGTCCTTGTAGGGGAGGGCGTTGTTCGTTTGGCGACGTTAAACCAAGAAAATTACGTTATTGAAATGTGGCGTTATGCTAAGGAGTTAAAAGAAGAAAGTTCAGATTCGCGAATAGGTCACCAGCATGTACCCAATCGTTCAGCTCAGTTGCAAAATGTGTCCATTGCTATCAATGAATATGGCATGAGAGGACCACAGCCAGATTTTTCTGCTACGCATAGAGTTGCCGTGGTGGGTGATTCTGTTGCTTTGGGTTGGGGGGTATCTGATGAGCAAAATTTACGCGGTCAACTTTCCCAGAAACTACCGGCTGGCTATGATGTGGTTAATTCCGGTGTGGGTAATATGAATGTCGAGCAATCTGTTCGTATGTGGCAGAGCTTACGTTCTAGTGTCCCGGCCGATATTGTTGTTGTGCTGGTCACGCCAAGGGCTACGGCTCAGGTGGTGACGGAAAAGCCTAGTTGGTTGGTAGAAAATAGCCAGTTATTTGCCCTAATGATGACCTTTGTTAATCAGCTTAATAGTGGTGAATATGGTGAAGAGGCATTAGTAAAGGGCTATCAGGATCAATGGCGTAGCCCAGAAGGAAATGAAACTCTTGATAATGCGTTTGCCATCTTAAAAGACATTGCGGTGCAGGACAGTGCCGAGATTATTGTGGTATCTATACCTGAGATGCACGATCTAAATACTTATCAGTTTGCTTTTATGGGAGACGCCGCACGTGAAATGGCAAGCAAATATGGCTTAGAGTATATTGATCCCTTGCCTTTTTTAAAAGGGCCAGATACACAAGCCTTTTGGGTCTCTAGCCGAGATATCCATTTGAATGGCAAAGCGTTTGAGATTATCTCTGATTTGGTGGTGGCAAAAATCAGTGAGAAAGCAGATGAGTAATGTGATCGACTCTGAGGTTAAGCCAACTCGCATTAAGTTATTGTCTTTGTGCGCTGGTTTATTAATATTTAGCACTATTATTAGTTTGGCTACGGGCACTCTGTGGCCTTGGCTGTTGCCTCTTGCGTTAGTGCTGTTTGTGTTTGCTGCTTTTGCGCCTCTAAGATTGATGTTTGTGATCAGAGGGATGGATTATTTTCACCTGCGCTTTAGAAAGGTATTGACGTGGTGTTTTTTCTACTTCTTTGTGGTGCCTTCTTGTTGGGTTATTCGAATGATTCGTCCTACAATTATCCCCTTGGCGATCAGTCAAAAAACATTGTCTTATTGGGACACTTCAGAAAAAAAACGTTTTACAGCCGACGATTTTATTAAGCAGTATTAATTATTTAAAGGGCGACTCTGTGTCTTACATTCTAGGGGTATCGGCTTACTATCACGATAGTGCTGCGGCCTTGCTAAAAGATGGTGTTATTGTTTCTGCAGCTCAAGAAGAGCGCTTCTCAAGAAAAAAAAATGACGAGGCGTTTCCAGAAAAAGCCATTCAATGGTTGCTAAAAGATAGCCAGATTACAATGGCTGACATTGATCATGTTATTTTTTACGAAAAGCCGTTTAATAAGTTTGAGCGTATTATCGAAACTTGTATTCGTTTTTCGCCTAAAGGCTACTCTTTGTTCAAAGAAGCGATTCCGCTTTGGTTAAAAGAAAAACTGTTTCAAAAAATCGATTTAAAAAAAGCGTTGTCGTCCTTGGCTGGGAGTGAGAAATGGAATGGCTCGTTGCTGTTTTCCGATCATCACCTTTCTCATTCAGCGGCGGCTTTTTATCCTTCTCCTTTTGAATCGGCTGCCATCATTACTATCGATGGGGTGGGAGAGTGGGCCACAACAACGATTTCTGTCGGCAGAAAGAATACTATCGAGCATCTAAAAGAGCTAAAGTTTCCTCATTCATTCGGTATGCTCTATTCTGCTATTACGGCTTTTTTAGGGTTTAAAGTGAACTCTGGCGAATATAAAGTCATGGGTTTGGCGCCTTATGGAAAGCCGATCTACGCCGATTTAATAAAAACTCAGCTGATTGATATAAAAGACGATGGTAGCTTTAGATTGAATATGCGCTACTTTCGTTTCGCCACTGAGCTAACCATGTTTGGCCCTGAAATGGCGCAGTTGTTTGGAACGCCTGCTCGTTCACCAGAAGGCTCGCTTGAGCAAGTGCATATGGATATTGCCTCGTCTTTGCAGCTTGTTATTGATGAACTTTTTATTAAGTTGGCGTGCTATGCTCGCCAGCTGACGGGAGAAGTGAATTTATGCCTTGCGGGAGGTGTGGCGCTCAATTGTGTCGCAACAGGTAAGGTACAAAAAAGTGGTATTTTTGACGCTGTGTGGATCCAGCCTGCTGCAGGTGATGCCGGCAGTGCGCTTGGTGCTGCTCAGGTTTGCTGGCATGTGTTTCTTAATAATGATCGTGTTCCTCTTGCTCATTATAATCCGTATTTAGGACCAGATATTGTTCAGCAAGATGCGATGGCCTTTCTTGATTCTGTTGGTGCGAGATATCGTGTGTTGTCTGATGATGCGTTGTACGATACCGTTTCAACGTCATTGGCCGAAGGTAATGTCGTGGCTTGGGTGCAAGGGCGTTCTGAGTTTAGTCCTCGTGCGCTTTGTAACCGTTCCATTCTGGCTGATCCGCGTGGTGTTGATCTTAAACGTGAGCTGAATCTCAAAATTAAGTTTCGCGAGTCATTTCGTCCTTTTGCTCCTGTTATTCTAGAAGAAGATGCGAGTGCTTGGTTTGATATCTCGACTTCTTCGCCCTTTATGAATTTTATTTGCACTGCACGAGACGGTGTGAAAGAGAAGATTCCATCGGTTATTCATCTAGATAACACGGCACGCTTACAAACTGTGTCTGCATTGAATAATGCACGCTTTTATCCGTTATTGAGCCGCTTTAAGGCCAAAACAGCTTGTCCGGTTTTAGTTAATACAAGTTTAAATGTGCGCGGAGAGCCCATGGTTTTGTCTCCTGAAGATGCCTTCAACTGTTTTATGAATACAGGCATTGATCAGCTTGTTATTGGAAATATCCTATTGGATAAGATTGATCAAGATAATCCAATATACTCAAAAAATAATTATATCTTGGATTAATTTACCGATTATGTATTTTCAATTGCCGAGTTTTTTGCTGTTTCTTCTTATTGCGCTTTTTATTATAAAAATATCTAAGCCTTCATTTCGTATCTTTGCTTTGATTTTGCTCAGTATTGTTTTTTACTCCTATTGGGATGTTGGTTATTTTTTCATTTTAATTTTTTATATTGTACTTGGCGTGGTGGCCTGTCATTTATTAGCGCGGAATAGGCGATACTTACCTTTTTTGGTTGTTTTCTCTTTGCTCCCTTTGATTTTTTATAAATACACGGACTTTTTTTTAAGAACTATTGGGATCAGTGGGATGGGGATTGCCCTTCCTTTGGGTATATCTTTTATTACCTTTAGTTTAATCAGTATGATGGTGGACTTTTCTCGCTCCTCTGTTAAAAAGATTAATCATTCTGATATTGGTTTGTATATTTCCTTTTTTCCTCACTTGATTGCTGGGCCAATATTACGTACCAGAGAAGTGGTACCTCAGTTTAAGTCTATCCATGTATCGTGGCAGAACTTTGTTTATAACCTTCCTTTGTTTGCGGTTGGGATGGTGAAAAAGGTGTTAATCGCAGACCCAATAGGTGGGTACATAGCGCCAGTATTTAGTGATCCACTTAGTCACGGGTTTTGGGATCTGTTTATTTCTTCACTTGGTTTTTCTATTCAGATTTATTGTGATTTCAGTGCTTATTCTGATATGGCCATTGCTATTGCGGGTATGTTTGCTGTGCGTTTTCCGGAAAATTTCCGTTCGCCTTATTTGTCCTTTTCACTTTCCGAAATGTGGAAACGTTGGCATATGACGCTAAGCTTTTGGCTAAGAGATTATTTGTTTGTGCCCCTTGTTCGTTACTTTGGTAAGAGATTAGTGTATTTGCCAATCTTGATTACTATGCTGGCATCCGGACTTTGGCATGGTGCAAACTGGAACTTTATTATTTGGGGTGGCTTGCAAGGCATTATTATGGTGGTTGATAGCTATATGGGTTTTGGCAAGTTTGTTAAAAAGAACCCTCATTTCAAATGGTTTTTTATTATTTTAAATTTCTTTGTTTGGTCATTTTTGGCAATTTTATTTAGAAGTGATTCGGCGTCTTCAGCATGGGATTACTATCAGTCGATG
This sequence comes from Marinomonas sp. A3A, assembly GCF_018336955.1. Lineage (NCBI taxonomy): Bacteria > Pseudomonadati > Pseudomonadota > Gammaproteobacteria > Oceanospirillales > Oceanospirillaceae > Marinomonas > Marinomonas sp. A3A. The sequence goes on from NZ_CP025532.1 coordinate 871,546, forward strand.
TTGGCATTTAATGTTGATGGTTTTTCTGCAGACAATCGATCTGTTTTGATTCTTGTGTTTATCACCTTGTGTGTGCATTATTATGATAATGTGGATTTTATTCGTAATCATGCGGGTAAGGTTCCTGCCTTTTTATCTGTACCGATCTTAATTTCTATTATTGTGGGGTGTTCCATGGTTGCAGCGCAACATCCTGAAAGCTTTTATTATTTTGACTTTTGATGATATGAAAAAAATTAAATATACCTTTGCTATTTTTACTATCTTTACTTGTATTGTCTTTTTTTTCGATGGAGTTGGTGACTTTTTATTGTATGCTAGATATAAAATCATGCAGCCAAGTATGAAATCAAAATTTATTGAACACTTGCCAGACAGTGTGGATAAAGCATTTTATTCTAATAGTTTTGATGATACTAATAAATTCATTTATCAGAATGTTCCATTTTTAGGTAGGACTATAACGTCAGGGAATTATGGTATATATGAAATTGACGGTTACAGTCATAGGGTTTTTAAAAAAATGGAGAGTAATGACTTTGATAAGGAGAAAAGTTTATTAATTTTAGGTTCGTCGCAAAGTTTTGGTTATTATAATGATGTGTCAGATACCATATCTGAAGAAATTAAAAGAATATTACCAGGGTATACTATCGACAATTATTCAATGCCAGGTACTAATTTAGATGATAATCTTATGGACTGGTATAGAGTAGCGAACGTAGAAAATAAAAAGTATAATTTGGTGGTTATTATTAATGGTAACTTCAGTCATTATAAAGAATGTTTAGGTATTGATTATAATTTTTTTGAAACACTTATAGATAAATATCGTCTACCTGCAATAGTCTCTATCGGAAATATAATTAAAATTAAGGCTCTTCAAAATAAGGCTATTCAAAATGAAAATATCTTTTGTGAGCTACCGGAGTATCAAGACGTAGCTGCTAAAAGAGTATTGGATAGATGGAATAGATTAATTAATTTTGGGAAAGAGCAAGGTTCGGATGTTCTTATTTTTATTCCTCCTACGGTATGGAGCGGAAAAGCTAATGTTGAAAATTTACAGCCACTGCTAAATGAAAAATACAAAAAAATATACTCTTCCATTAATAATGCTATTTATTCAAAAGTAAACAATGAAGTGATTGTTAATTTAACAAATGCTTTTGATGATGGAGCTCAATATTTTCTTGACGTGAGCAGTCACTTCACTCCTGAAGGTAGTGCTTTATTAGCTAAAGATATAGTTAAGCACATAGAAAAAATAGAGCATAAAGTATCAGATTGATGTTTGTGTGTTTTTATTAATATATTCTGTGATAGCATTTATAGAATCTAGTTTCTTGTAGAAATATGGGTCTGAATTAGATATGTATATTTCATGTTCGTCTTGCAGATAAATCATTAGTTCCGCAATATCCAAAGAGTCTAATCTGTTTGATGAAATAAGCGCTTCATCATCTGTAAAATTTTTTGAATCATTATTTTTTTCTAAAATTTCGGCGATAAGCTGGCGAATTTTGTTGTGTGTAATTTTTTTCATGTTTTTTATGCCATTTAAAATTATTCAGTTAATGTTAGATATTTTTAGATAAAAGGTAAAGATAAGTATGATAATTCGAGGCACTTTTAGTCACCAATATGTAGTTATTTGATTTATTTGGTATATAACTGCGATGTGGTTTACGGCTTTTGGATTATTGGTAGTTGGGTAATATTATGTACTGTTTGGTCGTGATGCTGGATTACGCCTTTTATGTCAGATCACTCTTCGTGCTTTGTCTTATTTGTCAGCGCCGGATAACGCCTCTTGCCTCGTCTCATCTGGCCTACGGGGCTGAGGTGTTTTATGCCTTGTTATGCCAGAGTGTGGCGGGTGTTGGGCAGTGTGCTATTGGGAAGTAGTCGATGTCGCTGTGGATTCGTTCAGTGACGCTTTGGTGCCATTGTGGCGATAGTGTGTGGTTGGGTTGGTCGTTTTTCAGTACACAGCAGTGTCTTGGCGCTAGGGTGAGTTTGCGCCAGGGGCGTAAGCGGCGTTGTTGGTAGTGTATTTTGCCTAGGTGCTTGGGTTCTATGGTGAGCAGAGGCTGCCAATGGGGCGGTTGTGTTTTGGCTAAGCGCGTTGCGTGATAGCAGTTTTGTTTGGTTTGTTGTTCTATCCAGTCCATTAAGAGACGTAATGCTATGTCTCCTATGCCATCTTTGCGGTATCCGCCGCCAATGTCTGAATGTACTCCTGATAACCAAATCTCAGTTGCTCGACCATCATAGTTGATCAATGTTGGGCGAAAGGCGAGGCGTTGCTCGTCTAGTGCGACTAGGTGTAGTGCACGATGAACGCCTTCCGGTAGTGTGTTTCCATGTTCAAATACGACCTCTGTTTGTGGGCGTTTTGTTAAATCTAGGTTTGGCCAGCCAATAGAAGCTACGGTATCGATGACCGCTTCTATAATGATAGGGCGATCAATAAGTGGAGTAATTAGCGCGGCAAAGCGTCTGGCTAATGCGGCACCTCGACTGAAGCCAATTAAGACAATGTGGCGAATCGATTTGTTGTAATGATTTTTAAAGTCGTTTATTGCTCGATTTAAAATGTTGGCTACATGGCCTGATTCGATGGCAAAGGCCGCGTTTATTTTTTGCTCTAACCAGCTGCCATAGGTGCCGATACCAGCATAGTAAAAACTGCAATGTGGCAAATGTGTGGGTGTGATGTCTATGTGGTTTTTAACACGACCGCCTAATAATACATGGGACTTTAATACATTAGTGATACTGGAAATGCTATGTTCTGGTGCGTAAGCGTCATTTGGGCTATTGTCTGTGCCATCGAAATGAAAAAATAACATCGACATGTTTGTCTCCTTGTTGTATTGAAAACCATCTTCCTGATGATTGAATTGAGCATAGCATGGTTTTTATTGTGTTTTGTAGGTCGTGTTTTAGCGCGTCAAGGTTTTGGTTTGGTGCGATTGGGTTTTTGACGGCCTAAAGGCCGACCTACATGTGATTGGGTGTTATTAGGTTTTTGGCGGCCTGAAGGCCGACCTTGTGTTTTGTTTAAAAAAAGGGGGCCGATATGCGTTTGACTAAATACCAGCAAGAGACAATTAAGCATGTGTTATTGAAGCATTTTGGCGAAGGATCTGATTTGCTGCTTTTTGGCTCAAGGGCTGATGATAATGCGCGTGGTGGGGATATTGATCTGTATATTGAGCCTGATTTGCATGAGGCCGATGACATTGTTGAGGCTAAATTGAATGCTTTGGTTGAACTTCATTTGCTACTTGGTGAGCAGAAAATTGATTTGGTAGTCAATCGTAAGTCTGGAAGGTTTTTGCCTATCTATAAAATCGCTAAAGAGAGTGGCATTCGTTTATGAATAAGGATGTATTTCAGGGGATCGTTGACATTTGCCAAACACATGCAGAACGTTTGCATTGGTCTATGCAGCACTTGGCAGATAAACAACCCTACACTGCAGCTAGTTTGTCTGAACTTACGGAAATTGAACTTGCGGTATTTGATCAGTTTATTGTCCGGTTTTCAAAATTGCAGGATGTGATGGGGGCAAAGTTGTTCCCTGCTGTGATTGAGCTGACATATGAAGAAGGTGAGCTTACTACATTTATTGATAAATTAAATCGGCTTGAAAAAATAGGAGCCCTGGGTTCTGTTGAACAGTGGCTGAAGTTACGGGAAATGCGTAACCAATTTGCCCATGATTACCCTGATGATCCTGAAATACAATCGGCGTTATTGAATAAAGCGTTCGGTATGGCTGGTCAGTTATTGCAATGCCTAGATCACGTGGTTTGTTTTGCGGCTAAGTATCAATAGATATGTGTGTGTCCTCCGTGTTGTTAGTTTTTTTGTAGGTCGTGCTTTAGCGCGTCAAGGTTTTGATGTGGAGTGATTAGGCTTTTGACGGCCGATTCATTTTTTGTAGGTCGTGCTTTAGCGCGTCAAGGTTTTGATTTGGAGTGATTGGGTTTTTGACGGCCTAAAGGCCGACCTACATGTGATCTGGTGTTGCTAGGTTTTTGACGGCCTAAAGGCCGACCTACAGGTGATCTGGTGTTGCTAGGTTTTTGACGGCCTAAAGGCCGACCTACAGGTGATCTGGTGTTGCTAGGTTTTTGACGGCCTAAAGGCCGACCTACAGGTGATCTGGTGTTGCTAGTTTTTGACGGCCTAAAGGCCGACCTACAGCTGGTTGGTTGTTGCTAGGTTTTTTGCTCCTTTATTTGTCCTTCATTAACCCATTCTTATATTTCTTATCTCTTACTTTTGTTAGACTAGGCAGATTATTTTTGTCATATACGAAGGATCTGTTTTGAAAATTATTCCTGTTATTTTATCTGGTGGTGTTGGCAGTCGTCTTTGGCCTTTATCTCGAGAGCATTTTCCTAAACAATGTTTGCCATTGACTGATAAAGAATACAGTCTTCTTCAGCAAACCATGTTGCGTACTTTATCTTTAGAAGTGGCAGATCCTATTGTGGTTTGTAATGAAGACCATCGTTTTTTGATCGCGCAACAATTGCAAGCAATCGGTGTTAAAAAATCCAGTATTGTTTTAGAGCCTAAAGGCCGTAACACGGCGCCTGCAATTGCTTTGGCGGCGCTGGAAGCATTGCGAAGCCAATCTGGCGATGCTCTTATGTTGGTTTTGCCTGCCGATCATGTCATCCGTGATATTGCCGCCTTTGAAATGACCATTAAGCAAGCTGTTGAATTGGCTAAACAAGATGCTTTAGTGACCTTTGGTGTGCAGCCAACTCGTCCAGAAACGGGTTATGGTTATATTCGTTCCGGTGAGAATTTCTCTGTTGTGGAGTTTGTTGAAAAGCCTAATCTTGAAAAAGCTCAATCTTATTTAGATTCAGGCGAATATTTATGGAATAGCGGAATGTTTTTGTTCCGTGCTAAGGCTTTTTTAGATGAGTTAGCGACTCATCGTGATGATATTTTTCAAGCGGTAAATCTTGCCTATCAGCAGCGTACCGAAGATTTGGATTTTGTGCGTATTGATGCAGAATTGTTTTCACAATGCCCTGAGGAGTCCATTGATTTTGCTGTGATGGAGCCAACCAAAAAAGCGAAAGTTGTGCCTTATGCAGGTGACTGGAGTGACATTGGTGCTTGGGATGCTTTATATGATTATGCAGATAAAGACGCTGACAACAATGTGCTATTGGGCGATGTAATGGCTGAAGGCTCTAGTAATTGCCTTATCCGTTCTGAGTCGCGTTTAGTTGCTGCAGTGGGTGTCAGCGACCTTGTTATTGTCGAAACCGCCGATGCGGTTTTGGTGATGGACAAAAACAATGCCCAAGATGTGAAGAAGATTGTTAAACGAATCAAAGCCGAAGGCCGTGAAGAACATATGTACCACACGACGGTGCATCGCCCTTGGGGAACCTACCAAACGGTAGATCTTGGCGGTCGCCATCAAGTTAAACGCATCATGGTCAAACCCGGTGAGAAATTAAGCGTGCAAATGCACCATCATCGTGCCGAACATTGGGTGGTTGTGTCTGGTACGGCGAAGGTTCAAAACGGTGATCGTGAAATTCTGCTAACCGAAAACGAATCTACTTACATTCCTGTGGGTGTTGTTCATGCATTAGAAAATCCCGGCAAAATTCCTTTAGAACTAGTAGAAGTGCAGTCTGGTAGTTATTTAGGTGAAGACGATATCGTACGCTTTAGTGATCGCTATGGCCGTTAAAATAATAGCCGTTAAGAAAATGGTCGTTAAGCAAGGATTGATAAAATGAGTTCTAGTGTTGTACAGGTAAAACAACTTAGCGATGAATTGGGCGTTGCCTTTGGTACCAGCGGTGTACGTGGTTTGGTTAAGGATTTAACGCCGACGCTTTGTTTTGCTTTTGTTCGTTCCTTCCTGCAAACAGTTTGTCCTTCTGCATCTAGCGTAGCTATTGGTATAGACCTACGTCCGAGTAGCTCTGATATTGCTAAAGCTTGTTTGCTGGCCGCTGAATCATTTGGCGCAAAAGTCGAGTTTTGTGGTGCTTTGCCAACGCCTGCTTTGGCGTTTTATGCCATGCAAAATAACATACCGGCTGTGATGATCACGGGCAGTCATATTCCTTTTGATCGTAACGGTATTAAGTTTTATCGTCCAGATGGCGAGATTAGCAAAGCTGACGAAGCCTCTATTATGAATGGCTTAGTTGAAGTGCCTGAATTCGTTTCAGATCAAGCAGCACAGTTGGCGTTGCCTGTCATTGATCGTTCTGCTGTTGAGCTTTTCAAACAGCGTTATACTGCGCTTTTCCCGTCGAACATGCTGCAAGGCAAACGTGTTGGTGTATATGAACACTCCAGTGTGGCGCGAGATGTGATTAAAGAGTTATTAGCGCATTTCGGTGCTGAGGTTATTTCGTTAGAGCGTACTGAGACTTTTGTACCGATCGATACCGAGGCGGTATCAGAAGAAGATGTGCAGAAAGGCTTGAATTGGTCTAAGGAATATAAGCTGGATGCCATTATATCCACAGACGGTGATGGCGATCGTCCTCTTATTGCTAATGAAAAAGGTGAGTGGTTACGCGGTGATATTTTAGGCGTGCTCTGTGCTGATTATTTACAAGCAACCCATGTTGCAGCACCAGTAAACGTAAATACTGTTCTTGAGTTGAGAGGTGAGTTGCAAAGCCCTAAGCGGATCTCGCTAAGAACTAGAATTGGCTCGCCTTATGTTATCGCGGGTATGGAAGATCTGCTGCAACACTCACCAGATGCCAGAGTGGTTGGTTATGAAGCTAATGGTGGTTTTTTGGTTGGTGCGGATTTCACTGTTAATAAACAGATTTTACACTCTCTACCCACTCGTGATTCTGTATTACCTGCTTTAATTGTACTAGCAATGTCGTTTGAACAAGATCGCCCAATTAGCCAATTGACGGCCGAGTTTCCCGCGCGCTTTACCGCTAGTGATCGAATTAAAGACATTCCAACAGATGTCAGTAGACAGCTCATAGCCGATATAAAAACGAGCAAGGCTAAACAAGCTGAGCTGCTATCAGCAATAGTGCAAGATGGTGAAGTGCTAGAGGTTGTTTCAATTGATGAAACGGATGGGCTTCGTATGACGCTCAATAGTGGAAATATTGTTCACTTACGGCCTTCTGGTAATGCGCCAGAGTTGAGGTGTTATGTTGAGAGTGGCGATCAGATAAATGCAATTTATATTGTAAGGAAAATGTTGCTAACTAAATATTCTTAATAAAGTGTTATAAGAGTCATATTAATTATGCTTTTACAATGGTCGCGTTATATATATTGGCTTATCTTCGTGAATGCTATTAAACAATGCGACTGTAAATATGCAAAAGGCAATCTATTTTGATAAAAAAAGTAAACTATAATTTCCGATTATTGCGAAATCATACTGGTTTTATGAAGTACTTTAAAAACACTTCATGGCTTTTCGGTGAAAAAATTCTTCGCATGGTTATTGGTCTTTTTGTAGGTATATGGGTCGCCCGTTATCTTGGTCCAGAACAGTTTGGACTTTTTAATTATGCGCAAAGTTTTGTTGGTCTTTTTGCTGTTATAGCAACATTAGGTCTTGATGGTATCGTGATACGTGAGCTTGTAAAAGACGAAAGTCGTTATTGTGAGCTAATAGGTACAGCTTTTTTTCTAAAACTCATGGGAGCTTTGTGTGTTTTAGTAATGTTGGCGATTGCAATAAATTTCACGAAAAATAATTACGACACTAATGTTTTGATTTTTATTATTGCTTCTTCAACTATATTTCAATCATTTAATGTTATAGATTTTTACTTTCAAAGTAAGGTTTTGAGTAGGTATGTTGTTTATGCAAATGTCATTAGCCTTTTTGCAAGTACTATAGTTAAAGTAGTACTTATACTTTCTGATGCTCCATTGATAGCATTTGCATGGGTTGTTTTTTTTGATTCTATTGTTTTATCTATGGGGTTGATGTTTTATTTTTATCGAACACTTGGATTTGAGTTTGAATTAAATAGGATTAAGTTTAAATATGATAGAGCTGTTCTTTTATTAAAAGATTCTTGGCCTTTGATTCTTTCGGGTATAGCATCTATTATAAATATGCGAATTGATCAAGTTATGCTTGGGAATATTTCTGATTTTAATGTTGTTGGTAATTATTCTGCCGCAGTAAGACTTTCGGAGTTATGGTTTATATTGCCTGCTGTTATAGGTGGATCTATATACCCATCATTTGTTGCAATAAGACAAAGTGATTTTAATGTATACAGGAAGCGTATTTTTCTTATAACTAAAGTTATGATTTGCCTTTCAGTTGCTTTTGCATTAACTGTCACTTTTTTATCTGACTTTATCGTTTTTTATCTATATGGTTTTAAATATGCAGAGGCTGCTAGCTATTTGAAAATACATATATGGTCTGGTGTTCCGTATTTGTCTTTTTTTATTTTTTCACAGGTGGCTATAATAGAGAATCTAACAAAAATAAGTTTATATTGTTCTGTATATGCTGTTATTTCAAATATTGCTCTGAATTCAATATTTATACCGAGTTATGGGGGGATTGGTGCAGCCTCAACTACGTTATTTGTAGCGTCCACATCGGTTTTGTTAACTGTCTATATTGTCTATAAAAGATTAAAGCTATAACTTGGAGTAAGTAATGAAAAAAAATGCGGTGGTATTTACAGTTTCGTCCGACTTAATTTTTGCAGTTGCAAATTTAATGCTTGATATTAAGCGGATAACTCCAGAAATAGCAGATGAAGTGGTTGTCATACATAATGGAATAAATAAAAAAGATTTAGAGTTGCTAAATTCAATTCTTCCTGTAAGAGATATTTTTTATGAAATACCCGTTGAAGATCTTTCAATATTTAATCAAGATACTTTAAGGTATTTTACGATAATGGCTTATGCCAAATATGAATGCTTGAGATTACTAAGTGATTACAAAAATGTTATTTATCTAGATCCGGATATGATTATATTAAAAGATCTGTCTGGTTTGCTGGAGCCTTGTGAAAGTGGAATAAAAATGATGCCATCAGGTGCATTAGTGAGTTCTCAGCTACATCAAGATATTAATGATTATGATATGAATGAAGAGGGGATCTGTGGGGCTCTTTTTTGTTTTCAAGATCATATAGATTATATGAAATATTATAATTTTTGTGTATTTAGTTTAAATAAATATGCAGGTTTTTTGAAATTAGCAGAGCAGGCGATATTTGATTTTATGATCCAAGAGTTTGATATTAAGATTCAGTCGCTTGATTTGAAAATTTATTCTCCACATCCAAGGGACAAAGACCTTATTCCAAATGCAAAAATAATACATGCTTATGGGCAGCCAAAGTTTTGGAACGGATTGAATGATGAGCATTGGAATTCAAACTACCAAGAATGGTTGAGTATGGGCGGGAGTAAATACAAAAAGCCAACATTTGTATCTAAAATAATTAAAAAATTAAATTCTATTGTTAAATAGTTTTTAATGAAAAGTGTTTTTAATGAGAATTTAACTGATTTAGGCTTAATGGCAAAAAAGGAAAATTATTAATGAAAGTGTTAATATTAGCAGGAGGGTATGGTACACGCTTATCAGAAGAAACTGATATTCGTCCAAAACCAATGGTTGAAATTGGTGGTAAGCCCATAATATGGCATATAATGAAGATGTATTCTCATTATGGCTTTAATGATTTTGTTATTTTGCTTGGCTATAAGGGATATTCAATAAAAGAATATTTTGCAAATTATTATTTACACCAAAGTGATGTTACCTTTGATATGTCAAACGGTGGTATGGAAATACATAATAATTCCAGTGAACCATGGAAAGTTACATTGCTAGACACTGGTTTAGACAGTATGACGGGTGGAAGAATCAAAAGAGCTGTAGACTTTATTGGCGATGAGACGTTTTTATTAACTTACGGCGATGGTGTCAGTGATGTTAATATTAAAAATCTAGTCGAATTTCATAAAATAAATAAGGCCAAGCTTACTTTAACGGCCATACAACCTGCGGGACGGTTTGGTGCTTTAGACATCGATGGGAACAAAGTAGAAAAGTTTATAGAGAAACCTGAGGGTGACGGTAGCTGGATTAATGGCGGTTTTATGGTTTGTGAGCCGGAAGTTCTAGATTTTATAGAGTCTGATCAAACCGTTTTAGAGCAGGAACCTTTACGGAAATTAGCTGAAATAGGTGAATTAGCAGCTTTTAAACATGATGGGTTTTGGTCTTGTATGGATACGCTTAGGGATAAAGTCGCGTTGAATAACCTTTGGGATAATAATAAAGCACCATGGAAAAAATGGTAATGAAAGATCTGTTTAATGGTATATATCAAAATAAAACAGTACTTATTACTGGACATACTGGATTTAAAGGGTCTTGGTTAGCTTATTGGCTTGAAAAAATGGGTGCCAATGTCATAGGTTATTCATTACCTGCACCTACACAACCAAATCATTTTTCTTTGTTAAATTTGAATATGATTTCGGTTGAGGGTGATATTCGAAATTTTGACCAACTTGATAGAGTATTTGAACAATATAAACCTGATATTGTATTTCATTTAGCTGCTCAGGCTTTGGTTAGGTTGTCATATCAAGACCCTATTGAAACATATGAAACAAATGTAATTGGAACACTTAAGGTATTTGAAGCCTGTAGAAAGCATAACGTTAATTCTATTGTTAATGTTACTAGCGATAAAGCTTATGAAAATAAAGAGTGGATATGGGGTTATAAAGAAACGGATGAGTTAGGAGGACATGACCCTTACAGCTCGTCAAAAGGATGTGCTGATATTTTAGCAAATTCATATAGAAAGTCTTATTTTAATGTTGATAGCTACGCTAAAGAACATAATACGTTACTAGCAAGTTGCAGAGCTGGGAATGTTATTGGTGGTGGGGATTGGGCAAAAGATAGGTTAATAGTAGATGTTGTCCACTCTATCATTAGTGAGAAAGATGTATGCATCAGAAGTCCAGATGCGGTAAGGCCGTGGCAGCATGTGCTGGAACCTCTTAGTGGTTATTTATTGATAGGGCAAAAGCTGTTAGAGAAAAGAATCGAATTTTCAGACTCATGGAACTTTGGCCCTTCTGATGAAGGGGTAATGACTGTAAAAGAACTGGTAGAAAAAACAAAGCAGTATTGGGATAAGCTAAATTATAGAATTGAGTCGAGTGTTAACCAGCCTCATGAAGCTAAATTGTTGCGACTTGATTGTTCAAAGTCTAGATTATATTTAGATTGGGATAATGTTTGGTCGAGTGATGTTACACTAAAAAATACAATCGAATGGTACCGCTCTTTTTATGAAAACAATGAAGTTAGTACAAAAAGTAATTTCATTGATTATATTAATGATGCGAAGAAAAAGAAGCTGTGCTGGACTAATTGATGAAATATATATCTACTAACTTTGACGGATTGTTCTTGATCGAGCCAACAGTTTTTTCTGATGAGCGTGGTGAGTTCTATAGGGTGTATTGCGATCAAGAAAACAGTGAGTTTTCCGACTTTTCGGTGAAACAAATAAATCATTCTATCACCAAAGAGAAAGGGACTGTGCGTGGCTTTCATTTCCAATATGAACCTAATGCAGAAGCTAAAATTGTGAAGTGTATTCGTGGAAGTGTATACGACGTGGTTGTAGATATTAGAAAAGGCTCTCCCACTTTTTTAGGTGTTTATACTGTCGAATTATCTTCTAAGAAAAGAAATATGCTACAGATTCCTAAGGGTTTTGCTCATGCTTTTCAGACTTTAGAAAATGATTCTGAGCTTTTGTATCTCCATAGTGAGTTTTACACGCCAGCTAATGAGGGGGGATTAAATTATAAAGATCCCATGTTAGATATTACTTGGCCCCTTGATGTAAAAAATATTTCTGAAAGGGATGAGTTGCATAAGTTTTTAAGTATAGATTTTGAAGGAATTGAAATTAATGAAATGTAGATTTTGTAATACACCCTTAGATTTAGTATTTGCTGATTTGGTTAACTCTCCACCTTCAAATTCTTTTTTGACTGAAAATGAATTAAATGAGCCTGAGGTTTTTTATCCTTTAAAAACATATGTTTGTGATGAATGTAAGTTAGTTCAAATTGATGAGTATAAAAAATCAGATGATATATTTAGCTCAAATTATGTGTACTTTAGTTCATTTTCTAATAGTTGGTTAGAGCATGCTAAAAAGTACGTAGAAGATATTTCTACCAAGTTAGATCTTAAACCTACATCATTCGTTACAGAAATTGCTTCTAATGATGGCTATTTATTACAGTATTTTAAAGAAAAAAATATTCCTTGCTTAGGTATTGAACCAACATCTAGCACTGCTGCCGTGGCAAAAGGCAAGGGAATTGATGTTGTTGAAGATTTTTTCGGTTCAAAACTTGCTCTGAACTTGAAAAAATCAGATTTGATTCTTGGAAATAATGTTTTAGCCCATGTTCCAGATATTAATGATTTTGTTCGAGCCTTAAAAATTGCTTTAAAAGATAGCGGTACTATCACTATGGAGTTTCCGCATCTAATGAATCTTATAAAAGACAATCAGTTTGATACTATTTATCACGAGCATTTTTCTTATTTATCTTTGTGTACAGTGAAGCAAATTTTTGAGGCGCAAGATCTTAAGCTCTATGATGTAGAAAAACTTTCAACACACGGTGGTAGCTTGAGGATATATGCAACACATAGTGATAATACATCATTAAAAGAAGTTGAAAATATTTCCAGTATCCTGGAAGAAGAGCGTAATTTTGGACTTCTTGATATAAATGTTTATAAAGAATTTCAAGAAAGAGCTAATAAAGTAAAATGTGATCTAGTTGAATTTTTGTTAAAGGCTAAAAAAGAAAATAAAAAAGTAGTAGCCTATGGTGCCGCTGCTAAGGGAAATACTCTTTTAAATTATGCTGGTGTTAAAGCTGATTTGATTGAGTTTGTTGTTGATAAATCTCCATACAAGCAAGGTTTGTATTTACCCGGTAGTCATATTCCAGTTGTAAGCGAAGAAGTGTTAAGAAATAGCTTGCCAGATTATGTTTTAATTTTACCTTGGAATATTAAAGATGAGGTCGTTACTCAGTTAGACTATTTGAGAGTTAATGGCTGTCAATTTGTTGTTGCCGTTCCATCTTTGGAGTTTGTGTAATGAAAATTTTAGTGACAGGAGCCAGTGGTTTTATTGGTCGTCACTTAATCAATGAATTGATTGAACATACATCTCATGAAATTATCGCTACTTCAAGGGACTTATCTAAAGCTAGAAGTTGTGATTGGTTTGGAAAAGTTCGCTATATACCTTATGACCTTGATTCCTCCATTGAAGATCTTTTTTATTATTTTGGAAGGCCGGATAAAGTTATTCATTTAGCTTGGGATGGTTTGCCAAATTATAATGATAGTTTACATATAGAGAAAAATTTGTATCGTCATTATTTTTTCATTAAGAATTTAATTGCTAATGGCCTTAAAGAAATAACAGTGACAGGTACATGTTTTGAATATGGTATGAAGAATGGATGTTTATCTGAGAATGATCAGACTGAACCCTCTAATATGTATGGTCTTGCTAAAGATACACTGAGAAAATTTTTAGTTGAGCTCTCTAAGAGTTATGATTTTAAATACAAATGGATACGTTTATTTTATATGCATGGAGAAGGTCAATCTAGTACTTCGCTCTTTTCTTTGCTTGATTCTGCTATATTAAATAAATCTGATTCCTTTGATATGTCTGGAGGCGAACAGTTAAGAGATTTCTTACATATTGATGATGTCGTACGGAATATTTATTTGATTTCGCAGCAAACGTTATATTTGAATCAAAGTATTAACTGTTGTAGTGGAGTGGGGGCTTCGGTAAGGCGTTTAGTTGAAGAATATTTAAAAGAAAGAAATTATAAACTGAAATTAAATTTAGGCGTTTATCCATACCCAAAACACGAACCTATGGCTTTTTGGGGTGATATAAGAAAACTTGAAAGTATAAAGAAACATGCAATCTAGTCTATCTATTGAAAAATTGTCATTGTATCTCAAATCTCAGCTTGACTATCAATTTCCTGATGGTGATGTTCACCCTGATTTTAACAATGTTGTCGCTGCTGCTTTATCCAAAGTTAAATATTGCTTTGGCTTTGTTAATTTAAATCATTATTATAAAAATGGTATTCTTTATTTTAATCATTTGAATTCTGATCAATATACTGTCTTTGTTTATTACGCCTCTAATATCGCCTATGAAGTTTTTAATGATACTGCTCTGGCGAGTAAGCTATTTTATTTAAATAAAAGCTTGAATCAATTTCATTGTATGTATGATACTAAGCTTCCTGATATTTTTGTCATTATTCATTCTACCGGAATTGTATTAGGAAAGGCTAAATATAGTGATTTTTTGGTTGTATCACATCACTGCACGGTAGGTGCCAACGCTAATCTGGAGTACCCTACAATGGATAGGTTTACGATTATGTATCCTTATTCTTCAATAATTGGCCGTTCAAAAGTGAGTGATAACGTTTGTATTTCGAATGGAAGTTATGTGAATAATGTAGACCTTCCATCAGGCAGTCTAGTCTTCGGCAGCGGTTTGGATTTAAATATTAAGCGTGATAAAAAAGTGCGATCTAATTATTTTTTTAGAGGGATAGAAGATGAAAAATAAGCTAACTATTATTATCCCTACACGAGAAAGAGCTGATACTTTATATCATACGATTCGAACCTGCTTGAATCAAACGTATTCAAATTATCATATCATTGTTAGTGACAACTTCAGTCAAGATAATACAAAAGAAGTTGTCGAGTCATTTAATGATGATAGGCTTTCATATATTAATACTAATAAACGTTGCAGTATGAGCGAAAACTTTGATTTTGCTTTGTCGCATGTTAAAGATGGTTATGTAATGAGTATTGGTGATGATGATGGCGTGTTACCAAATTCTCTAGAGTATGTTAATGAAATTATTAACACAACTAAATGTGATGCAGTTGTCAGTCATAACGCTTTTTATTCTTGGCCAAATACACCTAATCCAAATAAACTTTATTGGAGTGATAAAGCCAGCTACGAAGTACGCAATACAAAAGAATGGCTGTCTAAGTATCTGAAATTTAACATGTTATATACATTTGACTTGCCTGGAGTTTATTGTGGATTCGTAAAGAAAGAAGCAATAGAGCGGATGACAAAAAATGGTATTTTCTTCCGATCGGCTACACCTGATTCTTATTCAGCCCTTGCTATGTGTTTTGCCATGGAAAATTATGCTTATTCGTATAAAGCTTTTGCAGTGCATGGCTCATCTGCGAAAAGCAATGGTGCGGCATATTTATCCAAGAAAAAGGAGGAGGTAGGTGAGGAGGCTATAAAGTTTTTTAAAGAAAATACGATTCCATTCCATAGCGACATAGTTATGACAAAAGCATTTAGAGTCTGTTCGCTTGAAGCCCTATTGCAGTTAAAAAGTAATTTTCCCGAGCTTACAAAAGGCATCGAAATAGATTGGAAATTATTTTTATCAAAAGTACTTACGGAAAGACAAGAAAATACAAAGGAAGAAATAGAAGATGCAGTCATGAAAATGTGTAGTTTACATAATGTTGACTACAATGAAATTTTATCTATTGTTCCAAGTAAATATAGCCATTTAAGAGAGTTAAGTTTTAAAGAGCTATCATCCAAGTTGATGTTTAAGATGCTTATAAAAGTCAGTGGTAAAAACACAAAAATAGAAGATGCAAGCGATTATGGTGTCTATGATATTTATGATGCAATGATATTATTGAAAGCATTTCAAAAATAGTTTTATTGCTTGTTCTATAAGAGATTTTAGAAGATTTTTTTAGTGTCATTAAAGTTATTTTCTAGGATTAAAGAAAGAGTTTTTTTAAAGAGTATACTTATGAAAATCGTAATCGCTGGTACAGGCTATGTTGGCTTATCTCTTGCGGTACTTTTAGCGCAGCACCAGGAAGTTGTTGCTTTGGATGTAGTTCCCGAGAAAATAGCGCTTTTGAATAATAAACAATCCCCGATTCATGATGCAGAAATTCAAGATTTTCTTGAAAATAAGTCTTTAAACTTGGTTGCTACATTAGATAAACAACAGGCATACCAAAATGCGGATTATGTCATTATTGCTACGCCAACGGATTATGATGCAGAAACGCATTACTTCGATACTAAGTCGATAGAGTCTGTTATTGTTGACGTTTTGGCGATTAATCCTCAGGCTGTCATGGTGATTAAATCGACTATTCCTGTCGGTTATGTAGAAAGAGTAAAAGCTAAATTTGGTGTTGATAATATTATTTTCTCACCAGAGTTTCTTCGTGAAGGCAAAGCTTTGTATGACAACCTATATCCATCTCGGATTATTGTAGGAGAAGTTTCTGAGCGGGCGACCATTTTTGCAAATTTGCTTGTCGATGGAGCTATCAAAAAAGACATGCCAGTCTTGTTCACGAATGCGACGGAAGCTGAAGCGGTAAAATTATTTGCTAATACCTATTTAGCTATGCGTGTGGCTTTTTTCAATGAGTTAGATACTTATGCTGAAGTTCAAGGGCTGGATGCCCGTCAAATTATTGAGGGTGTCAGTCTTGATCCTCGTATTGGTGGACACTATAACAACCCTTCTTTTGGCTATGGTGGCTACTGTTTACCGAAAGATACCAAGCAACTTCTAGCTAATTTTGAGATGGTGCCACAAGCATTGATTGGAGCAATTGTCCAATCAAACGACACCCGTATGGACTTCATTGAACATCAAATCCTCAATAAGCAGCCTAAAAAAGTAGGTGTTTACCGTTTAATTATGAAGGCGGGTTCTGATAACTTCCGTGCCAGTGCTATACAGGGAATCATGTATCGTTTACAGGGTAAAGGCATTGAGTTAGTGATTTATGAACCTGAGCTTAGCGATTCCGAATTTCATGATGCAAAGGTACTGAGTTCTTTGGATCAATTCAAAGATGAAAGTGACGTTATTATTGCCAATAGAATGAGTGATGAATTATTAGATGTGGTAGCAAAAGTGTACACACGCGACCTTTTTGCTAAGGATTAAAGATGAGTAATAAAAAAGTATTGGTAACCGGTGGTGCTGGGTTTGTAGGCAGTCACTTGTGTGAGCGCTTGGTAACGATGGGATACGATGTATATTCATTGGATAACTATTTTACGGGCAGTGAAGCAAATCATGTAGCTGGCGTGACTTATATACGTGGTGAAACAAAGAATATTGGTACGCTTGTCAATTTTGTTCCCGACATGGTTTATCACCTTGGTGAATATTCGCGGGTAGAGCAAAGCTTTGACGACATTGAAAAGGTTTGGGCATACAACAAAGAAGGTATTTTTGCGGTACTAGAGTTTGTTCGCAAAGCGGGTTGTAAAATTTTGTATGCTGGCAGTAGTACTAAGTTTGGCGATGGTGGTCTTGGGCGCAGTGCTTCTCCTTATGCTTGGACAAAAGCGACTAATACTGAACTAGTTATGAATTATGGCAATTGGTTCAATGTACCTTATGCGATCACGTATTTTTATAATGTATACGGTGAGCGAGAGATACAAACCGGTAAATACGCCACTCTGATTGCGTTATTTAAAGAAAAAATGCGTAATAACGAACCGCTTACAGTAGTGAGTCCAGGAGCCCAAAAGCGTAATTTTACCCACATCGACGACATTATAGACGGTCTGGTGTTGGTGGGGGAGAACGGCTATGGTGATGAGTTTGGTATTGGCAGTGAAGAAGGCTTTAGTATTTTAGAGGTTGCTAAGATGTTCAATGGTCATATTGAGATGTTGCCTGAACGCAAGGGTAACCGAATGACTGCAGATGTCATGGCAGATAAGACGAAAGCATTAGGTTGGTCTGCTAAACGTACACTAGCTAGTTATATCGAAAATCTTAGATTAAAGAGCTGGAAATAATGATGTCTGATGAAAACAAGTTCATCCCTCCGCATACATTGAACACAGCTGTACTTTTTTTAGTATTCAACCGATTAGATACTACAAAACAAGTTTTTGAGGCGATTCGTCAAGCGAAACCTCCGCGTCTTTATATCGCGGCAGATGGTGCTAGAACTAGTAAAGAAGGTGAAGCAGAGAAAGTTCAACTTGTTCGTGACTATATTACTCAAAATATAGATTGGGATTGCGAAGTAAAAACTTTATTTAGAGAAAAAAATCTTGGTTGTAAGTATGCTGTTAGTGGTGCTATTACGTGGTTCTTTGAAAATGAAGAACAAGGCATAATACTTGAAGATGATTGTTTACCTAGCCAAAGCTTTTTTTGGTTTTGTGAGTGTTTGTTGGAAACATATAAAAATGATCTTCGTGTTTGGCATATTGGTGGTGTAAGTACTATCCCTAACAGTATCATTTCTAATGATGATAGCTATTATTTTTCGGCGCTTAATCACATTTGGGGGTGGGCTAGCTGGAAAAATAGATGGGAAAAATATGATGTAGATATTGTTAATTTTCCCGAATATAAAGAAAATGAAAATATTAAAGATGTTTTTAACCGTAAATTATGGCAAAAATTTTGGCTAAGCAATTTTGAAGGTGTGTATTCAAAAAAAATTGACACTTGGGATTATCAATGGTGTTTTGCAACCTGGGCAAATAGAGGTATTTCTATAGTGCCTACGGTTAATTTAATCGCTAACATAGGTTTTGGTGCGGATGCAACACACACTACTGAAAGCGATGCTAAAATGTCAAACAGAGCTAAAAAAGAAATGCAAATTCCGATTACTCATCCTTCTACGATTAGAATAAATAAAAAATATGACGAATATAATTTCAAATATTTGTTTGAAATTAGTTATTTTAGTCTTTTCTTAAATGGCTTTAAAAAGCAACTGAAAAAAATCTTACGATTTAATTGATTATAATGATTAGGTTTATAGCAAGAGTGATTTTGTTTATTTATGCAAAATTTAATGCCTTTATTCTAATTTGTAAGGTTGAAGTTATAAAGTCAAAATGTACTATTGGAAAGAAGACTGTATTTCTTGATGGTGCTAATGTATGTAATCTTATAAATGATAGATCAAGGCTTTGTATTGGAGACGAAACACGCATTCAAGGGGAGCTGATAGTTCACCCAAATAATGGAAAAATTATAATTGGTGAATATTGTTATGTTGGTGTCTCAAGTCGAATCTGGTCTGCTGAAAGTATTATTATTGGTGATAGAGTATTGATTTCACATGGTGTTAATATACATGATTTTGATAGTCACCCTATTGACCCATTATTAAGACATTTGCAAGAAGTAAAGCTTTTTGAGAAAGGTCATACTGGTGATTTATCTAATGTATCATCATCTGGAATTGTAATTTCAGATGATGTTTGGATTGGTTTTGGTGTGACGATTCTAAAAGGCGTAAAAATTGGTAAAGGATCTATTATAGGCTGTAATGCCGTAGTTACTCATGATGTTGATGACTATTCGATAGTGGTTGGGAATCCTGCGAGAACTGTAAAAAAAATATGTGATCCATAATAAAATTCTACTGATTTTTAATTATCGACTTACTGTGTTTAAATAAAGAATATATTCTATGAAGATAGCCTTCGACCATCAAACATTTACTCATCAATCTTATGGTGGTATTTCTAGATATTACTCAATACTTGCCAATGAGTTATTTTCTTCTGAAAATGACGTTAAAATATTTGCAGGAATTCATAGGAATAACTATTTAAAATTTTTGCCTGATGGAGTGATTAGCGGTGTGGGTTTGAAAAAATATCCATCAAAAACTGGTCCATTTTTTCATGTTGTAAATCATATTGCTAGTCAGTATCAAATTAGTAAATGGAAGCCAGAATTAGTTCATGAAACTTATTTTTCATCACCACGTACGCTTTTTTCTAGTGATGCAGCTCGTGTGACTACCGTCTATGATATGATACATGAGATTTTTCCTAGTCAGTTTTCATTTCGTGATAGCACCTCAAAATCTAAAAGAAAAACACTTAATAGAGTTGATCATATAATCAGTATTTCAGAAAGCACTAAACGGGATTTAATAAATCTCTTCGATATTGATGAGGCAAAAATTTCTGTCGTACATTTGGGTGTGTCACTTGATAGTTTCAAAGCAGTGATAAATGATGGTTTATCTACTGTTAATGGCAAACCTTTCTTATTGTATGTTGGTAGTCGTTTTGGCTATAAGAATTTTGATGGATTGCTCAAAGCGGTAGCAAGTTCGGCTAAACTAAAGTCTAGTTTTGATATTGTCGCATTTGGCGGGGGGGGCTTTAATTCAGAAGAGCTCGCTTTAATAAGGTCATTAGGGTTCTCTGGATCACAAGTAAGACAGTGTAGCGGTAGTGATCAAGAGTTAGCAGGTTTGTATGGTAGAGCTGCGGCTTTTGTCTATCCTTCTCTCTATGAGGGATTTGGATTGCCACCTTTAGAAGCCATGGCATCAGGTTGTCCTGTAGTAACATCTAATACTAGTTCAATGCCTGAAGTTGTTAGAGATGCGGGTGTTTACTTTAACCCAAATGAAATAGAAGACATGAGATTTGCAATTGAACGTGTTGTGTTTTCACCTAGTGTGAGAAGCGATTTAGTCCTAGCTGGGTTTGAAAATATAAAAAGTTTTTCATGGAATAAATGCGCAGCTGAAACGTTGACTGTTTATAAAAAAGTATTGGGTAATTCATGAAGAAAATAGCATTAATTTGTGGTGTAAGTGGACAGGATGGAGCTTATTTAGCAAAGCTTTTATTGTCAAAAGGCTACGAAGTTTGGGGGAGTTCTCGAGATGCTCAGGGTGGCTCTTTTTCTAACCTTACGGCCTTGGGAATTAAAGATAAAGTACGTTTCGTTTCAATGGTTCCTGAAGATTTTAGAAGCGTCTTAGTTGCTTTGCGTAAATCTTCGCCAGATGAGGTGTATTACTTAGCAGGACAGTCTTCAGTTGGACTATCTTTTGATCAACCTGCTGAGACAATACAGAGCATTGCATTTGGTATTTTGAATGTTCTTGAAGCTTGTCGAATGCTTGATAAGTCGCCTAGAGTCTATCATGCAGGGTCTAGTGAATGCTTTGGTGATACTGGTGGTGTTGCTGCCCATGAGAATACGCCTTTTCATCCTCAGAGCCCCTATGCTGTAGCTAAAGCCTCTGCATTTTGGTTAGTAGATAATTATCGCGAGGCGTATGGGCTTTTTGCCTGTACTGGAATTTTGTTTAACCATGAGTCTCTTTTACGCCCTACGCGTTTTGTCACTCAGAAAATCATTTCTACAGCAAAACGAATTTATGCTGGTTCAAATGAGAGTCTAGAGTTAGGTCGATTAGATATTTCAAGAGATTGGGGCTGGGCGCCTGAGTATGTGAATGCTATGTGGCTTATGTTACAGCAAGATAAGGCAGAGGATTTTGTTATTGCTACTGGCCAAACAAATACATTGGAAAAATTTGTTGAAGTGGCTTTTTCTGAGCTTGGTTTAGACTATAAGCAGTATATCAAGCAGAATGTTGATTTTATGCGTCCAACTGATCTAAATGTTAGTTTGGGTGATGCAACTAAAGCGAAAAATTTACTTGGTTGGGAAGCAAAGTATAAAATGGATGATGTTGTTAGAATGATGATTGATAGAGAAGCTGATTAATGCCTTTACCACATTTGGCAGTTTTTAGTTCGCGTTAATCAAAACTTTATTAAATGCGTAGGTTTTTATGAAAAAAGCACTTATTACAGGTATTACGGGTCAGGATGGTTCTTACCTAGCTGAATTTTTATTAGCAAAAGGCTATGAGGTTCATGGTATTAAACGTCGAGCATCTTCTCTTAACACTCAGCGAATTGATCATTTGTATCAAGACCCTCATGAACCAAATCCAAAGTTAAAGTTGCATTACGGTGATTTAACTGACAGCTCTAACTTGACTCGGATTTTGCAAGAGGTTCAGCCAGATGAAGTTTACAATTTAGGTGCTCAATCTCACGTTGCTGTTTCGTTTGAAGCTCCTGAATATACTGCTGATGTCGATGGTATGGGAACTTTGCGTATTTTAGAGGCCATTCGCCTTCTAGGTCTCGAAAAGAAAACTAAGTTTTATCAGGCATCTACTTCCGAGCTTTTTGGACTTGTCCAAGAGACTCCTCAAAGAGAAACTACACCGTTTTACCCTCGTTCACCTTATGCTGTAGCTAAAATGTATGCTTACTGGATTGTGGTGAACTACCGTGAATCTTATGGTATGTATGCCTGTAATGGCATCTTGTTTAATCATGAATCACCACGCCGCGGTGAGACCTTCGTTACTCGTAAAATTACTCGTGGTTTGGCGAATATAGCTCAAGGTTTAGAGAAGTGCTTGTATATGGGGAATATGGATGCACTCCGTGATTGGGGCCATGCCAAAGATTATGTTCGCATGCAGTGGATGATGCTTCAACAAGAGCAGCCAGAAGACTTTGTGATTGCTACTGGGGTTCAGTATTCCGTTCGCCAATTTATCGAATGGTCTGCTCAAGAGTTGGGTATTAAGTTGAAATTTGAAGGTCAAGGCGTTGATGAAAAAGCTATTGTTATAGCTATTGAAGGCGATAATGCTCCATCGTTGAAAGTCGGTGATGTCGTGGTGCAAATAGATCCACGTTATTTCCGCCCTGCGGAAGTGGAAACTTTATTAGGTGACCCAAGTAAAGCGAAGCAAAAATTGGGGTGGACACCAGAAATTACGGTACAAGAAATGTGTTCTGAAATGGTTTCAGAAGATCTTAAAATCGCTAAGCAGCATGCCTTTATGAAAGCCAATGGCTATGAAGTACCCGTGGCTCAGGAGAATTAATAGGTGAACCTAGATTCAAGAGTCTATGTTGCCGGTCATGGTGGGATGGTCGGTTCTGCTATTATTCGCCGACTTAAAGAGAGTGGCTACAAGCATATTATTACTTGCACTTCTGCGGAGCTTGATTTAACCAATCAAGTCGCAGTGGCTGCTTTTTTTGCCGAGCAAAAGATTGATGAAGTATATCTAGCCGCTGCGAAAGTGGGTGGAATCTATGCTAATAATACATTTCCGGCAGAGTTTATATATCAGAATTTGATGATAGAGGCTAATGTCATTCATCAGTCGTATTTGCATGGTGTCAAAAAGCTTTTGTTCCTAGGTTCTTCGTGTATTTACCCTAAGTTGGCTAGTCAGCCAATGCAAGAGTCGGCTTTATTAGATGGCTATCTAGAGCCAACTAATGAGCCATATGCAGTAGCTAAAATTGCGGGAATAAAATTGTGCGAGTCTTATAACCGCCAGTACGGTGTAGATTATCGTAGCGTGATGCCAACCAACCTTTATGGTCCAGGGGATAATTATCACCCTGAAAATAGTCATGTTATTCCTGCATTAATTCGTCGTTTTCATGAGGCAAAAGAGCAAGGTTTGGATCAAGTGACTATTTGGGGAACAGGATCGGCAAAGCGTGAGTTTTTGCATGTAGACGATATGGCTGCTGCCAGTGTGTTTGTTATGAATCTTGATAAAGCTACTTATGATGGTGAAGTTCATTCAATGGAAAGCCATATTAATGTTGGCACGGGGTTGGACTGCTCTATTCTAGAAGTTGCCCATAAAATTGCTAAAGTCGTAGGCTTTAATGGTGATATTAATACTGATGTAAGCAAGCCCGATGGTGCACCTAGAAAACTAATGAATGTAGATCGTCTTCGTCGTCTTGGTTGGGAATTCAGTATTGAGTTGGATACAGGACTTCAGGATGCCTACGACTGTTTCGTAAAGAATTCTACTAATTTGAGAGTATAGTATGCTTCAGCAAAATACTCAGTGGCAACCAATCATTAGCGTTATTACAATAGTTTATAATGATGTTGAAAATATTGAAAAAACATTAAAAAGTGTTTTAAACCAATCCTATGAGAATATTCATTATATTGTAATTGATGGTGGTTCATCAGACGGCACAAGGCAGTTAATAGAAAAGTACCAGGATAAACTTTTTGCTTTTTTGAGTGAAAAAGATACTGGTATTAGTGATGCTTTTAATAAAGGCACTCGATTAGCTGAAGGTGATTATATAAATTATATGAACTCAGGTGACGTTTTTGTTGATAACCAATCTGTATCTATATTTGCTGATGCTATTGTTGAATCTAAAGCCGATGTAATTACTGCTTTTTCAAAGTTTGTTGATAAGAGAATACCGAAAAAAATAGTAAGTGATGCTACCTTTATAGGTGAAAGGTCAATGATTTCACATCAGGCTTCTTTTATCTCTAAGGCTTTATTTGATAAATATGGATTATATGATGAAGATTTTAGAATACGTATGGATTACGAATTTTGGTTAAGGGTTTTACCTCACTCATCTCTTTTCTTTATAAATGATACTCTTGTCGATTATGCTGATGGTGGTATAAGTGGCCAAAACTCTGGAAAGAACTTTAAAGAGGAAATTAAAGCACAAATCAAAAATTTATCCTCTACTACTTTAGTAATATGTTTAGCTAAAAGTAGCCTGAAGTTTTTTATTAAGAGATTGATTTGAAAATAGATGTTAGGGATAAAATATGCTTTATTTTGACTCTCGATGGTTAGAAAGTGGAGGGATTGGTCGATTTTGTAAGGAAATAATGCAAGCTCAAAGTCTAAATGGATGTAGTTTCATTAGTGGTGAGCTGTCTTCTGCACTATCAGCTATAGACCCTATTAAATTATCTAGAATTACTCTAGGTGGTAGCTACTTTGTTAGTCCAGGTTACAATTGTCCTTTTTTTTCTGCAGGTAAAGCTATTGTCACACTTCACGATCTAATGCATCTGAGATTTCCTGAGTACTCAAATGCTAAAAACAGGTTGTATTATAATTATATTGTGAAGCAGACGGTACGAAATGCTCCTGCTGTTTTTACTGTCTCTGATTTTACACGACAAGAAATCTCACGCTGGGCTAAAATTCCTATCGATAAAATAATTGTGGTTCCTAATGGGGTTGATCATAAATTTTATCATGAAGCCGTTCTTCCTATTGTTAGAGCCAGGCCTTATTTTTTATATGTTGGAAATAATAAATCACATAAGAATTTGAAAAGACTGGTGAGTGCTTATGCGAGCTCAGGCCTTTCTACTGAGGTTGACTTGTTAATTTCTTGTAAACCCACACCGGAATTAAGTTTGCTTATTACTGAATTAGGTATTATTGATAGTGTCGTGTTTTTAAACGGAGTTGATGAATCTGATCTGCCTTGTTATTACAAAGGAGCCATAGCAACCGTTGTAGTTAGTTTATATGAAGGGTTTTGTTTGCCTATTCTTGAATCTATGGCAGTCGGAACTCCTGTAATTACATCAAATATTACAGCTATGCCAGAGACAGCTGGCGGTGCAGCATTATTAGTTGATCCTTATGATGTTAATTCTATTCAAGATGGTTTAGTTGATATTTGGCAAAAGAAATTGGTACGTATTAATTTAGTTGAATTGGGGTTGAAAAGAGCTCAAATATTTTCTTGGGAGCGCTCTAGAAAAATTTGGGATGATGCTCTAACCCCTATCTTGGAGAAATAATGAAAATAGCAATTGTACATGACTGGTTTGTTAACCCAGGTGGCGCAGAAAACGTTATACAGTCTATTATCGATATTTTTCCTGATGCTGATTTATTCTCTGTTGTCGATTTTTTTGATGACGAGCAGAGAAAGAAATACCTGATAGGCAAGCAAACGAAGAATACCTTCATACAAAAATTGCCATTTGCGAAAAAGAAATACCGTGCGTATCTACCACTAATGCCTTTTGCTATAGAGCAACTTGATCTGACTGAATATGATCTAGTGATTAGTAGCAGTCATGCGGTGGCAAAAGGAGTAATTACATCACCAAATCAATTGCATATTTGTTATTGTTATTCACCTATTCGATATGCATGGGATATGAAGTTTGAATATTTAAAAGAATCTAATTTAACCAAAGGTTTTAAATCTTTATTAGCTAGATATTTTCTGCATAGAATAAGGCTTTGGGACTTAGCATCCAGTAATAATGTTGATTATTTTATATCGATTAGTCGCTTCATTAAGGAGAGAATATATAAATGTTATAGAAGGGACTCGACAATAATTTTTCCTAATGTAGATGTAGATGCTTTCCCGTTACACGAGGTTAAAGACGATTTTTATTTTACTGCGTCGCGTTTGGTTCCCTATAAACGGTTAGCGCTTATTGCGGAAGCCTTTTCAAAAATGCCAGATAAAAAGCTTATTATTATAGGTGATGGCCCTGAAAGAGATAAAGTTGAAAAAATAGCATCATCTTCTTCAAACATAAGTTATCTGGGATATCAAGATTATCAAATTCTTAAAGAGCATATGATGAAAGCTAGAGCTTTTATTTTTGCGGCAGAAGAAGACTTTGGTATTGTTCCATTAGAAGCTCAAGCATGCGGTACACCTGTTATTGCATTTGGTAAGGGTGGTTCACTAGATACGGTTATAGATAAGAAAACAGGATTTTATTTTCACAAGCAAACAGCAAATTCGATTATTAAGGCTGTTAATGAGTTTGAAAAAAACCATTGCTTATTGCTTAAGCCAAGTGAAATTAGAGCCCATGCTATGAAATTCTCTACGGAAATCTTTAAAGAAAATTTCAAGCAGTTTGTACTTGAGAAATGTGAAGAAAAAGGCATAGAGATTTGATCTTCAGTGAAGATCAAATTGCATTCTTATGTATAAAACCTTTGAAAATAGTCAAGAAGATGATTTTCAAATCGAACCATACAGACCAGTTTTCAATATAGTATAGGTCATATTCAACTCTGTTTTCCATTTTGTCTATTGTATCGGTTTCCCCGCGAAAGCCATTTACTTGTGCCCAGCCAGTGATGCCTGGCTTGACCATATGGCGGCGCATATAAGATTCAACAAGTGTTTTGTAATGTTCATTGTGTGCAAGTGCATGGGGTCTTGGCCCAACAATTGACATCCTGCCTTGAAGTACATTGATAAATTGCGGTAGTTCATCTAAAGATGTTCGTCTCATGAAAGCACCGATAGGCGTTATTCTACTGTCCCCTTTTGTTGCTTGTGTTACTTTTCCATCTTCCTCATTGTGAACCACCATAGACCGAAATTTATAAACCTTAAAGTCCTGTCCATTGGCACCTGTTCTATATTGTTTAAATAAGATTGGCCCTTTGGACGTTAGCTTTATGATGATGGCTAAGGCTACTAAAATTGGGCTTATGAGTAACAGTATAATGGAAGCCAGTATTTTGTCTTCTAGGGACTTTAGAAAACGGTTTTTACCTTCAAGCATATGAGAGGTTGAAATGTTTATAACGGGTAAACCAGCAACCTCCGTCATGGATTGATTTAAGAGTCTAAAGCCAAAGATATCGGGTACCATTCGAATCACGATAGAAGTGTTGCTTAAAGCGGATTGTACCTGTTCCATTTTTTGCACTTCGCTCATTGGGAGAGCAATCCAAACCTGATCTATTTTGTGATTTTTAACTATTTTATCTAGGTCATTTAATGTGCCTAGAAATGGTACAGAGTTAATTTCATGTTTATCGGTGGCTTGCTCTTGCGTACTAAGTATCCCTTTTACGACTAACCCCATTTCAGGATGTTGTTTTAGTCGCTCTAGAACTTGCTGTGCTAGCTCTCCATCGCCAATAATAATCACGCTTCTGATGTTGAAACCTTTTGCTCTTAATGCTCCCAGGGACTTCCGAAGCAAAAATCTATAGCTCAATATTGTAGCGGTAGAGGTACATAGCCAACTTACTACCCAAATACGAGAGAATAAATCTGAAGATTGGGTAATAAATCCACTGATGATTAGCAGCAAAAATGTCGTTAATGTCGCACTAAGAACGCATCTTATCTCAGACGTGAATGATGCACCTCGCCATGCCCTATATGCTCCAAAAAAGGACAGGCTTGCCGCCCCAAGTAACACACCAAGTAGTAGAACATTTTTATATGTTAAATCAAGGCTAAGGCTTGAAAATCTTAACCAGTAACTTAATAGTCCAGCACTCAATAGCCCAATGCAATCTATGATTCTTAGTATGATACTAAGTGATGTGCTGTGTTCTTTTAATGCTAAACTTTTTTTCACGTATTTCTCTGCTGTTAACTTAGCTGGTCAATAATATTTAGATTTTTAGAACTAAGATTTATGATTTAAAATTATATTTTGCGCGCCATATTTTGGCCTGTATACCTGTCATAAATATCGTAAAGTAAAAAACACCTGTCCAGAAATTTTGGTAGGCTTCGAAGCAATTCATAATGCTCCAGAAACAGACAAAACTCATAAAGAAATAGCCAACTTGTTTTTCTATTTTTCCAGCTCTTATTTGTTTAAAAAGGCTTTTTGCCATTACGACCCAGATACTAATATAAAAAGCTAATCCTACAATACCAAAGTTAACCAGCATCTCAATATAGGTGTTATGTAAGTGCCCGAAATCTTTTCTTATATCATCTGGTAGCCATTCTGTTTTTTTCATAACAAGACTTCTGCCATTGCTTCCCCAACCAAATATAGGTTTGGCTTTTATGAAGTCTGTTGCCGCTACCCAGCTATGAAGGCGTATACCAAAACTAGTATAGGGCACATTATCAAAGTCTAGTGTGGCAATAGCGCTTAATGCTTCTTTCTCTTCTACAGCTCTGTTTATCATAGCGTCGTTGTTAGTTAACGCTATATTTATCGCCATGCTCAGGCCCAACATGCTAGCTAGAAATAGACTTAGGGTGACTAGCTTTTGCTTTCCTGTTGCTCGATTAAACCGATTTATGGTGAAGTAGCTTGCCATAAAAAATGCAGTAAGTAGTAGCGCTAGCCAAGCTTGACGAGATGAGTTGATATAAATAATGAGGATACAGTAAGCAATAGCAAGAAAAAGAGGGATTGCTAACCATTTGCTTTTACTTAGAAGTGTGCGAGTAAAGCATAAAAAGCCTATCAAAATAACGCCAAAGAATAAGCTGGTATGCTGGGCTTGTCGAAGACCAAAAAATACTCGTTCTCCGTCTAGTCCCCTAATAATCTCTGGTATACCTTCACCTGTTACCCAAGGAGAAACTAGTATTCCTAGTGCCGCACAGCCCCAGACGAGCCAAGTTGCATTTTTGTATTGGGCTACCCACCAAGCTAACGGAATGAAAACAAACCAACGAGTTATCTTATCCAATTTAGGTGAGCTTTCCGCCCATTCAGGGGTAACATACTGAGATAATCCCCATGAAATTAATTGGAATATGATGGCTATCCAGACAAAACGAAACAGTATATGACTGTTAACTAGTTTGCCGTATTTAAATAATGCCCAGAAGCCAGTCAGTGTTGCTATGGCGGAGGCTGCACTTGCTATTTCAGGGAAGCCGGTTCTAGTAAAAGCATAAAGTGTTATCGAGATGATACCTAAGATGATTAGCCAGGTTGGCTGTTCTGCAGGTGTACGACGTTTGAATGCACTGGCTAAACTGGTAGAAACTGATGTCATTTGAGGCTCATATTTTTGTTTCATGCGGAGAAGTTCAATATAAAAATGTAATTTTTGTGTAAGTATACAAAGAGTTATAGGTGTGGGTATATAAGATATTCAATTTAGTCGCCTTTTTTTGAGAAGGGGCTATTGATGACACTAAAAAGCGGAAATAAAAATGGCCGTCACGATGACGACCATTTTACATCTTTACTAAAAGACAGTTAACTTACTTAGCGGCTTTTGGTTCTTCTGCCTTTGGCGTTTCTGCTTTTTGAATACTGTGCAATTCAACAACAAACTTCAATGCAGCATTTGGTGGGATAGGACCCGTGCCGCCAGGACCGTATGCTAGGTCTGCTGGAATGTATAGCTCGTATTTAGAGCCAACAGGCATAAGTTGCAGACCTTCTGTCCAACCAGGGATAACACCATTTAATGGGAAGGTAATGGCTTCACCGCGTTTGTATGAGCTATCGAATACGGTGCCATCTGTTAGGCTGCCTTCGTAATCAACTTCAACGGTATCTGTGGCTTTTGGCTTTTCGCCATTGCCTGCTGTAATGACTTTATAAAGCAAACCAGACTCTGTTTTTTTCACGCCATCTTCGGCTGCTTTCTCTTTTAGCCAAGCTGCAGAAGCGGCTTTTGCCTCTTCAGCTGCTTTTTCTTCTTCAAGCTGAGCTTTTGCCATTTGTTCTTGCTGGTAGTCTTGGATGGTTTTAGTCACTTCATCCATAGACATTTTGCCTTCTTTGCCCGCAAATGAATCCTGGAAGCCAGCCATAAAGGTTTTCATATCTAGATCTGAGAAATCTTGTGACATGCGTGAACCAAACATGGTGCCAATGCTGTAACCAAGGCGTTGCTCTTTAGTGTCTAGTTTAATTGCGCTGTCGGCGGCGTACGCAAAAGAAACGGATGACATGACCAGCGCCGCAATAAGAGTTTTTTTCATAGCTATTTTTTTCATAAGGAAAGGTGTTCCATTGTTTGTTGATTTATCACTTTGTGATGTAAAGCATTAAGACGGAGTTCGATTCGTATTTTTTGACCAGCATTTCATGGGGCGAAAACAAAGCAGGAACAATGGTATACGCCTTGTGCTTTGCAAAATCAGATCCGTCGTTTCTGTTTAACATGAATGTTCTAACATAAGGTAGGCTGTTTATGCCAGTTTATATGCTTTCACGTTACCAAAGCGACCCCTTCACCTGCACACTTTGTTTGAGTTCCAAAAGATAGAACGGTTCCACAAAGCACAAGACGTAGTAAGAGATTAATCTGCTGTTCTTTATCTACACAATCGCTTTTACAAAAGCATGACGGTGTTTGCTAAAGCAAGTTTGTTTGTTTGGCTCTGTTTACAATTTATTGACGTTTCTGTGTTGAAGCTTGGGCTCAGGTATTTTGTCGATTCGTGCTTTAGTGCGACAAAATACCTATGATTCATGTAATCGTTATAAAACTAGTGCTTTTTGTCTTGTTCTATTGAGTGAATCAATGACTGACTAAAGATCTGCCCATCCACAAAAGTGAAGACCTCATTGGCTTTAATATGCGTTAAGAAATAGTTGTGGTAACCGTAATATTTATAATGGCTTTTTAGTATTTTGCTATGCCACCATTTTTTTAATATTTTCTGAATTCTTGGTTTGCTGCGTAGGTCATGCATTGAGTCAAAAGATACAACTTTGTCTTTTTGTGTATTGATATCGAGTTGGTAGCTATAACAAGAATAATGGCCAAATATCGATTTAGTGTCATACCATGGTGCTAGCGCCGTTCTAGCGTGCTCTAGGCCGTAAGGGAAGTTCTTTATTTTACGCAAATGGTTTACGTACATCAAAACTCTATTCGGCACATGGCTGCTTTTGTCGATGGCTAAGGCTAAGGCATAAGCTGACATAATATGTTCTGGATGAGGGTCTATCTCTGGTTCTGTTACTAGTACAGTTGAAGGCTTAATTTGCTCTAGTAAGCTAGTTAGATCTTCGATTAGTAATTGTCCAGAGCTAATATTCTGTTCATCATTAGGAAGTTTTAGCGTATTAAATGTTCGACTTATTTGTGGTGTTAGCGCAGGAAAAGCTTTATCGCTTTGTGGCTCTTTTGGTGTTTGATAAAGCGATTCTTTGGTTAGATTGAAATAACCAAGGGAAGACAATCTATCAAGCTTAACGCCGGCAAGAAGCGGGGTTGTCATGCTATTCCAGGCTCTGATTTGTGCTTTTCGCTGCGTCGCGTCGCTTATGTTTTCATCTAATCCAGAAATATACTGCCTATCTAAAGACTGGAGGTTTTGGCCTGCATTGATGGTTGTAATCCAAACTTGATCCGCAAAGTTGCTGTATAAGCCATATGCAGCGAGTTCAGCATCATCGGCATGTGGCGCAATGATGAGAATGGGCCCATCAGCGAGGTTGGGTTTTTTAAAGCCTAAAAGTTTTGCTTCAGTAGGAGCTTTGCAATGTTCGAAAGCCAATTGTAATTGGTGCAATGTTTTGTCTTTAGCTAATAGGCCACTTAGATTAAGGTGGCGAGCGCCTTGTTGATTCGCTTCAAAAAATTGTGAATGACCAACTGTATTTTGATCTTCATTTTTAAAAAAAACGGAAATACAGCCTTGCTTTTTTTTATGAGTAGATTGATAAGAAAACGATAGTAACCAAGTGAATTCATCCTGTGTTAACTCTGCGAATCCTGCTTCATCTGCCAGAGTCAAATTAGATTTATTACTTGTGTTCTGCTTTTTTAAAAGTACGTCACTTTGCCAATCTGGTTGTAACGCATACTGGTAATCAAGTTTTTTCATAAAATAATTCTTGTAAAGTAAGGTAGTCGTTTAACCTAAATTTATTGGGCTGATAAGTAGGTGTCGCAATATTGTTGCACGATATGTTTTTCGTCAAACTGCGCGAGCGATTGTGCAACGTCTGGGCCTAAAAGAACGGAGTCTCCTTGTTTCAAAGTGAGGACGATTTTCTCGGCAAGAGACTCAGGGTTTTGTTCTGCTAAATAGTCACTTAACTGCCCGCGCATGATATCACTAACACCACCAGGGCAATTTGTTGCAACGACAGGTGTTCCACAAGCCAAGGCCTCAATGAGTACCATTCCCAGTCCTTCACTTTTGGAGCTTAAAACAAAGAGGTCTGCACGCTGATACCAAGGAAATGGATTGCTTTGTTTACCTTTTAGAAAGATACAATCTTCTAATCCTAGTTTTTTGATCTTATTTTCGATCGCAGCTTTTTCTCGACCTTCCCCGACGATAACTAGGTCATGTGTTACGCCGAAGTTGTTACGTGCGTAATGATAGGCGTCAATTAATAATGGAAAGTTTTTACCTCCTACAAGACGGCCTAAACCTAAAATATAGGGGCTTGTATGGTAATCAATATTGGCTTCTAGAACCGATGCCTTTTCTCTAATTTCTCCATAATTATTTGGGTTACTTATGATTGAAATACTTTGACATGAAATAGCGAAGTTGTGAATTAGATCCATAAAAGAGAGATGTGCTTCTTTAGATATGCATACCACATGTCGGTTGGAAAATAGCCATGAAAACATCTGCTTAGATTTAGAACCATACACCGACTGGTTAAGCATACTTTCACAAACGAAGACAAAACGAGGATCTTTGAGTGGCCAAATATGAGAAAAAGTGCCTTGCCCGCGGAAAATAATAAGATCAAATCGGCCAGCTTCTTTCTCTAATTTTTTGAGTTTATAAGAAAAAGCCATGGCTTCCGCATAGGCAAAAAACATGACGAACGATTTACGAAAAATGATGTTTAATAATTTAGATATTATTAACCAAATAAAACCGATGCCGCTTAGCATCACCATTTTTTGTAGGGCAAACAAATGTATTTTGACATTAGGGTTGCTGGGGGAGACTTCAATTTTGCGATTTTTAAGATAAATAAGGTGAGTATTATGGCCTTGTTTCGCAAAGGCGTCGGATAAATTGCAGGCAACTCTCTCCATGCCTCCAATTTTTAAACAATTAACAACAACCGCAACCTTCATTGAATCTCCTAAAAAATAATGTAAGACAACCTTTTAAAATCGTCGTCTTGTTATTTCTATTATTGAAAGCTAATACTAAACAACTCAGCATTCAAAAAATATAGTACATAAATTAACGAACCCACTAAATGCTCAATAAAGGCTATTTAATCCCCATAAATAACGGAATAAGAATTGGCACAAGAATACTCATGATAAAACCACTGGCGATGCAGACAGGGATGATTTGCGCGCCGTGAAATTTCCCTAGCATGGGTAAAGTAAAATCCATTGCCGTCGCACCAGAATAACCCACCGACATGTGGCTGTTGAGCCTTGCTAAAAATGGAATCAACATGAGGGCTAATATCTCACGTCCAAGATCAAGCAAGAAGGCGGTGGTGCCTAGTACTGGATCACCTAAGCCAGTAATAAGAATGCCAGATAAACTGTACCAGCCGAAGCCTGATACGACGGCAAGTCCTTGGTTCCAATTTAACCCTAAAATTAGGCTCCCAATCCAACCGGCTAATAATGTGGTGAAAATAGTCACTAGGGCGATAATGACGCCTTGTGAGTTTAAAAACAGCTTACGCAGACGATGATTGCCTTGGCGAAGCTGACAACCAATTAAAAACAGCAAAACATACAGCAAGCCCGTTACCAGTTCGTCGACGCCCGTTAGCCAGTCTTTGGCAAATATGCCGACGACAACCCCGCCTATTACCCAAGCGATGGTTTTCGCTGCGTCCATCAGGGCATGGCTTTTGCTGTCTGATGGGCCTTGAGCAAGACTGTCTGCGTGAGTACCGCCAAAACGTAGGCCACTAAGATATAAACCACCTAGGCTTAATACGCTGATCAGCGTAAAGAAAATAATGGCTTGATAACCAGCGATAAAGAGTTTTTCTGCTAAGTTGTCTAATGCTCCGAGGCTAAAGCCGATTAGACCTAGAATCAGATAAACCAACTGTTCTAATCCCTTGGCTACACGAGAAGGGGTGAATAGCGTGATATTGACCCAGTAACCAAAGAGTAGGGAGATTAATAATGGGCCAAGTGTGGTGATAATGGTCATGTGATATGGTCTTCCTAGACGTGTCTAATAAATGCAGGAGCGGCATTTTCTCGGTATTGGAATGTGAATACAAGCTTGTTTTTTGTAGGTCGTGCTTTAGCGCGTCAAGGTTTTGGTCTGGTGCGATTCGGCTTTGACGGCCTGAAGGCCGACCTACAGGTGATTTGGTGCAATGTTTGGTGATCAATGGTAAATTGCTCGGCTGTTTTTTGGTGTTTTCTATGGGATAGTCGGCGGTGATGTGTGGTTAAGCGTTTCCCAGTGTTAAAAGAAGTGCTTCATTTGTTATTTCCTATGGTTTTGACGATGACATTGGAGCTGTCGATCAGTGTGGTCGATACTATTATGCTAGGGCATTATAGTGCATTGCATTTGGCGGCGGTTGGTTTAGCGTCGAGTTTATGGCTACCGGTTGGTTGTTTCTTGATTGGTGTGACATTCGGTCTTACGCCTTTGGTTACGCGTCATTTGCATGGCCGACAACCTAAACTGGTTAACCTTTACATGTCGCAAGCGGTTGGCTTGTCTGTTGGATTAGGTTTATTAGCAAGCTTGGTGGCTATTTTCTTACTGCCATATTTCGCTGGTTTGATGGCAACGGAAGAGGAAACAAGACAAGTCTCGGTTTCGTATTTGTATATCTTCGCGCCAGCGCTTCCTATGTTGGCATTGATGACCTCCTATAAAAATTTGTTTGAAGCCGCTGGCCGCCCAGGCTTTCCTTTGTTTGTTGCCAGCTTCGGCTTAGTGCTAAACATATTGTTTAACTATGTACTGATTTTCGGTAATTTGGGCTTTCCTGAAATGGGTGCCAAAGGTGCGGCATTGGCGTCTGCGTTATCTCTGTATTTAGCTGTAGCTATGTTTTTTGTTTACGACCGTTTTATCAATAAAACCCCTTTATTTACTCGCTTAGTATGGCGTTACACACGTAAGTTTTCGATTTTGTTGAATGTTGGCGCGCCTGCGGGCTTTGCCTTTGCTTTTGAAGTGGGCTTATTTTCCTCTATGACCTGGTTGATTTCGTCTTTTGGGGATTTGGCATTGGGCAGTGGGCAGATTGTCATGTCTTACACTTCTTTCTTGTTTACACCCATGATGGCGATGAGTGCGGTGACAGCGATTGTTGTCGCGAAAGCCATGTCCAAAGAAGGCGTTGATGGTGTTAGAAAGCGCATCCGTGTGATCGTGTTGTTGGGTCTTTCTTATGTGAGTATCTGTTTTATTATTACTCAGGTTTTCCATAACCAGATTCCGTATATCTATAGTAATAACGCAGAAGTCGTCGCCTTGGCAGCAAGTATCTTATTGATCTCTTCTTGTTATCAATTCCCTGACATGCTGCAAACCGTATTTACCGGTGCCTTACGAGGATTCCGTGATACGCGTTCAACCATGATCGCTTTTGCCGCGTCTTTGTTTGGTTTGAGTATTCCGTTTGGCTTTTGGCTATCTCATTATAGCCCTTGGGCTGAAGCCTTATCATTGCGAGGGTTTTACATCGGTTTAGGTTCGGGGTTAACCTTATTAGCGACGATTCTTATCGTACGCTTCCAAGTCGTGTTACGTCGCTATGAAGGCAAGCGCATTGCTTCTCCCAGGGAAGTGGCCTAATTTGGTTGTACTGTGTTAAATAAGGATAGATCTTTTACAGTGAGAGAAGTATGAAAACGATTTTAGTAACAGGTGGAACGGGGTTTATCGGCAGTCATACCTGCGTGGAATTATTAAACCAAGGTTATGATGTCGTTGTTGTCGATAATTTGTGTAATTCCAATCCTTAAGTATTGAATCGGGTTGAGCAAATTACAGGCAAAGCAGTGACTTTTTATGAAGTCGATTTACTTGACGCCACTGTCCTGCATACCGTTTTTCAAAAACATTCTATTGATGCTGTGATTCATTTCGCTGGTCTAAAAGCGGTTGGTGAGTCGACTAAAATTCCTTTATCTTATTACCACAACAATTTAACTGGCACTTTGATTTTATTAGACATCATGGCGCAGCATGGTGTGTTCGATTTAGTGTTTAGTTCTTCTGCCACCGTTTATGGCGATAATAATCCCATTCCTTATGTGGAACATTTCCCGCTAAGTTCTACAAGTCCATACGGTCGAACGAAAGTGATGATCGAGCAGTTCCTACAAGATGCTTTTGTGGCCGATCCTCGATGGAATGTGTCTTTGCTGCGCTATTTTAATCCAGTTGGTGCTCATCCAAGCGGCTTGATTGGCGAAGATCCAAATGGAATCCCCAATAATCTGATGCCTTTTATTACCCAAGTTGCTGTGGGTAAACGTGAAAAGCTAAGCGTGTTTGGTGGTGATTACCCAACTCATGATGGTACAGGCGTAAGGGATTATATTCATGTGGTGGATTTGGCTTTAGGCCATATTAAAGCGCTTGAAAAATTGGTGAGCCAACAAGTAAAAAGCATAGAAGCTTACAACCTAGGTGCTGGCAAAGGTTTTAGTGTGCTAGATGTAGTTCATGCGTTTGAGAAAGCATCCAATCAGAAAATACCTTATGAAATTATGCCAAGACGCGCAGGCGACATCGCAGAATTTTATGCAGACCCACAAAAAGCGACCGACTCACTGGGCTGGCAAGTGCAGCTCTCGTTAGAAACCATGTGCCGTGATGCTTGGAATTGGCAAAGCAATAATCCTCATGGTTATCGTTAATCCTTTTAACTCATGATCTGATATAGCAGTGTTTTTTTATGTTTTTAGCTGAGATGTTCAGCGGATAAACTGCCATGTATCAATGCTGATCTATCAATATTTATTTGCCCATTTTGAAAAGGTACAAGCATGCAATCTTTTGATGAGTTAATCGCGTTACGTAAAACCCTTCATCAGAACCCAGAGCTGTCTAATCAAGAGCAAGCGACGGCGGCTCGAATTCTCGAAGAGTTTCAAGCTTTCTCTGCGGATGAAGTTATTACTGGCCTTGGCGGAACGGGTCTGGCGTTTGTGTTCAACGGTACCGAAAGTGGCCCAACGACTTTGATTCGTAGCGAGTTAGATGCTTTGCCAATTGAGGAGACGAATAGCTTTGCCCATCGCTCGCAGGTGAAAGGTGTTTCTCATAAATGCGGTCATGATGGCCACATGAGTATTGTGACGGCATTGGGTGCAGAATTGGCGAAACATCGCCCTCAGAAGGGGCGAGTAGTGTTGTGTTTTCAGCCAGCGGAAGAAACCGGTATGGGGGCAATTCAAGTTGTAAAAGATGCGCGCTTTGCGGCTCTCATT
Source organism: Marinomonas sp. A3A (assembly GCF_018336955.1). Lineage (NCBI taxonomy): Bacteria > Pseudomonadati > Pseudomonadota > Gammaproteobacteria > Oceanospirillales > Oceanospirillaceae > Marinomonas > Marinomonas sp. A3A. The sequence continues at coordinate 909,461 of NZ_CP025532.1, forward strand.
CCTGATTATGCTTTTGCATTGCATAATTATCCTGGCTTAGAACTAGGTAAAGTGGCGGTACGAGCAGGTACGTTTAATTGTGCTTCTAGGGGGATGATTATCCACTTAAAAGGCAGAACTTCTCATGCTGCGCATCCTGAAAATGGCATAAGCCCTGCCAATGCGATGTGCAAAATCATTCAAGAACTCAACTCGCTGCCAGCCAAAATTCCACATCAAGCAGGCTCTGGACGAAACTGGGTCACGGTTATTCATGCCAAATTAGGTGAAATTGCTTTTGGTACCGCACCGGGTGACGCCGTGGTCATGGTGACCTTGCGCAGTGAAACTAACGAAGGTATGCAAACTCTGATAGAAGAAGCTGAGCGCTTTTCTTGTGCTGTGGCAAAGAGTGAAAACCTGAGTATTACGTTTGAATACGATGATGTATTTCAAGCCAGTGTGAACTCTCAACAAGGTTGTGATTTGGTAATTTGTGCGTGTGATAATACTCGAACACCTTTTGTATTATTAGATGAGCCAATGCGTTGGTCTGAGGACTTCGGACAGTTCACTGCGACATCTAAAGAGGGCGCCATGTTTGCTCTGGGCGCTGGGCAAGCCAGCCCGCAATTGCATAACCCTGATTATGATTTTCCCGATAGCCTGATTCCCGTTGGTCGAGATTTATTCTTGGATATTATTCGTCAATTAAATGGGTTCGTTTAGTCGTTTAAATAAGGGAATGTTACCTAAGTCGTAGCTCAAACTATCTGAAAGAATTAGCATAGTGTTTTAAGGCACAGTCAGGAGCAAACATGGATAATTATTTATTGTACGTTGGTGTCGCGATTGCAACCATTTGTTTGCCTGGACCTGCGGTTGTCTTAACGATTAATAATGCAATTCAGAAAGGGCTGTTAAAAACCTTTGCTGGCATATTTGGTGTAGCCTTGGCTATTTTGCTGGTGGCGACGATTTCCGCGACCAGCTTAGGTATCATTTTAGCCAGCTCAGCCATGGCATTCAGTCTGATAAAAATCGTTGGTGCCGTGTATTTGGTGTATCTTGGTATTAAAATGTGGCGTAGCAAATCACCTAGTAATATTAAAGCGAACGCTCACGAAAGCTCGCTGTTGAAGTGCTTTATGGAAGGTTTTTTTGTATCTATTACGAACCCTAAAGCGGTTGTTTTCTTTATGTCTATTTTTCCTCAGTTTATCGATTTAAAACAAGAATATACTCCTCAGTTTGTTTTACTTGCTCTGACGTTTAGTGCTTTGGTCGTGGTCATTCACACGATTTACGCAGTGTCAGCATCACTGACTAAATCTAAAGTTGCGTCACAAAAAGGCAGTGCTTTGCTAAATAAAATCAGCGGTGGCATTTTTGTTGGCTTCGGTGTTGGGCTTGCGGCTTCGAGTAGATAGCGCTCTTTTAAAGATGGCTCTTTACCTTGATTTTGGTGTTGCAAATAGTAATGCTTTTTATGAAAGGGGCTGGCTGAAGGTTTGAATGAATTTGTTTTGTATTTGATGTCTGAGGGTAAAGTCTTGTGAGCCGAGCTGTATGCTCTGCTCACAAGCTGAATACTTAAGCGAATACGAAGTATTTACGAACCGTTTCAACCACTTCCCAAGTACCTTTCATACCTGGCTCGATAACGAATACATCGCCTGCTTTTAGATGTTTTGCTTCTTCGCCTTCTGGAGTGATAATGCAGTAACCTTCTAAGAAATGGCAAAATTCCCATTTGTCATAGTTCACTTCAAATTTGCCCGGTGTACAAATCCAAGTTCCCATTATCTTACTGCCATCTTTCGAAAGGTAAGCGTTTAAGTTCACAGTATGTGGATCGCCACCAATACGAGTCCATTTTGTTGCGTTTACCACAGGTGTTGGGCAGGTTTCACGCATAACGGTGATAAAGTCAGACATAGTAGCTCCAAATTGTATATTGAGTTAAAGGAGAGCATTGTATGGTGGCGACTATGTTGGGAGTTGTCTGTTTACGTCATAAATCTCTTTGAAAAAGCTAAAAAGGAATATCTGCATGATATTCGCTGTGCGGCCTAAATTAACTCATTACACGTAGCATAAATTTATCAAATCAAAGGTACTGTAAAGGCTGTTTCTCCATGATTTAGAGTCCAAATCGTGCTGTTTTTCTGTATTTCTTTTTCAAAATTAGCGTTAGAATCCTGTCGTTTTTGACACACTATTTTAACCCCCATTTTAAGTGACTTGTAATGAGTACTCATCCTAAAGGATTCGTAATGAAGGGAAAATTCTTTAAAGCCGTCGCAGTCATGGCTTGCTTATCTTCTGCTGCCGCATTTGGCTTTAATTTAGATGTTTTTGGCTGGTTCCAAAAAGATAATAACATCGACAAGATGGTCGAATACATTCCTGCTGATACTGCTCTTTTTGTTGGTGCCGTGACGAATAAAGATATTGTCACCAGTTCAGATCAGATAATGGCTCGACTGAAAGACAGTAGCGATGGTGATGCTCTTTTAGAGATGCTTAAACCTTTTCCTGAAAGTGAAGGCTTAGACTTTATCCGCTGGTTTATTAAAGATTATTATGAAGTGGCACCAAAGGGTGGCATAGCCATGTACAAGCACTACGGCCTCGATATGGAAGGCGCAAGTGTTGCGTATTTAGATGGGATTTTCCCTGTGATGCGTGTTGTTTTACAAGATGAACAAGCATTTTTGGATCTTGTAAAACAAGCTGCGCTAGAAAGTGATTTGACCTTAGGCTCAAAAACGATTGCCGACGAAACTGTAACGACTATCGAACTGGCGAAAAATGATGATCTAGTGCTGACGCTTGGCTTTATGATCAAGGATAGTGTTCTGACCATCTCTGTATTATCACAAAAAGACGATGTGGCCGCTCAAGAGCAGCGTTTTGCTTTGTCGAAACCTACACAGTCAATGCCAGCAGACAGCTGGGAAAACGACGGCAAGACTTATAACTTCATGGATTACTCCCATGGTTTTGTTAGTTTGCTGAACATCGCTAATGCCATGTTTGACAAAGACGCTCGTGCACACAAGCAGTTGAAGGCTTTGATGGGAGATAAGTTACCAGATTTGACGCAAGCACAAATGCAGTGCCGAGCTGATGTTGTTAATATTGTTTCTGGTATGCCGCGTTTTGTCTTTGGCCTGAATCGTTATGATGTAAAAGACGATAACATGGCGCTTGATTTTTCTTATGCACTGGAAATCAAAAATGCCAACATTTTAGGTGAGCTAAGCAAGCTTCGCGGCTTTATTCCAAGCTACCTAAATACGAGCAAGGATTTGACGATAGGGCTTGGTGTTGGTTTGTCGGCGGACGCACTTTCTCCTGTTTTAACGAGCTTATGGAATCAGTTTACCAAAGCGGAATTCAGCTGTGCTCAGTTGCAAAATTTACAAGTGAAGTTACGTGAAAATAACCCAGCGATGCTATCGGTATTTACTAGCATGGCACAAAGCTTGTCTGGTGTTAGCTTGGGCGTTTTTGATCTGATAAAAGATGAAAATAGCCAATTAGGTGCTCAATACGATGCCATTGCTACTATCACGACTGAAAAGCCAGAAGTACTATCCGCGCTTGCTAGTAAATTTCTGCCAATCTTAAATGGTGTGCAAGTTCCAACTGATGGTTCCGCTATTAATCTAGCCGATAGTGGTTTGCCAATAGACGCTTATGTTGCAATTAAGGGCAAGCATTTGGTGGCTTACACAGGCGAAAAGAGTAAGCAAGTTGCTGAGCAATTAGCGACGGAGGAAGTGAAGCCAAATGGCGTTGTAGCTTTTAATATGGAGAGTACCAAACTGGGTGACCTGATTATGAATATGGGACCACTCAACGCCAGCATGGGGAATGATTGTACCGATTTATTCACCGTATCTACTGCGCTTACCGCAGTGCCTTTTACACTAAAGGTTCGTGAAGATCTTGACGACAATGGCTATAAAAGCGCTTGGTCTATGTCGATGAAAGATGTGTCAAAAGTTACCATTAAACGTCGTCAGGATTTGGTGAATGTATTTAAAGTTGAATACTTAGACGAAGAATGTAAATGGATTGATATCGGCAGTGAAACCTTTAACCAAGATGGGACAGGTATATTTGTTGATACAGATGATTCTAACAGCTGTAATGTCTTCGAAAGTAACTTCAAATGGTCTTATGCTTTGGGGTCTATTGTAGAAGCTAATTCTAACATCCGGTTCCGTAATAGCTGTGAAAATGAATGGGAAGCGCAAGAAAGTGTCGACTTTAGCTGTCAAATCTTAGGCGCAAAGGAAACAGAGTTTTATTGTTTACAAGACGATGGTGATTACAAAGCCCTTCATCGTTACACGCAACAGTAATCTACATAAAACGCTAATTTGGCGGCTTATTGCACTCATAAAAAATCCAATGGCCGCCACGCCATTGGATTTTTTTGTGTCTGTTGGCAAAGAATAGACTTGCGTCTGATCGTAAACATTGAAGCTCTTGTTACTTACGCATTGTCGGTTTTACGAACCATTCATAGCCTTTCAGCATGCCGTGCCAGTAGAAAGGAGGCAGTAAGTCTTCTTTCAGCACCCAAGCGAGATAAGTGGGTTTGGTGCCATCGTTAAACCATGTAGGGAAGGTCGGTAACAGCTTTCCGCCGTAACCAAATTCCGCCAAGACAATTTTGCCGCGCTCAACGGTAAGCGGGCAGGAGCCGTAACCGTCGTAGATGGCTCTTAGCGTATTTCCGTTTATGGCATCGGCAATATTTTGAGCTACGACTGGTGCTTGTTTACGAGCCGCTGCCATGGTTTTTGCGTTTGGCGTATTACTGACATCACCTAATGACCAGATGTTTTTGAACTGGGTATGTTGCAAGGTTTCTTTATCGACATCGACCCAGCCTGCCGCGTCGACCAATGGACTATTGCGAATGAAGTCTGGAGCGGTTTGTGGTGGGCAAACATGCAACATATCGAACTCGGTCTCCACGATGCTTTTCTCACCGTCTTTGTCTGTAGTGGCGAAATAGGCGCGTTTATTCGGACCGTCTATTTTAACTAGGTTGTGAGTGAAGTGAGTATTAACTTGGTATTTTTGAATATAGCTTTCCAAAGCAGGAACATATTCAGGCACGCCAAACAATACAGCGCCCGCATTGTAGAAAGACACGTTAATGTCTTTTTGTTTGTCGTTCTTCAACCAATGGTCACAAGACAAATACATGGCTTTTTGTGGCGCGCCAGCGCATTTGATCGGCATGGGCGGTTGGGTGAATACAGCTTTCCCGCCGTTTAAGTTTTTAACTAAATCCCATGTATAAGGTGCTAAGTCGTAACGATAATTTGATGTCACGCCATTACGACCTAATGTCTCTGATAAGCCTTCAATAGCATCCCAGTTAAGCTTAATACCAGCCGCCACGACTAGGTATTGATAAGCGATTTTTTGGCCGTTTTCGAGTACGACTTGGTTCTCATCTGGCAAGAAAGTTTTTACCGCTTCTTTTAGCCATTTTGTATGAGCTGGAATAACGTCGGACATGTTGCGGCGCGTATTCGATGCTTTAAACACACCGCCGCCAACAAGCGTCCAACCGGGCTGATAAAAATGACTTTCAGCAGGATCAATCAAACAAATTTTCAAGCCAGGTTTACGTTTTAATAAACTGGCGGCGGTAGAAATACCGGCCGAGCCTGCACCGACTACTACAACATCGTATTGAGCGGTTGTTTTGTTGTCTTCTTTAGGCTGTGCTTTATCGTCTGTTGCGGAAGAGGCTTTATTGTCTTGAGTGGAAGGATCAGCAGGTGAAGCTTCCTGAGCCGCTTGCCAAATTTGGCTAGAGCGGTTACCGGTTCGACAATAGGCATGAATATTTTCAGCATCTTGTATTGCTGCTTGAAAAGCCGTGATGTCTGAAGCTTTCATTTGCCCGCCAGCAAACGGAATGTGCTCTGCTTTGATATTTTTTTCTTCTGCATAAGCGGCAACATCGGCAAAAGGTAATTGTCCTTCCTCTTCACCATCCGGTCGGTTACAGATGATAAGTGTGACACCTGATTCTGCTAAAGCGTCTATATCGTCTAAGTTGATCTGCTCAGATACGGAATAGTTGTCTGTGATTTGTTTGCGTAACATGGTTGTTCTCACTCTATATAATTATTATTTAGCCTAATGGTCATTAGGCTATTTATAGTTATTTGCTATTGGCGTTACGGTTTATTTGAATGCATTCAACGGAATTTTCAGATACGACAAACCATTGTCTTCTGGTTCTGGCATGTGTCCTGCTCTCATATTGATTTGTAACGATGGCAAAATCAGGCGAGGCATGGCCAATGTTTTATCGCGGGTTTCACGTAAATCTACAAAGGTCGATTTGCTGATGCCTTTTTTAACGTGGATGTTCAATTCACGCTGCGCTTTTACGGTAGTTTCATATTCCAATTCACGGCCATTTGGGCAGTAGTCATGACACATAAAAATGCGGTGATCTTCTGGTAGCGCCAAGATTCGTTGTACGGAATCGAACAATATTCCCGCATCGCCACCGGGAAAATCGGCACGTGCGGTACCAGCATCTGGCATGAACAAGGTGTCACCAACGAATACAGCATTGCCTAAAACATGGGTGAAACAGGCTGGTGTGTGGCCCGGTGTATGCAGGGCGGTGCATTGCATTTCGCCAATATAAAATTGCTCACCATCGTTAAATAAATAATCAAATTGAGAGCCGTCATGTAAGAAGTCGGCGCCTTCGTTGAATACTTTGGCAAAGGTTTCTTGAACGGTAGTGATCTGCTCACCAATGCCAATTTTGCCGCCGACTTTGCTTTGAATGTAAGGCGCAGCAGAAAGGTGGTCTGCATGGACGTGAGTTTCAATGAGCCATTCCACTTTTAACTTGTGCGTGGTGACGTATTCAATGATGGCGTCAGCGCCTTTATGTGAAGTACCGCCAGAGGCATAGTCAAAATCCAATACACTGTCGACAATGGCACAGCTAGAAGACGCTGGGTCTTTAACCACATAAGAGAAAGTATTGGAGTCTTTATCAAAAAAAGCCGCTACATCAGGCTTGGTTACAATCGTGTTTGTCATGTTTCGCCTCGTTATCAAATTTTTCACATTCAAATGTTTTAGTCACTTGATGAGCTTATAACTTAGATAAGGCAGAAAGCGTGCCAAGGTGAAGGTTTTTATTAACTCATTGATATTTATGTTTATTATTTTAATATTAAATCTAGATAGTAAATTAGAATTGACTAATGTAGTGTTGATTGTCATATTTGACTTTATTCTTTGACAAAAATGGCAAGTATTTTATGGATGTTATCGCGTCTGATTCTTCTTCCTTTGATGGGCTAGCTAGCATGTTAGAGGGCTACGATTGTCCTGCTATTTTAGTATCGGTGGATTATCGAATCCTTGCCATTAATCAGCATTATCGAGACGAGTTTGGCGATGTTCCTTTACAGCAGAACAAGCGCTGCTTTGAAGTTTCCCATGGTTATAGCGTGCCTTGTGATGAAGCGGGTGAAGATTGTCCTTTGTCGGCAACCTTGCAATCAGGCCGCAAAGAACGAGTGTTGCACATTCATCAAACACCCAGAGGCAAAGAGCATGTTGATGTAGAAATGCTGCCGATTCATGACAGCCAAGGTCAATTGCTGTTTTTTGTCGAGCTATTGCGCTCTGTGTCGGTGGCCAGTGTGCAAGACAGCAGCAAAAAATTGGTGGGTTCGAGTAAGTCTTTTAATCGCATGTTGGAAAAAATTACTCGTGTTAGTCATAGCGATGCGTCTGTTTTACTACTAGGAGAATCCGGTAGCGGTAAAGAGCTGGTCGCGCACGCGGTTCATCAAGGTGGTCATAGAGCGAGTAATTCCATGGTGACGTTAGAGTGTGCCGGGCTGACGGATTCTTTGTTTGAAAGCGAGTTGTTTGGTCATGTAAAAGGCTCGTTTACTGGCGCGCACAGTAACCGAGTGGGTTTAGTTGAGCTGGCCAATGGTGGCACGCTTTTTTTAGACGAAATCGGTGATGTTCCGCTCTCAATGCAAGTTAAATTATTGCGACTCATTGAAACTGGGGCATTTCGTCCGGTCGGTTCTTCAACCGTGAAACACACTAATTTCCGATTAATTTGTGCAACTCATAAGAACCTCGCACAAATGGTCAAAGCAGGTGAGTTCCGCCAAGATTTATATTACCGGATCAACGTTTTTCCCATTCATGTGCCTTCCTTACGAGAGCGGCAAGACGATCTTGTTTTGCTAACCAACACCTTGTTAAAACGCATCAGTCAACGCAAGGAATATCATCTGACCGACTCAGCGATGCAAGTGTTAAAGCAACACGATTTCCCCGGTAATATTCGTGAGCTAAGCAACATCCTCAACCGCGCAATCCTCTTAACCGATACGAATTTGATTGAGCGAAGCACGATTCAAGAATGCTTGGAGATCGACCGTGAACTTGATCCGCTAGGGGAGACTTCACCCGCTTCTCAATCGTTAAGTATGACTGATGCAAGCGAAGGCCGAGAATGGTTGGATTTAAAAACCGCCGAAAAACGCTACTTATCAGAACTCATGGCATTTCATCATGACGATAAAGAACAAGTCGCCAAAGTCGCAGGAATCAGCCTGCGATCCTTGTATCGGAAGTTAGAATAGTTGGTTTTTTTCTGGCAATTTTACGTAAAGTATCAAAAAAACGCTTTATGTTTTAAATAAGATACTTGTAGTCGAGTTTGTATTGCCTTGAATCCTTACTATAACGACTCTGATGGTTGAAACAGTAAGGCGAAAAACATGAAAAAAGTATTTCTTATAACGGCAGCGTTAAGCGGCTTAGTGTCTATGAGCAGCAATGCATTTGAACTCACAAGCCAAGATATTCAAGAGGGGCAAAAGATGCCGCATGCTTTTGAGTTTAACAGTTTTGGTTGTAACGGCGATAATAAATCACCTCAACTAGCTTGGACTGACGCGCCTAAAGGCACGAAAAGTTATGCTATTACCGTGTACGATCCAGATGCGCCGTCTGGTAGTGGCTGGTGGCATTGGTCGGCGTTTAATATTCCGGTTTCTGTGACGTCTTTGGCTCAAGGTGCAGATTTAACTAAGCTTGGTGCGACAGAGCTGAAATCAGATTACGGTAGTGTTGGTTTTGGTGGTTTCTGCCCACCAAAGGGCGATAATATGCATCGTTATCAGTTTACTGTTTGGGCATTACCAGTAGAAAAACTGGATTTAAGTGTTGATGCTTCAGCTGCGTTAGCAGGTTTCACTGTCCGCAGTATGGCAATTGATAAGGCTATGTTGGTCGCACCTTATAATCGTTAATCAATCACCTATTAGGAGTAAAAATGCGTCCCATGTTTAAAGTCAGTCAAGTGTACGGTTTACAAACACAGCGACTGCGTAATGTGGCCATTCTTACTCCTAGCCTTTTCAAAATTCGTTCAGGGCGCAAGCGTTTATTTTGGCAAGATGATGTGTTGGAATTTGATTCTTCTACCTTGTTATTAACGAAAGCAGGACAACAACTGACGTTTGAAAATGAGCCAAGCAAAGAACGCTTTTTGTCAGTGCAGATGAGCTTTTTATTGCCACCTGCAGAAGACATGATACAGCTGAGTATCAAGGTGGCTGATAATGAATGCTCGCCACGCTTCAAACCTAATCGTTTTGTGATGGCGAGTCTCGATTTCTTGCTGGAATTAGATACACAAAGTGTGAGTGAAACGACTCAGGCGTATTGGTTAAATGGCTTTTACCAGCAATTGGCCGAAGCGGGTAAACTGCATCTTATCTTTGAAGGGCATGCTGTTTCTTTTGAGCAAAAAATCACTGAGCTGTTGCAGCAAGCGCCATGGCAAGATTATCAATTGGATCAAGTCGCTGGGCATTTTTCGATGAGTCGGGCGACTTTGATTCGTCGTTTGAAAGAAGAAAACACCCAGTTTAGAACCTTGTTAACTCGAGTGCGTATGAATCATGCTATTAGTTTGATGCAACAAGGTTACCGTCAACAAATAGACATTGCTGTGCGTTGCGGTTATCAATCTCAAGAGCGCTTTAGTCAGCGTTTTTACAAGTCATTCGGAATAACGCCAAGTGAGTATTTAAAAACCTTATAATACAAACCTTAACCTCCCCGAGCCCGAGTTGGGGAGGTTTTTTATAACACGATCAAGCTAATTGAAAGCGGCGAGAGACTTCGTTTAGGCTGATGCTGGCAGCTTTTAGGCTTTCACTTAAGCGTTCTGTCTCACGAATATCCTGATTCACTTCCTCAGAAACTTGGTTTATTTCATGGATGCTGTGTGTCAGTTCTTTTGCGACATCCGATTGTTGTTCAGTGGCAGCAGCGATCATTTGGCTCATATCATCAATGGTCGTGGTTGAATTTAATACGTTACCAATGCTGTCATGACTTGAACGCACTTTTTCAAGCCCCGAATCCATTTGAGATTGGCTAATGTCCATCACTTTAACGGCTTGCTCGGCGTGGGCTTGCAAGACTTCTATGGTCTGATTGATTTCATCAATAGACACTTGAGTTTTTTGTGCCAAGGTGCGAATTTCGTTGGCCACTACCGCAAACCCTCGACCCGCTTCACCAGCTCTTGCTGACTCAATCGCAGCATTGAGTGCTAATAAATTGGTTTGATCTGTGATGTTGCGAATTACCTGAGAAATCATGCCAATGCCTGCACTGTCTTTTTTCAGGCCTTCTATGACCCTTGATGCTTCCCCAATAGCACCTGACAGGGCTTCTGTTTGATTAAGCGACTCTTGAATTACCTGACGACTGTTTGCGGCGTGGCTTCTTGCATCCTTTGCGCCTTCAGCAGCAGAAACTGTGTGGTGAGCTACCTCTGCAAAGCCTGCTTGCATTTGTGTCATGGCGGATGCAACAGTGCTGATTTCGCTCTTTTGCTCTTTTAGACGTTGTGTAGTGTGGCTGACTCGTTCGAGTAAGTCGATACTGGTTTGATCCAATGTCTTGGCATTCTTTTGAACATCTTGTGCGAGGCGGTAAATACCTTGCTGCATCTGATCAAAGGAAGCCGCCGCTTTACCTAGCTCATCGTCCGCAAAGTCAGTTAACGTTAGACGAGTGCGTAGATCTCCTTTTTCAACTTTTTGCATTTGCGCAATCAATTGTCCTAATGGCTGGTTGACCTTGCGAGTTAGTGAAATACCAAAGCTAATTAAGAAGATCAGTACCACTAAGCCTACTGCCGCTTCGATATAGATGGCTTGGTTCATAGCGGCCGACTCTTCATCTTTTACTTTAATTCCTTGCGCAACTAATTCTTGCTGCAACTGAGTCAGTGAACTCACTATAGTGTTGAATGGCGCTAACATGGGGCCGAGCATTTCTGCGCGAGCTTTGTCTATTTGCCCGTGATCTATGAGGCTAATGTAGTGATTTTGCATTTCACGATAGTCGTTAATGCGTTGCTCGAAGGTCGGTATGAAGCTGTTTACCGTTGGAATATAGGCAATGGATTTTATAAGTTCTAGAGATTTCGCTACCTTTTGATCATTTTCATCAATCGTTTTTTGAATATTTTTGTGTTCATCTTGGCTATTTGTTAAACCGTAATCTAAGGCGAATCGACGGTAAGTGACTGTGTAGTAACGAAGGTCAGATAGTGTGGACTGTATTTGTAGGTTCTCTGTGACTAAGGTGTCGAATTGGTCGCGAACATTGCTGATGACTAAAATGAGATAAATTCCCAATGCTATAACCATGCTGATGGTTATTCCAAAGCCTAATTGCATCGCTCTTGATATAGATATTTTCGACAACATATTCGCAGCCCCTCAGGGTATATTATTAATGATGGGATTATCAGTGAAATAGATAATTAGTGAAAGGCTGTTTATTAAATAGGTTTTATAGTATTTATCTATTTTTATAGAAAGAACCGACGACAAGTATGTCGTCGGGTTTGGTGTTTGATCTGTGTCTGGCGAGATGTTTAAGCAAACTGAAATTGTTTGATTTTTTTGCTTAGCTCATCGGTCATTTTGGCAATCATTGTGCTGCCTTCAGACACTTGTTGAGAATCCTCTAGTACTTTTTCAGACACTTCTCGAATGCCCATTATGTTGTGATTAATCTCTTCGGCCACTGTGCCTTGTTGTTCTGCCGCTGAAGCAATTTGATGGCTGCGAGCCGATACGTCGTCCACTTGCATTAGCATGTTTTTCAGGTTTTCAGCGGCAACATGCATTCTGTCTGCACCGCGCTCTGCTTGTTGCGTGCTGGTTGCCATAGAAGTGGACGCTTCTTTTGACTGATGCTGAAGTTTTTCGATAATGGCACGGATTTCGACGGTTGATCCTTGAGTGCGGCTAGCCAGTGAGCGAACTTCATCGGCCACGACGGCAAAGCCTCGGCCTAGTTCGCCAGCGCGTGCGGCTTCAATCGCTGCGTTTAAGGCAAGTAGGTTAGTTTGCTCGGAAATATCACCAATTACGCCTAAAACAGAGTCGATGTCGCCTGTTTGCTCCAGCAGTTTAATAATGACGTCGTTAGCACCTTCGATGTTCTTGGTTAGGATTTGGATGTCTTCATTGGTAGCGTCTAGATCTTGGCTGCTTTGACGGGTGATGGTTTGCACCATTTGAGTCGCATCAGCGGTATCTTTGGCATGTTGCGCTACGTCTCGAATAGAGTAAGACATTTCGTTCATGGCGGTAGCAAGCATTTCGACTTCTTGGAATTGGTGATCCATGCCTTGTTTAGTATGTAAGCTGTTGCCTTGCATTTGCACGCAAACAGCTTGCAGCTCGGTGATGGCGTGGTCAACTTCTAACAAGGTATCGTTTAATGAAACGGATACGTGGTTTGCCGCGTTGGCTAAAATACCGATTTCGTCTCCTCGTTGCATATCTAGTTGCTTAGTTAAGTCGCCATCCGAAATATGCTGAAGGTGTTCTGTCACGGTTTTAAGAGGACGTGTGATATTGCGTACAATAGTCACACTGCCGATTAGGGCGAGGAGCACTAAGATGAATTCGATAACGGCAGACTTTTGTACCGCTGTCCAAAAAATATCCGTGACACCGCTGTATAGCACGCCGCTACCGATTATCCATCCCCAAGGTTGATAACCTTTTACGTAAGATACTTTGTCTTCAGGCTGTGAGACTTGTGGACCTTTATAAGCGTAATGTACATAGCCTTCTTCTTGATTTTTCACTACAGACACCATTGCTTGCCAATGATGGAAGCCATTTACGTCAGTCACATTAGCCATACTTTTGCCTGTAATTTCTGGTTTGAAAGGATGCATTAGCAGCTTTGCTTGCATGTCGTTCACCCAGAAGTAGCCGTTGTCACCAAAGCGCAGGGCTGATAGCGCAGCCAAAGCCGATTGTTTGGCTTGTTCTTCTCCTATAATAGGTGCTTGATCACCATAATATTTGACAAGGGAGTAAGCGCTATCGACTTGCTCTTTCACTTGTAATTGACGTGCGTTGAGCAATTCACTGTGCAGTTCGTTATAGGCTATCGCGCTAAAAATGATGAGTAATGTGACTAGGGTACCGATAAGCCCCCATAGTTTGTAGCTTACTTTGATTGAGCTTAGCTTCATGTGATATCCCTATTAATGATTGTTTTATAAGCAGAGATTATGAGCCTGAGTGACGGTGAGTATTGTGATTAAAATCAAGAAAACGGCACTTAGCATGACTTTTTGCTACCATCCAAGGCCTGAAAGTTTTTTTTTATAAGGAAGCGCTATGCAATATTCTATTCTTATTACAGGTTGTTCGACAGGAATTGGGCTAGAAGCCGCCAGAATGCTACAAGAGCGTGATTTTTTGGTGGTGGCGAGTTGCCGTAAGCAAGAGGACGTAGCGGCATTGCAAGCTCAAGGCATTAAGCATGTTGTTCGACTGGATTTGGCGGATTCCTCTTCAATAGAAAAAGGCTTGCAAGAAACATTGGCTATTACCAATGGCCAGCTCTTTGCTTTGTTTAATAATGGCGCTTACGGCCAGCCGGGGGCCGTTGAAGATTTGCCGGTTGATGCGTTAAGAGCGCAGTTTGAGTGTAATTTCTTTGGCACTCATGAGCTGACAACCAAGGTGCTGAAAATCATGTTAGCGCAAGGTTTCGGTCGTATTGTAAATAATAGCTCTGTATTGGGTTTGGTTGCTGCGCCGTTTCGTGGTGCTTACAACGCCAGTAAATTTGCTTTAGAGGGCCTAACCGATACCTTGCGCTTGGAGTTGTCGGATACGCCGATAAAAGTGAGTTTGATTGAACCTGGTCCCATTGAAAGTCGTTTTCGTGCGAATGCGTTGCTTGCTCTGCAAGACAATATTGATATGGAAAATAGCCGTCACCAAAAAGGTTATGCGGAAGCGATTGCGCGTTTGAGCAAAGAGGGCGTAACCTCATCGCAAACCTTGCCAGCCAGTGCTGTAGTGAAAAAACTGATTCATGCTTTGGAATCACCTCGTCCAAGAGCACGTTATTACGTGACTATGCCAACGTATGCAGCTGTGGTGATGAAACGCGTGTTACCAACTTGCTTGCTGGATTGGGTAATGCGGCGCCAAGGTGCGTAGGTTTTTTTAGAAGCCTGTTTAGTGCTTCTGATCTAGTTTTTCTAGCGCTAATCTAGCTTTTCTAGCCATTGAGTCATGGCTGATAAATAAGCTGTACGAGCAGGTTGGTGAGACAAATACAAGTCATGGAAACCTTGAGGGATGCTCGCTTGTGTGAGGTTTATGAAGGTTTTTTTGGCGGCTTGCTGCATGCTATCGACGTCTAACACTCCGTCGCCTTGCTGTACTTCTTCGACCGTGCGTTTTCCTATGGTGCTGATTTCGGCATGGCACATTAGTGTTGGTGTATGGAGGCGCTGCTTAGCAAGATTACGTTGCGCAATAATGACTTCTCTTAGCCAATGGAAAGATAAATCGAAGCCCTGCGAGGGTTTCCAATCTAATCGGTAATCCCATTCACCGCCATATATTGTGTGTAGTGACTTCGAATAAATATTAATTTTTTTCGCTCGTAAATACGAAAACGGCAGTAAAGATACCAAGATTCGAACTGGCCAGCTGACAAAGTTTAATACGGCTGGAGAAAAAGGCAGCGCCAGAAATGGGCTGTTAAGCATGAGCCCAAGAACCTCAGGAAACGCTTTGTTGTAGTGGCTTTCGCGTTCCGGCAAAGCATAAGGTTGGGCCAAATAAGTCGATACGATTAGTCCGCCTGTGGAATGTCCAAGTATGACGACTTGATCTACGCCATCTTGTTTTATGGTTGCTAAGGCAATGTCTAAATCTTGCCCATATTGTTCAATTGATTCACACCAGTTAGGCGGCGTTGATGGTCGGATAGAGCGACCGTAACCTTGTAAATCCAAGGCATAGAAGCGATAGCCAAGATCGACAAAGTGCTCAGCTAAACCGGTCTGAAAAAAATAATCTGTGTAGCCATGTACGTACAAAATGGCTTTTGTCGCATCAGGGTTACCGACATGATTAATGAGAGTAGTGTGGACTTGAGTTTTAGGGCCAGCAAAAGAAAAGGTGCGGGTGCGAAAGTCGGCACCCAATAGGTCTTCACATTCGCTAACTTGTTGCCAGTGTTGTCCTATTGGTGCGCTCATATTCGTCTTCTTTATCAATTGGTTAAAAAATATTATCACCTAGTTGATCAATCGTAAGCTTGGCTTTTCGTAAGGTGATTTCAATACACTCGTCGCGGCTTGGCATTAA
This sequence comes from Marinomonas sp. A3A, assembly GCF_018336955.1. Lineage (NCBI taxonomy): Bacteria > Pseudomonadati > Pseudomonadota > Gammaproteobacteria > Oceanospirillales > Oceanospirillaceae > Marinomonas > Marinomonas sp. A3A. The sequence continues at coordinate 925,216 of NZ_CP025532.1, forward strand.
ATCTGAACGAATAAACTTATGTGTTTTTTGCTCTTCGCCATCGCCCTTGGTGATGGTTGCGGCGACTCTGTATTGGCCGCTGTCTTTCATCGGTGCTGGTATAATTGAAAAACCTTTATATTCTACGACGTCTTCTGTTTTTTCTGGTGCGCTTTCGCCACCTGCAAATAGCCCTTTGAGGCTAGATAGAATACCCATGCAATTGTTCTCCTAAATTTTTCGTTATTTTTCGGGGATTTGTTGTAATAGTCAAATTCCGTCGTATGATTTATTTTAATCGGTTACAGAATTACCACAGGATTGTTGTCCTGTCGAAGTAAAAGCAGGCTTATAATAATTTTTTGGTGTTTTCTTTTCCTAGGATAGTAGTTTGAAAAAAACGATGAGCACTATTAATCAAGTTGCAACACTCGCAGGCGTTTCTAAAGCCACGGTTTCTCGAGTGTTAAGTGGTGTTACACCAGTCAAAGATGAGACGAAATCTCGTGTATTAGAAGCCATCAAAGCACTCTCTTATAGTCCGAATCAGGCGGCTCGTTCGCTTGCGAGTAATAAGACTTACACCATTGGTTTGGTTGCATCTCGTATCGATACAGCATACTACGGACCAGCGGCAAGCGGCGTTGAAAAGGCCTTACGCGGTGGTGATCGTCATGTGATTATCGCCAGTGGTAACGGGTCGTTAGAAGGCGAGCGTGATGCTGTCGATTTTTTGATTAAACGTCAAGTGGATGCGTTAGTGATTATTACCAACTTTTTATCCGAAGAGGAAATATCACAGATTAATTTGCGTTGTCCTGTTTTTGTTTTAAATCAGACTTTTCCTGGTGGAGAAGACCGTCATATTTCTTTCGATAATTTTGCGGGTGGTGAAATGGCGACCCAATATCTTATTGATAAAGGCCATAAAAAGATTGCGACTGTTACAGGCCCATTATGGAAGCATGATGCGTATCAGCGTTATTTAGGTTGCCAAAAAGCGCTACAACAAGCCGATCTTGCCCTGCACTTTCAACTCGAAGGCAACTTTAGTGCGAATTCTGGTATGACTCACATGCAATCTATTTTAGAGCGTGAAGATAGACCAACTGCGATCTTTTTTGCCAATGATATTATGGCGATGGGAGCCCTGCATGTATGTGCAGAACAAGGGATTAAGGTCCCTGAAGATATTGCCATAATAGGTTTTGATGACCTTGATATGTCTAAGTATTATTCCCCAAGCATTACCACCATCAAACTGCCATTATACGATATGGCTGAAGCCACGGCATACCTGCTTTTAAATAGCGTTTATGGTACTCATTTTCCTCTAAAAACGACCTTTTCCCCTGAGTTAATTGTTCGTCAATCTGCTTAAGTTGAATTAGTAGCCCTTAAAACAAATAAGTAAAAAGTATTGACGGGGATCTTTTATTGTCTAATATTTGTTCATGAAAACGGTTTCATTTCAAGTTTTACCGTTTTCAACTCAAGTCTTTTTTAAGGAAGTTTTGAGGACAAAAACCCAATAGAGGATAAAAATAATATGATGGGTAAAAAACTGTTTGCTGCCACAATAGGGGCAGGATTTATGAGTGCGTCGGTCCAAGCGGCCAATGTTGAAGTGATTCATTGGTGGACATCTGGCGGAGAGCAAAAAGCCGTCACAGTGTTGGCCGAGGAATTTAATAAACTGGGCAACGACAAGTGGATGGATACCGCTGTCGCATTAGGCGAAAACGCGCGAGCACTTACCATGCAGCGCATTCTAGGTGGTGATGCACCGGGCGCCGCACAATTCAACACCTCTCGTCAGTTCGAAGAATTGATTGAAGAAGGTCTTCTCCTAGATCTCACTCCGGTTGCAGAGAAAGAAGGTTGGACAAACTTTATACGTCCTTCGAGTATCTTAAATCCTTGTATGAAAGACGGCGGCATTTATTGTGTGCCAGTCAATATCCATTCTAATCAATGGCTTTGGACGAATAAGAAGGTCTTTGCTGATGTTGGCGTGAAAGAACCTCATACATGGGAAGAGTTTTTGGCTGTCGCGCCTAAAATTCGTGAAGCGGGTTACATTCCTTTGGCCTTTGGTGGACAAGGTTGGCAGGAACGTCATGTTTTTGATGTAGTGATGATTGGCGTGACAGATGAAAAATTCTGGAACAGGGTATGGAAAGATAAGGATCCAAAGGCTGCTAGCAGCGATAAAATGCGTAAAGTGTTCGAAACATTCGGTGCACTACGACAATTTACCGATGAGGGGGCGCCTGGTCGAAACTGGAATGATGCCACGAATATGGTTATCACCGGCAAAGCGGCTGTACAAGTAATGGGTGACTGGGCCCGTGGTGAGTTTGCTGCGGCAGGAAAAGTTGCCGAAGTCGATTATGGTTGTATTCCTGGACCCGCTAAACGTCCTTCTCTCACTTTAGGCGGAGATGCATTTATCTTCCCTAAATCCTCAAATAAAAACCTTGAAGCGGCACAAATGAAGTTAGCTTCTATGATGTTGAGCCCAACTATTCAAGCAAAATTTAACAATACTAAGGGTTCTTTGCCTGTGCGTGCCGATGTCGATTTAGATGTGGCTGATGCTTGCATGAAAAAAGGCCTCGCTTTGTTGGATGACCCCAAAGCCACTATCACACCTGCAAATAATTACATTACGGAAGATACGAATGGGCAGGTGCAAGATCTAGTCTCTACTTTTTGGAACGAACCAAGTATGTCTGTCGACAATGCACTTAATATTTTTAAAGGCATTATCGAAGACGCCGAATGATTTTTTGGTGAAAAAATGACCGCCTGTTAATTGTCCTAAGTCTACATACTTAGTTGAACGGCTTTTTAGTGGGCTGTCCTGGCGGTCAATTCTTGCGTTTCAAAAGGAGTTTCAAATGGAAGAGACTACGGCTACTTCAATAAAAGTATCTACCCCAAGACGCGCTAAGCGCGTTCAAATTTCTTCGTTATTAGCAAGTACGCCGATGGCGATTGTAGCGATTGGCGTATTTGTGGTGTGTGTCTGTTATTCGGTGGTGCTTTCGTTCACGAAATCACGCTTGTTTCCAAACTTTAATTGGGTCGGGTTAGACCAGTATGAACGCCTATGGGGAACATCCCGATGGCTAGTGTCTGTCGAAAACTTATTTTTGTACGGCGTGTTATTCATTGCTCTGTGCTTAATATCGGGTTTTTTTATGGCGGTGTTTCTTGATCAGAAAGTACGTTTTGAAAGCGGCTTTCGAACCTTATTTCTTTATCCCTATGCGATGTCCTTGGTTGTAACGGGTCTAGTTTGGCAATGGATGATGGAACCTTCTCTTGGCGTTCAAAATGTTATTCAACGTATGGGCTGGGAGTCTTTTGAGTTTGCTCCGTTGGTCGATCCGCAGTATGCCCTTTATGGTGTGTTGATTGCTGCTGTGTGGCAATCATCTGGGCTAGTGATGGCCTTGATGCTGGCTGGATTACGCGGTATCGATGGCGAAATTTGGAAAGCGGCTCGTGTGGATGGTATTCCTGCTTGGAAGACTTATCTCTTTATTGTTTTGCCAATGATGAGACCTGTGATGATTACCTCCGTAGTGCTGCTCGCGGTTGGCGTGGTAAGGGTTTATGACCTTATTGTTGCACAAACGGGTGGCGGCCCAGGTATGTCGACTGAAATGCCAGCTAAGTTTGTTATTGATCATATTACGGCGCGTGGCAACGTGGGCTTAGGGATGGCTGCGGCGACCATGATGTTACTTCCAGTGCTCTTGGTCATTGGTCCTTGGATTTATCGCGAATATGTTCGTCCAACGAAACATTAGGAGTCGATCATGGAACAGATTCAATTAACTGGCCCACATGGGCCAAAGCCGAAAAAAACTACAGTCTCACGGCTTGGCGTTTATTTATTTTTATTCAGTGCTGCCGTTTTCTTTTGTATTCCTTTGTACGTGATGTTGATTACATCGCTAAAAGGCATGCCTGAGATTCGCTTAGGGGAGCTTTTTGCGTTACCTGGCGACCCAAGTTTTGCCGCATGGGTAAAAGCGTGGGGAGAGGCCTGCTCTGGGGTGGAGTGTAATGGTATTCAAACAGGATTTTGGAACTCCGTAAAAATCACTATTCCGAGTGTGGCGATCTCTATCATTCTCGGTTCTATCAATGGTTATGCCTTGTCATTTTGGCGTTTTAAAGGCTCAAATGTATTGTTTGGTCTTTTGTTATTTGGCGCCTTTGTGCCTTTTCAAGTGGTGATCTTTCCGCTGATCATTTTCCTTCGTGAGGTGGGACTTTATGGTTCTTTAACTGGGATTATTTTGATTCACACCATCTTTGGTATGCCTATCATGACCTTGTTATTCCGCAATTATTTTTCATCTTTACCCGATGAATTATTTAAAGCTGCGCGAGTAGATGGCGCAAATTTTTGGCAGATTTTCTTTCAAATCATGATGCCTTTATCTATTCCTGTAACGGTTGTTGCAGTGATTTTACAGACTACAGGCATTTGGAATGACTACTTATTGGGGCTGATTTTTGCCGGTCGAGAGAACCTACCAATGACGGTGCAATTAAACAATATAGTGGCAACGACATTTGGCGTACGTGAATACAACGTGAACATGGCAGCAACGATTCTTACGGCACTGGTACCGTTGGCTATTTACCTGTTGTCTGGCAAATATTTTGTGCGTGGCATAGCGGCTGGCGCGGTGAAGGGGTAAGACGATGAACAGTATATCGATTAAAGAGTTAGATCTTAAATACCAAGATGCCCATGTTTTAAAACACCTTAATCTTGATATTAAAAAGGGGGAGTTTTTGGTTCTTTTAGGGTCTTCTGGTTGCGGGAAATCGACCTTGCTCAATTGCATTGCTGGTTTGTTGGATATCACCGCTGGGCAGATCTGGATCAACGATCGCAACGTGACATGGGAAGAACCCAAAGATCGCGGAATTGGCATGGTTTTTCAGTCTTATGCCTTGTATCCGCAAATGACGGTGGAAAAGAATTTGTCTTTTGGCTTGAAGGTCAAAGGTATGGCAAAAGATGAGATTCGTGAGCGAGTGGATCGTGCTTCTAAAATTTTGCAAATAGAGCCACTTCTGCATCGCAAGCCATCCGAATTGTCTGGTGGGCAGCGTCAGCGTGTGGCGATAGGTCGAGCTTTGGTACGAGATGTGGATGTCTTTTTATTCGATGAGCCTTTATCGAATTTGGACGCTAAATTACGGGCAGATTTGCGCGTAGAAATAAAGCGCCTGCATCAGCAATTAAAAAACACCATGGTGTATGTGACTCATGACCAAGTGGAAGCGCTTACGTTGGCGGATCGAATTGCCATCATGAAGGACGGCGAAATCCAGCAATTGAGCACTCCAGCGGATATTTATCATAAACCCTGTAACCTGTTTGTCGCGCAATTTATTGGTTCGCCGAGCATGAATTTATTGGAAGGTCGTGTCGTTGGCGAAAACTTTGTTTATCAAGATTATCGCGTCAACTTAATGGGTTATGAGTTTATTAATCAAGGTGATCATGATGAGAACGCTTTTTTGGGAATTCGCCCTGAGCATTTGGCGCTTAGGCCTCGTGACGGCTATGTAAAATTGACCTCTGCCAAGATTGATATCTTAGAGCCAATGGGTGATGAAACCATTGTTTGGTTTGATTTTATGGGCCGTAAATGGTCAGTAAAAGTTCATGGAGATCATCAGCTTAAGTGGGATGAAGACGTCGATATTTATCTTGATCCGAAAAAAGCTCATCTCTTTTCTAAGCAAAGTGAAGTGCGGCTTTAAGCCAACAATCATCGCAATAAAAATAAAAAGGAAACGATATGAACGAATTTTCATTTCAGCTTTATAGCGCCCGTAATACTCAATCTCTTGATGAAGTATTTGCTCTTTTACATCAAGCTGGTTATCAGCAAGTGGAAGGCTATGGTGGTTTGTATGGCCAATTGGATGAGCTAAAAAGCTTATTAGAAAAACACCAATTGACCATGCCAACAGGGCACTTTGATCTAGCTATGTTGGAAAACAACATACAGCAGGCTTTGTATATCGCGAAAACCTTGAATATGCACACGATTATTTGTCCTTATATTTTGCCAGAGCAACGTCCTGACAGCGCGCAAGGTTGGTTTGAATTGGGGCAGCGTTTAGAGGCTATTAGAGAAAGAGCCATCAACGCTGGTTTTGAATTTGGCTGGCACAATCATAATTTTGAATTTGAGCCTCTAGCCGATGGTTCTTTGCCAATGACGTGGATTCTAGAAGGCGGCCCGAATATTAAATGGGAGATGGATGTGTCTTGGGTGGTCAAAGGCGGACAAGATCCGGCTGAGTGGCTAACCAGATATCGTGACCGTATTTGTGCTGTGCATTTAAAAGACATCGCGCCAGAAGGGGAATGCCAAGATGAAGATGGTTGGGCGGACTTTACTCACGGAACCTTGCCTTGGCGAGACTGGTGGCCCGTGGTGCGTTCAACGCCAGCCAATGCGTTTGTGATGGAGCATGATAACCCTAATGATTTATCACGTTTTGCGAATCGTGCATTAACGGGCGCAAAAGCTTTATTAAAAGGGGTGACAGCATGAAAACTATTTTGAATGTTGGACTGATTGGTTGTGGCAATATTTCGGACAGTTATTTTTCTTTGGCTCCGCAATTCTGTGGTTTTAAGATTGTTGCTTGTGCCGATTTAAACGCTGAGTTAGCGGCAACGAAAGCGCAAAAATACGGCGTTGAAGCGCGCAGTGTAGATGAATTATTAGCCTCTCAAGATATTGATATTATTGTCAATTTAACTATCCCCGCAGCACATTATGCGGTAAGCATGCAAGCTCTTGAGGCTGGAAAACATGTTTATTCAGAAAAGCCTTTGGTTTTAAGCCTTGAAGAAGGTCAAAAAATGAAAGCGCTTTCACTTAAGAAGGGGCTCAAAGTCGGGAGTGCCCCTGACACCTTTATGGGTGGCTCCCATCAGTTTGCACGGCATTTACTGGACAAGGGAGAAATTGGCGAAGTGTACTCAGGTACTTGCCATGTGATGAGCGCAGGAATGGAGAGCTGGCATCCCAATCCGGACTTTTTCTTTAAACCTGGTGGTGGCCCTATTCTTGATTTAGGGCCGTATTACATTGCTAATTTAATTCAATTATTAGGTCCTGTGGAATCGGTGATTGCCAAGACAGCGATTCCTCGTAAGCAACGCAAGATTACCAGCCAACCAAGATCTGGTGAGATGATAGAAGTGGAAACTCCAACGACAATTCACGCTATTTTAACGTTTGAAAATGGTGCAGTGATTACCTTGGGGGCTAGTTGGGACGTGCAAGCCCATCAGCATTCCCATATGGAGCTATACGGCAGTAAAGGTTCTATGTATTTGCCTGACCCTAATTTTTTTGGTGGGAAAGTATCGCTGATTCAGGATGGTCGTGAGACACCCTTGCAAGTATGGGATCACCCGTTTGGCGTGCCCAATCAAATTCATGGCGAGCTAGCAAAGGCGAATTATCGTACCGCAGGTTTGGCTGAAATGGTTATGGCGATCCATATGGGGCGTGATCATATGTGTTCGCTGGACAGAGCTTTACATGGTGTGGAAGTAATGACGGCGATTTTGGCGTCAGGTGAGAGTGGACAATCCATCAAGATGACCACCCATTGTGATCGCCCGCGAGCACTTGATCCTGAGGCTGCCAAAGCCCTGCTTGCCGCTTGTTTTTAGGAGGACGTTATGAAAACGATACAAGGACCGGCTATTTTTTTAGCGCAGTTTGTTGGTGATGAAGCCCCCTTTAATAGCTTTGATGCTATTTGTGGCTGGGTTGCCTCATTGGGTTATAAAGGCTTGCAAGTTCCCACCTGGGACAAACGCCTGATGGATCTTGAGCAAGCTGCAAACAGCCAAGAATACTGTGACGAGCTAACTGCGACAGCAGCCAAACATGGCGTGGTTATTTCGGAACTATCCACACATTTACAAGGTCAGCTGGTGGCGGTGCATCCGGCCTATGACGAAGCGTTTGATGGCTTTGCAGATCCGAGCGTAAGAGGCAACCCCGCCGCACGCCAAGCGTGGGCGGTGGAGCAACTTAAAATGGCAGCTAAGGCGTCACAGCGTCTTGGTTTGGCGGCTCATGCGACCTTTTCCGGTGCTTTGGCGTGGCCTTATTTTTACCCTTGGCCACAACGACCAGCAGGCTTAGTCGAAGAGGCGTTTGCAGAACTGGGTCGACGCTGGAAGCCCATTCTTGATGTGTTTGATGAAGCTGGTGTAGATCTTTGTTATGAAATTCACCCCGGTGAAGATCTTCATGATGGTGTGACTTTTGAGCGTTTTCTAGACGAAGTGGATCATCATCCACGGGCGAATATTCTTTATGACCCCAGCCATTTTGTGTTGCAGCATTTGGATTATTTGGCCTTTATCGATCATTATCATGAGCGTATCAAAATGTTTCATGTGAAAGACGCAGAGCTGAATATGAATGGCAAATGCGGCGTTTACGGTGGTTTCCAAAACTGGGTAGATCGTCCTGGACGTTTTCGTTCTATCGGTGATGGCCAGGTGGATTTCAAAGGTATTTTTTCTAAGCTCACCGCTTATGATTTTGCCGGCTGGGCGGTGTTGGAATGGGAGTGTTGTTTAAAGCATCCTGAAGAGGGTGCCCGTGAAGGCGCGCAACACATTCAAGACTTTATTATCCGAGTAACGGATAAGGCCTTTGATGATTTTGCTGACAGTGGTATCGACGCACTAGCGAACCGAAGAATGTTGGGACTGGAGTGATTTTATGACTGAAGCAAGCAAACGCCGATTGCGCCTTGGTATGGTCGGTGGTGGAGAAGGCGCTTTTATTGGAGAAGTGCATCGCTTTGCAGCTCGACTGGATGATCACTACGAGTTGGTGGCAGGAGCTTTATCGAGCCAATCAGATAAAGCAGAACGTTCAGCACAAGCGCTTGGAATTACTCGATCCTATGTGGATTTTGAAGAAATGGCGCGTCAGGAAAGTGAGCGTGAAGATGGTATTGAAGTGGTATCCATTGTGACACCTAACCATCTACATGCCCCCGTGGCGATGGCGTTTTTGAAGTGCGGTATTCACGTAATTTGTGATAAGCCTTTGACCGCGACTCTTGAAGAGGCGGAAGCGCTATATCAAGCCGCAGAGGCAAGTCAGGCGCAGTTTTTGTTAACCCATAATTATTCCGCTTATCCTATGGTACGCGAAGCACGTGCCATGGTTAAAGCAGGTAAATTGGGTAATATTCGTTCTATTCAAGTGGAATACGTACAAGACTGGTTGACGGAACCATTAGAACAAACGGGTAACAAACAAGCCACTTGGCGCTCTGATCCTGCGCAATCCGGTATTGCGGGTTGTATGGGAGATATCGGCAGTCATGCTTATCAATTGGCGTGTTTTGTTGCTAATACTCAGGCAAAAGAGGTCTTGGCGGACTTATCTAGTTGGGGGGAAGGGCGTCAGCTTGATGATGAAGCTAATATTTTGATGCGCTTTAAAAATGGCGCGAAAGGGAGCTTGTGGGCGAGCCAAGTCGCTCCCGGCAATGAGAATGCCTTGTCGTTGCGGATTTATGGCGATAAAGCCGGCATAGAGTGGCGACAGGAATCGCCTAATGAGCTGATTTATTCGGTGTTAGGTGAGCCAAGCCAACGTCTCCGGCGCGGTAATGGTTATCTAAGCGAAGCGGCTACATTGGTTTCTCGTATTCCTTCTGGTCACCCTGAAGGTTACTTAGAAGCGTTTGCTAATTTGTATGCTGAGTTTGCAGAGCAGCTATTGTCATCTACTTTTAACCCCGATTTACCGACTCTAGCAACAGGGTTACATGGAATGCGCTTTATCTCAGCGAGTGTACTTTCGAGCCAAAGAAATGGTCAGTGGGTGTCTTTAGAGGATTAGGTGTTGAGACTAAATTAGGTTGAAATAAGGATAAGCCGCATGATCTTTGAAGCGGCTTTTTTTTACATGCTGTATACTCTCGATTAATTTCAAATTGGGTTATGGGAATACAGTTATATGGTTGGAACACAAGTTAACAATCCTCTTCATGGTGTGAAGTTAGAGAAAATAGTTACGGATTTAGCAGAACATTATGGTTGGGAAGAGTTGTCGATTCGTATAAATATTAACTGTTTTAAAAGTGATCCATCGGTGAAGTCGAGCTTGAAGTTTTTACGTAAAACACCTTGGGCCAGAGAAAAAGTGGAAGCGCTTTTTTTGGAAACCTTTAGCCGTTAACTGCAGACTCGATTTCGCCCTTCGTGCTTGGCTTGATAGAGTTTTTCGTCTGCAGAGCGAAGAAAATCGGTAAATTCATGCTCTGGTCGCAGCGAACTGATGCCAATACTGACTGTTAGTTTGATCGGTTCGTTGTGGCTGAAGAAAATCCCTAGCTCTATCGTCTTTCTGATTTTCTCTGCCCGTTCTTGTGCTTCTTCATCACTAATATCTTTTAGTAAAATAACAAATTCTTCGCCACCTAAGCGATATATTTCCTTTACTTGAGTGGATTGCATAAGCAGATCGGCAACCTTTGTGAGTACTGTGTCGCCAATATCATGCCCATATTTATCATTGATGTGTTTGAAGTGATCAATATCAATAATGAGCATGTGAATGCTTTGAAAGTTTTTATGGATAGCTCGGAAATCGGCTTTTAGGGCATGGCGGTTTTTAAGGTTTGTTAAGTCGTCTTGTAATGCAAGTGAGTGTAGAAAGGCACTGGTTTTTTGGCGTTGCACTTCATAGACATGGCAGACAAGCCAAATGGAGCAATAGACTAAGGTAAAGTTGAATACTGTTCTGTATGGCATGAATATATTCGTGTCAGTACGTAGAAATATGACTACAGCACAGAGGAGCACAATAACCGCACTAAAAACAAAACCTTTTCTCAGGCCAAATAAGCTGTAGTACCAAAAAGGTAAGGCAAGGCCCCAATAGGTCGCCCCTGCTACCAGCTCCATGATGGCAATAGATAGTAGAATATTTAAGGTTAATAAGACGAGAAGAGTATAGCTATGCCAAGGTCGGTAAAGGCCATTTGATGACTTATAAAAGCAATAGCCGCCAAATACTGCGACGGTGAGTTGAACGCCCCCAATTCCCAATTTTTGCAGGATTGCCATATTCAGTAAAAAATAGACGCTGTTTAATACGCAAATTAACGCGCTTAGCCATTTGTGGAATTCCTCTGGTGATACAGAGGAATACGGATAACGTCTAGTACTCATTGACTGATTCGCTTAAGCACAATAGGGGTAAAAAACTCGTTAATAATCGGGTATTGCTACAAATGCCGCTAGACCGCTTCGGTAACACTCATAGCACCATAGTGAACTAAATTACGCCCTTTATTCTTTGCTGAGTAGAGGTTTTTATCGGCGACTCGTAAAAATTCTCTAAAGGATTGGCCTTTTTTTAGTTCTGCTATGCCAATACTCACGGTAATTTTTATGTTTTTCTGGTGAGTTCTAAACACTGTATTTTCAACTGTCTTTCGGATTTTTTCTGCAAAATCAAATGCTTGAGTAGATGTGTGGTCCTTTAATATAATTAAAAATTCTTCTCCTCCGATACGATAAATCTCATCATTATCTGTGCAGTAACGCAATAATTCAGCCATCTCAATCAGTACAGAATCACCTACATCATGTCCGAATTCGTCATTAACTTTTTTGAAGAGATCAATATCAATAATTAGAAGGCGTGTTTCTTCTTGTTCTTCTTGAAATGGATCCACTGGATCTTTATTGAAATCGTCAAAAAATAGTTTCAGTGCATGGCGGTTTTGTGCGCCTGTTAATGGGTCTTGAAAGGCCATTTTTTCTAGTAGCAGACTACTTTTCGCATATTGGGTTTCATATAAATAGCAAATGGCGTAGGACAAGAAATAAGCCAGTACGAAATTTAGAACCGATCGGTAGGGAATTAAATCAGTAGTATCGGATTTTATAAACAGAATCGATATGGCTGGAATGGAAAGGAGAATGGTATAAAAGAGCCCCAGTTTTGGTCCTGTAAGTAGGCAATACAAAGGTGGCAAGATAAGTAACCAGTAAATAGAACCAGCCCTTAGATCTGCAAAATAAAAAGCATAAAAGACGGTTGTTGTTAGAGAAAAAATTAGCATATAGCTATGCCATTTATATATTTTTCCTTGATAAGCAGATCTAAAAAAATATAAGTTTAACAGGCCAAAAATAGCTTCTATGGCGCCAATAGTGGCTTGGTTTAAGATAGCAACATTAAGAAAGCTGAAAAATAGTATGAGTACACCTGTGACTAGACTTAGCCACTTATGTAGGGTGTCTCTTGTTTCTAATAATAAGAAGTTTGTTTGAGATGTCATTTCGTCACTTTCTGTATATAAAATAATCAGTAAGGATTTTTAAGAGGACATATTCTCTCTTAAAAATATAGACGAGTTTTATCTATTTAAGTAACAATTTGTTACTGACGGCGGTGAAGTCATCGGCCGCATTGATTAATGACTGTGCTGTTAAGGATTCAACGCCGTAAACTTCTACTCTGGTTTGGTATTTTTCTCTGAGAGTTTTAGCGAGAATATCGAAATCCCCATCCCCTGAAAGCAAAACAAGCACGTCGCTGTCTTTACCATGTTCTATGCCATCGATGGCAATACCCACATCCCAGTCGCCTTTTGCTGAGCCATCCGAGCGCTGAATAAAGGGCTTCAATTTCACCTCAAAGCCAATTGCACGTAAAATATTTTGAAACTGACGTTGTTTTTCATCACCTCTGTCTATGGCGTAAGCAATGGCTTTGACGACATTTCGACCTTCAGTGGCCTGTTGCCAAAAGGTGTTGTAATCGAAAGAGCGTCCAAAAGCTTGTCTCGTGGTGTAATAGATATTTTGAACATCGACTAAAATCGTCACATTTGTCATGGTATTCCTAGGCGTTATGGGTGAAAAACAGAGTGGGTACAGAGCACGTTACAAGTATTCGTATTGAAAAGAAATCATAAAACTGAATAAGGAGAGGGAGATAATTTTAAAAGCATCCCCATTATGCTTATTAGACACATTTTTATTGAATAACGGAGTATTGATATATGTCCGGATTTGAACCTGATAATCGTTTTAGGCAGTTAACACCGCGAGAGGAAAATGCAAAAAGCAATGTAGTGATTGCCTATATTTTTATGTTGCTAGGCGTTTTTACCGGTGTCTTTTGGTTGATTGGTGCGATATGGGCCATGGTGAAAGCGGATGAGGCTCGCGGCACGTTTTTTGAAGATCACTATGCCAATATCATTAGTACTTTTTGGTGGGGGATTTTTTGGAGCGTGATTGGCGTGATACTGGCGTTCTTTTTTATCGGCTACATCGTGTTATTTGGTGTTTGGGTTTGGTCGATTTTCAGAATGGTAAAAGGCATTGCCAGAGCGACGTCTAACCAGTCTTATCGAGAAATGTTTAACCCATTTTAGAGACTCGATAATTTTTACAGCCCATGTGTACAGACACTTGGGCTGTAATTTTTGCTTATTAATCGTTCGATAACGTCATTTTACTGTCTTTATAGAGCATGCCTTCGCTGGCTAGTAAAGCAAGTTCTTTTAAGCTGATCGCTGAAGAAGGTGATAGGGTCAGACTTAGCTTTTTTGGTTGCTTCAGAAACGCTAGCAACGTCTCGGCAATATGCTCCGCTTCTTCCGAGTCAGCTGGCGCAAGCCCTAATGCTTGGCATATGTTTTCTAGTCTGTTCAACTGGTTCTCTGGGGAGTCTTGTAAGATAACCGATGGAGGAAACAGGTGAGAGATTAATCCTGACTCTTCGTATTTTACGTCCAAAGAATGCAGTTCGATGGCATCACCATAGATGATCGGCAGTGCTTCGGGTTGACCCAGTGCAAAAGACGCAAGCACATCAGAACGTAAATCAGACATAACGATGCTGTTGTCTAACAGGTTGATTTTAGAAGTCAGGTCGAGCTTGCCAAGATCCTTTATATCTAATTTGAAGTGAGAGGAGACGTTTTCGCCTTCTACCTTGGAAGTAAAAGAACCTTTTCCAAGCAAGGTATCAACTCCCGCGGCGCGCATTAGGCCTCGTGTTTCACGAGACAAGCTGTCTATTGGGCTTTTTTGGATCCAAAAATCCACATCTAAATCTGGGTATTTAATCGGATAGCTATTCAACGAAATTCTAGCGAAACGCAACCACGGCGAATTTTCGTTGCCAAAGCTGACATTTTCTAGAGACGGCGTCAGAGTGAATGGGTCAAGATGAATGCTTTCGTAATGAACAAAAGGTGCTAAACCAGATTGATTAAGCTGTTCTTGAATTTTGTCTTCGGCGTATTGTGTTCCAAAGCGCTGCACCAGATAGAGTACCAAAATAGCCAAACAGGATAATAAAATGAAGTAGGTTAAGGCTCTGCCAAGACCACTTTGAAGTTTGGTGACGATGTTATTATTCAATTTCTAATCCTAAAGTTAGAACATGCTTTTTGTGTTGGAATGAAACATGCAAGTATTAAACAATGTCGCCGTCATTGAAGAGCGACCTATTTGGAACATTATCTAATAAAGGGCAATCGAATGCAGTTTAAAAAAAGTGTCTTATTGGCAGTATTAGCAACGACGACGTTATCTGTGCCATCTTGGGGTGCAGAATCTGTCGATTTGTTGATCAAAGACGCTACCGTTTTGACCATGGATAACAGCAAGACGCTATATCATCAGGGTGTGGTCGCCATTAAAGGTAACAAAATTTTCGCGGTTGGCGACGCGTCATTAGCGTCTCAATTTGACGCAAAAAAAGTCTTAGATGTGCAAGGTGATATTGTTATGCCTGGCTTAATTAATACTCATACCCATGTATCTATGACGGTTTTACGTTCTTTAGCAGACGACGTACCAGATCGATTGCATCGTTATATTTTCCCTCTTGAAAACAAGCTGATTACCCGTGATATGGTGCGTATTGGCGCTAATCTTGGCAATGTCGAGATGTTGCGTGGCGGTGTTACTACTTATGCAGATATGTATTATTTTGAAGATGAGGTAGCGAAAACAGTCGATCAAATTGGTATGCGAGCTGTACTTGGTGAAACTGTGATTAAGTTTCCGGTCGCCGACGCTAAAAATGCTGAAGAAGGTATTAACTATGCGTTGAAATTCATTGACGAGTACAAAGACCATCCGCGTATTACGCCAGCGTTTGCGCCTCATGCTCCTTATACAAACACCACGGAAGTGTTACAGCGAGTAGCTAAATTATCCAAAGAAAAAAATGTACCCGTATTGATCCATTTAGCCGAATCTCACACTGAGCAAGAAAAAATTGCCGAGCGAGCTGACGGTAAAAGCCCTGTTCAATATATGCATGATATTGGTGCTTTGAATGAGCATTTAGTTGGCGCTCATATGATCCTAGTAGACGATCATGATATTGAGCTTGTCAAAGAAAGTGGCATGGGCGTGGCGCATAACATGAGCGCGAATATCAAGTCGGCGAAAGGTGTTTCGCCTGCTTTAAAAATGTACGACGAAGGCGTGCGCATTGGTCTAGGGACAGATGGTCCAATGTCTGGCAATAATCTAAGTACCATTGCTGAATTTGGGCAGGTTGCTAAAGTCCATAAATTGGTTAATCAAGATCGTGCGGCAATGCCACCAATTAAAGTCATTGATATGGCGACCATGGGGGCAGCAAAAGCGCTTCATATGGAAGACCGTGTTGGTTCATTAGAAGTCGGCAAACTAGCTGACATTATCGTAGTGGATACCAAGGCTCCACATATGGTACCTATGTATAATCCTTACTCTGCTTTGGTTTATTCTGCTTACCCTAGCGATGTTCGACACAGCATAGTCGATGGCAAAATCCTCATGGAAGACAAAAAAATTCTCACCGTAGATGAAGCGGCTATCTTGAAAGAGGCTCAAGACTATACTCAAACTGTACGAGATACAGTGATAGCTAATGGTGAAGAAGTTTTATAAAGCATCGTTTATATATTCTTGATTCGATAAAACCTCTTTTTACCTAAAAAGTAGAAAGAGGTTTTTTATTTTAGTTTCTTTTATCCAATCGTAACGAGCGCGCTGGGATATTTACGAAAAATGCGTACCATAGAGCCAATTGACCTGTATTCACAAGGAGTGCGTTATTTCATCTTTGATTCCCTCGCAAGAGGATTTGTGGTTTTTGCCTTTAGGAGGCACCGGCGAAATTGGCATGAACATGAACCTTTATGGTCATGACGGCCAATGGTTGATGGTGGATTGTGGTGTTTCCTTCAATGAACAGTTAGCGCCTGATGATTTGCGGACTTCTGAGATTGTTTGCGCAGACCCTCGTTTTATCACCGAGCAAAAAGAACGTTTAGCTGGCATTGTGATCACTCACGCTCATGAAGATCATGTGGGCGCTTTACCTTTTTTGTGGCGACGTTTTAAATGTCCTGTTTACACTACGGCTTTTACCGCAGAGGTTTTGCGTCGTAAGTTGGTTCAAGTGGGTTTGACCGATCAAGTGCCGATTATTGAAGTGAAAGAAAACGAAACCAAAAAGATTGGTGTGTTTAATGTCAAATGGTTGGGATTGACTCATTCTGTTCCAGAACCTTATGCGATGACCATCGACACGCCTGCTGGTCGTATCTTTCATACGGGTGATTGGAAAATCGATAAAAAGCCGATTTTGGGTGATGCGTTTTCTCCCGCAGCCTTTCAAGCATTAGCCAAAGAAAATATTCTCGCCATGGTGTGTGATTCTACCAACGCGCTAAAAGAGGGTTTCTCGCCATCTGAAAGTGATTGTTATCAGGGCTTATTAAAAACCATTGAGGCAGAAAAAAATCGTGTTGTGGTTGGCTGTTTCAGCAGTAATGTCGCGCGTTTAGTGGCATTGGGGCAAGTCGCAAAAGAGACAGGTCGTTACCTTGCCTTGATCGGAAGATCGCTGACAAACATGGTTAGCGCGGCACGGGTGACAGGTCATTGGCCAGATGATTTACCGATTATCGACGCTACGCATCTCGGCTATTTACCAAGAGAAGAAGTATTGGCGGTGGTCACAGGAAGCCAAGGGGAACCAAGGGCGACCTTGAACCGATTGGCCGCCGATAATTGTTTTGATTTGAGTCTTGAAGCCGATGATTTGGTGATTTTTAGTTCCATGCGCATTCCTGGCAATGAGCAGGCTATAGACAGATTAGCCGAGCAATTTAAAGGTCGGAAAATCCGCACCTTGCAAGCCCATGAAACCGACTTAACCATTCATGTTAGTGGTCATCCTTGCCGCGAAGAGCTTAAGCAGCTTTATACTTGGGTGCAGCCGCAATTGGCGATTCCAGTTCATGGTGAACCAAAGCATTTAGATGCTAACGCTGACGTGGCGAAACTCAGCCATGTGCCGGATCAGTTAATCGGACGAAATGGTGACTTATACCAGCTTGCGCCAAACGTAAGTATTCGACGTCAGCAAGTAAAAGTCGGTCGTATTGCGCTGCTCAGATAAAGCGAATCAGTCCCCAAGTAGTGGTGCAAACACGCTTTTCGCTGGTTTGCCGGGGATTTCCTTGGCGAGCCTTGGCACTAAATAACCTGGCAATTCAGCGGCGACTTTTCCCATCAAGCGTTGCGCATCTTCGATGGAAATATCAAAGTGTGCCGCGCCCTCTACCGGATCTAGCGTGAACATGTAGTAAGGCAAAATTCCTGCATCAAACACGGCTTCGCTCAAATTGACTTGAGCTTCTACGGAGTCGTTCACGCCTTTTAGTAGAACGCCTTGGTTGAGCAAGGTAACGCCCGCTCTTTTCAGCTTATAGGCTGCCTCGACGAGTTCTTCGTCCATTTCATTGGCATGATTAATGTGCCACACCATGACAATGTTTAGGCGACTTGCCTTGATCCACGCCAGCATGTCGTCGCAAACGCGGTCAGGAATTACTACTGGCAAACGCGAATGAATGCGCAGACGTTTTATTTGTGGCAAGGCATCAAGCTTGCGGACTTTGTCAGCGAGCAAAGCGTCTTTCATCATTAAGGGATCTCCACCACTTAAGATCACTTCGTTGACTTCTGGATGGGCTTTTAGATAGTCGATTACCGAGTCCCATTCTGCTTGCGCCAATTGATTATCGCCATAAGGAAAATGGCGACGGAAACAGTAACGACAATTTACCGCGCAAGTGCCAGTCGTAATCACCAACAAACGGCGTTTGTATTTATGCACTATGGCTTTTTGTGGATTGTGGTCTGCTTCTTCTAATGGATCCTTTGTGTAACCTGGGACCTTTTGCATCTCTGCGATGCTGGGTAAGACTTGCAGCAGCAGCGGATCGTTAGGGTTGCCATATTCAATGCGCGACAAATAAGGGCGAGGCACCAATAATTTGAAGCTCTGATGCGCTTCTATGCCTTGTTGAGCAAGACTTTTTGGTAAGCCTAAATGCTCAACCAGTTCAGGTAAGGAGGTTAGGGCCTGTGACAGGTGCTGCGACCAGCTTAAATTGTTCTTTGTTTGAATAGGGATCACGTCAAATATCTGCAAAATTGTGTTCATTTGGGTTATGATTGCGCCAACTTATTTTGGCCTACTCGGCCAGTGGCTCTCAGAGATCTTTGCAAACGCTCTTTTTACTTGTCTATTTAGCGGTTCTAAATGACATAAAAAGAAGTTTGCAGAGATCTTGGGACTGACATGATACGCCAGTCAGAGCCTTTTCTCTAAAAATATACTGTGAGGATGTATGGCTAATATTTCTACCAGCGAAATGCGCAGCGGTTCTAAAGTAATGGTCGATGGTGATCCATGTGCGATTATAGACAACGAACACGTTAAACCAGGTAAAGGTCAAGCCTTTAACCGCATCAAGCTGCGTAACCTAAAAACCGGTCGCGTTTGGGAACGTACTTTTAAATCTGGTGATACGTTAGAAACAGCTGACGTAATGGACACTGATATGGAGTACTTGTACACCGACGGTGAGTTCTGGCACTTCATGGCTGTGGATGGTTCTTTCGAACAACACGCAGCGGATGAAACAGCTGTTGGCGACACGATCAAGTGGCTTAAAGAGCAAGAAAAATACGTTGTAACTTTATACAACGGTGCGCCATTGGCGGTTGCTGCTCCTAACTTCATCGAGCTTGAAGTAAAAGAAACTGACCCTGGTGTAAAAGGCGATACGGCTAACGGCGGTTCTAAACCTGCTTTCTTGGTGACTGGTGCTATGGTTCGTGTACCACTGTTTATCAACATCGGTGAAGTATTGCGTGTTGATACTCGTACTGGCGATTACGTTTCTCGCGCTACAGGCAAGTAATTCCTGAATTTGCGTAACGAAGATGAAAGCCCTGATAGGAAACTATCGGGGCTTTTTTTATACGATTGTGAACTGTTAGATAGCTAGCTTGGTAATCAATTCGTTTGTTTCCAAGATTTTACAAAATCTACCATGGCCCTTAATTTCGGAGACATGTTTTCTCGGTTTGGGTAAAAGAAGTAAAAGCCAGAAAAAGTTGGCAGAAACTCTTCGAGTAAGGGGACTAGGTTGCCTGTCTTAATAAAGGGGCGGAAGGTTTCTTCTGTCGCAAAAGTGATTCCACCCCCAGCCAGTGCAACGCGCAACATTAATCGGAAGTCATTAGTGGTGATTTGAGGCTCTACCGATACCTCAAAGTCTTTTTCGTTTTCACTAAACTCCCAATAATAAGGGCGATTGTTTAGCTTTGGGCGCCAACCAATGCAGCGATGATTGAGTAAGTCTTTAGGATGTTTTGGAATACCTTGCTGCGCTATGTAGTCTGGCGAAGCAACAGCCATATCTCTTTGTAAGCCGCAGATAGGCAGGGCGATCATATCTTGTTCTAGGCTGTCACCAAGACGAACTCCTGCATCAAAGCCTGCTTTTACAATATCAAATTCATCATCGGTGACTGTAATATCCAACTCAATGTCTGGGTACTTTTTTGAAAACTCGACAATAAACTTTCCAGATAAAAAAGGTTCTGCAATAGAGGTCGAAGCTATTCTTAGTAATCCTCGTGGGGATTTGTGGCTGGTAATATCTTCTAAAGAAGAGTTCACATTCTCTAATTGGGGGCGCATTTGGCTGTAAAGATGTTCTCCTGCTTCAGTTAGTTTCACGCTTCTTGTGGTTCGGGTAAATAAAGCGATGCCTAGTTGATCCTCAAGCTTTCTAATCATCTGACTGACTGCAGATCGTGTTATTCCTAATCTGTCGGCTGCTACTCGGAAATTGTGTTCTTCCGCGACGGCTATAAAAACTGGCAGGATATTCAGGTCGATTTTCATTGTCATAATTTGCTTACCAATATGTCAAGTAATGGCTATCTACTCTAATCAATATCACGTTTTTATAATGTTAAAGCAAGTTGAGACATAGCAATGTCTCAATTCTACTCTGACAATATAAAAGGTGATCTATGACACATCTCAAATCGACTCTTTCTCTAGTACTTTTTTTTAGTTTAGGTTCTGTGCAGCTACAAGCAGCGGAGCATACTTGTGCACAAACTGGTGCAGACTCTCCATTGGAACTTCATAAGCATTGGATTATGAAGGGGTGGGAAAAAAAGACAGATGCCCCCGAGTTCATTTTTGCTACTAAAATGAGCCGTTACTATAACTTGCAAGACCCAGCGGGTATTTATTGGGATAACTTTGCCCCAGGTGATAATCAGTTGTTTGATAATGCCGCGATCTATGGTGCTAACTGGGAGGGCTTACAAGCAAACGCTGAATCAGTTACACATGCTCTGACAGAAGGGCATAGTGAACTTGTTGGCGATAAGGTTTCGTCAACAACCATCGGGTTTGTTGGCACAATAACGCAAAAAAGTGGTGGAGTTATTCCATTTAACGGACGTTCTCAATTGGGCTGGAGATGTGATTCTGGCGAATGGAAGATTCATCAAGAACTGAATTATGCGTGGGTTGTTGAAGCTAAAGATATTGCACACTACTACGATGCGATGAAAAAGGAACATTGAAAGATTATGGCTAAAAAAGAGCCAGAGGTTCCGCATCCTTATGTCGGTATGTGGATGACAGAGGATAGCTACATACGACATCAACTATTACCTAATAACCGTTATATTGAAGCAAGAGGAAATAAAGAAGTGGCTTATCAAGGGCGCTATCGAATTTCTGGCGATTATATCGAGTATTGGGATGACACAGGTTTTACTGCTGATGGCACCTTTATAGATGGAGTGCTTTATCACGCTGGTATGATTTTGTATCGTCAGTAAAATAGTAGACACTGCCAATATATGTTGTTTAAAAAATACCGCAAACGGCGGTTTTAAACCGGCTTTCTTGGTGACTGGCGCTATGGTTCGCGTACCACTGTTTATCAACCTCGGTGAGGTATTGCTTGTTGACTATGTTTTTCACGCTACAGGCAAGTAATTGCTGAATTTGCGTAACGAAGATGAAAGCCCTGATAGGAAACTATCGGGGCTTTTTGTCTTTAAACGGCTGTTTTTTCATCAAACGGCATTCTGTTTAAATTCTACTCGTGCGGCACGAATGGCATCATGATTGGCGTCAGCCCACTTGGTTAATTGTTGTAATGGCTCAAGCAGCGAGTGACCAAGAGCAGTTAATTTGTATTCCACACTTGGTGGCACCGTTGGGTAAACATGGCGACTGATAAAACCATCATGCTGTAAATCTCGTAATGTTTGGGTCAGCATGCGTTGTGAAATATCGGGAACTGCGCGACGTAATGCGCTAAATCGGTGGGCTTCGCTTGCTAGCGTCAGAAGTAGCAACATACTCCATTTGCCTCCAATCCTATCTAACACGTCGCGAATTGGACAAGCTTCAAATGCTTTTGTGTTCTGTTTATTATGCAGTGGCGTTATTGACTCAGGGTTTGTTTGATCTGAATTGTCCATTAGGTAGTTACCTCTATGTTACTTACTACTTAAAAACTGCCTTATTTACAATGGCTCATTAGTCTCTAATATATATCTAGTATTTTAAATAGACTAATAAAGAGTAACGATTTTATGCAGGAGATAACCTTATGAAAAGAGTCTTTTTGGCGGCTTTCCTGGCTGCTGTGACAAATATTCCAGCGTACGCTGAACAATCTGCCGCCATTTCCCCTGCTACTCCTGTCGTGGCTAGAGCCGATGCGGATGCTTTGTTTGTCAGTGATGACCCAAAACTGCATGCGAATAAACAGGTAGTTTATAATATTCTGAAAGTGTTATTAGAAGCGAATCAGTGGGATAGGGCGTCAGAATTTATTGCCAAAGATTATATTCAACATAACCCAAATGCGGCGAATGGGCGTGATGCCGTTGTGTATTTTTTCACTGAAATACTCAAAACTAAGCCTAAGCCCGTTGCAGATAAGTTGAATTGGCCAGTAGCAGAAGTGATGGCTGAAGGTGATCTAGTTACCGTGATCACACCTCGTAAGGTAAAAACTGAAAAGGGTACTTACACCACCGCTTGGTTTGATACTTGGCGTATAAAAGATGGCAAAGCGATGGAGCATTGGGATTCTTCATTGATGAATGAAAACCCAGACTTGAGTCCATAACCCCAGGTAGTCCTATTCGCATTTCCCTTTTTCTTGATCTGATTTTCATAACGTATAAAAAGCCTCGATACCTTTCAGTATCGAGGCTTTTTACATTGTTTTTAGAAAGGGTAACTATTGAGCTGAAAGCGCTTTATCAACAGAGAAAGAGCCTGCACCGCTAAATACCAAAGAAACAGCAACAACTAAAAGCGTTAGGGCGTATTCGTAGCCGTTGTTTGCCATAAACAAACCGTTTGAGATATGCACAGAGAAAATCGCCATTAGCATAGTGAAAGCAACAACTGCAGAGGCTGGACGAACAAGTAAACCGATAACCAGTGCTAAGCCGCCAAAGAATTCTGCACTACCTGCTAAAAGGGCCATTAAGTAGCCAGGTTCTAGACCAATAGATGCCATCCACTGACCAGTACCTTCTAGACCGTAACCGCCAAAAGCACCGAACAATTTTTGCGCGCCATGTGCCATTAGGATTAGACCCACTGGAATACGCAAAATTGTGCTAGCGATACCAGAAGTTGTGTTAGTGATTTTTTGGATTAACGATGTTGTCATTTTCATTTACCTTAGTGTTGGGTGGGTGTTACTTAATATGTAAGCACTATATATAAAAAAAACAGAATAGTGTAACGGAGTATTTTGAGGTTAATGATCAAAAAAATTGAACTATCATAATTATCTACGACCTTTATTTCATTTTTAAGTGTAAGGCTATCTTTTGCATACTCTTTTTTACATGTGACACTCTGTGTAATGCTGATGTTTTAAAAGGTTGATTTGGATTAGTTATAGACAAAAAAGTAGCAGAGTTTACGGTCTATAGGATGGTAGCGTGTTGTCATATTAATTAATAACAATAAGCAGGATAAGACATGTCTAAATCATTAACAGGAAAAATTGCCGTCGTCACTGGTGGTGCGTCAGGAATTGGATTGGCAAGTGTTGAAGGTATGATTGCTGAAGGGGCGAGGGTTGTTATTGTTGACCGTGATGAGGCAGCATTACAAGCCTTGCAAGACAAGCATGGCGACTCAGTCATGACTCTTTCTGTCGATTTGTTAGATCCAGCTGCTTGCTCGGCGATGGTTCCGCGAATTTTAGAAAAAGCCAATGTGATTGATATTTTTCACGCCAATGCGGGTTTGTATGTGGGCGGTGATTTAGTTGATGCCGATAATGACGCCATAGACCGAATGTTGAATCTGAATATTAACGTAGTTATCAAGAACGTGCGTGATGTCTTGCCGCATATGATTGAACGAGGTGTTGGGGATATTTTAATAACCAGTTCGTTAGCGGGTCATTTTCCGACACCTTGGGAACCTGTTTATGCTTCGTCAAAATGGGCGATGAATTGTTTTGTGCAAACGGTACGTAGACAGGTCAGCAAACACGGTATTCGTGTAGGCTCGGTGTCTCCTGGCCCAGTTATTACCTCTTTGTTATCTGATTGGCCTGCGGAAAAGCTGGCAGAAGCCAAGGCAAAAGGCAGCTTGATGGAAGCCAGCGATGTGGCTGACGCTCTTATCTTCATGCTTACGCGTCCTCGTCATGTGACGATCCGAGATGTGGTGATGTTGCCATCACAATTTGACCTTTAGCTAGAAGCCTTTGCACGACAACTAGGTTCGTGCAAAGGTTTTTCTATGTGATAGCCGTTATAGCTTAACGATCAACTTGCCGGTATTTTTACCTTCAAAGAGTAGGTTAATGCCGCTTGTCGCGCTTTCAATGCCTTCAATTACGTGAGCACGATATTTTAATTCGCCTTTGCCTAGCATGGCGCCTAGTGCTTGGCCGTACTCAGGAATGCGATGGAAATGATCTGGCATAGTGAAGCCTTGGATAGTTAAGCGACGCTTGATGATACCAACCCAGCTTGGCCCTGGTGCAGGCTCGGCTTTTTGATAATCGGCAATGAGACCACATACTGCAATGCGGCCATGAGGATTCATGCGTTCAAAGATAGGACCTTGTGCCAACCCCCCCGTATTTTCAAAGAAAAGATCGATGCCGTTTGGCGTCGCTTGCGTCAATTGTTCGATAAAGTCAGCGTCTTTGTAATTAATCGCATGATCAAAGCCAAGTTCTTTTGTTAACCATTGGCACTTCTCATTAGAGCCCGCCACACCAACAACCGTTAAACCAAGATTTTTAGCCATCTGACCGACAAGGGAGCCGACGGAACCCGCTGCCGCTGTGACGATAAGCGTCTGACCTGCTTCTGGTTTAAGCACTTCAAACACACCGTGATAAGCCGTAATACCGGGCAGAGCGATGACGGATAAAATTGCTTCAGCCGGTAATTCTTTTGGAATAACGTTTAAGCCATTACCATCACTGATCGCATATTCAGTCAGACCCATAAGCCCCATAACACGAGCGCCAACTGGGAATCTTTTATTATTGGATTCAACCACTTCACCTATGCCGCTGGCGCGCATGGTATCACCTAATTTTACAGGCGGAATGTAGCTGTTTTCGTCAGGGCTCATCCAACCACGCATGGCTGGATCTAAAGAAAGGTGAGAGAGTTTTACCAATACCTCGCCTTCTGCTGGTGTTGGGATATCTTGAGTAACAATATCGAAGACATCTTCGGTGATTTCTAATTCAGGGCGTTTTATCAGTTTTACGGAACGGTAAGACATATCAAATATTCCTCTTAATGTTTTTCTAAATGCTTACCTAGAGAGGTTGGGCTGTTTTTATTGATCTAAAGGTTAGGATTGAAGGAGTAAATGTGCAATCGATCCAATCTTATTAAGTCTTTATTCTCATCAAACTGTTGATTATTTCGCACAATCGCATCAATTGTTGATAAGTACTGTGTTTATCCCCAGTATTTTCTAACGGCCAGCCACAGTTGATACGGAAGCAGTCGTGGTAAAAGTCGTGGGTGCTGAAGCACGCGCCGCTGCGGATGTCTATGCCCTGTTTATTGGCTTCTTTTTCAAGCCGTACAGCATTTAAACTGGGGATTTGTACCCAAAGCACAATGCCGCCTTGTGGCGCACTGATTTTCGCTGTGGCGGGTAAGTGCTCGAGCAAAAATTGTTGATAATGGTGGATGTGTTGGTTCAACACCGTACGTATTTTATTCACATGAGAGCGATATTCACCGGTGTTGATAAATTCCGCCATGCAAGATTGTATAAGTCCGTTCACGCCAAAGCTGGTTAAGGCATGTTGATTGAGATAAGGCGTTAAATATTGACCCGGAACACACCAACCAAGTCGCAGTCCTGCGGCTAAGGTTTTTGAAAAAGATCCGCACCAAATCACATATCCCTCTTTATCCCAATATTTTGCTGGCAGAGTTAGTTGTTTCTGGTGGCTTAATTCGAAATAGACGTCGTCTTCTATCATCGGCGTTTTGTATTTCGCCGCAAGTATCGCGAGTGCCTGCTTTTGTTCAACGGGCAGCGTCATACCGGTGGGATTCATATTTGATGTGCTGAACAGCGAGGCTTTAATCAAACCTTGTTGCATCAAGGTTTCTAGATGGTCTAAATCCAAGCCTTGGTCGCTAATGGGGATTTCAATCACTTTGCGTGACAAAGCACTCAGCAAATCGAGCAAGCCACTAAAACAGGGGGAGCTAATGGCAATAGTGTCGCCTTCTTTCGTCACGCTTTCTATCGCCAGTCTTACTGCATCGATACAGCCATTGGTGATAACAAAGTCGGCTGCTGAAAAGGCTAGATTGTCATGGCGGAAATGTTCCGCAAGGGCGCTTCTCAGGCCTTTGTCGCCTTGTGTTTCTGGGTATTGAAATAGATGTTTCCCTGCTCGTTGGGTGACACGTTTAATACAGCGTTGCAGAGCGACGCTAGGTTGTAATTCTGGCGAAATCATCGAGGTGCCAAGCGGGCTAAAAAGCGCCGAGGCAGGATTATAGCCATTTAACGGCGCAAAGCGTTTTGGGTCCCGTTGTTCAATACTTTTGATGTCTAGACTTGGAAAGGTGGTGCTTTCCAGTTGGTTGGCAACGAAGTACCCAGATTGTGGCTGTGCATAAATCCAACCTGTTTGTTGCAGGTAATCGTAGGCTTTAGTCGCCGTAGTCATGCTGACTTGATGTTGCTTCGCCATGGTTCGTAACGCTGGCAAACGGCTTCCCGCAGGCAGTCGTTGTGCTTGTATGTCGTCGATATAATTCTGAGCAAGTGTTTCGTAAAGCGCCATAACATTCCCCCAAAGTATTTCCTTTCTTTAAATTGTACTCTTATTTTTATCAAAAATTGAATCTGTGTTCTTTTTGGTTTTCTAGTGATACTGGGGGCCAATGTTGAGTCAGTGTGGCGCTTCCTCTCGAAACTAACGCCTACCTCAGGAATCACCACACTGTCTCAACAATCGAGTTCGTTGTGGTACTGAAAAGCCATGTTTCTTTTTGAAACTAGCGCCTACCTCATCGAAACACGGCGTTATTGAGATGTTGTGGCACTCACAATCGATTAGACAATTTAGGAACGAATAATGAAACTACGAGACTTTGGCTTGCTGTTTGCCTTGATGGCGTTATGGGGATTGAATTTCAGTGTGATCAAGCTTGGCGTGAACAGTGTTCATCCTTTAGTGCTCACAGCGTTACGTTTTGGTTTAGCGGTGTTTCCGTTGATCTTTTTTATTAAGAAGCCAGATGTGCTGTGGCGTTATTTGATCGCTTACGGTTTGTCTTTTGGTGTCGGCGTGTGGGGGTTAACCACCTTATCGATTGGCGCGGGTGTTTCGGCAGGAATGGCCTCTTTGTTATTGGATATGAGTATTGTTAGTAGTTTGCTGGTGGGTTGGTTATGTTTAAACGAAAGCATCACTCGCAATAAGTTGCTTGGCGCTGTATTGGCTTTACTTGGACTTGCTTTGATCATCTACTCCGAAGGTGGTTCGGTGACTGGAAAAGGTTTAGTGCTGGTATTAATGGCGTCGGTGTTTTGGAGCGTTAATGGCTTGATTGTAAAACGTGCGAATACCAAAGCTATTTTTGCCTTTAATATCTGGGGAATGTTGTTTGCACCTTTGCCTTTGTTGTTACTAGCGGTTATTTTTGAAGGAACGCAAGTCGTCACTGAGTTGCCGAATCAATTTACCCAATGGACGCTGTTTTCCGCTTTGTTCCAAGCTTACCCGACGACACTATTAGGGTACTGGTTTTGGAATAAGATGATAATGAAATACTCAGTATCCAGTGTCGCGCCAATGACGTTACTGGTACCTGTGTTTGGTATTTTTGGTGGTTATTGGTTTTACAATGAGCCAATAGAAACGAATCAGATAATCGCTGCTGTGCTGATTTTATTAGGTTTGTTTGTCGGGCAGATGGCATTGCCAAAATTGATGTTTCTTAGGGGAACGAAAAATATATAAATTAAGAGCGAGAGGTATTTTACAATGGAAGAAATACATTATGGGTTGATTATGGTCGCTGCGTTTGTTGCTACGGCGAGTCCTGGGCCTGCAACCTTAGCGATTGCTGGAACATCAATGAATTCTGGTCGTCGTAACGGGATTGCCATGGCGTTTGGGATTCTCACAGGGTCTTTTATATGGTCGTTTTCGGCTGCATTTGGAATGGCTGCTTTGATGTATGCCAATGCTTGGTTGTTTGATTTATTCCGTTATTTTGGTGCGGCTTATTTATTATTCTTAGCGTACAAATCTTTTAAGTCAGTCTTGTCTTCTAAAGTGTTAGTGCTGGAAAATACCGCTTCACTTTCTATGAAGAATGACTATTTACGCGGTTTGGCGATTCATTTGACCAACCCAAAAGTCATCTTGTTTTTTGGTGCTTTATACTCAATGGGCGTTCCTAATACCGTTAGCATAGATGGCTTGTTATCCATCATTTTCTTAGTCGGATTACAAAGCGCTTGTCTTTTCTTTGGCTACGCTGTGTTGTTTTCGAATCCAAGAATTCGCCAAGGCTATTTTAAAATGAAACGCGGCTTTGATGCTGCCTTTGCGCTGATGTTTGGCGCTGCGGGTATTAAAATACTGCTGAGTAAGTTTACTCCCTAGATGTTTTATGATTGCTTTAATATTGTGCCGATGTTTTGGATTAACTTACGAACCTCTGGCAAATAGCGGTCTTCGTGATGGGTCACCAGCCATTGGTCGTGGCCTAATTCCTCAACGATATTTCCAACGCGCTTTAATGCTGTTTGGTTGTCACCAATAAAAGTTGGAAGCAGCGCAACTCCCTTATTTTCAAGAGCCAAATCAAGGCTACTTCTTGGACTGTTTACTTCGTAAGCAATATCATTGCTACCGATATTATTCTGAACCCAACGCGCTGATGGTGTATCAGCCATTACCTTTATATAAGATTCTGGCGCGCTTTTTGTTGCATAAGGCGCGAACTCAACTCGTGCCAGTTTTCGGCATACTAGAGAGTCTTCTTGTGGTCGTTGATTGCGGATACCTATAACGATTTCACGATGTGATATGTCGAGAACTTTTTCTGCTGAAATAAAGCGTAGCAATATATCTGGTGGTGAACCTACAAGCATATCGAGATTTTTTATTAATGAAAGCGTCGTCCAAGTGCCCGCAGAAATTTTAACTAAGGGGCGGGAGCTTTGGCTGGCTGGCGTTGTTTGGCGATGAATCTGATATTCAATTAGGGTTAGTTCGTCTAATAAAGCTTTACCTTCTTGTGTTAATTCATAGCCACGGTCATGCCTAATGAAGAGTTCACGTTCCATTGATCGTTCTAACTCATACATTCTTCTGCCTAATGTTGCCGGGCTTCGTTGAGTCGATTTTGCCGCAGCGGAAAGGCCGCCTTCTCGTGCCACAGCAAGGAAGAGTTTAAGATCATTCCAATCTATGTTCTTTTCATTCATGAAAAGCCCTTTTCTTTTTGTTTTATTGATGAAAAGAAAATATCTCGTACCCTATGAAGTCGTCAATAGGTATTAAGTTGTATGTCTGAGTAGGGGAACGAAGGTGAGCGATGAAGTTTATAAAAATCAGAAAGAGACCAAGTATCATGGCGTTGGAAATGTGCCGTTTCCTAACGCTTCACCATCGATTAAACAACGTGAAGAACAAGCTTTTTATGAGGTCAATAGCGCTGATGGCAGTTTTGTATTTCATAAACTTTGGGGCAGCATTAAGGTGATTTGGAAGACGTTGAAGCGTAAAATCTTTCACTAGCAAAGACTGGAATATTTAGGGCTACACGGTAGGCGTTCTGAGAACCTGTGAAAATTAAGAAAGTAGACATCAATGAGGCAAATGTATGAGTTATAAACCACCCTTTACCATTACTTCTGATATTCTTAATTTGGTCGCTCAAATCAGTGAAAAAATGGGCATGCTTAATGCCCGTGTATTGCATTCTTCGCCACAATTACGCAAGCAAAACCGTATTAAAACCATAACAGGTACATTGGCAATTGAAGGTAATACTTTAACCGAAGAGCAGGTCACAGCAATTGTAGATGGTCACCGGGTGTTGGGTAATGTGCGTGAATTGGCTGAGGTAAAAGGTGCGATTCAAGCTTATGATGCTCTGCCAACGTTTCAATCTGACAATATCGATGATTTACTCATTGCCCATGGTTTGATGATGTCAGATATTTTGGTGAATGCTGGCACGTTTCGTAATAAAGCGGTGGGTATTCATAAAGGAGGCGTGGTGCATCATATAGCCCCGCCTGCGCATCAGGTATCGGGTTTGATGGCTGATTTAACCCAGTTGTTAAAACAAGCAAAAGATCATCCGTTAATAACAAGCTGTGTGTTTCATTATGAATTTGAATTTATCCATCCTTTTAGCGATGGTAATGGACGTATGGGGCGCTTATGGCAAACCTTGATTTTATCCCAATGGCATTCACTGTTTTTGTCGTTACCGCTGGAAAGTGTCATCAAAGACAATCAACAACAATATTACCAAGCGCTTGAACAAGCTGACCAACAAGCGGATAGCACGCCGTTTATTCATTTTATGTTATCAGTTATTGACCAAACGTTAGCACAAAACGCCCCTGTAAATGCCTCTGTAAACGCCCCTGTAAATATGGCCGAGCGTAAAACGCCTGATGCGATTATCATGCTAATTCAGAATAATCCAGCGATCACACGTCAACAAATAGCCAATATTGTCGCTAAAGATGTGCGTACTATTGGCAGAGCGATTGCTAAATTACAGCAAGCGGGTAGGTTAAAAAGGATAGGTTCCGATAAAGCTGGTTATTGGGAGATTCAATAGTCAGCACTAAATAGCTCACTCTATTTTCCCTTGTTTTGTCTTCGTTTGTGACATCGTGCAAAGGCTTCGCGGTATTTGCTATGATGCACTTTATTTTTTAGAGTGTTTTCTATGTATGATGCTTCTTTGTGGCAACCTAGCGCTGATCTCTTGATTTTGCAAAAGCGCGCCCAGTTACTGAAAGCCATTCGCGCTTTTTTCGATTCGCGTGAGGTGATGGAGGTGGATACTCAGTGTCTATCACTTGGCAGTATTACCGATCCACATATTGAAGTATTAACCAGCAAGACGCGTTCCCAAGGTGAAGACCTGACGTATTACCTTCAAACCTCTCCAGAGTTCGCTATGAAGCGTTTATTATGCGCTGGTTCTGGTTCTGTTTATCAGTTGGGGAAAGTGTTCCGAGCCGAGGAAATAGGCCGTCGCCATAGTATCGAATTTACTATGTTGGAATGGTATCGAGTGGGTTTTGATCATTGGCAATTGATGGATGAGATTCAACACTTGCTGTCGGTACTGTTAAATGACGAGATGTTGACGTGCGAGCGACTCAGTTATCAAATGGCGTTTTTACGCCATACTGGATTGGATCCTTTCACAGCAACACTTTTCCAGTTGCAAGAATGTGCTCATGAACACACAGAATACGGCTTGCAAGAAGATGATCGTGACACCTTACTTGAGTTGCTATTTTCTAGCGTGATAGAACCTGCTATTGGCAAATACGTGCCTTGTTTTATTCATAGTTATCCCTCTTCTCAGGCGGCACTTGCTAAGACTCACCTTGATGAAAAAGGCCAATTAGTCGCTGCGCGTTTTGAACTGTATTGGCAAGGAATGGAGCTAGCGAATGGCTACCATGAATTGACAGATGCCAAGGAGCAGGCAAGACGTTTTGCCGAAGATAAACAGACTCGCAAGGAAATGCGTTTGGCGAACCGCCAGTTTGATGAGCGATTAATCTTCGCATTAGAAAATGGCTTGCCAGATTGTGCCGGCGTGGCGTTAGGAGTGGATCGCTTGTTGATGTTAATCTGTCATAAATCGCATATTGCTGAAGTGTTGCCCTTTGCCCATTCTAGGGCTTAATTATTTTGCTCCAAGATGTGACGGCTTTGTCTTTTAAGCTGATGATTAAAGTATTGCGATAATAACAACAAGGCATTTTAGGTGAGCGCATTGAAAGAAAAGTACGGTTTTAGCATGAGATGGCTTTTTTCATCTAAGCAGTTAATTTGGCTGTATCTTGGCGTTTTTATTGTGGTGGTTTTATTGATTTGGAAAGGCGGTGAAGCCCTACGGAATCAACAGATCAAAGCCCTACGTATTGATTCTTTTGAGCAGTTAAATCAGCTTGCTAGTGTGCTAGAAAGTGCGATTGCTAAGTACCAACATATGCCGACCTTATTGGCATCGAATGACCGAGTGAAAAAAGCCCTACGAGATGGTTTTGAATCGGACATTAATCAGCTTAATCGCGAGCTTGAGCAAATCAACCGTATTACCGAAGCCTCAGACAGTTACATTTTAAATACCGATGGTTTAACCATTGCTGCGTCAAATTACCGAGAAACCGCCAGTTTTGTTGGTCGTAACTTTGCTTTTCGCCCTTACTTTAAAGATGCTATTCAAGGCCAACCGGGCCGCTATTATGCGCTTGGTACAACGTCGAATCGTCGTGGTTATTATTTTTCATATCCTGTCTATGAAGGCGACTCGATTATTGGTATTGCGGTTGTAAAAGTGGATTTGACGCAATTCGAAAAACGCTTTGCCAATCAGCATTATGAATTTTTGTTACTCGACCCCGATGGTATTGTGTTTAGTAGCTCGCGTGCTAACTGGCTGTATCGAGTCTTGGGTGAGTTGTCTCATACGGAATTGCAACGTATTGCCGATTCTCAGCGTTATTTTGGCAAAGCCATCGAAAAGCTAGCCATTGTTTATCAAAAGCCTTTTGATGAAAAATCGCAAATTGTCGATGTATTAGAAAATACCGTTATAGATGGCTCAGAAGAATTGCAGCGGTTGTCGTTTTTGAAAATGAGTCGTCCGATTCGGTTATTAGGCTTTCAAATTTCCATTCTTGCGCCTTTAAAAACCATTAACGAAGAAATTTCCTTATGGCGTACCATTTTTGCCGGTGGCGTGACCATCACCGTTTTGCTCTTGGGGATGGCCATGTTGCGCAGACGAATGTTGAGGGAGCGTTATGATGCCAATGAGATGACGCGCCATAATCAAGCCTATATTCGTGAAGTGATTCAAAACACACAAGCGGTTTTGGTTACCTTGGATGAAAATCACAAAATAGAATCCTTTAATCCCGCGGTTGAAAAATTACTCGGTCAGCCGTTAGCACCTTTAGTGGGCCAACCTTTGGGCGTTTTATTTCAACCCGATGAGCAAGATACATCAGCCTTGTTGGCTCAGAATGATTTTTTGGAAGCCGCGAATGATTTGGGTATTAAAGTGCTGACGCGAGAAGGGCGTTTGTGTTATTCCGATCAAACGGTTCCGGTGGAAATGACCTTATGTAAGATGCAGCTGCCGAATCGCTTGAGTTATTTGGTGACTTTTCATGACATGACCGAGCGTAAGCGCTACGAACAAGATATAACTCAAGCGCGTATCGAGCTTGAAGAGCGCGTAAAAGAGCGTACCTTTGAGTTACAAGGTGCCAACACTCGCCTTCGTCATGAAATTGAAGAGCATAAAGGCACGCAACGAGAATTGATACAAACAGCAAAATTGGCCGTGTTAGGGCAGCTAACCGCAGGTCTGAATCATGAGCTGAACCAACCTTTGACCGCAATTCGTGCTTTCGCGGGAAATGGGTTGAAGTTTCTGGATCGTGGCCAATACGAACAAGCCCATACCAACTTGCAGCATATTAGTCAGTTGGGTCATCACATGGGCGACATTATCGCTCGCTTCAAAGTTTTTGCTCGTAAAGGTGATGTGCATCAAGGCCCGATTGCCGTGCAAACCGCCATTATGGGCGCGCTAAAAATCATGAGTCCACGTTACAAGGAAGTGGGCATAGAGTTGGTAGTGACAGAGGATCAAGGCTTTATTGTAAACGGTGATATGGTCTTTTTGGAGCAAGTGTTGGTGAACTTATTAGCCAACGCCGCTGATGCGATTTTAGAAGCATCAGATAATCCTCGACGTGTCTGTATTGAGCAAAGCTCTACGGAAAACCAAGTGGTTATTTGTGTCCAAGATTCAGGTGACGGTTTGAGTGATGAAGCCATTCGACACCTTTTCGAGCCTTTTTTTACTTCTAAATCTTCAGGACTGGGATTAGGACTAGGCTTGTCGATTAGTCAGCGTATTGTTGAGGCAATGGGAGGGCAAATTAGCGCGCAAAATCGAGATTCTGGCGGTGCTGAATTTTGTGTTAGGCTACCTCGTTTCAATCACCAATTATCTCAATCTCTTCCTAAAGATTCTAAAGAGGAAATCTAATGCCGGACAGCAAGCAAGTAATATTAATTGACGACGAGCAAGCGGTTCGTATGGCGATTTCTCAGACATTACAGCTTGAAGATTTTGTGGTCGCTGAGTTTGCATCGGCTCAAGGCGTGGTGGAAAAATTGTCTTTGGATTGGTCTGGCGTGATTGTCAGTGATATCAATTTGCCCGGTAAAAGTGGTTTAGAGTTATTCGAAGAAGTTAAAAAAATTGATGCGGAAATCCCTTTTATTCTCATTACTGGCCACGGTGATATCAGTATGGCTGTGAGCGCCATTCGTGATGGCGCTTATGATTTTATTGAAAAGCCGTTTTCCAATGAAGACTTTCTTGAAGTGGTACGTCGGGCGTCTGACAAACGTCATTTAACCTTAGAGAACCGTAATCTACGTCTGGAATTGGCGGCGCAAAACGCCCCAGGCCCTAGAATTATTGGTAATACGCCGGGTATTCATCGTTTGCGTCAGGCGTTGTTGCACGTGGCGGATACCGGCGCGGATATTCTTATTCAAGGGGAAACAGGCACAGGTAAAGAGCTAGTGGCGCGTTACATTCATGAGCATAGTTCTCGCCGAGGTCATGCTTTTGTGGCGATTAACTGCGGCGCTGTGCCGGATTCTATAATGGAGTCTGAATTATTTGGTCATGAAAAAGGTGCTTTTACCGATGCCAAGACACAACGTATCGGTAAGCTTGAGCACGCCAACGGTGGCACACTCTTTTTAGATGAAATTGAAAGCATGCCGATGTCGATGCAAATTCGCTTGTTGCGAGTGTTGGAAGAACGACGCTTAGAGCGTTTGGGTTCCAATACGGCAATTGATTTGGATTTACGTATTCTTGCCGCGACCAAGGTTGACCTAAAACAACTAAGCGAAGGCGGCACATTCCGCGAAGATTTGTATTATCGACTCAACGTGGTGCGAGTAGATATTCCGCCACTACGGGAGCGAAAAGACGACATTTCTTTGCTGTGGCAGCATTTTTGTTTGGTGGCGATTGCACAATATAAGCGCGAGTCTGAACCACTGTCGGCGGCGCGAATGCACAGCTTGTTGAGTTACGATTGGCCGGGGAACGTGCGTGAGTTACGTAACCTTGCTGAGCGTTATGTCCTAATGGGCGAGGCGGGTTCGTTTGAGTTTGATCAAATCATTATCAATGAAAATAACCCAGGCGTTATGACTCTCCCTGAGCAGTTAGAGCGTTTTGAAAAGACTTTATTAGAGCAAGAGCTGCTGCGTCAGAAAGGCTCGATTAAAGACACTATGGATGCGCTTGGTTTGCCGCGTAAAACACTTTACGACAAGATGCGTAAGTATGATCTTGATAAGGATATCTATAAACAGTAATTCTCTGTATCACGAATAGTAATGGACCTGTTGAGATTTCGGCGGCCTATTTTGCTATTCTGCCGACTTCACTCCTTTTGATTCCCTTTCGATTATATGAACTTTTTTGTACTGCTTTTTGACCAAGTCTCTGCGCATATATTTATTCTCCTTGTTGCTGTGTCTGGATTAACGTCTTTTTTTACCGCGAGTTTTGGCGCTGGCGGTGGTGTGATGTTGTTAGGTGTCATGGCGCAAGTGTTGCCACCGCAGCTTATTATTCCACTGCATGGCGTGGCGCAGTTAGGGTCAAATGCTGGACGCGCAGCGATGAGTTGGCGACATATTGATTGGAGGTTGATAGGTGCATTTTTGCCCGGAGCAATGCTAGGGGCTTTTATTGGCAGTTTTGTCTTAGTTTCTCTGCCTCCAGCTATAATGTATCTAACGATTGCGTTATTTATCTTATATTTATGTTGGGGGCCGAAGCTTCCTAAAATGGTATTGGGTCATTGGGGAACGGCATTTGCCGGCGCTATCACGACCTTTATTACGCTTTTTGCAGGCGCAACTGGTCCTTTAGTCGCAGCCTTTGTTAAGCAAATTCATGTGGATCGTTTTCGCACGGTGGCGACTTTCGCCACGGCGATGTCCTTACAGCATGTGTTGAAAATTACGGTATTTCAGGTCGCAGGGTTTCCGTTAGAGTCTTGGTTGCCTTTATTGTTTTGTATGATTATCAGTGGTGCGATTGGTACTTGGATTGGTCTTAAAGTGCTAAAACGTATGCCAGATCGTCACTTTCATCGAATTTTTAATATAGTGTTAACCGTAATGGCGTTAAGGTTAATCTGGCAGTCCTTTGCCTTACTATGACGTTTTTTGGAGTGCTTGGTATTAGTCGCCTAATACCAAGCCTTCTCGTCTTGGGTCAGCGCCACCCAGTAAGCCGTCTTTCTCGACAATAATACCTTGTACTCCGGAATTCAAATCCTGCACAGATACTTTAAAGCCCATGTCTGTTAGGGCTTTTGCGTAGGTTTCTGCCTCGGTGCCTTTTTCAAGGTCATAGGTTCCAAAACGGTTAAGCATATTTGGCAAGTTAATGGCTTGTTGAATATCCATTCCCCACTCAAGGTGAGCGATAAGGGTTTTTGCCACATAGCCTATAATTCGAGAACCACCCGGTGACCCCACCACTAAATACGGTTTATTATTTTTCATCACTATCGTTGGAGACATCGAGGAACGAGGACGCTTGCCCGGCTCTACACGGTTGGCAATCGGATAACCATCTTGATGTGATTTAAAGGAGAAATCAGTTAGTTCGTTATTGAGCAAAAAGCCATTGCTCATGAGGTTTGAGCCGAAGCCATTTTCGATTGTGGTAGTAACAGAAACGGCATTGCCGTCTTTATCGACAATAGAAATATGACTAGTGGAGGGTAATTCGATGGCCATATCGTCGGCTTGTTTAATCGGATAACGCCACTCAGGCTCGCCGGGTTCAGCATTTTCAAGTGCTTTGCCCTTGGTTATAAGTTTTGCTCGCTCTGCCAAATAAGGTTTATCTAATAAACCTTGTGGCATAGGTACAAAGTCGGTATCGGCGATGTAACGACCACGATCAGCAAAGGCAAGACGCGAGGCATCGCCTATAATTTGCCACGCTTCAGGTGAATTCGCGCCTAAGGACGCTAGATCAAATTGCTCGGTAATACCAAGGATTTGTCCAACGGTTAAAGCGCCTGAACTTGGTGGACCCATGCCGCAGATATCGTACTCTTTGTAAGGTAAGCACACCGGAGCGCGCTCTTTTATACGATAGCTGAGTAAGTCTTGCTCTGATAAAACGCCAGGGTTATCTATTGCTCCACGTACCTGAGAGACAATTTTCTTGGCAATTTGTCCAGTATAAAACTCGTCTGCTCCGTAGGTAGCCAGAAAGCGCAACGTTTCATAGTACTGGGTGTTTTGTAAGCGGCTGCCAGCTTCAAGCGGCGTGCCATCAAGGTTAAAAAAGTAGGCTTTAGTCTCTGGATAACGAGACAATCGCTCCGCGCTACCTTTGATTGCATCTGCCAAGCGAGGGGAAACAATAAAGCCTTCTTGTGCAAGCTGTGTGGCTGGTTCTAATAAATCCTCCCATGGCATGGTGCCATAGCGGTCGTGCAGTTCTCCCATTAATTTGACAGTACCTGGAGTGCCGACAGAGCGACCGCCCACAACGGCATCATAAAAAGAAAGTGGTTCACCATTTTCGTCTTGGAAAAGTTCTGGTGTAGCTTCTTGAGGAGCGGTTTCGCGGCCATCAAAGGTAGTGAGTTTTTGGTTTGCAGCATCGTAATAAACTACGAAAGCGCCACCGCCTAAACCAGATGATTGAGGTTCTACTAAGCCAAGTACCATTTGTACGGCAACCAGTGCGTCAATAGCAGAGCCTCCCGCTTTTAGAACATCATAACCTGCTTTACTAGCTTCTGGATTGGCGGTTGCGACCATAAATTTCTGAGCATGAGCCAAGTTCTTTTTTTCTGTGCCACTTGCTTCTTCTGGCGCCACAGCATCAGCGGCTTGCTCTGCTATGCTGAATTGACTAACGGCCAGTAAAGGAACGAGGGTTAAGGCCTGTAGTAAGCGCTTTTTTAGCATCATATAATCCTTATTGATGGAAGTATAAAGGGTCTACTCTCATCAAAACAAAAATACGCCGCTGCGTGAAGTCATAAAATAAACAATGATGTGATTTTAGAGAAAAGAAAGTGTAAGTGGTGTTGGTGTTGTGGCAAATGTCATTACTCGAAAATATTAAGTCATACTATGACTTGGTTCGTTCAATATCGCGCATTAATTTTCGATAACGCTCGCAGCCGTTATAAAGATGATCACGGACGGCTTGTTGAGCTGCTTTGGCATCGCGCGCCACAATGGCGTCAAGAATCGCTTTGTGCTCGTTATTGAGTGATTTATCTATCTCAGGATCGCGAGGTAGTCCGGCTTCTTCTCTTAGTCTGGCGCGAGGAATCGTGCGCCTTCCTAGCTCTTCTAAAAAGTCGATGAAATGTTGGTTGTTGGTGGCTCTTGCAATGGATAGATGGAACTCAAAATCTTCTTGTTCCGCACTCTCGCCACCTTGTACTTTTTTCTCGTAGGCGTCGTAACAACGATATATATCGGCTTCCTGTGCGAGAGAGCAACGTGCGACAGCTAGAGCTACTGCTTCAACTTCTACGGCGGCCCTTAACTCCAGTGATTCTATGGTGTCAGTAAGTGTTCGAGTGCTTTGTCTTAGTTGTAAAGGTAAGGTGGTTTTGGGTTCTGCTATAAATACTCCAACACCTTGTTTTGCCTGAACTAATCCCTCTGCTTTTAAGGTGGCAATGGCTTCGCGTAATACAGTTCGACTGACGCTAAATTCTATCATTAGGTTTGGTTCAGTCGGTAACTTATCACCTACTTTCATCCCTTGATTTAATATGCGTTTGCGCAGTTTTTCGGCGGTTTGTTGCGGTAAGCTTTTTTTTATTTTTGTTGTTGGTGGCATGGTTTTAAGGCCTATTTTTTTATGTTGCTGCATCGCGATATTTCTAATAATGACTAATATTTCACGGTAATCGATGACTATTTACTAAATGTGATGGCTTGTAAAGTGGCGCTGTTTAAAAAATATTCATAGTATGACTGTTGTTTGTCTATACTGCTCTGTGTTACAAATAAAAAAGTTAATCTGATGCATTTTTTTTGAAATGATGTTTCTTTAGATTCATCATTTTCTTGAAGTTCAGATAAGCGGAACAACAAAAAATAAAACTTGGAGACATAATAATGATAAAAACGCTTCACACAAAAACTCTCACTACTACTTTGGCTCTTGCCACGGCAGTATCCGCTTTTACCTTTTCTTCTGTGGCTCAAGCTGAGTGGAAAGGGTGGAACATCCATAATGCTGGCTATCCTGTTACGGTAGCTATGGAATCCTTCATTAAAGAAGCCAACAAGGTTACTGATGGCCGAGTCAGTGGTCGAGTATACAATGGTGGTGTGCTTGGTAGTCAGTCCGATGCCATTCAGATGTTACAAGTTGGCGGATTGCAATTTGCTGGTTTTAACTTAGGTCCAATGGGCGATGCGGTTCCAGAAGTAAACGTCGTCTCTTTACCCTTTATTTTTAAGAATCTTGATCATATGCATCGTGTTATGGATGGCCCAGTTGGAGATCAATTAAGTGATGCGATGGCGAAACAAGGCATTATTTCTTTAGCTTGGTATGACGGCGGCGCTCGTTCTTTTTATAACACGGTCAAGCCTATTCAAACGCCTGCTGATATGAAGGGTGAAAAATTTCGTGTCATGAATAATGAATTATATGTAGGCATGGTTGAGGCGTTAGGTGGTAATGCGACGCCAATGGCTTATTCAGAAGTCTATCAGTCATTAAAAACTGGCGTCGTTGATGGCGCTGAAAATAACTGGCCATCTTATGACACAAGTAACCATTATGAAGTAGCTCAATACTATTCTTTGACTGAACATCTAATTCTTCCTGAATGTTTGTGTGTCAACGTAAAGGCGTGGAATAGCTTATCTGCTGCTGATCAAAAGGCTGTCAAAGCGGCTGCGCGTGAAAGCTCTGTTTTACAGCGTAAGTTGTGGGCTGAAGGAGATGCTGCAAGTCGTGAAAAAGTGTTGGCTGCTGGTGTGAAGTTTAACGAAATCAAAGACAAATCGGCATTCCAAGATGCAATGAAACCTGTTTATGCCAAAGCGGTAAAAGACAATCCATCATTAAAAAGCTTTATCGAACAAATCCAGAACACTCAATAATTGTAATTTTCTAGGAGGACTTATCTGCTATTGAATAGTGGATAAGTCCAGTTTGATGGTTTTATAAAATGAGTAAGTCGATGAATTCTTTCTATTCTAAACAGACTCCCGTAAAAACCTTTCTTGATGTGTTGGCTTATTTAGCGACTGTTCTTTCTGGCGTTTTTATGGTGATTCTTGTTGCGTCATTTGGTTGGTTGGTATTTGGTCGTTATGTATTGAATGACACGCCAACTTGGGTAGAGCAAATGGCATTGTTGCTGGTAACCAATATCACGTTTTTAGCGGCGGCGGTGGGGATTCATGAGCGCACCCATTTAAGTGTCGACATCTTATCTTTATGTGTACCAAAACGTGCCAATCAATTACTCAACATTGTTATTGATCTGTCATTGCTGACGTTTGGTATCACCATGGCAATTTATGGAAAAGAGCTGGTCGATTTTGCATGGTTCCGAAAAGTACCCTTGTTAGGTATCTCGGATGGAATCCGCTATTTTCCTGTTGTCGCGTGTGGTGTTTTGATATCGCTATTTTCAGGTTATCGAGTCGTCATTGGTGTGGTGGCGTTGTTTATTGTAGAACCTGAGTCTGAGACGACTGATTCACTTTCTTCTAACGTAAAAGGGGATCAGTAACATGGGACTGGCTATTTTACTTGGTTTGTTTGCATTACTAACTTTCATTGGTGTTCCTGTCGCGTTTGCTTTAGGGATGGCTGCTATCTCGGCTTTTTGGTATGAAGGCTTGCCTTTAATGATTGGCTTTCAGCGTATTGTAGCTGGAACCTCTACCTTTTCTTTGCTTGCGATTCCGTTTTTTATTTTTGCCGGTGAGCTAATGTTGCATGGCGGTATTGCGGCGCGTTTGATTCGTCTTGCTTCTTCGGCTGTCGGCTGGATGCGTGGTGGTTTAGGTCAGGTGAATGTGTTCTCAAGCATGTTGTTTGGCGGCATTTCTGGTTCTGCTGTGGCGGATGTTTCTGCATTAGGGTCTTTGTTAATCCCTGTGATGAAAGAGAAAGGTTACGATGATGATTATGCTGTTAACGTAACGGTCACTTCTTCGATTGCTGGCATTATGATTCCGCCAAGTCACAATATGATTTTGTATGTTGTAGCCGCTGGTGGTGGAATGTCGGTTGCTAGCTTATTTATGGCTGGTGTTATACCTGGGATTTTGATGTGCTTTTTCTTGGGGTTGGTGGCGCGTTGGATTGCGATTCGTAAGAATTTTCCAACCGAAGAATTTGCGGGTTATAAGGTGATCTTCTTTGCTTTTTTAGCTTCTTTCCCAGGTTTAATTACGGCAATTATCGTGGTTGGTGGCGCATTGTCTGGTGTGTTTACGGTTACCGAATCCGGTGCTATTGGTGCGATATACGCCATTATTATTACAGGATTTGTGTATCGATCTTTAAGTCTTAGAGACTTTTGGATTGCCGTGGTGCGCTCTGTAAGAACAACAGGGCTGGTCATGATTCTAGTCGGCTGTGCATCTGCATTTGGTTACATGTTGGCCTTGTATGAAGTACCAAAAGTGCTGGCGACAACACTGACGTCTATTTCTGATAATCCTATTGTTATCTTGCTGATGATGAATCTTATCCTGCTTTTACTGGGCATGATAATGGACATGGCAGCACTGATTTTAATCTGTACACCTATCTTTTTACCTGTCGCGCTTGGCCTTGGCATGGATCCTATTCACTTTGGTGTGATGTTGATGATGAATTTAGGATTAGGACTATGTACGCCTCCGGTTGGTGGATGTCTATTCGTCGGCTGTGCGATTGGTGGTGTGTCGATCCAAAAAGCGGTTAAAACCATTTGGCCATTTTATTTGGCGATTTTAGCGGCCCTAATGCTAGTGACTTTTGTTCCAGCAGTATCTATGACCTTACCTAATTGGATTAATGGTCTTTAAAGATCAAAGAGTTGAGGAGTTATCAATGAAACGTGTTTTATTAACGGGGGCCGCTGGCACTCTTGGCTCGGCAATGCGAAAAGCGTTAGCAGGCTGGGCCGAAGAGCTTGTGCTGTCCGATATCGTGCCGATCAAGGATTTAAATAAAGGCGAGTCTTTTGTGGCTTGCGATTTAGGGGATTTGGAGTCAGTTTTAGAGCTTGTAAAAGGTTGTGATGGCATTATTCATCTAGGTGGTGTGTCTGTTGAGGGGACCTTTGAAAGTATCATGAATGGTAACCTCAAAGGCGTTTACCATATTTATGAAGCGGCTCGTCAGCAGGGCGTGAAGCGGATCGTTTTTGCTAGTTCAAATCATCTTGTTGGCTTTCATTCTCGTGAAG
This sequence comes from Marinomonas sp. A3A, assembly GCF_018336955.1. Lineage (NCBI taxonomy): Bacteria > Pseudomonadati > Pseudomonadota > Gammaproteobacteria > Oceanospirillales > Oceanospirillaceae > Marinomonas > Marinomonas sp. A3A. Next base: position 967,971 of record NZ_CP025532.1, read on the forward strand.
AGCGTTTGGATGATAAAAGCCCAATGCGCCCTGATAGCTTATATGGTGTTTCAAAAGGCTTCGGTGAATTAATCGCTCAATATCACTTTGATAAGTTCGGAATTGAATCTGCCTTGGTTCGAATTGGCAGCTGTTTGCCGAAACCAGTGAATCGTCGCATGTTATCAACTTGGTTAAGTGAAGGTGATCTGGCTGGGTTGATAAAAAAAGTATACGCAGTAAATCGACTGGGCTGTACGATTATTTACGGTGCGTCTGATAACCCTTGGTCATGGTGGGATAATAGCCATGCTAACTTTATCGGATGGCAGCCGAAAGATTCTTCGGCTGATTTTGAAGAGGAGGTATTGCGCAATGATCCTCTTTTATCTACAGATGATCCTGTGTTGCTTTACCAAGGTGGTGTCTTTGCGACGGCAGGTCACTTTGAAGATAAATGATTTCGAAGGCGAATAACTTAGTAATACCTCGACCTATCTGATTGTCTGTTAAATCCTGCTTTTCCTATCCTTAGTCGCTCAATGTTCACCCCAATATTATGGGGGAATATTGAGCGTCTAACTTATCTATCGTGCATTCTTTATCACGTTTTTTTATAGCGCTCTTTATAGTTAACAACGCAAAAAAAACGCCCCGAGGGGCGCTAAACTTGATTTTCTGTATTGAGGTAGAAATTGTTATTGAACGATTTCTGGCCCCATGATGCTGTACGGTAACGCAGTAGATAGTGCAGGAATGTAAGTTACCATCACCAAGAACACCATCAATACTAATACGAACGGCATCGCTGCTTTCACCACGCGAGCCAAGCTCATACCTGTAATACCGGATGTAACAAACAGGTTTAAACCAATTGGCGGTGTGATCATACCGATTTCCATGTTTACGACCATGATGATACCAAGGTGAATTGGATCAACCCCTAGCTCCATGGCAATCGGGAATACCACTGGCGCTACAATAACCAATAGACCAGATGGTTCCATGAACTGACCGCCGATCAACAATAAGATATTCACTGCGATGAGGAAAGTGAACCAGTTAAAACCAGCATCCAGCATCCATTCAGTGATTGCTTGAGGGATACGTTCTGCAGAAAGTGTATGAGCAAATAGCAGAGCGTTAGCGATGATGAACATTAGCATAACCGTTGTTTTTGTGCCTTCTAGCATCACTTTACGAGATTCTTCACCAAACAAAGAAGGGAAAAAGCCACGTAGCATCATGGACAAATTACGGCCCCAAATAGGTACGCCAGCAGCCAAACAAGCACCGACAGATTCTTTTATTTTGCTAGAGCGCTTATAAACATAGAAAATAGCCAAGACAACGGACATAATCGCACCCCAAAGTGCGCGATCACCACCAGTCACCGTTTCGCTGTCTGCGAAGATAAAGAATGACATGATTTCCCATACTAGGAAGAAAGACACGCCATAAACCGTACCGTTAAAACCAACACGAGCGTGCGGAGCATCGTTGTCGTTCGTCCATGTTTTGCCTTTTAATGGGCCCATGTCGCGGTAAACAAACAAAGCGATAAACATAGAGTAAACAGCAGCGACAACAGCGGCTTCTGTTGGCGTGAATACACCACCATAAATACCACCCATGATGATCACGACAAGGAACAAGCCCCAGCCTGCTTCTTTACCACCACGAACTAAGTTGCCAAAGCCTTTCCATTCTTCAGCGGGTAGTTTTTTGATACGTGCAACCACATAAATTGCTAACATCAACATACCACCAGCCATCAAGCCCGGGATAACCCCCGCCAAGAACATACGACCAACAGACACGTCAACGGATGCGGCATACACCACCATTACGATAGAAGGCGGAATCAAAATCCCCAAAGTACCTGCGTTGGCAATGATGCCTGCTGCAAATTCTTTTGAGTAACCCACTTGAGTCATACCAGCAATGGCAATCGTGCCGATAGCCACAACCGTTGCTGGAGAAGATCCAGATAAGGCGGCGAACATCATACAAGCCAATACCGATGCCATTGCCAAGCCACCACGGAAGTGACCAACACTGGCAATCGCAAAGTTAATCAAACGCTTCGCTACGCCGCCAGTCGACATGTAGGACGATGCAATGATGAAAAACGGGATAGCCAACAAAGTATAATGCTGACCAGCCCCAAATAGAGAAATAGCCACAGACGACAAAGAGTCGTGTGAGAAAAAGGTAATAAATAGTATGGACGACAAGCCCAAACAAATACCAACGGGTAAACCGACAAATAGCAGGACGATTACCAATGAAAATAGAATAAGTGATTCCACAATGACGCTCCTGCGCTAGTCTTTCAAGACGTTTTGGTTTTCTTTAACAAGATCTTGTGCCTCATGGCCACTGATCAACATGTCGCGTTTACCGCGGGCAATATCGATGAATGCTTGCAAAGAACGATAAGAAAGTAGAGCCAAGCTGATTGGCAGGATAACAAGAACAATCCAGCGGTGAACGCGTGGGCGTAAACCAAACATTTCTTGTACAAATTCAGGGTAACGAAGTTCTTCTGAACCTATGCCAATTTTGAACATCTTCAGCCAGTATTCGATTGCACCACCGCTAACGTCTACTCCAAGCATTGCCAACCAAGTAGAGTCGAGAAGGATAAGTCCGTAAAGCATGGCCGCTGCAGCACCGAATAAAGACAAGGCTTTGGTGATGCGTTTTGGTACGGCATTGAGAACAATGTCGACGCCCAGGTGAAGGCCCGTTTTGATACCGTAACTCATGCCTAATAGAATCAACCAAGAGAAGGCGACTGTATTGAATTCAAGCGCAGCGTCCCAACCAGTGTTAAACCCATAACGAGCAATAACCTGTCCGAACGATACCGCCATGATGGAGGAAATAACGATGATCAGTAGGTTTTCTTCAGCTCGTTCCATGACTTTGGGGAAGCGTTTCTCTAATAGCCAAAGAACAATAATAAAAATAAGTAAGTAAAGATGCGGCCAATGTGCCATGGGGGTCTCCTTAACTAAGTGGACCAGAACAAGTTAAAGTGCAGCTTTGTGGCGAGTCTTGTAGGTTCTAGGGTCAATCGCAGAAGAGAGATTGCGGATCAAGAAAGCACAGGATAAAACCACAAGAGCTGACCCGTTAAGATCAGCTCACTGCGGGATAAAAATGGATTACGCGCCAGCAGCAGCGTTAATCAAATCTTTACCGATGTAGCTTTCAAATTGCTTCCAAACAGGCTTCATTGTGTCGACCCATTCTTTGCGTTGCTCTGGAGTAAGCGTATTTATCTTACCGCCAGCTTTAAGAATGTTTTGACGGTTTTCTTCTTCCGCAGCTTTAACACTCAAGTTAGCTTCTTGTGTAACTTCATCCGCAATTTGAGTGAATTGAGCGCGGTCTTCCGGAGATAAGCTCTTTAAGAATTCAGAAGACGTCATGAACAAGTAAGCCAACAACTGATGGTTAGTATCGGTTGTGCTGTCTTGAACTTCGTAGAATTTTTTCGTGTAGATGTTTGACCAAGTGTTTTCTTGACCATCTACAACGCCAGTTTGCAAGGCGCCGTATACTTCAGAGAACGCCATTGCTTGAGGAGACGCGCCCATCGCCGCGATCATTTGTTTTGCAACATCAGACGTTTGTACACGGAATTTCAACCCTTTGGCATCGCTAGGAACCAAAAGTGGTTTGTTGGCAGAAAAGTATTTCATACCAGACATCCAGTAACCTAAACCAACAAAGCCTGCGTAATCATCCATTTCGGTAAGCAGTTTTTTGCCTTCAGGTGTTTTGGTGAAGCGGATAGCATGGTCCATGTCTTTAAAGATGAAAGGAAGGTCAAACACGCCATATTTATCAGTGTAAGAACCGAACTTAGAAAGAGATGGAGCAAGCAGTTGCACGTCGCCTAAAAGTAAGGCTTCAAGTTCTTTTGAATCACCAAATAGCGTGGAGTTAGGGAAAACCTCAACACACAATTTACCATTCATTTCTTTGTTTACACGTTCTGCGAAGTTATTTGCTGCAACCACTTTAGGGTGAGTCGTACCACCTGTTACGTGGCTGAATTTGACAACACGCTCACCTGGATCACAGTTTGCAATCGCTGTGCTAGCAGAAAGAGCAACTGCTAAAGATGTTAGAGCAAGGCTGATTTTTTTCATTTTTATAAGACTCCAAAAACTGAATTATTATTGTTTACCTGATTTTTAGCCTGATTTTTTCTGATTTTTCATCAGCGGCAGACAAAGCAAAACAGGTGGTGCTATCCATACTGTTTACACAATCTATGCCAAGTCTTTATATTTTTATTAAGCTATTGATTTTTAATGATAATTTTATTTTGTAGGTTTGCTTAATACTTTATGCTGGTGATTTAATAGGGGGGATTACACACATGGGTAAATTCTTAATGGGTGGTTAATCACCCATTTTCACTTGAGAGTTTGTGCTAAAAGTCTTTTGAAGGTTTGGTGCATGGCTTTTTTGCCAGATAATTGCGCTTTTTGGCGAGTCTGATCGGTATTACGGCCTAAAGCGGCTTCTATTAATAGTCGATGTGTTGGGTCGTGAGACGTTAACTTGCTAGTTAAGGCAAGAGACAGTGTCGCCTTGAGGAAAACTGAACGGATACTGTCAAGTTGACGATGATGCTCTACAAATAGCGCTATATCTTGCAGATCTTTTTGTGACAGCTGAGCGAGTGCTGGAAGTTCGTTTTGTTGATAATGCTTTTGACCTAAAATAAGCATAACCAAATCGGTGGATAAGTCGGCATATTGTAGTAGCAAGTTAAGTAGAAATTGTTCGATAAAACGAGCCTGCCATGCGACAGCTAACTTAGTCGCATGTTCTGTCATTGGTTTTACCATCATCAAAGAGTAGCTGCCACTGGCTTGGTCTTTGCTTGTTCCTAAACGAATGGGTAAGTAACCATTCTTTAGCCAAAATGATACGACATCGGGAGTCGCTGCAAAACTTGTGCATAGAAAGTCGCAATGGTCATTGGCTTCTTTTTCTATATGCGTAAGTAGTTGACTAGCCAAACCTTTATTTTGTTGGCTTTGCTCGGTCGCAATTCGGCTAATACGCCAGTAACAGTACTGCCCAGCGTTTTCGATGCCTTCGTGAGCAAGCAGAGATTGCGGCACTAAATGGCCTCTTGGTCTACGTTTTCCTTGCATGACTTCTTGGCAGAGTGCGTTTGGCAGGTTGCCTTCTTCAGTAATAACGGTAACGCTTTGCGTTTTGTTTCCTAAGGTAGAAATGTAGGTCGATACAGAAGGATCGTCTAACACCCAGCGCAAGTTGTCAGGTGAGGTTTGATAATGGGCACTGACCAATAGTTGAAAAGTATCGGCGAGCAAGTTTGCGTTCTCTAACCAATCTGCTCCAGCAAGCTGTTTAAATTCAGTCTGCTTAATTATGCCTTTATCAACACTATTTGATATTTCAGAGCTAGGTTCAGGCGTTGCTAAAAAGAAGCAATCATTGATCCAGTTTTCGAGTGGGTCATTTCCCCCCCATCGAATGGGTTGGCTTAACGTCAGCTGCTGCAGAGTCAATGCTTTGGTGGTTTTCTGTGATTCTAAGTAGTGGCAAAAGCGAATGCCGAAGCCCTTACCAGCGCCTTCATAGCCATAGTCTGTAGTACTAAAAAGACAATGCTCGGCTTTTTCATTTAGCGCCATGAGCAAAGGTAAAGGAATCATTGACGCTTCATCAATAAAGAGAAAATCCCAGTGAGTTGAGTCGCTTACCAGAACATCAGGTGCGAAAAAAGGCAGCGTTATTTTATTTTGATCAATAACTTGTTCAAAGCGAGCCTTTAGACTCACAATCGCCTCTTGATTCGGCGCGGTGATTGCCACACGTTTTCCTGCTTTGAGCAGCTTAGCCAAACTGTCACCCAATAAGGTGGATTTGCCTCGACCTCTTGGTGCAATTAATACATAAGATTTAGCCTGTTCGGCAAATAAACACGACTGAGCTTCAGCTTGCTCTTGGGTTAGCTGCGCGTTAGGTTCTATTGGTTTTAAAGTCGGTAACGGATTTACGCTGTGTTTTTTATTCTTGCCAGAGAGTAATAATTTAAAAGGTGATGTCGCGTCTTGTAATTTATCGAGCAGGTAATGTTTAAAGTGCGATGTCACTTGTTCAGGCTCATAAGGCCAAGGCAAGTAACGAGATAGCTCTTGATCGGCCATTTTCAACCAATCTTCGTTTGGTAAAACAATAGCGAAAAGGCCATTGCCACGAACTGTACCCGATACAATAGCTAGGGCACTGGCTGAGACTCCTTGAGTTAAATCCACTAAAACTGCGTCATAGCTACTGCCGAGTTCTTGTCGGGTTTGTTTAAAAGAACAGGTTTTAAATTGTTTTGTTTTTAGCGATGGAACGAGCAGCTCGTCATATTGGCTCACATCATGAGCAGTAATAAGCGGTGTGGAGAAATTTTCACACAGACGAAGAAAGTCTGATAAAACCTCGCTAGTCGAGCCCTTTAAAATAAAACAATGGCGGTGGTTGTCAGACATATAAATAAAATTTCCTTGTGGTCGCATTATCATACTGTGACCACAAGGAAGTGCCAACGCTTGTTAAGCTTACGCGATAACAAATAAGTCCATGAAGCGGTTTACAGCAGTGCCTTCAAGAGCGGCTTGATCCTTACAGAGTGAGAAAATAGCTTGGCTCTGACGGTTTGGAAAACGCGTTGCCAAGTTGTTCTTAAACTTCTGCTCTAACAAAGGAATGCCTTCCTCGCGACGGCGACGGTGTCCGACCGGGTATTCCACCACCACTTCTTCGGTACTGCTGCCATCTTTAAAAAACACTTGAATTGCATTAGCAATAGAACGCTTATCCGCTTCTAAATATTCTGCGGTGAAGCGTTTGTCTTCGACGATTTCCATCTTGTTACGCAGTTCATCGATGATTGGGTTGGCCGCATGGAAGTCATCTTCATAATGCTCGGCGATCAAGTTACCAAACGCCAATGGCACAGCGGCCATGTATTGCAAACAGTGGTCACGGTCAGCGGCATTCGCCAATGGGCCGGATTTGGAAATAATACGAATAGCCGATTCATGAGTACGAATCACGATCTTGTCGATCTCTGCCAAACGATCTTTTACTAAAGGGTGCAAAGTAACAGCGGCTTCGGCCGCGGTTTGAGCATGGAATTCTGCAGGGAAAGAGATCTTGAACAAAACGTTTTCCATCACGTAGGTGCCATAACATTGTGGAAAGTCTTGCGAGAACGAAAACTGACGTTTGTCTTCGGGCTTGATGACTTGGTCTTTATTGGTTTTCGAGAAAGATACATCATAAAAGCCCCACTGATCTGCCGTTAGCACACCAGGAATGCCCATTTCGCCACGCATTGACATATCGGCCAAACGAACAGCGCGGGAGGTCGCATCGCCCGCCGCCCAAGATTTACGAGAGCCAGCATTAGGTGCATGACGATAAGTACGCAGAGCAGAGCCATCGACCCAAGCTTGCGAAATCGCCGCCATGATTTGTTCTCTGTCGCCGCCCATCATTTTAGTCACCACAGCAACAGAGGCGACACGAACTAATAACACGTGACATAAACCCACACGGTTAAACGAGTTTTCTAGAGCAATAACGCCTTGGATTTCATGTGCCATTACCATGGCTTCTAACACTTCACGCATGGTCATCGGGCTTTCGCCCTTCGATAGTCGAACTTGTGAAAGATGATCCGCTACCGCCAAAATGCCGCCTAAGTTATCAGAAGGATGCCCCCATTCTGCCGCCAACCAAGTGTCGTTGTAATCCAACCAGCGAATGATGCAGCCAATATCCCACGCTGCTTTAACTGGGTCGAGAGACAAAGACGTACCCGGAACACGGGCACCATTTGGCACCACTGTCCCTTGTACTATTGGACCAAGGTGTTTGGTACATTCTGGAAAACGCAGGGCGAGCAAACCACACCCCAAGGTGTCCATTAAACAGTTACGAGCCGTATCTAAGGCTTCTTGGCTTTCTACTTTAAAGTTCAGTACATAATCCGCGATGTCTTGGATGACTTGGTCGTAATCCGGTCGGTTGTTTAAATCTACGTTAGCACTCATTTCTTTTCCTTAATCGTTAAATTTTAATGCTGATGTTGGCTCAATGACGGTCGTCAATATCAACCCATTCAGAATGATCTGGTCCAATATAATCGGCGCTTGGTCGAATAATGCGATTGTTTGCCCTTTGTTCCATGACGTGAGCGGCCCAGCCTGTGACGCGGGAACAGACAAAAATCGGCGTAAATAACTTGGTGGGAATGCCCATAAAGCGATAGGCGCTAGCATGGAAGAAATCCGCATTACAAAAGAGTTTTTTCTCGCGCCACATAACTTCTTCACAACGTTCTGATACCGCGTATAAGTGATCGTCACCGACGTCTTCACTGAGTTTTTTTGCCCACTTTTTAATGATGTCATTGCGTGGATCGCGTTCACTGTAAATAGCGTGACCAAAGCCCATGACTTTTTCTTTATTGGCAAGTTTTTGCATCAACGCCGCTTCGGCTTCGTCTGGGGTTTTCCATGGTTCTATCATGTCCATCGCGGCTTCATTGGCGCCGCCATGAAGTGGCCCGCGTAAGCTGCCAATGCCGCCAGTGACGCATGAATACATGTCTGACAAGGTGGAAGCACAAACACGAGCAGTAAAAGTGGAAGCGTTGAATTCGTGCTCAGCGTACAAGATCAAAGACGCGTTCATCACTTGGGTATGAAGAGCGCTTGGTTCTTTGTCATGCAGCATGGTGAGAAAATGACCCGCCAAGGAAGGCACGTTGGCATTGTGCGTATTTACGCGAACGCCATCGTGGCTGAAACGATACCAATAAACCACCATAGCTGGCAGCGTCGCGACCAATCGATCCGCAGTATGCAGTGCTAGAGAAGGTTGCTTTTCAAATGGCAGCTCTGGCTCTAGATTACCTAAGAAAGAGCAGCCGGTGCGCATCACATCCATGGGATGAGCGCTTTCTGGGATAAGTTCTAAGACGGCTCTAAGCTCTTCAGGCAAGCAGCGCAAACTCATCAGTCTTTGTTCGTAGTCATGCAGTTCAGTGCGGTTGGGTAATTTTCCGTACAGTAATAGATAAGCCACTTCTTCAAAGCTTGCTTTGTCCGCTAAGACATCAATGTCGTAGCCACGATAAGTTAATCCGGAGGCTGCTTTGCCGACGGTACAGAGTGCGGTTTCACCTGCGCTTTGGCCTCGTAGACCTGCGCCAGAAAGTACTTTAGCCATTTTTCTACTCCATTTTGTTATTGTTTAGAGAAGCTTGTGCTTATTTTTTAGGCTCTTATTTTTTAGAGAAGAGCGCGTCTAATTTATCTTCGTATTCATGGTAGTTGAGAAATTCATAAAGCTCATTACGAGTTTGCATACTGTCGACTACGTTGCGCTGGTGGCCGTCGTTCAATAAATGCTGATATACGTTTAGCGCGGCTTTGTTCATTGCGCGAAATGCACTCAATGGATAGAGCACCAAGTCTACTCCCGCGCTGGCCAATTCTTCTTTGCTGAATAAAGGCGTAGCGCCAAATTCAGTGATGTTTGCTAAAACAGGCACCTTCACGGCCGCGACAAATTCTTGGTATTGATCCAAGGTGATCATGGCTTCTGGGAAAATCATATCCGCGCCAGCGTCGACACAAGCAATCGCTCGCTCGATGGCAGATTCCATGCCTTCCACGGCCAAGGCATCAGTGCGCGCCATGATGACGAAATTGTCATCGACACGAGCATCTACACAGGCTTTCACGCGATCGACCATTTCATCTTGGCTGACAATGGCTTTATTCGGGCGATGGCCGCAACGCTTTTGTTGAACTTGGTCTTCAATGTGAACAGCCGCCGCACCCGCTTTTTCCATTTGCTGAATGGTTCGAGTGATATTAAATGCGCCACCAAAGCCAGTATCGATATCGACTAGTAATGGCAAATTCGAAGCGGAAGTAATACGTCGCACGTCTTCTAATACATCGTGTAAATCTGTCATGCCAAGGTCTGGCAAACCATAGGAGGCATTAGCAACGCCGCCGCCAGATAAGTAAATGGCATGATGACCTGTTTGCTCTGCCATCATGGCGCAATAAGCGTTCACGGCGCCAACAACCTGTAATGGGGATTGGGTTGCGACGGCTTGTCTAAAACGGGCGCCTGCTGAAAGTGTTGTCATTATTTTCCTCTCTTTAGAACGATTTCAATTAAGTACGGGAAGCGACAGAGGAATGCTCCATCGCTTGCTTTAATAGTTGGCTGGCGCGGCTGATATGGCGGCGCATGAGTAGTTCTGCGAGATCACCTTCGTGATTTGCAATCGCGTCGAGAATGGCTTTATGTTCCCTTAATGCTTGGCGCGGGTCGCTGCGCTGATCGGCCGTGTGACGTCGATACATGCGAATCACTGCATACAGTTCTTCTGTTAGTAAACGAATAAGCTTGGCGTTGCCGCTGGCGTGAATGATGCGTAAGTGAAAATCGTCATTGCCGCCTTGTTGCACGTAATGTTCGTCTTGATTGGCATCTAGATGCGCTTGGTGTTTGTCGAGCAGCGCGTACAAGCTGTTTATTTCATCTGATGGCATGTTGCTGGCGGCTAAGCGAGCGGCCATGCCTTCTAATGCTTCGCGCATGGTAAAGGTATCCAGCATATCTTGTGTGTTCAGCTGGATAACACGAGCGCCTACATTGGCGGTGCGTGTGACTAGACCAAGACCTTCTAGTTTGACGATGGCTTCTCTTAATGGCCCGCGAGAAACGCCATATTGTTTGGCGAGTTCTGGCTCAGATATCTTACTGCCCTGTGGAATATGCCCCTGCACAATAGCATTGGTGAGCTGCTGGGCTATGTCTTCAGACAGTGTTGCGGATTTGATCGAAATTAGGTTGTTCATAAGAAGACGAAATACTTTATTGTTAACAATATTGCTAGTTATAGTCTGGTTTTAGCGGTTTATCAAGTTAGATTGTCGACAATAAGTTGGATTTACTCTTATCCTTTAGTCTTACGTGTGAGCGTGATTTAGGAGATAGAAGCCGCTAACATTGTGTTTATTAAGTGATTTTTTAGCTTTATCGATTAGAAACGCTTGGTTGAGTCGTAAAAGCTGATAGAGTCGAGATAATCGTTTGAATATCGTTATGATCAAATGTGTCGACAATCGCTTTGCTAGGCTTGTTCGCTTGGCGGTTTGTTTGATTACCCAACAGATAAGGGAAATTATGAAAAAAATTAAAAATGAAGCAGCCCTAAGTAAAAAAGCCATTCAAGTTGGCGAGAACTATGCCCTTAAACGCGGCTATGCAGGCTTTTCTTCAACCATGTCTGCCAACGAAAAAACCGAAGCAATTTATCGATTGTTGGTGTTGGATAAATTAGTCGTTGGATTACCAGCAGACAAAGAAGACTTGCCAAGCATGAAACATAAACTAGCGTTGTGGATTCAGAAGCTATTACCTAAAGATGATCCACTTCTTAAGTAAGAGTTACTGGGTTAATAATTAAGAGTTGCTGGGTTAATAATTACAAGTCCAGCGGTAGAGTGGTGATATTTTTTACTTCACGCATGGTGAAGTGACTTTGCGCTTCTTGAATGTGTGGCAGTTGCAATAACTGGCTGCGCAAGAAGTGTTCATAACTTTCAATGCTATTTGAAACCACTCTTAAGCTGTAATCCATCGCACCAGAAATCGTCCAACATTCTACCACTTCGGGATAGTCGACAATGGCTTGCTCGAATTCATCTAGCATTTTTCGGCCATGGGAAGAGAGTTTGATATTTACTAAGACGACGATGCCCAATCCCAATTTGTTTCTGTCTAAAATCGCTTGTGTCGAACGAATATAGCCATCTTGTTCTAGGCGATTAATACGTCGCCAGCAGGGTGATTGAGACAAGCCAATCTTGTCAGCCACTTGAGTCGCACTCAGACTGCCATCGTGTTGCAGCAAATTAAGAATCTTACGATCAGTTGAATCTAGCTGTTCCATGGAATCCATCTCTGAAAAGTCAGGATTAAGGTAATGGATTCATCTACTTCATTTCAACACTTTATTTATAAAATGTTATAACGTAACATATTTGTTTTTGATGTTATGTGTCTGTCTATATTTTTAGGGGAAGCGTTATGAAGGTGAATCTTAGTTCAGGAATTGCTTCGAACTCTGTTGATTTTAGCCAAGCGAATTTTAATCTGCTGGATGAAAGGGCAAACGCTTTTCAATGGGTCGATAAAAGCTCATCAGAGACAAGGCCAACATTATTAGGTGTGGCTAAGTCCTCCTATATAGAAGTGTTGGCTGATGTCTACCAGAAAAATATTAGTATGGTGGTTTGGGAGCGCCAATTGGGTGGTGTAGAGGAATACGCAGAATCTCTTTTGACGTTAGCGCCAAACTTCACCTTCAAATCTCAGGGCAACGCTGAAGAGTTGATTTCTTTGTTAAGAGGGCTTCTACCTGATGCTGAAAATAAAGCTTTGTTTCTTGATGATCTTTTCTTGTTGGTGGATATGTTTGCCTGCTTATTTGATCTTGAAGAAGTCGGTTTGCGGTTAAATGTTCTCTCCAGTGCCATGTGTCCACGCTTTCATGTAGATAAAATTCCTTGTCGCTTAGTATCAACATATGTGGGAAGCGGTAGTGAATGGCTGCATGAAGCTCATGTGATAAGAGATCGCTTAGGACTCGGCGGTCATGTGTCTGATCACAATAGTGGCTTGCATGACAAAGGCCGTATTAATCAATTAAAGGCGGGTGATGTGGCGTTAATGAAAGGTGATGAATGGCCTGCGTCATTAGGCCGAGGTGTAGTGCATCGTTCGCCTTCGGCAAGCCTTGAAAATAAGCGATTGTTTTTAAGCTTGGACATGATTTAACAGATCGGCTACTTCTTCTTTGAATGGTGATTGGAAAAATCACCATTCAATTGGTTGGTTGTTCCAATCAAGATAAGCGGCTTTGTTGTCCATAGTGACACTTCCCATGATGGATAAAAGCTGTGTTGCAACAAAGTCTGCCGTGAAAAGTTTGTCTTTCGGCACTGATCGTTGAAAAGGTTTGGAAAGCGGCGTGTCTGTGGTACCAGGATGAAAAGCGATGAGCTTAACGTTTTTCGCTCTTCTGGCGTATTCCACGGAACTGGTTTGGATAAGCATATTTAATGCCGCTTTTGAGGCTCGATAGCTGTACCAACCGCCGGTTTTATTATCCGAAATACTGCCAATTCGAGCACTAAATAGCGCAACTTGAGTGGCTTGTTCACCTTGTAAAATGGGTAATAGCTGACTCAACCACAGCATAGGAATAATGGTGTTAACATGGAAAATAGCTTCTAGCTGAGAAGCTCTGATTTCTTCTAACTTTCTTTCTGGCATCATGCTGTCATTGTGTAATATGCCATTGCAAATCAATACTTTGCTTATCTTTCCAGAATAAGATGTAAGAGATTGGCAAATTCTCTGAATGCTTGTTTCGCTGTAATCCGATTCTAGCCATTGGGTTTTTGTCGCTCTTTCAGTATTTGGTACGGATCGACTAACTGCAAAGATGCCAAGGCAATCTTGATCAGCTTCAAACTGTTGAATAGCGGCTTGAGCGATTGCACTGGCCGCGCCAATTACTAAGGCATAAAAGGATGACATATCAAGACTCCGATAATAGGCGAAATGAACCTCGCTGGTTAAAGGTCACAGCGATCTTTTAGGCAGGATTCACAGCGCGGTTTGCCCGTAACAAAAGACGATATTTGGTGACGGTAGCGTGCAAAAAATTTGTAGCCGATATCTGCGAAAAAACGAATTACTGGCCAGCGGAGCATCTGCATCCATTTGTGTTTTCCGACTAGCTTCCAAGCAAGGCAAGTGACGTCTAATCCCTTAATTATTTTTCCATTGGCGAGTTGGCCGTGCAGTAATCGATCAGCTTCGACCTTGTCAATATAAGGAAACTTCTCACTGAAATTATCTGCGTGAATGTCTTCTAACTGCAGCTTTTTTTGCGTATCTAATGACTGCAATGTTTGCATTTCAGCGGCGCAAAGAGGGCAATGGCCATCGTAGAAAATGGTTAGCATGTATCATTACTCTTGGTGTGAACGATGAGTAATGATACGCAGAGAGAAGGGAATTAGATCACTTTTTGTTTAATAACGTGGGTACAAAACAAGCAAATGCATGATGCATATGGTAGTGGTTAAACCAAAATGCAAAGGCAAAAAGGGCTTATTAGCATTTGATTGCTTCAACCAACGGTTTTCTACCCAATAAATACTAATAAAGCCGAGTAGTAATAATACGACTGAAAGCTCAGGCGTATTCATTAGTAAAGCGCACCAAGCTGAAGATATGAGGATATAGCAGGAGATAAGTAGTCTCTTGCCATTAGCACTTTCAGGTAGCTCTATTACTCGTCCCCAAATTATGCCGCTAATAAAACTGAGAGATAGGCCGCTATAAATGGCAAAAAGAGTGACGCCTGTTTTCCCTAGAAAAGCATGGTTGCTAAGGCTTAAATAAGTTGTCAGGACAAAAGGGATTATGCTCAATGTAGCAAGTGTTGTTGCTAGGAGCTTATAAGAACGCATGAAATTACCCATGAAAAAATGAAAAAATGAAAAATACAAATATGTAAACAATACGAATTATCTAACAAAATGGACTTTAAAACAGCATTATAGTTCCTTATTTTGTCCTATTTTTATGCATAAAAGTGTAAAGTTTTTTGTTAGGTCGATTTTGTCTGGATGTGGGGCGGTTTTCTTGTCTTAGCGCGTAAAATAAGTAAGGGGGAATACTTATTCATTGCTTGCGTGGAATCGCCATTGAGCGAAATAGGGTCAACGAGTACAATGGTCGGCTATTATTACTTGAACATGACGCCAGATTGGCTTTTATGTCCTCATTAACGAATTTTGCTTAAGGTGTGTTTAGAAATGCCAGCTAAAACAATGGATGAACTCGTCTCCCTATGTAAGCGTCGCGGATTTATTTTCCAAGGCAGTGAAATCTACGGTGGTATGCAAGGTGCTTACGATTACGGTCCGCTAGGTATTGAATTAAAAAACAACCTAAAAGCCGCTTGGTGGCGCTCAATGGTTTATGAGCGTGACGATGTAGAAGGTTTGGATGCGGCGATTATCCAAAACAAGCACGTCTACAAATATTCTGGGCACGAAGATACTTTTACCGATCCAATGGTAGATTGCCACGAATGTAAATCTCGTATGCGTGCTGACCACATGAAAGACATCAAAGTATGCGATAACTGTGGCTCTACCAACGTGACTCCGCCACGTGATTTTAACCTGATGTTCAAAACCAACGTTGGCCCAATGGTGAACGAAGAATCTTACACTTACCTTCGTCCAGAAACCGCACAAGGTATCTTCACGAACTTTAAAAACGTAGTTGATTCGACTTCTCGTACTTTGCCATTTGGCATCGCGCAGATTGGTAAATCCTTCCGTAACGAAATCACACCTCGTAACTTCATTTTCCGTGTTCGTGAATTCGAACAAATGGAATTGGAATTCTTCTGTAAGCCAGGTGAAGATGAAAAATGGCATGAGTTTTGGGTTAACGCTCGTAAACAATGGTGGTTGGATCAAGGTCTAGCAGAAGAAAATATCCAGTTTGAATATGTGACTGGTGATGATTTGGCTCACTACTCAAAATCTACTGTGGATATCTTGTACAAGTTTCCACATGGTTTTGAAGAGTTAGAAGGTGTTGCGAACCGTACTGACTACGATCTAGGTTCTCACACCAAAGCACAAGAAGAGTTCGGTCTTTCTGCGAAAGTGAAAAAGAACGAGCATTCAACCGCTAAGTTGGCGATTCGTGATCTTGAAGAAAACAAATGGGAAGTACCTTTCTGTATCGAGCCTTCAGCAGGTCTAGACCGTGGTCTATTGGCTGTAATGACCGAAGCTTATACGGAAGAAGAGCTACCAAACGGCACTTCTCGTACTGTACTTAAGTTCAAACCGCACCTAGCTCCGATCAAAGTCGCTATCATGCCGCTTAAGAAGAACAAACCAGAAATCGTAGCCCTTGCGAAGGAATTGAAAAACAAGCTGCAGAAGCTTGGCCTTGGTCGTATTCTTTATGAAAACACGGGTAACGTAGGTAAAGGCTACCGTCGTCATGACGAAGTAGGGACGCCAATCTGTGTAACAGTTGATTTCGATTCTATCGAGCAAGAAGGCGCACCAGTTACGGTTCGTGATCGCGATACAATGGAACAAATCGTTGTACCAGCAGCGGATCTTCCAGCTTACGTTATTAACTACTTCATCAACCAAAACTAATTTTAATTGATGAATAAAAAACCATGCCTTTCGTTTGATAGGTATGGTTTTTTTATGCCTGCTGTTTGGTCTATAAGCAAAAGTCATGACAAAAAGTACCATCAAAAAAAGACCGCAAATAGGTTGCGGTCTTTTTTACAAATTGCACTATAAGGAAAGCTAAGGGGTAGGGAGTTAGAATGCGATTTTTACTTTAGCGTTGTATCTACGACCATCTAATACCGTATCGTAGTTTTCAATATCTACTTTTTTATCTAGTAAGTTATAGATTCCCGCATAAACAGAAATAGTATCGTTGATGCTGTAGCTGATTCCTGTATCGACAAAAGTGTAGGAAGGAATTGCTTCCTGCATTGATGTGCGGTTCAAACCTTCACTAGATTCTCCACGGTAGTTTATACGAGTCCAAGAAGTAAGCTTGGGTGTTGTATCCCAGTTAAGGGTCGCGTTAGCCATGTGTTTTGGTAGGCGGTTTAGCGGCTCACCAGCAAAGTCTCCGGTTTTTTGTTCTGAATCCGTATAAGTGTAATTAGCTGTGATAAAAAACGTGTCAGTGAACTCATGTGATAAGGTCAATTCAACCCCTTGCATTTCAACACGATCTACATTAGTTCGTTCACTTATAAATGTATAAGAGTTTCCAGAGTAGGAACAGCTAGTATCTCCTGCAGTGGTGTCACAAATGCGCTGTTCAGTAATTTTATCTTTATAGTTTGTGTGGAATAAAGTTGCGCTGATTTGTGTACTTTGCTGATTATCCCAATAAAGACCAATTTCGTGGCTAGTACTTTCCTCTGGTTTTAGTTCAGAATTGCCTAAAATAAGTGCCGAGCCACGACCTGATATTTGTCCCCAGCCGTCACTACCTTGACGAAGATCTGGTGAACGATAGCCTGTACTTATCCCACCTTTTAATGTCCAGTCTGGAGCAAATGACCAGTTACTGTACAAACGTGGCGATACATTTGAGCCATAGTTTTCATCTTCGTTGTAGCGTAAGCCACCAGTAACTGAAAGGTTGTCAGTAAGAAAGTATTCATCTTCCGCAAATAACGCTGTGTTCCAGCGAGTTAGCTCGTCAATACCATTGCCAGCTTCATTGCCTTCGTCTTTTAGTTTTTGATAATCATATTGGCCGCCAACGGTTAGCACATGAGAGTCAAATGGCAGTACTGTTTGGTTATTTAGTACTGTGTTTTGATAATTCATATCACGACTAGGATTATCAATTTCTTCATGGGTTAAATAGGTTTCAATGTTATTGTTATTAACTCTTGCAGAATGGGTAATGGCATAGTGTTTTCGATCATAGTCTTGCTTAGACACGCTTCCATCAGCAGCAATAGAATAACCCGGATTGCGATAGCGGGATTGCTCTTCTTTACCGGCTTCAAAGGTCAATTGTTGGTTTTCAGAAACAGCCCATGATAATTTTGCCGTGGCATTTTTAATCTCTTGATCTGCATAGCCATCGACAATCTCATCTTCGTCGCGCTGTGACACTTGTCCATATAGTTGCAAACCGAGTTTGTCTTTTACTAAAGGTCCACTCAATGTTAAATCTGCTTGTTGGCTGTCACCAGACGTTGAATTGTCTTGAAGTGTGGTACTTAATGATAACTCGCCGCCCCATTTATTCTGTACTTTTTTAGTGATGATATTAATGACACCGCCAAGTGCATCAGAACCATATAGTGAAGACATTGGGCCACGAATAACTTCAATACGCTCAATAACTGATAATGGTGGCGTCCAGCCTTGTTCAATTCCTGCGCCATCACTATTTGGTCTTGTTTCACGAGAACCTTGGCGTTTTCCATCGACTAGTATTAGCGTGTATTTTCCGCTCATACCGCGCATGGATATTTCTTCTGTCGAACCACCACCCGTTACCATAACACCAGGAACATCTTTCAAAGCATCGGTAACATCTCGGTACGCTTTCTTTTCGAGTTCTTGTTGAGTAACTACCGTAATAGAAGCTGGCGCATCAGTGATTTGTTGCTCGTGGCCCGAGGCCGTCACAACTAATTTATCTAGGTCGACAGTACTTTCTTCTGCTAATAACGTTGCAGAATACGTTGCGGCGCTGATTAGAGCGGCTAAAGTAGTCAGTTTATAATGGCGAGCTGAAGGGGTCATTATGAACAATTTCTCCGTAGTAGAAGTGGTGTTTATCTCGTATAATCTGCTATACAAAAGATATTAAGAATGCTTATCATTTGTATTATCTGATAATATTCATTTTTTGTGGTGACACGTTCTGTTCCTCTTTTTGCAACATCTGCAAAAGAGCTCAAAAACAGTTGGTTTGATAAGTGCTGCATTGCAGTGGATAGATACATAAAATTTAGACTGCATCTTAGGGATGTTTAAAGGTTGATTTGGGGAAAGGTGAATGTACGATCTGAACGAAGTTAGAACGTTTGTTTCTGTTATGGAAACAGGTAGTCTTAAAGATAGTGCTCAAAAATTAGGTGTGTCTAAATCTACCCTGAGTCGTCGTATTAGCCATTTGGAACAAGCACTAAATCAGCCGTTATTACGCAGACAAGCCAATCGACTTTTCGCGAATGAGGCGGGTATTAAGTTTTTGCCTTTCGCAAAAAAAATGCTCCATGTCGCCGATGAAGGTCATAAAGCCGTCGAAGAATTAAAAGATGAAATAAGTGGATCATTAGTTGTCTATGTACACACAACGTTAGTTCGGGGCTGGTTTTCAGCGCTAATGTTTGATTTCTTAGATGAGTTTCCTCAAGTAAATATTGAAGTTCGCACCGGCAACCAGTCATCCCAAGAAATAAAGAGCAACGATGTTTGTGTTTGGGTTGGGGAGCCTGCCAATGACCAATTACGTTCCGAACAGATAGGCACATTAAGCCAAGGTTTGTACGCCAGTGCGGAGTATTTAGAACGAATTGGTATGCTGAATCATCCAAGTGAACTGAATCAATATGCTTGGGTTGATACGCTGAAAAGTGAGCAGAATGACATAGTGCTAGAGCATGGAACGCAGGGAGATGTGTCTTTTGATTTACCTAAGTCTCGTCTTACAGTAGATCAATACATGCTTCACGCTGAGGCTATTATCCGAGGAAAAGGTGTTGGATTACTGCCACATTATTTTGCTGAAAAACATTTAAAGCGTCACCCTGAAGTATTTGTCTCTTGTTTACCTGAGTGGAAAGGAAAGTCATTACCTGTTTACCTGCAATATCCTTTTGGTCATTTGCCGAAAAAAATGCAGACCTTGATTCAATATCTAAGAGAAGAGGCAAAGGCTTTTTATTAAATCTAGCGTACTAATTCTACTGCCTTGTTAGCAGCACTTTTACTATCTGAAAACAGAGAGTAAAAGTGCTGAAAAGAATGAAGACGAGTGGAAAAATTAAGGTGTTGTTTGCCACCAGGGTGTTAGTGGCGGTAAATCGTTAATAGGAAAAATACGACCAAATTCAGGTGTACTTAACGTTACACCTCGACGTTCTGATTCGACAACCACACGATCAAACGGGTCATGCCATGTATGGAACGCCAGATCGAAAGTGCCATTGTGGATTGGCATCATTACTTTCCCTTGTAAATCGATATTAGCCTGAACGCTTTCTTCTGGTTTCATGTGGATATCAGCCCAGTCTTTATCATAAGCGCCGGTTTCTATCATGGTTAGATCAAATGGCCCGTACTTATCGCCTGTGTCTTTAAAGCCCGAAAAATAGCCAGAATCACCACTAAAGAAGATACTTTCGTTAGGTGTTTTAATTACCCAAGCTCCCCACAAGGTGGCATTGCCATCGCCCATTCCACGACCAGAAAAATGTTGTGTAGGTGTAAAGGCGATCAAACCTTGGCGAGTCTGGAGTTCTTGCCACCAATCGAAAGTGACGATTTTATTTGCCTCAACACCCCAATCAACTAAGTCGCCATCGACCCCTTTTGGCACCAAAAATTGCTTAGTTTTCGCTAACAAAATCTTGATGCTCGCTTTGTCTAAATGATCGTAATGATTATGGGAAATCAAGACTTTATCGATAGGAGGTAAATCTTCTAAACTAATTGGCGGCTGGTGGAAACGTTTTGGGCCAGCAAACTGAAAGGGCGACGCGCGATCCGAGAATACCGGATCGATTAGCCAATATTCGCCATACACTTTTAGTAAAATAGAGGAGTGCCCAAGCTTAACTAGATGCAGCGTATCACTACTCAGCGCATCCAAATCGGCTCGACTCACAGCTTGTACCGGAATATTGATGTCTGGCGTGGTGTCGACTTTTTTCTCGGTAAAAAAACGTATCCACAAAGCAGCCGTATCACTCAAGGACATAGGGTTACGCGGTGCTGTATTATGAAACTTTGAGTTTTCATAAGGCGCGGAAGTGACTTCCTCGATAGGATTTACCTTGGATTTAATGTTTAAATTCACGAGATATATCGCTATAGCAAGTGCGAGAATCAAGGCAACAAAGAGCTTGATGACAAACATAGAATACCACTTTCAAATTGGATGGCTGCTTATAATTTGGGCTAATGGGATAAATACAACAAGGTAAAAAAGAAAAGAATTAGGAGGATAAAGCATGGTTACTATTGAAAAGATGAAGACACGACACTTAGCAGGCGTCATTACTTTGAGTGTTGTGGAAGAACAGAAAAAGTTTGTCGGCAGCATCGAAGACATTCTAGCAAACGCCAATGCACAAATTCGTCCTCATGTGATCCTAGTAGAAGACACCATTGTCGGCTTCTTTCTCATCGATACTACCTATGCAAAAAACTACGACTTTGCCAGACAATCTAACTCAATTGGCTTACGTAGCTTTTTTATCAGTAAAGAGCATCAAGGCAAAGGTTACGCGAAACAAGCTATCTTGGCGCTACCAAACTATCTGAGAGAAGCTTATCCTAACCACTTAAATACCTTCTTAACTGTAAACTGCCAAAATCTCATTGCCAAAGAACTTTATTTAAAAGGTGGCTTTCAGGACACCAACACGCTCTACCACGGGGGAGCCGCAGGGCCACAGCACATTATGGTGAGATCAATTGAGTCGGGCATTAAGGCGGCGAACCAATGACAAGCAGACACATACAGCCAATTATCCAAACCATGTGGGCTGAGATACTAAAAATCCAAGCTGAAGTGTATTCAGAAATCGAACCTGAAAGTCTAGAGGTACTGCAAAGCAAATGGCAACAATCCCCAAGCTGTTGTTTCGTTTACCTTGCAAAAGCAGAATTAGCAGAGCAAAGCAGACCAGAAAAGCAAAACGTACTGGGCTATTTATTGGCCCACGCTTGGCACAGTGAAACACCACCCAAGTTATACCAAACCCTGCCAGAAGAAAGCCATGGCTCCATATTATTTCTGCATGATTTAGCACTATCAAAACGTGCAGCGGGAAGAGGAGTGGGCTCTCAAATGGTCAAGCATTTGCTTGATACCGCAATCTCGTTTGGCTTTCAAAAAGCATTACTGGTTTCCGTGCAAAACTCAGTACCATTTTGGCAAAAACACGGCTTTGTCGAACTAACGAACCAACAAGCGAGTGAGGGCTACGGGGAAGACGCCAAGATCATGATGCGAGCGCTTTAAGGCGTATTAATTCACTCGCCCATAAAAGGTTTTGCTTGCCGCTTCTGATAGCGCAATTCCGGGTTGTGAGTTATAAGCGAGAACCGCCAACATACGGGTGGTATTGCCTTGTGTTGGTGTGACTCGGTGAATGGCATTTCGACCACGGAAAAGCACCAAAGCGCCGGGTTCGATTGCCAATTCTTTGGCTTTTTTCTGTCCCGCGAGAACCTCACATACACCGCTATAATTCATCTCGCCAGCATCGGCGTCACGCATGTTTTCAATATATTCAAACACACCGCCGCCCTCAGGTTTTTGAATTAACAAAGTAATGGCAAATGACGAGTTATCGAAGTGCCAACCTAATTCTTGTCCTTCGCTGGCATAATGTAAATTGATCGACGAAAGATTATCTGCGTAGTTATACAGCGCCTCTTCGTCTAACACACTGGCAAGAAAGGCTCGAAATACCGCCGAATCATAAAGCTGTCTTAGTGGCGAGTTTTCAGAAATTTGATCGTCCGTGATGCAACCTTTAGACGAAATGACCTGCTTGTTTCTCGCATGATTTGCGTCATAACTTGGATCGACATTCGTTAAGTAAACGTTATGAGTAGACTTCGTATACCAAGCAAGATCCTTCTTCATCTCGCCTTCCTCAATAATGGCTTGGATCGCCTTATGGTTCAGAAAGTCAGGCAAAACCAAAGCCCCATTTTCTGTCAACGTCTTTTTACAGTCTTCTCTAAAGTCATTATCTTCAATAGGGTAAGTGGCCTCATTAATAATATTGGATAACGACATCAGTGTTCCCCTTTAGGTTTTGATCTTTTATATTGCCAAGGATATCGTCCAGATTAATGAAGTTAGCAAAACAGTTAAATCAATATTTTATACACTCATCATTAATTTTTGCTTAACAATAATGTTAATAAGTGACCACGTTTTGCACAGCCTTCATTCTACGAGAGCATCATGTTAAAACTGCCTAACCTGAACAGCCTAATCACTTTTATAAACGCAGCGCACACAGGCAACTTTGCGAAAACGGCAAAAGCCTTGTGCATAACGCCAGCGGCCGTCAGTCAACAAATAAAACAGCTAGAATCTCATCTAGACACAACGCTGTTTGAACGCTCAAAACTAGGTGTGGAGCTGACTCAGGCAGGTCAGCAATACCTATACTTTGCCAACCAAGCGATTGAAAGCCTGCAACGTGGACAAGCCAGCCTAGACCAATTAAAGCAGCAAACGATTTTTACACTCCACACATTACCCTCAGTTGCGAGCTTGTGGTTAATGCCCAAAGTACTGCACATAATGGAACAACACCCAGACCTAGAAATACGAGTGGAAGCCAGCCATACATCGGTCGACTTCAACTTGAGCCGCTGTGATGCAAGCATCAGCTTTGGTAAACAAGACAAATCACTAAACCACGATTTTCTATTCCAAGACGAAGTACACCTAGTCGCCAGTCCATCACTCGTTAACGGAATAGCACAGGGGGATTTAGACGCATTACTTGAAAAACCAATGATCCATATCGACTGGGGCGACGAGAATCCATACCTACCCAACTGGCAAGACTGGCTAACCGCCGCAGGTTACCACAACCGAAAAACCAACAAAGGTCCACAATTTAACCTCTCCAGCATGGCGATCGACGCCGCCATACAAGGCAAAGGCCTACTACTCGGCCAAGGACTCTTCATCCAAAACGCACTGAAAACAGGGCAACTCATCACACTCAGCCCAATCACACTTCCACTAAGAAAAGCCTACTATCTGGTTTATCCAGATAGAACGAAAAATAAAGACGGAGCGATGGGGCTGATAGAGCGGTTGAAAGGTGGAGGGGATTAAATGCCATGTTATTTTAGAAAAGGATAGTTTTGTTAGAGTGGTTTACTAACAAGATATTTAAATTCAGATAAAGGTGTAAAAGTCATGATATTCACCTTATCTCTTTGACTTTTCTAGACATAATTTGAGATCTGCTTAATAGTATTTCGTAATACTTTTCACAGGGTGAGGTGTCTATAAACCGATATAGCTCTCTACCTGCTTTTGTTAAAAACTCCGTTCTATTTTCTCTGTGACCTTTCAAAATCATGGAAAATTGATTGTCAAAATATTCTACAACATATCGTTCATTTTTTGTGAAGTGAAATTGTTGCTGTGGTTGAACTAGGCCTGCATCTTGAAGGTGTCTGATATCCGATTCGTCAATTCCGTTGTTTTCTAAATGCTTGTTTAGAGATGAGTATTTAAAACGAAGTAACTCACCATTAACTTTGAATAGATACTGACAGTATTTATTAAATAGCTTTATATCATTATTACTTAAAGACTGAAGAATTAATAAAGTTCCTCTGCTACATGCTTCTGGTTCAAGAACTTCACCAGCTAATATTTTTGCCCATAGATTTTGTACATTATCTATGGATATATCTTGGCATTTATCAAAATAAAACGAGAGCCAATCAGTGTCTATATAAGTTGCTTCATTACTAAATTGACGCTCAAGATAGTTGAGAGACTTATCCATTATTTCTTCGATATTTTCTTGTCTACGTGTTTCTTGGGTAGAGACTCGTTTTGCCGCTCTAAAAGTAAGAGCATCAGCTTCACCTTTTGCCATTATCACAAGAGCGTCTGACTCTGCTTTTGTCTTTCGTCTAATTCTAGTCGGTTCATAAAGCACACCAATTGCATTACTAACTGAATCAATTAATTTACAAGCAGGCTCAGATAAAGCTTTTAGGTCAATAAGGGTTGTTTCTGCCATTTCTTATGATTCTCTGGTTTCATAATGTTTATGATGAGGTATCTAACTATAAGAGAAAAACCTTATTGTTAGATACTAAGATGCTTTATAAATTTCTACCAGTACACATGATGTATCATTCATTTTTCTGAATGGTGGACCATTCTACATGAATTTTTCAACGAACAGAGTTGAGAGTTGACGGTCATATGGAGTTTCATAGTTAAAGAGAAGCCGTTCTTGATTAATTCCACCAAAGCCCATTCACACTTTCTGAACCCATACCACAGAAGAACGAACTTCGACGCAATCCTGATTGCGCGACCCTATGGAGTTTCAGAGTCAGTTAAAAATATCCTTTCTCACAACAGAAAAAAACAATCTATGCCTTCTGTGCGTTAGGTCAGAAGGCAAACATCTATACAAAAGGGTTTACGAGGCAATCTCCCTTAAAGAGACCTTTTGGTTACTTTTGCGGCTCTGGGCAAAAGTTACACGCCCAGCAGGGCGGAATAAAGTTTGGGAATACAAAGCGTTCGAATGGAACCAAAGAGCAACCCCTCCCTAACCCTCCCCTTGAAGAAAGGGGAGGGAACAAAACTGCCCTATACGTCAAATGACGTATAGGGCTAAGTCATTTCGCGCATACCTTTCTATCGTTGATTTTTTAATACTGGCTCTACGGATTTGAGGTGTTCATGCCTCGTCTAAAAAACCAAAAATATTATAAATCACAATAGGACGGCTCCAACTATGAAAATCAAAACGCTTACATCTGCGATTGTGCTCTCTGGTGCAACGCTTATTGCGCTTCCTTCGCTGGCGGCAGACACAATTAAGGTCGGTGTGTTGCACTCCTTGTCTGGCACCATGGCGATTTCTGAAACTACTCTAAAAGACACTGTCTTGATGATGGTGGATGAGCAAAACAAAAAGGGTGGTTTGTTAGGTAAGAAGATCGAGGCTGTGGTGGTTGACCCAGCATCAAACTGGCCATTGTTTGCAGAGAAAGGACGCGAGTTATTAACCAAAGACAAAGTGGATGTGATTTTTGGTAGTTGGACATCGGTTTCTCGTAAATCGGTTTTGCCTGTATTGGAAGAGTTGAACGGTTTGATGTTCTACCCAGTTCAGTACGAAGGTGAAGAGTCGTCTAAAAACGTGTTCTACACAGGGGCTGCGCCAAACCAACAGGCGATTCCTGCGGTGGATTATTTGATGAACGATCTTGGCGTAGAGCGCTTTGTGCTAGCGGGAACAGATTACGTTTATCCACGTACCACCAACAAAATTCTTGAAGCCTACCTAAAAGCCAAAGGTGTTGCAGCAAAAGACATCATGATCAACTACACGCCATTTGGTCACTCTGATTGGCAGTCGATTGTTTCTGATATTAAAAAATTCGGTAGTGAAGGTAAGAAAACGGCTGTGGTTTCTACCATCAACGGTGATGCCAACGTGCCTTTCTATAAAGAATTGGGTAACCAAGGCATTTCTTCTGAAGATATCCCAGTGGTGGCTTTCTCCGTGGGTGAAGAAGAACTTTCTGGTTTAGATACGAAACCGTTGGTTGGTCACTTGGCAGCATGGAACTATTTCGAAAGCGTAGACACGCCTGAAAACGAAGCCTTCATCAAGGCTTGGCATGCATACACAAAAAATCCTGATCGCGTAACGAATGACCCAATGGAAGCGACTTACATTGGTTTCAAAATGTGGGCAAATGCGGTAACGAAAGCGGGCACAACGGACGTCGATGCGGTTGAGCAGGCTATGATCGGTCAAACAACACCAAACCTTACTGGCGGTATTGCAGTAATGAACAAAAACCATCACTTGAGCAAGCCTGTATTGATTGGCGAGATCCAAGACGATGGCCAGTTTGAAGTGGTTTGGGAAACTGATGGTGTGGTTGCAGGTGATGCTTGGTCTGACTTCTTACCAGGTTCTAAAGATCTGATTTCAGATTGGACGGCGCCGATCAAGTGCGGTAACTACAACACTAAAACCAAGACATGTTCTGGTCAGAATTACTAATTTGACCCATTCCTAGGGGTAACCTCGACTCTCTGTCTAGCAGGCTAATTAGCGAGTTAGCCAGAGAGTTATTTTTTACCTTCGAACAAGCTTCTAACTTCTTTTTAGCGTTGTGTTTTTGAATGCTATCGCAATAAACCTACGACACTTGGAGTATGACCTTGAGACGTATCACTTTGAGACATTGTATTGCACTTTGTTGCTGTCTTTTTGGGCTCTTATCCCTTTCTACTCACGCAGCTGAATCGGCATCTTTAGATCCTTTGCTCGCCGAGTTAGGCGAGGCTAAGATCAAAGACATGGAGCCTATTCTTGTTCGAATAGAAGCCGTTTCTGATGAAACCGTCCTGCCGCTTCTACGCACCTTATTAAACGGTAACTTGTATTACATCAAGGCAGAAAAAAAGGTCATTGGTGAATTCGAAACCAACGGCGAAACCTATTACAAAGACGTATTTACTGACGAAATTAATGCTGGTATTGATAAACGTGATGTCGACAAAATCCGTGTGAACAACAACTTACGTGGTTATTTGCGTAATGCCATTGCCCGTATTCAACTCACTTCCAAATCGCCAAGCGTGCGTGAAAATGCCGTACGTGAATTACTGTCCAAATTAGATGACAGCACAGTGGCGGCGCTTGAACGTCTTTATCCATATGAGAGCAACAAAAAAGTAAAAGAAGCCATGGGATTGGCGCTTGCCATGAGCACGGCGTCGCAAACAGAATTAGCTGCATCTAATCGTATTGCCGCCATTGAAAAGCTTTCCTCTAGTTTAGAAAACGATGTTCGAAATCTACTGACTACCTTAACTCGTGACGACAATACGGCGATGGTGACGGCGGCGAATATCGCCTTAGAAAAAATCGCGCAACGGGCGAATCGTTTTGCCTTTGTCGATCAGTTGTTTTTTGGTTTGAGCCTTGGCTCGGTGTTGTTGCTGGCGTCCATTGGCTTGGCGATTACCTTCGGTGTGATGGGCGTTATTAACATGGCTCACGGCGAAATGATCATGTTGGGCGCTTACACAACTTATGTGGTGCAGCTGATGATGCCGAATTACATCGATTATTCAATTTGGGTGGCGATTCCTGCGGCCTTTTTGGTGTCTGGTTTGATGGGCGTATTGATCGAGCGATTGGTTATTTGTCGTTTGCACGGTCGTCCATTGGAAACTCTGCTCGCCACTTTTGGTATCAGTTTGATCTTGCAGCAATTGGTTCGAACTATTTTCTCTCCTTTAAACCGTCAAGTGTCTACACCCAGCTGGATGAGTGGTTCTTGGGAAATTAACCCTGTGCTATCTCTGACATTGAACCGTTTGTACATTCTTGCTTTTGCTTTGCTGGTGTTCATCGTCTTAGTGATTGTGTTGAAGAAAACCTCTCTGGGGCTAAACGTTCGTGCAGTCTCGCAAAATCGCAATATGGCAAAAGCCATGGGTGTAAAAACCAATTGGGTGGATGCGATGACCTTTGGTTTAGGTTCTGGTATCGCGGGTATTGCTGGTGTGGCCTTGAGTCAGTTGACCAACGTCGGGCCTAACTTGGGACAATCTTACATTATCGATTCCTTCATGGTGGTGGTGTTCGGTGGCGTGGGTAACTTGTTAGGTACTTTAGTGGCTGCCTTCACTTTGGGTATCGCGACGAAATTTCTTGAGCCAACTACGGGGGCGGTTCTCGCAGCGATTCTGGTGTTGGTGTTTATTATTCTCTTTATTCAAAAACGTCCTAAGGGACTCTTTCCACAAAAAGGGAGGGCGGCAGAATGACACGTCTTACAGCTTGGTTTTCTGAAGGACGCTCGACGGGCAAACACACTCTGCCATTTGTGGTGATTTTATTAGGTGTAACGATCTTGGCTTCGGCCGCGAATCTCTTGTTGCCTGCTGAGTCGGTGTTTTATGTCAGTACTTACACCATTACTTTGCTGGGTAAATATTTGTGCTACGCCATGCTGGCATTAGCGGTGGATATTATCTGGGGCTATTGCGGTATTTTGAGTTTAGGTCATGGGGCGTTTTTTGCCTTGGGCGGTTACGCGATGGGCATGTATTTGATGCGCCAAATCGGTGATCGCGGTGTTTACGGTAATCCTTTGCTGCCTGACTTTATGGTGTTTTTGGATTGGAAAGAATTGCCATGGTTTTGGCTGGGCATGGATCAGTTCTGGTTCGCCATGTTGATGGCGGTGTTTATTCCGGGGTTATTGGCTTTTGTGTTTGGTTGGCTGGCGTTTCGTTCTCGTGTTACTGGTGTGTATCTTTCCATCATGACGCAAGCCTTGACCTATGCCTTGTTGTTGGCTTTCTTCCGCAATGAAATGGGCTTTGGTGGCAATAATGGTTTGACCGACTTTAAAGAAATCCTTGGTTTCAGTCTGCAAGCCGACAGTACTCGTGTTGCCTTGTTTTTGATCACAGCGATTTTGCTGGCGGTGATCTTTGTGATCAGTCAGAAGATTTTATCTTCTCGCTTTGGCAAAGTGGTGTTGGCGATTCGTGACTCTGAATCTCGCTCACGTTTCATCGGTTATCGCACTGATCGTTACAAGGTGTGGTTGTTTGTTTATTCCGCTGTGATTGCGGGCATAGCTGGGGCTTTGTATGTGCCGCAAGTGGGCATTATCAACCCAGGTGAATTTTCTCCAATCAACTCGATAGAGATGGTGATTTGGGTTGCTGTAGGTGGTCGTGGCACCTTGATTGGTGCGGTGATTGGAGCCTTGTTGGTGAACTACGCGAAAACCCGTTTTACGGCCATCATGCCAGATGCTTGGTTATTTGCCCTTGGTGCCATGTTTGTCTTGGTTACCTTGTATTTACCAAAAGGTTTGATGGGCTTGTATGGCCAGCTAAAGGCTAAGCGAAACAGTGTTACGAAAAAGGAGTCGCAAGCATGAGTACCTTAGATAGTACCCGTGAATTCTTCCGCCGAGATCAGGTGTGGCCATTTTTGGCACCCGAGCAGGCCGCCGTAAACGTCGATAACCAGATGATTCTTTACGTGGAAGATTTGAATTTAAGCTTCGACGGTTTTAAAGCATTAAATAATCTGAATTTGTATATCAACGACGGCGAATTACGTTGTTTGATCGGTGCCAATGGCGCGGGCAAAACCACCTTGATGGATGTGATTACCGGTAAGACTCAGTGTGATTCAGGTACGGTTTTCTTTGGGCAAAATCACAACTTATTGAACAAAGACGAAGCTGAAATTGCTCAGCTTGGTATCGGTCGTAAATTCCAAAAGCCAACCGTGTTTGAAGAGCAAACCGTGTTCGATAATTTGGAATTGTCCCTGAAAACCGACAAACGTGTCTTGCCGACTTTATTCTCGCGTTTAACGCCGACGCAAATTGATCGAATTGATGAGGTGCTTAAAACCATTGGTTTGGCTAAGCAGCGCTTTATGCTGGCGGGGGCTTTGTCTCACGGACAAAAACAATGGTTGGAAATCGGCATGTTGCTAGCGGCTGATCCAAGGCTGTTATTGATCGATGAACCAGTGGCGGGCATGACAGCGCAAGAAACGGAACGCACGGCGGAGTTGTTAACGTCTTTAGCCGGAGAGCGAACCGTGATTGTCGTGGAGCATGATATGGAGTTTGTGCGCAGCATTGCTCGCACGGTAACCGTTTTGCACCAAGGCTCCGTATTGGCCGAAGGCACAATGGATCAGATTCAAAGTAATAAAGACGTTATTGAAGTATACCTTGGTGAAGAAGCCGCTAGCGAGAAAGCGCAAACAATAGCAGGAGCCACAGCATGATTTCAATTAACAAGGTTGATCAACTTTATGGTGGTACACAGATACTTTGGGGCTTGGATTTAGACATAGTTCCCGGCTCTATAACTTGCATCATGGGGCGCAACGGCGTTGGAAAAACCACCTTGCTGAAAGCCATCATGGGCTTGTTACCCATCCAAAATGGCGAGATCACCATGGAAGGCGAAACCCTAAACAAGCAAAGCGCCGAAAAACGCGCTTATTCAGGCATTGGTTATGTGCCACAAGGGCGAGATATTTTTCCCATGCTCACGGTAGAAGAGAACCTTCGTATAGGTTTGCCTGTTCGTGGTAAGCGCACGAAAGACTCTCCAAAGGATATTCCAGAGAAAATCTTCGAACTTTTTCCAGTATTGAAAGACATGTTGCATCGTCGCGGTGGTGATTTATCAGGCGGCCAACAACAGCAGCTGGCCATTGGTCGTGCCTTGGTATTAGAACCAAAAGTCTTGATCTTAGACGAGCCAAACGAAGGTATTCAGCCCAACATTGTTAAGCAAATTGGCGATGTGATTTTAAAGCTCAATGCGGAAGAAGGTTTGACCGTCATCTTGGTAGAGCAAAAGCTCGGTTTCGCCCGTCGCGTGGGTAAAGAATTTCGTCTGATGGAAAAGGGACGCATTGTGGCGGCGGATAAAATGGAGAACCTTAACGATACTTTGATAAAGCAGTATTTGGCGGTGTGATTTTTGCATTGGCTCAATCAGCAGTTATTTGGCAAAACAAAATTTTAATCCAGTAGACCAGCCGTCAGGATGACGGTAAAGGCCCAACCGGCACAGGGATGTGCCGTATGGGCCGTGTCGAAGGATGAATTTTGTTGGAGCCACTATACAACCAAGAAAATAATGTCTGTCGCCATGTGTGAAAACGCTTATAGGGCATCAATGAATAATAAACATAATCTTGCTTTGGCAGAACACGACGAGCAAATGCCGCTGCCAGAAACAAACATGCCAGTGACGGGGGGAGCTTCTCACTGGCATGCGTTTCTGACCTTAGGCTTTTGTCAAACAACTCGCGGTACCGTGTTGAAAACCTGTGATCACAAAGGGCCTTTGTACGTGCAGAAGCCTTTTTATCCTGAAGGTCGAGACACGGCACACATCTATTTATTGCATCCACCGGGCGGTTTGGTTTCGGGAGATCGTCTCACGATTACGGCAAACCTAGCCGAAAATACGCATGTTTTGATCACAACTCCTGGGGCTGGGCGTGTTTATCGTGCTCGTAAAGACAAAACCCTACAGCATCAAATTACTCAATTAAACGTCGCTGAGAACAGCTTAATGGAATGGCTACCGCAAGAAACCATCCTCTATCCGAATGCTCATACTCGCCTTGAAAACTGCATCGACCTTGCTGATAACGCTAAGTTTATCGGCTGGGAAATCACTTGCTTTGGCTTGCCAGCCAACAAAGAAGATTTTGGCGAAGGCCACGCAGAGCAAGGCTTTCAGATTCGCCAAAATGGTCGTCTTAAGGTGCGTGAACGTTTGGTGATAGATGATAGTAGCCGAACGGTATTCGCGGCCAAAGCTGGGCTAGCTGGCAAACCCATTAATGGTTTGATGATTGCGGGACCCTTTGACCTGACCAACGCTTCTCATTCAGCGAGCCATGATGAACTGATCGACTCCCTACGAAAACATTGCGCGCAACATAACTCAGTGAGTGGCGTAAGTTTGGTTGGCGAGTACATTTTCGTGCGCAGTCTTCATCATGATTCCGAACAAGTGAAGCAGCTATTTATTCAGTGTTGGCGAGAAATTCGCCCCGCATTAATCAATAAAGAATCCAATGAACCAAGAATTTGGGCGACCTGAAATTGTGCGTACGCTCTATTTTGGTTCATTAAATTTAATTTAAAAGTCACACAATGAGGCATAGATATAAATGGAACTCCTGCCAAGAGAAAAAGATAAGCTTCTTGTATTTACCGCAGCCTTGCTTGCCGAACGTCGTTTAAACCGCGGCCTTAAATTGAATTATCCCGAAGCCATGGCGTACATCACCATGGAAATTATCGAGGGCGCTCGCGATGGCAAAACCGTGGCGGAATTAATGGCTTACGGCAAAACCTTATTAAGCGCGGAACAAGTGATGGATGGTGTGGTGGAATTGATCCATGAAGTACAAGTTGAAGCCACATTCCCAGATGGGACGAAGTTAGTCACCGTTCATAATCCTATAAATTAATGACTACTGTGCTCGTCAATACTTTGTTAAAAACAGACTCAAAATGCTCATTTATAACCCCATAGACTCCGCTTTTTCGTCTGTTTTTGCCTCGTCTTGGCTTCGCTCATAACGTCATTAAACGTATGTGTCAGGTTCTTTTTTTAAAAAGGAAAACATCATGATTCCAGGTGAAATACAGGTTGCCGCTGGTGATATTGAGCTTAATGTGGGCCGTAAAACGGTGAAAATTCGCGTCGAAAACACCGGTGATCGTCCTGTGCAAATTGGCTCCCATTATCATTTTTACGAAGTGAATCCTGCTTTGTCCTTTGATCGTGCAGTGACGAAAGGCTTTCGTTTGAATATTGCTTCTGGCACCGCTGTGCGTTTTGAACCAGGTCAAGGTCGTGAAGTGGAGTTAGTCGAATACGCAGGTACGAAGACCATTTACGGTTTCCGAGGGGAAGTCATGGGTAAACTGGTAGGAGCAGAATAATGGCGACGATGGATAGACAAAGTTACGCGCAAATGTTCGGTCCAACCACTGGCGACCGCGTGCGCTTAGGCGATACCGATATCTGGATTCAGGTGGAAAAAGATTTCACCGTGTATGGTGATGAAGTGAAATTCGGCGGCGGCAAGGTCATCCGCGATGGCATGGGACAAAGCCAAGTGAGCAATGATGTTGCCGTAGATTTGGTGATTACTAATGCCTTGGTGTTGGATCATTGGGGCATCGTCAAAGGCGACGTTGGCATCAAAAATGGCCGTATTTTTAAAGTGGGTAAAGCGGGCAACCCAGACGTACAAGATAATGTGGATATTGTGGTTGGCCCTGGCACTGAAGTGATTGCTGGGGAAGGTTCTATTCTGACCGCGGGTGGCATTGATGCCCACATACACTTTATATGTCCGCAGCAAGTGGAAGAAGCGTTAACCTCTGGTGTGACCACCATGATTGGTGGCGGTACTGGACCTGCCACGGGAACGAAAGCAACGACTTGTACTTCGGGTCCTTGGTATCTTGGCAAGATGTTACAAGCAACTGACAATATGCCGATGAACTTGGGCTTTTTGGGCAAAGGTAACGCCAGTCTGCCAGAAGCCTTAGAAGAACAGTTAGAAGCCGGCGCTTGTGGTCTGAAATTACACGAAGACTGGGGCACCACGCCAGCGTCGATTGATTGCTGTTTGAGTGTCGCAGAAGCTTACGATGTGCAAGTAGCGATTCACACCGATACCCTGAACGAATCGGGCTTTGTTGATAGCACCATTGATGCTTTTAAAGACCGTGTTATTCACACTTATCACACCGAAGGCGCAGGCGGCGGTCACGCTCCTGATATTATTCAAGCTTGTTCTAACCCAAATGTTTTACCTTCTTCAACCAACCCAACGCGTCCTTATACTCACAACACGGTTGATGAGCATTTAGACATGCTAATGGTATGTCACCATTTGGACAGTAATATTGAAGAAGACGTAGCCTTTGCGGATTCGCGGATTCGTAAAGAAACTATTGCCGCGGAAGACATTCTCCATGATCGTGGCGCGTTTAGTATGATTTCGTCTGATTCCCAAGCGATGGGACGAGTGGGAGAAGTGGTAACTCGCACATGGCAAACAGCCCACAAAATGAAGCAACAGTTTGGTTTATTACCAGAAGATCAAGAATTGGGTGCGGATAATTTCCGCGCTCGTCGCTACATTGCCAAGTACACTATTAACCCAGCCATAGCTCATGGTATTAGCCATGAAGTCGGATCGATTGAGCCGGGGAAAATGGCGGATTTAGTTTTGTGGAAGCCAGCCTTCTTTGCGGTGAAACCTTCGATGATCATCAAAGGCGGCATGATCGCCAGCGCACCAATGGGCGATCCAAATGCCTCTATTCCGACGCCACAGCCAGTGCATTATCGCCCTATGTTTGGTTCGTTCGGTAAGGCCGCAGCGGCGACGTCTGTGACCTTTGTTTCCAAAGCCGCCCTGAACAATGGTTTAAAAGAAAAACTCGGTTTGGATCGTACTTTGGTAGCGTGCAAAAACACACGCAATAT
The DNA here is from genome assembly GCF_018336955.1 of Marinomonas sp. A3A. NCBI lineage: Bacteria > Pseudomonadati > Pseudomonadota > Gammaproteobacteria > Oceanospirillales > Oceanospirillaceae > Marinomonas > Marinomonas sp. A3A. The sequence continues at coordinate 1,002,723 of NZ_CP025532.1, forward strand.
TTCCAAACTCGACATGATTCACAACGATTGGCTGCCGAACATTACTGTTGATCCGCAAACCTATGAAGTGCGCGCGGATGGCGAATTATTAACCTGCGAGCCAGCTGAAGTCTTGCCCTTGGCTCAGCTTTACACTCTCTTTTAGGAAGTTAGCATGCTAGATATTTACGAAAGATTAGGTACTCATTGTCACGATTCAGTCCACACCACAGTGACGCTAACCCATGAACAGCGTGATCGTGGGCGCTTGAAACTGATAGGTGACAATAACGAAGAAGTTCGAGTTTTTCTTGAGCGTGGTAAGCCCTTGTTAGTTGGTGAATTTTTAAAGTCTGAATGCGGCAAGATAGTTCAAGTGACAGGCGCAGTAGAAGACGTGGCCCATGCGAGCTGTGAAGACTGGGAAGCTTTTTCCAAAGCCTGTTACCACTTGGGCAATCGTCACACCAAAATCCAAATTGGCGAACGTTGGCTACGTATCAAACCTGACCACGTTTTAGAAGACATGCTGCACATGCTTGGCTTGATCGTTACCCATGAAGAGGGTGTGTTTGTCCCAGAATCTGGAGCTTATAGTCATGGGCACAGTCACCATTAGCACAGTCACCAGTAACATTGTCACCACTGACATGAGCTTATTACGGCTTTTGCAGTTAAGCAGCGTCGGCTTACCCGTCGGTGGTTTTGCCTTTTCACAAGGCATGGAATATGCCATTGATCAAGGCTGGGTAAAAAACAAAGCTGAAGTGTCCGATTGGATTGGTTTGCAACTGCAGCAGTCTGTGGCACGTGTGGATTTACCTGTGCTGCGGTTATGTATGGATGCCGCTAGGCAGCAAGATACAGAACGATTATTCGAGCTGAATGATTTGGTACTGGCCTGCCGAGAAACTAAAGAGCTGCGATTGAATGATACTGCGATGGGGGAAGCTTTATTTCGTCTAATGGGCAGCCTGCAAATAGATACGCCATTTAAGCGTTTAGATGAGATGAGCTTTGTTACCTTGTTTGCCATTGCGGCCAATCATTGGGGGCTACAAGCGGATCTTGCTTGTCTAGGCTTTGCTTGGTCTTGGCTAGAAAACCAAATTGCTGCGGCAACCAAGCTAGTTCCCCTTGGGCAAACACAAGCGCAAGAATTGCTAGGTGAGTTGCAGACAGATATTCGACATGCCATTGCCATGTCATTAAATATTGAAGAAGAGCGTGTTGGCGCAGGATTACCTGCTATCGCCATCGCTAGCGCGCTACACGAAACACAATACTCGCGGCTATTTCGCTCTTAATGTTTTAGTTCCCTCCTTATGGAGACGAGGAGCTAAGAACCGCCGAGTATTAATTATTGAGTTAAGAACAAGGAACCTAATATGAAAAAACAAACATTACGAATTGGTGTAGGTGGTCCAGTAGGATCAGGCAAAACGGCTTTGCTGCGTTCTTTGTGTAGTGCTATGCGTGACTATTACAACATTGCCGTGGTGACCAATGATATTTACACCCAAGAAGACGCGAAGTTCTTAACCCAGCATGAAGCCTTGGATGCGGATCGTATTATCGGTGTCGAAACCGGTGGTTGTCCGCATACGGCGATTCGTGAAGACGCGTCGATGAACTTGGCGGCGATTGACCAATTGCTAGAGCGCCATGGTGAATTGGATGTGGTGTTTGTGGAAAGTGGTGGTGACAACTTGAGTGCGACTTTTAGCCCAGAGCTATCCGATTTTACCATTTATGTTATTGATGTCTCCGCCGGTGACAAGATTCCTCGTAAAGGCGGTCCAGGTATTACCAAGTCCGATTTGTTGATTATTAATAAAACCGACTTGGCTCCTTTGGTTGGTGCGTCTTTGGACGTTATGGCGCACGACGCCAAGATTCAACGCGGCGATCGTCCGTTTATTTTTTCAAATCTTAAAAAAGCTCAAGGTTTGGATGAGATTATTCAGATCATTGTGTCGGAAGGGATGCTTGAAGCAAAAGAAATACCAGCGGCAAAAGCCGTCGTTTAAACGACTACTTTGATCGTAACGTCGTTCAGATGTATTTGATTTTGAATTAAAAATATTAGGAGATAGAGAGTATGAATGCATTGAAAACAAAAGGTTTGTTGGTAGCAGCTTCGGTATTAGCGTCAGGTTCTGTGCTTGCTCATCCGGGGCATGAACAAGCTTCTAGCTTTATGACGGGCTTTGCTCATCCCATGGGTGGTTTGGATCATCTTTTGGCCATGGTGGCGATTGGTCTTTGGGCGGCGAGCATTGGAGGTCGCGCTTTGTGGGCAATTCCAGTGGCGTTTGTTGTGACTATGTTACTAGGTGGCGGCTTAGCGGTGGCGGGATTAAATGTGCCATTTGTTGAGCAAGGTATTTTGTTGTCTGTCATCATTTTGGGCGCTTTGGTGTTGTTTGCTAAGCGTTTACCAACGGCGGTTTGCGTGGCGATTGCTGGTGGTTTTGCGTTATTCCACGGTGCCGCTCACGGTATGGAAATGCCTTTGAGTGCCAATGGCCTGCAATATGCGCTGGGCTTTGCTTTGGCAACGGCTGGCTTACATGTGGTTGGTTTGGGGGTTGGTCAGGTAATGGCGAAAATCGGCACGCCTTTGGCGACGCGCATTAGTGGTTCTTTAATTGCGACAGCGGGTTTGTTTCTTGCTTTTGCATAAGAAGATGGTCGGCATCTTAATGCCTAAGTCCGAGATATTATGACCGCGGCACAAAAGATCTTTAAAGTGCGACGCCACTATAACAAGTGGGTTGCTGACCAAACGATGGAAGATTACGCGTTACGCTATACTTCCAAGCAAGGTCACACCATGAGCATCGAGCGTGTCGGTCATACGGCGCTCGGTGCTACTGCGTTTTTGGCGCTAGAGGGATTGGCTGCGGTTATTACTCTGGCGTATGGTTTTACCAATGCCGTAGCGGCCATTCTCACGGTATTGGCGGTGTTTTTTATCACTGGCTTTCCCATTGCTTATTATTCTGCCAAGCATGGCTTGGACATAGATTTACTGACCCGAGGTGCCGGTTTCGGCTATCTCGGATCGACCATTACCTCGCTGATTTACGCGTCGTTCACCTTTATTTTCTTTGCCATAGAAGCGGCTATTTTGGCCTCGGCGTTGGAAGTTCTCTTGGGTATTCCGTTGGCGCTAGGTTACGCGCTCTCAGCCATTTTTGTGATTCCTATCGTAACGCATGGTATTCGTGCTATTAGTCGCTTTCAAAATGGCAGCCAGTGGATTTGGTTGGTGTTGCAAGTGGCGGCTATCGGCGTGGTTGTGACGCAGGAATACCAAAACTTCGAAGGCTGGACGCAATACGCGCCAGTGGATTTACCACAAAGCACGCATTTCGATTGGATACTGTTTGGTTCGGCGGCGTCTGTGTTATTTGCCTTGATGGCGCAGATTGGCGAGCAAGTCGACTATTTACGTTTTTTTCCTATCAAGAACAAACAAAACCGCCGTCGCTGGTGGTTTTGGCTGATTTTAGCGGGTCCTGGTTGGGTGTTTATTGGCGCCATCAAAATGCTGTTGGGCTCTTTTTTGGCCTACTTGGCAATCTCTGATGGTGCTTCCGCGATACAAGCCACCGATCCAACTTATTTGTATCAGCGCATCTTTTTCTTTTTGACTACCTCCCCGACTACGGCCTTGTTGTTGGCTGCGGTGTTTGTGTTTATCTGCCAGATGAAAATCAATTTAACCAACGCGTATGCTGGCTCTATTGCTTGGTCTAATTTCTTCTCGCGTTTAACTCACTCTCATCCGGGGCGTGTGGTTTGGTTGGTGTTTAACGTCACCATTGCGTTATTGCTAATGGAGTTGGGGATTTACCAAGCCTTGGGTGCGATTTTGGGCGTGTTTGCCATCGCTGCGGTGAGCTGGCTGGGCAGTTTGTCGGCGGATTTATTGATCAACAAACCCTTGGGGTTAAGTCCCAATTATGTCGAGTTCAAACGCGCGCATTTATACGATATTAATCCGGTAGGAACGGGCTCGATGTTGATCGCGACCACGTTAGGGTTAGTGAGTTATTTAGGTGTCTTTGGTGAAGTGGCAAAAAGCTTATGCCACTTTATTTCGTTGGGCTCGTGTTTCGTGTTTGTGCCGCTGATCGCTTGGCTTACCAAGGGCAAGTATTACCTTGCGCGCCAAAGCCCAGAGCTGATTCCGATGATCGAGCTGGCAAAGCAGCGCAACCCTAAGTATGTCACCTTGACCTGCGGGATTTGTGAAAATACTTTCGAAACGGAAGACATGAGTTTTTGCTCGGCCTACATGCAACCGATTTGTTCCTTGTGTTGTTCCTTGGATGTGCGCTGTTTAGACAGTTGCAAGCCCCAGGCGAGTATCGGTCAACAGAGTGATTATTTCTTAAAGCTGTTTTTGCCTAAAGGTTTGGTAAAAGCACTGAGTTCTCGTTTTGGTCGCTTTGCGTCTTTGTTGCTGGTGATCAACATTATCAACGCAGCCTTGATGATGTTGATTTATCGGCAGATGGCACCGAGTTCGCTGAATGAAGCTGTCTTGTTGAAAGACACCATGTTGGCGCTGTTTTTTACCTTATTGATCGTATCTGGCGTGTTGTCGTGGTTGTTTGTACTCGCTCATGAGAGCCGAGTGGTGGCACAGAAAGAGTCGAATCGGCAAACGCGAAAATTGATTCGTGAGATTGATGCTCACCAAGAAACTGACCGTGCATTACAACATGCCAAAGAGCAAGCTGAGCGGGCAAATGAAGCGAAAAGTCGCTATTTAACCGGTATAAGTCACGAATTACGCACGCCACTGCAATCCATTATTGGCTATGCGCAGCTCTTGTCAGAAAAAGCCAATACGCCATCAGGGCATCAGAACGGCTTGGATATTATTCATCGCAGTGGTTTGTATCTGGCCGATTTGATTGAAGGTTTGTTGGATATTTCGAAGATCGAAGCAGGGCGTTTTGATTTGTATCGCAATACGGTGGATTTGCCGAAATTGATCGACCAGCTGAATAGTATGTTTGCCATGCAAGCCCGTGACAAAGGCATTCAATTACAGTCGAAAATTCTCGCGCCTTTGCCTCAGCATGTGGTGACGGATGAAAAACGTTTACGGCAAATTTTGATCAATTTGTTATCAAATGCGGTGAAATACACGCCAAAAGGCTCAGTTTTGTTCGAAGTGAATTATCGCAACCAAGTGGCGGAGTTTGTTATTCGCGACACGGGCGTTGGCATTAAAGAAGGTCATTTAAAACGTATTTTTGATCCGTTCGAGCGAGTCCGCGACGTCAGTACTGGCAATTTACCCGGCACTGGCTTGGGCTTGACCATAGTGAAGTTGCTCACGGAAATCATGGGCGGTGATATACAAGCTCATTCTGTGGTCGGCGAAGGCAGTGAGTTTCGCGTTAGCCTGATGTTGCCTTGGGTTAGCCAAGGAGATGGCTCCGCTTATGAATACAAACGCATCGTGAGTTACCGAGGTTATCAGCGTACTCTGATGGTAGTGGACGATGATCCGGTGGTGCGTGGTTTGTTGTCGGATATTCTCGTGCCACTTGGTTTTAATGTGTTGGAAGCCGCCGATGCTGAAAGCTGCTTGGATGAGTTGGAATCCTGCTCGCCGGATTTATTTGTCTTAGATGTGTCCATGCCAGGAATGGATGGCTTGAGCTTGGCTAAGCTGTTACGAGATCGCGCTTACAGCACGCCGATTATTATGTTGTCCGCCGATGCCAAAGAAAATCAGCGTAAGCCTGACGAGCAAGCGGCGTTTAATCAGTATTTGGTTAAACCGGTGAACAACAGTGCTTTGTTGGATGCGATTAAAAACTGGCTGGTGCTGGATTGGGTGTATCAAGAAACTGAATTAGACACCTTGGCACCGATTTCTATAGAAAAGCTTTTTGGCAGCAGTGAAGAGTCTCATCAGATCGCGTTAGATAAGCAACAAGCAGCGGCTATTCCAGACCATGAAAGCGTGCGCGAACTGATGGCATTCGCGGAAATGGGTTACAAAAAAGGCGTGCGTGGTGTGCTGGATCAATTGGCTAAAACAGAGGTGATTGCCCCGAGCCATTTGCAGCAATTAGAGAGCTTGTATCAAAGTTTTCAGTTCGATGCGATTGCCCAATATATACAAAAAAACTCATATGTAATCAGTGATGTAAGTGAGAAGTCTAATTATGAATCCGAGTAGTAAAAGTGACATTGTTTTAGTGGTCGACGACTCGCCAGATGCGTTGAGCCTAATTCATGACACCTTGGAAGCGGCTAATATGGATGTGCTTGTTGCCCTTGAAGGCAAGCAAGCCTTAACCATCGCCCGACGGATTCGTCCAGACATTATTTTGCTCGATGCCATCATGCCGAATATGGATGGTTTTGAAACGTGTCGAGCACTAAAAGCCGACCAAAGCTTGGCGTCGATTCCGGTTATTTTCATGACAGGTTTGAGTGATACCGATGATATTGTGCGCGGTTTAGAAGCAGGTGGAGTGGATTATCTCACTAAGCCAATTCAACCTAATGAGCTGATTGCTCGCATGCGTGTGCACTTGTCTAATGCTCGTTTGAGCAACAATGCACAATCAGCACTTGATAGTATGGGACAGTATTTAATGACGACAACCTATGCAGGGGAAATTGCTTGGGCAACGCCGCAAACTTATGCCTTGCTTGCCAAAGCACGCGCCAGCAGCGAATGGCAAAGCACCGAGTTGGCCTTACAAATACGACTTTGGTTAGCTCATCAGCCCCCTTTGCCTGTTGGAAAGTCGGGCAACGTCTTGAAACTCAGCGGTTTGGAATACCCTTTGGCACTGAAAATGATGGGGATCACTGAGCAAAAAGAAGTGCTATTACGACTGGAAGACGGCGATAAACCAGCAGGCCCAGCCTTGTTGAAGAAAGAGCTGGATTTAACGGATCGCGAATCAGAAGTATTGCACTGGATTGCCAACGGTAAAACCAACCGAGAAATCGCCGAAATCCTTGAAATGAGCCCGCGCACAGTCAATAAGCACTTAGAGCAAATTTTCCCAAAGCTTGGTGTCGAAAATCGCACTTCAGCCGCTGGTGTGGCGCTGCGGGTTTTGTCGGCTGAGCGATAATTAAAAGAGGTGTCAGTTATTCGGGCTTTATTTCTGCATTTATCACGTCGGCGGTTAAGTTGTCGGCGCATAAATGAATAAAGTCGTAGGCGTATTGGCGTAAATAATGCCCTCGGCGTAAGCCAATTTTACTCCAACTCGGTTCGAACAAATGTTGTGATGGTAAGGTAACCAGATCTGTGTCACGTTTTTCGTCGTAAGCGACGGAAGCAATAATCCCCACGCCCATGCCCAATTCTACATACGATTTGATGACGTCCGCATCTAACGCTGACATGTCGATATTCGGTTTTTCACCCGCATGCCGAAAGGCTTTTTCGATATTGGCTCGACCAGTAAACCCATCGTGATAGGTCACTATCGGATAAGCGTTGATGGCTTTTAATGTCAGTGGTTGTGGATGCTGATTCAATGGGTGATCTTTGGGCACGACGACGGTGTGCGTCCATTGATAGTAAGGGAAGCTCGCCAATTCGGCGATGTCGCCCAGTGTCTCTGTGGCAATACCAATGTCTGCTTCGCCGGCGAGTAACAGCTTGGCAATTTCGCTTGGACTACCTTGATGTAACTTCAAATGGACTTTTGGGTACTTTTGCTTAAATAAAGTAATCACTGCCGGCAGGATATATCGCGCCTGAGTGTGAGTAGTGGCGATGGTGAGTTCGCCACTGTCGTTGTCGCGATAGTGATCTGCTAAGTTTTTGATGTTGTTGGCATCCAACAGAATCCGTTCGGCAATTTTGATTAATTCTTTGCCCGGTTCGGTGAGTCCGAGCAGCCGTTTGCCTTTTCTAACAAACAGTTCGACACCTAGCTCGTCTTCTAAATCTTTGATGTGTTTAGAAACACCCGATTGCGACGTAAAAAGGTGGTTAGCCGCCTCCGTCAGATTGAAATCCTGTCTGACGGTTTCTCGCAAAATACGTAATTGCTGGAAATTCACTGGTCGTTATCCTTGTTGTTCGCTAAGTCGTTGGGCTTGTGCTGATGTTTCTAGTTCTCTTGGGAAGAGCGCTAAAGCCGAGGGAACCAATTTGACCTCTTGTCCAATGTACAGAGATTGAGCTTGTCGCTGTTGCTGGGACAAGTGGACTTCGTAATGTGTGCCGTTAAGACCGTCCAGTTCCACCTTGGTTTCTATACCAAAGGATAATACACGGCTTATTCGTGCGGATACGCCTTCGTGATGGTTATTATCGACGATTTTTATTTCATGGGGTCTGGCAAAGGCAAACACGTCTTTGCCATGGCCGTAAGAATCATTATGGTGGCGCAATTGTTCATTACCAACTTGTAAATGCTCTTGCTCCGCACGGCCATGAAACACGTTCACCGAACCTAAAAAGCTGTAGACAAAGGGCGTCTGAGGGTGATTGTAAACTGCTTCTGGTGTGCCGACTTGTTCTATTTTGCCGTGATCCATTAAGACCACCCGGTCGGCGACTTCTAGTGCTTCTTCTTGATCGTGCGTGACAAAAATAGAGGTGATATGCAGCTCGTCATGGAGTTTTCGCAACCAACGACGTAGTTCTTTTCGTACTTTTGCATCTAAGGCGCCAAAGGGTTCATCCAGTAACAAAACGCGTGGTTCGACCGCTAAGGCTCTGGCCAAGGCGATACGCTGACGCTGGCCGCCAGAGAGTTGTGCAGGGAAGCGATCTGCCAACCAATCCAATTGCACAAGTTGCAATAAACTGAATACTTTTTCGCGTATTTTTGACTCAGACGGACGTTGTGCTTTAGGTTTCATTCTTAAACCGAAGGCGACATTGTCAAAAATCGTCATGTGCTTGAATAAGGCGTAATGTTGGAAAACAAAGCCGACCTGACGATCTCTAACGTGCGTGTTTGAGGCGTTTTCGCCATCCAAAATAATATCGCCGAGATCGGCTTGTTCTAGTCCAGCGATAATGCGCAACAAGGTTGTTTTGCCGCAGCCAGATGGGCCAAGCAGCGCCATTAATTCGCCAGATGGAAAGTCCAATGATATATCTTCAAGAGCGGTGAATTCGCCAAATTGCTTGTGTATATTTTTTACGTTAATGCTCATGTATCACCTATTATCCATTCGTTCTTTTGCTGATTTTATGTTCGACATAGCTTTTGATGACCAAGGTCAGCAAGGCTAATAAAGCCAATAAAGACGCCACTGCGAAGGCCGCCGAGAAGTTGTATTCGTTGTAAAGAATTTCCACATGTAAGGGCAGAGTGTTGGTTTCGCCACGAATATGACCAGATACAACCGATACCGCGCCGAACTCGCCCATGGCTCTGGCGTTACAGAGAATCACGCCATACAGCAAGCCCCATTTAATATTCGGTAAGGCCACGTGCCAAAAGGTTTGCCAGCCTTTCGCACCCAGCACAATGGCGGCTTCTTCTTCCTCTTTGCCTTGTGCTTGCATGAGTGGGATCAGTTCCCGTGCGACAAATGGAAAGGTCACAAATATGGTGGCCAGCACAATGCCCGGTAAGGCGAAAATAACTTTGACGTCATTGGCGACTAACCATTCACCAAACCAACCATGAACACCAAATACCAATACCAAACTTAAACCAACAATGACTGGCGAGATGGAAAAAGGCAGATCGATAAAGGTGATTAAAATCTGTTTACCTCTAAACTCAAATTTTGTGATGGCCCACGCGGCTGCTACGCCAAAAAATAGATTTAGCGGCACAGATATCAGCGCAGCAATTAATGTTAAAGCAATAGCGGATAGGGCATCGGCATCAGTGAAGGCTAGCCAATAGGTTTCTAATCCTTTGCGTAAGGCTTCGGTGAAGACAGCGATTAATGGCAATAACAAAAACAGCGCAAAGAAACTTAATGAGATTCCTAGCAGTAAATATTTTACCCAGTTGGGTTCGCGTGTTGCGGCGTTCTTTTCAAAGCGTGTTGTTTGTGACGGGTGCGTTTGTAAAGCAAGTGTGCTCATTTAAGCGTTCCTTCCTGTTCGTTTGGCTGTCCATGACTGCAATAAATTAATCAGTAGTAATAAGATAAATGACACAATTAACATGACGGAAGCGATAGCTGTTGCGCCTGTGTAGTCGTATTGTTCTAGCTTGCTGATGATCATTAACGGCGTAATTTCGGACACCATGGGAATGTTACCGGCAATAAAAATAACCGAGCCGTATTCGCCTACCGCTCGGGCAAAAGCCAGGGCGAAGCCCGTCATGATGGCGGGTAGTAACACAGGTAAAACCACATAACGACAAGCTTGCCAACGACTTGCTCCTAGGCTTGACGCGGCTTCTTCCAGTTCGGTATCGATTTCTTCCAATACGGGTTGTACCGTTCTCACCACAAAAGGCAGGCCGATAAACACCAATGCAATCAAGATACCAATCGGTGTAAAAGCGACCTTAATACCAAAGTAACCTTCAATAATTTGTCCTAGCCAACCGTTTTGTGCGTATAAAGCGGTTAAGGCGATACCAGCAACCGCAGTAGGCAAAGCAAAAGGCAAGTCGATTAAGGCGTCGACGATGCGTTTACCGGGAAAGGAATAACGTACTAAACACCAAGCCAGCAACACGCCGAAGACGGCATTGATGCCAGCCGCCAAAAATGATGTGCCAAATGACAATTGATACGACGCCATAACGCGAGGTGAAGTCACCACTTGCCAATATTCACTCAGGCTTAACTGACTGGTGAAAATAAAAACTGCGCTGATGGGAACCAGTACAATGAGGGATAAATACACCAAGGTATAACCCAGAGATAACCCAAATCCGGGTAACACCGAAAATTGACGAAGCGTGTTCATGACTGACTCCAGAATATCTAAAGTCTGTAGTTTATGGGGATGGCTTATGCAGAAGAACCAAGAAAAAATGCGAAGCTTATGAAGAAAAGTGATTTGGCGTTTTTTGTTTAAGAGTCTTGTTTAAACGTCTCGTAAAGTAAAAGTAGAAGTAAAATATCAAATACAAAACGGACGCTGATGGTGCGTCCGTTTTGTATTTATAGGGTAGTAGGTTAGGGAATTGGAAGGCGATAAGCTTTTATTTAACCGTGTAAATTTGGTCGAATTCACCGCCATCACTGAAGTGGGTTTTCTGCGCTTGCTGCCAACTGCCGAACTTCTGCTTAACCGTGAAGGTTTTAATCTCTGGAAAGCGGGCGATGTCCTTAGGATCTGCCAATGCTGGTAAGACTGGACGGTAGTAATGTTTTGCCGCCAAACGCTGTGCCTCAGGTGAATATAAATAGGCTAAGTAGGCTTCTGCCACTTCTTTTGTGCCATGTTTTTCAGCGACTTTATCTACTACGGCAACAGATGGCTCCGCCAAGATAGACGCAGACGGCACGACAATTTCAAATTGGTCTGGGCCTAGTTCATTAATGGCAAGAAAGGCTTCATTTTCCCATGCGAGTAATACATCGCCTATGCCACGTTGAACAAAGGTATTGGTTGCGCCACGAGCACCGCTGTCCAACACAGGGACATTTTTAAACAGCTGTTTAATATAGTCTTTGGCTTTTTCTTTGCTGCCGTATTTTTCTTCTGCATAACCCCAAGCCGCTAAATAATTCCAACGAGCCCCTCCAGAGGATTTCGGGTTCGGTGTGATGACTTGGATACCGGGTTTGACTAGATCGTCCCAATCTTGGATATTTTTAGGGTTGCCTTTTCGAACTAAGAAAACAATGGTCGATGTATAAGGTGCGCTGTTGTTGGGCAGTTTTTCTTCCCAGTTTTGCGTGATATTGCCAGTTTTCTCGGCAATCGCGTCTATGTCATAGGCCAGTGCTAATGTCACTACATCGGCTTGCAAGCCATCAATCACCGCACGGGCTTGTTTGCCTGCGCCACCATGGGATTGTTTGATCGTGACGTCGTCACCAGTGCGCTGCTTCCAATAGTCGATAAACAGCGGGTTAAACGCCTGATAAAGCTCCCGTGTTGGGTCATAAGATACATTGAGCAAGGTGATGTCTTTTGCTATGAGTTGTTGGCTAGTCACGGCAGCACTAATAATGAAAGGCAATAAACTGAGTCGCTTTTTAAAGGTCATTTTTTGTTTTCCTTGGTGAAATGAGGTTGGCCTGAGGTGTTAAAGACAAGGAAAGGTTAAGTAAACACTTGTGCGAACAAAACCAATTTAAAATGGATTGTTTATACGAAAAAATGCTAAATGATAACTTCGCCACAGCGCTAGCTAACGTTAAAGGAGTCCGCATTATGTCCATTGAACAATCCACTGAACTGGCTATTACATACAAGGTAAATCAGGCTATTACGGCGGCTCAGTTTATTGAGCTGCTGTCGAAAACCACACTCGGTGCGCGTCGTCCTATTGATAATATAGAGACAGTGAATGCGATGTTAGCAAATGCCAACTTGTTGATTACGGCATGGCAGGGTGAAGCTTTGGTGGGGGTGTCTCGCTCGGTGACGGATTTTGCTTTTTGCTGTTATTTATCGGACTTGGCGGTAGATGAAACCGTACAGGCATCAGGGATTGGTAAAACCTTGGTACGAATGACAAAAGAAGCCTTACAGCCAAAGTGTTCTTTGATCCTTTTGTCTGCTCCTCAGGCGGTAGATTATTATCCTAAAATTGGTTTTACCCAGCATAACAGTGCGTGGGTTTTGACGGATATCCAGTCTTTGAAATAAGTAAAAAAGGGGGGCAGATTCGGTGATTACATAAAGAATGATAGATATGCTTTATGTAATCTTTTTTTATATTTTTATGACAGTTTATTGCAAATTGTCATGAATTTACGTCAAAAGGCTTGAACGAGACAAGAATGTTCATGATGTCTTTGAAGCATTGTTTCGCGCCAAATTTCTTCTTATCATGACCACATCTTGAAGGCTGCTAGATCTTAGATTTTTCTATTTACTCCATGTAATGACAGTTTTCAAAGCTTTTGAATTTTCGCGAGTTTGATAAGACTTTATCCGCTCGACAACGAATCTGTTCTCTATGCTATTTTGTGGTTTTTCTGCTTTATAGGTTGAGGCAGTAGCCCTTTTTTAAGGGTGATGATTCTTTAAATCGCTAAAGATTCATTCTGTACTTCCCTTTTTTTTGGTGATGTCTCATTTATGAGCCATCACTTTTTTTTGCTTAAATTTTGAGAAAACTCTTGTTTCAGAAAGCGGCTGACAGTGTCGATTGTCGTTTTTTTGTTGCAATGAAAAAGCCCCGCTGGTTTTGCCAGCGGGGCTTTTTTTAGCTGATGAATGAGCGTTGTTAAATTAGATTTGGAACTGGCCAACTTCGGTATCAACTTGCTTGGCAAGTTGGCTAAGTCGTTTAGATTGCTCAACACCAGTTTTGCTTTCATCTGCTAAATCGGCGGCCACTTGACGAATGATTTCGCTGTTTTGGCTGATCTCATTAGTTACTGCAGTTTGCTCTTCTGCAGCGGTAGCAATTTGTGTTGCCATGTCTGCAATGCTGATGATGGCATTAGCAATCTCTTCAAGGCTTTCTGTTGCTGCATCCGCATCGGCCACACTGGTTTGCGCTTTACTGCTGCTGTTTTGCATCGAAGTAACGGCTTTTGATGTTTGCTCTTGTAACAATTCAATCATCTTTTGAATTTCTTCTGTAGAAGAATGAGTGCGTTGAGAAAGCGTGCGAACTTCGTCGGCTACCACTGCAAAACCACGACCATGTTCTCCTGCACGAGCGGCTTCTATAGCTGCGTTTAGTGCGAGTAAGTTGGTTTGCTCTGCGATGCCTGTAATGGTCGATAAAATACCGCTGATTTGCTGTGCATGGTGATCCAAAGCAGAAATTTGCTCAGTAGCAAGGCTCACCTCGTTGGCCAACTGGTAGGTAGAGTTACGGCTCTTTTGTACTTGTGTACTGCCTTTTTGACCAAGTTCCACCGAGTGGCTAGCCGCTTTGGCAGTTTGTTCTGCATTGCCCGCGATTTCGTGAGTTGCAGCCGCCATTTCAGTAACTGCGGAAGCAACCATATCGATTTCTTGTTGCTGTGTGGCAACACGGGAAGCACTCTGTGTTGAAGAGTTTGATACGTTCTGTGCTTCATCCGCAACGTCTTTAGAAAGTACTTTTAGACGTTCAACAACGCCGTACATGTGGCTAACAAAGTCATTAAAACCTTGGGCCAATACACCGATTTCATCGTCACGTTTTACTTCAATGCGAGCGCGTAAATCTCCTTTGCCCTTAGATATATCTTGCAAGGCTTTGGAGACACGAGTTAGGTCGCTAAAGAGTACTTTAAATAGCCAGTACAATAAGCAGATAAACACCACTAACAAAATAACAGCGGTTGTTATTTGACGAACTAAGACCTTGTAAACCGGTGCCATAAGTTCGCTTTTATCCATAGTGAATACTAAAGACCAATCTGTTCCTGGAATGGCTTGAGCGTAGGCAAAAACGTCTTTGCCATTCAGTGTTTCTTCAGCCAATTTATCTTCTTTGACTAGGTTGGATAACAACTTAGGTGTGAAAATTGGAGATATAGACTCGGCTTTTTGCATCACCATGTCTTTGTCTGCATGGGCAATAATATCGTTGTTGGATGCCACCATCATGACAGAGCCAGAACCTGGGATATCAAGTTCAGCCACCTGTTTAGATAATTGATCCAAACTTAGGTTTGCACCAACCATACCGAATTTTTGGCCATTTTTAGTCACAGGATTAGTTAAGATAATAACCAGTTCTTTTGTGGTGGAACTTAGATTTGGACCAAGGATGCTGGCTTTACCAATGCTCATGGCTTCTGTGTACCAGCTTTTTTTGCGTGGATCGTAATCAGGTCGCTTGGCGTCTAATGCTGGATCTTGACGGTACATCTTACCGTCATTATTGCCGAAATAAGTTAAGGCAAATTGGCCACTGTCATAAGCTTGTTTAATGGCAATATAAGGTGATTGATCAGGTGCTCGTTCTAATGTGCTCGCAAGAGAGGCCGCAATGACTTTTCGGCTATTCAACCACTCACTAGTATTGTCGCCATAGGCACTGGAAAAGTGGCGAATATCTTTTAATAAAGAATCACGCATTTGCTGAGTGAGGGACAAGGTTGTTTCAGTGACAAGGTAAGTCGTCGTTATGACGACAGCGAGAATGCTGACGCTCAGGATCCGAGCGCGCAATGAAAGAGTCATGCGTGTATCTCCATATAAAAAAAGGGCGCAGCACCTTAGTGATGACTACGCCCAAAGAGGTTTAGGGTTCGCTAAAAGACAAAGGTGATTAGCAAATTAAAGATCAGGGCTGCTGCAAAACCTAATGGTGCTGCACGGAACAGTAATTGAGGGAACAGCTTTGTTCTGCTTTCTTCTGTTGGACAGGCGCCAAGGATCAAACTTCCTCCAGAGGAGAAAGGTGATATCGCTGTAGCCTGTGCACCTACTACGATACAGATGAACAGCATCATCGGATCCAGTGACAAGCTTTGAGCAATTGACGGTACGATTGGGAAAAGGGCTGGTGTAACCACGCCCAATGTACTGGCAAATAGGGACATAAATGCAGCAACAATACCAAACACAACAGGCACTAAGACCGCAGGAATTGAGGTGCCGATCCAAGATGCTAGGTCATTGATCGTGCCGGCTTTTATCGCCACTGAAATCAACATGCCTACACCACAGATCATAATAAGAGTTGACCAAGGCACAGAAGCAATAGCTTTGCGTTCGTCGCCCAATTTAAGCAATAGGGCAATAACTGAGAACACGCTGGCAATTAAACCAATATCCATTTTGGAATTGATGAAGGTAATGGTCGCATTGTCAGGTAATAACAGATGTGAAATTGGCGCAAGCAAGACCAAGCCCATCATTATCAGCGTTAGCGTCAATGTTTGACGTTGTTCTTTATTAAATGGAGTAGGAATGTCTGCTTGGTAGCCGCCTTTTGCGATGGTGCTTCTGTGCTTAGTGAAGAAAACCAACGCTGTTATCACTATTAAAGGAATAACCGCGGTGCTCAAGAAAATACCGATGGAGTTGATGAATGCCTGATTCTCTGTCACACCAGCGTTCGCCATTATACCGCGGAAAATAATACCGCTTTGGCTAGACATGAAATTCGCGCCAGTTAATGCACCGTAACCGACTGACATAGAACCAATCACCATGCTCATACCAGTTCGTTGGCAAAGCAATAGCGTGATAGGTGCCATAAAGGCTAAAACTGTGTAGTAGCCTGCACCAAGCGCAGAAATGATAGTTGTCGTAATATAAATTGCGTACGGCAACAAATGAGGAAAGCGGCGGCAACGGTACATAAGATGCTCGGCTAGCTTTTCTAACGTGCCATTAATAATGGCAAAACTGTAAAACAAGGACACAGAGAAAATGATGAAGAAGATCTTCAGCGGCCACATTTTAATGATGTCGTTAGGACTTAGTCCAAGCGCAAAACTACCAATTAAATAGGCAAAGGCAATGGCAAAAAGTCCGATATTAATTCGGGTTTTATAACCAAGGATGATGGATAGTAGGATTGCTCCAACAACAAGTAGACTCATTTTTATGCTTCTCTTTTACAGTGCTTATTTGGTTGGCGGTTAAAACTTAAATAGTTTGCTTGGGTTAATAACCAGTACTTTATTCCGCTCATCCATGCTGGGTAGTAAAGCTTCCATAAAATCGTATTGTTCTTTGTAATTTGTCTGCGCTTCAAATTGAGTGTTCGGCCAATCACTGCCCCATAAAAAGTAGTCTGAATGACCATAGGCGGAACGCAAGATTGCTAGCATTTCTTTTGCTTGTTCAAGATTGGCATTACAGCGATAAGCGGCCGACACTTTTGTCCAGATTGGCGCGCCACTGCTTAACAAATCTAAAAAATCTTGGTGAGCAGGGTTAGATACTTGAATCCCATCCAAGGTACGACCAAAGTGATCGACAATAACCTCAACACCCGACTCTAAAATAGCTGGTAGAAAACGTGTCAAATCGTCTATTTCTCGCTGAATCTCAACAACCCATTTACGCTTTGCTAATTTACTTAAAAAGGTTTGCCAAAGAGGAGACGTGTAATCTTCTAAGGTTTTTTTGATTAAGTTTAGGCGAATACCGACGACACCCGCAGTATCCAATTCATCTAGTTCAAGGTCACCAATCGTAGGCTCTACAACAGCAATACCTTTTAATTGCTGAGGGTATTGACGTAAGGCTTGCACCATAAAGCGGTTGTCAGTGCCTAAAAAGCTTGGCTGAACTAAAACACCATGGGAAATGTTGTGGCCTGTTAAGTGAGTTAAGAAATCCTCAGGCACGGCATTATAGTCTGGCGCGTATCTGCGTTCTGCAGCCATTGGCAAATCGGTACGAAAAATATGCGCGTGGGTGTCTATACCCTTTACTGGCAGATTGGTGTCAGAAATCATTAAAAAACCTTTACATACATGTTGTTAAAATTGTGACTGTAAGGATATTTGTATATTTATGTAATTCATATATATGAATATATGTTTATATGAATATTAAGTCAACAATCGTGGACGCTTTGCTGTGCGGAGATTAGAATGATGCAATTTACCAATGAGAGATAAAAATGGCGCTGTTTAAGCATGGGCGGGATCATAGATTGCCGCTGTATCAACAGGTACGTGATGAATTGCTAGACAATATTAGTTCTGGAGCTTGGTTACCGGATGTGCCAATTCCAACGGAAAGTGAACTAACAAAAAGTTATGAAGTGGCTATTGGCACTATTCGCAAAGCGGTTGACACCTTAGTCAATGATGGCTTGCTTTATCGTAGCCAAGGTCGTGGCACTTTTGTGCGTCGTCCTGATTTTAATGCTTCCCTATTTCGTTTTTTCCGTCAAATGTCTTCTGATGGGCGTTTTGTTATGCCCACAAGTCAATTGTTATCTAGAACCTTTAAAAAGCCACCACAGCAGGCGGCTGATGCATTAGCAATCGATGTGAATGACAAGGCAATTTGTCTTGAACGTCTGCGATTTTTGGAAAATCGAGTGGTATTAACGGAAGAGATTTGGCTGCCCGCATCACTTTTTACCAGCCTTATTGATTTAGAACTATCTGAGTTTGGTAATTTGCTATACCCATTTTATGAACAACAATGCGGGCAGCTTATTGCTTCAGCGAAAGAAACCTTAACGATTAAATCTGCAAATACGCGTATTGCTGAAGCACTCAAAACTACTGAAAACAGCCCTGTAGCCGTCATTGAACGAGTGGCTTATGGCTATGATAAAACGCCCTTGGAATACCGAATTTCGCATGGTGCAGCAGAGACGTTTTGTTACCAAATAGAGATTGCTTAACATTCAAGATAGTACTTGACCTTAATCTTCTGCTAACGCTTACTACATCTCATGTTATGCCGCTCAAATGAAGCGGCATTGTCTTGTAAATAGAAGGATTTTAAGGCGTTTTTATGAAGATTACAGATTTACCCTTTGGCATTACCGATTGGCAAGGCGTCGAAAAAACGACCCACAAAGGCGAAAGTGGATTCGCCTATTGGCAGACCAAACAATTTGGTGAAATTCGAGTTCGAATAGTGACTTATTCTGCTGGGTATTTGGCGGATCATTGGTGTACCAAAGGGCATATTCTTTTTTGCATGAGTGGCGAGTTAAAAACCGTATTAAAAGACGGTCGCACTTTTGTGTTATCCGCAGGCATGAGCTACCAAGTGGCTGATGATGCCGAGCCACATCGTTCATCCACCTCGGAAGGTGCAACGCTGTTTATTGTAGATTGATGTGTTGGATATAAAAAAGTAGAACCGAGATGTTGATTCTACTTTTTATTGTATAACGTCAAATTACAATACACGTTTTGTTGTTAAATAAGTTCACCGCGTGCTGGATAATCTTTGCTGACAGCAAATTCGATTGCGCCAAGTACTTCTTTGAAGTGCGGACGAGCAAAAGGCATAGTGCTGATGTTGCTCCAGTATAATGTGCCATCTGGGCGAACAAGGAATAGTCCAGGTTCAGTAAACTCGGCAGGCTCTTCAATGCCAATGCTAGTCACACCTCGGCCTGCACTTCTGTGTAATCCCCAAGCTTGAGATTGTTCAACCGTTAGGCCATAGCCCATGGTTAAGTTTTCAATTTCCCATTCTGTTGATGCCTGTGCGGCTCTCTCTTCTGTGTCGGAACTTAGTACAAGGATATTCACACCTTTCGCGATAAAGTCATCTGCTAGGCGACTTAATTCTTTTAAGTAATTTTTACAAATAGGACAATGCAAACCACGATAAACGACAACCATGGTGAAGTTTTCAGGTGCTTGCTGAGCAAGTGACCAAGACACTTTCAGAGTATTAATAGTGAGATTTGGTGTTGCTGTTCTTGGTTTTAGGACGAACATTTCGCTTACCTCATAATCTGTTGTTTGTTTTGATGAAGGCAGTTTATGGTTAAGGGTGATATGATTGGTGGCTGTTTGTACTTCATGTATTGCAGATCGTATTTTCTCTTGAGGAAGAATTATTATGGATCGTCTTTCATCGGTATTAAGTGCGTTTCGCCCTAAGGCGACTTCGATAAGCGCTTTCCATTTTTCTCGTCAAAATGAGCGTTTGGCTTTATCAGCAGATTCTAGCTATTGGTTGTATTTAATCTCCGGAGAACTTTCTTTAACCACACACGGTGAAAGCCGAACAAGATTGAAAGAGGGTGATGGTGTGTGGCTTGCTACGGGCCAGGATCTCAGTGTATCGCTTATACAAAGGCTACACTGTGAAACTAAGTTATTAATTTGTGAATTTGATTTCGCCACAAAAGCGCTTAATCCATTGTTGGACTTGGAATGGCAATGGGTGAAAGTCGAAAAAGGTGATGAGATTGCCCTGCAATTGCTGCCTTTGAAAAGCATATTACTCACAGAAAGTTTGCAGCCTCGTTGTGGTTCTCAAGTGGTAATTGAGCGACTAGCCGAAGCTTATTTGGTGCAAATGCTGAGATTGTTTATTCAAAACAAAAAAATCGAATTAGGCTTGTTGGCAGGTTTAAGTGATGTGAGGCTGGCGCGGGCAATTGTAGCTATCCATGAGCAGCCTCAACAAGCTTGGCAGGTTGCTAGTCTTGCTGAAAAAGCGGGTATGTCACGTTCGGTATTTAGTGGCTTGTTTAAAAGTACGATGGGAATGTCTCCCATGGCTTATTTGACTTCATGGCGCATGCGTTTAGCTGCGCAACGGATAAAAAATGGTGACCGAAATCTCGCAATTTTAAGTGATGAATTGGGTTATCAAAGCGAGGCGGCTTTTCGCCGGACTTTTAAAAAAGTCATTGGCATGACACCGGGAGACATTGGTCGTCAATCTCGTCTTTGAATTAATGGGGTGATGGCGATACAAAACGCTGGCGAAAGGTGCTGGGCGTTAACCCCATAATCTTTTGAAAGGCTTTACGGCAACTGCCAACATCTTCATATCCTACTTGCAGGGCGATGCTCTCGAACGGCAGCGTTGTTTGTTCTAAGGCATCGCAAGTCGTTTGAATACGGATACGCTGCAAATATTCATTTGGGTTGAGTCCTGTGCATTTTGAAAAACGTCTTAAAAAAGTTCTTGGTGTGAGCTTCGCCAACGCGGCCATGCTTTCAGTGCGTTGCAGTTCGGCAAAATGGCCTTGTAAATAATGCTGAACCGTCAAAATCGCCGCATCACCATGGTCGAAATTAGGTTGAAACTGTTGGTAGTAGCGTTGTTCTCTTTTACCTGTATCAATCACTAATGTTTTGCCTAACTGACGAACGATATTAGCATTCGTCAGTACTTGTACTAGTTCCATGGCCAAATCCATCCAAGACATCATGCCACCGGCGCTGATCACATCGCCTTGGTTAATCAATATCTTCGACGTGTCCATTGCTTGCTGAGGAAAACGTTCCTTAAACAAACCTTCTAGCGCCCAGTGCGTCGTCATTTGGCGTTTATCTGTAAGACCTGTGTATGCCAAAAAGAACGCACCAGCGCAGGCACTGCAAAGTATGGCACCTTGTTGATGCTGTGCGATTAAAAAATCATTGATATCGGTATTCTTCTCGCTGTAACTGGCTTTATGCAAGCTAGGCGGCAACAAGACTGCGTGATAGTGCGATTGCGTGTCCAAGCCTTTCTGCAGGTCTGACTCGTGTAAAATATGCGTAGTGATACGAACTTCTAAACCTGTTTCTTTGCAGGCTTCATTGGCCAACTCGAATGTTTCGGCAAAACCATAAACAGCCGACAAAAGAGAATGGGGATAAGCAAGTATAGCAATTTGATAGTGTTTCAAGGATTTATCCTGTTTGTCATTTTAGGCCTCTAATATGTCAAATTTGACACTGTAATGGAATCCATCGTTTTGCGATTCTAGGATTCTTGATACAGTCTTTGTAAGCAACACAATAGGAGCCAACAATGAGCCGCACTGCATTATTAGTGATTGATCCACAAAACGACTACTTCGCTAATGGTAGCTTTCCTCTATGGAATGCCGATGAAGCCCTAAAAGAAATACTTAACGCCATTCAAGCCGCGAAAGAGCAAGATGCAGCTGTGATACTTGTGCAACATGTGGCTGCAAGCGAATCACCGTTATTTGCTGAAGGCAGTGAAGGGGTGAAAATACACCAAGCGATTCTAGACGCCGCACTAGATGCACCCATCGTAACAAAAGCACACGCGGATGCGTTTCAAGAGACAAACCTAACGCAACTGCTAGAAGAACTGGAAGTCGACCGCTTGGTTATCTGCGGCATGATGACGCAAAACTGTGTAACTCATACCGCCATTTCTGATGCCGCTGATCCTTATCAAGTCAGCATCTTGCCAGATGCTTGTACTACTCGTGAACAACTACTGCACCTAATTGCCTTAGAAGCGATTAAGGCTAAAGTGACCTATACCGACATTCAGCACGCTTTTGAACGAGTTTAGGGGAGCTTAATCCCATTGCTAAAAAGCGTGGCAAGGTAGAAAACAAAAGGGCTAGGCAAGAGGTTGATTGAAAAATAGCCTGTTAATCAACCACTTTCGAAAATTTATTACACATAAATTGCATCGACTTCTTGGCAAGCAGCGAGCATATCGCTATAATCTGCAACGCTTTTAGGGCCTGTAGCTCAGTTGGTTAGAGCATCCGACTCATAATCGGCAGGTCCCCAGTTCAAGTCTGGGCAGGCCCACCATATATCGAAGCCTCGGCAGTTAGTGTTTACTAACAGTCGGGGCTTTTTTATTGCCTACGATTTTTGGGTGTTCTAATAGAAGACCTACACTAAATTGTGTAAGCCATTACTCTCACTTTCATATCGACTGATATGCCATTAATGCTTTCTCGACATTAAGTTTGTTACTTCTTCTCGTTGGTTTATCTGATGATGTTTTTTAATACCATGGGTATTAAAATTGTCTTTAATATAAACTGGTTAGTAAGATTTTAGATGCGATTAGCACACAGGTGTTTATGACGGATAAGAAAACAGCATTGGCTGGGTTAAAGGGGGAGGTTTTCCTGTTAACCGAGCAGCATAAACCTTTTGCGTCGGCGCAGATTGAGTTGTTGGCGGCGATTGATGCGTGTGGCTCTATTTCTAAGGCGGCGAAGCAGGTGGGGATCAGTTATAAAACCGCTTGGGATCGTATTGATGCGATGAATAATATGTCGGCTCAGCCTTTGGTTGTTCGCTCTACGGGCGGTGCGCAAGGCGGCGGAACTCTATTAACTGAACTAGGTCATAGGGTGATTTCAGGTTTCCAAGCTTTGCAGGATGAGCATCAGAAATTCATTGAACGCTTAGGCGATAAACTGCATAACTTGAACGATGTAGCGAGTTTTATGAGGAGCGAGAGTGTGAAAACCAGTGCAAGAAATCAATTTAAAGGCACGGTTAGCAATATTACTCTTGGGGCTGTGAATACTGAGGTGGAGTTGGATATTGGTACTGATCAATCCATTATTGCGATGATCACTCAGGAAAGCGTTGAGCAGCTTGGGTTAGAGAAAAACAGCGATGTGGTGGCTTTGATTAAGGCGTCTTCGGTGATTTTAAGTACGAATACCAAGGTGGTCACCAGCGCTCGAAATAAGTTGGTCGGTACGATTTCTCGTTTGTTGCCTGGTGCGGTGAATACGGATGTGACATTGGATATTGGTGGAGGCAAGTCTGTGTCTGCTGTTATTACGAATATAAGCGCAATAGAGCTAGAGCTGGAAGTAGGGCAAGCAGCCTGCGCCTTGTTCAAAGCGCCAAGCGTTATTCTACTGAAAGACGCGTGACGCTGGTTCAGTTATCTGACCAGTGCCACGCTTTTAATTTGCGCCCAGAGTCTCTTTCCTTCCACCAAGTCTAGGTGATCAACGGATCGATAGGTCAGCCTTGCAATGAGTGTGTTTTGCTCTGTCTGTAAGCGGACTAACGCCATGGCTGGGTCTTGGTCGGGAATAATGTCGATCACACTGACTAGCAGTCGATTCAATATGCTGGAATCTTCATGGCAAGTTAGCGTTAGACTCACATCGGTGGCGAGTATTCTGACTCGAACCTGCTGACCAAGACTGTCGCCGTTGTTACGAATCCATAAGTCACTGCCAGTACAAGAGACTTTTGATAAGTGCCACTTCTCATCTTGTTGGACAATCTGGCCTTGCCAGATGACACCTGTGCCATTATTGAACAGCAATGGTGATGTTAGTTGTGAGAAAACCTCTTCTACCTGTCCTTGAGTGGCGACTTCGCCATCTTCCATTAGTACAACATGATCCGCTAGGCGCATCACTTCTTCGACTGAATGACTGACATACAAAATGGGCGTGTTGAGTGTGGACTTCAGCTTTTCGAGATACGGCAATATCTCTTGTTTTCTCGCATTATCCAGTGAGGCTAAGGGTTCATCCATAAGCAATAATTTGGGTTGAATCAATAAGGCGCGCGCGATGGCAACACGTTGTTTTTCACCGCCTGAAAGCTGCTGAGAATTATTTTTTAGTATGGATTCAATGCCCATTAAGTCGATGACTTGGTCATATAAACCAGCAGGTAAGGGAATGCCGCTGCGTTTAATGGCGTAATCTAAATTGCCTTTTGCGGTTAAATGGGGAAAGAGGCTAGGTTCTTGAAACACATAGCTTAATGGCCGTTTGTGTGTCGGTAGGAAAAAATTATCGTTTTGCCATGTTTCGCCTTTCATCACAAAATGCCCTTGCTGTGCTCGCTCTAGACCTGCAATACAGCGCAATAGGGTCGTTTTCCCTGATCCTGATTGCCCGAAGATAGCGGTGACGCCGCTGTCTGGCAGCGTGAGATCGACATTTAAAGCAAAGTGGGATTGTGGATGCTGTAAGTGAAATTTGGCGTGTAGGCCTTGTTCTGTATTTTCCCCTACAATCTTGTTGGTTGGCATGGCTATTTCGCTCCCCACAGGGTGTTTTTTCGTTGGAAGCTATAAAGGCTGAGCAACACCACAAAAGAAAAGATGATCATGATGGCGGCGAGCTTGTGAGCTTGATCATATTCCAAGGCTTCAACATGGTCATAAATTTGCACGGATACTACGCGAGTTTGTCCGGGAATGTTGCCGCCTATCATTAAAACAACGCCAAATTCGCCGACAGTGTGCGTAAAGCCTAAAATAGCAGCCGTAATAAAGCCGGGTTTTGCTAATGGTAAAACAACGGTGAAAAATCGATCCCAGCTTCCAGCTCTCAAAGTGGCGGCCACTTCTAATGGTCGTTCTCCAATGGCTTCTATGGCGTTTTGTATTGGCTGTACAACAAAAGGTAGAGAATAAAATACTGACGCTACGATTAATCCCCAAAAGGTAAAGGGCAGTGTTCCTATACCTAATTCTTGGGTCAATTGACCAATAAAACCATTGGGACCCATGGCGATCAGTAGATAAAAACCTAATACGGTGGGCGGAAGCACAAGCGGTAGGGCAACGATGGCGCTGATTGGCCCTTTTAGGCGGGAGCGGGTTCGTGCCAGCCACCAAGCGATGGGGGTTCCAATGAGCAGTAAAATAACAGTAACAGTTGTCGCTACTTTAAAGGTTAGCCAAATGGCTTCTAAGTCTGACGCAGAAAGCATATTGGCTGTTATTCCGTTTTATAACCGTATGAATGGATGATGTTACGGGCTGTGTCGCTGCGTAGATAGTCAATCAGGCCTTTTGCTGCGGCGTTATTTTCAGCTTTTTTTAATAACACGGCATCTTGGCGTATTGGGCTGTATTGATCCGAGGGAATAATCCAGCTTGAGCCTGATTTAATGTGTCCTTTGCTCATTATTTGTGACAGAGCAACGAATCCTAAGTCAGTATTCCCCGTGCTGACAAATTGATAGGTTTGCGAGATGTTTTCGCCCATTACCCATTTTGAGCGTGTCTTTTCTGTGAGTCCTAAACCTTTTAATACTTCCATTGCTGCCACACCATAAGGCGCCAGTTTTGGGTTGGCTAAGGCCAGTTTATTAAAATCCCCGCTTTTTAAACGAGCGTTATTGTTGTCGATGAAATCGGCTTTAGACGACCACAAAGCCAAGGCGCCAATGGCATAGGTGAAGCGACTGTTTGGGATTATGGCGCCTGCTTTTTCTAAGGCGTCGGGTTTGTTTTGATCAGCGGATAGAAAGACATCAAAAGGTGCGCCATTTTGGATTTGAGCAAAGAACTTACCGGAAGAGCCGAAGGATAAAATGACTTTGTTGCCAGATTCTTCCTCGTATTGTTTGGCGATGTCTTTCATGGCTGCGGTGAAGTTAGATGCGACGGCAGCATGGACTTCTTCGGCATAGGTCGAAGGACTAAGCATCAAGAAGCTTAATAGGATGATGCTTAGTGAATTGAATAATCGCATGGCTTTACCCTTATAACATTGCTTGAGAATAGGATTTATATTGATGCGTTATATATTGCGTTATATAGCGAAGTGGCGCAAGAGGACAGCGTTCTTCTATTTATTCTTCTAGATAAGGTTGGATATTAACGGTATCTATCTGTTCTTTTGGTAAAAATTTCTCGGCGTATTTTAAGTAAGTGCCACTGGTGAGAAAGAAGCGGAATAGCTGTAGATCAAGGTGTCCTTCTTTGCACATGTTAAACATGATGTCGATGGCGACACTGATTGGTTTGGCCTTTTTATAAGGTCGATCTGCGGCGGTAAGCGCTTCGAATACATCGGCGATCATGAGTATTCTGTCGGGTATACTAAGTTGTTCTGCATTGAGTTTTCGTGGATAGCCTTGGCCGTCCATTCTTTCGTGGTGAGTTGAAGCGTAACGAGGTACTCGGCTGAGTTCTGGCGGAAACGGCAGGCTATCTAGCATGGTTATTGTGCTGATCATATGTTCATTGATTTTAAACCTATCTTCTTCGGTGAGTGTGCCTCTTTTTATAGTGAGATTGTAGATTTCACCTTGGTTATATTGATGTTCCGGTATTGTCATCTTTATGCCTAAAGATGCGTCAAACTTGATATTTTTATGTCGTGGAATGATATGTTCAGGTTTATCTGACAGTAGTGTTTCTATGGTGGTAGGTTGGTCGCTGTCTAACTTGTTATCTTGTTCTTGCTTGGCAAGCATCATTTCTTCTGCAGGAGATAATCCTAAGCGATTATTAAAATTTCGAGTCCATTCTTGCGCGCCAATGGCTTTGATTCTTTCCCGGTCTTGTTCGCTCATAAATTCACTGCCAACGTTGGCTTTGGCTACGAAAGCAAATTCTTCTTGAAGCCTTGTTTGGTTTTCTTGCCATGTTGTTAAAGCGACGGTTGGGTTTTGTTTTTCAATGTACACGGCACGTAAGTAATCTATTTCTGCATCACGCCATAAGACTTCAAATCGCATGCGAATCTCATGAATACGATTATAAATACATTCCAGCTTGGAGCCCTTATCCATGATGTGTTCTGGCATGGTGATTTTGCCACAGTCGTGTAACCAAGCAGCAATGCGAAATTCTAGGCGTTCATTGTCATTGGCAAATTGGAAACTTTTATAAGGGCCATCTTCTGCTTTTTCTAAGGCCTCGGAGATCATCAGTCCTAGTTCTGGAACGCGGTAGCAATGGCCACCTGTGTGCGCCGATTTGTCATCTATAGCGGTTGCGATAAGGCGGATTAATGCCTCCATAAATTCTTTCTGGTTGGCTTCATGCTGCTTAATATCTTGAGACATGGATATAAAGGAGTTAGAGAGTTGCCATATCTCTTTAATGTGCGAGTCTGTGAAGACTACATCATCAAATTGGCGTTGTTTGATTTTCTCTGTTTCAAGTTGTAATTGTCTAATAGGGCGCACGATGGGCGCACTGAAAAGCCAGATAATTGGCAATAATATTATCATTACCAAAGCATTTAATAATGTTGAGTGAAGCGCTTCTTTGGTTGCTTGTTGAAATAACACGTCTTTTGGTAGGGTGACGGTGATGTATTGTTGATTAAGTATGTCGCTGCCGATGGCAGTGATAAATGCATAGTATCGGCGACTCTCTTCTTTTTCGATAAGAGTTGGCTGTTTTGCGTTTGGGTTGTTGGCAATGTCGATTAATTTTTTTGACTCTATGCCAAGGTAATCTTGAAGGTATTGATGAGACGATGCGTCTGAGTCGCTATTCGTTAGATTTGAGGCAATGATTTTGCCATTTTTGTTGAATAAAAAGGCTTGCTCCTGACCATTTATAAGTTTCGATGAAGACAAAGTAAGTTGATCTGATAAAGACGATAAGAGGATATCTAAGCCTATTACTTGATCTGTGTTGCGGATTCTCTTTGCGTAGGTTTGTCCAGAAACTTGTAAGTGCTGAAAAAGATAGGGTTGAGTTGTATAGATATTATTTTGTTCTGATGCCGCAAACCATGGTCGCTCTGTGGGGGAGAAACTACTCTTCTCTGTTTGTTGGTGATTAAGGCGAAAGGTACTGGAGTAATAATAGGTAATGCGTAAACGCTGTTCGCCACTCCCAGAAATATCTACCGCGGCCCAACGATCATCCGCTTGTGCCCCCATTCGTTGTCTTGTGTCTTTGGCTGAGTCTAGGTTAATGAGCTGAAAAAAGTTTTCTTGCTTATCACCAATATAGAGGCTGTATAGCTGGGGACGCTTTTGTAGAAATTGAGCAAATAGACTGCTTTTACGTTCGATGCTAGTGTTTGATAAATCAGAATTGATTAGCTCTGCAAGCAGATTGACTGTTTGTTTGGCATCGCTGTCCAGGCTATAAACACTGTCGCTCATGTGATCAGAAAGTAGATTCATACTTGACAGCATGTGATCGACAGCCATTCTCTTACTGGCGTTGTATTGCAGAGAAATAGCAATACCTGCGGTAATGACGATTGCCAAAAGAAACATATTGGCAACAAGAATTCTGATAGAGAATCGCTTGAATATCCGTTTTTGGGTTGTCACTATTTACTTCCTTGCAATAAGCGTTAAAAGCCGAATTTGCTAGATACTTACGCGCCTTTTAATAGAAGTCTAATCTGTGAATTAGTGCAAATGAATAAGTGTGACGATTTGTGACTTTTCTTGTTTTATCATTCGTTCAAGTTTTTTCCTTATTCGTTTTTCTTATATAAGTTAATCATTTTTCCTTCTTATCCATTTAGTCAACATTTTGTTAACATTGCGCTAACTTGCCGATTTGACTTGTTGATTGATGTTTAGGTGAACAGGGTTCGGTGTTCTATGACTTATTTTTTAAGGTTTTTTCTCCATGTTGTATCCCATTATTAACTTAGCGGTGTTCGCTTTGTTAATCGCGTTGTTGTTCAAACTGCAAAAAGCGAAAAAGACGTTATCGACTCAAGTATTTACTGGTTTGGGTCTTGGTGTGGCGTTTGGTGCTGCGTTGCAATTTATCTATGGTGTTGGCAGTACAGAAGCTAACGAAACATTAGAGTATGTGAATATCGTCGGTTATGGCTATGTTAGCTTGCTGAAGATGATCATTATGCCGTTAATTTTAGTGTCTATTATTGGCGCTATTATTAAGGTTAAAGACACGGGCTCTTTGGGCAAGATGTCTGGCGGTATTATTGGTATCTTGTTGGCGACAACGGCGGTTTCTGCTTTGATCGGTGTTTTCGTCAGTAACTTATTTGGTTTGTCGGCCGATGGTATTGTGCAGGGCGCTCGCGAAATGGCTCGCGGTGCAGCATTGGAAACTCGCTTAGATGGATTAGCGAATGTTTCGTTTGCTGATATGATTACCTCTTTCTTCCCAGGTAACCCTTTTGCGGATTTAGCAGGAAGTCGTCCGACTTCTACCATTGCTGTGGTTATTTTTGCAGCCTTTGTTGGCGTGGCAGGTGTGACCGTTGCTCGTACTGAGCCAGAGTTAGGGGCAAGTTTTGAGCGTTTTGTTGATGTCGCTCAATCAATCGTTAGAACCTTGGTTCGTATGGTGTTAAGCCTGACGCCATACGGTATTCTTGCGCTGATGACTAAGGTGGTTGCGGGGTCAGATGTCTCTGATATTTTGACTTTGCTTAACTTTGTTGTGGCGTCTTATGTTGGTTTGGCGCTTATTTTAGTGATGCATTTATGCCTATTGGCATTTAATGGCATTTCACCGCTACGTTACTTTAAGAAAGTTCTACCTGTATTGTTGTTTGCTTTTACTTCTCGCTCTAGTGCGGGAACGATTCCGTTGAATATCGATACTCAAGTTAAACGTCTAGGTAACGGTGAAGGTGAATCCAATTTCTCTGCTTCTTTTGGTGCAACTATGGGGCAAAATGGGTGTGCTGGTTTGTACCCCGCCATGTTGGCAGTGATGATTGCACCAACAGTAGGCATTAATCCATTAGATCCGAGCTTTATTATTTCACTGATTGCTATCGTAACCATTAGCTCATTTGGTATTGCTGGCATTGGTGGTGGCGCGACATTTGCGGCCTTGATCGTATTGTCTGCTTTAGATATGCCGGTTGCGTTGGCAGGCTTGTTGATTTCTATCGAACCTCTGATCGATATGGGTCGTACCGCTGTGAACGTAAATGGTGCAATGACAGCCGGTAGTATTACGTCGAAGTGGCTTGGTCATACTGATTCGAGTGTGTTTGAACAAGATGAAGTGCCAGAAGCCGAGCTGAGAAACAGTTAATAGCAAAGCAGTTTGATTGCTTTTATTTTAAAACCACCTTCGGGTGGTTTTTTTGTTTATATACCACGCTTTTTATGAGTAATTAATTTTCAAATAGAAAATTTGAGTATTAGGCATGCAAAGTGCTTGAATTAATCTAAGCTTGCTTAATAACAACGACAAGGAGAGGCGTGTGTCCTTATTTTCAAATCTCAAAGTATCCCATTCGGTCGCCATTGTTGGTATTTTACCATCGCTGTTTGCCATTATTATTGTGGTTTTTTTAGTCAAAGATTTAAATGAACGTGTTCATGAAGGTCGTATCGCCGAAGACATGGTGAAGTTATCGTCTATTTTAGATGGAGTGGCTCACAATTTTGCGGTTGAGCGTGGTTTAAGTGCGGGTTATTTAGGTAGTAAAGGCAGCAACGGAAAAGATACTTTATTGGCGCAGCGCAAGTTAGCCGACAATGCAGAGGCAGCGCTTAAAAATATAGATGATAGCGCTTTTGAGGTGCTTACTTCTGAGCGTTTGAATCGTTTACGAACTCCTGTTTTAAACATGCTGAAAGATAAAAATCAGGTTCGCCAAAAAGTCGATGCTTTGGCGGCTGATAATGGGGCTTTTGACTTTTACTCTGAGGTAAACCGCCAAGCGTTAAACTCTATTCAGCGTGTTATTTTGGATATCAGAAATCGAGATATTGCCAAAGCACTGGAAGCCCGTTTAAGTTTATTATGGATGAAAGAGCGAGCAGGTCAGTACCGTGGGGCTCTAAATGGCGTATATGCGGCTAAATCTACAACGTTAAAACGTCAGTCACAAATAGCGGCCTTTATTGAAGATGAGCATCATCAGCTAGAGCACTTTATTGTGACGGCGTCAGATAAAGAAGAGGCGTTGCTGAATGCCGCTATGAAAGATGATAAATGGAAGGCGGTTACCCAAGCTACGAATGATTTTTTAGCGACAAAAGATGTTTCTTCTGTGAATGGCCCTGCTGATTGGTTTGCACTTGCCACAGCAAAGATAGGCTTGATAAAAGGTGTTGCGGATAAAATTAGCTCTGAAATTAATATTCTTAGTTCATCGTTAACCTCACGTAGCGAGCTTTATCGTAATGGCTTGATTATTGGTTTTATTTTATTAATTACTCCTGTTATTTGGTTAGCATTTTCTCTTACTCGATCTCTTTCTAAGCGTGTCGAACGGATTAGCCAGACCTTATCCAATGTCTCTACAGATCGTAATTTGGTCGGCAGAATTGAAAATACATCACATGATGAGTTGGGTGAGATCATCCAATACTTAAATGTTCATTTAGATCATTTGAGTGAGTCTTTCCATTTGATGGTTGATATGGCATCTGAATCTAAAGAAAGTATGAATGTGCTGAGTGGCTATTCGAGAAATGCGTTACAGGAAACCAAGGACCAGTTTAATCAGACTGATCTTATGGCGTCGGCAGTGGAGGAGATGTCTCTAACGAGCAATACGATTTCTCAAGATATGCTAGCTTCAGCTGAAGCGACTGATAGCATTCGTGAGCAAAGCACTCAAGGCTCAGCGCGGATGCAGACTATTCTACAATCCATCGCTAATTTATCTTTGGAAGTGGATGGCGGATATAAAGTGGTGCAGTCGGTTACTGGTCATACGGAGCAAATTAGCAGCATCTTACAAACCATTGAATCTATCGCTGAACAGACTAATTTATTGGCATTAAACGCAGCGATAGAAGCGGCTCGTGCAGGAGAACAAGGGCGAGGTTTTGCGGTAGTGGCGGATGAAGTGAGAACGCTTGCTCAGCGTACACAAAATTCGACCGAAGAGATTCGTTCAATGATCGAAGCCTTGGTGGGGGCAGGTAAGAGCGCTCTACAATCCATGGATAAATGTGCCAGCATGGCGACGCAAACTTCGAATGTGGTGACTGAGAATGTCACCATGATGCAAGGCTTGTTTGATGCTATTGAGAAGCTAGCGCAAACCATAGAACGAGTTGCTACCGCGTCAGAAGAACAATCTCAAGTGTCTGAAGAAATTAATAAGAATATTCAGAATGTCAGCGAACGTTCGGAACGAATTCTGGATATGGTTAATAAAACCGATGAAGGATCAGCGCAAGCTAAGCAGCGTTTTGAAAATGTACTGAAAGAGATTAGCTCGTATAAATTGAGTTAGCTAGGAAAGACATCAAACTTTCATACTGAGAGTTTGATGTCTTTTTTGATCTAATGAGTGCGTTTTATCTCGAAGGTCTTCATGAAAACATCATTACTAAATGTGCCTATAA
This sequence comes from Marinomonas sp. A3A, assembly GCF_018336955.1. Lineage (NCBI taxonomy): Bacteria > Pseudomonadati > Pseudomonadota > Gammaproteobacteria > Oceanospirillales > Oceanospirillaceae > Marinomonas > Marinomonas sp. A3A. Next base: position 1,035,150 of record NZ_CP025532.1, read on the forward strand.
TCGCGCTAAAGGAAATAGTGAAATTTAAGACAAATATCATTTCATTGCCATATTCTTGGGCCTTTAAGGCATCTCCCCAAACGTAAAAGAATATAGATGCACCATATAGAAACAAGCTAATTTTGTTGGTCGTGAAAAAGAAGGGAATTTCGAAAATCCAAAGCTCTTTTTTGTTTCCGTATCTAATGATCAAATTGAGTAAAACATATGAAACAGTAGTCCCTATGGCAATCATGTATGCTTGAAATATTTGGTAATCATTTAATAGCGTATTTCCCATATAAATTGAAAATCCAGCCGCAATAATCCAAAGCAGTAAAAGTGGTCCTAAAATTAATCCCATGATCTGATCCTATCGTTTTAATATTTAGTGCTTATTTGTGTTTTTTTCAGTGTGTTTGTTCGATGTTGTGTTCTTCCATAAAGCTCTCACTACTAAATGAACCAAGCAAGGTGCCTAATGAAATAGAGAGCGCGATGATGAAAATGAGAGATTTAATTGATGGGTTTTTAATGCGTTTCTTGAGGATGAAATAGGCTAAAAATGCGGCTAAATATAGCAGTGCAGCATCAAGGTTAAATAAGAAGAAAAATATTATTTCAAATGCCCAGAGCGACTCACTACTTTCAAACTGATTGATAGAGTGCTTCATATACATGATGGCGAGAAGAATGGCGGCTAGCGTTGGTAGTATTTTATAGACAAACAGTTTCTCTTCTTTCAATAAGACATAGCCGATTCGAAGCGAGAAAAGAAAGCAGATTACCCAAAATAAAAAAAGAGGGAGAATGATTATTCCCATGACACGTCCTTGATGTTGTTGAGTTTCAAATAGTCTTTTAGATAAAGCAAAGCCACAGTGAGATAGTCTCACTGTGGCTTTATTTATTCTAGCAGATTAGTTGGTGAGAATTAATCTGGTTTACGGTTACGACGCGCTGGCGCTAAAGGCTTGCTACGTAAACCTTGGCCTGGTGTCATTTCTGCTTTTGGTGCGCTAGGGCGACGATTGCCAGACTTAGGCGCATTGCCTTGTTTCGCTGGATTACCACCTTGTTTTGCGCCATTGCCTTGTCTTGCTGCACCCTGTTGATCACGTGGTGCTTTCGGTTTTTTCGGCTTGTTAGGCTTGATTGGACGTGTATCTAGAGTGGTATCAGGCAACATGTGCGTTGGCATGAAATCATCTTCGTAGCGACGTTCAATTAGCTTCTGAGTCAAACGCTCGATAGCACGTAATTGGTCTAGCTCGTCGGCAGCGACCAATGAAATGGCTTTGCCAGTTGCGCCAGCGCGGCCAGTACGACCGATACGGTGAACGTAATCTTCTGCTACATCTGGTAAGTCAAAGTTGACTACGTGAGGCAGCTGTTCAATGTCCAATCCACGTGCCGCGATGTCTGTCGCGACAAGAATACGAATACGGCCTTCTTTAAAGTCTGATAGAGCGCGAGTACGTGCGCCTTGGCTTTTGTTGCCGTGAATGGCGCTAGCACGAATGCCAGCATCTTCTAATTGTTTGGTGATCTTATTGGCACCGTGTTTAGTGCGAGAAAAAACCAATGCCTGATCCCAGCGACCATCAGCGATAAGTTGAATTAACAACTCAGTTTTGCGTTTCTTGTCGACTGGATGTAACCACTGTTCTACAGAGACCGCTGTCGCATTACGCGGCGTAACGGAAATCTCGACTGGGTTGTTTACCAAGCCTTTTGCAAGCTGGCGGATTTCTGGAGAGAAGGTCGCAGAGAACAATAGGTTCTGACGTTTCTTCGGCAAAATCGCGAGGATTTTTTTGATGTCATGGATAAAGCCCATGTCCAACATGCGATCTGCTTCGTCTAATACTAGGATTTCTAGCTTATCGAAACGTACCGCTTTTTGATTGTATAAATCCATCATGCGGCCAGGCGTTGCGATCAAAATATCTGCGCCGCGACGTAGTGCCATCATTTGCGGATTGATTTTAACGCCACCAAATACCACGGTTGATTTAAGCGATAGATGCTGACCGTAATTTTTGACGCTTTCTGCGACTTGCGCTGCCAATTCACGAGTTGGCGTTAATACCAAAGCGCGAACTTGATTGCTTTGTGCGTTTTCGCCTTTACTTAGAATTTCAAGCAAGGGTAAGGTAAAACCGGCTGTTTTGCCTGTCCCTGTTTGGGCTGCGGCCATCACATCTTGGCCTTCAAGAATGGCGGGTATTGCCTGAGCTTGAATTGCAGACGGCTCAGTATAGCCTTGATCTTCAATGGCTTTTAGGATGGGGGCAGAAAGCCCAAGTTTGTTGAAACTCATAGATGTTCTCATGTTTTATAAAGGCAGGTGCAAAGCTGAAAGGTCAGGTTATGCAAGAATTTCGCGAAGCTTACCTTATATCGGCTCTACATGCTATGTAGTATGGCTTTTGTACGATAATTGCACTGGCTTAAATCTCATTAAAAAGTGCAGTAAAAGCGTCTTTGCATCGACTTACTGCGTCGAGCAAACTATGTCGAGCAAAGACTTATTCGTATCTGCCCTAGTTTTTTCGTTAGACTCGTTTTACATCCACTGACACGGCAAGCTGCTGAGAACCGCCACCCTCAAAGATAACGCCTTGAAGAGGTGTGACATCGGCATAATCTCGACCCCATGCCGTGACGATATGCTGGTCGCTTGGCATTAAGTCATTAGTTGGATCGAATTCCACCCAGCCCAATTCAGGGATAAAAACCGCGAACCAAGCGTGGGAAGCATCAGCACCAACTAATTTTTCTTGTCCTGGTGGTGGCAAGGTTTCCAGATAGCCGCTCATGTAACGAGCTGGAATGCCTACCGAGCGCAAGCAGCCAATGGCTAAATGAGCGAAGTCCTGACATACACCGCTGCGCTGTTTAAGTACTTGTTCAAGCGGCGTCGCAACGGTTGTCGTTGTTGGGTCAAATTTGAACTCGGTGAAGATCTTATGGGTGAAAGCCAGTGCGGCTTGCAAGACCGGTTTGTCATCTGCAAACGTGCTTAGCGCGTAGGCTTTTAAATCTTCTGAGCAGCGAATTTGCGGTGAATCCAGTAAATACTCTTTTGCCATGCGTAGTTCAGGGGTATTTGGATTGCTTAATTGCGTACGCAATTGACCGCAAGTCAGTGTGCTTTGCATTTGCCATTGCAGTACGTCCAATGGCGAAATTTCGAAGTCAGTAGTGACATCGATAACCAGCTTTTTATGTGCTTCTTGAATAGAAAAATAAAACGTCTGATTACCAAAATAATCTTCGCCATCGTTTTGATAAACTGGTGGTGGATTAATTTGTACTTTTTGATTTAAGCAGCGTTGATTGCGTGTGTCTCGTGGCAACAAATGAGCCATGTTGTAACACAAGCTCACGGGTGCCCCATAGGTATATTCCGTTATATGACGAACGCGGTATCTCATATACTTGTTCCTCTGATGGCTTCAGTTAATGACTGCGGGCCAGCGGTATGATCAAAATACTTATCGCTAATGAGAACGGTGAATTGTTCCAGTTGATCTAAAAGCTCGGTCATGAGTTGCTCTAGTTTTAGACGGCTTTGGCTCTCTGGATCGATTTGGGCGAGCTCCTCCAAATCGGCAAGTTGAATATCATTTAGCGATTTTAAAATGATTTTATTTTCAGGGCTTAGGCCAGCTGTTGTTGTCTCATTTCTAGGCAGTTCTCTGATGTATTTGCGCAGTTGTTCTACTTGATAAAGTAAAGAGCGTGGATTGGTGCCATCAATCATCAATAGATCCAATCCGTAAGCCACACGAACACGATTACGATAGCGACGACGGAAAGAAATAAGGGCTTCTACACTCAATAAAACAGATTCTAGAATTTGCTGCTGTGGTCCTGATGGCAGTGGTTTGGTTAGCGCGGAACGTAGCAAGGTTGCTGTTTGCAATGCTCGTTCAGTACGGCGGCCAATTTCTTGAAACGTCCAGTCAAGTCCACGTAGCATACTTTCATGATTCAAACCGGACAGTGCCAATAAGGAAGTAACTAGGCTGTCTAGCGATTCTTCCGGCGCTGAAGGCAAGCCATTGGTATAGGCACGGTCTAGCTCATGAATGTGGTCACGAAGCTCATTGATGATGATACGAGTATCGGCCGAAAGCATTTCTTTGACTTGCTCGCCACAACTTAACATGGCTTGCAGATTGGCTTTGACCGATCCTGCTCGACTGCCATCCGTGATGATAGAAACGAGTTCAGCTTCTGGGTTGGCTAGCAGCTTTTCATCCGCTTCCATAAAGCCAGGTAAGCAGCCCGTTTGTGTAGAGGCCATTTCAAGTAGCATGCGACGGCTTTCTTCTGGCAGTGGATCAATGCCATTCATTTGTTTAAAAATGGTACGTAGCAAGCGCATACTTATTTCTGCGCGTTCTGCATAGCGCCCCATCCAAAATAAGTTTTCTACCACTCGGCTTGGCAAGTTTGATTGTAAGGCTTCGTCTTGTAACAAGACTTGATCATTGAGCAAGGTGGTGTGTGTTTCAGGTTCTGCGGCGATGATCCAAGTGTCTTTACTCTTTGAAATAGACATATTGGTAACAATAGTGTCTTTTGGCGATTCGCCAGCACGAGATAAACCGCCGGGCATGACTATGTAATCTGTTGGGCCAGCAAGGGTAAAAGCTCGTAATAGGCTTGGTCTAGCTTGTATCTTTCCGTCCAACCAAATAGGCGACATTGATCCTGGTACATAGCTTTGCGCCGCATAAAGGTGAGGGGCTTTTTTGATTTTTTCTATGGTGTTGAGCTTTTGCTTTTCGCTCAGTGTGTGGCCATAAATGCTGTTGCTGCTATGGCTACGAATCGCAGGCTTGATAATTAGGTTATTAATATTGGCGACAACATAGTTGAAGTCGTCTTTATCGCCACACCACCAAGTTGTTACCGATGGTAAGGTGAGCTGTTCGCCAGTCAAAAACTCGCTAATGGCTGGCAGAAACTTAACTAACGCTGGCGCTTCTAAAATGCCGCTGCCCAATGGGTTGGCCAGCACAACGTTACCTGCTCGTACTACTTCCAATAAACCTGGAACACCAAGGAAAGAATCGGCTCTTAGTTCGGCTTGATCGCAGTAGGCGTCATCGACTCGACGAAGAATGACATCGACTCGAGCCAAACCGTTTAGGGACTTCATCCATACCGCGCCATTACGCACTGTTAAGTCACTGCCTTGAACTAATGGAAAGCCAAGATAGTTTGATAAGTAAGCTTGTTCGAAATATGTGCTGCTGTAGGCGCCAGGAGACAGCATGACGATACGTGGCGTATCCGTCCATTGGCTGGCAAGAGAAGACAGCATATTTTTGAAGGATTGGAAAAATCCTGCAAGACGACGCACTTGGCTATCTCGGAAACTGTTTGGAATAACACGTGATACCACTGTGCGGTTTTCCAATGCGTAGCCTGCACCATTTGGTGCTTGGGTACGATCGCCAATGACTTGGAATTGGCCAGTATGATCACGAACTAGATCCACAGCATGGTGTAACAGTTGATGTGCGCCGGGAACCATCACACCGTGGCATTGACGTAAAAATCCTGGGTGACTAAAAATAATTTCAGATGGAATAATGCCGTTTTTCAGTAATTCTTGTGGACCATATAGATCTTTTAAGATTAGATCGAATAAGTTTGAGCGCTGAGCTAAGCCTTGTTCGATGGCAAGCCATTCATTGGTTGGAATAATGTTGGGAATAAGATCCAGCGACCACACACTTGGTGTGAGTGGGTCACTGGTTAAATTATAGGTAGCTCCGTCTTCACGAAGGATGCGCTGAGCACGACGTTGTCGGTCTAGCATTTCTTCGTTTGAGAGATTGCTCATGTTGCGCAAAAGGTCTTCCCAATGTGCGCGCGGTTGGCGATCTTCCGTGAAGGCCTCATCATAAGCATTTATCGGTTTATCATAGGCGGAAGATAACGTCGGTTTTTCATCTATTACCGACGTTATAAAAGTACCTGTTTGAAGTTGCATAATGTGCTTGAGCCTAAAAAAATTAATTATTAGAGAACATTATACTGCTTCCTTAGATCTAATGTATGCGGATATTCATTCATTGGCTCTTCTGCTGGTGGCGACATAGCGCGAGGCTCGTCTCCATTTGGGTAAAAAGAGCGCAATGCACTGAAGGCTGGCGGTGGAGATAGCGTGCCTTGAGTAAAGCCATGATCCCAAAAACGGTTAACACGGCGTGCTTCCGCTTCATTGCTATTGACCGGTACATTGTCATACGTTCGTCCACCTGGATGAGACACATGATAAGTACAACCGCCAACAGATAAGCCATTCCAAGTATCGATCAAATCAAATATTAGTGGCGTATCGGTCCCCAATGTTGGGTGCAAGGCTGATGGTGGCGCCCAAGCTTTATAGCGAACTGCGCCAACATATTCGCCTTTGCGACCTGTAGATCGAATCGGCACACGACGGCCATTACAGCTAAGCACATAACGTCCATCGGTTAAGCCAGATAGTTTTACCTGCAAACGTTCGACAGAAGAATCTACATAGCGAGCAGTGCCCGACCCGGTGATTTCTTCGCCTAGAACGTGCCAAGGTTCAATCGCCCAACGAAGCTCGATTTCCATGTCATCGATTTTTTGACGGCCATAATGCGGGAAACGGAACTCTTCAAACGGAGCTAACCATTCTAGTTTGAATGGGAAACCATGGCGCTGAAGATCTTCGACCACTTCTTTCACGTCTTGCCAAACGAAATGCGGCAGCATGAATTTATCGTGCAAGCTGGTGCCCCAACGAACTAAAGGCTTTTTGTACGGTTCTTTCCAGAAACGGGCCACGAGACAGCGCAACAGCAGCATTTGTACGAGCGACATATGCGGATGTGGCGGCATTTCAAAACCACGGAATTCCAATAGACCTTGGCGACCACTGGCGCTACCGGCAGCGTAGAGCTTATCTATGCAGAACTCAGAGCGATGGGTGTTACCTGTGATATCGACCAGTAAGTTACGCATTAAGCGGTCAACTAACCAAGGTTCTTCAACAAAGCCTTCAGGCATATTTTGGAAAGCAATTTCCATTTCATACAGAGCTTCATCTCGTCCTTCGTCTGGGCGAGGTGCTTGGCTAGTTGGGCCAATGAACATGCCAGAGAAAAGATAAGACAAGCCTGGATGATGCTGCCAGAAGGTGACTAAACTCTGTAACAACTCAGGGCGACGCAACAGCGGACTGTCTGCTGGTGTGCGACCACCCAGTGTCACGTGATTACCACCACCAGTACCAGTATGGCGACCATCAAGCATGAATTTTTCGGCGCCAAGGCGTGAAAGATAGGCTTGGTGATATAAGGTCTCGGTATTGTGAACCAGTTCTTTCCAGCTCGCGGCAGGATGAATGTTCACCTCGATAACACCTGGATCTGGTGTGATCAGGAACTTTTGCAAGCGCGGATCTTTTGGAGGCTCATAACCTTCGACAACGATAGGTGTCTCAAGCGTTTTCGCAACCGCCTCAAGCTGCTCAAGAACATCTACAAAATGCTCAAGGTGTGTCATTGGTGGCATGAATACATGCAAGCGGCCATCTCGTGGTTCAATACACAAAGTAGTGCGAATGACGTTTTTCAGCGTTTTTTCTGGCGCTAAAGCAGGCGTTGCAGCTGGTTTCTTAGCGAAATGCTGCTTGGCAACGCTTTCTAATACCGAGTTGTCTTTTTTGTTCGCCAAAGGTTGGCGAGGATCAAACGGGTCACGCTCAGGGATACGATCTTCTTCAGCTTGTGCTGGTAAAGAATTCAGTGGTAAACGATAACCCATTGGGCTGTCGCCTGGAATTAAGGTGATAACGTCACTGCGCATTGGCCAAAGGGAGCTGTTCCAACGATTATTTACCGTATCGAATTCTAACGGCAAGACGAAGCCAGTTGTGGTGCTTAAACCACGGCTGAGTAGTTTTGCTAGGCGACGGCGTTCTAAATCGTCTTTTAAATCGGCTTTGGTTGGATCGGCATCAGCAGGAAGGGATTGTTCCATCCATAAATAATACAGCGTGTCTTCGTAGGTGCTTTGAAGGTATTGCTTATCCAAGGCGAGTTTTTCACACAACAATTCGCCAAACGCTTGGGCGTCTTTGATGGTGTGTTTGTAGTCTTTGTCTACACGAGCCAAATACTTTGGATCATTCCACAAGGCTTCGCCGTCAGTACGCCAAAAACAACCCAGTGCCCAACGCGGTACTTCTTCACCCGGATACCATTTGCCTTGGCCATAATGAAGTAGGCCGTTAGCACCGAATTCTTGCTTCATTTTAATCAGCAGGTCTTTGGCTAGTTTGAGCTTTTCTGCGCCCAACGCGCCGGTATTCCACTGTTCTGAATCCATGTCATCGATGGAGACAAAGGTCGGTTCTCCACCCATTGTCAGACGAACATCGCCATCTTCAAGCTGTTTATCGACCGCAAAGCCAAGAGCTTTGATGGTGTCCCATTCGCCTTCGGCATAGGGTTTGGTCACACGTGGATCTTCATGGATACGAGTAACTATGTTGCTGTAGCTAAACTCACATTCACATTCGTCAACAAAGCCAGTAATCGGTGCTGCTGAAGCTGGCTCAGGTGTACAAGCGAGAGGGATGTGACCTTCGCCAGCGAACAAACCTGAAGTTGGGTCTAATCCAACCCAACCTGCGCCGGGTAAAAACACTTCACACCATGCGTGTAAATCGGTGAAATCTTCTTCAGGGCCAGATGGACCGTCGAGGGCTTTCACGTCAGAGGTTAGCTGAACAAGGTAACCAGACGCAAAGCGTGCTGCCAAACCGAGGCTACGTAGTATTTGAACTAATAACCAAGAAGTATCACGGCAAGAACCTTTTTTCAGGGTCAGGGTTTCTTCACAAGTCTGAACGCCTGGCTCTAAACGAATGCCGTAGCCGATGTCTGCTGCTAAGCGACTATTGATCGCTACAAGGAAGTCGTTAATCGGCGTATTTTTACGATCAACTGTTGATAACCATTTATCTAATAACGGGCAAGATTCGGTTACTTGTAAGTAAGGATCGAGCTCTTTCTTAAGTGCTTTATCGTAGGCAAATGGATATTCTTCCGCGTAGCTTTCAACGAAGAAATCGAATGGGTTGATCACCGTCATATCGGCGATAACTTCCACGTAAAACTCGAGTTTGTTGGTTTTTTCAGGAAACACTAAGCGCGTCTGGAAGTTGCCAAACGGATCTTGTTGTACATTGATAAAATGCGTTTCAGGCAAGACTTTAAGCGAGTAAGCATGAATTTTTGTGCGTGAGTGCGCAGCCGGTTGCAGTCTTAAAACGTGAGGAGCTACGTTAATAAAACGGTCAAACTCGTAAGTGGTCTTGTGCTGTATTGCGACTCTAATGGTCATGCAGCGTCTCCTTGCCGAAAATGAAACCAGTTTTCGGTGATCTGGTGATTTATTTCGATAATAGCAATCTGTATATCATTGAGATGGTTGTGAAAGTCTTCATCCAAATCTTCTGAACTATTGATTGGGTAATCAAATTCTAAAAGTTTATCTACCTTAGCGGTAATTAAACCAGCGCGTGGTAATTTTGTCGCCGCTTCACCTATTTGACCTAAGCAGTAAGCTAGAGATCGTGGGAAGCAAGGGTCATTCATCAAGAACGTCGTCGCTTTTGCACCGTTAATAGAGGTTCTTACGGTGCGACGATAATCCAAATACGCACTTTGCGATTTTAATACTTTTGACCAAGTCACTTGGCCAAGTTGAATTCTTGTTTCTGGATCAGATTGCAGCATCAATGATACCGCGGCATCAAGAATACGCGTTCCCATATCGGCACGTTCTAAATAGCGTCCCATAATGAGGAAATGCCAGCCAGAATCACGCCTCATGGCTCCGGCAAATAGACCAATGATTTTTTGACACCCCTCAATGATCGTGTTCAAAAAGTCATGGCGACCTGAGCGGTTGATGCCTTGCTTGATGTTCTGTTGTGCGTATAGATCCAGCTCGTTTATCAGCTCCCATGTTTCTTTGGGAACCGCATCACGAGTGGTGCGGATATTTTCTCGCACCATTTTCAATGACGACAACATTGAGCTTGCATTTGTGTCGTCAGCTAAAAGAAATTTCACTACGTTGCGTTCGTCTTTTACTTTGTAGCGTTGTTCGAAAATTTCTTCGCCACTGAGTATCTCGATTAGGTTATACCAAGATACTTCGATATCTTTCGGTAGGTCGAACAATAGGTCGTCATAAACACTGACCAAGCGGGCTGTGTTTTCAACGCGTTCCAAATACCGTGCGCTCCAATATAAGCGTTCTGCGACTCTAGATAACATGATTACTGCCCCTTTGTTTCAACAATCCAAGTGTCTTTACTACCACCACCTTGTGACGAATTAACGACCAAGGAGCCTTTTTTCATGGCCACGCGAGTTAAGCCGCCTGTGGTGACGTAGGTTTCCTTCGCTTGCAAGATGAATGGACGAAGGTCAAGGTGACGAGGTTCTAAGACACCTTTGGATATAAGCGTTGGTGCGGTGGATAATTTCAACGTTGGTTGAGCAATGTAGTTACGCGGGTTTTTAGTGATTAGCTCAGCAAACAATGCTTGTTCTTTTTTGGTCGAGTGGGGACCAACTAACATACCGTAACCGCCCGATTCGTTGGCCGGTTTAACCACTAGTTTGTCTAGGTTGGCGAGTACGTAGGCGCGTTGCTCTGGGTCATCGCACAAGAAGGTCTGGACGTTGTTAAGAATCGGCTCTTCGTTCAAGTAATAACGAATAATATCTGGCACATAAGCGTAAACCACTTTGTCATCGGCAACACCAGCCCCCGGCGCGTTTGCCAGTGCAACATTCCCTGCTCGCCATGCGCGCATGAGACCTGCAACGCCTAGGACAGATTCTGGATCAAAGGCTTCTGGGTCGATGAATAAATCGTCAATACGACGATAGATTACATCTACGCGCTCAGGCCCATCGATGGTTTTCATGTAAACACAGTCGTCGCTGTCGACAAATAAATCGCTGCCTTCTACTAATTCTGCGCCCATTTGTTGCGCCAAAAAGGCGTGTTCAAAATAAGCGGAATTATAAATACCAGGTGTTAATACCACGATCTCAGGATTTTCTATGTCTCTTGGTGATAAAGATGCCAAGGTATCAAATAATTGCGAGGTATAAGAATCGATCGGCAAGATGGATTCGTTTTCAAACAGTTCAGGAAGAACTCGCTTTGTAATGGCTCGGTTTTCCAGCATGTAAGACACACCAGAAGGTACGCGTAGATTATCTTCTAAAACAAAGAAGTCGCCATTTTCATCTCGTACTAGATCGGTACCACAAATATGCGCCCATACGCCGTAGGCTGGTGATACGCCAACGCATTCTGGTCTAAAATTTTTGGAATCTTTGATGATGTGTTCTGGGATGATGCCGTCTTTGATGACGTTTTGGTCGTGGTAGAGGTCGTTGATGAAAAGGTTAAGAGCGGTGAGTCGTTGTTTTAATCCTGCTTCAGCTATTTTCCAGTCTGAGGCTTCTATGGTTCGGGGGACAATATCGAAGGGCCATGCTCTGTCTATATTACCTTCCTCTGTGTAGACCGTGAAGCTGATGCCCATCTCTTGTATCGTTGCTTCTGCGGTGAGGCGCCTCTTTTCTAGCTCGTCTTCAGAGAGACTGTCTAAATATCCCAAGAGTTGTTTTGCTGGAGATCTTGGGGCGCCTTTGTCATCTATTAACTCGTCAAAAAAATCAGATGACTGATAATGGCTGGTTAGTTTTTCCATGTATACCTCGTTCTCTTTATCAAGCCGGAGGTGGGTGCCTTAAACCTGCACACTTACGTGCGCTTTTCTTGTGCATCCGCCCCACATCGGGGAGACTTCTTTACTTTGTAAGGTTAAACCTAGCTATATCATTACCTTGATTAACTAGGTTGTGACTAGTGTTTTCGCACTACTTGAAGAATAAAGCAAGGATCGAGCCATAGTATTTGCAAAGAATGTGTAGGCTTTTAATTTGCCGGGAAGTGATATAGATCGGTTTTATTCAAGTCGAAATTCGCTACTATGGCGCTTCTAGAGTTTTGCAAAAGCATTATCAACAAAGAGGAAAAGTAAGTGGATCAGGTAAGTCGCGTTGTTATTGCTGGTGCAGGTATTGGAGGCTTGTGCGTCGCGTTAGCTTTGGCTAAGCAAGGCTTTCAAGTCGTGGTGTGCGAGCAAGCTGCAAGTCTTGGGGAGGTTGGCGCAGGCTTACAAATTAGCCCTAATGCTTTAAAGGTGTTGCGACAACTTGGTTTGGAAGTTGAATTGAGCGGATTGGCTTTTGTTCCCCAATACGCCGCGATTCGAGATTATAAAAGCGGTGAGTACTACCTTAAATCCTCTTTGGGTGAGCAAGCTGAAGTTCGCTATGGTGCGCCTTATTGGCATCTGCATCGTGCGGATTTGCATCAGGTTTTGGCTGCAGCCTGTGCAAAGGCGGGTGTCGAATTGGTATTAAATGCGGTAGTGACTGGTTATCGCGAAAATACTGAGCTTAATCAAGTCTGTTTGTTGCTCGAAGATGGTGGTGAATTTAGTGCTGACTTACTGATCGGTGCGGATGGCATTCGTTCAAAAGTACGAGAGCAAATGCTAGGGCAAGAGCGCCCAAACTTCATGGGACAAGTCGCATGGCGTGGCGTGATTCCAGTTAGTGATCTGATCGTGAATATTAAACCAGATGCGTGTGTTTGGGCGGGACCTGGTCGACATTTTGTGAGCTATTATTTACGCGGCGGCGATTATGTGAACTTTGTTGCCGTTGAAGAACGCAGTGATTGGCAATCTGAGTCATGGCGTGAAGAAGGCGATGTCGACGAGTTAAAACGTGCTTTTGCAGATTGGCACCCAGAAGTAAGTGAGTTAATAAAGTCCGCGAGCAGTACATTTTTATGGGCGTTGAATGGCCGCAATGAACTGCCTACCTGGTACGACGGTCGAGTAGTTTTATTGGGTGATGCTTGCCACCCCATGTTGCCTTTTATGGCGCAAGGCGCCGCAATGGCGATTGAAGATGCTTTTGTTTTAGCTAAGTATTTGTCTCGTCATACTTTGAGCGATGCTTTACTGAAATACGAGCAAGTGCGTAAACCTCGGGCGACGAAAATTCAGCAAATGTCTAAAGCCAATGCTGGCTTATATCATATGCACGGTGGTGTACTGGGCAAAATGAAATTAAAAGCGCTTCAAGCCGCGGGTCGTTTTGTTCCTGATGTTATCCAGTCTAAGTTAGATGTAGTGTATGGCTATGACGTGACCAAGGATTGATACGGATCGTTTTATAAATATGTAAGAAAAGAGTCTATTTTGTCATTTTATGTTCTACACTTTTTCTTTGAGTTGTAATCATCTATTGTGAATAGGTGGCTTGGCGGCTGTTCTGCGGTCGCTACGCTGCTTTACTCCTGAATTAAATGAACGAATTAAACACGAAGGGATAGTGTCATATGATTGTTCTCTCGGTACTCTTTTTAGTCATTGGTTTGGCTTTGCTATTAGGTGGTGGCTGGTTAGTGTCATTAGATGGCAGCCTCTACTATGTTGTTGCTGGTGTTGCCTTTATCGCCGTTGCTTTGTTGTTAAAAAAGCGTAATAAAATAGCGAATCTAATTTACGCTCTATTGTTAGTGGGAACCTTAATTTGGTCGATTATGGAGTCTGGTTTAAGTTGGTGGCCTTTAGCAACACGAATGGGGCTTTTCTTAGTACTCGCCGTTCCTCTTCTCTTATTGGCTTTCTTTAAACAGCGTAGTGGTGGACGTGTGTTGTTTCCAATTTGGTTAGCAACCGCATTAGTCACTATCTCACCTTTGTTTATGACGTCACCTACGACAGTTGAAGGCAAGTTGACGCGTTCAGTAACCATGTCTGATGCTGATACAGGTAATGTTACGCAAGGTGAGTGGAATGCATATGGACGTAGTAATCTAGGTCAGCGCTTTTCGCCATTAGGTCAAATTACGCCGGATAATGCTGATCAGTTGCAACTTGCTTGGCAATATCAAACAGGCGATAAGAAAGGGCCAAAAGATGTGGGTGAAACCACCTATGAAGCAACACCGTTAAAACTCGGTAACGCTCTTTATGTTTGTACTCCGCACAACTGGCTAATTGCTCTAGATGCGGATACAGGTGAGGAACAATGGGTTTATGATGCGAAAGTACCAGCAGAAAGTCAGCGTCAGCATCAAACTTGTCGAGGTGTTTCTTATTTACCACCTTCCAATTCAACACAGCTTCCAGCTATTCAAAAATCATCCGTACCAGCCCAAAGTTTACCTAGCATGCAGTGTGATGCTCAGTTGTTCTTGCCAACGTCGGATGCGCGTTTAGTGGCAGTGGATCCAACAACTGGCGCTCGTTGCGCTAACTTTGCGGATAATGGTGAGTTGGACTTAATGCACAACATGCCGTTTAAACAGTCTGGTTATTACTATTCTACATCGCCGCCATTAGTTGCTGGCGGTGTGGTGATTGTTTCTGGCTCGGTGAACGATAATTATGCAGTGAATTCTCCATCTGGCGTAATTCGAGCTTATGACGTCAAAACAGGTGAATTGAAGTGGAACTGGGATTCTGGTCATCCAGATGAAACAGCGCCGATCGGTGCCGACGAAACTTATGCGACAAGCTCGCCAAATAGCTGGTCCGTTGCTAGCGCTGATGAAAAACTTGGTTTGGCGTATTTCCCAATGGGGAATCGCACACCAGATCAGTTAGGTATGTACCGTTCACCGGCAGAAGAAAAATATGCGACTTCGGTTGTCGCGTTGAGCCTCGAAACTGGCCAGGTCGCTTGGGTACAACAGTTTGTTCATCATGATCTATGGGACATGGATACGCCAGCGCAACCTGCTTTGTTGGATCTAGATACGGCCACGGGTAAGCAGCCTGCTTTGGTGGTGCCAACCAAACAAGGTGATGTGTACGTGTTGAATAGGAAAACTGGCGAGCCTATTTTTCCTATTACTGAAGAGTCTGCACCGCAAGGCACGATTCCTGGTGACTATGCGGCGAAAACTCAACCTACTTCGGCTTTATCTTTTAAGCCTGCCAAGTTAACGGAAGCGGATATGTGGGGCGCGACACCATTGGATCAACTAATGTGTCGTATTCAATTCAAGCAATTGCGCTATGAAGGTCGTTACACGCCACCGTCAGAGCAAGGCTCTATTGTTTATCCTGGGAACTTTGGGGTATTCAACTGGGGCAGTATTGCTGTTGATCCAAAACGTCAACAAATGTTTGGCATGCCTTTGTATCTTGCTTTTACTTCTACTTTAGTGCCAAAAGAGGGTGCTGATTTAGGGGAAGCGAACAAAGGTGAGCAAGGGTTAAACTCAAACGAAGGTGCAGATTTTGCCGTTGAATTGAAACCTTTCTTATCGCCGTTAGGTGTCCCTTGTCAGCAACCACCATGGGGTTATGTGGCTGGTGTGGATCTTAAAACGGGCAAGACTGCTTGGAAACACAAAAATGGTACCATCGAAGACATGACACCTCTTAAGTTGCCAATAGAAATGGGCATGCCCGGTATTGGTGGTCCAGTGATTACCGATGGCGGTGTTGTTTTTATGGCGGCATCGGTTGATAACTATTTGCGAGCTTATGATATGTCTACTGGCGAAGAGTTATGGAAAGGTCGATTGCCGGCAGGCGGACAAGCCACACCAATGACTTACCTAAACAGTAAAGGCGAGCAAATGGTTGTTCAGGTAGCTGGTGGACATGGTTCTATTGGTACAACCATTGGTGATTATGTGGTTGCTTATAAGTTGAAAAAGTAATGCTAAGGTTGAACTTTTTCTTATAAAGAAACTGCTGTTATAAGATATAACAAAGTCCAGTATTGAAGTGGCCAGAGAGCTGGCGATTTTAATACTGGACTTTTTGTTGTCTTAATATTGCATATAGCAATATTGAATAAAAAGTATCAATATGCGTTTTTTTTGTTATAACGTTTTGTGACAACGACATCGCAATTTATTATTGGTCTCATCTATAACTTTTTACTATTATTTGCGCCTTTCTTCCCTAAGACCACAAGTCGCGGGGCTAACTTAATCTGGAATCCTCAGACGATATGACTTCTAAATCTCCTCTGGCACTATTGCCATTGTTACTTTTCCTTGTTCTTTTTGTTGGCAGCGGCCTTTGGTATCAGTCTGAAGGCGTGGACTTTGCCTTTTATCAGATCTCTGCCCCTGTCGCTATTTTACCAGCTATTGCCTTGGCAATTTTATTAGGTAAAGGGCATTTTAATAAGCGCATTGAAACCTTTATTGAAGGTGTGGGTGACAACACTATTGTGACTATGGTGCTTATTTATTTGTTGGCTGGTGCGTTTGCTAGCGTTGCAAAAAGCGTTGGTGGTGTTGATGCGACAGTTAACTTTGGCTTAAGCGTGGTTCCGCCTTCGCTATTATTACCCGGTTTGTTTGTTATTACGGCATTTGTTGCGACTTCCATGGGAACATCCATGGGCACGATTGCGGCCATTGCTCCGATAGCGATTGGGGTTGCCGAAGCTGCTGATTTACCTTTGTTGCTAACAGTCGGCACCGTCATTGGTGGTGCTATGTTTGGTGATAATTTGTCGATTATTTCCGACACCACTATTGCAGCAACACGAACTCAGGGCTGTGATATGCGTGACAAATTCCGCATGAACTTCAAAATTGCCTTACCTGCAGCCTTGGTGACTTTAGTTTGGCTGTTTTTCCAGAGTAGCGATGCGCACATTACAGATATTAAAGACTATGATTTGATTCGCGTTTTGCCTTACGCTGTTGTTTTAGGCCTAGCTGTTGCTGGTGTTAACGTTATGTTGGTGCTGTTCAGCGGTATTATTTTAGCGGGTGTGATTGGTTTGACCATGCAGCCTGATTATTCTGTGGCATCTTGGTCTTCTGATATTTATGCGGGTTACACTGGCATGCAGGAAATTTTGATTCTTTCCTTGTTGATTGGTGGTCTAGCTGCATTGATGAAATCGCAAGGTGGTCTAGAGTGGTTGGTTGGCACCATCGAGCGTATTAGTCGTGTCTTAGGTGCGAAAGCTGGATCAACACGTGCCGGTGAGCTGAGTATCAGTGCGGCCGTTGCATTAACTAATTTATGTACGGCTAATAATACTGTTTCGATTTTAATTAATGGTTCAGTCGCAAAAAATATTGCTGAACGATATAATGTCGATCCGAAACGCAGTGCTAGCTTGTTAGATATTTTTTCGTGTGTGGTGCAAGGTGTATTACCGTATGGCGCGCAAATTTTATTGGCGTCTTCTTTGGCAAAAGTATCGCCATTAGAGCTTGTTGGTTATGTTCAATACAGCTGGTTATTGGCTGTGGCAGCTTTGATTTCTATTTTTATCGCTTGGCCGAAAGGCGCTAAATAGACATTTCAAAAAGTAAAATATTTCTTTGGAAGCCCGCCAGCCTGCATTTTAAGCCCAGGTTAGCGGGCTTTTTCGTGCTTTCTTGTAAAGGTCTCTGTAAGTTTTATCTAGTCATTTTTTTCGTAAGGAATATTTTTGAAGCAAGAATCACATGTTAAAGCCGAATTAATTCTAGTGTTTGTCACTATTTTGGCAGGGTTTGGTTGGATATTTTCCAAAGAAGCACTGGCTGGTTTGCCGCCTTTGTTT
Source organism: Marinomonas sp. A3A (assembly GCF_018336955.1). Classification (NCBI taxonomy): domain Bacteria; kingdom Pseudomonadati; phylum Pseudomonadota; class Gammaproteobacteria; order Oceanospirillales; family Oceanospirillaceae; genus Marinomonas; species Marinomonas sp. A3A. The sequence goes on from NZ_CP025532.1 coordinate 1,052,840, forward strand.
TTTATGGGGGTGCGATTTATTGTTGCTGGTTTTGTATTGTATCTTGCTGGATTGAAATATTTTCGTGGCCTAGATTGGCAAGATGTTAAACGTGCTGGCATGGTTGGTTTGGTAATGGGCATCACTATGATGTTTTGGGTTACTGGGCTGGATCAAGGTTCAAACTTGGGCGTAGGCGCTTTTATTACCAGTTTGGGTGTTGTACTTGTCCCTGTGGTTGCGCGTTTTATGTTTGGTGCAAGGCCGCCGTTAAGTATTTGGATTGCTTTGCCTATCGCTGTTGTTGGTTTAGGCTTTTTAGCGTTGAACAATGGATTGAATTTTGAATTTTCTCATGTCTATTTTTTGGGAGCCGCTTTAGGATCGGCATTCCAATTAAATTTATTATCGCGTTTTTCAATGCGTATGCATGCTTTAGTATTAACTGCCATTCAATTGAGTGTGGCGGGTTGTTTGTTACTCCTCCTTTCACTGTTAACTGAAACGCTGCCTCATAGTATTAGTATGGCTGTGGCTGGATGGTTTCTAGCTAGCACCTTGGTTGCAAGCAGTATGCGTTTCTTATTACAAACTTATGGTATGAGTTTGACACCAGTGAGTCATGCCGCAGTTATTATGAACTTAGAGCCTGTATGGACGGCTATTTTTGCGGTTTTTTGGTTCAGTGAGTCGATGGGAAGTGGGCAGGTATTTGGTTGTTTCTTAATATTTATTGCCATGATCGTTAGTCGTTGGCCTCAAATAAGAGCAATTTTTAAGCCGGTTAAATCTTTTTAGCTAGAACGTATCTGGCAAAATAGTATCCAGTGTTTGACTGTAGACGTTGTGCATCTCTTTGCTGAACGGTCTGGTTTGGAACTCCCAACGGACTAGTAATCCTTCTGTTAAAGTGACGAGCATTTCGATGCGAGCAATAGCTTCTTTTTTATCCATTCGTGGGTAAATCGATTCCATAATATTAATGGCTCTTTCTTGTAACCGTCTATGAGACTCTTTATAGATATTGGCTATCACTGGATTGCGTGCTGCTTCTGCTTTAATTTCTGCATGCATAATTCTCATGTTATCGTTTTCTAAATTATTTTCACCAAAATGACGTTCTAGCCAATTTTTTTTATCTAAAAAAGATGGCATAAACTGTAATCTTTTTTGTGTAAACTGCTCAACCAATGCACAAATGATGTCATCTTTATGGGAAAAGTAACGATAAATCTGGCCTACGCTTAGTTCTGCCGTCTTAGCAATTTCACTCATACTGGCTTTGTGGAAACCTTTAGTGAGGACATGTTGCTCGGTGGCATCAATAATGCATTGTTTTCTAAGGTCATTATCTCGCGGTAATTTAATCATTTTCGTTTCTTTACATTGGTTTTTATTTATTAGAAATACTGCTTATATTATAGTGCTTGTGAATGATCATTCTCAATATGTCGAAAGGAAGTCTCCTCAATGCTGTCTAAATTTAAATATGCTTCAAGTGTGTTACTTGTTTTATTGCTTGCTGGCTGCCAGGAGGAGGCCCCTAAGTCTGCTGCTGATAAGCCCGTACCTAAAGTTCAAGTCGGCATTGTTACGATTCAACCTCAAAAAACCGATTTAATGACTGAATTACCTGGTCGAACCACTTCTAGCTTGGTGGCAGAAATTCGTCCTCAGGTTGGTGGAATAGTGAAAAAACGTTTTTTTGAAGAAGGTCAGGATGTCAAAACGGGTGATTTACTTTATGAATTGGATGACTCCACTTATGTTTCTTCATATAAGCAAGCACAAGCTGATTTAGAGTCTGCAAATGCCAGTCTTAAATCTGCACAGTTAAAAAATGAACGTTATACACAATTGCGTAAACAGAATAATGTATCTCAACAAGATCTTGATGATGCTCATGTTGCTTATCTTGAAGCTGTTGCCAAGCAGAAAGGTTCTGAAGCAGCATTAGAAAACACAAAAATCAATTTAGGTTATACCAAAATCAGGTCACCAATTGATGGGCGCATTGGTATTTCTCAAGTAACTGTGGGTGCATTGGTAACCGCTAGTCAAGCAACAGTCATGACGACTGTTCGTTCTTTGGATCCTATTTTTGTCGATTTAGCGCAAACCAGTTTAGATCAACTTAAACAGAGAAATTTCTTATCCCAAGATGGTGTTGAAAAAGGCTCAAACAAAGTGTCTTTGATCCTTGAAGACGGTACCAAGTATCAATATCAAGGCACACTTAAAGCTCGAGAAGTAAGTGTCGACGAGTCAACTGGTAGTGTGACGCTTCGTGCCGAATTTCCGAATCCAGATAACCTTCTACTACCAGGTATGTTTGTGCGTGGTGTGATACATGAGTTAACACATAACGCCGCTCTTTTGGTGCCTCAACAGGGGGTTTCTCGTGATGTTAAAGGCAATCCAATTGCCTTGGTTGTTAATTCTAACAATGTTGTTGAAAGTCGAATTCTGACCGTTGAGCGTACAATTGATAATCAGTGGCTGGTGCTTTCAGGTGTTAAAGCTGGTGAGAAAGTGATTGTTGAAGGCTCCCTGAAAGTGAAGACGGGTGATGAGGTTGTGTCAGTTGAAATGACAAGAGACCCTAAAAGCGGCGCTATTGTCGCAAAGAATGCCAATGCTTCTTCGGCTCAAGGGAATTAATTTATGCTAGCTCATTTTTTTATAAACCGTCCGGTTTTTGCATGGGTGATTTCCATCGCTATCATGCTAGCAGGTCTAGCATCGATACTGAATTTGCCAATATCTCAATATCCTAATGTGGCGCCGCCTACCATTAGCATTTCTGCTACTTATTCTGGTGCTTCTGCGGAAACAGTCGAAAACAGTGTTACGCAAATATTAGAGCAACAGCTTACTGGCTTAGATGGTTTGTTGTACTTTTCTTCATCAAGTAGCTCAAGTGGCCGTACTAGCATTAACGTAACGTTTGAGCAGGGGACCGATGCTGATATAGCACAAGTACAGGTTCAAAATAAGATTCAACAAATCACGTCTAATTTGCCTGAATCAGTACAGCAAAACGGCGTAACTGTTCGAAAATCAAATTCTGATTTTTTAATGGTTGCGGCTATTTATGATGAAACCGATACTGATACTGCAAACGATATTTCCGATTTTCTTGTTTCTAGTGTGCAAGATCCTGTTTCTCGTGTGGATGGGGTAGGCAGTATCCAGGTATTTGGTGCTGAGTACGCGATGCGTATATGGTTAGATCCATTAAAGCTAGCATCTTATAAATTAATGCCTTCTAACGTATCAGCTGCTGTTAACGCTCAAAATACCCAAGTGGCAGCAGGCAGTTTAGGTGCTTACCCAGTAATAAAGGGTCAAGAGTTGAATGTGACTGTCACGGCTCAGTCTAAATTGCAAACCGCTGAGCAGTTCCGCAATATTATTTTGGCGTACGATGACAGTGGCGCGACGGTTCGTTTGAGTGATGTTGCGAAGGTTGAACTAGGTAGCGAATCTTATGGTTATATTCCACGTTTGAATGGCCACCCTGCTTCTGGTATGGCCGTTATGTTAGCTCCCGGTGCTAATGCTTTATCTACTTCTGAAGCGGTTAAAAATGTATTGAATGGGTTATCTTCAACTCTACCAGATGGCTATAAGCTTTCTTTCCCTGTTGATAATACCGCCTTTATTAGAATATCAATCGAAGAGGTGGTGAAAACTCTTTTTGAAGCCATCGTTTTGGTTGTTATTGTTATGTTTATCTTTTTGCAGAATTGGCGTGCCACGTTAATTCCTGCAATTGCTGTTCCTGTTGTGCTTTTGGGGACGTTCGGCGTATTGGAACTATTTGGCTTTTCGATTAATACCTTAACCATGTTTGGTGTTGTGTTGTCTATCGGCTTGTTGGTTGATGATGCCATCGTAGTGGTGGAAAACGTAGAGCGGGTGATGGAAGAGGATAAGTTGTCTCCAAAAGAAGCCACTATTAAATCCATGAAAGAAATTACCAGTGCCTTAATTGGTATTGCGGTTGTCTTGTCTGCGGTATTTTTGCCTATGGCGTTCTTTAGTGGTTCAACGGGGGTTATTTATCGTCAATTCTCTATAACGATTGTTGCATCTATGGCCTTGTCTGTTGTGGTGGCTTTAACCTTGACCCCAGCGCTTTGTGCGACGCTATTAAAAGCAAATCATGGTGCGAGTAATAAAGGTTTAGCCGGTTGGTTTAACCGTAATTTTGATCGTGCTACGGATAAATATTTTGGTGGCGTCAGCAGCATAATTAAGAAACCAGTTCGTTGGATGCTGGGTTATGGTGTTATTGTTGCTGGCCTTGGTGGCTTGATGATGACATTGCCGTCAGGCTTCTTGCCGGTAGAAGATCAGGGGCGAGTGATGGTTATGGTGTCTTTGCCTGAAGGTGCTGCTATGTCACGTACCGATAAGGTAATGCGTGACGTTGAAAGCTATTTCATGAATCAAGAAAAAGATAATGTTAAAGATATTTTTACCATTTCAGGCTTTAACTTTATGGGCAGTGGACAAAATGCCGGTATGGCGTTTGTTGCCTTAAAAGACTGGAGCGAGCGCGTTGGTCCTGCCAATAGTGCGAGCGCTATTGTTGGTCGCTCATATGGTGCTTTTGCGGGAATTCGTGATGCAAGAATCTTTTCTTTGATACCACCATCGATTCAAGGTCTGGGTCAGAGTAATGGCTTTACCTTCCAGCTTCAAGCATCAGGGAATACAGATCGTGCGACCCTATTAGAAATGCGTGATGCTTTATTGCAAAATGCTAATACAAGCCAACTGTTAACGGGTGTTCGTTTAGGTTCAGATTCTGAAGCTCCTCAATTGCATATTGATATAGACCAAGAGAAAGCATCTGCTTTAGGTCTTTCTATGTCTGATATTAGTTCGACTTTGAGTAGTGCTTGGGCGGGCTCTTATATCAATGACTTTATCGATCGTGGCCGAGTTAAAACGGTTTACATGCAAGGTGAAGCTCAGTACAGATCCTCTCCTGAAGACCTACAGCATTGGTATGTTCGCGGTAGTGATAATACGATGACACCTTTCTCTGCTTTTGCTAAGAGTGAATGGACATATGGCCCAAAAAGCTTAACGCGTTTTAATGGCTTGGCTTCTTATGAAATTCAAGGTTCTGGTGCTCCAGGTGTAAGTTCTGGTGCTGCGATGGATGAATTACAAAATGTAGCGGATGCTTTACCGGGCGGTGTAACTGGGTCTTGGAGTGGTTTGTCTTACCAAGAGCGCTTGTCGAGTGGCCAAACACAGATACTTTATGCCATTTCTATTTTGGTGGTGTTCTTATGTTTGGCTGCCTTGTATGAAAGCTGGACTGTGCCGTTTTCGGTTATCTTGGTTATTCCTCTTGGGGTAATTGGTTCGGCAGCGGCAGCGCACTTACGCGGCCTAGAAAACGACGTGTACTTCCAAGTTGCCTTGTTGACAACTATTGGTCTTTCTTCAAAGAACGCGATCTTGATTGTTGAGTTCGCTGAGGCAGCTTATCGCCGAGGTTTAAATGTTTGGGATGCTGCGGCTCAAGCCGCACGTCTGCGCTTACGTCCTATCATCATGACGTCTATGGCATTTATGGTAGGTACATTACCTTTGGCACTTTCTTCTGGTGCGGGTGCAAACAGTCGAATCTCGATTGGTTCTGGTATCGTGGGTGGTACATTAACGGCAACAATATTGGCGGTTTTCTTTGTGCCTTTATTCTTTGTCATTGTGCGTCGTATTTTCCCGAAACGCCCTGAAGCATTATCGAGTAACGAAAACGCTGAATAATTTATTAAAGTGAGATAAGACGAATAAAGAAGGAGCCAATTTAGGCTCCTTTTTTATGATGAAATACTTAGATTAAATAATGATACTAGATAGTGAGTTTAGATTAAGCGTTTACGAATATTTACTACGACTATTTCAGCCAAGATAACGATGATAAAAATAGCCAATAGAGACATAGCAACACGATCCCATTGGAATAAATTCATCGAATCATCAAGTACCACACCAATACCGCCAGCCCCCACCAAACCAAGTACAGCAGATTCTCGGACATTAATGTCCCAACGGAACAAGACGATACTGAAGAAAGCGGGTAGTACCTGAGGCCAATAGCCTTTCAGCAAAATAGACATCCAAGATGCGCCAGTGGCTTTTAGTGCTTCAATAGAACCCATATTCACTTCTTCAATCGCCTCCCCAAGTAGCTTTCCGACAAAGCCGATAGAGCGGAAGGCAATTGCTAAGACACCAGCGATCACGCCTGGGCCAAAAATGGAGACAAAAAGTAATGCCCAAACCAGTGAGTTTACCGAGCGAGAAGACACTAGGAAAAATCGAGATATCCAATGACACCAAGCTGAATTAACAATGTTGCTGGCATTCATTAATGCTAACGGAATCGCAAAAATTAATGTAATGAGCGTACCTAATGTAGCGATGTTTAATGTCTCAACGATAGCGTCGTGTACGGCAACAGGATAGTACGCGAAATCAATGGGCCACATACGGGAAAACATATCTGCCATTTGCTCTGGCGCATCCAGCAAGAACTCAGGGATGACTTCGACAGATTGAATGGATTGCACAAATGCTATAACAAGAACAAGGTAAACTGCATAACGAGATAGTTTTTGTTTTAGCGTAAAACGCTGCCAGTGATGATCTATTGTGTTCATAAAAATAGGCTCCTAGGTCAAACTAGCGAAAAATGCTTCGAACGATGTTGGATAGAAACTCGCCAAACATGATTAGAGCGATAATGATGATCAGAATGGCCGCGACAAAGTCGTAATCAAAGCGTTGGAACGCAGAGAAAAGTGTGCCACCTAAACCACCCGCGCCGACAATCCCCACCATGGTGGAGTTACGCAAGTTAGAGTCGAGCTGATATGTGGAGAAGCCAATAAAGCGAGAAAACACCTGTGGCATAACGGAAAATAAAATGATGCTAGTAAAGCCAGCGCCAGTGGCGCGGATTGCTTCGACTTGCTTAAGAGAAATTTCTTCTATGGCTTCAGCGAAGAGTTTGGCGATAAAGCCAACCGATGCGACAACCAGAGTTAAAATTCCTGCCAAAGCACCAAATCCCACACTCTTAACAAACAAGATCGCAATGATCACAGGGTGAAAAGTACGGCAAAGTGCGATAAGTGTTCTCACTGGTGTACTGATCCAGTTTGGCATCATGTTACGAGCAGCAAATAACCCTAGAAACAATGAAATGAAAATACCGCAAATACTTGAAATTACAGCAATTTCAAGGCTTTCAATCAGTCCGCTCATTAGCAAAGACCAGCGACTAAAGTTAGGCGGAACCATGCGACCTAGTAGGTTACTGGCGTGGCCTAAGCCTTCGTTAAAACGTTCCCAACTTAGACCCATCGCATTAAAAGAATAAACCACATAACAGATGACTAGCAGCCAAATTGCAGTAACAAACCAGTTCTGCTTGAATGGATTTTCTCTGTTTTGTGAAGAATTTATACCAGCCATGATTCACCTCCATAAATTTGTTTTAGGTGCTCGTCGGTAATGCCTTCTGGTGGACCGTCGTAAACCACAACGCCATTGCTCATGCCGATCATACGTTTAGCAAAACGACTGGCCAGTTTTACGTCATGAATATTGACCAAGGCTGGAATGTTCTTTTCTGCAGAGAAGCGTTCAAGTAGCTCCATGATTTCCACGGCAGTTTTTGGGTCGAGAGAGGATGTTGGTTCGTCAGCCAATAGAATGCGTGGGTTTTGCATCACGGCTCTAGCGATGCCCACACGCTGGCGTTGGCCACCAGAAAGGCTATCGGCGCGTTTTTTTGCATGTTCGGTTAAGCCCACAGCGTCTAATAATTCAAATGCAGTATTAATGTCTTCTTGGCTGAACTTTCTGCGCCAAGCTTGCCATGCAGACATGTAACCTAGACGGCCTGTTAAGACGTTTTCAATAACGGTTAAGCGTTCAACAAGGTTGTATTCTTGGAACACCATGCCCACTTGGCGGCGTAGCTTGCGAAGTTGAGCGCCTTTGGCTAAGCAAAGGTCAGCATCATCAAATAAAATTTGCCCATCCGTAGGATCAATTAAACGGTTGATACAACGCAGTAATGTGCTTTTACCCGTTCCAGAAGGCCCTATGATGGCGACGATACCGGGTTCTGTGATGTTAATATCTATCCCTTTTAAAATGGGATTTCCTGCTGTGTATTCTTTTTTTAAGTTTCGAATTTCTAGAAAGTTTGAACGCTCAGCTGTGTTTTGAGTGACAGACATGATGATTTCCTACAGGCGAAGAGGTCCAACAACCTGATGGATCAGGCTGTTGGTCTTTTTAAAATACGTCTTTTTAAATGGATTAAACGATTAGGGATAATCGATTATTGGCTTTTACTGGCGGCTTCTTTTTTTCGCTTGTCTGCAGCCGCTTTAGCAGCATCTGCTTCCGCTAGCTGTTTAAGTCCAGCTTTGGTGTAAGCGGTACCAGATGAGTGAGCGATATCGCGGATAACTTGCCAATCTTCTTTGTAAGTGATTGGGAAGAAGCGATCAGCGCCACCGAAAGTCTTTTGCATTTCTGGTGGAAAGCGGAAAGTGAAAAAGGCTTTTTTGATCTTTTCAACCAACTCAGGATTGAGATCATAAGCGTAGCCAAAGGATGAAGTTGGGAAGCGAGGGCTGGTATAAATGATACGGAAATCATCTTTGCTCACGCGTTTCGCATCAACCATGCGTTTGAAAACATCTGAGGCAACAGGTGCAGCATCATAATCGCCAGATAGAACACCCATAACCGATTGATCGTGCTTACCTGAGTATTTCACTTCATAGTCTTTATCAGGCGTTAACCCCAATGCTGGGAAAATAGCGCGAGGCGCTAAGTTGCCTGAGTTTGATGACGCAGATGTATGAGCAACCACTTTGCCTTTTAAGTCAGCCATTTTGGTAATGCTGCTGTCTTTGCGAACGATGGTGATGAGGTTGTAACCTTGAAACGCTTCCTCTGTGCCTTTTACGGCGATTGGAACCAAACCACCGAGGTTAACAGCGTAGCCAGTTGGGCCAGTAGAGAAGCCAGCAATATGCAATCGGCCAGAACGCAAAGCTTCGACTTCTGCCGCATTAGAGTGAACTGTGTAATACACCACTTTTTTGCCAGTCACTTCACTGAGATATTTTTGAAAATCACTGAATGCGTCTTTATAAACCGCAGGATCTTCCACAGGAGTGTAGGTGAATACTAAGGTGCTTGGATCTCGCCATTGGCTTGAATCTTTTGGTAGGTCGGCAACAAGGTCGTAGTTTTCGTCACAGAACTTATCGTCTAGAACGCCACGGTAGCTGCAGTCATCAGCTAGGGCGGTGCTGGCACCTAATAGCAATGAACTTGAGAGCACTAAACCTGTTAATAATTTAATAGGCATTATTATTTTCCTCGAGATGTATTTTTTATTGTTATCACCGGTCGGGAGGTTCCGTTTTCGGAGATGAGTCAATCCCACACGTAAGAAGGATTGACTGATGTAGAGCAAGTCGGATGCCAATAGTAATAAATCTTTTAAAAACAAATGCTTAATGTTTTTATTTATAAAGTGATCATATTTTTTGGGACGTTTTAGTCTCATGCGGAAATAGGAAATGGGTCATTCTTGTCTTTCGTCTTCTGGTGCTTTGAATTGCTGTTTGTCTAGTTGGTGTTTCTTCATTTTTCGGTAGAGAGTCTTGCGTGACATATCCAATAGTTCAGCGGCTTCATTTAATAGGCCGTTGGTGGCTCTTAGTCCTTCTTCAATAATGTGGCGTTCGAATTGATCCATGCGCTCTTCATAACTTCCATTTATGTCGTCTTCGCGCTTAATTGATGCGAGAGAGTTTTCGCTAATGCCAAGCACAAATCGGTCAGCTGAATTTTTCAGCTCTCGAACATTGCCTGGCCATTGATGCTGGATCAAATAATCTAAATACGAAGGTGTGATGCTGGGTAACTCTCTAGAGAAGTGCTCGGCGGCCTTTCGTGCGTAATGATGGAATAGCGGCAGAATATCTTCTGGTCGATCTCTGAGTGGTGGAATGGTGAGACTGGCAACGTTGAGTCGGTAAAATAAGTCTTTACGAAACTTTCCTTCATCGCCCAGTTGGGCAAGATTGTCTTTGCTGGCTGCAATCACCGTGAGCTCGACGGGAATGGGCATGGTGCTGCCGACTCGCTCAATGGTGCGTTCTTGTAGTACGCGTAGTAATTTAATTTGTACCGGCAGTGGCATGGTTTCTATTTCATCCAAAAATAGTGTTCCGCCATTGGCCGCCTCAATCTTGCCGATATGGCGTTTATTAGCGCCAGTAAAGGAGCCAGCTTCATGGCCAAAAAGCTCACTCTCAATCAAGCTTTCGCTGATGCCGCCACAGTTAATGGCAATGAATCGGCCTTTGTTACGCAGGCTAAATTGATGCAATGCTCTGGCAACCACATCTTTGCCACTGCCAGTTTCGCCATAAATAATGGTGTCGACATTGGCTTGTGCCAAAGAGGAGATGTGTTGGCGTATATTCTTTATGGCCGCTGATTCGCCAATGATAAAGGCTTCTAAGCCGGTTTGTTGAGCGAGATTTTGTTTTAGTTTACGGTTTTCTAAAATCAGCTGTCTTTTTTCAGCCGCGCGCTGTAGTTGGTTGATCAATTGAGCCGGTTGCAGGGGCTTTTCAAGGAAGTCGTACGCGCCTTCTTTCATCGCTTCGATGGCCATAGGTATATCGCCATGGCCGCTCATGAGTAGAACGGGTAATTCATTGTCTAATTCTTGTAGGCGCGTCAGTAAATTCATGCCATCCATTTTGGGCATTCTGACATCACTAAGTATTACCGCTGCGCTATTTCTATCGAGCAATGCGATGGCTTTGTCGGCTCTACTATGGCTTTCTATTTGGAAACCTTCGAGTTCTAGCATTTCGGTTAATGCTTCGATGATGGTTTGATCATCGTCGATAATGATTATTTTTATTGTATTAAGCATTTATTTTTCTGCCTTTTTTAATTCTAAGGTAAAGCGGCTGCCTGCCTCTGGTGTTGATGACACTCTAATTTGACCGCCAAAATCTTGAACTATGTTGTAACTAATAGATAAGCCCAGACCGAGTCCTTGACCTACTTCTTTTTGAGTAAAAAATGGGTCGAAAATTTGTTCTAACTGACTTTCCTCAATACCAATTCCAGTGTCATTTACGTCAATCATTATCCTGTCGTCTTGCTCATAGACCTTGATGGACAGCTGTTTTACTGGCGCACTGGATAAGGCATCAACGGCATTGCTAATCAGGTTCACCATGACTTGTTCTAACCTGATTGGTTCGGCAAGAACATAGAGTGATGCTGAGTTTGCTTGATAATCTAATGTGCAATGCTGTTCTATGATCTGACTCGACATGAGTTCGATGGCATCTTGGATAACAGTATCTAAACAGACGGGAGTCAATTCAGTACCTGCAACGCGAGCGAAGGCTTTGAGGTGTTTGGTAATTCGCGTGATCTTCGTGAGTAACAGACCTATTTTATCTAAGCTATTTTGCGCTTTGTCTACTTGGCCTTTTTCCATATGTCGCCCTGCTGTGTGCAAATGACTGGCAATAGCGGTTAACGGTTGATTTATTTCGTGGGTGATGCCTACACCAAGCTGACCTAAGGCTGCGAGTTTTCCAGCTTGTACTAATTCGTTTTGCGCGGCTTTTAATTGTGCTTCAGCGGCGACTCTTTCTTCTATTTCAGCGGCGAGAGCTTGATTGGTTTTCTCTACTTCTATAGCTGTTTGCTGGAAGTATTGTAGGTCTCTGGCCATACTGGAGACTTCGTCATGACCGACAATGCGTATTTTGGTATCCAACTGAGAGCTAGCAATGGCGCGCATGTTTCTTTGTAGTTCGATGATGCGTTGTAATACATTGCGACGTACGTAAAACCAAGAAATAGCACAAGCAACACTTAGGCTTATAAGAGACAGCAATAGAATGTTGCGAATACTGTTATTGATGGATTTGATGGCACCTTCAAGGGAGCCACGAATACTGGTATTGGTATAATTGGTATATTGATTGATTTGCGCTGCTAATTGTTGAATATGTTGCTGGCTATTTTCTAAAAGAAAACTTTGTTGGTAGAGCAAGTCTAGCTCTTCATTTTTGAGTTGGAATAGTTCGCCTTGTCGAGAACTCATGGTGAGTAAATCGAGCAAGGATTGGCGTAATGGCAGTGGCACCTGTGGCAACAGAGTAAGGTATTGAGCAATCTCTGAGCCTAACTTTTCAAGTCGTAAAAAGGTGTAATCTAGTTCGTTAAAAGAGGCATCATTGCTGACTTTTTCTATTAAGCCTGAGAAGTAATACAGGCGACTAATGACTTGTTCCAATTCTGCTGAGCGTTCCAATTGATCCACTTGGAAAATGAGATCCTGAAATAAAGGGAAAATTAGTAATGACTGTGTGGTCAGTTCGCGTCTTATGACTTCGCGGCGTTCAACGCTTTGATTTAAGAGTGTTAGGCTGTTTTGGATTTGCGTAATGAGCTCAAGAAAATATCGATTGTAGTCCGGCAGATTGCGCATTAAAGAATCCATATCACTGATGGCGGCACTCAGCTCGTTCATGGTTTTTTCTCTGGAAATGGAAGCGTCACTGGTCACGAGCATTGGTGCAGTCGCGACGATTTGACGGCTTTTATCGTTTAATCGAGCCGCAGCATCTAACCCAGGAATGTCCTGATATTTTAGTAGAAGAAGACGATCACTAAGCTGTAAATAAGTGTTTGTCGCCAAACCGCTTGCAACAATGGTGATGGAAGAAATTAAGACGAAAGCCAAAAATAGCCTGCCGCCAATACCAATATTGCGAAGCCAAAAAAACGTGGGGATGCCCATGAATGTATACCTTATTATTTTTATAATTAAATAACCTAATGAAAGATTGATGCCAACTTTAAGGCCTTATAATCGTTAGGTTTGAGCTTATATTGAGGACAAAAATGTCCCATCACAAGCTTTTACTGTCTTTTGTTATCTTCTTTGGTTTTTAGGAATCAATCTCATCTTAGCGTGTTATTATTAGCGTGTTTCATGAGTTGAGTTTTAATTTTCGAAAATGGCATTGGGTCTTAGGGAGGAGATAGTGTTGGTGGTTGCGTATAGTCAAAATGCTTTTTTTATAGATAACACATTGGATGATGTTGAAAAAAAGCGTGCCTCTAGTTTTCGGTTTGAGCATTTACGCGGACAATATACCTTTGCTCATGCTTTTAAGCGGCAGGTTTTGAGTCATTATTTTCCATTTAAAAAGCCATCTGAGTGGTATTTTCATCAGACGCCAGCTGGCAAGCCTTTTATAAAAGAGGGCATTGCCTTTAATCTTAGCCATAGTGCCAGCTCTGTTGCGGTTGCCCTTGTCGAATCTACTGATAAAGGTGCTGTTGGTGTGGATATCGAGTGTTTTCGGCAAATGGATGATCTTGAGTCAATGATTGAGATGGTCTGTCATCCTGACGAGATGCAGCAACTTGATATATGTGATGATCGAAGCAAAGGTTTTTTTAAGCTTTGGACTGCGAAAGAAGCACTGCTAAAAGCCTGTGGAAGTGGTTTGATAGACGACTTGAATCGTATCAATTGCCAACAAAGTTTATTGAGTGACCAGTCTTACTCTTTACATTGGCAGGGCAAACAATATTGCTTGAAAAGCTTTTCTTTTGAGTGGGGAGTGATTACAGCTGTGTGGTCTGCCGATCTATTGGTGTCGGATATTCGACTCGATGACTGGACCTCTGGCGCTGTTGCTAGATTCCTATAGTGTTTCTTATAAGATCGATTTAGTAGGTTGCCGTTGACTACCTACTAAATCGCTTATTTATGATTACATGGCCATGAAATCGAAATAGTCGTATAAGCGTTCGCCTTGGGAATCTAAAACCGCTTGGCGTAAGTCCATTTCATTATTGCCTGGTTGAGTGTGATTTACTTTGCGGCAGAAATTATAGACCCAAGTTATGACGCTGTTTTCATCAGGTAAATTGCCTTGCCTATCGGCAGCGTAATGCGTTCCACATACACTGAGTAAAAGACGTAGTGTTAGCGTTCGAAGACAAAGCGTGGTCGTCCATTCTTTCAAAGAAGTGCCATAGTCTTTGCCGTTACTTGTATGAGATATAAAAGGAAATCCTGTACGGGTTATTTCTGCTGCAACAAATCGCTTTAAGCTGGATTGCAACCACTGACTTTTATGATTTTGATAATAGTCTTTGAATTCTTGCTTAAGTTGGCAACGTGGACGATTTTGTAGATCGTGGGAATGGATCGTAAAAGCACCGATCACGAGTTGGCGTAAATGCTCGGTTGTTTCACTTGGACGGTCAAGATTTTCAAGTAACATATAAAGTAAATCTGTGGTGTGTTCTGCGCTTTTTGCACTGTCCTTTAGTGAAGATAATAGCTGTTTGGGCTTGCTTTGCATGATGATTTTAGGCCAATCAGTCAGCGAGTTTTGTTCTAATTTTGTCGCCATATGCCATAAAGTCGATAAGGTTTCTTCGATACTTTTTTCTTTATCTAAAGTTGATTCCATAAGGTCTGAAATGGTTTCTTGCCACAGGGTTTGACTTAATGCAGCTATGTTCTGATTCTGTAGCTTGGTACCATTTTTATGATTGTCGGGAAGTTCTGTTGGTTGCAGTGCAAAAGGGTGATCGTCGAATAAGCATTTGCGAGCGATTTCAGGGCAACTCATAGTGCCTGAACGTGTGTAGAACTGGCTGAGTGAGCGATACATACGAGGATAATCTGCGCAGGTATCAGACAGTAGGGATTCTCCATGATCACGGTGAATAATACAAAGACCTTGGTCTTGAGCCATACAGCCTGATTCATTATTTTGAATACGATAGCCATCGCTGTCTTTGGCTATGATGTTATAAAGAGAAGGATAGTTATCAAGGTAGTTTTGCGCTTGCTCATCATTGACGGCTATACGCCAGTTATGGCTGCAGCAATTGTCTGCACATTTGTCGGCAAGACAGCGAAAATTTTCTATATAAGAAAAGCCTAAGGTAGAGGTTGATTGCTGCATGATAAAAATCCTTGTTAAATATTCCTTATTGAGTGGTTAGTACTGACAATTAGTTTCCTTTGTAATCTAATTATTATGATTCATAGACGCTTTATATGAGGCCTTTGCTCTTGATTTCGTGCAAAGACCTCTATTTGTCTCTTCTTTAGACGCTGAGTGTTAATCCTTTTGATTCTTTGAGATCTTGGATTGCGTTTGCTAACTCGGGTTTGGCTTCGGTGAAGTCGCCTGTGATGGTGTAATTACGAGGTGTGTTTTGATCTTGCCCATAACTAAAGTTAATGACGCCTGCTTCACGCTCCATATAGATCGAGGCGTTACTTCCACCACCTAAAAAGAGTGTTGGTGCATTAAAGCCTTCTGTATGTTGACCTGTTTCAAGGATGGAGATAGATTTAATACGTCGCTGTTCAGGGTCTGCAAGTATTTTTTGCGCTTCTTGCAGGGTAACTTTACCTTCAACAAACTCTTTCTCAAGCTTGAGTCTTGGTTCATCTTTAAGTTGTAATGTTACCCAGGTGTAGGTATTTGGCTTAGCGCGAATATCGTTGATCATGTTTGAGATAACAGGGTCGTCTTTCATAAAATTGCTAATTTGCTCAGATAGTGGGTCTTTCTTTGACGGTGCAATCAATGATGTTAAAAAGTTTAAAACCCCAGAATGGTCGAGTTGATGTGGGTTAGCATGAGATACAACCCCTTTAATTTCTGACATTAGGTCTACGTTTCTTGTCGCGGCTAAATGCTGAATATCGATACTTTTTATGCCGTTTAGTGCTGCATATTGCTGATCATTTTTTGGTTTGGCCTCCTCTGAATTGCTAGATAAAAAATAATCCTTAAGTACTTTTAGTTGCTCATTAATATCGGTAAGGTCATTTAAGCCTTTTAGTATTTGCTGGCTGGTTGGATCTTGGAAAGCGTCGCTTAACTTGCTTTGTAAACCTTCCATATCTTTTGTATTTATCACAGAGGATGGTTTGGATTTAAGCTCCCCTCGGACCTTTACCGAGTTGTCTACAGCGACTGTGGCTGAACCTCCCATGTTTGGGTACATCACTAAATCTCCGCCATCTGTCTCTAGATTGGAGCCAACTACCAAAGAGCCATCAATGCCAGCAGAGGCTTTATTAAATAGTCCGTCTGTTTTATTTATGCGGTGTTTTGAGTCATCAAGTGACTGGTATTTTATGTCATCATGACTCATAGACATTAGATTAATACTGGCACTTACGCCGCCTCCGAGACGAACAATGGCCGAAGGATTATCATCTTCATCGGTTAAATCTATTCTTGCTCGTGCTGCTATATTAAGGCCTAGATCGACACTAAAATTCCATTTTTTTCCCTGTACATTAGTGTGCTCCATACCAATATCTATTAGCTTTTCAGGAGTCACTTTTCCGTTAGTCAAGCCTTCAACAAAAGCGTCAATAGCGTCACCTCGAAGGTTGAGCTTTAGTTCATGCTGATTTGCTGCACCGCCATTAATGGTTAGGCCAGCTCCGGCGACTAGGTCTGGTGTGAAGCTTTGATGATCATTGATAGCAATGGGAATTTTTTCTGAATTATCGCCCATTAGGTGAGGTAAGACGTTTTTATTAATACCGAAATTTGCGCTGCCGCTTTGTGCTAGATTGCCTTTTAGAACGATTTCAATACCGTCATCCAATCCATTGATTTCCATATCGTAGCCACGTTTGCTATCTAAACCAGCGCTAGGAAACATGCTAAGAGGTTTATTATTGAACGCTTTCGGTATAAAAGTGACGGAAGCTCCAAGGTTGTAGCCTCTACTGATTGTGATACTGTCGTTAGGTTTTAATGAATGCATTAAATCTTTTAGATCACTGTTAAGACTATTCTGATCTTTGCTGCCAAGTACAGCTCGTGTAATCAAATTCACGCCATGCTCAGGAGAGCTGAAACTTTTGATAAAGGATTTGGCGACGTTGTAATTTATCTCAACATCTTTGTATCCCGTCATACCCTTGTCTGTATAGTGTTTAATACGGCTATTTTCATAGCTTCCATCTCGAAGTTCAGACACATTTTTGTGAAGCGTATCTATTTGTGTTTGATCTGGTGCTTTACCTGATAGTAGCTCGGCTTTGTCGATGAGATTATCTAACTTTTGCAATGTGAGTGTATCCAGTACAAGACGAGCTTTGCTTAACGCCATTTGGTCATTGGAGTCACGCATACGGCCAGCAGGAATCTCTGTCTTACGGTGGCTCATGTTAACGTTCATTTCGGTGAAGGTTTTAAGTAACTGAGAGACGTTGCTGTCTTGAGAGGCTGGATTACGTTTCCAGCTCGTAAGTACCTCTTGGCTGAGGTTGTGACCAGACCTATCAGGGTTAAGGGATTGCACTGCATCTTTGATTACAGATGGTTTGTAGTTTAACTTTAGTTCAGCAGCATTATTATCCTGTAGCACGCCTTGATGCTTTCCTAGCTGGATGAGTTGCTTTTCGGCACTGTGTTCAATTTCCGAACGAAGTGATTCTAATTCTGCTTTTAAGCCATCGCCTAAAGGACCTAAATCTAAACGATCAATTCGAGTTTTTACATCCATACTATCTCGCTTGGGCAAGCTGTTAGATTCGATGTTGGTGTTATTTGCTTCAAGAGCTTTATATAAAGCGCTTTCTTGTTCATATAAAGGCTTTAGCCCCTCACGACCTTGCCATTGATGTTGTGCACTGTAAGCGGCCGTTTTAAGTGGGCGGGGGATTTCTAAGGATGGTTTAAATACATGTGCTTTTAAGCGATCGGTAAATTTACTACTGACTTTATTAGATTCTAAACCTATAAAACCACCTAACTTGGCATTCATTGTGTACTGTATGCCATCATTACTTAATTTGATGCCTTTTGTTGCTTGCGCTAAGTTATTAAAGAACTTATCTCGCATAGTACTGGAGTCTGAACTTGTAGCGGGAGTAGACTTTTCCCATCCTCCTTCTAATTTGGTGAGTTTAGTATTTGTGCTTGTGGTTATTTCTAGCTGGTGGTCTTTAGTTAAGGTTAGGCTGGCACCGTCTAGATTTTTTGTTAGAAGATCATTTGTCTCTTCTTTCCATAAAGTGGTGGATGGAGAGGCTTGAGGGGCTTGCCAGTCATTTTTTGCTAGACTAAAGAGCTTGCCTGAATCTGTGAGTGCAAACAGTTGATGGTCTCGATCAACACTTAGTTGCTTGATATTGCCCTCTAATCCCTGAAGACTAATGTCGCGAGGGGGATGCATAGGATTGCTAGTTCCTGGTCGGATATGGCTGTATTGCAATTTACCTGATTCAGATAAACTGACATGCTGATAGTTGTCGATCACAGCGACCGCGTTAAGTTTTCCTTCGGGAAGGCCTTTTGGTCCATCGGCTAACGAGGCTTTGCCATGGGTTTGCGTCAATGAAAAAACATTATCTGCGCCAAAACCTATTTTGCTAGAGCTTGCGTCTACAGTGACTTTTTTTAGGCTTCCGTCTTGAAGAGCGTACGCTTGCCCATCTATACCTCGTTGTAGGTTTTGGACATTATCCCCAATTTTTGACCATTGTTGGGTCAGCTTGTCTTTACTGTAGAGAGTGCCATTATCGATCGAAAGAGAGCCTAGGTTACCAAAGTCTTGCTCTTTCATAGCCTGGCTATCAGATAATTCTAATCCTAGGGTGTTGTTTAGGTTTAGTATGTCAGATAGATTCCAGCCTGGTTTAAACGTATTACCGGATGAACTGTTAGCGGGGCAGCCATGTAACTGGCCACTGTGGTCGCGAGCCAGTAATGATAGCGTGCCATCTTTATGAGCGGTGAAACCTTCAAATTTTACGTCTTTACCAAATGCATTTTGGAGTTCAGCTTGTGGTAAGGCTTTGAATTCGACCTTGCTTTGGCCTGTTTTTGGCAGTGATGCACTGAGAACATTGTTATCATTATCAATGGCGAACAAACGATCACTTGAGATATGTACTTCTGTTATTTTGACCGGGTCTTTTTGGCGTGAAGTCTCTGCGTATTTTAGTTCTAGGTTTTGTGTGTCTTGTGCTGGGGAACTTAAAGTTGGTAGTAAGCTGAGTGTTGGTACATCGTCAGATTTTAATAATAGAGCCACTTGTCCCTCTTGATTTACACTGAAAGACTGGATCTCTTGCTCTAGTTTTAAGCTGCTTTGATTTGTCGTCAAGTTGGTTATTTGGTGCTTGTTCTTGATCCCTAACACGTTGTCATTGACTTCAGTCAGTTTATTGACGGGATCGTCTTCTTGCTGCCAAAGCTTTATGCCCGATAACGCCTCTGAGTCACTGAGTTCTTTAAGAGCATATAGTTTTTCTTCACTAACGCGCCAATGGTTGTCATTAGTGTCAGAATAGATGCCTGTCGCTACTGAGTGGTAGCCGTTGTCTGCCGAATTTTGTCCTGATTGTTCCAAGTGCTCTATGAGAGATTTAGGTGGTGCAGAGGCATCCAATATTGGTGTTGATGAATGCATTGCGAGCAGACCAATATTTGGTTGAGTCGCTACTTGGAAGACTCGACCCTGTTTATCCAATAGCAGTTGATTTTGATTGTCTTGATGGCTTTCATGGGCCGTATACGTTTGCGATGATTTACCTAATGTTTCGCCAAGTAGTGTATTTAATGCCGTTTCACCGCTAAAGACGAGTTTCTCTTTTTCAAGACTGATTATCGGCCCTTTGATGCTGCTTGTCTCGGCAGTTGTATTACTTGTTAATGCTGATGTAGAGGAAACATTAGAATTATTTCTTGATAATTCTGAGGGTGTAGAAGGTTCAGAGTTACTGCTTTTTATTTTTGAACTCTCTCCCGTTTCTATGGTTGTGGAAGGTGTGCTGGTAAGAGGCTCTTTACCTGCTCGTTTTATAGAGAATGAATCTTCATCAAAGCCTTCATTTATGTCTTCAGGTATTGTGCTTAGTTTTTGGTTGCGGGCTTGAAAAGCCTGTAAATGGCTAAGTACCTCTGGATCATTTTCAGTGTCATTATTGACTAGATTAGAATCAAGTGGCGTGTTTTGTATGTCTTGACTTAGAGTGCTGGCTATTTTAAGTGCTTGAGTTAGCGACTCATTTTGTTTGCCATGCTCCCTAAATGTTGTCCCAGAGGATCCGATAGAAGAGCCACTGTTGCTTAGTAGGCTGCCTAATGTTGTTCTTTGGCGTCCATTGTCTGGTTGTTGAGGTACGTTGGCTTTGTTGGCGTTTTGGGGCGAACTTTGGGGCTTGTTGTGTTTTAAACCAAGTAGGCTTTTCAAAGAGAATTTTTTATTTTTCTGTTTCGCGGGACTGCGTCCATCTGGTGTACTTTCCAGCTGTGTCAGGTTTTTTGGTAGATTAGTGCTCTGACCTTCTCTGGCTAATGTCGCTACTTCACCCTGTTTGCTGATTGATTGTGTCGATTTTTGCTTTAATGATGTGGATGCTTGGGAGCTTGATGCATGGGCCGTTTGATTAAAGGAGTGAAGAGAATTTTCATGTATTTTCATAATATAATGCCTTTTATATCAGAGCCTTATTTAAACTTTATTTAAGCTAATAAGGCTCTGCTCCATAATTGGTACTGCCTATCAAGCTGTATAAAGCAGAGGTTGTAATAGTATTAGTTGAGAGAAAGAGAAGCGGAAGACGGAAGCTTGTACATTCCTTTCACGTTTTCAGTCTGTACATTGTTGGCTGTCACATTAACTGTTGAGCTGTCACTCTGTACCAGTGCGTGTTTACCATTGGTCGCTTTTACATCATTTAATTGAATATCCCAGTCGCCTTGTTGCCCACCATTAGTGCGAACCAGTTTGCCAAAGTTATCCGCCTGAACATTGTTCAGTATCAATGTGCCTGAATCATTTAGTTGGAATATTTTGTCATCAGCATTTTTAGCGCTGCTATTGGATATCTCGACTCGTCCACCTTTTTTCATGGTCATGGCATCTTCACCAACATCGGTCCAGTGAACATTGTCCAATTTGGCGTCACCGTAGGTATGAATGCCATCAGCTTCATTGTCGCCAAGCACTACATTTTTTAATGATGCTCCGTCTTCTAAAATGAAAAGAGGTTTTTGGTCTTCAGATTGACCGCCATCACCCAATTTACTGCTTGCCGTAAAGGTTTTTCCTGCTCCGTCAAATGTTTCACCAGCTTTTACGACAATTGGCTCATCAATCACCACGGCATCAGAGGATGCGGTAGGAAACATGGTGCTATTAACGGATGAATTAGAGGTGGTTGTGGTGCTTTTTTCTGTCATAGGATTACTGCTGGATGTATTCGATGGTGCTGTCTGAGTTGCTGTTTTAGGGGAGTCCGGTGTACCAAATGTCTCTGGATTAGTATCCATTAACTTACCTACTTCGCGATTCAGTGGTTTAGCGGCTTCGGAAAGCTGAGCACCATCTTGTGCCGCTGGCTGTAACATATTTTTAAGTAGGTTATTGGCAAGGTCGCCCATTATGCTATTAGCGCTATCAGGTTTTCCTAAGGACGAATTGAGTTGATCATTGTCTGCATTGCCTTGCTGGCCTTTTTGCATTAAAGCAGAGAGCAGTACTGTGAGCAGCTTTAAAAGAGGGTTGTCTTGCATCTCAGAGGACATCTGCTTATCACCACCTAAGCCTTGGTTCATACCCTCTGGTTTATCAGAAATGTTAGAAGAGTTAGCATTTTGTTGCCAATTGCTTGGCGGGGTTAAACGCATTTCTAAACTTAGCATGGTTTATACCTCGATATCCGTGATCAAGTTAGATTGAGTTGCTAGAGCGAGTCGTAGCAATTTGTGTTTGGTATCGATTGAGTGGTGTTTATTGAGAAGTGGTTCCCACAATGTGGGGAATAAATGAGCACTGTGCTTCTATTGTCTTGGTATGTTAAGAGTCTTCACTGGTTAAGCGTATAGCGAGTAATGTTTTCCCCTTGTTTTAATCCATCACGCATGTCTGCGCTCCACCAAATGACTAAATCAGCTTCGGTAGAAAGGGGACGTTTACAGCTTTCTGAGTTGCAGGGTTTGGTTTGGTTATTGGCGCAGCCAGTCAAAACAAGGGTCAATATGAGTATTATGTGTTTCATTATAAGAAGCCTAATTGTTTTCGTTTGAAGTGGTTTGAGCCAGTAAAGAGGATCTTGTTGTAGCGGAATTAGTAGGTAGGTGTACCGCGAGTATCACTTCAATGGACTCTCCCGGCTTAAGCATGGCGTTAGGCTGAACAGCTACTGCTATCGTATCCCGCTGTGCGCAATTGGCTTCATCGAAGCGCACTGATTCTAAGCCTTGATTTTCAATGGTGCCGACTACGATGTTGAATTTCTTTCCTTTATACCATTGTCGATTTTGCTTGTTGATTTGTAGTGGCCCTTCCTCTCGGCAATAATTGTCTAATGAAAAGGGGATATCTGTCTGCGGCTCAAAGCCTTCCGGAACATATAAATTAACGAGGTCGGCAAAAGCATCACTTACTTCTGTGCGAGTAATCTTATTATGCTCTCTGGCCAGCTTTTTCTCTTGACTCTTTATCGCTGAAGCCAATGCTTCACGGTTTTCTGACGACACATATTTGAGAGGGTCAACTTCATTGCCGACTAGTCTAGGAGTGATAATGAATAAGCGTTCACGTTTTGACTGATTATTGCTGGAATAACTGAATAATTTACCAAGTCCTGGAATGTCTCCTAATAGTGGTATTTTATTGTATTGTTGAGTATTTCTTTCAACTCGAAACCCTCCAATGACTAATGAACGTTGTGCTTGTACCACAGCTTGAGTGCTGATGCTGCCACGATTAACTGAAGGTGTATTTTGGTCTTGTTGGGACTCAATACCGCCATCTTCAATATCAAGTGAAAGCTGAATTAGGCTGTTAGCTTGGTCTTTTATTAGGCGAGGAACCACTTGTAAGCTAGTGCCTGCCGTAATAGGAGTAACGTTGGCTACCCGTTCGCCAATGGAGCTAATATAAGACGTGTTATTAAAGTCTATGACAGCAGGTTGATTTTCAATGGTTAGAATAGATGGATTGGCGACGAGTGAGGCATCTCCATCACTTTCCATCGCACGGATTCTCGCAAAAAAATGGCCAAAATCTTGAATTAATACGGTGGCTGATGAACCACTGGGAAGAAATGGATCTGTGCCTGACGTATTGAAGGACACTTCAGTGCTGCCTGACCCTCCTTGCCAGTTAATACCAAGTTCTTGTAGCTTATTTTTATCAATATCTAGGATGATTGCATCGATTTCAATGACACTACGAGGTAAATCGAGTTGATCTATTAGCTTTTGGTACATGTCATGTTTTTCATAATCGTCCATTATTAATATGGCATTGTTACGAATATCGGCACTGATTTTGGAGTTCTTTTTTTTCTTGTCTGATAGTCTTGATGCAATTTGTTCTTGTGATGTGCTTCTATCTAACATTTTGCTCTGTGCTCGTTGACGAGCGAGGTCTTGTAATGAATCCAGTGCCTGCATGCTACTTCCTAGAGTCATATCTAAGGTATTCATAGCCATTGGCGTGCTGCTCTTTTCGTCAAATAGGCTTTGTAACATGCTGGCTACGCCTGGTATTTCGATATCTTTTTCTCGATATTGAATTGTTCGGTTATCCGCTAGTGCGTATTTAAGTGGAAATACCATGACTTCATACTTATCATCACCTTTCTTTTTTTTCTTGGTCAGTGAGCGTATAAAATCAACGTATTTTCTTGGCCCAGAAATGATGACTGTACCTTCATCCGGTAATTCCCCCCAGCCAAAACGTTCTTCTAATAAGCCAACTTGTAGCAGGGCTTCTTTTAAATCAGAAATGGCGTCTTTAGATACATCTAAGCTGACAGATCGCTGGTCATTGAGAGGGCTAATATAAAGAGTACCGTTGTAAACAAACCAAAGAAATTGATGTTCCATGCCTAGGCGGTTCAGGAAGTCAACGGCTGAGTTAGCTCGGATCTTACCTTCGACAACGCCTTTTACACGATCAAGATTTAGGCTTACACCAAATGTTTTAGCAAAGGTATTAAGAGCATCTTCTAGAGACGTATTGTCTGCATCATAAGCATAAGCATTTTTCTTCCATAGCTCCGGCACAGCACTTTGAACTTGGGTGTTCCAGAGACCAATTAGTAATATAAAAACGAATGAAATTTTGCGCATATGCTTCTCTTAATATGGCCTTGTATCAAAATGTATAAATATAATAAGGCGTTTAAAAAGGGCTGGGACTTTTAGATAATCGAGTTGCAAACTTAAGCATATCGTTTGGCGCCGAGGTCGTTTTGTTCGGCTTAAAATTGTTTAACATTTCATTCCAAACCGCAGCCTGATTCGCCAGTATTTCAATGATTGCCATTAGCTTCTCGCTATTTGTATCTGAAGCTTTTGATAAAGGCTGCCAAACTTCAAGCCAATACATCCCGTCAGAGCCTAAGATCGGTTTTCCTGGAAATTGGTTTGCCCCTATTTGTGTTAGTCGTGATAGTAGATCGGGGGCAACTTTGTTGTTTTCTGCGTCAATACTGATCAAACAATTTATGCCTTGATTTACTTTAATTAGCTCGCATTGATGTTGTTCGATTGCAAAACTAATACGTGCTTTTGAGCCTACTAGAAAGTGACATAGGCTATTTTTTAGTTCAGCAGTTGAAAACATGGCTAACGAATTTCATTGATTATGGTTTTAGCTAGGTTATGTTTAACCTGTACTTCTTGGTTTACTGCCCAACTTGCAGTGGCATTTTGTCGCATAGCGGAGTTAAAAGCATAGACATCTTCAAGGGAGGCATTGTCTAAATTTGTGATTAGATTATCCATGTTTTTTAGAGTACGGTTAAATTGTAGGTCTAATTGAGAGCGTGTCGAATTAATGGAAGACATAGTCACCTCGCATTATATTAATTAGAAGTTTTTGTACGTAATATAGGTGGATTTTAATAAAAATAAGTTCCATTTTTATTTTAAATGGATTTAGGTGGTAGTTTTAGTTTTTCAATGTTTTTGCATGGGGATTAGTAAGCTTGTTACAAATAGTCGAACATCTTTTGCCTTTTCCATGAAACCTACGAGAGTATTGGAAAAATATTTTTCATCGGTTTTTTTGATGTCTAAGATGTGACATAAACAAATTTGATCTTCTTCATCAATCGCCAACCAGCAACCCTGCATAGCACTGACCTCAAAGTTTAATAATAATAATTTTTGTAATGATTGTACGGAAATATCTGCAGTAATCTTTATTATCGTACAGTGCAAAATTATATTTTCACTGTGCTCTGGAACTTCAATTATTGCTTGTTCTTGGTTGTTTAAATCGTATATAGCGCAGACGCCATTCTCTAAAGAGAGAGGAGTGTTGATTTTTCCCCCAAAATTTTTAATTAGCTGTTCAGCTTTTAACTGTGTCTCAGTCATCTTTATTCCTTATGATTTTATATATGTATTGGTTTCAGTCTTTTTACTTAAGTGACTAATACTCTTCCTTGGTTCCTAATAAGAGCAGTAATAAAATAGATTACTACCGCTCTTGTTTTTTACATGATGATTTCAGATCAAACATTTTTTTAGAACTTGTCGAGCTCTTGAAAGTCTGGAGCGAATAGTGCCAATTGGTACTCCAATATTATCTGCAGCTTCCTGATAGCTGTATTCATTATCTACAATCATGTTGAGAATATGCTGTGTTTCCTGAGGTAAGCTAGCCATTGCCGCTAGTGTTTTTTCTAAAGTATATTCATATTCAATTAAAATAGCTGGATCTGTTTCAATATCTGATTGTAGTTCAGATATTAATAATTCTGTGATTTCTTCTGTGTGTGGTTGCTTGTAGTGACGTTTGAAATAATTTTTTGTTAAATTTGAGGCAATACCAAACAACCATGTTTCAGGTTTTGATTCACCATTAAACTTATCTTTACAACGAATAGCTTCTAAATAAGTTAATTGTAGAACTTCTTCGACATCCTCATTTTTCCATATTTTTTTACTAATGAATTTTTTTAGTCTACTGTTTTGGTTTTTAAATAAGTTTTCAATATTTATTTTTTCTTTATTAGTTGAGTGGACGAAAGTCATTTTTAGTTCCCTTAATTTTTTCTTTTGAGGTGTTAAAGGTTAACAGAAAAAAACATTTTATTAATAGGGGGCTGTGCTTATTTTTATAGCAATAATAAATTGGCCTGATAGTCTTTGTTAAAATCATTTAAAAACAATGGCTTAGGTGTTTTATTTTTTGCGTTTAATTTTTCGTTTTCATGTGTTTTTATTTTAATGTAAATAAATGATTACATGCGATGTAATCATTTGTTTTGTTTGTTTGTGGCTTTGATTTGTTTTTTATTCTTATCTTTTTTATGGCTTTATATGGTTGTTCGTTTTTGTTTTTTTTCGATTAGTAAAGTTGTCGTGATCGATTGATCGATTGATCGATTTAGTTGGAGTATTTAAGATTGTTTTTTTGGGGGGTAAGAGAAGCAGGCTTTTATAAAGACTCTAGGTCTGGTATAGGTAGCAGACCATCTTGCATAGCATCTTTGTCAAAATCTTTAATAACTTGGTATATTTTTGCGACATAGCGTAGAGTTTTACGAGGAATATAGCTCCCTACATCTTCTTTATGTAGCGTACGAGCAAGCCATACAAAACGTATGATTGGGATGTTGTTCTTCTTTGCTTGAGAAATTAAATCTAATGCATCGTTATCCATTCCTTTGCAAATGATTTTAGGTAAGGGGGTAATTTCTGGGCGGTAGTATAAGGCGACAGCAAAGTGAGTGGGGTTGACGATTAAAGCGTCTGCTTCTCCCAAGTTTTGAGGTTGTTGTTTTTGTGGCGTCGGGATGTCTTCATTTGCTAAACGTTGGGCTTCAGAGCGTCGATGGCCCTTTGTGTGTGGGTCTCCTTCGGAGTTTTTGTACTCTTGTTTTATATCGTCTTTACTCATTCGAAGGCTTTTCAAATGGAAGTATTTTTGCATACCGAAATCTATGCTGGCCAAGACCAGCAATGCCATTAGGCAGGTTCGCTCTATTTTTATGAATATTTGCACTATACCATGCCATGCAGTATTGATATCGGTGAGTGGTATTTTTATCAATGTTTGAAGAGAGGGGGTGATGAGAAGGTAGAGAATAAACCCTAAAGCAATCGCTTTAGCTAGGCTATTGAAGAGTTCAAACAGCTTTTTACCTGAAAACATGTTTTTTAGTTGGCTCATGGGATTGAGTTTATTAAAATCCAGTTTTAATGCTTCTGGAGCAAATAGAAAACCAAATTGAATCCAAGCTCCTGCAAGCCTCATTATAACGGCAATTCCTATCGCCATAATAATGAGTGATCCAGCAATAGTACTGCATTGAACGAGTACTTTTTGTATGGCGTATGAGAAGGGTTGATTTAGTAAGTATAGAGGCGTTGACACCATAGAGGTGAGGCTAGCCATGCTATTGTCTACCATTGCTAGTATGACTTCAAAAAGGGCTGCGGCGATCATGAGCTTATGGACATCTTGGCTTTGCCCAACCTGCCCTTTTTTTCTGGAGTCCTGTTCTTTCTTTGGGGTCGCTTTCTCCGTTTTTTCGCTCATGAGATAGGCCTAATTAATCAACGGTTAATAGTTGTTTTAGGATGTGATCAAATTGAAGCCATTCTTGATTCCGTTCTGCGGCTAAATAAAACAGCGTTGGTATATATAGGATTAAAAAGCCCAGACCGACTAGGCATTTTAATGGCATCGACAGCACAAAAACTTGTAGTTGTGGGCTGTATAGACTGAGTAGCGCCATGCCAAATTCAATAAATAGCAGAAGTGCTACAAGAGGAAGAGCGTATAGGACCAAATCAACAAATGCTTGTTTTAATAGGCTCAGATAGACCTCCATTCCATCTGGTGACGGGCTTGGAAACCAATCAGTAGGTGGCCAGATAACATAACTGTCCCAGATGATTTGCAATAGAAATGGAAACATGCCCGTTGTAACGATTAATACAATTAATGTTTGCTTAAAAAGGAAACCAAGTGGTGTGAAGTCTGCACCTAAAGAAGGGTTAAGTTGTCCACCCATTAAGGCGCCTCGTTGGTTATCAAATAAAGCCCCAATAGACTCAAACAACCAAAAAGGAATGGCCAGCAGGGTTCCTAATAACATGCCTAGTACGGCTTCTTTGAAGTACAGTAAAAAAAGTGTGAGCCAAGAGTGGTCGCTAGGTAATGCTTCATGAATGCCAGGAGAAACCATAAGCGCCATAATCACAACAATCGCGTAGCGCAGCATGCCTTTTAATTCGTGGAAGGAGAAGATTGGAACCAGTAATAAGCATGGGTACAAACGTGCCATCGCTAATGCAATAGATAATAACCAGTCTGTTAAAGGTTCTATTCCTTGGAAAACCATGTCTTACGCTCTTGTTAATGCAATCAGATTGAACATTTGTCCGGTGAATTGAATTAACTCCACACCAAGCCAACGCCCCGTTAATGCTAGGGTCACTGAGACGGCAACCAGTTTTATGGCGAATGGTAATGTTTGATCCTGCACTTGTAGTAGAGCCTGTAATAACGAGACGATCACGCCGACAAGCAAGGCAACCAAAAGAGGTGGAGCAGACAACATGACAACCAATACCATTCCTTGCTTAAAAAGTGTTAATACGTCCATGATACTTGCCTCAGATTTAATGCTTAGATATAGGTGTAAAAGAGTCCGTCCAGTAGTCGGCTCCAACCATCGACGAGTACAAATAGTAAAATCTTTAGTGGTAGAGAAATGGTCATTGGCGATACCATTTGCATTCCTAATGCTAGAAGTAAATTAGAGACAATTAGGTCAATCACGATAAAGGGGATGTAAATTAGAAAGCCTATTTTCAGTCCAGCTTGTAGCTCTGAAAGCATAAAGGAGGGGATCACAATCATAAGGTCATCTTTGGTAACCTTTTCTGCCATTTCCTTGGGCCAAATTTGTGCTGTTGTATCCATTAAATGGGACTGGATATCAGGGGCAACATTTCGAGACATAAAGGCTTGTAGTGGCCCAATAAGGTGGTTAACGCTGGTTTGCATTGCGTCCAATGACGAAAAGTCAGGTGGCGTCTCTTTTACCTTGATACTGATGTCTTTGAAGACCGGCGCCATTACAAAAAACGTTGCAGCTAGAGCGATACCATAAATGGCCATATTTGGCGGTACTTGTTGAACCCCCATGGCATTACGGGTAATTAAAAGCACCATGGATATTTTTAAGAAAGCGGTGCAGACAATAAGCATGATAGGAAGCAATGATAACCCTCCTAAAAAGAGGGCGAATAGCATCGGATCGACTTGGCCAAGATTCATGTGTTAGCTCCCTCGGAACGAGGTACTTGATTCAGTAGAATTTGGGTAAGTTGCACACCTAAGCGGCCATCAACTTCAACTAGTTCACCATGGGCAACCGCGATATTGCCCTTGTAAAGCGTTGCGTGTCCGGGCATCTCACCAATAGCAGTGAGAGTGCTACCAACACGCAATTGGCTTAGCTCGTGTAGACTGAGAGACACTTCTCCAGCACACAGAGATAGAGCGATTTGTGTCTCTGGTATTATTCTAGCTGGGTTGTTATGTTCCGCATTGGGGAGGATGTTCAAAGCATTATCCTCGTCAAGATGTGTTGGTGTTTCATTTGAGGTATGTTCTTCATTCTCGTTGTACATATTTAGCTCTTCTACTGCTGCTTTATGTAGTTGAGTGACCTTATAAGAGCGAAGAGTTCCATTATCGGTGAAGTCTAGTTGCAGAATTAGATTAGATAGACGTAGGCTGCCTTGGCCTTCACTAGAAAAAAAAGGCCGATCAGGGATTAATATATCGCCGATATCTAACCGTTTTAGTTGCGAATATCGAATACGAGTCGTTGCTAAGCGGACAGGAGAGGACAGTATCAGTTCAGAAATGTCTAGAAACGAATAAAACTGCCAAGGCTGACGCTCTAACATCTGTTCTAAAGTGCTAGGGGAGAGTAATAGCGAGGCTGTTCCAGTGCTTGCTTCTTCATTCCAGTTGAGCTCATAGGGTCTTACATCGTCTAATAATGGTGTGCGGCTTATTGTGAGGCGACCAAATAGAGCACGAAAGCTAGAAAATAAACACTGGTTATACAGCTCTATATACCATTCTTGTTTTTCTATTTGCGTAACGGAGGGCGTTAACACAAAGGGCACACTGGAAAAAAGATTTAAGCAATGTTCGGCTTGATTGATCTTAATGCCAATGCAGCCAATATCCGTTTGAATCTCAAGATAATCGTTAGGTGAAAAAAAAGGGGATCCATAGTCGAGCGTTAAGGTGCCTTTTTCTTTACCCTTATAAGCTAGGTTTACACCACGGCCAAGACGTTTATTGAGTGGAATATCCATTGCATTGATGGAACGACGTGTGTTTAAAAAGTTACTCATTAGTGACTTTCTCCTTTATTAAGGATAAGCCTAGAATGACATTTGCCCCTAGCTTCTCGCGTAGGCGATGGGTTGCCGTTGACTGAGTCCGACGTAAGTATTCCAATGCTTCTGGTTTGTTAAAAGCCAAATTAATATGCCATTGACTGGATGATTGGCTGGCGTTCATTTTAACTTCGCCTAAGTGAGGTAGGATTAGCGTGCAATTGAAAGAGGGTTGTTTACCGCTAAGTTCATCGGATACTTGTACTTCCAGCGAATCCAAGACCATTTCGTCATTTAAGTGAGGTGGAAGATAGATTGAATGTGGCGCTTTAGATATAGGGGCCGTGTTTTCAATCGGGCTGTTTGGTTCCAATAATGGTGGTATGAATGGATAAACAAACGAACTAAACAAGGATGAGTCTGCGATCAGTTCATCATTGCCCCTTGCTCGCGGCTTATTTTCTAGTGCTTGAGTGTTTCTTTCTCTGTCTGGTTGACTGGTGGCTTGGGAAGTCGCCATGTTCATAAGGCCTCCTCAATTTCGTTTTTTAAGGTCGTGAGTCTTTCAAGGTCTCGTTGTTTAACTTGAACTTGGGCTTTGGCTTGTTGCTCTATTTCTTGTTGTTTTTGAAGCGTTTGGTGTAGAGCGTTTAGCTCACGGTTAATTGTGTCTAATTTGACCAACAACTGTTTCTCTTCACCTATCCACTCGTTCAAGTTCTTTTGGTTAAGTGTTTGGCCTTGGTGTGTATCGCTTAGTTCTTGGCGGCGAGTTAAATGCTCTTGTTTTTGTGATTCAAGATGGGCTTCCATTTCTTCAATTTGTTGCTCTATTTGTTTTAGTTTTAGCTTTGCCTCTCGCCATTGTTGTTCACTCTTGAACTGGCGGTGGGCACGAATTGGCATAAGAATCGCTAAGGTATCTTTTAGCGTTTGTTGTTCAGGATTAGGAGGAGGTGATTCTTCAATCACGAATCTGGGTTTAGTCGTTAGCATGGGATACCAACTGACTTAATTGTTCAACGGTATCATTGAGCGATGATGGTGCTCGCATAGACTGCTTAAGAAATGTGTTGATAGGCCCATTTAACGAGACCGCAGAGTCGGTCAATGGGTCGTGGCCCTGTTCATATTCTCCAAGGCGAATCAGCATTTCTACTTCTTTGTAAGCGGACATGAGGTTACGCATTTTTCCAGCAGATTGGATATGAGAAGAGTCGGTTACATTGCCCATAGTTCGGCTGATGCTGCCAAGTACATCAATCGCTGGGTAATGGTTTTTCTCCGCTAGTTTTCGCGACAAAATAATATGGCCATCCAATAATGAACGTACTTCGTCTGCAACTGGGTCGCCTGCTATAACGTCGCCCTCAATTAACACTGTGTAAAGTGCTGTAATAGATCCTGCTCCTTCCATATTGCCAGCACGTTCAACTAGGCGTGGCAACATAGTGTAAACCGACGGAGGAAAGCCGCCTCTACCTGGTGGCTCGCCTGCGGCAAGGCCGATTTCTCGCTGGGCTCTCGCAAAGCGTGTGAGAGAGTCAATGAGCAATAAAACACGTTTACCGCGAGCTCGAAAACCTTCTGCAATGGCTGTGGCGGTTGAAGCGGCACGGCTACGCTCCATACTGGTTCTATCCGATGTAGAGCATATAAGAATAGAGCGGCTGCGTAGTTCATCGTCTAGTTCGTGGTCTAGAAATTCTCTAAGTTCTCGGCCCCGCTCACCAATAAGGCCAAAGACAATAACATCGCAGGGCATGTTGCGAGCTAGCTCGGCAAGTAGGGTGGTTTTACCACAGCCCGCCCCTGCAAAAACGCCAATGCGCTGACCTTCACCTATGGTAAGTAAACCGTCGATAGCGCGAATGCCTGTGGGCATCGGTGTGCTTATTCGTGGGCGTTGGGTGGGGGCCAGAGCTTCATTGATCACGGGAGTAATCGTCTCACTTTTTGCCAAGGTGAAGGCGTCTTTTGGTCCTTGTAATAGTCGTCCAAAACCATCTAATACAGAGCCAAATAACGCGTCACTACTTTCAATATGATGTGATTGATAATGAGGGGTGATAAGTGCACCTGCTTCGATTCCCTCTAGGGCGGCGAGAGCAGAGAGCAGTACTGTTTCAGCGTTAAAGCCAATGATTTCGGCTAAAATTTCTTTGCCATTTTCACCGTGAATGGTACATAGGTCACCAATTCGAGCAAAAGGTAGATGGCTTTCTAATAATATGCCATTAATCTGCAATACTTTGCCTTGGATCTTGACCGGATGAAGGTTTGAAAAATGGTGTTTTCGCTCTTCCCCCCAGTTTTGTAACCGAGATGAGGTTTGCATTACCAGTTTACCTCATAGTCCTGTTTGCCTTTGAAAATGATCTTATTCTCACTAACTGACATCAAGCGCATACCGTCTAGCTCGTCACCAACGAATAATCGTTTGCCAGTATTGGTGACAACGCTCCCCATTGATCCGGATGTGATTTGCACAATTTTAAAGGGTAGATTTACTGGTAATTCAGAGGTTTGATTTGTGATCTTGATCGACGTATAAAACTGTTTGTTAAAGCGTTTCAACATACGCGTTAATCGCTCTCGATCTGAATCGTCAATAGCGCCATTGATGACGATTTGGTTGTTGCTAGATTTGACCTGAACCAGGCTATCTAATTCTCGTGCTTGCAGCATTGTACGTAGCTGGCTGATCACTTCTGGTTCTGTTGATAGATTAGGCAGTAACTGCTCTGCAGGTTTTGTTTCTTCCTGTTTTTTAGTGGCTTGTGGTTTGTCAAAAGAGCTGGTGTTTAAAGAAGCCCAAGTGCTCGTAGCGACGATGGCTCCAGCGCTTAAAAAACCCAAAGTGAAGTTGATAAGGGATTTGGTTCTTTTGGGGCTTTTCGCTGTTTTTTTGGGGCTATTTGAAGCATCTTCGATATTTTGGGTAATCAGCTCATCTTCTTCGTATTGTTGCCACGGGGTGTTTGCGTCAACAATGCTCATCCAAATACCACTTAATGCGAAAGAGGCATTCACCGAAAGAAGGTCAATTTTATCGACTTTGTGGCCTTCGTTATCGGTAATCTTGCCTTGTTCGCTTTCTAATCCCCAGCCATTTTCTAACTGAATAAGGCGGCAATGCTTTGGTCTGATCCCTGGATCAAATAAAGCAAGATCGGCGTTGTCATCATTACCGAGATTCCATTGTTGCCCAATTAAGGGGAGAGCTGCGCCACGATGTAGACCCGTCAGAACTCGTAATTCGTACATGATAGCTTGTCCTAAAAAATTAAAACTTCTCCTAGAGTCACATCTATGACAGTTCTAAGATTCAACTATTAAGTGGCATAAGTACGGGATGAGTTCCCTAAGTGAATAGCAAGGGAGATAGAATGTGATGACTGTTGAGAGAGCACTTAAGAGTGAATAACTATTGATAGATATGCTCGGTTAAGTGCTCAGGAGGCTTTATTTAGGCGATACCGTTGCTGTAGACCACATGGTGGTCTTCTTTTTTCTTTGCTTTACGCAGAGCCTGTTCTGTGTGTGCTAGAGAAAAGCGTTGCGTATCTGGATCGTTGATCGTATGCACGCCAATGCTGATATTGATACGAACCGTTTCTCCTGCTATATCGAAGTTTATTCTATTGATATCTAAGAACACTTTTTCAGCTATGGTGGCTGCATTAGTGTCAGATATGCCTTTATGGAGAATTAAAAAGGTATCACCATCCCAGCGCCCAACAAGATCTTCTGAATCCAGTAAGGTTCGTATTCGGCTAGAGATCTGTTTTAAAATCATATCGCCAGCATCCGTTCCATAGTGGATGTTGACCTGCGCAAAATGATCCAAGCTAATTAATAACAGAGAGTGTGGATTTGTTGCAGAGGATGGTGTAGCAAATGCCTGCTGTAAAAAGAGCTCCATACCACGACGATTAGGTAGGCTGGTTAAAGAGTCCATAATGGTTTGGCTCAAGTTTTGACGACGCCAGTCAGTGATTGCTTGCTTGATCCATTTACGAGCAAGTAATAGCCCTGTTAGTCCAATGAACAAGAAATATAGCGATCCACCTAAATTCATATACCAAGCTGGTAGCGGGGTATCCCCTACAATGAACATATTAGGTGATTCTAAGGGCAGTATTTTTAGCAGATGTTGATTGCTTATTCCATCGTAATAGGCCTCCTCCTTTTGTTCCGCTAGTATTTTGCTAATGGCTTGGCTTAGACCTGTAATATTATGTAGTTGCTGTCCTGCTGCCGTGTTGAAAGGTCCGCCTTCTGAGCCGGTAAATAGCAGGTTTTCTTCTTTATTAATGATATATAGCTGGCAATTGAAATGTTGTGTGAGGCTATTTATCTGTGCTTGTAATTCATTTTTTTCTATGTGTGACAAGGTATCTAGGGCACGACCTTTAGATAGGTTATCGATAGCGTTTTTGCTTAAAGATGTAGCAATAGCTAAACTTTTTTTTACTTGCGCTTGAGCGTTATTTATTTCGCGATAAACGGAAATAGAAGTGAGTCCTATTGTAAGTAAAATGAATAGCGTCAGTATTCTAGTTTGTAAGGCCAGTTTAGTATTGGTAGTGATATGTTTGTCTAGGGATAGGTTAGGTTTCAAAAGAAATACGTCCTAATACATTAACTTGTGAAGTGCTTTGTAGCTCAGAGAATGACAATACAGGGACATGGTTAAACTCATCTTGTAGTAAATTTCGCAATACTCGACGTAGGTCTTGAGCTACCAGCATAACAGGTTTTGGCTTTGCTAGAACTGGAAACGACGAGTTTAGCTGTTGCACTAGAGTATGATTCACTTCTGGCGGTAAAGCAAAAAATGACTCTGTTTGAGTTTGGCGTAATGAGTCCCTCAACAGTTCTTCCGCCTCCGGCGTTAACAGCCATACATGCATGCCATCGACCGTGCTGTATTGATGACAAATCTGTGCTTTTAAGCTTACTCGCACATAGTCAGTTAGGGCTCCTATATCTCGTTCATATTGACCATGTTCTATGAGGGCCTCAGCAATTGGACGTATTGCTCTAAGTGGAACGCTTTCAGCGGCAAGGCGTTGTAATACAGCGGCAAACCGTGACATAGGCAGAACTCTCTGCAGCTCTTGCGCTAGTTCTGATTGTTCCATTTCTACCCAGCTAAGGATGGCCTTGGTTTCTTGTAAACCGATAAATTGTGGTCCTGTGGCAAAGAAAAGTCGTTCTAATCGTTCGATAATCAGGGTATCTGGCGTCGCCTTTGGTATGTCTTCTTGTTGACAAATAGGATGGTTGATCGAAAACCATAGCCAGCGTTCTTCTTCTCTATTGCCTGGTGCTTGCTCACCTTCTTCAAGGTGATTTTCTGGCACGAACTCTCGTTCTATGGCTATCTTATCTTTTATATAAGTGGCTCTTAAAGTGGGAACTTCATAGACACAGAAACAGAATTCATCTTCAGCTAGTTCATCATTATAAGCAATATCGAACGAAGGTAGGGTGATACCATATTGGTTAACGATACGGTTACGACACTTACGTGCATGTTGAATAAGATCGACGGTAAACGGATCGCTTTCTCCACTACGGCAAGGGTGGAATTGTAATAAATAGGCTCTGGCAGGGTTGAAGCGACGAATATCTTCAACACCATTTTGTTCTGGTGGCATGTCTGCAGAAAGCTGATTAGATTCTCGCATTTTTAGAATGCGATGTGCCTTGAATAGCTGGAAAATACCGCAGGTGAAAGACAAGCTTGCGAGCACTAAAAAAATAATCGTAGGCATGCCTGGAAGAAGTGCGAAGCCTGTCATACCAAAGGCAGCAATAATCCAGGCTTTCGGTTGACTTGTAATTTGCTCTGCCATTTCACGCCCTATATTGGCATCTAGAGCTTGGTTGTCAGGTGCCACTCGAGTGATGATCATGCCGGCAGTGAGGGATATTAGAAGTGCTGGGATTTGTGCAATGAGGCCGTCGCCGATAGTTAAGACCGAATATAGATGCATGGATTCCGAGGCTGACATGTCGTGCTGTAATGTGCCAATAGAAAAACCACCAATTAAGTTAATAAAAACGATGACAAGACCGGCGATAGCATCGCCTTTCACAAATTTCATCGCGCCATCCATGGCACCAAATAGTTGGCTTTCTTTGGCTAACTGCTCGCGACGAAAACGTGCATCATTTGCATCAATTAATCCTGCACGAAGGTCGCTATCGATGGACATTTGTTTGCCTGGCATGGCATCTAATGTGAAACGAGCGGCAACTTCAGCGACCCGTTCTGAACCTTTGGTGATCACTAAGAAATTAACGACGGTTAGAATTAAGAAAATGACGAGACCGACCGTGAGGTTTCCACCGACAACGAAGTTACCAAATGCTTCGACGATATCCCCAGCATCTTGTTCGAGTAAGATAAGTCGGGTGGTGGAGATAGATAGTGCTAAGCGAAACATGGTGGTTAGCAATAAAACGGCAGGGAAAGATGAAAATGCCAGCGGACCCGGTAGGTACATTGCTAGCGCGACTAAGAGTGAAGACAAGCTTATGTTTATGGCGATCAAAACATCCAATAGACCTGTTGGTAAAGGAATAATCATCATAAAGACAATGGCCATAACAAAGACAGCGCCAACGACTTCTGAGCGCTTCATTGCACTGATGGCGATACGATTTAGAATGTTAAAAAGTGTGTTCATAGCGTGCTCGATGACTTCAAGATAGTAAAAATTTCATTTTTATTTGGTGTTCGGTCTCGTTGTCGATTTGAAATCCGGCACGCTGATACAATGAAAACGCAGGATTGGTCTTGCAGACATTGAGAGTGATGAGCTTGCAGCCTGCATTACGTGATATTTGGATGCAGTGCTGCAGAAGTTGTTTTCCTATACCTTGATTACGGTATTCAGACAACAATTGCAGATCCCACAAGGTGGCCTCTTGATCGCTAATATGCATTCTCATGACGCCGATTGGAGAAGCATCTTTCTCAGGGGGAGTGACGATGATATTAGATGTCAGGTTCCATATTTCTTGGAAAGCATCATTGTTCCAATCAAGCCCAATCATTTTGTAGTAGCTCATCATATTGTTGCATATGAGCTCACGTGCGAAGATCAAATCATTGTCGTCTGCACGACGCATAAAAAAATTTTGGCGTTCTGTAGGCATCATTGAGGGTGTTGGCATTCGATCTCTCCGTGTCTCTGCTATTGTTGTACTTGATGAGCTTGCGTGCTTGCCAGATGTTGGCGCTCGTAATGAGTGTATTCGGTCATCATGCGTAAAATGACTTGCAGCGCGCTGCGTCTAGATTCACCGTCTTTCCAGAGTGGTAGAGGCATTTCTTTAACTAAGGGGTAGAGTGAGTTGAGAAACTTTACATGCTTAAGCGGATCTTGTCCGACTGTGTCATCGCTTAGGCTTTTTATTTCCCTTGGATAAAGGCTTCCCTGAGTAAAATCAATTAGGCGTTTTGTTAGGCGCGCAGCGCTCATATCTTGGGGAGGGTGCTGAGTAGAAACACGGTCTAATAAATCGCGACTACTATTGAGTATGCTGTTTAGCTTCTGGCTCGCGGTAAGGTCTTTTAGTAGCGCTTTTAGTTGTGCACCTGGTTTAGATGGAAACAGAGAGGAAATATCATCTGATAACGCTCGCATAAGCGTATGTATACCTTGTGCAAAATGTTTTTCGTCAAATTGGCTTAATAACGTATCGAAAATAGCTGCCAGTGATCCTTGTCCAACAATATTTCGGTAATAAAGATTGCGCATATTTTGTCTTTGCTGAGGGTCTTGAGAGTACATCGCCAGCGCTTCTGCTGTGTTTATGCCAGCTAAGATATCTTGACCATGCTCTTCGTTGAGTTCTTGTGAGATATTTTGTAACGTTTTGAGCAATGCTTGATTCCCAGAGGTTTTTGTCTGATGGGTTGCATGCTGAAGTAGAACCTCTGCCTTGGTGGGGTCTCCATTTGCTGCGGACATAAAGGCTTCCATCGAAAGAGCCTGTTGTCCTCTGGCAAGAATTCTTTGTATTTCTTCGTGCAGCTGATCGCCTTGCCCAGCTAATAGTTTATAAAGGGCCTCTAATTTTTCTGCGCGCATTTGCGTCTGGGGTTTAATAGTCCTCTTTTCTAAGCTTTTTGAGTTGCGCTCTATGCTTTCGCTAAACTTCATGGAGATTTCCTCCATGTTGTCTGATTCATTGTTCGCTACACTTTTCACTTCGGTGGCCTTTTGTGGTGCCGTCGTAGTGTTGAACATCGTGTTCAATGTCGCATTGTTGGTAGACGATATATTCATGAGGTAAATGCCGCCGTCAATCAGTTTAAGGATATCTTTCTGTTGATATTGGTGGAATTACTGTGGAATTGGTTCCTAAAATTGCCTAGCGATAAAAATGATCTGCAAAAAGGAATGATGAAGTGATTAATAGGAAGCAAGTTCATCAACCTTGCTTCCTATTAATTAAAGACAAGACAATTGATCGCTATTTTCCCTGTTGAATAATTTGACCAATTTGTTCAATGATACGTGCAGCGGTCAAAGCAACATCCTGCTGTAGCTCATCGTCCTTTGGTGTGTCCTTTAGAAAGCGTTCTTCCATGCTTTCGATATAATTCTGAAAATCAAAGGTTTCTGCTTGTTCTGCGGGAGATATTGCCTTCCCAAGTGTCACGTGAAAGCGCTCTATTAGCATGTTGATCGCTTTTTCAAAAGTTTGGCGTTGCTCGGGAGTGAGATACCCATCGCCTTGCTCAATAAGAGCTTGCCATGTTGTGAATTGTGGAGCAGCTGTGTTTGATAGTTGAGTGTTCATATGAGGCCTCATAGATAATGGAGTTTGTTTAAGTCATAAACGTAAGGAATTGACTAGGTCAATTCCTTAATAGGTGATTAACTGGTTTGAATAGATAATTCGATTTTTGGGGCCGCTGAATTTGTATCACCAGCTCCAGCTGGACTACTGAATTCACCTGAGTTGTTATCCATCATTTTGGCGATGAGTTTGAGAAAGTCTTTGAGTAGATCTTCGACTTGACCGCCACCATCTTTGGTTGGACTGATTGCATTATTTAGTGCGCTTTCTCCTACGCCTTGCATAAGAGAGTTGCCCATATCAACAAGGCTTTTGCCTAAATCTTTTAGCAATGAGCCGCCTTCACTGGAAGCACTGCTATTGCTTGGTCCAGCTGCACCTGCATTACTTGGCCCAGCTGCACCTGTGCTGTTTGGGCCTGCATTGTTGCCTAGCGCTCCAGCCCCATCCATGCCACCCTTGTTTGCGCCACCTTGACTGTCTTGGTTTAACATCATTTGCAACATGGCCATGATCAGCATTTTCATTAATTCTTCAGGCTTCATTTGGCCATCCGAACTTCCCATACCATTGTTTTGTCCATTACTTCTGTCTGCATTGCCTGTGCCTGTTGCTCCAGCATTTTTATCGCCGCCGCCCAGACTGTCTGTTAATGTATCGAGGAGTTTGTTGCCTAAAGCACCACCAAGCCCTCCAGCGAGGCCACCATCTTGAGCGGCGCCATTCATGCCGCCCATGCCATTCATGCCGCCGCCATTACTTTGGCCGTTGGCACCTTGTTGCTTCAGCATATCGACAAGTGTTTTTACTAGCAGCTCGACTAGTTGCTCCATAGAGCCACCTTGCTCTCCTCCTAGCTTTTGACTTGAGCTGGTGTTTTTTCCCTGTTGAGAAAAATCAGTGGATAAATTCGATGAATCAAATGAATTAATCCCACCTCCAAACGAGTTTGATTGAATACCTATCGACATAGCTGATACCTTCCCATGTAATGCAAGTGAGTGATCGAAATAGTGTTTAGATAAAACTAGTCACTGCTTCTTAGTGCGAGTAAAAGTTCTATTATCCGAGCAATGAGTGAAAAATTGTGTCGTTAGGTTCCATCATCCTTGAAGTTTGCCGAGCACTTTCCTTGTCCTAAATTAGATATGAAAGGAATTTAGCTGTACTAATTAGTTAGTTAATAAGGTTGTGAGCCAAGGCGTAGCGGATAATTTCTGAGTGGCTTGAGAAGCCCATTTTTTGCATTAAACGAAATTTATGTGTGCTGACTGTTTTGTTACTGATGCTTAATGTCTGAGCAATATCACTAATGCTGGTTCCTTTTGCGAGCTGGCAGAATATGTGAAATTCTCGTTTAGATAGTGTCTTGTGTTTAGGGCTATCAATAGCATCGTCATATTCAAAGGCAAGCTTTTGCGCGACATCTGGTTGGATATATCGCCCACCGTGATGAATGCTACGGATGGCATCAAGCAGAGTTTCAGTGTCGCAGTCTTTGCTGAGGTAGCCTCTAACGCCTGCTCTTAATGTCCTACGGGTGATTTGTGTGTCGTTATGCATGCTTAATATAAGAATGGCTTGTTCAGGAAACTCTTTTAAAATGGCTTCAATGAGGGGAATGCCACTCAATCCTGGCATAAGTATGTCTAAGGTGATCACATCGGGACGATGTTGCCTAATGAGTTCAATCGCTTGCTCTCCGTTTTCGGCTTCGGCCACCAATTCAATATCTCTATATATAGAAAAGAGTTGTTTTAAGCCTGCTCTTACAATGGAATGATCATCCACAATAATTAGTTTTGTTGTTGCTTTTTTTTCTTTTCTAAAGGCGTGCGGACGATAATACATGTGCCTTGTCCTATCTTGCTGGTTAAATTTAATGAGGCTTCGATCATGATACTTCGCTCTTTAATGCCGACCAAACCGAAGGATTTTGTGTTGTATTGTTTCGTATCAAAACCACATCCATTATCTTTTATCTTCATCACTAAAAAAGAGTTCTGTAGCTTGAGTTTAATATTCACTTGGCTGGCATAGGCGTGCTTGATAATGTTTGTTAGTGATTCTTGGGCGATACGAAACAGGGCAATAGCTTTTTCTTCACATACATCAATATCCTCATGTGAGAGTTCTAAATTGAAATGGCAGCTTGTATTCAGTTTGGCAATATCGTCTACTAACCATTCCAATGCAGCTGTAAAACCAAGGTCCAGTGCGGCTGGTCGTAGCCAAGAAACAAAACCACGCGTGAACGAAATGGTGTTTTTTAGTTGATCTTTAATACGTGAAATTTGTTCTTTGAACGTTGTGTCTAAGTGTCCATAACGTACTTCTAGAATTTGTGTTTCTATTTTTAGTGCTGTTAATTGCTGCCCTAGTTCGTCATGTAGCTCTCTGGCGATCTGTCTACGCTCGTTTTCTTTTGCTCGTTCCTGATGTGCGGCAAGGTCGCGAAGTTGAGATTGCGATTGTTTGAGATCGTTACTGATTTTCTTTAGCTCGGTAATATCTCTGCCTATAGCTAGTATACTAATGACTGAGCCATCTTTATCTTGTTCGGGGACTAGACTAATTAATGAACACTTTTGTCTGTTTTTTGATGTCCAATAGAGCTCGAATTCAGCTGCTGTTTTGTTTTTGGCGACTTGCTGGATTTTTTGTTGGTACAAAAGGCCGCTTTCTCCGCCTGGGTATTCTTCGGGGGTGGTGTTCATCAAGGTTTGAGCAAGAGGGGCAGCTGAACGTGCGCTAATAGGGTTTATATAGATTCGACGACCATCAGGAGCATGTCTGGTTATATTATCTAGAGAATTTTCAACTAATGATCGAAACTCTTCCTCCCGTTTTAATAAGGCTCGTTCTGCATGTTTTTTTGCACTACAGTCTCGGCCTATGCAAAGGACGCTAATAACTTTTGTATTCAGATCAAATTCAGGAATAAAATGAATTTCGTAGAAGCGCTCTTCATTATGGACAAATCGAGAAAGGTCTAATGTTTGGCTAACTCCAGACTGAAAAACTTGGGTTAATTTATTGTGAAATTCTATTGATGATGGAATGTCGTTTTCTTTTATGGGAGAAAGTGTTGTGAACGCAGGATTTGCATAAATCCTCTTTAAATTAATATCGTAGCGAGTGATAATGTCCTTTGAAAGTTCGACTAAAGCGCGAAATTCCTGCTCCTTACGTGCCAACTCTTCTTCTTTATTCTTTTTTTCTGTGATGTCCCGAGCGACCAGAATTATACGTTTTACTTCTTCTGTAGAAGATATTATTGGGATTAAAACAATATCTAAGTGTATGCTTAAATTATCTGCTTGGATGATTGTTTCTTCGTAGTGACAGCTTTCTTTTTTGCTTAAGCAGAGCTGCTTTTGAGATTCGAACAAGAGCAACTTTGAAGGAGGGATGATGTCTTCCAAACATAGCTTGTTGCATAGTATTGTTGATGTTTTCGAGTTAGAAATGTTTGTGTTATTGATATTGAGAATTTTGTTGTCAGCTACTTCTAACAAATATACTCGATCATATAAGTTGTCGAATATTTTTTGATATTGTTGTTCTAGTAGATCGTGCTCCCGCTTTATTTGTTCCTCATTCCGTCGCTTTTCTTCTAATTTCCGCTCTTCGATATTCGAGAAATAACCCACGATAAATTGTTTATCGTTGAACTCAAATAAGTTGGTAATTATTTCTACTGGAACACTTTTGCCGTTGGGTAGTAAGTGATTAGACTCAAAAGTCTTGGTTTTATTTTTTTTTAAATCTGCTAACAAATCATGAAGTGTTTCCTTAGTAAAGGATGGATCAACATCTAGTGGGGTCCATTGGTAAATTTGTTCTCGGGTTACGTTAAAGTGCTCACAGGCAGCTTGGTTTACCAAAACAAATTTAAAGTCATTATCTGGGTCGGTGACGAATATTGCGGGGCGAAGAGAGAACTCAAATAATGTTCGAAGTAGAGAGTTCTCCTGTAGTAGATGGTCCACCTTGCTTGATGGTCCTATAAGGGTATCAGCATTATCCATATTGAAGCCCAATTATTTTGTTAAACAGTTAGCTTACTGTGCTGTAAAAAATTGTTCTAGTATTTAGTGATACGTGGAGTGTAAGGTTGGCTTATGAATAGACGAACTTAGGTTTTACAGGAGAAAGCGCCAGCCAGAGGCTGGCATACGGTGTTTAGAAATTAATACCTTTACCATTTTGGGTGTTGGCATTGTTGGCTTTATTGGCAGAATCTACGTAGCCATTTGTTATTGAGTTTCTTGTATCAACGATTAACTTTTCTGATTGAGCAATACTAGCCATTCGTATGGTTTCGGCCATGGAATGGTCGAGAAGTTCTAATGATTCTAAGGTTTGCTTTTGTAATTCTAGGCTACGTTGTTTCATATCATTTTCAATAGAATCAAAGTTGGGCGCCCCAGAAACGCTGTCTGTGCCTGTTTGACCTTCGACTCTTGAGCCACCGCCAAGTCCTGAACCACCGCCAAGCCCTGAGCCACCGCCAAGTCCTGAATCTCTACCAGAGCTTGATTTTGCATTGTTGTCCTGACAGCCACCGTAAAGATAATCGTCATTAAATTGATCTGATGTACATCCATTCTTAGGTTGATTTGATATCTGATTTTCTTTACCCATTGAAAAACTAAAGGTGATTTCTAGTTTTCCTGCTTGAGCTGAAGGACCCTGGTTGTTCCAGTTTTGTGGTGGTGGCATGCACCCCGATGAAATAGTCATATTTTATCTCCTATATGGATAAAAAAGTGGCGAGTGTTAGGGGAGAGTAACCATAGTTCTAACTTCATTATGGTAACTGAGTAATCCTTTCACTCCGATATAGCTAATGAGGTTGTTTGTAATAGATAAACC
This sequence comes from Marinomonas sp. A3A, assembly GCF_018336955.1. Lineage (NCBI taxonomy): Bacteria > Pseudomonadati > Pseudomonadota > Gammaproteobacteria > Oceanospirillales > Oceanospirillaceae > Marinomonas > Marinomonas sp. A3A. The sequence continues at coordinate 1,097,044 of NZ_CP025532.1, forward strand.
ATCACATCCAGTGAGTGGCTAAGAAAGAAGGATTGGTTCCAATTGATGGAATATTGAGCTTTTAAAATATAGAACAAAAAAATCTAGGAACCGAATATGGATCTCTGCCACTTAGTTTAGCGAGACATAAAGATGTGCTCTCATTTTTTAACTAATTAATTTTTAAGGTGGATATTGTTATGAGTAATTTACTAAGTGGTTTAGGTGGTATAGGTGGTTCTGGTCTTCAAGCTTCTCAAGATGCTTTGCAACTACTGGATAAGACGTCAGCAGAAACGACAAAAATGAATGCTCAGGCTCAGTCAGACAAAATGAAGACAGATACAGTGAATAGCATTATGAATGGCTATGTTGACTCTGCCAATAAAGCGAATAACGCCGCGACTCAAAGTGGTAAAGCCATCAACTACTAATTAATTGTGGATCTATGAAAGAATGACTTATATCTGTGTATTGGTCTAAGTCATCTTTCAATTTCCTATCAATCCTGTTTGTTGAGCGGGTTTTATAGGCAGTCTAACAAAATGCAGAGGTGAGTATGATAGAAGCAAAATTAACCATTAGTATTCCTTTAAATCAGTCTGGCGGTTTTATGGCTGGTCAGGGTGTGGGTGGCGGTAACAACAAGGGTATTGCCGATTTCAATAAACCTACCGGGAACAACTCTCCTAATCAGGGTGCTGATGCACTAGTAGGTATGTTAGCGGATTTGCTAATAGATTCACTACTACAGAAAAAAGGCGATGGGGCAACCTTCAATAATGCTGGCAATAATCCAATGATGGATATGATTGCTAAATTTATGGACCAAAATGCGAGTAAATACAATGGTCCACATGATGCTACAGGTAACGTGCGTAACTGGCAGGATGAAATGTCAGAAGACAACTATCTAAGTGGCAGCGAGCTTAAGGATTTTACAAGCGGCTTGAAGGATGCATTAAGCACGGCTATTACTGGTGGACTGCAGCAAATATTAGGTGGAATTGGTGGTTCTATGGGTGGGCTCGGAGGGCTTGCTGGTGGCATGGCTGGTTCTGTTTTAGGTAGTGTTGGGGGGCCATTGGGTAGCGCTGTCGGTGGTATGGTTGGAGATACTTTAGGTGGGGCTCTTGGCGGTATGGCTGGTGGTGCAATGGGCGGCTTAGGTAATGCTATTGGCGGTTTAGGTGGGTCAGGCTTTGGCGGTGTCGGTGGTTTTGGTGGTGCAGGCTTCGGTAGTTCTTCTATTGGCAATTCTGGAATCGGTGGTGGATTAGGCTTAGGAGATATGTCTCCTGCAAGCCGTAACGGCTTCTCAATGGGAGGAGACTTTGTTTCCCATTTGGGTAAAACAGCAGTCGATTCTATCGATATAAAAGAAAGTGGATTTCGCTCTAGTGAGAAAAACTCATCTCATGGTGGCGAGCGTTTTTCTTTTAGTAAAGAAGATAAAGATATGGCTAAGGATATCGGTAAATTCATGGATCAACATACCGATAAGTTTGGAGAGCAGCCTCGTGGTGGTTGGGCTAGTCGAATCGAACGTGGAAAAGACTTTAACTCGGAAGAGATAGGTCGCTTTAAGCAAGCAATGGAAGCTGTTAAAGGTGTGATGGAAGGCAAGAGCACTGGTGATCAACAGATTGATATGGATGCCATGATGCTTTCTGACGCGATTGTTAATGAAGCAATGCATAAGGTTTCTAAGTAGCTTTGTGGAAAAAGTACTGAGCATAAAGTAGCTGGCAATGATTTTTTCATTGCCCGCTTTTTAAAATGGCAGGAGAGCATGATGTCTGTTAAATCAATTCAGAGTATAGAAACTAGTTCTGCTAATTATTCAGCGAGCGTGACACAAAGTAAGCCTGTAGAGGCGAATCAGACCGATGCTAGTTGGTTTAGTGCAGCGTTTCAGCAGAATCAAAAAACAACTGAAACAGGTAACGTTGCCGAGCGTATTGTTGGGCAGTTGTCAGGCTCATCTGAACATTTGCAAAAGTTATCAAATGACGCGGATCGAGCACTAAAAAAAGCCTCTAAGTCCAATGATGCACAAGACGTTGTTCAAGCAAACCGAGCACTTTCTTCATTCTATTTGGAGAGTTTACTTACAACTAAGTTGATCAGTAAAGGTACGCAGGCCGTAGAAAAATTAACCAGCCTTCAATAAGAAATAAGGGTATTTCTATGAGGTACTATCTTATTAAAGGGGCCCTGTTGTTCGTTCTTCTTTTTCTTACAGGTTGCGAAAAAAATGTCGAGCTCCACCGCCAGTTGAGTGAATCAGATGCAAATGATGTTATTGCTCAACTAGCGGAAAAGCATATCGAAGCCGAAAAAGTGATCACTAAAGAAGGTGTATCTGTGACGGTAGGTGGATCAGATATGGCTCGTGCGGTTCGTATTCTCGATGCTGCTGGTTTACCTAAGGAAGCACGCTCTAATATGGGAGATATTTTTCGCAAGGAAGGTGTTATTTCTTCCCCTCTTGAGGAGAGAGCTCGTTATATTTACGCATTGTCGCAAGAACTAGAATCTACTTTGTCACAAATAGATGGTGTTTTAGTAGCGAGAGTGCACGTTGTATTACCAGAACGCATCGCACCAGGAGAGCCTGTCCAGCCAGCTTCCGCAGCGGTTTTTATTAAGCATAGAGAAGACCTTGATCCAGATGTCATCAGGCCACGAATAGAGAGACTTGTTCGAACTAGTATTCCTGGATTATCTGAAAAAGAAGAAAAAATGAGCGTTGTATTTGTCCCCGCTAAAGCTTATCAGGAGCAGCAACAACTTGTATATCTTGGCCCTTTTCTTTTGGCACAAGAAGATGTCAGTTTCTGGCAAGTTTTGCTTGTAGGGGGGAGCGTATTCTTTGTATTACTGGTTGCAGGTTTGGCTGTGTTGCTGAACCCACAATGGCGTCGCGCTATTTTGTCTCGTAGTTAGTCTGGAGTCATATGCTATGTCCGAATTGTATGACCCTTTTCCATCTTGCTTTTTAGCATGGCTGAGAATTTGGCAGTCTCCTTGGGTTAGCATGCATCCTAGTTGGGAGGTATGTGTTCCTGAAGAATGGAAGAAGCAAGGTAGCTGGCGCAGGGAGCAATTTCCTTCCGAATGCATGCGCTCAGTTTTTTCTATTGAAGATAGTATCCCGTCGGAGCCAGGAGAGGCACTGCAATATTGGCTTATGATGAACGATAAGGCTCGCTCATATGCGCTAAAGTTAGCAGCTGAAATTGTAATACCTGAGATAGGTAGGGCTGACTTGGAAAATGACGATATTAAATGGGGGCGTCATATAGCTAAAGCGCTTACACCTGGGAAATGGTCTGTAACCTCATGGAAATTACTACTAGTTGAGCAGGTTGGGTTGTTGCTTATGCGTCAGTGGGTGTCTCCTATTACTTGGCAGAGACTGCGTCTTTTTTACGATAAAGGCCTTGTAGACTCTTTATCAGTAGAACCTTTTTTAGAGCTTCCTGAGAAGCGTTTAAATCAGCTCTGGCATGCGGTGATGTGGCGGGTATCACAACTGCAATCTGTTAACCAATCGTTAGATGATCATGCTGCCGATACTGGTAAGGAATAAAAAAATGTCATTTGTGAAACGGCAGTTTAACCTCTCGAAAAATGATGACGCGGTGTTGTCTTTGCTTAAAGCCCAAGATATAAACGTGTGTCTTACTGTTGACGATATCATCGCTAATGCCCAACAACGTGCTCAGAACATATTGGATGAAGCATTGGAGCAAGCAGAGCATATTCGCCAACAGGCTGAAAAGGAAGCAAATGAGCAAGCTTTACTTGTCCGGCAAGAAATAGAGCAGGAGGCTTGGCGTGAGTTGAATCAGCTTATTGCAGAGTTGAATCAACAAAAGGAGAAGTTGTGGGATGATATTGAGAAGAGTGCAACAGTGGTTTTGAATGAAGCACTCCTGCAATTTATGGGGCAAGCAGGACATCAGGAAAAGGCGCAAGTTCTTGTAAGGCAGCTTGTGAAGGTTCAGCGTCAATCACATAATGGGACCCTTTTGTGTTCTCCTGAATTGTTCGATAGTGTTAAAACGGTACTAGATCAGCAGAAAATTTTGCATTGGCATGCTGTTACTGACTCAAATTTGTTATCTGGTGAAATTTCTCTTGTGACGGGAATGGGGAGTTTTCGTTGTTCTTGGCAGTCCCTTTGTGAGCAATTAACAAGTTAGTTTTGTTGGTGACTTCAATCTGACAACCGCTGAAACAGTGATAATAATTTGATGTCCAGAGCCCCTTAGTCTGAATATCGCCTGCTTTAGCGAGCATTAACTCTTTAACAAGTTTGTGGCTCTGAATGATCAAAGAGAATTTTTCAATTGTAATTTAGAGTCTTTTCAGCCCCCACATCAAATAGAGCCCGCCGATAATAGAAGCAACCATACCGGTTGGAATGTCCTCAGGATAAAGTATCTGACGACCAAGCCAATCAGAGAAAAGCATTAATGTACTGCCAACCAGAATAGAGGCAATCAGATGTTCTTTGGCACGGCTAAATCCCAATAAACGAGCTAGGTGTGGTGCCATTAGGCCGATGAAGCTAAGAGGGCCAACTACTAACGTTGCGCTAACTGTTAGTCCTGAAACGAGCAATAACAGTAGCATTCTTGATCGAGAGACATTTACTCCTAAAGCTCGAGCACTGGCTTCGCCTAACGGCAAAATATCCAGCCAACGATGGCAGAGAAAACCAATAGAGATAAAGATAAATGTAATCGTTGTTAGTGGAATGAGGGCATCAGTCGTAACGTAATACGTTGTGCCAGCCAGCCAGCCAAGTAACTGATAGCTTCTTGGGTCGCCACCAGCCAAAACGATGCTTTGTACCGCTCCCATTAATGCGGTTATAGCAACACCTGTTAATAGCACTTTTTCTGGTTGGAAGCCGGTTTTCCGGTTGAGTAATATGATTAAACCAACAGCGCATAGAGCACCAATTAAACCGCCAACATACATTCCGGTTAAGCTTGCGCTCAGACCAGAAAATAGCACAGCAATAACGCCAAGAGCTGTTCCTGAACTTATGCCAATGACTTCTGGGCTTGCCATTGGGTTGCCACTTAGACGTTGAATAATGGTTCCAGCTGTTGCCAGCATGGCGCCAGCTAGAATGGCAGCTAGTAATCGAGGCAGTCGCCACTCTAATACAGGCCAATCCTTTGTGGTGAATATCCAGCTCCAGCCTTGATTGCCAATAGACAGGCTTGAAAAAACAAAGAACCCGATCAAAACACTACTAAGAGCAATCCAGATGGTGTATTTGCTCAGGTATCGTCCTTGTTCGCTGTGGCGAGTTAAAACCGTTTCGGTATGTGCTTGGCTGCGCATTGTCAGTTTTGGTAATAACCACAACATGAGTGGCGCACCGAGAGCAGCCGTTGCGGCGCCTGTTGGAAGCATGATCGACATGAGGCCAGGTAAGCGTTGTATCAGCAAATCAGTCAGGGTTAATAAAAATGCGCCAATAAACATAGATACTAGAAATTTCGGTAGTAATCTATGGACGCCAATAAGGCGTGTGATAGCTGGTGCGGCAAGCCCAATAAAACCTATTATGCCAACGGTGGCCACTACAAAGGAGGTTAATAATACAGCAAGACCTAGACAGATAACTCTCAATTTAGCGAGTGAGACACCAAGGCTTTTTGCACCAGATTCAGACAGTTGTAAGAGTGTTAAAGGCTTAACGAAAAGGAAGGCAATAAGAATAAGTACGATAATTCTAGGTGCCAAATAGGCAACATTTCCCCAGCCTGTTTGCACTAACGAACCTGCACCCCAGATCATTAGTCCCGCGAGTTTTTCTTGGTTCATGATGAGGAGGACAGAGCTGAAAGCGCCAAAGTAGAGGTTAAGGATGAGTCCAGATATAACCACAATGGTAGGTGAAAGAGCACGACGCCAAGAAAGAGCAAAAACAATCCCCATGGTTATTAAGCCACCAGCCAGTGCGACTAAACTTTGAGACAATTCGATCAACCATGGCGCATAGAGCGTTGCCATCATTAAGCTAAAACTGGCCCCGCTTGCAACACCAAGCGTAGTTGGTGAGGCTAATGGGTTTCTTAATACTTGTTGCATTAGTAGGCCTGCAATAGCTAATGCGGCACCACAAATTAAAGTGGTAAAGAGTCGAGGCCACCAGGTCAAGTGAAGCTTTATTGAGTTGTCCGAGAGCCAATCTGGCTGTATTAAACTTGTGAGATTATGGATAAAAGTGTCATTAAGTGACAATTGCCATCCGATAAGTAATGCGACACTGGCGGTTAATATGGTGATAAAGCTAATAGGAAAAAATCGCATTATTGCTTCTCCTTATTGCTTAAAGTGTTGGTGAGTAACTCTGCAAAGCGAACCGTAGATGGGATCGCGCCAAAGCTCCATGTGGGCGCTACAGTCAAAGCGGGTTGGCCAGATTTCTTCACTAAATATTGCCAAAATAAATCTTGTTGTAAGTTTTGCTCTACGCCAACAGGTAAAGGTTTAATAATGATGATTTGACCCTTGGTATTCATTAATTTATCTATGCCTACCAGCGAAAATCCCCAAGCATTGGTTTCTTCTTTCCAAGCACTTTCTAAACCGATTTTATTCGCTGCAACTTTATACATGCTGTTTGCACCAAAAACTCGGACATGACGACTGTCCATAAATTGGACCATCAGTAGTGGTGGTGTGTCTTTTGCTATTTGACCGGCTAGGTCGGCGAATTTTTTTTCTGAGGAGGAAATCAGGGCTTCTGCTTCTGCTTGTGTATTTGTCTCGTCGCCAAGCCTACGAGTGAAGGTCTTAAAACCATCCCAAGAAATGTTGTCTTGCTTATAAAGGGTGATATTAGTAACAGGAGCGATATGGGAAAGCTTAGGGGTAAGCGAGCTAAACATGGGGGAAATGAAAATCTTGTTAGGCTTGAGCTCTGAAAGTCGTTCTAGGTTTGGTTGGGTTCTTAATCCCACATCTGCGGTTGTAGTCGGGATCGCTGGTTCTTTAACCCAAGCGTCGTAACCAGACTGTTGTGCCATGGCAATAGGTTTTACACCAAGCGCGATAAGTGTTTCAGTTTGAGTCCAGTCAATCGACATCACTCTAAGTGGCGTTGTTTGTTCTGCTTGAAGAATATTTGATGCGAAAAAAGCAAAAAATACCATTAAAATCATAGAGTGTTTCATCGTTATAAGGTCTTTTTTCATCAGTAGGGCATAGCAACTGGGTAGCCGGCTGGGTGTTCAGAGATATGCATCTTGATACCATAGATTTTTTGCAATTGATCTTGGTTAAAAATGCTCTCTACAGAGCCCGAAGCAATCATTTCACCGCTGTGAAGTGCCACAATATGGTCACAAAAGCGTGCCGCCATATTGATGTCGTGGATGACGATAATAACGCCTAAGTTGAGTTTTTCACTGAGTGTTTTTATGAGATTGAGCATATCAACTTGGTGTGCGATATCGAGCGCCGAAAGAGGTTCATCGAGAAGTAGATATTGTGTTTGTTGGGCCAATAACATAGCCAACCATAAGCGCTGGCGCTCACCTCCTGATAAGGTGTCAACCAACCGATCGGCATAGCCTGTTGTATCGGTTAGTTCCATTGCCTCGTCAATGTATTGTTGATCTTCTTTGTTTAGTCGTCCGAGTAATCCATGCCAAGGATAGCGACCAAAGCTAACAAGATCTCTTCCAGAAAGACTGTCTGTAGAAGGTGTTTGTTGAGGAAGGTACGCTATTTGCTGAGCAAATTTTTTTTGAGACCAAGAAGTAATAGATTTGCTGTCTAACAAAATATTGCCAGCTGTTGGTTTTTGTTGCTGAGCAAGGAGTTTTAAAAGGGTCGATTTGCCAGAACCATTGTGACCAACCAGAGCGTAAATTTTCCCTGGCTCAAATGACATTGAAAAGTTTTTTAATAGTGAACGGTCACCGATACTAAACTGCAGTTCTCTAGACTCTATCATTTTTTAAGGCTCTACTATTTTAAATCGATGATTTATCGTGCTTATACCCGCATTTGAGGCTTTGTACTGAAATTCTGACGGGATGTTATTTTATTGCTGTTAATAATGGTAATGCAAATCATTTGTAAATTTAACTTTTGATTTTCTTGGTGGGTATGTGTTGATTATCTGCTGTTGTGCTATGCAGAGGATGTTAGGTGGTTATCGCATGAAAGTTTAAATAGTGATTAATTCCATAGGCATTGATTGTTTATAAGGCCGAGATCAGCGAAAATAGCCGTAATGAAATCACGATTAACATAACGGGGTTGAGTATTGGCTTTTATGTCGAGTGCTTGTAGAACCCGCGTATAACTTAAAAGAACACTTTAATGGCAGACCAGAATTTTCTCAACGAAGTAAGCGAACGAAGAACCTTTGCTATCATATCTCACCCCGACGCAGGTAAAACAACCATCACTGAAAAGCTTTTGTTGCTTGGTCAGCTTATTCAAACAGCGGGTTCCGTAAAAGGCCGTAAAGGTGATAAGCACGCGACATCTGATTGGATGGCGATGGAGAAGCAGCGTGGTATCTCAATTACCTCTTCAGTGATGCAGTTCCCATACAAAGATCGTACTGTGAATTTGCTTGATACACCTGGGCACGAAGATTTCTCGGAAGATACTTACCGTACACTTACTGCGGTTGATTCTGTATTGATGATCATTGACGGCGCAAAAGGGGTAGAGGACCGAACTATCAAATTGATGGACGTTTGTCGTTTACGTGATACGCCTATTTTGACTTTCATCAACAAAATGGACCGCGATATTCGTGATCCGATTGAATTGTTAGATGAAGTAGAAGAAGTCCTAAAAATCGCTGCCGCACCGATTACTTGGCCGATTGGTATGAGCGATTTCTTTAAGGGGGTTTATAACCTTTATACAGATACTATCCATGTGTTTGTTCGTGGTCGTGGTCATACATTGATGGACGATATTCGTATCGAAGGTCTACAGTCTGACGAAGCAAAAGAATTGCTTGGTGATGATTGGGAAGCTTATGTCGATGAAATCGAACTGGTTCGTGGTGCGAGTCATGAATTTGATCATGCTGCTTATTTAGCAGGTGAGTTGACGCCAGTATTTTTCGGTACTGCGCTTTCTAATTTTGGTGTTCGTGAAATGCTCGATGGTTTTGTGGAATGGGCGCCAGCTCCTATTGATCGCGAAACCAATAGCCGTAAAGTTGAAGCAAAGGAAGAAAAGTTTTCCGGTTTTATTTTTAAAATCCAGGCTAACATGGATCCTAAGCACCGTGACCGTATTGCGTTTATGAGAGTGTGCTCAGGGACATATAATCGTGGTATGAAAATGCGTCATTGCCGTATTGGTAAAGATATTAAGGTGACTGATGCGGTATCTTTCACAGCAGGTGATCGTGAGGGTGTTGAAGAGGCTTTCTCTGGTGACATTATCGGTTTGCATAACCATGGTACGATTCAGATAGGTGATACTTTTACGGAAGGTGAGGATTTAAAGTTCACTGGTATTCCTCATTTTGCGCCTGAGTTATTCCGCCGTGTACGCTTAAAAGATCCGATGAAAATGAAAGCCTTGCAAAAAGGCTTGCAGCAGCTTTCTGAAGAAGGCTCTACCCAGCTGTTTATGCCTCAACGTAACAACGAACTTATTGTTGGTGCTGTTGGTCAGTTGCAATATGAAGTTGTTGCTTATCGCTTAAAAGATGAATACAAGGTGGAATGTATTTACGAGCCTGTTAACGTTAATACGGCTCGTTGGGTTGAATGTGACGATGCTAAGAAGTTTGAAGAATTTAAGAACAAATGTCGTGATAACTTAGCCATTGATGGTGGTGGCCATTTAACTTATCTGGCACCAACGCGAGTGAATTTGATGATGGCGGAAGAGAAATGGCCTCAGGTGCGTTTCCGTTCTACTCGTGAGCACTGATCAATACTTGACTAAATTACTCGGATAAGCGGATAATTCATTTATCGAAATGGTTTTAGTGGTAGTGGAATGAGCATGGTTGAATCGATTGATCCTATTGAATTTACAGACGCTGCAGCGGCAAAGCTGCAATCGTTAATTGAAGAAGAAGAAAATGATCGACTCATGTTGCGTGTTTATGTGACGGGGGGCGGTTGTTCCGGCTTTCAGTATGGTTTTACGTTTGATGAAGAGCATCAAGAAGACGATACAGAAGTAAAGCGTAATGGAGTCACTTTGGTTGTTGATCCGTTAAGCTTCCAGTATCTTGTTGGATCGGAAGTGGACTATAAAGAAAACTTAGAAGGTTCGCGCTTCGTAGTGCAAAACCCTAATGCCACCTCTACATGTGGTTGTGGTGCGAGCTTTAGTGTTTAGCACTCGGCCTTAAAAGTTCATTAAGTTCGTCGATAAAAAATAAACCCTTCATGCGAATTGCATGAAGGGTTTTTTATTGCATGAAATGCGACTTAGGCCTTTGTATAAAGGTTGCTCGCTTGCCGGGCTCTTTCTTCTTCGCTGATCGGATTGCCTTCAATTGGTTTGAAATGGCCAACAAATAATAAGCCAATCTGACTATCCCCTAAAACAACAGGTGTTAAGGTGTTGTTCTTTGCTCTCCAAATACGTAGGCCGAAAGTTTGTGATGAAAATGTGTCTTCGCTCATCACTCTGCTTTGATTAATGTGCGTGTAGAGGGAGGATAGCTGGTCTGGTTCGCCATCTTGATCAAGCAGTATGTGATAATGAGTGATTTGCTGTTCAAGAAATTCTGGTGGGTAGGGTGTACGTAATACTGGCAACCAGTTTTCCTTAGGGAAAGTGTAGAAGATGCTTGGTGCTTCAGGTGAGCCGTTATGAGGCGACAGCAATAGTGTCATTTCTATAGGGATGCCGTATGACGGCTTTACTGGAATATGGAATATAAGTTGTTTAGCTGGTGGCCGCTGCAACACTTCTGGTGCAACATATTCTACTGATTTGTTGTCCTTCTCTTTTGTCATTGGTGGGACTTGTAGAAAGAGTTTCCAGTCTTTTGTGTCTAAATTAAGCTCTTCTGGGGAGTGTAAGTGCGCATTGGTGTTTATAAGATGGCTCAATACGTGCTCAATAAGGTTGGCAAAAACACTTGTTGATGCAGTGAGTGGTGATTTGGTTTGGCTATCTAAATGTATTTCCTTTACTTGGTGTGCGGCAGAGCTTAAGTCGACAGAGTCTTTATTGCTGATTATAGGGCGATATTTGGCTCTAGAAATCAACTTTTTCTCATTCGGCTGAGTGCTGGCTCTATTGAGTGCCTCTATAAATAGCATGGTACGACTCCTTTGTTAGCTGTCAAAGGTATCGGCCGTATTTTTGAAGAGTTTAGAGATAGTCTGTTTTTTACTCAAAAAAGACTATCTCTAAGTTTTTTTAACGAAGTAAGTTAGACAATTTTGGGTTTGGTTTTAAAGCAGCGCGGTAGAAAAGCGCTACTTTACCAATGGTTTGCACGGTTTCAGACTTCATTATTTTATTAATTTCTTCAATCAGTGCGGTGCGAACTTCGCGGTCCGTAATGCTGATGCGTATTTTAATCAGCTCGTGATCTTCAAGAGCACGATCGATTTCAGTGAGAACTGTTTCTGTTAAACCGTTGCCCGCAATCATAACCACAGGATTAAGTGCGTGGCCGATTAGGCGATATTGCTTTTTTTGGGCGTTTGTAAGACTCATAGTAAAAATTTCTCATATTAGTTGACCCTCTTTATTGGAGGCTTAAGAGGTTAAGCGATATTATAGCGGAATATTGACTGATTTAGGTATGATGAAAACGTGGCAAGATCAAAAAGTAGTAATAATTGGATGAAGGAACATTTTGACGATCCGTATGTCAAAAAATCCCAACAAGATGGTTATCGCTCTAGAGCGAGTTATAAGCTCATAGAGATTAATGACAAGGACAAGTTATTTAGACCTGCGATGCGTGTTGTTGATCTTGGTGCTGCTCCTGGTGGTTGGTCTCAAGTGGCGGCAAAGCTGGTGGGTGATAACGGGACTATTGTGGCTTCTGATATTTTAGAGATGGCGCCTTTGCCTGGTGTAAGTTTTGTTCAGGGGGATTTTACTGAGCAAGAAGTGTACGAGGCGATTTTGGCTGAAATTGGAGATAAGAAAGCAGATCTTGTAATTTCGGATATGGCCCCCAATATGAGTGGTAACAGTTCTTCTGATCAGCCACAAGCTATGTATCTTGTAGAACTTGCTTTGGATATGGCGTCTCAAGTGCTACGTCCAGGTGGGAATTTTCTGGTAAAAGTGTTTCAGGGGGAGGGATTTGAAGAATATCTCAAAACCATGCGGGCTCAATTTGATTCTGTGGTGACACGTAAGCCGGATGCGTCGCGAGCAAGAAGTCGCGAAGTTTACTTATTAGGAAGACAATATAAAGGTTAATGGGATATGTTCTGGTATGATTGCCAGAGACATTTAAAATAACCGTTAAGAGGTGTGCTCTTGAACGATATGCTGAAAAATATACTGTTGTGGTTGGTAATAGCTGCTGTACTACTAACTGTGTTTAATAACTTTAATACGACATCTGACACAAATCGAATTTCTTATTCTGAGTTTGTGAAAGAGGTCCAAGATGGGCGTATAGCTAAAGTAGTTGTTGATGGTTACACCATTAGCGGCAGCCGAACTAGTGGCGACACTTTTGATACAGTGCGTCCTGCGGCAGCTGATCCAAAAATAATGGATGATTTGCTTAGTAATAATGTTGTTGTTGAAGGGCGTATGCCTGAGCAGCAAAGTATTTGGACTCAACTATTAGTTGCCAGTTTTCCTATTCTTCTTATTCTTGCTATTTTCATGTTTTTCATGCGCCAAATGCAAGGCGGTGGCGGTGGTAAGGGTGGTCCAATGTCTTTTGGTAAGTCTAAAGCACGACTTTTACCTGAAGATCAGATTAAAACAACTTTTGCAGATGTTGCTGGTTGTGATGAGGCAAAAGAAGACACATCTGAGTTGGTGGACTTCCTTCGTGAGCCGAGTAAATTTCAGCGCCTAGGTGGTAAAATTCCTCGTGGTATCTTGATGTGCGGGCCTCCAGGTACAGGTAAAACCTTGCTTGCTAAGGCGATTGCTGGTGAAGCAAAAGTGCCGTTCTTTACTATTTCTGGTTCTGACTTCGTTGAAATGTTTGTTGGTGTTGGTGCTTCTCGTGTCCGTGACATGTTTGAACAAGCTAAAAAACATGCACCATGCATCATCTTCATTGATGAGATTGATGCCGTGGGTCGTAACCGTGGTTCCGGTATGGGCGGTGGCAACGATGAGCGTGAGCAAACATTGAACCAGTTATTGGTTGAAATGGATGGTTTTGAAGGTAACGAAGGTATTATTGTTATAGCTGCGACAAACCGTCCAGACGTATTGGATCCAGCTTTGCTTCGTCCTGGTCGTTTTGACCGTCAAGTACAGGTAGGTTTGCCAGATATTCGTGGTCGTGAACAGATTCTAAAAGTGCATTTGCGCAAAGTGCCTTGCGATGATGATGTTGAGCCAAAAAACATTGCCCGTGGTACGCCAGGTTTCTCTGGTGCGGATTTAGCTAACTTGGTCAACGAGGCAGCATTGTTTGCGGCTCGCTCTAATCGTAGATTAGTGAATATGGAACAACTTGAGTTAGCGAAAGATAAAATCCTCATGGGTGCTGAACGTAAAACCATGGTGATGAGCGATAAAGAAAAGCTTAATACTGCTTACCATGAAGCTGGTCATACTATTATTGGTTACTTGATGCCTGAGCATGATCCGGTTTACAAAGTGTCGATTATTCCTCGAGGTCGAGCTCTTGGTGTCACTATGTATTTACCTGAAGAGGATAAATACAGTATTAGTAAGCGCGGTCTTGAAAGTCAGGTTTGTAGTTTGTACGGTGGTCGTATTGCTGAAGAAATGATTCATGGCTTTGATGGTGTTTCTACGGGCGCATCAAATGATATTGAACGTGCTACGAGTATTGCTCGTAATATGGTGACTAAATGGGGCTTGTCGGAAAAACTTGGTCCATTCGCATATGAAGAAGATGATAATAGTGGTGGCTATATTTCTGGGCCAACTGGAAGCAAAGCAAACTATTTTTCACCTGAAACCGGCAAGATTATTGATGCTGAAGTTCAAGACATTATTAGTCGTTGCTATGAAAAAGCGACAACTATATTAGTTGAGAATCGTCCTAAGCTGGATGTGATGGCGGAAGCCTTGATGCAGTATGAGACAATTGATGCTAAGCAAATTAAAGAAATTATGGATGGTAAGAAGCCTTCTGCTCCTGAGGGTTGGTCTGATCCTGGTGCTAATGCTCCGAAAGGTGATGATGCAGATAAAGTGAACGATGGCGTTGTTGCTTCATCTGATGTTGGCTCTACTGAAGGTGAGGTGGAGTCAGGTGATCTTGATTCTGACTCAGGTCAGACTTCGCCTAAGCCTGCAGGTGAGTAACTTCGAACTGTTAATTTTTTGATATGGTTTTTTCATGTCGTTAATGCCTTTTGGGGACAAGTCGCTAGACTTGTCCCTTCCTCATGTAATGGGGATATTAAATGTTACGCCGGATTCGTTTTCTGATGGCGGTGCTTTTAACTCCTTAGATGCCGCTTTGCGTCAATCTGAAAAGATGATTCAAGAAGGTGCTAGTATTATTGATGTTGGCGGAGAGTCAACTCGTCCCGGTGCGGCGCCTGTTTCTATTCAGCAAGAGTTGGATCGTGTATTGCCTATTGTTGAAGCAATAAAAAAACGCTTCGATATTGTTGTGTCTGTAGATACTAGTACGACAGAGGTTATTCGGGGAGCCGCTCTGCTTGGAATGGGGTTGATAAACGATGTTAGGGCGCTTGAGCGCGAAGGGGCTTTGCTGGCTGCAGCTGAAACTAATTTGCCCATTTGTTTGATGCACATGAAAGGTATGCCACAAACGATGCAGGATCGACCTGATTATGTATCAGTAGTTGATGATGTGATGAGCTATTTGATGTCAAGAGTAGTTCAGTGCGAGTTGATGGGGATTCACCGTTCTCGCCTTATTTTGGATCCTGGTATTGGGTTTGGGAAAACGCTAGCGCATAATTTATTGTTGCTGAAGCACACTGAAGTGTTCAAAGGTATGGGTTTTGAGGTTCTTATCGGTCTATCGAGAAAGACTATGATAGGAGAGGCTTTAGGTTTGCCTGTTGAAGAGCGCTTATATGGCACTATGGGAGCAAATGCTTCTGCTTACTTGAAGGGTGCTCGTATTTTTAGAGTTCATGACGTTAGGCCGCATGTTGAAATGTTGGCGTTAATGTCTCGTATTGAGAGAGAGATTTAATGCGTAAGTATTTTGGTACAGATGGAATTCGTGGAAAAGTCGGTACGACACCAATTACGCCAGAGTTTATGCTTAAGCTTGGTTGGGCGGCTGGCCAAGTTTTTAAAGAAAATGATAAAAAAATCCTGATAGGCAAAGATACTCGTATTTCTGGCTATATGTTCGAATCTGCGCTTGAGTCTGGCATTGTTGCTGCAGGAGCGGATGTGCGTTTGGTTGGCCCTATGCCTACACCTGCAATTGCCTATTTAACACGTACATTTCGTGCAAGTGCGGGTATTGTTATTAGTGCATCTCATAATCCTTATACGGATAACGGCATTAAGTTCTTTTCTGCTGAAGGTGGCAAAATCTCTGATGAGATAGAGGAGCGCATCGAATACTTTCTTGAGCAGCCAATGGTAGTGGTTGAGTCTAGTCTTATAGGTAGAGCTAAGCGTATTGATGATGCTGCTGGGCGTTATATCGAATATTGTAAAGGTACATTTCCTATTGGCTTGCAGTTAAGTGGTCTTAAGATTGTTGTTGACTGTGCTGATGGTGCTACTTATCACGTAGCCCCTCGAGTATTCTCTGAGTTGGGTGCGGAAGTTGTTCCTATTGGTGTTAATCCTGACGGTTTGAATATTAATGAATTTAGTGGGGCAACTAAGCCTGAGTTGTTGCGCAAAAATGTCTTGGCGGAAGAGGCTGACCTTGGTATTGCTCTGGATGGTGATGGTGATCGCTTGATATTGGTCGATCGTCACGGTGTAGTGCGCGATGGTGATGATATTTTATATATTATCGCTAATCATTTGATGCGTACTGGGCGTTTTAGTGGTGGTGTTGTTGGTACTCTGATGAGTAACTTTGGTTTGGAGTTGGCTTTCTCTGAAACGGGTATTGGTTTTAGTCGTGCTGCGGTTGGAGATCGTTATGTGAATGAAAAGTTGATGCAGCATGGTTGGGTGTTGGGTGGTGAGCCATCTGGCCATATCGTGTGTCGTTCAATTACGACAACAGGCGATGGTATCATTGCTGCGCTTCAGGTGCTTCGCGCCATGGTTGAAGAGGGTAAGGCGCTCGATGAACTTTTAGTTGGTTTGGTTAAATTCCCGCAAAAATTGAAAAACATCCGTGTGGCTAAGCGCTTTATTCCAAATGAAGAGCCTGCTTTGCAAAAGGCAATCGCGGTGGCAAACGAGCGTTTAAATGGCTTGGGGCGTGTATTGCTTAGGGCCTCTGGTACTGAGCCTTTGATTAGAGTTATGGTCGAAGGTCGAGATGATGATACTGTCGATGAGCTTGTTGAATATTTAGTTGAAGAAGTTAATTCTGTCGTTTCTGCAAAAGCGAACGCATAAAACGAATTTTATGTGTTGAATAACAATAAATACTTGAAACCAAAGCGCCCATTCCATAGAATGGGCGCCTCGAATTTAGGGGTTAGAATATGATTCGTCAAAAGATAGTGGCTGGTAACTGGAAAATGAATGGCTCTAAAGAGTCTATTGTTTCACTGATTAATGGCTTGCTTGAGATGGAAGGTTCTAATTCTGAAGTGGTTGTTGCTCCATCTTTTCCCTATTTATCACAAGTTAATGATTTAATATCTGACAGCAGTATTGTTTTAGCTGCGCAGAATGTGAGTCAAGAAGTTAAAGGCGCCTACACAGGTGAAGTGTCCGCTTCAATGTTGGGTGACTTTGGGGTTAAGTATGTATTGCTTGGTCATTCAGAGCGGCGTTCTCTTTATGGTGAAACCAATGAGCTTGTTGCTTCTAAAGTAAAGGCAATTTTAGATTCTGGTCTGACTCCAATGTTATGTATCGGTGAAACATTGGCTGAGCGAGAGTCAGGCAAGACGCTTGAAGTGTGCGAGCAGCAGCTTCAAGCAGTGATTGATGTTGTTGGTATTGTGTCATTTGAGCAGATGGTTATTGCTTATGAGCCGGTATGGGCAATAGGAACTGGTTTGTCTGCAAGTGCGGAGCAGGCTCAAGAAGTTCATAGTTCTATTAGAGCCTTTTTGGCAAAATCGTCAGAATCTGTATCTCAAAAAGTGCAGATTTTGTATGGTGGAAGTGTTAAGGCATCAACCAGCTCGGCTTTGTTTCAAATGCCTGATGTAGATGGTGCTCTTGTTGGTGGTGCATCTCTTGATGCAAAAGAATTTATCGCGATTGTAAAAACAGCAGGTTAATTGATGGAAGCACTAATTTTAGTTTTGCATGTACTGGCGGCGGTAGTTATTATCGCGTTGGTTTTGTTGCAGCAAGGCAAAGGTGCGGACGCTGGCGCCTCTTTTGGTGGTGGTGCGTCCCAAACTGTATTTGGTAGCCAAGGTGGTGGTAGTTTCTTTGGGAAAATGACTGCAGTGTTTGCATTAGTTTTCTTTTTGACTAGCTTTGGTCTGGCTTATTTTGCCAGTGAACAGGCAAAAAGTGTTTCAGGTGCGCTTGATTTTGTTCCTTCGGCTCCTCAGGTTGATGAAACAGTGGGTTTGCCTGAGCTTGGTGAGAAGAAAAAAACATCATCGGACTTGCCTGTAACTGAATAATATTTAGTTACATTGTTCTAAAAGTGTTTTTGTTAGTAGTGTAGTGTTTTGCGGATGTGGCGGAATTGGTAGACGCGCCACCTTGAGGGGGTGGTGAGCTTTGCTCGTGGGGGTTCGAGTCCCCCCATCCGCACCAATCTTGAAATGATGTCGTATTCTGTGTATGATGTCGGGATATTGATGCAGAATGATCTGGTTTGTCGAGATTTGAGTTCTTTTAAAAAGATATTCTTCTCATGGTTTTCCTAGTTTAGGTATCCGCACCAGTTTGTTCTTAGTATTTAGTGTCAGGATTGACGACCTTCTTTATGAAGGATGCTCTCTCAGTTTTATTTGAGCAGAGTGCTGAGAACCCCTATATGGGGTTTTTTGTTATCTGTACTGTGACTGTTTATAAATGGAAATGGGCCTTGAGCCCGTTTTTTGTTTCTGCGTTTTACAAAATTGGTTTTCGGAGAAAACGATTGTCAGCAAAATATACGATTTTAGAAGAACTTATTCGACCAGTCGTTGAAGGTTTAGGGTTTGAGTTTTGGGGGATGGAATACTTATCTTTAGGTAAGGATTCTGTACTTCGTATTTATATTGAAACGGATGATGAAAAAGGGATTGATGTAGAAGATTGCGCCCGCGTTAGCCGTCAAGTTAGTTCTATTCTAGATGTTGAAGACCCAATTACAGGGGAATACAACCTAGAAGTATCGTCACCAGGTTTAGATCGGCCTTTATTCAGTTTGGCTCAATATCAGGCTTATATCGGTTCTATTGTTTCTTTGCGTTTGCGTGTGCCTTTTGATGGCCGTCGTAAATTTAAAGGGCAACTAATGGGGATCGAAAGCGAAGATATTGTTATTCGCGTAGATCAAGAAGAATACTTATTGCCTATTGATTTGATCGACAAGGCAAATGTTGTTCCACAATTTTAAAAATTAACCTTGAAGAGAGGCTAAAAGGATGAGCAAAGAAATTCTTTTGGTAGTGGAAGCCGTTTCCAACGAGAAAGATGTTCCGAAACAAGTTATTTTCGAAGCCGTTGAAATTGCTTTAGCTAGTGCTGCCAAACGCCGTTTTGAAGAAGACGCATTAATTCGTGTCTCTATTGATCAGCGTACAGGCGATTATAAAACTTACCGCCAATGGCACATTGTTGCAGATGAAGATTATTCTGCACCAGCGTTTGAATTAACAATCGATGATTCTGAAGAGCAAAATCTTGGCGTGCCTATTGGCGAGATTTACGAAGAAGAAGTTGAGTCTGAAGTGTTCGGTCGTATTGCTGCTCAAACAGCAAAACAAGTTATCGTGCAAAAAGTACGTGAAGCTGAACGCGCTAAAATGGTGGCGTTGTATACAGAAAAAGTTGGCAAGCTTGTTCATGGTCAAGTGAAAAAAGTGACTCGTGATAGCTTGATCATCGATCTTGGTGAAAACGCGGAAGCGTCATTACCAAAAGATCAATTGATCGCTCGTGAAAGCTTCAGAATGAATGACCGTATTCGTGCGTTGTTGCTTGAAATTCGCGATGATAGCCGTGGTGCGCAATTGATTCTTTCTCGTAACGCGCCAGCGTTCATGATCGAATTGTTCCGCCTCGAAGTGCCAGAAATTTCTGAAGAAGTTATCGAAATTCGTGGTGCAGCGCGTGATCCTGGTCTACGTGCCAAAATTGCTGTGAAAACAAACGATCGCCGTATTGACCCAATCGGTGCTTGTGTTGGTATGCGCGGTGCGCGCGTGCAAGCTGTCTCTAACGAGATGAATGGTGAGCGCGTCGATATCGTATTGTGGGATGATAACCCAGCTCAGCTAGTGATCAACGCAATGGCGCCTGCAGAAGTAGATTCTATTGTTATTGATGAAGATGCGCATTCAATGGATGTAGCAGTTAAGAGTGATAATTTAGCGCAAGCGATTGGCCGCAACGGTCAAAATGTTCGTTTGGCGTCCACTTTGACTGGTTGGTCTTTGAATGTAATGACCAGCGAAGATGCAGAAGCTAAGCAACAAGAAGAGTCGCAAAAGCTGATTGATATCTTTGTTAATGGATTAGATATCGATGATGATTTGGCGATCCAGATGGTTGATGAGGGATTTACTTCTTTAGAAGAAGTCGCTTATATCCCAATGGAAGAAATGTTAGACATCGACGGATTTGATGAAGATTTAGTAAACGAACTACGTTCACGTGCAAAAGAAGCCTTGCTGAATCAAGCGCTTCAGGCTGAAGAGCAATTAGACGATGCCAAACCTGCTGCCGACTTATTGGCGATGGAAGGAATGGATAATCACCTTGCTTTGGTCCTTGCTTCTATGGGTGTGATCACTATGGAAGATTTGGCTGAACAATCGGTTGATGAATTGCTTGACGTTGAAGGTATGACTGAAGAGCGTGCAGGTCGTCTTATTTTGACTGCTCGCGCACCTTGGTTTACTGAATCTGAATAAAATCTGAGTACATAAGGGGGAACTTAATGACAGTTCAAACCGTAAAGATACTATCCGAGCTGGTAAATACACCAGTCGATAAGCTACTAGCTCAGATGAAAGACGCTGGCTTACCTCAAACGAGTGCAAGTCAAGAAGTCTCTGAAGTTGAAAAGCAAGCTCTATTGAATTATTTGAAGCGTCAACATGGCGAAGAAGGCGATAATAGCCAACGTATTACCTTGCAGCGTAAGACGACAAGCACTTTGTCTCGTGGCGATGGTGGAAAAGCCGTCAATATTGCTGTTAAGAAAAAGCGTACTTATGTTAAGCGTGATGATGCTGATGAAGAAGCTCAACAGAAAGAAGAGTTAGCGAAGCGTCTTGCAGAAGAGCAAGAGCGTTTGGCACAAGAAAAAGCTCGTCTTGAAGCAGAGCGTAAGTTAGAAGAAGAGAAGGCGGCCAAAGCGAAGGCTGAAGCCGAAGAAAAAGCGCGTCAAGAAGCAGCGGTGAAAAACGTCGTAGCGGATGCTGGCGCGGTCAATGAAACGGAGCAGTATGTTTCCGATACAGGAGCGGCAGAACCCGTGGAATCACCGAAGCAGCCTAAAGCGGCGAAAAAAGTGTCTCAACCAGCAATGGATAGTAAAAAATCTACTGTTGCACCTAAAGGCAAAAAAGGTCCGGTTAGACATGATAACGACAAAGATAAAGACAAACCTCGTGGACGCGTAAACCCAGATAACAAACGTACTTCACGCGTCAATGTGAATGACGAAGATGAATTTACTCGTCGTGGTAAATTGGGTCGTAAGAATAAGAAGCCATCTAAACAAGAACATGGTTTCCAAAAGCCTACAGCTAAAATGATTCACGAAGTAGCATTACCAGAAAGCATTACTGTTGCTGACCTTGCTGAAAAAATGGCAGTGAAAGGCGCTGAAGTTATTAAGATCATGTTTAAAATGGGCGCTATGGCGACTATTAACCAAACAATTGATCGTGATACAGCGACTTTGGTTGTTGAAGAAATGGGTCACACGGTTAAGTTTATCGATGAGAATGCAGTCGAAAATGACATGATTGAAGCCATTGACTACCAAGGTGAAGCAATTAAACGCGCACCAGTAGTTACGGTAATGGGTCACGTTGACCATGGTAAAACATCACTACTTGATTACATTCGTACCACTCGCGTTGCTGCGGGTGAGTCTGGTGGTATTACCCAGCACATTGGTGCGTACCATGTAGAAACGCCACATGGCATGATCAGTTTCTTGGATACACCTGGACACGCAGCGTTTACTTCTATGCGTGCTCGTGGTGCTAAGGCAACAGACATTGTTATCCTGGTTTGTGCTGCTGATGATGGTGTTATGCCGCAAACAATCGAAGCAATCCAGCACGCACGTGCTGCTGGCGTGCCGATGGTTGTTGCCATGACTAAGATTGATAAAGAAGGCGCTGATATCGATCGTGTTAAAAACGAATTGGTAGCGCAAGAAGTTGTGCCGGAAGAATGGGGTGGTGACATCCAGTTCGTTGGTGTATCTGCTAAGTCGGGCGAAGGTATTGAAGAGCTGCTAGAAGCGCTTCTTTTACAAGCTGAAGTATTGGAGTTGACGGCTGTTCCTAGCGCACCAGCTAAAGGTGTTGTTGTGGAAGCTCGCCTTGATCGCGGTCGTGGTTCTGTTGCAACCTTGCTTGTGCAAAACGGTACTTTGAAGAAGGGCGACATCGTGTTGGCTGGTCTTCAAATGGGTCGCGTTCGAGCTTTGTTGGATGAAACTGGTAAGGCTATTGATTCTGCTGGTCCATCTATTCCTGTTGAGATTCTTGGTCTTGACGGAACGCCAGAAGCTGGTGAAGAGTTCATCGTTGTTGCTGATGAGCGTAAAGCGCGTGAAGTAGCTAACTTCCGTCAGGGTAAATACCGTGAAGTACGCTTTGCTCGTCAACACTCTGCTAAATTGGAGAACTTGTTCTCTGAAATGGGCAAAGACGAAGTTCGTACTTTGAATGTTGTTTTAAAAGCCGATGTTCGTGGTTCTCTAGAAGCTTTGATTAAATCATTGACTGATATGAACACTGACGAAGTGAAAGTGAATGTTGTCTCTAGTGGCGTTGGTGGTATCACCGAAACGGATGCAACCTTGGCTTTGGCTTCTGATGCCGTTATCTTCGGTTTCAACGTACGTGCTGACAACTCTGCTAAGCAGTTTATCGAACGCGAAAGCATCGATCTTCGCTACTACAGCGTTATCTATAACATCATTGATGATGTTAAGTCTGCCTTGTCTGGCATGTTGTCGCCAGATCTTCGTGAAGACATCAAAGGTACAGCTGAGGTACGTGATGTGTTCCGTTCGCCTAAGTTTGGCTTGATTGCCGGCTGTATGGTTATCGAAGGTACGGTTTACCGTAACAAGCAGATTCGTGTATTGCGTGATGATGTTGTTATTTACGAAGGTGAACTTGAGTCTCTTCGTCGTTTCAAAGATGCCGTTAACGACGTTAGTCGCGGTATGGAATGTGGTATCGGCGTGAAGAACTACAACGATGTCAAAGTAGGCGATAAGATCGAGGTTTTTGAAACCGTCGAAGTAGCGCGTACGCTTTAATAGGACAAGATCATGGCAGGCGAATTTAGTCGTACTAGTCGGATTGGTGACCAGCTCCAAAAGGAGCTGGCGTCCTTGATCCAGTTTGAAGTAAAAGATCCGCGTTTAGGATTGGTTACTGTCAACGAAGTACGTGTAGCAAAAGATTTAGGCTATGCGGATATTTATTACACCGTACTTGGTAAAGATGATCAGCCAGAAGTATTGGCTGAGAACCAAGCTGCACTCGATAGTGCAAAAGGGTTCTTGCGTCGTCGTTTAGCACAAGAAGTAAAACTTCGTGTTATGCCGCATTTGCGTTTCCACTACGACCAGAGTGTTGTTAATGGTTCGCGCATGTCTGCTCTGATTGACGAAGCAATTCGTGATGATGAGACAAAAAACGGTAACGAAGACGAGTAATAAGTTCGTATGGTTAAAGCAAAATGGCGTTCAGTAGACGGTATCGTCCTACTGAACAAGCCGATAGGTTTGAGTTCGAATCAAGCGCTGCAGCGTGTACGTCGCCTATATCAGGCAGCGAAAGCGGGTCATACTGGCGCGCTTGATCCTTTGGCAACAGGTATGTTGCCATTGTGTTTAGGGGAAGCGACGAAATTTTCCCAATACTTACTGGATGCAGACAAGCGTTATTTAACCTGCATTCAATTAGGGAAAAGAACCACCACAGGGGATCGGGAAGGTGAGGTTTTGACGGAGGATTCCGTTCCTGCTTTAACCGATGAGTCTCTTGAAGAAATTCTAAATGGTTTTCGTGGTGAGATTGAGCAAATTCCGCCTATGTATTCTGCGTTAAAACACGAAGGTAAACCTTTGTATGAATATGCTCGTCAGGGCATTGTTATAGAGAGGAAACGCCGTCGCGTTACTATTTCAAATCTAACTCTTGTTTCGAGAACCGAAGATACACTGACTCTTGATATTCAGTGTTCCAAAGGTACTTATATTCGAACCATTGGTGAGGATATTGGAGAGGCGTTAGGCTGTGGTGCGCATCTTCATTCTTTGCATCGTATTTCGACAGCAGGTTATTTGCCTGAAAATATGATGACACTAGAGCAGTTCGAAGCGATAGCAGAGCAAGGATATGAGGCATTAGATTCTCATCTAATTTCGATGGATACCGCTGTAGAGTACTTCACTAGAGTCGATTTACCTGAGGTGGATACACTGGACATGATGTTTGGTCGAACCATTCCGAGTCCTGCTTCATTAGATCATGAGGAGGTGGTGAGAATGTATGATCAGGGATCGCAGCGGTTCTTAGGTCTTGGGCAAATTAAAGGTGCGTTTATTCGTCCTTATCGATTGGTAAATACTAGCGAGTTCTCTTTATAAATAGCAGTGAGTTCTGCTAAAAAGAGTGTTAAACTTGCAAACTTAGGATGACTGAAAATATGCTCGGCTATCCTTTACTTTTAATAGCATATTAATTTGGAGATTAAGATTATGGCATTGTCTGCAGAATCAAAAGCAGCGTTGGTAAAAGAGTTTCAAGTAGCGGAAGGCGACACTGGTTCTCCTGAAGTTCAAGTAGCATTGTTGACTAAGAACATCGAAGGTCTTCAAGGTCACTTTAAAGCTCATATCCACGACCATCATTCTCGTCGCGGTCTAATCCGTATGGTAAACCAGCGTCGTAAGTTGTTGGATTACCTTAAGCGTAAAGATGCAGCTCGTTACACTAGTTTGATCAAAAAACTAGGTCTGCGTCGCTAAGACTGAGAAAGGGCCATAAATTATTATGGCCCTTTTTTTATTGGTCTCCCAAGGGACAGCCTGTACTTCATATGCACTTTTCTTTTCTTTGATGAAAAAGTAAAAGAGTCCATATGAGTACTGGCTTAAAAAGAGGTCTTTGGGAGAAGAATTTTTTTTAATAAAAGGAATACGTGTGAGTATTACTACTAAAACTTTTCAGTTCGGTAACGATACCGTAACGCTAGAAACAGGCCGCATTGCTCGTCAAGCAACAGGTGCTGTTCTTTGTACAATTGGTGATGCACAAGTACTTGCTACTGTTGTAGGTGCTAAATCAGCGAAACCTGGTCAAGACTTCTTCCCATTATCTGTTCATTATCAAGAGCGTGCTTATGCTGTTGGTAAAATTCCAGGTGGTTTCCTAAAACGTGAAGGCCGTCCTTCTGAAAAAGAAACGTTAACTTCTCGTTTGATCGACCGTCCAATTCGTCCATTGTTCCCTAAGGGATTCATGAACGAAGTTCAGGTTGTTTGTACAGTAATGTCTACTAACACTAATTTAGACGCTGATATTGCGGCTATGTTAGCAACATCTGCAGCATTGACTATTTCAGGTATCCCATTCAATGGTCCTATCGGTGCAGCTCGTGTTGGTTTTAACGACGAGTCTGGTTACGTTCTTAACCCAAGCTATTCTGATCTAGATGGTTCTTTGCTAGACATGGTTGTAGCGGGTACGAAAGACGCAGTATTGATGGTTGAGTCTGAAGCGCAAGAGCTTACAGAAGACGAAATGCTAGGTGCTGTACTTTACGCCCATAAAGAAATGCAAGCGGCTATTTCTGCTATTACTGAATTTGCAGCGGAGTGTGCTAAGCCTCGTTGGGATTGGGTTGCTGATGCGGCAAACGTTTCTTTGACTGATGCACTTCAGTCTGGTTATGCAGCTCAAATCGAAGAAGCATACGGAATCAGTGAAAAAATGGCTCGTTACGCTCAGCTAGGTGTTGTTCGTGATGCTGCAGTTGCTGCACTGGTTACTGAAGAAGGCGAGTTCTCAGAAGCTGATGTGACTGGTGCTTTCTCTAAACTTGAAAAACGCATTGTTCGTCGTCGTGTTATCGATGGCAAACCTCGTATTGATGGTCGTGACAACAAAACTGTTCGTCCAATTGACGTAGAAGTGGGTTTGCTAAGCAAAACTCATGGTTCTGCTTTGTTTACACGTGGTGAGACTCAGGCGATTGCAACTTGTACTCTAGGTACTAGCCGTGACTCACAAATGACTGATGGTTTGACGGGCGAAAGCAAAGACAGCTTCATGCTTCATTATAACTTCCCTCCTTACTCTGTAGGTGAGTGTGGTCGTATGGGGGGGGTTGGTCGTCGTGAGATTGGTCACGGTCGTTTAGCTCGTCGTGGTGTTCAAGCTGTATTACCTTCTGAAGATGAATTCCCGTACACAATTCGTATCGTGTCAGAGATCACTGAATCTAATGGTTCAAGCTCTATGGCATCTGTATGTGGTGCATCTTTATCTATGATGGACGCTGGTGTTCCTCTTAAAGCACCAGTTGCGGGTATCGCAATGGGTCTTATCAAAGAAGACGACGGCTTTGCTGTATTGACTGATATCTTGGGTGATGAAGATCATCTTGGCGATATGGACTTTAAAGTAGCGGGTACAGCAGAAGGTATCACTGCGCTTCAAATGGACATTAAAATCGAAGGTATCAACGAAGAAATTATGGACATCGCCTTGAGCCAAGCGCTTGAAGCTCGTACGCATATCCTTCGTGAAATGGCGAAAGTTATTGGTTACGCTCGTCCAGAAGTTTCTCCAAACGCGCCTTCTATGGCGACGATCAAAATTGATCCAGAGAAAATTCGTGACGTTATCGGTAAAGGTGGCGCTACAATTCGTTCTATCACTGAGCAAACTGGTGCGTCTATCGATCTAGATGACGACGGTACTGTTCGTATTTACGCTGCTGATAAAGCATCTTCTGATGCAGCCTTGCTTAAGATTCATGAAATCACTGCTGAAGCTGAAGTAGATAAACTTTACAAAGGTAAAGTGGTTCGTCTGGCTGAGTTTGGTGCATTCGTAAATATCTTACCTGGTAAAGATGGTTTGGTTCACATCTCTCAAATCGCTGAAGAGCGTATTCGTGCGGTAACCGACTTCCTTTCTGAAGGCCAAGAAGTTATCGTTAAAGTATTAGATGTTGATGCTCGTGGTCGTATCAAGCTTTCTATGAAAGATGTGACTGAAGAAGAAAAAGCAGCTTATACTGAATAATTATTAGTGTAAATTGATGTAAAAGGGCGCTATTTATAGCGCCTTTTTTTGTTTTTAATGTATGTAATAGACTAAAATAACAGTATTGAATTTATGTTTTGGTTGTATTTCCGACACTGTTTACCTCTTGGTAATTCAGTCTCTTATATAAAGGAAAAGATGATGACGTTGAGATTCGTGGGTTTATTGGCAGCTAGCCTTGTATTGGCCGCATGTAGTAAAGATGCTTTGAACACGCCTGTTGAGGCGATTCCTGATTGTGTATTTGCTGATGGCTCGAACCAAGCTGCTCCTGCTTGGGTGTGTGGCGCGCCAGTTGAAGGTGTTGCTTTGTCTGCGGTAGGTTATAGCGAAAAATCAGCTGCTGGCCCTAACTACATGAAGCAAATGGCGGCGACTGCTGCACGTGTTGAATTGGCTCAAGTGCTAAGTCTTGATCTACAAAACATGGTGAAGCAGTATGTTGAAACAACGGGTGCTGGTGATGCGGAAACAGTAGATCGCGTAAACAGCGTAGTGACTAAGCAAGTAACAGAGCAAAAGTTGATTGGCTCTAAAGTTGTGCGTCAGATGCCAACGCCTAGTGGCGGTTTGGTTGTTTTGGTTGGTTTAGATCCTGATCAAGCTGGAAAAGTAGCACAAGATATTTTGCGTACTTCTATGAAAAATGAACAAGCTTTGTATCAAAAATTAGAATCTGAAAAAAGTTTTGATGAATTGGCAGAAGAAATCGCCAAACGTCACGCTAATTAAATAAGCCATAATGATGAGTAGTGCTTAAGTTTAAGCACTACTCATCATTATTTTGCTCTAAATATTTGTCTCTTCATCAAAAATCGGAGTGGGCTTTTTATTGCTATCTACTGCGACAAAGTTGAAGTGTCCAGTTACTGCTTTTGTGCGTTTATCACTGTCCAACTGTTCTAGAAAAATCGATACTTCTACTTTCAATGATGTTCTGCCCACGTGAACGACACGAGCAATTAACTCAACTAAAATACCTGAAGGGATAGGTTGCTTAAAATCTACTTGCTCAGTTGAAATGGTTACCATGGTTTTTCTGGCGAAGCGAGTTGCTGCGATATAGGCTACTTCGTCCATCCACTGTAAGGCGATACCACCGAATAATGTGTCGTAATGATTTGTTGTTGCTGGAAAGACCATTTTTGCAACGCGCGTTTCTGATATTTCTTCTCGTTTTTGAATGAGTAGCTTGTTCATGTCAATAAAACCCTTTCTTTCAATGATTCTGTTAAGCTGCATTATACTCGCTGGAATGAGTGGTTGTGACACGCGCTTTCAAGCCGAAGACGTTTTATCTCAATATGTTGCTGATTTAAATCGCTCGCAGTTTATGTCTGTTTCTTCTCCTGCAATCGTGATGCCAGCTAGCTTACCGTCATCACGTCATCGTCAACAAAGTTTGACTCAGTTTGATATTGGTTTATTGGATTTTTTGTCTTTGCAGCAATGTGATGTTGGTATTGTGGCGGGCAGAAAAAATAGTATTCTTGGCAAGGTCATGCCTGATAGTCAACGATTTTTATATGAGTTGGATATTATTCGAGCCATTGAATCATGCGATATCAAAAATGAATCCTTGTCTAAAGAATTGCATCTGATAGCCCAGCAGAAGCGCCGTGAGTTACCGATGGCATTTGGTAATGCGCTTTTTAATGGCGCAGAAAGTGGTGTTTTTTTTAGTTTGTCTAATGGTTTTTTACCTCTTAACTATTCTACTGCAGAGCAACAAGAGTTATTAAATGCTTTAAATCGATTAGTTGTTGTTGGCGAAAATCTCGAAGACCTTCCACTTGTAGATGCTAATGTGTTTGAAGGTGATCTAAAAATATTGATGGATAGTGAGTATGCTGGCCGATTGCTGTATTCCCTAGTTAGGGTCTCGAGTTATTTGGATTTAGTTGCTAGTGAGATAAAAACATTAGATGACGATATTTGTGGTGCTCCAATGGTTTACCTTAAACAACAGTTTGAGGTGCATTACGTAAAGGTTATTCAACCTTATATGGGGAGAATTAATCGAGGTGCTTATCAGGTTTTACCGCTTTTGAATCGACTGTTCTCGGTCAGTGAGCCACTAAGTCGAGATATGCATGATTTTTCGGATCAATTTTCTTTGAAGGAATCGGATAGTGTTTGGCAGCGTTATCAGTGGGCTTCTCAAAATCATGCTCGGCAGTGGAGCGCTTTATTGACTAAATGTTCGGTTTCTATTGGTGGTGAGTTATAGCAAAGAAATCGTTAGATATGAGTATTTATTTGTTGCTCTAAACTTTCAACCGCATCGTATTGGTAGGCGGGTCCTTCTGCCAAAGGTTCGAAGCTCAATGCTTTTAGCAAGGCTATGTTTGCAATTGGATTTTCTCCAATGCTGTGCGAAAACTGTATTGGCCGTGTAATTGCGTGAGGTTTATGGCGACTTAATTCATCTGGTGTATCAATGATTGATGGGCCGGGTTGATTAAATAAACTCATTAATAAGGCAAAATGAGCACTGCCAGAAACCGGTTTGCCCGCTTTACTGCTTTGGGTTACCTGTGTTTCAACAATTTCTCTTATGTTCATTTATGAGCCTATTAAATTATCTACGATAACGCTATCGGCACAGAGTGATTTTTCTTAAAGAAAACAGGGAATTAATTAAAAAATGCTTTTTATCGAAGGTTTTTGTGAGTGGGATATAACTATTTTTCCTTACAGTACGATATGAGCACTTTCTAATTGTGATTTTTTGTAGATAAGGCTATCAATTTTTATTCAATGTATAGCCCAAAGTGTTTAAGCATCGTACTATAATGCATTACAGATCAATTATATTTTTAGAATCTTCTGCTTTTATTTAGAAAAGTGAGCCGCTTAACATCAGTGCGGTAGGGCATAGTGCATGCATGATATTAACGAACTGATCGACAATGTTAGACGCAATGAAGAGATCGCGCGCAAGTTTTTTGAGATCGAGCGCTGTATCCTTTCGATTGGCCGTTGTGATCAGTTTGTTTCTACGTTAACCAAAGAAGTGCAAAAGCAATTTAGTGTGCCCTATGTTTGGGTAAACTTAATTAATGAAGCGCCTTTGTCTCATCTGATAGAAAGTCTAGAAAAAATGCCTGATCTACGTGATCGAGTGCTTTTTTCAAGACGTCGTTCAATGATTGATATCATCAAATCCAGTAATAAAACGATTTTGATTAATACCAATCTCAGTCGTTGCTGGGAGATCATTCCTCCTGTGTATCGGGATATTATTTCTTCTGTTGCTATCTCACCATTAACTATTGATGGTGAGTTGGTTGGGTTGTTTTGCCAAGCTGATTCAGATAGTTCTCGCTATGATGCCACCACCAAAGACACTTTTTTGCTCGATCAGTTGGCGATTAAGATTTCTATTTGCTTGAGTAATGTGACGGCAAGGGAAAAACTAGAATATTTGGCGACGCGCGATCCTTTAACGGGCTTACTAAATCGCCGACAGCTAGAGTTAATGCTAGATCGTGAGTTTGCTCGGTCTAAGATGCAGGAACGTGATTTAACGGTCGTATTCATTGATTGTGATGCCTTTAAATCGATCAATGATACATTGGGCCATAATTGTGGTGATGAAGTATTGGAGTATATCGCTAAGCGTTTGCTAAAATACGTTCATAAGCAAGGGCTGGCATTTCGTTTTGCTGGTGATGAATTTGTGTTTGTCATGCCAGGGAAAAGCTATGATCAAGCTATTTTAGTAGCGGAATCTATTCAAGAATACCTGCAATCTAACCCATTAAGGTATAAATCTAATCTTGTACCTATTACTATTAGTTACGGTGGTGCCAGTGTCATGTCTGACATGCCAAGTAACTATAAGCATTTGCTGAAAGTAGCAGATGAGCGCCTCTATGATTATAAAAATAACCGTAAAAGATTGGTGCCAACAAAAGTCTTTAAGTTTTTAAATAGACTCAGATAATGTTGTAATTTTATTACAATATTACGCTTATTTTTTCAAGGTCGCGGTATTTTTCACCTCAATTTTGTTGTAAAATTTCAAAAAAATTAAATAGGGTTCGTTTATGTCCCATGCTTTAATCGCCGATCTTGGTGGAACTAATGCGCGTTTTGCCTTGGTTCCTATCCATCAATACGAGCCTCTAGAAGTTAGAGTGCTTCCTTGTGAAAATTACGATAGTTTTTTTGATGCTGCAGCAGACTATGTAGAAAACTGTAGTATTAGCATGGATAAAATAGACGCTATTGTTTTGGCGATTGCAGGGCCTGTAAACCAACCTGTAATACGCTTTTCTAACAATCCATGGCAATTTACCCGTGCAGAAGTTCAGGCCTATTTTGGCGATGATAAAGCGGTGGCCTTATTGAACGATTTTGATGCGGTTGGTCATTGTTTGGAAATCCTTGAACCCAAGGACCTGGTTGTCATTGGTGAAAACTCAACAGTAGATCCAAAAGGGGCTTGTTGGGTGGTTGGAGCTGGAACTGGTTTGGGAATATCCTGTGTTGTTCCTCAAGATAATGGTCCTAATATTGTGTTGCCTGGAGAAGGTGGGCACGTTGACTTGTCTGCATGTAACGAAGTCGAAGATGATATTTTAAAATTCCTACGTACCCGTCATAAGCGAGTTTCAGCAGAGCGTGTTTTATCAGGAATGGGACTCGAAAATATATACGAAGCCTTGGCATTGCGCGACGGGATTGAAAAGCGCTTAACAGCGCCTGAAATTGGCGAAGCATTAAAGCTTGGTAATGACCCTATAGCAACTGCTACTTTAGAGCAGTTCTTTGTGTTTTTGGGGCGAGTGATTGGCGATCTTGTGCTGTCAGTTGAATCTCGCGGCGGTGTATATATTGCCGGTGGTATTGTTCCTCGTTATTTAAATGCAATTCTTGAAAGTGGTTTCCGTGACGCGATGCAAGACAAAGGTCGTATGAAAGAATTTGTTTCCCCTATTCCGACTTTTGTTGTGATGTCTGAATACCCAGGGCTGATGGGCTGTGCATGTTATGCGTCCCATCTTGTGTCGAAAGCCTAGATTAGTTGGAGAAGAGATAATGAAGGCCAGTTTAAAAGCCTGTGATGTTGTAATTTTTGGTGGTGGTGGTGATCTTGCTATGCGCAAGTTGCTTCCTGCTTTGTTCCATTTGGATATGGATGGTTTGCTTGCTCCGACGACGCGTATCATTGGAGCTTCAAGACGAGAAGTAAGCACTGAAGAGTATCAGACAAAGATTCGAGCTGCGCTTGATGAATTTGTACCTTCAAGTATTGGTGATGAAAAAACATGGCCCCGCTTTAAAGAGCGTTTGAGCTATGTTTCTGTTGATGCGCAGGAAGAGTCTGATTTTTCTCGATTGAATGATCACCAGGTCGGTGGCGATGACCGTGACGTTGTATTTTACCTAGCAACTTCTCCAGATCTATTTGGTTCTATCTGTTCGTCATTGGCAGCACACGGTTTAAATGCTGATCGCATGCGTGTTGTGTTAGAGAAGCCACTTGGTCGAGATCTAGCTTCATCCCGTGCGATTAACGATGAAGTAATGAAGAACTTTAATGAGCAGCAAGCTTTTCGTATAGATCACTACCTTGGAAAAGAAACTGTACAAAACCTGTTGGCGATTCGCTTTGGTAACACACTATTTGAACCTTTATGGGACAGTGCGCACATTGATAACGTGCAGATTACTGTGTCAGAAACGGTTGGTGTAGAAGGTCGTTGGGGTTATTACGATAAAGCCGGTGCAATGCGTGACATGGTGCAAAACCATTTGATCCAGCTTTTATGCTTAGTTGCGATGGAGCCTCCGGGTCGAATGGATGCGGACTCTGTACGTGATGAAAAAATCAAAGTTTTAAAAGCACTGCGTCCAATTGCTGGAGCAAATGCTTATACCAAAACCGTGCGTGGTCAATATGCCAAAGGCATGATCAAAGGTAAGGATGTTCAAGGTTACTTTGATGAAGAGGGTAGTAACCCGAATTCAAGAACTGAGACCTTTGTTGCTTTGCGAGCTGATATTGATAACTGGCGTTGGGCTGGTGTGCCGTTTTACCTGAGAACGGGTAAACGTCTTGGTCAGCGTTATTCTGAGATTGTTATTCAATATAAGGCTGTTCCGCACAGTATCTTTAGTGATGAGAGTAATCGCCAACTTCAGCGTAACCAGTTGATTATTCGTCTTCAGCCAGAAGAGAAAATCTCTTTAACTGTAATGAATAAGGTTCCAGGCGTGAGCGAAGGCATGGTTCTTCAGCCAGTTGATTTGAACTTGAGTCTGACTGAAGCATTTAATGATAAGCGTAGCCCAGAAGCTTATGAGCGATTATTGCTTGATGTGATGCGCAACGACGCAACTTTGTTTATGCGTTACGATGAAGTTGAGGCGGCTTGGAAATGGGTGGATGGAATTATGTCTGCTTGGAATCAAACTAGTGAGCGTCCAAAAGAATATGCTTCTGGTTCATGGGGTCCTGCAGCGTCTATGGCATTGCCAATTAAAGACGGCCGTAATTGGCACGATTACTAGCCCTAAAACAAAGAAGCTTTTAAAAAAAGGAAAATAATAATGACCACCTCTTATACTGCTGAACAAGTTATGACAGCTACGCCTGTTGTGCCTGTTATTGTTGTTGATGATGTTGCTCAAGCTGTAGCGCTTGGTAAAGCACTTGTTGCTGGCGGAGTGCCTGTTTTAGAGGTTACTTTACGTACACCAGCTGCCTTGGAGGCAATTACTGCACTTCGCAAGGAAGTGCCTGATGCGATTGTTGGCGCGGGAACCGTATGTTCACGTGCGCAATACATTCAGGCGATTGAAGCTGGATCACAGTTTATTATCAGCCCTGGAATGACGGCTGATCTATTGGCTGTAGGTAAAGAGTATGATGTTCCTTACTTGCCTGCTGTCGCGACCATTTCTGATATTTTACTGGGGATGGAATACGGCTATGACCGTTTCAAGTTTTTCCCAGCAGAAGTGAATGGTGGTGTTAAGGCACTAAAAGCATTTGGCGGACCATTGCCTCAAATTAAATTCTGTCCAACTGGCGGCATTGGTGCTGATAACTTCCGTGAGTATTTGGCGCTGCCTAACGTGCTTTGTGTTGGTGGTTCTTGGATTGTTCCAACCGATTTGGTTCGTGCTGGTAAATGGGATGAAATTACTGAGTTGGCGAAATCTGTCGCTCAGTAATAAGCAGTAAATAGTAAATAGATTTAGTGTTATTGATTTATATAATTAAAAAAGGGAAGAGCATATGCTCTTCCCTTTTTTGTTTTTCGCTGTCGGTATTGTTATAGATTTTCTTCGGCAAACTCAGCGAGTCGGCTTCGTTCTATGCCATTGACATGCATGATACTGGCGTATTTAAAGGATTTCGTTTTTTCGACTAAGTAGGTTAGGCCTGATGTAAGTGGGGTGATGTACTTGTTATCGATTTGTGCCAAGTTGCCAAGTACGATGATTTTTGAGTTGCTGCCTACTCGAGTCACGATAGACTTTAGCTGAAACTGCGTTAATCCTTGCGCCTCATCAATGATAATTAGCGCATTATTAAAAGATCGGCCGCGCATAAAGTTCAAAGACTTGAACTGAATGTTGGCTTTTTGCTTTACGTAATCGATGCTGCTAAAAGAGTGCTCGTCAGCGCCGTGTAGAATTTCTAAGTTATCATCGAAGGCTGCCAGCCAAGGCGCCATTTTCTCTTCTTCCGTACCTGGCAAGAAGCCAATGTCTTCTGCCATTGGTGGTGTTGATCTGGCAACAATGATCTTATTAAAGCGTTTTTCCTCCATGGTGACTTGTAGTCCATAGGCTAAGGCTAATAGTGTCTTACCAGAGCCTGCTGGGCCTGTCATTACCATGAGGTCTGAGTTGTCATGGCGTAATAAATAAAACGCCATGGCTTGCTCTAGGTTGCGTGGCAATATACCCCAGAAGTTTTGGTTCATCAGGTGCTGTTTGTTTATATCGAGTAAAAAAACGTGTTCCTGATCCAGATTGACCACAAATCCAATAAAGTCTTCATCATCAATCACAAACATATTGAAATAGATGTTGGGTAAGTGCCTTTTGTCTATGACATGTACTGTGTGGCGGCCATGCGCTTCAGTTTTAACACTTTCTATAGTAGACCAAAAGCTACCGCTAAACTGAATATAGCCTTTGCTCATTAAGTCTAGATCATCAAGAACTTTATCTTTTCTGTAGTCTTCCACGCGCTCTAACCCAGAGCCTTTGGCTTTGATGCGCATATTGATATCTTTGGTTACAAGGCAAACAGAAGAGCGTGGGTGGGTTGCCTGTAGGCTTAGGCCAACATTGATGATGCGATTGTCGTTGGCGTGGTCGTGGTTGCCGTTTAAGAAAGGAACATTGTCGGTAAGAGTGATTTGTTGGTCTGGGTAAATGGCTAAAGAGCCTTCGCTTCGCTTATTCTGGTCTTTATCCACATCGTTGCTCACGATTCTGATTGGCACTCCTGCTTGTAGTTCTCTAGGTGAAGCATCGCCTACTATTTTATCAATGGTGTTAATGGCAACCCGAGCTTCGCGACTCACATCTTTTTCTCTTCTGTCTTTAATAACGTCCAATTCTTCGAGGACGGTCATAGGAATAACGACTTTGTGCTCGGCAAACGCATAAATTGCCAATGGATCGTGCAATAAAACATTGGTATCAAGAACGTAGATTTTTTCCATAGAGTATTACTCCGGCAATGAACATGAAGTTTTCTTTTGAAGAGCGAATAAACGAACAAAACAAATAAGTACTTAGTGTCTTTGGGGGGAGCTGAGCTTTTAATGAGAGAAAGTGAAATACTATAGAAAGCGGTTGGCTAGATATTGTATCCGCCAAGGATGGGTGGAAAATTGAACTCTTTTGATTATGGCTTTGTAGCAAGCTAAACCTCACTGTCTTTATCCATACTCTAATTAGAGTGTATGACAGTTTTGTTGCTTATGCTTGTTCTAATAGAATTTTTTAACATTTTTTAGTTATAAAAAAACCGCTGTTTATGGCAGCGGTTTTTTGGTGCTTGACTAACCTCAGTCGTCTAAGAAGCTTCTTAGGTGCTCTGAACGGCTAGGGTGGCGTAGTTTGCGTAGTGCTTTGGCTTCGATTTGACGAATACGCTCACGAGTAACGTCAAACTGTTTACCAACCTCTTCAAGAGTGTGGTCGGTATTCATATCAATACCGAAACGCATGCGTAGAACTTTGGCTTCACGAGCGGTTAGGCCTGCAAGCACCATGGTTGTTGACTCACGTAAGCCTTCAATCGTCGCTATATCAATAGGAGATTCAGCGCCATCGTCTTCAATGAAGTCACCCAGGTGAGAATCTTCATCATCACCGATAGGGGTTTCCATAGAGATAGGTTCTTTTGCGATCTTCAACACTTTGCGAATTTTATCTTCAGGCATGTCCATGCGAGCAGCTAATTCTTCAGGTGTTGCTTCACGACCCATTTCCTGAAGCATCTGACGAGAGATACGATTTAATTTATTAATCGTTTCAATCATGTGTACTGGAATACGGATGGTGCGAGCCTGATCGGCAATCGAGCGAGTAATTGCCTGACGAATCCACCAAGTGGCATAAGTTGAGAACTTATAACCACGGCGATATTCAAATTTATCAACCGCTTTCATTAGGCCAATGTTACCTTCTTGAATAAGATCCAAGAATTGTAGGCCACGATTGGTGTATTTTTTCGCAATAGAAATAACCAAACGTAAGTTAGCTTCAACCATTTCTTTCTTAGCTCGGCGAGCTCGAGTTTCCCCGATAGAAATACGACGGTTAATTTCTTTTAGTTCTGCGATAGTTAGGCCTGTCTCTTTTGAAACAGCGCGAAGTTTGCGTTGGCTGCGCATAAACTCAGCTTCATTCTCTTCAAGCGTTGCCGCGTAATCGGCACCAGAAGCAATTTGCTCTTTAAGCCAATCTGGGTTGGTTTCATTGCTTGGGAAGCGTTTCAAAAACTCAGTTCTTGGCATGCCTGATTTACGTACACACACTTGCATGATAAGACGCTCTTGGTCGCGCACTTTTTCCATGCGTGAACGAACGCGATCAATCAAATCATCAAACAGCTTAGGAACAAGTTTGATAGGAGCAAAGCTGATGCTTAACTCTTCTTGCTTGCTTTGAACTGCAGGATCTTGTCTATTGCTATTTTCTAGCAAGACTTTTAACTCATTATAGATGCGTGCGATATCGTTGAAACGCAAAGCTGTTTCTTCAGGATCAGGGCCGTTATCTGTCTCTTCTTCAGTTGTTTCTGAATCATCGTCATCGTCGTCACTGTCTACAGTGTCTTCTTCGATAATCGGTTCTTCAGTAATTGCTTCTTCAAAAACAGGTTCTTCGCCATCACCGTCGATGAAACCGCTAAATATATCGCTTAAACGACCTTCTTCTTCCTGTACTTTTGCGTATGCATCAAGCAATACGTCTACCGCACCAGGGAAGTATGAAATGGCCGCCATGACTTCGCGAGTACCTTCTTCGATACGCTTTGCAATGGCTATTTCGCCTGCACGAGTCAATAGCTCAACTGTACCCATTTCGCGCATATACATACGCACTGGATCGGTTGTTCTGGTAATGTCGCCTTCTACTGCAGCTAATGCGGCAGCCGCTTCTTCGGCAGCAGCTTCATCTGTAGCATCGCCTTCTTCCATAAGAAGGCTATCTTTATCAGGAGCAACTTCAGAAACCGTAATGCCCATGTCGTTGATCATGGCAATGATTTCTTCTACTTGCTCCGGGTCTGAAAGGTCATCAGGGAGGTGGTCGTTAACTTCAGCAAAAGTTAGGTAACCTTGTTCTTTACCCTTGGAGATCAGCTCTTTGAGACGTGACTGTTGAGTGTCTGGCATTCGACAACCTATCGTTAGAAATTCATTTGGGAGTTTAGCAAGCCGCGGATTATAACAAAATCAATCACTTTTATCCACCGAATCCTATTTTTTTTGAATGAAAAATAAACGGTGTTTAAGGTTTTTTTTGTCTAATTAAATCCATTAAATTCCGTAATTCCTGCTTGCTGCTATTATCCTTTATGGATTCATTCCCCTTACTTTTCAACCGTGCGATGCTGCTATTTAATCCAAGGTTTTTTTCTAGTGCTAAAACCATATCGAGCACTTCTTGCTGCGCATTGGTTATTTTTTGCTTGGTTGTAGCGTCTTGGTGGTTTAATAGTGCGTAAATAGACGATATTGTGGTTTGATCTGTCATTTCGCCCAGCAAGTGTCCGGTGTTTTTTTGAGGGTGTTTTGCGAAATATCTCCATATTTTGCAAAAGATTTGTAGTTCGTCGTTAGCTTGATTCACCAATGGGTCGGGTAAATCGATTTCTTTCGCTATATGCGGATGCAGCAAAATACACAGGGTGGCTTGTTTTATTCGGCTGAGACTTGGTGCTGCTGGTGGAAGAGCTGGCTCGTCGTTGTAAAATTTACCCTTAGAGAAAGGTTTTTTTCCAAATGGTTTTTTGAACGAACCTTGTGTTTTGGGTTGAGTGGTTGAGGGTGTGTAATCGTTATGGTGAAAATCATCATAATCGCCATGGGATGGTTCGTAATCGTAATGGCTTAGATCTGGTGTATCGCCATCAAAATGTTGGATTTGCTGTGTGTGGCTTTGAGGTGTTGGCTCGTGACCTTCCGTCGGTGTGTGTTGGCGGCGAGTTTTAAATACCGTGTTGCCTAGTGTTTCGCTGTCTATGCCTGATTGGTCGCTTAATTGACGAATTAATACCGAGCGAAAGGTTAGCTCTTTAGGTATTTGTTTAATCATTTCCATGGCGTTGCGGGCAAATTGCGCTTCACCTTCTTCATCACCAAGGGTTACTTGATTTCGGGCGTGGTCAAACAGGACGTGGGATAAAGATGATGCGTCTTCTAGGCGGTGATTAAAGGCTTCTTTGCCTTCTTTTCTAACAAGAGAATCCGGATCCTCTCCCTCTGGCAAGAATAGAAAGCGTATTTGTTTTTCGTCTTGCATGACGGGAAGAGAGGCTTCTAGGCCGCGTATTGCGGCGGCACGGCCAGCTTTATCGCCATCAAAGCAGAGTACCACTTTGCTGACCAGTTTAAATAATTTGCGTATGTGTTGGCTATTTACGGATGTGCCCAGTGTGGCGACCGCATTAGTAATGCCATGTTGCGCCAATACGATGACGTCCATGTAACCTTCAACCACAATAATTTGGTCGAGTATTGGGGTGTTTTGCTTTGCTTCAAATAAACCGTAAAGTTCTTGGCTTTTTTGAAAAACGGGTGTTTCAGGAGAGTTTAAATATTTGGGTTTTTCATCCCCAAATGCGCGTCCGCCAAAGGCAATAACTCGACCTCGTGAATCACGAATAGGGAAAATAATGCGATCACGAAAGCGGTCGTAATAATGACCTGGCTGGTCTTTTTTCTCTATTAGCATGCCGCCAAGCAATAGTTGTTCTTGGCTTTCTGCGCGGGTGCCGATTTTTTTGAGAAGATTGTCCCACCCTGGTGGTGCGTAACCTAGGCCAAATACTTTAGCAATTTGACCGGATAATCCGCGGTCTTTGGATAAATAGTCTGTGGCTTTTTTCTTGTCTGGGTGTTGGGTTAATTGCTGTTGATAAAATTGCGAGCTTTCAGATAGACGTTTTAGTAATTCTGCGTTTTGCTCGTATCTATCTGGTGCGCCTTGTTCTCTTGGGACTTCCATGCCAGCGTCTTTTGCGAGCGTTTCAATCGCGTCGACAAAGTCTACATGGTCATGTTCCATAATAAATGAAATGGCGTTGCCGCCAGCGCCGCAACCGAAGCAGTAATAAAACTGCTTGTTTGGATTTAAGCTAAAAGACGGGCTTTTTTCATTGTGGAAAGGGCAGAGGGCGCTATAATTTTGCCCGGTTTTTTTTAAACTAATACGAGACGCAACCACATCGGTTAAGTCGGTTCGAGCCAAAAGCTCATCAATAAACTGATCAGGAATGCGCCCCGCCATTATATTAGCCTAGTTGTGCTTTAACTTGTTTGCTGATTTGTGCCATGTCAGCACGGCCTTGTACTTGAGGTTTTACAATGGCCATAACGGCACCCATTTGCTGCATAGAGCTGGCGCCAGTTTTTGCGATTGCCGCTTTAACAATCTCACCGACTTCATCATCAGTCAATGGTGTTGGCAAGAACTCGCTAATGATTGCCATTTCTTCTTGTTCGATTGCAGCTAGGTCTTCACGGCCGCCATCGATGAATTGTTGATTAGAATCTTTGCGCTGCTTGTTCATTTTGTCTAGAACAGCCAATACACGAGCGTCATCTAATTCAATGCGTTCATCAACTTCGATTTTTTTGCATTCAGATAGAATAGTGCGAATCACAGTGACGCGTTGCTTTTCTTTAGCGCGCATTGCGGTTTTTAGGGTCTCTGAGATAAACTTTTTTAATTCTGACATGGGATCCTCTTTTAATTCATAGAGCTTTAATTCACTGAGACAGTTTGCCTGTAACGCTGCGCAGAGGTCTCTTTGGAAGCAAAAAAAACGGCTAGTTGGTTAACTAGCCGTTTTTTATAAGCCTAAATGTTAGAAACGTCTAGGCAAACATTTGTTTTTTAGCAAATTGCCAAACGGCAGATTGGCCTAGTACAAACGTTGGAATTTCTTCTGCTCACGAGAAACTTTCTTAGCATGACGTTTAACAGCAGCGGCTGCAGCACGTTTGCGAAGAGTAGTTGGTTTTTCGTAGCATTCACGACGACGAACTTCAGCCAAAACGCCTGCTTTTTCACAAGAGCGTTTGAAGCGACGTAGAGCGATGTCAAATGGTTCGTTATCTTTTACTTTTACTGCTGGCATGTTATTACCTTTAATAATATTTTTCTAAAGTTTAAGTATTCACAAAAACGGCGTGAATCATACCCGTATTTAATGGGCTTTCAAAGCGCGCTTTTGTTGAACAGAGTGTGATCCAGTATGGATCGATTTTTCTAGGCTATAAAAAGCCCAACCCTGAACAGACTATTGTCGCGTCTGTAACTGTATTCATTTTTTAAGAGGGTGTTTGGATCGCCATATCATTTACATAAGAAGCACGAAATATAAGAAGTGCTTACATCAGTAGCTATGTGCCAAACTAGAAAAATCACCTGCCTTTTAATTTAAACATTTAAAACGCGCGCATTATAATGCTTTTGTCTTGCTGTGTCTAATTTCATTTGGCTTGTCTTTTAAGTAAGTGGTTCTTTCCTCTGCAACGGCCGAGATAGATAGGGTACAATGCGCTCAAATTATTGATGAGATTATTTTGATGAAAGTATTGGGATTAGAAACCTCTTGTGATGAGACGGGTATCGCGATTTACGATACTGACAATGGTCTGTTGGCTCACAAGATTTATTCTCAAATTGCACAGCACGCTGAATATGGTGGCGTAGTGCCAGAGTTGGCTTCTCGTGATCATGTTCGTAAAACCTTGCCGCTTATTGATGAAGTGTTGCAAGAAGCGGGAATGAAAAAGTCGGAATTGGATGCTGTTGCTTATACAAGCGGTCCAGGTTTGGTTGGTGCCTTAATGGCTGGCGCCACGATTGGTCGTTCTCTGGCTTATGCTTTGGGGATTCCTGCATTAGGTGTGCATCATATGGAAGGCCATCTCTTAGCGCCAATGCTAGAGGAGTCTCAACCAGAAATGCCTTTTATTGCTTTGCTGGTTTCGGGTGGACACACTCAGTTGGTTCGAGTAGATGGGATTGGTGAGTATCGTCTTCTAGGGCAATCTCTTGATGATGCTGCTGGCGAAGCGTTTGATAAAGCGGCAAAAATGATTGGTTTGCCTTATCCTGGTGGGCCGCAAATTGCAGCTTTGGCAAAACAAGGTAATCCTAAGTCTGGATTGAAATTTCCTCGTCCTATGACAGATCGTCCTGGTTTAGATTTTAGTTTTAGCGGTTTGAAAACGGCGTTTTTGACGTCGGTTCATGATGCATTAGACAATGATCGTTGTGATGAGCAGTTTAAAGCTGACGCGGCATTGGCGTTTGAAACCGCAGTGGTTGATACCTTGGTGATTAAGTGTCGCCGTGCGCTGGAAGCGGAAGGTTTGAAGCAACTTATTATCGCTGGCGGCGTGAGTGCGAATCAGCGTTTGCGTGAACAGCTTGAGAGTCAGCTGAAAAAAATAAAAGCCAGCGTATTTTATGCTCGGCCAGAATTT
Organism: Marinomonas sp. A3A; assembly: GCF_018336955.1. Classification (NCBI taxonomy): domain Bacteria; kingdom Pseudomonadati; phylum Pseudomonadota; class Gammaproteobacteria; order Oceanospirillales; family Oceanospirillaceae; genus Marinomonas; species Marinomonas sp. A3A. Next base: position 1,139,189 of record NZ_CP025532.1, read on the forward strand.
TGTACTGATAATGGTGCCATGATTGCTTATGCGGGTGCCCAGCGTTTGGTGAATGGCCAATCTTCTAAATTAAGCTTGTCGATACGTGCTCGTTGGCCTTTGTCTGAATTGCCACCTTTGAAGGAATCTTAATATGAAAGACTTGGTCTTTATTGAAGGTCTAAAAACTCAAGCCGTGATTGGTGTCTATGAGTGGGAAAAAAAGATTCAGCAGGATTTGGTATTTGATTTAGAAATGGAACACGACAACCGTGTTCCAGCAGAGACCGATGATCTGGCTAAGACCCTAGATTACGAAGCTATCTCGAATTATATTTTGGCATTTTGTGCAGAGCGTCAGTTTGAGTTAATCGAAACCTTAGCTGAGCATTTAGTAGGCGAGTTGATTGGGCAGTTTAAGTTGAATGCTGTCACGTTAACTTTGCGTAAACCCGGCGCGGTTTCAGCGGCGCAGGCTGTCGGTGTGAAAATTCACAGAAAATCTGCTGTGACTTATTAAGAAAGTGATGTGACTTATTAAGAAATAAGTCACATCGTTTTGCTTGTGATAGTTTGATAGAGCTATTAAGAGTTAGCTAATCAGTGGTGAAAGTGTTTTGTCTAGAGCCTCGGCGCGCACTTTTTTAAGTGCTTGCCCTAGCTCTGCACCACTTAAGCCTTGTTTGATTAATCCTGCGGCATTGATTACTGCAATAGTGTCTCGTAGTTTTTGCCAGTCCTCAAACCTGCTATTGGTTAAGCGACTTAGAACCTCAATCAGTAATATAAATGGTTGAGGTTTTTTTATGGCATTGACGGATATTAGCCAGTTCTCCCATGAAACGGCGTTCATTGGAATGCGCTGATTCTCTAAAAAAGAGCGAGTTTGCTCTGCGAGAATTTTGAATTGGTTTGGGCTACGGATACGTTGATGTAACTGGGTCAGTTCAGTAAGTGGCGTGTTTTTACTGAGAACGGCCCAGCGCTGAGCTGGTGTTATTTCTGTTTGGCTTAAGATATTAGTCGTTACTTGATTGTCTTTCCAAATAAGTTCAGGAAAGAGTTTCTCGAGGGCGTTAGCTTCCTTCAAAACGGAAAAGAAAACATCAGCATGGCAAGTGTTAAGGGCTTTTTCTAGCTCTTTCCAAATGCGTTCTGCACTTAATGTGGAGAGCTCTCCAGAAGCGCTAATAGCTTGCATCAAAAGCATGGTTTCTGGCGCTATGGTAAAGCCAAAGTGATGCAAGCGCGCAGCAAAGCGGGCGACTCGTAATACACGTAGTGGGTCTTCTATAAAGGCATCTGAGACATGGCGAAATACTCGGTCGAGCAAATCTTGTTGACCATTAAAGGGGTCAATCAAGGTGCCGCTTTCATCTTTTGCGATGGCGTTGATGGTTAGATCTCGTCGTTCTAGGTCTTCTTCTAAACTGATATCTGGTGAGAAATCACAGATGAAGCCAGTGTAGCCTTCGCCTTGTTTTTTTTCTTTACGGGCAAGGGCGTATTCTTCTTTACTCTTTGGGTGCAGGAAAACAGGGAATTGTTTTCCAACTTGTTGAAACCCTCTTTCTTCAAGTTGTTCTGGTGTGGCGCCTGTGACGACCCAGTCATGGTCGATAACTGGGAGTTCAAGTAAAGCGTCTCTAACGGCGCCGCCTACGAGATAAACTTGATAAGGGGGTGTCATTTTTATCTATTTACCTGTCTCGCATTGATCAGGGAGCATTGCGCTCCATTGACTAAAGCCGCCATTCAAAGAGTAAACTTCTTTGAAGCCCTGAGAGGCAAGGTATTCTGCTGCGCCTTTGCTGCTGTTGCCGTGATAACAGCAGACAATCACCGGTTGGCTTTTTTCCGTGCTATCAATAAAGTTTTGAACGTTGTCATTAGTAAGGTTAATAGCGTTTGTCATGTGGCTATTTTGAAAACTAACTAAATCGCGGATATCTACAATAGCGGCATTATTTTCAATGATTGGGAGAGCGTCGGCGATGTCGATACAAGTGTAAGTCATGAATTATTCCGATTTATTGTGCAAGTTGTACTGAAACGCTGTCTGTCTTCAAGGCGCAAAGCGGTTAGGCTTCCACCCCAGACGCAACCCGTATCCAGTGCGTGAATACGTTCTTTTTGGGTTTTCCCTTCTAGAGCGGCCCAGTGCCCAAAAACGATATGGCAATCTTTAGGCACTTTTGTCGGGTAGTTAAACCAAGGTGCGTAACCTTTGGTTGCTGTGTTGATGCCTTCTTTTGACTCTAAATCGAGTTTACTGTTCTCGTCGCAGAATCGCATGCGAGTTAAATAGTTAGTAATAGCTCGAAGGCGGTCTAGCCCTGTCAGATCCTCGCTCCATTGATCTGGCTTATTACCATACATGGTGGCAAAAAAATCATCAACACTGTCTGATTTCAGTTTGTCTTCTACTTCTTTAGCAAGTGTTTGTGCTTTTTTTAAATCCCAACAAGGTGGAATACCGGCATGAGTCATGACGGTATTGAGTTGCTCATCATAGTGAAACAGAGGTTGATGGCGTAACCAATCCATTAGGTCGTCACGGTCACCAGCAGTTAGTATTTCTGCGAGTGTATCGCCACGTTTTAGCTTTCCATAGCCGTGAGAGACGGCGAGCAAATGCAGGTCATGATTACCTAAAACAATCGTCGCATTATTGCCTAGAGACTTGATGAAACGTAGCGTTTCTAGAGACTCTTCACCGCGATTGATTAGATCACCAGCAAACCAAAGCTTATCTTGCTCTGGATGATAATTGATTTGCTCTAAAAGCTGTATGAGAGGCGTGAGACAGCCTTGTAAATCACCAATAACATAGGTAGCCATAAATAGCCTCAGTGAACCTGATTTGGAACGGATAAGGTGAACGGGCGGATAGGGGCTTTGAATTCGGTACCGTCATCGGCCAGAAATTGGTAGCTGCCTTGCATGCTACCAACAACCGTTTCCATCACTGTTCCGCTGGTGTAATGAAATGATTCGCCTGGACCTAAATACGGGTATTCACCAATGACGCCGCTACCCTTCACTTCTTGAACTTGCTCGTTACCATCAGTAATTATCCAATGGCGGGTTTGAAGCTTGGCTGATTCAGTTCCGCAGTTGGTAATGGAAATATGATAAGCAAACACATAGCGTGACTCTGCTGGTGTTGATTGTCCTGCTAGGTATTCTGTACGAACGGAAACCACGACGTCATATTTTTGCATTTACCCTTCCTTTTTGAGGACGTAGTTGGTAATTCGAACAAAGTCTTCTACGTCTAATCTTTCTGGGCGTAGTGTTGGGTCAATGTTTAGAGCAGTGAAATCATCATTGTTTAACACGCCTTTGTAGTTATTACGTAGGGTTTTTCGACGTTGCTGGAAGCCGATTCTTACCATGTCTTCTAACATTTTGATGTTATTGACAGGATGAGGCAGCGTTTTGTGAGGCGTCATTCTAACAATAGCTGAATCAACTTTCGGTGCTGGATCGAATGATTCAGGCCCAACAATAAAAAGTGATTCGACAGAGCAGTAATACTGCGCCATAACACTTAATCGTCCATATAGGCTGTCACCTGGACGCGCAGCCAAACGATCAACGACTTCTTTTTGCAGCATGAAGTGCATGTCTTCAATTGCATCCGCTTGGCTTAATAGGTGAAAAATAAGCGGTGTTGAAATGTTATAAGGCAGGTTGCCTACAACTCGAATGGCTTGTTCTGGAGTACTTAATGACGTGAAATCAAATTTCATAGCATCAGCTTCATGAACAGTAAGCTCAGGGAAGCGAAACAGATTCACTTTTAAAATAGGAATAAGATCACGGTCAAGCTCGACAACGTCCATGCGCTCAGTAACACTGATAATGCCTTCCGTTAATGCGCCTTTACCTGGCCCAATTTCAACGATGCGCTGACCTTTTTTAGGGCCAATGCATGCCACAATACGACGAATAACGCCGTGATCATGAAGGAAGTTTTGGCCGAATCTTTTTCTGGCTTTATGGGGTTGTGGTTTGCTCATTTAGAAAACTTTTTCGCGTTATTTGCCATGTTAATAGCATGTTGAATGGCCACTTTAAGGCTGCCGTTATTTGCTTTGCCTGTGCCAGCCAAGTCAATGGCTGTGCCGTGGTCGACGGATGTCCGAATAATAGGTAAGCCTAATGTAATATTAACGGCATTACCAAAACCTGAATATTTTAACACAGGTAAACCTTGATCGTGATACATAGCCAAGGCGCAGTCGGCATCATTTAAGTATTTTGGTGTAAACAAGGTGTCTGCAGGGAGTGGTCCGATTAAGTTTAGGCCTTCTTGGCGAAGTTTATTGAGGGTCGGGATAATGACGTCAATTTCTTCTCGGCCAAGGTGGCCGTCTTCACCTGCATGTGGATTTAAACCGCAGACTAAGATTTTAGGTTGTGCAATACCGAATTTTTCTTGTAGGTCTTGATTGAGTGCTTTCACTACAAGGCTGATACTTTGCTCTGTGATAGCAGAAGACACATCCTTAAGTGGTAGGTGTGTTGTTACCAACGCCACTTTCATTGCTTCTGTTGCTAGCATCATAACGACATGTGGTGACTTGCATTGAGCTTGAAAAAATTCAGTATGTCCGGAAAAGTGAATTCCGGTTTCACATAAAATACCCTTATGAACGGGTGGTGTGACAATGGCATCAAATTCTTTGTTTATACAGCCTTCGCCTGCTTTTGTTAGGGTTTCTAGTACATAGGGGGAGTTCCTAATATCCAGAGCACCGGCAATGGTTTTATTTGCCAGTTGGACCGGCAATACGCTAATTGTACCTTGTTGGTGTGTTGTGACATCTTGTGAGCTATTGAGTGTTTTAATCTCTACCGCTAGGCCTAGCGTTAGAGCTCTGTCTTCAAGTAAATCAGGATCTGCTAGGATAATTAAACGAGCAGGGAATGCCTGCTCGTTTAAAGCGCTTAAAATAATATCTGGGCCGATACCCGCAGGTTCACCAGAGGTAATGGCAATAATGGGGAGTGATTCTACCGAATTATGTGCCATTGTTTTTCTCTTAATTTTTAATATCAATAAAGGCGTCAGCTCGTAGCTCATCAAGCCAGTTGCCAAGCACTATGTCTTGTTTTTGCGCTGTTAAAGCTCGTTCAGCATTGGCACGTTTTACTTTGTCACTGATGTCCGCTTCACGACGACCTTCGACTTGCAGAATGTGCCAGCCAAATTGTGTGCGGAACGGTTTACTAATGTCACCGATGTTGGTGTTTTTCATTACTTCTTCGAATTCAGGTACCATTGTCCCAGGCGTTACCCAACCTAAATCACCACCTTGTAGCGTAGAGCCTTGATCTTCACTGTATTCTTTTGCTAGTTGAGTGAAGTCAGCCCCATTTTCTAATTTGCTGTAAATTTCATCAGCAAGAACTTTTGTTTGTTCCATATTACGGATTTCATTAGCGCGAACTAGGATGTGTCGAGTTTTAGTTTGTTGCTGTAGCGTTACATCTGGTGAACGCTTTTCTATCACCCACAATAAATGGAAACCTGCATTACTTTGCAATGGGCCAATAAGTGGGCCTTTTTCCGTTTCGAGAGCTCGTACAAATAGTGGTGGTAGTTGGTTTAATGGGCGCCAGCCTAAGTCTCCGCCTTCTATGGCAAATTGACCGTCTGAGTTTTCAATGGCCTGCTGAACAAAGTCATCCTCTGAGTTTATTTTTCCAGCAATGGTTTTAATTTTTGCAGCGGCTTCTTCAGGGTTGCTTGCTCTAATAATTAGATGGCGCAGATGTACTTGCTCTTTTTCTTTGGTGATGCTGGTGTCTGAGCTGAGGTAGTCGTTAATTTCTTGATCTGAAATAGCGATACGTTTTTTAACGATTTCGCGTTTTATGTTGTTGATAAGAATTTCTTGCTCAATCTGCTCGCGGTAGCGATCATAATTTATGCCTTTGCTAGCAAGAACATTTTTCAAACCTTGTAAGTCTAAATTCATGTTTTTTGCGACACCAAGGATGGCATTATCTACCTCTGAGCTAGATGCGCGCATACCGACTTTGCGGGCATAGTTGACTTGTAATGCTTCATCAATCATTTGGTTCTGGATTTGACGATGAATGTTATCTGTCATTACTCCGCCTGGAACGCGGTCTTTTACGATTTGAAAGCGGCTCACAATGTCACTTTCCAAAATGGGTTTAGAATCAACGATAGCCGAAATGCCATCAATTTTTGTTGGTGCTGCGTGCAGTGTTTGTAGCGGCATTAAAGCCAATAGAATGTAACAGAAAAAAGAAAACAACTTCATGATTAATATCCAACTTTTCCTTGGTTCCAATAGCTGTCAGCAATATTGTTGGCTTCGGTGTTAGCGCCGCCAGAACTGCTTAAGCTACGTAAAATAAATTGTAAAAAGACGCCTCTATCAAACTCATTGTCATTGTTGAGCCAATGTTGATAGCTCATCGAAACCTTGATACAGCAGTTTTCATAGCCTACCCCTGCAATTTCTTTAGTGCCATCCTCTCTTAAGAAATCATAGGTATATTGTGTATACATGGACCAATTTTGATTGATCGGCAAAATAGTTCCTATGCTTGCTTGTTTGGCATCATCATCCGGGTCTGTGTTATTGATTGAGTACAAATAGCTTAGGTTTATTTTTATGTCATCAACTGGCTCTAAAGACGCGATAAGCTGAGCTAAGTTTACCTCGCTATCGTCTAGGTTGTAATTCAAATTACCCGTTAGACTGTAGCGGTTGCCATTATAATTAGCTGATGTCAGTAGATCGCTTCGTTTTGCGTCATCAATGGCGGTATTTTTATCCGTTGTCCCTTCAATACCAACATAACGGTCTTCTAAATAGAAGATCTGACCTGCTTTGAATGCCCATTTTTCATTATTGTTTTCATCATATAGACGACTTTCTAAACCAAGAGTGACTTGTTCTGTATCACCAATACGATCATTGCCGTTAAATCGGGTATGACTAAAGGCTTGAGAGTAGGTCATAGTCGGTTCGCTGGCATCAAAATCAGGAATCTGATTTTGTGATTCGAATGGTGAGTTCAAATAACTTAAGCGAGGCTCAAGTGTTTGGCGCCATACTGTTTGATTATTCAGAAAGTTACGTTCAAATAGTAATGATGAATCTATATAGCTAGTGATATGCCCAACAGAGGTGTTGCTATCTGAGTCTGATGTATAGTCATGAAGATCGTAATCTCTATATTGAGCTAAAATACCTGGCGTTAAGCTTCCCCAGTCACTGCCTAGGTCAAGTTTGATGTCCTGATTAAGAGCGATACGTTGTCCATCAAAGTTGTCTTCAGCCGGGTCATAAAAGTCTGTGTATTGAGCATCAATTTTATAATCTAAGAAGGATGTTGCTATACGATAAGAACTGTCTATACGAGGCAACCATTCAAATGGTTCGTCTTCTGTATCATCAGGTGTTTGATAAGTTAAGTAAGTCACCTTGTTAAGAAAGTTACCATTGTTAAAGGCAAAGTACAGACTGCGTTCGTAATGGTCTTTTTCTGCTATCGACGTGCTGTTTGCTTCTGGGTATTTATCTTTTGTTGGATTGTCTTCTAATAAAAAGCCAGCGCTAAAGGACTGATTAAACTTTTGCGTGGATTTTAATTTTAAGAGAGTCTGTTCGCCTTCATCGTTGTCAGAAAAAGTAGATTGCTCGTAAGTTGTTTCCCCATAAGGGCTTAAATGACGGAGTTCTAAGTCAATCCCTTCGCCTTTTTCTTGGATAAAATGCGGCGTAATGGTCGCATCGTAGTTTGGGGCAATATTCCAGTAAAAGGGTGTCGAAACACTCAGTCCATCTGATCCGGAATAGCTAAAAGTAGGAAAGAGAAGACCTGTTTGACGAGCATTGTCTATTGGGAATCTTAACCAAGGAAAATAGAAAACAGGTATGTCAGCAATACGCACCTGTACGTGCTTTGCTGTTCCGAAGCCACTTTTTGTGTCTAGCTTTATTGAGCTGCCATATAGTTTCCAGCTTTCTTGGTTTGGTTCACAGGTAGTAAAAAAGCCTTCCTCAATAAAGACCACTCCGTCTTGATTGCGAGATAAGGATTTAGCTTCGCCGCGCGCACCTGTTTCGTGGCTAAGGAATTTGGCATCTTTGAATACTGTTGGTGCATCACCGCTGTTCGCAATATAACCCGTTGAGCTGCGGATGAGCTGATTTTCACTTCGCAAGGTGACATTGCCCTCAGCGAGATAATAATCATCTGGAATGCCTTCTATGCTATCCGCGGACAAGGTAGATTTAGGCTGAATGATTTCAGCCGCACCTTGAAGGTGAATGACACCGTTCTCGTCACGAACGATGAGGTCAGCGGTGAGATTAGTTCCCTCTGTATCTGTCGCTGTCCAGCTGCTAATGTATGAGCCCTGACAATATCGACTTAGCTGTGCTTTCTGCTCAGTCGTCAGGGATTCTTTGGGCGTCCAGTCCCATTGATCAACTTGCGCTTGCGCAAGAGGCAATATGAAAAGACTTTGAAAAAATAAGGCGTAGGTGCGTAAATGCTTAACCATGCAGGGTATACTTGCCACCAAAAATTATTGTCCTAAATCGGATACCGCCCTTAAGCGGTTCCACGTAATAAGACAAATGATAATCTAAGCAGGCCCATAGGGGCTACCGATTCTGGAGAAATATCTTTATGTGGAAAATTGTTTGCGCGATTTTGGGCTATATTTTAGCTGGTTTTTTAGGCGCTTTGTTGGGGTTCATTGTCGGCGGAGTCGTAGATAGGGCGCAGACTGGCGGCGCTTTCAGCGGTATTCGTGGTCGTGCCGATATGCGCCTTCAGCAAGAAACTTTTTTTCGAACATTATTTCTTTTAATGGGGCGTTTGGCCAAATCTGATGGCCAAGTATCGGAAGCAGAGATCCAATTGGCGCAATCTGTGATGCAGCGATTGCGTTTATCGCCAGCAGCTCAAGAGCAAGCGAAGCAATTGTTTAACGAAGGTAAATCTGACAATTTTGACTTGGCGTCTGTTTTAAATAATTTTAAACAGGTTGTAGGTTCTGGGGATTTAACGCGAACTTTATTGGAAGTGTTGCTGGTATCTGCTTATGCAGATGGTCACTTTAGCGTTGAAGAAAAGTCATTTGTGTCTCAGGTCTGTGCATATCTTGGTGTGTCTGTGGCAGAGTTTGAGGCTTTGCATATTCAAGTTAAGCAGCAAGCGCATTTTAGACAAGGTTACCAATCTTCTTCTGATTATTCTTCTAACAATGCGGGTTCAAAAGACTTATTGAAGGCTGCATATGAAGCGCTAGGTGTTACGCCAGAGATGAGCGATGCTGATATTAAAAAGGCCTATCGACGCCTGATGAGCAAAAATCATCCCGATAAATTAAGTTCACAAGGTTTACCGGATGAAATGATTGAGTTGGCTAAAGAGCGCACACAAGAAATTCAGTCTGCTTACGAAATGGTAAAAAATGCTCGTAAATAGTAACTTAAGTTAATATCTAATTGTTCACAGGGCTTTCATAGAAAAGCCCTTTTTTTGCGCTTGGTAATGACTTTCGTTGGTTTATTTGGCTGGTATTTTGCTTTAAAAAGCCACGAACTCGTTGAATTAGTAATTGTTTGCTGTTTTTTCCTGTGACTCTATCTGGCAGGGCGTCTATTTGAGTGAAGTCGCCAATTTTATCCTCTCTTTGGTTGGCTGCTTGTTTACGCCACAGCGCAAACTGGTCGTTTCCTGTCTTATTGACATAATAATCTAGGATAGGCTGGGTAACTTGGCGAATCTGTTGTGCCACTTCGTAATCTGATAGGTTCGGTGGGGATTCTATATCGATAAGAGCTAAAGCCTCACCTGAGCTCGGATTGGCTGCTAAAAAACTTAGAGCATAACTAGCTCCTGTTCCGTAACCAAGAAAAGTGAATTGTTCGACTCCTTGGTTTTTTGCATAATCGATAGTGGACTGTATGCGAGCGAAAACTATAGATTGGTTAGGAAGTCCTATAGGTGATTGAGTATTGTTTGTTGGCGGTGTAGCTATTTTTACTGGCTCCGCACGTTTGACAATGTCAGGTATTTCGATAGATAACGTGCACCAACTATATTCCGGCATAGCATCTCGTAATGGTGCAATGGCATCTGGCCAGTCAGGGTGTTCGTTATCTGAATGCAGCATGATCACACAGCCTTGGGTTGAGCTGGTGAGTGATGGTCGATAAAGCGTTAGAAAAGATTCACCACTGGCTTCTAGGTTTTGGATTTGGTGTTCTAAGCGTCTTATCGTTAATGAGGTTTTTAGCGCATCAATCCGAGATGCCTGTGGTTTTGGAATGATGTACTCTTTAGTGCTTTCTGCTGGCGTAGTTTGTTGCGGAGTGGGTGTGCTGCTAGGCGCTGCTTGGGATTCTTCTGCGAAAAGATGGGCGTTTATGCCTAAGCAAAGAAGTGCAATGATAGCGTGACGCAGTGCAGTAATTTTCTTCATTGTTTTCAATACTTCTTCTAAAGGCCTTGTTAAAATACGGTCTAAATTTTCACTATGAGACCTTTATTGTGTCACTGCTGGAGTCAGATATGAATGATTTTATCATTGCCCCTTCGATCCTTTCTGCCGATTTTGCTCGACTAGGTGAAGAGGTCGACAAGGTCTTGAAGGCCGGAGCCGACATCATACACTTTGATGTGATGGATAATCATTATGTTCCTAATTTAACGATTGGTCCTATGGTCTGTAAAGCATTACGCAAACATGGCGTGACTGCTGATATTGATGTTCATCTTATGGTGAAACCAGTAGATCGTATGATTGGTGACTTTATTGAAGCAGGTGCTTCTATGATTACTTTTCATCCAGAGGCCAGTGAGCATATTGATCGCTCTTTGCAAATGATTCGAGATGGTGGTTGTAAAGCTGGTTTGGTATTCAATCCTGCAACCTCTCTTGAGCATTTAAAATATGTGATGGATAAAATCGATATGGTCTTGATAATGTCGGTAAACCCAGGCTTTGGAGGTCAATCTTTTATTCCTGGTACTTTAGATAAGTTACGTGAAGCTCGAGCCTTGATTGATGCCAGTGGTTATGATATTCGTCTTGAAGTCGATGGCGGTGTGAGTGAAAAGAACATTGCTGAAATTGCACGTGCTGGCGCGGATACCTTTGTGGCTGGTTCTGCGATTTTTGGTAAAGACAATTACAAAGCCGTTATCGATGCGATGCGTAAAGAATTGGCGAGTATACGTTAATGAAAACGCCTAGCTATTTTTCAAAGTGGTTTGATGGTTGGCCTGAGTTAGTTTGCTTGGATCTTGATGGCACGCTAGTTGATAGTGTTCCTGATATTGCAGGTGCCGTAGACGCTTTCTTGGCTGAACTTGGTGCGCCGCTTGCGGGCGAGGAACTTGTTCGTGGTTGGGTTGGCTTTGGTTCGGCTAAATTGATTGAGCAAGCGCTTGAGTGGGCTAAGATTGATTCAGCTAAGCATGAAGAAGCGTATCGCATTTTCTTGACGCATTATCATGCGCACTTGACCGATGGCACGACGCTTTATCCAAATGTGAAAGCCTTACTGAAAGCCTTTAAGCATAACGGTGTGCCCGTGGCTCTGATTACCAATAAGCCAAGTGTGTTTGTGAAACCCATGCTAGATCATTTTGAGCTGACCGAACAGTTTGGTTGGTTGTTAGGTGGTGACACGCTAGAGGAGAAAAAACCATCTGCTATGCCTTTGTTGCATTGTAGTGAGTCTATCGAAGCTTTACCTGAAAATTGCCTGATGATCGGTGACTCGATTACCGATTTTAAAGCGGCAAACAATGCTGGTTTCAAATGTGCATTGGTTACCTATGGTTACAACCAAGGTATTGATCTTGCGGGGCTAGGTGCTGATGCAGTAATTGATGATTTAGCTGAGCTGTTAGTCTGATTTTATTGATTGTGAGATAAAGCTAAAAGGCCAGACTGTTTCTAGTTTGGCCTTTTTTTGTGTTTTAAACGTTATGAATTACTTTAGTTCTGTTCTCTCGGAGATGACTCTTTCTGAGGTTGCTCTTTTGTAAGCTGCTCAGATGAGTTTGCCTGTTCTGACACTAGAGTCATTTGGCTATCATTTGCCATATGAACCGTATGAGTTGGGAAAGCAACTTCCGCATCGTGCGACTCAATAATTTGCATAGCTTTGAATAGCACATCTTGTTTGACGTTGTGGTAAGTCCGCCAGTCTACGGTTTTTGTGTAGGCATAAATAAAGAAGTCTAAAGAGGATGGGCCGAACTGATTAAAGTTCACCATGTAGGTTTCGTTTGTGTCCAAATCTTCATGATTGGCAACCATGTCTTTTATATCTGCCAGAATCGTTGGTAGCAGGCTAAAGTCACGATAGCGTACCCCAATGGTTTCATTAATACGTCGATGGGTCATGCGTGATGGGTTTTCAACTGAAATCAACGAAAAAGTAGAGTTAGGAACATACAAGGGGCGTTTTTCAAAAGTGCGAATGCGGGTTTGTCGCCAGCCAATATGTTCAACCGTACCTTCAATGTTTTGATCTGGAGAGCGAATCCAATCGCCAATCGCAAACGGGCGATCTAAATACACCATTAAACCACCAAAGAAATTGGCCAGTAAGTCTTTAGCTGCAAAACCGACGGCAATACCACCGATGCCGCCAAATGCCAATACGCCGGAAATGCTGTAACCTAGGGTTTGTAAAATAACCAATACGGAAGTGATGATAACGGATGCACGTAGTAATTTACTGATTGCGCTGGCTGTTGTGTAATCTACATTGGTGGATATTTTACTAGAGCTTGTTAAGGTTCTTTCACTTTCGGATATGCAGCGTAATACAAACCAAGTCAGGATAGCGATAACTCCAACTTCACGTATTGCATGGACAAGTGACAAAAAATTGGGGTCGACTTCTGATCCAGAGATTTCTGCCGCAATGCTCAAGCCAGCTAACCAGATAAATACTCCAACAGGTTTTTGGGCGGCGTGAATTAAGACATTGTCCCAAGGGGTTTTGGTTTTTTCGAGTTGTTTGTCTATGCGCATTAATATGCGAGTGGCAATAAAATTAACGATAAGTGTACCGAGTACAACTAAAAAAACTCGGACAACCCAGTGCATTTTAGTGTCGCCCAAGCCCAAATATACTTGCATTGTTTCCCAATTCATTATGCTTACTCTATCTCTTTGTTAAGTTCGTGAATGGCTCTGATTAGAGGTTAGATCTATAGTGTTACGCTAAATAAGTAATAATGTTCCTAATCCTAAGAAAGCAACGAAACCAGCAATATCGGTTACAGTGGTTAAAATGACGGACCCAGAGAGCGCCGGATCAATACGTAACTTATCAAGCAATACGGGTATTAGAACGCCAGACAAGGCTGCCATTATTATATTGACGATAATGGCTAGTCCTATCACCATGCCAAGCATTGGGCTTTCAAACCACCATAGAGTGACGACGCCAATGACAATGGCCCATAAAATACCGTTTAATCCACCGACTTTTAGCTCTTTTGATAAAAGTGATTTTAAGTTGCTGCGAGTGATTTGTCCTAGAGCTAAGCCTCGTACAATCAGGGTTAATGTTTGACTACCAGCAATACCTCCCATGGAGGCAACAACAGGCATTAATACCGCTAGTGCAACGACTTGCTGAAGCGTGGCTTCAAATAGCCCGATAAATGCTGAGGCTAAAAATGCCGTCAGTAAATTTATACCAAGCCAAATGCCGCGAGTTGCAGCGCTGCGTTTCACCGGCGCGAATAGATCCGATTCTTCGTTTAGACCTGCTGTCGACATCTGCTGTGCTTCATGTTCTAAGCGCCATGTTTCCATAGCAAGTCCCGCATGAAAGCGACCTAGTAAGATTTGATTGTCATCTACGACAGGGAGTGCTGAGAGATAAGAGCGTTCTAGTTGCTCTGCAGCTTTTGTTAGTTCAGTATCGGCGCGGATAAAGGTGCAATCTTCATCTATTAGGCTCGAAATGGGTTCATGGCCTTGTGCTTTAAAAAGCTTATCAAATTTTACACAACCGACCCAGCGGCCAGTTCTGTTCACTAGATAGATCATGTCTGTGTAATCTGGCGTGCTTTTTTTCAAGAGTCTCATTACTTCAGATGTGCGAATAGACTGTGATGCAATTAATAACTCGTGATCAATCCAGCGGCCGACAACGTCATCATCGTAAACAATACCTTGTTGATAGTATTCGCGCTGCTTGTTGTCCATTTGCTTTAAAGCAATGTCGACAAGGCGGTCAGGTAATGAGTCCGTTATTTCGAGTAGGTCTTCGGCGTCGACATCAGTGAATAAGGTTTCAATCTCTGAGTCATCTAGCTCTTTTAATAGTAACTGGCGGGATTCCCCGCGCATTTCAACCAAGATGTCTAGGCGATTGGCTTGCTTGATATTGGCCCATGCTTGTCGTCGTTGGGCAAGCGGAATGGATTCAAGCGCTAATGCCACATCATCTGGTGTTAATTCTGAAATGGCCTTGTTAACGGACTCAGGAGAGTGCTCGTCATGAATGAGGGTTTCGATGAGGGCGGCGACTTGGCTATGCACTGGGCATCCTTAAAACACTGAATGATGGCGGTAAAGATAACATGCTTTCTAGTGTGCGGTATAACCTCTTGCATATCAAACAAGGCTTTGTTTTTACACGATATTATTTAAAACCTTCCAAAATACTGAAATATAAAATCCAAATTATGGAGTTGGTTGATGGAGATGTTAGCCTGTAGTGTGTGTTATTTAAGCTTTATCTGTCTCTAGGGTTGCAAGGACTGGCGAGACAGGGCCTTCCTGACAGTGTAGAATTTAGCGCACTTTAAACTTCGGTTTTATTGTTTGTTTGTCGGTGTATTTAGTTTTTGATGTCAGTTTCTGAGGATTGTGACATTAGTTTAGGTCAACATTGTTTTATAGGCGCGCCTCTTCTTTATGTTATTGATGATCGATAATTATGACTCTTTTACTTACAATCTTGTTCAGTATTTTCGTGAGTTGGGTGCGGATGTGCAGGTTTATCGTAACGATGAAATTAGTCTTAAAGACATTGAACTGCTTGCTCCTTCTCATTTGGTTATTTCGCCAGGGCCTTGTACGCCAAATGAAGCGGGTATTTCTTTGGCTGCAATCGCGGCATTCGCTGGAAAAATTCCAATATTGGGTATTTGCTTAGGCCATCAAAGTATTGGTCAGGTCTTTGGTGGCGAGGTAATTCGTGCTAAAAGTGTCATGCATGGTAAAACATCGTTGATTTACCACCAAAATACTTCTGTGTTTTCTGGTTTGCCAAATCCACAGATCGCGACACGCTACCATTCTTTAGTTGTTTCTGCAGACTCATTACCAGATTGCCTAGAGGTGACCGCTTGGAGTCAAAATGCAGGAGGCGATAGAGAGGAAGTTATGGGGATTCGACATAAAACGCTTGCCGTTGAAGGGGTGCAGTTTCATCCTGAGTCAATTCTGACCGAAGCAGGCCATGCCTTATTGGCCAATTTCTTAACAAGATAGTTTTAATACAATAGGAGAGGCTGGTGGATATTCAAAAAGCGATTGCTGCCGTTGTTGAGCGCCAAGATTTAAGCGGCGACGAGATGCGAATAGTGATGAATGACATCATGACGGGAAAAGCCACACCAGCACAGATAGGCGGTTTTTTAATTGGCCTGAGAATGAAAGGTGAAACTGTCGAAGAAATTACGGCAGCGGCGCAAGTAATGCGAGAATTATCGAGCAAAGTACACTTGGATCTTGAGCACGTGGTTGACACCTGTGGTACTGGTGGCGATGGCGGAAACTTGTTTAACGTATCGACAGCGTCTGCGTTTGTTGTTGCTTCTGCGGGCGGCAAGGTTGCTAAGCATGGTGGTCGTTCTGTGTCTTCAAAGTCTGGTAGTGCTGATGTGCTGGAGCAAGCAGGGATTTATCTTGGTCTTGATGCAGTACAGGTTTGCCGTTGTGTTGAAGAGATTGGCTTAGGCTTTATGTTTGCACCGAACCACCATTCTGCGATGAAGTATGCAGTCGGTCCTCGAAAAGAAATGGCAACGCGCACTATTTTTAACTTGCTTGGCCCATTGACCAACCCTGCTAATGCAAAATGTCAGGTGATGGGGGTTTTTCATCAGAAGTGGGTTCGTCCTATTGCTGAGGTGTTAAAAGCCCTGGGCAGTGAGCATGTAATGGTAGTTCATTCTGAAGATGGCTTGGATGAAATTAGTATTGCTGCACCAACTTATGTGGCGGAGTTAAAGAATGGGGAAATCTCAGAATACAAAATATCTCCTGAAGATTTCGGTATTCCATTGCAATCTATTGATACTATTCAAGCAACAGATGCGACAGAAAGCCTTGCTTTAGTCAAAATGGCATTGGATGGTAAAGGTAAAATAAACCCAGCTAGGGACATTGTTGCCTTAAATGCTGGTGCAGCAATTTATGTTTCAGGTATTGCTGATACCTTAGCTGAAGGTGTGAATATTGCGGAAGACGTGATTGGTGGTGGTACGGCCAAAGTTAAGATGTCTGAATTAGCCAGTTTCACGCGTTGTTTTATGAGTCCTGACTCACTGTAATGATAGGAGCAGTAGCCTAATGCAAATAGAAACACCGACAATTTTAAAGAAAATTGTAGCTCGAAAGTATGAAGAGATTACTGAGCGCAAATCTCATACACCGTATGGCAACTTAGAGGTCGCCGCATCTGTGGCGAATGTTCATAACGCTCCTCGCGGTTTTGCTCATGCGTTAAGGCATCAAATAGCCATCGGTAAATCTGGTGTTATTGCTGAAATTAAGCAAGCCTCGCCTAGTAAAGGGATTATACGCGATCCATTTATTCCTGCAGATATTGCCCGTTCCTATGAAAGATCCGGTGCCGCTTGTTTGTCAGTTCTAACAGACAGTGATTTCTTTAAAGGCCATGAAGATTATTTGGTTGAAGCGCGCTCGGCTAGTAAGTTGCCGGTGATTCGCAAGGACTTTATTGTCGATGAATATCAGGTGCTTGAAGCTAGAGCAATAGGTGCAGACTGTGTTTTATTGATTGCAGCGTGTCTAAGTGGCGAACAATTGCGAGAGTTGGATCAAATGGCTCGTGATCTTGGTATGGATGTTTTGGTAGAGGTGCATAATCGCCCAGAGTTAGAGTTGGCTTTGGAGTACACACAGACCGAACTGCTTGGGATTAACAACCGTGATCTTCATACCTTTGAGCTTAGTTTAGATCATACGTTTGAATTGATGGGGAGTGTGCCTTCCAATCGCTTGATTGTTACTGAGAGCGGAATTCATACTCGTGATGATGTGGCCTTGATGAGACAAAATGGTATTCATGCATTTTTAGTTGGCGAAGCTTTTATGCGCGCTGATGATCCAGGTGAAAAATTGGCTGAGCTATTTCAGTCGTAGAGATAATAGCTTCAGCTATAGCAGAATTAAGTAAGGTGGGAATATGAAGACGAATGTTAGTTGGCAAGAAGATGTGCATTTTACTGCTGAAACAGGCTCTGGTTTTAAGGTAGAAATCGACGGTAACCAGCTTGCTGGGCCAAGACCAATGGAACTTATACTTGCAGGGTTGGGCGGTTGTACTTCTTATGATGTGGTTGGAATTTTAAAAAAATCCCGTCAAGATGTTGTTTCTTGTGTTGCTCAAATTGATGCTGATCGAGCTGATGCTGTTCCTGCCGTATTTACTGAAATTCGTGTGCACTTTGTCGTTACGGGCCGTAATCTAAAAGAAAGTGTTGTTGCTCGGGCTGTTAAATTGTCTGCAGAAGAGTATTGCTCAGCGTCTCTAATGTTAGAGCGAGGCGGTGTGAAAATTGTTCACAGCTTTGAAGTTATTGAAGCTGAATAAGATATTGCTTGATAAGAGTGTTTTAAAAAAAAGAGCCGAGAGGTTCTTTTTTTTGATTTTTTTCTGTTGGGCTTGAGGTATTGGTGTCCCCACCAGGACTCGAACCTGGAATAGCTGCTTAGGAGGCGGCCGGTATATCCTGTTTACCTATGAGGACGTATTGCAAGGAGAGATTTATACATTAATTACGATGAAAATACAAATGGCAGCTAAGTATGATGTTGATTCTTATGGTTTTTTAAGCTCTGCCTAGTGTGTGCTTACTGCTTATTGGTCGTGTAGAGCCTCTGGCGGTATAAACTTTGTTTTTACTGCTATGGCCTTGGAGTAGTTCGAAAAGGTGCTTATTACGCTTTTGTAACGTGTTGAGAATTCTAGCGTTTGTGTTGTTTTGTGTTTTGCATTTTTTTAGCAGTGCTTCACACTCTTGCATTAATAGGCGAACCTTGTCCATAGAGCTGTCTTGAAGGCTAAGCCAGTTTTTGAATTCTTCTTCGGTAGGTTTTTTTCTGTCGATGATGTCAAATTTAATGAGAATGTTAACTCTTTTCTCGTTAAGTTGATTCATTTCATCAAGAAGGGTTTGTTTTTGCTCTGATAGGCTAACAATAAGTTCGGTATCTAATTCACCATAAGCTAAACGTTCTTCATCAAGAAGCGAAGAGAGTCTTTCTAAAATCTCTTTGCTTCTGATAAATATTGGTACGATAGGAATCATAAGACAAACCGTTTACAGACTGTATAGAGGTAACAGTCTAGAATAGCGAATCCATAGAAGCCATATTATTCGCTAACTTCTGTGTGTCTATTTTGTATTCGCCAGCTGCAATAGCGCTTTTAATTTGTTCTACTTTATCCATATCGACATCAGGCAGGTTGTTAATTTTAGACTGCTGACTTTGTAGCGTTTGCGCAGTTCCGCTTAATTTGACTGTGTCTTCTGCTAACGTGCCGCCACTTTGAACTGTACTTTGTTTCTCCGTTGCACTACTTGTTGCATCGTCTTTTTGCGATCGTTCGCTTTTGTTGATCGTGCTCTGGTTTGATAGACCTGTAAAATGTATTGCCATTGGGTTTTCCGCCCTTTAATGATTTGCCTGTCTATGTTGTCGGCTGGGTCTATAAGAACTTTAATTAAAAGCCCCAAAAAAGAGTATTTATTTGTTGCCGATCAGTCTGTACTCAATAGTTTACAAGAACCTCACTGTCAGTTACAACTTTGGCGTATATAATTCGTTCAGAACTTGTGTTTTTGACTCGGATTTGTTGACCCTTAACACCATTTTCTAAAGCAACACCGTTCATTCGGACTATAATAGTGCCACTGCTTGCTGTTATTAGTACTGAATCGCCTTTTTTAACTAAGGTCGGCTGATTAGTTAGATCGTCAGTGATAACTGTGTTTATACGTAAGTTTCGTGAAGCAATTAGGCCATAAGGTGGGGATCTTTTGGTATAAACGTGTCCTCTTAGGTTGGATATGTCAACTTCGCCCACATCAGTGTTTGATTTACTGATGACTTGGCCTCTATTTATTGGGGTGATGGTTTTTATTGCTGGAATCATTATTGACTGTGTTACTGGTACGTAGGATTTCCAGGTCGGTGAGTCACAGCTGACTTCATAGTTTGTGCGTTTGGTGGCGTCTGGTCTTTGATTGTTGATCTGAATGGATTTGTCTTCGCAATCAGGTAGGTAATTGAGAGCTGCGAGATTATTTAATGTTATGTTGATAGTGGCGTCAGGGTATATTTCTGATAACCGAGGGATTTCTACTTGATTGATGTAGTGATTAATTTGTTCTTCAGTCGTTGTGGCAAATGTGAAGCCAGCTTGGAAACAAATGAAGGCTATGCTTAGCCTTATGATTCGCATGATTTGTTCTCTTTGTTTATTATTACGTTATAAATAAGATAGTTAGTAAAAAATTTGAATTCACTTTATCATTGGATGATACATTTTAACAATTTTGAGGTGATACCTCAGTATAATGTTTACACATTTTGGAGGCGTTTATGGCTGGAGTTCTGGATACTGTTAACCAACGTACACAGCTCGTAGGAGAAAATCGACTTGAATTGTTGCTGTTTCGCTTAAATGGCAAGCAAATTTATGGCATTAACGTTTTTAAAGTGAAAGAAGTGTTGCAGTGTCCTAAATTAACTGCTATGCCTCATAGCTCTCCTGTGGTTCGAGGTGTTGCTCATATTCGTGGCGGTACTATTCCTATTTTAGATTTGGGGTTGGCTACGGGCGCTAGCCCAATTGAAAATATTAGTCAGTGTTTTGTGATTATCACGGAATACAATCGTCGAATTCAGGGTTTCTTAGTGCGAGGTGTAGAGCGCATTGTAAACATGAATTGGAGTGATATTCAGCCGCCTCCAAAAGGTTTGTCGAATGATAATTACCTAACGGCCGTTTGTCAGGTTGATAAAGAAATGGTTGAGATTATTGATGTTGAGCAGATTTTATCTGAAGTTGCTCCTACTCGTCAGGATATTTCTGAAGGTATTGTTAATGCCGGCGTGACAGAAAATGCGCAAAAACATCATATCCTTATCGTAGACGACTCTTCGGTTGCGCGTAAACAGATTAAGCGTTGTATGGAGCAGGTTGGTTTTGCTACCACGGTTTTATGTGATGGTCGTGAGGCGCTTACTTATCTTCAAAATATGGTTGCAGAAGGCAAGGATGTGACGAAAGAATTCTCAATGGTCATATCTGATATAGAGATGCCAGAGATGGATGGTTATACGCTAACGACTGCGATCCGTAACGATAGTCGTCTGCAAGACCTATTTATTCTTCTTCATACCTCTTTGAGTGGTGTGTTTAACGAAGCGATGGTTAAAAAAGTGGGAGCTGATGGCTTTTTAGCGAAGTTCCAGCCTGATGAATTGGCTCGATTGGCGATAGAAACAGTGCAGGTGCAATCAGAGTAATGTTTAGGCTCTCACTATTTGCCTTTATTTATTGAACCTGACACTTATGGAGTTTTAATGCTCAGTAGTACAAATGCAATTACACCTAACGGTTATATCAGGTTCAGAGATTACCTGCAGAAAGTATGCGGGATCTCACTGAGTGATAACAAGCAATATTTGGTTGCCAGTCGGCTAGGGAAAATCTTAGAAAGGGAAGGTTTTTCTAAGATCGAGCAGCTAGTGGATGCTTTGGAGCGATTGGGCGGGTCTAAGCTAAAAGAAGAAGTCATTAATGCAATGACAACTAACGAGACGCTTTGGTTTAGAGATACTCATCCTTTTACTATTCTAAAAGACAAAGTATTGCCTGAAATGACTGCGGGACCTTTAAGAATTTGGTCTGCAGCGTCTTCGACAGGTCAAGAGCCTTATTCTATTAGTATGGTTATAGAAGAATTTAAGTCGTCTCGACCTGGTGTTTTGAAGGCGGGTGAGAAAATAATAGCGACAGATATTTGTACTAATATTTTGCAGCATGCTAAGCAGGGTGAGTATGACAGTTTAGCTATTGCTCGAGGTCTTGGTGCAGATTTACAGCGTCGTTACTTTGACAAAGTGAACGAATTAACTTGGAAAATTAAGCCCCATTTGGGTGCTCGTGTTGAGTTTAAGTACTTGAATCTTATCGAATCATTTTCTATGTTAGGTAAGTTTGATGTGATCTTCTGCCGGAATGTTCTAATTTATTTTACTGTTGATCTTAAGTTGGACATTTTGAAAAGAATGCATGCCTCTCTGAAGCCTGGAGGTTATTTATTTCTTGGTGGGTCTGAGGCGTTGAGCGGTTTATCTGATTATTTTGAGATTGTTCAATGTCACCCAGGTATTGTCTACAAGGCTAAATCTCTATAGAGATCTTGCTTTGTTAAATTGCTTTGTTGTTGAGGAGCCTGTCTAGCGTGCATAGATGGGCTTTTTTGTAACTGCTGATTTGTTCTTTGATGAAGTTGTAGGTAGGGTTTTATCAAAAAGCTGATATTGACTAAGTCTTGGTTTCGCATATTTAACTATATAGGGTGTTGCATAATCAGCGAGTTGGTTGCGCTGATTATGCAAGGAAGTATCGAGTGTGGTTTACTCTTTTAGAGAGGCGAATTTTTGTGCGAACGATGGCGAGTGTGAGTTTGCTAGTGTGGCAACCACTTGTTTTGCATACGGTAAATAATTTTTCAAATCATTTTTAGGCATCGGATCATCATTCGGTAGCTTCACTGTAACTGGGTTCTTGTGAGTTCCATTAATTCTGAACTCGTAATGTAGATGTGGGCCTGTTGCCCAGCCAGTTTGTCCTACATAAGCAATAATGTCTCCTTGCTTGGTTCTCGCTCCGCGTTTGGTGCCTTTCGCAAAACCCTTTAAGTGTGCGTACAGGGTTTGATAGCCTTTGCCGTGATCTATGATAACAACGTTGCCATAGCCGTTTTGTTTGCCGGCAAAGGATATTTTTCCATCGCCTGCGGCTTTGACTGGAGTGCCGCTTGCGGCAGCGTAATCTACGCCTCGATGTGGTCGGCTAGTTTTAAATATAGGGTGTAGTCTATTAGGGTTGAACTTTGATGAGATTCTTGTGAAATCTACAGGTGTGCGTATAAAAGCTTTTCTCATAGCGAGACCGTCTGGGGTGTAGTAGTTAGCTCCTTTTTCAGTTTTGTATCTAATGGCCTGATAGGTCCGGCCATTATTGATAAACTGAGCAGCTATTATGTTGCCGTGTCCTATTTTTTCACCATCAAGAAATTTTTCTTCGTACAGAATGCTTAAGCTGTCTCCTTTTCGTATATCCAGAGCGAAGTCTATATCCCAGCCGAATATGTTTGCGAGCTCTATTAAGAGAGGTTGATCTATTCCTGATCTTAGTCCATCGACAAATAAGGAGTTATTGATTTCTGCTTCTTTGTAAGCTTGGACAATTTCTGGTGTTCTGGAGGTTTCTGTTCTATTGAATTTCTCATCATTTCGCTCAAAAGTTACGCTATCTAAGCGGTTGAGAACAAGTGTTAACTGAGTAAGCTCTCCAGATGCTTCATTAGTTGTGAAGTTGATTGTTTGTCCTGGCCTCATTTGCAGTAAGGTTTTTTGCTTTTTGTCAGCTAGAGATACTTTATATATGTCTTGTGCTGATATGCCTTCGTTTGCTAATAGTTTTGATAGGGAGTCGCCAGATTTGACTTCAACAGATTGTTCTCTGAATGTGGCTGGGCGGCTCTTTTTTACTAAGGTGTCAGGAGTGGGTATCTCGTAGGTGGTGGAGTTTGTATTGTTAGGTGAAGCGGCTATTAAGGGGAGGGTGCTACTTTTGGGTGTGAGTTTTTGTAAGTCCTGAAGCATGAGCTGAGACTGGTCTATCACCTCAAAGTTTGCTTCGAGGGAAATTAGGTTGTTTTCGTCGGTTTTCTCCTCAGGGAGTGCAATAAGCACTGCGGCGAGGAATACGCTTACTCCTGAAATTAGGAGTAAATGCTTTGTTGGTAATAGCTTGATCAAAATGCGTACCTGAAAAAATCTTTAATAAAAGCCTTATAATCCTACCAACATTACTTTTATAATTGAATGCTTAAGTAAGATAAACTAACTAGGATATGGATCAAAATAATGACTGTAAGCAGTAAAGACCTTTTGAATGACTTGCAAGCTCGCGGACTTATCGCCCAAATGACGGCAGAAGATGAGCTAAAAAAACATCTAGATGGTGGAAGTCGTACTCTTTATTGTGGTTTTGATCCAACCGCAGATAGCCTTCATTTAGGTCATCTTGTGCCTCTTCTTGTTTTAAAACGCTTCCAAGATGCTGGACATAACCCAATTGCTTTGGTTGGTGGTGCAACTGGTTTGATTGGAGACCCGAGCTTTAAAGCAGCTGAACGCCAATTAAATACATCTGATGTAGTTGCTAGCTGGGCTGAAAAGATTCGCGGTCAAGTGAGTCAGTTTGTAAAATTTGATGAGGTCCCTAACCCTGCCCGAGTCGTCAATAATCTTGATTGGGCTGGTGAAATGAGCATACTGGATTTCTTGCGAGACATCGGTAAGCATTTTTCTGTAAACGCAATGATTAATAAAGAATCCGTTCAGCAGCGCCTTAATAGAGAAGGAGCTGGTATTTCTTTTACAGAGTTTTCTTATGCTCTGCTACAGGGGATGGATTTTGCTGAGTTGAATCGAGCGTATGGTTGTACTCTGCAAATAGGTGGTAGTGATCAGTGGGGCAATATTGTTGGTGGTATTGATCTCTCTCGTCGTCAAAATCAGTCTCAAACATTTGGTTTGACTGTTCCTTTGGTTACAAAGTCAGATGGAACTAAATTTGGCAAAACAGAATCTGGTGCGGTTTGGTTGGATTCTACTAAGACTAGTCAGTATGCGTTTTATCAATTTTGGATGAATACTGCAGATGCTGACGTTTATAAATTTTTGAAATTTTTCACCTTTCTGGATCTTGCTGAAGTTGATGCAATAGAAAAAGCAGATAAAGAAAGTGGCGGTAAACCTCAAGCGCAATCAATTCTTGCTCGTGAAGCGACTAAGTTGGTGCATGGCGAAGATGGCTTGCAAGCGGCTGAGCGTATTACTAACGCTTTGTTTAGTGGTGAAGCGGATCAGTTAAGCGAGCAAGACCTTGAGCAAATTCAGCTTGATGGTTTGCCGAGCAGTTCTTTGGCCGGAATTAATCTTTCTGAGACGCCGCTTACTAGTCTAATGGCTGATGCTGGGTTGGCAGCTAGTGGTAAACAAGTTAAAGATGCTCTTCAGCGTGATTCTGTGTTTGTTAATGGTGTGGCAAAAGGGTTAAGCGACAATATGGCTGCTGCTGATATTTTTACTGCTGAAAATGGTTATTTTGGGAAGTACTTCCTAGTCAAATTAGGTAAGAAGAAGCACCATTTGTTTGTGTTGTAGTTGTTGATAGGTGATGCTTAAGTAATTAGATAAACAAAAAGACACTTCGGTGTCTTTTTGTTTATCTAAGGCTTTCTGCATGAAATTCAAATTAATTAAAAGAATTTCAAAAAAGAGCTTGCGCTAAAACTTCTAGGCTGTATTATACGCCTCCACTGACACGGACAACGACGCAAACAAGAGTTTGCCACTTACTTAGGTAAGAGAGTTAAACGTAAGATCAGACGCTCTTTAAAATAGATAATCAGATAATTTGTGTGGGCGCTCGCTGGAGGCTTCAGAAGATTGTCCGGATTGGTTTTTAACTGATTCGAGATGATCAAAAAAATTGAAGTCTTGCGAAACGTCTAACACGTCAATTCGCTTTATGTTGTTTTGTTGTTCTTAGGGATGATGAAATGATTAAGTTATTGTTAGTGTAATAGATTTTGAGTAAGCAAACTTTTTAACTGAAGAGTTTGATCATGGCTCAGATTGAACGCTGGCGGCAGGCTTAACACATGCAAGTCGAGCGGTAACAGGGGAGCTTGCTCCTGCTGACGAGCGGCGGACGGGTGAGTAACGCGTAGGAATCTACCTAGTAGAGGGGGACAACATGTGGAAACGCATGCTAATACCGCATACGCCCTAAGGGGGAAAGGAGGGGACTTTTC
>NZ_CP025532.1:1164698-1397345 GCF_018336955.1 Marinomonas sp. A3A
TTGATTATCGCTATTTCAAAAAAGAATTGTTAAAGATCCAAGCACGTATTCGCGTGTTTTGAGACAAGCTAACGATAAAAAGTCAGCGCACAACATAGTGCATCTCAAAACAAACGCAAAACGAATTGCTTGACGATCATAGAGGCGTTGAACCACCTGATCCCATCCCGAACTCAGAAGTGAAAAGCGCCATCGCCGATGGTAGTGTGGGAGATCCCATGTGAGAGTAGGTCGTCGTCAAGCTTTATATTAAGAAGGCCCTGATAGCTAACGCTGTCAGGGCTTTTTTTCGTCTCAAGGAAATGCGTCTATCCAAGAACCTCTCCCACGTGTGGGGCTCTTTATCAAAGACACGCATGTGATAATATATCGTCGTCAAGCTTTATATTAAGAAGGCCCTGATAGCTAACGCTGTCAGGGCTTTTTTTCGTCTGCAGAAAATTCTTTTGCCTGTAGGAATGCCATCTTGTCATTGCCTTCGCTTGCGCCTGTTTCGCAAGCTCAACGCGCCAGCGCGACTTCAATGCAAAAGATGGTATGAGTCAGCACACAGTGAGGGACGAAGCAGGATAATGTGTATATCATTGAGGTTGCCGCCTTAATGATCGTCCAGCGTTTGAGTGTCAGTTGTCAGTGCTTTTTCATCTAGAGAGCGCTGAGATTAGCGCCTAGCGATGACCCATACAGCGTGAACAATGCCAGGAATATAACCTAGTAGTGTGAGTAATATGTTTAGCCAGAATGCACCACCTATACCGACTTGTAAAAAGACACCAAGCGGTGGTAGAAGAATAGCAAATAAAATTCTAATTAAATCCATGTTATCTATCCTTATCAATTATGTGTTTTTTTAAATGTCTCAATTAGTCTATCTAACCGCAGTATGATTGGCTAATCATGTGACAAGTTTTTTACGTTATTTACAAGAATGTGAGTAAGTCTTGTTTTACTAAAGCCTTTTGTAAAGGCTATCAATTTTTTAGAATGAGATATTTATTTTTCTATTTTTTTAGAGACAATTTTTAGAGTGTGTACCGTGACTAAAACTATTAATAGAGTGTTGTGATGTTAGATAAAGAAGAGGAAAAGAAGGTCGATAGGGCGAATATTTTTAAGCAGATTTTTTCTCAGTTTTTAATTAACTTTGGTGATGTCTTGATTAACCCAAAAGTTACCTTGCCGTGGCTGTTACAAAGCTTAGGTGCTCCTTTATACCTATTGGGCTGGCTGGTACCAATACGTGAATCTGGATCTTTATTGCCGCAGTTAGTTATAGCTCACTTTATTTATAAAGTGAAAGTTCGAAAGTGGGTTTGGGTATTGGGAAGTCTTATTCAATCTCTATGTGTAGTAGTGATAGGGTGTGCTGCTTTATTGTTAGATGGAGCAAGTGCAGGTTGGGTCATTATTGCTGCATTAATCGTATTTAGTGTAGCAAGGGGGCTTAATTCTGTAGCGTCGAAAGATGTACTTGGTAAGACTGTTGCAAAAAATAAACGTGGAAGAGTCTCTGGATGGTCTTCTAGTGCTTCAGGTTTTATAACAATAGGTATTGCGGTTTGTACATTATTTTTCTTCGAAAGTTTTCAAGATAATGTGAGTTTTTATATTTGGGGAATTGTTGCTGCTACGCTAGTTTGGGTAGTTGCTGCTCTAATTTATTCATTTGTGCAAGAGCCTTTAAGTGACGTTGAGGATAAGGGCAGGAATTTTACCGATGTATTTGGCGAGCTTAGTCTATTAAGAACGGATTCAGTATTTCGTGAATTCGTTATTGCCCGTTCGTTTTTTCTGTGTGCGGCGTTGAGTGCTCCCTATTACGTATTGATTGCTCAGCAAAGGTCTGAAAATGGGGTGTTGATCTTAGGTTTATTTATCTTAGCTAGTGGTTTGGCTTCTCTGCTATCATCTCCTTTTTGGGGCTTATTTTCAGATTATTCTAGTCGAAAAGTGATGGTGGTTTCTTCTTTCTTGAGTGCGTTCACGGGTGTAGTTCTATTTTTTACTGTTAAGTTGTTTTCAGAGGAAATGTTCGTTACTTGGATCGTTGTTATTCTTTACTTTGTTTTAAGTATTGCACATCAAGGTGTCAGAATTGGTCGTAAAACGTATTTAGTGAATTTAGGTGAGGGAAATAAGCGAACTAGTTATGTATCGGTGAGTAATACTATTATTGGTTTTATTTTATTAGCGATGAGTAGTGTTAGTCTACTGACTTATTCTATCTCTTTAGCATCTCTCGTTTTAGTTTTTTCGGTAATTACTTTGGCGGGAGTTTTTGTGGTCATACGTTTACCTGAAATCTAAAAAGCGACACCCTTATGACATTTGGGCTCTGTCGCTTCTCAATTTTCTCAGTTAATTCGGGAGTGGAATTGAAGGTGCATGTTTTACACGATTTAGAACAACTGTAGAGGTTAAATCTCTTACACAAGGTAGGCCAGCAAGTGACTCGCTTAGAAAAGTTGATAGGGTGGGAAGATTTACGCTAATTACCCGTAGCCAATAATCGGCTTCTCCGCTGACCGAGTAGCATTCCAATATTTGAGGAATAGCTTCAATTGCTTTTTTGAATTCTTTATCTGAGTTTTTTACGCTTTTATCCAGAGTGATGTTAACAAAAGCGGTTACTTGGTACCCTAATTCACTTGCATTAAGCTGGGTAAAGTAAGCTTCAATTAAATTATTTTGTTCAAGCCTTTGAAGTCGTCTTGAGCATTGTGAAGGAGATAGATTAACTTGTTCTGATAGCGCTACATTGGTGAGTCTTGCGTTAGTTTGTAGTGCTCGAAGCAAGCGCCAGTCATAACTGTCTAGTTCAAGGTGATTCATTCAAGGTTCCTTATCAGCATCTACTAAAGTGTGCTGTTATTTTTATATTGGACAAGCTATTTCAGCTAGATCAATTAGAATAAGGAGTTTTGTAAAGTAAACAAGTTCAAAAACATTAAATTTCATGTTTTTTAGAAATTTTTTTGCATGTTTTTTGTTTTTTATTGACCGTTGTGAAAATAACTCAAATTGAAGTCTGAATGACAAAAAAAATGCCGCTCACCATGATGGGTCGCGACACTTGGTTAATTTAGTCTGCAAGGTATCTAGTCTTTGAAGTAGATACTTTTTTATTTAGGTATGTTTTTAGATAACCACTGTAATGCTTCTGGATAAGGTTGTGGAAGATCTAGTTGCGCTAGTGCTGTTTGTAATACAGCGTGACTACCTGAGCAGAAGTTTAGGTGGCCCACTTTTCTACCTGGACGAACTTCCTTTTTGTACCAATAAAGCTCTAAGCCTTTGATATTAAGCCAATCATAGTCTAGATCAACACCAATTAAGTTGACCATCATATTTTGGTTCTTCACTTCAGCTGGCGCTAATGGAAGTCCTGTGACTGCGCGTACGTGGTTTTCAAACTGACATATGCTAGCGCCAGCTTGCGTCCAATGGCCGCTATTGTGGACCCTTGGAGCTAGCTCATTAATGAGTAGCTCATCACCTATGCGAAAACACTCCATTGCCATCACACCAACGTAGTCTAAAGCGTCCATAAGCTTGCTAAGCATTGCTTCTGCTTTACTTTGCAAAGGTTTTAGGCGTTCTAAGGGAGAGATGGATGCGTATAAAATTCCATTAATATGGAGGTTGAGCGTTAAAGGGTAAAAATGTGTTTCACCATTTTTGCCTCGAACACCGACTAATGAAACCTCTTCATCAAAATTAATAGCCTGCTCTGCAATCGCTTGGCCTTTCCAATCTTCAGGTATCTCAATGCTCTCAGACTGTTTCAGCCAATATTGACCTTTGCCATCGTAACCACCCCGACGGCGTTTCATCAAAACACGCTCACCTAATGTCTCGTGGGCTTTTGCGGCTGTGGAGTCTGCTTCAACAGAAAACCATGGTGCTGTTGCTAGCTCAAGGCGATCTAACCATTGTTTCTGTGTTAGACGATCTGCAAGTTGTGGAAAAGTAGCTAAGTTGACAAAGTTACTGTGTGTAGCAAGTTGTTTGGTGGCGACAGTATCAGGCCATTCTTCTCTTTCTGCTGTAACAATGTCGGTTGGTGCTAATGCTAAGGTTTCAGTTGACTCTATATCAACTGGACGGACATCAATACCAAGTGGTGTTCCGGCTTGTTTTAGCATGGCTCCTAATTGACCGGCTCCTAATACCCATAGAACTGACATAGATTAAGCCTCTCTTGGGTCTGGATTAGCCAATACAGTTTCAGTCTGATTGGTTCTGAACGCTTCAATTTTTTTAGCAAGTTCTGGATTGGAAATGGCTAGAATTTGACAAGCCAATAGGCCGGCATTAAAAGCCCCAGCACTACCAATGGCAAGTGTTCCAACCGCAACGCCTTTTGGCATTTGAGCGATAGACAATAAACTGTCCATGCCGTTTAATGCTTTGCTTTGCACTGGTACGCCTAGAACAGGTAAGCGTGTATGAGCAGCAACCATGCCAGGCAAATGAGCTGCGCCGCCAGCGCCACCAATAATTACCTTAAAGCCTTTATCTGCAGCGCTTTCTGAAAATTCTGCAAGTTTGACTGGTGTCCGGTGAGCGGAGACAACTTCGACGTGGTAACTTACGCCAAGAGCGTCCATTATTTCTGCGGCACCTTCCATTGTCGCCCAGTCACTTTTTGATCCCATTATTAGGGCTACATCTGCTTGCAAAACTCTTCTCCTATAAGTGGTGTTCAACGGGGTGCTGAGGGGGTTGTACGTTGAACCTAATTAGTAAGTTTGTCTTGTCTAAACGTGGCCTAACACATTTTTGCATGACAATAATGGCGGCTAATATAGCCGATTTTGAAGAAAACCGCGAGCTTTGAAGGTCGTTGAAATACGTAAGTTGGAGATAGATAGAGGCAAAAGAAAAGAGCGACTAGAGTCGCTCTTGAAGGTATTTTTCATAATCTGGAATTTGCCGCTCAAATTCGTTTTCGAATAAGGGAGACGTAACCAGAAAATTAGCAGAAGAAACGCTACAAGCAATTGGGATATTCCAAACAGCAGCGACTCGAAGCAGGGCCTTAATGTCAGGATCATGGGGCATTGGCTCAAAAGGATCCCAGAAAAAAATCAGCACATCAATCTTACCTTCGGCAATGAGTCCCCCAAGTTGTTGGTCTCCACCGAGAGGGCCGCTAATCAGAGAGTGAACTGGAACGTTTAGTTGCTTTTGCATTAAGTTCCCAGTCGTACCTGTAGCCATCAAATTGTGTTTTATCAATTTTTCTTTATGCTTTTCTGCCCACTCAATAAGAGCGGGTTTCATATTGTCATGAGCAACCAGAGCGACGTTTTTACGCTCTGGTGTCGTGATCGTTTTTTGTTGCAACGTTTTGCTCTTCACTGTGGATTATTCCTCAACAGCGCCGACTTTTACGACTTTCATCATATTGGTTGTGCCGTAGCTCACCAAGTGATCGCCTTTTGTTACAATAACCAGATCTCCATCTTTGATTAGGCCAAGAGATTTAACATGATTAACTAAGCCCGCAACGATAGTCTCTACGTTGAACTCTTGTGAAGAGAAAGCCACCGGCGTTACACCACGATAAAGATTTACTTTATTCAGTGTTGCTTGGTTTGGAGACAATGCGTAGATTGGCAAACCAGAGCTAATGCGAGACATCAGTAGTGGTGTTGTACCTGAATCAGTCAAGCTGATGATCGCTTTTACGCCTTCCAAGTGATTGGCAGCGTACATTGCTGACATCGCGATCGTTTCATCAATGCTGGTAAAGGTCACATCGATACGGTGTTTAGAGCGATTGATTGCAGGTTGCTTTTCAGCACCCAAGCAAACGCGGTTCATGGTTTTAATAACTTCTTCAGGGTATGCGCCAGCGGCTGTTTCGGCTGAAAGCATGACAGCATCTGTGCCATCTAGAACAGCGTTAGCTACATCAAATACTTCAGCGCGAGTTGGCATTGCACTGGTGATCATGGTTTCCATCATTTGAGTTGCTGTAATGACAGGGCGGTTCAACTGACGGCAGCGTTTGATCATGTGTTTTTGTACACCGATCAATTCTGCATCACCAATTTCAACACCTAGGTCACCGCGAGCAACCATGACGGCATCAGAGGCTAGAATAATAGCATCCAATGTTTCGTTGTCAGCTACAGCTTCCGCACGTTCTACTTTAGAAACAATACCTGCTTTAAGGCCAGCAGCTTCAGCTAGTGCGCGAGCTTCGTGAAGGTCGTCTGCGCAGCGAGGGAAAGAAACAGCTAAGTAATCGGCTTTTAATGCAGCAGCAGTTATAATATCTTCGCGATCTTTATCGGTAAGTGCCGCTGCTGAAAGTCCACCCCCTTGACGGTTGATGCCTTTGTTATTAGACAAAGCTCCACCAACGATGACTTTAGTAATAACTTCTTGGCCTTTTACTTCTAGTACTTCAAGAACGACTCGTCCATCATCAAGTAGCAAAACGTTACCGGGCTGTGAGTCTTTTGCTAGTTGTGGGTAGTCGATACCAACGCGAGTTTCGTCGCCATTGTTTTTGTCAAAACCAACATCAAGAACAAACGTTGCACCGTCTTTTAGCTCGACCTTGGTGTTTTTAAAGCGAGCGATACGGATTTTAGGGCCTTGTAAATCACCCAGAATCGCCACGTGACGACCATTTTTTTGAGCCATTTCACGAACTACTTTAGCTCGTTCGATGTGATCTTCAGGTTGGCCATGAGAAAAATTTAGACGGAAAACGTTGGCACCAGCAAGGATCAATTTCTCAATCATTTCTGGGGAGCTGGAAGCAGGGCCTAAAGTGGCAACAATTTTAGTTCTACGAGTCATTTTAAATACCAAAGATTAGAAAGCGTGAAGAGAAGTATAAGAGACGACGAAGGCTGCGTCAGCAGCCTTCGTGTATTTTGACTATTTCGCAGCCATTAATGCGATAGTATTATCAAGCATTCGGTTTGAGAAGCCCCATTCGTTGTCATACCAAGCCATGACTTTGACTAATTTGCCTTGTACACGAGTTTGTGTCGCATCGAAATTAGAAGTGTAGGCATTGTGATTGAAGTCAGAAGAGACAAGTGGTTCATAATTGACATGCAATACTTGCGCAAGAATTGGATCCGCTTTGATAGCGTCTTCAATGATTTTGTTAATTTCTTCCACTGTCGTTTCTCTAGGTGCTAAGAAAGTTAAATCTACTAGCGAAACGTTGATAGTAGGTACGCGAACGGAAAGACCATCAAATTTACCAACAAGTGCTGGGATGACAAGGCCAACCGCAGCTGCTGCACCAGTTTTACTTGGAATCATGTTCATTGCAGCTGCACGTGCACGGTAAAGATCTTCATGATAAACGTCTGAAAGACGCTGATCATTTGTATAAGCATGAATTGTCGTCATCAAACCACTTTCAATGCCAAGCTTTTCGCTTAGTGGTTTGGCAAATGGTGCTAGGCAGTTAGTAGTACAAGAAGCATTTGAAATGACCGTCATTTTAGATGTCAGTACATCTTGGTTAACACCGTATACAACAGTGGCATCCACTTCTTTACCAGGTGCTGAAATAATAACTTTCTTCGCGCCAGCAGTGATGTGAGCACTTGCCTTTTCTTTTGTTGTGAAGAAGCCTGTGCATTCATAAACGACATCAATATCTAGCTCAGCCCAAGGAAGGTCTGCTGGATTGCGTTCAGAGAAAGTGCGAATTTTATCTTTGTTGATATAAAGCGCTTCTTCATCAAAGGTGACTTCTTCGTTGAAGCGACCGTGGACAGTATCGTATTTCGTCAAATGAGCGTTGGTTTTTGAATCACCAAGATCATTAATCGCTACGATTTGGATTTGATCACGCTTGCCTGATTCATACAAAGCTCTAAGCGTATTGCGTCCAATGCGTCCATAACCGTTGATAGCTACCTTAATCGTCATACTCACCTCTAACATAGTGCAAAAGTTGCTTGATGTTCGAATTCGAACAACATGCGTTCAATTTTGTTCTTTACGTAAAAATACTACATAAGTAATTTTTTAAGCAAGGATTAGTAACAAATTCCTGTCAATATGGATGTTTTTTGATCATCTATTGATCTAAGACTAACATTGTACAGAATTATGTTACAGAAGTTCGGGTATATTAGCTGAAGAAGCGCCTTTTTCGAATTCTTTTTGTAAAAAAATTACATAATAATGCGGTTTTATTAGTTTTTTATCTGTTTTAGGCGTGAAATAAATTAAAAATGTAGTAATATTACATAATATTATAGTGTCAGGCCGTGTGCTGAGATAACTGAACTAAAAACGGAGAGAAGCATGAATCCGATTGTTGCTAAGGTAACGAACGACATCATTGAACGAAGCAAAGCGCTACGTGAGCAATACCTTAAAGATATGAAGAAAGCGCAAGAGCAAGGGCCGCACAGAGGAACATTGTCCTGTGGTAATTTGGCTCATGGCTTCGCGGCATGCCAACCTCAAGATAAACAAAAGCTGACTCTCATGGAGGAAGCGAACATAGGCATCATATCTTCTTACAACGATATGTTGTCGGCTCATCAGCCTTACGAAAATTACCCAGATCAAATTCGTGCAGCGATTAAAGAAATGGGTTCTGTTGCTCAGTTCGCTGGCGGTGTTCCTGCTATGTGTGATGGTGTCACTCAAGGGCAAGACGGCATGGAGTTGAGTCTATTTAGCCGTGACAACATAGCACAAGGTGCGGCAATAGCGCTTTCTCATAATATGTTTGATGCCGCTATCTACTTAGGTATTTGTGACAAGATAGTTCCTGGCCTGTTGATTGCTGCGCTACGTTTTGGTCATTTGCCTGCCTTGTTTATTCCTGCGGGCCCAATGCGTTCAGGCATTACTAACGCGGCTAAAGCGGCTGTTCGCCAGCGCTATGCTCAAGGCCAAGCAACTCGTGAAGAATTGCTTGAGGCGGAATCGGCTTCTTATCACAGTGCGGGTACTTGTACCTTTTATGGTACTGCTAACTCGAATCAGTTATTAGTCGAAATTATGGGGCTTCAGCTTCCAGGTTCTTCTTTTGTTAACCCAGATGATCCATTGCGAGGCGCTTTAACTAATTATGCCTCTCAGTTGTCCACGAAGATCACTGCACTTGGCCGAGATTACCGACCTTTATATGAAATAGTTGACGAGCGCAGCATTGTTAACTCGATTGTTGGCTTGTTAGCGACGGGTGGTTCCACTAACCACACCATGCATATTGTCGCTTATGCTCGTGCTGCAGGCATTATTGTTACATGGGATGATTTTTCAGCTCTTTCTAAAGTTGTGCCATCATTGACTAAAATTTACCCGAATGGCCAAGCTGATATTAACCATTTTCACGCGGCTGGCGGTATGGCGTTTTTGGTTAAGCAATTACTGAAAGGTGGCCTAGTGCATGAAGATGTAAACACCATCGTAGGTAAAGGCTTAACTCACTACACCAAAGAGCCTTTCTTGGAAGGCGATAATCTTGTTTGGCGTGATGGTACGGATGAAAGCTTGGATCTGAATGTTGTCCGGCCTATTGATAATCCGTTTAGCAAAGAAGGCGGATTGGCTTTATTGAAAGGCAACCTTGGTCGCTCTGTGATTAAGGTATCAGCAGTAAAAGATGAAAATCGAATTATCGAAGCGCCTGCAGCAGTGTTTCATAGTCAAAATGCTTTGGCTGATGCGATTGCAAGTGGTGCATTGAAACGCGATTGTGTGGCGGTTGTACGTTTTCAAGGACCGAAAGCATTGGGTATGCCTGAATTGCATAAATTAACGCCATACCTTGGTAATTTACAGGATCAAGGTTACCGAGTGGCCTTAGTGACAGACGGCCGCATGTCGGGTGCATCCGGTAAAGTACCTGCTGCGATTCATTTGACGCCAGAAGCGTTAGCTGGCGGTTTGATCGCTAAGATTCATGATGGTGACATGATTCGCTTAGACGCAGTCGAAGGTACTTTGTCTGTACTGATTTCTGAAGAAGAGCTGAGTAAGCGTGAAGCGGCTCACCAAGATTTAACTGACTCTCATCAGGGCATGGGGCGTGAATTATTTAGTGCGCAACGTATTTTGGTGAGTGGCGCAGAGCAAGGTGCTTGCAGCTTGTTTAATGATTAAACCTTTCCTCTGACTACTAACATTTGTTAGTAAATGGTGTTTAGGGGCTTGTTTCAAGCCCCATTTTTTTGCCTGTAATTTGCCATTCTTGTTTATCGTTTCAAATCCTTTGTTCTTTATTTCACCCATAGTATATCGATGAATCATTAACCGAATATCATCTTAATTCAAATCAAGTCTCTATATTTTAAAGATAAAAAAAGGCCCGAATCTGAGTGTGGATTCGGGCCTTCTTAAGTAACTAGCTCAAAAGAGCAGGCTATTTAGTCCATTGTATCTAGTGCTTTTTCGTATTCATCAAAAGAATCTGTTACAGACTCTTCTGGAGCGCCTGTTGCTAGGCTTACTACAAAAATAGCAATAGTCGAGAACAAGAAGCCTGGAACGATTTCATAAAGATCGAAAATGCCACCAGTTAATTGTTTCCATACCACAACGGTAATGCCACCAATAACAATACCCGCTAGAGCTCCGTTACGGTTCATGTTACGCCAGAACAAGCTTAGAAGGATAGCTGGGCCAAATGCAGCGCCAAAACCAGCCCAAGCATAAGACACTAGGCCAAGTACTGAGCTTTCTGGGTTCAATGCAAGCACTAGTGCAATAATAGAAATAGCCACAACCGCAAAACGTCCAACGTTGACGATTTGTTTTTGTGTTGCTTCTTTATTGAATAGTTGCTTGTAAAAATCTTCGGCTAGCGCAGAAGAAGATACCAGAAGTTGAGAATCTGCTGTACTCATGATAGCCGCTAAGATTGCAGCAAGAAGGATACCGGCAACCACAGGGTGGAAGACCGCATTCACTAGAATCATGAAGATTTTTTCTGGGTCAGCTAAGTCACCGGCTAGATTACTATCGACAAAGGTTATGCCGACTAGGCCGATAAGTAGTGCGCCAGCCATGGAAATCAATGTCCAGATAACTGCGATACGACGAGCTGTTTTAATGTCTTTGTTAGAGCGAGAGGCTTTAAAACGCGCTAGGATATGCGGTTGACCAAAGTAACCTAGACCCCAAGCGACGAGAGAGATAATCCCTATTGCTGTCAAAGGTTCGCCACTGACATTAGTCCAGATATCTAGTAATTCAGGATTTTTTGTCATTAACGTGTTAGAAAGATCAGACCAGCCGCCATCGATGGCAACAAGAGGGACGATGACTAGTGCCGCGCTCATCATTAGGCCTTGTACAAGGTCTGTCCATGCTACCGCAAGAAAGCCACCAAATAGTGTGTAGGAAACCACACATACTGTGCCGATAATTACTGCATAGGTGTAATCTAAGCCAAATACTGTTTCAAACAATTTGCCGCCTGCAACCAAACCGGAACTTGTATAGAACAAGAAGAACAGCAAAATGAACAGAGCTGAAATGGTTTGAATAAGCTTCGATTTATCATTGAAGCGTGTAGACAAAAAGTCTGGAAGTGTTAGTGCGTTGTTTGCTTTGATGCTGTACGTTCTTAGGCGTTTTGCACAGATTAGCCAGTTAAGCCAGGTACCAACAAAAAGGCCACCTGCAATCCAGAACGATTCTAAGCCTGCTGCAAAAGCGTAGCCTGGTAAGCCAAGTAATAACCAGCCGCTCATGTCCGAGGCGCCTGCTGATAGTGCGGTAGGCCAAGGTCCTAAAGAGCGTCCGCCAAGAAAGTAATCTTCAGAGCTGGAAGTGCGTTTGTAAGCGTACAACCCAATTCCTAGCATAACTACTAGATAGGCTAGGAATGTAAAGCTGATCGCATAGCTGCTTTCTATCATTATTGTTGTCCCCTAATGAAATTATTACGGGTGAAATAACCTTTGATGGATAAGGTTATTTATCAGTATGGATAGTCTTTATCCTTATATTGCGCTGTTCAGCAATATCTACTGATTGAAAGATTGCGCTTAAAAAAGCTTCGTCTAGATCACACCCGAAAGAGTTATAATTGTTAAATCGTTATTGTGATAGCCGTTGATATCAAATGTAAAAATAATCACCTGATCGTAAAGAGAATGGATCGCATTTTTGACATATTTCAAGACCTGCGCCGATTCTAAGTGGCTGAGATCGGATAATCTTTCAAATTTCTCTGACAAAATTACGAAAAAATCTGATGCGCTTGGCAAACTGATTGGTTTGGGTAAATATCTTGTGATCTGAGGTGATTTCGCAAAGCTAACGTAAAAAAATAAAGGCACATGAAATGTGCCTTATATTGTGTAGTTATTTCTTTTCAACTTTTGGTAATCGAGTGTCTTGTACGCTTTGTTTCAGTTTTTTTAGATGGGCGTTGAATTCTGGGCCGCGTTTTAACAACACGCCAGTAGCCAATGCATCGATTAACGTAAGATAAACAATACGTGAGCTCATTGGCGTATAGATATCGGTATCTTCAGTTTCTTCAATCGGTAAGACGATAGAGCAGTGCTCTGTGAGAGGAGAATCTGGATTAGTGATACCAATAACGGTAGCCCCAGCTTCACGAGCGACACGAGCTGTTTCTATTAACGGCAAGGTGCGGCCTGTATAGGAAATGATGACGATAGCATCGCCAGAATGGGCGCCAGCAGCAGCCATGCGTTGTACTAAAATATCCGTGTAAGCAACAACCGGCATATTTAAACGGAAAAATTTATGGTGAGCGTCTTTGGCAACGGGGCCAGATGCACCTAAACCATAAAACTCGATTCGGCGAGCTTGTGCTAACACATCAACCGCTCTGCTTATCAATGACTCGGGTAAAATATCCTGAGCCCTCGTTAGGTTGTTTTTGGCGGCTTCAAAAATTTTCGCCGTAACCGCTCCTGGTGCGTCGTCAGGCTCTACGTTTAAGTTAACGTAAGGAGTACCTGTCGCAAGGCTTTGGGCAAGTGATACTTTAAAATCAGGAAAGCCACTACCTATTAGACTACGACAGAAACGGTTGACCGTAGGCTCACTCACTTCCGCTCTCGCGGCAAGTTTCGCAATACTGGAGTGAATGGTTGTTTTGGGATCGGCAAGAATCGCTTCCGCTACTTTTCGCTCGGATTTGCTTAACGTGCTCAGTCGTTCTTGTATCTTACGAATAATGTCTTCGTGTTTAATCATTGATCTGCTTCAAAGTTGACTATTGACTCGGATGGTTCAGTTGTTCATTCTGACAGCCACTTACAATTCTGGCAATAAAATGATTAAAAATGACCGTACTATCTGAGTATTTCGTAAAAATGGCTGACATATTACCAGCCACCATGGAGGTTGAAACTACTTTATTTGAGGAAGGCTTTTCAAACAAGGTGTATTTGATTCATTGGGAGCAAGTTTCTCGTTTTGTATTGCGAATTCCCTATATTGATACTAAAGCTTTTTATATTAATCGTACGGAAGAAATTAATACCTTAAAACATGCTGCATCTATAGGGCTTTCTCCTGCTGTTGCTTGGCACGACGATGACGGTAGCTTTGCTTGTCAATTTGTCTCTCAGCCATCTCTTGAATGGACTGTGTGCCATCAAGATAAAGATATACCGAGAATTGCTCAAGCCTTGATGGCAGCGCATAGTTTGCCAATGGGCTATCATCACTATGATGTGTTTGAGGTGATTAAACACTATTTGAATGGCATTCAACGTTATGGCTGTGAAACACCTAGTTTGATGGTGGAATATGATTACCTTACTTCTCTTTTGAAGCAGTTAACGCCACCAGAGATGATTTTATCGCCAGCACTCTGCCATAACGATTTAAACCCTAAGAACGTTTTAATGGACAGCGATAAGCTCTGGCTTATTGATTGGGAATATTGTGGAGTTGGAGATCCATTATTTGACCTTGCTGTAGTGGTTAAGTCTCACAATTTAGACGCAAGACAAACTGCATTATTACTACGTTCTTACCGATCAGATCTTCCGAAAGAAAAGGCTTTAAATACGATCCAAGAGTATGTGAAAGCCTACGGATTAAGGGAAATGGCTTGGTTGTTATTGAAGCACTTAGTCACACCTGAGGATAAGCTGTCGCTGCAATATTATTATGAATTTAAAGCGACGCCAGCATTAAACCCTTTTTATGAAACCAAAAGCAGTGCAGAGAATAAAGTGAGCTAATGATGAATTTAACGGGTGATTGGCAAGAATATTTAGCTGATGAGTTTGAGAAAGACTACATGTTGGCTTTGCTAAAATTCTTACAAACAGAGAAACAAAATAAAACACTTTATCCTGCAGAAACAGAATATTTTACAGCGTTAAATGTGACGCCTTTCAGTAAGCTAAAAGTGGTGATTCTTGGCCAAGATCCCTATCACGGAGAAGGCCAAGCTCATGGTTTATCCTTTTCGGTAAAGCCTGGTATAAAAGTTCCTCCTTCATTGGTGAATATCTACAAAGAGCTTGAGATGGATTTGGGTATCACACCAGCCCAGCATGGTTTTTTACTACAATGGGCAGAGCAAGGCGTCTTATTGCTAAATAGTGTGTTGACCGTCGAAGCGAGCAAGGCAGGTTCTCATCAGAATAAAGGTTGGGAGATATTTACTGATAAAATCATCGAGCTTATTAACAATAAGCATCAAGGTGTTGTTTTTATGCTGTGGGGATCCTATGCACAGAAAAAAGGCCGTCATATTGATCGTGATAAACACTGTGTGTTGGAAAGTGTTCATCCATCGCCTTTATCGGCTTATCGTGGTTTTTTAGGTTGTCAGCATTTTTCTAAAGCGAATAATTACTTAGTTGGTCTTGGAAAAGAGCCGATAAAATGGGCATTAGAACCAATAGAAAGTACGAACAAAGTAGATTGTAATACGCAGATTGGTTTGCCATTCTAAATTAATTTTATAGCGCCTATCTGGCGCTATAAAATACCTCGAATATAGCCTCTATTTCTTGCTATCTAGCGAGTAGGGAAGTGGAAGTAAGATGATTTCTTGGTTATCCAAAAGGATTTTTTCTGCGTCACTTGGATCAATATTCAAAATAACTTGTGCGTAGTGTGTGTCTTGAATATAAGTGAAATCAAAGATTTGCCCTATGTTTTTGCCTTGTTCATCTACAATGTCTTTTGTCGTATCGAGATTTCCTTGCCAAGTTACTAATGCTAGCTGTTTTTTCGACTTGCCTTTATATTGCATGCGAGCAACGATTTCTTGTCCTGTGTAGCAGCCTTTTGTGAAGCTGATGCCGCCCGTACTTTGCATGTTAAGCCATTGAGGCAAAATAGTTTCACTTTGCTCTAGATTAATAAGTGGACGGGCTGCAAGTATTGCTAATGCAGCCAATTCTGAATTCTTCTCCTCAATTTCTGCTTTGGCTGAGGTAATCAGAAACTGAATTTCTAATGGCTCCTGGCTAATCGTCAATGTAATGATGTCGTTATCTTGAGTTGTTGTAAAAATACTCGATGCTACATTGGAATCATCTTCTATTTTTTGGTTCACTAGCCTTGTATAAACCGCAAAATGATCTTGTTCATCCGTCAATGTTGTTTTGAAAAACACTGCGTACTTTTTTAGATGTAATAAGGTTTTCTCGACTAAATCTTTTGCCATGATCATCAACACATCGTCATTGCGTTGAACGATATAAAAGCTGCTGATAATACGTCCTTTAATGCTACATATAGCACCGTATAGACCATTATCTTGGGACAGTTTGTTCATGTCGCAGGTTGTCTGACCTTGCAGGAATTTCTTTGAATCTAAACCAGATACTCGCAAAACGCCGATATCCTGCTGTTTCATGATGACGTCTTTGTTTTGCAGTGTTGAGTCAATAATATCGTGAAGAGAAGTCATAAAACGTTCCATAAAATAGATCGGGCATAAAATAGGTTGCAGTTGCTCTGCGTGAATAGCCTATCAGTAATGCCTAAATTTTACTTTTCAATGGGCAGATCGATAATGATTTTTTATACACCTAAGACTATTCGGCAAATTGTTTTTGTATTTCAAGTAGTTTGGGTAACTCTTGTTGGAGTAATGGAATTAGCGTTGGATCAAAGTGTTTTCCACTTTGCTCAGTGATGTAATGAATTGCTTCTTCAGTAGACCAAGCTTTTTTATAAGGGCGCGCACTGGTAAGTGCATCAAATACATCAACTAATGCAATGATACGACCTTCAATAGGAATTTCTTCGCCGGATAAGCCATTCGGATAACCAGAGCCGTCCCATTTTTCATGATGTGTCATGGCAACAGAGTGGGCAAGTTCGATAAGATAAGAACTTGGGTTAGAAAGAATTTCACCACCTATTTGAGCATGTGTCTTCATGACTTCATACTCTTCTTCTGTAAGCTTGCCCGGTTTTAGTAGTATATTGTCCGCTATGCCTATTTTTCCTATGTCATGCATAGGTGCCGCCATCATTAAATCATCCGCTGATTCTTCGTAAAAACCGTATGCTAAAGCAATAATTTTTGCATATCGGCTCATGCGTTGTACATGCATGCCTGTTTCGTTGTCTTTGTATTCGGCAGCTCGTCCAAGTCTTTGGATTAAATCAATATGGGTATTTAGCAGCTCATCCGCTCTAATTAAAGACAGGTGTGTTTTGACACGAGCTAAGACAATAGCAGGTACGATGGGTTTGACGATGTAATCAACGGCACCAATTTCAAAGCCTTTTGCTTCATCTATACTGTCTTTCAATGCTGTGACAAAAATCACTGGAATATTAGCTGTTGTGGGATTTTGTTTTAAGCGTTCGCAGACTTCTAAGCCTGTCATATCTGGCATCATGATATCGAGT
Organism: Marinomonas sp. A3A; assembly: GCF_018336955.1. Lineage (NCBI taxonomy): Bacteria > Pseudomonadati > Pseudomonadota > Gammaproteobacteria > Oceanospirillales > Oceanospirillaceae > Marinomonas > Marinomonas sp. A3A. Next base: position 1,181,523 of record NZ_CP025532.1, read on the forward strand.
AGTATGAGGTCTGCCGGCTCTTTTTCTACCAGTTTTAATGCGTCTTGCCCTGATCGAGCAAAAGATAAACGGTATCGAGCCGCTTGCAATACTTGCTTTAAAACTCGTAAGTTTGATGGCTCATCATCAACTAATAGGATGCGAGGTGCGGGTTTACTTCCGATTCTCATTTGGTGGCTGTCTCCTGTGCAATTAATTCTTTTAAGCTGGTAAGGCTGTTAATAGCACTATCAAATTCAAAGTTAGAGAGAGCTTTACTTGCTTCGATGGCTTGTATTTTCATGTTTTTTGAGACGCTGTTAATAAGCAAAGCTATGTTGTCGTCATCTACTTCGCCTGAGTCTGCGGAGAAAATAAGTGCATCGATAAGTGCTATTAATTGTGTGGTAGAAAGTTCATTCTGAATGTCTATCTCTGGTATCTCAGAATGGATACAATGTTTATTAATTAATAGCTGTAGCTCTTCAAAGAAGTGAGCCAATAAAGCCGTTAAATATTGGACGCTTTTGAGAAATTGATCATAGTCTTCTGTCTGTGCTGCTCGCTCTATATTTGCCATACAATTAGAAATATTTAACAATGCAAGATTACCTGAAGAGCCTTTTATCGCATGCGCTAAAGCGTAAGCCTCTTGGTATTCTTGATTGTCTACATGAGTTGTTAGTCTATTGACCAAATTTGCGTTAGTTTCTGCAAACCTAGATAGCTCTGTGATGTATACTGGAAGGTCGCTCCACAGCGATAGACCTTTGTCCATATGGATTTGCGGATTTTTATGATTAACTTTTTCGTGATTACTATCCTGCTGATGAATCAATGTGGGCGTTTCATTTAAGACTCTCGCCATTTCAATTATTAAAGCCTGAATATCAATGGGTTTATTGGCAAAGCCATCCATTCCCGCTTGTTGAGCATCTAATTTATCTTCTATTAGGACATTGGCTGTTAAGGCAATGATCGGAGTGTGAATAAGCTGATTTTCTTTTTCATAGCTGCGGATAATTTGAGTGGCGGTTAAGCCATCCATTTTCGGCATCTGAATATCCATTAGAATGATGTCAGGTTTGATCATTTTAAATTGGTCAACAGCATCAATACCGTCTTTTGCAAAAAATATGGCATGGCCATGTCGTTTAAGTAAAATAGTCAGCAGCGTTAGGTTTTGTTCTACGTCATCAGCCAATAGTATTCTTTTAGGTGTGATAACAGACTGTGGAGTTGTTTCTGAACTCGCTGGCATATCCGTTTCTGTAAGTGGTAAATCAAAAGAGAAGCAACTCCCTATTCCGACTTCACTTGTTACATGAATTTGACCACCCATGAGGGTTACTAATTGCTTAGATATGCTAGTACCTAAGCCTGTGCCACCAAAACGACGGCTCATAGACGCATCAGCTTGTGTAAATGGGTCAAAAATGTGCGTTAAGCGTTCTGCTGGTATTCCTATACCAGAGTCTGCAACTGAAAAGCGTATTTTATCATCTTGTAGTTTCGATATTGTTAAGGTCACATACCCTTTTTCAGTGAACTTGATCGCATTGCCCAGGATATTCATGAGTACTTGGCGGATGCGATCTTCAGCCCCCCAATAGGCATCGGCAACATCTGTTTCTATATGAAAATTTAGTTCTAGACCTTTATTTCTGGCTTGTAGCCATAGAGTTGAAATTACAGTGTCTACTGAATTGGCAAGTACAAAAGGTTGTATGTCTAATTCAAGTTTGTTTTTTTCTAATTTAGCACTGTCGAGTATATCGTTGAGAAGGTGTAGTAGAGATCGAGCAGATTTACTGATAATTGAAAGGTGTTTTTTATTTTCTCCCGATATTTCTGATTCCAATAAAATGTCAGAAAAGCCAATAATAGCATTCATTGGCGTGCGGATTTCGTGGCTCATGTTTGCTAAGAAAGACGCTTTGCTTTCTGCTGATGCTTCGGCTTTTGCTTTTGCTTGACGAAGTTCATCTTCCATCACAACACGTTGTGATATGTCTAAAATGACACCATCAATCCATTCGGGTTTGCTATCTTCGTTATAGATGATTGAGCCATTTTCGAGCACCCAAACATAGTGACCTTTTTTGTGCCTTAATCGGTATTCTAATTTATGTGTTTTACGTTCTCTAATAGCCTCGTCCATAACAAGAGAGATATTTTTTTCATCATCAGGGTGAACGAGCTTGGCGAAGGAGGTTGTTTTATCGTAGAAATCAGATGTTTTCCATCCAGTAATATCATAGATAGCATCACTTACAAAAAGAGTGCTCCAATGTTCATCCATTAAGCAGCGAAAAGAGGCGCCAGGTATATTTTTTATTAAGGAGCTGTATCGCTTCTCACTTTTTTTGATGGTTTCTTCCAACGATTTTCGAGTCGAAATATCGGTAATAAAGCCAACAAATAATGTATCACCGTCAGGGATATCAACTTTTCCAACACCCAGTCTAATAGGAAAAACATGCCCATTTCTGTTGGTTGCATAAATTTCTCGTTCAGTGCCTGCTATGTTTATTTCGCCAGTATCACGAAATGAGGCTAGAAAATGATTGAATTCATCGGTGTATTTTTGAGGGAATAGAATGCCAAAGTGCTGATTGATTATTTCATCTTCTTGCCAACCAAAAATGACTGAGGCAGCTTTATTAAATTCTTTAATAGTGCCGTAGCTGTCTATGGATATAATGCCATCTACAGCGGTGTCTAAAGTTGTTTTTAGCCGAACTTCACTGGCCGTTTTTTCCAATAATAGTTGACGGTAACGTAATTGTGATGCGATGTTTGCTGCCAGAATAGAGAGCAATAATGTAATGATAGCAACAACGAACGAAAGTTCATTATTAGAGCTTTCTTGCATGTGAGGCATTCCAGCATCACCGGATGAAATGAACCTTGCTCCTGCCATGCCAGCATAATGCATACCAGAAATAGCGGCTCCCATAATAATTGCACTGATGCAGCTGACCCACTTGGAGCTTAAATTGGTCCAAACTTTTCTAACATAGTAATGGGTTGATAAGGCAATAAAAGCAAGAACCACAGCAATAATCAGTGATGCTAAAAACCACACTGGATCATATTTCAGTTTAACGTCCATTTTCATTGCTGCCATGCCGATATAATGCATAGCACCAATACCACTACCTACAAATACACCATTAACGAGTAGCTGCCAGATGGTAAGATCACTTCTGGTTAATCGTTTCAATGTTATATAGGAGGCCAAAATAGCGGGTATTAGAGAGATAGCTGTTAACAGTGGGTCATAAGAGATTCCATGTCCCATGTTAAACGCCAGCATACCGACAAAATGCATACTCCAAATACCGCCAGCCATGATGAAAGATCCAGAAACTAGCGCAATTTTTTTATATCTTTCGATAACAATGTGTTTGGCAATGGAAGCGAAATGCAGCGCAAAAAAAGAGGCGCCTGAAGCGAGTACAATAGAAAGGGCAACAAGTAGGTAGTTATAGTCGCCCATAGCCAGATGAATGTTATCTACTTGAGTGACAAAGAAACTATTTAGTAAATGCATTAATTCTACTTCTTTCCTGCATTAGATGACGGATCGTTAATTCACTTAATGTTATTTATTTTGTTGATTAGATATGAAAACTAACGATTTTTATTATTTAGTTGTACTTAAAAGGCCAATTTATAGAATTCTATTGACTCTTTTCTCTATTATTTCGAGTATGAAACGCTATGGTCATAGTGGTGTAGCATGCCATACAAAAATTAAAACAAAATACTACTTTTGATGAAGAAGAGTAACGAAATGTATTTAGGTCTTGATCTTGGAACTTCAGGTTTGAAAGGCGTCGTTATCGACGATAAAGGTAATGTTTTGGCACAGGAGTCCGTGCCTTTAGCTGTCGATAGTCCGCACGCCACATGGTCAGAGCAAGATCCATTGACGTGGTGGCAAGCTTGTAAAGATGTTGTTGCTCAATTGCAGCAGCGTTTGGATTTGAGCAAATTGAAGGCGTTAGGATTGTCAGGTCAAATGCATGGCGCTACCTTGCTTGATGCAGAAGGTAATGTATTGCGACCTTGTATTTTATGGAACGATGGTCGTAGCCAAGCGCAATGTGAAGCCTTGATGACGCAATTTCCTGACTTGATCGAGCGTTCTGGAAACCTTTATATGCCGGGCTTTACTGCACCTAAAATACGTTGGGTACAAGAAAATGAACCAGAGGTATTTACCAAGTTGGCTCATGTATTGCTGCCGAAAGACTATTTGGCTTATCGATTGACAGGGGGGATGTCATCTGACTGTTCTGATGCTGCAGGTACGCTTTGGTTAAACCCTGAAACACGCAAATGGGATGATGCTCTATTGGCTGCAACTGGCTTGACTCAAGCCAATATGCCAAACGTGCATGAAGGTTGTGATGTCGTCGGTACCTTGTCTGAAGCAGTTGCTCATGAACTAGGACTTCCACAATTACTTGTCGTGGCTGGCGCTGGTGATAATGCTGCAGGGGCCGTTGGCATGGGCGTGACTAATCCTGGTCAAGGCTTTATTTCATTAGGGACGTCTGGCGTATATTTCACCGTGAGTGAGTCCCATAAAGCCAACCCACAAAATACCGTGCATGCTTTTTGTCATGCCTTGCCTAACCGTTGGCACCAAATGGGCGTTACCCTTAGCGCTGCAAATTCTTTAGCCTGGTTCGCTAAGCTGGTGGATAAGTCCGTTGCAGAATTACTGGATGCCCTTGAAGACAGTCATATCGAGCGCACTAATGTGTTGTTTTTGCCTTATCTAAGCGGTGAGCGAACTCCGCATAATGATTCGTTAGCGAATGGGCAATTCGTTGGTTTAAGCAATACAACCAATGTCGAAGCTATGACCTTGGCGATATTGGAAGGTGTGGCGTTCTCTCTATTGGATTGCCAAAACGCCTTGAGCAGTGCAGGAAGTGCTGTTGATGAGTTGTCTTTAATCGGCGGCGGTGCGCGTTCTGTAATGTGGCGCCAAATTATCGCCAATGTGTTAAATAAGCGTCTTATTTATCGTGATGGTGGTGACGTAGGGCCGGGCTTGGGCGCAGCTCGTTTGGCTCTTTTGGGCGAGAAGCAAAGCCAAGGTAAAGATATTGAGTCACTGATTGCTGAATATTGCATCATGCCGGATGTATTGGCAGTGCATGAGCCTGAAGAGGCTTTGGGGTCTTACTATCAAGAGAAGTATGCTTTGTACCAATCCCTTTATCAATCGACAAAAGACCTAAATGAAAAGCTGATGCTATTGTCGTCTTAGTCGTCATCTTTGTTTTAATAAAAAGCGCCGCGAATATTATATATTAGCGGCGTCTCTTTCATCGCATTAAGGCTTCTGTTGAACTATGAAACGGGTGCAATACCTTCAATGTGAATGTTGCTTTGAGTGCGGAAATCTCGAGGAGTGACGCCTTTTAACTCATGAAACCGGCGATTAAAGTTAGCTACATTATTAAACCCAACTTGAAAACAAATCGTTGCGATCTGCTGATCTGTTTCGGTTAGCAAACTGCAAGCACGACTGACTCGAACGCGGTTTACGAATTCAATAAAGCGGTTTCCAGTGGCTTTTTTAAAGAAACGCGAAAAATGGCTATCTGACATACCAATCAAATTGGCTACGCTAGAAAGTGTAATGTCTTGGCCATAGTTTTGAGAGACATAATCGACCACAGTGTTGATTTTACGCTGTAGTGTTTCATTAGATTTTAAGTCAATCTGCACTGTGGAAAGTAAGCGGTAACTTCGGCTTTGAGCCAATTTTTGAAGCAGAGGAAGCGCGAGGATTAATCTCGACAAACCACTAGAGTCACGTACTTTTTGAAAAATATCTTTTAGGTATTCGTGGTCTTGATCAAAAAATTCAATGCCTGATTTTGCTCTCGCTAACATAGGCAAAATTTCGGCTAACTCAGGGATGATTTTCATACCATTTGAAAAAGACTCATGGTCAAAGCGAATTACCATATCCCTAAGTTGAACGTCTTCTTGATCGTGTTGGCAGATCCAGTTATGAGGGAGCCGAGGGCCTGTTAAAATGAGTTGTCCTGGCAAGTAGTTACCAATGTAATCACCTACAAAAACTTTGCCCGATGTCGCGACGATAAAGTGCAACTCGTAATCATCATGGGCGTGCCATCGAATAAGGTCACACGGATAACCGTGTTCTAAATAGCGAATGGTTTCGTTATCTTCGACAATTTCGTATTCGGGCGTTATGCGTTTGGCGGTATTAGACATAATCTTCTCGCTCAGCAGCTTTCTAGTTGATATAGGACTTTAATTCTTTATCTCTTAAATTACTCGCTGCTTTTTCTTATTTTTAATAAAAAATACACTCAAGAAACTAAGGCAAAAGATTGTCGTTATTCGCCTTAGACTCTTGAATTAGATACTTTCATTTAGATGATAACTATCTAAGCATACTTTGCCATGCTTGTCTGAATTGCTTCAGTGAGTTGCGTAACAAAGTCTGGGAACTGTGTTGGAATATTACCCCATAAGAAGCGATCTGTTACAAAAGCCTGAATACCAGCCTTGTCATTGCTGAAAGCGGCTAGAGAAGCTTTATTTGGCTCATGATAAGGCGTGTTGAGCTTGCCTTGAGCAGATAGCTGAATAAAGGTGAACCAGCTGGCGATGCCCTGGATAGTTTTAACCGGAGTTCGACCTTTGCGATAAGCGCCTTCCAATGTAGGGAAAACAAAGATCGGAAATTTAGCATAGCCATCGGTGCAGATACGTTCCACAGTATCGCCAATATTTGCGTTGCTAAAACGCTGCGCAATAATACCGAAATAAGCTGGTAGATCGACCACAGAACTCCCAATTGCAGGAATTGAATCTTGCAGAATAAAGTCCGTAAAATACTGCTTTAATTCATCGTCACGCATGGCTTCATCAAAGTAGGTGAGGCCTTTTAATGCGGCTTGATAAGTCACACAAGTATGGCCAGCGTTTAAAATACGAATTTTAGCTTCTTCAAAAGGCACGACGTCTTTGACAAATTGCACGCCAACGAGATCAAGAGCGGGTTTTTTACCAGCAAACTTGTCCTCAACGACCCACTGAATGAAATCTTCGCCCATCACTGTCATGTTGTCATCAACACCGAAGCGCGAACGGACATCGTCTACATGTTGCTGGCTTGGCTTAGGTGTAATTCTATCCACCATAGAGCAAGGGAAAGACACATTTTCTTCTACCCATTCCGACAGCGCCGAATCTTGCTTAGCATCCAAAAACTGCATTAGGCCAGTTTCGAGTAATTCACCATTATGACGAAGGTTATCGCAGCATAATAGGGTGATTTTTGCCTTGGATGTTTCGCTACGCAGTTTAAGTCCAGCATACAGAAAAGCATAAAGTGTATTACGAGCGCCTTCTATATCATCCTTAATCGCTGGATGTTCCAGCATTAAACGACGATTTTCATCAAGGTAGTAACCGCCTTCAGTAACCGTTGATGTGACAAGCTGAGTCTTAGCATCGGCAAGTGCAGAGTCAACTTTTTCAGGCGCTTGTGCACCGTCAATTTGCTGAACAATAGAGCGGATATGTTCGTACTTTGTCTCGCCATCAGCCGCCATGGTTTTTAAAACATACTCGCCTTCTTGCTTAATAAAGCGAGCAAAAGCTTGACTGTCTTGTGGGCGAATATTAACGCCAATAATGCCCCAGTTTTGTTGTGTGTCATTAGCTAATAGTCGGTCGATGTACACGGCTTGGTGAGCACGATGAAACGCACCAACACCCAAATGCACTATGCCTGCTTGAACTGCTTCTTTTGAATAATTCTGAACAGAAAGCTGTTCTACATTTGAGGCAGCTTGTAAATAATTAGCCATATTAAGCCTCCTCTGGAATAACAGAGATGACACGATCATTTTCGTTAAACAAAATGATTTCTGACATGTCTATTTTGAGGCTGACTTCTTGTCCGTCTTTTAGCTCAGTTCGAGCTGGTGCCTTGATAATAATGGTTTGATCGCTAGATAATTGAAGGTGTGCGTAGGCTTCGGAGCCGAGGTGTTCAACCAATTCAATGCGACCAGATAAATCGCCTCCTTCCTCTACCAACGACATATGCTCTGGGCGAATACCAACAACAACCGAATCTGGCAGTGGGCCTTTTAAGCGCTTAGCAGGAAAAAGAATTTGCTGTCCAAGCAATTCAATCGCTAGATTATCTTCATGACGAACTATTTTGTTTGCTGCGATTAAGTTCATTTTTGGTGTGCCAATGAACTCAGCCACAAAGCGGCTATTTGGCTGGCGATAGAGTTCGAGCGGTGTGCCAACCTGTTCAATTTGTCCAGCATTTAAAATCACCACTCGGTCAGCCAAGGTCATGGCTTCAACCTGGTCATGGGTTACATAAATCATTGTCGTGCCAAGCTTTTTATGAAGACGAGCTAATTCCAAACGCATTTGTACACGAAGCGCGGCGTCTAGGTTGGATAGCGGCTCATCGAACAAGAAGACTTTTGGTTGACGCACAATGGCGCGACCAATGGCAACACGCTGGCGTTGACCACCAGACAGTTCTTTTGGTTTACGTTCTAATAAGGCGTCAAGTTGTAAAGACGCCGAAACTGAACGTACTTTTTCTTTGATTTCAGCATCAGATACTTTCGCAAGACGAAGAGCGAAGGAAAGGTTATCGGCCACCGTCATGTGTGGATATAAAGCATAAGACTGGAACACCATAGCAAGGTCGCGTTTTGACGACGCCACTTCGGTAATGTCTCTGCCGTCTAGTTCTATGCTTCCGCCAGTGCTGGATTCTAAGCCTGCAATAGTCCGTAGTAATGTGGATTTACCACAGCCAGATGGCCCAACGAATACGACGAATTCACCTTCAGTAATACTTAGATTAATGCCGCGCAATGCGTGGTAGCTGTCGTAATGTTTTTGTAGATCTGTGATCGCTAAGTAAGTCATAAAGAAACTTCCTAATAATTATTTTACGGCGCCGAAAGTTAAGCCTTGGACCAATTGTTTTTGACAGAACCAACCGAAAATAACGATTGGTGCGCAAGCAAGTGTGGATGCGGCTGATAATTTCGCCCAAAACAGACCCTCAGGGCTCGAGTAAGAGGCAATCATCGCGGTTAATGGAGCAGCATCGGATGCAGTCAAGTTGAGAGACCAAAAAGCCTCATTCCAACAAAGCACGATAGATAAAAGAGCAGTTGACGAAATAGCACCAACAGAAAGAGGTAGCACAACTTTCACCACTTCATCCCAAGGCGTGGCACCATCCATTCGCGCGGCCTCGAGGATTTCTTTTGGTAAATCTTTGAAGTAGGAAAACAACATCCACACGATAATAGGCAAATTCATCAGAGTGAAAATGATCACCAGAGCCGTTTTTGAATCCAATAATCCATAGTCTCTGCACAGGATATAAATAGGAACTAATACACCTACCGCTGGCAGCATTTTTGTAGAGAGCATCCAGAGCAAAATGTCTTTCGTACGCTTTCCAGGGAAAAACGCCATGGAGTAGGCGGCAGGAATGGCAATCACCAGAGCTATAATGGTTGAGCCAAATGACGTGACGACAGAGTTCCATGCGTGATGGATGTAGTCACTACGTTCTTGAACGATTCTGAAGTTATCTAGTGTCGGTTCAAAAAACAGCGATGGCGGCACAGATATCGCCTGAAGTTCGGTTTTGAACGAGGTGATAAACATCCAAAAAATTGGAAAAAATAACACCAATGCTACCGACCATGCGAATAGTCCGGTAAGAATGGTTTTGAGTTTGCGTTGTTGATTAAGAGTCATCGTATTCACCTCACACCGTTAAGTTTTTGCCAACGGCACGAATTAAGAAAAAGGCCACGATATTGGCAAGCAATACGGCAAACAAACCACCAGCAGAAGCCACACCAACGTCATATTGCAGAAGCGCTTGGTTATAAATTAGATACGCCAAGTTAGTACTGTCGTAACCTGGGCCACCACCAGTGGAAACGAAGATTTCAGCAAACACCGCTAGCAGGAAGATGGTTTCTATCATCACAACCACGGCTATTGGACGTGCAAGATGAGGAATGGTTAGGTAACGGAAAATGTGTAAGCCCGTTGCTCCGTCCATTTGTGCCGCTTCTTTTTGTTCCGTATCTTGCGATTGAAGAGCAGTAACAAACACCAAAATAGCGAAAGGTAACCATTGCCAACTGACCATGATAATGATTGACACTAACGGGTAACTTGATAGCCAATCTATGGGTTCAAAACCTAGCGATTCTGATATCCACGCAAAAATGCCGTAAACAGGGTTCATCATCATGTTTTTCCAAATCAATGCGTTGACTGTTGGCATAATGAAGAAAGGGGAAATTAACAAAACACGAACAATGCCTTGTCCAAAGAAAGGTTTATCTATTAAAGCCGATAGCATCACACCTAAGACCACAGTGATGATTAAGACGGACAGTAGCAAAATTAAGGTGTTCGATACCGCTGGAATAAAGCCAGGGTCAGTAATAAAGAATTCAAAATTCATCAAACCGACGAAGTTATTCTGACCTGGGTACAATAAGTTGTAGCGGATGGTGGAAAAATAAATGGTCATGGATAACGGGATGATCATCCAAACCAAAAGCATGATGACTGATGGTGCCATTAATAAGCGAGTGATTGAGCGCTTCATGTTGAGTTTCTCTTATTATAAGCAGGGAAATCTGTTCTTAAGTAGAACGAATCAAAAGTAAGAAATAGGGCTTAGCCCTATTTCTTTGTCGAGCTTAATGAATGGTTAGTAATAACCCGCTTGACGCATTTGACGATCTGCAGAAGTGTTTGCAGATTTCAAAGCTTGATCGACTGTCATAGAGCCAGACAATGCGCCTGAGATCATTTGCCCTGTAGTCGTACCAATTGCTTGGAACTCAGGGATAGCAGCAAACTGAACACCTACATAAGGAGACGGTTTTAGCGTACTGTCAGTTGGATCAGCTGAATTGATGGCTTTTAATTCCGCATCAGCAAATACTGCCGCTTTTTGGAACTTAGGGTTAGCATAAGTGCTGGCTCTTGTACCTGTTGGTACCGCAGCCCAGCCATTTTTTTCGCCAACCAATTGGATGTATTCTTTAGACGTCGCCCAACGAACGAATTTTTGCGCAGCGTCGGCGTTTTTAGTCGCAGCTGGGATACCAAGAGCCCATGACCAAAGCCAGTTCGCGCCTTTTTCTGTCACAGCATAAGGAGATTGAGCGAAGCCCACTTTGTCAGCGACTTTACTTTGTTTAGGATCGGTTACGAAAGATGCCGCGATAGTTGCGTCAATCCACATGCCGCATTTCCCTTCATTGAATAACGCTAGGTTTTCGTTGAAACTGTTGCTGCTTGCGCCTGGAGGTCCGTATTTATTTAGCAGGTCAACATAGAAGTTAACGGCGTTTTTCCATTCCGCTGTTTCTAGTTGAGGTTTCCAGTTTTCATCAAACCAACGAGCGCCGAAAGAGTTCGCCATGGCGGTCATGAATGCCATGTTGTCACCCCAGCCAGCTTTGCCACGTAAGCAGATACCATAAATGCCTTTTTCTGGATTATTTACAGCTGCTGCTACATCACGAATATGTTCCCAGCTGTCACGATCATTTATTTCCATGCCAGCGGCTTTCACAAGGTCCTTACGGTACATGACCATAGAGCTTTCGCCATAGAATGGCGCTGCATACATTGTGCCCTTATAAGAAAGGCCACCACGAATAGATGGCAGGATGTCTTTTGCATCATAGCTTCCACTGGTGTCGACAGCTTGTAGCCAGCCACGTTCACCCCAGATAGGCGCTTCATACATACCAATAGTCATGACGTCATAAAGACCACTTTTGTTGGCGATGTCTTGTGTAACGTTTTGACGTAAAACACCTTCTTCTAAAGTTACCCATTTAACTTTGATGTCTGGGTTGGCTTTTTCAAATTCAGGTGTGAGTTTCTGCATTTCGATCATGTGGCCATTGTTTACAGTAGCCACTGTGATTTGAGTTGCTGAGAAGGCGCTAGCAGCTGTCATAGCCGCCGTGATAGATACCGCATAAGTTAGGGTATTTTTGGTAAGGCGTTTCATAGGTTTCCCCCAGTTTGGAGCTCTTTGTTTTTATAGTCGTACCTAATTCTTGATAATTGCTCATCAAGTGATCATTAATATAGGCTATGTCAGAATTGACCTGTTAATACATAAATAGCCAATAATTGTACTATTTTGTTTCATTTTGGGGTTATTGATAGAAATTGAGTCAATTTAATACTCTTTTGATGTCCTTTAATTGACTCTATCTCTATGTCTAATAAGGTTTTATGTGATAAATATCAGTGAATGATGCTAAGGCATTTTCGTTTTTTTTGTATAAATGGCTATAATGGCGACATTCTATTTCAAGGGTAATGTCATGAGTGAAACCACAGATTCGATTAGTTTTAAACGTCTTAAAATGCAGTGTCGTCGTGGCATGTTGGAACTTGATGTTCTGCTTGAGCCTTTTTTAGCGGATGTGTATTTGACGTTGGAAGAGGAAGATAAACAGCGCTTTGTTAATTTGCTTGCCTGCGAAGATCAGGATCTCTTCCCTTGGTTTATGCAAAGTTCTGTGCCTGAAGATCCTGATCACGCACGTATTGTTAATATAATTTTGTCTCGTGTTCAGCCTGAAAACTACCGAGCTTAAATGCTCATGGATCAGTATAGGGCTTTGGCTATTGTTAGTCGTGGCTTATGCTGCTCTGTTACAGGTTTATTGGATGCCTGCCTTTTGGCGGGCATTGCTTTATCTGAGTGTTGGCTTAGGATGGTTGGCACTACTCATTCGAATATTTTTTCAATCTTCCCAGCAGATAGGAATCGATGAACAAGGCGCGTTCCTATTAGATCGAGGGTGTTATGAAAGGCTGCTTTTTATCCGTGTCAACGGCGTTCAGCTGATTGCTAAAGTGGATCAAGGGCAGACATTCTGGGGGCTGATTTTTCCCAAATATCGAGTGATATATCGAGATAGTGTGTCGGGAGATCAGTACAAAATACTGCGCTCTTATGCGGCACAGCAAATTTTTCTGCGCCGCAGTGAAGATGCTAAAAAACGTTTAAGTTCAAAAGCTTAGCTCTAAAAATTTATGTGTTCTAAAAAATTAAAGCGCAGCTTAGTCTGTGTTTTTTGGTGTCAGTATCGTCGGTGTACTGGTGGTTAGCTTATTTGGATAATCTAACGTGAAGTGCAAGCCTCGGCTTTCTTTTCGAGACATGGCTGAGCGTATGATTAAATCTGCTACTACTGCTAAATTTCGCAGTTCGAGTAAATCATTAGAAATCTTATAGTTAGCGTAAAACTCTTGGATTTCTGACAGTAATAAATCAACTCGGTGCTTTGCTCTTAATAGGCGCTTATCCGTTCTAACTATCCCTACATAATCCCACATGAAACGTCGTAATTCTTGCCAGTTGTGGGTAATTACTACGTCTTCATCAGAGTTTGTCACCTTACTTTCATCCCAATCTGGAATCGTTACATCATTGGTTTGTAAATGGTTCTCAGAAATGTGATGAGCGGCAGAGCGAGCAAAAACAATACATTCTAATAAAGAGTTACTTGCTAGACGATTAGCTCCATGAAGACCGGTATAAGCGGTTTCACCAATAGCATAAAGGTTGTCTATATCGGTTGCGCTGTGACGGTTAACAACCACGCCACCACAAGTATAGTGCGCAGCTGGTACGACAGGGATTGGCCCTTTCGTCATGTCATGGCCATATTCTAAACAGCGTTTATAAATGGTTGGGAAGTGCTCTTTGATGAACTCTGGATCTTTATGAGAAATATCCAATAAAACATGGTGAATCCCAAGACGTTTCATCTCGTGGTCAATTGCTCGTGCAACAATATCTCGCGGTGCCAATTCCTCTCGTTTATCAAACTTCGCCATAAAGCGAGTGCCATCCGGCAATAAGAGTTTGCCGCCTTCGCCACGAACCGCTTCAGAGATCAAAAAAGTTTTGGCTTTTGCATCGTAAAGGCAAGTAGGGTGGAATTGATTGAATTCCATATTGGCGACTCGACAACCTGCACGCCACGCCATGGCAATGCCATCGCCAGAAGCCGTATCTGGGTTACTTGTGTAAAGGTAAACCTTGCTGCTACCGCCGCATGCCAATGAGATGAAACGGCCATGAAATACTTCAATGACATCATCGTCTAGATTCAAAGCATAAACACCAACCGCTCTATTTGGGCCGGTGATGCCGAGTTTTTTAGTAGTGACCACATCAATGGCCACCCGATCAGGGAAAAATTCGATGTTGGGGTGATTGCTCGCATTTTTAATAAGCGTTTTTGAAATCGCTAACCCTGTCGCATCGGCGCTATGAATAATGCGTCTGTGGCTATGACCACCTTCTTTTGTTAGATGGTATTCCTCGCTTTCCCCATAACGGGTGAAAGGAACGCCTTGATCGATTAGCCAATCAATACTTTCTTTAGAGTGTTCAACGGTAAAGCGAATGGCTTCCGGATCGCCAAGCTCAACACCCGCATCTATGGTGTCATTTATGTGTGAATCTATCGTGTCTTTATCCGACAATACAGCAGCGACACCACCTTGAGCATATAAAGTGGATCCTTCGCGTATATCTGCTTTGGTCAAAATGGCCACGCGGTAGCTATCGGCCAGCTCAAGAGCAAGCGTTAGCCCCGCGGCTCCCGCACCAATAATGACGATGTCGTGTTTATAATGTCGGCTCATGTTATTGATCTGATTATGGCTAAAAAATTAATGTTACTATTGTTGCCAACAAATAGTGAACACTTTCTGAGATCACATTTTGAATATTCATCATACTTCATTATTTAGAGTGGGTTAGTATTTCTTTAAATAATGATATTGATAATATGAAATGGGAACTCGCTGGGTTGAACGTTGTCTTCTCTTGTAACAAGCAAGGGCGCAGACGAGTAGTTTTTTATATGAGGTGCCTATGCAGCACGAAACGTCTTCTGATCAGGCGTTAGTTGAGAAAGTACAGCAGGGTGACAAGCGGGCGTTTGATCTGTTAGTTATCAAATATCAATATAAGGTCATCGGTTTAATTGGACGTTATGTACAAGATAGAAGTGAAGTACTGGATGTAGCTCAAGATAGCTTTATTAAAGCGTATCGTGCGATAGGGAGTTTTCGTGGGGAAAGTGCTTTTTACACTTGGTTGTATCGTATTGCTGTTAATACAGCGAAAAATCATCTTGTGAGCCGTTCTCGTCGCCCTCCAGAATCAGATGTTGAGTTGGACAATGAAGAGGTATTCAGCGTGTATGAGTCCTTAGCGGATATAGACACGCCTGAAGCAAAGTTAAACAGTGATCGCCTTGAAAAAGCGATTCATTATGCAATTCAACATTTGCCTGAAGAATTGCGTAGTGCATTAACATTACGTGAATTTGATGGTCTGAGTTATGAAGATATTTCATTGATCATGGACTGCCCAGTAGGAACAGTTCGATCACGCATTTTTCGCGCTAGAGAGGCGGTAGAAAAACACATAAGTCCATTGATGGATGCAGGAGAGTAAATATGACAGCTTTAAACGGCAGTTTTCCAAAAAATGATTGCTCCCGAGAAAATGATAACCCACCAGAAGTTCTTTCTAGCTTGTCAGCTATGTTTGATGGTGAAGCGACGGAGCAAGATATTGAGCAGCTATTAGAGAGCGATAGTACTGAGTTAAGTCGTAAGTTAGAAACTTATCATTTAATACAGCAGGCGCTACATAAAGATTCACCGGTTGCGGTTGGTCTTGAAGATAGCTTGATGCTGCGCATTCGCGCAGGAATGAATGTAGATGCATCCTTCCCTGAAATGCAAGACCCGAGAAGTGATAATAATCTACTTCCATTTGTGTTGCCGAACGAAAAAAAGTCAGTTCGATCGGCTTGGCGTGTTGCATTTTCTAGTGTTGCTGTAGCTGCTAGTGTGGCTTTTATGATTATTCTGGGTGGCAACGAATTATTAACACCCGACTCTACAACCTCTAACTTAGTGGCTGAAGTACGATCTCCCGCTGCCAATATGGTGGTAACGCCATTAGAGGAGTTGGATAAAGATACTCTGCAGATAGATAATGTGAGGTTGCAGAACTATCTTCGACAACATGCAGAACAAGCCGCTATGACGGTAGGTCAAGGGATGATCCCTATGGCTAGAGTCGTTAGTTACCCTGTAAAAGAGTAAGTTATGAGATTATTTTCGCCATTACATATTTTTTTCACACTAGTATGCCTTACTATTTCGGGTGTTAGCCTAGCAAGTAATACTAAGCCCGATGATGCATTGCATTTATTGAGAAGCATGACGCAGTCGTTTTCTACGCTGAGTTACGATGGCGTGTTTGTGCACTCTGAAGCAATGAATATGAACAGTATGCGTGTTCGTCATGATTTGATGGGCGGAGTGGAATATGAAAGTTTGGTGGATTTAGACGGCGACAAGATTGAAGTCTTGCGTATTAATGACAAAATCATTTCTGTCTATCCAAATGCACTTGTTGCGAATATGCGGGCTCCTTTAGTGCCGCCTTTTAAACGCTTTAAAGATGTAGAAAGTGATCGGCTTATTAAGGGCTACGATATGATCGTCGGTGACCATACGAGTCGAATTGCGGGCCGTAAAGTGGTGGCTGTAAAGCTTGTTCCTAAGGATCAATATCGTTATGGACACCAATTTTGGTTAGACGAAAAGAATCACTTTCTTTTAAAGCATGACATGATGAAAACCGATGGTAAATTGCTGGAAAGAATTCAATTTACCTCTGTTAATTTTGCCCCTGACTTGAAAGATAAGGACTTTGTCCCAAAAGAGGGTAGTTACACTGAACCCGTTATAGAAACTCAGCCAAGGCGTGTGAAAAACCTTTGGCAATTTGACTGGTTACCAGAAGGTTTTTCTCTGGTTTGGCCTGAAGCAAGATCTTTAAATCATGGTACCAGTATGTTGCTGTTATCTGATGGAATGGCGACAGTATCTATTTTTGTTGAGCCGACGATGAAGCCCAAAGCAATGTCCATTTTAAATATGGGCGCGACCATCGCAGGTGAACGTAGTATTAAAGTAAAAGATCAGTTGTATTTGTTGACTATGGTTGGCGAAGTTCCAGAACCTACCATTGAAAAACTGATGACCGTATTTATGCCAAGGCAAGAGTAATGATTGAAGAAACGGGAAGAGTATTATCTGTAGAAGATGGTTTTGCTGATGTAGAAACAATACGTACTAGCAGTTGTACTTCTTGTCGTGCTCGTCATGGTTGTGGGCATCACGCTATTGCTCAAGTATCTTCTTCGAATCGGATGCGTATGCGGGCAATTGACCCTTTATCTGTGGCGGTCGGACAGAGTGTTGTCGTTGGGATTCCAGAAGATACTTTATTGCAGGCCTCTGTTTGGATGTATCTGATTCCATTGCTCGGTTTGGTTGGCGGAGCGGTTATACCGTCCTTGTGGGGCGGTGAATCTGGCATCGCGGTTATTTTCTCTATTATTGGTTTTGCTGGTGGTTTGTTATTAGCCAGAAATAAGTCAAAACAAGAAATGAATAACCTTGATTATTACCCCAAAATTTTAAGAATTGAATCGCTTAACGATGGTTATATTCCCTTGGTCGTGACATCGTAAGTATCTAAATGTCTTCACCTGGCACTGTAATGAATTTGGTACGTCTTAAGGAGACCAATCAATGAACAGATTGCTTAAACAAGTTAGCGTGGTTGTCGTCAGTGGTTTTATGATGGCGTCGATGTTGACTCATGCGGCTTCACTCCCTGACTTTACTGAGTTAGTGGAAAAAGCCTCTCCCGCTGTTGTGAATATCAGTACGGAACAAACTGTAACCACAAAAACGGCTAACGAAGGAGGTCAGCAATTAGGGCCTAACAGTGAAGAGCTTAATGAGTTCTTCAAACACTTCTTTGGTCAACAGCCTTTTGGCCAACAAGCACCGCCACAGCAGGGACAGCGCAGTTCATTGGGATCTGGTTTTATCGTTTCCCATGATGGTTATGTATTGACCAATAATCACGTTATTGATGGTGCGGATGTAATTCATGTGCGTCTTAATGATCGACGTGAATATGTCGCCAAACTGGTTGGTACAGACCCTAGAACCGACTTGGCTCTACTTAAAATCGAAGCTGATGACTTACCTATCGTTAAAATGGGGGATTCAGATAAGCTTAAGGCTGGTCAGTGGGTATTGGCGATTGGTTCTCCATTCGGCTTTGACTACACGGTGACCGCCGGTATCGTTAGTGCAACAGGGCGAAGCTTACCATCTGATAACTATGTACCATTTATTCAAACGGATGTAGCGATTAATCCAGGTAACTCTGGTGGTCCTTTGTTTAATTTAGACGGTGAAGTTGTTGGTATTAACTCACAAATTTACACTCGTTCTGGTGGTTTTATGGGCGTGTCGTTCGCGATTCCCTCTAAAGTTGCCATGTCTGTTGTGGATCAGCTGAAGAGTGACGGTAAAGTATCTCGTGCTTGGTTGGGTGTGTTAATTCAGGATGTAAACAATGAGCTTGCAGAATCGTTTGGTTTAGACAGATCAAACGGAGCGCTGATAAGCCGAGTATTGCCTGACTCACCAGCAGAAAAAGCTGGTTTGAAATCTGGTGATATCATCTTGAAATTCAATGGTGAATCAATCGCGCATTCCGGTGAGCTGCCTTACATTGTTGGGCAAATGAAAGCGGGTGAAAAAGTTGATGCCAGAGTCTATCGAGATGGTAAGGAGCAAACTATTTCCGTGACGCTAGAGGCACGACCAAATGACCCTAAAGTGGTGGCGCAATCTCAACAAGATCAAAACCGTCTTGGTATGATTGTAGGTGAAGTGCCTGCAGACATGGCGAAGAACTTTGATATTGATAATGGTGTTGTTATCGAGCAAGTACTTGGTGGTACAGCGGCACGTAATGGTTTGCAGCAAGGTGATGTGATCACCATGTTAAACGGCGAGCGTATTACTAGTGTTGAGCAATTTGGTGAAGTAGCCAAAGACATTCCAAGTGGGCGTTCTGTGCCAATGCGAGTTATCAGACAGGGTTACCCAATGTTTATTCCATTTAAAATAATGGACTAACAGATAATCAGTTAAAGTAGTAAAAAAATAAAAAGGCGACCAATCGGTCGCCTTTTTATTTCAATTTATAGGGTATTTAAAATGACAGGTTCACACCACAAGCGAATATCTAAAGTGCCTTTGAAAAGATTTTAGAATTTCGTTGGTAATTGTACAGTGCTTGCTTTTGCGTTGGTAAACTCGCCAACGTCGTTTCACTAAAGCCACGCTCAATAAACCAATGAGCAGTTCGCGTGGTTAGCAAGAATAGGGTTGAAAGGTTAAGGCGCTTAGCGGCTTGTTCTATGCCTTTTAGTAAGCGTTCACCACGGTTAGAGCCACGATAATCTGGCGATACTGCCAAACAAGCTAATTCACCTGAATACTCTTGCTCAAACGGATAAAGTGCTGCACAGGCGACAATTGCACCATCGCGCTCTATAACAATAAAGCGATCTATTTCGTTTTCTAGTAGTTCGCGAGATCGTCTTACCAAGACACCTTTTTCTTCAAGCGGAGCTAACAATGCCATCATGCCGCCAACATCATCAATGTGAGCAGGGCGCAATTGCTCATAGCTGTCTTCATCAATCATGGTGCCTGAGCCTTCACGAGTGAAGAGTTCTTGTAATAGGCCACCATTTTCATTGTAAGAAATTAAATGTGCTCTTGGTACGCCTTGGCGCACGGCTTGAACGCAGGCGTCCAATGCGGCGTGGGTGATGGTAGAAAGCGTTTTTTCCTTAAGAATCGCTTCGGCGTCTTTGGTTAATAGCTCTGAGTAGAGTTCGCCGTCACTTTTGAATACGCCCTCTTCTTCAGAGAAAATAACCAGCTTGTCTGCTTTAAGTTGTACCGCAGCTTGGATGGCAACGTCTTCGCTTTTTAGGTTAAATACTTCACCTGTTGGGGAAAAGCCAAGATGAGGCAAAAGCACCATGTTGTCATCTTCAAGCAAGCGAAAAATGGCTTCGGTATCGATTCGGCGAACTTCACCTGTGTGTCCATAATCTATACCATCCACGACGCCCAACGGTCTGGCGATAACATAATTACCACTACACACTTTTAGTCTAGCGCCATCCATTGGGGTGTTTGAAAGCCCCATGGAAAGCTGAGCCTCGAGTTGCACGCGCACCGCTGCAGAGGCTTGGATAATATCGAGTAGCTGATCTTGTGGCGTGACGCGATAGTCATCTTCGACACGGCTGACTAAATGTCGATTAGATAGCGCTCGGCTTATCTGTGGACGAGCGCCTTGTACTAAGACAAGGCGAATTCCCAGTGAGTCCAGCAAGGCAAGGTCGTGAATGATGCTTGAAAAGTGAGCGCATTCTACCGCCTCACCTGGAATCAATATGACAAAGGTTTTTCCCCTATGGGCATTAATATAGGGGGAAGAATGGCGGAACCAGTCCACATAATTGAATTCTTCAGGCACGCTATTCCTCATTTTTCTGCTCGTTTAATTGAAGGCAAAAACGCTCGATTAGACCGCGAATTACCTTTTGCATAGGCTGGATCTGATCCAGTGCCATAAATTCATTTGGCTGATGGGCTTGATCAATAGAGCCCGGGCCTAAAATTAAGGTTTCCATTCCCATTTGATTCAGGAAGGAACCTTCTGTTGCAAACGCCACTGTACTTGCTTGACGATTGGTTAAGGCTTCACAGGCTTTTATGATATCCGATTCGATTGAGGTATAAAAAGACGGAACATCAGGAAATAAACTATTTAGTTGTATTATTGTGCCAGTTTTTTCTTCGATACGCGGTAATATTTGAGCAATTTCCGCCATTAATGCTTGGTTGCTCATACCTGGTAGCGCCCGTAAGTCAAACTCTAGTTCACAGCGTCCGCAAATACGGTTTGGGTTGTCGCCACCATGAATGCAACCGAAGTTCATCGTTGGATAGTCAATGACAAAGCTAGCATCGCGATAGTTTGTTTTAAGTTGCTGACGAAATATCATTAATTCGGACATCACATCATGCATGGCATCCAGCGCGTTGTTTCCCAAGGAAGGGTTAGAAGAATGTCCAGATTGCCCAGTCACTTGGATACGCTCCATCATAATGCCTTTGTGTGCGTAAATAGGTGTTAATGAGGTGGGTTCACCGATTAAGGCGTATCGTGCCTTTAATGAACCTCGCTCAACCAAGGCTCTTGCTCCAGACATTGAGCTTTCTTCGTCAGCGGTTGCCAAAATAATAAGCGGCTGTTTTAAATTAGATAGCTGCATTTGACGAACGGTATCGAGCACAATGGCAAAGAAGCCTTTCATATCACAGCTGCCAAGGCCGTAAAGTTTTTGCTCTCTTTCTTCCAACTTAAAAGGGTCTGATTTCCAGCGTCCTTTATCGTAAGGAACCGTATCTGTGTGGCCTGATAGCACCAAGCCTCCATCGCCACTTCCGAGTGTTGCAATTAAGTTGAACTTATTAGGTTGGTCTGGCAATGGCATGACTTCGCACTGAAAGCCTTGGGAGCTAAGCCAGCTTTCAAGTAATTGAATCACGCCTTTATTTGACTGATCCCAATGGGCTTGACTACAACTGATAGAGGGCGAAGCAATAAGTTGAGACATCATACTAATAAGAGATGGAAGTGCGGGCATAAAGGATATTCCTTGAATCCGAGTTATTTTCGAATATTACTACGGTAAGCTAGGCATCTGGTACACTTGCTCGCACATTATTTTTTCTTTGTTGTTTGCTCAACAGCAAAGGTTTTAGAGGTTTGTATATTATGGCTACCGAGCTAGAGCTAAAGTTAATGCTTCACTCTGAGTATCTCAAGTCCGCGAGTGAATTTCTTGATGAATTTTGTGCATCTTCTAAAACAGATGAACAATCTCGTCAGCCTACATTGGCCTTGATGAATGCGTATTTTGATACGCAAGACGCGGATCTGATGCAAGGTGGTATGGCGCTGCGTATTCGTGCTGTTAACAATAAGTTTATTCAAACCGTAAAAACGCGAGGCAGCAACCGCATTGGCATGCATGCACGTGGTGAATGGGAGTGGTTTGTACCCAGCGATCAATTGGATTTGTCTTTATTAAAAGATGTTCCTTTGCCCGATTCACTGCAGGATATGTCTTGGTGTAGCAAATTGATCGAAGTTTATCGTACGGACTTTGAGCGACAGGTTTGGAATATCAAAACCCAAGAAACAAAAATGGAAGTGGTTTGCGATCAAGGTTTGGTAACCTCTCCTTATGGTAAGGACTCGATTTGTGAGTTAGAACTGGAGCTGAAAGAGGGCAACGAGGCGGGTTTGTATGAATTTGCACTGCAACTTGCAGAGCGAGTACCCGTTCAAGTCAGTATTGTTTCCAAGGCGCAAAAAGGTGTGCGTTTAAAATACGGACAGATTGAATTTCCTAGCAAGCCTGTAAATACGTCTAATTCTCTAGAATTAGCCGCATATTGGTATGAGGTGTGGTTGGTTTATTGGGAAGCCATGTATTTTATGAGAGACGAAGCGCTCATGCAGCCTTTGCGTCATTCTATGGCTCAATTAAAAGCCTGTTTGCCCAACGAATTAGCGCAAGGATTAGAGCGCCTAGATGGCGAACTGGAACAACAACTTGTCGAGGAAGAAGACTTGTTGCTGAAAAAACTAGCAGGCATGACTCAAATTGGTATAACTATGCTGACAGTTGGGCAATGGTTAAACCAACAAGCTGTGTAAAAAATAAAAAGAAGATTTTGTAAGGAAGCCCAGTGACACCTCCGCATTTGAACCCTAACTACGCGATATTTTGTGAACAATCCTCTTCTCGTGCCTTGTTATTGGAGCATGTCCAAGATGCTCGAGAAAGACACGGACTTGATTCATTAAACCAAGAGCAAATTGATATATTAGAACCCTTGTGGATCTTGAGTGATTATTTACATCAGCAATTTACTCGTTTTCCCCATTGGTTAGATGATTTGTTGGCGCTTAAAAAGCTACCTGAAAAGCCGTCCAAAGAAGCCTTGATGGCTGGCGAAGCATTTTTTTCATGCGAGGCGAGTGCTTGCCAGACAGAATCACTAGAGCCATTAGATGAAGCCGGTTTTATCAAACGTTTGCGTTTGTATCGTCAGTGGTGGATGGTGCGACTGATTGCCTTTGATATTCAACAGCGGCTTTCATTGAGCGAGCTAACATCGCGCTTGAGCGCTTTAGCGGATGCTTGTGTTAATGCCAGTCTGCAATGGACAACACAGCACTATCTTGCCCTGTATGGTCAGGCGTTGGATAGTAACGGTCAGTCTCAATCGATGATTGTCATTGGTATGGGGAAATTGGGTGGCAACGAACTAAACCTGTCTTCCGATATCGATCTAATTTTTGCCTTTCGTGAACATGGCGACACCCAAGGCGGCAAAAAAAGCCTATCTCACCAAGAGTACTTTACTAAGCTTGGTCAAAAACTGATTCAGCATCTAGACCAGGTCAACGCTGATGGCTTTGTTTTCCGAGTCGACATGCGTTTGCGGCCGTTTGGTCAGTCTGGTGCTTTGGTGCTCAATATGGACTCCTTGGAGAACTATTACCAAGACCAAGGCCGAGATTGGGAACGTTACGCCATGATCAAGGCGCGTGTCATGTCGGGTGATGCTTTGGATGTTCGTGAATTTGAAGCCTTACGAAAACCCTTTGTTTATCGTAAATATCTTGATTTTGGTGCGATAGGCGCGCTGCGCGATCTTAAGCAAATGATTGCCAAAGAAGTGCGCCGTAAAGGGATAGAGCACAATATTAAATTAGGCGAAGGTGGTATTCGTGAAGTGGAGTTTATTGCTCAAGCTTTACAAATTTTACACGGTGGCCGTGATCAAGGCTTGCAAACACCAGCCTTGTTAAAAGTCTTACCTTACCTTGCTCAGCAGGATTATTTACCCGTCGAAGAAATGGATCAATTGCGTGAGGCGTATCTGCTTTTACGTCGTACCGAGCATGCGCTACAAGCGGTGAATGATGAGCAAACACAGCTCTTGCCTGAAAATGAAAGCGCGAGAACTCGCATTGCTTTAATTGTTGGTTTTCCCTCTTGGGAAGCATTGGATAAACGCCTTTGGGAGGTGCGCAAAAATGTACATCGTTCTTTTGTTGCATTAATCGATGATGGCCATGAAAGCAGCGAGGAAGTTAAAAGTCAGGAAACATGGCGCTTGCTGATTAAGCATCCAGAGGATCGAGAAGCCATACAAGATGCAATTGAGCTGATCTCTTGGCAAGATCAAGAAGCGAGTATTTCACGTATTTCGCAGTTGCTTAGCTCGCGCACTGTGGTGTTTATGCAGCCGATTGGTCATGAGCGACTTGCTGTATTTTTAGCAGCTCTGATTTCTAAGTTAACAGACGAAGCCAATCCAGATTTGGTGTTAGAGCGCGTTTTCCCTATTCTAGAAGCGGTGTTACGTCGTACTGCTTATCTTGTCTTGTTGTGTGAAAACCAAACCGCATTGACACACCTTATTCGTTTATGTCGGGAAAGTATGTGGTTTACCGAAGCCATTTCGACAACGCCAGCATTGCTGGACGAACTGCTGGACGCTAATACACTATTTTCACCACCAGATAAAAGCATGCTAGCAGAAGAGCTGCAGCAGATATTATTACGTTTACCTGAAGACGATGAAGAAGCTCAGATGGACGCCATGCGTCGGTTTAGGCGTTCTATTATCTTGCGTATTGCTGCCTGTGATATCACCGAAATATTGCCTGTGATGAAAGTGAGTGATCACTTAACTTGGTTGGCAGAAGTGCTTTTAGATCAGGTGTTGCAGCAATCTTGGCAATATTTGACGAAGAAACACGGCTTCCCAGTAAGCCAAGGCGAGGTTGCTTTCACTCCACAACTGGCGATTATTGGTTATGGTAAGTCAGGTGGTTGGGAGCTTGGCTACGACTCAGACCTAGATCTGGTGTTTATCCATGATGCACAGGCAAACGGTAGTACAGACGGCGATCGCAGTATCGACAATCTCACTTTTTATACGCGTCTCGGCCAACGTTTAATTCACATGATAACCAGCTTTACCGCTGCTGGTCGTTTGTATGAAGTCGACATGCGTTTACGACCTTCAGGTAACTCTGGTTTGTTGGTTTCTAGTTTAGAAGCTTTTAAAGATTATCAACAAAAAGAAGCCTGGGTTTGGGAGCACCAAGCATTGACTCGTTCACGTGGTTTGGCTGGTGAGCCCAAATTGCTGGCTAAATTTGAAGATTGTCGTAAAGAGATTATTGCTACAGTTAGAGATCGAGATTTACTAAAAGCTGAAGTCATCAAGATGCGAGAGAAGATGCGTGCTCATCTTGATACTGGTGGCAAAGAAAAAGGTTTTGATCTGAAACAAGGGGCTGGTGGCATTATTGATATTGAATTTATGGTGCAATATTTAGTGTTGGCTTGGTCATGTAAATACCCAGAACTGATGCGTTTTTCAGATAATGTTCGTCAGCTAGAAGCCGCTGCTTTGGTTGGTTTGATTGGCGCTGAACAGGCTGGAAAAATGACCGACACCTATACGCTTTATCGGTCCCTAACTCACAGGTTGAGCTTGCAGCAACAAGGCCGAGTGGTTCAAAAGGATACTCTGGTTGATAACCAGAATTTGGTGAGCCAATATTGGGAAAGTTTTGTTAATGATGACAAAATCTAAACTTTGTCTTTGCTTTCTTGTTACAAAAAGGTGTTCGTAAATTAGCCAGTCACCCGCTATACTTTACCCATAGATCAGTTTTTTCGATCCGCCATTCACAATTGATAGGAGGAAGAATGCCAAGCATTAATGGTGTAAGTAGTCCTGCGATGAGCTATGCAAGCGAAGTTTATAGCGCAAATTTAGCTAAGGCTGCTCAGGTACAAGAAGGCAAGCAAAACCTTGATCTGCTGGCGGAAGCCGCAAAAAATGTCACGCCTGCAGCCAGCAGCGGATCACATGCCACGACAGATAACTTAGGGCAAAATATCAACGTTAATGTTTGATGCTAATAAGTTATCCAATTGATTTGAAAAACGCTACATAATCAAAGGCCCCGTTAGATTGCATCTGGCGGGGCCTTTTAGTTTTATTTAAATAAAACTCTAATTATTTGTTTCGATAAAATGCTGGTCTTCATCTGGTAAAGGTTGATTATCGATTGCAGCTTCAAAGGCTTTTAGACGTTTGTAGATAGATAATAACTCTACGATGGTTGTCCATGAATTGACCAGAAATTGAAAAGAACCTTCTACTTGATTAAAGGCGTTACTGATACGTTGAAAGATACCTAAAGTAAGTGCGCCAGCCACAATAGATGGACCGAGAGCGATTAGAGGTACCAAAACACCAGCTTGTAAGTAACCATATCGAACGATATTGAAATACAAATAGTTTGCATAAAGGTTAAAGTAGTTTTTGCGTACGTTGGTGAATAGTTCGGCTAGCTTAATTGGCTCAGCTCTGTCTGCGTGATCTTCACCGTAGACTAATTCTTTCCTGTAAGCCGCTTCGACACGTTGGTTTTTGAATTCTAGTCCAGGAAGTCTGATACCAGCTACAGCCAAAAGCGTTGTACCAACAATAGACCAAAGAATCGCAATGAATACCAAAGCTTGCGGCACTTCGCCTACGAATGGTAATTCTTTCACATATGAAGACAGTCCCCATAATACAGGTAGGAATGCCAGTAGTGTCATCATAGAGTCTAAAAAGCGAACACCTAGAGTTTCAACAATGCTAGCGAAGCGCATGGTATCTTCTTGAATCCGCTGAGATGCACCTTCTATGTGGCGTACTTGCTGCCATTTAGAGGCGTAGTAATTATTCATGGCGGTACGCCATCTAAAGACATAGTGACTAACAAAAAAGCTATTTAATACAGCGACTGTAATAAATACAAATGCGATACCCGCAAAAGTGAAAAGTTGAGCAAAATATTCATCTATGGTGATGCTATTGGGCGCGCTTAGTGCTTTTTGAATTAAGTCGTAAAAACTACCGTACCATTCGTTAATCATGACGCTAACTTGTACTTGGAACCAAGTAATGAACACAATTAACCCTGAGCCAACCACGGACCATTTAGCCCATTTCTGACCACCATAAATGACCCAGCTGCCAATAAATATGGCATAACAAACGGCCATATATTGATATAACCAAATATCGAATGCTGTATCTTGTGCGCTCTTAAAGGCGGCTTGTGCCGCGGCATCAGCGCCTTCGGCTAACGCTGCTGGAAAATGAACGCCAAATAGCGAGCCAAGGCTTAAGATGCTCCCTAAGTCTTGGACTTTTGCATACCAGCCAATAACACAGATAAGTGCCCAGAGGGCAAAACTAAGAAAGAATAGCTTGGGTTTAGGAAAGAAAGATTGAAACACAGTTTGGTTGCTCTATAGGTTGAATGGTTCATAAGCCATTGATTTACGCTAAATTGTTTAATGGCACTTTATCGGAGCTTAAACCAGTCAAGTGATAATCACAATCAAACAGCTCCTAAGGAATCAGCAAAAAAGACGATAATCCATTAATAAAGTGTCATTTTAACTATAATAGAGCGTTAGGTTACGGAATCAGGGTATAGGGTAATTATATGGCACAGGTTGATGTGTATTTAGTCCGAGCTTTTTCTATCTCTGGGCAAGGAGGGAATCTAGCAGGAGTGGTGTTATATGCAGATGCACTAACGGATTTGCAGAAGCAATCTATTGCGAAGCAAGTGGGGGTCTCTGAAACCGCTTTTGTTAGTCAAAGTGATAAGGCGGATTTCCAGTTATCTTTTTTTACTCCAACTGTAGAGGTTGATTTTTGCGGTCATGCCACCCTAAGTGCATTTTGGTTGTTACGTTATTTGCAGCATATTTCTGCTGGGAGTTATCAGCAGGAAACCAAAGCTGGAGTGTTGCCAGTTGAAGTAGCCTTAAATGGCGACGTTTTGATGAGTCAAAGTTTACCAATTTGGTCGGCCGAATTTAATGCTGAACAAATTGCCCCTATGTTAGGTCTTCAGCCTCAGCTTATCGCCCAATCAGGTTTGCCTATTCAAGCCGTATCTACTGGGTTGGTTGACGTGTTAATTCCTGTTCCCTACGGTGTATTGGATTGCCTTGAAATTGATAATGATGCGATAACGCATTTTTGTCAGCAGTATCAATGTGTCGGATTTCACGTATTTGAAATGAACCCGCCAGAGGCGCCTTATACGGCAAGCTGTCGAAATTTTGCACCAGCTGTAGGGATTCCAGAAGAGTCTGCAACAGGCAGCTCAAGCGGAGCGCTAGCCTGTTATTTGAATCGACACTTTGGTTATCAGCAGGCTGTTTTTGAGCAAGGTCGAGCAATGAAAATGCCATCGCGTCTAGTGACTCAATTAACAATAAAAAGTGGCGTGTTAACCCAGGTTCAAGTTGGTGGGGAAGGGGTGTTCAGTAAGCTTATTTCTATCGATGTGGATTAAATAAAAAATCGGACCGAAGTCCGATTTTTAAACATATTACCTAGTGCTAATTCGCTTACGCAGCTTTATTGTTAGCAATTACTGTCGCAATGGCTTTATCAAGTCGAGCTAGGCCGTCTGAGATGTCTTTTTCAGGAATAATCAAAGATGGCGCTAAACGTAAAACGTTTGGACCTGCAACAAGTACAAATAAACCTTCTGCAGCTGATGCTTTAACAATTTCGCCCGCTTTGCCTGCAAGACTGTCAATCACTTCAGCGCCGATTAAAAGACCCATGCCACGGATATCTTTAAAGATATGGTATTTTTCATTTAAGGCTTTTAGTCCTTCAACAAATAAATCGTGACGTTTTGCAACACCGCCTAAGACTTCAGGAGTATCGACGATATCAATTACTGCTTCGGCAATGGCGCAAGCCATTGGGTTGCCACCATAAGTACTACCATGAGTACCAAAGGCTAGGCTTTTTGCCGCTTTTTCTGTTGCTAGCATAGCACCAACAGGGAAGCCGTTACCTAATGCTTTTGCAGTTGTTAGTACATCAGGTTTTACGCCAAGTTGCTCGTAAGCGTATAGCGTACCTGTACGGCCTACACCGGATTGAACTTCGTCATAAACCAATAGCGCATTGTATTGATCGCACAATTCACGAACTTGCTTGGCAAATTCAATGTCGGCAGGAATGATTCCGCCTTCGCCTTGAATTGGCTCCATGACAACGGCACAAGTTTTATCGCTAATGATAGCTTTAAGCTGTTCTATGTCGTTGTAGTCGCAATGCTTTATGCCACCTGGAGTTGGCTCAAAACCTTCTTTGTATTTTGCTTGTCCGCCTACAGAAACGGTAAACAAGGTACGACCATGGAAAGATTTATAAAAGGCGATAATTTCGTGTTTTTCTGGTCCAAAATTATCAAACGCGTAACGACGAGCTAGTTTAAAAGCAGCTTCGTTGGCTTCTGCGCCACTGTTTGCAAAGAAGACTCGGTCAGCAAAGGTTTTTTCAGTCAACTTCTTAGCTAGTCGTAGTGCTGGCTCATTGGTCATAACATTGGATAGATGCCAAAGTTGTCCAGCTTGCTCGCGCATGACGTTGACTAGAGTCGGGTGTGAATGACCCAATGCAGTAACGGCAATGCCGCCTGCAAAATCGATGTATTCTTTGCCTTCTTTGTCCCATACGCGAGAGCCTTCGCCACGCACTGGAATAATCGCAGAAGGTGCGTAGTTAGGAACCATTACTTCATCAAAGGTTGCTCTCGTTACTTGTTGTGTCACTTTTATATACCTCTTAAAAATAGGTGGCCGCAATGGCGGCCACCAGTTGGTTTATATCAGATTTCTCAACTCACGAATAGCGACAGTTACCATAGCAAGTGTTAATTCGCTTTCGGCTTTTATTTCACTAAAAGTCGCGCGGTAATGCTTGATGCTGTCATTATTTGATTCGCGCCAATGAGTCAGACGTTGCTCCAGTTTCTTGATATCGACACTGGACTGAATGACCTCTTGAGTGAGGGTTCTTAAACTATTATCCACTTCGTCGCCTAGACCTGCTTTTGCACGACGTTGCCACATATCGTCAGCCGATAGCTCGCTAACTTTATGACGCAACCAATGCAGCTCTAAGTCCATTTCAAGAGCAAAGTAGGTTTGAGCGACATCCAATACTTCGGTCTCGGTATTTGCCGCGACGCGAATGATATCTAATCCGTAGAATAGGTAGTGAAGAGACGACAGTCTTTCTGCTACTTCAGCTGGGATGTTTTGTTCCACAAGGCTTGCAGCAATATCGGCCAAATGTGCTTGGCTAGATTCTGTCAAAATCGCCTGCATGTTGGCTCGAATTACTTCAACACCTGGTTTGTAAGTGTCTTTCAAGCGCTGAATCGATAAGCTTTCGCGAGTGTTACGCAATAGCCAAAGTGTCGCACGCTCTAGAAGGCCTTGGATACGGATCAGCAAGCTGTTCAATACAGGGTTAGAAACGGTGAAGTCTAGACCGTTAATCGCATCCCAAAGTGCTGGGATACCAAAGATGTCTTCCGCCGCCATGTAAGCACGCACCACGTTCAAAGAAGACGCTCCAGTCTCTTCTTGCATGTAGGTGCTGAACGTTGGTCCCATACGGTTGCCTAGGTTGTTCGTCACATGTCCAGCGATGATTTCTTGAATCAACGGGTGTGACGCCATTTGGCCGCCGAAGTGTTTGGTTAGCTGAGTTGGAAAGTACTCATTGATTTGAGTTGTCAAATCGACGTCTTCACCAATACCGTCTTCTACTAATTGCTCAGACAATTTGATTTTTGAATAAGCCAGTAGTACAGAAATCTCTGGGCGTGTTAAGCCTTGACCTTTGTTTAAGCGCTTTTTAATTTGCGTATCACTAGGTAAGTACTCGATTTCACGATTCAAACGACCTTCACGGACAAGAGATTGAATCAAACGCCAATGATCTGCTAGACGTACTGGAGCTTGCGCATTTGCCAAGGACAAAACATGACTCTGGCCGCGGTTATGGCGCAATACTAAATTGCCCACTTCGTCGGTCATTTCTGCAAGCAAGCTGTTACGTTGCTTCTCTGTCAAATCGCCGTTCTCGACCACGCGGTTTAGTAGGATCTTGATATTTACTTCGTGATCCGAGCTATCTACACCTGCAGAGTTATCAATCGCATCTGTGCTGATTAAGCCGCCTTTTTGAGCGAATTCAATACGACCTAGCTGTGTTAAACCTAGGTTGCCGCCTTCGCCAACAATTTTGCAACGTAGTTCTTTACCGTTTACGCGCAGTCCGTTGTTAGCGCTGTCGCCTGCATCTGCATGAGATTCGCCTTCCGATTTAACGTACGTTCCGATACCGCCGTTCCAAAGTAGGTCAACGGGGGCTTTTAGAATAGCGTTGATCAAATCCGTTGGTGCCATGGATTTGATGTTGCCTTCGATACCCAATGCTTTACGAATATCCGCATTGATTGGAATGGATTTCGCAGAGCGATTAAAGATACCGCCGCCTTTTGAAATAAGCTCTTTGTTGTAATCTTCCCAAGAAGAGCGAGGAAGTTTAAACATGCGCTCACGCTCTACAAAAGACGTCGCCGCATCAGGTGTTGGGTCGATGAAGATATGCATGTGGTTAAACGCAGCGATCAGACAAGTATGCTTAGACAGCAACATGCCGTTACCAAATACGTCGCCCGCCATGTCGCCGATACCAACTGTGGTGAAATCAGTTGTTTGGCAATCAATACCGATTTCTTTGAATTGACGTTTAACAGATTCCCAAGCCCCACGAGCTGTGATACCCATCTTCTTATGGTCGTAACCATTGGAACCACCAGAAGCAAAAGCATCGCCTAACCAGAAGCCATATTTCGCAGAAATACTGTTTGCCAAGTCAGAGAAGGTGGCTGTGCCCTTGTCTGCAGCTACGACCAAGTACGGGTCGTCTTCGTCGTAACGAAGTACAGACAGAGGAGGAACTACTTCGTTTTGAACTAGGTTGTCAGTAATGTCTAGTAAACCGCTAATGAAGGTGGTGTAGCAGTGAATGACTTCTGCTTGAACTTCTTCACGAGAAGCATTCTTTTTCAATTGTTTGGCAACAAAACCACCCTTTGCTCCAGATGGAACAATAACGGCGTTTTTGACCATTTGCGCTTTTACTAGGCCAAGTACTTCAGTACGGAAATCTTCCATACGATCAGACCAGCGTAAACCACCACGCGCGACTTTGCCGCCGCGCATGTGAATGCCTTCTACCCATGGAGCATAAACGAAAATTTCGAATTTCGGTCTTGGTAGTGGTACCGCTGGAATCAAGGTTGGGTCTAGTTTGAAAGAGACGTAATCTTTGACTTCGCCTTCTGCACCAGCTTGGTAGAAGTTAGTGCGCAACATTGCCTGAATCACAGAGAGGTAGTGTTTCAGAATGCGGTCTTCATCCAAGTTGGCAACTTGATCCAATTCTAATTCGATCTTCTCAAGTAGCTTTTGTACTTTTTCGTCACGCTTTGCTTCTTGGCTAGGGTCGAAGCGTTGTTCGAATAGTTGAACCAAAAGGCGAGCGATGCCTGCGTTTTTCTCTAGAGTTTGCTGCATGTACTGCAAAGAGAAAGGCACTTGAAGTTGCATCAAGTACTTGGTCAACGCGCGAAGCATAGTAACTTGGCGCCATGTTAAGGAGGCGCTTAGGACTAAGGCGTTAAAGCGGTCGTTTTCAACACGACGGCTAAAGACTTGGTTGAATGCATCTTGGAACGCTTCACGCTGAGAGTTTTTATCAAGGTTGATATCCGCATCCACACTGATGGCAAATTCAACCACCCAAGTGTTCGCTGTGCCGTCACCATTTTGGTCTAATTCGTATGGGCGAGCTTCTAGTACTCGTAGGCCCATGCATTCCAAAATAGGCAAAACGTCAGATAGAATAAGCGTTGTACCAGCGCCATATACTTTGAAAAAGTAATTGTTTTTGGTTTGGCCTACTTGGCGGTAAATGTGTGTAGAAATGTCACCTTCACCTGCCAATTGGCCTAGTCGTTCAATATCGAGAACAGCTGCATTCGGCGAGAAATCTTCACGGTAAGCTGCTGGTAAATAAGGCACGTAGTCGTTGAAAAGAATATTGCCGTTTTCTTCGCCATGGCTCTTATGTAGTGCCATTAATAGTTTATCTTCCCATGAGCTCATAGCATCTTGCATCTTACGCTGAATGTCTTCTGCATCGATGGTTGGGCTTTGCTTAGGATCTGCAATTTGAATGGTGAAGTTAACGCGAGCTAAAACAAGCTGCGAGAATTGTACGTTGAATTCAGAGCTGGTGCCGTTGCACGCGCTCATCAAGATGTCTTGCATCTTCATTCGCAATTCAGTGTTGTAGCGATCGCGAGGCACGTAAACTAAGGCGTTCAGGAAACGACCGTAAATGTCTTTGCGAAGGAATACACGCAATTGACGGCGTTCTTGAATGGCAAGAATGCTTTCGATGGTGCCAAAAAGCTCATCAACAGGAGCTTGCAGCATTTCATCGCGTGGGTAGCTGTTTAGAATGTGTTTAAGGTTTTTGCCCTTGTGGCTGTTTGGGTCCACGTTGGCTTTTTCGACAATAATATTGAGCTTTTTGCGCAATAGTGGAATGTCTTGCAAGCGAGCAATATAAGCCGCAGAAGAGTACAAGCCAAAGAAGCGCCATTCGCCAATTACATTGCCTTTTTTGTCGAAGCGTTTTACGCCAAGGTAATCAAGGTGAACTGGGCGATGAACAGTAGAAACCGCAGTGGACTTGGTTAGCACTAGAATGTTGCTGCTATCAATGGCTAGCTTGGCAAGATTATCTCGTAAAACGATATCGCGTTTTACTTTTTTATCGTTGATGTCGCGGAAGGTCCCTAGACCTGAGCCTTCTACCAATTTAAGGTGTGTTTCGTCACCTTCCACTGAAAGGTCGTAAGCACGGAAGCCAATAAAGGTGAAATGATCATTAGCAACCCAGCGTAAGAAATCCAGGATTTCTTGATGTTCTTCGTTCTTTTTAAGATGCGTAAGTTGTTCAGATTCACTAATGATATCGCTTAGTTTGGCTTTCATTGTTGGCCAATCTGCGACAGTTTTCTTTACATCGACTAAGCTCTTAAGTAACTCTTCTTTAATTTCGTCAAGCAAGTTGATATCAGACAAACGATCGATTTCAAAACGCATCATGGCTTCGTGTGATGTTGAAGACGGGTTGATACCTTGTAGCTCGCCTTTTTTATTACGGTCAACTGGAACAACTGGATGTGCTGTTAAGTGAATGGTGTGGCCAAGACGAACCAACGCCATATTGAAAGACGAAACAAGGAACGGCATGTCATCCGTTAAAATTTCGATAACGGTATGGGTAGATTGCCAGCTGTGTTCTTCGTAGTTCGGATTGTAGACACGAACTTTTGGTTGGTTGACTGGGCGTTGTTGTAAGAAATCCCATAGGCAGATAATTGTGCCATATAGGTTCTCGATAGATTCATTGACCAAATCTTCCGTTAAAGAGTCCTGGAAGTAGAGGTGCGTAAGTTGAATCAAGTTGTTCGCTTCTGCAGTGCTGAAGTTTTCGTTTATCTCTACTTCAACACGTTCGATTAATTCGTTTTTTTTGTAATCAGTCATTAGAACTCATCCCTCGTGAGTGGTGTTCTTAATAAAACTAGTTGTTAATGCAATTTTACGAAAGTATTCGGTTTGGACTCTGGATATGATTATTATGAAAATTTCACTCCTTTGATAGTTGGTAACTTATCTAATTGCGACATATTGTTGCGATGTCTGGTTAATTGGACTAAAAAAGCCTTGCTCAATACGAAAAAAACCTTTGTTATCCATTTTAAACGAAATAAACTCCTTTTTTGTCTATAGTTCGCAGGATAATATTTTGTACAAGACTGAATTCGCATCAAGAGAAATCATGCAGGCAAGTAAAAAGCCATTAAAATACGGTTTTTTGCTTTTGCCTCATTATTCTATGCTGGGGTTTTCTTCCGCTATTGAAACATTGCATATGGCGAACTGGGTGACAGGAAAAGAGCTTTATTCTTTTTGCACTATTAGCCATGAAGAAAGAGAAATTCCTTCAAGCACGGGGGTTACAACGGTTTCAGACTATCTGACAAGTGATGCTCCAAGCGATTTAGATGCGATTTTTGTGTGTGGTGCATCGCCAGTGATAAAAAACGAAAGTCAGACTTTAGAAAATTGGATAAAAAAACAGGCAAAAAAACAGGTTGGGCTTGGTGGCGTTTGCACTGGAAGCTATTTATTAGCGAAAGCAGGGTTGTTAGACGGTTACCGAGCTACGATTCATTGGCGTAGTCTTGCCAACTTGCGTGATGAATTTTTACAGACGATTGTTTCCAATCACCTTTTTGAAGTCGACAGAGACCGTTATACTTGCAGTGGTGGCACAGCGGCGATGGATATGATGCTTTTTCTGATTGGCAAGCAGCATGGTATGACGCTCGCTAGTAGTATTTCTGAGCAATTTGTTTGTGAGCGTATTCGCACTCATGAAGATCCGCAAAGAATTCCTTTGCAGGCTCGTATTGGTTCAGGCCAACCTAAGCTTGTTGAAGCTGTTCAGCTAATGGAAGCAAATATTCAGGAGCCATTATCATCTGACGATATTGCTTATCATGTTGGTGTTTCTCGGCGACATTTGGAACGGCTGTTTAAAGGCAATTTAGATATCGTGCCTTCGCGGTATTATCTAGAATTACGCTTACAGCATGCTAAGCAATTGATCACTCAAACGGATAAAGCAATTACAGAAGTTGGTGTGGAGTGTGGATTTGGATCTGCGCCCCATTTTAGTACAACCTACAAAGGTTTTTTTGGCATTACGCCAAGAGAAGAACGTAATAAAACCCATAATAAAAGCGTTGCGCCTGTCCAAATGGACAAGAAAAAGAGGCGGCTTTGGAAAAAGTAACTTAAAATACGGGTTACATTGTTCTTGGCGTGATTCTTGTATTCTACTTGATTGCGTAAGCTGATTGTTTGATTAGTTAGTCGCCAATTAAGAGTTGCGTTGTTATTACGGCAAAAATAATAAGTTCATAGAGACCTTTGCACGACGTGACGAGCGAAGCCAAGACGAGACAAAAATAGACGAGAAAGCAGAGTTTATGGGTTATAAATGAGCATTTCGAGTCTATTTTTAACAAAGTATTGGCAAGCACAGTAGTCGTGAAATGGTTTCTCATAAAATAAAAGAAGGTATAAAACATGTCGAAAGTCCCGGCGTTAGAGCTCATTGATATCCATAAAACGTTTGGTGATATTGAGGTGTTAAAGGGAATTTCCCTAAAAGCTTACGATGGTGACGTCATTTCAATTCTTGGTTCTAGTGGCTCAGGTAAAAGTACTTTTTTACGCTGTGTTAACCTGCTT
Source organism: Marinomonas sp. A3A (assembly GCF_018336955.1). Lineage (NCBI taxonomy): Bacteria > Pseudomonadati > Pseudomonadota > Gammaproteobacteria > Oceanospirillales > Oceanospirillaceae > Marinomonas > Marinomonas sp. A3A. The sequence goes on from NZ_CP025532.1 coordinate 1,218,017, forward strand.
GAAAATCCTACTCGAGGCGATATTCTTTTTAATGGTAATAAGCTTGATTTGATTCGAGGTGAATCAGACTTAGTCGCCAATAATATGAAGCAACTTACTCAAATGCGCCAGCAAATTGGTTTTGTCTTTCAAAGCTTCAATTTATGGCCGCACATGACGATTTTACAGAATGTGATGGAGGGGCCTCTTCATGTTTTAAAGCGTCCTAAGCATGAAGTTGCAGAATACGCTGAACACTTGCTGCGTAAAGTCGGTATTGCAGAGAAAAAGGACATGTATCCTAATCAACTATCTGGTGGTCAACAGCAACGTGTTGCCATCGCCAGAACATTAGCAATGGATCCACAAGTCATTCTGTTTGATGAGCCAACATCAGCGTTAGATCCTGAGTTGGTTGGCGAAGTGCTGACTGTTATGCGCAATTTAGCGGAAGAAGGGCGTACTATGCTTATTGTGACGCATGAAATGAACTTTGCTCGTGAAGTATCTAGTGAAGTTGTGTTTCTGCATCAGGGTGTGGTGGAAGAAAAAGGCACGCCTGATCAAGTGTTTGGCGCACCAAAGTCAGAACGCTGTAAGGCGTTTTTATCCAGTGTTTTTTAGGTATTATTTCGTTATTCAAGCAATAAACTATAAAAGACAAAATGATTAAATAAACAAATACACTAAGGGGATTACAATGAAATTGAAAAAAATGGTTTTGGGATCAGCGTTGTTGTTAACAGCGGCATTGTCAGCTGTTTCTGTACAAGCGGCAGATAAAGTTCGTTTCGTAACGGAAGGTGCTTGGGCACCGTTTAACTTTATTGATGAAGCAGGTAAGCCACAAGGTTTTGATGTTGATATCGCTCGCGCATTGTGTGCAAAAATGGAAGCTGATTGCGAAATCTTAACTCAGGATTGGGATGGTTTGATTCCAGGGCTTAAAGTTCGCAAATTTGATGCGATCATTGCGTCTATGTCTATTACTGAAGACCGTTTGAAAGTTGTCGATTTCACTAATAAATATTACTCAGGCGGTTTGCGTTTCATGGGTCGCGTTGGTGAAACATTTGATCTTGCTAAACTAGACGGAAAAACTATTGGTGCGCAACGTGCGACTCTAGGCGCTCAATATCTTGAAGATAACTTTGCTGGTAAAGCGAACCTAAAATTCTACGATAACCAAGATAACGTTTATCTAGATCTTATTTCTGGTCGCTTAGACATCGTTCTATCTGATGAGTTGCCAACTTATAACTGGTTGAAAACATCAGAAAGCGGTTCTAAATTTGAATTCAAAGGTGATGCTTTCATGAAAACTGACAACATTGCCATTGCTATTCGTAAGGGTGATGACAAGCTAAAAGCGAAATTGAATAAAGCGCTTGATGCTATTTTGGCTGACGGTACCTACCAGAAAATCAATGCTAAATACTTCCCGTTCTCTATCTACTAAGTGTAGATATTTCTTAGAGTTTCTCGGCGCTATTGCGCTGAGAAACCTACTTTAAGCTTACTCTGAGAAAAAACTATGATTGATCTTCATGGATTCGGTGATCAGCTGCTGCAAGGTGCTGTTGTTACCTTAGAGCTAGCGCTGGCTTCGCTGTTTGTTGGTTTAATTCTGGGATTATTAGGCGCCTCTGCTAAATTATCCTCTATCGCAGTTATCCGATGGATCGCTAATGGTTACACCACTATTATTCGTGGTATTCCTGAGCTCCTAACCGTGCTTATTATTTATTTTGGTGCCACCAGTGTTTTGATGGCGATAGCCGGTTTATTTGGTTACGACGAATATATTGAAGTGGGCGCGTTTGCAGCGGGTGTGACCGCACTTGGCTTGACGTTTGGTGCCTATGCGACAGAAGTGTTCCGTGGCGCCTTACAATCTATTCCGAAAGGGCAGCATGAAGCGGCAATCGCTTTAGGGATGGGGCCAATTCGAAAGTTCTACCGTATTATTTTGCCGCAGGTATGGCGAATTGCACTGCCTGGGCTAGGGAATTTATTTCTGGTTTTGCTAAAAGATACCGCCTTGGTATCTGTTGTCGGGCTAGACGATATTATGCGTAAGGCAAATATTGCTGTAAGCAGTACCAAGCAAGCGTTCCTGTTTTATTTGGTGGCAGCATTTATGTATTTGGCTTTAACCATTATCTCTATGGTGTTCGTTTCCTATATGGAAAAACGAGCGAGCCGTGGTTTGACTAGGGGATAATGTATGGATTTTTCAGTTGTTGTTGAATATTTTCCCCGTTTACTTGAAGGGGCTTGGGTCAGTCTTCAGTTAGTGCTTATTTCTATTGTACTAGGTGGTGTTTTTGCTTTGCCGATTGCGTTAGCAAGGATTTCACCGGTTGCATGGATTAGGGCAGTGCCTTTTGCTTATATCTTTTTCTTTCGTGGAACGCCCCTGCTAGTGCAGATCTTTTTGGTGTATTACGGCGCATCACAATTTGATGCAGTGCGAGAAAGTTTCTTATGGCCAATACTGAGAGAGCCGTTTTGGTGTGCCATTATTGCCTTTACGCTAAATACCTCTGCTTATACGGCTGAGATCTTCCGTGGCGCGATTCAGGCAATTCCACAAGGGGAAGTTGAGGCATGTAAAGTAATTGGCATGACGAAGTTTCAGATGTACCGGCGTGTCTTGTTACCACGTGCGTTTGGAATTGTATTACCAGCTTATGGCAACGAGATTATCTTGATGCTAAAAGGCAGTGCATTAGCCAGTACCATTACCATTTTGGATTTAACAGGCATGGCACGAACTATCATTGCAAGAACCTATACGCCGATGGAGATTTTCTTGGCGGCAGGTGCTATTTATTTGGTGATTAGTATCGTGATTATTGCTATTTTTCGCCAAATAGAGCAGCGTCAAAACCGCTATTTGGGCACGTTATCTATCAAGGTTCCTGACAAGGGTTAGCTTTGTGGGACATTGGTACTTAAATAAAAAAGAGGCTTTTTATTAGCCTCTTTTTTTATTTTATTGTCTTGATGATAGCTTAAATAGCTTCAGCACCTGTTTCACCAGTACGAATACGGATGATTTGTTCTAGCGCTGTAACGAATATTTTTCCATCTCCAATTTTGCCAGTGTTTGCACTGTGTTGGATAGCTTCAATAGCGCGCTCAACTTGGTCAGTTTCGACCGCAAGCTCTAGTTTTACTTTTGGTAGGAAGTCGACAACGTATTCTGCGCCACGATAAAGTTCTGTATGTCCTCGTTGACGCCCAAAACCTTTCACTTCTGTGACGGTAATGCCATTAATCCCAATTTCAGAAAGCGCTTCACGCACCTCATCAAGTTTAAAAGGCTTAACAATGGCCGTAATTAATTTCATTTCTTTTCTCCATATAAATTGAGAAATCTTCGCACGACTACTGTGCTTGTAACATCGAGTGAAGATTTCAAAGCATTATTTAGTCTAAAAATACCACTCTATTGTAAAAGTCGCCACAGGCTCGATGATTATGATCTACATTTAGTGAACATATCTTCACAGGAATGGAGTGCTTGAAATGAAAAAAATAACATCAAGCGAGTATTTTAGAGCGGGCTCTGAGTCTTTTTTTGCTCACATAGACGCTTTATTATCTCATCAAGCGGGTGTGCAATTATCCAGTGTGTCTTCGCCTCAAAGCGTGGCTTGCTATCAAGTCAAAGGTGTGAGTAGCAATCTGCAATTGAGGTTAGTGCTGATTCCACTTACTGGTGGGGAGGTATTAGGAAGGTTGTCTTGGCTCGACTGGCGTGGTATCGATCATATATGTTGTTATGTGAACGAGGCTTTCGATAGTTTAGTGATGGCGTCAGATGGTATTTGGAAAAAACAGAAGAAGAGTGCTGAAGTGTTATGTATACAGGGTTTTGAAACCTTGGTAGCGTAAATTTACAAAGACCTTTGCTTGGGATTTAGGCAAAGGTCTTTGCGACAAAATACTATTTCTTGTCAGTTACCTGATCTTAAAGACCATTTAATGCGTCTAAGTCGTCATACTTAGGTTCGTGGTATTTTTGTCCTAACTCATGAACCGCATCGATTAAGTATTTAGGGTGATCAGGATTTACAAACTGGTGAATGCCGTGACCTAGGTTAAATACATGACCGCTGCCTGTGCCGAAGCCAGACAATACGTTTTCGACTTCACGTTCGATGACATCTTTGCCAGCGTAAAGTACGCAAGGGTCAATATTTCCCTGTAGTGCTACTTTATCCCCAACGCGAGCACGCGCTTCTGCAATATCTGTTGTCCAATCTAAACCAAGTGCGTCAGGTCCCGTTGCGGCCATGTTTTCTAGCCATTGACCGCCATTTTTAGTGAATAAAATAACGGGAATTCTTTTGCCTTCGTGTACACGAATAAGGCCATCTAGGATTTGCTTCATGTAGAGCAAAGAGAACTGTTGGTACATAGGGCCGCTTAACACACCACCCCAAGTATCGAAAATTTGCAGCGCTTGTGCGCCAGCTAAAATTTGACCGTTCAGATACGCTGTAACGGATTTAGCCAGTTTGTCTAATAGCGCGTGTAAGGTTTCAGGAGAGCGATACATCATGGCTTTGATATGACGAAAGTCTTTACTCGAACCACCTTCGACCATGTAAGTTGCTAGCGTCCATGGGCTACCGGAAAAGCCGATCAGTGGCACATCGCCGTTCAGGGCATGGCGGATCGTAGTCACAGCTTTCATGACATAACCTAAGTCATTCGCAGTCGTTACTGGGATGGCATCGACATCGGCTTTGTTCCGAATCGTGTGCCTGAATTTAGGGCCTTCTCCCGTTTCAAAATACAAGCCTAGACCCATTGCATCGGGAATGGTGAGTATGTCAGAGAACAAAATAGCTGCGTCTAGGTCATAGCGTTTAAGTGGCTGAAGTGTTACTTCGCAAGCGAACGCATCGTTTTTGCAAAGGCTCAAAAAGTCTCCGGCTGTGGCGCGGCTGGCACGATACTCTGGTAAATAGCGTCCGGCTTGTCTCATCATCCATACAGGTGTTGTATCGACTGGTTGTTTGAGTAATGCGCGCAAGAAGCGGTCATTTTTGAGCTCTGGAAACATTAGGACTCTCCGATATAAATTTTCAGTTGGCGCATTTTACCTAAGTTGGGCAGGAAAAGCAGAGTGAATAAGTACAATTTATGAGATGGTTGTTGAAAAGGCTAATATTATTGATCTATGGCAGGGTTTGCTAATGGCTATTTGAGTGCTTTTTAAGGTTGCGGTGCTTTGAGTAAAGGTCTCTAGGTGATTGTTTATTTCCTAGGATGGTCAATCACCTAGATAGGTTTTAAGACTATATTTTTGGACACGCTGAGCCGCATTTTCTATGTCTTTATTGGAGTGTAGCTCGGCTAGAACCTTGGGGAAGGCGGCTTTTGTTTGTGCGACGTCCATTCCAGGTTTGAGATGAGAGGAATAGAGGGCTTTAAGCAGTAAATAATCCAGTGGACTAAGATAGGTATCTACGCTGACATCGTTAAACACAGATGGAAAAACATCGTTAGAGTCATTCGGTAGCCCTAGTAATTGAGTTATTTCTTCAACGATACAATCCAAAAAACGTGCTTTTCTGCGTGCATAGTCGACAGGGATAATAATACTTCCCTTGATTATCTCGTATTTGCCATTGCGACTGAAATTGCCTAAGCAAATAGCTTTGTTAAGTGCCGCGCGAATTTTTTCTGGATCGCCAATATATTGTCTGACTTTGTTTTCGATATTGTCGTAGGTGGTGAAGATAACAAAAATATTGGCTTGTTTAGGATCATTGGTAAAGTCGATGGGCAGGCCAGTGATATTGGCAAGGTGTTGGGCGTGAACACTGAGTAATTCTTTTTGCAGGTTGGCATCACCACTGTCACTTTCAAAGAACAGCTTAATAGGTTTGTTCCAGCGGATTAATTTAGGGTATTTGGTTTCTTTGTATTCTCGTTCCAAGGCAATTTTAATAAAACTGTCTTGGATATAAGCATCGTTCTGCCAGCGCTCCTCACTCAAGGCGAGTGAGGAGATAAAGAAGGTTAGTAGCCAAAAAGGACTAAAGCGGATCATCAATCTGAGGTTGAGTAAGTTTGTTTGCATAGTGCTGTAATGCACTAAGCGAGTCGGGTGTAAATGGCATCTTCTCTGAGTTATTTAGTATGCTGTCGATGCTCATTTCATGGACAGAAGCGACTTCTTTGGGCTGCAATGTCAGCTCACCATGTATCGCTGCATCATAGTGGCAAGTAAATATCTTGCCCCATATTTTGAATCCTTCGCCCTCGGTAAAAAAAACGCCTTGGCTTTCGAGTGGTGCATCGAAGCCTAGTTCTTCTTGAAGTTCTCTGTGGGCCGAATCGATATAAGATTCGCCTTTTTCAACCACGCCACCCGTTGTTACGCCGTAGAAGCCTGGGCAAAAAGCTTTGTCATCAGTTCGTTTTTGAATGAGTAAATTTCCGACCTTGTTGAACACCAAAATATAAGTGACACGATGGTAATCTCTGCCAAAATTCATTAAGTGTCGCGGCACATCGCCAATTATCTTGTTGTTTTTGTCGACTAAGATAATGACTTCGTCATTTTCGGGCATAAAATACTCAATTTAAAAGTGAATCTGGTAGAAAGCAAAAGGGTATCGGCATTTGTCTTGAAAGAAAAGCCTTCTTGGGTATTAAAGAAAAGGGAATAGCCTAAGATAATAGGCCTGCTTGAGAACATAAGGTGTCGAAAAAGCGACCTATTTTTGCGTATTATGTACGGCCTGACATTATTTACCTTATTAATTGATGGAAAACGGTATCATAGGTGCTTGCTTTTAGGCTGTATTTTGCCATGAAATTGATAGGGGAAGTTGGTAGGAAAGATGTCCATTTTAAACAATGATTTTTTAGCCTTAACACTTGCACACCAAGACGGTATTGCGCCTTTTGAAGTTTCTTTTCCAAGTGGTCTAGGTTTTGTTGAAGATACAGGGATTCTACGCCTTGAGCCTAAGCATTCTAGTGCGACTAGCCTTGTATTGTCTGTTGGTGTACATGGTAATGAGACCGGACCGATTGAGTTAGTAAATAAATTGGTCACCGCGATTTTAGACGGTACGATCCCATTAAATATTCGGCTGCTAATATTAGTTGGTAATCCTGTCGCTGCAAATTTGGCAAAACGCTTTTGCGATGTGAACCTGAATCGTTTATTTCGTGGTGCTTGGCAAGAATACGCTGGCTTTGAAGCTAAGAGAGCAAAGCGCCTAGAACAAGCAGTTTGCGACTTCTATTCGCTTACTGAAAATAAAACGGATCAAGTAAAACTGCATTACGATTTACATACTGCGATTCGTGGTTCTGTTCATGAAAAATTTGTCGTTTATCCCTATGTTGAAAATGCCATTTATAATAAAGATCAATTGGCGTTCTTGGCTGCAAGTGGCATTGATGCTGTTTTATTGTCGCATCAACCAACAACAACCTTCTCGTACTATAGTTATGCCGTGCATGGTGCTCATGCTTTTACGGTAGAACTTGGGAAAGTGTATCCGTTTGGTGAAAATGATTTGTCGCGTTTTGCCGATCTTGAAGCCAGTTTGACTCTATTGCTGGAAAAGGGCGTTTTAGCGCAATCTTCCTTGTCTAGTTTGCATGTATTTCGTGTATTAGACAGCTTGATAAAAGACGACGACAGTTATGAGCTCAGTATTGCCGGCGATGTAAAAAACTTTACTCAGTTTGAGGCTGGTTATCGCATGGCTCATTCTGATAAAAGTGATTACTACATCAAGCAAACAGGAGATGCGATTGTATTTCCTAACACCAATCTTCCTATTGGGCAGCGCGCAGGCTTGATGGTTAGACCAGTAGGGCTTGGCGATTTACAGTTAAGTTAAGTCAAACTTGTTTCGTGTGTAAAAAAAGAGATTTAAGCCAAACTGCTTGAATCTCTTTTTTTTATATCGTATTGTTACGTTATAACATTAATTTAACGGTATTAAATAATGAATAAACTTCTTTTTGCGTTGGGTGTGTCTGCCCTGTCTCCTCTAGCTTTGGCAAAGCCAGTAATTGTTACCAGTATTAAACCTGTTTCTATGATTGTTGCCGCGATTGCAGGTGATAAAGCTGAAATTCAACAGATCGTATCTAGTACCGCATCACCCCATGATTTTGCTATGCGCCCTTCAGATCTTAAGAAAATCATCAATGCTGATACTGTCGTCTGGGTTGGTGAGTCACTAGAGCGTTTCTTAGAAAAACCGCTTGAAAATGCAGGCAAAGAAGAGTCGTCAATTGAATGGCTTGCTCTGGATGGTATGGCATTGCATAACTTTGCTAAAGAACATCATCATGATGAGGACGAAGCTGAAGAAGATCATGACCACGACCATGAAGCGCATGGTGATCACGAAGAGCATGGCGATCATGACGAGCACGAAGGTCATGAAGGCCACCATCATGACGGTGTTGATCCGCATGTTTGGCTATCACCTGACAATGCTAGAGTATTGGCAAAAGCAGTGACAGCTCGCTTGGTGTCATTGGATTCTGCGAACGCTGAATATTACAAAGACAACTTAGCATCGTTTGAAAATGGCCTTAGTGTGAAAGACGCAGAAATACGTAATGCTCTGAACAAAGTCAATAAAGTGCCTTATATTGTTTTTCATGATGGCTATAGTTATTTTGAACAGCATTATGGTTTGAGCCATGCGGGTGAAATTACGGTCAGCCCAGAGCGAAAGCCTGGCGCGAAAAAAGTCGCTGAAATCCGTCATGAAATCCAAGAAAACAAAGTGCAGTGTGTTTTTAGCGAACCGCAATTTAGTCCTGCTATAGTGAAAACCTTGCTGGAAGGTTCTGACGTGAAAACGGCACCTTTAGATCCATTGGGCAGCAAAGTGAAGATGGGAACAAATGCCTACTTCTCATTTTTAGACAGTTTGAGTGGTCAATTCCTTAGCTGCTTAGGTTAATTCCTTCTCCTTCACCAAAGAGTAAGTGATGAAAACTTGCTCTTTGGTAGGCGACCCGCTTCCTCCTCTGTATAATGATGCCACTTTACGATTATTACATTGAGCAGCGAGGCTTTATGAGCGATCTATTTAATTTGAGTGCCGATTCGAGTACTGACTCCGATATCCTTATTGAAAGTGCTCGACGTACTTTATCAACGCAAGCTCAAGCTCTAGCCAATTTAGCTAATCAAGTCACCGAAGAATTCCCAAAAGCCGTTCGAATGATTCTTGCAAGTAAGGGTCGTACCATTATTTGTGGCATGGGAAAATCTGGTTTGATAGGTAAAAAAATTGCCGCTACATTAGCCTCCACAGGTACACCGAGTTTCTTTCTTCATCCGGGTGAAGCCTTTCATGGTGACTTGGGTATGATCCAGCCGGAAGATGTCTTAGTGCTGATTAGTTTTTCGGGTGAAACTGAAGAGCTGATGCGTTTATTACCTTCCCTAAAAAGTTTTGGAAACCCAAGCATTGCCATGGTGGGAAACATTGATTCTACCTTGGCGAAGCATTGTGATTGTGTACTAGACCTCTCTATCGATAAAGAAACCTGCCCAAATAATCTAGCGCCAACCACATCAACGACCATGACAACTGCAATGGGTGATGCTTTGGCTGTGGCCTTGATGGAATGCCGTAATTTCCAGCCGCAAGATTTTGCTCGTTTTCATCCTGGTGGCAGCTTAGGCCGTAAACTATTAACTCGTGTTAAAGACCTAATGCACAAAGAAAACCTTCCGGTTTGCACGCCAGAAACCACATTAAAAGACGCTATTTCCGTCATGACTCATGGCAGAATGGGCGTTGTATTGATTCAAGAAACAGGTAAGTTGCTGGGTATTTTTACCGATGGTGACTTACGTCGTGCCATGCTTAAAGAAAGTGAAGGCATGATACATAAAAGCATGGCAAGCTTGATGACGCCGAACCCAAAAACTATCAATGAAAATGTGATGATAGTGCAAGCTGAAGAACAAATGCTGCGCGATAAAATCACCTTGCTGGTGGTCGTGGACGATGCGAAAAACTTGTCCGGAATTTTAGAAATTTACGATCGATAAAAACGGGTCAACTAATTTTACGCCGCTTTAGACGTGTTTAGAGTGAGCAAATCTAGATTAAAAATGGAGTTCTCATGACGCAGTCATCTCAAGAATCAAAAATCATTAAAATTGGTAACAAAATTGAAGTCGCTAACCACCTTCCTTTTGTTTTGTTCAGTGGTGTTAACGTATTAGAGTCTCGCGACTTGGCAATGTGTGTTGCGGAAGAACATGTGAAAGTGACGCAAGCGCTGGGAATTCCTTATGTATTTAAAGGTTCCTTTGATAAGGCGAACCGTTCGTCTATTAATTCTTTCCGCGGCCCAGGCATGGAAGAAGGTCTAAAAATTCTGCAAGAGATCAAAGACACTTTTGGTGTGCCAGTGATTACCGATGTGCATGAAGAGCACCAATGTGCACCAGTGGCCGAAGTAGCAGATGTGATTCAGTTGCCGGCGTTCTTGTCTCGTCAAACGGATTTGGTTGTGGCAATGGCGAAAACTGGCGCAGTGATCAATATCAAGAAAGCGCAATTCCTAGCACCACATGAAATGAAGCATATCCTGACAAAATGCCAAGAAGCCGGAAATGATCAACTTATGCTTTGTGAGCGTGGCACCATGATGGGCTACAACAACTTGGTTGTTGATATGCTTGGCTTTGGTGAAATGAAAAAGTTTGGTTTCCCTGTCATGTTTGATGTAACCCATTCTTTGCAGCGTCCAGGTGGTCGTGAAGATTCTGCCGATGGTCGTCGTGCGCAAGTAACAGAGTTAGCCCGTGCCGGTATGTCACTTGGCTTGTCTAGTTTGTTTTTAGAAACCCACCCAGACCCAGATAATGCTAAATGCGATGGTCCATGTGCTTTGCCTTTGGGTAAATTAGCGCCATTCCTAAAGCAGATGAAACAGCTTGATGAATTGGTAAAAACCTTCGAAACATTGGATACGAGCGTTTAATAAATGGATGCGGCTTTTCTTTCTTCTTATCCTACGCTTGCAACTGATCAAGGTTTGTTAGCTAAACTACAAGCCTTGAAGCTAGTGGTTTTTGATGTGGATGGCGTACTAACCGATGGCCGTCTACTTTATACCGAGCAAGGTGAAACAATAAAACGTTTCAATGTAAAAGATGGCGTGGCAATGAAGTTGCTGCCAAAGTGGGGCGTTCATATTGCAGTTATCACCGCAAAAGACTCTGCACCATTAAGACAGCGGATGAAAGAGCTAAAAGTAGAGCATTTCTATCCCGGTTGTCATAACAAAGCTGAAGCGTTTGATGAGTTAGTAGCGCGTTTGGGGATTACGCCAGAAGAAGCCGCTTATGTAGGGGATGATGTGATAGACCTTCAGGTTATGCCTAAGGTAGGCGTTGCTTTATGTCCCGCTGATGCGCATATTTTATTGCAACGTCATTGTCCGATTATACTCAGTAAAGCGGCTGGTGAAGGTGTCGCTAGAGAAGTCGCTGACATGGTGTTAGCCTCTCGAATGTCCTTAGAACACGCTTATGAATTGGCTCAAAAGCCGGAGTTTGAAAAATAATGACTGACTCTTTAGATACAATGATTGGTTCTGCAGCGCTACCTGATTTTCACATAGTGATTCCTGCTCGCTACGCTTCTCAGCGTTTTCCGCAAAAGCTGATGGCTGATTTAGGTGGCAAGCCGGTACTGCAATGGGTTTATGAGCTGGCACTAAAAGCTGGCGCGCAATCGGTGACGATTGCCACAGACCATCAACTTATTGAAAAAGCGGCAATAGGTTTTGGTGCTTCAGTGGTGATGACTCGTGATGACCATGAAAATGGCACTGAGCGTCTTGCTGAAGTGGCTGCAAAAATGGGTTGGCAGGGCGATGAAATTGTCGTCAATGTGCAAGGCGACGAACCCTTTTTGCCAGTTAACTTGATTCATTCCAGTGTCATTGCTTTAAACAAAGACAAAGAAGCCGAAATGGCAACGGTCGCTTGTGTGATTGATCAAGTTGAAGATTTCTTTAACCCAAATGTGGTGAAAGTAGTGTGTGATGAAAAGCAGCGAGCGCTGTATTTTAGTCGTTCACCTATGCCTTGGGATAGAGACGGCTTTGCCAGTAATCCTGAAAGGACAGGCATGTTGCCAGTTGGCTTCCCTGCGCTGCGTCATATTGGCTTGTATGTTTACCGTGCCAGTTTATTAGCAAGATACGCAGATCTACCTATGTCGCCATTAGAGCGTTGGGAAAAGCTTGAGCAATTACGCTTTTTGCATCAAGGCATCAAGGTTCAAGTGGCTTTGGCGGATGGTCTGCCTACTCATGGTGTGGATACGCCAGAAGACTTGGAAAAGCTCAGATATCAGCTTTCTTTGGATAGTATCTAGTCTTTTTATTCAAAAAGTTTTCATTTAAAACGCTAAATCTTAATAAGGTTTGGCGTTTTTTTTGTGTCCTAATCTTGCATTTAAAGTGTAAAGAAATGATAAGGAAAGCCGATAGCTTTATAAGTTATCGGTTTTTTATGGCCTGATTTTTTTGTTTTGTACGCTAGACAAAACAGTATTTATTGAAAAGAGTGACAAATGAGAAAGTATTTGACGATTTTTAACCTAGGTTTAATGTTAGGTCTGGGTGTTTCTAGCTCTGTAGCTATGGCCTCTATGTATGTTTATCAACCTATTGGCTCAAGTACCGTGTTAGGAAGCTATGGAAATCGTCATGCGTTATCGACTGCTGCAGGTAATCCTGCTGCTTCCTATTTGATGGCAAATCTACAAGGCTTCCGCGTCGGTTTTTTAGGGCCGATAGGGATAGGTATTGAGGGCGGAGGTGTAGATGACATAAACGATAGAGTAGATGAGCTTGAAGCTATTTTTGATGAGGACTTTACTTCTAGTATTGATATTGACGCGATTAAAACTGAAGCTCAATCGGCTCCAGATCCTGATGCCTTCGTGGTCGCTAAAATTGATGAGGTGTTAGCGGACATTAATGACTCTCTTGATTCGGCTGACGTGGTTATTTCCGATATCAGCCGAACCACGTACGCAAAATTTTCGACCACAGTCCAAGGGCCTTTTTTGCCTATTATTTATAAAACTAGACGTCGTGGTGTTTTTACGTTAGATGCGAGTGCCTCTCTAGTCGGGCGGGCTGATGTTTTGGCGGACAATTTAACACTCACGGGTGTGGACGAATTGGAAGCAGTTACCAGTGCTTCTGATCTTGATACTGTTAATGTCGACGATGCAGATGTAGAGTCTGATACCTCTGTGTATATGAAAAGGGCGTCGGATCTTCGTTTTAGCTTGGGTTACAGTGAGATGGTATCTCGCTCAGAAACCAGTGCGCTAATTGTCGGTGGTCGACTGAACTTCCATCGTCTTGCTTTAGATCAAAAACTTACGGTATTGAGTGAAGATGACGACTCTAGTGTTTCTTATAGTGATTTTTTCTTAAGTCGAGATTCTGTCTCATCTGGTATTTCGCTGGATTTAGGGCTTATTTTGACCGGCCGAAATTTTCAATTAGGCGCTTCAATAGCGAACGTGAACGAACCTGAGTTTGATTACAAAGGTTTAGTCAGCAACTGTTCTGGATTAACGGGAGCAGATAAAACCAGTTGTGAAACGGCGCTTAGGTTTGCTGGAAAAGGTGTCTTTTCATTAAACGAAACTTATAAGATGGAAGCCCAGATGACGGTTGATGCAGCTGTAAAAAGCAAGGATCAGCATTTCTCATTAGCAGGATCTTATGATGTGAACGCGATAGCAGATCCATTGGGTGATGAATATCAGTGGGCGACGGTATCCTTGTCCTATTTTACTGATAGCTGGGTTTTACCGGGGATGCGTATTGGCTATAGAAAAAACTTGGTTGGTAGTGAGCTAAATTATTACACTGCGGGTCTAACATTCTATCGGCGCTTAGACGTTGATGTTGCTTATGCACCTGAAAACGATGATGGCAATAGTGGGGCTTATGTATCAGTTGGTTATAGTTTCGTCTACTGAGTGGCTACACTTTAATAGTTTGCCTGGACGTAATAATGGCTTGCAAGGGCACATCCCAGCCTTCAATGGGTAGGCTTTTTACTTCTTGGCAGTCATGTGCCAAGCCTATTAGTAATGGCTTTTCGTCGGCTCTTTTGTTGGCAAAGGTTCTGTCGTAAAAGCCGCCTCCCATGCCAAGGCGTCCGCCCTTTGAATCGAACCCAACCAAAGGTAACAAGACAATATCAAGCTCGTTGCCTGATAAATATTCTGGCGTTACTGGTTCTTTTATGCCGAAAATATTCTCTTGCCAGATTGTCTCAGCAGTATAGCGAGCAAAGGAGAGTTGTTTGTCTTGTACGACGGGAAGATAGGTTTGGATATTTTGCTGCCAAAAATAGTCGCACAATAGATGGGGGGAAATCTCACCGTCATTGGTGAGGTACAAAGCAATTCGCTGAGTGTTATCTATATTGAGATAACTAAGCTGTTCTTTGAAGTTAGACAATAAACTAGTAGATGCGCTAAGTTGCTCATCTTCGGATAAACTTCTTCTGGTTTGACGTAATTGACGACGGAGTGTCTGTCTAGGATCTAGATGAGAGGTCATAAAAGAGTTTCCCAAGTTGCCGTTTCGGCTATTGGCCTTGAACCCAGTGGTTCAAGGTGGAAAGAACTGTGACTCTTTAGGCTTTCCGACGCACGGACATGCACACCAAGCCAGCAGGCTCTTTCCGGGGTATTACTCATAGGCTCAAGGGCGTTAAGCCGCTTCGAACAACCCAGGAAACGAATTCCAGTATAAAGTAACTCACTGTAGAAATCACTCAATAGCACAAATCGTTTTCTGCGTTGTATGAAGAAAATTCGTGTTCTACGCTTGCAATCAAAAAAGTAGATCAAGAAATAAACCATAGATGTTTATTCGTTAACCAACTTTGTTTCATGCGCTAAAGCCGCATCAAGCTGCGACGTCAGTTCTCGCAACTGTTGCTCGTTAGAACGGGCGTATTTTCGATTATTAAGCATATCGTGAGTAATATTCAATGCAGCAAGTACTGCTATTTTTTCAAGGCCGACTATTTTTCCGCTGGCTTTGATTTCACGCATTTGATTGTTTAAATACTCAGCAGCTTCTTTCAAATCTGCTTCATGCCCTTTAGGGCAATTTATCTTATAATTTTGTCCCAGTATGGCGACTGAAACGGTTGGCTTATCCATATTGACTCCATTTGATAGCAAGGCCCACAAAAAATGGTCTGTTTTTCCATCATTGGGTAGCGAATGGCATTTTATGCTGCGACTAAATTCGTTACAATTCCGAATCACATTTATCCACACTGTTTATAGCAAATTGACGCCAATATGGAAATAAACCCGATACTTTCTAAGATAAAAGACCTTTCAGCTCGTGCTTTAACCCTTCGGGGGTATCTTTGACTACGAGTCAAAGAAAGAACGCTTAGAGGAAGTTAACCGTGAACTGGAAGATCCAGCTATTTGGAACGATCCAGAATACGCCCAAAAACTTGGTAAAGAGCGTGCTGCGCTTGAAGCCGTTGTTGAAACCCTAGACAGCATGGAATCCGGTGTTAACGATTCCAAAGAGCTGCTAGACATCGCCGTAGAAGAAAACGACGAAGATTCCGTAGAAGCGGTTGAACTTGAACTAGAAGAGCTAGAAGCTTTATTAGCCAAGTTAGAATTCCGTCGCATGTTTTCCAAAGAAATGGACGAGAACAGTGCTTTCTTGGATATTCAGTCAGGTTCCGGTGGTACCGAAGCTCAAGATTGGGCCAACATTCTATTACGCATGTATTTGCGCTGGGGTGAAGACAAAGGCTTTAAAGTTGAGCTGATGGAAGTATCTGCAGGCGACGTAGCGGGAATCAAATCCGCGACTATTCGTTTTGAAGGCGATTATGCTTTTGGTTGGTTGCGTACTGAAACAGGCGTGCATCGCTTGGTTCGTAAGTCTCCATTTGACTCTGGTAACCGTCGTCATACGTCATTTGCGTCCGTCTTTGTTTCACCAGAGATCGATGACAACGTTGAGATTGAAATCAATCCAGCGGACATTCGCACTGATACTTACCGTTCATCCGGTGCCGGTGGCCAGCACGTAAACACCACAGACTCTGCGGTACGTATTACTCACGTTCCTACGGGCATCGTAGTGCAATGTCAAAACCAGCGTTCTCAACACGCTAACCGTGACTTTGCCATGAAACAACTTCGTGCCAAATTGTACGAGTTTGAAATGATGAAGCGTACCGAAGCGGCACAGGCTGTGGAAGACAGCAAATCTGATATCGGTTGGGGCAGTCAGATTCGCTCTTACGTATTGGATGCGTCGCGTATTAAGGATTTGCGTACAGGAGTGGAAACTTCCAATACTGGTGCTGTGTTAGATGGCAATTTAGACCAGTTTATTATTGCAAGTTTAAAACAAGGCCTATAAAGCGCCGTTCCTTATTTAGAACATTTGAAAAAGAGTAGATAGCAAATCATGGCTAACGAAAATAACACAGAATTCACAGTACAATCTGACGACAATCGCTTAGTAGCAGAACGTCGCGGTAAATTGGCAGCTATTCGTGCAGAACGTAATGCTTACCCAAATACATTTCGTCCAAATGCGTATGCAGAGGATCTTCAAGCGGAATTCGGTGAACTAGAAAAAGCCGATCTAGAAGAAAAAGATCATAAAGTGAGCATCGCTGGTCGTATCATTCGTAATCGCGGTGCTTTCATGTTGCTACAAGACATGACAGGCCAAATCCAAGCTTACGTAAACCGTAAAGCTTTGAGCCCTGAGCTATTGGCTGATCAAAAAACATGGGATTTGGGCGACATCATCGGTATTTCTGGTCCTGTGCACAAATCTGGCAAAGGCGACCTGTATATTGATATGCAAGAAGCGCAATTGCTAACCAAATCTCTACGTCCATTACCTGACAAGCACCACGGTTTGTCTGACATGGAAATGCGTTACCGTCAGCGTTACGTTGATTTGATCGTAAACGAAGAATCTCGCGAGACTTTTCAAATGCGTTCAAAAATTATCTCTACGATTCGTCGCTTCCTAGAAGATCGACGTTTCATGGAAGTTGAAACGCCAATGTTGCAAACGATTCCAGGTGGTGCGTCAGCGCGTCCATTTGTTACGCATCATAATGCCATGGATATGAGCATGTACTTGCGTATTGCGCCAGAGCTTTACTTGAAGCGTTTGGTTGTGGGTGGTTTTGAGCGTGTGTTCGAAATTAACCGTAACTTCCGCAATGAAGGTACCTCGACTCGTCACAATCCAGAATTCACTATGATCGAATTCTACCAAGCGTATGCAGACTACAAAGATCTAATGGATCTAACTGAAGACATGCTGCGCACGGTTGCAGAAAAAGTACTTGGTACAACAAAAGTGACATACCAAGGTTCTGAATACGATTTCGGTGCGCCGTTTGTCCGTATGAGCATGCTTGATTCGATTTTGCACTACAATCCAGAATTGACTGCTGCAGATCTCGAAACGCTGGAAGGCGCGACGGCTGTTGCGAAGAAACTAAAAATCGATGTGAAACCGATTTGGGGTCTTGGTAAGCTTTGGACTGAAATTTTCGAAGAAACCGCAGAGCACAAATTGGATCAACCGACTTTCATTACTGAGTACCCAGCGGAAGTGTCTCCACTGGCGCGTCGTAATGATGATAATGATTTCATTACAGACCGTTTTGAATTCTTCGTTGGTGGTCGTGAAATTGCTAACGGTTTCTCGGAGCTTAACGATCCAGAAGACCAAGCAGAGCGTTTCATGCGTCAGGTCGCAGAAAAAGACGCGGGTGATGATGAAGCGATGCATTACGATGCAGACTACATTAATGCGTTAGAATATGGTTTACCACCTACCGCTGGTGAAGGTATTGGTATCGACCGTTTGGTGATGTTGTTCACCAATGCGCCTTCGATCCGTGACGTATTGTTGTTCCCGCATATGAAGCCTCAGGACTAATCCTAGGCCGGATAGTGACTGATAAAAAATTTTAATGTATTTATAAGGCCTCAATTGAGGCCTTATTTTGTTTCCATACTCTATTTTTGATGACGTACAACGGAGCATTCCATGAGTCGTTTTTGGACAGATAAAATTGCTTCTCTTGACCCTTATGTGCCAGGCGAACAACCGCAAGACAAAAAGTACATCAAGCTAAATACTAACGAAAGCCCATACTCGCCATCACCTAAAGCTATAGAAGCGATGGCTCTAGAAGTCAGTGAGCGTTTACGTCTTTACCCAGACCCAAACTGCGTGACCCTGAAAAACGCCTTGGCAAAAAGTTATCAGCTAGACGCTAATCAAGTGTTTGTTGGCAACGGCTCGGACGAAGTATTGGCGCTTGCCTTCATGGGGTATTTTGCTGGAGACAAGCCGTTGGCATTTGCCGACATCACCTATAGCTTTTATAAAGTGTACGCTGGCTTATATAGCATTGAACCAAAACTGATTCCGCTTAATGATGATTTCGACATCATTCCTGCGGATTACGAAAACCTAGACGTGTCAGGTGTGGTTATCACCAACCCGAATGCACCGACGGGCAAAGCTTTACCTTTAGCTGATATTGAAGCAATTCTAAAAGCGAATCCTGATGTGGTTGTGCTGGTAGACGAAGCCTACGTGGACTTCGGCGCACAAAGTGCCGTGTCTTTGATCAATCAATATCCAAATCTATTGGTTGTGCAAACCTTGTCTAAATCCCGTGCCTTGGCAGGGATTCGTGTTGGTTACGCGTTGGGCCATCCAGATTTGATCGAAGGTTTGGAGCGTTTGAAGAACTCTTTTAACTCCTACCCAATTGATCGGATTGCCTTGGCTGGTGCAACTGCAGCAGTGGAAGATGAAGCGTATCTAAAAGAGATTTGCGAAAAAACCATTGCCACTCGTGAGCAATCAGTTGAAGACCTTGAAGCACTGGGATTCAACATCATTCCTTCCGCAACAAACTTTGTTTTCGCAACACACCCAGACAAGGATGCTGAGCAAATTTACTTGGCTTTAAAAGAGCTGGGCATCCTTGTGCGTTTCTTTGGTAGCAACAAACCACGCATCGGCAACTACCTTCGCATCACTATTGGTACTGATGAAGAAATGGCGGCGCTAACGGCTGCGTTGAAAACCTTGTAATAGCCTATTTATAGTTTGTATTAAACGCTATATCCTAAAAACCGCTTATAAATGAGCGGTTTTTTTTATGTTCTTAGTTTTTTGTTAGGCTAGGTTTTTATGGAATGTTCTGGAGAGTGAGCTATGGATGTATTTGAAACACTTAATGGGTTGAGCATTTCATATGAGAAGTTTGATCATGCCCCTGTTTATACGTGTGAAGAAGCCAATCTTATAAACACTCATATATCCGGCGCGAAAACGAAGAATTTGTTTTTGCGAGATCGCAAAGGAAAGCGACATTTTTTAGTTGTTGTTTCGGATGAGAAACAAGTAGATTTAAATTTTTTGTCTGACTGCCTTGATGTTAAACAGTTGAGCTTTGCCTCGCCTGAACGCCTAGATAAGTACCTAGGTACAAAGCCTGGTTCAGTGTCTATCTTGGGCGTCATTAATGACCCAGATGGTTTCGTCGAACTCATTGTTGATCAAGATATATGGCAATCCGAGGCATTACAGTGTCACCCCTTGGTGAATACCTCTACCTTGGTTATTAAGCTTAGTGATATTAAAACGTTGTTTGAGCATTTGGGGAGGGTGAGTAAGATCATTAAGCTTTAAATGTTTAACTGGTTTTCTGGAAGTTTAATATGTTCAAGGAGTTATAGATGCTGGGCCCTGTAATACAAGAAGAAACCACAGGATGTGGTATCGCTGCTGTGGCGAATATTTTGGGTAAAACCTATTCACAAATGAAAGCCTCTGCCAATGCGATGGGAATTTATGCGGATGATAAATCTCTTTGGTCGGATACCCAGTATGTTAGAGAAATGCTGTCTGCTGTTGACGTGAAAACATCGACCGAAGAGATTCCTTTTGCATCATGGAGCACTCTGCCAGATTTAGCTTTGCTTGCTATTAAACACCACCAAGAAGCAGGTAAAGACTTCTGGCATTGGGTGGTGTTTAAGCGAGTTGATGGCAAAGCTTTTGTGCTAGATTCCGCCAGTTACTTACCTGCCAATATTCGAACAGACTTCGAGGATATGCAGCCAAAGTGGTTTATTGAAGTTATAGTTTCTTGAATTGGGTTTGAGCAAAAATAGTGTAATACTGACATCTTACGAAGTGGGTACCTAATCGATGCGAGTCTTATGAATCAATCTTTATTAGCGGAACAGCACACGACGGAATCCTTGGCAAATTTACTGATTCGAGTGGCAAAAGAAGATCGTTCAGCCTTCTCTGAACTGTATGAAGTAACTTATCGGAAACTTTTTGGCATTGTTTATCGTATCTTGAAGAATCAGGCGGTATCCGAAGAGGTGTTGCAAGAGGTTTATCTTAAAATATGGGATAAAGCCTCGAGTTTTGATGCGAACCTTGCGTCACCCATTACTTGGATGGCAACCATTGCACGTAATCGTACCATTGATGAAGTGCGGAAAAACCAATTGCCAAGCAGTGATACGGATGTGGATTTTGATTTAATCGTAGATGACTCTATGGCGCCAGATGATTCTTTTAGCAAGAGCCGAGATTTATTAAAGCTTGAGTCTTGCTTGGCTGGTCTTGAATCGCCTCGTGCACAAATGATAAAGGCTGCATACCTTGATGGTTGTTCCCGTCAAGAGCTTGCTGAGCGTTTTGAACAGCCTTTAGGTACTATTAAAACTTGGCTTCATCGCAGCATCAAACAGCTGCAAGGTTGTATGAACTTATGAATAACGACGAAGAAACATCCATTCACACATTAGCTGCAGAGTATGTACTGGGTACTTTGGATAAAGACGAGCGCGACGCGGTAGAAGCACGACGTGTGAATGATCCTTTGCTCGAGCAAGCTATTGTAAACTGGCAAGCACACCTTGCTGGGCTAAACGACTATGTGCAGGATGCAGAGCCAAGGGTAGGTTTGTTTGATGAGATTTTAGCTAAGCTCGATCAACAAACTGATAAAAAATCTTTGAGCAATGATTCGCTAAACTTAGCCGCTTCAACCGTTGTTGTCGAAATGGAAGCGATGCGTGCAAAGCTAAAGCGCTGGCGGTTTACTGCATTTGGCGCCTCTGCTATTGCCGCGTGTCTTGCTGTATTTATGGTCATTAAACCACCAGTTGCGCCAGTCGTTCAGGCTAATGCACCTTTTGTTGCGGTTTTTCAAGCGGACGATAAACAACCTGCTTTTATTATGTCGCTGGATATTGACACTCGTCAGCTTACTGTTCGCCCTGTTAGTGCACAAGGACAGGCAGAGGGGAAAACCTATCAGTTGTGGATTAAAGCGGATGAAATTGGGCCAACACCGCGATCTTTAGGTTTGTTGGCGAATGTGGCTTCGCCAATTCAAAAGCAAATTAATTACGATCCGGCGGTGATTCGTCATGCAACGTTTGGAATCAGTGTTGAGCCTGCAGGCGGTTCTCCAACCGGAGTACCAACTGGGCCAGCCATTCACGGTAGGCTATATCCAACGTCTTTGTGATGAAGGAATCGTGGTGGCGCAAAGTTGAACTAAAAAACAGCCCCAGCAGGTAGCTAGGGCTCATTAGTAATCAGTATCATCTTTTTTTGAGCAAAGTTTTGCGTCAAGCGGCGTCAAAACTTGGGCTTAATACTTCTGCAATGGCATCATTTGAAAGACAGCCAATAACTTGGTTGTGACTGTCTAGCACTGGCAACAAATGATGGTCTGCTAAAAGGGCGATCGGTAACACGGTTTGTAAGTAGTCTTTCTCTTTCACACTACTTTGATGTAAAAGTGGTGAATCGATACGACCAGCTTGGTAAGCCGCTAGACGATTTTTACTGACCACACCTTGCAGCTGGTTGCTTTTGGTCCAAACCAAGATGTCATGTTTTTTGAACGCATCGGCTAAGCCTTCTGCAGAATCGCAATCTATGACTCTGTTCTTGCTTCGCTCCATAATATGCTTAACTTTTAAAGCCTTGGCGCGGTTTACGTCTTTGGCAAAATCTCTTACATAGTCATCGACTGGATTTAAAATAATATCTTCAGACGTACCGACCTGAATCATTTCTCCGTCTTTTAGTACGGCAATGCGATCACCTAAGCGTAATGCTTCATCTAGATCATGGGTAATAAAAATGATGGTTTTCTGCAGTTTGCCTTGTAGTTCGATTAACTGAGTCTGCATCTCATAGCGGATCAGTGGATCAAGCGCTGAAAAAGCCTCGTCCATTAAAAGGATTTCAGCGTCTGTGCACAGGGCTCGTGCTAACCCCACCCGCTGTTGCTGACCGCCAGACAGTTGAGAAGGGTATTGATCTTCGTAGCCTTCCAGACCTACGACTTCCAGCCATTGTTTGGCTTTGTTTTTCCAAATACTAGGTTTTTTCCCTTGAATTGATAAGCCGTAACCTACATTGTCGAGGACGCAGTGGTGAGGCATCAAGCCAAAATGTTGGAATACCATGGACATCTTATGGCGACGGAATTGAATTAACTCTTTTGGGCTTAGGGTTAGAATGTCTTCGCCTTCCACTTTTATCTTACCGGCTGTTGGGTCGATCAAGCGGTTAAAGTGACGAATCAAGGTGGATTTGCCAGACCCTGATAGTCCCATGATGACAAAAATTTCACCGCGATTAACCGAGAGATTTATGTCGCGTAAGCCAACTGTGTGACCCGTGGTAGCGAGCACATCGCTTTTGCTCATACCATCATTCACCTTTGGTAATACCTTTTCTGGGGTATTGCCAAAGATTTGAGTGAGGGATTCAATTTCAATAAGTGGAGTTGAATTATTTTCCATTGTGGTCGCCTCTAAGATGTTTTTGTGTGCGCTTTGCATAGCTTTGAGATACGCGGTCAAACATGATAGCGAGGGCTACAATCGCTAATCCATTCAATAAGCCTAGGGTAAAATATTGATTAGTGATGGATTTTAAAACGGGCTGTCCAAGACCTTTTACGCCAATCATGGAAGCGATAACGACCATGGCGAGTGCCATCATAATGGTTTGGTTGATACCAGCCATAATCGTTGGCATGGCGAGTGGTAGCTGAACTCTAAACAGACGTTGTGTTGGGGTTGCTCCAAATGCTGTCGCCGCTTCCAAGGTTTCGTGCGGTACTAGGCGAATACCCAAATTGGTTAAGCGAATGACGGGCGGTATAGCGTAAATTACCACTGCGATGACCCCTGGGATTTTGCCTATACCCAATAGCATTACGACAGGAATTAAATATACAAAGGCTGGCATGGTCTGCATTATGTCTAAAAAGGGGGTGATGATGGACTGCGCTCGATTTGAGCGTGCCATCATGATTCCCACGGGAATGCCTATGACTATGGCCAAGAAGGTACAAACGGTAATAATACTGAGCGTTCTCATCGTATTATCCCACATGCCAAAATAGCCAATGGTTAATAAGGAAAGGGAGACACCAACGCAAAGTTTCCAAGAGCGGCTCATGAAATATACCAAGCCAGCTAAAACCCCCAAGACTAACCACCAAGGTGTATTTAGCAGCAAGTTTTCAAACCACACTAGAAAATTCAGAAGAGGGTCGAAGAAAGCTTCGATTTGGTCGCCATAAGCACGCGAAAAATCTCGGTATGCACCATCCAGTGTTTTTCGTATTCCCAGAAGTTCTCTGCGGCTCATATCGGGAAATTCAGTAAGCCAAGATTGATCAGCCATAGTATTTTCTTTTGGTTAAATCAGGTAGGTAAAAATCACGAGCAAGGAATAGGTCTTGCTCGTGATATACTTTGCTATGCAGCAACTCTATAAGTTATCTAGCGCTGTCATAATTTTGTTTTTAACATCTGCGTTGACCCACTTAGACCAGACATCCTCATGCTCAAACATAAAGTTTTCTGCGGCATATTGTCCATCAGCCTGGTTTTCTTCAATCCAAGCAAGTAAGCCATTCATTTGCTCGTTGGTGAAAGAGCGTTTGCCTAGGTAGGCATAAGCTTCTGGCGATTTGTCAGCAAATTCGTCAGTGGTAACTGTGTAGACTGGAGAAGGTGGGTACATAGACACTTTTGGATCTAAACAGTCTGCTAGCGCAATACAGTTTATAAATTCCTCTGTTTTTACACCTGAGCCAAAGTCGACCTTAACCATTTTGTACTTACCTAGCACAGCTGTTGGCGCCCAGTAGTAACCAAACCATGGTGCTTTACGCTCATAAGCTTTGGCGATAGAACCGGCTAGACCCGCGCCAGAACCTGGGTCGATCAATTCAAACCCTTCTTCCTTCAATTTTAGGGCTCGAAATAAATTAGAACTGGAAATCTGACAACCCCAACCTGCAGGACAGCCGTAGAAGCCAGATACGTTATCATCTTCAGGG
This sequence comes from Marinomonas sp. A3A, assembly GCF_018336955.1. NCBI lineage: Bacteria > Pseudomonadati > Pseudomonadota > Gammaproteobacteria > Oceanospirillales > Oceanospirillaceae > Marinomonas > Marinomonas sp. A3A. Next base: position 1,242,513 of record NZ_CP025532.1, read on the forward strand.
TGTGGGAATTCTTTTGCGTGTTTGATCACCCCTTCTATAGTGGCAAGTTCTGGGTCTTCTTCAACCATGTAAGCAGGAACCCAGAAACCTTCTTCACCACCGTCAGATAGAGACTTACCAGCGAGTTTTAAGCGACCCTCATCAACACCTTGGTTCAATAAGTCATTGAAGGAGTTCGTCCAAAGTTCTGGTGCAATGTCTGGCTGGCCTTTTTCAATCATTGATGTACCTGTTGGCATAGTATCACCTGGTACTAATTCTGCATCGCAACCAAAGCCATTGGTTAGAATGAACTTATCAATGTTAGCAATCAGTGAAGCCGAGCTCCAGTTCATGTCTGCTATGGTCACTTTTCCGCATTCGTGGTGAGCCGCGAATGCTCCTGAAGCTCCCAGAGTCAGGGCAACAGAAAGTAGTAATTTACTTTTCATAATTGTGTCCTTTAGTGATGATTTTTATTAAAGAATTTTGGTTTTTTTTATAGGAAGTTGACTATTAACTTACATATCTAATTATTACATTTCAAATTTTTAATCATTTTAGTTGTGATTGAATGCATCCAATATGCTTGATTTGGTTGCTTTTTAAGTGAAAAAGATACACTGAGTATTTGAAGCTTTGTGTCTAAATTAGATGTGTGAATTGTGTTTTTGTCGGATTCAAGCCTTCTCCTAATTAGAAGAATTTTTACGTCACATGTGTGATTAGTTGGCATTTATTTTCAAGTGTAAAAAATAATTTTTAAAAACACTTATTTGCTGAAACCTTTTTCAAGTGTGCTCGTAACTATGAGTGTAAAAAGAAAATACTACTCAATAAGACACAATTTAGAGGTTTATTATGAAAAATACATTTTCACGTATTGCGCTTGGTTTAGGTATTTTGACAATGACTGGTGTTACGTTAGCTGGTGGAATGAGCGGTAAACTTGCAGTTAAAGGCAGTGATCAGGATGTCTCGGGCGGAACTGTCAGTGCCGACATGATAATGGCTGAGAGCAATGGTTGGTTGGTTGTTCATCGTACAGATAAGGCGATGAAGCCTGGTCCTGTGGTAGCTTATGCGCCACTTAAAAAAGGCGAAAATCATGATGTGGCAGCGATTCTTACTGAACCTGTTAAGTCTGGTGAAATGCTAATGCTGATGTTGCATGGCGAAGCTGGTGGCATGAAAACAGGTATTTTTGAATACACCTTGGGCGCGAAAGAAGATGGCCCAATCAAAGTAGACGGCAAGCTGGTGATGGACGTGATCACAGCAAAATAATGTAGAAGATTAGTCAATAAGGGCAGGTGAGTTCGCATCTGCCCTTTTTTTTCTTATGCATATAAGTAAAATAGGCTGAATATATGAGAGGGATTTACGACTATCTAAAATGTTGTGTATGAGTTCCCGCGCTCATGTTAAGGATTGTATATCATAAGATAGGATGTGTTATGAACAAGGAACAAGCTCAGCATTATATCGAGAATAATCTGAATGATGGCGATGTCTTTAAAGGTTTTTTCAAGCTATTAGCCCACCAAAAATATTGCTCTTCTTTCTAATAGGTCCTTTTTTTGTTCTAAGAATGAAATCTTACATGATAGGTGTAAGTGAGAGTGGCATATATTTTTTTAAATTGAGCTATCTTGGCAAGTTTAAAAGTATGGACTTCTTTCGATTTGATGAAATAGAAAAAATGAATTTTGGTGTTCTACGTTACCACTGACTTTGATTTTGTTGTTAATGAACTTGACTACTTTCAATATTCACTCATTAATGATGCCGATATATTTTTGTCTTCCCCTTACCGAGTTTTCACCAATATATTTATTCACGCCGACTTTGTGCATTTTTTGGGTAATATTTTGGGGTTAGGTTTGTCGTCACTCTATGAACGCCGAGTGGGAGCAAAACGTTTTCTACTGGTTCTTTTTATCAGTTTCATGGTGTCAAACTTGTCTATTCTGTTTTACTCAGGTGATGTAGTAGAAAGTGGTATATCTGGGGGCATATTTGGTTTAGGTGCTGCAGGGGCTATTCTATATTGTCGGTTACGGCCAATATGTAGAGAATCTTTTGGGATGGTTAATGACCGATGAGAATATGACTCGCCTTCCTATAGCGATAACCGCTTTTGGCGATATTTTATATTATCGTTTGTTAAACGAAGAAGGTGATGATGAGGTGATTGAAGATGTTTCATTTATTGATCCTCATACCTCCGACACGGGCGCCCTTGCTTGGGATGCTGTGGATTTCTTCAATGACTGGTGTTGCGACCAAGACGTTATTAATGACTTTTTTGTCAAAAGTAAAGTAGAGGCCATCCAAGCATTAAAAGGCCCATTGGCTGTTGATGAGATGTATTTTTATACGCCTGCTTTACGATTAGGTGGGTCAGACTCAGTGGATAGTGGTGATAAAGGCAATGCAGTAGTCCATTTGGATATTTTGTTGAATACGGCGTTAAACGGTTAAATTTATTAATAATGGCCCATCAAGGCTGATGGGCTGAGTTATGAATACTGAAGGGAGCTCTTCTATGGAAGCCTATGAGTACGGAATTTATTGTCGATTAGAGGATGAGAAAAAACTGGTTCAAAATATCAATCAGTTTTTAGTGTCGCTTAATTATCGGAAAATGTATAAAACCGAGCCGAGAGCCATTCGAGATCCGGACAATCCTGAAGGTGAAAAGCGTTATGCCTATTGTTATCGCCAATTTATGAAGGAAGTTCCTCGGTGGTACTTTGATATTTATCCCAATCAAGATTTAGATGGGCAGTCTCGATTTCCTGACTATCTTGATATCGCATGGACTCTTTATGTGCGAAAAACAGACCATGTAAAAAATTCAGCTGAAGATCGTATTTATTTGGATGACTTCTTTTCCAGGCTCTCTTCTTCTTGCGGTTTTCCCGTTCAGCTACTTCACTCTTATTCTGAAGGTGAAAACCGTAAGTAGAGTGTTGGCGCTTTGTGTATTTCTCCGCTGCTGTCTACTTAATAAGTTAGCAAAGGTCAGTTATGGGACATAGCTGGCTTTATAGCTCATTAAGCGTTTTATCCCAGTATGGATGTGAACGGCCAAAAAAATCAGCCATAAAGTCGAGAAAATACACGACCTTTGATGACTTCATTCGATTTCCAGGATAGAGGGCGTAAATACTTTGTTGAGTATCTTTTTCCGATCCTTCCCAATTCTCTAGCAAGGCGACCAATTCCCCAGACGCCAAATGCTGAAACACCAACCAGCGTGGAAATAAGATAACTCCTTGACCCGCTAAGGCTGCTTGTACCAAGATATCCGCATTATTGCTGCATAGGTTGCCAGTGACTTCAATGTACTCAAATGAGGTCTTGTCTTCTTGTCGGAAGAACCAGTTACGACGCCCGTTATTTCCTTTATAAACCAAACAGTTTAAATCAAGCAGTTGCTTCGGCTGAGATAGACTATCGATTTTTTCTTTTATATTTTCAAGATAACTTGGCGCTGCGCACAGTACAAATTGCTCGTCTGCGATGGCTTGGTAACTCAGGCTAGAGTCTTCAAAACCGCCAATGCGAATAACAATATCTGACCCATTTGCCACGGGATCGACATAGGCATCGGTTAGCATCAACTCAACATTAATGTCTGGATAGTGTTGTTGAAACTGGCAGATTAATTTGGACAAGTGTAAGCGGCCAAATGAAACCGGCGCATTAATGTTTAAGTTACCTTGTGGCGTAAGGAGAGAGCCTTTGGCATGCTCTGTCGCCAAGTCTAAACTCGTTAATGCTTCTCTTACTTCGGCGAAATAATAGGCGCCCACTTCAGTTAGTTTTACTGCGCGGGTGTTCCTATAAAATAGCCGCTGGCCAAGCTCTTCTTCCAAGGCTGAAATGTATCGAGAGATAGAAGAGGGCGGCAAATCCAACTCGCGCGCTGCCGCAACAAAGCTACCTGTTTTGGCAACGGAAAGAAAAACCCTAAGAGGTTTGATGCTCATAATGCAATTATCACTTGTTATTTGTGTTATTGATTTAATTTAAGCACTAATGAAGAATGCCCGCAACGAAAACGAGTGGAATGAAACGTATGCAAATAATTGTTTATCTCCTGGTGCTAGCAGCGGGCATGGGGTTGTCTATTGAGGCTGGACTCTTAGGGCCTTTAGGTGAGTTAGTCGGGCACTTTTCAGCCACGCTAGCGATTTTTATGATTGGTTCGATATTGTTGTCATTGATTATGATTTTCTTTGCCAAGCCTAATTTGTCTGAACTATTCAAGCAGCCTAAATGGTTACTGACCGGCGGCGTGTTGGGCCCTATTTATGTGGTATTCCTCACCATAGCGACACCGATTATTGGTGTCGGTATGACAATGACCAGTGTTTTGTTAGGGCAAATCGGCATGAGTCTGGTGATTGATCATTATGGTTTGTTAGGCAGTGAAAAACGCGGGATTGATCCGTATCGAATTTTGGCCGTGGTGATGATTGTTGTTGCCCTTTGGCTTTTGAGTTAGGAGCAAATAGTATGACCGTATTTTTCGCAGTTTTTATGTTGATATTGGGCGGTGTTGCCCTGTCTGTACAATCTTCAATTAATGGACGTCTTGGTAATAGTGTTGGCGTAATAGCCAGTGCTTGGCTGACTTTTGTGATTGGTTTCGCTATCTCGTTCTTATTGCTTTTCTTCTTTGAGCCAAATCATGAAGTTACTCTTTTTAGTGCGCCTAAATGGCAGCTTATCGGGGCCTTATTTGGCGTAATGTACATGTTGATAGTGGTGTTTGCTGTGCCTAAAATTGGTATCGCAGCGGCGACAGTGTGTACCATTTCTGGTCAGTTGATTATGAGTTTGATTATCGATCATTTTGGTTGGTTAAATAATAATATTATTCCATTAGACAGTAATCGGTATGTTGCCATTTTATTATTGATTGGCGCTATCACAATGATTTATCTGAGTAATAAGCGCATCGCAAAAGCCGCTTAATAAACCATCATTTCATTTTTAATGGCCTAGCCGATCTGTAATCAATAGATCGGCTAGGCCATTTTTGTCTTTATTCCTTCATCACGAGAAGTCTTCTCAATTTAGCTGTTTCAATAAAAGTCTCCGAACTGCGTTCTGTATTTTGCATTTAGCTTGTAAACTGGCATTTTTGGCGAAACACTGCCGACTATAGATTCAGTAATTACGGAGTAGAAATGGATATTCAGAAAGTTGATATGGCTGATTTGGAACTTGTTAAGCACTTTATTGGCCAAGTATCTGCTGTGGATGTGTTGCCTAATTTTAATGATCAAGGTAAGGCTGAGTACAAAGCGCGTGTTTTGCCAGATATCGTAACAACGTTTGATATAGAACGTTTTCAGACTCTTAAAGCCGTTTGTGCAGGAGAAATTGTTGGTTTTGGTGCGTTACGCGATGGCAATTATCTTACTCATTTATTTGTTTCTAAATCAGTGCAAGGTCAGGGAATAGGAAAGCGACTCCTTAGTGCTTTATTAGATACGTCAGAAGCTAAAGAAATCAGCCTGCGCTCTTCAGTGAATGCGGTTGGCTTTTATGAATCTTATGGGTTTGAAGCAACAGGAAGTGAGGCTGATTTTAATGGTATTCGTTTTGTGCCTATGAGTTTACAACTTTGATATGTATTAAGTTAATAAGGGGATGTTTCTTTGCCTGAGTTAAAAACAATAGGTCTTTTTATGCTGACAGCACTGGCAGAGATTGTTGGCTGCTATTTACCTTACCTTTGGTTGCGTGAAGGCAAAACAATCTGGTTGTTAGTGCCAGCGGCGTTAAGTCTGGCGCTATTTGCTTGGCTGCTGACGTTACACCCGACTGCATCAGGCAGAGTCTATGCGGCTTATGGAGGTGTTTATATCTTCGTGGCTGTTTTATGGCTGTGGGTGGTTGACGGAGTTCGTCCAACCACTTGGGATATGCTTGGTTCTGCTGTGGCGCTTTTGGGAATGGCAATTATTATGTTTGCACCACGGACTGTATAACGACAGACCGTGGCTTAGATTTAGCCTTGGAAGCTTTTATAGCGAGTTCAGCTTCTTTTCGATGGCTTTTTGAATGCCTTCTGCGTCCAACCCTACACGTTTTAGCATAGAAGCATGGCTGGCATGTTCTTCATATTGGTCTGGTAGGCCAAGGTGAAGTGTTGGTATGTTTATGTTGTTCGCAATTAGGAACTCACTCACTGCTGAACCTGCTCCGCCCATGATGGCGTTCTCTTCAACGGTCACGATAAGTTTTGCATCACAATGAGCCAGTAGCGCTTTCTCATCAATTGGTTTAACAAAGCGCATGTCGATCAAAGTTGCGTCTAACTTATCCGCTGCTTGCAGTGCATCGTAAGTAGGGCGACCAAAACTGCAGATGACAATGCCAGATTGCCCAGTTCGTAGCGTACGAGATTTGCCTATCTCAAGAGTGCTTAATCTTGATTCAATGTCGACACCTTGACCAGTTCCTCGCGGATAACGCACGGCAGCGGGGCCTTTGTATTCGTAGCCTGTTTGTAGCATTTTACGGCATTCGTCTTCATCAGAAGGCGCCATAACAACCATGTTTGGAATGCAACGAAGGTAACTTAAATCGTAAACACCAGCGTGAGTTGGACCGTCTTCACCGACTAAACCAGCTCGATCAATGGCAAACAACACATCAAGATTTTGCAAAGCCACATCGTGAATAAGCTGATCGTAAGCACGCTGTAGGAAGGTAGAGTAAATCGCGACAACAGGTTTCACACCATCACAGGCCATGCCTGCGGCTAATGTCACCGCATGTTGTTCCGCAATAGCAACATCAAAGTATCTTTCTGGAAAACGATCAGCAAACTCAATGAGATCAGAGCCTTCTTTCATGGCTGGTGTGATAGCCACAAGCTTATTGTCTTGTTTTGCCGCATCACATACCCACTTACCAAAGACATTACAGTATTTTGGCAGTTTGCTTTTCTCTACGTTCGGTTTCGGATCGGGCTCGATCTTGTTAATAGCGTGATAGCCGATTGGATCGCCTTCAGCTGGCTCAAAGCCTTTGCCTTTCTTAGTAATGACGTGCAAGAACTGAGGGCCTGAACGATCTTTTAAGTTAGCAATGGTGGTTAATAAATGGTCCATATCGTGACCATCAATCGGCCCGATATAGTTAAAGCCAAGTTCTTCAAACATCATACCCGGCGATACCATGCCTTTCATGTGTTCTTCAGCTTTACGTGCTAGCTCGAGCGCGGAAGGCAGCCCGGAAAAGACTTTTTGTCCGCCTTTACGAATATTGTCGTAGGTTTTACTTGCCCAAATTCGAGCAAAATAACTGGATAAAGCGCCAACCGGTTTCGAGATAGACATTTCGTTGTCATTTAAAATGACCAACATGTCAGCTTTCACATCACCTGCGTGATTAAGTGCTTCGAATGCCATACCTGCAGACATTGCACCATCGCCAATGATAGCAACAGCCTTACGGCCGGTTTTAAGTTGTCGCGCAGCGAGAGACATACCCAGTGCTGCGCCAATCGACGTGCTGGAATGACCAACACCAAACGTATCGTATTCACTTTCATCGCGTTTTGGAAAACCGGATATACCATTTTCTTGGCGAATATTTAGCAAAGCCTCACGGCGCCCGGTTAAAATTTTATGCGGGTAGGCTTGATGGCCAACATCCCAAACAATGCGATCTTCTGGCGTGTTGTATAAATAATGAAGGGCAACAGTCAGTTCTACGACGCCAAGACCCGCGCCAAAGTGACCGCCAGTTTGTCCGACACTATAAAGCATAAATTCTCGTAATTCGCGGACAAGCGTGGGCAATTGCTCTTTTTTAAAGGCACGCAAGTCAGCAGGTGAGTTGACTTGATCAAGCAGCGGCGTGTCAGGTCGCGCGGTAGGTATCTCTTCGAACATCGGCACAGGTTTGGTCACATTTAATTAGTCTAAAAAAGCGGGTAAGTATATCAGTGGTTACGACCAATAATATAGTTCGCAAGCTCAACTAAAGGCTGAGCTGCGTCTCCAAATGGTGAAATTGCTGTAATGGCTTGTTCATGCAGACTCTTAGCAAGAGCTTGAGCGCCTTCTAAACCAAGCAGTTTAGGGTAAGTTGGTTTGTTTGCCTCTTCATCAGAGAACTGGGTTTTGCCCAGTGTTGCTGTGTCACTGGTGATATCAATGATGTCGTCTTGAACTTGAAACGCCAAGCCAATCGCTGCAGCATAAGTATCTAGAGCCGCAAAATCCGCTTCGCATATGGCGCTACTATTAGCTGAGGTGCTGATGGCGCCCATACGAATACTGGCTCGTATAAGTGCGCCCGTTTTATGTTGATGCATTTGTTCTAATTCATCAATGTTGATGTTTTTGCCCACATTGGCTAGATCAATCATTTGTCCTGTAACCATACCATGACGGCCAGAAGCTTGAACGAGTTCTTGAATTAATTGTAGTTGTACTTTGATGTTTTGGTGTTTTGAATCGCTCAATAGTTCAAAGGCAAAAGTCTGCAATGCGTCTCCAGCCAGTATAGCGGTCGCTTCGTCGTACTTTATGTGGCAAGTCGGTTTACCACGACGTAGGTCATCATCATCCATTGCTGGGAGGTCATCATGAATCAAAGAATAGGCGTGGATAGATTCAATCGCAGCGGCGCTGGCGTCAGTAAGATCATTTGCCTCGCCAAATAAGGATGCTGCGGCATAGGTCAACATAGGACGAATGCGCTTGCCACCGTTAAAGAGACTGTATGCCATAGCGCTTTGTAAGTGTGTAGCGGGTCCGTATTGGCTTAAACTTTGTGTAAGGTAATCATCAACTCTATGGCGAGCGTATTGAGAAAAATCGTCTAAATTCACGAATTTAATTCCGGATCAAAAGTTTCTAGGTGCTCACCATCTTGTTTTTCCAGCAGTATTTGAACTTTTTGTTCAGCTTGGGTGAGAACGGACTGACATTCTTGACTAAGCTTAACGCCTTTTTCAAAGGCTTTTAGTGCCTCTTCAAGAGATAGCTGATTGGATTCAAGTTGTGTGACAAGCGAGTCTAATTCACTGAGGTTTTCTTCAAAATGACGGACATTGGTTTTACGGGACATGATGATTACTCTTGTTTGAACCTACGTTTTGTAACAGAAAATGACCTACTGTTCGAGGGCGTGTTAACGAAAATTACAAAAATCATGTAAGAAGATGTCATTCTTCCGCTTTGTTTCGTATAGAATCATTAAAATGTATCGGTCGCATTATAGCTTTTTTGTTAGGAGACGTGTGTGGATATCGCAACGTTAATAGGACTTGTTGGATCTTTTATAGTAATTATTGCCGCCATATTTGTTGGTGGATCAGCAGGGATGTTTATAGACACCGCGTCAACGCTGATTGTATTAGTTGGATCTACCTTTGTTGTGTTGATGCAATATCCTTTAAGTCAATTTCTTAGTGCGGGTAAAGTTGCTGCAAAAGCCTTTATGTTTAAAAGCATTCCATTAGACACATTGATCGATGAGATCTACGGTTTAGCGGATGAAGCGCGTAAAGGTGGTTTGCTTTCACTAGAAGGCAAAGAAGTCAGCCATCCTTTTTTATCAAAAGGTATTCAAATGCTAGTGGATGGTCATGATGGCAATGTCGTGAGAAGCCAGTTGTCTAAAGATATGAACCAATCTTATTACCGCCATAGCGCTGGAGCGAAGGTTTTTAAAGCTTTTGGTGATGTTGGTCCGGCGATGGGAATGATAGGGACATTGGTTGGTTTGGTGCAGATGTTGGCAAACATGTCGGACCCAAAAGCAATCGGTCCTGCAATGGCGGTTGCCTTGCTGACTACGCTTTATGGTGCCATGTTAGCTAACATGGTGTGTTTACCTATACAGGCGAAGTTAAATATTCGTGCTGATGAAGAATTGACCTGTCAGAAGTTGATTTTAGATGCTTTGCTTGCTATTCAGTCTGGTCAGAACCCACGTATTTTGGATGGCGCACTGAAGACGTACATAGCGGAAGGTAAGCGAACTGAGCGTGAATAATATTTTTGTTGTAAACGGATTCGATAATGAGTGATGAAGAAGAGTCAGATTGCCCCGAATGTGTAGAGGGTTTACCTGCTTACATGGGAACCTTTGCGGATCTCATGTCTTTATTGATGTGTTTCTTTGTACTTTTACTGTCTTTCGCTGAAATGGACGTTATCAAGTTCAAGCAAATTGCAGGGTCATTGAAAGTGGCATTTGGTGTGCAGCGTGAAGTAGAAGCTGAGTCTATTCCAATGGGAACCTCAGTTATTGCTCAGGAATTTAGTCCAGGGCGCCCTGAGCCTACGCCGATCAATGAAATCAAGCAAAAAGCAGACAGTACGCCAGAGAATACGTTAGAGGTTATTTGCAAGCCCGGTGATGCCGAGCTTAAAGAGCAAAGTAACTCTGGTTCACCTTCGCCTGTTACCTTTGTTGATAAATCTCATGCAGACCTTGAAAAAGAGAAGAAAATTCAAGAAACAGAAGGTGATGCTCAAATGATTGCCTCAGTGATGCGGGAAGAGATTTCAAAAGGTACGGTGGAGATTGAAACGCAAGAAGAGACCATTACGATTCGGATTAAGGATCAGGGCTCGTTTGAGTCGGGTTCTGCTGAATTAAATTATGACTTCATTCCGGTGATTGATTTGATTCGTGATGTGTTGGTTGGAATTCAAGGTACTATTTCTGTTGAAGGACATACTGATAATGTGCCAATAGGAAGCGGGCGTTTCCGTTCTAACTGGCAATTGTCATCGGCTCGAGCTATTTCTGTCGCTGAGGAACTATTTTCGACAGGGCAGCTTGATCAAGGTCGATTTGCCGTAACAGGTTATGCTGATACTCGCCCCTTGGTCCCTAATGATACGTCTGCGCATCGTGCTACCAACCGACGTGTAGAGATTGTTATTAAGCAAAATGACACCTCTCGTCCCAAAATGCGTAATACGGTGGATGAGATACCTTCAGATGGGGTTATTGAGTTTGATAGAAATATGGTTGAAGAATTGAAACCAAACGAAATATTTTAATCAATTTTTCTATTGTCATAAAAAAGGAGCGTCGGCTCCTTTTTTATGCTTCGAGATATGCCTTATTGATTTTTAATGCTGAGATTCAAGTGAATTTTTGCTATGGTTTGCGCAGACAAAATTGAGGAAGTAGATAAATGCGAGTAGCAGTCATTGGCGCATCAGGGCGCATGGGAAAAAATCTAATCACCGCCATTCATGATGCCAAAGGTGTATCTTTAGGTGCAGCCATTTTAAAACCGGGCAGTAGCTTGGTTGGTGCTGATGCTGGCGAGATTGCTGGAGTTGGTAAGTTGGGGGTTGCAGCTGTAGCTTCACTGGCTGATTGTGTGAATGATTTTGATGTTTTGATTGACTTCACCACACCGACGTTAACTTTAGAGAATGCCGCTTTTTGTGCTAAACAGCAAAAAGCCATCGTTGTCGGGACAACGGGTTTAAGCGATGCTGAAAAAGCCAAGTTAAACGAAGCCGCTCAGCAGTCACCGGTGGTTTTTGCACCTAATATGAGTGTTGGCGTGAATTTGACCCTTAAGTTGCTTGCTACTGCCGCGAAGATTTTGGGCGATGAGTATGATGTGGAGATAGTAGAAGCGCATCACCGTCACAAAGTTGACTCTCCTTCTGGTACGGCATTGCGAATGGGTGAAGTGGTTGCAGAAGCATTGGGTCGTGATTTGAAAGAATGTGCTGTTTACGGCCGTGAAGGGCAGACTGGCGCTCGTACTCAAAAAGAAATCGGCTTTGAAACCATCCGTGCTGGTGACGTAGTTGGTGAGCACAGCGTGTGGTTTGCTACCGAAGGTGAGCGTATTGAGATTGTTCACAAGGCAAGTAGTCGTATGACTTTCGCGAAGGGGGCGGTGCGTGCAGCAAGCTGGTTGGAGGGTAAGTCGGCTGGTATGTATGATATGCAGGATGTACTTAATCTGAAGTGATCTATTTCTACTAGATGTTAACTAAAAAATGGCCGCAAATTTGCGGCCATTTTTTTATCTATTTTTAATTTTAAACTGATGCATCGGGTGAATTGATATCTAGTAAAGGTGCAGCGTCTAGATTTTCTGCATCCATCATCATCGCAATGCGTTGTAAGGATGCAAGAACTTGAGTTTGCTCCCAGCCTTCTAGTGAGTCGAATTCATCAATGAATTTCTCGTGCAACAACGGCGGTGTGGTTTTAAGAATTTCCATACCTGTGGTCGTTAACCGAGCATTGACGATACGCTTGTCTTTTTGCCCTCGAACTCGTTCCACGTATTTTCTATCTTCTAAGCGATTCAATATGGTCGTCACAGTTGCTTGACTTAGGGACACACTGTCGGAAATTTTTCGCACAGTAACGTCGCCTAGTTCTTCAATAGAACGAAGCACCATGATTTGCGGAATCGTTAATCCACAGGCTTTTACAACGCGTTTTGATTGTAAATCCGTGGCACGGATAATGCGTCGTAAGTGGACAAGAACATCGTGTAAGTGTTGTGGTGAGTCTGGCATAGCTATTAATTAATCCAAAAAAATTTTACGGATTATATGATTTTGTTTTGATCTGTAAAAGCTTAGTTTGAGAAATATTACAGCTCAAAGTATAGGTGTGTTTTTCCATTTTGCCAATATTTTCGAAATAGCCACTAGAAAATCCAACTCTTCTACTATCCTTTTAGCTCATCGAATGCCGCAATAGCAGCCAGTCTTGCAGGTTTGTAATCGATAATTGGCTCTGGGTAATGGCATTGTTTTCTTTGTTCTGGCTTAGGGTCATGAATGGATTTTGCATCTAGTTTGGCGAGTTCAGGCACAAAGCGACGGATGAAATCGCCGTTTTTATCATAGGTCTGCGATTGTCTGGTTGGATTGAAGACTCGGAAGTAGGGGGCTGCATCACAGCCAGTTGATGCGCTCCATTGCCAGCCGCCATTGTTGGCAGCGAATTCACCGTCAATTAATTTGCTCATAAAATAGGCTTCGCCTCTGCGCCAGTCGGCAAACATTAGCTTGGTAAAGAAGCTAGCAGCCACCATTCTTAAACGATTGTGCATCCAACCCGTTTGGTTAAGCTGACGCATGGCCGCATCAACAATAGGAAAACCTGTTCTGCCTTCGCACCATGCCTGAAACTCTTCCTCGTTTTGCCGCCAAATTAATGCGTTTGTTTCTGGCTTGAACGGTTGGCTCTTACAAAGAAAAGGAAAATGCGCCATTAGCTGACGATAGAAATCACGCCATGCAAGCTCCTTTAACCAAATACTGTCTTGCCAGCGTCTTTCCTCTTGACTACACGTGTAGAAAATCGCTTCCAGACATTGTCTTGGCCCTAAAGCGCCTAGTGCAAGATAGGGCGATAAAGTACTGGTGGCAGGCTCAATAGGATAGTCTCTACCTTCTTGGTAATGACGTTCTTTGTGGTGACAAAATTGCCAAAGTTTTTGTCTGGCTGTGTCGTGATCAGCAGGCCATAAATCCTCTCGGAAGGGCTTTTCCCACGTTAGGTCCAAACTGGATTCTGGCAAGGCTTTAGCCTGTGGATCAGGTGTTGGTAGGGGGGTTATATCTTGCTGAGCAAGCATGGCAACCCATCGATTAAAGAATGGTGTGAAGACCTTGAATGGTGTGCCTTGCTGGCTGAGCACATCTTGCGGAACAATAATATCTGTTGCCTGAATGTGAGTGCTTATCTGGTGTTGCTGTAATTGTTCGCATACCGCTTGATCGCGCTGTTGCTCGTGAATAGGTAGGTCACGGTTGAACCAAAGGTGTTTGATATTATTACTGAGACAATATTCTGTGATGGCATTTGGAAGCTGATCAAAGGTATCTGTCTCAAGGACATGCATTGGAATGCCAAGCGTTGCCAACGTCTTTGCTAGGTTTTTGATTAACCCAGCACGAAGCCCATTCTTAGCGTCTGATTCGTTATGCTGTGCCCATTGTTTTGGTGTGGGAGTGACTATAACGGCAATGCCTTCTTTAGCGGATTTTGCTTCTAAAGAGGCATAATAAAGCGCTGGATTATCTAGACAGCGAAGGTCGTTTCTTAACCAAACCAGATGTGTAATCTTCATTCTATTGCGTTACCTTAAACCGTATTACGGATGCCAAGAGGCGATGGATAGGGGATGAAATAGCTTTGCTCATTGATGTATTCACTGCCGTAATGTTTTAGGTAGTGATGGAGCAAGGTGACAGGCGTGGCAAGATTGACTTCGCCACGACGGTACTGCTCAACCACATCCAAAATATCTTTTCGAACGGACACATCCACCGCGTGTTTTAAGTAACCCACAAGATGCATGAGCACATTACAGTGATTTTTACGCTCTGCTGGTTTTGACAGGGTTGTCATTAAAATTTCAAAGTACGCTGTTTTTAATTCGTTAAAGGGTCTTGGGTCATTACCTGAAAGCATACGTCCTAGCTTGCGATAAATCGGTTGAGAATGCGCCATGACCATATATTTATAACGGCTATGGAAAGCAATAAGGTCTTTCATTCGAGCGTCTTCGCCCATACTGTGACGAAAATCATGGTGAGTGAAAACGCGCAATAAAAAATTCTCTCGTAACGCAGGGTCATTTAAACGACCGTCTTCTTCCACTGGTAATAATGGATAGCGTTGTTGTAGTGCTTTGGTAAAAAGTCCTGCACTTCTTTGCATGTGAGGGTGACCGTTTTCTTGATAAACCTTTATACGTTCCATGCCGCAGCTTGGGGATTTTTTCATCAAGATGTAGCCATCCAAATGTGATAGATTTTCCAAATATTTGTTAGATGCCGCCATGAATACCTCAGAAACATCTTCTTCAGAATTTTTGCTGAAGACCATTCTTGGTTCGTCTGGATTGCCTTCTAGGCGCAGAGTTGGGCGAGGTGTACCAAACCCTGCGGCCACTTCTGGGCAAAATTTTTGATAATCAAAATAATGACTGAGTACTTTGTCGCAATAATCAGAATGGCTATGTCCGCCGTTATATCGTACATTTTCACCTAATAAACAGGCGCTAATTCCGACAGGAATCTTATGTGTTAACTGATCTGGTGATGGTTGAGAATGTGGCATGAATGAATCCTCCAAAAGACAAGATAGTTTGTTATTTCGCGTCTTCTATATGCTTAATAAGAAAGTGTGCGCTGAGCAGTGCGCCTTCAGCATCACCTTGGCATAACCAGTCACCGACTAGTCCTACATTATGTTCTGATGACCAAGCAAAAGTGTTGTTGCCTTTGTTTTCGGCAAACCTGCTAAGGAACCAACGATGTGGATCACCATGTTTTAAAACTCTATGTTCAGTTATTTCCGCAAAAGCTTGTAGCAATGTTTGAGTGACCCATTCTTTATCTGAATCAAGGTGCTGCTTTGTCCAGTTTGGATCGGATTGGATAACCCAACGGTCTATTTTTTCGCTATGACGCAGTGGCTTGTAGTTGTCTTTTATCATGCGTTTTATTGGAGAACCTTTAGGCTCAATCAATGCATTCAAGTCACATGGCTCTGTTTCTAACCACATAGCCCATTGTGAATCATAAGAAGCGCTAGCCTGATTCGCTCTGAGTAAGAGTACAGCTAGCTTTTCGTGCGAAGCCAGTATTGATGCGGCTTGTGGTGCTGGCGCTGCAATAATAATTTTTTTCGCAATTACAACGGGCTGATATTTATCATCTCTCAATAGCCAGCTTGGCTGATCATCGCCTTTTTGTGTGATCTGATCCAAATGATGGATACGAGTACCTGTAATGAAGTTTGCATTCTGAATCCAGTGGCGGGTAATAGCACTCATTTTTGGTACACCGACAAAAGCTTGAGAGCCGGTTTTACTAAGTTGTTTCCATGGTGCTGCTATATGCTCTTCGGTGAGTTGTTTGAAGAGTGCGAGGGTGTCTGGGTGTTTAGCAACAATATAAGGCGTACCCAGGTCACAGCTGATGTCACCGTCTAGTCTTTTGCTACTAGCTCGACCGCCACTGCCGCGGCTTTTGTCTATGATACAAACGGTTTGTCCTGACTGGGATAGCAAATATGCACATAGGCTGCCAGCTAGGCCAGCGCCAACAATGGCGATGTCAAAGGTTGGGGTGTGAATTTGACCGGTAGTTAATGTGTTCATCTTATTTTTCCCAGTGTTCATGTTGCTTTTCTTATACAATATAGAAAATCGTATAAGAAAAGCAACTATCTTGTACAAAAAAATATTTGTATAGTTTTTTATTGTGTAGTCTTTGGTAGTTATAGAAGTTTAGGTCACAATAGGTTTATTGCCTTAGATGAATGATGATTTATTGGAAAAATGTATGAGTCAGCCAAATCAAAATGCGGAAGCAAAAAAACAAGATTCTTTAGATGAATTAGCGCTATTGGATAGCTCCGAATACTTTCCTATTCGGGAGTTATCTCTAAGAACCGGGGTGAACTCTGTTACATTGCGAGCTTGGGAGCGACGTTATGGCTTGCTAAAGCCGAAGCGAACTGACAAGGGCCATCGATTGTATGACCAAGGCGATGTACAGCGAGTAGAAGGCATATTGCGCTGGATTCAACAAGGGGTGGCTGTCAGTAAGGTGAGAGCTCTGCTGGAGAAAGGCGCGACGCTTGATAGTGTTGTACCGTCGAATGAATGGCTGGAATGGCAAGGGGCCTTGGTTAAAGCGGCTGAGTTTTTTCAAGAAGACAAAATTGAGCAGATGTATCAGCAAATCTTTTCTCAATACCCTGCTGATATTGCCATACGAGATTGGTTGTTGCCAAGCTTTGAGCAGTTAGGGAGAGGCGCACCCTTAGCATTTTGCGAGTCGGTCTTGCTGTCATGTTTAATGGCTCGTGTAAGCAACTTTAAAGGGCAAAAAAAGAATGTGCCTAAGGTGTTGATTGCCGGATTAGCTTCACAGCGCAGTATGTGGTGTTACATGGCTGCAGCTATTTTATTGGATAAAGGCTTGTCCTGCTGTGTCGTTCCAAATGTACAGCATAGTAATGATTGGTCTAGCTTAGTTGAAGGTATTCAGGCTCAGTCTGTATTGGTTTTTTGTGAAAATGAATTGGGCAATAAAGCGGAGGAGTTGATACATCAAATGCAGCAATGGCAACGCCCAGTGGCAGTTATTGGCGCGAGTTTTTGGTTGGCGGCTCATGACTCTAACATGACGGATCTTGGCGAAGTCAAAGTCTACTCTGAGGCGTTAGAAGGTGTGATTAATTTCATGGATCAAACTGCAAGATGAGAAAAGAAAAAAAAACTATTAAGTGGATATCTATAATATATTTTTCTTATTGTTAGCTTGGTTTTACTCTTCTTCTATCAAATAAAACAAAGAAGGAGATTTAACATGGCTAAGACAATGACTTTTGCAGTTATGCACTTTTCTATCGCGTTCTCTGTCGCATATCTCATTACGGGGAGTTTGTTGGTAGGTGGTTTAGTCGCTATCGTAGAGCCTGCCATTAATACCGTAGCGTTTTATTTCCATGAGATTATCTGGAACAAAATCCAACAAGCGGACGTTGCATCTGAGTTGAGTAAGACAATTCAAACAGCAGGAGAGAATTACGCGTTAAGATCGATGTGATTTTTTGTCGCTATAAGTTTTCTACCGCTATAAAAAAGAAACCCCACCAGCGCAGGGCGCTAGCGGGGTTGGTGCCTGTATTGCCAACACTTAAATTATTTAAGTGTTACTTCATAGGGTTGATCAAGAAGTACAGCACAACCGCAACCGCGATTGGTGCCGTGAACTTCATAGAGAAATTCCATAGTTTGAATACAGTTTCAGATAGGTTTAGTTCGTCCTGTGCAAACTTGTTCTTAACAATCCAGCCAGAGAATAGAGCAATAAGAATTCCACCCAATGGCAGCATGATGTTCGCTGTAATGTAATCTAGGAAATCGAAAGTGTTTTTGCCGAAAAAGGTTACATCAGACATAAAGCTGAATGAACCTAGGCAAGCAATACCCAATCCCCATACTACAATGCCTAAGCTAATAGACGCTGTAATACGTTTCATTTTGAAACGTTCTACTAAGAAGGCAACGGTTGGTTCTAGCAAAGAAATAGCAGAAGTCCATGCCGCTACGCCAACTAAGACGAAGAACAAAACACCGAACAACTGACCGAAAGGCATTTGACCAAAAGCAACTGGCAAAGAGATAAACATCAAGCCAGGGCCTGCCGCAGGATCCATTCCGTTAGAGAAAATGATTGGGAATATAGCCAAGCCAGCAACCAAAGCAACAAGCGTATCTAATGCGCCAATAGCCAATACCGTTTTACCTATAGATGCATCCTTGGTCATGTAAGAGCCGTAAGCCATGATGGTTCCCATACCCAAAGATAGGGTAAAGAACGAATGGCCTAGTGCAATCAAAGCCGCATTCCAGGTCAGCTTGCTAAAGTCAAACTCGAACATGAAATTCCAACCTTGCGCAAAGCCGCCAGTTGTCATCGCATAACCAAGTAGGATGATGAGTAATACAAACAAGGCTGGCATCATGATGCGAGTTGCCGTTTCAATACCTTTATTGATGCCTGCTGCAACCACAACTACCGTCATAATGCTGAATAGTGTATGCCAAGCTAAAAGTGTTGCAGGGTCTGCAAGAAGAGCACCGAAAGCTGCGCCTGCATCATCAGATGAAATGCCATTCATTTCACCCGTTAGCATGGCTTTAATGTAATAAAGTACCCAACCACCAACGACAGAATAAAATGAAAAGATAAGAACGCCAGACAGCATTCCCATTAAACCTATTAAACCCCAAGAGCGAGTGCTACCAGATTCTTCAGCGACGTCACTTAAAGCATTAATTGGGTTTTTGCGTGCACGACGACCGATAAACACTTCGGCCATCATAATAGGAATGCCGACCAGCAAAATACAAACCAAATAAACCAGAACAAAAGCCCCACCGCCGTTTTCACCAGTGATGTAAGGGAATTTCCAGATGTTACCTAAGCCTACAGCGGAACCTGTCGCCGCCAAAATGAATATCCATCGACTCGCCCAGGAGCCTTGGATAGATGTTTTATTTGTCATAGTTATCTCTAAATGATTGAAAGCAAAATATATCAACAGCGATCGGAGCTGGTTTTTTTACCCATACCAATGCTTCCCACTTCACCAGCATGAATGAATGCTGGTAAGCAAAACTCCGAATAGGGGCGGGATTTTCCGAATTTCGATGCAGATATGCAACAAAAAATGTTCTTTTATAATTTTTTTCGCTATTTGCTGTGTGCTTTTCATACTAGATATAGTCTAGCTTTGCGGAAAATATTACGCCTGTAATAGTTAGTTCTCTAAATAAATGGCTGGACTTGAATTTGCTTTCAGGTAGAATGATTAGACATCAAATTAATTTGATTCTAAAAATCAGTTAAGTAACATTAACTTCATATAAATCAGCGATTATTGTTATTTCGCGTAAGCTAATTTATACAATTAACTGGTTAATAATGCTTTGTTTTCTAATGGATGTGATTATGAATTCAGAAAAAATTATGTTTACTAAACCCAGTGCGGTAGATGGCATGGCAGTTAATCAGCTGGTGGCATCTTGTCCGCCACTGGATACAAACTCGGTTTATTGTAATTTGCTGCAAGCCAGTCATTTTAGCGATACATCTGTCGCAGCGCGATTTGAGGGCGGTGAGATGATTGGGTTTGTGTCTGGTTATGTTGTTCCAAAACAACTAGATACCCTGTTTGTTTGGCAAGTGGCAGTGAGTGAAAAAGCTCGAGGTCAAGGCTTAGCAAAAAGAATGGTTTCATCATTGCTTGAACGATCTAGCTGTTCTGGCGTGCGTTACTTAGAAACCAGTATTACGGCATCAAATGAAGGCTCTTGGGCTCTGTTTCGACGTCTCGCTGATCAGCTAGATGCTCCGCTAGAAGAATCTGTGATGTTTGATAAGCAGGATCACTTCAAAGGGCGACATGATACCGAGTACCTAGTCAGGATTGGTCCATTCCCCGTAAATTAAAAAGCCCATAAATTAAAAAGCCCATAAATTAAAAAGCCCATAAATTAAAAAGCCCATAAATTAAAAAGCCTATAAATCAAAAAGTCATATGAACTCACAAGCTCAATGAATTCATATGCAAGTGAGTTAGAAATGCGATGAGTTAGAAAGTCACACTTTCACTTTCACTCTCAGCTTTTGCTTTCTACTCAAGCTCTAAAATTACTGTTTATGAACTTAAAGGATGATAGAAATATGAAAATTTTTGACGAAATCGAATCAGAAGTACAATCTTACGCACGCTCTTTTCCACGTGTTTTTCACCGTGCACAAGGTGCGTATTTATTCGATCAGGAAGGTAATAAATATCTAGATTTCTTGGCCGGTGCTGGCACATTGAACTATGGTCACAACAACCCAGTCTTCAAAGAGAAACTAGTGGAATACATCTTGGATGACGGTATTACACATGGTCTAGATATGCACACAAAAGCCAAAGGCGAATTTCTTGAAGTCTTTAAAAAGCATATTCTTGAGCCTCGTGGTCTTGAATATATGGTGCAATTTACTGGTCCTACTGGCACGAACGCGGTCGAAGCCGCACTCAAGCTAGCCCGTAACGTCACTGGTCGTGAAAATATTATTAGTTTTACCAATGGTTTCCATGGTTGTAGTTTGGGGGCTTTATCTGTAACAGGTAACTCACATCACCGTGGTGCAGCGGGTACTAGTCTAGGTGCTGGCGTTTCTACCGTGCCTTTTGATGGTTATTTAGGTGAAGGCATCGAGACAACAGAATATTTAGACAAGGTGTTGTCCGATTCTAGTAGTGGTGTTGATACGCCAGCTGCTGTAATTGTTGAAACCGTACAAGGTGAGGGTGGTATTAATGCCGCTAGCTTTGGTTGGTTACAGAATCTAGAAGCTGTTTGTAAAAAACACGATGTTCTATTGATCGTTGATGATATTCAAGCGGGTTGTGGTCGTACTGGTACTTTCTTCAGCTTTGAAGACGCTGGTATTACGCCTGATATTGTTACCATGTCGAAATCACTAAGTGGTTACGGTTTGCCATTTGCTGTTGTTCTAATGCGTCCAGAATTAGATGAATGGAAACCAGGTGAGCACAACGGTACGTTCCGTGGTAATAACCTTGCATTCGTTACCGCAAAAGTAGCTATTGAAACTTACTGGAAAGACGACACGTTTGAAAAAGAGATCAAGCGCAAAGGTGAGTACATTCATGAGCGTACACAAGCTATCGTCAATGAATTTGGTGAAGGCAACTTCACACTTCAAGGTCGAGGTATGATGCGCGGTATCAACTGTGTTAGCGGCGAATTGGCTGGCAAGATTACCAAGAAATGCTTCCAGAATGGTCTGATGATCGAAACCTCTGGCGCCGATGACCAGGTGGTAAAATTTCTTTGTCCTCTTATTATCAGCGACGAAGATCTAAAGCAAGGTATCGATATTCTAGAGCGCGCTATTCGTGATGTGTGTGCCAAAGAAGATGATATGCCAGAAGCAAAAAGCTACTTCGATGAGAACTACGACATCGCTGTCTAGTTCTTCTAATCCTAAAATTGCCTTCATTTTTGAGGGCAATTTTTTGATAAATACTTGAGTGAAGTAAATAGTAAGTTAAGAACCTCAAGTCTCTTCCGGTAACTCTTTACCGGCATTTAATAGATCTTCGGATCATAAGGAGAAAAGAATGTTTGCACGTGATTTAGCTGAATGTGAAAAAACTGAACGCCGCGTAGTGTCCCCAGATGGTAATTGGGAGAGCACACGTCTTTTGTTAAAAGAAGACAATATGGGATTTTCGTTTCACATTACGACTATTTATGAGGGTAAAGACTTTGATATGCATTATCAAAATCACCTTGAATCTGTGTACTGTATCTCTGGAGAAGGCGAAGTAGAAAGCCGCGAAACAGGTCAAAAGCACCACATCAAACCAGGTGTTGTGTATGTGCTGGATAAGCATGATGCGCATACCTTGCGAGCTTTCAAAGAATTGAAATTGGCTTGTGTCTTTAATCCGCCAATTACGGGTAAAGAAGTGCACAACTCAGAAGGCGCTTACGAGATTATAGAATAAGCCACCTAGACAACTATTTATCAGATCATGTCGTTAACGGTAAGGAGATAATAAGGAGTCGCGATCATGTCATCGGTTCTAGCATCTGAATATTTAGATGATGAATTTACTAATCAGAGGATTGCTAAGCAGAAAGTGACTAACCATAAGCTTTCTAGTTCAAAATTTTCTGATAAAAAAAGCGTAGATTCATTGGGTGTTGGAGGTATTCAGCAAGACCAATATCCATCTAGACTCTATTCTGAACCTATGTATATACAGCGCCAAGACCCTATTATCTACGCTAATGACCAGCTAAAAGCGCCTCTTGATGAGGTGCTTTTAGATCACTATGAAAAGAACGGCTTTTTGTTTCTGGATGATATTTTTAGTGACGAAGAAGTCATTAATATGCAGAAGCATATGCAATGTTTACGCGATGATGGCGAGATTAAGCAACGCGAAGAAAGTGTTACAGAGGCTGATAGTGGTGATATTCGCTCGGTATTTGATGTACATAAATTAGACGCTTTTATTAAAAGTGTGGCTGAAGACCCAAGATTAGTTCGAATCGCAGAATATCTTTTAGGTGATGAAGTCTATCTTCATCAGACGCGTTTGAATTATAAACCAGGTTTTCGTGGCAAAGAGTTTTATTGGCATTCAGACTTTGAGACGTGGCATGTGGAAGATGGTATGCCACGCATGAGAGCTTTGAGTATGTCCATTACACTTACCCCTAATGATCACCATAATGGCCCTCTGCTGTTGATTCCTGGCTCTCACCACACATACGTATCTTGTGTTGGTGAAACACCAGAAAATAACTATCTATCTTCTCTTAAAACACAAAATGTTGGCGTTCCTGATGATGTGTCGCTGCAGTCTTTGATTGAACAGAATGGTATTGAAGCCGCAGTTGGTCAACCGGGCAGAATTATTTTGTTTGATTGCAATGTGTTACATGGTTCAAACGGCAATATTACATCATCGCCTCGCTCGAATTTATTTTTTGTCTACAACGCCTTGTCGAATCGTGTGGTTTCGCCGTTTGGTAACACCACTCCAAGGCCTGAATACATCGCGGCTAGGAAGTCGATTAAAGCGCTTAAAAAAAGCGATTAATGCTTAAATTTTCCGCAACCTTATGACAATATAGCGGCAGTTTTGGATTTCGGCATAAGTTGGCTTTTAGCCCCTTAACATATTGGAAAAATGATGGGACAACATACAGTTGAAAAAATTGGCGGCACGTCCATGAGTGACTACCGTTCAGTTAGAGATAATATAATTTTCAAACCCACTTTAGTGAACAACATGTACCAACGTGTTTTTGTTGTTTCTGCTTATGCCGGTATGACCGATAAGCTGTTAGAACACAAGAAAACAGGGGATGCTGGAGTGTTTGCTTTATTCGCTCAAGAGCGTAAGCAAAACAATTGGTTTCCAGCGTTACAAGATGTTCGTACAGCCATGTTAGACATTAACCATAGCTTGTTTGAAGCTGGGGAGTTGCGCCATAAAGCAGACGCATTTTTAAATAGCCGTTTGCAAGAAGCACAAGAGTGTCTTGAAGATCTACATCGCCTTTGTCAGCACGGCCATTTTTCGATTAGCGAGCATCTTGCTACCGTACGAGAAATGCTTGCCAGTCTGGGTGAAGCACACAGTGCTTGGAACACCGCGCATTTGTTACAACGTGACGGCGTTAATGCTGTATTCGTTGACTTGACTGGTTGGAATAGCCCAAGTCACATGTCGCTTGATGAGCGTATTTTAGATGCGTTTAAAGACATTGATTTGAGCAAAGAGCTTCCAATTGCGACAGGTTATGCTCACAGCGAAACCGGTCTGATGTCTACCTTTGACCGTGGTTACAGTGAAATGACGTTCAGCCGAATTGCGGTTCTGACGCAAGCACATGAAGCCGTGATCCACAAAGAATTTCACTTAAGTAGTGCTGATCCTCGTTTAGTCGGTGAAAGCAAAGCGGTACCAATCGGTCGAACTAATTACGATGTAGCTGATCAGCTTGCTAACCTTGGTATGGAAGCTATCCATCCCAAAGCAGCAAAAGGTTTGCGTCAAAGTGGTATCTCATTGCGAGTGAAAAACACCTTTGAACCAGAACATACTGGTACGCTTATCACTGGCGATTACGTAAGTGATGCACCGTGTGTTGAGATCATTGCAGGTTGTCGTGGTGTATTTGCCGTAGAGCTATTCGACCAAGATATGGCTGGTGATATAGATAAATTTGATGTGGATATTCTTAAAGTATTAAGACAGTTCCACGCTCATATCATCGCTAAAGATATTAACGCCAATACGATTACACATTACTTGGCTATCAACCTGAAAACCTTGAAACGTGTCATGAGAGTGCTGCATGAGCGCTTTGCGGATGCTGAAATAACGCAGCGTAAAGTAGCGATTGTTTCTGCCATTGGTAGCGATATGAAAACCACAGGTATGCTGGCTAAGGCAGTAAAAGCCATTGCAGAGCAAGACGTCAACGTATTAGCTATGCACCAATCTATGCGTCAGGTAGATATGCAGTTTGTTGTTGATGAAGAAGATTACGAAAAAGCGATCTGCAGCCTGCACAAAGAGTTGGTTGAAGTACATAATCATGGTCGTGCTATTTGCCTAGCGTCTTAGGGTGTTAATGTAGCAGTAATGCAACTTTGTATTGTAAAGTATTCAAAAGCCTCAAGTATCAGAGATGATACTTGAGGCTTTTTTATGTTTGGGGTGTTGTCTTTATTGTGAGAATAATAAAACGTTCTAATCTTTATGGATAATTGGTTGGCCTTGATTGAACACATCAGCGGTTACCGCTTTGCTAACATAGTAGCCTTGGCCAAAATCACATTGGAATTCGGCCAACATTCTCCATTGCTCTCTGGTTTCTATGCCTTCAGCTAGTACCTTGATATTGAGCTTGTGTGCCATGGCAATGATTGCTTCGACGATTTTTCTATCGTCGGGGTCGTTCTCTAAATCCATCACAAAACTGCGATCAATTTTTAGTAAATTTACGGGAAGGTTTTTGAGCTGAGACAAAGACGAATAACCGGTTCCAAAATCATCAATGGCGATACAAATGCCCATTTCTTTGAGAGCTTGTAATAAATATCTAGCAAGATGAATGTCTTCAAGAATAGAGGTTTCAGTAATTTCAAAACCAATTAAATGAGCAGGCACTTGATATTTTTCAAGCAGCTCCTGAACCAGAGTGACAAAGTGAGGATCTGATAATTGCTCCGAAGCAAGGTTGATATGCAATAGAATATCAGGTCGGCCTTCCTCTTTACGTTTTGCTAGATAGGCGATGCTGCTTTCTAAGACCCAATATCCCAACTGCACAATCTTCCCCGTGGTTTCAGCAAGAGAGATGAAATCATTAGGAAAAATTAAGCCTTTTTCTGGATGGTTCCAGCGAATAAGGGCTTCAGCACCAAAGACACGATTAGTATGAAGGTCAAACTGAGGCTGGTAATACATCTCAAATTCATTTCTTTGCAGGGCAAGAGACAAATCATCTTCAGCCTTAATAAGATTATGCGTACTAATTTTCATATTTTCAGTATAAAAAGTGTACTGATTTTTACCCATTAGTTTTGCTTGATACAATGCCATATCGGCATTTTGCATAATGGTCACAAGGTCATAACCATGTTCTGGGATCATAGCTATCCCCAGTGACGTGCTTAAAATGTGTTCTCTACTGTCCATTTTTATGGGAGTTCGAATACTGTCTAAAATTCGATTGGCTTGTTCGGCGGCTTGTCTATCATTGCCAATATCACCTAGTAATATGCCAAATTCGTCGCCACCTAAGCGTACAACAAGATCGGATACGCCTTTTAGTTTGTTTAATCTATCCCCAACAATAACGAGTACTTGGTCGCCAACATCGTGACCTATCGTGTCGTTAATACGTTTGAAGTTATCTAGATCAAAATAAATAAAGGCAGATATACGTTTGCGTCGCTGATTGCTGTACAGAATTCTAGGCAAGCTGTCTTGTAAGAATCGTCTATTCGGTAACCCTGTTAATGGGTCTTTATAAGCAAGCTCTTGAAGTTCAGCGGTCTTTTCTTTCACCAATATACGCAGTTTTAACGGTTGTATTAGGATAGCGTATAACGCAATCGAGAGTAAAAATGCCACGGTAAAAGTGATGGCATAGCCCGTTATCTTACGTTGTTTTAACTGATCATCTAATGCTCGGCTAATTCTGAGAGTCCAAGTGCCAACAGGCAGAATCAGGTTGGTTGATGCTTGTATATCTGAAAGTGGGTTAATAGAAGAAGACAGTATGATGGTTTCTTTTGTCGCAGCATGCTTTCTTGACAAACTGTATTGATAACCTTCGTTTTCCAGTTGTTTTAATTGCGTGGCTTCTAGCAGGTTATCTAAATAAATTACGGCAGAGGCAAAACCCCAAAAGAGTTCTCTTTGAGTGCCTTTATGCAAAAAAATAGGCGCACGACTAATGACGGCAACACCACCTTGCACTAAAGCAACAGGACCAATGACAAACATCCTATGATTCTTGATTGAAAGCATCGCTTCATCTTTAAATTTAGGTGTCGAGATAATGTCAAACCCGATGGCTGTTTCATTTCCTTCAAGCGGGTATATATCAGAAATGATGCCATCTGGTGCCAGTTGAAGGTTTTCAATACCACCAATCGACTCGATTAGTTTACTGGCATAATTTGGAAACCATTCGCCATTACCGTTATTTTGCTCAACTTCGTAAGCTAAAATTTGTGCGGAGGTAAAGGCCGAAGAAAGACGTCTTTCTAGAACAGACGCTTGTGTCCTAGATATGCCACTTAAAAGAGATTGCTGCTGATTGACGATGGACTTATTGGTTGACTGAGTCCAATAGCCGCCAAATACAGCAATAGCGAAGAAAGCAATCAATGAAAAAAATAAGGCGGAAGGCTGCTTAAACTCTGCTTTCTTCAATTAACGATCCTTTATTAGATAATTAATAAACATAAAAAAATCATACACATAAATTCCTGCTGGGTATTTGATATTTTTGTAAACAGATGCGTTGTAACGTAATAGTATTAATCTAACTGAGAATAAGTGTAACTGCTTTTTGGATAATTTATAGGCAAGTAGAAAAATAACGTAAAAAATAAAAAGCCACGGTTTTTTGATTTAAAAAACCGTGGCTTTAGTTGTGGTCTACGCTCTTATGCTAGCGCTAGAAATAGTCCAGCAATGGCAATTAAACTGCCTGTTACGCGAGTCACAATAGGCGCTTGGAAGCGAGCAACCGCCATACCAAAACCGATACCTGCAACATGCAAAAGTGCGGTTGCTGCAGCAAAGCCCAATGCGTATTCTGCACCGTTAGCATTTAACGGCATTTCTAAACCGTGTGCCGCACCGTGGAATAAAGCAAACAGTCCAGCAATGCCAGCACAAACGGCAACAGGGAAACGGGCAGCACCAACAAGCAAAGCCCCCATCAGAATAACGGACAAGACAATACCTTGTTCGATGAAAGGAACTTGCACACCAGCAACAGCCAAAGCGCCACCAGCCAGCATAGTGCCGACAAAAGCTGTAGGCACAGCCCACAAAGCACGACCGCCAAGGCTAGCGGCCCAAAGGCCAATGGCTAACATAGCTAATAAATGATCTAAACCACCCATTGGGTGCATAAAGCCAGTCATAAAACTTGTTGTGTGTTCATGTCCTGGGTGAGCGGATGCAAGAGCTGGTATTACGGCAACAAGTGCAGCTAATCCCATTTTAAGCGTAGATAAACGCATGGTGTTGTCTCCAAAAAAATATATAAATAAAAGACCTTATAAAATAGTCTTCCCTAAACCACCGCTCTTGCGGCTGGAATCGTGAATTCTAACATACCCACAGAGAGGGTAAATTGAATGATGTTGCCAATAGGTAACGAAATATTCAGCTTCTAACAAAATATGGTGGTAAATTAACCTTCTACTTAGATTAACAATCTATTTTATACTAAATTTAGACAATCAATGCGGCACTTATTTAGAGGTAACCTATGACTTTCCATTTATGGACTTTGTTTTTCTTGGCTTACTTAGTGACCACGTTGTCACCAGGGCCGAATGTGTTGTTAGTGCTTAAAAATAGCATTCAATTTGGTTGGCAATCTGCCTTTATTACTATTTTTGGCAATTTGACCTGCCAATTTTTGATTGTTTGTTTGGTTGCCTTGGGCGTTGGTGCACTCTTACAAGCGTTACCAGTCTGGTTTCTGGTGATGAAAATAATTGGCGGAAGTTATTTGATTTACCTTGGAATTAAAGCGCTACGATCAAAAAAGAAATCAACCTTTGACGCTATAGATAATACAGCCGTAACTAAGTCGACTAAAACCGGACTTTCGATGTTTGGAGAAGCATTCTTGGTCTCAGCAAGTAATCCAAAAACATTAATATTTTTGTCTGCCTTCTTACCGCAGTTTTTAACCCTAGAGTCGCCAGCGTACCAACAGTTTTCGGTCATGTTTGTTACTATCTGTGCTATCGTGACCAGCGTACATATGGGCTATGCTTTTGGCATTGCTCGTTTAGGAAAACGTTTTTCGTTAAAAAACATGGAAGCCAAAATCACCAAACTAACGGGCGGCTTGTTTATCACCATGGGTGGCGGAATATTGTTGAGTAATCGATAAAGCTTTTTTGCTATCTCGCTTCAAGGTATTAAAAATGATGAGAGAGCTTCACTCCAAAATTCACGCTGTGGTTATCTTCGAACGTTACTTCATTTCCTGCTAGATTGGTCTTAGCTTCGCCAATCCATGTATAAGATACACCTGTCGTAATGGCTGTGTTTTGTGTTGCTTGATATTTTAGTCCAGCAGTTAATGAAGTATAGCCATCGGTTGGTGACAGATTACTCACGACATTGCCTGACGGCTTTTCATACGCGACGGCGAGCAATCCTGTAAGTGTATCTGTTAGCTTCTGACCAAGCCCGAGAGAGTAGGTGATAGTGTTTTCTTTATAGCCAACGAGGTTATTTCCGGCATTAACGAACTGAGTGAAAAGCTCTGGTGTGATTTTTGTCTTTTCCCATTCGACCCAACGTGCAGCAAACATCAGAAGAGTGGATTGCGTAATACCCGTTTGAAAGTCAAAGTTTAATGATTTAGGCATATCGACATTAAACGAAGTCTTCTTCGCAAAAGATGAAGTGACAATATTTTCTTGGCTATTAAAATCCACCTTTATTGCTGAGTTATAGGTTAACGAGATCCGAAGAGCTATATCTGGGATTTCATAAGCAGCGCCAAATAGATAACCCCAATCGTTCTGAGTGTCCGTTTTCATTGTGTAGAGTAGATTATTCGATGGCTGATTCACGGTAACTTCACCGCTTGATGTGACATTTCTTAGTCCGCCATAGACTGAAAAAGGAGTATTTATTTTATAGCGAATAATTCCTTTGATGGCTGTAGTGTCGACAGAAGCACTGGTTCTAGAAAGGGGATAAGTTGAGCTAGAAGGGTAGCGAATATCTGCACCAAAAGGTTGATCTATAATAATGGCCATTGAAGTCGAGTTAGAAAAATCTTGTTTATAGGCTCCACCGAAGAAATAACTTTTTTTCGCCACGTTTCCCGATTGGATTGAGTCCGTTAGTTTTCCTGATACTTCTGGATCAAGGGTATAGGCGCTTAATTCAATATACGTTCCTTTCTCGAACAGGGGAGCGATAGATTGTCTTGATAGGTCCATGCCGCCGGCATATATTTTTGTGGTACTAATCGTACAAAGAGTGGCCAAAATGAGTGATTTATTCATTAGATTTTTTACCTGTTATTGGCTCCTTGCCGACTAGACTTATAAAATGATGTTGTAAAAGTCACGTAACGCAAATAAAACATATTTAGAGTGCCTTTTATGGCGGCCAATAATAAAGTAATTACAAAAAATTACTAAATGATAAATCAGTTATTTATAAAGTTTGAGGCTTAACTATTATGGCGAGCGGTTGGGCGCAAGATGGCGCAGTTCAAGATCAAATAGACGCAACGGTTGACTCTGAAATAGAGCGTGCAAAAAACAGTATGCCAAAAGGCGAGAGCTTGACCCATTGTGAAGAGTGCGACACTGTGATTCCTGAGCCTCGGCGCAAAGCCATTCAAGGAGTGCGTTTGTGCATTCAATGTCAGTCCGAGCAAGAGAAGAAAGGCCGCTCTGCTTTGTATAATCGTGCCGGCAGTAAAGATAGCCAGCTAAGATAAGATACGTTAGCTGTTTTCCCTTGTTTCATTGATCTAAATGCTAATGCTATTCACTGAATCTGCGTATTTATCGTTGAATTTTGTCTGCTTGATCTTCCTCAATATGATATCGTTTCGTCTATCTATAAGGGTGTTTTGACCTCGAGTCTGATGCTCTGTTTCTTTCAGAATAAATAAGGATGAGGTTGTGGCAGACACTTACTCAACAGAAGTAAATAAATTAGAAAAACTACGCGCGGCTTGGTTACCAGCGGTCGAGTTTCTATTTGGCGAAGCCGTTATCGAGGCCAAATTTGATGGCTTTGAAGTTTGGGATGATATAGCCAAACCAAGCGCGGTCTTTGAGCACGCTGATGAACCTTATCGCTATAAAATTCACATGCCAGCTAGAGTATTCAGTAATGATGTTATGCTGTTAGCGGATATCATCCAAGAGATTGTACGTGGTCAATATCCGGTTGGTTATGACGGTGCGACAACATCAGCTTTGTGTGAAGGTGTTGCTGTGTTTGGTGCTGTTACGGCGATTAAGCAAGTGTTTGGAGAAGAGTCAGTCGACTCTTACTTAAATGCGCTCAAAGAACAGGCTTTTTCTTACTATGATGCTTTTTCTTATGTTGCCGTCTTGCTGGCTGAAGATCCACAAGCAATCAAGAAACTACGCGCTGTTCAGCCTTTCTTGTACAAGGTAGAAAGAGCCGATTTTGAAACGGCACAAGTAGAAATAGATCGTAAAATCAAAGATATCCTCTTGCTGGCGTTTCGTGCCTAAGAAATATTATTGAACACAAGAAACAAAAATGCCGCGTGATCGCGGCATTTTTATTAGCTAACTTAGAAGCAGCTGAATATTAACTTTTTAGTTCAGATAGCTCTTCACTGAACCAAATTTTGCGTTTAAATCGTGGGTTTTTAGAAGACATATCGATCTTGTAAGGATTTGGCTCGTGAGTTTGTGGCAAATCAAGAATGTTACAGAGCTCTTGAGCAAGCCATTTCTCTACCTTGAGTACGACCATTTTCTTACGTAGACGACCTTGCTCATCACGGTTTAAAATCGTTGGTAAGGTATTTAGCGTTAAAATTTCACCAATCGCTGGATGTGCCATACGCTCACGACCTTCATCACTGGCATAAAAATGCGATACCGCAAACACCATACGTTCAGGATTGATTTGCTGTAAGAATTGGCAGGATTTTACTACGGTAGAGCCAGTACGAACCATATCGTCGAACAATACAATACTAGCTCCATCTAGTCCGTCGAATGTGTGTTCGCTTTCTTTGTGTAGAGTGATTTCTACTTTGC
Source organism: Marinomonas sp. A3A (assembly GCF_018336955.1). NCBI lineage: Bacteria > Pseudomonadati > Pseudomonadota > Gammaproteobacteria > Oceanospirillales > Oceanospirillaceae > Marinomonas > Marinomonas sp. A3A. The sequence goes on from NZ_CP025532.1 coordinate 1,274,159, forward strand.
GTTCAGCGGTGCGGTCTTTATCAAGCATGATGAATTTTGCTTTGCTTAGACCTAGAGTTTTGAACATCTCTTTAACGAAATCGCGTGCGCCTTTGTCTGGTGCACAAAGAACAAGTCCTTCGCCGTCTTCGCCGTAGTTAAGAATGTTTGAATTCAACAAGTAGTGGGCGTAAATCTCATAAGGTATTAAGTTATGGAAGTCGCCTTCAAACACTTCGGTAAACATCTTTTGCACAGAATCTGAGTGGTTGTGAATTGTCATCACAGTATCCACACCAGAAAGCTTTAATAGCTGAGCATAAAGCTTAGCTGTGAAAGGCTGGCCATCGAATTTTTTAACGTCTTGGATATCACGTTCAAAACTGGTTTCGCCTAGGCTTTGGTGAGGGCCACGGTCTTGTGCGCTGTAAAATAAATCAGGCTCAACCAAGATTACGCGATCTGCACCGTTTTCTTTCGCCGCACGGGCAATTATTAGATTTGACATGGCTAGTTCTTGGCGGCTTTTTACATGACTGCCAGTACTGACGATGATGACAGCTTTACCCTTAAGTTTGCGGCCAATGTTTTCAAAATCTGCTTCGTCAGAAATAAAACGAGGGCAAAATTCAGAGTTCATGAATTGCTTCATACTGATCAGATCAGCGATGTCTTCGTGCTGGCCCATTGCATAGGCAACATCAATAGCAAAGGGATTATCAGAAGAGTTACTAACAACTACGACATTAGTTGACTGACTGGTCGACAAAGTCATGAGGTTTCCTTAACTAAGGGTAGGGGAATTTGCGCTGATTTTAATACTTGTGGGCGTATTTCGATAGGGCTGATTGAGGAAAAAGGCATTTTTATGTCGATCTAATGGAGTCCTGCTTTTTCTTTAGCCAAAAATGAGAGGTAATCTTCAGTGTGTTGTCGGGGGGTAATAACTATTCTCATTTATGTTTGATTTCTGATATGTGCTTTTTTACAAGAAACATTATTTCGTTTTTGTTTCTTGTAAATGGTTAGCTACTGGATGATCCAAAGTAACACTGTAATTTTTGCGGAATTGCATTGGGGTGACATCAAAGCTCTGTTTAAATTTTTTGGAAAAATAGGCGGAGCAGTTGAATCCACTTGCGTAGGCAATGTCAGCGATTTGTTTATTGCTTTCAGTCAGTAATTGTACAGACTGTCTTAGCCGATAATTCAATAAGTAGCTGTTAGGAGAGCAGCCCAACGCATTACGAAATATACGATAGCACTCACTTTCACTAATGCTTGCTGCTTGGCTGATATCGGCAATGGAAATGCGTTCATCATAATGGTCATGAACAAAATTGAGTAAAGTTTGTACTCTTCTTTCATTCGTTCTCGAGGCATTCTTTGAAGAGGTGATGTCTTGATGATTCGTACAGAAAATATGCCAAAATTTCATTAAGGCTATATTCATATAGAACTCGCGATCAGAGCGTTTCGCATCCCATACCTTAAAAGCACTCGCTAATTCATTGATGACTTGTTGGTGCCAGGTTTCATCTGTAGAGAATTTATAGAACATGAGTTCTTTGTTATTAATAACCGGAAGTACGTGCTTTTTATAGATGAGGCCAAAATCGCCACCACCGAGTATTTTTGGGCTGAATACCACATTGAGTATACGGCAATCTTCAGTTCCATGGTTTGTTAGCTTGTGTAGAGTGTTCGCGTTGATAAAGATGATTTCTCCTGTTCTTACAATGTCGCTGGTATTGAGACACTCGACCTTAGTAGCTCCTTCGATAACCAATACAACTTCAATTTCATCGTGCCAATGCCATGGAACTTCGCCACCAACAAAATGGGAAAAACGTTCGTCATAAGATCCACAGGGAAAGTCATGGCTACCGTGGGTAGTCAGTTCTTTGCCATTTTTTTCTGTTTCAATTTTATAAATTTGCATGGCATCACTTAGTAAATTTGTTTGGCGACGTTGTTTCGGTAGAATCGTTATATTTTAAGAGAGTATATACCTATATATAAAGAAAATTAGGCGGTATTGTTCTAAGTTGTTCAAAATAGCTAAATTAAAACAGGTAAACAATGTCATGCTTTTGCTTTTTATCATCTATATCGCTTTTATCAGTTTAGGTCTACCTGATGCCGTGCTTGGCTCATCCTGGCCGGTTATGAAAAATGACTTAAATGCCTCGTTGGAATTTGCCGGTGTTATTTCTCTCATCATTAGTGCTGGCACCGTGCTCTCCAGCCTTTATGTGACAAAAGCGATTCATTATGTTGGTATAGGAAAAGTCGTTGCGCTAAGCGTCTTGCTGACAGCCATCGCATTACTTGGTTTTAGTATGTCCAATGTGGCTCTAGCGCTTGTATTTTTGGCTATTCCTTTGGGTCTTGGGGCAGGGGCTGTGGATGCTGCATTAAACAACTTCGTGGCTTTGCATTACAAAGCTAAACACATGAATTACTTGCATTCATTCTGGGGCGTGGGGGCGACGGCAGGTCCACTATTAATGGCGAATTACCTGACTCTCAGTGAAGGCTGGCGTGATGGTTATGCAACAATTGCTGTAGTGCAATTGTTGCTCGTTATTTTACTCTTTTCCTCCCTGCCACTGTGGAAGAAGTTTGTTGTTAAATCTTTAGAAAGTAATGACACTGGTGGGGTGCTAGTGTCGAATGCGACCGCCTTGAAAATAAAAGGTGTTCCATTGCAAATGGCGGCGTTCTTTTGCTATTGCTCAATAGAAATGAGTACTGGATTGTGGGCGGCAAGTTATCTCACGACACAAAGAGACGTTTTGGCTGCCGATGCCGCATTCTGGGTCGCTATGTATTATTTGGGGATTACGGCTGGGCGGTTTGCCTGTGGCGCCATTGCTGAAAAAATTACCGAAGAAGCTCTAATACGAGCAGGCGTGTTCATTATCTTATTGGGTTGTATATTACTGGCTCTGCCGTTCTTTGATGGACTTGCAAAAATGGGCTTGATATTGATTGGGCTCGGTTGCGCCCCCATCTTTCCTAATACCCTTCAAATGACCCCAAAACGCTTTGGCTCGGCTGCATCACAAACCATTATAGGCTTATCTATGGCCTCTGCTTATATAGGAATTATGATAGTTCCGCCTGTGCTAGGTGGTGCCGCAACGGTCTTCACTTTCGGCTCATTGCCAGTGATATTAGTCTTTCTTTCCGTCATTATATTAGTGACGACTGAGCGATTACGACGTTACAGCAATACTTCCTTACGTTAATAACTAAGAGCGACGTAATGATGAGCTTCGCGAATAGGAAAAGCATTCAGCGACAACAAACCATACTGTTGTTGTTAGCACTGGATGGAAAAGTATTCTCTGAGACGTTAAAGCAGCGATTTAATGTGTCGGATAACATCATTTACAACGACATGATTTATCTAGAAAAAGCGGGTTTGTTAAAACGTATTGACGCTGGGGCTGTTGCTGTAGAAGCGTGTTCGGAGCTAGAAGAAAAGTAGTTATTATCTTGTCTTATTCATCGTCAAATTTTAAGAGTCATGAAGACAAAGAAACATGAATGAACTATGATTTAGATTCTTAGAGAACCTCGGAGAATTTCAATGTCTTTAAAAGCAACCTCCGTCAGACTAGACGAAGAGACACTGCAACGTGTCGGCCAAATGGCTGAAGCAATGGATAGGCCTCGTGCATGGCTAATGGCGGAAGCTATTAAACAATACGTTGCCCGTGAAGATTGGTTTATCCATGAAGTGGAAAAAGGCATTGAGTCAGCGGACAAAGGGAAATTGATCGACCACTCGGATATTAAAGCGAAATGGGATGCAAAGCGTGCTGCTCAAATGGACTGATTTAGCCGAACTTGATTTAGAAAAAATTGAAGCTTACATCGCTGAGGATAATAGCCAAATCGTTGCCATTGATGTGGTGATGAAAGTCATTGATAACGTACATCTTATTCTGTCTGAACACCCGAGAGCTGGACGCTATGGCAGAGTGAAAAACACACGAGAACTTGTGATTGCAGGCTTACCTGTTGTCGTCGTTTATAGAGAAAATTTGTCTGTAAATTGCCTAGAAATCTTACGTATTCTTCATGAATCGCAGCATTGGCCAATGAGTGAACAATAGCTCATGCAAAAGCCGCTGCGAAGTTTTGTAATTCAGCTAGATGTTTAGGCTGAACGATGTCTTCATTGATTTTAAGTATAAGGCTTTTAAAGACTTCGGTATTATTTTTTAATTTTTGTGATGCCATTAAGGATTTGATTTCGTTAATGCTTTTTTCATTGAGCTTAACGGAGAATCGTTTCGACGCTTTTGCTTTGGCAATGTCAGACTTTAACAATAAACCTAAGTCGTCTTGCGAGAATCGATTGGAACTTAAAGCGTGGAGATAATACAAGACTAGGGCTTTATTAAAACTGTCACCTAAACTGGCATCTATCTTCTGAGTCGCTACATTCAGAATGTCTAAAAAGTGTGCTGGCAAACGCACATCAATTGGTGTTTTGATCTTATTGTATTCTGCTCTTACTTTTGCTGTAGATTGCTTTGGGATACTAACGACCGTATCGCAGTGATCACAAACCGCTGCTAAGATATTTTTTACCACGCCAGAATCATCATTAAAACTCACATCTCTAAGCAGGTAAGTCGCTTTCGTTAAGCCACATTCTGGACAAATCACCTGTCTTGAATCGCCTTCTTTGACTATTTTCATTTCAGACTCCGCTTTCGTGAACACTGATAAACATGACATCGGGTTCGATAAAGTAAAATTTTATATACCATCGTTTTCCATTCTTGAATGGTTTTAACACGTGCACATTGATAGTGGGAACTTGATGATGAGGGCTCATTTCGTACTCGTTGCCGCGAGTATGGCGTATCAGCTCAATAACCTCATCATCGGTTAACTGACCGCACTGGAAAAGGTTTTTGACATCAATTTTTTCTCTCACTTCATGGTCGTATGAGCCATTTTCTAAGCAAGTTATCACTTGTGATTTCACATCCTTGAAACCCATCACTACTTCTTTTTGTACGAAATAAATCGTACCTTTTTATTGTACGTCATTATTCGTACTTTTTAATCCGTTATCTTTATTTTAGTTCAAACTATCACCAAAAACCGAGACGATAAAAAAACATAAGTAGAAGTTAGCCGTGTGGTGTTTTGCGCTGACGACGTCAGTGACGCAAGCAAAACACCACACGGCTTGGCTTCCACCGATAAACTCTCCTCAAACAAGCTAACGTGCCTCACATTGTTGATAACAACTCGGTTTTCTTGGGCAGACGGCGCCGCGAGAGCAAATCAATCTCGCATCGTTGTCTATGCCGCGTTCGATCCAATTGATATTGAGAATTTTTGCTACGCTCATCAGGTCTTTTTTGATGCTTCTCGGGATCTGTGAGGAACCGCCTTTGGTGACGCAAGCTTCCCGTAGATCTGCCGCGATGGAGAGGGCGTCTTTGCCTTGGGCATCAATAGCAGGATTCAAGTCAATGCCGGAGCAAAGTACGTGGCTATTGCCGGCAAGATCTTGCACCTTGATTGATTCACAGGCGTATATTCGTGGCTCGTCGCCGACATTAAGAATCGATATTTGTGCTGAAGTGCCAGTACTAGGTTCGCTGATTTTGCGAAATACCGACCAGTGCTGACAAGGGTCTTCCACCATGCTCATATTGCCCCAAGGTAGTGGAATACCATTACCTCGATACACGGCTTTGAGTTTGCCGGGAGCGTAGGCATCAAAATAATGCCAATGGGGATAAGGCGATGCTGCCGTCATGCGGCGCATGGTGACGGATTCAGAAACACCTGCTAATTGTGCAGTATTAATTTCGTAGCCATTGCGATCCAGCATTTGTCTAAACGGCACTTTTGGACAAAGCAAAGCCCCAGCAAAAAAGCTACATTCGAAGTCTCGCCAAGCGTACAAAATATCCTGAGCGTCCATACCTGACGATTGTATTTTCGCATTCTGCGCTTGTAAGGGTGATATCTCATTTCGCCCTGTGACCAAGACGTTTTTCATGCCGTCTTTGTCGTGCAATACCGTGTGACCAATATGCACTGCGAGATTGTATTTTAACCGTTGTGGCTGGGCTTTCATGATTTGGTTGATGTAAATCGTACTTGGTGGATCAAAGAAAGATGTCACCACATGGCTTTCACTAATGCCCATTTCTTGTAACACCGCTAAGGGTGTTTTTCTAAACCACTTAATTTGCAAACCCATTTGCTTGGTGATGGTGATAATTTCATCAAGGCTCAATGGTAAGCGTTTGAGTCCCACTTCTTCCGCAGCGCGTTCTAAATCTGGGAAATGATTTTGATGGTGTTCTTGGTGGGCACGAATCAATAAATGCGCAAATTGACGACCGCTGGTGCCCGTTTGCGAAAGCATCTCAGGAATGGCGATTTGTAGTATTTCTTTGGAGAACAAAAAGTTTGGCTCTAACGCCATACCATTAATGCCACCACCAGATCCTTTCGTTGGAGTGATGGCTTCTTCTTCCGGAATATCGTCTAAAAACCATTCGACATCTTTTTGAAAAACGCTGGCGATGACTTCCAATACGTCTTCACTGGGGATGCGTTTCCCCCTTTCTATCATGGACAAATATGACACAGATGGAGCCGATTCTGCGTCTACTTTTATGCATCGCGCCGACAGGTCTTCCATCGTCAAACGGTTGCGTTTACGCAGGTTGCGGATCTTAGTACCCAAAAAATGGGCTTTGCGATTGAGGCTATTTTTATTTTTCATTTTTGTAAAATTTACACTGTGTAATTCTTATTGTGAAATTTTATCTTAGTAGGGCATAGACTATAAATCAAGCAATCGTAAGAGAGATCAAACGAATTGCTAACCCTAAGAATCAGAGTGATATGAGAAAGAAGGAAAGTGAGATGAATATGCCCCAAGCTAAAAATAACAGTGTGATTCATCCAGGGTTTTGCCACTTCATCAATGAAGAAGTGCTGCCACTTCACGCTATCGAACCGACAAAATTCTGGCGCGATCTTGAACAGCTGATTGCTGATCTGTCACCGATTAACCGCCAACTATTGGCAACTCGTGACCATATGCAACAACAAATTGACCAATGGCATATAGCTCGAAAAGGCCAAGCCATGGACATAAATGCCTATGAAGCGTTCCTGCGTGAGATTGGTTACTTGGTCAAAGAGGGCGAAGATTTCACTATCACTACGGCGAATGTCGATGAAGAAATCGCTCACTTGGCTGGACCTCAATTGGTTGTACCAGTAAAAAATGCTCGTTTTGCATTGAATGCCGCCAATGCTCGTTGGGGTAGTTTGTATGATGCCTTTTACGGTACAGATGTGATTAGCAAAACAGACGAGCTAGCCACTGGTAAAGCCTATAACCCAGTTCGTGGTGACGCCGTGATTGCCAAAGCCAAAGACTTTTTGGACCAAGTGTTTCCGCTGGAGTCTGGTTCCCATAAAGACGTGGTCAGCTATGTTGTTTATTACCACCATTTGTTGGCCTTTTTCCAAGATGGTCATCAAACCGGTTTGAAGCAGCCTTGTCAGCTGGTGGCGGTAAATGGCCAACGCAGTGAACCAGAAGCCATTTTACTGAAAAACAATGGACTGCACGTAGAAATCCAGTTTGATCGTAACGGTAAAAACGGTGCGAAAGACCCAGCCAATATCAATGACATTCTAATTGAGTCGGCATTAAGCACCATTATTGATTGTGAAGACTCTGTGGCAGCGGTGGATGCGGAAGACAAAATTGAAGTGTACCGCAATTGGTTAGGACTGATGCAATGCACGCTAGAGGCCAGCTTTAACAAAGATGGACAAACGCAAACGCGCCGCATGAACCCTGATCGTATTTTCACGGACTTAGACAATCAGGAATACCGTCTACATGAGCGTTCATTATTGTTGGTACGCAATGTGGGTCACCTGATGGAATGTGACTTGATGCAAGACGAGCTAGGTAACTTTGTACCGGAAGGCATTATGGATGCGGTAGTAACAAGCTTGATTGGTGCGCTGGATTTACAGCGTACTCAAGGCATGCGTAATAGTCGTACTGGCAGCATTTATATCGTTAAGCCAAAGATGCACGGACCAGAAGAAGTGGCGTTTAGCTGTGAACTCTTTGCTCGAGTAGAGCAGATGCTTGGCTTGCCAGAAAACACCATCAAGATCGGCATTATGGACGAAGAACGTCGCACCACTCTGAACTTGAAAGAGTGCATTCGTCAGGCGCAATCAAGAGTCTTCTTCATCAATACGGGGTTTCTGGATCGTACTGGTGATGAGATTCACACCAGTATGCAAGCGGGTGCCTTTTTACCAAAGGACCAAATCAAGAATCAACCTTGGATCCAAGCTTACGAGAACCGCAATGTAGACATTGGATTGCAATGTGGTTTGCCAGGCAAAGCCCAAATCGGCAAAGGCATGTGGGCCATGCCAGATGAAATGGCGGCCATGATGACAGCGAAAATTGCCCACCCAAAAGCCGGCGCCAATACGGCTTGGGTGCCATCACCAACAGCGGCCACACTGCATGCTTTGCACTATCACCAAGTGAATGTGTTTGAAGTGCAGGAGCGTATTAAACATCGCCCAAAAGCGAATCTAACGGATTTATTAACTATCCCAACGATTCCAAGCAACCTTACTTTGTCGCAGCAAGTGATTGAACGTGAAATCGAAAACAATGTTCAAGGGTTACTCGGTTATGTGGTGCGCTGGGTAGAAGCGGGCGTTGGGTGTTCGAAAGTGCCTGATATTAATAATGTGGGTTTGATGGAAGACCGTGCCACCTTGCGAATTTCCAGTCAGCACTTGGCTAATTGGTTACTGCATGGAATCTGTAGCAAAGAGCAAATTGATGAGGTGATGCAACGCATGGCATTGGTGGTAGATGAACAAAATAAAGCCACCGAGGGATATCGTCCGATGGCGAACAATGCCAATAGCGTCGCTTTCAAAGCCGCGCAGGATTTGATCTTCAAAGGTGCCATTCAACCTAACGGTTATACAGAGCCCTTGTTACATGTCTACCGAATACAGGTGAAGGATACGCATTGAAAACGAATTAATTGTTAAGAGTTTGTACCCATTTAAACAACCTAAAGAGCGAGAAATACCATGCATACTTACAAAAATAAAACGCAACAAGCTAGCCAAACGATTCATTCACAAGGTCCAACTTGGGCCGCGATGAACCCAGAATCTGTGGTTAGAATGCAATTGCAAAACCGTTTCAATACAGGGTTAGACATCGCCAAATACACAGCTAAGATCATGCGCGAAGACATGGCGAGCTACGACAAAGACCCAGCGAACTACACTCAGTCTTTAGGTTGCTGGCACGGCTTTATAGGCCAACAAAAAATGATTTCTATTAAGAAACATTTTGGCACCACGCGCAGCCGCTACTTGTACTTGTCAGGCTGGATGGTTGCGGCCATGCGTTCTGAATTTGGCCCATTGCCAGATCAATCTATGCATGAAAAAACCTCAGTGCCCGCTTTGATCGAAGAGCTATACACCTTTTTGAAACAAGCGGATGCCCGTGAATTACAGCATTTATTCAAAGAGATGGATGAAGCGAGAGCGGCGGGTGATCAAGTCCGCGAACATGCCGCACAGCAAAAAGTCGATAACTTTGAAACCCACGTTGTGCCAATTATTGCTGATATTGATGCGGGCTTTGGTAACGAAGAAGCGACCTATTTGCTAGCGAAGAAAATGATCGAAGCGGGCGCTTGTTGTATCCAGATCGAAAACCAAGTATCTGATGCCAAGCAATGTGGTCACCAAGATGGCAAGGTAACCGTGCCTCATGAAGACTTCTTAGCGAAAATTAACGCGGTGCGTTATGCCTTCTTGGAGTTGGGCGTGGACAATGGCGTGATCGTGGCTCGTACTGACTCTTTGGGCGCGGGTTTAACGCAAAAGATCCCAGTATCACAAACGGCTGGCGACTTGGCGGAACAATACAATGCGTTTATTGATGGCGAAGAAGTAACGTCACTTGCGCAAATGAAGTCTGGCGATATGGCGATCAAAATGGGGGAGCGTTTGATTAAGCCAACTCGTTTAGCCAATGGTTTGGTGCGCTTTAAACCCAATACAGGTGAAGATCGTGTGGTATTGGATTGTATTACGTCTTTGCAAAATGGCGCGGATCTATTGTGGATCGAAACGGAGAAACCACACATCGGTCAAATTGCTGCCATTGTGAATCGTATTCGTGACGTCATACCAAACGCGAAATTGGTTTACAACAACAGCCCGTCTTTTAACTGGACATTGAACTTCCGTCAGCAAGTGTTTGATGCTTGGTTGGCTGAAGGTAAAGACGTTAGCGAATACCAACGCGAGAAACTGATGTCTCAAGATTACGATGGTAGTGTGTTGGCAGACGAAGCAGATGAGCGTATTCGTAGCTTCCAAAAAGATGCAGCGGCACAAGCAGGGATTTTCCATCATTTGATTACCTTGCCGACATACCATACGGCCGCCTTGTCTACGGACAATTTAGCGAAAGACTACTTCGGTGAACTTGGCATGTTGGGTTATGTAAGAGAAGTTCAGCGTAAAGAAATTCGCCAAGGTTTGGCCTGTGTGAAACATCAAGATATGTCCGGTTCAAACATTGGTGATGATCATAAAGAGTACTTCTCTGGTGAGCAGGCGCTGAAAGCGTCTGGCAAAGATAACACCATGAATCAATTTGCAGTCTGATTGAAATCAGAGTGTATTGATAACAAAGGCCAGCAGTTTTCCCCCTGCTGGCCTTTTTTCGTAAAGCGTTTATTAAGGCGCTACTAGTCGGTTTTCAATATAATCGAAATGTTCTACTATCTAATCAATCTGTATTTCTTTGCTGAAGTATTTAAAATTTTTAACGACCATTGAATCTGAGAGCCTTATTGAATAATTCACGTTATGCGCTGGGTGATAAGCAAGTCAATGACATTAGCTTAAAAGATTTAGCTAAACGTTCTAGGTATGGCGGAATCTTCTATCTACTTGCATTTTGGGCGGCTGTTTTTAGTTCAGCAACGGCTCGTGAACACCTAGTTATTATTGGCTTTTTCTCTGGTTGTTTTTTACTGCTTCAGCTTTATCGTTTGTTTTTATTTTTCAAAGTGTTTTCCTCACACGAAATTGACTACCCGTCCTATTTCTCCCGTTATGCTTTTATTTACAATTCTTCTGCAATTGTGTGGGTAAGTGGTTCTGCTTGGCTTTTTTACGTTAATCCGATTGTCGACTTACCTGTGACCATTAACATGATGGCCGCGGCTGGTATTAGTATTGGTGGAATCACCGTATTGGCACCTTCTTATAAAACAATGCGCAGTTACTGGTTGCTGATTTGTTGGCCTTTTGCCTTGGCTGCTGGTTTTTTTCTCAATGAGCCAGGAAACTTGATTGTTGTTGGCTTAATTCTTGGTTATGGCCTGTTTATCTTGGTCACAGGAAAACAACAGAATCGCGCTTATTGGCAGGCACTTAATGATAATTTAAAGCTTTCAGAGCAAGCTGAGGAACTAGAGAAAGCAAAAATAGCCGCCGAATTGGCAGGGCAAGCTAAAGCCGATTTTTTATCCGCGATGACACATGAAATACGAACGCCAATGAATGGAGTGCTTGGCATGGCTCAATTACTGGCAATGGGAGATCTCAACGAAAAGCAGCAGCAGCAAGTGACAGTAATCAATAATGCTGGCCGAACCTTGATGCATATAATTAATAATATTCTAGATTACTCTAAGATTAACGCAGAGCAGTTGGAGTTAGAAAAAATCGCATTCAGCCCACGTAATGTCGTTGAAGAGGTGATGTTGTTGCTTGCGCCTCAGTTTGATAAAAAGCCAATTCAGCTTACTTGTGCTATCGATAGTATACCTGAGTCCGTCCAAGGCGATCCTTATCGGCTTCATCAGATTTTATATAACCTGATCGGAAATGCCTTTAAATTTACGGAAGAAGGCCAAATCTCTGTAGAAGTATCTTGCCCTAAAAAAGATGGCATGGATCCTGTACTGATGTCTTTTACTATTCGAGATACTGGCATTGGTATTGCGCATGAGGATCAGCAACAGATTTTTGAGCAGTTTTATCAAGTTAGTCAGTTTCACCCTAACATTCGAGGGACTGGGCTTGGGCTAAGTATTACTAAGCGTTTAGTTGATCTCATGGGAGGGACTATCTCGATTGAAAGTGACGTTGGCGCTGGGAGTCAGTTTACTGTTACTCTTCCGTTTGCTCGTGCTTTTGAAGTGAGCCCTAAGGAATCAACTAAGTTGCCGGAAAGGTCTAGCCTAAGTCCTAAGGTTCAACCTGATTTACATGTCTTGTTGGTCGAAGATAATAAAGTAAATCAAATGATCTGCGAGCAATTCTTCTTAAAGTTAGGCTGTTCTGTTGATTTGGCTGAGAATGGCTTAATCGCTCTGGATAGATTCAATAGCTCACAGCGCTACGATGTGATTTTTATGGATTGTAATATGCCAGAAATGGATGGTTTTTCAGCTGCCATCGCTATCCGAAAAATTGAGAAAGACAAAGGTTTAAATCAAGTGCCAATCGTTGCACTGACGGCTCATGTAGAAGAAGATATTAAACGAAAATGCCTTGAGTCAGGTATGAATACTTTTATCAGTAAACCTTTTTTGTTTGAAGATTTAGAGTCAGTGATTAACAAGGTTCGAAGTGGTGGGATAATCAATCAACAAACCTGAAAAATGATACAAGGCCCATTTTTTGTCTTTTATAGACATCCTCATTTTTTGGATACTAGCTTTGCCTTTCATTGATAAACTACCTAGCATAATCCAATAAGATTGAGCGGAGTATCTGTGTGAAAGTTGTAAATCAAATACTGAAAGGGCTGGTGGTTAGCGTTTTTTTGGGAAGTTTAGCTGCGTGCTCGTTATTTTCGAATGATGGTTATCACGGTGGTGATCATCGTGGCGGAGGTCCAACAGGGCCGCTGACGGGAACGGCCAGTGCTGCTAAAGTTGAGCCTGTTAAGAAGGATGATACTGGTAAAAATGCAGTCAAAGAAGACGCTGATGTTTACTCAGGAGGGGATCATCGTGGTGGTGGCCCGACTGGTCCATTGAGTCAATAATTACATCAAAAGAATACTCTTTTAAGCCTGAGTCATTGATAGCCAATGCTCGGGCTTTTTAATGCCTGTTCATCAAACCGTCATGGCAAACCTTTACCCTGAAGTGAGAATTATAAAATGCACTGATGTGCGATTTCACAAAAGGGGTGGAAAATGACAGGTAAAATTTGGTTAGCAACTTTGGTTTCAGTTGGCGTGTTGTCTGGTTGTGCAAATAATTCATTGATAACGCCGACATCTCGTTTTGCAGATAACTTCCCAAAGCAAGGTAGCGAGTTACCGCATTCCATATTGCGTGACGATCTGATTGATAACAAAACGAATCAGCCATTTGAAATTCGTAATGGTGGCTTTGGTTCTGCTATGACGGCGAATCCAAATCAAGCTAACCAGTTTTATGCTCTAACAGACCGCGGGCCGAATGCTGATTACAGTGGTGAATATGGTAAAGGTAAGAGCTTCCCTGTGGCGTCTTATACTCCGCGTATTGGTTTATTCGAAGTCTCTGTTGATGGTAAAGTTTCGATGGTGAAAAGTATTTTACTGAAACGTCCAGAAGGCAGTTTGATTACAGGATTACCAAATACTTCTGCGTTAGGAGGCACAGGGGAGACGCCTTATCATTCAAATGGCCAGCCTGTTTTAATGAATGATAATAAGCCTTATGACAAAGCAACTAATCCAATTAAATTAGATGATTACGGTTTAGATGGTGAAGGTTTAGTCGCTCTGAAAGACGGGACTTTTTGGGTGAGTGATGAATATGGCCCACATATTGTCCACTTTGACAGTAATGGTGTTGAAATTGGTCGCATTAATGCCTTTAAGGAGGACAGCCGTGATATTTATCATCTTCCTGCTGTATTCCAGCATCGTCGTGCTAACCGAGGTATGGAAGGTTTAGCTATCACACCAGATGAATCTACCTTGGTAGGTATTATGCAATCGACGTTGCAGAACCCTGATAAAGCGGCACAAAAAAGTGATTTGACGCGTATTGTCACAGTGAACTTAAGCACAGGTAAAACTGAGCAGTATTTGTATCGCCAAGAAAAAAATGAAAACTCTAATTCTGAAATATCCACTTTAACGGCGAATAAGTTTTTGGTTATCGAGCGAGATGGCGCTTTTTTGCTAGGCGGCCCTGATGGCGAATCTAAAGCTAAACCGAGCGCTCAAAAGCATGTTTACCGTATCGATTTAAGCACAGGAACGCCGCTTTCTAATGTCGCTTTGTCCTCTTCTATCACTCGTGATGAGAGCCATGGGTTAATGATTGATGGCTTAACGTTAGAGCAGTTCACTATTAAAAATGGCTGGGAAGCGTTAGCAGAAAAGGGAATTAAACCAGTTAACAAAACATTAGTGGTAGATATGGTAAAAGCGGTTGCTTATCCGCACGATAAAATGGAAGGTTTGTGGGTGATTGATCAGGATCACCTTGGTGTATTGAATGACGATGATTTCGCTACTTGGGCGACCAACGGCAAATTGGAGCAAAAGCATCTTGATAAAAACACCATCGATTCAAATCGACTCTACATAATTAAAGCGGATTTGATGGGTGATTGATTTTTAGCCTTTATTTGAACCGTTTTATAAAGGAATGCTAAAGAGCATTCCTTTTTTTATATCTAAAATAATTAGCGTCATTATCTATTTTCTTGGTCTTTATTATGTGTGATTCACTATTATTTTATTTTTTCTTAGTTATATCGAATTTGGCAGGCTAATTGCTGTTTATGGCGATCTTTAATGCTTTCTAGGATATTTGTAGTGGACGTGTTCCTTTCTAAAAATCAATCATCGATTAAACGTTTTATAAAAGGAATTGATCGATACGATCAAACATTAAAATCGCTGAGTACTTGGTGGGAAAAAATAGCCTTAATTGGCAAGATTAATAGCTTTGAAGTCGCTTCGACGATTTTAGAAGACATGGATAATACCTTGGGGCAGTTCCATCTTCTTCAAAAACGCTTGATTGAAAGCCTGACAAACGAGCATGCACGAAAGGTCGTTATGCAAGATTTGTCCCGTTGTCAGATGGCTATTGATGTGTTAATTCGTAATCTTTTTGAGCGAACCGCGGATATTGGCTTTTTGGCTACAGATCGTGATGTTCTCCAGTTTTTTAAAAATAGCGATAGAAATGAAGGCGATAGCGTGTTTTTAAGGCAGCGCCTACAAGCTTATGTTGATATTTATTCTGTCTATCAAGATGCATTATTAGTAACGCCTGATGGTGAGTTGATCTTTCAGCTGAGCCAGCCTTCTCGAGGTGGCAAAGTACAGGATGAGTTAATCCGGCAAGCGATTAAAGATCCAGAACATTATGTAGAGTATTTCGGGCAAACAGATTTGATGGCAGGTTCCCAGCCAAATCTCTTGTACGCCAATGCGGTAAGGGATGAAGGGCGTGTTGTTGGGATTATTATTTTGTGTTTTCGTTTCCAAAATGAACTAGAAGAAATTACCAATCATCTTTTATTCGAACAGGAAGAGAATCATTTTCTGCTCTTAAATAGCGCGGGAAATGTGCTGTTTGCTCCACAAAGTTACCAACAGTTTTGTCCGACTCATCTATCTTTAAGCGCTTCGCCAAAAGTGGTATCGGTTCACCATAAAGACAGGGTTCAAGTGACGACTAAAGGTCAGCCTTATCAAGGTTATACGGGGCCTGAAAATTGGCATATGGGATCGTTATTGGCATTAGAAAATATGGATCGAGGGGTAAGCGATACACAGGATCATCAAACCTTAATTTCTGATCTTGCTGGGCTTATTTCAGCTGATTTGTTTGATATCCGTCATCGGTCTATCTCTATCAATGATGATTTAGAGTTGATTGTATTGAATGGTATTATTACGGCGGCTCGCAAAGATGCTGTAGAGTTTATGCCAGTATTAGAAGCGATCAAAAAAATTGGTCGAGATATAGACAATGTGTTTGCAAACTCCATCGATTCTTTATTTTCTACCATTATATCCGGCCAATTGAACGCGATACGATTGCAAGCCAGTTTGGCCGTAGACATTATGGATCGTAACCTGTACGAACGTGCAAATGATTGTCGCTGGTGGGGGTTGAGCACTTCGCTACAAACGGCATTATCTGCTCCCGATGTCGATAAAAAAAGTATTCGCCAGACGTTAGTAAAAATTCATTCTTTGTATACGGTGTATCACACGTTATACGTTTATGATCAGAACGGGCGTTATATTGCGTTTTCAGATGATGCTTGTCAGCATCGAGTTGGGCAGCATATCGAGTCCAATTCTGGTGGTCAGGCCGTGTTTCACATGCAAGATATCTACGCTTATAGTGTGTCGCCATTTTTACCTTTCGATTGCTATGATGGCGCTTATACTTACATTTATAATGCGGCCATTCGTAGTTCACAAAAAAACAATGAAGTGATTGGTGGCATTGGTGTCGTATTTGATTCTACTGTGGAGTTTCATGCCATTCTTAAGGATATTTTGCCAAGTGACAATGGTGTTATTAAAGCGGGCACTAAAGCTTTGTTTACCTCGGAAAAAGGCTTAGTTATTGCGAGTTCATCAGATGCTCATGCTATTGGGAGTGTCTTTTTTCCTACGGTTAATATGACCGAGTTGTACCGAGATGGTAGTACTGCTACGGCCATTAGGATGGATGATCAGGTGTATCTTATTGGCGCTGCGAGATCGAATGGATATCGTGAATACAAATGCCAAGATGGTTATGAGAATACGGTCATTTCTTGGGTGCTTGTTCCTTGTTAATGTGAATATATCAACATGATGTCATGGAAGACGTTCATGGTTTATTTCATTTCTCCTTCTTATTTTTCTAACTAAATCACTGATTAATCACTGTACTAATATTAAAAATTGAGTACCTTAATAAGAAGGTTTTATTCTTCTAGTTATGGCGTTTGTCCTAAGAAATATTGTATGAATTTAGAGTCATTATTTTCAATTACTCCCTTTAGTTGGAGCTCGGTTGCTACTGCTATTTTTTGTGGTGTCATTGTTGGTTTAGAACGACAGCTAAGAGGTAAGCCAGTAGGGATCAGAACCTCAGCGTTAATCGTGTTAGGTACTTATGTGTTTATTGCCTCATCGATGTTTGTTGCTGCTGAGACGACGGATCCATCACGAATTATTGGTCAGGTGATTACCGGAATTGGCTTTCTTGGTGCTGGCGTGATGTTGTCTAAGGATGGTGCTGTTATTGGTGTTACTTCTGCTGCGACAATCTGGACGCTTGCTGCAATTGGTGTTTGTATTGCTATTATCGGTTCTTATGTGGCGATAAAGCTGTCTATTATTGTGGTCGCTATTTTATATGGTGTGGATATTTTGGAGGAGTATTCGTCCGCTTTTACCCGTGGAGTACATTCTAAATACAGTCGTTGGCGTAAGAGAGATTAAAATGGTGTCAGGTTATCGGGTTAGTTGTGATCGTGAAGAAATGGAGTTTGATGCTATTCATAGTTACATATCAAACACGTATTGGGCAGAAGGCATACCTAAAGAAACGTTAAAAAAAGCACTGGATAACTCGCTGTGCTTTGGTGTTTTCTCGGCAGAAGGGAAGCAAGTTGGATTTGCTAGGATGATAACGGACCAAGCAACCTTTGCGTATTTGGCGGATGTGTTTATTGATGAAGCACATCGAGGCAAAGGCTTATCAAAGTGGCTGATGCAGGAAGTTCATGACCATCCATCACTGCAGGGATTGCGAAGAATCTTATTAGCGACCAAAGATGCTCATGGCTTATATCAACAGTTTGGTTACACACCGTTAAGTTCGCCAGCAACCTTTATGCAAAAATGGCAGCCTGACATTTATAAGGGATAGTCTATTCAGACTGCTCTACACAATTTCGCCCTTTATCTTTACCTCTATAGAGGGCTTTGTCTGCGCGTTTGATCATTTTTAGCGCGTTATCATTGTCTTTGTTGTATTCAGTCAAGCCTTGAGTAATGGTCAGTACTAAATTAAGGCTACTGAATTTTTGTTTAGAAATAAGGACTCTTAATTTTTCTGCGATACTCGCGGCTTCACTTTTTGTCGTATTTGGCAAAATAATGATAAATTCCTCTCCACCAAAGCGAGCAAGAATGTCGTTCTTTCTTATGGCTTGTGAAAGATTGCTGGCTATTTCTATCAAACAGATATCGCCAATGTCATGCCCATACATATCGTTTATTTTTTTAAAGTAATCAATATCAATAAGTATCAGGCTTAAAGAGGATGAGCTGGCGTCTGCACTGTCTAATTCTTTGCTGAAATGTAGGTTTAAGCCTCTTCTGTTGAATAGTCCTGTTAAGGGGTCTTGGATGTTTTCATTTTTTAGTTGTTGCGTAAGTTCAGTATATCTTTTTAAGAAAAAGCGACCAAAAACGCCACTAAAAATGATAGACGTTGTTAACCAAAAACCTCGGTCTATTGATTTTTGTTCGGAATACATCGCCCCCGTTAAGTCAGTAATATGCTGACTGAAAATAGTCGCTAATATGATAGCTATCGCTAAAATGATAGTGACAATTAAAGACTCCCGATAGCCTCCAATAAGAGCCGCCATAATCGGGTAAAGAGGTAATAGATAGGCTACTTGGCTATTTACACCACCGGAAAGGGCAAATGAAGGAGTGATAATGATGATGGCTACGAGTAGAGACAATATGATCTCTAGTGTGGGAAAAATGTTAAAACGAACAATAATATAGAGACTTGTCACTATTGCTAAATCTAACAGGCCAATCCAAGTAAAGTAGATTGGGAGTTGAACAAGCAAGGGGCGTAAGGTTAGATCAATAAGTAAGGTTAAAATTGATAGTTCCACTATGCGCAATATGAGTTTATGGCTCAGCTGATGTTGTGTATTGTCTGGCATAGTTTTGTGCCACTGTCCTTTTTTAGATATAAGTAAAAGAGTTTAGAGAGAAGGTGTTCATGGTTTCCAGTCGCCAACTTTACTCTAGAGCGAGATGGTTATTCGATTCTTTTTCAATTAAGTCTCTATATTTTTGTCTCTTTTTAGCAACGAAAAAAGACAAAATCTAGTAAGTGGCTTCAAAGTAGAGTAAACCAAGCAAATAAAGCACAACTATATGCTAGATTCATTCGCTATGTTGTTATGTGTTGTAAGGAGTATTTAATGAAGGTAAAGAATCGTTTAATGGCATTTGGTGCTTTGTGGTGTGGTTTAGCGGCTTTGCCTGCTGCTGCGGCAACTTTTGAAGTACCAAGAACTTTTGAAATTATGTATGTTGACCTTGAAGGGGCGAGGCAATTTGGTAATGATTTTAAAGTAGATATTGATGAAGGTCAGCATCAAATTGTTGTACGTTTTAATAATTTGTTTCGCAGTGGCGGTGATACTCAAGTGTTTCAATCTGAGCCGGTTGTTCTGGATTTACAGTTTGAAAAAGATACCCATTTCACCTTAAAAGCGCCTTACATATCGACTCAAAAGCAAGCAGAGGCGAATGCTAAGGATCCTCAGTTTACGATTGTTGATGAAAAGAGTGGCAAAGAAATTAATTATCAACAACAAGTTTTGACGACTAAATCTGGTTTTCAAAATACCCGCGATTACGTGACAGAAATTGAGCGTTTAACAGCAAAGAATGCTCCTGCTCCAAGTGATGGACCTGCTGCTGCTCCGATTGTACTGACGGAAGATGTTGCATTAGAAATGATGCAGTTTTGGTACAACCGATCCGATGAAGCAACGCGAAAAGAAATGCGTATTTGGATTGCTGATGATATGTACAAACCAACGGTGTCAAATATTCAGTTAGAAATGTCTCAGTTTTGGTTCAACAAAGCAGACAGAGAAGCGAAAAAAGCCTTTCAGGCTTGGCTTGTTGAATAGCATATACCTAATTGTCTGATCAAAAAAAACGCTCAATATTAGTTGAGCGTTTTTTTTTGATCTATTAAATATTTCTTAAGCGGTTGCTTGGGTCTTAGCAAACTTTTGGTTGAATTTATCATTAACCCAAAGTGCTAATAATATAATGCCGCCGCCAATGCTTAAGCGTAAAATATCTGCATCTCGGTTCCAGAAAATCACATTGACTAATATGCCAGCAGGGATTAGCAGGTTATTAGCCACAGCCAATGTACCAATATTCACCATGGTCGCGCCTTTATTCCAAGCAAAGTAACCTAAGCCCGATGCAATCACACCTAGGTAAGTCAAAATAGACCATTGCAGCGTTGTTGTTGGCAGCTTATCTGGATTTCCTAGTGCTAGGTAACATGGAATAACAACCGCTAATGCGCCAAGGAAGAACCAACCAAAGACAGTGCGTTGAGGTAGGTCTGGACGTTCTTTTGCAATTATACGTTTATAGCCTACCTGACCAGAAGCAAAGCAAATATTAGCGCCTTGAACGATTAATAGCCCCTTAATAAAGCCTTCATCTATTCCTTGATAGCGAATGGCTACGGCACCAAGAATCGCTAGTATTGCACTGATGGCAAAGCCAATATTAAGACGGCGATCAAGCATGTCATTAATGAGTGTGACATACAGAGGTGTCATTACAGTAAAAAGCAGGACTTCAGGAACGGACAGATACAAGAAGGATTGATAATAAAATCCATACATAATACCAAGCTGTAAAGCACCGCAGATCATTAATTTAAAGGCAATTTTCGCCTCAATCTGACGAAGTTTTAAGAAGGGTAAGAAAACCACTGTTGCAAGTGTGACACGCATTAACACAGAGAACCAGGCATCGACCTGACCTGCAAGATATACCCCAATCAAGCTAAACGAAAAAGCCCATAGTAGGGTGACCGCAATGAGTATTGGCATATTGATTGATTCCAGATGAAAATTTTCGCAAAGTTTACCGACTTCTAGATGAATGGTAAAACAGTTTACTTTTTTATTTTTATTAGTTTACTAATGTGTCGATAGTGTGCCTTTTGTTGGTGGATCTTTTTATCTGCAAGATTGGGGGGAAAATGATTTTATTCAGATAATCAGCGTTTTGTTGATCTGTCTTCGGTATTGTCGACATTACCTTTCTAGTTACTGCAAAACCTTGATCTAGATTAATAATTTAATTTTTTATCCTGTTACCTTTTTTGTCACAGACATTTTATTTGATCAAAAAAGGAATCGATTATGAAAGCTTTACTTCCTGTTGCTCTTGTTTCTGCGCTTTGCTCATCTGTTGTGTTAGCGCATGATGCTGGTGATATTTTTGTTCGTGGTGGTCTTGCGGTAGTGATGCCAAATGAGAGTAGTGATGATGTTGCGGACTCAGGTGAATTAGAACTTAACAATGATACTCAAGTTGGTGTGACGCTTACTTACATGCTGACCGATCAATTTGGTGTAGAAGTGCTAGCGGCGACGCCGTTTACACATAAAGTATCGACTAAAGGATTAGGTGAAATAGCTGAAGTATCTCACTTGCCTCCTTCTATCATGGCGCAATATTACTTTGGTCAATCGAACAGCCAAATCCGTCCTTATATTGGAGCCGGCTTGAATTACACTATTTTCTTTGATGAAAAAGGTAAAGGATCGACTTTGGGTGGAACGGACGTAAACCTTGATAATTCTTTGGGCTTAGCGGCTCAGGTTGGTGTAGACGTGAACTTTGCTGAAAACTGGTTTGCCAATGCTTCTCTTTGGTACATGGATATCAATACTGATGTACATACTGTTGCTGGTACTTTTGATGCAGACATTGACCCAATTACCTTTATGGCAAGTGTTGGTTATACCTTCTAAAGGTTTATCTAAGTGTTAAAAAAAAGGCTTTGATTTTCTAATCAAAGCCTTTTTTATTGTGCTATTTCATAAGACTGAGGTAGGCTTTTTCATTTTAATGTAGATGCCTCATTTCTCATGGAAAAACAATGTCATTAGAATTTTCACCCGAACTTGAACGTCATTGCCGTGTTTTTTTGCAAGCTCAAGGGCATGCGGACTCAGCTCATGATTTGAGCCATATTTCCCGCGTGGTAAAAGTTGCAAAAAAACTTGCTCTTGAAGAGAGCGCAGACTTAGCTGTTGTGGTTCCTGCTGCTTGGCTTCATGATTGCGTCTCTTTGCCAAAAAATCACCCAGAGCGGCACTTAGCCTCAACATTGGCTGGCGATAAAGCGATTGAGTTCTTAACGTCGATTTATTATCCCAGTGAGTATTTCGATGCAATACATCATGCCATTCGTGCACACAGCTTTAGCGCCAATATTCCCCCAAACACTCTTGAAGCCAAAATCGTCCAAGATGCTGATCGTTTAGATGCGCTGGGAGCGGTTGGTATTGCGCGCTGTATGCAAGTGAGTGGCGCCTTAAATCGTCCTTTATACTCTTGGAACGACCCGTTTTGTGAAACGCGTGAGCCTAATGATGCGCTTTACTCTATTGATCATTTTTATACTAAGCTATTTTGTATTGCGGATAGTTTGAACACGCCTTCTGCACAGTTAGAGGGAAGAAGGCGTCAAGAGGTTATGCGTGTTTTTTTAGACTATTTAGCGTTAGAAATTTAAATATGCTCAAGCAAACAGTAAGTAACAATTACCTTGCTCTATTCCGACGGTCGCTTTTTTAAGGTGACTGCCTTGGCAGGGCCCGGCGATACAGGTGCCGTCTAGTGGAGAGAAAAGGGCACCGTGATGATGGCATTTTAAATAATCACCTTCGTCATCTAATGCTGGGTCAGATGACCAATTCAGTTGCTTTTTTTGATGAGGACATAAGTTCTCATAAGCAAGAATTTGACCTTTTTGCTTAGTGACTAAAAAGTTGTTTTTTTCTACTTTTATGTTTAACGCTTTACCTTCAGGAAGGTTTTGCGCATTAGGGATAAGATACTTCTTAAACACGTGATTACCGCACTTTTTTTATAATGAATGTTGTTTATTTCAGTAGAATTGACGCTTTCCATAATCATGCGAACTAGAGTGAGAGCAAAAGATGTCGCATTCTAGCGGTGTTTTCTTTTCAATTATACTGTCTACTAAGTGAATGAAGTTCAGCAAAGCGTCAGTTAAATAAACTTTCCGTGAGTAAAGACTCTAAAGCGCTATGAGTGATGAGTCAATATGCAAGAATTGAGTTAGTTGATTTTAGATCGTTGCTTGCTTATGGCAAGCTCCTTATAATTGCCCGCTATGACTAAAAAAACTCCAGCAAAACCTTCACGTAAGTCCCCGACTCAAAAGAAAAAAACACCTAGATCTTCCTTTTTGAAGAGGATGTTCCGTGCCTTTTTTAAATGGGGGTTAATTATTGCTTTGATTGGGAGTATTCCTTTTGCCGGCTGGGTATGGTGGCTAAACGGACAAGTTGTTAGCCGTTTTGAGGGGCAAAAGTGGCAAGTTCCTTCAGAGGTTTACAGTGCACCTATTATTTTATCGAGTGGGGCACCTTGGAAAAAACAAGATTTAGAAAATTTATTGGAAGAAACTGGCTATCGATTTGGCCGAAACAGTCAAAACGTAGGGTGGGCGGCTCGTAGTCAAACAAAAGTCAGTGCGCATTTGCGTTCCTATGTTGATCATCTTGGTTTTCATGAAAGTGAAAGACGCATTTTTTCGTTCCAAGATGGTCGCTTGATTATCCAAGCTCTGAACGGTGATGAAATAAACGAAGCAAGAATTGAGCCTCAACGTATTGGCTTCCTCTATGGTGGTAATACCGAAAGCCGCCAGATTTTAACCTACGATGATATTCCTAAGCCCCTGATTGATATTTTGATTGCAGTAGAGGATCGTGACTTCTATCAGCATTGGGGGATTTCCCCAACGGGGATTGCGCGAGCAGCGTTCGTTAACCTAACTCATGGCTCAAGACGCCAAGGTGGCTCAACGTTAACTCAGCAGCTTGTGAAGAACATGTACCTTACTTCTGAGCGAACTTACACGCGCAAGCTGACCGAAGTGGTGATGAGCTTATTGCTTGAGTACCATTACTCAAAAGAAGCCATTCTCACGGCTTATATGAACGAAGTGTATTTAGCGCAGTTAGGTAGTAGTGCTTTGCATGGTTTTGCTGCAGCAAGTCAGCATTTTTTTGGTCGTCCATTGAATGAGTTGAACCTCGATGAATTCGCTTTGCTCGTTGGTATGGTTAAAGGTCCTTCACTTTATAATCCTGAGCGCTCTCCAAATCGTGCAAAAGATCGTCGTAATACCGTATTAGCAATATTAAAGAACCAGGGGCGATTGTCTGAGGCAGATTATAACAGCCTCATAAAGCAACCGATTCGACTTGCTGATAAGCAAAAAGAACGTTCTGTGTTTGGTGACTATTTGGATTTGGTTGCCATGCAATTGTCACGAGATTTTGATGAAACGACGTTAGCGACGAAAAACCTACGCATTTATACCGGTGTCGATATACGAGCGCAACGAGCGGCAAGTTTAGCAATGCAGCGTCAAGTGGCTGCATTGGAAAAGCGCGACCCTAGACTAAATGGTTTGCAAGGTGCCATGGTTGTGACCGACCGACTAACGGGGCAAGTACGTGCCGTGGTTGGCTCTAGTGGACAGAATTATACCGGCTTTAACCGAGCGCTAGGGGCGGTCAGGCCAATTGGATCATTAGTAAAACCACCACTTTATTTATCGGCGTTAGCAACAGGACGTTATACATGGTGGACTGAAATAGAAGATAAAAAGCTGCGATTTAATGTAGGTGGTCAGATCTGGGAGCCAGAAAACTATGATCGAAGAACTCATGGCGTCGTACACCTTTATGAAGCCATGGCGAAATCCTATAACCTAGCGACTGTTTCGTTAGCTCAGCAAATCGGCTTTGATCGAGTGGGTGATACTTTGCGACAGTTGGGTGTGAAGCGCCACTTTACAATGCATCCAGCAATGGCATTGGGTGCATTAGAATTATCGCCGTTCGAAGTGTCGCGCTTATATCAACCGATTGCTTCTCAGGGAAAAAGTAGTGAACTAGGCGTCGTGCTTGCGGTCATGGATCAAAAAGATCAACTAATGAAACGCTTTAATCAGCAAAATGATGTGCCTTTTACTGATGCTTTACTTGCTGTAACTCTGGATGGAATGACGAAAACGCCGAAAATTGGTACTGCCAGAGCTGCTCAGGCTGCTTTCCCTGATTTGAATTTCGCAGCGAAAACAGGAACAACCAATCAGCAAAAAGACAGCTGGTTTGTTGGTATTACGGGGGATTATTCCTCTACGGTATGGCTTGGTGATGATAATAATGTGCCGCTAAGTATTACTGGTAGCACTGGCGCATTGAAAGTGTGGGTGGATTTTACCAAAAATGTAAACCCAAGATCTTTGCCTGATACTTTGCCTAACGGAGCTGCTCGTTACAATGTGTTGGGTAGTAAGTTTGAGATCGCTGCAGACCGTTGCAAAGACAAGACTCCGTTAGCTTTTATTTTGGGTACTGAGCCAAAAGATAGTACTTCATGTTTTTGGCCTTTCTAAATTCATCTAGATGAAATTAGAAAAGAAGATTGATAATTGTTTTGTTCTTATATAGCCTTTTAGTTTGTTGAAAATTAATAAATTGCTTTCATTTTTAAAAGTTAAGTAATTGTTGTTGAAGGTTATTGGTGCCTTTATGGAAGTAGGATATTAAGGCGACTTGGGAAAAGTTGCCGAGATGAGAAGCACGTTACAATGCTTCTTAGAAATAACACCACCTTATATATGCAAAAGAAAAAAGCTTCGCTTATCGTTTGAATTTTATTTGTAAGGGAGTGGCGCTATATGCGGCTGCACACACACATGGTTTGCTGTTTATTAGCGGTGACTTTTTTTAATACCGATATTGCTCTCGCACAAGAAGAAGCGTCCTCTTGTGAGTTTCTTACCGCGTCTGGTAACTCCGAATATCCGCCTTTTTTGTGGCGCGAAACCTCTACATCAACAGAGCTTCATGGTGTGAATCGCATCATTATTGATGAATTAAGCCACCGTATTGATATTCCTATTAAGTTGATTCATGTGGGGCCTTGGTCACGTGCTCAAGGTGAAGTAAAGAGTGGTCGCGTTGATCTTATGGCTGGTGCTTTTTACACCAATGAACGAGCCGATTATATGGATTATTTCACACCAGTGATGTTGCATACGGCAAGCGGAGTTTGGCAGCGTAAAGATAAGCGTTTTCCATTTAGTAGAAAAGAAGACTTAGTCGGAAAGTGGGGAGTGACTGTCATTAATAACAGTTTTGGTCAAGACTTTGATCAATATGCCCAACGTAACCTTAATATTTTAGCGGTAGCTAGCTTGTCACAAGCGTTACGTATGTTGGCTGCGGATCGCGTTGATTATGTGTTGTATGAAAAAAATCCAGCGCAGGCCTATGCCGCCATATTAGGACTATCTGATACTATTGTTCCTGTACTGCCTTATATCAGTAGCGAGGGTCTTTATTTGACTATGTCTAAGAAATCCCCTTGCAACATCGCGGCCATCAAGCAAAAGATTGCCATTGCTTTACAGGAAATGAAACAAGAGGGAGTCACTGAACAAGCTGTGCTCGATGGTGTTCAGGAATGGGAGGCCCGAAGTCGAGCTGGTATCGCTCTACAATAGTAGCTAACCAATAAAAAGAGAAAGGAAGATAAAGCCATACGGCCGCTGTCTCCCTTTATCTTGTTTTTTATTGATTATTTTTTCTGCTACAAAGATTCATATAGGCTAATCCATTGGTCCGTAACAGCCTCCCAGCTGTAGTCATAACCCATCGCATTTTTCTGCTTTTCCTGCCAACGATTCCTATCATGAAAGCATTCAATACTGCGCTCCATTGCTGCCTGTAAGGACGCTGCATTAGCGTCTTTGAAAACAAAACCATTTGCTCGTTCACCTTCTTCGAACACGGTATCTGCTAGCCCACCAGTTTGTCTTACTACGGGTAATGTTCCGTATTTGAGCGCATAGAGTTGTGTTAAGCCACAAGGCTCAAAGCGTGATGGAATGAGAAGCGCGTCGATGCCTGCTTGAAGTCGGTGTGAGTAGTCTTCAAAATATCCTATGCGCACAGCAACTTGATCTGGGTAATTGTTTTGAAGTTCTAAATACCCAGATTCTAAATGCTTGTCACCTGAACCCAGTACGACAAGTCGAGCGCCTTTTTCCAATAACGCTGGCATAACTTGTAAAACAAGATCTAATCCCTTTTGTTCAGTGAGTCGGCTAACAACACCAAACACTGGTTGGTTTAAGTCTTCTGATAAGCCATTTTCTTGCAATAAAGCGAGCTTATTTGCTTGTTTTTCAATAAGTGTGTCTGTGCTGTAATTTTGTGGAATTAGAGTGTCTTTCTCTGGAGACCATTGGTCGTAGTCGACACCATTTAAAATGCCAACTAACTTGTCTTGCATCGCTCTGAGTGTCCCATCTAAACCGTCGCCGTATTCCGGGGTGAGGATTTCTTGCGCATAGGTTGGGCTGACTGTAGTGACTGCGTTCGCATAGACTAGTCCAGCTTTAAGGCCAGAGAAGCGCCCGTAAAACTCCATGCCGTGCATACTGAGTAATTCCGGCGATAAGTGCATGGCTGAAAATTGATTCATGTCAAAACTACCGTTATAACGTAAATTATGTACGGTTGTGACAACAGGTATGTGCTCTGTTTTCCAGCTTTCAAGATAAGCGGCGGCAAAGCCTGTTTGCCAATCATTTAAGTGCAGTATATCTGCTTGCCAATCCATTAGGTCTCCATGCAGTGCTAACGTAGCTGTAGCCCATGATAGCGCTGCAAAACGCAGATGGTTGTCCGCGAAATCAAGGCCGTCTTTATCGACATAAGGACCGTCCTCTCGCTCATAGAGTGCTTGGCATTGTAGTAACCAAATTGGCGTATCATTTTCGGGGATATGGGATTCAAGAAGTAACAAATCTCCGACGCCAAATGGATTTCCTAGGTTGATACTCTTTTGAATTGGCGCTACCTTTTCAAGTATGCCTTGGTAAGCAGGCATGATAAGTTTGACATCGTGGCCTTTTTTTCTCAAAGCAACGGGTAGAGCGCCTGCAACATCGGCTAATCCACCGGTTTTAATTAGAGGGTAAATTTCGGAGGCAGCAAATAGTATTTTCATTATTAGGCATCTTATTGATTTGGAATAATGATAAGAGTATACCTAAATGAAACCTCGAATAGAGTGTGTTGATAAAAATTTTAAGGGCATCACATGGATTTAAATACGGCGCGTATGAAAACTCTGTCCATTATTCTAGCCGGTGGACGTGGTTCAAGATTAAAGCAATTAACAGATAATCGTTCAAAGCCTGCAGTGCCTATTGCCGGTAAGTATAAAATTATTGATTTTCCACTATCTAACTGCATTAACTCAGGCATGCGTCGCATCGCTGTACTGACCCAATACCGCTCCCACACTCTAAATCAACATGTTCAAAGGGGTTGGAATTTTCTACGTTCAGACTTCAACGAATTTATAGAGCTGTGGCCTGCTCAGCAACAGACTGGTGGTGATTGGTATCGTGGTACGGCAGATGCGGTTTATCAAAATTTGAGCATGATTGATGGTTTGGAAAGTGAGTATATTTTGATTCTTGCTGGTGACCATGTTTACAAGCAAGATTACAGTCTTATGCTACAAGAGCATATTGAAAGCGGAGCGGATGTAACTGTTGCTTGCATAGAAGTTCCGCTGAAAGAAGCGGATCAGTTCGGCATCATGCATGTGGATGAAGACGACAATATTATTGCGTTTGAGGAAAAGCCCTCTAACCCTCCAACTATGCCCGGCAAGCCTGATGTGTCCCTTGCGAGCATGGGGATTTATATTTTTAACACTAAATTCTTGTCTGATAACTTGCGTTCAGATGCGAGTGACGATGCATCGAGCCATGATTTCGGTAAGGATTTGATCCCCTTATTTGTTGGTCGCAGTAAAATTAAGGCGCATCATTTTGCGAACAGTGTCATAGATAACAAGAGCTATCCTGATGAGCCTTATTGGCGTGATGTAGGGACGTTGACGGCCTATTGGGAAGCCAATATGGACCTGACTCGTTTGGTTCCTGAATTGGATTTATACGATGAAGAGTGGCCGATTCGTACTGCTCAATATCAGCGTCCAGCTGCTAAATTTAACTACAATTACGAAGAGCGAATTGGCACTGCGCTGAATTCTGTTGTGTCTGCGGGTTGTATTGTATCTGGCTCAACGGTTGAGCAGTCCATCTTGTTTAATAACGTTCGAGTGAACTCTTACTCTCACGTGAATAAGTCTGTCATATTGCCGCGTTGCGATATTGGTCGACATTGTCGCTTGAATAAAGTAGTTGTGGATTCGGATTGCTGTATTCCAGAAGGAACGGTCATCGGGGAAGATCCGGTTGCTGATGCAGCGCGCTTTTACCGCAATTCGGATGGCATTACTTTGGTGACACAAGGCATGATCGAAGCATTATCTGACTAGTTTATTGTGGTTTGGTTGTTTTTTTATGTGACGGAAAGCCGCTTTATTAAGCGGTTTTTTTATGCCTGAAGTAAGTGGCTATGTTGTTTTTCGCTGCCACTGGGTAACTTATATCAAACTAATCTCTCTCTTATGCTTGAAAAAAGATAAATTGGGCGCATTAGTAGGGTTTAGATTTTCGTTATTAGATTGTGTGTCGGTTATCCCCGTAACCTGTGGATAACCCTATTGGTGAACCTTTGATAACTTACGCAAAAGCAGTCACTATGCAGCTTTTGGTATAGGTGTTCATTTCTTCTGCAGTGTTTGGTTTAACATACGTTATTTGGCAGATGTGTTTATATTTTCACCTGAAAATGAGGATGTTTTATGTTTACGGGTATTGTTCAGGGCAAAGCGACGGTCCAGACCGCGAGTCAAGTTGGGCGTAATAAGCGTCTTGAAATTATGTTTCCTGCTGGTGTGATGTTGAGTCAGCAACTTGGTGCCAGTGTTGCGATCAATGGTGTTTGTCTTACGGTTGCGGAAATTGGCCATGATGTGCTGACATTTGATGTTATTGATACTACTTTGGCATTAACCAACATTGGTTTGTTGCAGACTGGAGATGTGGTTAATTTTGAGCGTGCTGCAAAAATGGGCGATGAGATTGGTGGTCATGTTATGTCTGGCCACATTATGACCTCTGTCACCGTATCGCGTATCGAGAGAATTGAAGAAAGTGTGCATATTCGC
Source organism: Marinomonas sp. A3A (assembly GCF_018336955.1). NCBI lineage: Bacteria > Pseudomonadati > Pseudomonadota > Gammaproteobacteria > Oceanospirillales > Oceanospirillaceae > Marinomonas > Marinomonas sp. A3A. Next base: position 1,304,442 of record NZ_CP025532.1, read on the forward strand.
TTTACCACGGATCGTCAAAAAGAAGTGGACGCTAGACGTTATTTATTCAATAAAGGTTATGTTGGCTTGAATGGCGCTAGTTTGACGATAAGTGATATTGGTAATGATTGGTTGGAAGTTTCTTTGATTCCTGAAACGCTTAGGCTAACGACGTTTAGTAGCTTGTCGGTTGGCGATAAAGTGAACCTTGAAATAGATGCTCATACACAGGCGACAGTAGATACCGTTGAGCGCATTCTAAAAGAGCGAGGGATTGTCTTACCGTAAAGGCTGTTTCATGTGAATTATTGGGACTCTATCTTGTTTGATCTCTGAAATAAATGGAGTCCTAGCTCGATTTTCGGTAGAATGCTCGCCAATTTCTATCCTGAATACTTGTTGGTAAGTTTTTCATTGAGCTGGCGTGATAATGTTGGCTAACTAATGCACGATTTAGATTAAAAAATGTGCATATGTGGCGTATTTATCAACAGGTAATCATTCAAACATCGCTTTTAAAGTGTGAGTAAATAGTGTCTTCCAATAATCTTAAGCACATACGCAATTTTTCTATAATTGCCCATATCGACCACGGAAAATCGACGTTAGCCGACCGCTTCATTCAGACTTGTGAAGGTTTGAGCGAGCGTGAAATGTCAGCTCAGGTTCTCGATTCTATGGATATCGAGCGTGAACGAGGCATTACCATCAAGGCGCAGAGCGTAACTCTTGATTACCATGCAAAAGACGGTCAAGTTTATCAATTGAACTTTATCGATACACCTGGACACGTGGATTTTTCTTACGAAGTTTCACGTTCTCTAGCAGCCTGTGAAGGTGCATTGCTGGTGGTTGATGCTGCGCAAGGTGTTGAAGCTCAATCTGTTGCCAACTGTTATACCGCAATCGAGCAAGGCCTCGAAGTTATGCCGGTATTGAACAAAATCGACTTGCCTCAGGCTGAACCAGAACGTGTTAGTGCTGAGATTGAAGAGATTATTGGTATCGATGCGATGAATGCCGTGACCTGTTCAGCAAAAACAGGCATGGGTGTTGATGATGTTCTAGAGCGTTTAGTCGCGACTATTCCACCACCAGAAGGTGATGTCGATGCACCGCTTCAAGCTCTTATTATCGATTCATGGTTTGATAATTACTTAGGTGTTGTCTCTCTTGTTCGTATTAAACAAGGTACTTTGCGCAAAAAAGACAAAATTTATATCAAGTCGACTAAGCAAACGCACCCTGTTGATATGGCGGGTATTTTCACCCCAAAACGTAAAGAAACAGGCGTGTTGAAAGCGGGTGAAGTGGGTTTCGTTGTTGCGGGCATTAAAGACATTCATGGTGCTCCAGTGGGTGACACCATTACTCATGCTTCGACACCTGATGTTGCTCAGTTAGCGGGTTTTAAAAAAGTTAAACCACAAGTTTATGCGGGTTTGTTCCCAGTGAGCTCTGATGATTATGAAGATTTTCGTGTTGCTTTGAATAAGCTGACATTGAATGACGCATCATTGTTTTTTGAGCCAGAAAGCTCCGATGCGTTAGGCTTTGGTTTCCGTTGCGGCTTTTTGGGTATGCTGCATATGGAGATCATTCAAGAGCGTTTAGAGCGTGAATATGATCTTGATTTGATCTCTACAGCACCAACAGTGGTGTTTGAAGTTGAGCTCAATAACGGCGATGTGATCAATGTAGACAGTCCTTCAAAAATGCCCGACCCAGGCACAATTAAAGAAATGCGTGAGCCTATTGTGGAGGCCAATATATTGGTGCCACAGGAATATTTAGGTAACGTCATTACCTTATGTGTTGAAAAACGCGGTGTTCAAAAGGACATGCTATACGTTGGTCGACAAGTACAATTACGTTACGAATTGCCAATGAACGAAGTGGTAATGGATTTCTTCGATAAACTGAAGTCTTGTAGTCGTGGTTTTGCCTCTCTGGATTACAGCTTTTCTCACTTTAGCCCTGCACCGTTGTGTCGTTTGGATATATTGATCAACGGCGAACGTGTAGATGCATTGGCGCTCATTATGCACAAAGATAATGTGCAGTTTAAAGGCCGAGCATTGTGCGAAAAAATGAAAGACTTGATTCCTCGTCAGATGTTTGATGTGGCTATTCAGGGGGCTGTTGGTGCGAAAATTATTTCTCGTACAACAGTCAAAGCATTGCGCAAAAACGTTATCGCTAAGTGTTATGGTGGTGACGTAAGTCGTAAGAAGAAATTGTTACAGAAACAGAAAGACGGTAAAAAGCGCATGAAACAGGTTGGTAACGTTGAAGTGCCACAATCTGCTTTCCTTGCGGTTTTACAATTGGATAGCTAGCCAGATAATCAACAGGTGTGCTAATGCACACCTTGGTGGAGAAATGAAGTATGGGTTTTGATTTCGAATTGATACTGGCCATTGCGTTTTTGGTGACAGGTGTCTTCTGGGTTTACGACCGCATTGTGTATTTACCAAAGCGTAAGGTCGTTTTGGCAAATATGGCGACAGAAACACGAAGCGCTTTAAGTAAAGATGCTCAGCAGCGATTGGCTGAAACACCTAAGTTTGTTGTGGAAGTGAAGTCATACTTCATCATCATTGCGGTTATTTTTGGTCTTCGTTCTTTTGTTGTTGAGCCTTTTCAGATTCCATCAGGTTCTATGTTACCTACATTAAAAATAGGCGATTTTATTCTGGTGAATAAGTTTGACTATGGTCTTCGCTTGCCAGTTCTAAATACGACTATCATTCCTACTACAGAACCTAAACGTGGTGATGTAGTTGTTTTTAAATATCCTCGCGATCCTAGTCTAAACTACATTAAACGCTTAGTGGGACTGCCTGGTGATCAAGTGAGTTATCACAATAAAGTTCTGACGGTGAATGGCGAGCAAGTGAGCAAAGAGTTTTTAGCTAAGTTGCCAGTATCATTGAACCCAGACCAAGAGCCTGTTGACTTGTTTAGTGAAAACTTGGGTGGTGTGCAACACGATATTTATAATAGTTACCGATTTACGCCACATGAAGGCGAATGGACTGTACCTGCAGGGCATTACTTTGTAATGGGCGATAATCGAGATAATAGCGCTGACAGCCGATTTTGGGGTTTTGTCCCAGATGAAAATATGAAAGGTCGTGCCTTTTATGTTTGGCTGCATTGGGATAAATTTTTCAGTATCCCAAGCTTTAAAAATAACGGTTTGATTGAATAAGTATTTTTGGAGACATTTTGAGTTCATTGTATCAGAAGCTGAGTCGGCGAATAGGGTACTTTTTTGCCGACCTTGGACTGCTTGAGCTGGCGCTAACGCACCGTAGTTTTGGTGGGAAAAATAATGAGCGCCTTGAGTTTTTGGGTGACTCGATTCTTAACTACGTGATTGCGGAAGATCTTTTTCATCGTTTCCCGAAAGCCAAAGAAGGCGAATTAAGTCGTTTGCGTGCTTCGTTAGTTAAAGGCGATACCTTGGCAGAACTAGCAAGGGAGTTTGAGTTAGGCGACTATCTTAAACTAGGTGCTGGGGAGTTGAAGAGTGGTGGTTTTAGACGCGACTCAATTTTAGCAGATACCGTAGAAGGGATTATTGGCGCTATGTATCTAGATGCCGGTATGGATGTTTGCCGCCAGCATATCTTAGAATGGTACAAAGAGCGTTTGGATGCGACATCACTAAAAATTGTTACTAAAGACGCTAAAACTCGACTACAAGAATATTTGCAAGCCCGTAAGCATGCGCTGCCTCAATATGATGTGGTTAATATTGTAGGTGACCCTCATGACCAGACTTTTCATGTTCATTGTCATATTGAACTTTGTGAAGAGTTCATTGAAGGTAAGGGTAATAGCCGCCGAATCGCAGAGCAAAATGCCGCTGCGAAAGCATTGAAAAAATTGGAAAAGAAAGATGTCTGAAGTTGAAGTTACGCACTGTGGTTATATTGCCATTGTTGGCCGCCCAAATGTGGGTAAGTCGACTTTGCTTAATCACATCTTGGGTCAAAAGTTATCTATTACTTCACGTAAACCACAGACAACACGTGACCAAATTCTCGGTGTAAAAACCGAAGGTCACGTTCAGGCTATTTATGTTGATACACCTGGTTTGCATCTAGGTGAAACAAAAGCCATTAACCGTATTATGAATAAAACGGCCGCTGCGGCATTGAAAGATGTGGATGTGGTGTTGTTTGTTATTGATGCAGATCGATGGACTGAGGAAGATGAGTCTGTTCTTCAGAAGGTTAAGCATGCGCGCTGCCCAGTTATCTTGGTAGTGAACAAAGTGGATCAATTGGATCAGAAAGAAGATCTTTTACCGCGTTTGGCTAATTTATCTGATCGAATGAATTTTGCTCAGATCGTGCCTATTTCAGCGTTGCGTAATAACAACTTGGATCGTTTGGAGCGCTTGGTAGAAAGTTATATTCCAGAAGGTACGCAGTTTTATCCTGAAGATCAGATTACTAACCGTAGTTCACGTTTTTTGGCTGCGGAAATAGTGCGTGAGAAAATTACTCGTCAGCTTGGCCAAGAAGTACCTTATGAAGTGGCTGTACAGATCGAGGAGTTTGTTTACGAAGAATCTGCTATTCATATTAGTGCGTTAATTTTGGTCGAGCGAAATGGTCAAAAACGCATTATTATCGGTGAACGTGGTGATAAAATTAAGCTTATCGGTAAAGAAGCTCGTATTGATATGGAGAATTTATTTCAGCATAAAGTGATGCTAAATCTTTGGATCAAAATACGGTCTGGTTGGTCTGATGATGAGCGTGCGCTAGCCAGTTTAGGCTATCAGGAAGAATAGTTCCGATGCGCGTTTCTGCGTATGTGATTCATACTCGCCCTTTTCAGGACAGTAAAATCCTGCTTGATATGTTAACTCTTGAGCAGGGTTTGATTAGGGGAGTATGGCGATTACCAAAAAAAGAGGCTCGGGTGATACCTGGGCCTTTTTTATGTTACGAAATTGAGTTCGCTGGCCGTAGTGATTTAAAAACGGTAAAAAGTTTGGAGTCGATAAAGTCCGCGTCTTCTTTGGAAGGCTTGCCTTTATATGCGGCGCTCTATGTGCATGAGCTGCTCGAAAAGCTTTTACCGATTAATCTTCCATTGCCTGATGTTTTTGAATTGTATAAGTGGCTAATTGAAAGCTTGCACTCAGGTGCTCCGATTGCGCCTTTGTTAAGGCGTTTTGAGGTCGGGCTCTTCTCCGAGTTAGGTGTGGGCATTAATATGATATCAACGGGGCGTGGCGAGGTGCTTGAGGCACGTCAGCTTTATCAATTTCACTATAAGTTTGGTCTACGGCCCTATTATGGTGAAATACCGAAACAGATGCCTATGCTGTTTGTCGAAGGTCAGGTTGCGCTTAATTACCATGCAGGCAAGTGGATGGATAAGCAGGTTTTAAGTCTTGCTAAAGAGTTGCATCGTAATTGGTTGGATAGTTTGTTAAATGGCAAGCCAGTTGTCTCTAGGCGTTTGTTACCAAAACAACCTTTTCAAGGAGAACGACATTTAGGTGTGCCTATTTTTCGTGCTCTATGATGATTGATTCTATGAAAGAGGTGAATGTTTGATTATTGGTGTTGGAACAGACTTGGTTGAAATAGCTCGTATTGCTCAGTCAATTGAGCGTTTGGGGGAGCGATTCATTGATAGAATATTAACCGTCGATGAGAAACAACGTTGGTCGCAAATTAGCAATGTAGATAAGGCGAATGCCTATGTTGCGAAGCGTTTTGCTGCAAAAGAAGCGGCAGTTAAGGCGTTGGGCACTGGCATTGGTTCTGGTGTTAGTTTTCAACATTTTAATGTCAGTAACTTGCCTTCTGGCCAGCCAGTACTTGTGGTCGATGACAGCATCATTGCTCGCTACGACTTTCCTGTATCGTGGCATCTAAGTTTGACCGATGAAAAAGCCTACGCTCAGGCTTTTGTCGTTCTTGAGTCTAAATAGTTGAATCTAAATAGTTGAGTTCAAAGACTGAGGCCAAGGAATTAGTTGTCTGTGACTTAATAGGTCGTCTATTGCTTCAATAAAATCTTCTGCCACGCCGTCTGCGTCTTCTAATCCTAATTCCTTTAGGTGTGTTTCTAGAAATCCTGCGTGGCGTGCAATATTGATTGTTCCTGTGTATTTAGACGCGCCGTGTATTCTGTGTACTACTTCTATGAGTTTTGCTGTGTCTTGGTTTTCAAGATGATGCTTAATAAGCTTTTTCTCTGCGTCTAGAGAGTCGGCTAGCATGTCAAACATTTCCTTCGCAATGTCTTCTTTACCATCAACAATTTCCAGAGCTTTTTCTAAGTCGAAAATACCGATCAGCTTAGCATCGACTTGATCCTGAAAGGTTTCCGTATTGGAACGCCAAGTGTCTATGGTGTTAAGTAGTAGTTCCTCGTTAATCGGCTTAGTAAGGTATGCATTCATGCCACTTGCAAGTATCTGTTGCTGTTCTGAACCTAGTGCGTGAGCGGTTAGGGCAATAATAGGCGTGTTTTTATACTGCTCTATTTCCCTAAGTCGTTGTGTGGTTTCCATGCCGTCCATTTCTGGCATTTGGATGTCCATAAAAATTTGATCAAACTTCTCTCGCATCGCCATATCAATGGCTTGTTGCCCACTGTAAGCCAAAGATACTTCTATACCAATTGGGGTTAGCCAGTGTTTGAGTAGTTGTAAATTGATCGGTGAGTCATCTACCGCTAGGATTTTAAGGTGGCTAATTTTTTCGTGTAGCGCATTGGTTGTGGGCTCTGTAGAGGAAGTGCAGTTGCTATTGAGGTGTTGCAATGCATTGTATAGTCGATCATGGCTGATAGGTTTAAGTAAAATATCACTGCATAGCGCTTTTAATTCTGGGTAATGTGCTATTTGGCCAGGCGGTTGAATCATTAAAATACAGGGAATGGAAAACTGCTGTGCTGCGTAAGTAATCAGTTCGCGTGCTTCTGCAACACTTTGATCGTCAGGCATAACACTTAATAGAATGGCGTCAATGGTATTGTGTTGTTTGTTTAGCAAAGAGACCATTTGCTCTAAGTCAGAGCAAGTTGTGCAACTGACTCCAATACTTTGTAAGTAACTGTTTAAATAGCTTTTATAGGTTGCACTAGGTTCGAGTAAAACCACATGGCGATTTAGTGCGCTTTTGTCATTACTTAGCTTTGGTGAGGCTTTAAGGCTAATGGTAAAGCGGAAGGTCGAGCCAATACTTGGATCGCTGCTAACTTCAATTTTACCATTCATTTGCTCGACCAGCTTTTTGGTAATAACCAACCCAAGTCCAGTGCCACCGAACTGTCTAGTGGTGCTGGTATCTACTTGTGAAAAAGGCTTAAACAAACGGTTTATTTTGTGCTCTGCTATGCCTATTCCAGTGTCTATAATCTGGAAAGATAATGTTATTTCCTTTGGGCTTTGCGAAGCGATGGATACCTTAGTGCGCACCGACCCTTGATGAGTAAACTTAATGGCGTTGCCTATCAGGTTTGTTAAAATTTGACGTACTCGAGTGCTGTCTCCGACAAACCATTCAGGCACGTCTTGGCGGACCTCTGGTACTAGATCGATTTGTTTTTCTTTCGTGAGTAGGTTAATACTAAGTATCTGATAAACATCATCTAACAGTGCTTTTAGGTTGAAGTGGTTGCTCTCAAGGTTTAATTTTCCAGCTTCAATTTTTGAAAAATCTAATATATCGCCAATGATCGCGAGTAGGCTGTTGGTTGATTGTTCAATGGTGTCTACATAAAGTCGTTGTTGCGTATCTGTAATATCTTTTTGTAAGGTTTTGGTATAACCCAAAATAGCGTTCAGAGGAGTTCGGACTTCGTGGCTAATATTGGCTAAGAACTGTGATTTTAAACGATTTGACTCCATCGCCTCGCGGTTTGCTATGTGTAGTTGCGCGCTTTTTTCTTCCATACTATCCATGCTGCGGCGAATGTCTTCGGTTGATTGCTCAATACCTGCAATCAGTTCCTCATTGTGGTGCTCTAACCTTTCCGCCAGATCAAGTAAGTCTTTTTGGAGGGAATCGTACTCAGGTGGCAATTTCATTAGTTTTGCGCTAGAAAACTGCCCTTTAACTAATTTACTTAACGTAGAGGAGAGTCTATTTATTGGTAGAGTTAATGTTTTTGATAGGTGAAAGGCTCCTAAAATAATCAAAATATTGAAGATTAGTAGAATAAAAATGACTAGGCTGGCGTATTGGTATTTTTCTATTTGGATAGCGGATTTGTTGGTCTCAATTTTTACCCAGCCGATGAGGCTACGTTGATCTATAGAGTTGAATAAATCTGCTTGTGTATTAAAGGCACCATCGAGGGAGTTGTTGGTATAGTGAATGGCGCTAATGGATTCTAGATGATTGTCATATTCTTTTATGCTGATGTCTTCGGGAAAGCTTGTGTCACTTTGTTCGGGTGCTTTGCCAAGTTCTGCAATGAGTTTCTGTTCACTGTTAAAGAGTTGAACACTGCTTATATCTTGATTGTTTAGTGCATTTTGTAATATCCGATACATCATATTTTGATCGGAAAAAACAATGGCATACTCGCTAGTTGTGGCGACTTGTTCCGTGATATGTAATGTGCGTTCGTAGAGGTTGCGATTCAGGTCATTAAAACGGGTAGATAAAAGAAAAGTTCCGGCCAGCAATGACACGACAAAAACAGGTGCGAATAATGCCCAAAAAAGTTTATTACTTAGGGTGAGGGGGGGGAGGTTTGCGAAAGGTGATTTCTTCATGCTAAGGGTCTGGTTGGTGAGTTAATAGCAGGATAAGTTGCCTTTGTCTTTACGATCATTGCATTCTCTTTCATAGTTGTCGCATATCTGCTGTTCGCTGCTAGAAGGATTGCGAATGTAAGCACACTCGCGCCATTTCTTTCGGAGCTCTGCATTGTTTAGCTCACTTAGATCTTTTGTGGACTTGTCACAGCTACTTATCATTAGTGATAAAAAAAGTACGGTGGAAATACGTGCTATGAGCATATCTTTTGCCCTAGAATGCGAATTCGAAACTAAGTTTATAACGCTTTCTTATTGTACTGTTTAGTATAAGTGTTCTTAAATAGACTAAATGCGTTAAGTTTCATTCCCTAAGTCATCAATGTCAATGAAGTTTTTTATGATCCAATACCCTAGTATCGAGTCCTTAATTGGGCAAACCCCCTTGGTTCGCTTACAGCGTATCAACCCTAATCCAAGCAATACTGTTTTATTAAAACTAGAAGGACAAAATCCCGCTGGTTCAGTAAAAGATCGTCCTGCTTTAAATATGATACTTCAAGCAGAGCAACGGGGAGATATAAAACCGGGCGATAGTTTGATTGAGGCGACCAGTGGTAATACAGGGATTGCACTCGCCATGGTTGCGGCGATTAAAGGTTATAAAATGCACTTGATCATGCCAGATAATATGAGTCAGGAGCGTAAGTCAGCCATGACAGCATATGGCGCTATATTGCATTTAGTGACAAAAGAAGAAGGTATGGAAAAGGCTCGAGATCTTGCGCAAGAGATGCAAGATCAAGGTGTTGGTATTGTCTTGAATCAGTTTGCTAACCAAGACAACCCTAATGCTCATTACCTAACGACTGGGCCAGAAATTTGGCAGCAAACACAAGGTACGGTGACACACTTTGTAAGCTCTATGGGAACCACAGGTACCATCATGGGGGTTTCGCATTATCTGAAAGAACAGAATCAAGACATTCAAATTGTCGGACTTCAACCTCAAGACGGTTCAAGTATTCCAGGGATTCGTCGTTGGCCAAAAGAGTATTTGCCATCTATTTTTGATGAAACTCGTGTAGACACCGTTATGGACGTGTCTCAAGAGGCGGCGGAAGTGACGATGCGTCGCTTGGCAAAAGAAGAGGGTATCTTTTGCGGTGTGTCTTCTGGAGGTTCCGTTGCTATGGCCTTAGAGTTGTCTAAACAGCTAAACAATGCAGTCATTGTGGCGATTGTTTGTGATCGTGGCGATAGGTATTTGTCTACCGGTGTTTTTGATAGCTAGGAGGTCGTTGCTTGCGCCATTGTGCAAAGATCTCTGGGGCTTTCAATTATTAAGGCTCGCTTTCGCGTACTGTTCTGTATTCAGATGCGATAGAATGGTTGCGCATTTATCCTATTTATCCCAAAAAGAGAGTCGGGAACAAGAGAGCCACTTTTGAGAAGAAGAACACCCCAACGTAGAACAGCTAAACCACAGCCTATAGGTCCAGTGCAGTCCTTTAATGTGGATGGCTTGACGCATGAAGCAAAAGGCGTCGCCCGTTTGCAAGGTAAAGTGACCTTTATTGAAGGCGCTTTACCCGGTGAAACCGTCGAGGCGCAAGTTACCAAAGCGGGGCGTCGTTTTGATGAAGCCGTTTTGGTGAATATCATTGACCCCAGTGCTTATCGAGTCGATCCCTCTTGCCAACATTTTAATGTCTGCGGCGGCTGCAGTTTTCAGCATTTAGCAGATGAGCAACAACTCTCAGCAAAAGCTAATTGGTTACAAGGGCAATTGCGCAATGTGATCACAACCCAAGAGCTAGAGCTGCTTTCTGATAAATCAACAAGTTATCGTCGACGAGCTCGTATTGCTGTTAATCTAAAAAAATCACGGATTGCATTGGGCTTCCGTGGTAAAGCTTCCAGCGATATCGTATCGATTGATCAATGTGTTGTGCTTACCAGTAATTTGCAAAATACCTTTCTTTCACTCAAGCAAGCGCTGTCAGAAAATGATTTAGCGAGTGAACTTGGTCATGTGGAGCTGCTTGAAGACACCAAAGGTGTGTCTGTTTTGTTTCGATTAACCTCTTCAATTTCTGCAGAGCTAGAAAGTACGTGGGAAAAATGGGCTGAAAAGGCTCAGGTCACTTTATATTGGCAAGCACCAAAATCGAGCAAGGCCGAAGTTGCGCCTGAGAAAATGCGCTATTATGATCTTGGTGATCTAAGGTTGAAATATCACCCGCAAGACTTTATTCAAGTAAATGCCGCCATGAATCAAAAAATGGTGACACAAGCAATGGACTGGCTAAGTCCAAATAAGCACGATGTGATATTGGATTTGTTTTGCGGTGTGGGGAATTTTTCTTTACCGTTAGCGCAGCATGCACAAACGGTTATTGGCGTTGAAGTGCAAGAAACTATGGTTGAAGCTGCACGGGAAAACGCACGACTTAATGGCTTTGATAATTTGTCGTTTGTGGCAGCGGATTTGACTAAGCCTGTCAAAAATGAACTTTTTAAGCAGAACATTACCAAAGTATTGTTGGATCCACCTCGTGCTGGGGCGTTTGAATTTTTAGACAGCATAATAAAAATTGGACCGATGCAAATATTGTATGTTTCTTGCAATGCTTCTACTTTAGCAAGGGATGCCGAGTATTTAGTTGCAAAAGGATATCATGTTTTACGTGTTGGTTTGATGGATATGTTTCCACAAACCTCCCATGTAGAAACGATGATGTTATTGCAGAAAAAGAAGTAAATTTAAGGGCAGATAGATGGTAACGGTAAGAAAAGATCACCCTGTATTAGAAGATGGTAGTGTTGATATTGACGCTTGGATGGGGCATTTTGCACATCTTATTGATGACAGTGCGCGAGTTCCTTTGCGTATGGCCTGTGAGTTGGCGCGTCAAGCTGAACTGCAGTGCGCTCGACCTTCTTACTGGGGCGCGCAAGCGAGTACTTTTCGTGCTGGGCTGGAAATGGTGGAAATCCTTTCTGGTTTTCGAGCAGACCAAGATTCATTAGTCGCTGCCGCCTTATATCGTGTTGTGAGAGAAGATCAACTCCCCATTTCCCGTGTGACCGACATGTTTGGTCGTAAAGTCTCTTCGATTGTCGAAGGGGTGATGAAAATGGGGGAAGTTTCGAAAAATTTGACGGCAGACTCTGCGGCTGAGGTGTTGGGTAGCAGTGAGAACCAGCTAGAATCATTGCGCAAAATGTTGGTCTCTATCATTGATGATGTGCGTGTCGTACTGATTAAACTCGCCGAGCGTGCTTGCGCGATTAAAGAAGCCAAGCATCAGAATGAAGAGCGTCGCGTTGCCGTTGCGCTTGAGGTTCAGAGTGTTTACGCGCCGTTGGCTCATCGCTTGGGGATCGGCCATATCAAATGGGAATTGGAAGATCTCTCTTTCCGCTATCTTTATCCTTCCGATTACAAGCGCATCGCCACTTGGTTAGACGAAAAACGTCTTGATCGCCAGCAGTTTATTGATGATGTTATTAAGCTATTAGATGATCGTTTAAAAGGCATTAATATTCACGCTGATCTCATGGGGCGGGCAAAACACATCTATAGTATTTGGCGCAAAATGAAGCGCAAAAATATTGGCTTTGATGAAGTTTATGATGTTCGAGCTGTGCGCATTTTAGTAGACGAACCAATGGAATGTTATGGGGTTCTCGGTGTCGTTCACAATCTGTGGCGTCCAATACCGCAGGAATTTGATGATTACATAAGTAACCCAAAATCGAATGGCTATCAGTCATTGCATACGGCGGTTGTTGGTCCCCAAGGCCGTGCTTTAGAGATTCAGATTCGAACCCATAAAATGCATGAAGATGCAGAACTTGGGGTTTGTGCTCACTGGAAATACAAAGGTACGGATCTAAGCTCCAATAGCAGCAGCTACGAAGAAAAACTTCAGTGGCTAAGAACTATTTTAGACTTCCACGAAGTGCAAGGTGATTTGGAGTCTTTGTCTGAACAGGTACGAAGTGACATCGAGCAAGATCGTATCTATGTTTTTACACCTGATGGGCACGTGGTTGACTTGCCTATTAATGCCACAGCGGTGGATTTTGCGTATCGAGTTCACACTGAAATTGGCCATCGCTGTCGTGGTGCCAAGGTAAACGGCAAAATCATTTCCTTGGTCACTCACTTAAAAACCGGCGACAAAGTCGAAATTCTCACCACTAAAGAGGGTGGTCCTAGCCGTGATTGGCTGCATCCGACATTAGGTTATGTACAAACTAACCGTGCTAGAGCCAAGATTCAGAACTGGTTTAGAAAAGAAGATCGAGATAAAAATCTGGATGCTGGTAAGCACTTATTAGACAAGCAATTGAAACGCCTTGGTCTTGAAGACAATCGTATCGATTTGCAGGCTATTTCTTCTCGCTTTAACTTTTCTTATGCTGAAGAAGTATACGTAGCGCTTGGTGCTGGAGACATTCAGTTATCTAAAGTGTTGCGTGTCATTGATGACTTCTACAACCTAAATGGCGAGACTGCCACACCACGCCCAATTCGTTTGAAAAAGAGCCGTCATAAATCTTCAGATAACGATATTCATATCTTGGGTGTCGGCAAATTATTAACGCAGATGGCTAAATGCTGTACGCCTATTCCTGGCGATGACATCGTTGGCTTTATCACTCAGGGTCGTGGCGTGTCTGTGCACAGGCAAGATTGTATTAATATCGTTCAGTTGGGCTTAGAAGAGCCTGAGCGTATTATTGATGTGAGCTGGGGTGAAGAGCTTGATAATCAATATCCTGTCAATATACAGGTGGAAGCTTATGATCGTACCGGCTTGCTGAATGACATCACTAGTTTGTTGGCGAATGAAAAAGTAAACCTGCTGTCGATGAACACCTTGTCTGCAAAAGAAAACCACACGGCAAGTATTCGCTTCACCATTGAAGTGGGTGAGTTGAGCGTGCTAAGTAAGTTGCTGCACCGTATTAATCAGTTACCTAATGTGTTGAATGTGTTCAGAGAGAGAGACTTTTGAGCAGCAAGGTTGAACAGCTACAGTATTTGATGAGTTGCCTGAGAGACAAAGAGTTCGGTTGTGCTTGGGACACAAAGCAGACTTATAAAAGCATTGCACCTTATACCTTAGAAGAAGCTTATGAGGTGTTGGATGCCATTGAGCGTGAAGATTTCGATCATTTAAAAGAAGAGCTAGGTGATTTACTTTTCCAAGTGGTTTTTTATGCGCAAATGGCCGAAGAAGAGCAACGCTTTACGTTTGATGATATTGCAGCAGGTATTGTTGAGAAAATGCTGCGACGCCATCCGCATGTTTTTCCAGAGGGTGATATCACTCGTTTTGGCGAACCAACAATGCTAAGTGAAGAGCAAATAGCACAACAGTGGCAGCAGATTAAAGCGCAAGAAAAAGGAAAAAAACCAGACGGTAATAGCTTGTTAGATGAAGTGCCTGCTTCTATGCCAGCGTTAATGCAGGCGGTGAAAATTCAGCAAAAAGTCGCTAAAGTTGGTTTTGATTGGCCTGATGTGGCGCCAGTTTTTGACAAGATTAGAGAAGAATTGGATGAGCTCGAAGAGGCAATGAAGGAGCAAAATCGCCTTCATGTCGAAGAAGAAATGGGAGACGTTTTGTTTGCGGTCAGTAACTTGGCTCGTCATTTAAACGTTTCGCCTGATGTAGCATTGAATAAAACAAATATAAAATTCCGTCGTCGCTTTGGTAGAATCGAAGCTCTTGTGTCGGCACAAAATAAAACACTAACAGATTGTTCTTTAGAAGAGTTAGATCGTTATTGGGATCAAACCAAGCGTGAAGGCCTATAAGCTGGAAATCTGTGTGATGGATAATAAGGCGCTTTTAAAGAGCGTCATTGGCAACATTAGGAGGGTGAAGTGAGTGATAGTCAGGCGTCATTACGCGAAAATGTCAGGTTGCTAGGAGATTGCCTTGGCGAAAGCATGAGTAATCATTTGGGGGAAGGCTTTCTAGAAAAAGTGGAAAATATCCGCTTACTTTCTAAAGATGGACGTCAATCTGGCGATTCAGCTGCTCTTATTAAAGCCTTGGAGGCATTAGAAGATAAAGAGATTGTGCCCGTTGCTCGTGCATTTAATCAGTTCTTGAACTTATCTAATATTGCAGAACAATACCACCGAGTGCATCGCCGCCGTACTAATGAGAGTTTGGGGGTATACCACAACCCAGTGGGAGACTTGTTAACTCGTCTTTCCAAACAAAATTTTACTGCTGAACAAATGCTTGCATCATTGCAATCGCAATCTATTGAACTTGTTTTGACGGCGCATCCAACAGAAGTGGTACGCCGCTCGCTGATTCGAAAATATGACAATATTTCCAGTGAATTAGAAGCTCTCGACAAAGATAATATTCTTCCGTTAGAAGAAACAAAGCACATTCGTCGCCTGAAAGAAATTATTACTCAGGCTTGGCATACAGACGAAATTCGTGAAGAACGACCAACACCTGTTGATGAGGCGAAATGGGGTTTTGCGGTTATTGAGCAATCCTTGTGGCAAGCTGTGCCTCGCTTTTTTCGTCAACTTGATGAGCAGTTTAGCCAGTTTTCCAAAGAAGACCGTTTGCCTCTTGATTTAGCGCCTATTCGCTTTGCAACTTGGATGGGCGGTGACCGCGATGGTAATCCGAATGTGACTCATAAAGTAACCAAAGAAGTGACTTTATTGGCTCGTTGGATGGCAGCGGATCTCTATATAAAAGATTTAAATGTATTGCGTTCAGAGTTTTCTATGACGCAGTGCAATGATGCTTTGCGTGCTCGTGTTGGTGACAGTGCACAGCCTTATCGTGAAGTATTACGTCATCTAGAAAATAAAATGCTAGCCACCAAAAATTGGGCGAAAGCGTGTTTAGATGGCAAGCCAACATCTGATGAGGATATTTTTCTTGATATTCAAGAGCTCACTGATGATCTAATTTTGTGTTATCAATCTCTATTAGATTGCGGTATGAAGGTGATTGCTAATGGATCATTGCTTGATCTTATTCGCTGTGCAGCAACCTTTGGTGCGACCTTAGTTCGCCTTGATGTTCGCCAAGATGCTTCCCGTCATATTGATGCGTTATCTGCGATTACTCGCTTCTATGGTCTTGGTGATTATGCTGAGTGGGACGAAGCGTCTCGTCAGGCTTTCCTACTGACCGAATTGAATTCAAAACGTCCGCTTTTACCAATGGAATGGACACCAACCGCCGAAGTCAAAGAAGTACTCGATACTTTTACAATGATTTCAAAAGGCCAGCAAAACTCCTTTGGCTCTTACGTCATTTCTATGGCCAGTGCGCCATCCGATGTGTTGGCGGTTGCTTTGATGCTGAAAGAGTCCGGTGTGAGTTTTCCAATGCGCATCGTGCCTTTATTTGAAACTCTTGCCGATTTGGATAACGCTGAGCCTATTATTGAGCAGTTATTTTCTTTGCCTTGGTATAAAGCTTATATCGATGGTCGTCAGGAAGTGATGATAGGTTATTCGGATTCTGCCAAAGATGCTGGACAAATTGCCGCAACGTGGGGGCAATATCGAGCGCAAGAGGCGTTGACTCGCCTTTGTAAAAAACATGGTATTCACCTGACCTTGTTCCATGGGCGTGGCGGTACCGTAGGTCGCGGTGGCGGCCCTGCTCACGTGGCAATTCTGTCTCAACCACCTGGTTCTGTGAATGGTGCGATTCGGGTTACTGAACAAGGTGAAATGATTCGCTTTAAATTTGGTATTCCTGATATCGCGGTTCGATCTTTGGAGCTTTACTGCTCGGCAGTGATGGAAGCATCTTTGATTCCTGCTGAGGCGCCTAAAGAAGAATGGCGCGCCATTATGGATGAAATGGCCGAAGTAGGGATGAATCAGTATCGTTCTATTATTCGTGGTCATGACGACTTTGTGCCTTACTTTAGAGCAACCACACCAGAGCAAGAGCTAGCTAAGTTACCTTTAGGTTCTCGCCCTGCGCGTCGTCGTTCCGATGGCGGTGTGGAGAGTTTACGAGCGATTCCTTGGATATTTGCTTGGATGCAAATTCGTCTTATGTTGCCTGCTTGGTTGGGTGCTGAAAGTGCATTACAGCAAGGTGTAGACTCTGGTAATTTGGAAAAATTACGTGAGATGCATAAAAAATGGCCGTTTTTTGGCGCTTATCTAGACATGTTGGACATGGTATTGGCAAAAGCAGAACCCGAAATTGCTGAGTACTATGAAAAACGTCTGGTTGGTGAAGAATTGCAAGGTTTGGGGCGTTTATTGCGTGGTAAGCTCAAGCAAGTCAGTGAGCTTGTGAAGGTGCTTAAGAAGCAAGAGCGACTTATTGAAGACAATAAAACAATTCGTCAGTCTATCGATGTTCGTAATCCTTATATTGATCCATTGCACTATTTACAGGCGGAGCTTTTGTATCGCAGCCGAAAAGATGAAGACAATGCAGAGGTCAATAAAGCCTTAATGATTACCATGGCAGGTATTGCCAGTGGTATGCAAAATACGGGCTAATTGCAAATGTGGTTGATAAATGCTCAGTATGAGTAAGAAAATGATAAAAAAAGACACGTAAATTTGCATATTGGATGGCTGCTTGGGTATGCTTGGCGGCCATTCAATTTTTTATTATGCAATTGGTTTGTCTGTTCGCCTTGCTGCCGTGCTTATTGCACGTTGATGATGCACCGTGTCAGCCAGCCTTGCTATTCAGTTAACGCTGTCTTTTGGAGACTTTTTATGCGAGTAATATTATTAGGTGCGCCGGGCGCTGGTAAGGGCACTCAAGCTCAATTTATTACGGAAGAGTTTGGCATCCCACAGATTTCTACAGGAGACATGTTGCGCGCAGCTGTAAAAGCTGGAAGCGAAATGGGTCTAAAAGCCAAAGCGGTAATGGATGCTGGCCAACTTGTTTCTGATGACATTATTATTGGTTTGGTAAAAGAGCGTTTGACCCAAGACGATTGTGCTAAAGGCGCTTTGTTTGATGGTTTTCCTCGTACTATTCCTCAGGCAGACGCTTTGAAAGACGCGGGCGTTAAAATTGATTACGTTGTTGAAATCGATGTGGCTGATGAGGAAATTGTTAAACGTATGAGTGGGCGTCGCGTTCATGAAGCGTCAGGTCGTACTTATCATCTTGTTTATAATCCACCTAAAGTAGAAGGCAAAGACGATGTAACAGGGGATGACCTTGTGCAGCGAGCTGATGATACGGAAGAGACTGTTCGTTTACGCTTGGGGGTTTATCATGATCAAACAGCGCCGCTAATTGGCTATTACCAAGATTGGCTAAAAGCAGACAGTGCAACAGCACCTAAGTTTGTAAAGGTCAACGGCATTGGTGATTTGAATGAGATCAAGCAAAGTCTATTGGCATCCTTAAAGGCTTAATCATTCAATGACGGTTATTTTAGCATTAGATACATCAACGCCAGCTTGTTCGGTGGCGTTGAACATTGATGGCGTGGTGTTGGAAGACTTCCGTATGGCTCCGCGTCTTCATAATGATTTGATTTTGCCAATGGTAGATCAGATTCTTGGGCAAGCGGGACTAACTCTGACCGATCTTGATGCCATCGCTTTTGGGCGTGGTCCAGGATCATTTACAGGGCTCAGGATAAGCGCAGGGGTTGTGCAAGGGCTCGCCTTTGGTGCAGATTTGCCGGTTATCCCTGTTTCGACACTTGCTGCCTTGTCACTAGAAGGCTTTCAAAAAACGGGTAAAAATAATTGGCTCGCTGCTCTAGATGCTCGTATGGGTGAGATTTACATGGGCGGCTATAGTGTCAATAAAGTGGAAGGGCGCTACCAAATAGATTCATTGATCGATGAATGTGTTGTGAAGCCTGCTGCTTTATCTATGTTTTCAACCAGCTTTGATGGTGTTGGTTCTGGCTGGTGTTATGAAGATGTTTTAACGTCTTTGCTCCCGACACACCCTACTCATATTTTAACTGAATTAGCGCCTCGCGCGGCATGTATTGCAGAATTGGGATTGTTGCAATTCCAACGAGGTGAAGTGGTATCTTCTTATGATGCTATTCCAACCTATTTAAGAGATGAAATTAGCTGGGAAAAGCAGGCTCCGCGTATAGGGAAGCGTTAAATATATGTTGTGGTATCACATTGTCTTTTTGGCGGTTATTCAGGGATTAACTGAGTTTCTGCCTATCTCAAGTTCTGCTCATCTAATACTCCCAGCACAGCTGCTTAATTGGCCTGATCAAGGTTTAGCATTTGATGTGGCTGTTCATGTGGGGACATTAATGGCCATTGTTGGTTATTTTAGAAAAGACATCGTGCAAATTATTGTTGCTTGGTGTGTTTCTATTCGAGATAAGCGCTCTACACAGGATAGTCGTTTGGCTTGGTGGATTTGTCTTGCCACCTTGCCAGCTTGTATCGCAGGCCTTCTATTTGATGACTTTATTAGTACGAACTTGCGTTCTTTAGAAGTGATTGCTTATACCACCATTGGTTTTGGTGTTTTACTTTGGTTGTCAGACCGCTATGGTGCTTCTCATAAAGCTGAGCAAGACTTTGGTTTGAAAAGTGTGCTGTATATTGGCTTTGCTCAGGCGCTTGCTTTAATTCCTGGAACCTCTCGCTCTGGTATTACTATGACGGCGGCACGCTTTCTCGGTTTTAGTCGTGAATGTGCGGCTAGATTTTCGTTTCTTTTGTCTATCCCTCTTATTTTAGCTGCTGGTGGTTTAAAGTCGATTGAACTTGTATCTTCAGATATTGCAGTGGATTGGTGGAGTATTTTTATGGGAGTTATTCTTTCAGCAATCAGTGCTTATCTCTGTATTTATCTATTTTTGAAGTGGCTTAATAGGATTGGCTTTTTTCCTTTTTTTGTCTATAGATTAATTTTAGGCTCCGTTCTCTTGATGATTGTTTATGTTTAAGTCGTTGAAGAGATTTATTCCATATTGAGTGTCTTGCTGTATTAGAGGTGTTCGTTTTTTTAGTTAAGATAAAAGCTTCTAATTTCTGAGGGGCTTTTTTCTATTTTACTATTGGATAATCTTGTCAGTGTGGTTTAACAGAAAGTGGACATACAGGCTTGCTTGTTGATTCTTGTTTTATAGTATTTTGGGGAGAGGCTTTTGCTTAATTCTATCGCAGTAGCAACAACAGATAAGTTTCTGGAGTCGGAGTCTCGCTCATTGGCTAAGTCGTTGAGTCTTGATTTTATGCTGCTGCATGAGCCTCTCAAGTTTGTCACTAAATATGATTATCTTTTATTGAAAACACCGGATGGAATTGCGGTAGCTAAAACTGGAAAAGGCGCGCCGAAGCCCGTTTATGTAGACTTTACCTCTGGGGCTGTTGATCATAGAAGGCGATTTGGTGGTGGAAAAGGGCAGGATATTGCGAAAGCAGTAGGGCTGAACAAGCGCGCTAATGTGTCTATACTTGATGCGACAGCAGGCTTAGGGCGTGATGCTTTTGTATTAGCATGCTTGGGATGCTCTGTTTCTCTTTGTGAACGCGTAGGCTTTGTTAGGGCGATGCTGGAAGATGGCTTGTACAGGGCCTCTTTTCATCATGAGGTGGCTACGATTGTTTCTAAGATGTCTTTGCTTGATACAGATATAGCCGGTATAGATAGCGGTGAGAAGTTTGATGTGGTGTATTTGGATCCAATGTATCCGCATACGGATAAATCCTCTGCAGCAGCTAAAAAAGAAATGGCTTTTTTTAGAGATTTGGTTGGTAAGGACTTAGATGCTGATAGCTTGTTGTCTTACGCATTGCGCTTAGCTGAATATAGAGTAGTTGTGAAACGCCCTAAAGGCGCTCCGTTTTTAGACAGTGTCGAACCAACTTATCAATTGGAAGGGAAGTCAGGTCGATTTGATATCTATGTTTTAAAATCGCTCGACACGCTTTCTGCTTAATTTATTAGTTATTAATAATGTGGTGGTCGATCACCATCATGAATAGGCTGTTGTTGGCGATAGGACTCTAGCTGATTGCCTAATAGAACCAGTTTTTCTCTCATCAATAGCATGTCTTTTTGCTGGCTGATAAGCGCCTGATTTAAACTATCAATCGTGTCTTCTTGAAATTGTAGTTTGAATTCTAATTCGTCGATGCGTTGATTGATTTGTGAGGTGTTCATAGATACCTTCTGTGTGTTAACCTTACTAGGCTAAATTCGTATTTAATGAGCGATTCTATACAAAAACATGACGCAAGTATTGGTCATTTTAAGTGTAAGAGTGGCGTGAAAATTGCTCTCATAAAGAAGTTGAGTATTTTACTACTATCTTCTTTAGCTTCACATGGTGATTTCGGAAAGAGTTTAGTAAAAATATTCATTTATTCACGTTTGTACTAACACAGAGTCTATTTTTTTAGAAATGGCTTTGCTTCACAATAATATTTAATTTAATAAGAGATATACTGTTATGAATGATCATCAGGATAATGTTTCGCGTAATAAAGGGTCTTCTGTTGGTTCCGGTTTGTTTTCGTTGCGCACATTTATAGTTAGCCTTGTTATTGCTTTGATCGTGCCTCTGCTTTTGGCTGGGGTATTAAAAGAAGAAATGGGCACAAATTTCCTAGTATATTTTGGCTTTGTTCTAGTATCTGTTTATGTCGGTGCTATGGTCAGCCAGGCTAGTTCTGCCGGTTATGATTCTGAGTCTGAAGAAGATGAAGATGATGACCGTGAGCAAGGAACGGTTAAGTGGTTCAACTCTTCAAAAGGTTTTGGTTTTTTAACTATGGAAAATGGTGATGATGTGTTTGTTCATTATCGTGCAATCCGTGGACGTGGTCGCCGTTTCTTGGTTGAAGGTCAGTTGGTTCGCTTTTATGTCACTGAAGGTGAGAAAGGCAAACAAGCTGAAAATGTATCTATAATCCGCGGTTAATTTTTCATTAGACTTAAGAGGTATTTATGGCAACGGTAACATTAAAAGGTAACCCTTTTGAAACTGTGGGTTCTCTTCCTGTTGTGGGGGCTGTAGCTCCTGCGTTCGAGCTTGTTAAAACGGATTTGTCTGTCGCTACATTGGCAGATTATCAAGGTGCTAAACTGGTATTAAATATTTTTCCATCAGTTGATACACCTACTTGTGCTACATCGGTTCGTAAGTTCAATGAGTCTGCGGCTTCTTTGAAAGGTGTTAACGTACTTTGTGTGTCTGCTGACTTACCTTTTGCTGCTGCGCGTTTTTGTGGTGCAGAAGGCATCGATAATGTTGATACTGGCTCTACTTTCCGTTCAACATTTGGTAAAGATTACGGTCTTGCTTTTGCAACTGGCCCTCTTGCTGGTCTTTTGTCTCGTGCAGTTGTAGTGCTAGATGAAAAAGGTTCTGTGATTTATACAGAGCAAGTTGCTGAAACGGCAGATGAGCCTAATTATGAAGCGGCTTTGGCTGTACTGGCATAATTTTATCATCATAAAAAAGCCGCTTCTAAGTCGATTAGAAGCGGCTTTTTTTGTCTTTACACAAAGTGCAGGGCGTTAGTTTAGTCTTTTTGTACTGGGATAGTGTTTGTGGTTCTTTCAACACTATTATCTTTGTTTAAATAGACTAATTTAGGTTTGAACTCATTGGCTTCAGCTTCGTTCATTTGTCCGTAAGCGGCAATGATTACGCGATCACCAACCTGTACTTTTCTTGCTGCTGCGCCATTCATAGAGATGGTGCCTGATCCTGATTCAGCCAAAATAACATAGGTGTGAAAGCGTTCACCGTTGTCTACGTTATAAATATCGATTTGTTCAAATTCTCTAAATCCAGCGAGTTCCACAAGGTCTTTGTCTATGGCGCAAGATCCGTCATACCAAAGCTCAGCTTGGGTGACGCTTGCCATATGGAGTTTTCCTTTAAGAAGTGTAATTTGCATGTATAAAGTCTCTATAAGTGTTTCTGTGGAGCATGTTTGCTTTTTTGCGTGTCTATTATTTGCCGTATTAATTCCAAATAAATGGGCCTTCTTCGTGGCTATTTATGCGCCACCATTGGTCTGGATCTTGGTTGCTTTCTTCTTCCCATCCTTGAAAGTTGCAACGTACTTCGCAGTTTAGGGATTCGAATGCCTGTTTGGCGCAAGCTATATCATCATCCCAAGGGGTTTTGTCTGAGTCGAACCAGATAGAGGTAAAGCGCTTTCCTGCTGCTTGTTCTAAAATGGTTACCTCAATTTCGTTATCATTTGATGTTATGGTGACTTTAGAGCAGAGTGGTGATGGGCTGCTTTTTTTAACCAGAGTGAATGCGCTCTCTAGCCAAGAAATGATCTTTTCTGTCGGGCAGGACAATACATATATTTCAATGTCAGCTTGCATCGTTCTAATCCTTCTTTTTAATCATGTGGTAAATTCTGAGAACGCTCATTGATAAATAGCCAACGAGAGTCCATAGCACGCCGCAACCCGCAAGTATCAGTCCAAATAGCGCCATAATCTCTTGGGCAAGAGACTCGACAACAACACGATCCGCCACCATAAGCATAAGAACGCCAAAGACGAAAATTAATCCGCCTTGGATCATCTTAATAAGGGCAACTCTGGGGTTGTTGCCCAATTTCATTGCTAGTTTATGTATGGCGTTTCTCATTTGGATACTTATTTATGTTCTCTCGGGTTATTTTGCTTTGGGCTATTTTTTAGTAAAGAGATTCTCAAGTATACGGGCGTAAATTTCTGAAAGCTGGTTTAGGCTTTCGGCTTCGACGCACTCATTTATTTGATGGATGGTTGCGTTGATAGGACCAAGCTCCACGACTTGAGTACCCATTTTGGCAATAAATCGACCATCTGAAGTGCCGCCTGAGGTGGATAATTCAGGGGTGATATTAACCGTTGTTTGTACGGCGTCAACAATCGCATCAACTAATTCGCCTGGGCGAGTTAAAAAGGGGAGACCATTGTATGTCCACTCAATGTCGTAGCGTAATTTGTGTCTGTCTAAGATTTCAAGTACGCGAACTTTAATAGCATCAAAGTCTAGTTCGGAGGAAAAACGAAAATTAAACTGAGCGTTTAGTTTGCCGGGGACAACGTTAGTTGCACCTGTTCCAGAATGAATGTTTGATACTTGGAAGCTGGTTGGTGGAAAAAAGTCGTTACCATCATCCCAGTGTGCACTCGCCATTTCAGCAAGAGCTGGAGCTGCGAGGTGTATTGGGTTTTCAGCTAAGTGTGGGTAGGCGACATGGCCTTGTTTGCCGTAAACCGTTAAGTCGCCACTGAATGACCCACGGCGACCATTCTTGATAATATCGCCAAGCGTTTTAGTGCTTGAGGGTTCGCCAACAATGCACCAGTCTACTTTCTCATTTCGTTCCATAAGAGCATCCACCACACGAGTTGTGCCGTCTACAAAAGGGCCTTCCTCGTCGCTGGTGATCAAAAAAGAAATTTGCCCATCATGATCTGGATGCTTGGCTACAAAATCTTCAGCAGCAGTCACCATAGCGGCAAGGCTGCCTTTCATATCGGCAGCGCCGCGTCCGAATAACATGCCATCTATGATTGTTGGAGAGAATGGTGGTACTTTCCATTCCGTTTCTGGTCCTGTTGGTACGACATCTGTGTGTCCAGCAAAACAGAGGTTGGGTCCGGATGTTCCACGTTTTGCGTAGAAATTTTTTACTTCGCCGAAGGGCATGTATTCGATCTCAAAACCAATGTTTTTTAATCGCTCTATCATTAGATCCTGACAACCTGCGTCTTCAGGGGTGACTGACGGGCGAGAAATAAGATCTAGGGCAAGTTTTAGTGTAGGGGACAAGTCAGACATTCTTTACCTTTGTATTGGTTTTCGCTACCTTATGGAAGATTCTGTTACTATAACAGGAGATTCAAATAAAGGTGGGGTTATGAAGTTAGGTGT
Organism: Marinomonas sp. A3A; assembly: GCF_018336955.1. NCBI lineage: Bacteria > Pseudomonadati > Pseudomonadota > Gammaproteobacteria > Oceanospirillales > Oceanospirillaceae > Marinomonas > Marinomonas sp. A3A. Next base: position 1,329,061 of record NZ_CP025532.1, read on the forward strand.
CGTTGTTTTTTTGGGTTTGATTTCTACTGGTTGTAGTCTTTTTGAGCCGCCTGTCATTCAGGAATCATATTTTGTCCCAGTGATCCGCTCGGATGTGTCATCTTCAGGTTATACGCCAACAGTGACACCTATGTCGTCGCCTCAGTCGAACAGAGAGAGGCCACGTATTTACACACCAGTCTTACGCTAAAGTAACTTTTGCGCGTAATCTTCTGCATTGAAGCCTAAATAAATGGATTCATTAACCATCACTAAAGGGCGCTTAATGATAGAGGGTTGAGCTACCATAGTTTGGATGGCGCTATTGTTGTCCATAGTGTTTTTTGTTTCTTCATCTAACTTGCGCCACGTGGTGCCGCGTTTATTGATGATGCTTTCCCAGCCTAGTTCTTCTACCCACACTTTTGCGATGGCTTCGCCTACACCTTCTTTTTTATAATCATGAAAACAGTATTCTAGGTTGTTTTCATCTAACCAGCGAAAAGCTTTTTTCATGGTGTCGCAGTTTTTGATGCCAAATATTTCAATCATTTTTTTATCCCGCAATGCGCCATTTGAGGATATGTTCAAATGGCGCTCTTTGGTGGTTGGTGCTTTTTATTGATTAGTTGTGAGCGTGAAGCGCTTCGTTTAATTCAATAGCTGTTTTGTTGGTCTTGCACTCGATTGCGCCAGTTGCTGAGTTGCGACGGAACAATAGGTCGGATTGACCTGAAAGCTCGCGCGCTTTTACTGTAGAAACAACTTGATTGTTTTCATCAAGAACGGCAACTTTAGAGCCCGCTGTGATGTAAAGACCGGATTCAACGATGCAGCGATCTCCAAGGCCGATACCGATTCCGGCATTCGCGCCGATCAAGCATTTTTCGCCAACTGCGATAACGATATTACCGCCGCCAGAAAGTGTGCCCATTGTTGAGCAGCCACCACCAAGGTCGGAACCGTTACCTACAACAACGCCTGCAGAAATACGGCCTTCAACCATGCTGTTGCCAAGTGTTCCAGCATTAAAGTTTACAAAACCTTCATGCATCACGGTTGTGCCTTCAGCAAGGTGGGCACCTAAACGAACGCGAGCGGCATCGCCAACACGAATGCCAGTTGGTACGATAAAGTTCAGCATTTTAGGGAATTTATCGACACTGAATACTTCGATTGTACGTCCTTCCATACGAGCGCTTAGTTGACGGTCTGCTAGTTCACGAACATCAATAGGGCCTTCGCTTGTCCATGCAGTGTTGATCAATAGGCCAAACATACCGTCCAGTACTGTGTTGTGAGGTTTTACTAAACGATGGGAGATAAGTTGTAGCTTCAAGTACACTTCAGCTGGATTGGTTGGTGCTTCGTCAGTGGCCAATATACAAAGGATAACAGGTTTTGTGGAGGCTTTTAAGCGAGATGCCAATTCTGCTTGTTCGATGTTGCCAGCTTTTAAAAGGCTCATGTGCAAGCGATTTAAGTCGCTTTCATCTAATACCAATGTGCTGTTTCCACCTTCGTAGTTGGTGCTTTCTAAAAGTGCATCTTGCGTACTTTTTTCTACGTTTAGACTCGGTGCTGAGTAGAATACTTCTAACCAGTTGCCTTCTTTGTTCTGTGAGCCGATACCAAGACCGAACGCGAAAATTGTATTACTCATGTGATTCTCCAGCTGAGTTATCTGTCTAAAGGGGGTTACTAATAGTTTATCTGCGACTGAGGAAGTCTCTAATTCTTTTGGCTGCCTCAACGCATTCTGATTCTTCTGCAACTAGAGCTATTCGTACATGGCGGTTGCCAGGATTGACGCCTTCTACTTCACGGCCTAAATAGCTGCCAGGTAAGACTAAAACGGACTCTTCTTGATACAGTGAAGTGCAAAACTCTTCATCTGTCATGCTGAGTTCTGGCCAAAGGTAAAAGCCCGCTTCGGGCTTAGATATTGGCATAATAAGTGACAGTATTTCTAAAACCGAATCAAATTTACGTGTATAAATTTCGCGATTTTTAATTACATGTTCTTCATCATTCCATGCCGCGACCGATGCATCTTGATGGTGAATTGGCATAGCGCATCCTTGGTAGGTGCGATACAGCAAAAATGGCTTAAGAATAGATGCATCACCTGCGACAAAACCAGATCTAAGGCCTGGTAGGTTGGAGCGCTTTGATAGGGATTGGAAGATAAGGCAATGTTTATAATTTTTGTGTCCCAAAATCTCGCAAGCTTCTAATAATCCTAGTGGTGCTTTATCGCCAAAATAAATTTCGGAATAGCATTCGTCTGCCACAATGGTGAAGTTGAAGGCTTTGGCTTTTTCTATCAGGTAAGCGTATTCCTCTAGCGTGGTGATGCTGCCGCTAGGGTTGTTAGGGGAGCAAACAAACAATACTTCGCAGCGTTGCCATGTGGCGTCATCGACGAGTTGATAATCTACTTTGTAGTTTGTTTCTGAACCGCAAGGTAGGAAATACAGCTCTGAACCAGCAAGAATGCCTGCGCCTTCATAAATTTGGTAAAAAGGGTTTGGGCTGATAACAAGAGAGTTTTGTTTTTCGCCAACCAACGTTTGGGTAATGGCAAACAGTGCTTCTCTGGTTCCAGTAACGGGTAAAATCTCCGTGTCAGGATCGAGTTTTTCTAAATGAAAGCGACGCTTCGCCCATTTGCTAATGGCATCTCTAAGTGGAAGTTCGCCTTTGGTGCTTGGGTACTTGCTAACGCCGGCTAGGCTGTTGGCGAGAGTTTCAAGGACGATGGCTGGTGCATCGTGTTGCGGCTCCCCAATCGTTAATTTGATCAGTGGCTTTTCTGGGTTTGGTATCAACCCTTCTATAAGCTCTGCAAGCTTTTGGAAAGGGTATGGGTGCAAAGAATGTATAAGGGGGTTCATTGGTCTTTAGTCCATGGCTTGAGAGAAACGGTCTATTTTCTCTTTTAAAAGGGTGCAAATCTTATTCATGCTTTCTGGGTCGGTAATGAGATCGCCGTTTTCTTCAGTGATGTAAAAGGTGTCTTCTACACGTTCGCCGAGAGTGGCAATTTTCGCCTTATGAAGCATGATGTTGTTGTTCATGAAAAATTGTCCCACTAAGGCTAGCAAGCCGGGCCTGTCAGGAGCGGTTATTTCAAGAGCTGACCAGACTTCTTCTGGCTGGCTGACAAAGTGAGCAGTCGACGGGGAGTTGAAAATCTTCAGAATCCTCGGTGTGTGACGCTGAACGACACTTTCGTAAAGCGATGGTGTTTCTAGTTGCTCCATCAGTGTTTTGCGAATAAGAGTTATGCGTTCTTTGTCTAGATGTAGATTGGTGTCGCTGTCGTTGCTGTCCATGACAACAAAGCTGTCTAAGCTGTAGTTGTCTGTGGTGTGACTAATTTTAGCGTCTAGAATGGTGAGGCCAAGTTGTTCAAATGTCGCTGCAGTGACGGCAAATAGGTGTTTAGTTATTAGGGTGTAGATGAAGATTTTGCTAGCACCAGAGAAGTTTCGACCACCTAGTGGTGTGATGGCAATTAATGGCTTATCACTAGGGCGGTGGCGTAAAATGGCTTCGGTATTCCAAGCGATTTCATCGCCGTTTGAGCGAATAAAGTACTCTTCTTCAATGGTTTCCCAAATGGCTTCTGCTTCAATGATATCGACGTTGCGCTCGATGATGATTTCCAAAGCGCGTTGTTTGTGCTCGTCACTTATCATGTCAGCATCAATAGGGAAATCCAGCCCGCGGCGAAGTGCGCGTTTTGTTTCTAAATAAAGCTGACGCATTAGAGAGGCTCGCCAGCTGTTCCACATGGTTGGGTTGGTTGCGTTGATGTCAGCAACAGTAAGGATGAACAAGTGATCTAGGTGTTCTTGATCCTTGACGTAGCTGGCAAACTCCCAAATCACTTCAGGGTCAGAGATGTCTTTACGCTGTGCGGTAACTGACATGAATAGGTGGTTACGAACTAGCCAAACGACAAGATCTGTGTCTTGTTTTGACAGTCCATGGCGCTCGCAAAAGGCCTGTGCATCGACGCAACCTAGCTCAGAGTGATCACCACCTCGACCTTTGGCTATGTCGTGGTATAAACCTGCAATGTATAGTAATTCAACTTTTGCTACGTGGCGGATTGCTTGTCCTGAAATAGGGAATTTTTGTTTGAATTCTGGTAGCCAAAGGCGACGTAGGTTCTCTACTAGTTGTAGGGTGTGAGCGTCAACTGTGTAGATATGAAATAAGTCGTGCTGCATTTGTCCAATGATTGCTCCGAATTCGGGTAGATAGCGACCCAGTAAGCCTAGGTGTTTCATTGAGCGTAATATACTTGTCAGTCGATATCGGCTGGATATGATATCGAGAAACAGGTCTGTGTTTATTTTGTCGTTTCTAAAATCATCATCAATCAGGTCTAAGTTGTCGCGCAGTTGTCTCATCGTATTGGCGCGGATGCCTCTGATGTTTTCATGGGCTCCAAGCAAGACATATATTTCCAGCATGCTGGAAGGGGTGTCTTGAAATAATGTTTTGGAGCGCGCCTCAAGTTGACCGTTGGCAATCTGAAAGTGATCATTGATGACTTCAACTGTATTGATGGCGTCTTTGGCTAAAAACGACTCTTCGAAGTGTTGAAGTAACAAGTCGTTGAGTTGCTGAATGGCGGCGACACTTTGGTAATATCCCTGCATAAAGCGTTCAACGTTGCGCTTTAAATCGTCGTCGTCAAAGCCAAATAGTTTGGTTAAGGTGCGTTGGTGATCAAAAAGAAGTCGATCTTCTTTGCGTCCTGCAACCATGTGTAAAGCCCAGCGAATGCGCCATAGATGGCTTACTGCGCCTTTAAGTTGGATGTATTCATCTTCGGACAGGAAGTGTTTGTCAATTAAAGCGCTTAATCGATGTGTGTGAAGGTGGCGTTTGGCTACCCAGTCAATGACTTGCATGTCTCTTAGGCCGCCAGGGCATTCTTTTAGATTTGGCTCTAAATTATATGCTGTATTTTGATATTTTGCGTGACGTTGTTTTTGCTCGGCTAGTTTAGCTTGGTAAAAGGAGTGCCCATCCCACATTTGGGATATATCAACGTGTAGTTTGAGTGTGGCTAATAATTCAATTGGTCCTATAAGTGTACGCGACTCAATCAAGTTGGTAATAATAGTAATGTCTTTGGCCGCCATCTCAGAGCATTCGTCAATGGTACGCACGCTGTGACCGACATCTAGATTAATATCCCAAAGAAAAGTGATAAAAGCTTCGATTTTGTTTTTGGGTGCGGAGATTTCATTCTCCATTAGAATCAGTAGGTCAATGTCGGATTTTGGGTGTAATTCTCCGCGCCCATATCCGCCAACTGCAACAAGGCTTACATGTGATTCGCTATCTAATCCTTTTGATATCCAGGCAGCCTGCATTACTTCGTCATAAAAAGAAGATAGGCCTTTTACGAGCTTTTCTATTGGATATAAAGAGTGGAAAAGGTCGTTGAATATGGCTGTCTTTTCTTCAATGATTGCTTTGTAGCGTGAAACAGAGCACTTCGGTAGCGATAGCTCATGTTTCTCTTCCTGTGTTAATAATGGCGGAGCGTCTGGAAAAGCAGGGAAGTCCATACAAGAGCCTCGAAGAATGAATAATTGTTATAGGGTGTTTGTAATAAATTTAAAGTCGCTAAACTATTTAATTTAAAACTCGCTTCTCTTATGAAAAGCGAGTTTCTTCTGGTCTGCGGGTAAGTACTTCAACCCCATCGGCAGTGACGAGAAGGGTGTGTTCGTATTGCGCTGATAAGCGGCCGTCTTTGGTTTTGGCAATCCAGTTATCTGGACCTGTGTGCTTAACCTGTTTTTTGCCTGCGTTAATCATTGGCTCAATAGTAAGAGTCATGCCTTCTTCAAGCATGACGCCAGTGCCTGCTTTGCCGTAATGAGCGACTTGTGGTTCGCCATGGAAGGTCGTTCCCACTCCGTGGCCGCAGTACTCTTCAACTACCGTATAGTGATGTTTGTGTGCATGGGCTGAAATAGCGGCACCAATATCACCAAGGCGCGTGCCTGGTTTTACCATATCGATGGCAAGATAAAGGCATTCTTGAGTGATGGTGGCTAAGCGTTCAGCGTGTGGTAGGGCTGGGCCTGCAAAAAACATTTTGCTTGTGTCCCCATAGTAACCATCCTTAATGATGGTAATGTCAATATTGACCACATCGCCTTTCTTTAGCGCTTTGTCATTTGGGATGCCGTGACAAATAACGTCATTCACAGAAGTACAGCATGACTTAGGGAAGCCGTGATAATTCAATGGTGCAGGGATGGCGCCTTGAACTTCAATAATGTAGTTGTGGGCGATAATGTCGATCTGCTCTGTTGTTACGCCAGGAACCACGAACTCTTCAAGCATAACTAAAACGTCAGCGGCTAGTTTGCCAGCGGTACGCATACCCTCTATATCGCTGATGTCTGTGAAGCGTGTCGATGCTGGGCGCGGAGTCCAGCTTGGTGCGTCAATTCGACCATTTTTGGTCAGCTCTTCAACTTTTTGTAGGATTTCGTTGCTCATAATTCACATGTCTTAAAATGGTTTGTATCTATGTTGATAGTATGTTGCGGGATATTCTACATGACTTAAGCAACAGAATCGCCTCTCTAACTGAAAAAAACGTGCCTCGGGTTGCGTGTAAAAAATCCGTTCAAGTCTTTTGGTTTTGGGTTAAATGTGGTATAAAACGCCGGCTTGTTGGGCTTGTGCCTAAAATAAGTGAATTTACTTAAATCAACGATCTTGCCGCTATAAAAGAAAGTGTCTTGGGTGTCTTAGGTTGCCTTAAACCTTATTTGACTGACGCTTTTAGCTGGTAAGCATAAATAACCCAAATTTAAAGGATAGTAAAATGCCTACAGTTTCTATGCGCGACCTATTATTGGTTGGTTCACACTTCGGTCACCAAACTCGTTACTGGAACCCAAAAATGAAGCCTTTCATTTTCGGTGCTCGTAACAAGATTCATATCATTAACCTTGAACATACTGTTCCAGCTCTTAATAACGCTCTTGAGCTTGTTAAAAAAATGGCTGAAAACAAGAATAAGGTTTTGTTTGTTGGTACTAAGCGTGCTGCATCTAAAACGATTAAAGAGCAAGCTGCTCGCTCTGGTATGCCATATGTTAACCACCGTTGGTTAGGTGGCATGTTGACTAACTACAAAACAATTCGTGCATCTATCAAGCGCCTTCGTGAGCTTGAAGTTCAAATGTCCGATGGTACATTCGATAAGCTGACTAAAAAAGAAGCTTTGATGCGTACTCGTGAGCTTGAAAAATTAGAGCTTTCTATGGGTGGTATCAAGGATATGGGTGGCCTTCCTGATGTATTGTTCGTAGTTGACGTTGATCATGAACGTATTGCAATTAAAGAAGCAAACAAATTAGGTATTCCTGTTATCGGTATCGTCGATACTAACAGTAATCCAGATGGTGTTGATTACATCATCCCAGCTAACGATGATGCGATTCGCGCTGTTCAATTGTACGTTGGTGCTTTTGCTGATGCTGTTCTAGAGGGTCGTAATGCGACTGCTGGTACTGCTGACGAATTCGTTGAAGTAAGCGAAGCTACTGAAGCGTAAGCAAACTTTCTAGTTTGTTCTGGTTTCTAAAGGGAGGTGTCTTACCTCCTTTTTTAAATTTGAATTGGTATAAAGAGGATTTAACATGGCCGCAGTATCTGCAGCATTGGTAAAAGAGCTACGTGAACGTACTGGCCTAGGCATGATGGAGTGTAAAAAAGCACTTGTCGCTGCTGACGCTGACATCGAAGTGGCTATCGAAGAACTACGTAAATCAAGTGGCATGAAGGCAGCTAAAAAAGCGGGCCGTACTGCAGCGGAAGGTACGATGGTTATGCGCGTAGCAGACGATTCTTCTTACGCTATTTTAGTTGAAGTTAACTCTGAAACTGACTTCGCTTCTCGTGACGAAGGTTTTATTGCTTTCGCTAACAAGGTAGCTGACGTTGTTTTCACAACGAAAGAAACTGACATCGAAGTATTGCTTGCTGGCGAAATTGGCCAAGCACGCGAAGCTTTGGTTCAGAAGATCGGTGAGAACATCTCTCCTCGTCGTGCTGTTATCGTTGAGGGTGGCTTAGTAGGTGGTTACCTTCACGGTAACGGTCAGATCGCTGTATTGACTCAATTGGAAGGCGGTTCTGCGGAATTGGCTAAAGATGTTTCTATGCACGTTGCTGCAGTGTCTCCTCGCGTTGTTCGCGGTGAAGATATGCCTGCTGAAGTTCTTGCAAAAGAAGAAGAAATTATTCGTGCGCAGCCAGACATGGCTGGCAAGCCAGCTGAAATCGTTGATAAAATGATTGTTGGTCGTATGAAGAAGTTTTTGGCTGAAAACAGCTTGACTGAGCAGCCTTTTGTTAAGAATCCAGAAATTAAAGTTGGTCAGTTAGTTAAAGATGCTGGCGCAACTGTTACTTCTTTCATTCGCCTTGAAGTAGGTGAAGGTATTGAAGTTGCTGAAGTGGACTTTGCAGCAGAAGTAGCAGCACAACTTAGAGGTTAATTCTTTGTTGTAATGTCTTGCAAAAAAAAGGGGCAGCTTGACTGCCCCTTTTTATGAGAGATGAATGCGATGAGAGTCGGTTATATTGACCTCAGTTATTCAAGAAATAAAATCATTGCCGGAGGTTGATATGCCAAAAGAAAAGAGTCCAAAATACAAAAGAATTTTGCTTAAGCTGAGTGGCGAAGCCTTGATGGGTGATGAGTCCTTTGGTATCGATCCTAAAGTGTTGAATCGTATCGCTCTAGAAATCGGTCAGTTACGTGGTATTGGTGTTGAAGTTGGTATTGTTATTGGCGGTGGTAATCTATTTCGCGGTCAGGCGTTGAGTCAGGCTGGTATGGATCGCGTTACTGGCGACCATATGGGGATGCTAGCAACGGTAATGAATGCGCTGGCAATGCGAGATGCATTGGAGCGTGCAAATATTGCTACTCGTGTGATGTCGGCTATCACTATGACGGGCATTGTAGAGCCTTACGATAGACGTCGTGCCATGCGCTTGATGAAAGAAGGTGATGTGCTCATTTTCTCTGCTGGCACAGGTAATCCTTTCTTTACAACTGACTCTGCTGCTTGTTTGCGCGGTATTGAGATTGATGCAGATGTCGTATTGAAGGCGACTAAAGTTGACGGTGTTTATTCTGCGGATCCAATGAAAGATCCTACTGCAGTGAAATATGATACATTGGGCTACGATGAAGTTCTTGAAAAACAATTAGGTGTCATGGACTTAACTGCAATATGTTTAACCCGTGATCACGGCATGCCGATACGTGTGTTTAATATGAATAAGCCGGGAGCCTTGGTAAATATCATGGTTGGTGGCAGTGAAGGTACACTGATTAAGTGAGGAAGTTATGATTAACGAAATTCTTAAAGACGCAGAAGATCGTATGAGCAAAGCTGTTGCTTCTGTTGAGTCTGCGTTTAAAAAAATCCGTACAGGTCGTGCGCACCCTAGTATTCTAGATTCAGTGAAAGTGAACTACTACGGTTCTGAAACACCATTAAGTCAAGTGGCAAATATTACCGTAGAAGATGCGCGTACGTTGGGTGTGTCTCCTTGGGAAAATAATTTGGTTCCTGAAATTGAAAAAGCCATCATGAAATCTGATCTTGGCTTGAACCCAGCTACAAATGGTAATTTGATTCGAATTCCTATGCCTGCTTTGACTGAGGAAACTCGTAAGAACTACTTTAAGCAAGCAAAGAATGAAGCGGAAAATGGGCGTATTGCTATCCGTAACATTCGCCGTGATGCAAATGGTAGTCTTAAAGATTTAGTGAAAGAAAAAGAAATTTCTGAAGATGACGATCGTCGTGGTCAGGATCAAGTGCAAAAAATAACGGACAAGTATGTTGCTTTAATAGAAGAGCGTCTTGCTGTAAAAGAAAAAGACTTGATGGAAATTTAATGAAAAAGGCGAGCCTTGGCTCGCTTTTTTTATTGACTAGGGTAACGCTATGTCTGAATTGGATGGCGCTGATTTTGATTCAGCTGTCAGTCCAGCTCATATTGCTATCATAATGGATGGTAATAATCGCTGGGCAAAGAAAAAACACCTTCCGAGTATTGCTGGCCATACAGCAGGAGCCGCAGCTGTTCGACGAGTGGTTGAGGCTTCAGCTAAGTCTGGTGTCGAAGTGTTGACGTTGTTTGCGTTTTCTAGTGAAAACTGGAAGCGTCCAAAGCTAGAAGTGGATGGGCTGATGACATTGTTTATGCGGTCTTTGAAGAAAGAGCTTAAACGATTAAATGAACATAAGATCAGGCTTAGAGTGATAGGTGACCTGTCTGGTTTCAGTGTAGGTTTGCAAAAGCAAATCAAAAATGTTGAAGATGCTACAAAAGACAATGATCAAATGACCTTGGTGATTGCTGCAAATTATGGTGGGCGTTGGGATATTGCTCAAGCCGCGAAAGCGGTGGCTGAACAAGTCGCACAGGGAGAGCTTTCACCAGAAGATATTACAGAGGCTGTATTAGCCGAACATATGCAATTAGCTGATTTGCCTGCGCCAGATCTGCTGATTCGTACCTCTGGAGAAGAGCGCATTAGTAATTTTTTACTTTGGCAAACGGCTTACTCCGAGTTTGTTTTTCTTCCGGTGTTGTGGCCGGATTTTGATCAAAAACATTTTGATGAGGCTATTCGGACTTATCAAAACCGTCAACGTCGTTATGGTGGTCGATAACCATGTTACTCCCTAGAATTCTTAGTGCCATCGTTATGGCTGTTTTGTTTATTTGCGCCGTGTTTGTATTAGAGGCCTCTAGTTTTATTTTGGCTATGGGGACTGTCGTGTTCTTGGCCGGATGGGAATGGGCGCGCTTGTCTGGTGTGACGAATCATTTCGGGCGTATTTTCTTTGCAGCTCTTATTGGGGGGATCTGCTTCTTAGTCTTTCATTATGGCGTGCAAAAGGCCTTACTTAATTTAAGCCCGATATTATGGTTGCTCGCATTATATTGGGTAATGCGTTATCCAACAGAACTAATTTGGAAACATGTTTTTAGTCGTTTGCTGTTCGGTATTCTCGTGTTGGTGACCACTTGGTCTGCTTTAGTCGTGTTAAAACAATCAGACAATTTTGTTGTCTGGGTGTTGCTTCTTATGGGCTTGATCTGGGGGGCGGATTCCGGTGCCTATTTCGCAGGGAGAGCATTTGGTAAAAGAAAGCTTGCACGCTTTGTAAGCCCAGGGAAGTCCTGGGAGGGTGTTATTGGTGGGGCCGTATTAACCCAGGTTGGTGTGATTGTTTTTGCAGAATTAAGTGATTTCACTCTTTCTAATTGGTGCGTGTTGGCTGTTATCGCGTTAATAACATCGTTTGTTTCGGTGTTAGGTGATTTGACGGAAAGTTTATTTAAGCGCCATGAGGGGGTGAAGGACTCTAGTCATCTTATTCCTGGTCATGGTGGTATTATGGATCGTGTTGATAGTTTGACTGCCGCCGCTCCTATTTATGTTTTATTGCTTAGTTTGGCAGGATGGCTTTGATGCAAGGAATCTGCTTGTTAGGTGCAACTGGGTCGATTGGCCAAAGTACGCTAGATATCATTGCTCAGCACCCTGATAAATTTGCCTTGGTTAATGCGTCGGCGAATGAGAGTGTGGATAGAATGGCGGAAATATGTCGTCGTTTTAAACCTCAACGTGTCGTAATGGGGTCTCAAAAGGCGCGCGATGAACTAGCTCAAAAATGTCAAGGCTTAGCCACTTCGTTTGAGTGGGGGGAAGATGCTTTAGATAGCATTGCTTCTGACTCAGCGGTTGATCAGGTCATGGCTGCTATCATGGGCTTTGCTGGGCTAAAGCCTACTTTGGCTGGCATACGTGCTGGTAAGCGAACACTGTTAGCTAATAAAGAGTCCTTGGTAACCGCCGGTAAGCTCTTCATGGACGAAGTAGCTCGTCATGATGTTATGCTTCTTCCTATCGATAGTGAGCACAATGCAATTTATCAGAGTCTGCCTCAAACAGCTCGTGGTGCGCATAAGCAAGATGTTGCTAAGGTGATTTTGACAGCTTCTGGAGGGCCTTTTAGAACTTGGTCTTTAAGTGAGATGGCTTCAGTTACTCCTGAACAGGCGTGTAAGCATCCAAACTGGTCCATGGGGCAAAAAATATCCATAGATTCAGCTTCCTTGATGAATAAAGGTTTAGAGTTAATTGAGGCGTGCTGGTTGTTTGATGTCACACCGGATCAGGTGGATGTTGTTGTTCATCCTGAAAGTATCATTCACTCGATGGTGTCATATCTTGATGGGTCTGTGATTGCACAGATGGGGAATCCTGATATGAAAATTCCAATAGCTTACGGCATGAGTTGGCCAAGCCGTGTCGAGACAAATGTCCCATCTTTAAATTTGATCGATATTGCTCGTTTGAATTTTGAATCTCCTGATTTGATGCGTTTCCCTAATTTGAAATTGGCCGCAGATGCTTGGTTCATGGGCGGTACAGCGATGGCTGTATTGAATGCAACAAACGAAATTGCGGTAGCGGCTTTTTTGAGTCGTCAGATTGGTTTTCTTGATATTGCAAAGCTGAATGAGCGGGTATTGATGGCAGCGAATGTGGTTACTGTGAATGACCTTGATGATGTTTTCGAAGCTGATCGATATTCACGCCATTTGGCACTGGATATGATTTCTAGCGGTAATTTTTCATGATACAGAATATTCTTTCTATTGTTGTTGCTTTAGGTCTTCTCATTACTTTTCATGAATTTGGGCACTTTTTTGTTGCTCGTCGTTGTGGTGTCAAAGTGCTGCGTTTTTCTGTGGGGTTCGGAAAACCGATTTATCGTTATGTCGGTAAAACGGGAACGGAATATACATTGGCAATGATACCTCTTGGCGGCTATGTGCGAATGCTTGATGAGCGTGAGGGTAATGTTCCTGCGGAGTTGAGAGACCAAGCGTTTAATACAAAGAGTGTTTGGCAGCGCATTGCTATTGTCGCAGCAGGTCCTGTTGCCAATTTTATTTTGGCAATTGTTATCTATGCAATTGTTGCTTTGCTGGGTGTTCAATCTGTTGCTCCAAAAATCGGTTTTATTGATCAAAATACTCCTGTTTCTCAAACTCAAATCAAGGCAGGAGACGAGCTTGTTTCTCTTGCTGGTGAACCGGTTGCGTCATGGGAAGATGTAAATTTAGTGCTAGCAGGCTTGATCGGTAAAACAGGAACCATTATCGTTCGTTACCAACCTGAAGGGCTGGGTTCTTTGCAGGAGGATACGGTAGAGCTAAATCGATGGTTGGTTGGCGATGAGCCAAGTAATTTGATACGAGCGTTTGGATTATCGCCATGGCAGCCTGAAGTGCTTCCTATTATTGCTCAGGTTGTTGGTGATGGCGCTGCGTCTGCAGCAGGGTTTCAAGCAGGCGATAAGATTTTAGGGATAAATGATCACCCTGTTTCTAACTGGCAGCAAGTTGTTGCATTGGTTCAAGCAAATCCCAATAAGACGTTGAAGGTTGATGTGCAGCGCTCGCAAGATTTTTTGGAATTATTATTATTGCCTAAATCTACCGAGCAAAATGGCAAAACGATAGGATATGCTGGATTAGCAGTGGTTCCGCCAAAATGGGATGAAGATCTTATTAGAGAACGTTACTATGGTCCACTAGAAGCCTTCTCTTATGGTGTTGCACAGACCTCTAAGATGGTATCTTTAACAGTTTCTTCTATCGGGAAGATGTTACAGGGATTGATTTCTGTTGATAATCTATCTGGACCGATAACGATTGCAAAAGTGGCGAGTGCGTCAGCAGATTCAGGTTTGCAATCTTTTTTGAAATTTATGGCTTACCTCAGTGTTAGTTTGGGGGTACTTAATTTGTTGCCTATTCCAATGTTAGATGGTGGGCATTTGTTATTTTTTGGCATTGAAGCTATTCGTCGAAAGCCTGTCTCTGAGAAAATCCAGAGTATGGCTTATCGAGTTGGTGCTTCTCTTTTATTTGCTCTAATGGCTGTTGCCATTTTTAATGATATTGCCCGCTTGTAGAGAGGTATATGTGAAAGTCGTTTCAGCAGTATTTTTGGCTTTAATAAGCGTGCAGAGTTTTGCAAAAACGGTAGAGGACGTGCGAATTGATGGCTTAGTACAAATGCCATCAGCTAGAGCATTTGATGTTATAGGCTTTGATAAAAGTGAGTCCTATGACTCCAATAAAGTGTATCAAGCTATTAACTCTCTTTTTAATACGGGTTACTTTAGTAACATCGATGTTTATGAAGACAATGACGTCTTGGTGTTTGACGTTGAAGAGCGGCCTTCAATTGGTAATTTGACGATTGAAGGTAACGATCTCATTAAAACCGAAGATTTAGAACGAGGTTTGAAGTTGTCAGGTTTGGAGGTTGGTGAGATATATAAGCCAGAAACTCTAAATCAGATAGTACAAGAGTTGCAGCGTCAGTATTACGCTTTGGGGCGTTACAGTGCGAAGGTCGATATTTCTGTTGAAGATATGCCGCGTAACCGAACTGGAATTGTGATTAATATTGATGAGGGTGATACCGCTAAAATTGTTCATATCAATATTGTTGGCAATAAAGATTTTGACGAAGAAACATTAACCAAAGATTTCGAATCTGCTGAAACTGGCTCGTGGAATCCCTTCAGTTCGGCTGATGAGTATGCTAAGGCTAAAATTGAAGGGGATATTAACACTCTAAAAAGCTTTTATATGGATAAGGGCTATTTAGATTTTAATGTGGTTTCAAGTCAAGTGAGTTTGTCACCAGATAAACGTGATGTTTATATCGTTATTAACGTCGATGAAGGTAAACCTTATAGTATTAATGACGTTACTTTGAGTGGCAGTTTGCCTATTGCTGAAGATCGTGTTTGGAAGCAAATCACTCAGAAAAAAGGCGACGTTTTTTCTCGTAGTGAAGTGACAAAAATTATTGAAGGTATTTCGACTGAGTTAGGTGATGATGGTTATTTGTTCACTAACGTAAATGTTATTCCTGAGAAGCTAGATAACCATACTGTTAATCTTAGTTATCAAATAGCACCAGGGCCTAAGGTCTATGTGCGTCGCATCACTTTCAGTGGAAATAGTGAAACACAAGATGAAGTGTTGCGCCGTGAAATGACGCAATTCGAAGGGGCTTTAGCAACGCACTCTAAAATCCAATCATCTAAGCGTCGTATTGAGCGACTTGGTTTCTTTGGTAGTGTTGATTTACGTACACGACCTGTGGCGGGAACGTCTGATCAGGTTGACCTTGATGTTGTAGTGCAGGAGCAAGCATCAGGCAGTATTCAAGCTAGTATTGGTTATTCACAAGAAGATGGTACGGTGCTTGGTTTTGGTATTTCGAAGCGTAACTTTTTAGGAACAGGTAATAAGCTGTCTTTTAATGCGCAACGTACCAATCAAACGCAAGATTATTCTGTTAGCTACGATAATCCATACTTTACTGTAGATGGCGTGAGTCGTGGTTTCCAGCTTTTCTATAAAACCAGTGATCATGCCGACGATGATGTGGAAGATTACGATCTAGACGAAATTGGTGCAGGGGTTAGTTACGGTTATCCGATTTCTGATACTCAGCGTCTATCGTTCGGTATGACTGTAAAAGAAAGTACGGTGAAATTGGGTTATGACCCATCCAATGAAACAAAAGACTATGTGGATAATCAAGGTGATAACTATGATGACGTTATTGCAAGTCTAACTTGGAGTGATAGCGATTTGGTTGGTGGTGTATTACCGACAAATGGTTATTCAACAAAAGCCACATTAGAAGTTGCCTTGCCTGTTGGTGATCAGCAATACACTAAATTAGGTCTAACTTCTCAGCGTTTTTGGAATTTGAATGGCTCAGATTTGTGGTTGTTCCATTTGAAAGGGCGCTTAGGTTACGGTAAAGGCTATGGGGATACTGATACCCTTCCTTTCTTTGAAAACTATTTTGCTGGTGGGTCTTATTCCGTACGAGGGTATGGTGCTTCATCCTTGGGGCCTAAAAACTCTTATGATGCCGGGTCGAGCAATAGTACTTCTGCACTAGGTGGTAATATTCTGATGACAGCGTCGGCTGAGCTTATTTTCCCATTGCCTATGGTGGAGGATCATAAGTCTGTAAGAACCGCTTTATTCTTGGATGGTGGTAACGTATTTACTGATACTTGTCTTGCTGGTAATAGTGAGTGTAATGAAGGTATAGATCCCGCTGAGCTACGTTATAGTGTTGGTTTAAGTTGGACATGGATTACACCGATTGCACCTCTGTCATTTAACTTTGCACGTCCTTTGAATTCAAGAAGTGGCGATAAAACAGATTTCTTCCAGTTCCAATTAGGAACGACTTTTTAATTTGAAAAGTACTATGTAATAGGATTTTAAAAATGAAAAAACTCATAACTGTGATTTTTACTCTATGCTTTATTGGTAGTGTACAAGCAACCGAAGTTGCTGTGGTTGATTTCAGAGCGGCGCTGTTACAAAGTAATGCTGGTCAAGAAGCCGCCAAAGAGCCTAAGAAAAAAGTGGCCGAGATGGATGCTCGCTTGAAGAAAGAGCAAGAAGATCTTGAAGCATCAGCAAAAGATTTGAAGCGTGATGAATTAACATTGTCTGAGGATGAATTCAAAAAACGTCGTCAGCAATTAGGTGAGCGCCAAAATCAAGTTCGAGCAATGGCTGCAAATATGCAGCGTCAGGCTAAAGAGTTAGAACAACAATTAATACAATCTTTGACGCCCAAAGGTGAAGCCGCTCTAAAGTCTTTGATTGAAGAGCGTAAATTAGAATTGGTACTAAATAGACAGTTAAGTTTGTATGCGGACGCAAATGCAGATATTACAGATGAATTAGTAAAACGTATTAATAAGGATAATTAATCTATGAGTTATACGCTAGGGCAATTAGCCGCCAAGGTGCAGGGTGTTGTAAAAGGTGATGCTGATCTAGTTATAGATAAATTAGGGTCGCTAGAAAATGCGACTCAAAACGAGTTGAGCTTTTTAGCAAATTCCAAGTATCAAAGTCTGCTTGGGTCGACATCTGCAGGTGCAGTCCTTGTAAAAACGGAAGAGCTGGCTCAATTAGTGGGTAATGCCATTATTGTTTCCAATCCTTATTTAGCGTTTGCTCAAATATCACATCTTTTTGTGCCAGCAACACATGGTTGGTCTGGTATTCACCAAAGTGCTGTAGTATCGCCTAAAGCGACAATAGCTGAAAATGTCGTGGTAGGGCCTAATGCTGTTATTGATGATGATGTCTTGATTGCGGAAGGTTGTGTCATTGGCGCAGGTTGCGTTCTTAGTCGAGGTGTTAAAATTGGTCAGGGTTCTCGCCTATACCCTAATGTCACTCTTTATCATGATGTCGAAGTTGGTGGTGCGTGCATTATTCATAGCGGTACCGTGATTGGAGCTGATGGTTTTGGTTTTGCTCCAAATGATGTGTTTTGGGAGAAAATTGATCAGCTAGGCTCTGTCGTTATCGGTAATAATGTTGAAATAGGGGCGAATTCAACAGTTGATCGTGGTGCTATAGAGAATACGCAGATAGGTAATGGTGTTAAAATAGATAACCAAGTACAAATTGCTCATAACGTCGTAATTGGCGATAATACGGCGATTGCAGGGTGTGTCGGGATTGCAGGTAGTGTGAAAATAGGTGCTTCCTGTACTATATCTGGTGGGGCAGGGCTTGCTGGTCATATTTCAATAGTTGATAACACCCATATTACAGGGATGACTATGATAACCAGATCCATTGAGGAGGCCGGTTCATATTCTTCAGGTACGGGGATGGAGCCTACTGCTAAGTGGCGACGTTCAGTCGCAAGATTTAGACGAATTGATAATATGGCAAAGCAGATCTCATCACTGGGACAACAAATTAAAAAGCTTTCAGAAAAAGGTTGATGTTTAATGATGGACATAAATGAAATTCGTCAGTATTTACCTCAAAGGTACCCATTTTTATTAGTAGATCGCGTTGTTGAGTTAAATCTGAACGATTCCATTGTAGCCTATAAAAATGTAACGATTAATGAGCCTTTTTTTAATGGCCATTTTCCAGACCATCCAATAATGCCCGGTGTATTAATTATTGAAGCCATGGCTCAGGCAGCCGGTGTATTGGGTTTCAAAACAATGGAGAAAAAACCAGAAGATGGTTTTATCTATTATTTTGTAGGCGCAGATAATACGCGTTTTAAGCGACCAGTAGTGCCTGGGGATCGTTTGCAATTAGAAGCAAAAATAATTACTGAAAAACGCGGTATTTGGAAATTCGAATGTAGAGCAACAGTTGACGGTCAGTTAGCTTGTTCTGCAACTATTTTGTGTGCAGTCAGGAATATATAGTGGCGATACATCCAACTACTTTGATCGATTCGAAAGCAGAGATTGACTCCAGCGTGGAGATTGGTCCTTTTTGTGTAATCGGACCGAATGTAAAAATTGGTGCTGGTAGTATTATTAAATCTCATGTTGTCATTAATGGTCATACGACAATAGGGTGTAATAATGAGATTTATCAGTTTGCTTCTGTTGGAGAAGCGAACCAAGACAAAAAGTATAAGGGTGAACCAACACAGCTTGTGATTGGTGACAGTAATGTTATTCGTGAGAATGCGACAATTCATCGCGGTACTATTCAAGACAATGGTATTACGACGGTAGGTAGTCATAACTTGTTTATGGCAAGTACGCACGTTGGTCATGATTGCATTGTGGGTGATCACAATATATTAGCGAACTTTGCAGCCCTTGCAGGGCATGTGACAGTTGGTGATCATGTAATCCTTGGTGGATACACAGGTATTCATCAGTTTTGTCAGGTTAACTCCTTTAGCATGTGTGGTATGGGGTCAATGGTTTCTAAAGATGTGCCTCGGTATGTCATGGTTTCCGGTAGTCCAGCTAAAGCACACGGAATGAACTTTGAGGGGATGCGTCGTCGAGGCGTACCTGCAGAAGTTATTCGAGCATTACGCACTGCATACAAGACAGTATACCTAAAGGGCTTAACCTTAGAGTCTGCGTTACTAGAGCTTGAACAAGGGGATATATTTCATATTCCTGAGGTGGCAGAGTACATTTTGTCAATTCGGCGTTCAAAACGTGGAATTGTTCGATAGGCACCATGTTTTAAAAGAAAACCCCGGACTGTTTCGGGGTTTTTTATTATTAGAGGTTGTATAAATGCAAGTAACGTCTGCGACACGTTATGTGTTGGTAGCTGGTGAAGCTTCGGGTGATATTTTGGGCGCAAATTTGATTGCTCACCTAAAGATGTTACAACCAGATGCGATTTTTGAAGGAATTGGTGGTCCATTAATGGAAGCGCAAGGGTTCAATAGTATTGTGCCAATGGATCGATTGTCTGTCATGGGATTAGTCGAAGTCTTAGGGCGTCTTAGAGAGCTTTTGGGCATTCGTAAGCGCCTATATCAGTCTTGCTTAAAAAATCCTCCAACCGCTTTTATCGGTATAGATTCACCCGACTTTAATATGCCGCTTGCGAGAAAATTAAAACAAGCCGGCATACCGACGATTCATTATGTTAGTCCGTCCGTTTGGGCGTGGCGCCAAAAACGTATTTTTAATATCAAAAAATCTGTTGATCTTATGTTGGCACTTTTTCCGTTTGAATTGCCTATTTACCATGAACATAAGATTCCGGTAGTTTGTGTTGGGCATACGTTAGCGGATGATATACCTCTTGAAAGTGATGCTACTCTTGCCAGAGAAAAGCTTAATCTAGGGTCTATCAATGGTCCTATTTTTGGTATTTTACCTGGGTCTCGTGAAGGTGAAGTGTCTCGTTTGGCGCCGCTTTTTATTGAAACCATTAAGCTGATTAAGCAGAAAGAGCCATCTGCTAGATTTTTGATTCCAGCATCGAATAAAGACCGATGCAACCAAATAGAAGCAATATTGCATGAAGCTAATGCCGAAGCGATTTTAATCGATGGGCAATCGCGTACGGTTATGGCGGCATCAGACGCTATCTTGCTGGCTTCTGGGACGGCCGCATTAGAGGCCATGTTAGTGAAGCGGCCAATGGTTGTGTCTTATCGGGTCAATAAGCTTACTTTCGCTATCATGTCTAGAATGGTTAAAGTTCCTTATGTTTCTTTGCCTAATTTGTTGGCTAATGAAGCGTTAGTACCTGAGCTTCTTCAGGATGATGCGACGCCAGATAATTTGGCGACACGATTGTTACAAACTTGGCGGTCTTTTATAACCGATAAAACGATTCAAGCTAAGTATCTCGATTTGCATACAATGTTACGCAAAAATGCGGGTGCGCAGGCAGCGCAAGCAATTGTTACTATGCTTGAAGGAAAAGGGAAATAATGGAGCCTTTTGTTAGTCAGGTATATTTTGGAAATTTATTGGCTGGGACTGATGAAGCTGGTAGAGGTCCGTTAGCAGGAGAGGTGGTTGCTGCTGCGGTGATTTTAGATCCAGCACGACCCATTATTGGATTAGCAGATTCCAAAAAGTTAAGTGAGAAAAAGCGCGAAGCTTTATTTGTTGAAATACAAGAAAAAGCCTTGGCTTATGGTATTGCCAGCGCCACGGTAGAAGAAATTGACGAGATAAATATCCTGCATGCCAGTATGCTGGCAATGTCTCGTGCTGTTGCTTTACTTTCCATTGTGCCTGAACATGTATTGGTTGACGGTAATCGTATTCCGCCCAATTTACCTTGTTCTGCAGAAGCTGTGGTGAAAGGTGATGCTCGGCAAGCAGCTATTTCGGCTGCTTCTATTTTGGCGAAAGTCACTCGTGATAGAGATATTGCACAAGCTGCACAGATTTACCCAGAATATGGCTTTGAAAAACATAAAGGTTACCCTACTGCCCAGCATCTAGAAGCGATTCGTTTGCATGGCATCACGCCGATTCATAGACGCAGTTTTGGTCCAGTTAAGAAGATTTTAGAGGGATAATATTTTGTCCACGTCATTTATACATCTACGAGTCCATACCGAGTTTTCCTTGGTGGATGGCTTGGTGAAAATAAAAGGCTTGCTCGGTACTACCGAGTTTATGTCTATGCCTGCTGTCGCTATTACGGACGAAAATAACCTATGTGGTTTTGTACGCTTTTATAAAGGGGCTATGGAAAAAGGCATTAAGCCTATTTGTGGTGCGGATGTTGTTGTTGCCGAAGACGATTATGTGGATTCTCGTTATCGATTTACCTTATTAGCGACATCAAATAAGGGTTATAAAAACATTATCGCCATTATTTCGAAGGGCTATCAGCTAGGGCAGGTAGAAGGTCGTCCTATCGTTCAGCGTGAATGGATAGAAGCCCATAGCGAGGATGTTATTGCATTATCTGGTGCTGGTTTTGGGGATATTGGTTACCTACTACAAAAAGGTCGACACGAGCAGGCCAAAAATCGATTGGCACATTGGATGTCAATATTCCCCAATCGTTTTTATGTCGAGTTGCAACGAACCAGTCGTCCTGGCGAAGAAAGCTATATTCATGCAGTAGTACCACTGGCTGGCGAGCTAGATTGTCCTGTTGTGGCAACCAATGATGTACGTTTTCTAAAACGTGAGAACTTTGAGGCTCATGAAGCGCGGGTTTGTATTCATGATGGTGTGACCTTGGATGATCCGCGTCGCAAGCGTCGTTATTCCGAAGAGCAATATTTTAAAACGCCAGAAGAAATGGCTGAGCTTTTTCAAGATATTCCTGAGGCGCTAGAAAATACCGTAGAAATAGCTAAGCGCTGCAGCGTTGATGTTCTGTTAGGCGAGTATTTTTTGCCAGACTATCCTGTACCAGAAGGTATGACAATGGAGGAGTTCTTTAGCAAGCTATCTTATGACGGCTTGATAGAGCGTTTTAATTTCCTCACCAAAAAATATGGCGAACGTATCGAAAAGCGCCGTCAGGAATATTGGGATCGTTTGGATTTTGAATTAACTATTATTAACCAAATGGGGTTTCCAGGTTATTTCTTGATCGTAATGGATTTTATCCAGTGGGCTAAAGACAACGATATTCCCGTTGGGCCAGGGCGTGGTTCTGGTGCCGGTTCTTTGGTGGCTTACGCCCTTAAAATTACCGATCTTGACCCACTCGAATACGATTTACTATTTGAGCGATTCTTGAACCCAGAGCGGGTATCCATGCCTGACTTTGACATCGATTTCTGTATGGATAACCGTGACCGAGTGATCGATTATGTGTCGCGTACTTACGGGCGTGATGCGGTGTCTCAGATTATTACATTCGGTGCAATGGCGGCAAAAGCCGTGGTTCGAGATGTAGCAAGGGTTCAAGGTAAGCCTTATAGTTTAGGGGATAAGCTGTCTAAACTGATCCCTTTTGAAATAGGTATGACGCTTAAGAAAGCTTTGGAAGAAGAGCCTGCTTTACCTGAATTTTTAGCTGGTGATGAAGACGCTGCTGAAGTCATGGAGATGGCGATTTCTTTAGAAGGTGTGGTTCGTAACTTTGGCAAGCACGCTGGTGGCGTGGTAATCGCGCCAACTAAGCTAATTGATTTTGCCCCGCTTTATTGTGAAGAAGACGGTTCTGGTCTGGTTACCCAATACGATAAGAACGATGTAGAAGAAGCGGGGTTGGTAAAGTTCGACTTCTTGGGTTTGAAAACGCTAACAGTTGTAGATTGGGCCGTTAAAAACATTGACGCCATTAATAAGTTGGAAGGCAAGCCACCGCTCGATATTTCTCTGATAGATCTTGAAGATAAATCAACTTATGACCTATTGAAGCGAGCTGAAACCACCGCGGTATTCCAGCTGGAATCACGTGGTATGAAAGAATTGATTAAAAAGCTTTTGCCTTCGCGCTTTGAAGATATTATCGCCTTGGTGGCTTTATATCGTCCCGGCCCATTGGGGTCAGGCATGGTGGACGACTTTATCAATCGTAAGCACGGTCGTGCTGAGCTGGCTTTCCCTCATCCAGATTATCAACATCAAGATTTGATTCCTGTATTGGAACCAACTTACGGCATTATCTTGTATCAAGAGCAGGTAATGCAGATTGCTCAGGTATTGGCTAAGTTCTCTCTCGGTGGCGCTGACTTACTTCGTCGTGCTATGGGTAAGAAGAAAGCTGAAGTTATGGCTGAGCAGCGTTTGATCTTCATGGAAGGCGCGCTTAAAAACAATGTAGATAAGGATTTATCAGGCAACATATTTGACCTGATGGAAAAATTCGCTGGTTATGGTTTTAACAAATCTCACTCGGCGGCCTATGCACTGGTTTCTTATCAAACAGCTTGGCTAAAAAATCATTATCCAGCGCCGTTCATGGCAGCGGTATTGTCTGCCGATATGCAGAATACGGATAAGATCGTCATCTTCATTGAAGAATGTCGCTCAATGAAGTTGGCATTAGAACTGCCTAACGTTAATGAGTCCGTTTTCAAATTTACCGTTAATCCAAAGGGTGCCATAGTCTATGGGCTTGGGGCGATTAAAGGGGTTGGTGAAGGTCCGATTGAAGCCATTGTAGAAGCTCGCAAAGAAGGTCCTTTCGAGCATATTTTTGATTTTTGCCAACGAGTTGGACGTAAAGTTAACAAACGTGTTATGGAGGCTTTGGTTCGTTCCGGAGCGTTTGACACTATAGGCCCGAATCGAGCAACCTTGTTTGCTTGTATTGACGAAGCATTGAAAAGAGCCGTGCAAGACGCTAAAAACCAAGATGCTGGCATGATGGATCTATTTGGTATCGCGGTAGAAGAAAATACCGAGGATGCTTATAAGGAAATCGGTATTCAGCATGAGTGGCCACCACGTCAGCGTCTTGATGGCGAGAAAGATACGCTTGGCTTGTATGTGACAGGTCATCCAATTGATGAATATGAAAAAGAGATTCGTCGCTTTGTTCGTTCAAAAATTGTGGATTTACAACCAAAGCGTGGTGATACGCAGGTTATGGCGGGTCTGATCGTTGACTTGCGTATTACCAAGAGCAAAAAAGGTGGTAACATCGCCTTTGTCACATTAGATGACCGTTCTGCCCGAATAGAAGTGACGGTATTTCCTGATAACTACGACACCTTTAAAGACGTTATTGTCAAAGATGAGGTGGTCATAGTTGAAGGTGAAATTACCGTTGATGAATTTCGTGGCGGACAAAAAGTTATTGCTAGAAATATTCTAGATATTGCTCAGGCTCGAGTTCGTTATGTGGAAGCATTGCGAATTACGTGGACGTCAGAGACAGTAACACCAACAGAAATACAGACATTAGCAAACTATATGGAATCATATCGGGGCGATGGCTGCGATGTGGTGATAGGGTTTGATACGCCGCAAGCATGTGGTGACATACGCTTGGGATCAGGTTGGAAAGTTCGTCCGGATGACGAATTAATTCACCAACTTCAGAAACAATACGGTAAACAAAATGTTCAGTTAGTGTATACTTAGACTCATTTAATAGTTTTAGCAATGGAATGCAGCGTAGCGATACGCTTGAAAAGAGCTATAGAGCAAACGGCTAGCCGCCTTTTGCCTTTGTATTTGATGGCAACCAAACAGTAGTGTAATTAAACCATGAATTTAAATTATCTCCCTTTTGAGCAGCCGATTGCTGAGCTCGAACAGAAAATTGAAGAGTTACGTTTAGTCGGTAACGATAATGAACTCAACATAAGCGATGAAATTAGTCGTCTTGAAGATAAAAAAATAGCGCTAACCAAGAGCCTATTTAGTAATTTAGGGGCATGGGAAGTTTCTCAGTTAGCGCGTCACCCAAAGCGCCCATATACTCTTGATTATATTAAGCACGCTTTTACAGATTTTGAAGAAATGCATGGTGATCGTCATTATGCTGACGACCGTGCCATTGTAGGTGGTATTGCTCGTTTAGATGGCCGTCCAGTAATGGTGATTGGCCACCAAAAAGGCCGTGAAGTAAAAGAAAAAGTACTTCGTAACTTTGGTATGCCTCGACCTGAAGGTTACCGTAAAGCGCTACGTTTGATGGAAACGGCTGAACGTTTCAATATGCCTATCGTGACATTAATTGACACACCTGGAGCCTATCCTGGTATCGGCGCGGAAGAGCGTGGTCAAAGTGAAGCAATTGCTTTTAATTTGGCAGTTATGTCTCGCCTTAAAACGCCGATTATTTCTACAGTAATTGGTGAAGGTGGTTCTGGTGGTGCTTTGGCAATAGGCGTTTGTGATGAGCTAATGATGCTGCAATACGGTACTTACTCTGTTATTTCACCAGAAGGCTGTGCTTCTATTTTATGGAAAAGTGCAGATCGTGCTTCTGATGCCGCGAAAGCCATGGGTATTACGGCTCAGCGTCTACAAGAGTTAGGTTTTGTTGATAATATTATCCAAGAGCCTCTTGGTGGTGCGCATATTTCTCATGAAGAAATGGCTCAGAGCCTAAAGAAAAATGTTCTTGCGGCGTTGGATCGTATGGAAGCTTTAACGACAGAAGAGTTGTTAGCTCGTCGTTACAACCGTTTGATGTCTTACGGTCTATAATTTTTAGTTTCTTTAAAAAGCCTCCTATATTTAGGGGGCTTTTTTGTTTCTTACGTTTAAGATGTTTTGCACCTAGACCTTATGATGAAACGTTCCATATCTAAACCACTTATTTCTGCATCTCCCCTTAGATTTAACGCTGAGTGGATTAGCTCTGTATTTTCGACGGTGAATAAAGTCTGGATTGGTTTTAGTGGCGGGGTAGATTCTCATGTATTACTTCATGCTTTGGCGAATCAAATATCTGTTGAACAAAAACAAAAGCTCGCAGCACTTCATGTACATCATGGTTTGAGTGCTAATGCCGATGATTGGCTAACGCATTGTGAGGCGACTTGTGGCAAGCTTGGTGTGTCTTTTGTTGCTCAACGCGTGCAGTTGGAGGCTCAAGCTTCTTTAGAAGATGCCGCTCGTAATGCTCGTTATCATGCTTTTCAGAAGGTCATGGGTGATCAGGATATAATTTTGCTCGCTCATCATGCTGGCGATCAGGTTGAAACTGTGTTGTTTCGTTTATTGCGAGGGACGGGGGGGAAAGGATTATCTGGTATTCCATACCAAAGGTCACTTGGTAATGCTTGTTTGATTCGTCCTCTGTTAGCGGCTTCAAAAAATGATATTGAGGATTATGCTCAGCTGCATCAGCTTGAGTGGATTCATGATGAGTCTAATATTGACGAGCACTTTACCCGTAACTTTCTTCGACAAAGTGTCGTGCCTGGTCTAAAAAAGCGCTTTCCGAAAATGGAGCAAAATATCCTCTCCAGTACACGACGTATTGCGACGGATTACACTATGCTTTCTCGATTCGCACAGCAGCAACTAACGGCTTGGTGCAATGAATTTGGTGGGTTGGATCTATCTTATATTAATGATAAACCTATGGATGAGAGGCTGTTTTGGTGGCGACATTTGTTACAGGGGAAAGGTGTTTCATTGACACAATCTCAGCTAGAAAGCGTAGAAGCTATGTTTTCTGCAGCAGAGGATAAGCAACCTGAATTTGAATTTCCCGGTGGTCGTATTATGCGGCATCAAAATGCGGTTTATCTTCTGCCTCCTGATAATGCTGTGAAACTGTCTGTTTTAGTCTCTGGTGAAATGTTGCAGCGTCCTTT
Source organism: Marinomonas sp. A3A (assembly GCF_018336955.1). Lineage (NCBI taxonomy): Bacteria > Pseudomonadati > Pseudomonadota > Gammaproteobacteria > Oceanospirillales > Oceanospirillaceae > Marinomonas > Marinomonas sp. A3A. The sequence continues at coordinate 1,355,720 of NZ_CP025532.1, forward strand.
TGATAGTATTTGTGTAACTGGTAGCGATTTTTGTGTATTGAAAGTTCGTCCTCGGGGAGAGAGTTTACTGATGTCCAATGGTAAAACTCGTAAGCTAAAAAAGTGGCTTAACGATGAAGCTATCCCTAGCTGGTGGAGGGATCATCTCCCTTATCTGTATCTGGGTGATACCCTAGTTGCTATTGGCGATCTTTGGCAGCATCCAAGTTATTCTTATCTCAGGATTAAATGGCAACCGAGTTCAGCGCTACCATTGCTAAAGTCCAATTCTAGCTAGTTGTTATTATTGTGTTTTTATTTAGCTGTTAGCTGCACATTTAGTTGGTGTTATCGCGATAAAATTCTATTCTTAATAGGTTATCTGTTTTTGAGTGATTCGTAACACTGTCTAATGTCTTAACGACAGGATATTTATAATGCTTCATGTGGTTGTTTTTGGTGGCTTAGAATTTAGTCCCTTGGTTGTTTACTTTCCAATTGCCTTCTTATTGGCAGCGTTCACTCGTTTTGCTCTTCATCGCTTGGACTGGCACGATCGTATTTGGCGAGTGGCTTGGTTTGAAGTGTCGTTATTTGTTTGTTATTTGGCATTAACTGTTTATTTATTAGGTGGAAGATAACTCAATGGCGAAATATCTGCGTATTCTTGTGACTGTGTTGGTTGTTGTGGCTGCGATTTTTGCAGGACGTTGGGTGTGGAATGATTACATGCATTCGCCTTGGACTCGTGATGGCCGAATTCGTGCAGACATAGTAACCGTCGCACCCGATGTCTCTGGTTGGGTCACGAACTTGAATATCACCAATGATCAAGCTGTTAAAGAAGGTGATTTACTGTTTAGTGTCGACCAACAGCGTTATCAAGCGGCACTTAGTCAGAGTAAAGCGAATACCGAAAATGCTTTGTATTCTTGGCAGTTGGCGAAACATAAATATGAGCGACGCACGGCATTGCTTAGCCAAAAAGCCATTAGTGCTGAAGATTTAGAATCGTCACGTATTAGCACAGAAATAGCGAAAGCCAATTATGATTTGGCTGTCGCTCAGCAGGCAACCGCTCAGCTTAATTTAGATCGAACCCAAGTGCGTGCTCCCGTGTCCGGACATATTATTAACTTGAATTTACGTCAGGGGAATTATGTTGGGCAAGGTAGCGCAGTTTTTGCCATTGTCCGGTCTGATTCATTTTATGTAACAGGCTATTTTGAGGAAACCAAAATACCATTGGTTCATTTGAATCAAGAAGCAAAAATAACCTTGCTCAGTGGCGGTAAGCCATTAACAGGTCATGTGGTGAGTGTTGGTAAGGCTATCGCGAATACCAATACTCAAAGTAATGGCCAGCTTTTACCCCAGATTCAACAAACGTTTAACTGGGTACGCTTGTCGCAGCGGATTCCTGTGGATATCAAGTTAGATCCGTTAGCAGAAGAAACACTATTGAGCGCTGGTATGACGGCCACTATTCATCTTACTAAGCAGTAAGGAGATAGCCTTGGGAATCGTGCTTCGTAATCTGTTTTTACCTGAAAAGCAGGCGGTTATTTTTGCGCTTAAAGGTGTCATTGCTATGGCGATGGCGTTAACGATTGCTCTCTCTTTAAATCTTGATCGCCCTTATTGGGCGTTAGTTTCCGCTGTCTTTTTGCAAATGCGCCCTGAAAGTGGCTTGGTTATTGAAAAGGCCATTTGCCAAATTGTCGGCACCATTATCGGTGGCTTATTTGGCATTTTATTGTTGACTCAATTTATGCCGTATCCCTATTTGGCTCTGGGGATATTGGCGTTGTGGTTAGGTTTAAATTCAGCTTTATCTGCTATGGTGCGACAAGCGAATTTTGTTTATGCGTTTGCAATGGCTGCAGTAACATCAGAGATTATTGTACTGATGGTGATGGTAAGCCCGTCAACAGCAGACAGTCAGGCCGTGTTTGATATCGCTCAAGCTCGTGTCAGTGAGATTATTATAGGGTCCATTTGTGCGGGTGTTGTTAGTCACATGTTTTGGCCTGTCAAAGTGAAAGACAGTCTGCAGCGGCAGGCACGATCGGTCATCAATCAGACTTTACAGTACCTAGTAACCGAGCTAGATAAATCAGGTACTCACGAAACTCGCCATAAGCAAATAGATAGTATTATGGCGACATTGGGGATGGTGAGTGAAGACTCTAGCGCGGTTAGCTATGAGGGGCCAAAAGGTCCAGGGCGAACAAGAGCGGCGAATCAATTAGCCCAAAAAGTGTTATCTCTATTGGCTTTGGTGCAAATATTTGGTCGCCTGCAGCGTCGACACGCAGAGCTAATGACGCCGGCTTTAACTGAGCTTCTCGATCGATTGCGTGGGGCATTTGGGCGAATTGCAGAGTCTGATGATTTTGATTATTGCTTGGAGCAGGTTAAAGCATTACGAAGCGACCTTGCAAATTATCGTTCGAGTAATGATTCGGATGTTCCTTTCGAATCCCATATGCTGAATGTCGGTGCAGAGATTACATCTGAGCTGACTGTATTGTTGAGAGCTTATCGAGCATTGGAAGAACGGGATAGCACCTTGTTAAATGCGCCTAGTATGTTGACCTATCGAGACCCGTTAGCAGGATTAATTATAGGTGTTCGTACTACTGTTGTATTTTTGATTGGTGCTTGTATCTGGGTTAGTACAGGCTCGGCTGCGGCGCTAATGATTATGATCTTGCCAGTAATTTTTTCCATTATGCTGGCCCGATTGCCCTTGATGATCTTAAAAGTAGTTTTAAAAAGGTTGCTGGTTGGTGTTGTCGCAGCGGTTATTGTTGCGGTTTTTTTCGCGCTTAATCTCTTATCGCAAAGCTCGGGTCAGCTAGAGCTTTTATTGCTTGTGTTAGCCGCTCCGTATTTTATTGGTTTATTGCTTCTTGCTGATAGGCAAACTCTGCCATATGGTTTGGGCTTCTGTATTCCTTTTTCCATTCTAGTGAGCCCAAGTAGGGACATGAGTCGGGCTTTTTCTATCGATTATACTGTAAGCTCTGCTATGGCAATTTTTGCCGGCGTGTGTATTTTATTTTGGGTGTTTCATCTGATTACTGGGCCAAGTGTTCAATTATTAGTGCATCGTATTTTTAAAACAACCTATCAAGACTTATTGGAGATTAATCAACATACCAGTCCAACAGCTTGGTATAACCGCCGTATGGCTGATCGATTGTTGCGCCTGACAAATTATGACCAAGGTTCTAAATCGCGTGCAATTACAGATTTAGCATTAACTGCTTTAAACCTTGGGCATGTCTCCATTCGTTTGCGTTCGATTTGTGAAAGCTTGGCTGGTAAGCAGCAGCTGCGCTTATTAGAAAATTGGCAGGCTGCCTTGGCAAATGCTTTTTTATTGGCAAGTAAAGGTCGCTGTGATGATAGCTTTGAAAAAGCCAGCAGCTCTTTATATGAAGAATTGCTGGCTTTGGTGGGAGACTCTAATCAGGTTGAAGCTATTGAAGGTATGTTCTTGCGGATCAACTTGACCTTTGAAAGAAGCGCAGAAGCTATTGCTGCTCAGAGAGGGAGGGGGTAAATAGGGAAAGCCATAACAAAATAAGTGGAACGGCTAAGTACCTAGGGAAGGTGCGAACAAGTCCTCTTGCCTCAGCATGTTGATAAAAGCCTGTTATTCGAGACGAGTACCGAATGTGAATAGTGGTTCTATTTTCGAGGTGCTCAACAAAGAATACAGGCTTTTAGACCATGCCCTGCGGGTCTTTCAGAGCTTACTATTAAAAGTAACAGGCCACATGTCGTTGCGACTCTTTGAAAGGTACCTACATTCTTTCAGAGCCGCGCCTTATCTGACGATTTCTCTGAAAGACTGAGGCTTAGTAGACTTATTCGCACCTTCCCTAGAGAAACTCTAGACTCTTAATAGCCAATTCGCTTGATCTTTGTATGTCGCAACTAATTCCGCGTTCAATCCATCGCTTTGATTGATTCTATCCATGGCTTGTCCATGACTGAAGCCCCAAGCCTTCATGTGGCGTTTTGCTAAACGCTCTATTGCTACTTCGATAGGAATATCTAAAAACCAATGTTCATCGAACAGCGCTTTGGATTCTTGCCAGCCATCTTGCTGGTGGAGTAAATATAAGCCTTCAATCAGTATGACGTTTGTTTCTTTCTTTATCGATACATCATCCTCAACGGGGTCGCCAAGGGTGTGATCAAAGCTTGGCCACAAAATATCTTCTTGCTGATAGCTTTGTTTAATCTTATTAACACGTTCTACAAAGGCCGTGCTATCAAATGTCCAAGGAGCCCCTCGTCTTGCAAAAGCTTCTTCTGCATTAGGTTGGGCGCTAAGTTGAGCTTTAGATAGATGAAAGCCATCCATTGAAAGGCAAGTGACTTGTGAGTTTTGTTGCTTTGCAAAATGATCGAGTAAATATTCTGCAAGCGTGCTTTTACCAGAACCTGGTCCACCAGTTAGGCCAATTAGGGTTCGGCTTGGTTTGTTCATATAAGCTTGTATTTTATCTAAAGCGTTTTGTATATCGGTCGAACTTGCGTAGCTGTCATTAATCATATGAAGGGCCATAAATTTTCCTGTTTTTATTTTCTATCGCAGTACTTTAGCATGAACTTATTGCCATGATTCGTACTTTTATGTGAACTGAATGATGTTGAAATACGTATCTAAGGAAAAGCAGAAAAGGTGCACTGTCATGCTATTACAAGAGCTTAAAAAGATTTCTCATGTTGATAAAGTGAAACTACATTCTTTGGAGTCAAATCTATATCAGTTATCCGTGATAATCGCAGGGACAGAAGAATACATACAAACGGATCAAGGTCGTTTTCTAACAAGTCATAACAAGTTAGACCTTCAGGCCTTGTTCAAAGGTAAAAGCGTTGGAGCTATGGTGCTTTGTCATCAGAGTGCTTATGACGAAATGGTCGGACAGCCTATTGGTGCTTGTAATACATTAGAAGTGCCGCTTGGTAATACAGATTTGGCTTAAATGATCGAGTCTATATTTTTTAAAATATGCATTTTTTCGCCGTTATCTTCCATCTGGGAAAATATTTTGGCATAACCAAGTGTGGCATTGGCGTGTTCGCGCATGATAGCTTCGGCGCGGCTTCCTTGTCCGTGGGTAATGGCGTCAAATACCGCATGATGTTGCATGTGAGCGAAGTTAAAGCGGCGGTATTCTTGAGCTAGGTTGTTTCTATCAAAGGCCAGTGCGCTAACCGATGCGAAGGGTAAGTGCTCATTTCGGCTCAGTGCTTCTGATATGGCTGGGTTTAAACTGGCTTCTATAATAATTTGATGAAAGCGCTGATTCATATCGTGGTAGATGGCGAGGTCTTGCTCATTAATGCTGCCTTTGACAAACAACTCATCTCCTTGTTTTAACAGTCTTAGCAATTCATTGGTCTGTGATTTTGATAACTTATTTTCAGCTGCTTGCCTTGCAGCTAAGCCTTCTAGCACACCTCGTACTTCAATAGATCCGCTAATTTCAGCTTGCGTCACTTGACGCACAATGTAGCCACGTCCTGATAATTTCGTTAGCAAACCTTCTTGCTCTAAGGTGCGAAAGGCAATTCGTACTGGCGTACGTGATACATTCAGTTGCTCTGCGGTGGGTATTTCGACAAGCCTTTGTCCTGATTCTAGCTCTCCAGACAAAATCATTTGTCGCAATCGGCTGATTACTTGTTGTCCAGGTTTACTCATTGGAACGTACTCATTTGGAAGTGCTCATTGCTCTTGTCTCAGTGCTTTTCATGGAAAAATAATCATAACGTAAATGTAGTGAAAAGAGTAACCATTGGATCCAATACATAAACTTTTAGTTATCAATTGTTTAGCCACAAAACTATTATTCATTATGCATCAAGTGGATCCAATTAGTGCATAACTCTATTGTTTTTTGATTTATTTTATTTATATTGGATCCAATTAATAAAAATAACAGCAGGAGAACTTCAATGAGTCAGCAAACTTTCCCTAAAAATACGTGGTATGTCGCAGCCATGTCTGAAGAGGTTGCGGGCAGCAAACCTCTTGGTCGTAAAATTTGCGGTGAAAGCATTGCTTTTTACCGTTCCCACGATAACGAAATTGCGGCGGTATTGGATTTTTGTCCGCACCGCGGAGCCGCTTTGTCTTTAGGTTATGTCGAAGAAGGTCTTTTGGTCTGTGGCTATCATGGTTTAAAAATGGGAGCTGATGGCAAAACTAAAGAGATGCCTTTGCAGCGAGTAAAAGGTTTCCCTTGCATGAAATCCTATGCGGTTGAAGAGCGTTATGGTTTTATTTGGGTGTGGCCAGGAGACCAATCTCAAGCCGATAAAACTTTGATTCCTCATTTAGAATGGGCGGTAAGTCCTGAGTGGGCTTATGGCGGCGGCTTGTATCATATCAACTGCGATTATCGTTTGATGGTCGATAATCTAATGGATTTGACTCACGAGACTTATGTTCATGCCAGCAGTATTGGGCAGAAAGAAATCGATGAGTCTCCTGTTTCTACTACGGTGGATGGCGATAAGGTTATTACCAGTCGCTTCATGGAAAATATTATGGCACCACCTTTTTGGCAAGCAGCGTTACGTGGTAATGGTTTGGCGGATGATGTTTTAGTAGATCGTTGGCAGATTTGTCGTTTCAGTCCACCTTCTCATGTGATGATTGATGTTGGTGTTGCCCATGCGGGAAATGGGGGATTTGATGCGCCAGCTGATAAAAAAGCCAGTAGCACTGTAGTGGATTTTATCACCCCTGAAACGGAAACCTCTATTTGGTATTTTTGGGGTATGGCACGTAATTTCAAACCAGAGGATCAGGCGTTAACGGATACTATTCGTGAAGGGCAGGGCAAAATATTTTCTGAAGATTTGGAAGTGCTTGAGCGTCAACAGCAAAACTTATTGGCTTTTCCAGACTATGATTTATTAAAACTGGATATAGATGCTGGTGGTGTTCAATCAAGACGAATAATTGACCGAATTATTGCGAAAGAGCAGGCGGCTAAACAGCAACCTAAAGCGTCTTCATCATCAAATGCACCGCTTCAAACAGCGTCATTTTAACTTAATCGATGCCAGCTAGGGGGAGTGTAAGTTGCTCTCTAGTTTAAAAAAAAACAATAAGTTAGGAGAGCCAGATGATTCCGGTAGTGGTAAGAAACGTTGTTACCGAAGCACAAGGTGTGGTTCGGCTGGTGTTGGGTTCTGAGGATGGCTCTAATTTGCCGAGTTTTGAACCTGGAGCTCATATTGATCTTCATTTGCCCAGTGGTTTGATTCGTCAATATTCATTGTGTCGTATACAGCCTGAAGCGCAGTATTATGAAATCGCTGTATTAAAAGATCCGCAATCAAGAGGAGGTTCGGCAGAGGTACATTGCTTGAAGATTGGTGATGCTCTGTTGATTAGTGCGCCTAAGAACCACTTTCCTTTGATAGACACAAAACGTCATAGTGTTTTGATTGCTGGTGGTATTGGTGTAACGCCTATATTGCCAATGGCGCAAAAGCTACAAAAAATGGGACTGTCTTTTGAATTTCATTATTGTGCAAGGACTCCAGAGACAGCTGCGTTTGCATCGGCATTAGAAAGTGGTTCTTTTGCTGATAAAATGCATTTTCACTTTAGTGAAGTGCCAGAATCTAGTCAAATGGATGTGGTGAGTGTTTTGTCTCGTCATGCGAATGACTCTGAATTGTATATCTGTGGTCCTGCAGGCTTTATTGATTACGTCTTATTACAGGCAAAAATGCTAGGTTGGCCTGAAGACCGTTTGCACCGAGAGTTTTTCGCAGCACCAGCCTTGGATGAAAATGTTAGCGAAAATACTCCGTTTAAAGTGAAAATCCATAGCACTGGTGAGGTTTTTGATGTCGGGGCTGATCAAAGTATTTTTGAGGTTTTGGATGAGAATGGTGTATTCCTTGCCGTGTCTTGCGAATCGGGCGTATGTGGTACCTGTCAAACAGGTGTTATAGATGGCGTTCCTGATCACAGAGATGTCTTTTTAACAGACAAAGAACACGCTCAAGGTAAGCTAGTGATGCCTTGCTGTTCTCGTTCTAAAACATCCGTCTTGGAGTTAGACTTATAGTCCTGTTTCAACTGGCTTCTTCTTTCTTAGCTTTGCTCGCGACTTCGTGCAAAGGTCTCTTGGTATGAATCTTTCACTCAATGTAAAACAACTGTGTTTTACATTGAGTGAAATGCCTTCCGATGTTATTATTTTCCCCCGTCCTGAAGGTATATTGTTATGTGCTTTCAAATCTCATTTTTTTATATTTTAAGGCGGGTTAAACACTCATGGCGACACGATATATTTTCGTTACAGGTGGTGTAGTTTCATCTCTTGGTAAAGGTTTGGCAGCAGCATCTCTGGCCGCAATCCTTGAATCTCGTGGTCTAAAAGTCACCATGTTAAAGCTAGATCCATACATCAACGTGGATCCAGGCACCATGAGTCCTTTCCAGCACGGCGAAGTATATGTCACAGAAGACGGCGCTGAAACTGATCTAGATCTTGGTCACTACGAGCGTTTCATCTCAACTAAAATGGGCAAACGCAATAACTTCACCAGTGGTCGTGTTTATCAACATGTTCTTAAAAAAGAGCGTCGCGGTGAATACCTTGGTGGAACCGTTCAAGTAATTCCTCATATTACAGATGAAATCAAACGTCGCGTTATTTCTGGTGCCGAAGGCTCAGATGTTGCTTTGGTTGAAATCGGCGGTACGGTTGGTGATATCGAGTCACAACCTTTCTTAGAAGCTATTCGTCAGTTAAAAGTAGAATTGGGTCCACGTCGCGCATTATTTATGCATTTGACTTTGGTTCCTTATATCCGTACTGCTGGCGAAACCAAAACCAAGCCGACTCAGCATTCTGTAAAAGAGCTTCGTTCTATCGGTATTCAACCTGATATTCTTATTTGTCGTTCTGAAGTGTCTATTGAAGCGCCAGAGCGTAAGAAAATTGCTTTGTTTACCAGTGTTGAAGAACGTGCGGTTATTTCTCTTCCCGATGCCGACACTATTTACCGTATTCCACAAATGTTGAATGACCAAGGCTTAGATAGCTTGATCGTTGAATATTTTAATCTAGATTGCGATATGCCAAATCTAGACATTTGGAACAAGGTAACTCAGGCTAAATTGAACCCTGAGAAGCAAATCAATATCGCCATGGTTGGTAAATACATGGAGTTGTTGGACGCTTATAAATCCTTGATTGAGGCAATGGATCACGCTGGTATTCATGCCCGTACAAAAGTGAAATTGCACTATATTGACTCCGAAAGCATTGAAGAAAAAGGTACGGAAGTACTGAAAGGAATGGACGCAATTCTCGTTCCTGGTGGTTTCGGTGAGCGCGGTGTTGAAGGTAAAATATTAACTGCTCAGTATGCTCGTGAAAACAAAGTGCCTTACTTAGGTATTTGTTTGGGTATGCAAGTAGCAGTAATCGAATTTGCTCGTAATGTGGCAAATTTAGCCGGTGCGCACAGCACCGAGTTTAATTTAAAAGCAGAGAACCCAGTTGTTGGTCTGATTACAGAATGGACTAATGCAGAGGGTTCCAAAGAAATCCGGTCAGAGGAATCCGATCTAGGTGGCACCATGCGTCTTGGCGCGCAGAACTGTAATCTTACTGAAGGCACAAAAGCGTTTGATGCTTACGGTAAAGCAGTCATTAAAGAGCGTCATCGCCATCGTTATGAAGTGAACAACTTTTATGTTGATGCATTGGAAAAAGCAGGTTTGACGATTTCAGGTCGTTCAGAAGACAACTCCTTGGTAGAAATGATTGAGATTGCTGATCATCCATGGTTTGTTGCTTGTCAGTTCCATCCAGAATTCACTTCAACACCTAGATATGGACACGGCCTGTTCAGTGCCTTTGTACATGCGGCACTTAAATACGCAGGAAAAGAAAAATAAATAGAGTCCCTCGCACGACTACTGTGCTTGCCAATACTTTGTTAAAAATAGACTCAAAATGCTCATTTATAATTTATAAACTCCGCTTTTTCGTCTATTTTTGCCTCGTCTTGGCTTCGCTCGTAACATCGTGCAAAGGACTCAGTCGTGCAAACAGGCAGTTTGTGATTTTTCATTTATTTTAAGAGGTTTGTTATGAGTCAAATCGTTGATATTAAAGCCAGAGAAGTTTTAGATTCTCGTGGTAACCCTACTGTTGAAGCTGATGTTATTTTGGCCGATGGCTCCGTAGGTTCAGCGTGTGCACCGTCTGGTGCCTCTACCGGTTCTCGTGAAGCTTTAGAATTGCGTGATGGCGACAAAAGTCGTTATCTAGGTAAAGGCGTATTAAAAGCGGTTGCAGCGGTTAACGGTCCAATCCGTGATGCTTTGATCGGTAAAGATGCCCTTGCTCAAGCTGAACTTGATCATATTATGATTGATCTTGATGGCACAGAAAACAAATCTACTTTTGGTGCTAACGCTATTTTAGCGGTTTCTTTGGCAGCGGCGAAAGCGGCAGCGATTTCTAAGAAAGTACCATTATACGCTCACATTGCAGACATCAATGGTACACCAGGCGTTTACTCTATGCCTGTGCCTATGATGAACATTATCAATGGTGGAGAGCACGCAGATAACAACGTTGATATTCAAGAATTCATGATTCAACCCGTTGGTGCACCAAACTTCCGTGAAGCTTTACGCTACGGTGCTGAAATTTTCCATGCACTGAAAAAAGTATTGAGTGATCGTGGTTTAAGTACTGCGGTTGGTGATGAAGGTGGTTTTGCACCTGATTTGTCTTCTAATGCTGAAGCCTTAGCTGTTATTAAAGAAGCGGTTGCTGCTGCAGGCTACGAACTAGGTAAAGACATTACTTTGGCGATGGATTGTGCTGCCTCTGAGTTTTACGACAAAGAAGCAAATATCTACGACCTTAAAGGTGAAGGTAAAAAATTCACCTCAGAAGAGTTCAACTTTTTCCTACAAGACCTTACTAAGCAATATCCAATTGTTTCTATCGAAGATGGTCTTGATGAGTCTGACTGGGATGGTTTCGCACATCAAACCAAACTAATGGGCGATAAAATTCAGCTAGTGGGTGATGATCTTTTCGTTACTAATACTAAGATTTTGCAGCGTGGTATCGATAACGGTATTGCTAACTCAATCTTGATTAAGTTTAACCAAATCGGTTCTTTAACTGAGACATTAGCGGCCATTAAAATGGCAAAAGATGCTGGTTTTACGGCTGTTATCTCTCACCGTTCTGGTGAAACAGAAGATGCGACGATTGCTGATCTTGCAGTTGGTACAGCGGCAGGTCAAATTAAAACGGGTTCTCTATGCCGTTCTGACCGTGTTGCTAAGTACAACCAATTGCTTCGTATTGAAGAGCAATTAGGTGGTAAAGCACCTTATAAAGGTCGTTCTGAGATCAAAGGTCAGGCTTAATATCGCTTGATTTTATAAAGGGAGAACTTGGTTCTCCCTTTTTTTATTTTTTTTTGCTTCAATTCCTTTGATAATGAGGAATGTATTTTGTAGATGTTGAGGGTGTTATATGGCACGTTTGTTAATTTTCTTCTTTGTCTGTGCCGTGGGCTATCAATCTTATCATTTGTATTTTGGTGAGCAGGGCGTTAAGCGACAAGAAGAACTGGCAAAGCAGATCGCCTATCAAGAGCGTATTAACTTACGTCTGAAACACCGTAATCAAGCCCTTAGAGCGCAAGTACATGATCTCCGCCTTGGGGAAGAGGCGGTAGAAGAGCATGTTCGTAGTGAACTTCAATACATAAAAGACGGTGAAGTGTTTTATCGGATGGTGAATAAAAAATGATCAAGCCTTTGTGGGTTATCATTCCCGCAGCGGGTGTTGGGCAGCGTATGCAAGCTAATTGCCCAAAACAATACCTCTCTCTTGCCGGACAAACTATCTTAGACCGCACTATCGAAATCTTTATTTCGCATCCGCTTGTTGCTGGTGTACTGATTGGTGTGGGTGAAAATGATGCCTATTGGCTAGATTCAAAATGGCAGCAGCACGATTTGGTTCATAGCTTTATTGGCGGTAAAGAACGAAGTGATACTGTACAGAAAGGTCTGCGTTATTTATTGGATACGGTAGACGTCATGCAGCAAGAGGTTTTGGTGCATGATGCCGCGCGCCCTTTGTTAAGCCAAGCTGCGCTGAATCGAATTATTCATCATGCCTCTGATCAAGGTGCGTTGTTGGCAATGCCAGCAAAAGATACGGTGAAGCTTCAGGTATCAGATCAACCGTCGGTTGATGCCACACTTGACCGAAGTGCTATTTGGTTGGCACAGACGCCACAGAAATTCCCTGCCCAAGCGTTATTAGAGGCATTGGAGCAAGCTCAAGCACAAGGCGTCATGGTGACAGATGAATGCTCTGCAATGGAATTTGTCGGCTGGCATCCTGATCTTGTTATTGGAGAAAGCAGTAATATTAAAATTACTTTACCTGAAGACCTGCTGATCGCAGAAGCACTTTTTTCTTATCTTTTAGGTTCTAATCTTTCTAATTCAAATAGTTCAAGTTTAAACAGTAAGTGCAATTCATAGCACAGGAGTAACTATCATGACGCCTTTTCGTATTGGCCATGGTTTTGATGTTCATAAATTTGGTGAGGGCGATCACATTGTTATTGGTGGCGTTTCTATCCCTTACTCTCAGGGCTTGATTGCTCATTCTGATGGTGATGTTGCACTGCATGCTTTGACCGATGCCTTGTTAGGTGCTGCGGCATTGGGGGATATTGGAAAGCATTTTCCAGATACCGATGTGGCTTTTGCAGGTGCGGATAGTCGGATTTTGTTAAAGCGCGCTTATCAGGAGGTACGGGCTCTCGGTTTTTGTGTGGGCAATATTGACGTCACTATTATTGCTGAAGCACCTAAAATGCGTCCTTATATTGATGCTATGCGAGCAAATATAGCCGAAGACTTAGCGGTGGATATCAGTGCTGTGAATGTAAAAGCAACGACGACGGAAAAGCTTGGCTTTACTGGTCGAAAAGAAGGCATCGCTGTCGAGGCGGTTGCTCTCATTTTTAAACAGGATCAAATATGAATACCGAATGGCGATACGCTTGGTCAAAGCCGACGGTTACCGGGGATTTGAAAACCCATGTACAAGATTTTTATGTTGAAGAACAGCTAGGTTTTGAACCTGATGGCAAAGGTGAGTTTTGTTTTGTGTTTATTGAGAAGGAAGGGGTGAATACGGATTTCCTCGCCAAGCGCTTGGCTCAAATTGCTGGTATTGCTCCGAACAAAGTGACTTACAGTGGTGTAAAAGATCGTCATGCTTGTACGCGCCAATGGTTTTGTTTGCATGTGTTAAATCAAGAACCTGATTTATCGACCATTCAGGAAGCGTTTAGAGAGCCAGAGAGTGTACGTGTAATTGCGCAGTTGCGTCATTCTAAAAAGCTTCGTACAGGCGCACATTTGGCTAATCGTTTTGTGATTAGATTACGTGGTGTTCATGGGGATTTAGACGAGCTAGAAGGGCGTTTAAATCTCATTCAACAGGCTGGCGTGCCGAATTATTATGGTCCTCAGCGTTTTGGGATAAACGGTAATAATTTGCACTACGGCAAGGACTTTGTTTTAAAAGGGCGGCAAAGTCGCCACAAATTATCAAAAACAGAATCCTTTTGGTTATCAGCTATACGTTCTTGGTGTTTCAATGAGGCGCTAAGTGATCAAGTTGAAAACGGTATGTGGATGCGTTTATGTGATGGCGATATTGCTCAGTTTCAGCATAAAGATGAGCAGTTTCGAGTGAAAGAGGTTGATGCCTTGATGCACTTGAGTGTAATGCGTGGCAGCGTAAGTCCCGTTTTGCCTATGATTAGTGAAGGTTGGGAGGCTGGTACTGGCCATCAGCGTGAACGAGTGATGAAAGCGTCTTTATCTGAGCGAATGGATTTAGTGGATGCCTTAATTGCTTTTGATCTTTCTAGAGATAGCCGGCTGGCGCGCCTTGTGCCAATGAATATGGCGTGGGAATTGCTTAGAGAGAAAGAAGGGAATGCGCAGTTAATCGTGGAGTTTTCTTTACCTAAAGGGTGTTTTGCGACCAGCCTATTGCGCGAAATGATAGATTATACGGATAAGTCAGTAGAGAAATATCATGAGAATATTGATCGCGAATGATGATGGTCTTGATGCGGTTGGCATACAAACATTGGCTAGGTATTTACGCCCAAAGTATGACCTTTTAGTGGTAGCGCCAGATCGTAATCGCAGCGGCGCTAGTAATTCTTTGACTTTATCCCGCCCTATACAGCCTATTGAGGTCGAAGAAGGGCAGTATCGTGTCGATGGTACTCCGACAGATTGTGTCAACCTTGCACTGTCTGGAGTAATTGATGGCGATGTGGATTTGGTCGTTTCAGGGATAAATCACGGTGCTAACTTAGGTGATGATGTTATTTATTCTGGTACGGTTGCTGCTGCTATGGAAGCGCGTCATTTAGGCCGTCCTGCTTTGGCAGTGTCACTGGTTGGTAATCAGCATTTCGATACAGCTGCGAAGGTTATCATGCAGCTTTTAAAAGACTCTCATACCCTTGAGTTACCGGTTGGTATTTTATTGAATATCAATGTCCCTGATGTCCCATATAGTGAGCTCAAAGGAATACAGGTGACACGTCTTGGTTATCGCCATAAAGCACAGGCACCTATTTCTGCTCAGCATCCTAGAGGCTTGCCTAGCTTTTGGATTGGTGCCTTGTCTGAACCTTATGATGTTTCTGAAGGAACAGACTTTTGTGCAGTAAAAAATGGTTATGTTTCTATTACGCCAATTCATACGGATATGACTTGCCATGAAGCTAAATTACCTCTTAATAAATGGACCGACACAATAACGCTATGAGCCTGCACGATCTCAACTGGTTAGTTTCACATTCTGAATCCAAAGCCTCTAAGATGGTTGATCAGCTTAGAGATCATGGGATTACACATGAAGAATTATTAGCTCTTATGGGCTCTATTCCTCGTCATGAATTTGTGGAACCTGCATTTTCGCACCTGGCTTATTCAGCAACGCCACTTCCTATAGGTCGCAATCAAACCATTAGCCAGCCGCTTACCGTAGCGAGAATGACCGAATGGCTTTTAGCCTACTCTAGGCTTGGTCGCGTGTTGGAAATTGGCACTGGATCTGGTTATCAAACTCGTATTTTGTCGCATTTTTTTAATAAAGTTCATACCATCGAGCGTCACGAGCCGCTTTATGTACAGGCTAAAAAACGCTTGTCATCAATGGGTATTAAAAATGTCGAGTACTTATTTGCTGATGGGCAGATGGGTTGGCCTAATAAAGTAGAGATGGATGCGGTTATTATTACCGCAATGGCAAGTAAAATTCCGTTAGCCTTGACGGATTGCCTGAAGCAGCAAGGTATTTTAATTATGCCGATTGATCATCCTAGTCCACAGATAGGCTGTTGGCGTAAAGAGGGTGATCGTTGGAAGTGCTTAGGGACAGAGCC
Source organism: Marinomonas sp. A3A (assembly GCF_018336955.1). Taxonomy (NCBI): domain Bacteria; kingdom Pseudomonadati; phylum Pseudomonadota; class Gammaproteobacteria; order Oceanospirillales; family Oceanospirillaceae; genus Marinomonas; species Marinomonas sp. A3A. The sequence continues at coordinate 1,371,236 of NZ_CP025532.1, forward strand.
TGCTTACTTTGTACCCTTATTAGAAGGAATGGAACATGCCTAAATGGCTTAGAGTATATTTGAGTGGCGTGTTAATGGGCGCTGCAGATGTTGTCCCAGGTGTTTCTGGTGGGACGATTGCTTTTATTGTGGGCGTATATGATCGACTTATTAACGCATTGAGTGGTGTTAATAAGGCGAGTTTGGCTATGTTATTTAAAGGTGATGTAAAAGCCTTATGGCGCCATTTTGATGGCGGTTTTTTATTGCCATTAGGCGCGGGTGTTGTCACTAGTATTTTTCTACTAGCAGGCTTGATTACACATCTTTTAGCTGTGTATCCAAGTTATCTGTGGAGTTTCTTTTTTGGACTTATCTTGGCGTCAGCTTATTTCTTGATTAACCAGATATCAGGATTCTCTTGGCGTCATTTTTTTGGGCTTATTGTCGGAGTGGCTGTTGGCGCTAGTTTGTCATTACTAGTACCTACCCAGTTAAATACATCCTATGTCATGGTTTTTTTCTCTGGAATGATTGCCATTTGTGCAATGATTTTGCCAGGGATCTCAGGTAGTTTTCTGTTGCTGATGATGGGGATGTACGGATTTATCTTATCAGCAGTTAAGAGTATGGATTTTGCTGTCATCTTTACTTTTGCTGTAGGTGCTTTGATTGGCTTGTTAACCTTTTCTAAAATTCTTCATTATTTGCTAAATCATGTAAGGTCTATGACTTTGTCGTTTCTTACAGGTGTTATGCTGGGGGCTCTGGTAAAAGTGTGGCCTTGGAAAGTGACGGATGCGTGGAGTGTGGTAGGTGACAAAAAGCTACCATTAGAAGAGCACCTTGTATTGCCTTGGGGGCTGCCAAACTATTATTGGCCGACTGATTTTTTGCTGCCAGTAGTGTTTGTTTTTATAGGCTTTTTGAGTGTGATTCTTATTTCTTACATATTTTTACGAAATTCGACAAATAGTAATAATTAATTTGAATTGGATATTGGGGTAAAGAATTATCTTCCGTTGCGTCTTTAAAAATCATGATTTTTCATCGCTAACTTGGTTAATAAGTCGGCTTGTTTTTTTGTGTTTTTTGCTGTCTGGATGCTCTTATGAAGTGTTGCATTATTCTGCAAAAAATAATCGAACTTATGCTTCAAATAATGCCAGTGTATCTTCTATTCCATCGTCTGGTTTTCATCGTGTTCAAAGCGGTGAGACCTTGTTTTCTATCGCTTTTCGCTACGGTTTGGACTATCGCGAGCTTGCAAAATCGAATCGTATTGATCCGCCTTACACTATTTATCCTAAGCAAAAAATTCGTTTGAATGGTGTTCAAAATACGGCGTCCTCAGCCACAAATAGTTCGACATCTTCTATCCCATTAATTGTATCAACTCCTAAAAATACAACACCCAAATCTGATCCAGTTGTTGCAATCAAAGCGCCTGAAAAATTGCCAAAAAGCGACACGAAAGACGAAAAAATATCAGGTGGTTGGTCTTGGCCTGTTGATGGAAAAGTCTCTAGGGGGTTTTCAAATGCTGGCGTTAGTAGTAAAGGTATAGATATAAAGGCTGAGAAAGGAGCACTCGTCAAAGCTGCAGCAGATGGAACAGTTGTTTATGCTGGCAGCGGTCTTATTGGTTATGGCAATCTCGTTATTGTAAAGCACAATGATGTTTATCTTAGTGCTTACGCCTATAACGAAAGGATACTAGTAAAAGAAAAGCAAAATGTTCGGGCAGGAGACTCCCTTGCTGTCATTGGTGGTAAGGGGGAGGATAGACCGCTACTTCATTTTGAGGTTCGTCGTGATGGGCAGCCTATTGATCCGTTGGATGTTTTGCCCAAAATAAATTAAGCGAAATTAGCGTTTTAAGGAGGGGACATGAAGTTTGCAAGCATGGATAAAGAAGCAGCTAAGGTTTCGAATATTGGAGATTTTGACCTTGATACAGTAGACGACGAGCTGGTGGGTGATGAGCTTGTTGATGAGGAAATGATTGATGAAGAATTTGAGTCCGCAGTAAGCGCTCGTTATGCTGAAGCTGATTCAAGTCGTAATCTTGATGTGACTCAGTTGTATTTGAGCGAGATTGGCTTTTCTCCATTGCTTACTGCGGAGGAAGAGGTATATTTTTCTCGTCTTTCTCTAAAAGGTGATCAGAAGGCGCGTAAGCGCATGATAGAAAGTAATCTACGCTTGGTGGTGAAGATTTCCAGGCGTTATCTAAATCGGGGGCTATCTCTACTGGATTTGATTGAGGAAGGTAACCTTGGTTTGATTCGAGCGGTGGAGAAGTTTGATCCAGAGCGAGGGTTCCGGTTTTCAACGTATGCGACATGGTGGATACGGCAAACCATTGAGCGCGCTATCATGAATCAAACACGAACTATTCGTTTGCCCATTCATGTAGTGAAAGAACTTAATGTCTATTTACGAGCAGCTCGTGAGCTCACTCAAAAGCTAGACCATGAGCCTAGCGCTGAAGAAATCGCTGAAATGTTAGATTGTCCTGTCGAAGATGTGCAAAAGATGTTGGGCCTTAACGAAAAGGTTAGCTCCATTGATGCGACATTCGGCGGAGAAAATAATGACAAGAGCCTAGTTGAAATTTTAGCGGATACTATTCATCAAGGCCCAGAAGCAGATCGCCAAGACGGTGACGTCCTGCACAGTATTGAGCTTTGGCTTGATGAGTTGAGTGAGAAGCAGTGTGAGGTTATTACACGTCGTTTTGGCTTGCGTGGACATGAAGCTAGTACGTTAGAGCATGTTGGCGCTGAAATTGGTTTAACTCGTGAACGTGTTCGTCAAATTCAAGTTGAAGCGTTGCGAAAACTACGCTTGATTATGGATAAAGAAGGTTTGTCGTTGGACGATGTAATTCGTTTTGATGACTAGGTTTTCGACCAAATATAGAACTTAAAAAAACCCGCTTTAAGCGGGTTTTTTTGTGTCTTGTTTTTAATCAAGCTATAACCCGTTATCTTCTTGCTCTTCTGGATTGGTGATTTCAAGAATATGTTGATGGATTTGCTGTTTGTACTTATCAGACATGCCTTTTACCTCATAGGCCAAGATTTCTTTGCCATTATCTTCAATCACTTCTGGAAGGCCTGTGAAAACACGATTCTGGATATGGGATAATGTGAAAATATCATCACTAATGACTAATTTGTTAATACTTTCTGATTCACTTAGCTGATGAATGTTGGTTAAAAGATTTTCTATTTTATCTGGCTCGAAACGATTTTCTTTTACCATATTGGTGACTTGGATGTTGCCTTGATGCATCCCTAAATGAAAGTTTAGTTTAGGGATGTCAGTATAGAGTTCATTTTCCAATAACTTATCGACTAAGCCCAAAAATAGTTGTGCAGTGCTAACGGCATTTATATAAAGGTTATCTTCAGAGTTATGCGCACTGAAAAGTACGATAGCAGAATCATTTTTGTATTGATGGACTTGGCCTAAGTAGACTTCGCTCGCTTGAAATATTGCTCGATATATCGGTGTTAATAAGTTGGCTACTTGCAGTGGCGTCATGTCTTTATGCCATTCTTCTAAATTAAGAATATCAAAATAGAGTACACAGCTGCGTTGTCTTGATTCTTCAAAGATGGCATCGAAGTTTATTTCAAATTGAGGTTTTACCACTGGCGAGATGGTTTCTTCCGCCTTGACAGGTTGTTCAATCGCTTCTTTTGGTCGTTCTATTGATTGTATTGTTTCAACTGCTTGAAATAGTGCTTTAGCTTCTTTGTATGCAGGTACTGGTAAATCGTTTGGTTTCCTGCCTTTGCTATAGTGAATCAGGGCGGAAGAGGCTTCATTAATTGGTGCAAAAAGCCATTTTGTAATTAAGATGATTAGCAATAATGCAATCGTACAAGTAAATATGGCCACGCCAATTAATAAGTTGTTGAGATGCTGTAATGTTGCTTGGGCGGGAGTTTTGTCTAACGTAATTAATACGTGACCGACGATTTCGTCTCGGAACTTAATACTGGAACTATACACTCTGTGGGTTTCACTAGGTCGAAAGTCTTGTTCAGATTGCATACCTGAATTACCACTATCCGCTTCAGCCAGTAGCTCGTCTTTTTTGTTATAGACTCGAGCACTCAGAATATTGTCATCGACAACGAGACGGTTGAGCAATACATTCAAGCTTAATAAATCATTGTTTAAGATAGACTGTGTAGCGTTGAAAGCGGCTTGAGTTGCTAGGCTGCTGCCAAGTACTTCGGTTTGCTGAGATAAATAATTGCCTAGCGCATGGGTCATCGTGTACCAGAAAATACACACAGTGAGGATCATGAGCGAGATAAAGGTGGCAACGGTGATGACTGATGCACTCAGTTTTTTGCGTATAAAAGCAGCGATAGCCTTGGTTTTCGATTGGGTGTCCATTCATTTCCTTCGGGGTAACTCAAATGACAGTAACTAAAGTATACACATCATAACGGCCGTTTTCTGAATTCTTTAAAGTAGAACAGGTGCTTAGCGAAAAGAAAACGATTTGTTATAGTAGGCGTCTTATCGAATTAGGAGCGTTTATGTCTGCCAGTATTACTCTTATTGGTTCTTTGAACCCTGAATATCTTGAAAAATTTAACGCTTGGTTAGACGTACGAGGTCTGCAAGGGGCAATTCGTTTATTGACGGATGCTCAGGATGCCGTTTCTGTGGCACAAGTTATGGTTGGTGATGGTGTAATGGATAGCGCTGTTATTCGTGCTGAACTGTTAACCTTATCTAATGACACCGGAATTGACCATATTTATCAGTCGACAATGCTAGATATTAAAGCATCAGGTATTGCTGTGTTCGATATGGATTCAACCCTGATTAAAGCTGAAGTGATGGATGAATTGGCGGTTGAGGCTGGAATTGGCGAACAAATTTCCGCTGTTACTGCGAGCGCTATGCGTGGTGAAATCGATTTTGTTGAAAGTTTTGTGCAGCGCTTAGCTTTGTTAAAGGGGTTGAGTAGCGAGGTCATGGATGGTGTTTATACTAGAATCCAGCACATGGATGGTATTTCAACCTTGATGAAGGTGTTACATCATTATGGTTGGCATACAGCGATTTTATCTGGCGGTTTTACCTATTTTGCAGATCGTGTTCAAGCAGAATATGGTATGTCTGAAGTACATGCGAACGTGTTAGAGATTCAAAACAATGAACTAACAGGTAAGCATTTAGGTGATATTGTCGATGGTGAGCGTAAGAAGCGTTTGTTGACGAATATTGTGGCTGAGCAAGGCGTTGATTGGCAACAGACGATTGCTTGTGGCGATGGTGCTAACGATTTGCTGATGTTAAATCATGCGGCTTTAGGTGTGGCTTTGCATGCTAAGCCTTTGGTTCGAGAGCAGGCACCATGTCCTATGAATAACCTTGGTCTAGAGGGGATTTTATATTTATTAGGTATGACATCTGAACAAATTAGAGCGTTGTCTGTTTAGTCATTCATCATCAGGCGTCATTTGTTAAGGTGCTAACGTAATTTTTTGTACTTGCGATAGAGACAGCTATTGTCCCCTTTAAAAGCTTGTTATGATTCTTAGTTATAATGATAACAAGCTTTGTTGGGGTGTTGTTTTGTCAGAAATACGTTTGTCTGATATAGATTTGAATCTGCTGTATGTTTTTCAGGTTTTAATTGAAGAGCTGAATGTTACCAAAGCGGCCACGCGACTTAATGTTTCTCAGCCAGCTGTCAGTCGTTCACTATCTCGACTACGTGATGTATTCGATGACCCATTGTTTATACGCACCTCTCATGGCTTGTCTGCTACTGCTAAGACTCAAGGCTTGTCACCACTTTTAGCAGATACGTTAAAGGGCCTCGAAAGTCTTATACAGCCGAGTAAATTTACTCCCGAAAATAGTAAACGTCGGTTTATTTTATCGACTACTGACTTTGGCACTCTAACCGTTTTGCCTAAAATTCTTGATCAATTTCGGCAAAAAGCCCCTGATGCTATCTTGGATGTAAAGTCTTGGAATGAAGATATGGTGGCTGAATTAGATCAAACGAGCATTGACGTAGCGGTCGCTGTTTTGTCTAAGGAGCCTCCAGCTGGTATTCGAGCAATGCGCTTAAAGAGCGATCGTATGGTGTGTTTAGCGCGTAAAGGTCACCCTAGCATTCAAGGTGAATTAACCTTAGAAAGCTATTTGCAAGCAAGTCATGTGCAAGTGGTGTTAGGTCGTCGAGAGTATTTCGCTGTTGATCGAGAATTAGATAAATTAGGACATAAGCGTCATGTTGCTGTGCATTTGCCTAATTTTGTGCCGGCCGCAAGAGTGGTAATGGACAGTGATTTGTTACTGACTGTTCCAAAACTTTTTGCTGAAGATATGGCGGCAACGGTATCTGAAATAGTGGTATATGAGCTGCCATTTGCTTCGCGTGAATTTGATTATTCGATGATTTGGCATGAACGCTTCCAACATGATGCCGCTCATGTTTGGTTTCGAGGATTATTAAGGCAGGCTTTTCTTGAGGCCTCTGCTTAATTTAAAATTTTTGACGCTTAACAAGGTGAACTTGATAAGCGAGTAATCCACTCTTTTGTTAATACTTCTACTAAGCTGTAGCGTCTAAGTGTCATGGCCTCTTCTAAATCTGCAAAATTCTCGTCTAGGTAGTCGTGAAGGATTTTGTCCCTTAAAGCGATGAGAGATCTAATTTGTTCCGCCTGTTCATAGGTAACATCTTTATTCGCAATAAGCGCGTTTAGAACCTCTTTACGTGACGAGATCTCGGTTTTGTAGTGGTGTTTTAGAACATAGCGAGCAAGATCTAGCATAGAAGCGACAAGTAGCTGAAAAGAATGCTCAATCACCATATTTTCATCTTTTGAATACGTGATAGTTCTCGCACCCTTTCTAAAAGCATCGAGTCGCTTGATCATCGCGTGCTGATGTTCATATAGGGATGTTTCCCATTCTACGTCTCTCATATTCTTTGCCTCTTTTGAGTGCTAATTGATTTTAGTATCTTTCAAATCAAGAGAACCAGCATACTGATTTTTCAGCATGCTGGTTCTCTTAGTCTAGGTGAGTTATGAAGAAAGAGGAAAGTTAGAAAGCAGAGAAAGGATAAAAAGGATAGGAATGACCGTACTCTACTTGTGTATTGGCTTTTACGTGCAAGTAACCTTGGCTTTCAGCCGCAGCGAGAAGCGCACCAGAGCTTTGTTGTGGATGCGCATAAGCTAATCCATCTTTTCCAATGGAAACTCGTAAGAACTCGTCTCGTTGGATCGTTTTGTTACGGTTGAAGCCTGCATCGACATGATAATACTGGGGGAGTTCAGCAATTTGACCGGAACAAATAGACAGCAAAAATTGTGCGAACCAATGATAAGTCACTAAGGTCGAGCTTGGATTCCCAGGTAGCCCAAGGAAGGGGACACCCTGAAGTGTTGCATGAACGAGTGGCTTGCCTGGCTTAATGGCAATTTTCCATAAATGTACTTTTCCTAGCTTTTCTAAGGCACCTTTCACATGATCTTCCTCACCGACAGAAACACCGCCAGATGACAGAATAACATCGCAGGATTGTATCAAGGTTTTTAGGGCCGCTTTAGTGTCTTCTACTGTGTCTGCTGCGTGAATACAGTGGCTGACATTATGGCCAGCTTGAGTGACAAGCGCGCTTAACATTGGACCGTTTGAGTTGTAGATTTGCCCAGCTTTTAGATTCTCGCCGGTAGGAATCAGCTCATCACCTGTTGTTAGTATTCCGACATTGAGTTGCTTGTAGACGATAACTTCAATGATCCCAAGGCTAGACAAAAGGCCAATGTGTATTGGCGTGATTTTTTCACCTGATTTAACGACCGTTTGGCCGATCTGCATATCTTGCCCTAACGGTCTAATATTGTCGCCAGTCGTCGGCTGTTTACTGAAGATGACTTTGTCACCTTCAAGCTCGGCATTTTCTTGCATTATCACGGTATCTGCGCCACTTGGGATATTCGCACCAGTGAAAATACGCGCACAAGTGCCCGGCATTAAAGGCTTAGGGTGTTGGCCGGCTGCAATTCGTTGACTAACGTTAAAGCGCTTACCAGCGTGCCAATCTGCACAGGCAAGAGCGTAGCCGTCCATCGCACTGTTGTCGTGAGGAGGAACTGATATTCCTGCGATAACGTCCGTTGCGAGAATGCGTCCAACTGCGTTTATAAGGGGGATTGTCTGCTGTTCCACACGAATGCTAGCGCTGCGCTTAATTTCTTCTAGAGCATCTTCAAAGGCGAGTAAAGTAGACATGTAAACTATGCCTCATGTTGGTTTGTTGTGTATGGGCCAATCAACATGCTGACAAAATTACAGGGTCTATGAGAGGCATTAAGTTGCTCTTCTAAAATACCATTCCATGCTGTTTTGCAGGCACCGGTAGAGCCAGGCAAACAGAACACCAGTGTTTGGTTAGCTAATCCAGCAATCGCGCGCGATTGAATGGTGGATGTGCCGATTTCTGTATAAGAAATTTGTCTAAATAGTTCACCAAAGCCTTCGATGGTTTTATCAAATAGTGGCGTCATGGCTTCTGGAGTGCTGTCGCGTGAATAAAAACCTGTCCCGCCAGTGATCAAAACCACGTGGGTTTGTTTGTCGGCAATCCAGTTTGATACGACGGCGCGCATTTGGTAAACATCGTCTTTCACTAGCTTTCTTTCATTGAGTGTGTGACCAGCCTTAGTCAACAGTTCAATTAGAGCGTCACCGGATGTGTCTTCTGCAATAGATCGAGTATCAGAAACGGTTAAGACGCTGATATTTAGTGGACGAAAAGGTGTCGGTGTTTTAGCCATGGGAATTCCTTGTTTAGCCTCCTGTAGCGCTCATAAAGCGTAAAATTTGCGGGGCTTCATCGAGATTAAAATGATGTTTTTCAGGTTTGAGTGCTAGTGCTTCAATAATCGCGTTTTCTAGTTCTGTTGAATTATGGTTTTTTGAATCTAATGGCGTTGAGCAATATGAGCTATTGCGCAGTACGGTTTTTAAATCTTTTGCATGTTCATTGCCGAGGCAGAGTAATAAACGGCCTTCAGCTGTCAGCCTGACGCGATTACAGGTATCGCAAAAGTTATGGCTGTGTGGCGAAATCACACCGATTTTGTGGTCATAACCTGCTACCTGATAATAGCGGGTTGGGCCGCTTGTGGTTGACGAGCTTGGCGTGAGTTCATAATGTCTGCCAAGCGTATTGATGACGTCGTCACTAGACAAGTAAGTTGCTGCTCGGTTATGGTCAGTGATAACGCCAAGCGGCATTTCTTCTATAAAACTGATGTCCATTTTTCGTTCTAAGGCAAATTGAGCCAGATCAAAAAGCTCATCATCATTATGATTTTTAAGCATCACACTGTTAATTTTTAGGCGTTTAAACGGCAGTTTGCTGGCAGCTTCTATGCCATCGATAACTTGTTGAAATTTATCTCTGCGAGTTAAGGCGTAAAATCGTTCTGCTTTAAGGGTATCAAGGCTGATGTTGATACGCGATACACCAACATCGAGTAGGCTTTGTGCCATTTTATAAAGTTGAGAACCGTTGGTGGTAATGGTGAGTTCTTCTAAGCCTTCAGTATTGGCTATTTGCTCAATGGCCCAAAGGATATTTTTGCGTACTAAAGGCTCGCCACCCGTAATTCGAATGCGCTTGGTGCCCATAGATATAAAGGTTTTGGCCACGTGAACAATTTCTTCTAAAGACAATATATGGTCTCTAGGCATGAAAGTGACATCTTCATCCATGCAATAGGTACAGCGAAAATCACATCGGTCAGTGACGGAAATGCGTAGGTAGTCTATTTTTCGACCAAATGGATCGATTAAAGCGGACGTTGACAAGAAAAATTACCCTTTATATATAAGTGTTCATCAAAGCAAAAAAATGCCTATTTAGCAAAGCGCTAGAAAAGATTTCGATAAGATTTTTAATATTATTTTAGTTTATGATGGTTTTATTCAGGTCGTCACTGAAAAAATGGCAAAACATGGATAATCATATACATAGGGGGAAATGGTGAATCAAGTCGTTAATCATCTAATCGGTTTGTTAAAGCTGGAGCGTGTGTCTGCGACTCAGTTTATTGGTCGTAGTCAGGATATCGGCTTTCCCAAGTTATTTGGTGGTCAGGTTATTGGTCAAGGCTTGAGTGCGGCCACTCAAACAGTTGAAGGGAGATTTCCGCATTCTCTACATTGTTACTTCTTGCGTCCAGGGGATTCATCTCATCCTATTGAGTACGAGGTTGAAGCAGTTCGTGATGGAAGAAGTTTTAGTGTCCGACGGGTAATTGCCTCGCAATTTGGTAAAAGTATTTTAGCGATGACGGTATCTTTTCATATTGAGGAAGAAGGTCTGGCTCATCAAGATGCTATGCCTAATGTCCCAGGTCCTGAATCGTTTAAGTCTGAATTGTCTCTCTATCGTGAGCATGCTGATGAAATTCCTTCTAAAGTACGGGAATTATTCACTGCTGATCGACCAATTGAGTATCGAATCGTAGAAAACCAGAACCCATTTCGTCCTCGTCCAGGGATTGCTAAACGCCATATGTGGATTCGTAGTGTGTCTGCTTTGCCTGATGATGCGTTAATCCATCAATCTATGTTGGCTTACACAACGGATTACGGTTTTATTGAAACCGCCTTGATGCCTCATGGTATTTCAATTGGTAGTCCTTATCTGACTGCTGCTAGTTTGGATCATGCAATCTGGTTTCATCGCCCATTTAGATTGGATGAATGGTTGCTTTATGTGGCGGATTCCCCATCGGCTGATTCAGGTAGAGGGTTTGTTCGCGGGCAAATCTTTAATCAGAAAGGGGAGTTAGTCGCTTCTACTGCTCAGGAGGGTTTATTACGTTATTCCCGTTAGGTTTTGGATCGAAATCTTGTTAAAGGCTGTGTTGTTTTAATGCCCAGATAATGTGCTCTTTCACTAATTCAGAAGAATGAGAGAGTGCGCTTTCTAAGGCTTGGATAGTGACTTTGTTTGTCGGCGCGTTCCCAAGTGCGACAGCAATGTTTCTGCGCCAGTTTTCAAAGCCTGTACGACGAATAGGAGAGCCTTCGGTATTTTTCAAGAAGGTCTCTTCATCCCACTCAAATAATTCAACCAGATCAGCTGAATCGAGATTGTGCCTAGGTTGGAAATCGTCTTCTTGCGTGTATTTGGCAAATTTTGTCCAAGGACAAACTAGCTGGCAATCATCACAACCAAAAATCCGGTTGCCCATTTTATTGCGTAGCTCTTCTGGAATAGGACCTTTATGCTCAATGGTTAGATAAGAAATGCACTTTCCCGCATCAAGTACCCAAGGCTCAACAAAGGCATCGGTTGGGCATTGAGTGAGGCAGGCGGTACAGCTTCCGCAATGCCTTGTCTCAGTTGGCTTATCGACAGGAAGCGGCAGGTTAGTAAATATTTCACCGAGCAAAAACCAGCTGCCCGCTTTTGGTGTTAGTAATAAGGTATTTTTGCCAATCCAGCCCATGCCGGCTTGTTCCGCAATTTGTCTTTCCAGAATAGGCGCGCTATCTACAAAAGCTCTGTAGCCATGATCGCCAACTTGTTGCTCTATTTTCTTAGCCAGTTGAGTAAGGCGTTTGCGAATTAATTTATGGTAGTCGCGCCCCAAGGCATAACGTGCAATATAGGCTTTGTCTTTGGTTTTTAGTCTTTCGACTGTTTCGACCGATTGGGGAAGGTAATGCATGCGAAGTGAGATGACACGGCGCGTCCCTGGATGGAGTTGCTCTGGGTAAAAACGCATGTCTCCATGATTGGCAAGATAGTCCATACCTGCATGGTATTGGTTATTCAGCCATTCATTAAATTCATCTTTGTATTGCGCTAGATCAGGCTCGACAATACGGGCTTCGGCAAAGCCCAATTCAATTGCCCATGATTTGATGTCATCAGCAAGTTGGCTTAATTCTTTTGGGCTGGATAAAGACGAAGGAAGCAAGGGAGTACCAAAACATTGGACGCTAGGCTAAAAAGCAGCCTAGCGTGAAGAACAAAAAATTAGTAAAGCTGAGAGTCGCCTTTAACAACATCCATCAATAGCTTGATGAACTTACGATCGGCTTCCGTGTGTTCTTCTTGTATTTTAATGGTGGTTTGGTTGGACACTTCTTCTGCAATACGTTGGTAAGCATTTGGCTGGTTGATATTTTCTTTGGCGATACGGACTAATTCTCCAGCGAGTTCTGGATCCATAAGCATCTTACGAAAACAGCGCAAAAATTCATCAATAACTCGTTGTTGGTTAAGCTCATTAGCCATGGTAAAACTCCTAATCAATTTATGCCGCTATGACACCATGAAGCGTAGGTTAGAGCAAGTTTTTATACGCTTTGTGTTGACAAATCTGAGGCACAAAGACAAAATGAAACGCAATATAATTCGACGACACCATGTCGATGACTCCTTTTTATGGGCCACTAGCTCATCTCAGTCAGATTCGTTCTGATAAGCACAAGTGTAGAATGGCGCAATATTGTTGTCCTATACTTCTCCTCGCGAAAAGACGCGGGCAGTGTAAAAACTGCGATTTATTGCGTTTGAGTGTTTCTTACTTTTAGATAAATGTTCCTTATTTTTAAAAGTTACCTCAGTTAGTTTAGCAAACTTCGTTCTATCAACTTTAATCTGCTTGTCTTATGCGGTTACAATAGCTGCACTAAAATTAAAAGACAGATAAATACTATAGAGGGTAACAAGGTGGAGTTATTATCCGGTGGTGAAATGATCGCCCGCTTCCTCAAAGATGAGGGAGTTGAATATATCTATGGTTATCCAGGTGGAGCCGCACTTCATATTTACGATGCTTTGCATCGTCAGTCTGACGTAAAGCATATTCTGGTTAGGCATGAACAAGCTGCAACGCATATGGCTGATGGCTATGCACGTGCCACGGGCAAAGCGGGTACGGTTCTTGTAACATCGGGTCCAGGTGCAACTAATACTGTTACTGGTATTGCGACAGCCTATATGGACTCTATTCCCATGGTCATTATTTGTGGTCAGGTTATGAGCTACCTGATCGGCGAAGATGCGTTCCAAGAAACCGATATGATTGGTGTATCACGTCCAATTGTGAAGCACAGCTTTACGGTTAAGCATCCTTCTGAAATTCCTATGATCATGAAAAAGGCTTATCACATTGCCAGTACTGGTCGTCCTGGCCCTGTTGTGATTGACGTGCCAAAAGACATGACCATGCCAGGTGATAAGTACGAATACAAATACCCAGAATCTGTTTCTATTCGCTCTTATACGCCACCAACGAAAGGTCACAGTGGTCAGATCAAAAAAGCAGTCGATTTGCTGTTAGCCGCTAAGCGTCCAATCATCTATGCTGGTGGTGGCGTTATTATGGGCGGTGCGTCTGAATCTTTGGTGAAACTGGCTAAGTCTTTAAACGTACCTGTAACTAATACCTTGATGGGCCTGGGTGGATACCCAGGAACAGATAAGCAGTTTGTTGGTATGTTAGGTATGCATGGCGCATACGAAGCGAATATGACCATGCATCACAGTGATGTGATTTTGGCTGTTGGCGCTCGTTTTGATGATCGTGTTACAAATGATCCTGATAAATTTTGCCCTGGCGCAAAAATTATCCATATTGATATTGATCCTGCTGCTATTTCTAAAACCATTCGTTCAGATGTGCCAATTGTTGGCCCTGTTAGTCAGGTTTTAGAAGAAATGCTGTCTTTGGTTGAAGGTCAAAGTTCAAACACAGAAGCGCTTGTTGGTTGGTGGAAGCAAATCAATGAATGGCGTTTAGTGCACGGTGGTCGCTATGACACGAGCAGCGAAAAGATCAAGCCTCAAGCAGCGATCGAGGCGTGCTGGCGTGCTACTAAAGGCGATGCTTATGTTGCGTCTGACGTAGGCCAGCACCAAATGTTTGCCGCTCAGTATTATAAATTTGATAAGCCAAACCGTTGGGTTAACTCTGGTGGTTTAGGCACGATGGGTTTTGGTCTTCCTGCTGCAATGGGCGTGAAGATGAACTTCCCTAAAGAAACCGTAGTTTGTGTAACAGGTGAAGGCAGTATTCAAATGAATATTCAAGAGCTTTCTACCTGCTTGCAATATGGTTTACCGGTTAAAATCTTGTGTTTGAACAACGGTTACTTAGGCATGGTTCGCCAGTGGCAAGACATGAACTATGAAGGTCGTTACTCAAACTCCTACATGGACTCATTGCCTGATTTCAAAATATTGATGGATGCTTACCGTCATAAGTATGTTGAAATTCGAACTAAAGATGAACTCGATGCCAAGATGGAAGAAGCGTTTGCAATGACAGATCAATTGGTCTTCATTAACTGTTACGTGGATCCAGAAGAGCATGTATATCCAATGCAAGTGCCTCGCGGCTCTATGCGAGATATGTTCTTGAGCAAGACGGAGCGTACCTAATATGCGACATATTATTTCTGTATTGATGGAAAACGAGCCGGGTGCTTTGTCGCGAGTAGTTGGTTTGTTCTCACAGCGTAACTTTAACATCGAATCATTGAACGTAGCGGCAACGGATGATCCAACCTTGTCTCGCCTTACATTGACGACATTTGGTTCAGATCAGGTTGTAGAGCAGATCACCAAACAACTTAATAAGTTGATTGATGTGGTGAAGCTGGTGGACTTGACTGAAGGTCAGCACATTGAGCGTGAGTTGATGCTGGTTAAGGTTCGTGCTACTGGTGCTCAGCGCGCTGAAGTGAAACGTACAGTTGATATCTTCCGTGGCAACATTGTGGATATGACGCCGTCTATTTATACGATTCAAATCGTTGGTGAGTCAGATAAACTTGATGGGTTCTTACAAGCGTTGGGCGGCGCTCATTTGCTTGAAGTAGTTCGTACTGGTGTATCTGGTATCGCTCGCGGTGAAAAGACACTGTCTTTATAATCGTCTACTATTTTTGTAGTGGTCTTATAGATAGACTGAAAAAGCCGCGCTTATCCGCGGCTTTTTTTATGCGTAAATGATGGGTATTAAGTGAGGGTTAAATGGATAAAACGAATTGGAAACTGCTCAAGTTGCTAGAGCAGAATGGCCGTTTGACCTACGCAGAATTGGGTAAAATGGTTCATCTGACTGCACCTGCGGTCGCGGAGCGAGTACGCAAATTAGAAGAGTCTGGCGTGATTACTGGCTACAGTGTCCAAGTCAACTTAGAAAAAGCAGGGATACCGATTACTGCCTTGGTAGAATGTCAGGTTTATCGTACCAAAGAGCGAGAATTTAAAGCACTCGTTATGGGCTTAGATGAAGTGATTGAATGCTACAACGTAACAGGGCCTTATGCTTTTGTACTCAAAGTAGGGGTGAAGTCTATGTCTAAACTTGATGCATTGTTAGAGCGGTTAATTGATTTGAGCGATACCAACACCATGATGATAATGACCACACCAGTCAAACGCATCATGCCATTAAATATCGCTCAAGAGGATTAGCTTACCGCGACTTCTGCTGTGATGGCTTTTCTTGGCCACTGACTAATAATCATCCCTGTCATGATAAAACCACAACCAACCAGAGCACGAGTTGAAAGAATTTCCTCCATAAATATCCAGCCCCCTAATACGGCAAATACCGCTTCAGATGAGAGAATAAGAGCGCTTATACTCGGCGAAACATTTTTTTGCCCTAGCGTTTGTAATGTGAAGGCAATACCGGATGAAGCGACGCCAGCATAGACCAGAGGCCACCAAGCCATTTTAATGCCTTCAAGTGTCGGTGTTTCTAATGTGAAAGCGGTGATAGAGGCTAATAGCGTTGCTACGAAAAACTGAACAATAGAAAGTGGCAAAGCGGATACATATCGAGATAAATAACCTATTAGCAATACATGTCCTGTCCAAAAAAGAGTACCTAGTAGCTCTATCGCATCACCTTTATTGATGGATAGGTTTGGCCCAACGGTTAAACTGTAAAGGCCAACTAACGCTAGTCCTACTCCAATCCAAGTATGTCTCTCGGTTTTATGGCCCAGCAGAAGTCCTAATATCGGCACGAACACAATATACATGCTGGTGATGAATCCAGCATTCCCTGCCGTAGTGTATTGCAAACCTATTTGTTGACACGTAAAGCCCAAGAACAAGCAGCTTCCTGCAGCGAGCCCCCCTAACCAAAGCTTTCGATTATTTTGAGATTGCTTGGGTTTAAAAATAAACAATAAAGGTAAAAGCGACAATGTTGCTAATAGAAAACGCATAGCGTTAAAGCTGTGTGGCCCAAGGCTTTCCATGCCAACACTTTGGGCAACAAAGGCAAAGCCCCAAATGGCGGCGGTAGCCCATAAAAAAATATGTGCAATAGACATAGCTAATCCCCAATTATTGGTAACGGAGTGGCTATTTTACGGAGTGATGGTAAGTTTCCACAGATGAAAGAAAAGGTTATTCGAGCGCTTGGCTTTGGATAAAAAAGTAAATTTAAGGTTTTTCTTTTGCAATGCAGAGTTCTAACTAATTGATTTTCGGACATCTTAATATATTTACTTTTGTGTCACCTAAAAGGTTAAAAAATAGGCTGACAGGCGAATTATTAGGCTGTACAGTTGCGCCAAATTATATGGTCGATTTTAGCTGTTAATTTAGACCGTCTTTAGCTCAATTTTAAGAGAATTAATTGTTATGACATTCAGTGTTTGGTTGGCAACGGCGCCGTTGTTAATGTTGCTGTCTTTAGGGCCCGGCCCAAATAATTTTACTGCGATGCACAATGGCATTCAGGTTGGCGCGACTAAAGCTGTTATTGCTGTGGTTGGTCGAAATCTAGCTTTTAGCATCTTGATGTTAATTTCCGCGCTAGGTTTAGGGGCTATTATTGTTTCTTCTAGCTTTTGGTTTAGTGTTATCAAATGGTTCGGTGTCGCTTACCTGTTTTATGTTGGCATCAAAACATGGCGTAGTGCAGCCATGGTGCTTGAAGAACATGAAAGTGAAGTCGGAATCAAGGCGAAACGTGGACACCTTGCGAGAATGCGCCAAGAGTTTTTAGTAGCGATCGGCAATCCTAAAGCGGTATTGCTTTTTACGGCTATTTTTCCGCAGTTACTGGATCTTAGTCAGCCTGTTCCTATGCAGTTTTTCTGGATGGGATTAACTTTTTGTTGTACGGAGTTTATTGCGGCTTATATTTACGCAATGAGCGGCAAGCAGATTCGCCGTTTGATTCGCAGCCCTAAAGGTATGAAAAACCTTAACCGCGGAATGGGCAGTGTGTTCGTTTTGGCGAGTGCTTTTTTAGCAACGGCAACACGTTCTTAAAAAGTTTGTAGTGTAATTTAAATAAAAAAAGGTGACGCTAGGTCACCTTTTTTTATTTTTTACATTTTGTGTTTTAGCTTAAATAACTTTTTTAGCTGTGTTCTTTTAAGAACTCTTCGCTTAGGTACAACTCTTCGTTACTGTTTACTTTCACATCACGGTCTAGAATCATTTTCGCGATTTCTTGCGCTTCTTCTAAGGAGTGCATTTCGTAAGTGCCGCATTGGTATTCGTTCAACTCTGGAATGTCAGATTTAGCTTTTACTTTCAATACGTCTTCCATTGCTGCTTTCCAAGAAGCAGCAACAGTGTCTTCAGAAGGTGTGCCGATTAAGCTCATGTAAAAACCAGTACGGCAACCCATTGGCGAAATGTCGATAATTTCGACGCTATCACCATTTAGGTGTTCACGCATGAAGCCCGCAAACAAATGTTCTAATGTGTGAATGCCTTTCTCAGAAAGGATTTCTTCGTTTGGTACACAGAAGCGTAAATCAAACACTGTGATGTCATCACCTTTAGGTGTAGACATGGATTTAGCAACACGAACGGCTGGTGCATCCATACGAGTGTGGTCGACACGGAAACTGTCTAATAATGGCATAAAATCTCTCCTACTGAACTCAACGAAATCATCGTTGCTTTATAAATGGTGATATCAATTGCCGTTATTGTACATGAAGTTTTGAACCTTTGATCGGACTTTTTGGTGATCGTAAATATTCATAACTGAGAGCTAAGCAGAAAGCGATAATAGCAAACAGCATGCTTTGACCAATGAAAAACACCATGCAGCTACAGCTTATTAAGGCAACTATAGCCAATATTTGGGCTGCACGATTGACCAATTTGAAAGCGGCAACGCAGGTTAATGTGTAAATAAGCAGAAAGCTGCCGTTTGTCATTTCAATGAACCATGACATTTTCCAGTCAGAGACCTCTGAAAACACAATAGAGAATAAAGTGATTAAACCAACCAGTAATACTGCTTTTTCAGGTGCGCCATTTTTATTAAGCCCGATAAAAGTTTTAGGTAAGGCGCCTTGCTGTGCCATAGATTGCACCATACGAGAGAAACCTAAGATATAAATGGCCACGTTGGCGAAGGCGATAATATAAGCGCCAACAGCAAAGAATCGACTGCTCGTTTCGCCCATTAATTTGCTAACTAACAATGCTAGAGATTGGCTGTTGGTAATTTCGTCGCCGTAAGTGTGATGCCAAGCAATGAGTAGTACTAAACTTAGGTAAGCAAGAATAACTATAGTGATGCCACCCAGTAATGCGATTGGGAAATCTCTGGTTGGATTTTTGAACTCAGCGCCCATATGGGCCATGACTTCAATGCCTAAGAAACACCAAAATATAACGCCTGTGGCGTAAAGTGTTTGTTGCCACTCAACGGCGGTTACGGGTGCTTCAATAACTTGGCGACTGTCTAAAATATCACCAATATAGCAAAGCCACAAAATAGTACCAATCATCACGATGACAATAGCAGTTTGAAACCTAGCTGAGGTTTGCATGCCTACGATGGCAAAGAAAAGCATGCCAGCAAGGGTTAATAAACTAAAGGCAAGAATCCATTCATCAGATGTTTTAAAAATAATGGTCAAATACGCCGCTGCGACCTTTATAGCAACTGCAGGGCCAACCAATAGAATACTTAAAAACAACCAGCCCACTGCTTTTTCATAGCGCGACCCAAATGCTCGACCAATATAATGTGATGCTCCTCCAGCGGAAGGATACTTGGAGCCAAGTAACGCAAAAATAAATGCAATTGGGATAATCATTGTGGCGGTGATTAACCAAGCATAAAAAGCAAAGGATCCCGCCTCTGCAACAGACATGGCGGGCAAGATCATCAGGCCAGTACCAATAAAGGTAGTCACCGTCATTGCTATGCCTTGTAGCGGGCCAAGAGTTTTTTGGTATTGGTTCATTTGTTTGCCTTTACTTGTTAAATTCTGTAGCTGTTATTTGTTGTCGCTAAGGATAAAATACTTATATTAGCAATACGCTATACAAGTTGACCCCATTAAGGCGCATTTTGCCGGAATGACCGTCAAGTTGAATAACTAATAATAAAAGGGGGTTTGGGTGGCCGATCATTATGATCAAAAAATATTAGCTTTACTGGTTGACGATGCTCGGCTTTCTGTTTCAGACATTAGTCGGCAAGTTAATTTATCTCGTTCCGCGGTGACAGAGCGCATTCGTCGCATGGAAGATAATCGAACCATCACTGGCTATCATGCACATACTTCGGTTTCAAAAGAAGACGGCGTTACTGCTTATTTGGCCTTAACTTTTAGACCTTTGTCTTGCGATCTTGTGCAGCCTTTGATTGAGGCTATTCCAGAGGTAAAGCTTGCCCATTCTATTAGTGGTGATTTGGATTTGTTGCTTTTAGTTCAAGCGAGCTCCATGGCACGTTTAAATGCGATTCGTAGTGAGATGGACAGCTGGCCGAACCTTCATAAAATAGTGACGCACATGTGCTTATCAAATCGTCTTGATCGTTGGTGAGTCGTATTTTAGAGGCTCTGTCAGAGCAATTGCGAATTTATCTGATAACTGCTTGAATTGTGTACAAAATCCGCCCGCGTTATAAGTGAGGTCGTGCTCTGAAAAGGTTAAATTTAAGAGAAAGGTGGTCTAGTAAGGCAAAGTCTTACGATGATTTATTGATTCTGGCAATACTTGGTGCCTTGTGTGGTTTACTAAGTGGGCTTTTGATGGTGTTTTTTTATGCCGTCATTTATTTACCTACTCGATACTTTATCGGTGCTGATTTTGATTCTTTTGAGTCTTTGGCTGTTGAGTGGCGTGTTGGACTTTCTTTTGCTGCTTGTGTTGTTTTGGCGCTGCTTTTTACATTGCTGCCGAACCGATTACATAAAGTGGGTGTTCCTTATGTTGTTGAACGTCTAAATTATCATCATGGTAATTTGCCTGTGTGGAATGCGGTGGTGCAGTTTTTTTCAGCGGCAATAGGTTTGGCTGGTGGTCTTTCAATTGGTAAGGAAGGTCCTGCTGTGCACCTTGGTGCGACACTTGGTGGCTACTTGGCGGGAAAAGCAAAATTGCCTCAGTATGGCGTTGAAACCTTGTTGGCCTGTGGTGTTGCCGGAGCGATTTCAGCGGTATTTCAAACGCCTTTAGCGGGTGTTTTGTTTGCCTTTGAAGTGATTTTTCTGGAATATCGACAGCGTTATGTTTTACCTGTTTTGCTCTCTTCTGTTATTGCTACCTTAGTAAGTCATTACGTTATTGGGCCTTTAGATATTTTTAGTATCGAAAGTATCTCTTCTGTACTGCTTTCAACTGACTTATTTATCGCTTGTTTTGTCTTAGTTGTTTTTATCGTATTACTGTCTGCTTTGTTTCTTCATACGCAAAAGAGTCTTTGGCGGTTCAGTGGTGTATCTGTTTGGTGGCGTTTTTCTTTAGTGGCAATTGCCACGTCTTTTGCAGCTATTTATTTGCCGGAATCATTGGGCAGCGGTTACCTTTCTCTTTCTCGTTTGTTGTCTGGTGATTTAATTTTATATTCTCTGCTGTTATTGATTTTAGTTAAAACGGTCTTGACTGCTTTTACTATAGGTCTGGGAATTCCGGGAGGAATGATAGGGCCGACTTTTATTATTGGTGGATTGGCAGGTGTTCAGGTTGCTTTGGTGTTTGATGATAGCGTAGCGGATGTGGCTTTATTCGCATTACTAGGAATGGCGGCTATGATGGCGGCTAGCTTTCAGGCGCCATTAACAGCTTTGGTTGCTATTATAGAGATGACCCATTCGTCGGAAGCGATCGTTCCTGCGTTGTTTGTTATTGTATTTTCTTGTCTGTTGATGCGAGTGTTTTTTCATCAGGAATCTGTGTTTGTCGAAAGATTGAGTTTTATGGGAATGTCTTCGACTATTAGCCCTTTTCAGCGATATCTGCGACACCATACAGTTAAGCCAGTTGCTGAAGAGGTTTTGCTTCTGCCTAAAGTCGTTGCTATCGAACAGGTGAAAGATTTAGCGTCAAGTATGGTAGACTATGTAGTTTTCGAGATTGAAAACGAGCGGCGTTTGGTCCGTAGAATTGCTGTATTGGATACATTGAAAACTTTGGAGGAAGGCCCTCAGTTATGGCTTGTTTCAGAGGGCGATAGAGTGAAGATGAACTTATCTTTGGCATTAGAGTCGACTCTTGTTTCTGTGATTGATGAGCCTCCTTCATTAGAGGCTATGTTGGGTTGGTTTCAGGAAACAGGTTTGCCAGAGGTGCTGGTGGCGGTATCTGATTCTTCT
Source organism: Marinomonas sp. A3A (assembly GCF_018336955.1). Lineage (NCBI taxonomy): Bacteria > Pseudomonadati > Pseudomonadota > Gammaproteobacteria > Oceanospirillales > Oceanospirillaceae > Marinomonas > Marinomonas sp. A3A. The sequence continues at coordinate 1,392,857 of NZ_CP025532.1, forward strand.
TTTAGTCTGGTTTCTCGTCATCGTCTCGATCAGTTTTTGTTAAAAAGTGACTAGTTGCACCTGTTTTTTAGTAGGGGGAGTGTTTTCTAGTTCTTTATTAAAAGTTTTATTGGCAGTAATGCTTCTTATGTTAAAGCTTGCTTGCTTTTGTAAATTATCAGTTATGGGATTTGAATAAATATGAGTCGTTCAGAAGATCTATACGCACGTGCCCAACACCGTATTCCTGGAGGTGTTAACTCTCCAGTTCGAGCTTTTAATGGTGTCGGTGGTACGCCTATTTTTTTCCAGCGTGGGGAAGGGGCTTATGTCTATGATGAAGACAAAAAACGCTATATAGATTATGTAGGTTCTTGGGGACCAATGATTTTAGGTCACTCGCACCCAGATGTGTTAGATGCGGTTAGAAAGCAGCTTGATTTTGGTTTGAGCTTTGGTGCCCCTACAGAAGTTGAAATCACAATGGCAGAGAAAGTCTGTGAACTTGTTCCTTCTATGGATATGGTGCGCATGGTGAATTCGGGTACCGAAGCCACTATGAGTGCGATCCGCTTGGCTCGTGGTTATACCGGACGCGATAAAATCGTTAAGTTTGAAGGTTGTTACCATGGTCATTCAGATTCTTTGCTTGTTAAAGCGGGTTCTGGTGCATTAACGCTTGGCGTTCCGAATTCTCCTGGTGTACCTGCAGATTTGGCGAAACATACTATTACACTGCAATACAACGATATTGAAGAAGTGACTCGTTGTTTTGAAGAAATCGGGGATCAAATCGCTTGTATCATTGTCGAACCTGTTGCTGGCAACATGAACTGCATTTTGCCAGTTGAAGGGTTCCTTGAAGCCTTGCGTCAAGTTTGTGATGAATCAGGCGCTGTATTGATTTTTGATGAAGTTATGACTGGTTTCCGTGTTGCCCTTGGTGGTGCGCAGGATCACTTTGGCATTGTTCCTGATCTGACAACACTAGGTAAAGTTATTGGTGCTGGTATGCCGGTTGGTGCTTTTGGTGGTAAACGCGCCATCATGGAATGTATTTCACCGTTAGGTCCAGTTTATCAAGCGGGTACCTTGTCTGGTAATCCTGTTGCGATGGTGGCAGGTTTGGCTGTTCTGAACAAAATTAGCGAAGAGGGCTTCCATCAGGCTTTAGGTTCTAAGGCTAGTCGTCTTATATCAGGATTGAAAAAAGCCGCAGATGATGCAGGCGTACCTTTCTGCGTGGTTAGTGTTGGTGGAATGTTTGGTTTCTTCTTTACTGAAGCTGAGGCGGTTAAGACATTTGCGGATGTGCAGAAGTGTGATTTAGGTAAGTTTAAAGCGTTTTTCCACTATATGTTGGAAGAGGGGGTGTATTTCGCTCCTGCAGCGTTTGAGGCTGGATTTATCTCTCAAGCTCATACAGAAGAAGATATCGACTACACAATAGAAGCTGCTAAGCGTTCTTTTGCTAAGCTAGTATAAATAATTCGTTAAAAAGGAAGGTTTGTAACATGTCTATTGATGATATGAAAAAATCACCGGTTGATGAAATCGAAGACATAGACGTCGGCGATGAGAAAAAACAGCCGCATAAGGGTGTGTATCTATTGCCAAACTTGTTTACTACGGCTGCACTTTTTTCGGGGTTCTATTCCATCATTGCTGCGATGAATGAAAACTTTACTCATGCTGCTGTCGCGATATTTATTTCGATGATATTTGATGGCTTGGATGGGCGTGTTGCGCGTTTGACTCATACTCAAAGTGCATTTGGTGCTGAGTATGATTCCCTTGCTGATATGGTCTCTTTTGGTATTGCGCCAGCGCTTGTTGTATTTACTTGGTCTTTGGCACCACTTGGTAAGATTGGTTGGATTGCTGCATTTATCTATGCTGTTGGTGCCGCTCTTCGTTTAGCTCGATTTAATACCATGCTTGGTGTTGAAGAGAAGCGTTATTTTACGGGATTACCAAGTCCTGCTGCTGCAGCTCTTGTGGCCGGGGTTATATGGGCTGCGAATGACAAAGGTGTTTCTGGTGAAAGTATGGCAACTCTGATGGCATTACTAGTTCCTATCGCCGGTTTATTGATGGTTAGCAACGTAAAATATCGTAGTTTTAAAGATCTTAATTTGAAGGGGCGTGTGCCTTTTGTAGTGCTCCTTATTGCGGTGTTAGTTTTGGTATTAGTTGCGCTAGAGCCTGCTTTGGTGCTGATGAGTGTTTTTTGCCTTTATGGTTTGTGGGGGATCTTGGGTATCTTTTTTGAAAAATTTCGCTAAAACTTTACTAAGTTCCTCTGTAATAAATAAGAGTCTACTGTCGTCAAAGTCAGTAGACTCTTTTTGTTTGAACGTTCAAAAAGGTTTGCTGTCTACTATATAAGTAAGATGTGTCTAGGGGAGCTAATATGTTAATCATAAATAAAAAAAGGTCGGATAGTTCAGAATGCGAAGTGACTGACCGGTCTGTATACCTTAACCGTCGTCAATTCATGAAAGCCTCAGGAGGAGTTGTTCTTGGGGTCAGTGGTATTGGTCATGTTGCTGCCGCTCTTCAAGAGGGTAATCCTTTATCACCACCTTCTTCTCTGAAATCTTCTTTTGAAAATATCGCAGAAACCTCGTTTGGCAACGGAGATAAAATTTCTCCTTATGATGTTGCTACCTCATATAACAACTTTTATGAATTTGGTTATGGCAAGAGTGACCCTAAGGAGCGATCTTCTCAATTTAAAACAACACCGTGGACAATTACGGTAGAGGGTGAGGCTGGGAAAACAGGAGTGTTTGATCTTGATGATATTATTAAAGAGTCGATGCTAGAGGAGCGTATATATCGTCTTCGTTGTGTTGAAGCTTGGTCTATGGTTATTCCTTGGGTTGGCATTTCTCTTGCGACAGTTCTACAGAAATTTGAGCCAACATCTAAAGCAAAATATGTTTACTTTGAAACCTTGTATGATCCTAAGCAAATGTCAGGTCAACGTGGGGGTGGACTGGATTGGCCATACCGAGAAGGGTTGCGTATTGATGAGGCAATGAATCCCCTGGCATTTCTTGCTGTTGGTATGTATGGGAGCATATTACCCAATCAAAATGGGGCGCCAGTTCGCTTAGTTCTACCTTGGAAATATGGTTTTAAAAGTATTAAATCCATAGTGAAAATTCGCTTTGTTGAAACAATGCCCGAAACCACATGGAGTATGTTGGCTCCTAATGAATATGGTTTTTACGCAAATGTGAATCCTAATGTGGATCATCCTCGCTGGTCTCAAGGCCAAGAGCGGCGATTACCGGGTGGTGTTCTATTTCCTAATGTAATTGAGACAAAGATGTTCAATGGCTACGAGGAAGAGGTTGCAAGTTTATATACTGGTATGGACTTGAAAAGGAACTATTAGCGTGTCGACATTCTGGGATAGAAAAGAAAAGCCATATATTGTCATTCTATTTTGTTTGCCCTTTGTGTGGATGTTTGTCTCTTTGTTGATGGGGCAATACTTTCCAGATCCTGGCAAGCTATTGATGAGACTTAGTGGGATTTGGGCATCTGTAGCTGTTGTAGCTGTTATGGCGATGACATTGATTGGTAAAGTGAAGTCGTTTAGATTCATTAATCGATATCGTCGCTTTATTGGCTTGACGGCCTTTTTTTATGCTTTGCTTCATTTCGTTATTTATTTGGTTTTATTTGCGGGATTAAGTTGGACTTGGATAAGTTCTGATTTAGTTGAGAAGCCCTATATATATGTTGGTACTTTGGCTCTGGTTATTCTGGCTGTATTAGCGTTAACAAGTACGAAGGCAATGATTCGTAAGCTAGGAAAGAAGTGGAAACCTCTTCATCGATTAATGTACCTAGCGGCGATTAGTGTAATTGCTCATCTATGGTGGCAGGTTAAAGATGATATTTCGTTGGCTCTTTATTTTTCTGTGTTTTTAGTGCCCTTGTTAATCATGAAAATACCCACACTTCCTAGCTATAAGAAACTTTTTAAGAAAACTTAAAAAAAGAGCTTGCATAGAAAATCTGTGGATGTATTATACGCACCCACTGACACGGACAACGACGCAAACAAGAGTTTGCCACTTACTTAGGTAAGAGAGTTGAACGAAGTATCAGACGCTCTTTAAAATAGATAATCAGATAATTTGTGTGGGCGCTCGCTGGAGGCTTCAGAAGATTGTCCGGATTGGTTTTTAACTGATTCGAGATGATCAAAAAAATTGAAGTCTTGCGAAACGTCTAACACGTCAATTCGCTTTATGTTGGCTTGTTGTTCTTCGGAGCAGTGAGTCGATTAAGTTATTGTTAGTGTAATAGATTTTGAGTAAGCAAACTTTTTAACTGAAGAGTTTGATCATGGCTCAGATTGAACGCTGGCGGCAGGCTTAACACATGCAAGTCGAGCGGTAACAGGGGAGCTTGCTCCTGCTGACGAGCGGCGGACGGGTGAGTAACGCGTAGGAATCTACCTAGTAGAGGGGGACAACATGTGGAAACG
>NZ_CP025532.1:1397445-1431167 GCF_018336955.1 Marinomonas sp. A3A
CACGCCAGTGGCATTGCCGGGTAGCTATGTTCGGACGGGATAACCGCTGAAAGCATCTAAGCGGGAAGCCTCCCTTAAGATAAGATCTCACTGGGACATAAGTCCCCTAAAGAGCCGTTCGAGACTAGGACGTTGATAGGTTGGGTGTGTAAGTGCTGTGAGGCATTGAGCTAACCAATACTAATTGCTCGTGAGGCTTGACCATATAACACCAAAGTGGTTTTGGATGAGAAGAGTGAAGGCTCAAGATCATCAAAATGACAAAGACACATAGTACGATAGAAACTGGTTTGACCTTGGTTATCACTATTTCAAAATGAATTGTTAAAGATCCAAGCACGTATTCGCGTGTTTTGAGACAAGCTAACGATAAAAAGTCAGCGCACAATATAGTGCACCTCAAAACAAACGCAAAACGAATTGCTTGACGATCATAGAGGCGTTGAACCACCTGATCCCATCCCGAACTCAGAAGTGAAAAGCGCCATCGCCGATGGTAGTGTGGGAGATCCCATGTGAGAGTAGGTCGTCGTCAAGCTTTATATTAAGAAGGCCCTGATAGCTAACGCTGTCAGGGCTTTTTTTCGTCTCAAGGAAATACATCATCCAAGAACCTTTTCTACGTGTGGGGCTGAAAAAATTTAATAAAATAGAGATGTTAAATTTCTACCATCAAAAATAAATATATCGATATTTTATTGTAATTATTTGTCTGTACATACATTGTTATATATCAGTAAAATAAAGTGTCTTAATTGACTTCTTATCAGAGAGTAAATTCTCATCTATATAAAGGATATATATATGAAAAAGTTAGCATTATCACTTGTACTGGCTGGCATGTCAGCGACTTCTTTTGCAGCGGGTGGACATGGCCCAGCTGGTTGTGGTCTAGGTACTGAGTATGTTTTTAAAGATGCAGATGCTTGGTATGAGCATGTAATGGCTGCTACTACAAACGGTACATCTGGTAACCAAACTTTCGGTATGACTTCTGGTACGCTTGGTTGTGAAGACGCTAATGGTCCTCTTTCTGGTAGCGTTGCTGTTTTCTTGAATGAAAATCTTGAGCCTCTAGCTGTAGATATGGCTAAAGGTGATGGCGAAACTCTTAATGCATTTGCATCTTTGATGGGCGTAAAGCCTGAAGATAAAGCATTATTCAACTCTCAAATGAAGCAAAATTTTGATCAAATTTTTGCTTCAGCAAAAGTTACTCCAGTAACTGCGCATGAAGGGATTATGAACGTTATGTCTAACTCCCAAGAGTTGGCTAAGTACTTAGGCTAATTCTAATAATATTTTGCCAAATGAGGGTTATGTCTTTTAGAGACATATGCTCTCATTTTTTTTGTCTATGAAATGGTGGTTTTATCGTATTAACCCCCCTCTAAAAAGTAAGTTTATATGCGTTTTTTAGTTTTTTTATCGTCTGTACTATGTTGTTTATCAGTATTCGGGACTGAATCTAAACCAGTAAATGTAGACGACAGTGCTCTTACAGAGCTTGCACAAAAGCCTTTGTGGTTAGACTTACTGCATTACCACCAAATAGGTGTTATTTCGCCTAATGAAAGTCAGATAGATGATTCGAAGTTTTTTTTATCTCCCCAAGGTAAGATTGATCCTAAAGCTGAGCTAAAAGCGACCTTGATTGCATTTCAAACTCCATTTACAGGCGAAGATGTTAACCAAGCAAGTCAGTGTCTTTATCCAGCAAGGCTTAGTTGGCTGAAAAGTCAGAATCTTGGTATAAGCTTTATTGAGCCTGATTGCCCAGACTTTCAAGATTGGTATGGGAAATTAAATGGTGAAAGTATTTATCTGGTTTTCCCTGCTGCCTACTTAAATAGCCCTTCTTCTATGTATGGACACACATTATTAAGGATTAAAAAGAAAGGTAGTAATTCCCCCTTGTTAGATTACGCTGTCAACTATGCCGCGAATGCTGATCCAAATGATAACCAATTAGTCTTTAGTTATAAGGGGCTTTCAGGTGGCTATCCAGGTGTTATCTCAGTAACGCCTTACTATGAAAAAGTAAAAGAGTATAATTTTTTAGAAAGTAGAGACATTTGGGAATATAAATTGAATTTAACTCAGCAAGAGGTAGATCAGTTTATTCGACACGTATGGGAAGTACGTAATACCTATATGGAATATTATTTCTTTTCAGAGAATTGCTCTTATCAATTATTAGCTATGTTGGATGCTAGTAGTGACCGTTTGAATACTACTAAAAACTTTAATTACTGGGCTATACCAGCAGACACAGTAAGAGAGCTAAAAGATGCTGGTATTTTACAAGATGTAAGTTATCGTCCATCTGTTGTTGCTCAAATGGAGCATATGCTAGATGAGCTAACTCATGAACAAGTAGACCAAGTAAAAGCACTGGTGTTAAATGAGCAGCTTTCGCTGGAAGGCTTATCTGATTTTAGCGAAGATGAGCAAGCACAGATACTTGAGGTTGCTTACCAATATAGTCGCTATCTTTCTGCTAGAGAAAAATCTACATTAACTTATTTGAATTCACGTTCTATTAAACTCCTGTCTCTGCGTAGTAAATACGATACAACGAATGTGTTTTTACCTATTAAAACTCCTGAGATTAGAGATGATGAAGGCCATAAAACACAACGACTTGGTCTTACTTTAGGAGAGGCTGAAGGTGATTACTTCACTCAAATCGAGTATCGCCCGTCTTACCATGATTTGTTAGATGCCAAAGGCGGTTACCTCGAAGGTGCTGAATTATCTATGTTCAGTGGTAGCCTAGGTGTAAGTGAAGATGAAAGCCTTCGTGTTGAAGAAATATCTTTTATTAATATCCGCTCGTTAGCACCTTCTAATGCATTGGTTACCCCTAAATCTTGGCAAATAAATGCTTCTTTAGTGAGAGATTTTGTTATTGATGATGCGATGGTATTCCGTTTAAAAGGAGGGGCTGGGGTTACCGAGAAAGTGTCAAATCATTTATTTACCCTTCTTATAAATGGTAGTGCTTCTGCTAGCGATAAGTATCAAGATACTTATCGACAAAAATATAAAGTCCAAGTAGGGCCACAGCTGCAATGGCTTTACTCAGGCGAAACTCATCGGCTAATGGCTTCTTATGAGTATCTTGATGACATTGACCATCATGAAAAAACTCTCAAAATAGCTAAAATTGAATGGTCTTACTTGGTTGATCCTGATTGGCAAGTTCGTATAAAACTTGAGCAGAAAAAGCAAGACAACTTAAAACAAAATATAGCTCAAGTATCATTATTACACTATTTTTAAAGGGTAAAGGGGCTACGATGAAATTAACTAAGATAATGAAATACTAGTTAGTAAGATTTTTAGCCTCTTTTTTTAGCCAGTTTCTTAAAGACCTTATTGCATCTTCATCCTTTCGACTTTCTTTGTAAGCTATATAGAAGTTGTCTCCAGTCTTGAATGAGCTGCAAGGGAGTCTTATTAGAGTTCTTTCATCATGTTTTTCACTCATCATGTAGTCATTTACAAGTGCGATCCCTAACGAGTGTTTTGCGGCTTCATAAGCCAGCATAAGGTGACTGAATCGATGAAATTGAATGTGTTCAGGTAATGGGTGTTTTAAATTAGCAAACCACCGCTTCCAGTCTTCTATGTGACGATCGTAGATGCTGTATGAAGTAATAAGTGGGAATTGAGCAAGTGAACTAGGAGTCGAGCTTAATTTACTTACTAGCTCTTGATGGGTTATTGCTCCCAATTTATTCTTAATCGTCTCAAAATAGCTTTGGCTGCAAACAGGAAAGAGCTCTTCTTGATAGAGAGATTCAAATAGAAATCCTCGTTTTCCTTTTTCTGTGGTGATAAAAAAGTCTGCAGTTCGATCAGAAAGGTCCGGAGTGCCATGACTCATTTCAATGCTTAGTTCTAGGTTTGGATATAAGTGCTTCAGTTCTGGAAGTCTTGGGATAAGCCAATAGACGGCAAATGAGCTGTATACAGCTAATCTGATATGTGTTTTTTGTTGACCTTTAATGTGGTTTGTCGCCTCTTCAATTTGCAATAATGAATTGCTGATAGAGTCTAGATAATGCTTCCCTTCCTTTGTTAATTCGAGATTTCGTCCTTGCCTATGGAACAGGCTTTCACCTAGGTGATTTTCTAAGATTCTTATCTGATGCGAAATTGCACTCTGGCTGACGTTGAGTTCATTAGCGGCCAGAGAAAAACTGTTTAGCCTAGCAACAGCTTCGAAGACAGGAAGTGATTTTAGAGGAGGGAGCATATTTAATTATCCAAATAACTAATACTTAAAGTAAATATATCATTTTATCTAATGATATAAACTCATTATCCTGATAAAACTAAAAGAATAAATGTCTAGGAGATAAGTTGTGTCGGGTCGTACAGTAAGTAGTGCTATTTTGATTCTTGTGTTAGGGAGCTTTTTTGCGACCTTGTGCGATGTCTTTATTAAGATGGCGGGCGTCGATGTTGCTATTTTTCAGTTTACTTTTTTCCGTGCTGTCTTCATGTGTCTTATTCTGTGTCCTATCGCAGTTGCTAAATACTTGCGTTCACCTAGGTCAATGGCAACCTTGGGTTTAAAATGGCATTTTATTCGAGGGAATATATGGGTTTTAGCAGCCATTCTTCTCGTTATCTCCTTAGCTGAATTGCCTTTAGCGACAGCCAATGCAGTGTTTTACACAGCACCTATTCTAATAATGTTTTTTGGCGCTTTTTTCTATAAAGAGCGCTTAACCGTAGATGTGGTACTTGCTGCTGTATTGGGATTTATTGGAACTTTAATCATTTTGAGGCCTACTGAAGTGACGTTCGCCATGATCAGTGCGATTCTTTTCGCGGTTGTACTAGCGGCAAATAGCTTATTGATTAAAAAGCTGCCTCAAGAACAAAGTATGCTTTATGGTTTATTTGTTACTCAGCTTTTTGCTTTGCCTCTGGCTGGTGGTTTAGCGTTTTGGGAGGGAGAAACGTTTGAACTTGAAATCTTGATTTACGCGGCAATATCTTCAATTTGCTCTATTTTATACAGTGTGTCCTGCCTCATTGGATATCGTTATGTGGCGTCGAGTAAAGTGACTAGCGCAGAATACTCAGGGCTGATTTTTGCATTTTTGCTAGGTTGGTGGATCTTTGGAGAAACACCTGATCTATGGGTTTTTGTTGGATCACTTTTTGTTATTACTCCGTTGCTGTATTTAAGCCATAGAGATATTAGACGATTACGTAAAGAACAATTAATGTCTAATACTCGATCCAATTTAGGCGCTGGCTGAGCAAAGATTTTTAATCATTTGCTCAACCATGTCTGACAAGTCTTCCGTATCTAAATAGATACCATCTATAAACAGTCGGGCTAGTCCGTGAAGGCTAGCCCAAGTAGTTTGTCCAATTCTGAGTGGAGTATTGTTGCTTGGAAGGATATTTTGCTCTTGTAACTCTTCCACCCAGTCTATCCATGCTTTAAATGTTTGCTTAGAAGCTGCTTTTAGCGAGTCACTTGGATTGCCAGCTTTCCATAACGTTCTGCCATACATAAGGTCATAAGTTTCATTATGTTGAAGCGCGTATTCTAAATAAGCATGAATATATTTTTTGAAACCGTCTTCCGCTGTGTTTTTTTGTGCTCTTAAAGCGTGGAGCATTTTCGCTTGCTCGTAAAAACCTTGTTCTGCTAGTGCGCAAAGCAGCGCGTTTTTATCTTTGAAGTGATGGTAAGGCGCCATTCTTGAAACACCAACAGTGTCTGCAAGTTTGCGCATACTTAGACTTTCGACGCCTTGTTCTTTGATGATTAATGAGGCGGATTCAAGTAATGATTTGGTGAGATCACCGTGATGATACTGTGTTTTTAATGTCGACATGGGCTGATTAAATACTTCTATCTTGACAATGTCAAAATGAAAACCTATCTTGACAGTGTCAAAATCGCATGCGGGCAGCTGCAATACCAAAAAATAATAAACAAAGTGAGTCAGATTATGAGCCATTCAACGTATCCACATTTATTTGAACCATTAGATCTAGGGTTTACTCAGCTAAAAAATAGAGTGCTGATGGGATCGATGCATTTAGGTTTAGAGGAAGTGAAGGGCGGAATCGAGAGAATGGCCGTATTTTATGCAGAGCGTGCTCGTGGCGGAGTAGGGCTTATTGTTACTGGTGGCATTGCACCTAACTCTGAAGGTGCTGTTTACGCTGGTGCGGCGACAATGGCATCTGAGGAAGATGTTAAAAAGCATCGAATTATTACCGATGCAGTGCACGCAGAAGGCGGGAAAATATGCATGCAAATCTTGCATACGGGCCGATATGCTTATAATCCAAAACTGGTTGCGCCATCTGCCTTGCAGGCGCCGATTAATCCTTTTAAGCCTGAGGCGTTAACTCCAGAAGGCATTGAAAAACAAATATCTGATTTTATCAATGCCGCTACTTTAGCTAAAAAAGCGGGTTATGACGGCGTTGAGGTGATGGGATCAGAAGGTTATCTGTTGAACCAATTTATTGCTGCTCGCACAAACCAACGTGAGGACGAGTGGGGTGGAGAGTACGATCATAGAATCAAGTTACCGACAGATATAGTGAGACGAATTCGAGAAGCCGTAGGCAGTGATTTTATTATTATCTACCGATTGTCTATGTTGGATCTTGTTGAAGGTGGTAGTGACCTTGAAGAAGTGGTGAAACTTGGACTTGCTATCGAAAAAGCTGGCGCAAGTATCATTAGTACAGGGATTGGTTGGCACGAAGCGAGAGTGCCGACGATTGCTACCAAAGTGCCACGAGCGGCATTCACTTGGGTAACGGCAGAGCTACGTAAATTTTTATCTGTGCCCTTAGTTACTTCTAATCGAATTAATACACCTGAAGTAGCGGAACAGGTTCTGGCTCGTGGCGATGCGGATATTGTGTCTATGGCGAGACCTTTCCTTGCCGACCCTGAATTTGTGTTAAAAGCAGAGCAAAACCGTGCTGACGAAATTAATACCTGCATTGCTTGTAACCAAGCCTGTTTGGATCATGTGTTCGATCAAAAAATGACATCTTGTTTGGTCAACCCAAGAGCATGTCATGAAACTGAGATCATTATTACACCAGTTGATTCTCCTAAGCGTATTGCCGTTGTTGGAGCTGGCCCTGCAGGTTTAGCGTTTGCTACCACGGCGGCAAGACGGGGTCATATTATTACGTTATACGACGCGGGCAATGAAATTGGCGGGCAATTTAATATCGCCAAACGCATCCCCGGCAAAGGTGAGTTTTATGAAACTTTGCGATATTTTGCGCGTCAGGTAGAACTGACAGGCGTTAATCTTCAGTTGAATACCCAGGTTGATGGTGAGCTTCTAAAAAAAGAGAAGTTTGACGAAATCGTACTAGCAACCGGCATCTTGCCTAGAACTCCAGAGATTGAAGGCGTAATACATCAAAAAGTACTGAGTTACTTAGATGTGATGAGTGGTCACCCTGTTGGTAAACGAGTTGCCGTTATTGGCGCCGGTGGCATTGGTTTTGATATCAGCGAGTATTTAATTCATTCGGTAACTCATAAAGAACAAAAGATTGAGGACTTCATGACTCAGTGGGGCGTGGATATGAGTTTTTCCGCTCGTGGTGGCGTGGAAGGTATCAAACCTGTGTTTGCAAAAGCTGAGCGTGAGGTTTTCTTATTACAACGTAAGAAAAGCAAAGTGGGGGCTAACTTAGGCAAAACGACAGGCTGGATTCATCGTACAGAATTGTCGAAAAAAGGTGTCGTTTTTTTATCAGATTGTGATTATCAACGAATTGATGACGAAGGGCTGCATTTAACGGTAAATGGCGAAGCTCGTTGCCTTGAGGTGGATACGATTGTTGTGTGCGCAGGGCAAGAGCCAAATCGATTATTAGAGGGTGAAATTGGTCATGCGGTGCACTTTATCGGTGGTGCTGATGTGGCTTCTGAACTGGATGCGAAGCGGGCTATTAAGCAGGGTACCTTGTTGGCTTGCTCGTTATAATTAGGTAAAAGGATTAGAGAGTGATGGTTAAAGATATTGATTCATCACTCTCATTATTTATTAAGCATGAATATTTACACTAACACTTGCCTAGTCGTGGCTATGTAGTAATGAACTTGATCCTCAATTTTAGAATCAACCATGGTTTCTGGACCACAATCATTAGGGCAGGCCATTTTGGGAGTGGTGCCGAAAAGTCGGCAAATTAGTGGGCGCTCATCGTACACCTCGCAACCATTTGGTCCTAAGTGAACGCAATTGAGCTCTTCTAAAGCCGCATCGTGCTCTGCATCTGATTTAATCGGCAGACGTAACATTTCTTCCGAAGAGGCTGTGACAGGCCCGCAACAATCGTGACAGCCCGGTTTGCATTTGAAGGTCGGTATTCGCTCACGCAGTCGTGCAATAATCTCTCGGTCATTGGTCATATATTCCAGCCTTTAGGTCGATGTTTTAGCACTATTACAGATACGGTGAGCTTATTTTTTGTCAGAATTCCTTGTAAGCCTTCTGTAAATTACTTTATCTCGGTGATTAATGCTGTAACTTATCACTATAAAACACGTGATTAAAGCTGAAGTTATTGTCGAATATCATACTGATAGCACATTATTTGAGTTGAGGTTTATGCAATTATTTGAAGCATTGGTTGAATTAATTAGTTTCCACTGGGTAACTATCATCGTTGTTGTGCATATTGGCTTGTCTGTTGTGACGTCTTTGCATGTGTTGCTGTTTAAAGAAAACGAACGTACTTCTCTTGCTTGGATTGGTCTTGTTATATTTTCGCCAGTGCTAGGCAGTTTGTTCTATTGGTTATTTGGTATAAACCGTATCAAGCGTATAGCAAAGAGAGAGCACCCTCAAAAACTGAGGCAAGATTTTCGTTACCAAGAGGATTGTATTGATTTTCATGGACAGCCTGAACACTGGCACTCGTCGATTATTGCTGGATACACCATTCATCCAGTGAATTATGTTGATGATAATAGTATTGAGCTTCTTGTTAATGGCGATAATGCTTATCCAGCAATGATTAAATCCATTCAAGCAGCAAAACATCATATTGTGTTATCTAGCTATATATTTGATTACGACTCATTAGGTCGGAAGTTTGTTACGGCATTAGCGCAGGCACAAGAACGAGGTGTAGTTGTTCATGTATTGTTAGATGGGATAGGGGTAGGCTACAGCTGGCGTAAATCTGATAGGGCATTAAAGCGACGAGGCGTGAGAACTGCTCAATTTTTACCTGCGATTTCATTGACGAGTATTCGTTTCATTAACCTAAGAAACCACAGGAAAATACTCTGTGTCGATGGTGAAGAAGCTTATATTGGTGGTATGAATATCAGTAAAAGCAATCTGGTTAACTCTGCAAAACACCCGATAGATGATGTCCATTTTAAGATAACAGGTCCTGTTATTGATCAGATTAGCCAAGTTTTTATAGAAGACTGGTTTTTTGCAACAAGAGAGTTGATTCAATTTCCTTCCTATAGCCCAAGCACTCCGAAGGTAAAAAATGATAAATCCGTTGTCGCTAGAGTCATTCAAGATGGCCCAGATGAGCATCATAATAGGATACGTTGGACATTAATTAACGCACTCGTTTGTGCGCAAAAAAGCGTTAAGATCATTACTCCTTATTTTATTCCTGACCAAACATTAATGACATCTCTTCATGCCGCGGCTTTGCGTGGCGTATCTGTTGAAATTGTTGTGCCGGAGCATAGCAATATTCTATTTGTTGATTGGGTTATGGAAGCCAATTATCCAAGAATTATAGAGCACGGTATAAAAATATATAAAAATAAGCGACCGTTTGATCACAGTAAAATAGTGCTTATTGATGATGTCTGGTCATTTATAGGTTCCACTAATTGGGACGCCAGAAGTTTAGAGTTTAACTTTGAAATCAATTTAGAATGTTTTGATACGAATCTGAATACGCAGCTTACGGAATTGTTTGAGTCCAAAAAATTCAATGCTGAGCGTGTGTTAGAAGAGGATGTTCGAGGATTGTCTATTTACAAGAAAGTTCGTAATAACTTATTTCGTCTGTTTTCTCCATATTTGTAATGCGACCTCTTGTTCGCCGTCATTATCATTTTTAAGGGCTGTTTTTATTATGATGAAAAGTCGTTATAGCACCGTTGAATCGTTAAAAATAATGGGTAGCGCTTCGAAACAGGTGATAGGGCCAGATATCAAGGTATTGTTGTGGAATGTCTTTAAATGCAAACGAAAGGGCTGGCAGAATGATTTTACTTCTCTTATCGACGATAAAGATTTAATCCTGTTGCAAGAAGCCATTCTAAACTCGCCCTTTGACGAAATGTTTAATCATTCTTCTCAACATCAGTGGATTATGGCGAGCAGCTTTAAAAACGTAAAATCTAACATTGAAACGGGTGTTAAAACCGGATCAAGCGTTGTGGCAAATAAGCATTTTTTTTCAGCATCTACTCATAGTGAACCTATTACCAAAACCAAAAAAATGGTGTTAGCGACCGAGTATCCGTTAGCGAGTACAGTAGAATCTTCTCTTGAGCAGTCGTTGCTCGTTATCAATACTCACATGATTAACTTTGTTTCTTTCGAAAAATTCAGAGCGCATCTTGATCAAGCTTTTCAGGCTCTAGAGCATCATAGTGGTCCGATATTATTGGCCGGTGACTTTAATACTTGGAACAAAAAAAGAATGCAGTATTTTGATGAGCTTGCTATGTCATGTTCGTTAAAAGAGGTAAATATCACGCGTCAACCAAGATTAGGTCATTTATTCCGTCACCTTGATCATATCTATTGTCGTGGGCTCGACATTACCGATGTGCATGTTCATACAGATATTCATTCTTCTGATCACTACCCAATCAGTTTGTCACTTCGTTTCGCAGACGATTAAGCTTTTTTCGCTGTCGGTTTTTTATACATTATCTAATAGTTTACTCAAGGCTTGTAGGCGAACGGAGACTTCCTTTCTGTCCAAATCTACTAGTTGCTGTTGCTCTAATCCATGTTCGATCATGAGCTTCTGATGACGGACAAAAGACCAATGAGTTGCATGATTTGCTTGTTCAGCAATACGAATTAAACCTTCCAATTGACGTAATCGCACAGCTAGGCACGACTGTGAATATTGGCGGATTTGATCAAAAGCAATGTTCGCTAGATTTTCGAATGATGTCGTTTTGTAGGTTATTCTCTCTATGCCATTTTCATTATAGGTAATGCCTTCAGGGAAGTTTTTTTGAGTCAAATCGCAAATCGCTGCCGTGAGTTTATCAATGCAGGCGATGGCCGAATAGGGATCGTTTATGCCGGGAGAAAGGGCTCTTAAGGCAATCTCAACTAATTGATGAACGGCAAATTCTGGGTCTTGTATCGGTGTGCGTTTGGGTCCCAACGTGAAGCACTCGTGCAGTCTTTGTTCATCCTCTACTGAAAAGTTTTCGATGTCGCTTGTCATCACAATCATGCGGTTGACGACAAAATCGCCCGGATTAACTGAAATATCCAGATGACCGTTTAGTTTGTTCATTAAGTCAGTTAGGTTCGCGTAGTTTATGGCTTGAATGTAACCACATGAATGGCTCTTGAATTTGAACTGTTTTCTATTGTTTTTTGTTTGCGTTGAATCTTTGGACTGGTTTTTGTTAGCAGAGGAGCAGGTGTCTTCTTCCTCTTTTTGCTGTTTAAATATCTGATTGATGCTGTCTTGCAGTTCTTTATAAACGTTGTCTATGACGCTGTCAGATTGCAGGTTGAGAGAAACATGGTGAATAAAGTAGATTAGCAGAAGAATGCCGAACAGTGTCATAGCAATTGCGCCAGCAATAGTAAGACCCGGAAGGAAGTCTCCATCGGCAAAATCATCGGTTGTTCGAACCAGAATCAGGCAGTATACAAATAATGAGATAAAGGCGCCGAGTACGACTTGGGTGCTAGAGTCTTCCATAAAGTTACGTATTAACCTCGGGCCAAATTGGGACGAGGCGTTAGTCAGGGCAACAATGGTAATAGAGAAGGTGATACTGACGACAGTCATGACACTAGCAGCAACCGTAGTGAGAAGGTCTCGAGTAATACTTGCATCGGCGTGGTATAAAAAATTCAACCAACTTAACGAGTTTAGGCCTGCGTATAGATCAATGAGCAGCAGTGATATGCAGCCTAAAATGGTGAGTGATAAAATCAAACATGGAGTAAACCAGAAGCTGGTTTTAACAGCATCATACACTTTTAATATGTTGGTATTTTTTATCGTTGATAATGGCAAAAGGATACGTCCTTGTTTGTTGTTTAAAATTGGCGGTTACTGACTTTTTTCGTTTGGCTCGCCAGTCTTTAGTAGTTTTAGTAGGTCTTCTCTTTCTATGCTGCCTTTTAGTGCCAAGTCCAGCTGATATTGATATTCGTCATTCCAATCTGTGGTCCTTGGACTGAGCGCCGCAAGATCTCCCATGGCTGACTTCATAACCTTCAAAAAAGCCTGAATATTTCGTTCTTGGTCGACCAAAATGTTTTTTAATGCGGTTGCGCTGCTGTGTCTTAGATAGAGTTTAAGTACATCATTTTGTTCTTCGATCGCTTTTATTTTGGCATCTTGCTTAGAAAGTGATTGCTCAAAATTTGAGAGTACAGCACTTTGCTCTGTGATCTTTTCGGTGACTAGGACGTCTTCTTTCGAAGATTGGACAAGAAAGTAAGTAACGCCAGAAGAAGCGGCAACACTAAAAATAAAACATAGAAAAAAAGCGATAATAAGCATGATTGGCTTTTTTTTAGGCTTAGGCATTTCTTCCTGAATTTTTTTCTCATCATTAGGTTTTGATGGCATGGTATTTCCTTTTTATTCTATTCACATATCGAAATTAATAGTGTGCTTGTTTGTCTGAAAAGGACAAGGCTTTTGTTAACTATGATTCTACCGAATAGTGATGATGCTCTTTTAAAGGCATTCCACAGTTTAGTTTTTTTCTTAGTGCGCGTAAAATATGCACGGATTATTACACGTGAGTAATAACCTACTAAAATAGTCAGGTAAATACTTGATAAAAACAGTAGGTTTTGTGTACTATTTGCACTCACTGAATAATTTTAATTGGATAGCTTATGCGCCTGACAACAAAAGGTCGTTATGCGGTAACCGCCATGCTCGATCTGGCATTGCATTCGGATCAAGGGCCAGTGTCTTTATCTGATATTTCGAGTCGACAAGGGATATCGTTATCTTATCTTGAGCAGCTGTTTTCCAAACTGCGTAAAAAGTCATTGGTAAACAGTGTGAGAGGTCCTGGCGGTGGATACCGTTTAAGTCGTTCGAATAATGATATTTTTGTTGCGCAAATAGTCGACGCTGTTAACGAGTCAGTCGATGCAACAGGTTGTAAAGGACGAAGTGATTGCCAAAGTGGTAACACGTGTCTTACCCACCATTTGTGGTGTGATTTAAGTGATCAAATACACGATTTTTTAAATCAAATTAGCCTAGATCAACTGGTACGTCGAAATGATGTGCGCCAAGTTGCTGAACGGCAAGAATTCGAAAGCCGACAACGTTGTCTTGAAAGTGACAAAATTAGCGCGGCCATTGTTGATTAAATCGAGAATAAATTAGTAGAGCTTAATGCACTGATTCACAGTGCGTTAGTGACTATAATTGAGTGAGTTTTTATATGACTGAGCAGATAGATAAGGCGCTAGCACGGGAGTACGAAGCTGGTTTTGTGTCTGATGTAGAATCAGAAACATTTGAGCCTGGTTTGGATGAAAATGTAATCCGACGTATTTCTGAAATGAAAGGCGAGCCTGAATGGATGCTCGAATGGCGCTTGAGCGCATTTCGTGAATGGTTAGAAATGGAAGAGCCTGAATGGGCTTTGGTCGATTACCCGAAAATAGATTTCCAGTCTATTTCTTACTATTCGGCTCCAAAAAGTATGAAAGATAAGCCTAAGTCTTTGGACGAGGTTGATCCTGAATTACTACGTACTTATGAAAAACTTGGCATTCCTCTGATAGAGCAACAAATGTTGGCCGGCATCGCAGTTGATGCGGTATTTGACTCTGTTTCTGTTGTGACCACATTCCGTGAAAAGCTAGAAGAAGCGGGCGTTATTTTTTGCCCAATTTCAGAGGCTCTTCACAAATATCCAGATCTTGTTAAAAAGTACATCGGTAGCGTTGTTCCTAAGAAAGACAACTATTATGCCGCGTTGAACTGTGCTGTATTTACTGATGGTTCTTTTGTTTACATCCCTAAAGGCACTCGCTGCCCAATGGAGTTGTCTACTTACTTCCGTATCAACGAACAAAATACTGGCCAATTCGAGCGCACTTTAATTATTGCGGATGAAGGTAGCCACGTAAGTTATCTTGAAGGTTGTACTGCGCCACAGCGTGATGAAAATCAACTGCATGCAGCTGTTGTAGAGTTAGTTGCTATGGATAATGCTGAGATTAAATACTCAACGGTTCAAAACTGGTATCCAGGTGATGAGAACGGCAAAGGCGGTATTTACAATTTTGTAACCAAACGCGGTATTTGCCATACCAATGCCAAAATCTCTTGGACGCAAGTAGAGACAGGTTCTTCTGTTACTTGGAAGTACCCAAGCTGTATTTTGAAAGGCGATAATAGTGTTGGTGAGTTTTACTCGGTTGCCTTGACTCGTGGTCGTCAGCAAGCAGATACGGGTACTAAGATGATTCATATTGGTAAAAATACCAAGTCCACAATCATTTCTAAAGGTATCTCTGCAGGTCGAAGTAATAACAGTTACCGTGGTCTTGTTCGTATGAACCCAGGTGCCGAAGGTGCACGTAACTTTACTCAGTGTGACTCTTTGTTGATTGGTGATCAGTGCGGAGCGCACACTTTCCCTTATGTAGAAAGTCGTAATCCTTCTGCAATTATTGAGCATGAAGCAACGACATCGAAAGTCAGTGACGAGCAGATGTTCTTATGTCGTCAGCGTGGCCTTGATCCTGAAAAAGCCGTATCCATGATTGTGAATGGCTTCTGTAAGGAAGTATTTAAAGAATTACCAATGGAATTTGCTGTTGAAGCGGGCAAGTTACTAGAAATAAGCCTTGAAGGCTCAGTAGGTTAAGGAATTATTAAAGATGTCGAACACGAAAAGTTTGTTGACGATAAAAGATTTGCACGCCAGCGTTGAAGAAAAACAGATCATCAAAGGGTTGGATTTAAATATCAAACCGGGTGAAGTGCACGCGATCATGGGGCCAAATGGCGCTGGTAAAAGCACACTTGGTTATGTTCTATCAGGTCGTGATGGTTACACTGTAGATAGTGGTAGCGTGACGCTTGATGGTGAGGATTTGTTGGAAATGGAAACGGAAGACCGTGCTCGTGCTGGTTTGTTCTTAGCGTTCCAATATCCAGTCGAAATTCCTGGTGTGAGCAATTTAGAGTTTTTAAAAGCGTCAGTAGATGCGCAGCGTCAAGCACGTGGCGAAGACGCCATTACTTCTGCTGATTTTTTGAAAGAAGCCAAAGCGGCTTGTAAACAAGTGAACTTGCCAGTGGCTTTCTTGAAGCGTGGTGTTAATGAAGGCTTCTCTGGTGGTGAGAAAAAGCGTAATGAGCTAATGCAAATGTTATTGCTTAAGCCAAAGCTTTGCATCCTAGATGAAACCGATTCTGGTTTGGATATCGATGCATTGCAAGTGGTTGCTGAAGGTGTAAATAGCCAGCGTTCTGCTGATCGTAGCTTTATTGTTGTGACCCATTACCAGCGTCTTTTGGATTATATTAAGCCTGACTTCGTGCATGTATTGTCTGACGGTAAAATCGTTAAGAGTGGCGATGCTTCCCTTGCTCTTGAGTTAGAGGCTCAAGGTTACGCTTGGTTGCAGAAAGAGCCAGCTGAAGACGAACTTGAGGGGTAATGCATGAGTGAATGGTTAGAAAGCGCCATTGCTCGAGCGCAAGGTATCAATGATTGGCTTGCTCCCAAGCGAGCTCACGCACTTGAACTTTTAGCAAATACCAAATGGCCAACACGTAAAACTGAAGCGTGGCGTTACACGCCACTTCGCCCAGTAGAGCGTACCCAAGCCAAAGTAATAAGTGATAAAGTTGATTTGTCGCCAGTTAGCATTGCGGATTTATCTGCTATTGAATTGGTATTTGTAAACGGTCAGTTTGATCAAGCTCAATTGGCGAAAACTTTACCTGAAGGTTTGTCTATCTCCTTGGGCGGTGATTTAGGTTCGGCTGAGCAAACTGATGTGCTAAGTGTTTTTTCAACTATTAAACCTGAGCGTCATATCTTTGGTCTAGTAAACGATGCGCTAGCACAAGATGTTGTCGTTGTGACTGTTGCGGAAGGAGTTGAGATTACTCAACCTATCCGAATTAGTTCTTTGCTAAGTCAAGGTGCGGAATCTCATACGCGTGTTCAAGTTGCTTTGGCCGCGGGTTCGCGATTAACCGTTATTGAAGATGTTCAAGCGCAAGGTGAGAGCTTCAATACGGCCTTTGTTGAATACAATGTGTCGGCCAATGCGCGTCTAGAACATTACCGTTTTGCGTTACAAACAGGTAGCAATATTGCCATCGGTGGTAGCCATTTTAACTTGCATGACCATGCGAAAATGAACAGCACGATTGTTGGTTTTGGTAGTGATTTGTCTCGTTTAGACACAGACATTATTCATGCGGGTGAATTTGCAGACGCCAAGCTAAATGCCATGTATTTGCTGGATGGCAAAGAACTGTTTGATCTTCATGCGACCGTTGAACACGCTAAGCCAAACGGTAAAACCGAAGAAAACGTTCGTTGTATCGTCGCAGATCGTGCGCGCGCTGTCTTTAATGGTCGCATTCATATTCACCGTGATGCGCAGAAAACCTTGGCAGAGCTAAACAACCGCAACTTATTGTTATCTGATAAGGCCGAGATTAATACCAAGCCTGAGCTAGAGATTTACGCTGACGATGTAAAATGTGCTCATGGTGCGACGGTTGCTCAGATTGATAAACAAGCTTTGTATTACTTGCAGACTCGCGGTGTGAGTCGTTCGAAGGCGCAAGTCATGCTTAACTTTGGTTTTATTAACGAGTTGATTGATTTAATGCCAAATGCGGCGTTAGCGGAGTGGATTCGTCCGATTATCCGTGAGCGTTTTGCGCAAATGGAAGTGAAATAAGCGAGAATCGAATGAGTTTTGATGTAGCGGCTATCCGCGAGCAATTTCCGATTTTAAAACGCGTAATTGACGGTAATCCGCTTATTTATCTCGATAATGCAGCGACAACGCAAAAACCACAGTGTGTGATTGATGCTTTGGTGGATTACTACACGACATGCAATTCCAATGTACATCGTGGAGCCCATCGTCTTGCGGATGAAGCAACGCGCCGTTTTGAAGACGCACGCGACATCGTAAAAGACTTTATTAATGCGCCAAAACGCGAAGAAGTCATTTGGACAACAGGCACCACCGAGGCGATTAATATTGTTGCCAATGGTTTGGGTTCTTTGCTGTCACCGGGTGATGAAGTTATTGCGACGGGAATGGATCACCATGCCAATCTGGTGACGTGGCAGCAAGCTTGTAAAGTGTCTGGTGCGACGCTAAGAACCATTCCAGTGACCGATGCTGGTGAATTAGATCAGGCTGCTTATGATGCCATGCTGAATGAGCATACTAAGTTTGTCGCTTTTCCGCATGTTTCTAATGCATTGGGTACTGTGAACCCAATTAAAGAAATGACGGCGAAAGCAAAAAAAGTCGGAGCTTGGGTACTGGTAGATGGTGCTCAAGGTGCTGCTCATGGCTATGCTGATGTGCAAGATATTGGTTGTGATTTTTATGCCTTTTCAGGTCATAAAATTTATGGGCCAATGGGGGTTGGTGTCTTATGGGGTAAAGAGTCTGTGTTATCGACTTGGCCTGTTTGGCGCACTGGTGGCGAGATGATTTCCACCGTGACTTTGCAAGACGCTACATGGAATGTTCTACCTTATCGTTTTGAGGCAGGTACGCCAAATGTGGGTGATGCCATTGCGATGGGAGAGGCGATTCGTTGGTTTAGCGCCTTGGATCAAGAGGCTGTTGCTGCTCATGAGAAAGCGTTATTGGATCGAGCAACTGAGCTTGCTGAGAAATTTGAAGGCTTAACCATTATTGGTAATGCTAAAGAAAAAATTGGTGTGCTGAGCTTTGTGATGGATCAAGGTCATCCTGCTGATATCGGTTTTTTATTGGACCGTCAGGGGATTGCTGTTCGTACAGGTGACCATTGTGCGCAGCCTTTGATGGCGCGTTTTAATGTTCCAGGTACCGCGCGAGCATCGTTCGCGATTTATAATACATTAGAAGAAGTTGACGCTTTGTTTGTTGCACTGAAAAAAGTGCAAACAATGCTGGCTTAGGAGGTTTCAATGACAGTAACAACGTTTGATCCTGTCTCTAGCGTGTCTTTAACCGCTTCTGCACAGAAATACTTTGCCTCAAAATTGACAAAGCAGCCAGGTAAGCTGATTCGATTAAGTACTAAAGAAAGCGGTTGTACAGGCTTTTCCTATGTACTAGATATTGTTGATAGTGCTTCGGAAGAAGATACCGTATTAGAGTTTGGCAGTGTCACGCTTGCGGTAGATTCACAGTCAACTGCTATGTTGAAAGGTACAGAAATTGACTTGGTACGCGAAGGCGTTAACGAAGTTGTGAAGTTTAAAAACCCTAACGTTGTAGCCGAATGTGGCTGTGGCGAAAGCTTTAGTGTGAGTTAACTTCATGCAAAAAATGGTAGTAACACAACGCCCTTGTCCAGCTCGACGAGTGCCAAGCGGTGAACCAGTTAGTATTCCTGAAGGTCAGTTTATTACGATTAATCAGAGCTTAGGTGGCAATTATACCGTTACGTGGCAAGGTAATATGCTGCGCATAGATGGAACCGATGCTGAAGCGATTGGTCAGCAACCCGAGGTTTTAGATTTTGAGGATCTCGGTACCGGGGAAATCAGTAAGGATCAGGTTTGGCAGGCATTGGATACCATCTACGATCCGGAGATTCCTATCAGCTTGGTGTCCTTAGGTTTGGTATATAAAGTGACGCTTGACCAAGAGGCTAAGTCTGTTTTGATTGATATGACGTTGACTGCACCAGGTTGTGGAATGGGACCTGTTTTGGTTGGTGATGTTAAGTATCGAGTGGCGAAAGTGCCAAATGTTGACTCAGTGAAAGTTGATTTGGTATTTGATCCACCTTGGTCGCGAGAAATGATGAGTGAAGAAGCTCAATTGGAAGCGGGTCTTTTCTTTTAATGGCTTTCTTTTGATAGCTTCGGTCATTCATTAAAATCGAATACAATATGAAACGGCCTTGGCTTTTAGCCAATGCCGTTTTTGTTTTAATAGGCTTAGTGCAAAAAGAGGGTAGTCATGGCTTTACCTAGTACAGAAGACATCGTAGACGATCTGTCGTTTTTTGACGATTGGGAAGATAAGTACAAGTACATTATTGATTTGGGTAAATCTTTGCCAGCATTTGATGATGCGTGGCGCACGCCTGAACGTTTGGTAAAAGGCTGCCAGAGCAGTGTTTGGATTCAGCCGGGCAGTGAGCAAGATGCAATAAAAGGCGAAGTGCTGACTTTTGCGGTAGACAGTGATGCCATCATTGTTCGTGGTTTACTTGGCTTGGTGTTAGCAGCATTGGATCATAAAACACCACAGGAAATTTTAGATTTCGATATCACGGAGTATTTCGAAGAGCTGGATCTTGAGAGGCACTTGAGTCCGACTCGTGGTAATGGTCTGCGTTCTATTGTGGGTCGCATAAAAGGCATCGCACAGGCTGCCGCTTAACTTTTTTTAATTGTAAAAAAGCAGTCGTTTAATTTTTATTGGAGAGCGTTAAATGAACACCCCGGTTTACCTAGATAATTCTGCTACCACGCCAGTTGACCCAAGAGTGGCTAAAAAAATGATGGCGTGTTTAACGCAGGACGGAAACTTTGGAAACCCGGCTTCGCGTTCGCATCTTTTTGGCTGGCGTGCGGAAGAAGCGGTAGAAGAGGCTAGATTGCAGGTGGCAAGTTTAATTAAAGCAGACTCTCGTGAAATTGTTTGGACATCCGGTGCGACAGAAGCAAACAACTTGGCGTTGAAAGGTGTTGCTCATGCTTATCGTCAAAAAGGCCGCCATATTATTACGTCGATGATTGAGCACAAGGCGGTTTTGGACCCTTGTAAACAGCTTGAAAAAGAAGGCTTTGAAGTGACTTATTTGCAACCAGATTCCCATGGGGTGATTTCACCAAATCAGGTTGCAGAAGCACTTCGTGAAGATACAATTTTAGTGTCTTTGATGCATGGTAATAATGAACTTGGTGTGCTGACGGATATTGCTGCGATTGGTGAATTAACTCGTTCGAGTGGTGTTTTTTTACATGTTGACGCCGCTCAGACAACAGGCAAAATTGAGATAGATGTGAATGCCATGAAAGTGGATTTAATGTCTCTGACTGCTCATAAAACCTATGGTCCAAAAGGGATTGGTGCTTTGTTTGTGCGCCGTTCTCCGAAAGTGAAGTTGGAAGCGCAAATGCACGGTGGTGGTCATGAGCGTGGTATGCGTTCTGGCACATTGGCGACACATCAGATCGTTGGTATGGGGGAGGCATTTCGTTTAGCGGGTGAGGAAATGGAGCAGGATTGTGCTCGTATCAAAGCTTTGCGCGAGCGTTTGTTGTCTTCTTTGAGTGAGTTGTCTGGTGTGCATCTTAATGGCGACTCTGATAATCGTGTTGCTGGCGTATTGAATGTTGGTTTTTCTGGTGTTGATGGTGAAGTCTTGTTGATGTCTTTGAGTGATATCGCGGTGTCTTCTGGTTCAGCTTGTACTTCAGCAAGCTTGGAGCCGTCTTATGTATTGCGCACGATTGGCTTGGCTGATGATTTGGCGCACAGCTCCTTGCGTCTTTCCGTGGGGCGCTTTACGACCGAGGAAGAGGTGGATTTTGCAGCTGAGACCATTAAAAATGCAGTGAGCCGTCTTCGATCAGTGGCTTAAGTATAAGAATTAGTACTTTTATTCTTGTTTGAATAAATAATGTTCGTTTGATCATACAATTTTAATGAATTGGTGCGTATAATACGCGCGCTGAACTTTTAAGTCCTGGGCCATGCAAAAGGCATTGCCCCTTTCAATTTAATTTGGAGTTATATCATGGCGTTAGAACGCACTCTATCTATCATCAAGCCTGATGCTGTTGCGAAAAACGTAATTGGCGAAATCTACACTCGTTTTGAACGTGCTGGTTTCAAAATTGTTGAAGCTAAAATGATTCAACTAGACGACGAATTGGCTGGTGGTTTCTACGCTGAGCACAAAGAGCGTCCTTTCTACAAAGATTTGGTTGCTTTCATGACTTCTGGTCCTGTTGTTGTTTCTGTTCTTGAAGGTGAAGGCGCTGTTCTTCGTCACCGTGAACTTATGGGTGCAACTAACCCTAAAGAAGCGACTGCTGGTACTTTGCGTGCAGATTATGCAACTTCTATCGATGCAAACGCTGTTCACGGTTCTGATTCTGTTGAATCTGCAGCTCGTGAAATTGCTTACTTCTTCGGTAAGTAATTGACAGCTAGGGCCTTTATGTCCGATCTGTTTTGTAAAAGCGGGCGCTAGCCCGCTTTTTTACAGAGGCTTCTGAAAAGACTTTTCTTTTCAGAGGCTTTTTTCGTTTACACTTAATGCTACCTACAGCAAGCGACATTGAATTATGACTGACATCAAAAAAGTGAACCTTTTGGGTTTATCCCCCGACAAACTGATTGAATTCTTTGAATCCATTGGCGAGAAGAAATTTCGTGCTACTCAGGTGATCAAATGGATTCATCAAAAGGGAGCAGAAAGCTTCGAAGAAATGACCGATGTCAGTAAGGCGTTGCGTGCGAAGTTAGAGCAAATTTGTGAGATTCGTGGTCCCGAAGTGGTTTCGCAAAATATCTCTGCTGATGGTACGCGTAAATGGATTATTCGTACTGATGGCGGTAAAAACGATTGCGTTGAAACGGTTTTGATTCCTGATGGTGATAGAGCGACTTTATGCGTCTCTTCGCAAGTTGGTTGCTCTTTGGATTGCAGTTTTTGTTCAACGGGCAAGCAAGGTTTTAACCGTAATTTAACGCCAGCAGAAATTATTGGTCAGGTTTGGATTGCGATTAAATCGTTTGGTCCGATGGATCCGAATGGACCTCGTCGTGTTACTAACGTTGTGATGATGGGCATGGGCGAGCCTTTAATGAACTTCGAGCCTGTTGTTGATTCGATGATCCTGATGATGCATGACCATGCGTACGGTTTGTCTAAGCGTCGTGTCACCTTGAGTACTTCGGGTGTTGTGCCTAAGATTTATGAGTTGGTAAAACGTACTGATGTGTCTTTGGCTATTTCATTGCATGCGCCAAATGACGCTTTGCGTAATGAACTTGTGCCGATAAATAAAAAATATCCGATTGCTGAGCTTCTTGAAGCTTGTCAGTTCTATTTGGCGAATTTACCAGATAAACGTCATATTACGATCGAATATACCTTGATGTCAGGTGTGAATGATAACGAAGAACAAGCACATGAATTGGCTGAACTTCTTAAAGTATTGGAATGTAAAATTAACTTAATTCCATTTAATCCATTCCCTCATTCGGGTTATGAAAAGCCGTCTAACAATCGCACTCGTCGTTTCCAAAAAATTCTAGCTGATGCTGGTTATACCGTGACAGTTCGAACAACTCGTGGCGATGATATTGATGCGGCTTGTGGCCAGTTGGTTGGTGACTTCCAAGACAAAACTCGCCGTAGCCAGAAGTATATAGAGTTGCGTGAAGTAAAAAATTAGTCCTAAGAGTTTATTTTGTATATGACAAGGATGTCAGTATGCGTTTATGGTTATGGCCATTTTTATTGTGTTGCTTGCTTTGTGCGTCTTGCGCCTACCAAGTTGTTTCTCCTTTGCCGCCTATTTCTGAATCTAAAAAACTACCAATTGTTCAAGCACATCTTTTGCTGGGGCAGTGGGGATTGGCAAAAAAGAAGTTAGATCAGGTTGAGGCCTCATATCAAGGGCTTGATTATTGGCGGTTATTAAGCCTGTACTGGCTGAGTATTGAGGACTATAGCAAAGCACTTTTAGTGCATGAAGATGCCCTGCAGAGATACCCTGATGATGACTTCATTTGGAATAACTATGGTGTGCTTTTGGGGCTGAGAAATCGTTGGGGTGAGGCTTGTGCTGCTTTTGAAAAAGCTGGCGAAAAAGGCTCTTTAAAGCGCCAATCAGTGCAAATAAATCTTTCTAGGTGTGCTATACGTCAGAATCAAGTAAATTTAGCCGAAATCTATCTAAAACAGGCAAAAGAAATTGCCGATTTGCCTCTGATTGGTTTGATGACAGAGCTCAATCTTGTTTTAATACAGGGTAGTAATGACAAAGCTCGCTTAATTTTTAATAATATCCAGGCTGATAAAGAAACTGCCCGAGGATCGGTGCATTTTGATGAGTACAACTGTCTGTCGCGGCACCTAATTGCACGCGAGACTGACCCTACACTGTATTCATCTGCGAGTAATTTTACATGCCTGAATGGCTCAAGGTATTGACATGACAACTGAATTTCAAACGGATGCTTCTGTAAGTAAAACGAATATGGACACCATTAATATTGGTAATAGGTTAAAAGCAAAAAGACTAGAGCTAGAGTTTGATGAAAGGCATGTCGCAACTGCGCTGAAAATTCCTATCGATCAAGTGCGAGCGCTTGAGGCGAATAATTTTAAATACTTCCGATCTGTGACCTTTGCCCGAGGTTTTCTAAAAAGCTATTGCCGTCTTTTAGGTATTGAACCTTCTGAGATGCTGCGTGCCTTTGATAGTGAACTAGAAGATGCAGAACCGACGATTAAGCCTGTAGATAAGGTAAACAAACAGACGAACTTTGGTGACCCGATTGTCATCTTTATTTCGGTTATTATTGTTGCTGTTCTCGTCTTTTTGGTTTTTTGGTGGCCCTCTCAGCCAAGCAAAATAGTATCCCCTAATGAAATAAAGAATGAAGTAAGCGAGACTGCCACAGCTCCAGATTTAGATGCTACGGAAGAGCCTTCTAATGAATCAAGTGACGCTGATGATATTTCTAATGTCTCTAGCTCTAACGCTAGTGCAGATGTGGATGCAGCTTCAGATAGTGATTCTGAAGGCTCAGCCAATAATGATCAGGTTGAAAAACCAGCTAATAATGGCGGTGTTGTGACTGGGTTGTCTGCTGAAACAATGGCAATTTTGGAAGAAGCTGGCGTAAGGCCAGAAGATGTAGTGAGAGCGACCGCTGAAGTACCTGCAGAGCTTGCAGCAGCGCCGAAGATGCCTTCTTACACTGATGAAGTTGAGATTGCTTTTGGTGCAGATTGTTGGACAGAGGTTCGTGATGCTTCAGGAAAGATTTTGTTCTCTGGAGTGAAATCTGCGGGCACTAAGCTATCGCTAACAGGTAAGGCACCTTACCGCGTCGTATTGGGTTACGCGAAAGGCGTGTCATCTTTGAAATACAAAGGTGAAGTATTCGATTTTTCTTCTTTTACACATAAAGATTTGGCTCGATTTGAGCTCAAGTAGAGACTCTTATGCATTTTGAATCACCTATAAAACGCCGTCATTCTCGTCAGATCATGGTTGGGAATGTACCGGTTGGCGGTGGTGCGCCAATCAGTGTTCAGAGTATGACGAACACAGAAACTTGTGATGTTGATGCGACTGTCGCTCAGATTCGCGCTATTGCCGATGCTGGTGCTGATATTGTTCGTGTTTCTATCCCATCTATGGATGCGGCTGAAGCGTTCAAAAAAATACGTGAAGCTGTTTCTATTCCATTGGTTGCTGATATTCATTTCGATTATAAAATCGCTTTGAAAGTGGCTGAGTATGGTGTTGATTGCCTACGGATAAATCCAGGTAATATTGGTAACAAAGACCGCATTCGTGCCGTTGTGGATTGTGCTCGAGACAAAAATATCCCCATTCGTATTGGTGTTAATGCCGGATCTTTAGAAAAAGATTTGCAAAAAAAATACGGTGAACCAACCCCTGATGCGCTAGTTGAATCCGCTTTTCGTCAAATCCAGTATTTTGATGAGCTGGATTTTCATGAGTATAAGTTGAGCCTAAAAGCATCAGATATTTTCATGACAGTTGAAGCCTATCGCAAAATTGCCAGCCAAATAGATAACCCATTGCATTTGGGTATTACTGAAGCGGGTGGTTTGCGCTCAGGAACGGTTAAGTCTTCAATCGGGCTTGGCTTGCTTTTAATGGATGGTATTGGTGATACGCTACGTGTTTCTTTGGCGGCTGATCCTGTTCAGGAGATCAAGGTCGGTTGGGATATGTTGCGTAGTTTGAAATTGCGTAATCGTGGTATTAACTTTATTGCTTGCCCAAGCTGCTCTCGTCAAAATTTCGATGTTATTAAAACAATGAATGAGTTAGAAGAGCGACTTGATGACATTACTATCCCAATGGACGTTGCTGTTATTGGTTGTGTGGTGAATGGTCCGGGTGAGGCAAAAGAAGCGGACATTGGTCTTGCTGGTGGTTCTCCGAATAACTTGATTTATCAAGATGGTAAACCGAACAGCAAAACGAAAAATGAAACGCTTGTTGATGATTTAGAAAAAATGATTCGTAAAAAGGCTCTCCTTAAAGAACGCGAATTAGCCAATATCATTGTAAAAAATTAAGGATCCATTGTGGCTCGTAAAATTCAAGCGATTAGGGGAATGAACGACATTTTGCCTGATCAATCCTCTGTTTGGTTATATCTAGAAAAAACAGTGGCTGATGTTGTTAAGTCTTATGGATACCAGCAAATTCGTTTTCCTATCGTTGAAAATACGGATTTGTTTAAACGCGGTGTCGGTGAAACAACGGATATCGTAGAAAAAGAAATGTATACCTTTGATGATCGTAACGGTGAGTCTTTGACTTTGCGCCCAGAAGGTACAGCTAGTTGTGTTCGTGCGGCGGATCAGGCTGGTTTGTTGTTTAATCAAACTCAGCGTCTGTGGTACACAGGGCCAATGTTTCGTTATGAGCGCCCTCAAAAAGGTCGCTACCGCCAATTCCATCAAATTGGTGTGGAATCTTTTGGTATGGGTTCCGCTGACATCGATGCAGAGTTAATAATTTTATCCGCTCGTCTGTGGAAAAAACTTGGTTTGTTAGAGCATGTTGAGCTGCAGTTGAACACCATTGGCTTAGCATCCGAGCGTGAGACTTATAAAGCGGCTTTGGTTGATTATTTGACTGAGTTTAAAGATCAGTTAGATGAGGATAGTCAGCGTCGTCTAGGAACGAACCCATTAAGAATATTAGATTCTAAAGATGAATCGACTCAAGCAGTGCTGAAAGACGCGCCAAACCTTGAAGATTTTATTGGAGAAGAGTCACAGGCTCACTTCGAATTATTGCAGGCTATCTTGAAAGCCAATGGTATCTCTTATGTTATCAACCGTCGTCTAGTGCGTGGTTTGGATTATTACGGTAAAACGGTTTTCGAGTGGGTTACGTCGCATCTTGGTTCTCAGGCAACGGTTTGTGCGGGTGGTCGTTATGATGGTTTGGTTGAGCAGTTGGGTGGGAAATCAACACCTGCTGTTGGTTTTGCAATGGGTATTGAGCGCTTGGTGCTTTTGCTTGAAACGTTAAACTTGATTCCTGATGCTGCAAAATTCTCTACTGATGTGTTTGTTATTAGTATGGGGGATGATGCAGAGCTTGCTTCTTTTGTTTTAGCTGAGTCCTTGCGTGAAGAAAATTCAAACCTTGTTGTTTTGCGTCACTGTGGTGGTGGTAGCTTTAAGAATCAAATGAAAAAAGCCGATCGTTCAGAGGCTCGTTTCACGATTATCCTAGGGCAAGATGAGGTTGATAATGGAATTTGTCAGGTAAAAGATATGTCAACGGGGGATCAACAATCTCATCCACTTGTTGATGTTGCTGCCTATATTGGTGCCAAGCTGTAATTTGATTTAATGGAGTGCCGTCATTTAGGTTATTTGGCGGTGCCTTACATGAGGAAGAAAAAGTGTCTGAATTAAAGACTGAAGAAGAACAAATAGAAGCGTTTAAATCTTGGTGGAAAAAGAACGGCATTATGTTGGTCGTTGCTATAGCTGTTGCTGTTGGTGGTTATTTCGGTTGGCAGGCTTGGAAAACGAGCCAAGCTAACTACACCAGTGAAGCATCTGCACTTTATCAAAACTTGGTCCAGGCCTCTTCCGATCTAAGCGATGAAAACAATCAAAAAACCGTTACCTTTATTGCTAAGCAACTTGCTGATGATTATGGGGATACGGGTTATGCCATGTTTGGTCAATTATTCTTGGCGCGTGTCGATGCTGAAAATGGCAAGTATGACGAGGCAATTAAGGCATTGGATGATGCCATTGCAAAAACAAAAGATGTTTCTTTTGTAGCAATTGCGAATCTGCGAGTGGCGCGCTTGATGCTTCAAAAAGAAGACTATGCTGGCGCTATGGCTCGAGTTGAAAAAGTAACTGAAGAAGAATTTGCTGCACAGCAGCAAGAATTGATTGGTGATATTCTTGTTTCACAAGGTAAGCGTGATGATGCGCGTATTGCTTATCAGAAGGCAAGTGAAGCATTGGGCGTGGGTGTGAATCATCCATTGCTTGATATTAAACTTAAGGATTTGGTGAAAGGTTAACTATGAGAAAGTCTCTTTTTTTCGTCGTATTGTTTGCTGCTTTGATCACTCAAGGTTGCTCTAACTCTCGTCCAGATTTGCCAAGCCCTCCTTCTATAGAGAGTAAGGTTAATTTAAAAACGTCATGGCGGACTGGTGTGGATGGTAATTTTGGTGAGTCTAGTGAACGTTTTAATCTTGTAGCAGAAAACGGCTCATTGTTTTTTGTTACTGAGAAGGGAACCGTTTACGAACTTGCACAAGAAAATGGAAAGAAGAAAAATACTGTCTCAACTGAGTATAGGGCGAGTGCAGGCGTAGCGCGCCATGGTGACGTTGTATACTTTGGTACCTATGATGCTCAACTTATTGCTGTTTCTTTGACAAGTAAATCTATCTTGTGGGAAAAAACATTAAGTTCTGAAGTCTTGTCTGAAGGTTCTTATGCAGCAGGTAAATTGGTCATACAAACTTCTGATGGCTGGTTAAGTGTACTGGATGCTGAGACGGGCGATACTCAATGGCGTGCGAAAGAGGATTTGCCATCTTTGACTGTTCGTGGTACAAGCGCTCCAGTTATTGCTGACGGAAAAGTTATTGCTGGTTTTGCCAGTGGTAAGTTGAAAGCTTATTCGCTACAAGATGGCAATTTACTTTGGTCCTATGAAGTTGGTAAGCCAGAAGGGCGTTATGAGATAGAGCGATTAAGCGATATAGATGGCCGTTTAGTGGTAGAAAATGGTGTTGTTTATGCTGTTGCCTACAATGGTACGCTTGCCGCACTTTCAATTGAAAATGGTCGACCACTATGGCAGCGTAGTATTCCTAGTTCAGTAGGTGTTGCTGTAAGGGGCGAGCTATTAGTTGCTGTTGATATGACAAGTAAAGTCATTGCATTGAATGCTAAAAATGGCACTGAAGTTTGGGAAAATACAGATCTTGTAGAGCGTGATTTGATTACGCCAGAATTTTTCCGTGATTATGTTGCTGTGATGGATCGTGGTGGTTATGTGCATTTGCTTGATCTTACAACAGGCGAAGTGGCTGCGCATAAGGTAGCTGACAATGACGTTCCACCTGGTAGCCGCATGGTGGCAAATGACAAGCAATTGTTTATTCTTACGCCGAACTCTAACGTGACGGCATTGAGCTATTGAAATCAGTTTTGATTTCTTTTTAGCGATTTTTAAAGAGGCTGCCATCCCTTTATTAGGGGTGGTGGCCGCTTTGTATTTTTATAGGTAAAAAAATGATTCCAGTTATTGCATTGGTAGGTAGACCCAATGTTGGCAAGTCAACTCTCTTCAATCAATTGACGAGATCCCGTGATGCTTTGGTTGCCGATTATCCAGGTTTAACCCGAGACCGTAAATACGGTGACGGTAAACTTGGTGAGCATGAATTTATCGTCATTGATACCGGTGGTATCAGTGGTGATGAGCAAGGTATTGATGAAAAAATGGCACGCCAGTCTTTGTTGGCGATAGAAGAGGCAGATGCGGTTTTGTTTCTTGTCGATGGTCGTCATGGCTTGAACCCTTCGGACGAGATGATTGCTAATCATTTGCGTCGTTCCAATAAGCCAATCTCTCTTGTGGTAAATAAGACTGACGGTATTAATGAAGATATCGCATTGGCGGATTTTTATTCATTAGGTTTTGGTGAACTACATCCAATTGCTGCTTCTCATGGCAAGGGGGTGCACGTTCTAATTGATAAGGTCATGTTGCCATTTGCAGAGCGTGTAGAAGAAGCCAAAAATCAAATTAGCATAGAATCTCGTGGTATTCGTATTGGTGTGGTGGGGCGTCCAAATGTGGGTAAATCTACATTGGTCAACCGTATGCTAGGCGAAGATCGTGTTGTGGTCTATGACATGCCAGGTACTACGCGTGACAGTGTTTATATTCCTTACGTGCGTAATGAGAAAGAATATACGCTTATCGATACTGCCGGTATTCGTCGCCGTAAACATGTTAAAGAAGCGGTTGAGAAGTTTTCTATTGTTAAGGCTTTGCAGGCTATTCAAGATGCTAACGTCGTTATTGTGGTAATTGACTCCCATGAAGATTTGGTTGAGCAAGATCTACATATGATTGGTTATGTATTGGATGCTGGCCGCGGAGTAATTATTGCGATCAATAAATGGGATGGCCTTAAAAAAGACGACCGTGAACACATCAAGAGTGAAGTTGAGCGCCGCTTAGGTTTCGTTCCTTACGCTAAAGTGCATTATATTTCTGCCTTGCATGGTACTGGTGTTGGTGATTTATACGATACAATCGAAAGCACTTACGAGTCTTGTTATGCCAAATGGACAACAAACCGTTTGACACGAATTCTTGAGGATTCCATTGCAGAGCATCAACCTCCAATGGTAAATAGCCGTCGAATTAAGCTTCGATACGCGCACCAGGGGGGATCAAACCCACCACGTATTGTTGTTCATGGTAATCAAACTGATGCTTTGCCAGGAAGCTATAAGCGCTATCTTGAAAATAAGTTTAGAACTGTACTAAACATTACTGGTACACCGATTATTTTTGAATTCAAATCGGCTGAAAACCCGTTTGCTCCTAAGAAATAATCGTTATTTCTAGAAGACCACTCAAGAATCTCTGAGTACCTTTGTTTGACAAGGGGACTTGGAGATTTTTTTATGTAAAATGTATGAAATCTCTTTCTAAATATAAGGTTATTCACTATTCTCGCGCCAACAGCATTAATTTTTATATAAGCACTTTTTTATAAGCATCGTCTGTACGTTTGCTTTCTTATTTTGTTCAAAGGACATCTATGAAAATCGCAATTCTTTCTCGTAATCCTCGACTCTATTCTACTCGTCGATTGGTTGAGGCAGGTGAACAACTTGGGCATGAGGTAGATGTAATTGATACGATGCATTGTTATATGGACATTACAAGTAGCAACCCTTCCGTCCGTTACGACGGTAAGCCATTGCCTAAATATGATGCGGTCATTCCAAGGATTGGGGCTTCGGTTACTTTTTATGGTACAGCTGTTGTTAGGCAGTTCGAGATGATGGGGACTTACAGTATTAACGAATCCGTAGCGATCAGCCGTTCACGTGATAAGTTAAGATCTTTGCAGCTTATGTCTCGAAAAGGTCTAGGATTGCCTAAAACTGGCTTTGCGCATCACCCTGATAAGATAGGCGACTTGTTGAAAAATGTCGGTGGCGCCCCTGTGGTTATTAAGTTGTTAGAAGGGACTCAAGGTATCGGTGTTGTTTTAGCTGAGTCGAATAAGACTGCTGAGTCTATCATCGAAGCTTTTATGGGATTAAAAGCTAATATCTTGGTGCAAGAGTACATCAAAGAGGCCGGTGGTGCTGATATTCGCTGTTTAGTAGTTGGTGGTAAAGTAATCGCTGCGATGAAAAGACAAGGCGCAGAAGGTGAGTTCCGCTCTAATCTTCACCGTGGTGGAACCGCATCTTTGGTTAAATTGTCACCTGAAGAAAGACGCACCGCGGTTGAAGCTGCAAAAGTAATGGGCTTGAATATGTGTGGTGTGGATATTCTACGATCCAACAATGGCCCTCTTATCATGGAAGTAAACTCTTCGCCAGGATTGGAAGGTATTGAATCTGCAACGGGTAAAGATGTTGCTTCTATGATTATTAAGCACATTGAAAAAACAGCATTTTTGAGTAGCACAAAAACAAAAGGAAAAGGTTAATGGGGAAAGCAACTTTAACAATTGGCGGTGTAGAGATTCCGTTAGGTGGTACTGCTCGTATAAAGCTGCCAATGGTAAAGTTGTATACGGACACGAATATGTCTATGCCAGTGTTTGTAAAGCGTGGCAAGCGTGCTGGTCCTACCTTGTTTATTAGTGCTGCAATTCATGGTGATGAGTTGAATGGTATTGAGATTATTAGTCGAATCATTCAAAGTAAATATCTTGAGAGCTTAAAAGGCACCTTGATCGCAGTGCCAATTGTCAACGGTTATGGTGTGTTGAGCCAAAGCCGTTATTTACCTGATAGACGCGACTTAAATCGTTCTTTTCCCGGTTCTCAGCGTGGCTCATTAGCGGGTCGTGTTGCAGATCGTTTTTTGAGTGAAATTGTTTCTAAGGCAGATTACGGTATTGACCTTCATACCGGAAGTTTGCACCGCACCAACTTGCCGCAAGTGCGAGCGAATCTTGATGATCCCGAAACGCTGGCTATTGCTAGAGCTTTTGGTGTTCCCGTGTTGATGAATTCTAACCTTCGCGATGGCTCATTGCGTGAATGTGCGAATGATGTCGGTGCTAAGGTTATTCTGTATGAAGCGGGTGAAGCGCTACGCTTTGATGAGCTATCCATACGAGCAGGTGTGAAAGGTATTGTTGGGGTTATGAGGCATCTGGGTATGTTGCCCAAGTCTCGTAGTAAAAAGTCTCTGTCTGAGCCTAGAATTGCACGTAGCAGTAGTTGGATAAGAGCCACGGACAGTGGTTTTACAACACACATAAAAGAGCTAGGTGATCTTGTTGAGGCGGGCGATGTGTTGGCTGAGATTAAAGATCCTTATGGCGATATTTTGGATAAAGTTCTATGTAAAAATGGTGGGATTATTATTGGTAAGCAAAATATTCCATTAGTCCAAGAAGGTGATGCCATGTATCACATTGCCCATTTTTCATCTCCAGATGAGGTGGCGGGGCATGTCGAAAGTATGCAAGATGAGTTGATGGACAGTGAAGCGTCTTTGAGACTGATAGACTATAAGTCTTCATGAATTGATAGATAATTCCATTTTTATTATAAATGTCATGACTTAAGCATAAAACAAGTAATGATAGTGTCATCTTCATGTGCTGTATCGTTTTTTCATTTTTTTTTCACTAAAATCTCGACTTCAAAAGTTGAGGTTTTTTCATGTTTATTCTTCGCGGTTTTGTTTATCTTTTTGCTGTTGCCGGTGTTGCGCAGCTTGTTTCATTGGAAGGGTATCAGTCGTTAACGGCCGCTGAATACAGTGAACAAACCCTCACTGAGCATATGCAAGATTTTATGTCTTTCTTTAGCTGCATGTTATTCCTATATGCGGCACGTGTGGATGCTAAATTAAACATAGCAGCCACGTTGCTTGGGGCTTTGCTAGCAATGATGTTTGTCCGTGAGTCGGATGCAGTATTGGATACTTATGTATTTGATGGGGCGTGGCAAACAATTGTTGGTATGATCTTTATTTGTGTTTTAGTTTTTTTATGGGGGCGATTTACTTCTATTTACGCTTCTTTAAAAGAGTATTCTCTGCAATCTAGTTTTGGCACTTTTTTAGCTGGATTCGTTACAATATTGGCGTTTTCTAGATTGATGGGGCGTAGCTCATTTTGGCAGGCGGTTATGGGAGATTCCTATATGCGTATTGTTAAGAATATCGTCGAGGAGGGGATTGAGACGTTAGGTTATACCTTAATCTTAATTTCTGCGGTCGAGTTGGTGATTGCTTGTCGCAAACGCAATAAACTGGCAAAGGCCAAGCATAACTAATTTCTAATTTAATAAAAAACGCGCCATTGAAGTGACCCCATAAAGTTGGACACTTTATTAACCGGCTAACAATGCCTGATTTCGGTACTCTACCGGAGTCAGGCCATTTAACCCCATTTTTATCCGTTTCGTATTGTAGTAATCAATATACTCTTCAAGTTCTTGGATCAGATCATCTGCATCCTCGAAGGTTTCGCCATGGAACATTTCCGTTTTTAGTAANGCAAAAAAGTTCTCAGCGACAGCATTGTCCAAACAATTCCCTTTTCGCGACATACTTTGCTGTAGTCCATGCTTTTTCAAGATAACTCGCGTTTGCTTTTGCTGGTACTGCCAACCTTGATCACTGTGTAAGATCGGAGCCTCTCCTTCTTTCAGAACATTCACAGCCTCTTTTAGCATGTCAGTCACGAGCGGTAAATGCNCTGTCTTTTTAATTTGGTAGGCAATCACTTCTTGATTAA
>NZ_CP025532.1:1431267-1511270 GCF_018336955.1 Marinomonas sp. A3A
CTTGTGTAAGTTAATGACCAATTTTCTGACCACATTCTTTTAAGGATATCAGCCTTATTTTTAGCGGTACGAGGAAATTTTGGCGGTAGAAACGATTCTTCACCATTGAAGCTATAGACCTTGCTCCAATAGCGAATCTGACTATATGGAATGGATAGCTGTTTTCCAAGAACCCTTGGTGATGAAACACCATCAAGACATTGTTGAGCTAATGCAATTTTAAAAGTGCGACTGTACTTTGACATAAAAAAAGAACCCCCAATATTGGTTGTCCAACTATTGGGGGTCACTTCACATGTTAAATAAGCATGGCGCGTTTTTTTATGCCTGTCTCTCTGTACACCTAATTCTGGTATAAGGTTACTGTTGGCGAGACTTTACTTTTGTCTTGCGGCGTTTTGTTGGGGTGGCTGCAACGCCGCCGTTGTTATTTTTACGACGAGCTTTTTCTGCTGCAGCGTTCTTTTCCATGGTTGGTCTGTTTGATGTATGGGAAGCGCCTGTTGCTTGGCCAGGTTTGGCTTTTTGAGGACGACGACGTACTTGTTTATCTTTCTCTTCCGCTGGCACCAATTTGTTATCACCATGACCAATAAGTTCAGGACGGCCCATTTTGATTAAAGTGTTACGTAGATCCTGCCAGTTGCTCGGATCGTGATAGCGCAAGAAGCCTTTTTGTACCGTACGTTGCTTGGCGTCTTTAGGGGTATAAACGTCTTCACTCTTATAAGTAACCGGTTTTAGCGGGTTTTTACCAGAGTGATACATAGCTGTAGCTAATGACATTGGCGAAGGGTAAAAGGTTTGTACTTGGTCTGGTTTGAAGTCATTGGTTTTCAGCCACACAGCTAGGTTAAGCATGTCTTCATCAGAGCTACCAGGATGCGCGGCGATAAAGTAAGGGATTAAATGCTGCTTCTTGCCCGCTTCTTTGGAGTACTTATCAAACATGCGTTTGAAGCGATCGTAAGTTCCCATGCCTGGCTTCATCATTTTTGACAAAGTGCCTTGCTCTGAGTGCTCAGGGGCAATTTTCAGTAAGCCGCCAACGTGATGAGTGACAAGTTCACGAACGTACTCAGGATCTTCTACAGCAAGGTCATAACGTAAACCTGAGGCAATAGATACGGTATGAATGCCTTCAACCGCACGAGTTTTGCGATACAGTTGCGTCGTAGGGCTATGGTCGGTATTCAAGTTAGAGCAAATAGTTGGATAAACACAAGACAGTTTACGGCAGGACGCTTGTACTTCGTCGTCGTTACAGTTCAGTGTGTACATGTTGGAAGTTGGTCCGCCAAGGTCAGAGATATGCCCTGTGAAACCTGGCACCTTGTCCTTGATATCTTCAATTTCCTTTAAAATAGATTCGTGTGAACGAGACTGAATCACTCGTCCTTCATGCTCGGTAATCGAACAAAAAGTACAACCACCAAAACAACCGCGCATGATATTGATCGATGTTTTTATCATGTCATAAGCAGGAATGCGGGCTTTTTTGTATTTCGGGTGCGGCACACGCGCATAAGGTAAATCAAACACGCCATCCATTTCTGGTGTTTCCAATGGAATCGGTGGCGGATTAACCCATATCTCTTTCTTGCCATGCTTTTGAATCAGTGCGCGTGCGTTATGTGGGTTTGATTCAAGGTGCAAAATACGTGATGTGTGCGCGTATAAAACAGGATCTTTAGATACTTTTTCGAATGATGGTAAGCGTATATAGGTTTTTTCCGGATCAAGTTTTTCACCACGACGCAGTGGAGCGGGAATGACTCGAATCGGCATTACATCGGACTCTTCTTCATCTTTAGTCTGACATTTTCCTTCTGGAATATATTCGTAAGGGCTATAAATTTGATCTACTTTTCCAGGCCAATCCACACGAGTCGAATCGATTTCAGTATAGCCGCCAGGTGGGGTGTTTCGAACAATAGTCGTACCGCGAATGTCGGTTAACTCATCAAGCGTTTTGCCCATAGCCATCTGATGGGTTACTTCAATCATGGCGCGTTCAGCATTACCGTAAAGTAAAATATCGGCAGTTGAATCGATCAGTACCGAACGACGTACCTCATCGCTCCAATAGTCGTATTGGGCAATGCGACGAAGGCTGGCTTCAATACCGCCAATCATGACAGGAACATCGTGGAATGCTTCTTTACAGCGCTGAGAGTAAACAATAACTGCGCGATCAGGGCGTTTTCCACCAACACCGTAAGGCGTATAAGCGTCGTCATTACGCACTTTTAAATCAGCGGTGTAGCGATTGATCAAGGAGTCCATATTGCCAGCGGTAACGCCAAAATATAGGTTAGGGCGACCAAGGCGCATGAAATCTTTAGTATTACGCCAATCAGGTTGATCGATGATGCCGACGCGATAACCTTGTGCTTCTAATAAGCGACCTAAAACCGCCATACCAAAACTAGGGTGATCCACATAAGCATCACCTGACACTATGATCACATCGCAGCTGTCCCAGCCAAGAGCGTCCATTTCTTCTCTGGTTGTTGGTAGGAAGGGCGAAACGCCATAACACTCAGCCCAATACAATGGGTAAGAAAAGAGCTCTTTGGCGGTTTTATGTCGTTTGATCATTATTTACTCTTGGTATCTGGCGTAATGGTGAGTTCGCATTTTTAATCATTACGAGGATACATGGATTATCGGTGAAAAATTGTGCCGTATTATCCCAGAAAAAACCTAGGGTATACAGTCTAATCTAGGTCTATTCAGCCTTATATTATCTAGGGTTGAATACGCCACACACTTTCCTCAAATACACTGTGCCCTTCCTCTTTATATTGAGGATTAGTCAGTGCTAGATTTTCAGAGGCGATTTTCTGAATTTGACTCCCCCACAGCGATATCACACTATCTTCATCGACTGAAAATGGCGGCCCTTGCTTGTCGCCATCATATTGTAATGACACCAATAGTACGCAAGCAGATGAGGATAAACGATCAAGGGTGTGGGCAACGTACTCTGCACGTTTTGAATCTGGCATCGCTATCATAGCGGCACGATCATAACAGGCATCAAATTCAGTTTCGTTGAATTGGAAATAGTCACCTTCGACAATTCGTAAAGGTAAACCGTCAACGGTATGAACTTTTAGGTCGCTTTCTTGATGTGTTTCAAAGGCTAAATCGTTATCACCTAGAAATTGAATGACTGCCAGAGAAGAGAGTTCAACACCTGTGACTTCATA
Source organism: Marinomonas sp. A3A (assembly GCF_018336955.1). Lineage (NCBI taxonomy): Bacteria > Pseudomonadati > Pseudomonadota > Gammaproteobacteria > Oceanospirillales > Oceanospirillaceae > Marinomonas > Marinomonas sp. A3A. The sequence continues at coordinate 1,434,483 of NZ_CP025532.1, forward strand.
GCCTTGTTCAGCTAACCAAATCATGTCATTGGATTTACCACATAAAGGCACAAGAACTCTGCTGCCTTTGGGTAAGGCAGGCCAGAACTCTATCAGCTTCGGATTGACGCCTTCTTGATGAAAACCAATACGTCCAGTTTTCCATCGATCCAACCAAAATTCATTTGTAATCACGATAACCTCGTTAAATTAGGCTTGTTTATGTTCGATGTGTATTATATTTGTCTTATTTTATGTTGAACAACTCGTAATGCCAAAAGCCATTATAGACGGCAAAAACGTTTTTTAATTGCCTATTTTGTGCATTTTACATATAGATTGTTGCAATCTCACGTATGGAGTTTTTATGCCTTTAGACCTCGCGCCAGATCACATTAAGCTGGCTGTTGACCTTATTGAGCTGCTTGAAAGCAATGACATAGAGCCAAGTGTCGCAGTAGGCGCTTTGACCATTGCTTTGAGAGACTTTCAAGGGAAGCTTGAAAGAATGAATGATAAAGCGCAAGTGACGCTTGAAAAATAGGTAACGAGCAAAACGAACTTGATGTAGTAGACCAAGGAATAGCAAAATAGTTTCTCAGTTCCTTAATTGAAAAGCATTGTGTTAGGTTTTGAGTTTTTTGGTTAACGGAATAAAAATAAGAAGAGGTATATCTATGGAATTAATCGCAATTGTTGCCACCGTTCTTGTCGCCCTGTTACATCTTTACATTATGTACATTGAGATGTTTCTTTGGGACAAGCCTAAGGGTATGAAGATATTTGGCTTAAAACCTGATTTTGCTAAAGCGAGTAAGGTGATGGCTGCCAACCAAGGGCTTTATAACGGTTTTTTGGCAGCAGGTTTGTTGTGGGGAGCGTGGCTTGGTGCGGCAGGCTCACAGGTAATGATTTTCTTTTTACTCTGTGTGGTTGTTGCTGGTATTTATGGCGCGATTACCTCGAGCAAGAAGATTTTGTTTGTACAAGGATTACCGGGTTTAATTGCTCTTATTGCTGTTTTACTAGCAGCTTAATAAATACCTTAAGAGGGCGATAATTATGTCGGTAAAAGAAAATATGCAGCTGATGGCGTCGTATAATCAATGGATGAATCAGGCGATCTATAAAGCGGCTGGTGAGTTGAGTTATGCTAATTTGGTTGAAGATAAAGGTGCATTTTTTGGCTCTGTGCTAGGCACGCTTAATCATAACCTTGCGGCGGACATTATTTGGCTGAAGCGCTTTGCAGCTCATTTCACTGAGCTTTCTAGTCTAGATCGTGTTCGTGTGCTAGAGCGACCTGCAGCACTTAATACTCGGTTGTTTGATGATTTGCTATTATTACAAAGCCAGCGCTTTGAATTAGATCTGCTAATTATTGCGATGATGGATGAAGTAACTGACGAGATGCTAGCATCTGCGCTTGAGTATATAAATATGAAGGGTGTTGATCATTCGCAAAGGTTTGGTTTTACTCTACAGCACTTTTTTAATCATCAGACTCATCATAGAGGCCAGATAACCACTTTACTTTCTCAACTGGGTATTGATGTCGGCGTAACAGACTTGATAACCACCATTCCACGCATGTAATTGTTATAATAAGCGTAAATCTTGTTTAGAAAGAGTTCTATTTTGCACACACTTGACCAACTTAACAGTGGAGAGTTGAAAGGCGTTGTTCGCCTGCAGCTGTCTGAGAATTTAACGACTTTTCCTGAGGCTGTTTTTGATCTAGCTGAAAGCCTAGAAATTTTAGATTTATCTAATAACAATTTAAGCGAGCTGCCAGCAGATTTATCACGCTTAAAAAAGCTCCGTATACTTTTTTGCTCGAATAATCACTTCACGCATTTGCCTGAGGTTCTAGGGCAATGCAAACACTTGGAGATGATTGGCTTTAAAAGTAATCAAATTACTACCGTGTCTTCTGATTCGTTGCCTACACAGACCCGTTGGTTAATCCTTACCGATAACAAAATTGGTTCTCTTCCAGAGGATTTTGGAAGACTAATTCGCCTGCAGAAGCTAGCTTTAGCAGGAAATCGTTTAACGTCACTGCCGGGTTCTATTGTTAATTGTCGCAACTTGGAATTGGTTCGCCTTTCGGCTAATCAACTGATGGCTTTCCCTGATGCATTATTAGAGTTGCCTCGCTTGGCTTGGTTGGCGTTCTCTGGCAATCCATTTTGTGCAGAACGTGATCCGCATAATGAATTTAAAACGGTGCAATTTTGTGATTTGGAATTACATCAAGTATTGGGGCAAGGGGCATCAGGCGTTATTTCTCTCGCGACTTGGCGAGAGAATGTCTTTAATTTTTCAGACTCGGTAGCGGTAAAAGTATTCAAAGGTGAGGTGACCAGTGACGGTTATCCTGAGGACGAGCTGGATGCATGTCTTGCTGTTGGTAGTCACAATAACCTGGTTCAACCACTTGCCAAGGTGGTAGAGAGTGATTGTTCTGCTCTCGTGATGGAGCTAATTCCTGCGCATTATACAAATCTAGGGAAACCGCCCAGCTTAGAGTCCTGCACTCGAGATACTTTTGCACAAGACCAGCTGTTTTCAATTGATAAAATTGCCAGAATTATCGAGCAAGTAGAGCAGCTGGTAGCACATTTTTGTGATAAAAAAGTCAGCCATGGTGACCTTTACGCTCACAACACTTTGATCAATAAAGAAGGTCATGTTTTGTTTGGCGACTTTGGAGCGGCATCAAAATATGCCAACTTATCAGTGCTGCAACAGCAAGGGATTGAGCAGATAGAGCGACGAGCTTTAGGCTTTTTTATCGATGACATGTTGGGGTTGTGTATCGAGGCAGACAGAAGTAGCGAGCTTTATAAGTCGCTTCAGTCACATGCATTTTGTTAAAACATTTGACTAATCGGAATACAAAAATGCCCCGCATCAATGGTGCGGGGCATTTTTACGAACTTAGTACTTTTAAATGCTAAAACAAAAGTTTAAAGCAATTGTTTGGCTTTTTCTGTTAAGCGAATGGTTTGATCGCAAGCATTAGCAAGCTCAATACCTTTCTTAACAAAATGACGGCTGAAGTATTCTTTATGTTCGTCGTGCTCATGGAAGTTATGAGGGGTTAATACCGCAGTTAGAACAGGTACTTCCGTTTCCAATTGAACTTGCATTAAGGCGTTACAAATTGCCTGAGCAACAAAATCGTGACGGTAAATACCACCATCGACAACCAGTGCTGTTCCAGCGATAGCGGAATATTGTCCACTTTTTGCGAGTAGTTTTGCTTGTAATGGAATTTCGTAGCCACCAGGTACTGAGATGACGTCAATTAAAGAAGCGTCGTAGCCGCGAGAGACTAGTTCGTTTTTAAAGCCTTCAACGCAATTTAATACAATATCTTCGTGCCAAGTGGCGTGAAGAATGGCAATGCGCTTTGTAGCAGGAGTGAAATCAATGTTATTCGTTGAGCTCTGATTCATTTTTTAATCCTAAATATCTAAGGTGAATCAGGGCGAACGGGCAGGCAAATACACCACTTTTAAATGGCATACCTTAAATCGGGCGCAGCAAAAAATGCCATGCCAATATAGGTCTTGTCTGACGCGCTCTCTATCATCCGGACTATAACCGTCGGCTCTGGAATCACACCAGATCTGCTGACCCTAAAAGAAAGGCTTCTTAAAGGCGCTCGCGGGCTTAGAGTTTAGCTTATGTAAAGTCTTTACCGCCGGTGGGGAATTACACCCCGCCCCGAGAACGAAGTCGGATAAATCCGACAAACAGAATATACTCGTTTTTATCTGTGGCTGTCAAAGCGTCTATTCTTATCAATTGTGGTGATTTTGTGACAATTCAGCCGTTAATAATAATTAGCAGCCGAATTGTCGCAAAAAGTAATTAATATAAGATTCATGCTTAGTAGAGCTTATTATCTAGCGCTACATAATATGAGCTGTTAAAATTTAAATTGCTCACTATAATGACCGCTTGGTCAAGAATGGTGTATCGGAAAAAGTGGTTCTAGAATGGAGTCTCACATAGTGCACATTAAAAAGTTGCTTCTACAAAGCGTCTTGCTTGCTTCTTCTTTATTAGGTCTAGTTGCTTGCAGCTCTGTTAATAAAAACGTATCTTCAAATGATGACATGTATGAGATAGAAGACGTTGCTCAAACGAATGAGGCTGACTATCTCTGCAATAGCATGCCTTTAAATATATTTTTTCATGCCGAGCAAGCCCAGTTATCTTGGAAAGAAAAAACCTATGTACTGACTCATGCAATCAGTGCGTCTGGCGCATTTTATTTAGGCGAAGGTTTATCTTTTTGGATTCATGGTGATGAAGCTGAATTAGAGTTTAATGGTGTAGAGAAAAATCATTGTCGTCTTGTTCGTATTGAATCCTAAACCTGAACATCTCTCATTCTAAATAGTGGTGTTTTCATCCCGTCAGATTTGCAATCCGTGTACAATGGCATCATTCGCGTCCTGTGGCGCTTGATTATATTGTAGAGAGTAGATGAGCAAGTTATTTGTAATGGGCATGGGGCCTGGTGATTTGGGTTTAGTGGCGCCAAATGCGACTAAAGCATTGGCAGTTTGCAGTGATTGGGTTGCTTACGGCTACTATTTAGATTTATTGGGTGAGCTAAGCGAAGGAAAAACCTTTCATAATCTGCCACTAGGTGAAGAAATTGGTCGTGCTCGTTTGGCGCTCGACTTGGCCGCTCAAGGAAAAAATACTGCGTTAATTTCCAGTGGTGACATTGGCATATATGCCATGGCGACTTTGGTATTTGAATTGCTGGATATGCAACTGCAAAGCAAAGAAAATCACCCTGAATGGCTAAATGTCGATATTGAAGTTATCCCCGGCATTTCAGCCATGCAAGCCGGCGCTAGCCGAGTTGGAGCCATGCTTGGGCACGATTTCTGTACCATCTCTCTTTCTGATTTATTAACCCCTTGGGAAACCATCGATAAACGCTTGCATGCTTGTGGCGCGGGCGACTTTGTGGTGTCTTTTTATAATCCCGTTTCAAAGAAAAGAGATTGGCAACTTAACCACGCTCGTGATGTTTTGCTGCAATATCGCCCTGCTAGTACCCCTGTGATGATTGGTCGCCAGCTGACCCGTCCGGAAGAAGTGATTACCTTTACGACCTTGGGTGAGTTAGAGGCCAAAGATGTCGATATGTTCACCATGGTAAGTGTGGGCAATTCCGACTCTAAACACATAGTTAACGGCCAGAAACACTGGATTTACACGCCTCGCGGTTATTCCAAAAAGCTTTAGTTCTTTATAAAAGATAAGGGAAATAAATGAAGGTTTACTTTATTGGCGCAGGCCCAGGCGATCCAGATTTGATGACGGTAAAAGCGGTCAAAGCCATGGAGCGTTGTCCGATTGTTCTTTATGCCGGTTCTTTGATTCCACCACAAGTGATTGATAGTGTGCGTGGTTCAGCCGAAGCTATTTATGATACGGCAGAAATGAATCTGGATGAAACCACCGCTGTGATTGAAAAAGCCGCGCAAGAAGGCAAGGATGTTGCGCGTTTGCAGTCTGGTGATCCTGCTTTGTATGGAGCCATCGGTGAGCAAATTCGCCGCTTGGAAGCGTTAGACATTGATTACGAAGTTATTCCTGGCGTCAGTGCGGTAGCGGCGTCGGCGGCATTACTTCGCAAAGAATTGACCTTATCGGGCGTTTCCCAAACGGTCATTATGACCCGCTATGAAGGTAAAACCCCGTTTCCTGAAAGAGAGCGATTGCCCGCGTTAGCGCAAAGTGGCGCGACGCTAGCCATTCACCTTGGCATTACTCGCATTCATAAAATTGTTGAAGAACTCATTCCTCATTATGGTGAAGATTGTCCGGTTGCTGTGTGTTATCGCACAAGTTGGCCAGATCAGGACTATGTCGTGGGAACTTTAGCGGATATTGTTGCCAAAGTAAGAGAGAAAAAATTTACTCGTACCAGTTTGATATTGGTCGGGAAGGTATTAGACACAGAAGATTTTGCAGACTCCTATTTATACGACAAGGGACAAGCGCATATCTTTCGTAAGATACACAAGTCTAAGAAAACATAATTTTAAAATATTATCCCTTAAAGTAAGAAGGATGAATCATGCAGTTGAATAAAATTCCAACAACAATTGTGACTGGCTTTTTGGGCAGTGGTAAAACAACCTTATTATCTAATGTGTTAAAGCAAGCGGCTGGTAAGCGTATTGCCGTGATCGTCAATGAGTTTGGCGAGTTAGATATCGATTCAGATCTATTGCGCTCTTGTCCTCTTGATTGCCCCGAAGGTGTGGAAGAGGGAAGCCAGCGTAGTGATGACGGTTTTTACGAACTGGCGAATGGTTGTATTTGTTGCACCGTAGAAGAAGAGTTTTTGCCAGTGATGCAGCAGCTTGTTGCTCGTCGTGGTGATATTGATCATATCTTGATTGAAACCAGTGGCTTGGCGTTACCGAAGCCTTTGGTGCAAGCCTTCAACTGGCCTGGCATTAAAGAGCATTGCACAGTCGATGCGGTGATTACCGTGGTTGATGGTGCTGCTGTGGCTGCAGGCCGCTTTGCTCATGATGAAGACAAAGTTCAAGCACAACGCCAAGCGGACGAAAGTCTGGATCATGACCCTAGCTTGCAAGAATTACTGGATGATCAGTTAAGCGCTGCCGATCTAGTTGTGGTCAGTAAAAACGACTTACTCAACGATGAAGAGCGTGCACGCGTGCAAGCGATTATTGCCCACGAAGTGCCAAGTACAGTAAAAACTGTTTATATCGAAAATGGCGAAGCGGCATTGGATGTCTTGTTAGGCATTGACGCTGCAACCGAAAGCCGAATTGATGAAGTACATAACCACCACGATCATCATCATGCTCATGGTGCACATCATGACCATGCCCATGATCATTTTGATTCTTTTGTGGTGACATTGGGCGAAGTTCAGTCTGACCTTTTGCAAGAGACGCTTACTCAACTGGTTGAAGAGCATAATATCTTCCGTGTCAAAGGTTTTGCTGCAGTGCATGGCAAGCCCATGCGCCAAGTGTTTCAAGTGGTTGGAACGCGTTTGGATCGTTATTTTGATCGTTTATGGTTACCAGAAGAAGTGCGTAAAACTCAGTTGGTGTTTATTGGTAAAGGTATTAGTAAAGAGCAGATTGAGAATGTGCTTCATGATGCTTTGAGTGCTTGATCACCGCTCACGGCTACTGCGCTCGTGACGCTGTGAATAAGTGTCGAATAACTGAATGACAAGATTGATTTAGTAAAACAATTGGAGAAATAGTGCACTTATTAGCAGCCAAACCGGGTGGCTTTGTTGACGATGAGGGAATTGTCGATCTTGGGCAAACCCCAGCAGACTTAGTGATTTTGGCCGCTGCTGATAGTGTGCTTGGTGCGCTTGGTAGCGCGCTTGACGAGATAGCTTCTTTCCATGGCTCCGATGATGGATTGGAGCGCCTACGATTACCGAGTGTTCGCCTTGCCAATTGGATGCAGTTGGTCAAACCTGCTGCTTACGATTTATACGAGCACAAGGTGCTCGATCACGCTAAAGTCGTCGTCGTTTCACTGCTTGGCGGCGAGCATTATTGGGCGTATGGTTTTCAGCGCCTGCAAGAATGGGCGAAAGCGAAAGCTGGCCGAACACTTATTGTGGTGCCAGGAGATGATTCGCAAGATCCATCGCTAATGAAGGTATCTACCGCACAACCAGAAGACTGCCATCGAGTGTGGCGCTATCTGCGTGAAAGCGGTCAAACAAACTCACAGCAATTATTTTATTTCCTCACCGACCGATACTCTGATCAACCTTGTCCTTGGCAAGAGCCAACACCTTTACCCAGTGCGCTGATTTATCATGCAGGTTATTCATCTGGTTTTACTCAGTGGCAGAGCCACTATGCTGACTGGCTGGTGGAAGGTCGTCCTGTTGCCATCTTGGCGTTTTATCGTTCTCATCTGCAAAGCGGCAACACAGCCATGTTTGATGGCTTGATTGGAATATTAGAGCAAGAGGGTCTGGTGCCGTTGGCTGTGGCGGTGAGTTCTCTAAAAGACGATGTATCGGTGGGTTTGATCGAATCGTTAGTGGAACGCACTCAAGCCAAGGTGATTTTAAACACCACCGGCTTTGCGGCGAATCGAGTGGGTAGTCCAGATTTAGCCTCTGAGCCGACAGACTTTCAATCCGCGTTTGCTTCGCCGATTCCGGTTTTGCAGTTGATCCTTTCTGGTAGCACAGAAGACGATTGGCAAGCGCAAACTCAAGGCTTGCGCAGCCGCGATGTGGCCATGCAAATCGTTTTGCCGGAAATGGACGGACGCATCATTACTCGTGCGGTGAGTTTTAAAGCCTTGAGTCATTACAACGATATTGCCCAAGTCGATTTAGTACGTTATGAGTTACACCAAGAGCGTGCGCGTTTTGTCGCTCAACTTGCCAAACGCTTTGCTAATTTAGCCAGCAAACCAAACCATCAAAAACGCATCGCTTTTGTGTTAGCCAATTACCCAACCAAAGATGGCCGTATTGGTAATGGAGTAGGCTTAGACACACCAGCCTCGGCGGTGAATTTATTAAAAGCCTTAGAAACCGCGGGTTATCCCATCGAAAATATTCCCGATCATGGTAATGCCTTGATCGAAGAATTGCTCGGCGCAGTGACCAATAATCCAAACACCTTGCATGAGCGCGGTTGCTGGCAAAGCCTCGCCTTAGAAAATTACTTGCAGTATTTCTATCAGCTCCCGTTGGAATGTCAAAACGCCGTTTGGGATCGCTGGGGGCCACCAGAAGACGATCATAAATGCCGTGAGCAAAACGGCCAGCGTCGTATTATGCTCGCAGGTATTCGGCTTGGGGAAACCTTTGTGGGCATTCAACCGGCTCGTGGTTTTAATTTGGATCTCGCGGCGAATTATCATGACCCTGATTTGATTCCCCCTCATAGTTATTTGGCTTTTTACTTTTGGTTGCGCCATGTGTATCAAGTGGATGCTTTTGTGCATGTGGGCAAACACGGTAATCTGGAATGGTTGCCGGGCAAAGGAACCGCCTTGTCTGCCTCTTGCTGGCCAGATATTGCGTTGGGTCCGATGCCGCATTTCTACCCTTTTATCGTCAATGATCCGGGTGAGGGGGCGCAAGCTAAGCGCCGTACGCAAGCTGTGATTATCGATCATCTTATGCCGCCGATGACCCGTGCAGAAACCTATGGCGACATGGCCGAGCTAGAAAACTTAGTAGACGAATATTATCAAGCCATGGGAATGGACGTACGTCGAGAAACCTGGCTGCGTGAGCAAATTCTTAAAAAAGTTCAAGAGTCCCATTTGTTAGAAGAGCTTACCTGTGTTGAATCCGGTAATGATGATGCTGTGCTGGAAGGACTAGATACGTATTTATGTGAGATAAAAGAGGCACAAATTCGTCACGGTTTGCATCGTCTAGGAGAATTACCCGAAGACGATAAACTCGCCGACACTCTGGTGGCTTTGTTACGTTTACCGCGAGGTAGTGAGATAACCAGCCAAGGGATACTTCATGGGTTAGTCAATGATCTTTCATTGGAGCAAGACGGTTTCGATCCAATGAAAAGTGAACGAACGCCTTGGTTAGGGAATAAGCCTGAGCTTTTACAATCCATTAGTGAACTTGCCTGGCGTACCCATGCGGATACTAAAGAGCGATTGGAATTATTTGCAAAAGAATTGGTATTGAGTCATCTAATCGGGGCTCACTCCATAGACAAGTTGGCAGCAAAGTTACCTCAAACAGCCGCTTTATTAGCCCACAGTAAAAAACGCTTGTTGGTCGCTTTGCAGCAAAGTGCTCATGATGAAATTCAAGCGTTAATAACAGGTTTGGCGGGTGGATTTATTCCCCCTGGCCCAAGTGGCGCGCCGACACGTGGGCGGCTCGATACCTTGCCTACTGGGCGAAATTTTTTCTCGGTGGATAATCGCGCTATTCCATCGCCTGCGGCCTGGGCGATTGGTCAGATGTCGGCCGAAGCGCTGATTCAACGACACCTACAGGAGCATGGCGATTATCCAAAAGATTTGGGTTTGTCCGTATGGGGAACCGCCACCATGCGAACTGGCGGCGATGATATTGCTCAAGCTTTTGCGCTGATGGGTATTCGTCCGATTTGGGCGCCAGGATCAAACCGTGTGACGGACTTTGAAATCTTGTCTTGTATGCAATTAGGCCGTCCACGAGTGGATGTGACTTTGCGAGTCTCCGGCTTCTTTCGTGATGCTTTTGCCAACGTAATGCGACTCTATGATGCGGCCGTGCAAGCCATCGCAAGCTACCAAGAACCCGGCACAGGCAATGTGATTCGTGCCAATGTGGAAGCGCGAAAAAGCAAACTACTTGCTCAAGGCATGAGTGAAGTTGAGGCGAATCGTCAAGCGACTTATCGTGTATTCGGAAGTAAACCTGGGGCTTATGGTGCGGGGTTGCAAGGTCTTATTGATGAGCGTTGTTGGGACACCAAAGCGGATCTTGCCGAAGCGTATGTAAACTGGGGCGGTTATGCTTATGGTTCTTATAGCGATGACACTGATAACGATGGCGTTAAGAGCCAAGGCGAAGGTGTCGAAGCGAAAGACGCCTTTGTTGAGCGCTTGTCTCAACTGGATGCGGTGGTGCAAAACCAAGATAACCGCGAGCACGATATTCTCGATTCAGACGATTATTATCAATTCCAAGGAGGCATGACCAACGCTGTCACCGAGTTTAGTGGTCAAGCGCCCAGTGTTTATCATAGTGATCACTCTAACCCGAGTTCACCAAAAATTCGTACCTTAAAAGAAGAGCTTAATCGGGTGGTGCGCTCACGAGTATTAAACCCGAAATGGATCGAAGCCATGCAAACTCATGGCTACAAAGGTGCGTTTGAAATGACCGCTACCGTGGATTATTTATTCGCCTACGATGCGACGACGGATCTTGTGGCGGATTATCAATATGAGCAAGTGACCGATCGATTGTTGCTTGATCCAGACAACCAAGCTTTTATGCGCGATAATAATCCTCACGCGCTAGAAGAAATGGGTGAGCGCTTATTAGAAGCCATACAGCGTGGCATGTGGCAAAATGCCGATGCGCACCGAGAAAAAATTCAATCCTTGTTGCTTGATTTAGATCAGCAGCAAGAACAACGTCAGTGATCTTGGGCAGAAGAGCGCTGGTAACCTTGCTGTTAGTCGTTACACTTACTATCAGCTAAGACGATTTAAAGTAGAGAGAAATAATGAGCAATAAAGAACAGGCCAAAAAGGGCATTATGATTTGTGGTCACGGCAGTCGTGATAAAGACGCAGAACGTGAATTTGGCCTAGTAGCGAAAGGACTCAAAGCGCGTTATCCCGATCTTCCTGTGGAGTACGGCTTTCTAGAGTTTTCTGCACCGAATATTCATATGGGCTTAGATAGTTTGGTGAGCCAAGGAGTCGAGGAAATCTACGCGGTGCCGGGTATGTTGTTCGCTGCTACTCATGCAAAAAATGATATTCCTTCCGTTTTGACGACTTACGAAGAAAAACACCCAGGTTTAAAAGTCACTTATGGGCGTGAATTAGGTTTGCAAGATGACATGGTAGAAGCGTTCCAAGCGCGTATTTACGAATCTCTTGGTCTCGATCCTGAGAATCCACCTCAAAACCTTTATGACACCATGTTGGTGGTGGTTGGTCGTGGTACGTCCGATACCTCTGCCAATGCTGAAGCGGCTAAGCTAACGCGCATTGTTAACGAAAATATGGGTTTTGGTTGGGCTGATACCGTCTATTCTGGCGTGACTTACCCGTCTGTTGGCGTGGGCCTTGAAAAGCTAATGAAGCTTGGCTTTAAACGTATCGTTGTGGCGCCATATTTCTTGTTTACTGGTCGTTTGATCAAGCGTATCCAAGGTTACGTTGATAAGGTGGCTCAAGAAAATCCAAGTATTGATTTCATTCAAACACCTTATTTAAATGATCATCCTCGTGTCATCGATGCCTTCCAAAACCGTGTGGAAGAAATTATGCAGGGGGAATTACAAACGGGTGAAGAAACCCTAATGAACTCCTTTAAACGTCGTCTTGCGGCGGGCGAAGTGGATGTTCATCATCACCATGCCGAATTTGTTGATCCACAAGATGATACGCAAGGCTTATCGGAATTTGATACCAAACACTTTACTAATCTAGTTCAAGCGCTCGATCATGCTGATCATGGACATTCATTGGTATTGAAACATCATGATCACTCTCATGACCACGGTCACTCACATGATCACAGTCATGGACACTCTCATAGTCATGGCCATTCACACGATCACTCTCATGGTCACAGTCATGGTGTGTACAAGCACATTGGTCACCCAATGGGGCCGCGAACCATGATTGGCGAGGGAATCTGCTGTTGTTTCATGGGACAATTTACTGATGAGATTTTGGAAGAAGAAAAAGACAAAATCGAAGGGGATTGTACTAAGACGGCTTTTGCTCATCGATAGTAGATATTATTGAGATCAAAAAAAACCAGAGCTCATGCTCTGGTTTTTTTTATGTTTTATAAAGCACGTTATTGAGCTGTTGTACTTTCTGCTTGTTCTGTTTCTGTTTTAATTTCAGCTGGAGCTTTTGCCTCTACTTTCGCTTCTTCTACTTTTAATTTTTCTTGCTCTGCTATCGTTTGTTTCGCTTTAGCAGCCTTTTCTATCGCCGCTTTCTCTGTCGCTTCTTTTTCAGATAATAGGTCCGCTAACGATTTTTTGGCATTGGCTAAATTAGCGTTAAGAGTACTAATTTTCTCTTCCAATAGTTCGGTATAAGATGTTTGATTTTTCAGTTCTTTGCGTAGTTTTTGCTGCGCTTGAACAGATGCTTCTTGATCCTTCAGATTTGCTTCGATAAAGGCTATCAATGCTTTTCCTTGTTCTTCGAAGGCTAAATCACGACGATCTTCTGCATTAAGCGCATTACTTATTTCGAGCAGGATTTTTTCATAGCTGATGGCATAATCTTCGTAATCTTTTTGTTGTAGTGCTTTAAGATTTTTAACTGTTAGCGCTATTTGTTCTGCTCTGTTAATTAAAAACATTGCTTCTTCCGCTTGCATTTTGATTTTGTCGATGGATCTTGGCTCAGCGACAATAAATGCGGTGACAGCTGTTAGTGAAGCAGAGGCTTGAGATAAGGACTTTGGTGCGTGTTGCGCTGTGCCTGCTTTAACAAGCCTATCTAGGTCTTTCTTAGCGTCGGTAAGATAGATGGCCGTTACTGTTTTTACTTCGAGAGCGCGTTGCTTGGCTAGCAAGGCAGGTTGTGCACTTATTGCTGCTTCAACTCTCTCGTTTGAAACTTGATCTACCAGTTTTTTAAGATCACCTTCTAGCTCTTTAACTGTGCTTGGGAAGTATTTTTGAGCATCAATTTTTTTTAGCTGTTCACGATAGTCAAATGCTTCTGCTAACGCTGATAGCGCTGCAGCTTTGATATTAGTGGCTTTTGTCATATGTTCATTGAATTTACTGATACCTTCTTCTGCGGCAGTAATGTTGGTTGTCGAGCTAAAAAAACCTGTACTGCTATTTGCTTCTGAAGGGTCGAATTCAAATTTTGCGTAGTACTCTTTTGCTTCAGCTAAGGCTTCGTTTGCATCGGTGACTTCTTTTGTAGCGAACCAATCTAGTTCTTCTTCTATGCCTTGCGTCACTTTTTTGTTGGCAGCATCAATAGTTTGCTTGAGGTTGTTTATTTGAGTAATGGTTTCTGCTTGTTTTATATCTGCAGCAAGGCTTGAGGTAGAGTCTGGATTGGATGCGCAACCAGCAAGAGTGAGTGTAATAACAGCAGTGAGTACTGCAAATTTTAGTTCCTTTTTCATAACGATGTTCCTTGGCTAGATTCTAAAAAGGGGGAGCGAAAAACGTTAAGATATTGTAAGGATTTTATTCTAATTGTGTAAGTCTTGAGGGCTGGTATTTATTTTAATCAGGGGGCTTTTATTGAATGGGCTTTCTTAGATAAAAAATAACCCCGTCAATACGGGGTTATTTTGGGGGGATTAAGCGCTAATCTTGATTAGCTATTAAAGCGTAAAAGGGCGGTCGCCGTCTTCGTCTTTAATGCGAGTAGGCAAGCCCATCTCGTTCAACAAACCTAGGAAAGGTTTTGGGTCAAGTTGCTCTACGTTGCGCATTTCTTTCGCATCCCAAGTGCCATTGGCAACTAGGATGGCGGCAGCAACAGGTGGAACACCAGCTGTATAAGAAATACCTTGGCTACCTACTTCGTTATAAGCTTCTTTATGGTCAGCTACGTTGTAGATGAAGACTTCTTTGTCTTTGCCATCTTTTTTGCCTTTGACCACATCACCGATGCAAGTCTTACCTGTATAAGCAGGTGCAAGAGAGGATGGATCAGGAAGAACTGCTTTTACTACTTTAAGAGGAACAACTTCTAGGCCTTCAGCTGTTTTAACTGGTTGCTCAGATAGTAAGCCTAGGTTTTTAAGAACAGTGAAGACATTAATGTAATGCTCACCAAAGCCCATCCAAAAACGTACGTTTGGCACGTTTAGATTCTGAGACAGTGAATGCACTTCATCATGACCTGTCATATAAGTCGTTTGAGAACCAACCACTGGAAGGTCGTCTGTACGACTTACTTCAAACATTTTGTTTTCTTGCCATGCACTGTCTTGCCAAGAGTAAACGCGTCCGGTGAATTCACGGAAGTTGATCTCAGGATCAAAGTTAGTGGCGAAGTATTTGCCATGGCTACCAGCGTTCACGTCGATAATATCGATAGAGTCAACGGAGTCTAAATAGTCGTTATAAGCAAGCGCTGCATACGCGTTCACAACACCTGGGTCAAAGCCCACACCTAGGATAGCGGTGATGCCTTTTTCTTTACAGGCATCGCGACGTTTCCACTCGTAGTTGGCGTACCAAGGTGGTGTTTCACAAATTTTGCTTGGATCTTCATGTATTGCAGTGTCTAAGTACGCAGCACCAGTTTCCATGCAAGCTTCAAGTACAGACATATTAACGAAGGCAGAACCGACGTTAATGACGATTTGTGATTCGGTTTCCTGAATCAATTTAATCGTTGCTGGCACGTCAAGAGCGTCTAGGGCGAATGCTTGAATGCGGCCCTCTACCTTCATGCTGCCTTTGTCGAGGACACTGGATACAATATCGTCGCATTTCGAAACGCTGCGCGAAGCAATTGCGATATTGCCCAGTGTGTCATTGTGTTGGGCGCATTTATGTGCCACAACACGTGCCACGCCTCCGCCACCAATAATGAGTACATTTTTTTTCATGGTAGTGCTTACTCCAAAATATTAACTGAAGCAGAATTAAGACAGATTCTGCTCAAAATCGTTGTAATCAAATTCCCTTACAAGTTCGATGCTGCCATCCAATTGGCGTATGGCAATAGACGGCATTTTAACACCGTTAAACCAGTTCTTTTTCACCATGGTGTAACCAGCTGCGTCTTGAAAAGACAGTCGGTCACCCACTTTTAGTGCTTTATCAAATTTAAATTCGCCGAAAATATCGCCTGCTAAACAGGACTTTCCACAAATCATGTATTCATGTTCGCCATCGCAAGGTGCCATTTTAGCGTTCTCACGGTAGATCAGTAGATCAAGCATGTGAGCTTCAATAGAGCTATCGACAACAGCCAAATTTTTGCCATTAAATAGCGTATCTAATACGGTGACTTCTAGTGTTGTGCTTTTTGTAATACTGGCTTCACCTGGCTCTAGATAGACCTGAATGTCATATTTTTCGGCAAACTCTTTTAGGCGTTGGCAGAATTTATCAATTGGGTAACCTTCACCAGTAAAGTGAATGCCGCCACCAAGGCTGACCCATTTTACTTGTTGAATCAAATGACCAAAGCGCTCTTCGATAAGGTTTAGCATCTCGTCGAAGCGTTCAAAGCTATTGTTTTCACAGTTATTGTGGAACATAAAGCCAGATATATCGTTAATTACGGTTGCGATTTTTTCAGGATCCCATTCACCAAGACGGCTAAAAGGTCTTGCTGGATCGGCAATCAAAAACTCAGAGGTACTCACTTGTGGATTAACACGTAAACCACGGGTCTTGTCTTTACTAGCCTCTTTAAAACGAGTGAACTGACCAATGGAGTTAAAAATGATTTTATCAGAGTGATCTAACACTTCTGCTATTTCATCGTCGGAATAGGCCACGCTATAAGCGTGCGTTTCGCCTTGAAACTTGGTTTTACCCAGTTTGACTTCGTATAGGGAAGAAGACGTGGTGCCATCCATGTAGTCTTGCATTAGGTCAAATACAGACCAAGTTGCAAAGCATTTTAGAGCTAACAAGGACTTGGCTCCAGACTGCTGGCGCACGTAAGCGATTTTCTCTAAATTCTTTAATAGAGCTGCTTTGTCGATAAGATAATAAGGTGTCTTGATCATGGCAACCTGCCCGTTAGTCAAAACGGTGTATTCTAGTGCAAAGGAGGGGGCTTTTTCTAGCTTAATAAAGGTATTTTACAGGGCTTTTTATGACATTTTGACGACTTTAATCAGGATTTGCTTGATGTCCATCTTCCGGCAGTTGAGTTTACGAGATAAACGAAGAGCAATTTAAGAGCAATTCGTGATTTGTTAGTAGTTTGTAATGAATAATAGGCCTCTTGCTTATTTCCCTCTATAATCCTGCGCTATAAATTAAACCTAATTTTTTAGATTGGTTGGTACTGTTTAGCTTGGCCATTATTAAGAGTGGGTTACAGTCATTTCCCAGTGATAGTTGAAAGATTTTTAAAGTGTATGAGGAACATCTTAGTATGTTGATTTTAGTTGTAGGTTTAGTCATTTTCTTTGTTTTGCATTCCATTCGTTTGGTCGCGCCACAATGGCGAGAGAAAAGTATGGCAAGTCATGGCGAGATGCGCTGGAAAATGCGTTTTGGCATGGTAACGTTAATTGCCGCCGCTTTTATTGTGCTGGGCTACATGCAAGTTCGCCTTGAGCCAGTGTGGTTGTGGTTTCCTCCTGTGTGGACGCGACATTTAGCTGGCTTACTGGTATTGGTTGCGCTTTTCTTCGTTGGTTCTGCTTTAGTACCGAATACGACAATGAAAAAGAAAGTGGGTTATCCCATGTTAATCGCTGTAAAAATTTGGGCATTTGCTCATTTGATTAGCAACGGAACCTTGGCCGATGTAATGATCTTTGGCAGTTTCTTGGTTTGGTCTATTGTGAGTTTTGCCGTTTATCGTCGTCGTGACCGCAAAGCAGGTGTGGTACGTGATCAAGAATCTGGTGTTCAGTTTGATTTAGCGGCCTTCACTTTCGCTATGGTTTCTTGGTTTGCTATCGCTTTTTACCTACACCAAGCAATTATTGGTGTATCACCACTGGTTTAATGCGTCGCTAAAGCATAAAGATACAAGAGCAAAAAAAGGCTCTATCTGGTTTACCTGATAGAGCCTTTTTATTGGCATCAGTTTGTTATGTTCTGAAGTGATTGATGTTTTTGGTTAGGTCATCAGCCAATGATTTAAGTTCTTCAGCACGAGCTGCACTTTCTGCTGCGAGAGTAACCAATTCGGTCGAGCCTTGCTGTATGTCAGCTGTATTTTGATTTACTTCTGCGGTTACACTAGTTTGCTCTTCTGTTGCTGTTGCAATTTGTGCCGCACGATCATTGATCGTTGTGACTGACATTTGAATCTTGTCTAGGCTCTCTTTTGCCTGGTTGACATCTTCAACGCTGTTGTTCGCTCTGGTATGGCTGAGTTGAATTTTACCTACTGCGTCTTTCGTTATTTTTTGCAAAGACTCAATCATTTTTTGGATTTCTTCAATCGAGCTATAAGTACGCTGTGACAGTACCCGTACTTCATCCGCAACCACTGCAAAGCCTCGTCCTTGCTCACCTGCTCGTGCGGCTTCAATAGCTGCGTTTAAGGCGAGTAAGTTCGTTTGCTCTGCTATTCCAGAAATTGTTGTTAAAATGGTGTTGATGCCATCCGCATTTTTACTGAGATCGTTAATAACAGTGGCAACGTCTTGGATATCGGCAGCGAGTGTTCGAATGCTCTCTTGGCTTTTTAGTACTTGCGATTGGCCAACATTGCTTGCAGCTACCGTTTCATCGGCATTGATTGCGGTATTTGTCGCGTTGCTGGCGATTTCTTGAGTCGCTTGTGCCATTTGGTGAATCGCTGTCGCTACCATTGAAATATTGTGTTGCTGTTCTTCTAGTTTCAAAGAGCTGTTTCTAGAAGATGCATGGGCCGCACTGGCTTGACCTGCTAAGTCATATCCAATTTTTTTAAGGTGTGACACAGTGCCATGTAATAATGCGACGAAGGTATTAAAGTTATCGACCAAGACTGCGATTTCATCTTTAGAACTGGCGGTTAATCGTTGCGTCAGATCTCCGTCACCTTGTGCAATTTGCGCCATACTATCAGACACGCGACGTAAATCTTTAAGCAAGAATTTGGTTACTTGAATGACCACTAATATTGCGATGGAAAGCAAAACAAACACCGCAATAAGGATATTGGTGCCTAAGCTCACAAGAGGTGCGTTTAAAACGCTTTTATCCATCATTAACCCTAAAACCCAAGGGTTGCCTTTTATGTTGCTGGCGTACATTTCAGTGTTTTTGCCGTCTACTTTAAGCTCGGTAAATTTAGCCTCATTACGAACACTTTTGAAAAAGTCATCCGTTAATACTGGCGATAAATCGGTGGCATCTTTTAAAATTTTATCGGTATTTGGATGTGCGATGATTTTTCCGTCGCCATCAAACAATACGCTATAACCGTCTCCTGCTACTTTCATGGCCAAAATGCTATCTAAAACACTGTCTAAAAATACTAGACCACCGATGGCGCCGACAAACTTGCCATTCAACATAATAGGTTCAACAAAGGTCATTGAAAGTTGTTTGGTTGAAGCTGAGATGTAAGGGGCTGTAACGTAGGCGCTGTTTTTTGCTTTTGCATCTATATACCAGCTTCGCTTACGAGGGTCATAGTCAGCGCTGTTTAACGATGGGTCGTGGCGATACATTGCGCCATTTTCTAAGCCTAAAAAGGTCAAGCCAAACTGCAAGCTTGTTTGTGCTTGTTGCAATATATTAAGAATATCTTTTTCGTTTACCTCAGGGTTTTCTCGTAAGGACGCTTCTATTTTTTGTTTAACGGCCTGCATAGTACCGATGCGATCATCAGACCAGCTGTTAATGTAAGTGGAAATGGCATTAGCTTGGGAGCTAGCTTCTGATTTTATGCGAGTATCACTGTCGGATTTAAAAGCGTAAAAAGATACACCGCCGACGCCAAGAGCGACAATTATAGCCACAATAATGGACTGAAAAGTTATTTTAGCCTGTAATGAAAGGTGCATCCTTTATCTCCTGAGTATTACGTAATGCGGATTATTGCTTAGATTGTATTTCTAGTATGTTGCAGGCCTGCAATTTTCTGTTATTAAGCGTAAGCTTTCTATGTTTAAGTTGTGTCCCGATAGTTTTGATACTTTTGAATCTTTCTGTTATCGTCCGCGGCCCTTTTCTATTAGCGATAACAGGTAAATATTAGATGATTTGTGGATTTGATTACGGAACATCGAATTGTGCATTAGGTATTGTGCAAGATTCGGCTGTGCGTTTGGTCGCTTTAGAAGGAGAACATGCTTTTTTACCTTCTACATTGTATGCCTTAGATCGAGATTTAATTACCGAAGCGGTCGGAAGGGGCCTGCAAGATATTCATTCAAGACAAGCGTTTGCTGAACTACGACAAAATGCATTAACACGTGCTAAGCGTGCGCGTTATGAAGAAGACATTGCTGATGAAGATCAAACGTTATTTTTTGGACGCGCTGCATTCAATGAATATTTCCAATGGCCTGAAGAAGGCTACTTTGTAAAATCGCCTAAGTCATTTTTAGGTGGTGCTGGACTTCGTTCAGAGCATATTCATTTTTTCGAAGATGTTGTGACTGTAATGATGCAGAATATCAAACAGCGCGCAGAAAAAAGCTTGGGTGCTGACATTACTCACACCGTTATTGGTCGTCCAGTTAACTTTCAAGGTCTTGATGCGGATGTAAGTAACC
Organism: Marinomonas sp. A3A; assembly: GCF_018336955.1. NCBI lineage: Bacteria > Pseudomonadati > Pseudomonadota > Gammaproteobacteria > Oceanospirillales > Oceanospirillaceae > Marinomonas > Marinomonas sp. A3A. Next base: position 1,454,596 of record NZ_CP025532.1, read on the forward strand.
GTCAAGCTCTTGAGATCCTAACGACAGCAGGCAAGCGAGCTGGTTTTAAAGAAATCGAATTTCTTTATGAACCTATTGCGGCTGGTTTAGATTTTGAAGTGAAACTGGCAGAGAATAAAACCGTATTGGTTGTGGATATCGGTGGTGGTACTACAGATTGCGCTATGGTTCGTATGGGCCCTGACTATCTGAAAAAAGAAGACCGTCGCGGTGATTTTTTAGCTCATACCGGTGAACGAATTGGCGGTAATGATTTAGACATACAGATTGCGGGTAAGCATTTAATGCCTCTTTTTGGTATGGACTCATTGTTAAAAACGGGTTTGCCAATGCCGACACAAATGTATTGGAACGCGATTACGACAAACGATGTATCAGCTATTGCGACCTTCAATAGTATGGAAACCAAGAACCAGATAGCGCAGCTGCGTTTAGATGCTGCACAGCCTAAATTGATTGAACGTTTCTTGCGCATGCGGGAAGAAAAACACAACTATCATATTGTTCGCAGTGCGGAAGAAGCTAAAATTGCCCTATCAGATACGCAGAGTTATCTTGCTGCACTGGATTATATTGAGGCAGAATTAGCGGCCACGATTACCCGTGATGAGTTGGCTAAATCTATCTCTTCTCCGCTAGAAAAAATGTTAAATCTAATGACGGCCGCGATAGAGCAGGCTGGCGAGAAGCCAGATTTGATTTATATGACAGGTGGCTCCGCAAAGTCTCCAGTGATTCGTCAAGCTATTCAAAAACGCATTGGCGATATTCCAGTGTTGGATGGTGATCATTTTGGCAGCGTTGCCGCAGGATTAACCGTCTGGTCTGAACGTATTTTTAGATAAGAATATACGAGTTTGAAGAAATAAAAAAAGCGAGTAGGCATTGTCTACTCGCTTTTTTTAGGCAAATTCAGTTATAACGTGAATCGATTTATTGATAACTTCAACTTGTTTAATACTTCTGAAAGTGTTTTTGTGGTTGCCATCATTTCTTCAACGCCGTTAGCCGTTTCGTTCGAAACATTGCGTATGTTGGCAATGTTTTCATTCACACTGACTGCAACGGCAGATTGTTCTGTAATTGAGCTAGCAATATTGATAGACATAGCGTTTATTGAGCTAACCGATTCGGTTACTTTCATCAGCCCTTTACTTGCTTCCAGTGCTTTTTCTGCATTCCCTGCTGCTTGATCGCGTCCATTAATGACTTCCATTGACGCTGTTTTAGACAGTTTTTGCAGCTGGCTAATCATGCCTTCAATTTCAGCGGTAGCCGTTTGTGTGCGTGTCGCTAGTGTTCTCACTTCATCAGCAACCACGGCAAAGCCCCGGCCCTGTTCACCAGCTCGAGCTGCTTCAATGGCAGCATTGAGAGCTAGTAAGTTGGTCTGTTCTGCAATGCTACGAATAACATCTAAAACTGAGCCAATACTAACGCTCTCTTTTTCAACTTCCTGCATAACTGACGAAGCATGACCAATGACACTTGCTAGGCTTTGCATATCGTTTGCGACACCATTTACTACTTGTGTGCCAGCTCGGGTTTCTTCGTCAGCCTTTTGTGTTTCATTGGTTGTTTCTGTAACATTTTGAGACACATTTTCAACGGCAATCACCATTTGGTTCATGGCTGTTGCTACCAAGTCTGTTTCTACCTGCTGTTTCGCCATGCCTTTGGAGGCTAATGTCGCGGTTTCTTGTACTTTATGACTCGAACTAGCAAGTAGCTCCATACAGTTTCTAACTTCCATTTGCATGGAGCGTAACTGTTTAACTGTATTTCGACCATGCTCAAAAAGCGTCGCGATTTCATTACGGCTTTGAGTTTGATTATTTTGCCCATTTTCAAAGAGGTGGGTAGAAAGATTACCATTACCTAGTTCTTGTAGGTCTTGGCCAACGCGTTTTAAAGGAGAAAGAATTCGTTGAGTAATAAAGGCGATGAGAACCACAAGAATAACGGCACAAATCAGGGAGATAATGATTAGGCTGTTACGAACAGAGTCAGCCACAAGAGTAAACTCGTTTATTGGTCCGCCAGTTAGAATTGCCCAATTCCAACGATCTGCACGGCTAAACGTCATGATGTTTTTCTGCGTAACTCCGTTCACGGTTTGTTCTGTGAAGAATGTGCCTGTATCTTGGCTTTTCATTAGTTGTAAGTGTTTTTCTGCGTTGGCTAAGCCAAGCTCAGTGAATAACTTACCTTTATTTTGAGAGTCAATAACAACTCGACCGAAGTCTTTGCCTTCTTTTAAGTTAATAACTGTGGCTTTGCCTGTTTTGCCATAGGATAGGCCATTAATTTCTTTTTCTAAGCTTTTTAACCCTTCAGTGTAATCAAAACCAATATACAGAATGCCAACCACTTTCCCTTTTGCATCTTTAAAAGGTACGTATTTAGTCATGTAGTTACGGCCAAATAATGCGGCAGGGCCTGAGTAAGTTTCACCATTGATTAGTTTTTGGTAGCCAGGATGCCCTTTGCCTAATAGTGTTCCATACGCGCGTTCACCATCGGCTTTTTTTAGTGATGTACTAACTCGAAGGAAATCATCTCCATAGCGAATGAAAACCGTCGCTGTACCACCTGTCATACTGGTAAATTGATCCGGTTTACTAAAATTCAGGTTAATTGTTTCGCCTGAGTTAGTAGCTAAAGGGCTGTCATATTCGCCAATTTTTACTGTTTCTGAATCGCTTACGGTGATTCCATTAGGGAAAAGTGTGAAGAATATATCAGCTAGTCTATTGGTGCTGCTTTCTAGACTTTCATAATAAAAATCAAGCAGCATGTCTCCTTGACTAGCGCTGGTTTGTAGTTCGTGATCGATACTTGTCATAAATCCATCATAGGATTTATTCGAAGCTAACCAGCTTAACGCGCTAAAACAAAGAATTGAAACCGTAAATACAACAACGGCCAATTGGCGCGTAATGGGCATGGATTTTATTTGCTGAATCATGAAGTAATTCCTTCTTTTGAAGTATGCTTTTAATCAGATTAGTACAGCATTGGATAAAGGTTTTATTATTATAGTAATCTTTATTTTTGTTGCTAAATAATGGCTGAGAATGAGTGTGTGAACTTTTTAACAATCCTAAGTCATGGCTTGATTGCTTTTAATTTCATCGAAACACTTTATGCAAAAGCCAACAAGACAGAATTTGTCTTGTTGGCTTGGTTTTTTAACCGATTGTACGCTGAGATTATCGACTATAGATTTGGGTGCGTTTTTTCCACATGGTGTTTTTCATTAACTGGTCGCACCATTAAATTGGCAAAGAAGCCGACAATTAACAAACCTGCCATTACATACATTGTTGTATTGTAAAGACTCGATGTTGGATCGACTGTGCCTGCAGGGGCAATTTCCATCAGTTTAGCTACGGTCACGGATTTTGCGGCGATTAGCTCATTTAGCTGAGAAACGGACGCATTGAATTTTTGTTCAAATGCGGCAGGGTCAATTTTACTGACTAAATCGTTAATCGCGTTTTCCACCGATAGGTTTCTTAAGTAAGTAATAACAAAAGGTCCTAGTACACCAGCGGTTGCCCATGCAGTAAGTAATCGACCGTGTATACCGCCAACATGTAGCGTACCAAAAATATCCGCTAAGTAAGCTGGAATCGTAGCAAAGCCACCGCCGTACATAGTGAAAATAATCATGGTTGCTGCGTAGAACATAACCAGCCAAGTAATGGATGGATCTGCACTTACAGCTGACGCCGCGTAAGGGATAGATAGGTACAGAATTGTGCCGAGTACGAAAAAGCAGTGGTAGGTGTTTTTGCGTCCAATGAAGTCTGATGTTGATGCCCAGAAGAATCGACCACACATATTAAAAACAGAAATCATCAAAACATAAGTGCCAGCAAAACTTGCTGTGGCGATAGTCGGAAGGGTTGATCCGAAGATTTCCGTCATCATTGTTTTAGCAATGCCGATTACACCGATACCAGCAGTCACGTTAAAGCACAATACAATCCACAACAGCCAAAACTGAGGCGTCTTTAGGGCTTGATCAATATGGACATGATTACGGCTGATCATAGTGTTGGCCGCATCTTTTGCTGGTGAAGTCCAACCTTCAGGTTTCCAATCTTTAGGCGGAACGCGATAAGCAAACGAAGCAATCATCATGATAATGAAATACACAATACCAAGCGTTAAGAAAACACTGGCAGCACCGGTATTACCTGTCCCAACCACGTAAACACCGGCATCACCTGGAACAGGTAGTTTTGCCGCTTCAGAAGCGCTGGCAACAACCACTTCTATTTTGCCACTTGCCATTTCTGCAAAGCGTCTACCGCCTTCGGTAATGAGACTAACCGCAGATTCAGGTCCAAGATACGTTGGAGCTACTGCGAATTTTTCTAATAAAAAGGTTTTTAGCGGTGCGCCAATCATTGCGCCGCCACCGAATCCCATAATCGCCATACCTGTGGCCATACCGCGCTTATCTGGGAACCAGCGAAGTAGTGTAGAAACTGGGGACACGTAACCAAGCCCTAAACCACAGCCACCTAAAACTCCATACCCTAGATAGACCAACCACAACTGATGAGTTGAAATACCCACGCTGCCGATAATAAAGCCGCCGCCCCAAAGGAATGCCGCCGTTACACCAACACAACGAGGGCCAACTTCTTCTAGCCATTTACCTGCGATTGCAGCAGATAGACCCAGAAAAACAATAGCAACAGAGAATATCCATACAACACTGCTAAGACTCCAGTCTTGTGCAGCGCTGGTTACAACACCAAACTCTTTCGTTAATGCTGGGTTAAAAATACTCCAAGCATAAACAGAACCAATACATAGGTGAATGGCTATTGAGGCTGGTGGTACCAGCCAACGGTTAAAATTGGGTGAGGCAATTATTTTATCCTTCATTAAAAAGGATAGGAGAGTGCGGATCAGGTTCATAATCTGTGTCCTTGCAGAAATCATTATTTAGTAGGCGGTACGAACAAAAACTTACAAAAAAGATTATAAATTTTTTTTATGGAATAAATATATAGCTATTTATAAAACATTGACCAATAAGATGATTTTTTATCTTTCTAAACAGTTTTACTCAAATAATTGTTTAGTTTTTCTCATCTAAACTGTATGGGTGTTGGTTTTACCAGAACTATGAAATTTATGTTTGAAGTTTTTCAGAATTGAAGCGTGATAATGATGTTATAATGTTTATCTACTAAACAATTTTGTGGGGTGTATGCTTGTTGAATGTTTTATTAACCCAATTAAAGGGGCTTTTTTCGTGGAGTGACGTTAAGCGTCCTTGGCACCTTGCAGTACTTGCTTCTGTTTGTGTTGGTATTCCTGCCTTGATTGGCGCCGCGACAAATCAATTTGCAGTAGCGACCTTGTCTAGTTTAGGAGCAATGGTTATTTTATATTTGCCTAAAACTCGTACAGCACATCGAATGGTGACTCTCGCCATGTGCTCTTTTGGTTTCATGGTGTGTTTTACAATAGGCTCTCTTTCTAGTTTCAACCCTTACGTTGCTGTTTTTGCTCTTGGGCTACTGTCCTTCGGCGCGATTGTTATTACCCGATATTATCGTCTATCTCCTCCCGGTAGCTTTTTCTTTATTCTTGTTTCTGCTTTGGCGATTTATTTACCTTTTGATTTAAGTAAGTGGTCATCAAATATCGGTATGGTCGCTTTAGGGGGAATGTTATCTTGTGGTTTGGCGTTTATTTATAGTCTGATGACTGGTGCAAATGATCTGCCGATAACAAAAGTAGAAACAGATACTCAGGTTAATGCGATTATTTTAGAGGCTGCTTTGGTGGCTTTCTTTATCTCTCTCTCTTATCTCGTTGCTGTTTTACTTGAATTACCTAATGCACTTTGGGTGCCAATTTCTTGTGCAGCTGTTTTACAAGGTGCGACTTATCGTATGATCTGGCACCGAAATATTCATCGTATTGTGGGTACGGCAATTGGTATGGGAGTCGCTTGGTGCTTGTTTTCTTTACATCCAAATTATTGGGTTTTAGCGTTAAGTATGATCTTCTTTCAATTTGTCGTGGAGTTGTTGATCATAAAGAACTATGGTGCAGCTGTGATTTTTATTACACCGTTAACGGTTATTATGGCTGAAATTACGAGTGTCAATATGACGACTGAGGTTTTACTAGAACATCGTTTGATCGATATTTCTATTGGTAGTGCGATTGGGATTATTGGCGGTACTATCTTTCATAGAACTTCCTTGCTGAAGAATATTGAGTCGCGTATGAATGCTCGTAGCTCTTTATCTGGGCGTAAACCTTCTTAAAATTTTCCAAATTATGAATGCCTTTCTTCTTTGTATGAAGGGTGTTCGTTAAGCGTTCAGTATTTCCATTACTTTAGTTGCTAAAATTTAAGTTAAACCGTACGCTTCGAATCTCTGGTAATCGGTTATTAATCTTGCATTAAGATCATGAATACCAGTTCTTGTGAAGGTGCCCTTATGGGTGAAACGGGAAACAGGTGAGCTTTTTGTTAAGTAATCCCTGTACTGCCCCCGCAACGGTAAATAAGTGGTGTATTTTTCTCGCTTCCACTGTTCATAGATAGAAATTTTTTTGAATGGGAAGGGACGAGGGGCTTTAATAAATACAGATCTGCCAAACACTTATCAGTCCGGAGACCGGCCTTCATTGATTAGGATTTTGCTATCGGCAAATATTGCCATGCAAAAATCCGTTAATTTGAATCATACGGGTGAGTATGAAGCATATTTTGGAGGCACATAGTGCATATTGAACCAGGCGTCGTTGACGGCGCAAAAATCGTTTTGAGTTACGCTACGGCGTTGGCCGCCTTCGGCTTTTCCGCAAAAGCCTCTATCGATATGATAAAAAAAGACGGTGTTATGTCTTTAATCAGTCGCAGTACTTTGACTACACTTTTTGTTTTTGCCTTTTTTGAACTTTTGCCTCATCACGCTGTTGGTGTATCCGAAGTTCATCTTATATTAGGCTCAACGCTCTTTTTAATCTTTGGCCCTGCGGCTGCTTCTATTGGTTTGATATTAGGTTTGTTAACACAAGGCGTTTTCTTTGCTCAGTTTGATCTGCCTCAATATGGTATGAACGTGACGACCTTATTGTTGCCTCTGTTTGCTATGTCTGCGGTTGCCCGTCGTACGATCGTGGTCAATACCGCTTACGTTGATATTAGCTACAAGCAAGCCTTGCAACTGTCCTTAACTTACCAAGGTGGCATTGTTGCTTGGGTGGCTTTTTGGGCGTTTTATGGCCAAGGTTTCGGCGCTGAAAACTTAGTCTCTGTGGCAACGTTTGGTATGGCGTATATGAGCGTTGTATTGTTAGAGCCAGTACTTGATCTTGCCGTATTGGCTGGTGCGAAAAGCTTGCATCGCTTCAAGAACTCTTCTTTGTTTGAAGCACGCTTATTCCACTAAACACCTTTTAATGATGCCAAGTGCCTGTCCTGTTGTTGTGTAGGGCAGGCATTTTTATTGGTTCAGCGTTTATATTGTCCATGCTCACTGACAAACTCTAAAAAAGCGCGATTGGCTTTTGAAAGGTAACTGTCTTTGCGCCAAGCAATACCTAGGTCTAGCCAGATTGGTGGATCAAAAGGGCGAGTAATTAGGTCATCGTCTTCTTCGATAACCATGGCGAGTAGGGTAGATATGCCAAAGCCTTGCTGGGTAATGGATTTTATTAGTGGAATTAAATTGGTTTCAAAACCAATTTTGGGCGTCTTTTTGCATTGTTTCGCTAGCTTGTCGACAATACGGCGGTGGAAGTAGCCTTCTTTAAACATCACCAGTTCTTCATCAAAAAAGGCTTCTGGTGAGATTCTGTCTAGTTGGCTGAAAGGATGGTCGGTTGCAATGGTTACCAGCATTTCTTCTCGAATCAGTGCTTGAGTTTCTAAACTATCAGGAAGTGTTTCAGCGACGATGACACTAAGATCTAATTCGCCATTTTCGAGCATCTTTTGTAACTGCCAAGTTCCTCCCTCAATGACTTTTAAGGCAATACTTGGATACTTATGGCGAAATGCCATCAGAATAGGCGGGAAGTAATAAGAGCCCAGCATACTTGGAATCCCCACACGTACTTCACCTTGACTCAAACCTTTTAGCTCACTCATTTCCAATAGGGCATCGTCCGTTGCCTGAATGATTTTTTCTGCATGAGTTAGCAACTTTTTACCTTCGTCGGTTAGCCCTACATTTCTATCTGCTCGATGAATTAAGGTTAAACCTAAATCCGTCTCTAATTTTTTGATTGCCATACTGACAGCTGGCTGCGCAACGCCAAGCTGCTGAGCTGCTTTGGTAAAGCTTTCTGTTTTTGCAATCGCAATGAAATAACGTAGCGGCTTAATGTCCATCAATAACCCTTATGGATTGGATAAAACGAATATATTTTATTGATAAAATGGTGAGGCGTATAGTATCGCAATAATATTTGTTTGATTTGTTTTTGATGTCTGTGGAGTTTTGCTGTGATAGAAGTAGGTAGTTCGGTATTTTGGCGAGGAACCTTGGCTCTAGTCATTGGCTCTTTTATGATTTTTGCCAATGTGTACGTGACGCAGCCTTTGCTACCAATGATTGCCAACGAATTTTCCATTAGTCCATTACAAGCCAGCGGTAGCTTTACTATTACAACTCTGACGTTGGGCATATCCTTGCTTTTCTACGGTCCAATTTCAGATGCCTTAGGTCGCAAAGGGATTATGGTGATGACCATGGTTGGTATTACTTTGACTACTTTCTGTTTATCCCTAGTACAAAGTTACGAATCATTATTGGCATTGCGTGCCCTGCAAGGTTTCTTTCTAGCTGGGTTGCCTGCTATTGCCGTTGCTTACTTGGGCGACGAATATACACCAGAAGCCTTGATGGTTGCGGTTGGCTTGTACATCAGTGGTAACACGTTAGGTGGCATTGGTGGCCGTCTGATTGGTGGTTTTGTTGGTGAATGGCTAGGACGCTCGGCAACTTTTGGCGTCATGAGTGTGATTAGTTTAATTTGTTTATTAGCCTTTTTCTTTCTACTGCCAAAATCACAGCACTTTGAAGCAAAACCACTGCGTGTTGGTCATATCCTGATGAACATGAAAAGCCATCTGCAGAATCGTCGCTTATTAACCAGTTATTTCATCGGTGGTTTTAGCTTCTTCATTTTTATCAATCAATACAGTTATGTGACTTTCGTCTTGGAGGCCGCGCCTTACAGCTTAACGGCTAAATACGTTGGTTTGCTTTTCTTAACTTACTTGTCTGGCACCTTGGGTTCGGCGATTTCAGGCAAGCTTGCCAAACGCTGGAGCCAACCCAACATTATGGTATTAGGTACCTGCATCTTCATGTTTGGCTCGTTAGTTACATTGGGCGACTCTTTATTGTCGATTATCGCGGGCTTATTGATAAACAGCTTTGGCTTCTTCTTATGTCATTCTACTACCAGTAGCTTTGTGAGTCGTAATGCCAAACATGCCAAAGCCAGTGCCTCTTCCTTGTATTTGGTATTTTACTATCTAGGCGCCAGTCTTGGTGGGTTTTATCTTGATCCTTTCTGGCAAGCGGATGGTTGGAGCGGCGTCATCATGGGATCTTGGTTGGTATTGGGGATCGTTGTTTTGGCTGAAGTGAGCTTGATTCGACAAAAAAGAGGCCTAAATGAATTAAGCTCCGATAACGCTTAAATATCGGAGCTTAATAAGGCGTTTAGAGCACTTGCCACACTCGAATGATCACTGCTGGATCTTCGTTGTAATTATCGGCTCTGTCTAATGTGCCTAGAAAAACGGATTTATTCATCCATTCATAGGGGCTGCCGATAGGTGCTTCGAAGCTTAATACGCTTCGGGCATAACGATTGCTAGGGTTTTCTTTGGTGGGTTCTGAGTTAATAGTAACCTTGTTTTGAACCAATATCACAAAACCATCGTCGGTTTTCAGTGCGTATTTAGCATCTAATTCTTTACTGCCGTCTGGTCTACCTAGCTGCCAGTCGCCCCCACCAGATATGACTTCCCCTTTTAAAGATGGTCCTGCAAACTCACCGCCTGTGATCCAAATAATGCCTCGTTCACCATACTTGCTTTGCCCAACAGTGACTCGTTTTTTGTCTATTGTTACACGTGATTCGTAGATGAACCTCGTTTCAAAGCGATTATCTCTATTAGGGTTTTCATCAGTGGCGAACACACTAACGCTACTCAGTAAAAAGGTGGAGCAAATTACGATGTTATTAACAATTTTAAACATACTTGTTCTCCATTTTTATTGTTATTGCCCTTGTAATCTAAGAGCTGCTTTTAGCAAAAAGCATTTTTATAATAGAGATGCAATGTTTTTATTTGTAATTGTTTAATTAACCAATGATATTGATTTTTGCGATAAACCAAATTTACTCGTAGTTCATCCCGTACGCTCAGCATTCACTTTAAATGCTCTTATTCTGCTTCGCCTTATGAATTTACATGATTGCAAATGATAAGCTAAGTCTTCGATACTCTGACAGCGCCAATTTATCAGCCTCAACATCTAGAGGATTAGAATCAAGAGAATGCCAAGTCACTTCGTCTGCCTCTAGAGACAATATCTTACCTTCCCAACTATTGACGACGTAATAGTGAATGAGTTGAAGCTCACCTGTTGGATGATAAAGAGAACACAAGTGGACATAAGACGTTGGGACGATATCTAGCTCTTCTTTCAGCTCTCGTAACAAGGCTTGTTCTTGTGTTTCTCCTAGCTCCATATGACCACCAGGAATCGCAATCAGACTTGGATCATATTCTTTGTCTTTAGCGCGTTTCTCTAACAACACCTGATCGTCTTTTAGCAATATAAAAGAGACACATTCATGAACTTGCATTTAGATAACTCCTATTATTTGTTAAGAACCCAGCGAAAAGCTGTCATAAATAGTCTATTAAAATTACCATACTCGTTATTACATAATTGAATGCATCAAACAGAGTGAAATATGAACACTAAAATATACAAAGAAGTGCTTTTTTTAGCCAAAGAACTCATGACCTGCGCGAACAAAAAAGACCAAGCGGGCTTTGATGCTTATTATGCAGAATTGAAAGCAATCTGTGATGACAACGACGGCACAGACAAAGATCACCCAGTTCAATGGGAAACCCTTGGTGACTTTACCGACGATTTAGAACAAGCGATTGCTATCTACGATAAAGCCTTAGAAAAAGCCGCTGCTATTAACTCAAAAGACTATCTATCTTCCATCGGCTTCGCTGCTGCTCAACTGAAAATAGAGCTTGGCGATAACGCTAGTGCCATCGAATATCTTGAACAAGCTAAAATCCACAGCAATAAAATCATCGATAAAGAGCTAAAAGCGGAAATCCACGACGTGCTATTTGATCTAAAAAAAGCTTAAAGAAACAAGAGAAAAAAAGAGACAAAGAATGGAACGTCCTACCAAGGAACAGATCAGCGAATTACCTTTTTATATTGGCCTTGGTCTTTCCGACATCTACATCGTTGAAAACGAACTTGATGCCGCACAAGCCATAAAAGAGCTAGAAAACGAGGCTTTTATCGGATTCGATACCGAGAGCAAACCGATTTTTCGCAAAGGTGAGGTCAGCCCAGGCCCATCGCTGATTCAACTGGCGACAGAGTCAAAAGCATTCCTATTCCCAACTCGATTTCCTTCGGCTGTCGCTGCGGCCAAGGAAATACTAACCAACTCGAAGATCAAAAAAATCGGCTTTGGTATAAAAGACGATAACAAAGAACTGCGTAACAAACTCGACATCGACATCACCAACACGCAAGACTTGTCTGTCACCTTAAAGCAACTCGTCGGAGAGAAAAACAGCATCGGCGCCCGCGCCGCCGTCGCCATGGTACTGGGAAAACGCCTTGGCAAAGGCGCCCAAAAATCCAACTGGGGCGCTTATCCACTGAAAGAAAACCAGATACTTTATGCCGCCAATGATGCGCATTCTGCTATATGTGTGGAGAGGGCGCTAGCCTGCAAGCTTTCTTTATTAGCAAAAAAACAGCCACTAACTTGTCTGTAAAATAGTTGATTATCACGTAGATATCTTTATCTTAAAAAGCTGAATTAACAATAAATCTAATAAAATTCGGTGATGACATGGAATGTAAAACAAAAGTGTTTTTAGCTTCGCTATGCGTAACTTTTTCTTTCTCAGGGTGGGCCCAAAACGTGACAACCAGCGAGGTAGATGACCAAATCCCAACGGATTATCAGACTCAAGCAATAAACTCCCCAGACCGCAGTTTTCCTTTGTTCTACCAAAAACTTAAAGATCGAATACCGTTCGCTTTAGGCTGGAATGAAACTATTCAAGACCCGCAAGCATGGAAAGAAAAAGGGTTAGCTAAAGCTAAAGAATTAATTTTTCCTTATCAGGATGATACTCCTTTTGATGCCGTGGTGATTGATGAAATTGATCGTGGCAGTTATCTCGCGAAAAAAATAGTCTTTAATATCAGCAATGAGAGTCGAGTCTTAGCGCTCTTGTTAGTTCCAAAAGGAGACGGTCCTTTTCCCGCCGCACTGTTTTTGCATGACCATGGCAGTAAGTTCGATATAGGCAAAGAAAAATTTGTCGAAACGTGGGGGGACGACAAACGCCTTACTTCTTCCAAAGCATGGGCTGATAAATTCTTCACAGGTCGCTTTCCTGGAGATGTACTTGCGAAACGTGGTTATGTTGTTTTATCCATTGACGCTTTGGGCTGGGGCGATAGAAGCGTTGACGGTTTTAAAACCGATTCGCAACAAGCATTGGCGTCCAATCTGTTTAACCTAGGCACTTCTTACGCAGGCATTATTGCTTTGGAAGATGTACGAGCAGCTAAATTTCTCGCTAATTTACCTAAGGTTGATAAAACTCAGGTCGCAGCGGTTGGTTTTTCTATGGGCGCATTTCGTGCTTGGCAAGTGACAGCTTTATCAGATGACATTACAGCAGGTATCGTCGACTGCTGGATGGCGACCATGAAAGGATTAATGGTTCCCGGAAACAATCAACTAAAAGGTCAATCTGCGTTTGCCATGTTACATCCATTTATCGCTCGATACCTAGATTATCCAGATATCGCCGCCCTCAGCGCTCCCAAGCCACTTTTAGTCTATGCGGGTGAAGAAGACACATTATTTCCTGTTGACTCGGTCAACGACGCTTTTTCAACCCTGCATTCTGTTTGGGCTGCTAATAACGTATCAGATAGTTTAGAAACAAAAATCTGGCCAAACAAAGGCCACACTTACACAGCAGACATGCAAAACGCTTCTTTTGATTGGTTAGACCAACAGTTTGGACGTTAGGGGTTGTTTTATACTGCTAGGAAGATTTCAAAAGGGAAGGTTAAATTTTATAAAAAATACTCCAACTACTGTAATGCTTTAGTGATTGGAGTATTTACAACAAATTAGAAGTTACTTTTGTACATTAGGTGCGGCATAGGGACCATTCAGTAATCCCTGATTATGTCTATATAGTGCGATATTATTTGCTGTTCTCGCGACAGTCGGAGTTTGATCCGAAATAGAGTTCATTATTTGTGAAGCAACTGCGTTTACTAGGCTACCGATTAAGCCATTATTACCTGAATTAGAGCTTTGGACGACAGAAGCGCTTGCATCCCATAAGAGAACGCCTGTTTTTCCATCAACTAGCTTCATAGACACGTTAACTACAGTATCCGAAGATAGTATGTTGTATTTTTGCCCCCAGTCATTAATTTCGACATACAATACTGCATCAGCACCAATATGTTCATACAGCTTGTCGAGAGGAACTGAATTCATTTCTTCCGGCGTTGGCAATCCATTTTCTTTCATAAAAGTATCAATGACAGCTACTGGAAATACGTAATAGCCTTTTTCACCTAATGGTCTGCTTATTGTTGATAGGTAAATATATGGTGCGTTTACCTCTACAGAGTTATTCTTAGGTGGAATCACCAAGATTGATCTAGGCTCAGCTGCCAATAGTGCGTCATAATTATAAGGAGGAGGTGTTGAACACCCTGTAATTAAAAGAGCTAATGAGAGCGTGAATAGTAAAAACACTTTTTTAAACGTTAGCATCATTTAGTTCCTTCCAAGCGGTTCATCATTCCATCTATAAGTATTGCAGATTCTGGAAACAAGGTTTTCTCAGTCATAAACTCTGATTTAGATTGAGCCACATTTCCTTCTAAAGCATACATATAGCCAAGATGGGCATGAATGCCAGGTGCCACGGGAATATTTTGTGCTTCTGCTTTTTGAATATCTGTTACTAAGGTCGAAATTTGAGTGGTCGAATCAGCACTACCTGGCTCGATATACATTCCATATAGCATGTTTTCGTATTCTCCCCAGTAGAAAGTGCTTTTCTTAGTGGCGCAGCCACTCAAGATAAACAACGAAAAAAATACTATAGCGAAAGATACTTTATTGGAGTGTTTGATGTTTTTATTACTGCTCATTTGATAGCACCACCCATGTGCCGTTCTCTAGATCACGTACAATATTATTTACTGCTTCTGTGATAGCGAAGTTTAATACTTTGCCGTTTAGTGTTGCATCGTAACTAGCAGTTGATCCAAAGCCTACTACTTCGCGATTACTGAGTTCATATTCGCCAGCGGCTTGTGTTGAATAAACAATCTCTCCGTTCACAACATCGACAATGTTAATGCTGACTTTTGCATAGGCAGTTTGAGTTTTAGCAGATCCAAGAATTCCAAAAAGCTGTTTATCTCCAGTTACTTTTCGCCCAAATTCTGTTACATCACCGGTAATTGTATATCTAGCACCAGTTAAAGTTTGTTTTATACCATTCAGCTCGGCTTCACGTTTTAAAACTTCTAAATTCTCTCTGTCTACTACTTTAAATCGATTAGTTTGTTGAAGGTGTGTCTTCAGAATGGTTTTAGATTGGTTACCTAGTTTGTCAGTACCTGACGAAAAAAGGCCTTGCATGTATGAAGAGCGGTTTTGGAAATTACCAACAACCAACGTAGTTTTTAATCCTTTATAATCAGTGTTATAGCTTTTTACTGTCTCCGATTTTACAGCACGATGCGACTGGTTTACCGAACAGCCTGCTAAAGTTAAAGCTGTTGCTATAGATAAGCAAACCATAGAATTTTTTAAAGTTCGAAAGGAAGGGGTTGTCATTTGATACTCCATGTAAAAATACAATTTAATTTTTCTGATTTAAAATTCGGGGTGATTTTATCCATATCTGGATATAATCACCAGAATTATTGATCACAAAGTTTCCTTTATCTTTGTTTTGTTTTTACAAGTGCTGCTTAAGCAAGTTTTGGTCAAAATCAATGCAGATAGTTTTTATACTTCGTTAGGATTAGGAGCATTAATATCTTGTGAATGGGACATCCACAGTGATTCGTAAATATTTTTTGACATGAGGATTAGATGAAAAGTTATCCTATTTTTCATCTAATCTGGCTGACCCTTTATTCCCCTTAGTCTTGGAACAAACGGCGTTCTAGAAGCGATTGCATATCGCGACGACCATCGGCGATCACCATGACATAAACAGACAGCGAGTTGATTCGATAAATAATACGGAGGGTTTGAAATAGATTTTTCGATACTCCCGTAGGCCGATAGCTAGCAACTCATTTGGATAAGTCCCGCGTTCTGGATTATCGGCAAGGCTTAAAAATGTCTCTTCGATTTTGTCGAGAACGTAATTTGCCTTTTCTGGTGCGTCATGAGATTCGATATAGTCGTATAGAGCCTCAAGATCGTAAGCGGCATCATCAGTGAGAAATACCTGATAACTCATTAGCGACTTTTGCTCCGATTACGAAGCTTGGCAACAACATCACCTGCAGGCTGAACTTTGCCTTCGTCTACTTGGCGCTGCCCCAGAGCCAACATCTTAAGTAGCGCCATAGTCTCTTGAGTTTGCTCATAGCTTTTGATGTCTTGTATAACCGCCTTAGCTTCACCGTTTTGAGTGATCACCATCGGCTGCATATTCGTAGACAGGTTACGCACGACCTCAGCAGCATGAGCTTTCAAATAGCTAATAGGCTTGATTTGACCTGATAACTTCATAAATACCTCTTCATTATGACCAAATATAGTCCTTATATAGGTCGTCGGTCAATGAAATAGCCTTGATAAGATATCCTTACTAACGCTGGGCTTTATAAAGGTTTCCATTCAAACGCTTTGTATTCCCGATCTTTATTTCCGAGTTTTAATTCAGGGGAAAGCTGAGTGGGTAACTTCTTTCAAGCGATAAAAAAGTTACCAAAAAATCTTTAATCGGGCTATCGCCCAAACGTCTGACTCAATCCGTTTTAGGTTAGCTTTAGCAAGACGATTTATATCGTAAGGCATAGATTGTTTTTGATGGTGCTGGGAAGTATATTTTTAACTGACTCTGAAACTCCATAGGGTCGCGCATTCGGGATGGGCTTGTGACGGCGCTTTCAGCGGCTTGTCCTAAAGTTCATTTCCAACTCTTCTCTGCCACTCGAGACCAAAAATTGGCTGTCTGCGCATACTCTTACAAAAACCATCTAAGCCTGGATATATATTAGAAGAGTTGATATTCATCTTATTTAATTTCCTAAGGCCCTCGAACCTTTGTTCAGCAGGTATAACTATTTTAATGACATCGGTATCTTGAATGTCGTAGTCGTTCAATATCTTTCCATGGCTTAAGTCTAGCGTATTCGTTGCCACAAATAGACCTTGCTGAGAAAGTAAACGTTGGTTAGAAAATGTAGGCTCAAATGCGAAAAGGCATGGATCATCTTGCCTATTTATAGGTTCAAGAATTCTGGAATATACTTCAAGCCGATTCTTCCCAAAATATTCATCATCGTCGTTTCGGATGGCATCATGATTAATACAATAAACAGCAGCATCCTCTTCACCAGACTCTAAAGCAAAAAACAATGCAACATAGGGTGAAAATGAAAAGTCTAACAGCCTAGTCGGAGCACCGTGATGCTGCATTAATGAAAGCCAACTTAATAGATCTTCAGGCTGAGGCAAGTGATCGAGATACAAGTGAGCATTACACTTGAAACGGTCTATCATTACCTTTTCATGCTCAACTCGGTTAAGTTTTTTTTCTTTCCCGCTTTTAAGTTTATGTATTGACTGTGCTTCTTCGAATGCACGATGCAATGAACTTTCAAGAGGCCAATCTGAATAGGATTGTCCTCTAAAAATCCACTTGCGGAAGTTTTTTCTTCCGACAGCATTATCAAATTCACTCCAATTTTTTATAGTTTTAATTTTCATCTGGCCCTAATTGTTCTAATTGTTCTAATTGTTATTTCCACAAAATTTTCCTAAAAACATAACGCCGCAATAAAGGTGAGCGGTAGTGAGTCAAGCCTGCGCCTTTTGCTAGCGATTTTTTATTACCTTGTTAACCATTTTGATTGCCACGACGCATGTTGAACAGCATTTTTCATTCACTTTGACGCGTGTTTGAAGCTGTTTCACTGACAGTTTTATCTTCCGTATAGTATCGATGGAAAAGTTGTACTCCCACTCATTAATCCAGCCGTTTCTATACGTATGGATTATAGCTTCGGCATTGAGTGATTTCTCATTATCTTTACGCACACGCTTAACAGCTTGGAATATTTTATCCGAAGGCAGTCCTATGAACTTTTTAACGCAGCAGTTTCCAAGCGTAGCTTGGTTATGATTATGCTTGTTTTGCAATATACATATTTCAATGATTGGGAAGTGGCCGCACAAACAGCGTTCAGGCTCATCTGCCTCATATATTTGTGCCAACGACCATTCGAGCTTCGCGGCATCCCAAACCTTGGATACTGAAAGATCTATGATTTCTTTCATAAGCTTATACTCGGACATATCTCTCCCAGATGGTTAACGATTAAACTCAGCGACTGCGCGTTAGCGCAGTCGGCTTGAGTGCTTTGTTATGCATTTAGCTCTTTTGCCAATTGCATAAGAAATTGCTTTTCTTTCTTTTTACTATAAGACCATGTAAAGCCAACAGTTTTGAATAAATTATCTTTCACATTAAAAAAGTCAAAGCGGTCAAAATATATTATGCTAGAAAGATCATTTGTCATGTTTTCAGATGAAGTAGATAATATTGTTTTATCTCGATCATAATAATAATTCCACCATTCATTTGGATCAGTATAGATTTTTTCAAAAAGATGGGTAAAAGTCTCAATCCTGTTAACAAGATGAGCTCGATTAATCCTCATTCGAGGGATTCGATCAAAATCGTTCTCAGAAAACACTTTAAATGCCTTTTCCGTGATACCTATAACTCTCCAAGGGTTATCTGACTCGGCTAATAGTTCAGTAATTAATCGTGCTTTTCTTTTTGTTGGAATCTTCATTTTTGAGATAAGTAAGTAGTCATGATGAAGATCTATGATTGAAAACATGTTCTCTCTGCTTATTTCAGGTTAACGCTGCAAGAAATATTGCGGTTGTGTCGAATGGGGCTTCTGAACGTTCGCAACATGCACGTCTCGCACGAGACGCTATGATTGCGATTGTTGGTTTTGCTTTGCATGCTTTTCATTATGTACTATAAATCTCGCTCTATCATAGAGTTCATCGTAAGTAACTAGTTCTACATTTCTTGAGTCTCTACGAAACAATTCTAACGTTTTTTCTTTAATCCGCTTAATTCCGGGAGAGTCATCTTTTATTTCTGACCAAGACCCCAATATCAATATGGTTTTAGAGTCATAAGCTTTTTGCTTAATTTCTTCATAGTCATCACCTATAAGCTCTTTGGTAGTTTCAATTTTAATTTGACCACTAGCTTTTTGCTCTAGAATTTGTGAGTAGGCATCGATAAGGTTATTTGATAGACTCCAACAATTAGACCTGTTTTTTGACTTATTGAATAAGTTCGTAGTCGGTAGTTTCAACTCCACAAAAGTAGTAAATCTCCTATCACCCAATAGAAAGTCTGATATAACTTCATCTTTACCTGCAGCATTTGACGTTGAAGCATGAAATTCTTTTTGAAGGATTCCTTGAAATCGATAATCTAGGCCGTAACCAAATATCCATTCATTGGAACTGAAAAAATGCTGCCAAGCTGTTTCATCTTTAGTGTTTGGTGTATCTATTTGCTCTTTATATGCTGACAAGCCATCTTTATATAATAACGACTCAAACACCTCTAATTGGTGCTTTCTGTAACCGGTATTAACAAGATCTTGATTTGTAATTAGACCTTTATCTAATAGATCGTAAACCAAGTCTCCCCCATCTTCACCACTAAGCAAAGTGGCGATTTTTGCTTTGGTTTCAGAATCTAAAATGCTTAATTCGTCATCGGCTAATGATATTCGGCGTCTAGTAATATCTTTGAAGTCCAGCTCCTGTATGAACTCTAAGAAACATGTAAGTTGCTCCAAGTTAAACTTAGATAACTTCACGCGTTCTTTTTCTTTACCAGAGACCACTTTAATAATTTCAAACCCTTCAATATTGTCTTTATCTTTAAGATAGATAACCTTGAAAGAAGTTCTTGCTGCTAATTTTACATGAGTTTCATTTTGGTCTGAAAAGATAACTTGAAAAAAACGACCTCCACCAAAATCATGGTTATACAAATGTTCTAACCTAGAGTTTAAAATGACATCCTCATCAGTCAATGGTGGTAGTGTGAAATCATCCATATTGACTCCGTTTTTATGAAAAAAATTTAATGAACTAATATTTTTATCGCAAGTGCGCATTGAGCTAATTTCAAAGCTTCTGAAGAAGAAATTAAATCCTGAAAAAATGAGCATGCGCGTTTACGCATTTATTTCCAGCATATTATTTCGTCTTCCGATATGCTTATTCATTGATATTAGGAGACTTTTTAATTTGCTGCCAGTACAAATACGCAAAAAACGACTATTTAAAACTGGCAAACCGAGCCAAAATTTGGCAACCATAAAAATAAACTGTATTTACACCCATAAATTACGTTTTAATTTTCGGCTCAAAAAGGCAGTTTCTTATCCTAGCCCATAAGAGATCGATTCCCGCCTTCGCGGGAATGACTTATTTTTAGTGGGAATAATGAAAGCTTCGCTTTCAGCGGCACATTACGCTGCGCTCATGATGCCCTACGGGTAGGTGGGAATATAGTCGAAAAGAGATTAACCCCATCCTCCGCCTTCCCCTTGAAGATAAAAGGGGAAGGGACTTGGTGATCAGTAGACATTACCTTCTGCGCTTGAAATCCCGATGAAGTCAGTTCGACGCAATCCTGATTGCGCGACTTTATGGAGTTTCAGAGTCAGTTAAAAATATCTTTTCTCAAGCCTGCAAAAACAATCTATGCCTTACGATAAAAACCGTCTTGCCAAAACGATAATAAACAAAGTGAATGAGACGTTTGGGCGATAGCCCGATAAAGAGACTTTTTGGTTACTTTTGCGGATCTGGGCAAAAGTTACACGCCCAGCAGGGCGGAATAAAGGTTGGGAATACAAAGCGTTTGAATGGAACCAAAGTACGAAATAGCGGTATCACCGATGAAGTCAGTTCGACGCGACGAAGTTGCGCGACTCTATGGCGTTTCAGAGGCAGTTAAAAATACCCTTTCTTAAGTCTGTAAAAACAATCTATGCCTTACGATAAAAATCGTCTTGCCAAAACGAATATATACAAAGTGAATGAGACGTTTGGGCGATAGCCCGATAAAAGATTTTTTGGTTACTTTTGCATCGATTGGCAAAAGTTACCCGCTCAGCAGGGCGGAATAAAGGTTGGGAATGCAAAGCGTTTGAATGGAACCAAAAGTACGAAATAGCGGTATCACCGATGAAGTCCGTTCGACGCGACGAAGTTGCGCGACTCTATGGAGTTTCAGAGGCAGTTAAAAATACCCTTTCTTAAGTCTGTAAAAACAATCTATGCCTTACGATAAAAATCGTCTTGCCAAAACGAATATATACAAAGTGAATGAGACGTTTGGGCGATAGCCCGATAAAGCGAATTTTTGGTTACTTTTTGGGTGCTAGCAAAAAGTTACACGCTCAGCAGAGCGGAATAAAGGTTGGGAATACAAAGCGTTTGAATGGAAGCTGCTGTGCCTAGATTTATTTTGGGGTTGTTGGGCTAAAGCCCAACCTACAGGAAAGGGGAAGGGACTCAAAAAAAAGCCCCGCAGAGCGGGGCTATAAAACTAGGGAGTGACTACGATAAGGTCACGCGCTGCTTTTACACAGCATTCTGATCTGGTGTTGTATTAAAAAACACAACACCAAACGCAGACTGGTTTCCCGCTGCACGGATTGCCGCGCGGCGGAAGATTCTTTAAATGGCTTTGTTGTTCAATTCGGTATTTTTCAATACTTCATCAAGGTGTAGCCAAGTTTCGATCACTGTGTCTGGGTTAAGAGACATGCTTTCGATGCCCTGCGCTACTAGCCAGTCGGCGAAGTCGGCGTGGTCGGATGGGCCTTGGCCGCAGATGCCGACGTATTTGCCTTGTTCACGACAAGCGGTAATGGCCATTTTCAGCAGTTTTTTCACGGCTGGATTTCGTTCGTCGAATTTGTCTGCGATCAATCCTGAGTCGCGGTCAAGTCCGAGAGTTAGCTGAGTCAAGTCGTTCGATCCGATGGAGAAGCCGTCGAAGTATTCTAGGAACTCGTCAGCCAATAGGGCGTTGGACGGTAGTTCGCACATCATGATGACTTTCAGGCCATTTTCGCCACGAGCCAAGCCTTGTTCAGCAAGCAGTTCGGTGACTTGTTGTGCTTCTTCCAAGGTACGAACAAATGGGATCATGATTTGTACGTTGGTTAAGCCCATGTCGTTACGAACGCGGCGGATGGCTTCACATTCTAGGGCGAAGCAGTCGCGGAACGAGTCGTCGATGTAGCGTGCTGCGCCACGGAAGCCAAGCATTGGGTTTTCTTCGTCTGGTTCAAACAATGGACCGCCCACAAGGTTGTGGTATTCGTTTGATTTGAAGTCAGATAATCGCACGATGACTGGTTTTTGAGAGAAAGAGCACGCCAGTGTGGCGACGCCTTCGACCAGTTTGTCGATGTAGAATTCCACAGGGCCTGAGTAGCCCGCGATGCGGTGGTTGATCTCTTCTTGCAACGCGGGTGTCATTTCTGCGTAGTTCAATAAGGCTTTCGGGTGAATGCCGATCATGCGGTTGATGATGAATTCTAAGCGAGCCAAGCCAATGCCAGCGTTTGGCAGCATGGCAAAGTCAAAGGCGCGGTTTGGGTTGCCCACATTCATCATGATTTTTACTGGCAGTTCAGGCATGTTGCCGACTTCAGAGGTGATGATGTCGAATGGCAGTTCACCTTGGTAAACAAAGCCCATGTCGCCTTGTGCGCAGGATACGGTGACGACTTGGCCGTCTTGCAATACGTCGGTTGCATCGCCACAGCCCACGACCGCTGGAATGCCTAATTCACGAGCGATAATCGCTGCGTGACATGTACGACCACCACGATTGGTGACAATCGCTGAAGCACGTTTCATGATAGGTTCCCAATCTGGATCGGTAATGTCGGTCACTAGAACGTCGCCCGGTTGGATGCGGTCCATCTCGGTAATAGAAGACAATACTTTTACCGCGCCTGTGCCGATTTTGTGACCAATAGCGCGCCCTGTGATCATCACCTGAGAGGTTTTTTTCAGGTTGTATCGTTCCATGCTTTGGGCATTGGTTTGGCTACGAACGGTTTCTGGACGTGCTTGAACAATGTAAATCTTGCCGTCGATGCCGTCTTTCGCCCACTCAATATCCATTGGACGTTGGTAGTGTTTTTCGATGATGCAGGCTTGGCGAGCAAGGTCTTGAATCTCGTCGTTAGTCAGTGCAAAGCGGTTTTGGTCATCCAAAGCGACTGGGACGATTTTGACGAATTCGTCATCGCTGCCAGCTTCGGCGTATTCCATTTTTTGTGCTTTGCTGCCTAGGCTCTTACGTACAACGGCTGGACGATTAGCTGCCAGTGTTGGCTTGTGAACGTAGTATTCGTCTGGGTTCACGGTGCCTTGTACAACCATTTCTCCAAGGCCGTAAGCGGCGGTGATGAAGACCACTTCGTCAAAGCCAGATTCCGTGTCTAGAGTGAAAAGTACGCCAGAAGCGCCGATGTCACTGCGTACCATTTTTTGGATGCCTGCGGACAAAGACACGCCTTGGTGTTCGAAGCCTTGGTGAACGCGGTAAGAAATCGCGCGGTCATTAAATAGGGAAGCAAAAACGCGTTTGATGGAAGCTTTGATGTCTGCCAAGCCTTTCACGTTTAGGAAAGTTTCTTGCTGACCTGCGAAAGACGCGTCTGGTAAATCTTCCGCTGTGGCAGAAGAACGAACCGCAAATGAGGTGTCTTCTGCGTTGTCATCGCAAAGGGTTGCGAAAGCCGCTTCGATTTCTCGATCAAATTCTGCCGAGAAAGTCGCGTCTTCAATCCATTGGCGAATTTTTACGCCGGTTTCAGCGAGGGCGTGAACGTCGTCCACATCCAATGCGTCTAGTGCTTGATGGATTTTCTCGTCTAGGCCGCTTTCTGTGATGAAGCTTTGATAAGCATAGGAAGTAGTTGCGAAACCGTTTGGCACTTGAATGCCAAGGTCTGTCAGGTTGGAAATCATTTCACCTAAAGAGGCGTTTTTTCCGCCTACTTCACCGACATCTTCCATATGAAGATCTTTAAACCACTTAATAAATTTGCTCACAAGAGACTCCAATTATTTTTTCTTATTAAAAGAATATGGCTGGTTTGGCCAAAAGATGGCTGGTTTGCCAAGTAGACATTAGGCACTTATCAAATTGCTTCGTGCTCTTGTCAAAGCGCTCGGTCTGGGTTCATTGTATGTAGGGTAGTTGCTTTGAATAAAATCGATTATTCGATGTAGTTTTATTTCAATCGAAAAAACGAATGTCGTTAGATAACAACAAAAACGGGAAAAAAACGCATGAAAGTGTATTTTGTATCGGATGGGACAGCGATCACTGCTGAGGTATTTGGGTCGGCAATGCTGTCCTTTTTTGATGTGGCGGTAGAGACAAAAAGTGTGCCGTTTTTGGGTACTAAAGATCGGGCGGAAGGCTTAAAACAACAGATTAATTTGGAAGTGCAGCAAGGTATTGCTTTGCTGGTTTTTTATACTATTTCTGATGTGACAATTCGCGATATCATCGATTCTTGTGATTGCCATTGTTACAACTTGTTTGGAGATTTATTGTCGCCGATTGAACAAGCTTTAGGCGTGAAAGCCCAGCCGACAGCACAGAAAGCCCATGGTATGAAAGAGGGCGTTTATGATGGCCGAATAGACGCCATAAATTATGCTTTGGCGAATGATGACGGGGCGTCGGTGAAGAATTTTGCCGAGGCGGATATTATCTTGTTGGGTGTATCTCGCTCAGGCAAAACGCCGACCAGTTTGTATTTGGCGATGCAGTACGGTATCAAAGCGGCAAACTATCCAATTACCGAAGATGACTTTTCTACGCCTGGTTTGCCTAAGGTGTTAAAAGATCATAAGAAAAAGTTATTTGGTTTGACGATAGACGCTCAGCGGTTGCATGAAATTCGTACTGGTCGAATGGCGGCGAGTAAGTATGCCTCTGCTCGTCAATGTCGCTATGAAGTGGACGAAGTGGAGTCTTTATATCGCCAAGAACGCATCCCTTTTTTGAATTCAACAAAACTGTCTGTGGAAGAAATTTCCACCAAAGTGATGGCGGAAATGGATTTGGTGCGCCATAGACAGTAAAAATGCTTGGCGGAATGATCAGATAATTCGATGGGTTCATCGTTTTTGCTTGAAATTTAGACAATTAAGTAATGAAAATATTTCGCTTAGGCCAAAATGGCATTACAAATGCTTGTAAAAGACAGACAAATATCGAGTCATAAGGGCTATTTGTTGTGTAATTACCAAATTTACTCGAAGAGAGTGTGCAGATAATGCTAAGAGCTGCGCTAACTTGCAGAGTATTTGGTTAATATGCTCTATAATGACGATTAATTGAGCGCGACAGTGACTCGCATTAAGTGGCTTATCAGAAGCGATAGCGAGTACTGCAAATGTTCTAAATAGTGAGATGTTCATATTTCTATTTTATAAAAGGGCGTCTTATTGAAAAAACCAAGGATAAAAATACATTGAGTAATAAAAAAATTAACGATCCACACATGCAGCGAGAAGCGTCTAAGTACGATAACCCTGTACCGAGCCGTGAATTCATTTTAGAGTTTCTTGCCACCCAAAATAAAAGCATGGGTCATTTAGATTTATGCAAAGAGTTTTCGCTGACTGGCGAAGACGAAATCGAAGCCCTCCGTCGTCGTCTCATCGCTATGTGCCGAGACAATCAAATGACCAGCAACCAAAATGACGAATACTCGCCGATTTTAGAAAGTGATCTGATCGAAGGTTACGTTCAAGGCAATAAAGAAGGTCATGGTTTCTTATTGCGTCAAAGCGATGACGATATTTTCCTGTCTGCCCGTCAAATGCAGAACGTGATGGATGGCGATAAAGTAAAAGCACGCCTTTCTGGTCGTAGCGTTAAAGGTCGCTTAGATGGTGTCGTGGTTGAGGTGCTAGAACGTAAGCACACGCAACTTGTTGGCCGATATTATGAAGAGAGCCGCACGGCTTTCGTGACACCAGAGAATCCACGTATCGCTCAAGATATCTTGATCACCACTGACTCTGGCTTAACGCCAAAGCATGGTCAATATGTGTTGGCGGAAATTGTTAGCTACGCTGAGCGCGGTAAACCAGCTCAAGGCTTGGTGAAAAAAGTCCTTGGTGACTTTATGGCGCCAGGTGTTGAAATCGAAGTAGCAATGCACCGTTATGAAATTCCTAACGAGTGGCCAGCTGCGGTTGAAAAACAAATTAAAAACTTCACCACAGAAGTTGCTGAAGAAGACAAAGAACATCGTGTTGATTTACGTGATACACCTTTTGTTACTATCGATGGTGAAGACGCGCGTGACTTTGATGACGCGGTATATTGTGAAAAAACACCGGGCGGTTGGAAGTTGTTTGTTGCCATTGCCGACGTTTCTCACTATGTGAAGAAAGACACTGCGCTAGATGAAGAAGCCATTGTTCGTGGTAACTCGGTCTATTTCCCTGGTCGTGTTATCCCTATGTTGCCGGAAGTTTTGTCGAATGGTTTGTGTTCACTTAACCCAGATGTAGATCGTTTGGCGATGGTGGCGGAAGTGTCTTTGACGACGAAAGGCAAGATGCGCGGCTTCAAGTTTTATGAAGGTATTATCCGCTCTCATGCTCGTCTAACCTACAGCAAAGTCGCGAAAATGATCGACGACGAGCCAGAAGAGCAAGGTATTGAACTTCGTGAGCGTTATGCGTCTATTGTCTCGCATATTGATGACTTAAAAGGTTTGTATCATGTATTAAAAGGCGCTCGTGATGAACGCGGTGCGATGGAATTCGATACCATCGAAACCCGCATGGTATTCGACGAGAATTCTAAGATTGAACACATTATTCCAGTTGAACGTAACGACGCTCATAAACTGATTGAAGAATGTATGTTGTGCGCCAACGTGGCGGCAGCAGAATTGTTGATTACTGCAGATTTGCCAGCCTTGTTCCGTGTTCACGAAGGGCCAAAAGACGACCGTTTGTTAACCTTGCGTACTTACCTTGGTTTGCTGGGTTTAGAATTAACGGGCGGCACGAAACCGACGCCAGCAGATTACGCGGCACTGTCTGAAAGCATTAAAGATCGAGCGGATGCTCGTAGTATTCAGACCATGATGCTGCGTTCTATGTCTCAGGCTGTATATCAAGCGGATAACTTGGGCCACTTTGGTTTGAATTACGAAGCTTATACGCACTTTACGTCGCCAATTCGTCGTTACCCAGATTTGTTGGTTCATCGCGCGATCCGTTACTTGATTCGTGGTGAAGGTCGTCCAGCCGTGCGTCAGGCCCATCGTGTGGCAGGTAGCCCAGAACTGAAAGAACGCAAAATCTATGGTTACAATCACGCCGATATGGATGGTTTAGGGGATTCTTGTTCCTTGACTGAGCGCCGTGCTGATGAAGCAACCCGTGATGTGGAAGCTTGGTTGAAATGCCAATACGTTGAACAGCATTTGGGCGAACCGTTTGATGGTGTCGTTACTGCTGTGACCTCGTTTGGTTTGTTCGTTGAGCTACAAGGTTTGTTTGTCGATGGTTTGGTGCATATTTCAGGGCTTGGACAAGATTACTTTGTTCATGACATGGAGCATCAGGCGATTATTGGTGAACGAACGGGTCGAGTGTTCCGTCTTGGCGATACCTTGAAAGTTCGAGTGTCTAATGTGAACTTGGAACAGCGTAAGATTGATTTGAGTTTGGACGAAAGCGCTGCGCGTCAACCACGTAAAAAAGTGGAACGCAACGAAATGTCGGAGCTTGAAATGCAATTAGCTCAGTTGCCGCCTATTGAATTGGGTGGTCGACCTAAGCCTAAGTCTGTCGCCAAAGTAGAAGGCGATAAGTCGAAAGATGGCAAATCAGAGGCTAAAGAGTCGGATGGCAAGGCGAAGAAAAAGCGCCGTTCGCCGGCTTCTAAAGGCAAACGTATCAGACAGAAAAAGTCGGGTACTGTTTCGGCAAATGGTAAGCCAACGGCAGCGGCTAAAAAAACGAAAAAGCCTAAAAAGCCGAAAAAGAGCAATACTAAGCCAAAAGCAAAAGACTGATCTGAAGCTGTGAACTGAGCTTTATAGATGAATAACTTTCTAGATTAGTAACTTTCTAGATGAATAAAATGGGGGCGTATGCCCCCAAATTAATAGAGTAAAAGATGTCAGATTTAGAATGGATATACGGCATACATGCCGTGGAAAATGCGTTGAACCAACAGCCAGAACGTATCAAAGAAGTGCGTTTTCAAGAAGGCCGTGACGATAAGAAAACTCAGCGCTTAATGCAGCTTTGTAAGGCAAATAAAGTGCGTCATAGCGTTGTTGCCCGCCGCGATCTCGACCAATTGTTTACCTCAAATAAAGATCGTGTGGTTCACCAAGGTGTTGTCGCTTATACCACAATGAACAAAGCGGGTAATGAAGCAGACTTGCATACGCTAATCGCGGGTTTAGATGAAACGCCGTTGATCATTATTCTAGATGGCGTGACAGATCCGCATAATTTGGGTGCTTGTTTGCGTAGTGCTGACGCAGCTGGCGCTCATGCGGTTGTGATGCCAAAGGATAATTCTGCGCCTTTGAATGCAACGGTAAGCAAAGTCGCTTGCGGTGCCGCAGAAAGCATTCCTGTGTATGCGGTGACCAACCTTGCTCGCACCATGAAGAAGTTGCAGGACCAAGGTGTGTGGATCTTTGGCACGGCTGGCGAAGCGACACAAACTATTTACGAGCAAGACTTAACCATTCCGACGGCCATTGTTATGGGCGCAGAAGGAGATGGCATGCGTCGTTTGACTCGTGAGCAATGTGATTATTTAGTGAAACTGCCTATGGCTGGTGTGGTTTCTAGTTTGAATGTGTCAGTAGCGACCGGTGTTTGTCTCTACGAAGTAGTGCGTCAACGCGCTGTTAAGGCCAAAGGTTAAGGGGCACAAAGCCTTGTTTAAGCAATTTAATATTCCGGCACCTTCGGCTGTTATTGCCGCAGAGTTACAACACAAAATTGATAACAAAACTAAACCGTTAGGTGCGCTGGGCGAGTTGGAAAACATTGCTTTTCAGCTTGGCAAAATTCAGCAAACGTTAACGCCAGATACATCAAAACCTAAGATGATCATCTTTGCAGCTGATCATGGTGTTGTCGCACAGGGCATTAGTTTGTTTCCTCAAGAAGTAACACCACAAATGGTGATGAACTTTTTGATGGGCGGTGCTGCTGTGAGTGTTTTTTGTGAGCAACATAATGTGCCACTGCGAATTGTTGATGTAGGCGTGAATGCAGAATTAGCTGCGCATCCTTTATTAGGTGCGCGTAAAGTAGCATTCTCGTCTCAGGACTTTAGTCAACAAGCCGCAATGACAACGCAGCAACTTGAACAAGCGATTCAAGCGGGTGTTGACGAAGCCAATCTTGCTATTGATGATGGCGTGAACTTGTTGATGTTTGGTGAAATGGGCATTGGTAACACTTGTGTGTCTTCTTGCATGATGACGGCATTAATTGGTGTTAGCGCGATAGACAGCACTGGACGTGGCACTGGATTGGACATTGCTGGGGTTTCCCATAAGGCGCAGATTATTGAGCAATCACTAAAGCGTGCAGAACAAGAAACTGGCCAGATGATGGCTGACTGGAGTGCACAAACCCTCGCGGAGCAAGTCGGTGGTTTTGAAATTTTGGCGATGGCTGGTGCTATGTTGCAATCGGCTCAGCGCCAAACGGCTTTTGTTGTGGATGGTTTCATTTGTTCAGTCGCTTTGTTGTTTGCGCAGAAAATCGCTCCGAATGTGCGTGAGTATGCCATTTTTGCTCACCAATCGAATGAAAAAGCCCACAAGATATTGCTTGATTATTTGAGTGCAGAACCTATTTTGTCATTGGATCTGCGTTTGGGTGAAGGTTCTGGTGCTATTTTAGCTTATCCATTAATCAACAGTGCGTGTCTGTTTTTGAATAAGATGGCGAGCTTTGAAAGTGCTGGTGTGAGTGATTCTAAATAGCTTTCGTTCAAATAGGCTATTGGCCAACTATATAAATAACTAGGTTAGTCAAAACAAAGATGAAAGGCATGATTATTGGCCCTTATTGGCAAGGCTTTAAACGTAGCCTTGTTACTTATACTCGAATCCCACTGAAGGTGGATTGGAGTGATGACATAAAGCACATCCCAGCGGTGTGCTTTTTACCATGGATTGGTTTGGTTGTCGGTTTACTGAGCGCTTGGCCATTATGGTTTGATTGGTCGACGTCTTTGCAAGCGCTTTTTATGTTGTTGACCGCGGTGTTATTAACCGGTGGATTTCACGAAGATGGTCTGATGGACAGTTGTGATGGTTTGGTTGGCGGCTGGGATAAAGAGCAACGCTTGTCGATCATGAAAGATTCGCGCATTGGCAGTTATGCCGCCTTGTCTATTTGGTTTTCCTTAACACTGAAATGGTTGTTGCTTAGTGAATGGTTGCAGATCATTCCGGACTCGTTTTTAGGTTTTATTTATACCTTAAGCGGTTGGTGTGTGGTGCATGTTATTGCTCGATTCATACCTCTGGTGTTAATGAATACACTAGATTATGTAACCATGGGGCAAAGTAAGGCATCGAGCATGATTGCTAAGTTAGAACCTAGCCAGTGGCTGGTGGCTTTGTTGCCTTGCTTGTTGCTTGGTATGTTGGCATTTAATTTGTTCGATTTGATTCTTACCTTTGTTTTTGCAGCGGTTTTAGTCTTTTTGATGCGCCTTTATTTGCGTAAAAAAATTGATGGCTTTAATGGCGATACATTGGGGGCAAGCGAACAGATAGGCGAAATATTTGTTGTCTTGTGTCTGTTGGTGTCTTATTCGTGAAGCTTTATTTGATTCGACATCCAAGGCCAGAGGTTAAGAAAGGTCTGTGTTACGGTGATATGGATGTGCCACTTGTCGATGGTTGGGAAGAGGGAGCACAAGCATTAAAAAATGCCTTGTCGATCGAATTTGATGGTGAATCAAATGTGTGTTTTCACAGTCCGTTAAGCCGAGCAGCACGATTAGCTGAACATATTGGAGATGGTAAATCACAAGTTGTTGACGCACTAAAAGAACTGGATTTTGGCGATTGGGAAGGGCTGTGTTGGCAAGATATTCCAAAGCAAGAAATAGATCTTTGGGCTGGCGACATTGTGCATTCAGCGCCTTATAATGGCGAGTCGCTGCAAGTTGTGGCAGATCGTGTTTGGCAATGGTGGCTGTCGGTAAAAGATTTGCCGATGGAGAACTGTGTATTAGTTGCTCATTCTGGTGTCATCAAGGTGTTTGTCTGCATGCTATGCCAATGGCCTTTGGATCAATGTCACCGAATTGATGTAGGCTTCAGCAGTTTGACGGAGTTTTCCATTCAAGGGGATTTTGTCATGTTAAAGCGTTTGGGTGCTGGTGACTGGGTATAGAGTCAGTAACGAGTGCCTTTTAATGTTGGATTTGGTATTCGCCAGATCGTCTTAAGTTCGATTGAGAATCAATAAAAAATGTTGCTATATCTTTTGGGTATGTTTGGGATTGCTGCGTTTGCAATCACAGGGGTTATTTCGTCCGGCAAAAAAGACATGGATCTTTTTAGCGTGGTATTTCTTGGTATGGTGACGTCATTGGGTGGCGGTACGATTCGAGATACGGTTTTATCGGTGGAAACGGTTTATTGGGTTGAAGACACCTCTTATTTGTGGGTGGCATTTTTATCTTCTGCTTTGGCGTTTTTTACGGTGCGATTTATTGAAGATAGGCAAACCGTTTTCCATTATGCAGACTCTTTTGGCCTGGCGCTTTTTACCGTAGTAGCAACGGAGAAAGTGTTAAATTTAGGTTTCCCGCCAACGATTGCTATCACTATGGGTATTATTACTGGTGTAGCTGGCGGTATTATTCGTGATATTTTGAGCCATCGTCCACCTTTGGTGTTGGGGCGAGAATTTTACGCAACACCAGCATTCTTAGGCGCCTTGTTATTAGTGCTACTTGAAAAAAACGTACCGACACATGAGTTTAACTCGATTTACGCAGTCGCTTTAGTCTTTATACTAAGGGTGTTCGCGATACATAAAGATTTGTATTACCCAAGTTGGTTGTTGTACAAGAAAAAGTAGTACAAAAAAAGTAGTACAAAAAAAGTAGTACAAAAAAAGTAGTACAAAAAAATGACATTAAAGAGACAAATTATGATGGATCCTTCTCCTGGGCAAAAAGTCACAGAGCAAAAAAGCACAGAACAAGCAGAAAAGAACGAAGCACGTTTGTTGAAGAAAAAAGCGGTTGTTGATCAACGTATTGCAGCGGCAACGCAAGAGCGTGGTGTAACCATCTTGCTAACTGGTAATGGCAAAGGCAAAAGTTCTAGCGCCTTTGGTACCATGGCTCGTGCTTTGGGACATGGACAAAAAAGTGCGGTAATTCAGTTTATCAAAGGGCGAAAAGCGACAGGTGAACAGCTGTTCTTTGGTTCTCATCCATTAGTTGATTTTCACGTCATGGGACATGGTTTCACTTGGGAAACACGTAACCCAGAATTGGAAAAAGAAGCCGCTGAGCAAGCGTGGGCGTTAGCTAAAAGTGTATTGTCTGACCCAAGTGTGCATTTTGTTTTGTTGGATGAAATTACCTACATGTATAAATATGGCTATTTAAATGAAGACGATTTGATCGCTGCGTTGGCTGCTCGTCCCGCTCATCAAAATGTGATGATGACAGGCCGTACAGCACCACGCGTTTTGTTAGACAGTGTTGATACCCACAGTAAAATTGCCAATGAACGTCATGCTTTTGCGAATGGTGTAAAAGCTCAAGTCGGAATTGAGTGGTAGTTCGCGCAGCGAGCTACTCTTTCTGAATTACTCTCTATTTCAATCCCTTTATCTTTCCTTTCTTTGTGTCTGGGGCTAGACCTGCTCAGACTCTTCATAATGTAAAAAATGCATTCAAATGAGATTTATTCTCAAATTAGCTGGATTTATTTAAAATCTTTTACGATAATGATTCTCATTAAGTTTAATTGATGCGTCATAACATATCGTGGAGAAAACAATGCAGGACTGGGAACGTTTAACTAGACAAGCCAACCGAGCTTATTCAAACCATGCTTTTACTGATGCTGTGGATTTAAACCGACAGGCATTGATGGAAGCAGAGCGTTCATTCGATGAAGATTTTTATCGAGATGCTGAATCGGCTGTTGCTGCCGCTGCGGTAAGCTTTTTGAATATTGCCGAATCTTATACCGCCTTAGGTGACTTTATTTCCGCTAATACTCAATTTGAGTGTGCGGTCAATTTTCTGCAAACCATTATTGCTCGACCAGATCTGGATGGCGAACAGCGCTCTCTCATCATGAGAACCGCGACTCATATTCGTTTTGAATGGGAGCTGTTTACTCAGAGTTATAGTAAGGAGGTTGCTGCGCAAAGCAGAGCCTTGATGCAGTCATTGTCTAACGCTGTGTCTATGCCTGCCACCATGGTGCGTCACTGACATTTTTGGTACTAAAAAAGGAATGATGATATGAAATCTATTATTACCGTCATGTTATGCAGTGTTTTTCTTATCATGAGTCAATTGGCACAGGCACATCCTGGTCATGATGATTCACATTGGGCGAGTGACCTGATTCACGTATTAACCGTATTTGCTGTGGGAAGCATTATTGTTGGCGGCTTTATTTATAAGCAGTTATTACGTCGCCGCAAACAACTTGAACGAGAGGAGATTAGCCATGATGCATAGTGTGATTAAAACGTTAGATAAAGTGATTGGCTTTAAGACTGCGCAAGCTCACTGTGATATACCCTGTAAAATTTATGATCCTTCTACAGCTCTTTTAGCGGCGTTGAGCTGTGTTCGTCTGATGGATTTGATTAAAGAAGTAGAAGAAAAAGGGTTGTTAGGTGTGGCTGACTTTGCTCAGATCTCTCGTTTAGTCAGCGAAAAAGAATCAGCTTGTACAGAAGTGAAAGAGGCCGTTCGGATTATCTGGGGAGATTATTTTAAAGCGCCGCAATTTGAGCAAATACCCAATACTCATGATCTAGTGCATTCCATTATGTTGCAGGCCTCAAAATGCAAACAGGGAATTGATCGTGCAGAAGGGGAGAGGTTGGTTGCTTTAGTGAATGACTTTGCAGAAGCCTTTTGGTTTACGAAGGATGTTCCAATCTATCGTGCTCCTTGCCCTTATCCGCCTATGTTGGATGTCGTTTATCCTGATCTAAAAAATTGAAAGCAGCATTTGAATAGACATTAATTTTGCAAATAGGTCGCGTAAAGGAGTAACTATGCTTCATTTAATCAAGGTACAAGGCGAAAGTATGGCTCCAGTTTTGAACGATGGAGATTTTGTTTTTACCAGTCGTTGGCATAAAAAGCTTAAAACAGGTCATTTAGTTGTAGTTGATCACGCGTTATACGGATTTATTATCAAAAAAGTATTGCATATCGCTCCAGACGGACAGCTTTGGTTAGGCGGTGAAAGCAATAAAAGTTTACAGTCCGAACGGATTGGTTGGGTGTCGCCAAGACGTGTTATAGGAAAGGTCATTCATCGGATTTGTGCTACTTAATTGAGTGTACATAAAACTAGACACTTTTTTAAAAAAGCTGAAAACTGCTTTCTGTCTTGGTGTTGGTCTTATAGGTATTTTTCTCTAAAATCCCCGTTTTCTATCTAATATCTACTTCACCTTTAAAGCAGAGAGAAACCCATGTCGACGGCCGAATTACCTAAGGTAAAAAAACACACACGTCTTGAAGATGCTCAAGCTGTGATTCTTGGTACCTTGATTATTGCATTGGGTGTGAACCTCTTTACTCATGCGGGTTTGTTAACGGGTGGTTCTGCTGGATTAGCTTTTTTGATGAAGTATTCAACGCCTTTGACTTTTGGTCAGGCGTTTTTCTTGATTAACCTTCCTTTTTACGTTTTGGCGATTATGCACTTTGGTTGGGAATTCACCATAAAGACTTTCCTTTCTGTATTTTGCTTGTCGGTTTTTGCTGATGTCACGCCGATGATGGTGACCTTTGATAAGGTTAATCCGCTTTATGCCAGTATTGCCGGTGGTTTTTTGATGGGCGTGGGCTTTTTGATGTTGTTTCGTCATAACGCAAGTCTTGGTGGTTTGAATATTCTTGCTCGTTATTTGGCTGAAAAATATGGTATTTCCATGGGGAAATTCCAGATGGCCGTTGATTGTATGATTGTGCTTTTGTCTGTTTTTGTTGTGGATTACACCTTGATCATTATTTCGTTTGTGGGTGCAGTGGCATTAAATATGATTATCGCCGTGAACCATAAACCAGGACGTTATATGGGTAATGTTTAAATTACCTCATAAATGAGTGAGCAAGGCGGCTTAGGTCGCCTTTTTTGTGTCTTCAATTCGCTTAAACCGTGTTGACGTTTCCTAACAGAGCTTGGCTCAGGTATTATTACGCTAATCAAAAAGACAGAGGAAAAGAGTTTGGAATTACTCAAAGTAGACAACCTTAACCCCTACCTAGATGATCTTGTCGAGTTGTTATGTGATGCAGTTGACTCTGGCGCGCCAATTGGTTTTTTACCACCAATGAGTGAGTCTGAAGCGAAAGCTTATTGGTTGTCGATTAACGATGATTTACAAGCTAATGCCCGCCAAGTTTTATTGATCCGTGAAGACGATAAAGTTGTTGGCAGTGTACAAATTGCCATGTCTCCAAAAGCCAATGCATTACATCGTTGCGATGTGGAAAAGCTAATGGTTCACACTCAAGCGAGAGAGCATGGCTTGGGCGGCATGCTGATGCAAGGTGTTGAGCGTGTAGCGGCATCCATGCAACGACAGCTACTAATACTTGAAGTAAGAAGCGATGACATAGCTCACGACATGTATGTCAATATGGGCTATATTCCGTTTGGTGAAGTGCCTGGTTACACTCGCAGTGCAAACGGTATGTTGCATAATGCGACGTTTTTCTACAAAGAAATTGAAACCACCCACGAAGTATTTTCTTAAATTTAATTAACAAAGCCATAGGCGATACCCTTGAGACTTGATTTTTATTTATCCCACGTGACTGAATTGGCACGTAAAGCTGCAAAAATTGCAGCATCAAAAGGCCGTGTAACTGTAAATGGTGAAGTGGTTAAAAAAGCCAATTACACCGTACAAGAAGGGGATCAGATTTGCCTAGATGATGCCCTTTTGGCATGGCCATCTGAGGGATACTATTTATTGCACAAACCTGCGGGTTATGTGTGCGCTACCCAAGATCCAGATCACCCGACGGTGCTGGATCTTTTGCCTTCTCATCTAGGGCAAGAGTTAAAGATTGTTGGTCGTCTGGATAAAGACACCACAGGTTTATTGCTGCTAACCACAGATGGGCAATGGCTGCATCGAATTACCTCACCACGTAATGCCTGTAACAAACGCTATCGTATGATGTTAGCTGATCCAATTAGCGATGAAGATTTGAAGCAATTGGAAAAAGGTGTGATGCTGAATGGTGAATTGCAGCCAACATTACCAGCGGTCGCGGAGCGTATTAGCGATTGCGATATTTATCTGACGATTCAAGAAGGTAAATATCATCAAGTAAAACGTATGTTGGCAGCTGTCGGTAATAAAGTTGAAGAGCTTCACCGGGATCAAATTGGTCCTTTGTCACTGGATGCTGACATTCCAGCTGGCGATTTCCGTGAATTAACCGAAGAAGAAGTTGCTTACTTTTAATAAAGAGATTGAATGATGAAAGAATTATCGATGGATGAACGTGTTCAACTATTGGTTGCGCCTGATAGTGAGCGTTTAGCGTATTTTGTTGAGCATGCTAAAGCCACGGAATTGGTATGGAGCTTGAGCAACGAAGAAGGTTTTGTGATGGTTGAAACCGACGACGGTGATTGTGTAATGGTTTGGCCTGATGCGGAATTTGCTAGCCAGTGGGCCATTGAAGATTGGGACGACTGCGAGCCAGTGTCTGTTTCCCTTGAGACATTTAAAACTGAGTGGTTACCAAGCCTTGCGGCAGACAAGATCACTGTAGCTGTTTTTCCGAATATTGAAGACGAAGGTAAGCTATCGACAGCGGAAGAGTTGACTGCGCTGCTGGCTTGATCTTAGAAATAGGTATTTATAATTAGCCGCTTTCTTATTGGTTTTTCGCCATGAGGGAGCGGTTTAGTTTTTATTAAAGTGTTATAGATATTTTTGTAGTAACGGGACAATACAAATAAGGACTTAACTCCCCCATGAGCAAACGTCAAAACCACCGTGAAGAAGTCTTTGTTAAAATATTAGAAGCCGCTGAAATTGAATTTGGCTTAAAAGGTTATAACGGCGCCAGCTTGCAGCATATTGCTGAGCGTGCTGGTTTACCTAAGCCAAATATCATTTATTATTTTCAATCCAAAGCGAACTTGTACAAGCAAGTGCTTGATCAAACTTTGATGGGTTGGAATGATTTGTTTGATAAAGCGACTGCAAACGATGATCCCGCCGCCGTATTGGACAGTTTTATTCGTGTTAAACTGAAACAGAGCTTTGAGAAAGGTGTGGCTTCTCGTCTGTTTGCCATGGAAGTGATTGGCGGTGCCCTGCATATTGGTGACTACCTAAAAGAAGAATTACAGCCATGGTTTAAATCTCGCGTTGCTTTGCTGCAATCTTGGATGGATGCAGGGAAAATGCGTCAGTGTGATCCTGCTAGTGTGATTTATATGATTTGGGCAACGACTCAGCATTACGCGGATTTTGAAGCCCAAGTGCTTGCCTTAAGTGGTATTGAATCCTTGGGCGATGAAGATTTACAGCGTATCGGAGACACAGTGAGCGGTATTATTCTCGCTGGTTGTGGCTTAAGCCTACCCTCGAAAGATTGATCTCGAAAGATAAAACACTGTTATTGCGAGTCCTCTCTTAATTGGTGAATATGTTGCACCAAAGCCCGTAATTTTGCGGGCTTTGCTGGTTTTGCCATATAGGTAATGTTCTGTTGCTTACATAACTCTACTAGCTCTGGGTCGCGTAGAGCGGTGATCAACACGGCTGGAATGGTTTTTCCTGCACGGGCTCGAAGTGATTTAATCAAAGACAAACCATCTTGGTTATCGTCAAGATGGTAATCCACTAACAGTAACTCTGCTTCCCCTTCTGCCTCTAGGGCATCATTAAAGCGATTAAATGTCCGACAGTCGCACTGCCAATGAGTTAATAGTGTGTTCATGGCGATTAGATTATTTTTCTCGTCATCGATACACCAAACATAGCAGTGAGCCAGCTTTTCTTGTGGTGTGATCGTGGTTTGAAATGTTGAAAAATTGACTACTTGATTGCTTTTGGCCAATGGAATACCGATGCTAAAGCAGCTACCTTTACCGGGGGTTGAATGTATTTCAGTTACTAAACCGAGTTGTTTTTGCATGCGACGAACCAAGCCTAGTCCCAATCCCATTCCTGGTTCTTGGGTGTTTTCCCAACGATAGAAGTCATCAAATATTTTCTTTTGCTCTGTTACTGGAATTCCCACACCGGTATCCCATACTTGTAAATACACGACGCCAGAGCGAGGTCTGACACTCAATAATACGCGGCCTTTTTGCGTGTACTTCACCGCGTTTGAAACAAAATTTTGAATGATTCGGCGTAAGTAAATAGGGTCTGTATGAACTCTAAAAGGGCGTAAATGTGTGGTTAAGCGAATGTTTTTACTGTCTGCTATCACGCCAAATTCAGCCACAATCGGTGCGAGGATATCTTGCAAATTGCAATCTACTAACTTGGGTTGAATCGCCCCTTGGTCTAGTCGGGCGATTTCAAGCAAAGTGGAAATTAGTGCCTCGGTTGATTCTAAAGAATCGGATAATTTATCAATAACTTGGTTGGTGTCATTGGGTAATTCCGTAGATTGTAAAATCCCCATATAAAGCTTAGCGGCGTTTAGCGGCTGTAAAATATCATGACTGGCTAAGGCGAGGAATTCTGTCTTAGAGGCATTAGCTTGTTCGGCTTCTGCTTTGGCGCTGATCAGAGCTTTTTCAGCTTGATTACGGCGTTCGATTTCTTGCATTAGTTCGTGGTTAACGCCTTGTACTTCTACCGTACGGGCTTCGACACGCTTTTCTAAGTCTATGTTAGCCTCTTTTAAGGCTTGTTGGCTTTCTATGTGTTCTGTGACATCGGTAAAGCTGGTGACGAAGCCGCCATCAGGCAGAGGGTTACCTACCATTTCGATAACTCGGCCACTGGCGCGGCGTCGTAAGAAGCGATGAGTTGTGCCTTTTTTAAGGTGTTCCAAGCGCTTGTTAACCAACTCTTCTATGTCGCCAACACCACACTCACCGCGTTCAGCATTAAAGCGAATCAATTCTTCTACTGGTAAACCAACGGTTAACATGCCTTCTGGATAAGGATAAAGAGACAGGTAGGTTTTGTTCCAAGCGACGATGCGTAGGTCTTTGTCTACCACGCTAATCCCTTGGTCTAAATTGTCCATGGAAACGAAGAGTAAATTTTGGCTGAATTGAATAGCTTGGGTGGTTTCATCTAGGTAAGTCACCATTTCTTCCACCTTGATTTGCTTATCAATCAAGATTGAATTAATGATAGTGCGAGCCGAAGAACCACCTAATACGCCACCTAGAATACGTTCGCAGTAGTCGACAAATAAGCGATTTGGTGAAGTATTCGATGGAATAGTTTGGCTGTAATCTTGCTCAAAGTTCGATAGGACTTGTTGGCTCTTTTGCTTGCCTAAAAAGGTTTCTAACAGCACGAAAAAATCACCGTTAGTGGCTTTGCTTTTAGGTTTAAAAAAGCCTTTTTCCAATTCTGTGGTTGGGCTAACAAAGGCGGTGGCTTGGATTCGGTCAATCAAGCGCTCGGTGGATAATAAAGAACCGACCACATAGCCAAAGATATTTGCCAATAAACTGATAAAAGCCCCGTAACTAATGAGTTCTGAGCGAGATTGTGCATTATCTAAATCCCAATCCATATTACCTGTGAGTGGCAGCATCATCAGTAATACCCAGCATAAGAAGCCAAAGGTTAAACCAGTATAAACTCCATGAGCATGAGCGCGTTTCCAATAGAGGCCACCAAGTACCGCAGGCATAAGTTGTAACACGAGAGAGAAAGCCAGTATTCCAGTGTTTGCTAATGATTCAGCATTGGCCATTTTTTGGTAATACAAAAACGATAACAGCAATATCCCCATCATGGCTAAGCGTCGAATCATTAATATTCGGCGTCGATATAAGGGCAAGGCTTGCTGTTGGGCACTGGCGCGAGCCAACATCAGAGGTAAGATTACATCATTACTGATCATGATACTTAGGGCAAAAGTGGCGATGATAATCATCGCCGTCGTAGCAGACATTCCTCCAAGAAAAATCAGCATTTGCAGCGGCAGATTATCAGACACTAAAGCAAATTGAATCACGTAAGTATCTGGATTGATATCCGCAGAAAAAAGGCTCTGACCTGCAATGGCAATAGGTGGAATGATGGTGGCAAAAATCAGCAAATATAAAGGGAATAGCCAGCGTGCCATATTGGATTGCTGGTTATTTTGATGGTCGACCACAGTGACATGAAACTGGCGAGGCAAGCATATTACCGCCGCTGCAGACATAAAGGTCTGCATAAGAAACGGGAAGGATAGAAACTGTTCTGGATTCCATACTGTGAAATCGACATTTTTACTCAGCTTGTTAACATCAAACTCTTGTGTCATCAGAACGGCAACGATACCAACGGCCACAATGGCGATTAGTTTAAACAAGGATTCAGCGCCGATCGCTAGCATCATGCCAGAACGATATTCAGTGACTTCAACTTTTCGAGTGCCAAATAACATGGCAAAAATACCAATTAGAACAGTCGCAACTAAGACAACAAAGCTAGTTGAGGACTCATCCTGATTGACAAAAAGAGCAAAATTCGAGCCGATGGCCTTTAGCTGTAAGGCAATATAGGGTATCACTGCGAGCATACTGATAAGTATGACTAAAGGTGCGGTCATCGGCCGTTTGCCATATCGAGAAGAGATAAAGTCAGCAATAGAAGTGATGTTTTGCTTACGACTGACCGTAATCATCTTTCTTAGAATGGGGAAGGCAAATAGGTAAAGCAAAATTGGGCCTAGGAGAATTGGCAAATAACTCCAGCCTGAGCGTGAGGCTTCGCCAATAGAGCCGTAAAATGTCCAAGCCGTACAATAAATAGCTAATGACAAGCTGTAGACCAACGGGTGGCGAGTCAGCTTTTTTGCTGTTGCACTTTCTTTGTCGCCCCAGATAGCAATCCAGAACAGGCCCAGAACATAAAGAATGGCTAACAGAACCCAGAAAACAGTCATTAAATAAATTACCCAAACATAGACTGATGCGTCATGGTTGCTTATCTTGAGACTTGAAGGTCTCGTCCTACATATAAATGTAACACAGCCAATTAGACAATCCTCTACGACTTAGGTCGCGTAGGTCATCTCATCACGTGAATGTTTATTTCTTATTTAGCAATACAGCTTTCTTGGTAAGAGACTCCTGCACTATGCTCACTAGTGCTAAACTTGTTTTCTCTAGATTTGGCTATAGGCGGAACTATGAACCAACTTCCTTTAAATGATGACATCAAAGCATTCCATGCGCATCTCTATTACACAGACGAAGCGGGTGTTGAAATGGCCAAGGACGTGGCAAAGAAAGCTAGTGAGCTGTTCGAAGTTCGTGTTGGGCGTTTCCATCAAAAGCCAGTAGGGCCACATCCAGTTTGGAGCTGTCAGCTTTCATTCGCTGCAGAAACCTTTTGTAAGATCATTCCATGGTTGATGTTAAATCGCCAATCATTGGACGTGTTTGTGCATCCACTTACAGGCAATGAGTATGTCGATCATACTCAAGGGGTTAGCTGGCTAGGTCAGTCTTATGTGCTTGATACTTCTCAGTTCACATCTCCGAGTGAGTAAACATTTTCAAACAGCTGATGAATAATGGAGCATTGGAAAAGCATGAAGGTCCGATTGGCCAATTTACAAGACGCCAATGCCATTGCTGAAGTTGCTTCAGCATTAGGTTATCAAAACACGGTATCAGAAGAGCTTGCCATAAAACGTCTTGAACGGTTGCTAGCATCTAGTAATGACAAAGTTTGGGTGGCCGAATTCAATGGTCAACTGATCGGCTGGCTTCATGCTCAGCATGCTTTTCGAGTAGCTTCTGCTGACTTTATAGAAATCTTAGGTTTGTCCGTTGCGGATCAAGCAAGATTAAAAGGCGCGGGGCGAGCTTTGGTCGAAAAAGCAAAAGAGTGGGCTTTGAATGAAAAGATAACATTGCGAGTTCGTACAAATGATGCCCGTGATGGCGCGAAAAATTTTTATATCACATTAGGTTTTACTACTGCAAAAATTCAATCTGTTTTTCAAATTGAAAATAAAGAAGTGTCTTAAATTTGATCAGCACAGGATGTTTTTCAGTTTTTTTCAAAATATTTGTTAAACATCCCTTTAAAAATCGTCGAACGTACCAAACTTCTACGGTTATACGGTAGTTATTGAGCTTATGGGACGTTATCATAATGCTACAAGCTATTGTTTGGGTTCGTGTTGTGGCGGTGTAACGCTTATTGTTGAAATGTAAGGTTTGCTTGTATCAAGCTCTCGTTCCCTCATTATTTATTTTTTACTCATTAGGAGAATACAATGCAAATTACAGAAAACGCCGTTGTTAGCATGCACTACACACTAACTGATGAACAAGGCCAAGAGCTTGATTCTTCTGTTGGTCAAGAGCCTTTAGTATTTCTAAGTGGCGCGCAAAATATCATTGATGGTCTAGACAAAGCCCTTCAAGGTAAAGCCGCTGGCGACAAGCTTGCTGTTTCTGTTGCTCCTGAAGACGGCTACGGTGCGGTTCACGAAGAGCTAATCCAAAAAGTACCAACTGAAAATTTCCAAGGTGTTGATGAGATCCAAGTTGGCATGCAATTCATGGCACAAACGCCAGGCGGTCAACAGCCAGTAACCGTTATCGCAGTAGAAGACGATGGCGTAATGCTAGATGGTAACCATCCTTTGGCTGGTAAAACATTGAACTTTGATGTTGAAATCATTGACGTTCGTGAAGCATTGGCTGAAGAACTAGAGCATGGACATGTTCACGGCGCTGGCGGTCATCACCACTAAGTTCCCAATGAATAACGAAAAAAAGCGGCTTCTGATTTTTCAGTTGCCGCTTTTTTTATACGGTAACCTTTATGTCTAATGATGTCTTTCTTATACTAAAAGACGCGGTTCTTTCTTGTCAGCATTGCGCTGATGTTTTGCCTTATCTCCCCAAACCTATTCTACAAATTCACCCTAATGCAAAACTATTAGTCGCTGGACAAGCGCCAGGGCAAAAAACGCATGAAATTGGTCGGCCATTTGATGATTTAAGTGGCGAGCGCTTACGTGAATGGTTGGGCCTATCTGCTGATGAATTTTACGATGAGCAGCAAGTCGCTATTGTTCCAATGGGATTTTGCTTTCCGGGGAATAGTGTTCATAAAAGCGGACCGTCAGTGGGAAAGAAATCAGGTGATTTGCCTCCACGTCCCGAATGTTCGATCAAATGGCGAGAAGTTGTGCTTAATCAGCTGACTAATATTGAATTAACGATTGTCTTAGGGGGGTATGCACAAGCTTACCATTTAGGCCAGTCTGGTAAGGTGACAGAGCAGGTCAAGCAATGGCGATATTGGCTAGAGCAAGGCAAACTAGTATTGCCTCACCCCAGCCCAAGAAATAACCGTTGGCTTAAGCAAAACCCTTGGTTTGAAGCTGAAGTCTTACCAGAGTTGAGATCGCGGATTAAAGGCTTACTTCAGTCTCCCTCGTCATAAGGTAATGCTCTATGCCATCTTCCATGTAGGGTTCGGATACTGTGATAAATCCATGGGATTGATAAAAGCCTTCAAGATGAGATTGTGCGCCGATTTTAATCGGACTATCAGGCCAAAGCTTAAGCGTCTCTTCAATCGCATGAGCCATCAATGTGTGACCAATTTTATCCTTGCGGCTTTTCTTTGCGACAACGACTCGTCCTATGCTTGTGTAACCTAGGTAAGAATCGCCTTTTGCTAAAAGTCTCGCATAAGCAACCAATTTATTATCTTGCAAAGCAAACAAATGTCTAGTGTCTGGTAACGTATCTAAATTATCCAAATCAGGAAAAATACAGTTTTGTTCTACTACAAACACATCAGAGCGCAGCTTTAATAAGTTATATAAATTGTTATTGGATAGTTCGTTAAATGTCT
Source organism: Marinomonas sp. A3A (assembly GCF_018336955.1). NCBI lineage: Bacteria > Pseudomonadati > Pseudomonadota > Gammaproteobacteria > Oceanospirillales > Oceanospirillaceae > Marinomonas > Marinomonas sp. A3A. Next base: position 1,498,573 of record NZ_CP025532.1, read on the forward strand.
GGCAGTGCCAAGTTAGCATGTCTTTTCTCTATTCAATCTTGTTCGGCGGTATTATATCTAGGAAGTCACGTTATGAATATGAAAGATATAACTATCGCCAGATAGTCTGTTACTTGTAATATTTATAATAAAGCTGACTAGGTTGAGGTAGTGAAAATGAAGGAGGGTAAATTTCCACTGGTTTTACTGTTTAGCTTTCTCTTGAGTGCCTGTTCGTCATCTTTTGCGTATAACAATATTGATTGGTTGATGTATTGGTATGTCGACGATTATGTAGACTTATCGCCAAGTCAAAAAGATATGCTAGATGAGCGGGTTGCTTTATGGCAAGACTGGCATCGTTCTATAGAGCTTCAAAAATATCAGGATCAGCTCAAAAATCTGAAAATAAAATTAGACTCAGGTCCTCTCAATCAGGACCAGTGGCTAAGAGAGTTTGATGAAGCGCAAGAGCACCTTAATCGTTTTCGTACAAAAATTGCTCCTGAGTTGGCAGAGGTTGCTCAACAATTATCTCTGGAACAAATCGAGGGAGCACTATCGGCTTTGGATAAAAAAAGACAAGAAAGCCTGATAAAGTTTGAAAAGCAAACTGTGGCGGAAAGATTAAAGCGTAGAGAGGAGCGTTTATCAGAGCCAGTTGAAGATAATATGGGTAAGTTATCTCAGCTACAAACCGATATTATCAAAAAGTATGCACATCAATTTATTCCAACATTTAGTGAGCGAACTGCATATCAACGTACTCTTCAGAATGCAGCAAAGGATATTTTTGCTAATCGAAATGCCCCCGAGTTTAAGCAGCAGCTCGTTTCTCTTATTGGCGATCCAGACCATTACAAAACGTCTGAATACGAAGCGACTTTGGCGTACAACACTCGCCTATATGCCAAAATGTTGGCGGAGCTAAATCTGACTTTTACCCAAGAACAAAAGCTAAGGCTTGATGCTAAGCTCGACGAATGGGTTGACTTAATTGAGGAGCTAATTTCAGGTTAGTCGTTAAAGTTGCGGATTGGTAAAGTACCATAGCTGGTATAGAGATATATCAATAAAATACTTTAACCTTTTTTAGAAATGCGTTTTACTGATATCAATAAAATAATAAAAATCGAGGTCAGTAGAATGAAAACCATGCTAGAACATTTGTCCCAATATGCCTTTTATCACCAAGATCGCCGCAATGTAGCAACGCATTTTGTTGGTATTCCTATGATAGTTGTCGGGATTGCTGTTTTGTTGTCCCGTCCAAATTTCACCTTGCTTGACATAGAGTTCACACCAGCTCTTATTATTGCCCTTGCCAGTAGTGTTTTTTATATTCGCTTAGACAAAATGGTTGGTGTTGTGATGACGATTCTGCTTGCGTTGACTATATGGATTGCTGAATTTTTTGCACTTCAAAGTACATTCGTATGGTTAATCACTGGGATTGCTTTATTTATCGTCGGTTGGATATTTCAATTCGTAGGGCATTACTTTGAAGGCAAAAAACCAGCTTTTTTAGACGATGTAACGGGGTTAATTATAGGGCCTTTATTTGTTTTTGTTGAGCTGTTGTTTTTACTAGGGCTAAAACAGGATTGGCAAAAAACAATAGAACGTTCTTGCGAAAAACAAAATAAAGCTGTGAATAAAAAATAATTAAGGTTGAAGTAGAATTGCTGGAAGAAGATTAGATAGATGAGGTAGGAACAGGAAGCGCTTAATGTTTTTATTCTAGCGCCATTTCCTTACAAGCCTGTTGGAGTAAGCCAAAATATCTGTTTTGTGAACAGATGCTTACCCAATAACTTTCTAGTGTACTTAACTGTTAAAATGTATTGATTAAGCGTGTTGAGCAGAAGATGATACAAACGCTGTTTTCAATTTTAGCACTGCTTTTTTAACAGATTGAACAGCAGAAGAAATACCAGCAACGATGTATTCAGCACGTTCTGCGCGAGCGATAGCTTCGTATTTTTCAGCATCAGTTAGATAAGAAGTGTTTACGTTTTTTAGTAATTCGGCAACAGTTTGAGTGTTTTTCATGATGTATTCCTCGTTTATGGTTGTTTCAGAAAGCATCAAAACTTATTTCGTTTTGATGCTTGTATAGTAGAAACTATGGGTAAATAAGACAAACGATAAAAAATACATCGATACCTGAAAAAAACTAATCAATCGGACAGCGAATGATTCTAGATGAGATTTTTATACCTTATCAAGAGGGCTACCGTCTTGTTTTGCTGTGTCTAAACGTATGTAGGATTTTGTGCTCACGACATCGGCATGGGCATAAAGTTGTTTGACGACTAAGTCCGTGAATTGTGTCATGTCTTTGGCACAAATTTCTACCATCAAATCTACGTCTCCTGTGACACCATGAACGTTAATGGCAGCACTTTGTTGTTGTAGAAAATTCATCACATTATCTCGTGCATTGGGAGCGTCTTTACTGACTGTGACTAAAGTCCAAGCCATGACGCTATAACCGAGCTTTTGGTAGTTAACCTGTGCTCTATAACCACTAATAATGTCCATTTCTTCTAACTGGCGTAAGCGCCTTAAACACTGCGATTGCGATAGATTAATACTCTCGGCTAATTGTGTATTGCTAAGGCGGCCATCTTTTTCTAATGCTTGGATTATTTTGTAGTCGGTACGGTCTAAGGTGATTTCTTTCATAAAAGTCTCAATTTAAACAAAAATCTTGTATTAGGTTATGAATTCTTCTTTTAAATAGCAAACAACTTGTGTGCCTTATTCTTTATACTTTGGATTACTTTCGCTTAGGAGATAAGGTTATGGCTGTGTCATTAGATTTGGCGTTTGTTCGCTCTCAATTTCCTGCTTTTAAAGAGCTGTCTTTGGCGGGTCAGGCGTTTTTTGATAATGCGGGTGGCTCTTATGCTTGTCAGGCGGTGATTGATCATCTGGATCAATATTATCGAGAAACCAAGCTCCAGCCTTATCATCTTCATCCTGCGGCACAAAAAGCGGGTGCTCAGATGGATTTAGCACACGAGCGTTTAGCCTCTTATTTGAATGTGAAGGTCAGCGAAGTGCATCTTGGACCTTCTACGTCTCAAAATACTTACGTGTTAGCACAAGCTTTTGGCAAGATTTTAAAAGCGGGTGACGAAATCATTGTGACCAATCAAGATCATGAAGCAAATATTGGTGTTTGGCGTGCATTAGAAACACGTGGCATTGTGATTAAAGAATGGCAAGTGGATGCACAGACTGGGTCGTTAGATATAAATGACTTAGAGGCCCTTTTTACTGAACGAACCAAGCTTTTAGCCTTTACCCATTGTTCGAATATCGTCGCTGAAATCAATCCTGTAGCAGAGATTTGTGCTCGAGCAAAAACGGCAGGTGTGGCAACGGTGGTGGATGGCGTATCCTTCGCGGGTCATGGCTTACCAGATATTGATGTGCTAGGCGCTGACATTTATCTATTTTCTCTTTATAAAGCCTACGGAACGCATCTTGGAGTGATGGTCATTCGTGATGCCATGGCCGATAAATTGGGTAATCAGGCGCATTATTTTAACAAAGCTTATCGTCAAAAATGGTTTGTACCAGCAGGTCCTGATCATGCTCAAGTGGCGGCAAGCCGTGGGGTGTTGGATTACTTTGATACTTTGCACGATCATCACTTCGAAGCGACGGACTCTGCGATAGAAAAAGCTCAGCGCGTGCGAAATTTATTCCATGATGCCGAGCAAGCTTTATTACCTAAGTTGCTAAACTTTGTTGATCAACATCCGAAACTAACCCTGCTTGGAACGGCTGATCCCGCGAAGAGAGCAGCGACTGTGTCTATTATTCCTAAAGGACAAACGCCTCAGGAGTTAGCGCAGAAGTTAGTAGATCAAGGCATTATTTGTGGAGCAGGGCACTTCTATGCCGTGCGTTTGCTAGAAGCCATGAATGTGGACACAAGTACGGGCGTGGTTCGCTTGTCATTTGTTCACTATACGAATGGCGAAGAAATGGATCAGTTGATCGAGGCTTTAGATAAAGCGCTCTCATAGAGCGAGTGCGAGGGCAGGTTTAGTCTCTGCTCTCGCTGGTTTTTTAGAGTGAATTATTCTTTAGTTGGCTCCGGCCAGGAATCATAATGGATTGCAGAACTAGCATCTCGTCTTGGTAACCAGCCAGCTCTTTCTAGGTCTGGTGTGTCATGAAATGTGTCTACATAACCCACGCACAAATAGGCAATGATATCGATGGATTCTGGAATATTGAGCGTATCGCGTATCACCTTGTCATGAACAATACTTACCCAACCTACGCCAAGATTTTCCGCTCTCGCGGCTAGCCATAGATTTTGTACCGCGCATACCGAACTGAATAAATCCATTTCTGGCTTCGCCGTTCGTCCCAATACCACAGAGCCTGTTCGGCTACGGTCACAGGTAACGCAAATCCCCAATGGCGCTTCTTCAATGCCTTCTAGTTTGAAACTTTTATATTGCTCTTTGCGCTTGCCTTCAAACAGTTCGGTTGCTTCGGCGTGAGCTTGCAAAAAACCTTGTTTAACTTGAGTCTTGGATTCTGCTTTGGTGACAAGAATGAAGTCCCAAGGCTGCATAAAGCCAACGCTTGGCGCATGGTGAGCAGCCAGTAATACGCGTTCTAAAACATCATTTGGAATAGGATCGGGCTTGAACTCTCGTCGCACATCTCGGCGAGAAAATATGGTCTTGTAAACCGCGTCACGTTCTTCTGGAGTGATGTTCATAATATCGACTTTCGCAATTGGATAAGCCGATATTATGAGGAATTATGGTGCTTTATGCCAATGAGGAAAACTCGAGTTAACAAGAGTTTTCTAAGCTTGATCGCTCTTAAACTTGATTGCCGCAAACCGCTTTTAGTAATAAATCATCGCTTTCAAGTGGGTACCAGGTTGAAGTTGATGGCTGTTTTGAATCTGGGGAAGCTGTGAAAGATTGAGTGAAATCTGTTCTGGCGCCTTGTACGCAATCGACTATTTGTGGAACACGTTTCGCCATGTGGCGACGTTCAAAAAAGTACAAGTCGACTAGAACAAGGTTCGGGTCAATTTTATTTTTTGCAGAATTCTCTACGTCGGCAGCAATAAAGCGAAGTGTTTGTGGGAATACGTAGCTCCAAGGACGCCATGGGGCTTCTTCTTGGACTGTTTTTACAACGACAACGCCTTCTGGTAACAAGCTAGTTTGGTGATCGTACCAGTCGTATTCACCTTGGATTTGAAAACCAAGCATGGCAACACCCGCAAACACAGGAACCAGCCATTTCGGCGCCGTTTGTTTGGTTATCTTTCTTAACAACAGGGCAATACCTGCGCCGCCAATACCGGCAAAAACGGTAGCAATGAGTTCCCAAAACATAAGCGTTCTCTTTTTTGATATTGTGTTGATTCTTATTATAGGGAAATTGGGCCTCACAAAGAAGTGAGGCCCAATTGATAGGAAGTGCTTTGTTAAACCTTAGTGGTCAACGGCACCGCCAGCACCTTGAGGATAACGAACGCTTTCAACAAGGTCTTGGATTTCTTTTGGTGGTGGTGCTGTCATCGAAGAGACAGTAAACGCGACCACAAAGTTAATCACCGCACCAATGGCACCGAATGACAATGGTGAGATACCGAACCACCAGTTATCAGGTGTGTTGGCGAACGACGCTGTACCTGGAATGAAGAACCAGCCAAGGAATAAGAAGATATAAACCAAGGTTGAAATCAGACCCGCTAGCATACCAGCGACAGCACCAGTGCTATTCACACGTTTAGAGAAGATACCCATCATTAGAGCAGGGAAGATAGAGGCCGCAGCGATCCCAAATGCTAATGCGACTACCTGTGCTGCGAATCCGGGTGGATTCATACCTAAGTAAGTTGCCAATGCAATGGCGACGAACATGGATACCCTTGCCACCCTGAGTTCTCCTTTGTCACTAATATTGGGGTTTATTGATCCCTTTATTAAGTCATGACTTATCGCAGACGAGATTGCTAATAGCAGACCAGCAGCCGTTGAAAGTGCAGCGGCCAAGCCACCCGCAGCAATCAGACCAACAACCCAACCAGGTAAGTTAGCAATTTCAGGGTTTGCCAATACAAGTATGTCACCGTTAACCGTTAATTCATTACCAGCCCAACCACGTGCAGTTGCTTCGTCTTTGAAAGCTGGAACATCGTTATAGAACTGTACTCGACCATCGCCATTTTTATCGTCGAACTTGATAAGGCCGGTAGTTTCCCAAGTTTGAACCCAATCAGGACGCTCAGCGTACTCAATAGGTGCAGCCGTTGGGCCAGAAGGATAAATGGTGGTTAATAGATTCAAACGAGCCATAGACGCAACAGCAGGTGCTGTTAGGTATAGCAAAGCAATGAATACTAACGCCCAACCAGCTGACCAACGAGCATCAGCTACTTTAGGAACAGTGAAGAAGCGAATGATAACGTGTGGTAAACCTGCTGTACCTATCATCAGAGACAATGTAAACAGAACCATATTTAATTTGTTATCAACATCGGCTGTGTAGTCTCTAAAGCCAAGTTCTCGTACCACTTCATCTAATTTTTGTAGCAACGGTATGCCAGATTCAGTGTGGTTAGAGAAAAGACCAATAGCAGGAATAAAGGTATCCGTTAGCTGTAATGAAATGAAAACTGCAGGAATGGTATAAGCGATGATTAGAACCACATATTGCGCAACCTGCGTATAAGTGATGCCTTTCATACCGCCCAATACCGCGTAGAAGAATACAACAACCGCAGCGATCAAAAGACCTGTGTTGTTATCTACTTCCAAGAAGCGAGAGAAGGCTACGCCTGCACCAGTCATTTGACCGATTACATAAGTAACTGACGCGATGATCAAACAAGCCACCGCGACTAGACGAGCAGTACTACTGTAGAAGCGATCACCGATGAAGTCTGGCACGGTAAATTTACCGAACTTACGTAAGTAAGGTGCTAGAAGCATTGCAAGCAAGACGTAACCACCAGTCCAACCCATTAAGTAGGTTGAGTTAGCATAACCGCCTGCTGCGATCAAACCCGCCATGGAGATGAAAGACGCTGCAGACATCCAGTCTGCTGCCGTTGCCATACCGTTTAAAACGGGATGTACGCCACCGCCAGCTACATAGAATTCTTTTGTTGAACCAGCGCGAGCCCAGAATGCAATACCGAAGTAAAGCGCAAAGGAACCGCCGACGAAAAGTAAATTGATAGTAAACTGATCCATGCGACTTACTCCTGAAGGCCAAATTCTTCATCAAGCTTGTTCATTCTCCAAGCGTAGAAGAAGGTCAAGACGATGAATACGAGGATGGAACCTTGCTGAGCGAACCAGAAGCCTAAATCAGCGCCTCCAATCATAATGCCTGAGAGCATGGGACGAAGTAGGATAGCGCAGCCATAAGAGGCTAGCGCCCAAACCACCAAGCTGCCTAGTATCAGCCTTAGGTTTGCTTGCCAGTATTTTTCTGCATTAATGCTATGATCTGACATGGTAGATCTCCTTATAATTATTGTTATACGCCTTGTTAATTTAGCAGGCAGTTGTCTAATAAGAAGTCAGACTTTAGTCGCATAGCGTAATTATTAATCGATATGTGCTTGTGCGGGATTCTCGCAAGATAGTCTTCTAAAAAAGAGTAAGAGAAGTGAATACTAGGATTAAGCAAAAGATTCTTTCAGTTTGTGCTGAAAAAATAAAACAAAAAGGCGACGGCGTTCAAGTGTCATTTTATGCTTTTTTTGCCAATAAAAACCATGATCCAGTTACCTTGATGGCTGTTGCCCGCTGGTGGATTGAAGAACATCAACTGAATCACTTTGAAAAAGCCACTAAGATTTTCGCCATGGTGGCATCACTTGATGACTCTTTAGCTTTTCAACCATCCTCCATTCAACAGCACGAAGGTTTTAATCATCTGACCTTGAGTGTGGCGAATCTCGACATTTCACTTGGGTTTTATTGTGACTTGCTAGAGTTTAAAGGCGAGGTGCGTTGGAATACAGGCGCCTACTTGTCATACGGGAATTGTTGGCTCTGTTTGTCACTAGGTGAAGCAACCCCCAGTCAGGATTATACGCATTTTGCCTTTACTTTTGATTCGGCGGTTATGTGTTGTATTCAGCAAAAAACTGCTTTTCAAGCAGTGAAGCAATGGCAAGTAAACAGCAGTGAAGGGGATTCTTTATACATTGAAGACCCTGATGGCCATAAGTTAGAATTGCATTCAGGTTCCCTTGCTACACGTCTTGAGTCTTTAAAAGCTAAACCTTATGAAGGATTGGAGTGGTTAAATTAAATCTGTACCATATCAACCCTAGTAAAGAAGAACGGATCTATTGGTGAAGGTTTTTAATAAGTGCGTATGTCATAATCGACCAATGACAGACTTGTCTTAGGAGACAAAGGGTGATTCAAGCAATTTTTGTGTCGAAAAAGTCCAAGCAATCTCAGATCGGCATTGACGCTGTCAAAGTGGATGCGGGTAAAGGCATCGTAGGCGATAGATATTACGGGAAAAAAGGCTCTGATGGTCCAAATATTACCTTTGTTGAAAGTGAAGAAATCGCCGCTTTTAATGCAAACTTTGGGCAAAGCATTGGTCTTTCAGCGACCCGACGTAACATAGTGACCCAAGGAGTACGACTTAACCAATTGGTTGGGCAAGAGTTCTCTATTGGCGATGTACGCTTTTATGGAGTCGAATTGTGTGAGCCTTGTGGCTCGTTAGGCAAATCTCTTGCCAACGATTCAATATCATCACCGCAAGTGGTTAGAGCTTGGCTGCACCGTGGTGGTTTAAGAGCCAATGTTTTAAGTACTGGAATATTAAGAACAGGCATGCAATTTAATTTGATCCAGAAAAGCACTAAATAGGAAAATTCTAAATAGTCCTTTATCTGGATCTTTTTATATCTATGTCTAGACCGTACTAGTTAGACAAAATCCTCAGCTAATACAAAGCGTTTAATGTCGTTGAATTCTTTATTAAATGGCTGTGATTGTGGTGTGTATTTACCTGCTAGGCAGTCTTTTACAATCTCTTCAGCCTGCGTTAGATAAGTGTTTCTATTGTCCATTTGACTTGGCTTTGGTTCCGCTTCGAGCTGCTGCGCTTTTGTATGCAACAACAATAGCTCATTAAGCGACTTAGCTGTGGCCGATTCTCCTTGAAAACGCCATAAATCAGTGCCTTGGTCATAAGCGTAATAAGGTAATAGGGTCGTGCCGTGTTTCGCAATAAAATCGATAGCATCTAGAATAAATACCGCTTCTGCATCGTCTAAGAAATAATTCAAATTGAATCGAACCCAACCCGGTTTTACCAGTTTCTCGCCTTTTCTCAGTGCTTCTTGAATACGTTCGGATTCAGTTTTGTCTATGCCTAAAAGCTGATGGCCATAAGGCCCAGCACATGAACATCCACCTCGGACTTGGATGCCGAACATATCATTCAACACTGCGGTGACAAAACCGTAATGTAAGTAGCCAAAATCGGTTTTAATTCGAAAAGCAGTAATCGACAAACGTGCTGCGCCAGCATGACCTAAGCGTTCAATGCTTGGGTGGTTTTGCCAATGTTTGTCGATTAACTGTACGAGTTCGTGTTCACGAGCTTCGATCGTACTGTCGCCAACGGCTTGCTTTAGTTGAAACACCAAACCAGCACGAATGGATTCTAAAATCCCTGGTGTGCCGCCTTCTTCTCGGCGTTCGCCAATGGGTAAAAAGGTATGATTCTCTGGCGTGACAAACGACACCGTACCACCGCCAATAAGGCTCGGTTTTTGGTTGCTGATAATGGCTTTTTTGACGACCAAAATACCTGAAGTACCCGGGCCGCCGATAAATTTATGGGTAGAGAAAAAGATCGCATCTTTGGCAAGTGCTTGGTCTTTGCTTGGGTTCATATTTAACGCCACATAAGGCGCGGCCGCGGCAAAATCCCAAAAAGCGAGGGCATTATAGCGATGCAGCAAGGTCGTGATTGCGTCTTGATTGCATAAAATCCCTGTGACGTTGGATGCCGCGCTGAAACTGCCGATGAGACGTTTATTTTGTTTTGCCTGTAATTGCTCTTCTAAGGTGATTAAACAAACGCCACCGTCTTTAGATTCTGGAATTCTTATTACCTCAATGCCCAGCTCTCGCCAAGGTAATTCGTTGGAGTGATGCTCATAAGGTCCAATGAAGACCGTCGTTTGGGCTTTTTCTTCGGTATTAAGTTGGCGTAAGCCTAATTGGCTAATTAAGGTATTAATCGCGCTGGTGGCGCCACTGCCACAAAATATGACTAAGTCTTCAGCTGATGCGTTGACGGCTTCACGAATTTGTTGGCGAGCTTGTTCACGAAAAGCGGTAGTTTGTTGACCTGTAGCATTGGCTTCAGTATGCGTATTTGCATAAAGTGGTAGGACGTTGTGACGAATAGCATCTTCGATAAAGTCTAAACTGCGACCAGAAGCTGTATAGTCGGCATAGGTTAGTGTTCTTATACCAAATGGCGTATTTATTTGTGTGTTTTTGCCGATGATACCGTCGCGAATGCGGGCAAACAAAGCCTCTTGATTTGATTGGTTTGTGGTACTTTGCTCTCGTGTTCTTTGATTCAAAGTGCTTTCTGCGGCAGCAATGGACATAACTCTTTCCTTATTTGGCTTGCCGCATTAATAAACCTGTTATCACTCATTGGTTCACACTGGGCAAGGGCAACTGAGTTGTCCACTTGATTTGCTCCATGGCGAAGTTTGAGGTGACATCGGTTAATGCGGTGGCACTAATTAATCGTTTATAAAATTTGTCATACGCTGGGATGTCTTTGACCAGCACGCGTAATAAGTAATCGTATTCCCCTGCCATGCGGTAAAACTCCACCACTTCAGGAAATTCAGCCACGACGCGGGCAAATTCTTCTGCCCAATTTGCATCATGCTGGTTGGTTTTCACTTGAACAAAAACTGAGACGCCAAGACCAAGTTTGTCAGCATCTAAAAGCGCGACACGACGCTTGATATATCCAGCGTTTTCTAGCTTTTGAACCCGTCGCCAGCAGGGGGTTTTTGATAAGCCAACTTGCTGCGCCATAGACTCTGTGGAAATACTATCATCACTTTGAATTAAGGCAAGTAGTTGCAAATCTATCTCGTCTAAGTTCATTTTGTTCTCTTTATTGTTTAGTTATTAGATTTTAATTTCTTATTGTCGTGTTTTTCTTAGCTTGCTGCAATCAGATTCCTTATCCTTGTTTAATTTGGGAATTTGGTTTTTCTACGTAGCAGAAAAAAATTTATAAAATGATGATTCTGTTTAAAGAAAAAGTAAAAAATGAGGTATTAACCTTTTGGGGGAGTGATCTTTTGGAATTTTTTTTAGAACAAACAGTCCTATTTGCAGTGTTAAGTATTCACTAGGGGTTTTCCTAGCACGTAAATTCATTTTGGAGCTGTTAATGATGACGATTAAAGTTGTTCGTGGTGTGGGTTTTACTCTATTTTCAGGGTTAGCATTTTCAGGGTTAGCGATAGCTGCGAATCAGGCAGCAGTGTCAGATGAGGTTATTCTTAAGCAGCGTCAAGCGTTACAGGAAAGTACAAAGGATCAAAGTGTTGGGCCGCAATCCCCGCGAGATATCGATGTGATGTTTGGCCGTAATCTTCAAACATTTGAGCAAGCGCCAGTTTCTAGCAGCATGAACCTGTGCAATATACATTTTCACAAAAATGCGGAACATAAAGGCGGTGAGTTTACTCAATATGCCGGTAATGGTGACGGACAAGGTTTTCAAACTGGTTATGTCTATTCGGGTCAGCTTACTCAGAGCGAGCTCAAGCCTGTGAAAAATGGTGCTATTTGTAAGGGCAAACATAGCGAGCTTTTCCCTGGAGATACGATAGAAGTGCATTATGTGTATTCCACGGCTCAGGTAGAACCTGGCCCAACTTTAGGGGCTTGTGTTGTCGAAGGTGAGCCGACGCCTCAGCTACGAGTGGAGGCGCAGGTTTATGTTATGGTAAATGATGATAAAGCTCTTAACTTTGATGATTTAACCGCTAGCGATGTTCGCAATGGTTTTTTTCAAGTAGCCAACATTCCTAGTAATACGGGTAATCCAGTGACTTATGCTGGTTCAACGACTGGCCCTAACTACAATGAAAAAGCATCGCCTTATCAAGTAACGTGGAATGTTCGACCTAAAGTCGCTAAGGTCGATATTCAATCTGTGGGAGATTGGTGTGATAGTGACAATGTCTACGAAGAAGATCACGCTCATGGCGTGAGAAACTTGGTAATCAATCCAGACTTACTATCAAATAATGCTGATGCAAAGTAGACAAAATCAGCATTAATTCAAACGCTGTCCTATCTAGTTTTCATATAAAGCCCTCTTTTTGAAGTGACCCCATAAAGTTGGACACTTTATTAACCGGCTAACAATGCCTGATTTCGGTACTCTACCGGAGTCAGGCCATTTAACCCCATTTTTATCCGTTTCGTATTGTAGTAATCAATATACTCTTCAAGTTCTTGGATCAGATCATCTGCATCCTCGAAGGTTTCGCCATGGAACATTTCCGTTTTTAGTAAGGCAAAAAAGTTCTCAGCGACAGCATTGTCCAAACAATTCCCTTTTCGCGACATACTTTGCTGTAGTCCATGCTTTTTCAAGATAACTCGCGTTTGCTTTTGCTTTGC
>NZ_CP025532.1:1511370-1920270 GCF_018336955.1 Marinomonas sp. A3A
AGGCACTTGTGTAAGTTAATGACCAATTTTCTGACCACATTCTTTTAAGGATATCAGCCTTATTTTTAGCGGTACGAGGAAATTTTGGCGGTAGAAACGATTCTTCACCATTGAAGCTATAGACCTTGCTCCAATAGCGAATCTGACTATATGGAATGGATAGCTGTTTTCCAAGAACCCTTGGTGATGAAACACCATCAAGACATTGTTGAGCTAATGCAATTTTAAAAGTGCGACTGTACTTTGACATAAAAAAAGAACCCCCAATATTGGTTGTCCAACTATTGGGGGTCACTTCATTTTAGAGGGCTTTTTGTTGTTTTTTTTAAAGATTTTTTTGCTTCTGGCAGATCTTATTGAAATGGTGTCTATCTCGATCTTGTGAAATGTTATATCATAACATTAAAATCTTGTAGGAGAGAGTTATGAAAAGTATGCAAGGCAAATTGCCCGTTACGGTTTTATCTGGCTTTTTAGGGGCAGGTAAAACGACGGTTTTAAGTCATATATTGAATAATCGTGATGGTCTAAAAGTCGCGGTGATTGTAAACGATATGAGTGAAATTAATATTGATGCAGCGACGATTAAGCAAGAAGTGTCGTTAAATCGCTGTGAAGAAAAATTAGTAGAAATGAGCAATGGCTGCATCTGCTGTACTTTGCGAGAAGATTTATTGATTGAGGTTCGAAAGCTTGCCGAAGACAATTGTTTTGATTATTTAGTGATTGAATCAACTGGTATTTCTGAGCCTTTACCAGTGGCAGAAACCTTCACTTTTGCAGATGAAGATGGTGTGAGTTTATCGGATATCGCTCGTCTTGATACCATGGTCACTGTCGTGGATGCGGTGAATTTTATGAAGGATTATGACGCGGCAATATCCTTGCAGGAAACAGGCGAATCTCTTGGTGAGGAAGACGAGCGTAGCGTGGCGGATTTATTGATTGATCAAGTTGAGTTTGCTGACATCATCTTGATTAGTAAAACCGATTTGGTGAGCGAAGCGGAATTACGACAATTAGAATCCATTCTTCGTAGCTTTAATACTGAAGCGGAAATTATCCCAATACATCAAGGTAGAATAGAGCCTAAACGTCTTTTGGGAACCGGTAAGTTTAGCTTTGAAAAAGCACAACAAGCCGCAGGATGGCTAAAAGAAATGCGTGGCGAGCATGTGCCTGAAACAGAAGAATATGGCATTGGTAGTTTTTCCTATTTGGCGAGACGACCTTTTCATCCTCAACGTTTTTTTGACTTTCTTCATAACATCGAAGTGTATGGGAAATTACTACGCTCGAAAGGTTTTTTTTGGTTAGCGACTCGTCCTGAATTTGCTGGTCAGTGGAGTCAGGCTGGTGGCATTGCGCATCATGGTTTTGCAGGTATGTTTTGGAAAGCGGTACCCAAGGATAAATGGCCACAAGATCCAGAATATCTTGAGTCGATAGCAGAGCAATGGGTAGAGCCTTTCGGCGACATGCGTCAAGAGTTGGTATTTATCGGTCAAAATCTGAAAAAAGAGGCTGTGATAGGCGCGCTGGATGCTTGTTTGTTAAGCGACCAAGAATTGCTCGCAGGAAAAGCGGTATGGGCCACATTGCCCGATCCATTTCCTGAGTGGGAGGAGGTAGCTTAAGGTAATATTCCATTAACGAAAGAAATTAACATAAAGAACCCCAACTTAATCAAAATAGGGGCTCTTGTCTTTATCAATATCACGGTTCTCAGTTTGGGTTATATTGCTTAGATAGCAAAGTAAAGTAAAGTAAGAGACTGCAATTTTTCTGACTTAATCAACAGAGTTTAGTGAACGATTAAGTTCAATCACTTCCGAGTGACTAGGGTTACTTCCTAATTTGCCAAAGTGCTCGGGTAACGTATCCCGTTTCAGAGGAGCTTCATCTTTCCTAGCAATTAACAGAGCTTCTTTCATCTCAGCTGCATTCCAATCACAACAGTAAGCAGGGGTAGAAGGTTGTTGACGCCATGATTCTGCCAATGAACCCGCATCTACAGGTTCAAATCCAACTTCGTTGACAAGCCCCATTACTAATTTTTTAGATGAAACGTCGTCGCCAGCGACTGCAACCCCTAATCTATCCAAGGCTCCTTCAGCACGGCCGAGATGGGCGAGTGAATAAGCTAGAATGTTATTAAATGCTTTGATGATCGGGCGTCCTAGTTTTCCCGAAACCCATAGACTTTCAACTTGACCACTATCGATTTCTGGGATGCGGGGATCGCGTAAGCCTGGGTAATAATTACTCGTATCGATAATACTTACATTCTGCGGAACCTTCTCAAAAAGATTTTTAGGAAGAGTGGAAATAGCGGGGAGCGGCACTGATAATATAATCAGGTCCGCATTATGTACCGCTCCATATATATCGACAGCGATTGCCCCAATTTCATCAGCAAATGACTGAACACCTTCAACTCCTCGGGAATTAGAAACATTCACATCGTGTCCAATTTCAACACATATTTTTGCTAAAGTTCCACCAATACTGCCAGTACCTATAATTCCAATTTTCATTGCATATTACCTAAATGATTTAGTTTGGAGTAAAATACTCACATACTGTAAATACTGCAAGAACACACAAAAAAGTATGTTACATACTAAAAGGTAAGTTAGATGGAAGAGAGAGATTGGAGTTGTCAGGATCCTGAACAACGAATGATTTGGGCGAACGCAACCAGTGAGACTCTGCGAGTCTTGGAAGGAAAATGGAAAATCGTCATTTTATGTCAGCTATTTTCAGCGAAAGGACCTTTAAGGTTTTCGGAGCTTGAGCACAATATTGAAGGTATCAATCAAAAGATGCTTATCCAACAACTTAAGCAACTTGAGAAAGATGGCATTATCGAACGAACGGTTTACCCACAAGTCCCGCCCAAAGTTGAATATCATTTGACTGAAATGGGACTTGCTCTAGGGCCATCTATGGAAGCACTAATTGATTGGGCGTTTTTACGGCGCGAACAAAAAACATTTGAGCCGATTAAGTGGTCAAAGTAGGGGTTTTTTGTCTTTATCTTATTCTTCTTGGCCTTCGTTAATCGGCTCTAATACTTCTGATGTTTTATTTTTTAATCTATCCATTAATAGATGAATGTCTTCTTTTATCATTAGTAAAACTGGAATCAAAATCAGTGTAATCACTGTGGCAAACATGATGCCGTAGGCGAGAGATACAGCCGCCGGAATGAGCATTTGTGCTTGTCTTGAGGTTTCCCAAAGAATCGGAATTAAGCCAGCAAAGGTGGTGAAAGATGTTAGTAATACGGCGCGTAGGCGGCTGCGACACGCTAGGCTGATGGCTTTTTTGACATGGCTGGTTTCATGACGAAGGTCGTTGAAGCGAGACACGAGCAACAGACTGTCATTTACCACAACACCGCTGAGCGCAAGTATGCCGTTCAGAGAAAAAATCCCTAGCGCCAAGTTATTCATCCAATGACCAAGCAATGCACCAATGAT
This sequence comes from Marinomonas sp. A3A, assembly GCF_018336955.1. NCBI lineage: Bacteria > Pseudomonadati > Pseudomonadota > Gammaproteobacteria > Oceanospirillales > Oceanospirillaceae > Marinomonas > Marinomonas sp. A3A. The sequence goes on from NZ_CP025532.1 coordinate 1,514,856, forward strand.
GCCGAATGGAATCGCCATCATGATGATAAGTGGCTGCGAGTAAGATTTTAGCGGTATCGCCAAAAGTCCATAAATGATCAAGAGAGCGATGAGGAACATCTCCGACATAGATGACTGAGTTTTTTCTCTTTGCTCTGCTTCCCCAGAAAAATAGATCGAAACTCCGGCAAACTGACGCTTCATCTGTGGTACGACGGCTTTTTGTAAATATTCGACGACTTCTGTTGATGACATGGCGTCTTTATCAACTTCTGCAGACAGATACAAAGAGCGTTTGCCATCAATGCGAATAATACGAGTCTCTGCGTCTTCTTGAGACAGTGTGGCAACCGTTGAAAGCGGTACGCGAGTATTGTCGTCTAAGACTATTTTGGTATTCATCACAGCGGCAGGTGATTCTTTTTGCTCGCTCGGATAACCCAAACGAACTTCGACTTCGGAATTGTCTCGCTGATATTTTTGTACCACTTGGCCATCAAAATTACGGGCGACTTGAGTGGCTAAATTGCTAGTGGACAATCCTAATAATCGGCCTTGATCTGTAAGTTTTAGGGTCAGGCGAGATTCAGTTGGCTCATTATTTTGCTCTATTCCCGTGACCGCAGGAAGTGTGGCTAATTGCTTTAATAGTTCTTCCATTGCACCGTCAAGAACACTTGTGTCATTACCTCGCAGCTCAACTCTTAACGCGTCAACCGTTTCACGGGCACTGCGAATTCGTAGGTTTTTTACTCCTTCTGGCATACCTGAAAGTTGCTGCCATTTGCTAGCAAATTGCGCCGAGGTATAGGGTCTATTCTCGTCTAGCTCTATGCGTATATTGCCAGATTGGTCATCACTTGCCGTAACTTGAATGTTTTTAATGGCGACATCGCCTTTCGGTTTAGGAGCTTCTTTAGGTTTTGCCGAGTCTTTTGGTTTTTTGTCTGATTGCTCCATGCCGTTAGCTGATGGGCGTCGGCGCTCATCGCTATTAGTGCGCAAAGCGATGTCTGCTTGATAGGCATTTCGTTCAAGTTCGAATAAAACCTTGTTGGTTTGTCCATAGCTCACATCGTTGTACATGGTGAGTGTGCCACGCACTGTATCTCCCGGAATTTGAGGGAAAAAACTCATGCGAATAGCGCCAGTGAATGGCATGGAAATAACCAAAATAAAGATAGCAATGAACAGCAAGCAAACCGCGTATCGGTAGTTGAGCGCTAAATCTATCATTGGACGATAAATGCGCTCGCTGAACCACTGCAAACCAAAATCTGCTCCTTGTTGAACCATGGCCCATGCTTTAGATATAGGGTTGGTGCGAGTCGATTTTTGCGTATTTATGTGGGCAAGGTGAGCGGGCAAGATAATTTTGGATTCGATGACTGATAAAACTAAACAAATAGCCACAACAGTAGCGAATTGAGAATACAGTTGCCCCAAACGACCTTCGATATTAGACAGCGCCCAAAATGCTGCGACAGTGGTAAAGACACCAAATAGCGTCGGAATGGCAACTAACATGGTGCCTTTAATCGTGTTGCCTATGGTGTCGCCTTCTTTAGACCTGACGGTATAGACACTTTCCCCAACGACAACGGCGTCATCAACCACAATCCCTAAGGCCATGATAAAGCCAAAGGTGGTAAACATGTTTAACGTTAGGCCAATGCTTTCCGTTCCCATGAAAAATAAAGTACCGAAGAAGATAAAGGGTAATCCCATGGCAACCCAAAACGCCACGGTGACGTTTAGAAATATGGCGAGTAATATAAAGACCAGCAACACACCTGTAATGGCGTTTTCTACCATCAATTCTAGGCGCTGATTAATTGATTCACTGCGATCATACCAAGTGCCGAGTTTTACATTGGCTGGTAAACGTCCGCTTTCTTCCCAATCTTGAATGACGGCTTTTGCTCCGATCACGGAGTTTGATATATCGCTGGTGCCTGTGGTTAGGACTTGAATACCTAAGCTGTTTTGGCGATTAAAACGTGATAAAACATAGTCATCTTCGTCAAATGTGTCGCGTATGTTTGCTATATCTCCTAGTAATATTTTCCCTCCAGACTGATTGGAGAGGACAGGAATACGGGCAAATTCGCTCTTTATATAGGCTTGTTCAGACGCGCTGATGGTTAAGTAAATATTTTCGTCTCGCAGTGTCGCCACTTGAGCTGGAGAGGACTCTGCGTTGATTGCTGTGGCAATATCGGACAAGGTGAGTCCGTAGGATTCTAGTTTATTTTTATCAATGTCGATCATGATGGTTGGATCTATCCAACCAGAAATAGAGGTAGCACTGACGTTTTCGTTTGACAATAAATCGGCTTCTAGTTCATCCGCTAGTTTTTGTAGAGTACGTCGATCAGCATCTCCATATAGTTGAATCCAAATGGAGTGTTCTTCGCGTGTGGCTTTGGATACGACTGGTGGATCGGCCTCGTCAGGAAAAGAAGAAATCTGATCCACCTTGTCTTTGACATCGTCTAGTAGGGTGTCTATGTCATAACCATCCAACATTTCGACAGTGGTGCTGGTAGATTTTGCCGTGGATGAAGTGGTCACCGTCTTGATGCCAGAGACACCTTGCAAAGCTTCTTCCAAGGGGATGGCAATGCCTTCTTCGTTTTCTTTGGCTGAACCACTGTCGTTACTGACAGAAATGGCCACACGGTTTGGGGTTAGGCTTGGAAAGGCTTCTTTATTCAACGAGCCCATGTTTAAAACGCCCAAGCTGATAACCAGAATTAGTAATAAATTCGCAGCAACTGGATTATTGGCAAACCATGGAATAATGCCTTTTGGTTGATCTATTGGGCTCATTGTTTTGCGCTCTTGTCAGCCGATGCCGAGGTATTTAATGACTTAACAAGCATGCCTTTCAAGTAGCTATTATAAGGTTGAACAAGTACTTGATAAGGCTTGTTTAGCATGGAGGTTGGTACTTGAATATAAACGTATTGAGAGTCAACAAAACGAGGCGTGGTTTCAAAGGCAGCTAGCCGACTATTTTGATCTATGTACCAGATTTCGCTCTTTTGGCTTAATGCTGTATTAGGTAGTCGCCAAAGGTTGTCGAGACGCTTGCCTTGAATGGATACTTCAACAAAAGCCCCTGGAATTAGCGCTGGGGTTTGATCGAGAGGGTGGTCTAAGCTAACCAATAAGCTACGCATACGAGTCGTTTCGTCTACGTGTTGGTTGATGCTTAAAATTTTACCTTGCCATGTGTTATTGGCATCAATGCTTGATATTAAGGCTGGCCAGTTGTCTTTTAGTAGTGTTTTTGTGTCAGGAAGCTTTAACCAATCACTGTTGGATAAATCGATTTTAATTTCAGCTCTTTCAATACTGTATAGAGTGCCTACATCGCTTCCTGAACTTAAGTATGAACCAAGGGAAATATTACGAGTGATGATTAAAGCGTCAAAAGGGGCGGTCAGTTGAGAGTGTTTTAGCTTGGTTTGCGCATTATTGAGTGCGGCTTTTGCTGATTCTACATCAGCTTTAGCGGCTTCTAATTGTGGTTCTCGTAACACTAGGTCGGAATCTGGGGCTCCTTGAAACCCAGCTGCAGCCCATTCCGCTCTGGCTTGTTCACCTTGGCGAATCTCTTCTTTTAGCGCGAGCTCAGCGGACGCAAGCGTGTTTTTTGCACTGGCTACTGCACTGTTTAACTCGCTGTTTTCTAGTTGGGCTAAAAGGTAACCTTTTTTGATAACTTGGCCTGATTCGAACTGATTGGAAATACTAATGACTTCACCACTTACCTGGCTTGTCATCGTCAGAGCATATCTGGGTTTTACAACACCTGAAGCCTTAATAGTAGCCGCATAGCTGCCAGTATTGACGGTGATTGTTGATAATTCTAGTGCTTGCTCTGGTGTCTCAGGGCGCGGTGTTTGCACTCGGTTTTGTTGTGTTTCAATCGCGTGCATAACATAAAAGTATACACCCGCTATTGCAGCACCAGCCAATAATAAGGTGATCCATTGTGAAAGATATTTCATTAAGGTTTTACTCCAAGCCCGAGTGCGAGCCCCAAATCAACTCTGTTTGATAGGTGCTGATAAATTAAATTGTCCAATTGTGCTTCTAGGTCAAAAGCAGTAGTTTGCGCGTTGATTAAGTCGTTTAGTTCGACCAAGCCTGTGCGGTATTTTTTCTCATATTGAGTGAGGTTCTTTTTGGCGCTAAAAAGGGCTTCGTTAATGTGGCGGACTTGCTGTGATAGCACGCGTTCTTGCCCTAAGGTATTTTCTACTTCGTTGACTGCTGTGAGTAAGGTGTCACGGTAATCCTGATAGGCTTGAGCCGTTTTTAGTTTGGCAATTTCTGCTGCGGCTTTTAGTTGTCCACCTCGATAAAGTGGCTGAGTAATTTGTGCTAGCAAAGACCAAATAGGTGAACCAAATAAAGCCGCTCTGGGTGAGGCGGCGGTTTCACTTAATGTTGCGCTTAGGCTGATGCTGGGAAGCATATCTTTATAAGCAACGGAAGTGTTTAGATCCGCAGCTTCAATGGCTAAATATGCAGCTTTTAGATCGGGTCTGCGTTGTAAGTTTTGCTCTGGTAAGTCGCTTAACGTAAGGCTGACGTCCGGATAACTTTGGTTGGCAATAAAGTCCAAGGCATCCGTTTTGCCTAGGTAAAGCTGCAAGTTACGTATTTCGATTGCGAGGTTTTCTTTATATTCCACAAGATCTGCTTTGGATTTAGATGTGGAAGTACGCGATTCGTCGAGCTCTTCTAAATTACCAAGGCCATTTCTAAAGCGTTTTAAAATTAGTTTTTCGTTGGCTTCTAAGAGTGTCAAGCGTTTCTGCTCAATTTCGATAGCGTGTTGTTTTGCAGTAATAGCGAGCCAAGTTTTAATTACATTGGCAACTAAGGTATCACGACTGGCTTGGTATAAGGCTTCGTCACTAGCAAGAGTTTTGGCTGTGGCTTGTTCTGCTTGGGCGAGTTTTTGCCATAAATCGGCTTCCCAACTAACGCTCAAATTGGCCTTGTAGTTGGTATCGCTACCTTCGGTTTTATTACCGGACAAACCAGCTTCAACGCTAGGCAGTGATTCGCCTTGCTGGCTTTTTAAACTCCATAAACTGGCTTGTAGCGTAAGCTGTGTCTTTTGCAAACTAGGGTTTGCTTCCAATGCTTTGCTAATTAAACCATCAAGTTGTTCGTCTTGAATTAAATCTGTTAGGTAGCTTACAGGCGCGACATTGTCCATTGTTTGCCACTGGGTGATTTTGCTCTCGCTTGTTGCATCTAGCTCCTGTTTGGCTAGTTCCGCATAGTCTTTGCGTTTCTCTGTATTGCTGCAGGCCGCTAATACTAGACTTAGGCAGAGCAATGCAAGATTTAAAAAAGACCTGTTGAGCATTTAATATGTCCTAGTAAAAGAGCTGAATCAGTAACGTTTTTTACGCGCTATATTCTTAATAAAAGAAAAGTAAGTCTTTGGATTATTGCGTTTTTAGATCAAGGCTTTAAGTGTATTTGCGTTTCTTTACAGTTGTTGGCTGTTTAGAATAGTGGCTGTATGTTTTCTAAAATGATGTAAAAAGGCCGTTACTCTTTTTGGTAAACTGCCGTATGGGTAAAGTAAATAAACCGGAATTAAAGGCAGCTGCCATTGTGGCAATACTCTGATTAAATCGCCTGGGTGGTGCTTTTCTCTCATGTTTACCATGTAATCTGGTAAGACACCTATTCCTTTTCCCTTTGCTATTTGTTCAAGTTGCATGGCGATTTGATCTGTCCATATTTGAGATTTTGGTATCTCAATGCGTTTTGTACCATCTTCGGAGTGAAGTAGCTCTAAGTCTCCCGCAGGTTGGTAAAAGTGATGAAAATTAACCCAAGGAATGTCTTTTAGTCTCTCAATATCATCTACTGCGGGATTTTCTTTTAAAAAAGAACTTGAGGCATATAAGCCACATGTTAGATGTCCGAGCATTTCTTCTTTAAATTTAGACGGTTGCAAAGATCCTAACCAAACACCTATATCCGATAGTTCCAACTCTGAAAAGATTGAAGTGGTTTTAAGAGAAATACTAACTTCAGGGTGGCTATCAGCAAAATTAACAATTTCTTTTGGTAGCCAAGAACGAGCTAAACCGTAATAAGCCGTAATATTTAACTCCCCCATCACCGACTCTTGAAGAGTATCTACTGTTTTTTGAGCCAGTTTAGCGGCGTCTAAAATTTTGCAGGCATGAGGGTAGAAGGCCTTTCCAGCATCATTTGGAAATATTTTATTCGCTTGGCGTAGTAAAAGAGATTGTCCAACGCTAGCTTCGAGATGAGATATGCGTCTGCTCAATGTAGATTTAGAGACTTCAAGTTGTTTTGCCGCTTTTGTCAGATTTTCCGTTTCGATCAAAGTAGTAAAACTTTGCAGGTCGTTCATGTCGTACATTTTTGCATACCTATTTTTTAAGCCAGTTAGTTAATGGCTATTTCGCATATAGGAACGAAATGTTCCGGCGCTTTAATTTGTTATTATGTGAGAATATAAGTGGTAATCAATATCATTTAATAAGAAAGAGGTGAATATGATCAAACAAAGGGGCTTTTGCCCTTTTAACTCATTATATATGTCAAAAAGATTGTGTATGTCGCTTATTGTGACAGTGTCTTTTATTTTTTCTAGTCAGATTAATGCACAATTTTTGATGTCTCCTGATGAACTCGTACAGAGAGGTTTATTGGCGGGTGAAAAATACCCAGGGCTTGCCAGTATTTGTGAAATTGATAAACCTCTTAAAATGGCAGGTGCACGATCTGGTGTTAAAAAACGCGTATTAACAGATGAAGAGCGAGCTCTGCGTGCCCAAAAAGCAATAATAGAACCTCAGCAAGTATTTGATAATTTGTATTTTGTTGGCAATCGCTCGGTAGCTAGTTGGGTAATTCAAACTTCTGAAGGTTTAATTCTCATTGATGCAATGAACAGTAACCGTAAAGCTGAAGAAACCTTAGTACCAGGCATTCGATCGTTAGGACTGGATCCTAATGATATTCGTTATTTAATTATTACCCATGCTCATGGAGATCATTACGGCGGCCAAAAATATTTAGTGGATAATTTTCATCCTAGGGTCGTTATGGGAGATGCTGATTGGGCTGAATTAGAAAAGCCTATTCCAGAGATTTTCAACCCTAAATGGGATGCTGCTCCAACAAGAGATATTTCTATCAATGACGGTGATGTTATTGAACTCGGTGATACACGAGTTCAACTTTATGTTACTCCAGGGCATACCCTGGGGACAGTGTCTTTGATATTTGGGGTTAAGGATGGCGGCAAACGTCATACGGCTGCTTTATGGGGAGGGACTGGATTAAACTTTGGTCCAAATCTTGATCGTTTAAAAATGTATTCAGACTCTGCTGCTCGGTTTCAACACCTTTCTAAAGAGAAGTCGGTAGACGTTTTTTTATCGAATCATCCTACTCGTGATAACAGCGTGGAGCGTTTAAAAGTTTTGGCGAAACGTGTTCCTAATGAGCCACATCCTTTTGTTGACGCTGATGCCTCTGGGGCTTTTGAACTCCTAAGAGATTGCAGTCTAGCGCAACTGGTAAAAATCGAACAATACCAACAGCGTGTTCAAAAAAACTTACAAAGTATATCTAACTAGTTATCTTAGGGTTTGTAAAATGCTATCAAATCGCTATTTCTTAATCTCTTCAGTTGCCGCTAAATTATGTTTATTTCCTTCTTCAGTAGTAGCAGAAACCACAGAGTTGAATGAGTTGGTTATTTCTGCGTCTGGTTATGAGCAAGCTACTACAGAAGCACCAGCCAGTATTACGGTTATTAATCAAAATGATATAAATCAGGGCTCATATAGAGACATAACGGGGGTGCTTAACCACGTCCCAGGGGTATTTGTAACAGGAGGCTCTTCTGGTAACGATATTTCTATTCGAGGTATGCCCTCTAAATATACATTATTGTTAGTTGATGGACGTCCGCAGTCATCTAGAGAGTCACAGCCAAGCGGTAGCGGTGGCATGGACCAAGAATGGTTACCACCATTAAAGTCAATAGAGAGAATTGAGGTAATACGAGGGCCAATGTCTACGCTGTATGGCGCTAATGCGATGGGGGGCGTTGTTAATATTATAACTCGTAAAACCACTGATGAATGGCATGGTAATGTGCGTATAGATGCATCGAGAGCAGAGAGTGATGAGTTTGGCGGCACTAGACAAGGAGCTATTTACCTTGCTGGTCCACTAATAGAGGATACGTTGAGTTTACGTTTAGGTGCTCGTGGTCTTTTTAATGAAGAAGATGAAGTAGCTCGCGGCGCTACAGAGAAAGAGATTCACAATTATAATGCACAACTTCGTTTTACTCCTAACGACGACCATGCTTTCGATTTGGATATGATGAAGAGTAATCAAAAACGTATAACTACTCTAGGCAAATCGGCCGCTGCTAATGCTCGTACTGGTAGTGAAGCGAATAATGATAAAAGCTCTATAGCTGTCACCCATACAGGGCAATGGGGGAGTGTTTCAGATATCTCTTATGTACAGCGTGAAAGTACCTATAACGAAGGTCGAGACATGAGAATAACGAATCTTGTGGTTGATAGTCGTTGGATTGTTCCGACCAATGATCACATTACAACGGTTGGCACAAACATCGCCAAAGTTAAGCTAACTGATGCTGAAAACGTTCTTGATTTAACAACGATAAGTAATGATCAATTTTCGCTTTATGGAGAAGATGAATGGTTTGTTACTAATTCAGTCTCTTTAACCAGTGGAATACGAGTTGATAAGAATGAAAACTTTGATAGCCAAATTAGTCCACGACTTTATGCAAACTGGTTTTTGAATGATGTATGGACATTAAAAGGAGGCGTTGCAACTGGTTATCAAACCCCAGAGTTGAGAGCAATGACAGAAGGTTGGGCACAAGAAAGTCGTGGGGGAGATATATATGGTAATCCTGACTTAAAACCAGAAACGTCGATTAGTAAAGAAGTGAGTGTTATTTACAGTAGTACTAACAAGATCATGAGTGCAACGTTATTTGATAACCATTTTGATGACAAAATTATGGTAACAAGTTGCCCTGCATCTATCTGCGTTGAATCCGGTTCACGTTATAATATAAATGTTGATGAGGCTAAAACGCAGGGTGTCGAATTGAGTTCTGAGTTTCAGGTGACAAGCGATGTAAATATTAATGTCCGATATACCTATACAAAATCAGAGCAGCTGTCTGGAGATAACAAAGGACAGCCTTTGACTCAGATTCCCCTTCACTTGTTTGCTACAACTTTTAATTGGCAAGTAGTAGATCGTGTCAAGACGTGGATAGATTATGAGTACAGAGGAAAAGAGTCTCAGGAGACCGGCCTATCAAGTAATACAGAAACTCAAGCGCCATCTTATAATCTATTCCATATAGGGGTGCAGTATGTCATGAGTGATAACTTTACTGTTCAAGCAGGAATCAATAATTTAATGGACGAAGAGTTTGAGTTTGATGAATACGGCTTTGTTGACACTGGTCGTGCCTACTGGGCATCGTTGGAATATAGTTTTTAGAAGTTTGTTTATAGGTATATAGCTAGGGAAGGTACGAATAAGTCTACTAAGCCTTAGTGGCGTGACCCGTATGCCTACATGGATGTAGGTAATTAGGGCAATGCAGGAGCAATTTTCGAGACAACTTCCCTAGGCTAATAGACATCGGTTCAAAATGAGGTAACTGTCAGATCAGGTCTGAGCTAGTACAGATCAGGCCTGAGCGAGTGTAGTGTTATCTACCTAACCAAAAAATTTTTATATCTTCGGCAAGTTTGCGGCCTTGTATAAAGCCTGCTTCAGCGGTATGAGCTCGTGTCTGAATTAGGAAAGGGTTATCTTCAAACTCAATGCGTGAAGGGTAGTCTGGAGTGATAAACATAACGTCACTTCCTGACTCTTTAAGCTTTTCAATCTGCATGAAGTAATGTTTATTGTTTATCGGCCACCCAGCGGTTCCCATGGGGGAAATGATTATGATCTTTTGGGCTCCTGCAGCAAATGCAATGCTTTTTGCTGAATGCAGCCCGCCATCTGTGTAGTAGCGCCCATCTATTTTTATTGGATCCACTAACCCAGGCGTTGCACTGCTAGCAGCAATAGCATCAAGCAGGCTAACACCTGAAAGTTTATCAAAGATTACTAATTGACCGCTTTCGCAGTCAGTAGCAACAACTTGTAATGCTCGCTCTGACCAATCCAACATAAAAATGTGCTCGGATATAATTTTTTTCCAAGCCAATGGTGTAAATGTGGTGTGCTTTTTTAGCAATATATCAAGAATATTCTCTTGAGATGAATTTGTGTCACTAGCTATTAGTTGAGACCAAAGCTCCAAAATACGATAACTTTCTATTGATGTTACAGACTGCCAACTGTGGGGTGTTGAGGCCAGCACTTGCATACTAAATAATTTATCTAGAGAAACTCCGCTATGAATCTGTGCGGCTAGAAGAGCTGACAATGAAGAGCCAATTAACACTTCGGCTTTTGATATATCACATTCCTCATGTTTCAGACCATAGACTAAACCTGTGGTCCAAGCCATACCAGCAACACCTCCAGCATCAAATACGACAGTACGTTCAATAGCGTGGTTTATGGTGTTAGGCATTGATAGGTTTCTCTATAATAAACAGTAGTTCGTCAATTCTTATTGCAGGTAAGAATGAGCCACCACATAAGAAGATGCTTGTGATGACTCATTTTTGGTAGCCTTAGTCCGCTGGTTTCCACGCAGAAAGCATTCCAAGGGCATTGTCATAGTTGCCTGTTGCTACGGCATCACGCATGAATTTGGCGTTTTCCACAATGATTTCTTTAGGTGTGGGTTCGCTATGCAAAATGGACATCGTCTCATTGAGGAAGTCTTCTAGAGGCATAGCGTGGTCGTCATTTTCCTGACCGAATAGTGTTGTACGAACACCAGGAGGAGCTAACTCTATGACGCGTACAGAGGTGTCGGCGAGTTGAACGCGTAAGCCTTCGGTGAACGCATGAACTGCTGCTTTAGTAGCACTATAGGTTGTTGCTATTGGAAACGGTACAAATGCTAAAGAAGAACTAACATTGATAAGAGTGGCGTCTTTTGTCTGCGTTAATTGCGGCAAGAACGCATAGGTCATACGGATGGTGCCTAGAAGGTTAATGGTGACAGACTCTTCGGCAGTTTTTAATGAATCTGCTTTCACAAAATCATCGCTCAACATAACGCCAGCGTTGTTGATAACAACATTCAAATCAGGGTAACGCTCAGCGACTAGTTCACTTGCTTGGACAATAGATGCAGCGTCCGATACATCTAGTTCGATGGCTTCGATACCCGGGTAATCTGTAGTGATTTGTTGAAGCAAAGCTTTTCGTCTTCCAGCAATGATCACCTTGTTTCCAGCTTTATGAAAACGTAGAGCTAGGCCAAGACCTATGCCTGAAGTTGAGCCAGTGATAAGAATCGTATTACCTGTGTTTTTCATGGGTTTCTCCTAGTGAATAAAAAGGGTAAAATAATAAACGGACAATCCTCCGCTTTTTTTGAAGAGTAACGGACAGCTGTCCGCTTGTCAAAATAAATTTATCATAAGGAGACTATGTGGATAGCCCTAAGCGTGCTGATGCTGTTCAGAACCGAGAACGTATCCTAACGGTTGCACTTGCGGAGTTGATTAACTCTGCTGAAACACCGCTGAGTGCCATTGCCAAGAAAGCAGGTGTCGGACAGGGAACTTTTTACCGACACTTCCCAACCCGTGAAGCATTGGTCATTGAGGTATATCGTCACGAGATGTCGCAAGTGACTGAGTTTGCAGAACACCTTCTTAAGACGGTTCCGCCCAGCCAAGCGTTAAGGGAATGGATGTACCGTCTTGCCGAGTACGCCATAACGAAAGCGGGTCTGGCGAACGCAATTCGTCAAGTAACGAGTTCGAAAGATTGTGCTGGGACGGGAGGTTACGCATCAGTAATCAATGCAGCACAAATGCTTCTAGATGCTAATGTGGAAGCAGGTACTATCCGATCAGGAATTACAGCTGACGATTTTTTTCTGGCAATTGCAGGTATTTGGCAGATCGATGCTAGTGAAGACTGGCGACCACGTCTTACATGGCTCATGGATTTGGTTATGGAAGGATTACGACGCGGCGCACCCGCTCAAAATTCTTAATCAATAACATTTATGCGGAATATGGTTTTTGTTAGGTAGCGAAGAATATTGCAAACTGTTAAGTGTTCTAAGTAAAGATCGAAGGACGACGCTTTATTCCTCCGATCTGCTTACTTTTTAGATGTCAAAGATTTTCATCGTGTACTTGTTGATTTTGCGATTAACTCGATGGTTATGCAAATTGAATAACTTGCCCTTTATTAGGGTTAAAGAAATCATTTCCTTTATCGTCTACAACAATAAAAGCTGGAAAGTCTTCAGCTTCAATTTTCCATATTGCTTCCATACCCAGCTCTGGGTATTCAATGCACTCAATACTTTTTACTGAGTGCTGAGCTAATGATGCGGATATTCCTCCAATTGACCCAAGGTGAAAGCCGCCATGTTTTTTACATGCTTCAGCAACAGATGGTCCACGATTCCCTTTCCCAATCATCACCATCGATGCACCAACTTCTTGAAAAATATCAACATATGGATCCATCCGAGCGGCTGTCGTTGGGCCAAGTGAGCCAATAGCATAACCATCAGGAACTTTAGATGGGCCTGCATAAAAGACAGGGTGGTCTCTTAAATATTGCGGAAGCACTTCGCCTTTATCTAATCTTTCTTTTAGTTTTGCATGAGCTATGTCCCTAGCAATAATAATGGTTCCATTTAAACTCACCCTAGTGCTAACTTTTAGAGCGCTAAGCTGTTCAAGAATTTTTGGCATTGGTACATTTAGGTCAATTGAAATCGCTGTACTGCCTATTTCCTCATCGGTTAAATCGGGTAAATATGCGGCTGGATCGTCTTCTAATTGTTCAATGAAGATGCCATCTTTTGTTATCTTCGCTAAGGCTTGGCGATCTGCAGCGCAGGAAACGCCAATACCAACTGGACAAGATGCACCATGTCGAGGTAAGCGAATGACTCGAACATCATGACAGAAGTATTTTCCATCGAATTGGCATCCAATGCCAAACTTCTGAGTGAGCTCTAGTACTTCTTTTTCTGCTTCTAAATCTCTATAAGCTTGTCCATACTCGCCACCACTTGTTGGTAGCGTATCAAGATAGCGCGCTGTTGCCTGCTTCACCGTTTTAAGTGTTGACTCTGCTGAAGTTCCACCAATAACAATTGCTAAGTGGTAAGGAGGGCACGCTGCTGTGCCAATTTTCTTAAGATTTTCTTTTAGGAACTTCATTAAAGAATCATGATTAAGTAGTGCTTTGGTTTCCTGAAATAAGTAGGTTTTATTTGCAGAACCGCCACCCTTGGCCATGAATAAAAATTCGTACTCATCACCTTCTGTGCCATACAAATCAATTTGTGCTGGTAAGTTGTTCTTTGTATTGACCTCTTCGTAGAGGCTTACTGGTGAAATTTGAGAATAACGTAAATTAAGTTGCGTAAACGCTTCAAACACACCTTGAGAAATGTAGGCTTCATCTTCACCATCAACCCAAACATTTTTGCCTCTTTTTGCTTGGATGATAGCTGTTCCAGTGTCTTGGCACATTGGCAAAACACCACCAACGGCTAGCGCAGTATTTTTTAACATTTGCAATGCGACAAAGCGATCGTTCTCTGATGCTTCTGGATCATCAAGAATATCTCGAACTTGTTTAAGATGAGATGGTCTGACTTTATGAGATATTTCTTTAAACGCTTCCTTAGTAAGTAACTTAATGCCTTCAGGATCTATCTTTAAAATATTTTTTCCATTAAAGCTTTCTACAGAAACATAATCTGATGTTAGCTTTCTATAATTTGTTTCAGATTTTCCTAAAGGAAACATTTTTTTATATTGCATGGCCAGCCTCAAATGATAGTATAAAAATTAAATTTCTTTATAAGGTCAGTTTTGTATTTTTAATTTTTTAAATGAATTATTAATGCATCTAGCTATTGTTGAAAATAAGAGAATGAGATGATTAAGCTTTAGTTGATTTTAAATTATGTTCATTTGATAATGGAAATGCTAATAAAGCATCTCTCTATGCAAAATAGGTATTGGAAATGGATTCATTGTGGTTAGAAGATTTTATTGCTCTAGCAAGTTACAAAAATTTTTCACGTGCTGCTGAGTTCAGAAATGTCACTCAGCCAGCATTTAGTCGAAGGATTAAGTCGCTAGAAGAATGGTTGGGTGTTGAACTGTTTGATAGGACGTCTCAAGGTACTAACTTGACAGAAACTGGTCATGAGATGCTTTTGCTGGCCAAAGATCTCTCAAGTCGGCTTCATCATTTCCGTGAAAGAGCGAGAGAGCTAGGTAATAAAGAGCAGTATTCACTGCAGTTCGCTGCTACGTACACACTCTCTTTTACGTTTTTTCCCAAATGGATTAGAAGCTTGGATAGTCAAGCATCGTTTGAAGCTATTAAGTTAACAACAAACAGTATGAAAAAATGCGAAGAAATGTTAATAGATAGAGAAACTGATTTTTTACTTTGTCATGGTCTGGAAAATGTTGATAGTTTATTATCAGAAGATCAGTTTATGTATAAAAAAATTGGAGATGATGAACTAATTCCGGTTGTCGGATCTGAATTTTTTATTGATACAAAAAAAATGGTCGAAACTAAAATTCCATTTTTAAGGTACAGTGAAGAGTCTGCATTAGGTCGAATATTAAAAGAAAAATTAAAAAGTAAAAAAAAATGCCCAAAATTAGATGTTTTTTTTGAATCTCATTTGTCACCCGTGTTGCTTTCAATGGTTATTGAAAATAAAGGTATTGCTTGGTTACCTAAATCTATAATGGAAAACGAACTTAAAAACGGAAAAGTGAGGATATTATTAGATGAGGGTTTTACAATCCCTGTTGATATTAGATTGTATAAATCAACTAAAATAAAAAATGATTTTAGTGAAAGTTTCTGGGAATCATTATGATGAAATATAGCAATATAGATTTTAAATTTTGAAAACATCTCTATTAACAAGGTCTATTGGAACATTGCCATTCAATGCTGAGCAAAGGTTGTCAATCGCTTTGACTGCCATTGCCCGTCTTGTATCATGTGTTGCTGAGCCTATATGAGGTAAAGTGACTACATTGGGGAATTCAAATAATTCGGAGATTTCTAAAGGCTCTTTGCTATAAACATCTAATCCTGCGCCCGCTATTTTATTATTTTTTAACGCGTTTATTAGATCGTTTTCATTAACAATCGCGCCACGAGAGACATTAATTAAAATGGCGTTTTTCTTCATGATGTTAAATGAACTCTCGTTGATCATATTTTTTGTTGAATCTGATAAAGGAACAACTGGGCAGATAAAGTCAGCTTCTTTATATAAGGTTTTTAGATCTACATGTTTGGCGTTTAATATTTTTTCTTGATCTTTATGTCGTGTTCGGCCGCTATAAATAATGTTCATGTTGAATCCAAATCTTGCACGACGAGCTATCGCTTTACCTATTTTTCCTAAACCAATAATGCCAATTGTTTTCCCGTGAATATCATAACCAAATAAAGAGTCACCAAATACAGAACTATCAATTGGTTTTTTCCAGTTATTTGATTTTGTCCATTTATCTAGTTCAGGCACTCTTCTAGCTGTTGATAGTAAAAGCGCAAGAGCAAGATCTGCAGTTGTTTCGTTTAGTACATTGGGGGTGTTTGTTAGCATTATTTTTCGTTCACTTAGATATTTCACATCACAATTATCATATCCAACTGAAATATTTGATATTACCTCAAGATTCTTCGCTAGTTTTAAGGAGTCGCTATTAAATTCACGACCGCCACCAATCACCCCGTGAGTTTCTGATAGAGCCTGTAAAAAATTACTTTCTGCATCAATTGCTTGATCATCTATCATGGTGACCTTAAAGTTCTTAGCTATTTTTTTGGCCAGATCTTTAGGTACTCTGTTGTAAATCAGAATTTTCTTTTTCAAAATTGCTGCTCCAATAAAAATTATAAATTTTACTCTAGTGAAAAAGAGGTTATTGGTGAAATGCTTTTTTATTATAGCGCTATGCATTAAAAGCAATATAAAAAATCAATATAAACAGGTATTTTGTATTTATTATAAAAATAAATTGAGGTCGAAATGAAGAATAATAGAGGTAAAATTTATCTTTTAGAAAAATGTGCTGACAGTTTCGAAGTGTTATTACTGTTGTTTGATTGCAAGAAGCAACCCTGTTTTGATTTGGTTTTTTTAAATGATCAAGAAAGTGAAGGATTTAAGCGGCTTAATTCTTTAGAAATATCTTTCCCTTTTGTTTGGACGGACAGGGGGGAGTATTTTTGTGGGAAAGAATTAGTCGATTATATATTGAAAGGGAATGATTTTGATATAAGTAGTTTAGAACTGTATTGTCTATATAAAAAGTATTATCAGCCCGAAGTAAGTGTAGATGATGTTGAGTTGACTGCGCATTGTCTAGATTTTTAAAGTTTTTGTGAATGTGAATGTGAATGTGAATGTGACTGTGACTGTGGGGCAAGTGCCTTAGGCCAACCAAGCTTATTACGTTCAAGCAAGATCGAGTGATTACTTACATTCTTGGTTTAAATAAAGCCTGTTAGAGCAAGTCAATTAAATAATGTTATACGCAATGTGCTATGAGTAAGTTATCGAATTATTGTTTTTTGTATCAAAGCGTTAAATGTATTTGCGTTTCTTTGCAGTTTACCTATCTGGTTGAGAGCAAGTACAGGTAAAGCACTTATTTGTCGTAGTGTTATACCTGTATACCTTACGTCATCATAGGATAGTTTGGTTTACCCTGCTTTTGCCTGCTGTTCGAAGTTTTGCAAAATCATTGCCAAAGTTTTGATTGCCCATTCGCGCCTTTCCATACTTTGTTCGCTGAAGTTGAGTCTAAAACAATTACGGTACTTTCCTGTTGCGGAAAATAGCGGGCCAGGCGCAAATCCAATCCCTTCCTCTCGGCAGCGTTCGACTAGCTTGACACTGTCAATGCTCGAGTGGAGTTCCACCCAAAGAATGAAACTGCCAGCAGGGTAACTGACTCGCGTGTCGCTAGGTAAATAGGTTTTTATCGCCTTAAGTAAATGATCTCGTTGTTGCTCGTAGTCTTGTCTCATTTTGCGGATGTGCTTAGCGTAGCCTCCTAAGCGAATAAACTTCGCAATGGCAAGCTGGGGAAGAACAGGGCACATAGAACTGCTGACATATTTAATGTGCGTTACCTTATCTCGATAGCGACCAGGTGCAATCCAACCTACTCGCATTCCAGGAGCTATGGTTTTGGAAAAGGATGAGCACAGTAAAACACGCCCGTCAGTATCAAAAGATTTGATCGTTTTTGGGCGAGGGAACTGATACGAAATGTCGCCATAAATGTCGTCTTCAATGATAGCAATATCGTAGCTTTGGGCTAGTCTATAGAGCTGTTCTTTTTTGTCTTCTGGCATTGTGTAACCCATTGGGTTATTACAAGTTGGGGTGACAAAAATCGCCTTAATGGGCCATTGGTCGAGTGCCAGTTCTAGGGCTTCTAAACTAATGCCTGTTTCTGGGTGCGTCGGGATCTCCATCGCTTTAAGATTTGCCGCTTTGATTGCCTGCATGGAACCGTAGAAGCTTGGCGATTCTATGGCAATAATATCGCCAGGTTGTGTGACAGCTCGTAGGCAGACAGACAGTGCCTCTTGGCAACCTGATGTGATCACTAAATCATCAGGGTGTAATTGGCAGCCTGATGCCACTGCAAGACGACAAAGTTGTGTGCGCAACTCTTCTGTACCTCGGATATCAGCATAGCCTAGTCCTAACTCTGGCTTTTGTTTTGAAAGGTCGGCCAAGGTTTTTAGTAAGGGTTTTAGTGTCGATGCTTTCATATCAGGCATGGCATGTTGTAATTGCACGCCTTTGTTACCACTGCGATTCATTAACATATTTAGCACTTCTTCCCATTGGGATACTTCCAAGGGGCGTTGCGGTGGCCTTGATATACTGGGCAAATTATCTTTTTTGCTAGAGCAAACGAAGTAGCCTGATTTAGGTCGCGCTTCCACAAGTAGTTCTTGTTCAAGTTGTCTGTAAGCTTCTTGTACAGTGGAAATGCTGACGCCATGTTCTTGAGCTAATTGGCGCACAGAGGGTAATTTATCCCCTGACTTATAAAAGTCATGCTGTATGTGTTCGCGTAAGCGATTAGCGAGTTTTTGATAAAGTGTCATCTTGCTCCCCTTAAAATCCTTCTTGGTATCTGTATTGATTATAAAGCGCAAATCCACCTCTTATTACCATACAGATTTTGAGTTATTCTGCCATACAGGCGAAAATAACTGTAATCTGTATGTTTGATAAAGTGATTTTCTGAGTCTGTATTGTATTTCTGTCTTCTTTTAAAGTGGTTACTCATACACGTAGCACTTGTAAAACTCTATCGGTGCGATTTAAAAGGAGAAAGTCATGTTAGTCGTCAGCTTATTTGTTTCTATTCAACAAAGTGTAGAGCGTTTTCAAACGCGTAAAAAATTGGCGTCTTTAACTGCTCAGCAGATGAAGGATATTGGCATGACAAAAGAGCGTTATCAGACAGAATTATCACGGGCAACTATGGTTGGTCTTGTGCGAGATGTGCTGTTGTTGATCAAAAATGGAGGGCGGATGTCATGATAGACTTATCTTTTTTCTTGGCGCTTGCCATGTTTGCTTTTGTGACTTCCGTGACACCTGGCCCGAATAACATTATGTTATTGGCGTCAGGTGCTCAATTTGGTTTCCGCCGAACCTTGCCGCATATGCTAGGAATTGTTCTTGGTGTCGCAAGTCTGCTGCTGTCTACTTTAATGGGGCTTGGTGCGTTATTTACCTGGTATCCACCTCTATACAGCGTTTTAAAATGGGTTGGTTGCGCCTACTTACTTTGGTTAGCATGGAAAATTGGCAGTGCGCCAGTGGGAAATTTAGAAACTAAAAAGGCGCCATCTTCACCAATGAATTGGTGGCAGGCTTTGCTTTTTCAGTACGTTAATCCAAAAGCTTGGATGATGGCGATTGGTTGTGTCAGCTCGTTCGCAATTGCTGGAGATTTATATGTTCAGTCTGGTTTTTGGATGATAGTGCTGTTTGCTGCGATGGGATTTCCTGCTATTTCTGTGTGGGCATGGGCTGGCGTAAGTATTCGACGTTGGTTAACCGATCAAAAACGGCAACGACTATTTAACTTTTTTATGGGCATTGCTACGGCCTCTACTCTATTACTGATTATCGGCAATTGACGACTGATAAAGGGGATATCAAGTGACAGAACAGCGAGAAGGAAAATGTGCCTCTAAGGATCACGAGTGGAGTCTTTATATCATAAAGACTCGCTTGAATACGCTTTATACGGGCATTAGTACCGATGTTGATCGTCGCTTTAAAGAGCATTCTGGCACTAGTAAGCGAGCAGCTCGCTATTTAAGAGGAAAAGGGCCACTGGAGTTGGTTTGGCATCAAGCAGTGGGCTCTAAGAGCGATGCATTAGTGTTGGAATATCAGGTGAAGAAACTGAATCGCCGCCAAAAATTGAGCCTTATAGAAGGAGGTATAGACCTAGCGGCATTAAGCCATTCCTCTTGAAAAGAGACTAGCTTTTAAGACGTAATATAAGCTTGTTTTTCCCGTCGATCATTCGTAGCATGGCATATATTTTGTAATGGCTTGCACTGGGAGGCAAGGAGCTATGATTAGTCATTTTGACCACATTGTTTTAACCGTGGCAAACATAGACAAAGCCGTGTCTTTTTATGAAACCGTGCTTAAAATGGAGGCCATTACCTTTTCAGATGAGCGCAAAGCTATGCGTTTTGGCCAGCAAAAGATTAACCTTCAATTGTTGGGGCAAGAGCTGCGCAATCATGCAATGGAAGGATCTGGCGATTTATGCCTGATTACCAGCTGGAGCATGGACGAAGTGATTGGTCATCTGAAAGCTTGCAAAGTGACTATATTAGAAGGCCCCGTGACGAAATCTGGCGCACTAGGACCTATCCAATCAGTTTATTTTAATGATCCAGACAATAACCTAATAGAAGTCAGTGTTTATTCTGAAAAAGCAGAGTAACCGTTTAATAAAACCATCGAAGAGTCAGTAAGGCAGGCACTATTTTTTGTTAATACGCCGCTTTTTTTAGTACTTCTTGTTATCATGAATTTTTTACTTTTTATTTATTGAAGGGACTCCCAGCAAGACTATGAAAACTGTATTAATAGCGAAACAGAATCTTGAGAAAACCTATTCAGGCGCTTGTCGTAGTGTTCATGAAGAGATCAAGTATTTTTCTTCGGTTGGGTGTGAAGTACATACTATTTCTGAAAATGCCAATGTAGAAGATATAAAAAAGAGCGGAGGCATTTCACATAAATCAAAGCGTTTTTTCTGGCAGAAAAAGTTTAAGCGTAGAATTCAATTTAGTAATGAAACTTTAAAGTTAGCTAAAAAAATCAAAGCGGATTTGCTTATAGGTCATGGGGATTTACAACATCCAGATGTTCATTTTATTCATAACTGCGTACATTTAGCAGCAGAAAAAATTCATAATAAGCCACTATCTAAAAATGATGAAATGTATTTAACCCATACGCCTATTTTTCAAAATCATCAGTTTAAGCATATTGTGGCGAACTCTTATTTGACAAAAAATGAGCTAATTGCACGTTTCTCTGTGCCTGAAAAAGATATATCGGTTATTTATCCTGCTATAGATGAAAGTCAGTTTAAGATTTTGTCTAACGAGGTTAAGGCTAGAATTCGAAAAGACCTAGATGTAAAAGAAGATGAGCTTTTAGTTGGTTTGGTTACTTCAGGTAATTTTAAAAAACGTGGTATTGACCGCTTTTTTGACGCCATTAGTCTCTTGCCAGAAGAGATAGCTAACAAAACTCACTTTGTTTTCGTCGGAAAAGATCAATTGACTCAAGAGTTTCAGGCGATTTTAGAACGTTCTCCATACAAAAATAGAGTGCGCCAACTTCCTATTATTAATAATGTCGAAGAATATTTTAATGCTCTAGATATCTTTGTGTTACCGGCGAGAATAGAAGAATTTGGGCGCGTTGTTGCTGAAGCTATGGCTTGTGGCGCACCTGTGATTACGACTAAATGGGTTGGTGCGAGCGAACTTATGAAAAACGAATCGGCTGGTTTTATCTACGATGGCGAAAGTAATCAAGTATTAGCTAATCTAATGGATGCTTTGCTAAGTGATAAGGCACTGCGTGATCGAGTATCTTTGGAAAACCGAGAGTCTGCTAAAGATGTGTATGAATCTGCATTAGATGATAAGTTTAATGCTGTTTTTAATACTTATCTTCGTTGAATTTTAAGATACAGTGCATTTTGTGAATGCACTGTATCTTTGCTAGTTTATAAGTCTTGTATCGCTTTTAGAACTGATAAATAACTTTTTTCTTCATACACACCAAACCCGCTAAGTTGGCGGGCTTTTACTTTGGTGAAAATGGGTTGTGTCAAACCCGTTAAGAAGCGCGTAATCAATATCGCTGTGACTTGAGTCCCTGGGCTTTTGTTTCTAACATGTTGAGCGAACTCTTGAGCATACTTTGCTAAATTATTCCATTTCTCAACATCATCGTTTATTCCGGTTGGCTGGGCAAAGACGAGAATTTTTCCGCGACAAACCGAACAATGGCCGCAGTATTCTGGTGAATTTTGATCACCAAAATATCGAGCTAGATTATTATTCAAACAGCGATCTAATTGAAAGAAACGAATCATGGTAGCGATTCGTGCAACTTCAGCACTTTGTTTTTCTTCCACATATTGATGCAATTGGTTTGCTAATGTCTGATGGTGAAAATGCTCGCTATGGACTTGATACACTTCAGTCAAGCCTTTGCTTTCTAGCGTCAGAACATTGTGATCCGCTGCAAATTCCAAGACTTGCAATACGTCGCCTCGTGATAAGCCCGCTTCGTTAAATAGCTTATCAAAATCAGGTGTGCCCCAGATTTTCTTGTATTGAATGCCTTTTAGAATTGCTTGGTAGGCAGATTGCCACTCGGTTGGGATTTGGTTGGCAAAAGCGATTCTATCGCCTTCCCATTTAATTTTGATATCCGCGTAAAAACTGTATTTTGGCGTGAGCGCACCGAATAATTCTAGCTGCACCAATAAGGTTTTTAGCGGTAAAGAGCGAATGTTGGTGAGATTGGACAATCCGTACAGCTGTGTTTCCCATTCGTATTCAACTGTTTGCTCGGTAATGCAACGTAGTAAAGTGTCGATGTCTTGCGGCTCAGGTGTGTCACCATAAACAAAGTTTTCTAGGGTGCTTAAACCTTCCAAACTGGCGAGCATTACACATCGGCTCGGTTGGTTGTCTCGCCCCGCACGGCCAATTTCTTGGCTGTAGTTTTCGATTGATTTGGGTAAATCAAAATGCACGACTAAACGAATATCAGATTTATCGATGCCCATGCCAAACGCAATGGTCGCAACGATAATACGTGTTTTACTATTCATAAAGTCGGCTTGAATAGCGCTGCGAATATCGCTATTCAAGCCTGCATGGTAGGCGACTGCTGAGTAGCCAGCGGCTTGTAGAGTGCGAGCGACATCTTCGGCTGTTTTCTGCTGAGTCACGTATACAATGCTCGCGCCTTGGGTATCGCTGAGGATATTTTTTAAAGTGTTTAGCTTTTCATGCCGTTGTATTGGGATAAGATCAATATCTAAGTTGTGTCGGTAAAAGCCAGTTTGCACTATATGTTCAGGGTATATGGCAAACTTTTGTGCCATGTCTCTTTGCACTCTGCGTGTCGCCGTGGCAGTTAACAGTAAGACTAATGGAATGGCCAACTCTTGTTGATAAGAGGGCAGTTTTAGATAGTCCGGACGGAAGTTATGACCCCATTCTGAAATACAATGAGCTTCGTCGACTACTAACATAGAAATCGGAACGCGCTTGATAAAGCGACGAAAACGTTCGTTTTTAAAGCGTTCGACCGAGATCATTAAAATTTTAATAGCGCCACTCTGTACTCCAGACATAACAGCTTGGCTTTCATCTTTGCTTTGACTGGAATCTAAACACGCCGCAGGAATGCCTTTTGCTTTTAAAAAAGCTAATTGATCGTGCATTAAGGCAATTAATGGCGAGATTACTAGTGTCAAATTAGGCAGTTGAGTGGCAGCGAATTGGTAACACAAGGATTTGCCTGAACCCGTTGGAAAAACCGCAAGAGAAGAGTGACCGGTCAGAAGCTGTTCAATAGTTTGCTGTTGTCCTTCACGAAATTGGTCGAAACCGAACAAAGAATGAAGTGAGTGTTCTAGATGTGCTGTATTTGAAGGTATCATCGTGAAATTTGCCCCCATTCTAATTCGCAATTTTTTAGTTCGTTTAAGTGATTTATCCAATAGTCTTCACTGCCAAACCAAGCAAAAGCTTTGGTAAAAGCAGGGTCATGCCAACGGCTTTGTAGCCATGCAGTGTAACTAATGACACGCACACATTTAAAAACATCGACTAAATCCAATTCACGAGTTTCAAAAGGCAAATAGGTTTCGTAACCTTCAATGATTTCGCTTAATTGTTGTCTTGGGTTTTCTGTTTGAGTAATGTGTAACCATAAATCTTGAACGGCAACGCCATTTTGGCAATCATCAAAATCTAATAAATGAAATTGGTCGTCGTGCAACATCAAGTTACTGCGGTGGCTGTCTCCATGAATTGGACGCAACTGAGTTGGCCAATAACGCTTAATGCTGCCCTCGCACATAGCTCGCAGCGTAGCGATTTGTCTAATATAAATAGGCTTGAGCTTTTCAGGCAGCTGTAATTCTTCTGCTAGTTCTGATTGTCCAAATAAAGTACGCCCTGTCAAAATCTGATTAGCTGCATCATCCATTTGTGATAAAGGAGAGACATTGATGCGCTCTTTAAAGGGAGCTGTTGATAGCGTTTTGTGAAGCTGACCGATGAGTTCGCCAATTTGATAAAGCTGATCAAGGTTGTCTGCTTCAGGGTGTTGCCCAACTAGACGTGGAGACAAGCAAAAATACATGTCGTTATGACGAAGCAAACTCTCACCATTAAATTCCAATGGGGCAACAACAGGAACGCCTGCGGCTTTGAGTTTTAATAATGTTTGGTGTTCTTCTCGAATCTGCGCTTCGTTCCAGCGTTCAGGACGGTAAAACTTTGCAATGAGAGGAGACGCATCTTCAATACCAATCTGATAAACCCTGTTTTCGTAGCTGTTTAATGGATAAATTTGAGAGTCACTCCATAGTCCTGTGGACTCTACAGCGTCTAAAATGGCATCTGGAAGAAGGGACGAAAAAGAATGAGTAGCCGTCATAATGGATGCTCTGATATTAAAGAATAAAAATGTGTCAGTGGCTCTAACGCCAATTTGAAAATTAGCGCATGACCATAACGGTGTGAAGGGATTATAGCAAGCCGAGGCGTTTTTTAAGTGTGTGTTTTTGAGCGTCGGAAAGAGGCGTTGCTTGTCCTGATTGGATCAGACGATTCCATTGTTTCCAAGATTTAATGGCTTCTCCGACATGGTCTCGAGCTAGATATTGCTGAATCTCTATACGGAAAGAGTTAGAGACCGCTGCTGGGTTAGCTTTTCCAAAGGTTCGTAGGCGGATAAGCGTGCGCTTAAATTTATCAGCCAGCTTTGAATTATCTGAGTTGTTTGTCATCATGTTGGTTAGGCATTTTAAATACTCATAGTAGTATTCGACTTTTTCATGACTTGTTTCACGAGTCAGTCGAATGACTTTTGAGTAAGCCTGTTCGGCCGTTGGCCAATCATTTAATTGCATACTGATTTGAGCAAGTCGAAGTGCACGTTCTGTAGAGCGTGGAGAGACTTCCAAAACACTACTCATGATTGCTTGAGCATCTTCTAGATTGCCTAAATCTTCGTGTGCGTCGGCAAGTAAGTCATAGGCCGATAAAAAATGACGACTTAAGCCAATAGTATGCTCTAGTTTTTTTATGGCGGCAGCGACTGTGCCGAGTTTGAGTTCACATAATGCAATGCCGTAATGTGCCCAAGCTAGGTTTTTGCTTTTTTGAATAATAAGCATGTAATGGCTTTTGGCGTCTTTGTATCGACCTCTAGCATAAAGTGATTCGCCAATGATTTTTAAACATTGACTAGCAAAATGAGGGTATTGCACCATAACTGCTTTAGCTTGCGCTTCCATTTTTTCAAAATCATTTTCTTTTCTAGCCGTGTTAATCCCTTCAAAGGTTTTCTTTTGTTTTTGGACTCGCTCAAAGCGCCGGAAAAAAGCAGCGGGCGGAAAGGGTTTAACAAGATAGCTATCTGGTTGATATTCCAGCACGCTGACAACACTTTCATATGCAGTGTCGGCAGTAATCATGATAAAAATAGTGGAATGGTCTTGAGAGTAGTTCTTGCGGGACGTTTCTAAAATTTGCTGGCCGTCTATGCTGCCTCCAAGGTTATAATCGGATAGTACAACATCATAAGGCCTTTCTAGAATTCGCTTGATAGCCGATTGTCCAGAGGGTTCTACATCTATATTGGCATACCCCATCGACGTCATTAAAGACTTCAGCATCAGTCGCATTTCACCGATATCTTCGATGATCAAAACACGCTTTTTTGATATGTCGACAAGTTCTTGATGGATATCGTTTGTGTTTTCAACGCCAAGGGCGATTACATCTGTCAAAGGTACTACCTGACTTTAATAAGCTTGCGAAAAATCTAATGTTTTATTTATATCATTTGAAAAATTAAAAAACTTATAGTAATCGTTATTAATAGTTAAGATCTGTAATATGATGATTTTTTCTATTAATTATCAATAAGATATGAGGAATTTAAATTTGTTACAGAATGTAAGTGTGTCTATTTCTTGATGATGAAATACACATCTTTAATGAGAATGATTGTATTTTTAATAGGGTGTAGTGATTGATTGTGTTTTGTGCCGAATAGATTGAGTGTAAAAAAACTCAAACATTTTTTTACACTCATTGGCTATTAAGATAAGCCTAATCGTTTTTTTAAGGTGAGTTCTTGTTCTCGTGATATAGATGATGCTTTTCCTGCTAGTATTAATTGCTTCCACTGTTTCCAAGATTTAATCGCGTCATCCCGACGTTCTCTATGAAGGTGTTGCTGAACCTCTACACGAAAGGAGTTTGACACAACGATAGGATCGTCTTTTCCTAACATGCGTAATCTTGTTAAAGAGCGTCTAAGTTTTTCTGCTGTTTGTGGTGGGTGATCTTCACCTTCTTGTATCGCAATCAGACATTTAAGATGATCATAATAGTGTTCTATTTTTTCGTGTTGGGTATCTTTGGTTAAACGAATGACCCGTGAATAAGCTTGCTCTGCTATTTTCCAATCTTTTAGTCTAACGCTTATTTTTCCAAGTCTTTTTGTTCTTGCTAGAGATCTAGGCGTGATTTCTAAGCTGGCTATCATCGTTTTTTGAGCCGCTTTGTGGTCGCCTAATTTTTCATATGCACTAGCAAGGTCATCATAAGCCGGTAGAAAGTGACGACTAATGCTGATGGCTTTTTCTAAGCTAGCCACAGCAGATAGAGGTTGTTTCAAGCTTAAGTCACATTGCGCTACGCCGAAGTGGGCCCAAGAAAGCTCCTTATTGTGTTTGATCACTCTCATATAATGAATTTTAGCTGTTTTATACTCTTGCCTTGATAGCAGAGACTCTCCAATAACCTTTAGGCATAAACTGCTGTATTGGGGATGTTTGGCCATGATAGCTTTGGCTTTGCTTTCCATCATCGCAAAATCCATTTTTTCTCGGTATTCATCAACTTCTGAAAAGATACTTTTTTGCAGTTTAATACGGCGTAAACGGCGGTGTAATGTCGAAGGAGTAAAGGGTTTTACCATATAGCTATCAGGTCGGTGCTCTATTGCACTGACGACGCTGTCATAACCTGTATCTGCGGTAATCATGATGAAAATAGTAGAGGGTGCGAGAATGTTGTTTTTTCGCGCGGTTTCTAGAACCTGTTGGCCGTTAATACGACCACCAAGGTTGTAATCGGAAAGAATAATATCAAAACGTTTCGCTGCTATACGTTTGAGGGCACTTTGACCTGAGGCTTCAACTTCTATGTTTGTATAGCCTAATGAGAGCATCATAGATCTTAGCATTAGGCGCATTTCATTCATGTCTTCAATGATCAATACGGACTTTTTACTTATATCCTCTGCGACTGTTTCGTTACTTGCATTCGTCGTAAATGTGTCTGTCACTGGTTAGCTTTCCTCGGCATGAGTTCTTACAAAAGAACCCATAAAATTACAAATTGTTACATTCGCGTTTTATATCATGCTTAGTAAAGCCGACCTAGTGTTTTCAGATTGATTTAACAATAAAAAGTTGTAATCAATAAGGAAGTTAAATTCCAGATTAGTGACTAATCTAATGCATCAAGTTCGCCGTCAGGACAAAAATGTCCATATGACCTTGATCACCATCAATCGGCTTAATTGGCTGAGCGCTGTGGAAAAACTTACGGTCGTTTAAGACGACGAATTCCCCTTTATCAAAATCGTGGCTGATGAGGGCAGGGCTGTTATTATCTAGATGAATATTGATATTGCCGCCTTCTATGTTATGGCGCTGCATGACATAAATTCCGATACGATCAAAGCCGTCCTGATGAATGCCTTCTGGCGCCACTTCAGCACTTTTATGGTCCGCAAAAATACGTAACTGATGCACTTCGATTGGTGTGCCATCTACCACACTGGCCATTTTCTGAAAGTGTTCAAATAATTCTATGAAGGCAGGATCTATGACTATGTTGTTATCAATTTCTTCATAGCTACGTACCACATTCCCTTGGAAGTGGTTGATGCTTTCATCTTGAACAAACGCTTGTGAAGGTAAACGCTTTAGCTGTCCTTGCTCGAGAGTAAAGCGGGAATAGCGGCGCAAACGAAATTCGCCATCTGCATAGGGATTTGCTGGTAAATGATCAAAAGAAGGTGCGAGGTGATTAACACTATCTGGTGTTAGTTGTCCTAACTCAAGATAGAAAGAGTCTGTTTTAAGTTTATTGGTGATCATGGTGATTATCCTCAATATGAGCATTGGCAGATTGTGCGCAACGCTTGTTTTATTTTTATTTTGCTTTGTGAGCTTGTTTTCTAGTGTAGTAGGATTGTTGGAGATTTTTTCTGCTTTTTATGTGCAAAAAAATGATTTTTGGAGATATCTAATCTTATATTGTCATTTTTTGTGCATTGATAATCCAATTTTGAGGGGAGCCAAATGCATACCTAAAAATGAATACTTTTTTATATCAAGAATAATGTCTAAACAAAAAGTGTTGTTTTTTTGCGGTATCGTTTTGCCAATAGCAACTATTGATGGATTTATCAGTGCGACTTTAGTCTTATGCGCTTCGTTTTGTGTTGACCTTCGGCTTACATAACTTAACACTGGAAAAAAATAATAATTAAAAGGAAGGAAAAGGCGATGGTGTATTTCCAGCTATTTGGTGTGTTTGGGCTTCTCGTACTTTTTATCGTTGGCTATGTGCAGGGCTCAGTTCCTGTGTCTTATATTGGCGTTGGTATTTTGTTATGTGCTTTTTTGCTTGTTCCAAAACTGATTCGCAAAGCACCCTCTAATACTTCTCAAAACTCTGATACTAAAGATAATCAAACCTATTCTGAAGTGAGTAAAACCGTGACTCGTGCCACATCAAAGATGGCAATAGGGGCGGCAGAAGTGTCTCATTTTGTTGATACGCTAAGTAAAGACATACATCTTACCCGTGATGACAGTGAGCAAATTTCCCAAGCGGTAGAAACATTGTCAGGTACTGGATTGATGTTGTCGACTAATTTAGGTCAGCTAGCACGGACCATGAGTGATACGGCAGAATCGAGTCGTACCGCTCAAGTCGCCTTGTCACAAAGTGCCGATCAGATCCATGAATTAACGGGAAAGGTACAAACCGCCAGTGAGCAATTAGCCTTATTAACCAAAAGTGCCGATGATATTGATAGCATTACAGCGGTTATTAAAGGTGTTTCTGAACAAACTAATCTATTGGCACTCAATGCGGCCATTGAGGCAGCTCGCGCAGGTGAACAAGGTCGAGGCTTTGCGGTGGTTGCGGATGAAGTGCGCGCGCTGGCTGCTAAAAGCGCCGATGCCTCAGAACAAATTTCTAGCCTTTTAGCTGATGTTCGTCGTAATAGTGAACTAACCAACAATGAAATGTCATCGTTGAAAAGTCTCACTGAGTCTCTTTCGAGTACCTTATTGGGAGAAACTCAACGTTTTATTTCTTTAACGCAAGAGGTTCAAAATGCCTCTGCTGTTTTGTCTGAAGTCGAAAGTGCGGGAGAAGAGTTGGGCGCAGCCAGTACCCAGATTAATGGTTCTGTTTCGCGTATTAGTAGTTCATTACAAGATATTTCCCAGCGTAGCGATAAACTGTCAAAAGAGGCATCAGGTTTAAGTAATGGCGCTGAAATCGTTTTTAGGGAGCTGGATAAGGTTGATCGGTCATTGTTTTTTTCTGAATTACTTATGGTGGCGAAAAATTCTGCACAAGCCATTGGGCATCTATTTGAAGAAGCAATTGAAAAGGGCAATTTGACGCAGCAAGCCGTTTTCTCTAGAGACTATCAGCCTATCAATAACACCAATCCACAGAAATACAGTACTTCCTACGATGCTTTTACTGATCGTACTTTTCCGGCCATTCAAGAAGCGGTTCTAGAAAAATATGAGCAAGTGATGTTTGCTGGAGCGGTCGATGTCAATGGCTACTTTCCAACTCATAATAAGAAATTCAGTCAGCCGTTAAGTGGCGATTATGAAAAAGACTTGGTGAATAATCGCAGCAAACGCATTTTTAACGATGCAACGGGCAGTCGATGTGGCGCCCATACCGACAGCTTTTTACTGCAAACCTACAAGCGGGATACGGGTGAGATTCTCCATGATCTTTCCGTGCCTATTTTTGTCAATGGTAAGCATTGGGGCGGTTTCCGTATGGGGTTCAAATCGGGCGCCTGATTCAGAAGTGTTTAGCAATGAGTCATCTCTACTCGGTATTTACCCAGTTGCGATAGCTCAGATACGCTATAGTGACGGCCATTATTACTTTGTGGTGGTTTTGACAGATGAACAAGTCGGAAAAAGTTGATAGCGGAATAAAAACACTCCTGCCTTTTTTGCGTCCATATCGACGCCAGATGGTGTTGGCATTGATCGCCTTAGTGGTCACTGCTGGCACCATGTTGAGCTTAGGTAAGGGCGTACAATTTCTTATTGATCAAGGCTTGGCTTCTGGGTCGGAAGCTGGCTTGACTCATGCCTTGATGATTTTCATTGCTTTGGTATTTTTATTAGGTATTGGCAGTTTTTGCCGCTTTTACTTGGTGTCATGGATAGGTGAGCGAGTAGTGGCTGATATTCGTCAAGCGGTGTTCGCGCATTTATTAACCTTGTCGCCTTCCTTCTTTGAAGATAACTCTCCAAGTGAAATTCAATCCCGTATTACCTCTGATACCACGCTTTTACAAAGCGTGATTGGCTCTTCTTTGTCGATTGCCTTACGCAGCAGTTTGATGTTGATTGGTGGGATTTTATTTTTGCTGGTGATGCATTTTAAATTAACGCTTATTTTGCTGACCTGCGTACCTTTTGTGATTGTTCCGGTAGTGTATTTTGGCCGACGAGTGAGACGTTTATCCCGTGATAGCCAAGATGAAGTGGCCAATGTCGGGCGCTATTTATCACAAGCACTGCGCCATATAAAAGTAGTGCAAGCCTTTACTCATGAAAGGCATGATGCACAGCGTTTTTCAGCCACGGTTGATCGAGCCTTTGATGTGAGTGTAAAGCGTATTCAACAACGCTCTTGGCTCACTCTGATGGTCATTTTGTTATCGATGAGTGGCATTGGGGTGATGTTGTGGTTTGGTGGTAAAGACGTCATCTCTGGAGTGATCAGTGCTGGTGATCTGGCGAGTTTCTTATTTTACTCTATTATTGTTGCTGGTGCCGTTGGTGCTATTTCCGAGGTTATGGGCGAGCTGCAACGGGCTGCGGGTGCAGCTGAGCGTATAATGGAATTGCTCAGTGCAAAAAGCGAGGTGGTAAGTGGCTCTTCCGAATTTCCTTTTCAGCGTATGGCTGACATTCGTCAAGGCGAAGCCATCATTCAGTTTAAGAATGTCGAATTTCGTTACCCAACAAGGCCGGATTATGCGGCGTTAAAGAATTTGTCTTTTTCTATTAAGCAAGGCGAGATGCTGGCTTTAGTTGGACCATCAGGCGCGGGTAAGTCGACCTTATTTGAATTGCTTCTGCGCTTCTATGATCCTCAGCAAGGCAGTATTTACTTGGCAGGCGAGAACATTAAAGCCTATTCCTTAGACGATTTACGTCAGCGATTCGCTTTGGTGCCCCAAGAGACGGTTCTTTTTGACCAAACCGTTTACGATAACCTAGGGTACGCCAATCGCAATGCCAGCCACGAGTCTATCCAATATTCGGCAAAGCAAGCCAATGCTCATGAATTTATCACTCGTTTAGACAAAGGTTATGAGACTCGCTTAGGCGAAGATGGTGTGCGTTTGTCTGGTGGTCAAAGGCAGCGAGTGGCGATTGCTCGGGCGATATTAAAAGATGCACCGATTTTGTTGCTAGATGAAGCAACCAGCGCCTTAGATGCAGAAAGTGAAAACAAGGTCCAAGGCGCACTGGAGCCTTTGATGACGGGCAGAACCACCTTGGTAATTGCCCATCGCTTGGCAACGGTATTGAATGCAGACCGAATTATTGTGATGGATCAAGGGGAAATCATCGCTCAAGGCTCCCATAGCGAACTACTTGAAACCTGTACCTTGTATAAACGATTATCCGACTTACAGTTTAATCAACATTATGACGTTTAATCTGATTAAAATTTGCCAACAAATACACCACGATAAGCGCAATGGAGTGTGCTGTCTTCTGTAATGGATAACCCAGGGGTCTGGTAAAGTGTTTCTATCTTGTCGTTTTCTGTAGGTAACGGAATACTAAGAGGCACATCGTCACTATAGAATACTATCCAAAAACTGCTAGAAAGATCGGCTGGCGTTAGCGTTAACGCAATGAAATGTCGACTGTCATCGGCCCAGTTTTCTATCATCATTGCTTCACTTTGTTCGTTGAGCCAATGAATTTTATCCGACGACGTATGTTGATAAAGCGGATCATCTTCTAGGCGAATCTCTGCCAAAATAGGATAGGTTTTTCGTAACGCCATGAGTGTTGCTATGGTGTCTTGAATTGCTTTTCTCGCATGGCTTGTTTCAGTGTCTATGTCTTGCCAAGTTTGCCACGTAATGTCGTTATCTTGGCAATAGGCGTTGTTGTTACCTTGCTGACTATGAGATAGTTCGTCACCACCTAAAATGTGTGGCGTGCCCTGGCTTAATAGCAGCGTAGCCATAAAACAAAGCTGCTGATTTAAGCGCTTTGCTTGAATATCTTTGTCGTCTGTTTCACCTTCTGCGCCAAAGTTTTGACTAATATTTTCACCATGGCCGTCACGGTTTTCTTCCATGTTGGCGAGGTTATGGCGTTGGTGATATGACACCAAATCCTTCATGGTATAGCCATCGTGGTAGGTGATGTAATTCACTGAGTTTAAGGCGCTTTTTTGGCCTTTATGAAAGTAGTCTCTTGATCCCATAAGACGTGTCGCAAACTCTGGCACTAAGCCATCATCACCACGCCAGAAACGACGAACCGTGTCTCGGTATTGGTCGTTACATTCCAGAAAGCCTCTGGGAAATTGTCCGACTTGATAACCGTTTGGACCAATGTCCCAAGGTTCCATTACAAGGCACGTTTCGCTTAAAACAGGATCTTGAAGAATGGCCTGTAACAAGGGGGCTTTTGCTATGAAGTCATGATCGGTGCGACCAAGATCGACACCTAGATCAAAGCGGAAACCATCGACCCCCATGACTTCTACCCAATAACGCATACTGTCACAGATAAGACGAATGCTGGTGGGGCTATAGGTATCAATACAGTTACCACACCCCGTGTAATTCAAATACTGCCCATCTTGGTGGCGATAATAGCGTGCATTGTCTAAGCCGCGGTAACACACGCTGGATTGATCTATCTCGCTTTCTGCTGTGTGGTTATAAACAACGTCTAGAATTACCTCAAAGCCAGCTTGGCGAAGCCCGTCTATCATCTGTTGGAATTCTGAAACTGGGTCTTTTATGGCATAAGAGGGCTCAACGGCAAAAAAGCTAATGGGGTTGTAGCCCCAATAATTGCTTAATTCGAGTTGTTGCAGGTGTCTCTCTGTCATAAAGCTAAAGCAAGGCATTAACTGAATCGTAGTGATATTCAGGCTTTTTAAATGTTTGATGCCAGCGGACGAAATGACACCAAGATAAGTGCCTTGAAGCTCGCTTTCAATCGGTAGGTTTTTGCTAAAGCCTTTAACATGCAGTTCGTATAAAGCACGACTTGACGGTGTGATTTTCGTTCTTGCAGGACGATCTGGTTTTGCCTTGATGGTACGTACAATAGATTTAGGGACGCAATAGGCAGAATCGGTTGGGTGCGCTTTACCTTCTTTTGTTATTGCTGCTTGATCTTCGTGCCAAACCAGTTTAGCGCTTAACTCTTTCGCATAAGGGTCAATAAGCAGTTTTCGCTCATTGTAGACAAGCTGAAGTTCTGGTTTGAATTCGCCTTTGGCTCGCAGTCCATAATGCTGACCTTCTTTTAAACCAAGTACTTCCATGTACCAAATGCCCTTTGTTTTATTAATAAAGGGCAGCGGTTCTTGTTCATTGCCTTCGTCATCAAATAAACACAAATACAGCTGAGTCGCGTTTTCAGCAACCACTGCGAAATTGACACCATTTTCGGTCACTGTAGCACCTAGAGGAAAAAGAGAGCCATTGGAAATCTGGTGTGCTTGGTTCATTAATACCTCTAGATGCTGTTTATGTTGCTGTCGTTATTGCAAAATGTTGTTAGTGCTAGCGATTAAGACTCGCCTAACCATTTTAATAAAATGCCAGCCAGTGGCGGTACTTGCAGTTCAATACTTTGGTCACGGCCATGACTGACAATCGTCTGTGTATCGTATTGTTTGCTTTTGACGAAGCCACTGCCAGTATAGCTTGTCTCATCCGTATCCATGATGACTTGGTAGCGACCCGCTTTAGGCACGCCAATACGATAGTTGCCATGTGGTGTCGGCGTAAAGTTAATCACAGCGACCGCGTGTTCATCACTGTCTTTGGCTTTACGGGCAAAGGCCAAAATACTGTTGGCGCTGTCATCGTAGCTGATCCATTCAAAGCCTTGATAAGAGTGGTCAAATTGCAAGCTCGCTTCGTTTTGATAAAGATGATTTAGGTCTTTTGATAGCGTTTGCTGAGCTTTATGGAAATCGGTGTTTAGCAAATGCCAATCCAAAGAGCGCTCATGACTCCATTCTTGGCCTTGCGCAAACTCGTTACCCATGAAGTTGAGCTTCTTGCCAGGATGGAAATACATGTAAGCCGAAAAAGCGCGTAAATTAGCAAACTTCTGCCAAGCATCTCCGGGCATTTTAGTGATCATCGAGCCTTTGCCATGCACTACTTCATCGTGAGAAATCGGCAGAACAAATTGCTCGTCAAAGGCGTAAACCATACTAAAGCTAAGTTCGCCTTGATGGTGCTGGCGATAAATTGGGTCTTTTTTAATGTAAGCCAGTGAGTCATTCATCCAGCCCATATTCCATTTGAAGCCAAAGCCCAAACCATTCATATAAGTTGGCTTAGACACACCAGGAAAGGCGGTAGATTCTTCGGCTACGGTAAAACAGCGCGGATGATTCAAGTACACGGTTTCGTTTAAGCGACGTAAAAAATCTATGGCTTCGTAGTTATGATTGCCGCCGTCCTTGTTGGGAATCCATTCGCCGTCTTCGCGGGAGTAATCCAAATACAACATAGAGGCCACGGCATCAACGCGTAAACCATCAATGTGGAATTCTTCTAACCAATAAACTGCATTACTGATTAGGTAATTCACCACATGTTCTTTGCCAAAATCGTAGATCAACGAATTCCACTCTGGATGCCAGCCTTTTTTAGGGTCTGGATATTCGTATTGTTTGGAACCATCGAAGTTCGCTAAACCATGGCTGTCGGCTGGGAAATGCGCTGGAACCCAATCCATAATTACGCCGATATTGGCTTGATGAAGTGCATCAACAAGGGCTTTGAAGTCTTCTGGTGTACCAAATCGAGATGTTACAGCATACAAGCCGACAGGCTGGTAGCCCCAAGATCCATCGAATGGGTATTCAGTAATCGGCAATAATTCGACGTGTGTGTAGCCCATTTCTTGAATATAAGGAACCAGCTGGTCTTTGATCTCAAGATACGTCAGCGGTTGATTGTCATCCTTACGACGCCATGAACCAATGTGTAATTCATAAATGCTCATGGGTTTTTCGTAGATATCTTCGATAGGGCGTTTAACCCAAGCGTCGTCCTGCCAAGCGTGCTTATTATCAAAGCAGGTTACGCTGGCAAAAGACGGGTATTGCTCAATACGCTGTGCATATGGGTCGCTGCGATGAGGAAGGATTTCACCTGATTTTGCGCGAATCTCGAACTTATAACGGGCACCGTGATTAACGTCTGGAATAAACAATCGCCAAATGCCATCGCCATTGCTCGACATTGGGTGAATGCGGCCATCCCAAGCATTAAAGTCGCCAACCACAGACACAGATCGCGCTGCTGGCGCATACACAGCAAAGCGTGTGCCTTGAATGGTCAGTTTATCGTTTACCTTGGCTCCAGCACGAATCGCCCCTTGGCTTTTGTATTGATTCGCTTGATGATGCTCTGGATCGACAAAGGTCGTATTAGGAAATTGATATGGGTCGACTAGGGTATAAGTGCTTTTGTCTTTATAAGTGATTTCAAGGCGATAATGAAAGCGCGTAGTTTCTTTTGGCCATTTTGCGTAAAACAAACCTTTGTCATCAGTCTCGCTCATTTTGGCGAGTTCTTTGTCTGAATCTATGGCTAATACACGAATAGATATCGCTTCAGGTTGCCAAACCAGTAATGACAAACCTTTTTTAGAAGGGGATGCTTGTAGTCCTAAACAGCCAAAAGGGTCTGAGCAACGTGCTTGTAGCACATCGTCAATTAGGGCGTTTTTTATTAAATCCATTCACTTCTCCAGCAAGAGTGAGCGTGTTAACTCGATGAGTGTTGGTGCTGATGACTGTGAAGTTTGCTCACTGCCCAACGCAAATATTGGTTTACTTTATTAGGTGTTATTTGTGCAAATTCATCCAATGCAGCTTCTGCCCAGCTGTCTTCTGGGTGTTCTGCTTGATGTTGCTTGGCGTGATCCAAAGCCGCTTGGGAAACTAACACCGGCAAGTTTATTTCTTGTTCAAACTTGCAGTTTTTATGTTGTTGGCAAAACTGTATGAAGGCATACAAGCCTTCGAAAATAAGACTCTTATACCAGCTAGGATGAATGTCTGATGTTAAGGTTTCAATCAGTAGTGCAAAGGTGTCTTCACCCGGTGTCATTGAGCTGAGCGCACGTTTGCAATCCAACGCAGTATTACTTTGTAAATCACCAAATACAATGGTGTTGGCATGACTTAAACTTCCCCAGAGCTGCAGCAACATAGATTCTGGTAGCTTAGTGATCATACCCTGCTCAGAACGCCAGTCAAACCAGTCGACATCTTTCATCTTACTTTGCGCATCACTACTATTGTGGTAGCGCATGTTATTGGCCACATGAGCAAATTCATCGTGCTTCTGTTGTAATGCTTGCGTGAGGGCTTCGTAAAGCTCACTTGGTGAGACCTTAGACAATGTGTCGAAAACAGGCGCATCATCTTCTGGGTCAAATTGTCGAGCACAAAGCATGGCTAAGTTATGAATACGAATAGTACGCACCCCAGAGAAAAACTCTGGATGGACTTTAATTAGCGTACCTGCAATGGCAATTAATTCATGACAAATGACCAAACCAATTGGTGATGAAGAAACACTGCGCAGCATGTCCAAAATAGCATCTTGGTGCAATGGCGAACTGATATCGACTTCTGTTTCTGGTGTTTCACCAATCACTAATAAACGCTGGCGAACGGTAATGTCGGCAATGTAGGTTGCTAAATCCGTCGAAGGTTTCAGAATCAGAGAATACAGCTGCCGAGCAGGGCGCCAGTTTTCCGCTAATAACGCCTGAAGGTAAACGCTATTCAATACTTTATACGCGGTAATGGCAGGTGTTGAATTTGGTATGGTGCTCATCAGTGCTCGTCGACCACCGAGCTCCATTAAGCAATCGACTGCTTCGTCTAAACTCGGCTTATCGACTAAGCGAGCAAGCAGAGCATCGGTTTCAGCTGTTTTAATGCTAGCAACATCATAGGTTTTTGGTTTGTCTGCTAAAGGCCAAGGCGTATCATGAAGCGGCAGCTTGGTTTCTAACTGTTTATGGTCAAGAGAGCTAATTATAATGGCGCGACGATTTCCTGATTTAAAGGCATTCTTAGCTGATTGAGGAATTACACGGAATTCTTCGTGCTCACGTTTTTGCAGCAAGCGAATAAATTCAAATAATTCGTCACTGCCTTTCATTTCACTCATTGCTTCATCGATGAGAATGCTGAAAACCGCATTAGCTTGATAATACCAATGTTCAGCAATGGTTTTCAGTTCGTTACGTATATGAGCTTGGAACAGGGAGGGGTCAATCTTACGGTAGTCTTTGTCTTCGTTTTGAATCCAAGACAAGCATAAGTAGCTTTCTTCATTGATGCTAAATGCCTGAGAGGTTGCCAAGCTGTTCAATGCACGATTAGGGCGACCTGTCAGCCCTAATGTCTCGGAAGCACCAAGATGACGGTAGGTTTCAACTAGCTGATCGGCGCTGATGGCTTTCAGTGGCGCAATGTCTTCTAGGGTTTGGCAAAGGCAACCAGCATTCAATAATTTTTGTTTAACCTTGTCATTTTGCGCCAAGATAACCATAGACGTGGTGACTTTGTTTGGCCTGTGCTGAACACGATGTAAACCAAGTGGATCGAGATCATCTGTGGTGATTAGCTCTTCATCGAGCATTTTACCGACCAGGAACAAACTTTGTGCCCAAACCAAAGGGAGGTTGTCATTGGGAACACGTTTTTGAGATCCTGGTTTTTCTTTCTCCGCTAGGATGTTTTCTTGCGGCACATAATAAAGTTCTGGCAGTAGCATTTGACCATCTTTTTCAACCATAAGTGACTCTAACTTATGGCGATAAAAGTTAGCACTTTCCCAATCTCGGGCAAACAAGCGGTCAATATAAAGGTAAGTAAAAAATAGCGGCCATTCGGATTCAATGTGCTCGAAATTAATTAACTCATCGTACTCGTAATAGATTCGGCTTTGGTCTTCAAGCTCGGATTGGTGACCGTCTAATAAAAAGCGTTTACAGCCGTATTCGCCGCCCAACTTGCTAATGATTTCTTTGCGTGTGCGGCGAGTTAGTTTTTCATCGTTTACCGCAAAGGCTGGGAAGCCAATGATACTAAGAATAGCGCTGTCGACTTCTTTTGAGCGAGACTCTTTCGGTAACAAGGATTGCAATACAGAACCTGCGCGAGCAACGGCGTCTGCAAAGGAATGGACT
Organism: Marinomonas sp. A3A; assembly: GCF_018336955.1. Classification (NCBI taxonomy): domain Bacteria; kingdom Pseudomonadati; phylum Pseudomonadota; class Gammaproteobacteria; order Oceanospirillales; family Oceanospirillaceae; genus Marinomonas; species Marinomonas sp. A3A. The sequence goes on from NZ_CP025532.1 coordinate 1,553,726, forward strand.
ACCGCCCATTCCGGACCTTCTTCACCAAATAAATTTAGTCCATCCATGGCTTCCATAGCGGCTTTCGCCATGCCAACGGAACTGGCGTTAATTTCGGCTTTGCCATTATTTACCTTATTACCTCGCTCCCAAATACCGTAATCTGGTGTGCGATAAGTACGAGAAATATAATAAATAAGGTTTTGGATAAAGTTGAATTCGTCACGAGAAAAGATCAGCTTGCTGCCAGCTTTGGTCATTTGAGCCAACATCAGCAAATAAAAGCTGGTGGCATCAATTTGCAAGTGTCCCCAAGCATCATCGGCAACCGCTTCTAAACCGGTTTTCGTATCGTATTTGGCGTGTAGTGCGTCTTTTGGGTCTAGGCTATGCTTGAAGGATTCTACTTTATGGGATTGACGCATCATGGCGAATAATAAGCCACGCATCATTTTTATACAGGCGAACTCGAGTTCATTAGCGCGCTTTTGCGGATTAGAAGCACGCTTATAGGCTAGATGTAAGGCCCATACGGCTTGGATACTATAAACATTATCTCGCACCCAAGCATCTGTGTAGTTACCGTGGTTATTAATACTGGTGCTAGCAGGGAAAAGCCCTGTTACGGGATGCTGGCGGGATAAGATAACCGCTTGGATATGTTGATAAAGAGAATCTAGCTTATCTTGCGTATCAGACGCCATATTCGATCCTTTATAAAACGCTGCTGTTAAGATCAGTTACTTAGTTCAAACTATACAAACTATAGTGCGAATTAAGTTTAAAACCACTATACCCAAACATAATGTGACTCACCAAGCAGTTAAGGGCTTCTTTTTCACTTAATTTTTGAAAATGTCGTGTTTTACATAAAATCATACAGTTATGCACAAAATGAGAGCGTGAAGTATCGCTTGGGCTCCATATAAATTAGCCCCTATTTAAGATGGATGTTAATAGAGGGATGTGAATTTTTATAGATAAAAAATGCATCAGGATAATTCAAAAAGGGCTACTCAAAAAGGGTAGTACTTGCGTACAACTACTACCATTTTGTCTTTAGGTGCTGAACTGATGGACTAGTTGACGCAATTGGCTAGCACACTCTTGTAAATTGTTAACTGATGTTTGGATGTCGGTGGAGTTGTGTTTGGTTTCTTCACAAACATTTGCGATGCTCTCTAACGTTTGGTGAACGGTCTGAGACGATTCGTGTTGGCGATCTGCTGCCTGGCTAATACTGCTATTTAATTTGGAAATGGACAGAACGCCATTGGCTATTTGAGTAAATGCCTGACCTGCTTGGGAGGTCTGCTCTGCGCCTTGATTGGCTGTGTTACGAGCCGATTCCATTACTTCAACTGTTGTAAGTGTTTGCTGGGTTAATTGATCGATCAAACCACCAATCTCCGTTGCGGCGAGTTGAGAGCGCTGTGCAAGTTGGCGAACTTCGTCTGCAACAACAGCAAAGCCTCGACCTTGTTCACCAGCACGAGCGGCTTCGATTGCGGCGTTAAGCGCAAGTAGGTTAGTTTGATCTGCGACTTCTGCAATGATGCCTAGTCGATCATTAATATGACTAACGTCTTCGCGTAATTGTTGAATCTGTTTGGCGGCATCGCCCACTTCAACGGATAGTTGCTGGATATCTTGATTGGCTTTACTCATGACTCCAAGGCCTTGTTTGGAATGCTGGCCAAGTTCTTGTGTTTTGTTATTGGCTTGCTCAGCAATGGCAAGCGTGTCTTCAACTGAGTTCATGACATCTTGCATGAGCTCTGTCGCTTTGCTTGTGTTAGATAGTTGTCTGGCGACGCCTTGTGCTGTTTTAGTCGTCGAATTATTCGTTTGGCTAACTATGCTATCTAAAGTCTCACTTGAGTGACTGACATTTCGCACGATGGACTGAAAGTCATTCATCATGCTATTGAAAGCACGAGCCATTTCGCCCATTTCGTCCTGTCCTGAAAACTCAACCCGTTGCGTAAGATCACCAGAGTGCTGAACTGATGTCATTGTTTTACAGAGTGAAGTCACACGACTAGTAACCAAGTGAATAATATACAAAGCCGTCCCACCAACTAATACCGTAAGTAGGCCCACAACGATGGCGTAATCTATCAAAGCTCTTAAGAAGAAGCTAATCACCTCATCCATAGATGCTGTGGCAATAATAGTTATGTTCCAAGGTGTAAATGTAGACGCACTGGCGATCATTTTGTGAGCGGTACCGTCGTTTCCTTGATATTCAAATACGATGGTTTGATAATTCTTCTTTGATGTCTCTTGTTTCGTTTTGTTTAGTTCATCGGTTAGAGATGGCGGTAGAGTGCTGCTTTTGTAGTTTGCTGGGGCATTGAGCAGGGTTCGGCTATTTTTATTTACTATCCATAAGCTTTGTTGGTCTCCGTAACTGAACTCAGATAGAAGCGTGATAGCTTCTTGTTTTGCTTTATCTGCGCTAAGTTCGCCAGATGTTTGTTTTTTGTAGATAGGTGACAGCGTGGTGTTTACGATATCTAAAATATCTTGAGTTCGATCTTTTCGTGCATCCACATGACTATTAAATAAAGACGTAAGAGAAACGAGAATAAGCGCTGTTGTCCCCATGGACATGAGTCCGATAATAGCCCATAGCTTGTAGCGAATTTTTATATCATTGATGCGATCCAGCATGTCGCCTCCATTAGGTTGGTTTTACGTTTTAGTCTCTAGTGAAGGTGCTCAATACACTATTAAGATGTCTGCTTTATATAAAAAAATAGCCATAATTTCTAGGGTAATTGTTTTTCTATATATTGCCTAGTGAGTAAAATTGAGCTGGATCATTGTTTTTGCATTTAGGTATTTAATTACCTGCTAAAAATAGGTATAGAGAAATAGTGTTGGATTATTTATTTGTTTTTTTAGTGTCTTTTTTGTCTGCCACTATCTTGCCTTTAGGGTCGGAAGGCTTGCTGCTCTACTATGCCAATGATGGGGCGTCGTCGGTGTTTTTATTATGGCTTTGGGCTAGTTTGGGTAATACATTAGGTGGGTTGACGAATTGGTTACTTGGACTGTATTTGGTACAGTTCGAACACAAAAAGTGGTTTCCAGTAAAAGCCGAAGTACGGGAGAAAGCCGAGCGTTTTTTTAATAAATATGGTGTTTGGAGTTTATTATTTACCTGGCTGCCTGTTGTTGGCGACGGGATTGCTTTAATATCGGGTGTGTTGCGTACACCTATTTGGTATTTTTTACCTTTGGTTTTGATTGGCAAAGCGGCTCGTTATGCCTTAATTTTGTGGGGACAGCACTTACTATTGAGTCTATAAGAGACTGTGATAATAAAGTTCAGATAGTAAGCGTTTGGTTCTAATGATGTACACGGAGAATAGAATAATGGAAATGTCCAAAAAACTGATTGTAGTGATGGCAGGATTATCATTAGGTGCTTGCTCATCTCTGGACGATAAAAACACTTTTATGACCTATGGCGATTTGCAGGATAAAGTTCGCAATCATGATGAACAATGGCAAACGGTACAGGCAAAATTAGATAGAATTGACGAATTAGAAGCTGAAGTTGCTGCCTTAAAGCAAGGTAAAGCTATGCCGGCGAAACCTGCTGCTATGTCAAATAACATGGCCGGTAATAATATGTCGTCTAGTGAAACCATGGCTGCCGTTAATGTTGCGCCAGTTGTGATGCAGGCACCTATGGATAGTCAAGGTAATGCGGATCCAATGACAATTGATCCAGAAGAAAACTTTGAAATGGATCAAGCGGCTCCTCCTGTTGTCGTAGCGCCAGTGATGGCAGCAAAACAAAGGACAGTGACTGGAGATGAGTATGGTGTGCAAGTAGCATCTTATGGCAATCGTGATGAGGCGGTTCGCGGATGGAAAGTATTGCAAAAATCCAACCCAACTGTGTTTGATGGTTTAGAACCGCTAGTGAATCAAAAACAAGTTAATGGTCGTACCATGTACCAGCTTAAAGTAGGACCATTTGTTAACAAAACCTTTAGCTCTGATTTTTGTAAGATGTTGAAGACAAAAGGTACCGACTGTTTATTGACTCAATATAACGGTGAGACATTTACTAATTACTAAGCTTTTTTAGTTATTGTATTCCGTTAACACAAAAAAGGCGCATCTTGTTTCTGTAACCCAGAACATAAGATGCGCCTTTTTAGTTGGTAGCTTTGATGTTTTTAAATTTTCATTACATCAAAGGAAATGCCGAATCGTAAATCTTGCCTTGACCATCTTCAATTGTAATTTCGCTCTTATATTTGTCATCTTCTAATTTAATCAAACCTTGTTGAACAAAACTGTCGATGATCATTAGTGCTTGTTGTTTTACTTCAGGGGCATTCAATGGTGCACGCATTTTACTAGCAATGAATCGCTCTGTTAAATGTCTAACCAGAGGCTCATCGGCTTCAATATTGGCGGCTACGATAGCGTTGTATAACCAGAACTCGGGCTGAGAAAGTTCATCAATGGTTGGCGAACTAATGTCAGCCAGTTTGCTCGTTAGAGTCGCATTGAAGCTGCCTTCAGGGAAGGTGCCGCTAAAATCAGTGATATTGAATTCAGGTTTCGCTACGAGTAACTCATCGATATTGTCCTGCATGAAAGTAAATAGTACATCATAGACGGCCTCTGACGAGTTGGTTTCTGCTAATAGTTTGTCAGAGAAATTTTTGTAATCAATAAAGAACTTATTGCTCAGATTTGCTAGCTCAGTAACTAAAGAAAGGTCACTCGCTTTGAACTCTCCAGACATGACATCTTTAATAAGGTAGCCAACTTCAATGCTACCTAACTGTGTTTCTTTATCTAAACTAGAGCCCATTTCAATATTTAGGCCGGATAGTTCTGTATCAGCACCGACATTAAGCTTTTCAAGAGTTAAGTCCGTTGTGCTGTCATAAAAACCACCTTGCATGATAGTTTCTAGGTCTGCATTCAATTCAATAGATAGCGTAAACCCTTCCGCTTTAACTGGAGTGAAGCCATCCACTACATCCATTTGATCTAAGCTACCTTGATAGATAAATCCTTGATCTGTCATTTCACCTTGGCCTTTATAGCCACTAAATTGAAATGTGTTAGCTGAGTTACTAAAAGCTGGAATGTTATCGGCTATTTTGAAGTTACCTGTAAAACCACCCAGAACAGAAAGCTCATATAAAGGCTGGTCTTCATCCCAGTTTATAAAATTACGTTGTTGGTCGCCGGCAAAACGAATTTCAGTATTGTATAGGCCAAATAAACCTTGGCTTGAAAGCAGCAGAGGGCCGTAGTGGGTGTCAATAATAAGCTCGGCTTCAAGACTTCCACCTTGAATTGTTGGATCGATTTGAGTGGTATCAAAAGTAACGAGTACTTTATTTTCAGAACCGAACCAAGCGGAATTAGTAGACACAATCTTCGCTGTATAGCCCGGCGCGTTATTGATATTTGAGACGAGTTCCGCGACTTTCTCTTGATGCTTAGGAGCAATAAATTTAGGGGCAACTAAGCAAACAGCAACAAGCGTGAAAACGAGCACGGCAAGTATTTTTTTCACTGGAAATTCCTTTTCATAGGATGGTTAAGGTGCGTGTATGATACAGATTAATTGAACTTAAACAAAACGAAGACGGATATTTGTGAAGTTATTAAATAAAGCTAGAAAGGTTAGAAAGGTTAGAAAGATTGTTTCGCATGAAGGGGGAGTCGTTAAGAAATATTACGTTTTCTATAGAAAACACTATCCAGCGGTACTGTGAAAGCTGGATAGTGATTTGAGTTAACTTATAACTGAAAGGGAATATAAAGAGCGATAGCAGGGAAAAAGTATACAGCTAGCAAACAGCCAAGCATTATGAGTATAAAAGGCCAAACACCTTGAATGACTTCCGCGGATTTCCCTCCAGACACCGATTGAATGACGAAGAGGTTAAGTCCAACGGGCGGTGTAATCAATGCGCACTCAATCATGATCACAAAAATGATAGCGAACCAAATTGGGTCGATACCTAGCATGCCAAGCGATGGATAAAGCACTGGCATCATGATCAATAGCATAGATACAGACTCAAGAAAGAAGCCCATAATTAGCAAGACAAAACACACTGCAGCAATAAACAAACCTACTTCAGATATGTTTTCACTGACTAACATCGAAATATCTTGAGGAATTTGATACAGAGTAATAGCCTTACCAAAGACTTTAGCGCCAGCAATGATAAGAAAAATCGTTACCGTATTTTTCATTGTACTCATAGCTGCTGCTTTGAATTTTTCAAGGCTAAAGGTTCCCATCATGATGACAATAATCAAAGAAACCGCAACTCCGATACCAGCAGATTCAGTCGGCGTAAATACGCCAGTATAAATACCGCCAATGATGATGCTAGCTAGTAACAGCGTTGGTATTGCTCGTAAACTGGCATTTTTGCGTTCAGCGCTAGTCGCCTTTTCACTTGGCGTGTAAGCTTTACTGAAACGTGCATAAAAAAAACAGTAAACAATGAAACTCCCTGCCATTAATAAACCAGGCACGATACCTGCTAAAAACAAATCGACAATGGATTCTTCAGTAATAACTCCATACACGATCATTGGAATAGAAGGGGGAATCAGGATACCTAAGGTACCGCCAGCGGCGATCAAACCATATACGAATGGTTTGTTATAGCCTCGGTCAGTCATTTCTTTGATAGCTACGTTTCCTATAGTTGCCGCTGTAGCGACAGATGATCCAGAAATAGCCGAAAAGATAGTACAAGAAGCGATTGTGGCAATGCCAAGACCGCCAGGCCAATGGCCGACCCAAGATTGTACGGCTCTAAATAAGTCTTTGCCTATGCCGCCTTGCAGCAAAATATTAGACATCAATAAAAACAGTGGAACAGATAATAAAATAAAGCTGTCGAAAGAAGAGTACAGCGCTAGCGGTGCCATCATTGGAGAGAAGCCAGCTAATAACAGCATCCCTAAACCTAACCCACCTAAGGCAAAAGCAACAGGCACGCCGATTAGCAGCGCTAAGACCATGATAACCAGTAACAAGATAATCGTCATTATAGTGAAACCTCTTCGTGTTCTTGATAATCACCCGCGAACATCAAAAGTATTTCCATGACGGCTTGTAATGTTAGTAACCCAAATCCAATAGGGATGGCTGATTTTGTTGTCCAAAGTGGTAGCCCCAGCATACTTGCTGATGCAGAGCCCATTTCAATGGATTCTTTTAATAATTGATAACCATAAAAGGTAATAAATCCCGCGAAGAAGATGATCGATAATAGTGCGACGAAGTCAGACAGTTTTTTTGTTTTTTCGCCCAGCATATTAGTTAGAAAATCGATGCGAATCAGTGCTTTGTTTTGCAATACCCAACTGGCACCTAAACAGGTTGCCCAAATTTGACAAAGTAGTGATATATCTTCTGACCAGATAGTAGGTGCAGTAAATATATAACGGGCAACGACTTCATAAGTGATAATTGCAGCGATGAAAACAAACAGTGCTGCAGATAGCTGGCCGCATAATCGAATGACTCGGTAGTTTATACGAACCCAAAGAGCGGGGTGTTCTGCTCGCCAAGCTGACAAGTCCTGCTTTTTTTCTTCATGGTTGGACATAAGCCAATACTCCAAAAAACAACGAAATATCGCGGATGAAGGGCTCATCCGCGATATATTTTTATAAGCTTAAAGGTTTTCGGCAGCCTGAATGACTTTAAAACCGAGTGGACCTGAATTATCTAAGAAAGATTCTTTAACAGAGCTGGTTGCTTTACGCCAAGCGATGATGTCGTCATCAGTAAGATGAATCACCTTCATGTGTTTTTCAGCATCTACGATAGCATCGCTCTCGATTTTTTTGATTTTATCTCTTAGCTCTACTTCAACTTTACGAGCTGCATCAGACAGAATTTTTTGATTATCAGCAGATAAAGATTCCCATACTTTTTCATTAATAACAGTTAAGAACTCAATGTCAGCATGATTTGTTAGGGTAAGGTAATCCATTACTTGGTACAGCTTCCGTGGGCCAACTGCGGATACGCCTGTCATGCCAGCATCTACTGTGCCACGTTGGTAGGCTAGGAATTGTTCAGAGCCAGATAGCGATGTTGGTGCGCCGCCTACTGCCTTAACAAATTCACCTAATGTTTTACCAAAAACACGAACCTTCATGCCTTTCATGTCTTCTGGCTGTTCAATTGGTTTTTTCTTAGAAAGCAACGCTACGCCACCATAAGCTTGCCACCATAATGCACGCGTACCGGTTTTTAGAATGGCGTCATCGAGTAATTTACGAACTGGGCTGTCAGGACGCGTCGCCGCTTCTACCTTGTCTTGAGAAGGAAACATGAAAGGTACATAAAAAACGTCTACGGCAGGGATTGTGCCAGCAAGTTGAGAAAGGCTCATTACACCCATTTCAATAGCACCAGAGCTAACTGCTTGATGTACTTCGCTGTCTTTAAAAAGCTGAGCAGAAGGGTAGATTTTTATCTTTATATCACCATGGCTTTTTTCTTCTACTTCTTTTTTGAAATCTAGAAGGTTTTGTCCAAGGTGATGTTTAAGAGGTAATTGCAGAGAAATCCCTAATGTGGTTTCTGCCAAGGTTGGCAAAGAAGCCAGTAAGGTCGAGGCCAATAAACCTGTTTTTAGAAGAGCTTTATAATTCATGATAATGTCCTATTTTTATTATTAATCGTTATTTCTATACTGCTAGCTTGTGATTTTAGTGCTTTCAATACGAGCTTTAAGGTCAATAACACTTTGTGATAACGGCCTTGTTTCAGTTCGTAAGCCTGCCTTGGCAATTTGTCCTGATATATCGTGTTCTAGTAATTCTGGTAGTTCGCGTGCTATTTCTAATAAATTAGTAAGATGCACGCCTGTGTCTAAACCGCTCGATTCCAGCATGTGCACAAGATCTTCTGTACAAATGTTGCCTGTTGCTCCTGGTGCGTAAGGGCAACCGCCAATTCCACCCAATGACGCATCTAGTTGAGTGATGCCCGCAGATAAACCAGCAAGTGCGTTCGCTAATCCCATACCGCGCGTGTTGTGTAAATGCAACGTGACATCGAGTGCTGGAAAAATATCGCGAACTTGCGAACATAGCTCATAGACTTGTCTTGGTGATGCCATACCTGTTGTGTCAGCAATCGAAATACTCTGAATGCCAGTATCAATATATTGATGAATGACTTTGATTACACGCTCAGGAGAGATAATGCCTTCAAAAGGGCAGCCAAAAGAAGTAGCTAATGAAGCATTAATTCGAGTGTTACTACCTTTCATTAACTCGCAAATACGTTTGAACTGCGCCAATGACTGCTCGCATGACATACGCATGTTCGAAAGGTTATGCGATTCACTCACCGACATAACCAGGTTGACTTCATCCGCCTTGGTCGCCAGTGCGCGCTCTGCACCTTTTTCATTGGGGACAAGGGTTACATAAGTGACCTTGGGATTACGCGTAATGCTATTCATGACTTCTTCAGCATCACGCAGATTAGGAATTGCCTTTGGCGATACAAAAGAGGTGACTTCGATTTTATTTAAACCAAGTAAAGATAAGCGATCTATGATTTCGATTTTCTTATTTGTTGGAATAAAAAGTGCTTCGCTTTGAAAACCATCGCGAGTCGCCACTTCGTTAATTCGTACCTTGGTCGGTAGATTCTGCATGAACATAATAGGCTCCTAAATCACACCCTTGGCACGTAGCGTGGCAAGCTTGTCTTCATCGATTCCAACTGAGCCCAAAATTTCGTCAGTGTGCTCGCCCAGTTTTGGCCCTAGCCACTGAGTTTTGCCAGGTGTTAGGCTTAATTTTGGTACTATGCCAGGAAGTGATATTTTATCGTCACCAGAAAGAGGGTGTTCAACAATCATTTCTCGAGCATGAAAGTGTGGGTCGTTAAAAATATCTTCCGCATTATTAATACCACTAGACGGCACAGCAGCTTCTTCCAAAACGGCCAATGCGTCTTTCAGCGAGTGCTTTATCGTCCATGCTTGAATGGCTTCATCTAGTTCGTCGGAGCGTTTAGCTCGACCGTCATTTTGCGCTAACTCTGGATCGTTCGCTAAATCTGGTCGTTCCATTGCATTCATTAAACGCTTGAAGATACTGTCGCTGTTAGCGGCAATAACAATGTAGCGTTCGTCTTTGCTCATATAAGAACCAGATGGTGCAATGCCCGGCATACTAGCGCCAGTACGTTCTCGTATAAAACCGAACATACCGTATTCAGGGATCAAGCTTTCCATCACACCGAATACAGATTCGTATAAGGCTACATCGATAAACTGCCCAGTGCCTTTATTTACTTTTAAGTGATGCATCGCCATCATGGCACCGATTACGCCGTAAAGTGATGCAAGTGTGTCGCCAATGCTGACACCCACTCGAACCGGAGGTCTATCGGGATAACCAACAAGGTGACGTAAGCCACCAATGGATTCTGCAATCGCAGCAAACCCAGGACGAGAAGAATAAGGTCCATCCTGACCATAACCCGAAACACGTAACATGATGAGTTCTGGTTTGACAGCAGATAATTGCTCCCACCCCAGATTCCATTTTTCTAAGGTGCCAGGACGGAAGTTTTCAATGACTATGTCGACGTCTTTAACTAAGTCGTGGATAATGGCTTGTGCATCCGCTGATTTAAGATCTAGCGTAATAGACTTTTTATTGCGGCTTTGTGAGTACCACCAAAGAGAGGTGTCTTTGTACATTTTGCGCCATTTGCGCAATGGATCACCGCTTCCGGGAGGTTCAACCTTAATTACTTCTGCGCCGAATTGAGCAAAAATGCTGCCAGCATAGGGGCCGGCGATGAGAGATCCTAGTTCTAAAACACGTACGCCCTTTAAAGGTAATTCGGTTTCATTGTTAGAATTTGTGTTAGATGACGAGTCGCGTTGGCTCATTCTCGTTTCCCTTAATTATTTTTTGTAATTGTTGTAATTATCATCTTTTAAACTAGAACAAGAGAAAAGCGCCTAAATGTTAGGCTGCCATCTCTTTAGGATATGGCAAGATTGATAGACATTAAGTTGTACGTAAATGGGTTAATAAATGGTGAGCAGCGTCGAGTAGTTGATCCGAACTGCGAACACAGATCTTAAGCTCTCGGTGTGCCCAGCCGTCTAATAATGGCAAAGCCTCTATTCGTGAAGCTTTTATATAGGGGCGAGCAATGTCGATAGGCATAAGTCCTATACCAAGTCCTGATTCCACCATGCTGCAAAGTGCTTCATAGCTGGTGACTTGAATACGCATATTTAGTGGTAAATTGGCATTGGTAGAGGCATTAATCATTTGGTTGTTGATGGCACTTCCTGTATGTAAACCGACATAGTCATGCCCTAAAGTGTCTACAAACTTGACCTCTTTGTATTGTCCAAGGGGGTGCCCAACCGGAGTGATGACCACAAGAAGGTCTGTTTTATAAGGATAGATGGAAAGGTCTGGGTATTCTCTTGAAGCGATGGTGACAATGCCAATGTCTGCAGCATTTTCAGCAACAGCACGAATGATTTCACTACTGATTTTCTCTTCCAAATGAATTTGCACCAAAGGGTTTTGGTTCAAAAAAGAGCGCAGTTGTTTAGGGAGAAATTGACTGATAGCAGAAATATTGGCCACCATTCGAACTTGCCCTCGAACACCGTGTGAGAACTCATTCATTTGGTTATAAATATCATCCAGTTGATGCAGCACGCCGCGGGACATCTGTAACAACGCTTGGCCTGCAGGTGTAGCAACTACTCCTCGATTGGTGCGCATCATTAATGGGGTATGAAGCAATTGCTCTAATTCCTTGATGCGTTTTGATACGGCTGAAGCGGCAATAAAATTCAATTCGGCAGCACGTGCAATCGAGCCTTGCTCAATGACGCAGACGAATAAGCGCAGGGAAGTTGGGTCAATTCGCATTTATGATTACATCCATACTTTATTGTTTTTGGAAGTCGATTCTATTTTGTATACACCATTAAACGCGCAAAGATCATATCCCATCTCGTTTTTTTCTCATACTATAGCGACATCTTTAGTGTCATTCGGCTACGATTAAGCACTTTTTTCACCTCTATTAATTTTCACAAAGGGCTTTCACGATATGGTTTTCGAAGAATATTTTCAGATAGTAAAAGGGTTTAAACATGAGGCGTCATTATCTTTAACAGAGACTTTTGACTCTATTTGTGTAGCACAAGACGCATTGATCTCTGAGATCATTGGAAAAGGTGGTGTTATCGCTGGTTGGAAAATTGTCGATAAAGAGGGCGTGATTATTCTTGCTCCTATTTTTGATTTTCAAGTATTTAACAACCTTGGCGAAACTATTCTCCATCAAGCATTTCGTGGAACCGAGTTGGAAGTGTGTTTTCAATTGACTGTGCCAAGCTCAACGGATGATGTAAATGAATTGGTCGCTGAGTTAATGCCTTTCGCGGCTGTAGAATTGATTCGTCCTGCTATTCATCCTACCAATCACTCTGCGTGTGACTTCTATTTCAACTACGGTGTTTTTGTTTCTCAAAAGCCTGTCGCAGGTGAGCTACTTTTCGAAGGTGGCAATCAAGATTACACATTTACGGCTGAACTAGATCAGCTTGTAGAGGCAAAGAAAGACGTGGTGAAGAAAGGGATACTTCAATGTACTCAACGAGGCTACGGCAATAAAGATTACTTTTTTATTACCGGAACCTTAAATGGATTAGTGCCAGCCGCTGAGTCTTTAGGTGTGAATCGAGTCATCAATCGGAATGAAGCTATTATTCAATTTGATATTGTCTAATAGCTTCATTAATCGTTTTGCTTCATAAAAATGCTGCTTTATCGCGTTGGCCCTTGAGTTTCTTGGACCTTAACATCGAGATTGAGCAGCTCTACTGGTGGCCCGAACTGGGTGTAGATCGCCACATCAGCAGCGTCTCGCCCAAAAGCGATAGCGACACGACCACCTTGTAAATCCGCTTGCGTTGGATCGAATGTGTACCAACGATTGCCAACGTAGGCTTCAAACCACGCATGTAAATCCATCGGCTCCAAACCTTCAAGATAACCGACCACCATGCGTGCAGGAATGGCGAGCGCTCGACAGCAAGCAATGCCCAAATGTGCCATGTCTCGACAAACGCCTCGCCCTAATCCGTTTAGCTCTGATGCACTTATGTTCTGTTCGCCTTCCCCAGGTGTGTATTGAATGTTTTGACGAATATAATCGACGATAGCGCTGCATTGGTCATAACCGGGCGTTAAGCCTGTAACGATGGACGAGGCCATTTCGGTAAAATGATCAGAGTCGCAATAACGACTCGGGTGCAAAAAAGGTAAGGTTTCGTCGGGTAGTTGCTGGATGTCGACAAAAGGCGCGCCAGGTGCAGTATCTGAAGCGTTGGCGGTTTCTATTACCACTGAGATACGAATCGAAAAATGTCCGACAGGAGCAACTAATCTTTGGCATAAGTTTCCAAAGGAATCGGTAAACTCCACGGCTGGCACACTGGGTGACAAGACATATTCTTCCCGAGCAATCCACTGCTGCATACCGCTACGAGGGCGTAACATCAGTACGAAAGGTGACGGTGTCTCAATGTTGAACTCAAGAGTACTGGATGCTTCTAGCCACATAAAACAACTCCCGAATTGATAGTTTGCTCATTACAGTAGCAGCTATAAGTATGATCAGCTATAACGGAAGTAAAGTATGAGCATAATAGGCTTTAGATGATACAAATATGTATTTGAGCCTTACAAAAAAGGGTCGCTTAGTTGGCGACCCTTTCGTTTTAATAATGTGGCTCTGTTAAGCCTTATTTAGATGCTGCTTTCGCATTGATGCTCAATGCCATGGCTTCGGCGATTTTAATGCCATCAATAGCTGCTGACATAATGCCACCAGCATACCCCGCGCCTTCTCCAGCTGGATACAAGCCTTTGGTGTTGATACTTTCTAGGCTGTCATTATCGCGTTTGATATTGATCGGCGCTGATGTGCGCGTTTCTACGCCAGTAAGTAGAGCATCATCAAAGGCAAAACCACGGATTTTCTTATTGAATGCTGGAATCGCTTCTCGAATCGCTTCGATACAAAAATCTGGCAAGGCATCCGCTAGGTTGGTTAGTTTAATACCCGGTTTGAAAGAAGGCTCCACTGTACCGAGTTTTTCTGGTGTTTCGTTACGTAAAAAGGCGCCGACGGTTTGTGCTGGCGCATCGTAGTTGCCGCCACCCAATTCATAAGCAAGACTTTCTAGTTTGCGTTGGAATTCAATACCTGCCAGTGGGCCGCCTGGGTAATCAGAAGGATCAATGCCCACAACAATGGCGCTGTTGGCGTTGCGCTCGTTACGAGAGTATTGACTCATACCATTGGTAACTACGCGATTTTCTTCCGATGTGGCCGCAACGACGGTGCCGCCAGGACACATACAGAAGCTGTAAACGGAACGACCATTTTTACAGTGGTGAACCAGTTTGTAATCCGCCGCACCCAGAATCTCGTTACCCGCATTTGGGCCAAAGCGGGCTTTATCGATAGAGGATTGCTCGTGTTCGATACGAAAGCCAACCGAGAAAGGTTTGGCTTCGATATATACGCCTTTGTTGTGCAGCATTTCGAAGGTGTCACGAGCGCTGTGACCAATAGCAATAGCGATGTGTTTAGAATGCAGTTGTTCGCCATCAGCAAGGGTAACGCCAGTGACTTGGCCGTCTTCGATATGTAAATCATCAACACGACAGCTGAAACGAATCTCACCACCTAATTCAATAATCTGTGCGCGCATTTTTTCGACCATGGCAACCAGCTTAAAGGTACCAATGTGAGGTTTGCTGACGTAAAGGATTTCGTCCGGTGCGCCTGCAGCAACAAATTCATTAAGGACTTTTCGGCTGTATTGTTTAGGGTCTTTCACTTGGCTATAGAGTTTGCCGTCAGAGAAGGTTCCCGCCCCGCCTTCACCAAACTGTACGTTAGACTCAGTGTTCAGAATCTTCTTACGCCAGAAACCAAAGGTATCTTTGGTACGTTCACGTACTTCTTTACCGCGCTCCAACACGATTGGCTTGTAACCCATTTGCGCTAAAACCAAGGCGGCTAACAAGCCACAAGGGCCAAAACCAATAACGATAGGGCGTTCAGTCAAGGTTACTGGTGCTTGTGCAACGGGATGATAATCTAAGTCCGGTGTGACTTTGACTTGCTGGTGATCCGCAAATTGGCTAAGCAAAACATCGTTACACGTCGTTTCAACATCCAAGGTGTAAATCAACATGATATTAGTTTTCTTACGCGCATCGTATCCGCGACGAAAAACGTTAAAGCTAACGAGTTTCTCTGCTGGAATTTCAAGCATGGATAAAATCGCGCTTTCTATTGCGCTAGCGTCGTGATCAAGAGGAAGTTGGATATTGGAAAGTCGTATCATAGGAATCAATAATTAGAATACTGGGTCAATGGCTAATAGCGGGGATAATACGATATTTTCGTTGAAAAAGCTGTTCTCAAATAACAGAAGTGTTCTTTAAAATGGGGCTCTTCTGTCAAATCACTTTGTGTGGAAGCTAACAATTTGCTTAAAACATACCGAGAATATGCCACCAGAGGAAGTTTAGTGGCAACAAGACGAAACTTGTCAGCGCAAAAGTCGCCAAACACACTTTCGTGACGGCGCTGATGGATAAATTGCCAAGCGCAATCGCGGTAATCAGCGGCGGCGCCTGATAAGGCAGCAACACGTTGGAAAAAGCCAACACTTGGGTCATCAATACTGCGTTGTTAGACAAGCCAGTGATGTTGGCAAGATGTTCTGCCATTGGTGTCATGATGGCAGGGACGCCAGCTAGATTGGTTACCACAGCCACGCAAGTGGAAATAAAGGTCAGTAAGCTCAAATTCAGTAAAGCTGAATCTTGGGAGAAAGGAATGACTTCGGTTAAATAATTCACCAAAATATTGCCAAGACCTGAGTAAGCAATGATGGCACTTAAGCCAATAATCCCCGCCGCAAATAATAGCGTACCGTACTGAATGTCTTTATCAATGCTGTTTTTTGCCATTAATCCAAGGCTTGGCCATAGGCAAACTAGCGCAGCAATAAGTCCAACCCAACCAGCAGAAATATGATGCAGTGAATCTGTGAACCAGAAAGCAAAACAAGCGCAAAGCACAATTAGCAGCCGTATTTCTATTTTCGTCATGGCTGACTTTTCAATGGTCGCTTGTATGGCTTGGCTTGGTGCTTTATCTGGAAAAAGCCACAGAATAACGCCAACAGTCATGATTAACTTTCCAAGTCCCAAGATAGGGAAGTGCAAAAGTAGATACTCGCCATAAGAAAAGGGCGCGTTGTATAAGGCTTCAGTCATACCTGAAAGTAGCATATTGGGCGCGTTCGCAGGCAAGATAGAGAAGGCTGGTAAAAAGGTTCCAAATGCCGCGGCCAATAACATGCCTTTTCGGCCATTAGAGTCTTGATCATAACCAAAGTGATCGGCGAGAGAGGCGATGATTGGAATAATAAGAACGATACGACTCACACCAGAAGGAATCAAAAAGGCCAATCCCATCGCAAACAACGCAATCTTAATAATCGTACCTTGGTAACTATTACCAAGAATAAGCATCAACAAGCGTGTTGCACGTGAATTTATCCCCGTGTGATTAATTGCTGCCCCAAACACCATACCACTGAACAATAACCAAAATGTCGATGACTGAAATCCAGCGAATATGACTTGTGTTGGAGCAAGTTGGGTTGCCGTCGCAAAAGCAAATAATCCCAAAGCAGGCCAATAAGCTGGTACCAAAGACGTCGCCCAAAAGGCGATACAAATGAACAGTAGTCCAGCAGTCAGTGATTGGGAGAGAGTTAGAAATTGATAGGAAACCACCCCAATGGCAAATGTCATCACTAATATCAGATAAAGCGGCCAGTGTGGTTTGCTTAGAGTTTGCTGTGGATTTTTTTCTGTTGGTGACGATATATTTTGTGAATGACTTTGATTGCTCATTAGAGAACCCTAATGGAGGAAATCTGGCCTTCTTTATACCTAAATTTAGGTGTCAAAGAAGGCCAGTTTTTTATTAGCGAAGATTCACGGCAGTTGCTTCGTCAAAACCTAACATGATGTTTAGGTTTTGTACGGCTGCGCCAGATGCACCTTTGCCAAGGTTATCCAGTTTAGCGACAAGAATGCCAGACTTGTTACCTGGTTCACTTAGAACCGATAACTCGATTTGGTTGGTGTCTTCAAGGCCGTGTGGTGTCAAGAATGGGGCAGCGTTATCAGCCACTACATTAAAACCATTTACCGTTACGAACGTGTCGTTGGCATATACTTCAGCCAATTTAGCTTGTAACTGCTCCATGGTAGTCTCACCTTTTAGTTGAATTGGCAAGAAGGTCAACATGCCTTGGCGGAAGTTACCCACACTAGGAACAAAAATCGGTGCGTTATCCAAACCTGACCATTTTTTCATTTCGGCTAGGTGTTTATGGTTGAAAGACAAACCGTAAGCACCGAATATCGGCGCATTGTTGGTGCTTTCATAACGGTCAATTAGTGCGTTACCGCCCCCACTGTAACCAGACACCGCATTGATGGAATAGTCATAAGACGCGGAAAGTAATCCAGCTTCAATCAATGGTTTCAACAGCAAGATCGCTCCTGTTGGGTAACAACCAGGGTTAGAAACGAACTGAGCATCTTTGATTCTATCGCGTTGCGTGACATCTAGTTCAGGCAACCCGTATACCCAACCTTCCGCAACTCGGTGAACAGAGCTAGCGTCCAAAATACGACAACCTTCTTCTTTTGCCAAAATAACGCTGTCTTTTGCCGCATCATCGGGTAGGCAAAGTACTGTTACATCGGCTTCTTTCATCAGACGACGCTTTTCTTCTACGTCGCGTTTTTTATCTTGGTCGATACTGATGATTTCAATGTGTGGGTGGTTAACTAGACGGTCTTTTACTTGAAGGCCTGTCGTGCCTGTTTCGCCATCAATAAATACTTTTTTCACAGCAGGGTTCCTTACTGGATGTCTTAAATCAAAAGCAGGGCGTCGATTTGAGTTTCCTGCTTTATATTGAATGTTTGGGTCGAATGTTATCGTGAGTAAATAGTGTAATGCATCAGGGTGCAGCTTAATAGTTGAGAGCTTTGCTTAATCTTAAAAAAACTTATTTATCACCTTGTCGATGTAGATAGCGTAAGCCAAGCGCAGCGGTTAGCAAAGCAATAATGCCTCCACAGGCGATAGCCCAACGAGCACCGAACAAGTCGGCAGTCCAACCGACCAAAGGCCCACCAATAGCCGAACCTCCTACAGAGGTTGCCAACAAAATAGCAATGACTCGACCGCGTATGTATTTTTGAGCGCATAGTTGAATTAGGCTATGTACGGATGTGGTAAAAAGTTGAGTAGTCATGCCTATTAAACAGAGTGAGGCGGCAAATAACCAAAAATTAGGAATGACCGAGGCTATCAAGGCAATTACCCCAAAGCCGATAGCTGAAAAGGATATAAAACGAATATTAGGGCTTTCTCGGTTAGCGGTAATCATGGCACCGACAATAGAACCTACTGCCATAATAGACATTAAAATACCAAATTGCTGAGAGTTACCAGTAAACACATGCACTGTCATTGACGTCAGATAGACAGTGAAGTTTAGCCCAAACATAGCGAAGAAAAAAAACATGGTGATGGCAATGATCATGTCTGGACGTTGGCGAATATAATAAAATCCATCAAATAAGGTGGCTTTACTAGATTTGCTAGAATCACTTTCGACGCTTGGGAGCAAATTTACTGGTTTGGCCTTTATCATATAAGTGATGGCGATAATTGGAATAAAGGACAAGGCATTTAGCACAAAAACCCAGCCAGCCCCCATTAATAGAATTAAAAACCCTGCGATAGCAGGACCAATCATCCGAGCGCTATTAAATGAAATTGAATTCAAAGAAACCGCGTTAGCCAGATCTTTATCAGCGACTAAATCGGCTACGAATGCATGCCTCGCTGGAGTGTCGAATGCGGTAAAGCAGCCGAGTAAAAAAGCGAAAATATACATGTGCCACAGCTCAAGGTGGCCATTTAGAACCATGACGGCTTGAACTAGCGCGAGCAAACCGCGCAAGCTTTGTGTGACGATAAGTAGTTTGCGGCGATCGAAGTAATCTGCAGCCCAGCCAATGATAGGTAAGAAAATAAATTGCGGAGCAAACTGCAGAGCGACAACAATGCCTACTGCTGTGGCGTTTCCGTTAGACAGCTCTGCAATCACAATCCAATCTTGTGCAGTGCGTTGCAGCCATGTGCCTATATTTGAGACAAAAGCTCCCATTGCCCAAAGTCGATATTGCGGGTTGCTCAACGAGCGAAATGTTTTGTACAAGGTTATCTCCGATGATGCGGCGTTTTATGTAGAAGCTTTATATTGAAACAGTGTTTTGAAATTATAGCAGGTTATTTTTTAGAAGAAATGCATGATAGGGAATCTGGTCGATCAGCTTGGTTGAGGTTGTGTGACAGGTTACACTTTCGCTTCTTAAATCAGTAATGTATTTTTATGAAGAAATCCGATAAGAAAATCGACAATGCCCTTCGTGAAGCATTAACAAATGTGTGTGAAACGGCGCTGGATTCTGTGGAAGGTTTTGCCTGGCTAACGCATTTGGTCAATTACAATGCATTTCCTAATTCACTAAAGATCGTTTGTGTTTTCGAAACCGATGAGGCCTTGTCTAAAGCCATTGACGCTAAGCAAGACGAGTACTTTTATCAGCTTATTAGCAGTGAGTTAAATGCCGTTAGCATCAGGCTCAATAAGCTTCGTCAGCAAGTGAGTTTTGATAGTGAAGAAGCCTGCGAGCGTTCCCATAACGGAAAATGGAATGAACGACTCGCTAAGCTGCAAAGTAGTGTGACGCTGCACTGACTGTTAAAAAGGGAAATAGTAGTTTAGTCGTCCGCTTGTGCTTGAATATCTTGCATTGCTTTTTGGAGTTGTGGGTTTTTCTCTTCCAGATATTTTTTAAGACGCGCGATAAATACTTTGTTTTCATGAGAGGGAACGCCGATCTGATGGGCATCAGCGACTTCCACCATAGATACTTTATCGTGTTGATTAAACACGTCGATCATCTGCTCTGCTTTATGATGAGAAATGCCCAGCGCCTCAAATGCAGATCGTCCCATACGCAAGCTACTGTCGTAGTTTTCTCGAATGATATCTCGACATCCCGAAGCCCATAAGTCGTAAACGTGATTATTGTCAAAGGCTCTCGCGATAATGTGTAGGTTAGGGTAGTGCTCTTTGGCATATTTGACCAGTTTGGTGATTTGTTCTGGATTATCAATAGTAATAATCAGCAGCGATGCTTCATCTATGCCTGCGGCTTGTAGTAAGTCTGGACGAGTTGCATCACCAAAGTAATTTTTAACCCCAAAGTTCTGTAGCGCTCTTAGTCTTTTTACACTGAAATCAATTACTGTGGAATGATAACCAGCTAAACGTAAAAGATTGTCTATTGTACTTCCCATTCGTCCTGAACCGGCAATAATGATTTTGTTGTCATCGGGAAGATCATCGTGTGTTCCCGCTGTTTTGTCTGTGGCATAACGAGGTGCGATTACACGATCATAGATAATGAATAGCATTGGCGTGAGTAACATAGACAAGGCCACGACAAGCAGCAGGATGTCAGCAACTTCCTGAGAAATCACCGCGTTGCTAACGGTAAAAGACAATAAGACAAAACCAAATTCCCCCGCTTGAGCAAGACCCAGTGCAAACAACCATTTATTTGATCCGCGAATACTGAAAATTCGTCCTAATATGAAAAGCGTGGTGGCTTTCAGTAGAATTAATCCGAGGGTTAAGCCAAGGATAGAAAGGAAGTGACTAAACAGTAGAGTGAAGTTTATGCCCGCGCCGACGGTCATGAAGAAGAGCCCAAGTAGTAAACCTTTAAAAGGAGCAATGTCACTTTCTAATTCATGTCGATAAGGTGAGTTAGCCAATACTACACCAGCTAGAAATGTCCCAAGTGCGGGAGATAGTCCAACTAAAGACATGAGTAGCGTTGTGCCGATGACGAACATCAGAGCTGCAGCAATAAATAGCTCTCTTAATTGCGCGACAGCGATAAAACGAAAAATAGGCGTAACCAAAAAGCGACCGCTTAAAATCACAACACCAATGGCACCGATGGTAATCAAAGCGGTTTGCCATGCCTCTAAACCATCAACTAAAGAGACGGAATGGCTCCCGCCCTGTGATATCTCTGCTGCATGACTTAAAGATTCGATGAGCTCTGGTGTGGCAAGCAGAGGAATAAAAGCCAGCATTGGGATAACGACAATATCTTGAGCGAGCAGTACGGCGAAAGAGGATTGTCCGCCATCTGATTTCATTAGGCCTTTTTCAGTTAGCGTTTGAATAACAATAGCGGTAGAAGAGAGGGCGAGCACTAAACCTATGGCTAAGCTGGTGCGCCATTCTTGGTCCAATAGCATCCCCAATCCCATAATAAATAGGGCTGTTAATGCAACTTGTCCGCCACCTAAGCCTAATAATTTGGACTTTAACGCCCAAAGCTTTTTAGGATTTAGCTCTAGCCCAACAAGGAATAGCATCATAACAACACCGAGTTCGGCAAAGTGTTGAATAGAAACAATGTCTACTGCTAATAATGTCAGCAGAGGACTAATGACAATCCCTGCTAACAAATAACCCAATACAGAGCCGAGTCCGAGCCGCGACGCAATAGGAACAGAAATGACCCCCGCAACCAAAAAAATAAAGGTTAGCAACAGCGTGTCAGTCATTTCATTTTTCCTTTTCTAATAACTCAATAGAATAGCGAATGGTTTTAATGTTTAGATTGCGTCGTTTTACTATAGATTATTAACGGCCGTTTTATTACATATCACAGATGGATTGAGCGAATTTGTCGACACTGTTCCAATCGGTAAACTCCATATTAGTCTTTGGGTCGGTCGGTCCTTTGGTCATCCACATAATAAAGCGGATCATGTTTCGGTCGATGAAACCGTACTGTGGATAATTTAATTTACCAGCAAAAACCCCTTCTAAACTTGGTTTCCAATCGAGTTGGGCTAAAAGTTTAATGATGTACGGGTTGGTGTCTGGTTGGCACTTTTCGGGTTTACGAGCAACAAGGTTAACAGTGTAAAAAGCACTCGGTTTGCTATTAAGCTGAGTTTTATGCTGCTCAATAAAGTCGATAACGACTTTTTGATGTTTGCCATAGCGTATGCTGGCACCAATGACCACCTTGTCATGATTGGCTAAGGTTTCTGCCGTTGCCTCTTCTACTGGTAAAAGAGTGACGGTATGGCCTTGGCTTTCGATTACAGCTTGCATTTTTAGGCTTATCTTTTTTGTGTGACCGTCTGTTGTTGAATAAATTAGTAAAGTATTAGACATGGTGATTCAGAAAAGCTGCCTCTGTTAGAGTGGAGTGAAAACGAATAGAGGGAGTTGTTATAAACACTCATCGGCTTGCTGTAAAGGGCAGAGGTTGCTCTTATTTATTTTGGAGGTTTTTTCTGCACAAAAAAGCAGACTATATTTAATAATCCGCTTTCTGTTTTGCTAATTTGAAATTGTGCTAAATATCAAATATTACTCGGCAGAGCTGTGTTTTCGTGCGCGGATATCAGATTGTGCGCTACGATAAAACTTCTCTTGTGGTTTGGATCTCGTGAATTGATCGTCATCGTTATCTTCATTACGAAGTAACATAAAATCAGCCACGCGTTGCTCATCTAAGCGGTTTGCTTTAACGGCACCTTTGATCGCACAACCAGGCTCGCCTTGGTGATGGCAGTCGCTAAATCGGCACTCTTTTTCCAAGGCGATGATGTCGGCAAAATTGGCAATAGCGCTGCTATCAAATTCAGCCAGTTGTAATTCACGCATGCCAGCTGTATCTAATAAGATTGCGCCTGATGGCATGATTTTTAATACACCAGAATCGCCAATATTTCTTTGGGCTTTGCCTTCCGCTGTGGTCTGCATCAAGGTGTTGATCAATGCGGATTTACCAGAGCCAACCGCGCCTAATAAAGCAATAGTTTTGCCTTTCTTAAGCAAAGGCGATAGGCAGCGTAGGCTGTCAGCATCCAAAGCATTAACAGTTTCTACGATGAGCAATGGATCAAGCTTTTCTACTTGGGCACGTTTTTCTGCAGCGTCTTCGCAGGTGTCGGCTTTAGTAAGAATGACAACCGCATCAGCTTGAGCTTCATGGGTAAGTTCTAAATAGCGTTTAATCAGTGCTAGATTGAAGTCTTGATTTAATGCGCAAATTAGAAACACAGTGTCTATATTTGAAGCAATGTTTTCAAATACAGAGCTTGGCTCTAAAAGGCGTAAAAAATTGTGTTCAGTATCGGTAACAACCCAGTCACCGACAGCCATACTTGGCATATCTGAATCACTTTCTAAGTTAAAGAAGCCGAACTCACTGACAAGCTCGTAATTGCTACCTTGTTGAGAGCAGATACGTGCAATACGGTTAGATTCTAAATCATCCAATGATAACTGTTGTTGAAAGTAAGCCTGCCAGCCTAAGTCCAATAAAGTAAACGTGGAATCCATTAATATTACCCCAAGCGAAATACGCCATCGTGAATAAGAAGCAAAGCGCTTCAATTAGTACAACCGAACATAAGCAAAAGTTTGTGTATGTTCTAGCCAAAAAAATAGACAAAACACCAATGCGTTATAAACCTTTTATACAAGGCGTTACTTTGTCAGATTAGCACAGTGTGTGAGCGCTACAAACAGAAATATCGCCGTCATAAAAAAGGTTTATCATATTGGTATTTATATTGAATATACGTATAACATCTATAACCAATGCCGCAATCTATTACCGAGAAGTTTAAGCGACTTAAACGGTTTTTATAGAGTCCTTTTTAGGAACCTGCTGAGTAATGCAGTGAATGTTCCCTCCGCCTAATAATATATTTCTAGCGTAAACACCTATTATATTATGGTCAGGAAAGGCGAGTTGTAGAATTTCCTTTGCTTGCTCGTCGGTTTTCACTCCGAAGGTAGGAAAAACAATGCTGTGATTCGTTATTAAAAAGTTGGCGTAAGAGGCTGCAAGACGTTCTCCTACTTGGCGATTCATATAATCGCTTTCTACTAAATTTTTTGCTTCGTCTTCTGATACAAAAAGCGGCCCTGGCAATGGGAGCTTAACTATCTCTAGTGTTCGACCTTTTGCATCGATGGTTTGGCTTAATACTTTTAGTGCCGCTTTACTGATAGCGTATTGCGGATCGCTTGGGTCGTTGCAGTCTGTTAATGCGACAACACCAGGGCGGACAACATGCATGATGTTATCGACATGACCATTGGTTTCATCGTTATAAAGCCCATCTTTTAGCCAAATGATTTTTTCAACATTTAAGTACACCTTTAATAGGTCTTCGATGTCTTCTTTGCTGAGATGGGGATTACGGCTTGGGTGCAGCAAACATTCTTCTGTTGTATATAAGGTGCCTTCGCCGTCTACATGAATAGAGCCGCCTTCAAGAATCAAGGGGGCATGGTAAACATAGTCACCTGTGACAGCGGCCATTTGTTCGGCGACGGCATTATCTTGTTCCCAGGAATCATATAGACCGTCTAGTTCTCCGCCCCAAGCATTAAACTGCCAACTATTAGCTCGACGTTCGCCTTGATCGTTTACAACGTAGGTCGCACCTATATCACGCATCCAGCAATCATCAGACGGAATTTCAATGACTCGAATTTGATTAGGCAAAGCGAGGCGAGCTTGTTCATAGTGCTTTGCATCGACAATAAAGGTGACATCGGTTGATTGCGCAATCGCTGTAGCAACAGCAACAAACTCGACTTGAGCATGTTTGCCTTTTTCTCGCCAGTTGTCTTCGCGGGTTGGCCAAGCCATCCAAACTTGCTCTTGCGGTTCGTGTTCCGCAGGCATACGAAAACCATCTAGTCGTGGTGAGGTGTACAGCGTGGTGTTCATTAACATGTCCTTAATGGTCGCTTATCTAGTAAAGCAAAGGTTTTGGCCAATTCTATGGCAGAGATACAAACATTCAAGAGTCTTTTTGTGTATTCCATGAAAATAGCTGTTTATTTTGTGGGGCTGCTTGTTTCGTGGCGTTACTTCTTCATTTCATCAGATTGGTGGCTTATGAGCCACATTTTTTGCGTCTTTACAATTACTCGACGGAAACAGTTACCGAGTAATTTTGTAAAAACTACTTGTTGACCACTTGGTACGAGTTGTATTTCATTTTCATATTTATAATAAAATCTTTTAATATCAAATACTTGATGTATTTTTTGAAAGTTGGCACGGGCTTCGCAATACTCTAGATGTGAAATCAACGACATGAACTTCAGTTCTTTTGTTCAGGTTGTTGAATTGATTACTTGGAAGCTGGCGTAGACCGCAATTATTGCTCCCAAACTTTTGAAAACTAAATGGAGGTTACCATTATGAATATTAAACGTACTCTACTAAATACCGCTTTGATTCTTGTTACTGCTGGTACATTGGCTGCATGTGACCAGAGCTCAGATGACAGTAAAGCAGAAGATGCTATGTCCAATGCCGGTGATGCCGTTGAGCAAACCATGGATGACGCTGGTGCTGCTGTAGATCAAACGATTGATAATGCTGGTGAAGCGCTAAACAACGCTGGCAACTCAATTGATGAGACAATGACAGATACTGGTAACGCTATTGAAGACAAGTGTGAAGAAGCGAAAGAAGGCATGAACGCCAAAGATACTGATTGCTAAAATGAATAGAAAAAAGGCCGAGTTAATCGGCCTTTTTTCTAACGTTCTGTTATAAAAAATCGGTATGTTCGTATTTATCGAGTTTGTTATATAGGGTTTTTATACTGATACCAAGTTGATTGGCTGTATCTGTTTTGTTGCCATCATTGTTTTTCAGTGTTTTTAGTATGGCGATTTTTTCTATGTCATCTAGGCGCATACCCATAGGAATACCTGACGTTTTATCCGCTTTAGTTTGGTCGCCAAGGTCATTGGTAATGAGATGCTCAGGATGGATGGTGTGATCAGCCAAAATATAAGCTCGCTCTATAGCATGTTTTAACTCGCGTACATTACCAGGCCAGATGTAGTTATTAATTTTTTCTAGGCTTTGTGTTGAAAATTGTTTGTGCTGACCATCTTGTGCGTTGCGGTAAGCCAAAAAATGTTGGGCAAGGCCACATGCATCACCTTCACGGTCTCTTAATTTGGGAACCATGATAGGGAATTGAGCTAAGCGAAAATAAAGATCTTCTCGGAAGACTTCATCACGGATTGCATCGCTTAGAGTACGGTTAGTTGCTGCAACAATTCGTACGTTAGCCATTTTTACTTGTTGAGCGCCGACGGGTTTGTATTCACCGCTCTCGAGCACTCTTAAAAGTTTTACCTGATGCTCATAAGGCATTTCGGTGACTTCATCTAAAAAGAGTGTGCCACCTTCGGCTTGTTCGAAAACGCCTTGATGATCTTTATGTGCTCCGGTAAATGCGCCTTTAACATGACCGAATAATTCGCTGTCGATCAGTTCAGGGCTAAGTGCGCCACAGTTGATCGCGACAAATGGACCTTCAGCTCGTTGACTAAATACATGTAGGGTATTGGCAATAAGTTCTTTACCTGTGCCGCTTTCACCCATGATGAAAGCATTGGCTTTGGTTGCCGCCACTTTTCGAATGGTGCGGTAAAGCGAATGCATGGCAGCTGATGAACCAACTAATAACCCAAATTGATCTAAATAGCTGGTTTGGGTAGATATGTCTTCGTGAGAGCGGTTTAGTTCACAAAAAACTTCTTCTAACGAAGACTCAATCAGTTTTAAGTTATAAGGCGCTCGATAGTGAAATCCAGCTCCTTTATGCATTAGGCGATCTAATATTGGATCAGGTTTGCCTTTGCTGAAGAATAAAAATTCTGTTTGATATAAAACAGGGCTGTTAATAAGTTCTTTTAAGGCAACATCGTGTAATGAATTGACTTCGATAAGAGCAACATCGCATTTAGCAATAGACAGTTGATCTAGCCAATTCTCATCTTGATGGCTAATGTTTAACTCATATTGTCTAACGCCATTTAAAGACAGCAGGTTTGAAGCTAATAATGGATCTTGAATATGCATGAATAGCTTTGGTGAAGACATTGTCATTACCCTTAAAAAATCTTAAAGAATTTATGTGGCAATAAAATCATAGGGTTGAATCCGGTGATAGTTAATACTGGTAAATTTTCAGTAAACACGGCTTTAATCATCCTTATTTGCACAAAGCTCACCCTTTTTTGAAAGGAGATAAAAATGCTTGATGGCCATTACTCAGAAAAGATGCCTTACCCTAATGCGGACACTCGCATTTTGTGTGACATGCTTTCGATGTGTTTTGACGGATTTTTTGCCAATTCAGCATTATGTGGGCGAGTAGGTAATACTTTGGATAGACATGTATTTAAAAAGGTGTCGTCTTTGTATCGGCGCCTTGCAGAGAGACTGCTGCATAGCGTGGGGACCTTGCCTGAAGATACAGGGACGATGAATCCTGAGCCAGGCTATGTCGCAACCGCTTATTTATCTGCCCTTAATGCGGCGGATAGGCATGCTCCAAGTCGTGTTATGTCGGTTAATTGGCAAGTGATAAAACGTATTGGTAAATTAGTTAGAAAGTTAGATGACAAGCTGTTTGCTAATATGGTGGTGGATTATTTAGCCTGCATTCAGGTGGTATTAGATAATGCACAGAAACGCCGAAAAGCGGCAAAGCTAGTGAGTGTATAAACAAAAAAAGAGCTAATATTAGCTCTTTTTTTGTTTATTAAGAATAACTAGATTATTTACTGTTAACCACTCGATAGTCTAATTTACCAACAATTGTACCTTTTGTGCTGTATGTTGAGACATTAAAGCTGGCGTTGTTTTTCTCTTTATTTGGATTAACCGTTGAGATAACTTCGCCGTTCACAACAAGTTGGTATGATTCCGAAAACGTAATATGCAAATCTTCTGATTTCGGATTTTCAAACAAAATATTATCTTTTAAGCGAATGACTCGACTTTCACCACGAACCCACTGACCAACCAGCGGTTGGGCTTTAAATGTTGTAGTGTTATGAGTCACTGTTGTATCTGATAAGAATATTTGAATCAAATCGCCGCTTATTGCCATCTTTTCTCTGTCATCAACGCGTGCATTTAGCGACGCAAGAGCGCTATTTGTTTTACTTATGTATGAACGTAATTGTTGAATAGCAGAGTCGATTTCTTTTGCGCTTAACTGCTTCGTGGCCAAAATTCGTGGTAGCTCAGGTGCATTACCAACGCGGTTTTGAAGCTCAGTAAAGTTGGTATTAGCGAGTTTCTTTTGTGTCTCAAGTTGTTCGGCTAAATTACGATCATCTGTTTTATCGACAGCGTCAGTTTTATTAGCTGAATCATTTTTGACGACAGTATTAACGATTTCATCAACAGAGTCTTTTGGTGTCTTAGTTTGCTCTGTGGTTGCCTTGTTTTGAGTAATAGGCTTCTCTGTTTTGGTTTGTTGGGGATCTTGTAAAATTGGCATCGAGCAAGCACTAAGTAAAAGTACTGCAAGTAAAAGGCCAGAACGAAATGTAGGCATTTAATAATCCTGAGACTAGAAGCGAAAAATAAGTCACCAAGTATGCGGTATGACGGATTGTATGTCGAGCTGAAGTGGCCACAACTAGCGGGAGTATTTCATTAAAGAATGTGTAAGTAGACTCTTTGTTGAAATTTTAGGCGTTAACTCACAACGGAAGATGTTAGAGACAAGTCAAAGGCTTGCCTCTAACGCTAGATTATTTTTGAGATTGGTTCCATAAGATACATTCATCTAAAGTTACGCCTTGGCCACCAAAAATATCCAATGCACTGCCAATAGTTAAATCTACCATGCCATTAGACAATTCATGAACGCGCTTTAAGTCCGCCAAAGAGCGAGCACCGCCAGCGTAAGTAACAGCAACCGGACATCCTTGGCCAAGTAGTTGAACTAACTCCTCATCAATACCAGCCTGCAAGCCTTCAACATCAGCCGCATGAATCAAAAATTCATCACAATGGTTTGCTAGTTCAATTAGATTTTCTTGGTTAACTTGAGTCGAGGTAATGGTTTGCCAGCGATCGGTGGCAATGTACCAACCGTCTTTGGTACGGCGACAGCTTAAGTCCAATACTAAACGATCGGTTCCTGTTTCGCGTTTGATTTTATCTAAGCGGTCCCAAGAAAACTCACCATTTTCAAATAAATAAGAAGTGACAATAACGTGAGATGCGCCAGCCGTTAAATAGCTTGCTGCATTGTTATTGTTGACGCCGCCGCCAAATTGTAAACCATCAGGATAAGCACGCAGAGCACTTAACGCTTCCTCTTGGTTACCTTTACCTAAAGCAATAACATGACCTCCAACAAGACCGTGTTCACGGTACATATTGGCATAATGCTCTGCATTGTATTCACTGATAAAGTTCTCTGTGGCGCCTTTGTCATTCAGACTGCCACCAACAATTTGTTTAACCTTGCCTTGGTGTAGATCGATACAAGGACGGAACTGGGTCACAA
This sequence comes from Marinomonas sp. A3A, assembly GCF_018336955.1. Classification (NCBI taxonomy): domain Bacteria; kingdom Pseudomonadati; phylum Pseudomonadota; class Gammaproteobacteria; order Oceanospirillales; family Oceanospirillaceae; genus Marinomonas; species Marinomonas sp. A3A. The sequence continues at coordinate 1,583,394 of NZ_CP025532.1, forward strand.
AAAAACTCCTATTAGGTTGAAAACAAGACGGCGATTGTAACCGATAATGTACTGATAAACGATGCACCAAAGCAAACACTTCTTAAGCCTGTTATAATTGTCGGCCATTTCAATAGAAAGAAACATAAAGCAATCATCATGCTGCAAATTACTCTCGCCGTGGCGATCCCAGACCACGAAATTGAACTCACCGCTATCCGAGCGCAAGGCGCTGGCGGTCAGAACGTGAATAAAGTCTCTTCTGCTATTCATCTTAGGTTTAATGTTGCCAACTCTTCCTTGCCTGAATTTTATAAAGAACGCTTACTCGCATTAAGTGATTCTCGTCTTACCAAAGACGGTGATATTGTGCTTAAAGCTCAGCAACATCGTACCCAAGAGTTAAACCGAGAAGATGCACTGGCAAGACTTAAAGAGCTGATTCTTGAAGCGGTACGTGTGCAAAAAGCGCGTAGACCGACCAAACCAACACGTTCTTCGCAGAAAAAACGCATTGATCAGAAAAAGCAAAAAGGCCAAATTAAAAGCTTGCGTCGTAGCAATTGGGATTAAAATTGGTTTTAGATAAATATAGGCTTAAACATGTCAGTGAATAATCAAACCGATCAAACAATAGAAAGTCCCTGCATTCGGCATTGCTGTCTTGATGGTGACGATGTTTGTGTGGGCTGTTATCGAACCATAACCGAAATTATGGACTGGCAAAAATCAACTCAGAGTCAAAAGCTGGATATTTTGGCTAACTGCTCAATGCGCAAACAGAAACACGACTCTCTGTATCGTTAAATCCCTGCTCGTTTATTGTACTTTTCCTTTTTGATCCCTTCTAACTAACTCCATTTCTTTATTTTAATTTTTTTAACTAGTGCTGTAAGAAACTTATTACTGCCCACGTCTAACCTCCAGAAACAAAATAATGGTGCTTGGAGCTTTCCAAGTTTTTAGATGACATGGGTAGGTGATTTACCTTGATTGCAGAATTACAAGCATGGCTAACATCGGGAACAACGTCGCTGACCTTGTTGTGTGTTGGCATTGTACTTTTGTCTTATTTACTTGAAGACCTCGCTATCGCGACGGCCGCGACTTTGTCTGCTCACGGCGATTTGCCTTCATCACTTGCTTTAATGTCTATTTTTATTGGTATCGCGACGGGTGATTTGGGGCTGTACGTTTTGGGGCGATTTTCTCGAAAAGTAAGATGGCTACGCTATCGAGCCTTAACCAATTCTTCTTTTAAAGTCGTGAGACAAAAGCTGACTCAGCGTGCTTTTTTGAACCTCTTTTTGATTCGTTTTATTCCCGGTTTAAGAACCATTGGTTTTACCTTGAGTGGTTTTCTTGTCATCCCGTTACGAGTCTTTTTTAGCGCCGTTCTGCTTGCGACGTCTATTTGGACGCTGGTGGTGTTCACGCTTATTTATCAGTTAGGTAGCAGTGTTTTTATGCAGGTTTCAGAGCTGAAGTGGGTGCTTATTCCTCTTGCTTTTGCCCTGTTGTTTTTAATGAATCGCTTTCTTAATAAATCGTTTACGCGAGGTATATCATGAGTGCCATGGTAGAGGGGCAGTTCATTGCACCGAATAAAATTAATGCTGGAATGCCGCTGCTCCATGTAGAAAAAGAGGCGAGTATTTCGCCTTATGAATTCATGCCGAGCTGGTTCTTTTATGCGCCTGTTGTGGCGCAGAGTGTGTTACTTGGTTTGCGTCACGGGGATGTTTGTTTGCCTTTAATTGCCAATCCAAGCATCAAGCTTAGCGGCATGGTAGGGGAATCTAAAACCGATATTCTGAATTTGGCTGGCCCAGTTGCAAAACAATGGATTGAACCTTTTATTACGCTGACGAAAAGCCAAGAGACGGTTTCTATTCAGTTAGAAGAGGCACTGCAAGCCATGGACGCCGCTCAGTTGTCATTTCCGATTGTTGCTAAGCCAGATCTAGGCTGTCGCGGAGTTGGGGTTAAACTGCTGAAATCCAAAGCGCAACTTCATGATTACATCCAAGGCTTCCCTCTATCTGCGAGATTCCTACTTCAGCGTAAAGCACCATATCAAGCGGAAGCTGGAGTGTTTTACGTGCGTTATCCAGGGCAAGAGCTGGGCGAGATTATTTCCATTACCTTGAAATACACGCCAAGTGTGGTTGGTGACGGCACGCATAGTTTGAGACAGCTTATTGAGCGTTGTCCGCGTTCGGGTCAATTAACCCATTTGTACTTCCCGCGTCACATACAAAAACTGGATTGGGTACCCGCAGAAGGCGAAGAATATCCTCTTGCGTTTGCTGGCAGTCACAGTCGCGGTTCGATTTTTCGCAATGGCAATCATTACATCACGCAAGCGTTAACACGCAAATTGGATGAGATCTTAAAAGATGTGGATGGCTACTACTACGGCCGCTTAGACATCAAGTTTGCAGATATCGAATCCTTTATGGCAGGCGAGAATTTTTCCATTTTGGAAATGAATGGAGCCAGTAGTGAAGCGACCCATATTTGGGACCGAAATACCAAGTTATCCGAGATTTTTAGCACCCTTCTAAAACAGTACCGAATCTTATTCGAGATTGGTGCTTTGCAGAAAAAGCGCGGTTTTAAATCGCCGACCCTTCGAGCTTTATTGAAAGCGTGGCGAGAAGAAAAAGCTCTGATTCAGCATTATCCCAGCACTGATTAAACCAAGCTTTAAGTGAGTTAAAAATTTTAGTTAAGAGCCGTTTTTTGGAAGGAAAGAATATGCAATCAGTATTAAAAAAGAGAGAAGTGAGCACGCTGCAGCCAGCGACTTATGCTCCAACGGTACAAGGCTGTCTTGAGGCTTTCTCTCAGGCTTCTCGCTGTTTGCAGATGCTAGATGACGAAGGCTATCAAGCATCGATGAAACCTTATATTAACAGTTCTATCGGAGAGCATTTTCGTCATTGGTTGGATGTTTTTAATGCCATATATCGAGCGGGTATTGTGATTGATTACAACCAACGTCGTCGTGGTCACGCGGTGGAAACATCACGCTCTGTTGCTTTGGCTGAAATCGACGAGCTGACAAACTGGCTAACAGGATTATCGGAAAAAAAGCTCAAGAAAAGCGTGAATGTTTTGACGGAAGTTTCTGTCTCGCATACCCAAGCCTGCCTTATGTCGTCGACCTTAGAACGAGAGATTACCTTTGCAGCCCTGCACGCTAATCATCATTTTGCCATGGTAAAAGTCGCAGCAAATTTAATGAATAAGCCAATGGATGATGACTTTGGTATTGCGCCAGCCACAGCTACTTTTTTGCGAGGTCAATAATTATGTGTTCGGTTTCTTGGTGGATTGATGAGTCAGGTTATCAATTGTATTTCAATCGCGACGAGCAAAAAACGCGTGCGCCAGCTTTGCCGCCTCAGTCCTTTATAGAGCAGGGAACTCAGGTGTTGATGCCGATTGATCCAGTCGGCAAAGGTAGCTGGATCAGCTTAAACGAGCAGGGTTTGTCCTTGTGTTTGCTAAATAATTATCAAGGTAAAACACCATCAGGCGAGCTGACAAGCCGCGGGCAATTATTAAAGCGTTTATCCAGTGAAGCGACTGTAGCCCAAGTTGAATGGCAGTTTGCTCAGCTGGACCTTCAACAATTCGCGCCTTTTACCTTGTTAGCCTTTGAACTAGGCCATGACAAGGTCCGAGAGTTTCAATGGGATGGCGAAAAGGTCTCTGTTACTTATGCCATATCACCGCATTTTTCGTCTGCGGTGGCATTAGAAAGCACGGTCGCTTATCGACAATCTATTTATGACGAACTGTCAGTCAAGACTTCGGATGATTTGCTGGTATTCCATTCTCAGCATCATCCAGAACATCCTCACTTGTCGGTTTGTATGCACAGAGAAGATGCACAGACCGTGAGTTTCACTCGCATTCAGGTCGCAAAAGATAATCTTCAAATGAGCTATGTGGCCGGATCGCCTTGCTCGCATTTAACGCCAGCAGCGCTGGCAGCACAGACCTATCGTTTTCAAGACAATCGCTTTCAAAATGATCGTTTTCAAGAAATGGTTCCCCTTTTTGGTATTTCCCTTTAATCAAATATTAGGAGTTGATATGACACGCTTAGTGATGTTTTTAGCCTTGTTTATGAGCAGTCTGGCGTTTGCGCAAGATGAGATTTATACCGGCTATTTTAGTAATAAAGCCCTGAGTGGTTATGACACGGTTGCTTATTTTACCGACCAAAAACCGGTCGAAGGTAACGCCAAGTATGTGACCGAATATAAAGGCGCAGATTGGTATTTTGCCTCGCAAGAGCATCTCGATATGTTCAAAGCCCAGCCCGAAAAATACGCCCCTCAATATGGTGGATATTGTGCTTGGGCGGTGTCTGCCAAGAACGACTTTGCCTCTGCTGATCCGAAAGATTGGGCGGTGGTCGATGGCAAGCTTTACTTAAATTATGACGACGATATTAAACGCAAGTGGGATCAAGATCCTGCTTTACATATCAAACAAGCGGATGCCAATTGGCCAGCACTGATTCGCAAAAAATAACATTTAAAAAATAAGGTTAATAAAGATGAATAAGCAATTCGTGAAATATGTGCCAACGGTATTTATCGCCTTTGTATTTGTGCAGTCACTGTTTTTTAAATTCACAGGTTCTTACGAAACCGACTATATCTTTGGCGTGTTGGGCGCTTGGTCTGGTTTGGAATTTTTCGGGAATTATGGTGGTTATATTATTGGTGTGGCCGAACTGATTGCCTCCATTTTGCTCTTTACCCGTTGGCATGGTCTTGGTTCTTTGATGGCCATGGGCATTATGAGTGGTGCGATTATTTTTCACCTGTTTACACCACTGGGTGTGGTCATGCCTGAGTTTAACGAAGTTGGTGAAGTCGTCGGTAACGACGGTGGTTTGCTGTTTACTATGGCGTGTTTGGTTTGGTTATGTGCAGCCTTTTTATCGTTTCGGGATCTAAAAAATCCGCAAGGCATTCTAAACAAACTTGTGAATAACGGAGTCTGATTATGTTAGCTAGTCCTGTTCGTTTGCCAAGTCCGTTTCGCTTAAAAAGAGTCACGCCATTTGGTGTAGGGGAATCTGTTATTGAATGGGCGACAGGACTCGCTAAATTAGATCGTTTGTATCAACAAAGGCCAAGCAGCCAAAACTGTTTTGAATTTATGCGTTATACCCTCGAAGCGTTGGATATTGATTATTCCATTGCCAGAGGGAAACTTGAGAATATTCCCCAAAAAGGTCCTGTGGTGATAGTCGCTAACCATCCTCTTGGGGCGATTGAAGGTGTGGTCTTGGCGGATTTGGTTGGACGAGTGCGTAGTGATGTAAAAGTGTTGGCCAATGAATTGCTCAAGCGTTTGCCTGAAATCAGTGACTTGTTTATCGGTGTGGATGTATTCGGTGGCAAAACCGCTCAGCGGACGAATAGCAAGGCGATTCGTGATGCCCATCGACACTTGGCTGATGGTGGTGTACTGATTGTGTTTCCTGCTGGGGAAGTATCGACTTATCCGAAAAAATCTAAGGATCAGTCTGCAGAAAAGTCGAAAGAAAAGCAGATATTGGCAGACATCGAATGGAGCCAGTCGGTTGCTAATTTCTTAAAACGTAGTGAGGCGACTACGGTGCCTATTTTTATTAATGGCAAAAACAGCGAGCTGTTTTATCAAGCAGGCCGTATTCATCCTTTGTTGCGAACTGCTATGTTGGGAAGGGAGCTACTTAATAAAAAATCCTCGGTGATTGAAATTTCCATTGGCAGTGCCATGCCATTCTCAGAAGTGAGTCAATTTGAGAGTAACCAAGACCTTGTCAGTTATTTGCGTTTAAATACTTATTTAATGAGCCCTCAATATGCTCATGAATTGGTTGTTCAACATGATAGTGCCGATTTACCTATTATCGCGCCGATTGATCTAAGTCTCCTAGACGAAGAAATTGCCAGTCTGCCAGACGAGATGCTGTTGTTACAACAAGGCGAGTTCCGTGTTTATTGCGCACCAACGCAATCGATCCCCTTACTGATACAAGAAATTGGTCGCATACGAGAAGAAAATTTTCGTGCTGTGGGCGAGGGAAGTGGTTTGGCCTGTGACCTTGATGAATACGACCTTTATTACCATCAATTGTTTGTTTGGCATCATGGCAATAAAGAAGTCGTCGGTGCCTACCGAATGGGGCTAGTGGATAAGCTTATTGAAGTGCATGGTTTAAAAGGTTTGTACTCACGCAGCTTGTTTAACTATGACCAAGCTTTTATTGATAGCCTAGATCACAGCATTGAAATGGGACGATCAGTCGTGGCTGCTAAGTATCAAAAGAACTTAAATTCACTGCTTTTGCTTTGGAAAGGCATTGCGACCTTTGCTTATCGAAACCCCAAATATACGCATTTATTTGGTCCTGTGAGCATCAGTAACGATTACAGTCATACGGCTCGCCAGTTAATCGCTGCGACCTTGTCGATCCATTATTACGATAAAGAGAAAGCCAGTTTGGTGATGCCTTCAACTCCGCTGCGAAACAGTGGCTCGGTATTCTGGCAACCTAATTTGTTGTCATCATTGGCGAGTGTCACGCTACTTTCTAAAGTCTTGTCTAGAATGGAGCAGGGCAAAGGACTGCCCGTATTGATTCGTCAGTACTTAAAAATGAACGGCAAGTTAGTGTGTTTTAACGTCGATCCAGCGTTTCATAATTCATTGGATGGATTAATAGTAGTGAATCTAAAAAATGTGCCTCTATCTATTTTGGCAAAGTATATGGGACAAGACGATGCTAAGGTATATTTAGAAACAGTCTTGAAATAATAGCCCAAGAGATAGCAATCATGGGGGCTGAACGAAAGGCGTCACAGTCTCCATGGTCATCTTTGATTTTTATCTTCATGTTTTAGAACCCTTTAATTACCTCTTCAAACAATCTTTTTTACTACTTATTTCTTTCACTCTCTTTATCTTGATCTAACGCAATGTTTTGGATCGCAACTACACTCATAATCCAGCCTTATAGTAAGCCTTATAAATTTTTGAGGCTTCGGTGGGCGTTGGATAACAAGAACACTCAATGAAATAAGTGTCTACGATCGTCTTTTTTTCTCAATCAAATGAATGGGTTGAAGTTATATGATTAACGAAGCTGTAGTGGAATTATCGCGATTTCAGTTTGCTTTCACTGCTCTATACCACTATTTGTTTGTCCCTTTAACACTAGGGATGTCTTTCTTACTGGCAATCATGGAGTCCGTCTATGTGATTACAGGTAAGCAAGTCTACAAAGACATGGTTAAGTTCTGGGGTAAATTGTTTGGTATTAACTTTGCGCTAGGCGTAACAACAGGTTTGACGATGGAGTTCCAGTTTGGGACTAACTGGTCTTATTACTCGCATTACGTTGGCGATATTTTTGGTGCACCTTTGGCCATCGAAGGCTTGATGGCTTTCTTCCTTGAATCAACCTTGGTTGGTTTGTTCTTCTTTGGTTGGGATCGCCTAAGCAAAGTGAAGCACTTGGTAGTGACTTGGGGCGTGGCGCTAGGTTCTAACTTGTCGGCTTTGTGGATCTTAATTGCAAACGGTTGGATGCAGAACCCTGTAGGGTCAGAGTTTAACTACGAAACAATGAGAATGGAATTGGTTGATTTCGGTGCTTTATTGTTTAACCCAGTTGCGCAGGTAAAATTTGTTCACACTGTATCAGCAGGTTACACAACGGGTGCGATATTCGTTCTTGTTATTTCAAGCTACTACTTATTGAAAGGTCGTGACCTTGCTTTTGCTCGCCGTTCTTTTGCGATTGCTTCTGCGTTTGGTTTGGCATCTATCTTGAGCGTTATCCTTCTAGGTGACGAGTCAGGTTACGAGCTAGGCGAAGTGCAAAAAGTGAAATTGGCTGCGGTTGAGGCTGAGTGGGAAACACAGCCTGCGCCTGCCGACTTCACCTTGATCGGCTTCCCGAATCAAGAGCTTCAAGAGACTGAGTATGCGATAAAAATCCCAGGTTTAATGGGCTTGATCGCGACGCGCTCCCTCGACAAAGAAGTAGAGGGTATCAAAGAACTGAAAGAGCATAACCGCCAACGTATTATCAATGGTATTTATGCAAACCAGTTGCTTGAGAAGCTACGTAGTGGTTCAACCGATCCGCTGGTAAAAGAAAACTTCGAGAAAGTTAAAGACGATCTTGGTTACGGTTTGCTAGTAACCGCATTTAACGAAGACATGAACAAGGTGACCTCTGAAGAGATCGATCAAGCGGTAGAGTATTCAATTCCTCAAGTCGCGCCATTGTTCTTCGCCTTCCGTATCATGGTGGGTTGTGGCTTCGTGATGTTGGTTGTTTTCGCTGCGGCTTTCTACCAAAACGCACGTCGTCGCATTGGTAACAATCCATTATTCCTTAAACTCATTGTGTTGTGTTTACCTCTGCCTTGGATTGCGAATGAGGCGGGTTGGTTTGTCGCAGAATATGGTCGTCAGCCATGGGCGATTGGTGAGATCTTGCCAGTCCATGTGGCGGTATCCAGTTTAACGGCTACTGAGATTTGGATTACGATTGCTGGTTTTGCCGTATTGTATACCTCGTTCTTGATTGCCGAGATGTACTTGATGATTCGTTTTGCTAAGCAAGGGCCTTCTAGTTTACATACTGGTCGTTATGCACTTGAACAAGAAACGTCTCAGTTAAAACAGGAGGTGTAAGATGGATTACGAATTATTAAAAGTCATTTGGTGGGTGTTGATGGGGGTTTTACTAATTGGCTTCTCTGTCACCGACGGTTTTGACATGGGGGTCGGTAGTTTGCTGAAAGTGATTGGTGGGACCGACTCAGAACGTCGTATTATGATCAACTCCATTGCCCCTCACTGGGACGGCAACCAAGTTTGGTTTATCACAGCCGGTGGTGCGTTATTTGCTGCTTGGCCTGTAGTGTATGCAACGTCATTCTCTGGTTTTTACTTTGCGATGATGTTGGTGTTGGCGGCGTTATTCTTCCGTCCAATCGGCTTTGATTACCGTTCTAAGCTAGAAAACACAAAATGGCGTACTAGCTGGGACTGGGGGATTACCTTTGGTTCTGCCGTTCCACCTATTATTTTCGGTGTGGCGTTTGGTAACTTGTTGCAAGGTGTTCCATTTGAGTTTGATCAATACTTGCGTGTGACTTATACCGGTTCTTTCTTTGCTCTACTAAACCCGTTTGCGATTCTTTGTGGTCTAGTTAGTTTGCTAATGATAATGACTCAAGGCGGTGCTTGGCTACAGATGAAAACAGACGATGCATTGCTTGAAAAAGCCAGCCGTATTACTGCGATCACTGGTGCATTAGCCGCTGTGTTGTTCATTTTAGCAGGTGTTTGGTTGGCTTATGGTATTGATGGCTATGTATTAACAAGCGCTATTGATGGCAATAAAGTCATGACACCATTAATGAAAACCGCTGAAGTACAGCCTGGCGCATGGTTAGCAAACTATGAAAAAGTGCCTGCGCTTATGTTGGCTCCTATCATTGGTATTGCGGGTATGTTGTTTGCTGCACTGGCTGGTGTAATGAGAAAAGGCGCATTGTCTTTCTTAAGTTCATCACTAGGTATTGCTGGCATTATCGTTACCGCGGGTGGGTCAATGTTCCCATTCTTGATGCCATCTTCAAGCTATCCAAGCATGAGTTTGACTATGTGGGATGCGACGTCAAGTGAGAAAACCATGATGATCATGTTTGTTGTGGCTTGTATCTTTGTACCAATCGTTCTTGCTTATACATTGTGGAACTATTTTGTGATGTATGGTCGTTTAACGAAGAAACACATCGAAGAAAACAATCATTCACTTTACTAGTCATTAGCAAAGAAGATAGAGCTCGCAGAGCTCTATCTTTAGCAATAAATAGAGGAACAAAATATGTGGTATTTCGCTTGGGTTCTTGGCATTTTGTTGGCCTGTTCATTCGGTATTATCAATGCAGTTTGGTTAGAGTTTAGTGGTTACGAAGGTGAAGAGGAGCAGAAGTAAGCCTTATGACGAGAGAGAAGGGAGCACAAAAGACTCGTCGACCTGGTCGAATTAAAACACCGGAAGCGGTATTTTTGGGACAGTTGGCGAATCAGCAGTCATCAAAATACCGCATCGCTCAAAGTTTCGGTGTCTTGTTTGCGGTGTCTTTAGTGTTGCAGGCTTGGGCGTTCGCGAATGTCTTTTCAGATATGGCGTTGCACCAATCCTTTTCACTAACTCTCTTAGTTGTTGGTTTATTTGCTCTACTAATCCGTGCCTTGGCTAACTTTGGTCGAGAACGTATTTGCACTAGCGCAAGCCGTGATATTCGTTACGGCTTGCGTGGTAAATTGGTGTCGCATCTTACGAATCTTGGGCCAGCGCGCTTAAGAATCGAAGAAGATGCGGCGCTTTCTACTCGTGTTTACGAACAAGTAGACGCGTTAGACGATTTCTTTAGTCGCTATAAACCACAAGTATTTATGGTGACCCTGATTCCTTGTGTGATCCTACTTTCCGTTGTGTCTATTTCTTGGATCGCCTTCTTTGTTTTTATGATGACCGCGCCATTGGTTATCATCTTCATGATTTTTGTCGGTCACAAAGCCGCACAAGCTAACCGCCGACAGTTTAATGTTTTGGCCATGTTGTCCAACCAATTTATGGACTTAAGCCAAGGGCTAGCAGAATTAAAACGCCTTAACAGAACTGGCGAAGCACGCGAGCGTTTGTCCGATAGTGCTACTTCATATCAAAAGACAACCATGGGGGTTTTGGTATTAGCGTTTTTATCAACGGCTACGTTAGAACTTTTTGCCTCATTATCCATTGCCATGATTGCCTTGTATTTAGGGCTTGGCTTATTGGAAGTCTTGCCATGGCAAGTCGGGTCGTCTCCCGTTACCTTGACGCAAGCCATGTTCCTTTTATTGCTGGCACCAGAATTTTATTTACCCTTGCGTCAGCTGGGTAACGATTACCACGCCAAGCAAAAAGCGGAAGCCGCCGCGACCGATTTATTAGAAATTTTAGACGCGCCAGCCCACGCTGCTGCCTCACAACAGGAAGGGAGTCGTATTGTCGAATCGAATAACGCTGCAACGACTAATCAACTGACATCTATCCAGTTTAAAAACCTAAGTTGGTGTGAAGCAGGGCGTTATCGACTCGCGCCAATCACTGCGACAATTAACAAAGGCGAACGTGTCTGGTTGAGTGGTGAATCGGGCGTTGGAAAATCCAGTCTCTTGCATCTTTTGCTGGGTTTTGAAGAAAACTACGAAGGAATGTTTCTCGTGAACAACTTGCCGTTTAGTGAGTTAGATTTAGCCTCTTGGCGAGCCAAACTGGCTTGGTTGCCACAAACACCAGAATGGGTAAACGGCAGCATTCGTCGTAATTTACTTTTGGGTCTTGGTGGCAAAGAGGGCACTAGGTTGCCAAGTGAAAATGAAATACATGCCGCGCTGCGAGAAAGCCAATGTGATGAATTCATTCAAGCACTACCAGATGGGCTAGATACGAAATTAACCGAACTCGGTGCTGGTTTGTCTGGCGGACAAATGCAGCGTCTTTCTATTGCCCGAGCTTTATTATCAAACGCCGATATGTGGCTGCTTGATGAACCTTGTTCTGGATTGGACAAGGACACAGCACAAGCGGTACTCGACACACTCAAAACCGCATCCCAAGGCAAAACCTTATTGATCGTCAGCCACGACACACATCCGATTGCATGGGCAGACAAACATTGGGCACTAACAAAAGGAGGTTTGCATGAGCAGTCACGCAAAGAAAACCACGAAGTTATCGCTTAAGCGCCTTTTATTAGCCAATCCTTGGGGCTTTGTTATTCCTCTGTTGACTGGTGTGGCTGCCACCTTAGCGGGTGTTGGGCTATTGGGGCTTTCTGGCTGGTTTATCTCTGCCGCGGGATTAGCAACGGCTTTGGGTGGTGCACTTGTCTTTAACTACTTAACACCTGGTGCCATTGTTCGAGGGCTTGCGATCCTAAGAACCGCTGGGCGCTATGGCGAACAAGTCACAGCGCATAATCACCTGTTGGGATTACTGCGCACTTTGCGCCTTTGGGTGTGGGATCAGAGAGTCGCGAAAGACGCTGCAAACCTTCATGAACAAAGCCGAGGCGATTTACTACAGCGACTAGTCAGCGATCTCGATCAAATTATTCGCTGGCCTTTGGTCGTCTTCTTACCTTGGATCTATGCGTTATTGGCGTATGCCGCTGTAGCGATTTTTGCCTACTTCATCTTGCCCTCGTTACTGTGGCCATTATCTATTGCTGCGCTATTTCATGTTTTCGTGGTTCCTTATGTATGTGGGCATTTTGCCAGCCATGCAGTACACGTTGGGCAAATACTTGGCGTACATCGTCGCAGTCGCTATGTCAGCTTTTTTTCAGCGCTGATTACTTTGACCATTCGTGGTCATTGGGACGATTATGCACAGCGACTTGGTCAACTTGATGAACGCCAAAGAAAAACAGAAATTCGCATCCAGCAGGCTGTGAGCCTTGGGCGTTTGTTGTCATATGGTGTGACCATCTTGCTCATCGCCAGCAGCTTCTATCTACTCAGTGCCTTTACCCCAGAAACCCAACGCTGGACCTTAATAGACGGCGTGCAGGGAACTTGGGTTGTAGGCTTTGTTTTATCGATACTGGCCGTCAATGAACTGGTTTTGCCACTGGTACAATCCTTCGTTGCACAAGGTCAGTCTCAGGTTGGTCTGCGTCGTTTGAATCAATTACATCAAGATGCCCAGGGTCAACCAGAAAACAAAACACAAGCGATTCATCGCATGTCATTCAAGCACTGGCGTGGCTTTCATGCCCCAAGTGGTATGGGTAATCAGGCTATCGATTTTTGTGCTCAAGCAGGCGAGTCAATCTGGCTTCGTGGTGCCAGCGGTTCAGGCAAATCTACGCTATTGGCCTCCATTGCAGGCGATTGTTTATCCTCTGGCGACGCCTTAATTAACAATGAAAAATGCGACCTATACAGCAACCAGTCATATCAAGCACAGCTAAGCTACTTACCCCAATCACCCTATATCTTCCAGCAAAGCATTAGCGCGAACTTACGCCTTGGCAACCCAGAATCAACCGACGACGAACTCTGGTCTGTATTAGAAGCCGTGGCGTTAGCGGATTGGGCCAAAAGCCTACCGAATGGCCTAGAAACCTTACTCAGCTCCCAAGGGCGTAACCTTTCAGGCGGACAACGCAAACGCCTCGCGTTAGCGCGCCTGCTGTTAAGACAATCGCCAGTCTTATTGCTAGACGAACCCTTCGATGGACTAGACAAAGCCACCATCGAAACCATTTGTCATTCATTAGAGAACGACTACAAACCAGACATCTTAATCCTCGTCAGTCATGTTGGGAGTCGCATCGGCGACAACTCAAGAGTCATCGAGCTTTAGCTCTTTTTCCCTCCCATTATGTCTTTCAAGGGGAGGGCTAGGGTGGGGTTATTCTCTTCTTTGGGTTCCATTCAAACGCTTTGTATTTCCGACCTTTTTTCCGCTCTGCTGAGCGGGTAACTTTTTGCAAGCGCCCAAAAAGTAACCAAAAATTCGCTTTATCGGGCTATCGCCCAAACGTCTCATTTACTTTGTCTATTTTGCGTTTAGCAACACGACTTTTATCGTAAGGCATAGATTGTTTATTTGTTAGGGGGGGAGGTCTTCAAACAATGACTTTGAAACTCTATAAAGTCGCGCAACTTCGTCGCGTCGAACTGAGTTCTTGGGTACTAAATTCCCTCCCCTTATGTCTTCCAAGGGGAGGGTTAGGGTGGGGTTGTTCTTTGGGTCTTCAAATGAATTTGTTTCCTCTAAATTGCTTTTAGCTGCAGGTTTTTTCCGCTCTGCTGAGCGGGTAACTTTTATCCAGATCCATAAAAGTAACCAAAAGGTCTCTTTATCGGGCTTTCGCCCAAACGTCTCATTTATTTTGTTTAAGGTAGCGTTTAGCAAGACGACTTTTACCGTAAGGCATAGATTGTTTATTTGCTGGGAGATAGATCCTCAAACAATGACTCTGATACTCCATAAGGTCGCGCAACTTCGTCGCGTCGAACTGACTTCATCTCTGAGATTCTGGTTTTTCGTAGGGCATCATGAGCGCAGCGTGATGTGCCGTTGAAAGCGAAGCTTTCATTGTTCTCACTAAGGGCTCCTGCGTAGATACGTCATTTCCCGCAAGGAGACAAGTGCCCGCGAAGGCGGGAATCAAGCTCTTATGGTCTATGCTAAGCCGCGGCTTTAGCCCCACAATCATCGGACTAAGGGCGAATAAAAAACTGTATTTTCTATCTGTATATACAGTTGTTTTTAAAATAATTACTTTATTGCGCGTTTAGCTATTTTAAATAAACTATTTGAGCGCATTTTGGACTGGTAGGAAGTAAGGAATTCTTTTACTATCAATGGACGAGAATATCAGTGGACGAAATAATATGCTGTGGAGGAATAAATAACACGCATGCTCTTTTTTCCAGTTTTAAGTTTTGTTAATGTCCTTATATAATCTTTATCATTCATATAATTATAAGGATATTTTTGAGTTTTTAGAAATTGTCTAAACGCGCATACGAATTAACAAAATATTTAATTTCACTAAAGGATGTGCCGAGTGGCTAAAATAAAAAAATTATGTTTTGTAATTATGGGTTTTGGAAAAAAGACAGACTTATCCACAGGGAAAACATTAGATCTAGACAAAACCTATAAAAATATCATTAGACCTGCAGTTGAAAAATCTGGGTTGAAATGTGTAAGGGCCGATGAAATACAGGATTCTGGTCTTATTGATAAAAGCATGTATGCACTATTAATGCATGCAGATTTAGTTGTTGCGGACATATCTACATATAACCCGAATGCAATATATGAGTTAGGTGTCCGTCATGCAGTTAGACCTTTTTCGACAATAATCATAAAAGAGCAAGAAGGAACGATACCGTTTGATCTTAATCATAGCCGTATTTTTCACTATGCGCACTTAGGTGATGATATTGGAGTTGATGAGGCAGAGCGATGTCAAGAATCACTAGCAAATATGATTGAATCTCTACTAGAAAATAACACTATTGATAGCCCTCTTTACGATTATATAAAAGATATTGAACCTCCCCAATTAACAAAAAAAGAGTACCAAAGAATTATCGGTGATCTTTCCGATAGAGAAGATAGTATTTTTGCAATATCTGAACGCGCCACACATTGTATGGAAGAATCCAAATTTACTGAAGCTGCTAAGCTGTGGCAAAAAGCGGAAGATTTAGTTCCAAATGAATCATACTTCATTCAGCAGCATGCCCTTGCAAGATATAAGTCCAAAGTACCGACTGAAATCTCCGCGCTAACTGATGCTCTTCAGATAATTGAGAGACTAGACCCAGATAGTGAGACAAATGACCCTGAAACACTTGGGCTTACAGGTGCCATTTATAAACGTTTGTGGCATGTAACAAACGACAAGGAGTATTTAAAGCGAGCGATAGATTATTATTCAAAAGGATTCCAAATTCGTAGAGATTACTACAATGGAGAAAATTACGCGCTTTGTCTAAATATTGCTGCAAGTATCGATGAAGATCCAGAGGAGAAGGTTTTTTATAAAATTGCAGCGAAAAAAGCTAGGAAAGAAATACTAGGTGTTTTGGCGTACTTACTTGATGAAGGTGAAAACACTGAATCTAAGAATAAATGGCCATATGCTACCCTAGCGAGTTGCTACTTTGGGCTTGGTGACGAAAGTAATGGTAATGAAATTGAAAAAATATTTCTATCCCTTACATCAGTAAGCTGGGAGTCGGAAACATATTTTGAAAGTAAAAAAATACTCAGTGAACTACTAAAAGGGTAAAGGATAATGGCAAAGGAATATAAAATATTTATAAGTCACTCTTGGCAATATACTAATACTTTGGAGGCGTTAAGGAATCTGCTTAACGAAAGAGCGTATTTTAGTGCTACATACGAGGAATCCACGAAAAACAACCCGATTAATTCAGAAAATGAAAGCTATGTGAAGATAAGGTTAGCAAAGAAAATTGGCGATTCGGATATCATCTTGGCACTAGCTGGTGTATATGCAAGTCATAGTTCGTGGATGGAATGGGAGCTGGATAAGGCGCTTGAATTAGGGACGCCTATAGTTGGCGTAATCCCACATGGACAGGAGCGAATATCATCTATTGTATCTTCACGCTCAGTCGTTGATGTTCGTTGGAGCACTGAGAGCATAATTGCAGCTATCAGGGCTCATGCCAAGTAAATTATAACAATGCCAGTCAGTAGGGCACTCACAAGTTCGTCGCCTTTGTTGGCGGCATTAAATTTCGATCACAATTATGGAGTACTTAAATGTCAGAGGGTGAAGAGCAAGCTAATCAAGAATCTTCCGAGGCAGCTCTGGAAGATAAGCCAAAAAGAAGGAAACCCACACGAGGAAGTGCACCTAGGCCAATACCAGTAAATTCGCTAGAGGACTCTATTGCTATTCCTCAAGCTCTTAAAGAATACAATGGTAGCAACCCTTGGTCGCCTGCTGATCTGGCAAATGTTCTTGAAATGGGGGCAAAAGCAAATAAATTTTACTATCTGACAGCGAGTTCCAGAGATTATGGCCTCACCAGCGGTACTAGTCGTTCAGGAGAAATTGAACTCACTAATTTGGCAAATGATTTTTTATTTGCGCCGAGTCCAACCGAAGAGTTCGAGTCCCTTCAGAAAGCATTTTTTAAAATTGACTTATTCAAAAAAGTATTTGATTACTATAGCGGCGGCGATCTACCCGAGATGAAATATCTCGGAAATACGCTACAGGGGACTTTTGGTCTTGATCCAGAATTTCATGATGATTTTTATAATTTATATAACGAAAATCTAGATTATATAGGTAGATTTAAAAAAGAAATCAGATCAGACATCCGCTTGGTAGATAAGAATAAAAGCGAGCACTTGGTTGTTACAGGTTCACCGAAGTCAGTGGATGGAGATTTAAAAGTTGCCTTTGTTGCAATGCCATTCAGTGAGAAAACGGGAAAGTACCCTATTGGCTTTTATAAAGAGGTTATGCGAAATCTTGTAACGCCTGCAGGGGTTCAGGCAGGGTTTAAGGTTGAAACGGCAAGAAAGGATGGTAGTGATATTATTCATTCAACTATTGTAAACGACCTGCTAGATGCGGATTTAGTGATTGCCGATCTTACAGATCATAATCCCAATGTGCTTTTTGAACTGGGTGTCCGTATGGCTCATAACAAGCCGGTGGCATTAATCAGAGCTGAAGGTACAGGTCAAATATTTGATGTCGATAATCTCCTTAGAGTATACGACTATTCTCCCAACCTTTGGCCTTCGACCTTAGAGGAGGATATCCCAAATCTAGTAAAACATATTAAAGCCACATGGGAAAAGAGAGACTCAAATGCGTCTTATATGAAAATACTTCGTGGAAAAGAAGTTTAAAAAGGCCATTGAATTGACCGATTTACGCTGCGCTTGATTCGGCAATTTATGGCGGCGTTATATGCAACACCCAAGGAGAGTCAGTTGTACCAGTTATATTACTATCCACTAAATGCCAGCATGGCACCGCATTTCGTTCTTGAGGCTTTGAAAGTTGATTTTGAGTTAATATTGGTTGATAGAAAAAATAATGCTCAAAAGTCTGATGAATACTTAGTGTTAAACCCTTCAGGAAGAATTCCAACTTTAATTGATGGTGAGCTAGTGCTTTTTGAAAGCCCCGCTATTTGTATTCATCTTGCGGAGTCAAATCCATCATCAAATTTCATCCCAAACATTGGCTCTAAGAATAGGCCAAAGTTTTTTCAGTGGATGATGTATTTAACAAATACAGTTCAAGCTGAATTGATGATCTATTCTTATCCGGAAAAACATACAAGTCATTCAGATGTAGTTTCTGATATTGCAGAGACACACGAACGAAGAATAACTGATATGTTTGAAATCCTAGATAATGAATTAAAAAATAGAGATTTTTTAGTTGGTAACACGATTACAGTTTGTGACTTTTTCTTGTTTATGTTGGCTATATGGGCTGATGAATTCAAAAAGCCACCGTTAGCATTCGATAATCTATCGAAGTATCTTTGTAACTTAGCAAAACAGGAAGCAATTATTTCTGTTTGTAAAAAAGAAAAGCTGAGCTTATTGGATTATCAGTAAGTTGCATAAACGAACGAAGAACAGTTGGCTCTTGCTCGTTTCACGCTAATTTTAGCCAATTATTTATTGTTATTGAGCAAAACGTTGACGAACATATCAAATTAGCAAAGCAACAAAAATGTACAGAGGAAGTTGTTTGCGAAGTCAAATAGGGTCAAATAGTCAAACTGTGTCAGATGATAATGTTCATTCGCTTAATCCTCGTTACGAACTTTCCGTATTCCACATCAAACAGGAGACAAAATGGAATTAGTCTTACCATCCCCCAAATACATCCAAAGCTATAACGAGTACATCGAAGAGTTGGGTGATGAAGTCCGTTATCCTTTTCCTATGAGTTTTGATCATCAAGATTTTGACGCACTTTTAGCGAAGTTGTCTGATTTTTCCTTGGGTATAAATCTACCTGACGGTTTTGTGCCAAGTACAACCTTGTGGCTGGTGGAAGGCGATCAATTGCTTGGTGTGACAAATTTACGTCATTATCTGAATAGCGTTATTGAAGAGTGTGGTGGTCATATTGGACTAGGTATTCGTCCGTCTTATCGAGGCAAAGGTTTGGGTAAGTTGTTAATGAAGCTGTCGATAGAAAAGCTTAATGCTATGGACGTAAGTGTTGTTCATATTCACTGCTATAAAGATAACTCCGCATCGGCCAATACGATTATTGCGAATGGCGGCGAGTTAAGTTCTGAGCTGGCTTTGGGTGATAAAGTGGTTCAACGGTATCGAGTCAGTTGAATGGAATCAGGTGCAAATAAGACCTAATTTTCACCTGGTCCAAACCGCACTCCAACTCCAGCATTCCACATCAAGCCAAAGACACAAACAGCGTTAGCCTTACATCCTCAAAACATATCTCAAGCTATAACGAGTCCATCAAAGCAATAGCTGATGAGCTCGTTTCTACTCCTCAACCCACTCCATTTCCCACAATTCCATTGACTTTCTTCTGTTCTTTATATAGAACGTTCTATATAAAGAACAATTTGAGATGCATGATGAATAAACCGATTCTCGGCTCGTTGGGTCGAAATATACAGAAGTTACGTATGGCAAAGGGGCTGTCTTTGTCTCAACTTGCTTTGGATGCGGGGTTGGCGAAGTCGAATTTGTCGCGTATTGAGCAAGGCGAGGGCAATCCAACAATAGAAACTATTTGGCGTTTGGCGGTTCAGCTGGATACGCCTTTTGGGGATCTTATTGCCAGTTTGGAATCCACTGTGGGTGAAAACGGGATTCAGGTTCGGTTGATTGACCAAGGTTTGGATAATCCGCGAGTGGATGTGTATTGGATGTCATGTGCGCCCAATACGGTTAAGCAATCAGAGCCCCATATTGCAGGCACGACGGAAACCCTTACTTTAATCAGCGGTGCCTTGTTGGCCGGTGAAAATGATGACTTACGCCAGTTGGAAATTGGCAAAGCGCACACCTTTGCTGCGGATGTTCCGCACACTTACCAAACGGGCGATGAATGGACGATGCTGATGACGGTCATTACTTATGCTAAACAGGACGATGCCATACAGGAGGTACAGTCATGAATACAGCAATTCAAACTCTTGCAGGAACGCCTTGGAAACAAGGTGTAAAAGACGCGATTCCTCTGCTAGGTGGTTACATTCCTGTGGCGATTTCGTTTGGTCTGATTTCCGTTCAGTCGGGTTTTAGTGTGTTAGAGACTATCCTGATTTCAGCCTTTATTTATGCAGGCGCGTCACAGTTTCTCTTTGTCGCTATGGCGGCTTCTGGCGCGCCGTTATGGTTTGTGGTCATCATGACTTTGTTAATTAACGCTCGTCATATTGTGTATGGGCCAAATCTCTCTCCTTACTTAAACCAAGATAAAAAGTGGTTGCCACTAATGCATGGTTTGACCGATCAAATCTTTGCGCTGGCTCACGCACGTTTGCCTCAGCTTCCAGATCAGGCGCGTATCGGCTGGTACACAGGTGCAGCGGTGTTAGCCTGGTTGAGCTGGATTGCAGGAACCGCACTGGGTGCCATTGCGGGTGGAGAGTTGACGCAACGGTGGCCATTAATCAACGATATTTTGCCATTTGCACTACCAGCTCTGTTTTTCGTTTTAATTGTGCCGCGTTGTAATAATCGCTTGTGGACATTAACGATCGCTTTGTCTGCTGTTAGCGCTGTTATTTTGAAAGTGTCAGGTTACCCAAATGTCGCTATTCCGTTAGCGGCTTTGTGTGGCGCAGCCTTGTTCTACGCTCTGAAAAATCAGCGCGATATGGGAGGAGAATAAGTATGGAAATGTCTATGTGGCTGGCGCTTGCTAGTATTGCCATTGGCACCTATTTAATTCGTCTTTTACCCTATGTTTGGATGAAGCGAAGCTTGGCGAAAAGACAAACGGAGGACGGTGTTGGCTCAATGCCGACTTGGTTAACCATACTGGGGCCAACCATGATTGCCGCGATGTTCGGTACTTCGTTAGTTCCTGCTCACTCTGGGGCTTTGTCATGGCTAGCGACTGGGGTTGGGATACTGGTTACTTACGGTGTTTGGACTCGAACTCGCTCTATGGGTTTGCCTATTTTATTTGGGGTCCTGGCATTTGGAATTGTGATGCTGTTTTTTGTTTTCTAAGAAAAATCCATTTAGTGCCCCAATAGTTGAAGAAAACTAAACACCTGAGTGAAAAAGCATCGTTTGTTAGGATGTTTATCTCCGATTAAAATTGTATTAGTAAATAATTTCATCTACTCATACATTTTTATTCGGAGTGTTTATTATGAACGCATTAGATAGCAAATCCTTATCTTCTCATGTGTTAGGCAATGTAAAAATCGCAGGCCTTAACGGTTTGTTTGGTAAGCTAGTTAGCCTTTTTAAAAGCAGTGAAAAAGCAGCTAAAGCACCAGTAGACATGGAAGTAGACAATCTTGATTGGTACCGCACTTTTCCTGTTAAAAAGTAAGCCTCGCTTTCCTGCAGCAATTTCCTACAGCAACGACCGAGAGAATAAAAATAACATTCCTCTGGTTTTGCTCGTTCTTGTAAATTTCTTTATTTTCTTATTTTTTCGATTCTAAATGGCTTTGTAAGCCTTTAGCTTAGTCGTTCGCATGGATCCTGATTTTTTACTACTTTGATTCAGGTGTAATCACTGCTCAAAACATTTTTTCCGATAGATAGCATCTTGCTTCCACTCCCTGTACATTGGTTACTCGGTCTGTTTCTTTATTAAGATCAATATTGGCTACTTACAAAGCCTACCAGTGTTATTTCCTGCAATGTTAGCGTTCAAATAGGAGTGCTCGATGCAAGCTAAGTTTACCGTTCAAATTGATTCCTTTCAGAAAATTAGCAAGATTCCAAACGCGTGGTCTGACGAAGATTATCGTGCTCTTTTGAGCATTATGGATTTCGACGATGATGTCGAGAAAATGGATGCAGCAGAGCTGCGTGAAATGTGCATGATGTCGCTGAACGATCTTGAGCCTGCGGATGCGGCAAAGGCGGTATTAACGCATTTATTTCCTGAGTTATCGAAAGGCAAGGTAGATCAAATTAGCCACGATATGCTTGATGACCGTTCGTGGGAAGAGTATCCAGATTGTCTGTTTCATGAGCGTTTTTTTAGTGCTTATGCCTTGTTGCGCGAGGCCTTTAATGGCACTTTCGCGAAGCCAACGGGTGTTGAGTTTGCCATTACGGTTACCGCTGAACATGTTGAAGATATGGCAATTTTTGATGAGTCGTTACATTCATCGATTGTACGTTTATTGGCGAGTGGGCAAGGCGATGATGCGTTAATCAATCGCTTATATGAAGATCAAATCAAAGGCACACAGTTTCCCGAAGCGCCGGGTCTTGTTTGGCAACTTAAGCAAGTTGCAGACGAAGGCACAACCCGCCAGTTTAGCTTGGTGAGTTCCTATTTTTGGATGGAAAACTTCGAGCAGATGGATGGTTTTCAAGCCGTCTCTCATGCGGATGTAGAAGAATAGGTTAGTGACGTGAGTTGAATCAGTCTTACGAAGGTGACAAAAAGCGAATCAATGATTCGCTTTTTGCTTTTCTAGGTTGGCAAACATGCAGTATTTCGATTTAATTCCGTTCTGTTTATGAATAAAAGCATTTAATCACGAGGCTCAAAATGACCAATACACCTATTCAAATAGTTTGTCAAAGTTGCAGTACGAAGAATCGCGTACCGAAAGATAAACTTGGTAATAAGCCTCTTTGTGGCAAGTGTAAAAAGCCTGTTCTTTCAACACAGCCCATAATGGGCGGTGATAATAATTTTAAACGCTACATCAATGATAATGACCTTCCTGTTGTGGTGGACTTTTGGGCATCTTGGTGTGGGCCGTGTCAGCAATTCGCGCCTATTTTTGAACAGGTAGCGAGCGAGATGTCGACCCAAGCTTGTTTCTTGAAGTTAGATACTGAGCAGAACCAAACGACGGCTGGTGGTTATAATATTCGTTCTATTCCGACTTTGATGATCTTCCATCATGGCAAAGAAGTGGCTCGTTTATCTGGCGCTTTGCCAAAAGCACAGTTTCAACAATGGTTAGCGCAGAACTTGCCTGCTATCTAACATATGTTTGATATTAGTTAGGTATTAAACACTGGTGTCAAAATACATTTCTACAAACTTTTCGTATAGCACTTCTTCTGTTTCGCGTCTGTTTGGATCGGGTTTAACGCAGTCGATAGGGCAGACGGCGACACAGGTGGGTTGGTCGTAGTGACCAACGCACTCTGTGCATTTATCTGGATCAATGACATAAATCTTGGCGCCCATGGTGATGGCGTCGTTCGGACATTCTGGGTCGCACATGTCGCAGTTTATGCATCGATCGTTGATTAATAGTGCCATTGCTTTGTCTCTATGCCGTCGCGCTGGCGTGAGGTTGGCGGGTGGTTTGCCCTTCCGATAGGTTTCTCATTAGGATCCCCATGGAAGCATCAATACCTTGCGGGCAAGGAATAGACACCACATGACCACTGCCTTTTGCTACGTCGATAGGGCGACCTTGTTTGTCATTTAGTTCGCTTAATGCAAAAGTGACATTGCCTTTTGGTGTCATCAGTTCCAATGAGTCGCCAACACTGAAGCGGTTCTTCACTTCAATAGTGAGTGAGTCTTCGTTGGTTGCAATGACTTCACCGACAAACTGCTGTTTGTCACTGATGGAATTACCTGTTTCATAGTTTTGTAGGTCCACATGACGATGGCGTTGCAAGAAGCCATCTGTGTAACCACGGTTTGCTAGGTTATCTAAGCTGCTCATGAGACTGGCATCAAAAGGGCGACCTGCGACGGCGTCATTAATGGCTTTGCGATAGATTTGTGCCGTTCTGGCGCAGTAATAAAAAGACTTTGTACGACCTTCCACTTTCAGAGAATGTACGCCCATTTTTACGAGTCGTTCAACGTGTTGAATGGCGCGCAAATCTTTAGAGTTCATGATGTAAGTGCCATGTTCGTCTTCAAACGCAGGCATATATTCGTCTGGACGACCGCGTTCTTGTAACAAAAAGAGCTGATCGCTTGGCTCTTGAATTTGCACTGCAGACGCTGGAGTTTTTGATGAAGCGGCACTGCTGGCAATGATCTGACCTGTTTCGTCTTGTGTTGCTTCGTGGGCGTTGTATTCCCAGCGGCAGGCATTAGTGCAAGCGCCTTGGTTTGGGTCGCGTTTGTTCATGTAACCCGATAACAGGCAGCGGCCAGAGTAGGCCATACACAACGCACCATGAACGAAGACTTCCAACTCCATGTCTGGCACTTTTAGACGGATTTCTTCGATCTCATCAAGAGACAATTCACGAGATAAAATGACGCGAGAAATACCTTGTTGTTGCCAGAATTTCACGGTAGCCCAATTGACCGCGTTGGCTTGAACAGAGAGGTGAATTTGTTGATCGGGAAAGGCTTCGCGAACCATCATTATTAAGCCTGGATCAGACATGATGAGCGCGTCTGGTTTGAGGCCAATAACTGGCGCTAGGTCTTGTAAGTAGGTTTTCAGTTTCGCGTTATGGGGCGCGATATTGCTGACCACGTAGAGTTTTTTGCCCAGCTCGTGTGCTTCATTTATGCCAATGCCCAGCTTTTCTAAATCAAATTCGTTATTGCGCACTCTTAGAGAGTAGCGTGGCTGGCCTGCGTAAACGGCATCGGCTCCGTAGGCGAAGGCATAACGCAGATTTTTTAACGAACCTGCTGGAGAGAGTAATTCTGGCATGAAGCTTTTTTGCTGAGACATTTTTTCTTGAGACATAAGGCGCACCGACCGATCAAAACGGGCGGAGTTTACCTGTGTGTTAATTGAACTCAAGTGATGATGGCGGGATTGGTGACTTAAATAAGCTCGGTTTGATCTAGGTCAAATATTAGAAATGACAGAGTAAAGTTAAAGGGGGCAGATTCCTTTAATAGGCTCAAGGAATCTGACCCTGTTATTGCTTCTTTACTCAGCTAAAAGTCATAGGCAGCGGTGACGTAAACGCGACGACGTTCACCGACGAATGAGCCTATGTTTTTGGTAAAGCCACTAACAGCATATTCTTTATCTAACAAGTTTTTGATGTTCAGCTGGAATTTCCAATCCTGCCATTTTGTCTGCCATGACATGTCATAAACAGTGTAAGGTTTGACTATTTGATCATCTCGGTTCTTTTGTTGGCTAACGTAATCTGCGCCAAAAGCAATAGAAGAATCTATACTAGGGAAGTCGTAGCGGCTCCAAATGCCAAGTTGATGATAAGGTGTGTTAGCAAAATATACGCCTTCTGCAGCATCTTTCACTTTCACATCATTGTAAGCATAACTGACATTGGCGACCCAGCGAGGTGTGATATCTGCTAGTGCATCAATTTCGAAACCTTGACTGCGGATTTGACCAATTGAAATATACTTAGTTGTATCATCTGTATCTTTTTGAAGGATGTTTTTACGGTCAATATGGTAAACGGCTAGGTTGATATTGAGTTTGTTATTGAAGAAGTAACTACGAACGCCAGCTTCTAACTGTTGGCTTTCTTCAGGATTAAAAAACTCTCCAGTTTTTGAGTTAGCTTGTTTCTCCGCTTCTTGTGGTACGAACCCAGTGGAGAAAGAGGTGTAAGGCTTCCAGTTGTCATTGATTTTATACGTCGCACCTAAGCGAGTAGAGTAGCCTGTGTCCTTGTAGCCTGCTTTTGTAGTTCCCGTTTTTATCTTGTAGCCATCGTATTTTTCTTCAATCCGATCAATACGAGCGCCAGCAAGTAAGTCTAGTTGCTCGGTAACTTTCCATTGATCTTGAACGTATAAGCCAATTTGATCCGTTGTGGTGCTTTCATTTGTTTGGAGAGCCATGTCATAGGCACTGATATCGTCTTGACCATAAATAGGATTGCTTAGACTTAGCTCGGCAACACTTTTGGTTGTTTTGTTATAAAGAAAATCGTTTTTCTGATGGAAATAATCACTCCCGACTAACACGGTATGATCACCTAGCTCTGCGATTAAATTACCTGCAAGCGTAATGCCTTCGCGAGAACGGACTTGGTCACGAAATTCTCGTTTCACTTTATCGCTATCGGTCGTATCAAGGCCTTTAGACTCATGGTATTTTTGGGCTTCCGTGTTTTCAAAATAACGCACAGACACGTTGCTCTCTAGCCATGAGTTGATGCTGTGGTCTAGGCGCGCTTGAAAAACTTGTGCATCCAGTTTTTGGTAGTCACTTTTTTCGTTATTGTTCCAAGAGGTGTCGGCTAGGAAGTTACCTTCGTCATCGGTCGGAATGCCGCGTAAGCGTGCCCCAGAAATGTATTGATGAATGTCCGTGTACTGAACGGTTAGCGTGTTGTTGGTGTCGATATCCCAAGCGTAACCGAGGTCAATAATGCGGTTTTCTTCTTCGACATTATTGCGATAAGAATCTTGGCCATCGGAATAGATACCAACACGGTAGCGTTGTGAGGCATCTTCGTTGGCAGGGCCAGACGACTCAACGCTTCCGCTTAAGAAGTCTTTATTGCCCGCGCTGACTTTTAGGGTGTTTTTTTGTTCATAAGTCGGCTTTTTCGTCACATAGTTTATGACGCCGCCGGGTTCACCTGCGCCATAGATTGCACCAGATGGTCCTTTAAGGACTTGTATTTGTTCTATGGTGAACAGTTGAGGAATAGAAAAGTCGCCAAAAGGGTCGCCTTTCAGACCGTCGTAGAGTACTTCGTCTTGGCTAAAACCTCGTAATGTTACTGTGGAGACATTGTTTTGCGACATGCCTGAAATAGAGCGATATAAGTCCGTGATTTGTCTCGCGGCTTGGTCTTCAATGAGCTCTTCTGTCACGATTTGAATAGATTGAGGTGTTTCGTCTATTGGGGTGGAAGTTCGAGTGGCTAGGGCGGCTTCATCTTCTTTGTAATAGGATAGCGCGCGACCTTGTACCTGAAGTGTTTGAAGCTCTATGTTGGATCCATCCTTAACTTTGTTATCTCCATCATTGAGATAACTGTCTTGTGTGATGTTGCTTGCAGCATTTTCGGCAAAAATCACAGTAGAAAAAGCAAGCGCTCCACATGCTTGCATCATCATTAAGGTGGTTCTTAACGTCATAGGAAAACCAAGTTGAAGTGAGTGAGTTGCGTATATTAATGTTTATGATATTCGTTTACAAATGAGAATGAATTTACAAAAGCTTCAAAATACAAAATTGGCCGTTTTAACGCTAATGCAGTATTAGAAATGGTGTGGAGAGAAGGGTGTTTCTGGATTATCTGAGCTAGTTCATCGGGAAGTAAGTTGAGCGGTTTTAAAAACTAAAACCGCTCTTTGGGAAGGTGTTCTTTGTGGCGGTGTTGCTGTTACGCTTTTTCAGCAGCGAGTTTCGATGCTTTAATGTAGCCTTGTATGGTGTCTTTTAGCTGCAGGCGTTGTTTCTTTAACTTTTCTTCTTCCATGGTTGGAGCTGGGGTAAGTTCTTGCTCCATTTTCTCCACTTCTTTTGTTAAGTGGTTATATTCGTCATAGAGTCTTTTAAAGTGCGCATCGTCCATTTTTAGCTGGTGGATGTCATCTTTATATTCAGGAAATTCGTTTACTAAATTATGGTCTTCAATCGGCATAATTGCCTCCTATACTTGCTAGCTTTCGTTTAAGACTAACCTAGTTTGGTTTGTCTTCTCTTGATGTTGGTCATGCTTTATTGAGTCTTTAACATATTCAATCAATTACTTTGCTACATAGGGATTTCAAACGCTGCTTATATAGTTATGGCCTGTTTATTTTGGTTTTCAATGGGGGAATTTAAGTCTAGAGGATGTTGCACTATTTGGTGGGTTTCTTTGCGTCTTTTTGACATTAAAAAGCCGCGATAGAAACATCTATCGCGGCTAGCTTGGTTTGATTTTTTTTAAAGAGTGTCTAAAAATAGGTGCCTAGAAGTTCAGTTCTATCCTTGGTTTACTACTTTTCGATAGATCAATCTCAGGTGAGCAGAGGAGAACGCGTGAAGACGCAATCCCTTCCTTGACTAAATAATCTTTTAAATTATCTGCTCGCTTCTGCGCCAATTCTCTTGCTGTTTCTTTTGTGTCGTCGTCTATAGATACTGGCGGATTCTCAAGGCCTAGATCGCGGTAGCTGGCGACTCCACAGGCTTTTAATTGACTGTCTTTTTTGTCTTTCATCAAAGCAACCAACTGAGTTAAAAAGGCATCTTGGGAATCGTTTAGCTCATCATCCTCGGCTTCAAATATCAAAGGCTCTACGCGAATTTTAAGCAGCTGGTCGCCAGCAAATTGCGCAATGCTAATAACATTAGCGTATGGCACAAAAGTTTGCATCAAGTAGGTACTCGATGCACTAAATAGCGCTTTTCGAACCGGTAACAGCAAGAAGTCTTGCCAACCGAATGCTGGGTTTTCAATGTCGCCAGAAAGTGGAATATCTAGATCAATATTGTTATCGCTGTCTTTTAGGACGCCAACGGCAATATTGAGAGGAACGGCGCCTGCTTTGATAACCGTGCTGCTGTCTTGGCGGCCACCTAGATCGAATTCTCGTAATAAAATGTGAGAGTTGCCACTCAACACTCCTTTGTCTGCATTGAGTTTTAAATCGAGATCTAATTGCCCAGAATCTATTTGATAACCTAAGACGCTAGCAATATAAGAAGAATAAGGTGGAAGCTCTGCTTCACGAATTACCAAATCGCTCTTTAGAGTTAATTCCTCTGCTAGAGGCCAAACTGTGATATCACTTTGCAGTGTTGCGTATTTGCCGTTACGAGCTTTTAGCGCAAGTACCGTTGCTTGGTCTTTTTTCTGTGTATTTAGATTACGCAATGACAATGTGTCTATGTCTAAAGTGCGTTGCAGCATCGGCGAAATGCTCTTATCTTTAACATAAATGCTGGATTCTCCAGTGGTGTCGTAAGCATCTAGAATGACGAAATAAGGTGCTTTAAAAGCTGGGTTTTGTTCGGCATCCTGTGTATTGCTGATGACGTTTTTAGCGTCTTTTTCTCGCGGAACCGTAGGGTTTTTTAATGCAGGCTCAGGGGTGGGTTGCTGATCTACATCGACGAAAACCAGGTTTTCTATGCGTTTTTTCGCATCCAAAATCAGGCTGACTTTGGCTGAATCTGTGGTGATCTGTTTGATTTTAGCGCCATCTTGCGTCGCATTAACGTTTTCAACCTTGATACTACCAATGCGGCTTAATGGTGGGAGAGTTTGTTTGCTACCTGCATCTGCAATCAGTTCGGAAACGGTTAAATCTATAATACTCAATTGCGCTAACGAGGCGTCAAAGTCTTTATCTTGTTGAGTAAACGAAAGGCCGCTGATGTCGGCATTTTTCCAAGAAGCAATGCGCTTTTTATTCGTTAGCATGCTGTCTAGCGATTCACTGGTGAAGTTAAGGTTAGTGCCTTTTATTGCTGGAGGTTGCTGATTAGCTTGTTCTACATCCAATTGGTCTGCTGTGAGTTTGGCCGCACTTAACGAGAATTGTTTTTCGTCACTTTGTTGCGCCTTTAGACCTTTAATATCTATCGTTAATTGCTTGTTTTGAACAGCAAGTGAGTCGCTGTTTTTTTGCAGAGCAAGTGTGTTTGATAAATTGAATGTGTCGTAGTCAGCTGTGTTTCCTGCTTGTTGTACGGATAAGCCATTGCTTTGGATGTTGGCAAGTAGAGCGGCGGTTAGGGCTTCATTGTTATCCATAGTAAAAGCCACATCGTTTAATGCAATGTGCAGTTGTTTGTTTTGTACAGCAAGGCTTTCTGATGAAAGAGAAAGTTCATCCATGTTCAATACAGAAGAGGTGGTCTTTGCACTGAGGCCTGATTGCTTATCCTGTTTTACATCAAATGGTGCTTTCAATGTAAGGTTGTCAAATTGTAGGTTTTGCTCGGCTTGAGCAAAGAGGGATTTCCCAAGCTGTAAATCAAGGTCGCCGGTCGCGGTTAGCCCAAGTTCATTCTGTGTGATATCGAAGGGTGTCTTTAGTGTTAGGTTATCAAATTGTGCTTTTTGCTCGGCTTGAGCAAAGAAGGACTTGCCTAACTGTAAATCAAGGTCGCCTGTCGCGGTTAGCCCAAATTCATCACTTTGCTTTATGTCGAATGGCGTGTTCAGCACAAGCTTATCAAGTTGTACTTTTTGTTCTGCCTGAGTGAAGAGCGGCTGTTCTAACTGCAAATCTAGTTTTCCATTTGCTGCTAATCCCTGCTTATCACGTTTAACATCGAACGGCGTGTTTAGGGTTAGCTTATCAAATTGTGCTACTAAATCTGCTTGTGCAAAGAATGACTGTGTTGATTGTAAGTTAAGTGTTCCTGTTGCCGCTAACTGATCGGCGGAGGCAAAGTGGATATTGGCTTTTGAAAGCACTAGCGATGTAGATTTTGTTGTAGCTTTGTCTTGCTGACCTAAAGGTAAATCTAGATCGTCAACTTGGGTGTTTAGAGTTAGATTGTTAATATCAAAAACAGGTACGCCATTAATGTGTTGCTGAGTAAATTGAAAACCTGCTGAGAGGTCTAATTTACCTTTGGCTTCGTTATAAGGCGCAGGCAAAAAGTGACGAAAGCTTTCTATCTGCACTCGTGTATTTTTAATATCGACGTCTGCGCTGGCTTGTTCTGGTGAGTAGTCAAATTGGCCATCTACAGACAGCGTCGTTTCATTAATTAGAGCTGATAAAGCAATTTCACCTTGCCAAGTGAGTTCTTGGCCGGATAGGTCTTCAATAGACAAATTTGTTAAGACGAATTTATCGGATTCAGCGGGTACGTTTAAGTCCGGCTGGCGAGATAAATTAACTTGGCTGTCTGTAAAGGAAAACGAAGGCAGTTTGATGTTCCAAGGCGTGCTTGTGTTTTTTTCCGACTCAGGTTCTGGCTCTTTTTGATCTTCAGGCGTGATAAATTGAGAGGTATTAATGCCCGCAACAATCCAGTCTTTTTCCTGTTGAGCGACAGTCAGATTTAAACCTTCAATCTTAGCTTCTGAAATATGGACTGTCTTAGTAAATAAAGGCCATATTTCGATTTCAACAATAGCGCGCTTAAGCGTTAAGGTGTCTTGGTTTTTGTCATTGATGACTACGTCTTTTAAATCTACTTTAGGTGGAAAAAAGTCAATAGACAGCTTGCCAATGCTAAGGTCTTCACCTTGTTCTTGAAAATAGGCCGTGAGGTAGTGTTCAGCTACAAATGGCGCTGCTAGCCAGGTTGCAGTAGTTAAGCCTGTCAGAGCTGCAAATGGATAAAAGACAAAATGTCGAAAATGTCGGCGTGTTATCATAAAGTGCCTTCCTGCTTTCTAAACAGTCAATAAGTGAATATGAGTTAGTTGGTCTCGTCTTTGTCTTTTGGGCTTTTTAATGACTCTTCAGCTTCTGTGGCAATCGGAGTTTCCGAACGAAGAGGCATACGTAATAAATAGATGCTGACGCATAGCCCTATGGTAATTAGCCCAACGGTTGCCCATAAGCGAGAAACAATAAAGATCGAAATCGCCATGCCTGCCCACATAAAAATGATGGCGCGGTTTCTTGCTTTACGAGGAATACCATCAGAAGATTGCCAGTCACGAACAATCGGGCCAAAGAATTTATGTTCAATCAACCATGTGTGGAATCGTACCGAGGATCGAGAGAAACACCAAGCAGCGAGTAACACCAGCGGTGTTGTGGGAAGTAAGGGAAGGAAAATACCAATAATGCCAGTGATCAGAGAAAACCACCCCAGCATCAGATATAAGATTCGCTTTCCTTGCATAGTAATGCCTACTTAATAGATAAAGAAAAAATGGGCTTTGGTGACTCAAGCCCATTCTTATTGTGGCGCTATTTTCCTGAGTTGAAAATAGCCGCCATGCTATCTTCTGCTTCGTTTTCAACCAGTGGCCAGCCGCCAAGACGTTTCAAGCGGTTAACCATTTCACAAAATAGTTCAGCGGTCTTTTCTGTATCATATTTTGCTGAGTGTGCTTCGGAGTTGCTAAACGGAATAGACGCTGCTTCACAGGCTTTTGCCAATACCGTTTGCCCAAACACCAAACCCGCTAGGCTTGCGGTATCGAAGCTAGAGAAAGGGTGGAATGGATTACGCTTAATGTCAGCACGTTCAATCGCTGCATTTAAAAATCCGTGATCAAAAGCCGCGTTGTGGCCAACTAAAATGGCACGTTTACAACCTACAGACTTTAGTTCTTTACGAACTTTCGTAAACATTTGATTGATAGCCTCTGTTTCTGGCATGTCTTGTCTGCCAGGCGCAAAAGGATCAATGCCAGTAAAGTCTAGCGCTGCTTTTTCAAGGTTTGCGCCTTCAAATGGCTTAATCAAAAATTCCAATGTTTCATGGATATATAAGTCGCCATTTTCATCCATTCTTAGGATGCTGGCCGCCATTTCTAGTAAAGCATCGGTTTTTTGATTAAAGCCTGCGGTTTCTACGTCGATAACAACAGGTAGGAAGCCGCGGAATCTATCTTTGATTTCATGGTTTGACAAAAGAAGGTCCTTAATTCTGCCGCTTGATCAACAGTAACGGTATACAATAGGATCGGATCATAACACATTTGATAATGCTTGAACGAGATGTCTAAATGGGAATTCCCCAACAACTTCTAATTCGCACCACATTTTTATTGGCTGCTGGCATGCCATTTACGCAGGCCAACGCCATAACTCACTACCAATCCGGTATTTCGGACTCTGAGTGGCTACTTTCGGGCGATATTTTTTCGTGCAGTTTAACGCACCCCGTGCCGAATTACGGAGAAGGTCACTTTATAAAAGAAGCGGGCGAACCGATGAAGTTTATTTTGCAGCCGCAGAATGAAAAGCTTGGTCCCGGTCAGGTTTATATTATTTCCCAAGCACCAGATTGGTCGCCGGGTTTAAAGCCAGAAACCTTAGATATTTTGCCTTATCCTGGCTATGGGTTGACGGTTGAAGTCGGTGGCAAAGTAGCAGAGAGAATGCTCTCTAGCTTGGATCGTGGGCGTCATCCAGTCGTGGCTGGAACAGCTTGGGAAAATAATCGTGAGACAATAGAAGTTGGTTTGTCGAATATTAACTTTGCGCCTGCTTACAATGAATTTAGACGCTGCCTGTCTAGCTTGTTGCCAGTGAATTATGATCAGATTGCTAGAACTGCAGCATTATTTCCAACCAATGGCGTGAACCTTACAGATCGAATTAAGGCACGTTTGGATCTGGTGGCCTTGTATGTTTCTTCTGATCCAAGTGTGGAATACATCTATATTGATGGCCATACGGATATTATTGGTTCTCGCCGAGATAACCGTGAATTGTCAAAAGTACGAGCAGAAAAAGTAACGTCGTATTTACTTGAGAAAGGTGTGCCGGCTGGAAAAATAATTTCTCGTTATCATGGTGAACGTTATCCTTCGACCACAAATAATACCGCTCAAGGCCGAGAACGTAACCGACGAGTCACGATTCGCTTAGAGAAGTCATCTGAGTCGAGTTAATTTATAAAGTATTACAGATTTATCTGATTTACTAAAAGAGCCCCGTTTTGCTGAATTATCTGAGCAAAACGGGGCTTTTTACTTGCTAAGCAAGAATCGAGATCTTACACTTACAGCCCCTTTTTTAAATTTTTTGCGCCGCCATGTTCTGGTTTGAAAGCACTGGTGAGGGAGCGCGAGCTCGTTGAGGAGAATAGAGATAATGTCTGACGTGAAGAAGGTAGTGCTTGCCTATTCTGGCGGCCTGGATACTTCCGTAATCGCGAAGTGGCTTCAAGAAGAGTATAACTGTGAAGTGGTTACCTTTACCGCTGATTTGGGTCAGGGTGAGGAAGTTGAACCAGCTCGTGCTAAAGCTCAAGCGTTGGGTATTAAGGAAATCTACATTGAAGATTTGCGCGAAGAATTTGTTCGCGACTTCGTTTTCCCTATGTTCCGTGCCAACACTATTTACGAAGGCGAATACCTATTAGGTACGTCTATTGCGCGTCCTTTGATCGCTAAACGTTTGATCGAGATCGCCAATGAAACAGGTGCCGATGCCATTTCTCACGGCGCAACAGGCAAAGGTAACGACCAAGTACGTTTTGAGCTTGGCGCTTACGCATTGAAACCTGGCGTTAAGGTAATTGCTCCTTGGCGTGAATGGGATCTAACGTCTCGTGAAACCCTAATGGCATACTGTGAAGAACACAAAATCCCAGTTGATTTTTCTACTAAAAAGAAAAAATCTCCTTACTCTATGGACGCTAACTTACTGCACATTTCTTTTGAAGGTGATCAGTTGGAAGATCCATGGACAGAGCCAGAAGACGACATGTGGCGTTGGTCTGTCTCTCCAGAAAATGCTCCAAACGAACCAACTTACATCGAAATTGGTTACGAGAAAGGCGATCCTATTTCTATCAATGGCGAAGCAATGTCTCCAGCAACTATCTTGGAAACATTAAACAAAGTTGGTGGCGCGAATGGTATTGGTCGTGTTGATATCGTAGAAAACCGTTTTGTTGGTATGAAAGCCCGTGGTTGCTATGAAACACCTGGTGGCACTATCATGATGAAAGCACACCGCGCGATTGAGTCTATTACTCTTGACCGTGAAGCGGCGCATTTGAAAGATGAGATGATGCCTCGTTACGCTAAATTGATCTACAACGGCTTCTGGTGGTCAGAAGAGCGTCGTATGATGCAAGCTTTGATCGACACATCTCAGAAGTATGTAAACGGTACAGTACGTCTTAAATTGTACAAAGGTAACGTAAGTGTTGTTGGTCGTCAGTCTGAAAACAGCTTGTTCGACAGCAAAATTGCTACTTTTGAAGACGATGCTGGTGCTTACGATCAGAAAGATGCAGCTGGCTTTATCAAGCTAAACGCATTACGTATGCGTATTGCCGCTCAGAAAGGTCGTGGTTTTCTAGATAGCGACAAGTAAGCACTTGTTGATTTAGAAAAATAAGCTTTCAAAAAACGCTCCATTCTTGCAGAATTGGAGCGTTTTTTATTTTTGTACACTTGGTCAGTATTCGCTGGTTAATTGACATAGCATGTCGCTTTGCAGAATGAACAGTAGAATGAAATGTGCCGATACGATGCATACTGATCTGAAGGAAGAGAATTATGACAATTTATAACTTTGGTTCGATTAACCTCGACCACCTTTATCAGCTAGATCACTTTGTTCGACCTGGCGAAACAATGGCTTCTAATAGCTATCAGTGTTTGTTGGGTGGTAAAGGAGCAAATCAATCTGTTGCACTTGCTAAAGCAGGTGCTGATGTAAAGCATGTCGGTGCGATTCATCACAGTGATCAAGCTGTTATTGATCAGTTAGAGTCCCTTGGTGTCGATACAGGTCTGATAAAGCAAATTGATGTGCCAACGGGTCATGCGATTATTCAGCTAACCAAAGAAGCAGAAAACTCTATTATTTTGTACCAAGGCGCGAACCATGCGTTGACGGAAGAACAAGTTGATCAAGTTTTGTCGCAAGCAAACGCAGGTGATTGGGTATTGCTGCAAAATGAAACTAACCTTATCGAATATATCATGCGCAAAGCGCAAGAGAGCAAAGTTAAGGTTGCGTTTAACCCGGCACCAATGGACGCTGAATTAACCAAAAAAGTGCTTGGTTTTGTTGATCTATTGATTGTTAACGAAGTTGAAGCCATGGACTTAATTGGTACAACGGATATAGACAGCACTATTGAAGCGTTTCCAAAAGCTTATCCAGAATTAGAAGTGTTGATGACCCTTGGGAAAGCGGGGGTATGTTATTTCAGCGGTAATGAAAGCGTGAAGGTAAAAGCCTTTTCTGTGGATGCCCTAGATACGACAGCGGCGGGTGATACCTTTATTGGTTTCTGCTTGTCTTCCATCATGAATGGCGAAGACATGACACAAGCGATTACTCGTGCCTGCGCAGCTTCTGCTATTTGCGTTACTCGTTTGGGTGCAGCGTCATCTATACCGACACAAGATGAAGTGACGGCTTTTCTTGCCAAAAACAGTTAGCTAAAAAGAATTCGCTAAGAATGCTTAGCCAGAAATACATAGCCAACAACGAATAGTTAAAAGAGGAACAAAAACATGGCTCGTAAGATTATTATTGATACGGATCCAGGCATAGATGATGCAATGGCGATCTTCTTCGCCTTTCAAGCGCCACAGCTTGATGTATTGGGTCTAACCACGACGTTTGGTAATGTGTCTGTGGATTTGGCAACACAAAACGCCATCACTTTGACTGAGATCGCGAAAGTAAGCGTACCAGTTGCCAAAGGTGTAGCGGTACCAAGTAAGATTGCACCACGTCCACACCCAGATTTTGTTCATGGTAAAGATGGTTTCGGTAACATTGATTGGCCGGCACCAAAAGGTAAGGCAATCGAGAAAAGCGCGGCGCAGTTTATCGTTGATACCGTGCGTGAATTTCCGGGTGAAGTCACCATTATCGCTCTTGGGCCACTAGGCAACTTGGCAAAAGCGTTAGAGCTTGATCCTGAAGTGGCAAATCTGGTTGACGAAGTGGTTCTTATGGGTGGTACTGCAATTGAATACGGTAACGTGTCGCCTGTTGCAGAAGCCAATATCATGAACGACCCACATGCGGCAGACAAAGTTTTCACCGCAGCGTGGCAAGTGACTATGATTGGTTTAGATGTTACTCATCAGGTGTTATTAGACAATTCTGTATTAGAGCGTATTAAGAAAGCCAATCCGACGGAAGGTGGTTTCTTGTACGATTGTGCTCAGCATTATATTAATTTCTACAGTAGTCGTTTTGATATGGATGGTTGCTACTTCCATGATGCATCAACCATTGCTTATGTAATGGACCCAAGTATTTTTGGTGTTGAGTTGGGAGCGGTGCGTGTTGCTTGCGAAGGCATTGGTATCGGTCAAACGATTTTTGCGCCTCAAGGCATGAGCTTCCCAGAGCCTCATTGGAGCGATGTGCCAATGACGCAGGTTTGTATGGAAGTCGACAGTGAAAAATTGTTGGCCTTGTTTGAGACAACCTTGTCTTAAACCGTTAGAATGGCGCAATCAAACTTGAAGGCATGGTAAGTAACTTCCATGTCTTTTTTATTTATAAAGAGAAAAATATGAAATTATTAGTAAGAAACCTTGCCCGTAACACTACGGAAGACGAATTGAGAGGCTTGTTTGCCGTTCACGGTACTTTGCAGTCTTGTACGATTGTTATGGACAAAGAAACGGGCGAATCTAAAGGCTTTGCATTTGTTGAAATGCCAAAAGTGGGCGAAGCGAAAGTCGCGATCAAAACACTGAATGGCATGGACGTAGATGGTTCTAAAATTCGCGTGAAGAAAGCGGAAGAGACAGCGAAAAAAGCGGATAGTGACGACGCAGAGTAAAATACACGCCTAGTTATCCGCTATCCTAGCTTGTCACTGCTATGAGCTAGGAATGAGCGTCTGCGAACTCTTTGATAAAGGCAAGATCTTTGTCTGATATAGTGTGATAAACGAGTTTAAAATAATGTTTATTATGCTCGTTAAACACATCCAGTTGTGGGTCACACAATGCTTTGATTGTGGCTGTTTTCCCTTCATGAATTGCCTTTAGCTCTACTTTAACTAATTTTGATCCATGTAGACCGTCTGGTGCTTCTACCTCTAGCATTTTTGTAGATATGTGCGTGCAATGAATTGGCATGATAGTTCCATTGGTTAGGTATAGGGAACCGGTCCAAAAGCAGCGAACATAAGGTGAGTGTGTAATAGACATTGGTTTTATCCTTTACTGGGTGAAGATCCAAGGTCATTGATGACTCTTCTAGGACAGCCATTATAGTGCAAGATTACAGGTTAGAGATAGCTAGAAAAAATTGATTTGAATCAAGATGTTGCTGTGAACTTACCAGCAACATCTTGATTATAGAAAGGTATTACGAAGATAATTGAGAGGCTTTTATCTTTGTTGCTTAATTGTCTCGCCTAGGGCATTGATTAGGCTGTCAATCTCGGACTGCTCTGTTGTGAAGGGTGGTGCTAATTGAATAGTGTCGGCACCATAACGTACATAGTAACCTTTGTCCCACATTGCCATGGCGATTTGGAAGGGACGCTTAGCTGGTTCACCATCTATTGGTGCAATGGTGATGCCTGCCGCAAATCCATAGTTACGAATGTCAGTGATCATAGGGCTAGCGTCTTTAAGTTGATGTACGCTGTCCTCCCAGACCGAACTCATGCTGCTAACTCGTTCAATCAAACCTTGTTTCTTTATCTCACTAAGAGATGCTAAGCCAGCTGCGCAGGCAATAGGGTGAGCCGAATAGGTGTAGCCATGAGGAATTTCCAGCATGTAGTCAGGGCCGCCGTTATCCATGAAGGTATCGTAGATCTCCTGTTTGAAAGCTACAGCGCCCATTGGAATAACACCATTGGTTACTTGCTTTGCCATGGTAATCACATCAGGCGTCACCCCAAAAGCTTCTGCACCGGTTTTTGCGCCCATGCGACCAAAAGCGGTAATTACTTCATCAAAGATAAGCAAAATATTGTGCTGATCACAGATTTCACGCAAACGCTGCAAATACCCTTTTGGTGGAACGATAACGCCAGCGGAGCCAGACATAGGTTCAACAATGACTGCCGCAATGTTAGACGCATCGTGCATCATGATTAGGTTAAGCAAATCTTCAGCGCGTTCTTTGCCTTGTTCGGCCATGCCTTTAGAAAATTCGCTGCCCGGAACTTGGGTGTGAGGTAAGTGATAAGATTCTAAGCCTTGACCATAAAGCGTACGGTTCGCAGGAATACCGCCGACGCTGAAGCCTGAAATCCCCGCACCATGATAACCTTTAGCACGACCGATAAATTTAGTCTTAGTGCCCATGCCTTTTTTACGCCAGTAAGCACGCGCCACTTTTAACGCTGTATCAACGGATTCGGAGCCCGAACCCGTGAAGAAAATGCGGTTTAAGCCAGCAGGCATAAACTCGGTAATTTGCTCAGCTAACAAGAAAGACTTCTCGTGACCGAATTGAAACGCAGGGGAGTAATCGAGGGTCTTAACTTGCTCAGCCACCGCTTCATTTATTGCTGGGTTGCTATGTCCTAAACCGCAAGTCCATAAACCAGAAAGCCCGTCAAAAATCTTTCTACCATCACTGTCAGTGTAATAATTTCCTGCGGCAGAGGTAATAATGCGAGGATCTTTTTTAAATTGGCGGTTGCCTGTGTAGGCCATCCAATGGGCATCAAGCTGGGCTTGGGTTAAACGGTGACTCATGGCATTCTCCCTCTATAAAGTGAAATCTTAATAGAGTAAGAATGCCGAGCTAGAAAGGTTTAATAAATGTGATGTTATTTAATTTTAGGTTAGTCTTTAGTTAACTAAAAAAATTGGATAATTAAGTTGAGGTTTTGTCTTTGTATTCACACAAATCTTCAATAATACAGGCATCGCATTTAGGCTTGCGAGCGACACAGATGTAACGACCGTGAAGTATCATCCAGTGATGCGCATCCAAAAGAAACTCCTTCGGAACAAACTTCAACAGCTTCATTTCCACTTCTAAAACATTTTTGCCCGGCGCGACTTTCGTCCGATTGCCAAAGCGAAAGATATGCGTATCAACGGCCATGGCCACTTGTCGAAATGCCGTGTTTAGAACCACGTTGGCGGTTTTACGGCCAACGCCGGGAAGTGCTTCGAGTTCTTCGCGGGTTTCAGGTACAACGCTGTTGTGTTTTTCGATCAGGATTTTGCAGGTCTTGATGGCGTTTTCGGCTTTGGCGTTGAACAGACCAATAGTTTTGATGTAGCTTTTTAGGCCATCAACACCAAGCGCCAGCATGGTTTCTGGCGTATTGGCGACAGGGAAAAGCTTGCGTGTGGCTTTATTGACGCTAACGTCCGTAGCTTGTGCTGAAAACAGCACCGCAATCAAAAGCTCAAAAGGCGAGCTGTATTCCAGCTCGGTTACGGGATTTGGGTTTTCAGCTCGTAAGCGAGAAAAAATCTCGTAGCGCTTCTCTTTATTCAAAATAAATAGCCTTTGTTCACGTTAAATGGTCTGTGGGTAAAAGTTAACTAACTTGCCCAGTCACCCGCACACGTTTTGAGGCACTTGGGCCGTCTTTGGCCTTTTGTTCTGCAACGCGTTTTTTCTCGCGTTCGTCTAGGTAGTTCTTACCCGCGATCAATAAGCCTAAACCAATAAAGGCACCCGGTGGTAATACGGCAAACAATACATTT
Source organism: Marinomonas sp. A3A (assembly GCF_018336955.1). Taxonomy (NCBI): domain Bacteria; kingdom Pseudomonadati; phylum Pseudomonadota; class Gammaproteobacteria; order Oceanospirillales; family Oceanospirillaceae; genus Marinomonas; species Marinomonas sp. A3A. The sequence continues at coordinate 1,623,331 of NZ_CP025532.1, forward strand.
GGGTAGTTTTCGAAAACGGTGATTTTCCAATGGATAGCCATATCGCCGAACAACAACTGCATATCTGAAAACAATGTGCCTTGTCCGATTAGTTCACGCATGGCGCCCAAGGTGACAAGGATAAACATGAAGCCCAAGCCCATCATAAAACCATCTAGCGCTGAAGGCAGCACAGGGTTGCGGCTGGCAAAAGCGTCAGCACGGCCAAGGATTGCACAGTTGGTTACGATTAGAGGAATGAAAATCCCCAAAATCTGATAAAGCTCATAGGTGTAAGCCTGCATTATCAATTCGATACAGGTGGTAAACGAGGCGATGATCATGACAAAAGCAGGTAGGCGAACCGCATCGGCAACGTAGTTACGAATTAGGGAAACCGCAATGTTGGAACCTATTAAAACCACCATGGTAGCCAACCCAAGACCTAATGCGTTGACGACGGTACTGGTTACCGCCAACATAGGACATAAGCCAAGTAATTGAACTAAAGCTGGGTTGTTTTTCCAAATGCCGTTGTAAATGATTTCTGCGTAATTGGCGCTTGGTTTACTCTCTTCTTGAGTAGCGTCACTGGTTACTGTTTCTGCGCTCATTTTCATTTGGCTATCCTAATACGCTAGTAGCGTATCTTTGTGTTGATCAAAATAAATAAGAGTGTTCTTTACGGCACGAACCACGGCACGAGGTGTGATCGTTGCACCTGTGAATTGGTCAAAATCGCCACCGTCTTTTTTCACGCCCCAGCCTTTTAGGTCTGGATTATCTAACGATTTGTTGGCAAAGCTTAATATCCATTTGGACTTTTTAAGATCCACCTTGTCGCCAAGCCCAGGTGTTTCTTTGTGGCTAATGACTCGGCTACCAGTGACTACGCCGTTTTTATCAATGGCAACGAGCATGTCTAAATTGCCGTTATAGCCGCGCGGTGCGATGGTCTCGAAAATGATGCCAGAGACTTCGCCATTCTTACGGGCGATGTGGATTTTTATACCTTCTTCGCTACCTAATAAAGGATCGGCTGGCAAAATGGCAGTGTCTTTGGTTAAGTCGTTATCGTATAAATTGGCTGGCAAGATTTCGTTAAAAGCAGAAATTTGCGCATCCAAAATATTGTTCTTAATGGTGTGATCTGTCAGCTGATGGGTGATGGCAATGAGGCCAGCAGTCAACACTGCGAAGATAGCCAAACCAAGACTATTACGACGAATAGAGGCGAACAATTCCATTAGTTATCCTCCCCAATTTTTAAGCCGGTTTTGGCTTTTTTATGGCCGTAGGTTCTGGGTTGTGTGTAGTAATCGATTAATGGTGCCGCGAAGTTCATTAGCAATACGCCAAACGCCACACCATCAGGGTAACCGCCCCAAGAGCGAATGATGTAAATCAAGATGCCAATGCCCGCGCCATAAATCAGTTTGCCGCGATTGCTGGTGCAAGAAGACACAGGATCGGTAGCAATAAAAAAGGCACCAAACATGGCGGCGCCAGTGGTTAGGTGGAAAAATGGCGTTGCCGTGTTGCTAGGATCAAATAAATGGAATGCGCCAGACATTACTAACAAAGCACCTAACAATGCCACAGGCGTGTGCCAAGTAATAATACGCAACCAAATCAGAGCAAGACCACCCACAAGGTAAGCCAAGTTCACCCAAAGCCAACTGTTTAGGCTTGGGCCTTGTAGCGCTGCAATGCTGTTAAAAGCTGCTTGGGTGTCTAATAAATCTTTGTGTTTGAAGCCATCTAATGGCGTTGCCATGGTGTAGCTATCGATCACGGGTAAGTGATGGAAGATTGCCTGCAAGCTTTGCATGAAAGACACGGTTTCACCGGCGGTTACCATGTCTTGCACACCAAGCCATTGGCTCATTGGCACAGGAAAAGACACCAATACAATTGCATAACCGACCATGGCGGGGTTGAATGGGTTATTGCCCAAGCCGCCATAAAGCTGTTTGGCAAAAATAATAGCAAAGGCGACTGCTGTCACGGTTACCCACCAAGGCACAACGGGAGGAAGCGCCACGCCTAACAGTACCGCTGTTAATAGCGCACTGTAATCTTTCAAGAAGAAGCCGACAGAGCGACGACGAATCGCCAAAATAGCCGCTTCACTTAATAGTGCCGTGATGCAGGCAATCATTAGGTTGATTAGCGTGCCCCAGCCAAATAACCAAGTTTGCACCACAATACCTGGAATGGTCGCTAAAATGACCATCTGCATCACCCAAGAGGTGCGACGTCCTGCACGTTGAGTGTGGGGGGAGGTGATCCTCAATAATGCCATTTAACGATTCTCTTGCATGTTGGTTTGCGAATGAATAAGTTTTTCTAACAAGATTTCGGCGCTTTGCAAGCGTTGCTCAGTAGCGGTAATCTCTTGGTTAATACTGTCTGCGTCTTCTGGCGTACTTTCTAAACGCTTATTCAATTTGTTGATTTGTGCTTTGGCCAAGGCAACGGCGATTTTTTCTTTTTTAATCTGCGTCGCTAAATCCATTTCTGGTTCTACTTTGGCTTCGCTGTCAGCAGCCGCTGTTTTCTCTACAGGCGTAGAAACGGAAGTAGCTGATGTGCTTTCTTCTGCTTCAAGCGCGGCTAGCTTTTGTTGTGCTTCAATGAGCTTTTTAGGCCACTCCGATGCTTCTATCTCGCTTTCGTCTTTGCCTTGGTCTTTTAAAAGCTGAATATTTTTCTCGGCTTTCTTGATACCGGCCTTAGCAATAGCTAGGTCTATCTTGCGTTTTTTAGCGGCATCTGCATCGACGTTTTCCGTGGCTACTGGTGCGGCTGGCGCACTGGCTTCTGTTGTCGCAGGAGATTTAGTAGTTTCTGCTGCTTGTTCTTTCTCAAGTACGGCGAGTTTATCCTGTGCTTCTTTTAGTTTGCTTGGCCATTCAGAAGCATTGATTTCAGCTTCGTCTTTGCCTTGCTCTTTTAGAAGCTGAATATTTTTCTCGGCTTTTTTAACGCCTGCTTTGGCAATGGCAAGATCGATCTTACGTTTTTTGATCGCGTCGGCATCAAAGTTGGTCGCAGGTTCTGCTTTAGCTGACGTTGACTCTGCTTTTTGCATAACGGCTTCTGGGTTAGCTAAAGCTTTTTCTAGTTCATCAGCTCTTTGCTGGGCTTCTTGTAATTGCTGGCGAATCGCTTCGATTTCAGGTGCGTTTATTTCTTCAGCCTTCTTCAAGGCTTTCTCGACTTTTTTCACCGCCGCTTTGGCGATGGCAGCATCGATTTTTAGCTTTTTCAATTCATCACTAATCACGGCTTTTGGTTCAGCTGCTGCCGTATTTGCGCTTGGCTGAGTGTTTTCACTTAGCTTGCTGACTGTGTCTTGCGCGGCTTTTAGATCGGTTTCAAAAGTGCTGATCTTGTCTTTCAGCTCTTGATCATCTGGTGTTTCGCTAAGCTGCTTTTGTAGTTTCTTCAGTTTCACGCCAATCAAGGCTACATCGACTTTGGCTTTTTTCAGCTCGTCGCTAACCGGCGCAGGGCTTGCCTTGGCGGTATTTTCTACTGGAGCGACAGGCGCCGCGCTAGGAACTTGCGCAAGCTGCTCTTCTAGTGATGCGATAGTTTTTTCTTGATCAGTGACTTGCAGTTGCAAGTTGTTGATCTCTTCCACGTGTTCGTTTTCTTGCGCTTCAAGCAGCTGCTTTTGCAGCTTCTTCAATTTGGATTTGCCAATGGCGATATCGACCTTGAGCTTTTTCGATTCGTCATTGCTTGCTGGCGCAGCAGCGGCCGTTGGAGCCGCTTTTGCTGGTGCGGCTTTTTTCGCATCGGTTGCTTTGCTTGATGTCGCTTTTTGACGAGCAAGACGCTTCGCTTCTTTTTCAGCGGCTTCTGCGTCTTGACGAGCTTTACGCGCTTCAAAACGTTGCTTGGCTAAGTCAGATTTCACATTGGCTTCGCGAGCTTCACGGATGCTGCTCTTGCTGTGACGGTAATATTGCACCAGCGGAATGCTGCTTGGACAAACATAAGAGCAAGCGCCACATTCGATGCAATCAAACAAGTTGTGGTGTTCGGCTTTTTCGAACTCTTGGCTTTTGCTGAACCAAAGCAATTGCTGAGGTAGCAAACTAGCAGGGCAGGCTTGTTCACACATGCCGCAACGAATGCAGGCTTGTTCAGGTGCTGGTGGCGGAAGTTCTTTTTTGCTGGCCGCTAAGATGCAGTTGCTGGTTTTAACAATCGGCACAGCCGCTGAATCTAAGGTGTAGCCCATCATTGGGCCGCCCATGATCAGACGGCTGAGTTTTTTCTGTTCAGAGTCGGCGTAATCCAATAAATGCGCAACTGGTGTGCCAAGTAGCACTTCGACGTTTTGCGGATTTTTTAGTGCGTCACCGGTCAATGTGGTGAAGCGTGAAATCAAAGGCTTACCCAGTGTGATAGCGTCGTGAACCGCAACACAGGTACCGACGTTTTGACACAAAATACCGATGTCCGCTGGATATTGACCGCTTGGGACTTCTTTGCCCGTTAATAGCTGGATTAATTGTTTCTCGCCACCAGACGGGTATTTAGTCGGCACCACGGCAAGTTGAATCTTGCTATTGCGCTTGGTGAGTAGCGACTTTAGTGCGGCGATGGCAGTCGGTTTATTGTCTTCAATACCAATGACAACGTTATCGGCTTCTACAAGATGTTGAAGTATCTCGATGCCTAAAATCAATTCTAGCGTTTTTTCACGGATCAGCATGTCATCGGCGGTGATGTAAGGTTCACATTCTGCCGCGTTAATAATGAAGTGCGTTAGCGGGTTTTTGTGTGCACCTTGTAATTTTACTTGAGTTGGAAAGCCTGCGCCGCCCATGCCGATGATGCCCATTTCAGACAAATACGCCAGCACGTCAGTTTTGCTAATGTCTTGCCAATTGCTTAATGGTTCAAGTTTTGTCCAGGTTTCATTACCGTCTGGGATGAGGATAATACAAAGGTCGCTTAAACCAGATGGATGGGCAATTAGGCGCTCTTCAATAGCAGCAATGGTGCCAGAGGTTGGTGCATGTAAAAAGCTGCTTAAAAAGCCATTGTTAATTGCAATGGTTTCGCCTTTTAGTACCTTGTCACCCACTTTTACTAGAGGGCGAGAGCTTTGACCAATATGTTGTCCAAGCGGCAAAATAAGCTCACTCGGTAGGCTTGGTCTGCCCAAAGGTAATTGCAAAGATTGCGCTTTGTTTTCCTGTGGATGAATGCCGCCGTGAAAAGAAAAAACGTTTGCTGTTTGCATGTTTACTGCTGACATTAGTGTGCAACCTCCGCTTGGCGGTCGGTGGCAATAATGTTTAACGAGGTTGCCGCGATACCCTGCGGTTTGTCCCAAGACCAAGTTTTCGCTGTCACGCCTACTTCTACCATATCAATACAATCTACAGGACAAGGCTCGACACAAAGGTCGCAGCCTGTGCATTCGTCCGCTATGACGGTGTGCATTTGCTTTGCTGCACCTAAAATCGCGTCTACAGGGCAGGCTTGAATGCACTTGGTGCAGCCGATGCACTCGTCTTCACGAATGACAGCCACACGCTTTGCGCTTTCTGCACCGTGATCGCCATCTAACGGAACCGCTTCTACATCCAATAAGTCGGCTAAGGCTTGGATTGTTGCTTGTCCGCCTGGTGGGCAATGGTTAATGGCTTCGCCGTTCGCAATGGCTTCTGCATAAGGGCGACAACCTGGATGACCGCATTGGCCACACTGGGTTTGTGGAAGAAGAGCATCGATTTGGTCAACAATTGGATCGCCTTCCACGTGAAAGCGTACATTGGCATAACCCAAGATTGCGCCGAAAATAAGCGATAAAAGTACTAAGATGCCGATAGCGAGTAAAACAGTAAACATCGTCTGGCTCCTAAATCTGCACGAGGGCGGTGAAGCCCATAAAAGCGAGAGCCATAAGACCTGCGGTAATCATACCGATGGCAGAGCCTTTAAAAACAGTCGGTACATCTGCAACGTTAATTCGTTCGCGCATAGCAGAGAACAGAATCAATACGAAGGAGAAACCCACCGCAGCGCCAAAGCCGTAAAGGATAGATTCAACAAAGCCGTTTTGTTTGCTGATGTTTTGCAGTGCCACACCCAAAACCGCACAGTTTGTGGTGATCAAGGGTAAGAAAATCCCCAATACGCGATAAAGCAGAGGGCTGGTTTTATGGACAACCATTTCGGTGAACTGTACAACCACCGCAATCACCAAAATAAAGGAAATGGTTTGCAGGTATTCAAGTCCAAATGGCTGAAGTATGTAGGTATAAGTGAGATAGCTACATAGGCTAGACAATGTCAAAACAAAAGTCGTGGCCATCGCCATGCCAATAGAGGTTTCTAGTTTCCCAGACACGCCCATGAAAGGGCATAGGCCCAGAAACTGTACCAATACAAAGTTGTTAACCAAAATGGTACTGACCAGTATCAGGAGATATTCAGTCATCTCAAATCCAAAGTATGTGGTGAATATTGTGTGGTTTTAGACACCTTTAGACAAAAGTATCTTTGAGCGTAACTATACCAATCTGCTTATAACTAACAAGACTAAAGCTTTTGTATTTCTAGTCCGATTTAGTATATAGATAATAAGTTATGCTTATATAAGTTCGATTTATGTTTCTTTATTAATGCCAATGCCCACCTTATTAAGAATGTTTCTTATTAACTAAGGTGAGCATTGGTTTCTCATGCAATTTTTAGAGCTACCAAGAGGTGCTCTGTTGTTTGCTGAATAGTTGTTACATCACGCGTTGGCCTGGTTTCGCACCTGCATGAGGTTCTAGTAGGTAAATGTCTTCACCACCAGGACCAGCCGCCAATACCATGCCTTCTGACATGCCAAACTTCATTTTGCGTGGTGCAAGGTTAGCAACCATGACAGTATGTTTGCCTTCTAAGTCTTCTGGCTTATAAGCTGACTTGATACCAGAGAACACGGTGCGAGTTTCGCCACCGATATCTAAAGTCAGTTTTAGCAACTTATTGGCTTTTTCAACGTGCTCAGCTTTAACGATCAAAGCAATGCGCAAATCTACTTTAGCGAAGTCATCAAAGTTAATTTCCGCTTCAATAGGTTCTTTGCTTAGTTCCGTTTCTACTTGAGTCGGTTGAGCGGCTGCTTTCGCTGCGGCTTCTGCCGCCGCTTCTAGCTTGCCTTCTTCGATAATGGCATCGATTTGAGTTTGCTCAATACGACCCATTAGCGGTTTAAAGGTATTCACCGTACGACCAAACAACAATTCGCTGCGGTTGTCCCAAGTTAGTTCTTTGCCAAGGAAAGCTTCAGCCTCTGCCACCATGTTTGGCATAACTGGTTTCAAATAAGTAGCCAAGATGCTGAATAAATTCAAGGCAACAGTACAAACGTCTTGAACTTTCGGTAATGTCGCTTCATCTTTTGCCAATACCCAAGGTGCTTGCATGGCAATGTATTCGTTTGCCATATCAGCAAGACGCATCACTTCACGAATTGCTTTACCGTATTCACGGCTTTCAAAGTGATCAGCAATCACTTCACCAGCATCGATGAAAGATTGAATCATTTCCGCTTCGCTCACTTCACTGGCTAATTGACCGTCGAATTTCTTGCTGATGAAGCTCGCTGTGCGGCTAGCAATGTTAACCACTTTGCCAACAACGTCAGAGTTAACGCGTTGTAAGAAATCACCTAAGTTAAGATCGATATCGTCAACACGAGAGTTTAGTTTGGCTGCGTAGTAGTAACGCAAGTATTGCGGATCCAAATGCTTCAAGTAAGTGCGGGCTTTAATAAAAGTACCGCGTGACTTAGACATTTTTTCGCCGTCAACGGTTACATAGCCGTGTGCGTTCACCGCTGTCGGTGTGCGGTAGCCTGCACAGTCCAACATCGCAGGCCAGAACAAAGCGTGGAAATTGATGATGTCTTTACCGATGAAGTGGTAAAGCTCAGCGTCAGAGTCTTTGCCCCAGTAATCATCAAACTCTAAACCTTCCGTACGATCACACAGGTTTTTAAAGCTCGCCATGTAACCAATCGGTGCGTCTAGCCAAACGTAGAAATATTTGCCCGGCGCATCTGGGATTTCAAAACCAAAGTAAGGTGCATCACGGCTGATGTCCCACTCTTTTAGGCCAGAATCCAACCATTCAGATAGCTTGTTAGCCACTTGCTCTTGCAAGGTGCCGCTGCGCGTCCATTTTGCTAGGAAGTCTTGGAAATCTGGCAATTTGAAGAAATAATGCTCAGAGTCTTTTTCAATCGGCGTCGCACCAGAGTAAACAGAGCGCGGATTGATCATTTCCATTGGCGTGTAAGTGGCAGAACAGACTTCACAGTTGTCGCCGTATTGATCTTCTGCTTTACACTTAGGACAAGTTCCCTTAATGAAACGATCCGCAAGGAACATCTCTTTTTCAGGGTCGTACGCTTGCACGATAGAACGAACAGCGATTTTGCCATTGTCACGAAGGGCTTTGTAGATGCTGTTTGAGAATTCGCGGTTTTCTTCAGAATGCGTTGAATGGTAATTATCATATCCAATCAAAAAGTCGTTAAAGTCCGCCATGTGTTCTTGGCGAACACCCTCGATCAACTCTTCTGATGTGATGCCATTTTGCGCAGCTTTGATCATAATCGCCGTGCCGTGAGCGTCATCCGCACACACTGCTGTACAAAGATGGCCGCGCATTTTTTGAAAACGCACCCAGATATCTGTTTGGATGTGTTCCAGCATATGCCCCAAATGGATAGAACCATTGGCATAAGGAAGGGCGCTGGTGACTAAAATTTTGCGTTGCGTTTGTGCCATTTTTGATAAGCCTGCTGGATTAAAAAAGGTCGGGTATTCTATCAATAATTAGGCGTAGATGACGAATAAATAAAGCGCCTAAAGGATAGATAGTCTAAGAAAAGCGACATTATAAGACCCAATCATCCATGTGCAAGAGCTTGTCTTCTTCCATAGCTCTGCTTTTCTGGTTTCTGGGCTTGCTTTTCTGCAATTTGCCCCCAAACTTGGCTCAACATTAAAAGATTTACATTACGCCTTACAAGGATCCCCCTATGTTAACTGATGCCCAACTACAGGCGACTTTAGAAAACCTTATTGATGATAATAGCGGCCAACCTTATGGTGCTGTTTGGAACGTCGTAGCAGATGATAATCGCGTTCATGTCACCTTGATGCTTGGCTACCCAGCGCAAAAACAACAAGCTCAACTAGAAGACAAGATCAAAGAGCTCTTGGACGATTCTCGCAACTTGGTGCTAGACATCGACTTTCAAGTCAAAAGCCACGCTACTCAAGGCAACATCGCAGGACTAAAAGGCGTGAAGAACATCATTGCCGTAGCGTCAGGTAAAGGCGGTGTGGGTAAATCTACCACCACGGTTAACCTTGCCCTTGCTATGGCAAAAGAGGGCGCTCGCGTTGGTATTCTGGATGCGGATATCTACGGCCCAAGCCAAGGTATGTTGCTCGGCTTCGCCGAAGGTACTCGTCCTCAAGTTCGTGAAGACAAATTCTTTGTGCCGCCAACTGCGTTTGGCGTGCAAGTGATGTCCATGGCATTTCTGACCACTAAAGACACGCCTGTCGCTTGGCGTGGCCCTATGGTGACTGGCGCCTTGATGCAGATCCTAACGCAAACCGATTGGAACGATCTCGACTACTTATTCATCGACATGCCACCGGGCACTGGCGACATTCAACTGACCCTAGCGCAAAAAGTGCCAGTAGCAGGTTCCGTCATTGTGACAACACCGCAAGACATCGCTTTGCTGGATGCTCGTCGCGGAATCGAAATGTTCAACAAGGTAAAAATTCCCGTATTGGGCGTGGTTGAAAACATGTCGACGCATATTTGCTCCAACTGTGGTCATCACGAAGCCATCTTTGGTGACGAAGGCGGCGCGAGCTTAGCGAAAGAATATAACGTCAATGTGTTGGGCAAACTGCCATTAAGCCTAGCGATCCGCGAACAGAGCGACGCTGGCCGACCAATTGTAGTAAATGCACCAGAAAGTGATACCGCAGGCATTTATCAGTCGATTGCACGCAAGCTTGGTGCTACCCTTGCATCCCAACAAGGCTCTGAACAAGGTGAGCAATTTGCCATGCCGACCATTAGCATGAGCGACGATTAAAAAAACACCGAAATTAGAGCGATTTAATAGAAAATTGAGGAAAAGTAATGCGTTTGTGTGACCGAGATATTATTAAAGCCCTAGACGAAGGTTCTATCGTTATCGAACCTCGCCCCGACAACAGCGTTATCAGCGGTGTATCTGTTGATTTACGATTGGGCAACTCGTTTCGCGTCTTTCAAGGTCACCCAGCGCCTTACCTTGACCTAAGTAGCTCTAAAGCCGACTTAAGCAAAGTCATCGAATCCGTCATGAGCGAAGAAATTCTCGTCGAAGACGGCAAACCTTTCTTTATTCATCCGGGCGAACTCGTACTTGGCGTTACCAAAGAATCTGTCACCCTGCCTGATAACCTAGTCGGCTGGTTAGATGGTCGCTCTTCCTTAGCGCGCCTTGGCTTAATGGTTCACGTAACCGCACACCGCATCGACCCAGGTTGGAGCGGCGGCATCGTTCTAGAATTCCTCAACGGCGGCAAACTACCAATCGCCCTAAGCCCAGGCATGACCATCGGCGCCATCAACTTTGAAACCATGTCGGGGTCAGCGGAGCGTCCTTATAACAAGCGTGATAATGCTAAGTATAAAGACCAGACTTCCGCGGTTGGTAGCCGGATTTCAGGTGACAAATCTTAGATCTTTTTAAGATCGACAAGTAAAGAGGCCTCGGCCTCTTTTTTTGTTTTTATAAGGTCAAATAGTTACTTCTCAGCGATTCCTAGTTTGCAAGCTTGGTTCCGCTCTGCTGAGCGGGTAACTTTTGCCAATCGATGCAAAAGTAACCAAAAAATCTTTTATCGGGCTATCGCCCAAACGTCTCTTTCACTCTGTTTAACGTTACATTTAGCAAGACGACTTTTATCGTAAGGCATAGATTGTTTATTTCGTGATAGATGGATTGTCAAACAATGACCCTGAAACTCCATAGGGTCGCGCAACTTCGTCGCGTCGAACTGACTTTTTGGTGATGCCGGTTTTTGTAGGGCGAGATGAGGGAGGTACGACCGTGATCCGCCGTTTTCATCGTACCCGATGCAACTCTTCCCTGCGAAGGAGGCTGTCGTTAAAGCCCGATCATCAGCGATATGTAGGCCGGATGAATCAAGGAACGAAGATGTAATCCGGCACGCCTGATTACGGTCGTGCCTCCCTCATCAGGCCTACAAAACATGCTCGCTATCTTTAGCGACAATCTCGAAGGTGGGAATCAATCATTGACGGTTAATGATGGTGTGTTTATTTAGGCTTAATTTGGTATGTTCTTAGGTTGATAAATGTACAATGTGTTGACATCAAAGCTTGTGATGGAGATACTAAGAATGTAGATGACGTGGTGGTAGAGGCATCCCCACATGAAAAACACCAACCTCATTTGAAGTCGCGGCGGTAGAGGCATCCCCGCAATAAATAGCATCAACCTCAATGGAAGTTCTACTCGAAAAGCCCTTATTTTATAAGGGCTTTTTGTTTTTTATAACAAGGATAGTTATGAAAATCAGGCTGTTAACAGAAGTCTAATATGTCACCATTCAAACGCTTTGTATTCCCAACCTTTTTTCATTTTCTCATGCAGTTGTTCTTCAGGGCTACAAAAAACTAAATGAGCATGCGCACTATTAATTTTTGAGCTAAGCCGCTTATGGAGCGACAGAGAAGAGTAAGTTCTAAAAAACGCATCATCTCATAAGGACTGAGGGAATTTCTTGCCTCGCTGGTCAAATCGCGCTACAAAAGAACAAATGAAGAATCAATATAACGGCGATCAAAGATGATCTGAAGCGGCATAGTCCAGACAGACGCTGGTATTTAGCGAATTATATAACAGGGAAGTCCTACCATGAAAAAAGCAAATCCCCTATATAGACTATAGACCGCAGCCGTTCAACAGTGGGTTATAGCCGCAGCTACGCTGCCGTATAACCCTTAATTGTTAGAAGCCCAAGTATGGAGTCGATTTTGAATTTAGAAGCTTTAAAGGTATTAAGCTCAATCGTTGGTATGATCGGCGGCTTTTTGGGCTTTTTTGTTTTCATCGATAATTACATATTGACATTTAAACCAAGACTAAATATCTCAAACAAGTTGTTTTTCCGCTATAAGGCTGAAGAAAAGCATCCAAACATTCGGGGTAAATCTCTTGAATCTGTCATATTGAAAATTGAGGCTATTAACAGGAGAAACAAAATTGGCCGGATTGATGACTTCGCAGTGAGAGTATATGACTCGGGAGTAACTTTCCCTTCTGAGTATATGCTTTATGCTGAGAATGCACTTGAGCAGTTGCCAAGTAAATCTTCATATTTTGATAAAAGTGAATTTAACTCGTTTTCTCCAGTTTCTATTTTGGGGAGATCAACTAAAAATTTTGTTGTAGAGTTTAAGCCTGAAAAATATATGGGGGTCACCTTGAACCCTGAAGGAAGCTTAAAGCTGGATTTGCTCTATTATCTTCCTGAAAAGGGCTGGAGGTCTGTTGGAACTTTTATGCCCTATTATTTTAAGGGGCATAACGAACAACAAGACCCAAATGGAATCATAGAGTACTCCCTATTAGATAATGCAGTTACAAGGAAAGAGGCTTCCAAGTCATTAAAACAGCCTGAGGTAGGGATTTATAAAGGTATAAGCGGGAAATATATAGGCTTCTATTTAATGAAGCCTGTTTGGGCTATAAAAAATATCGCTGGCTATCCTTTCAAGGTCATTAAATTGATAGGTGCTCTTCTGGAAGCGCTAATCAGACTAATTGCATCTTACTGCATAGTCTTGCCTTTAATTAAGTTGAAATCAAAAACTCTTCCAAGAGTACAATTTCGTCCTGCACGGGCTCATTTGATTGGCGATACAGAGGCGACACTCGAAAAGTGTAGAAATAGTATCGAGAGAATAGCCGAGGCGATAAATTTCAAGGCAGATAGTAAAGCAAAGATTACTATTAGAGATGAAAGCTCTGGCTTCAGTATTCAAAGAGGCAGCTTGGAAGTAAAGTTCTACAAGAGTGGTGACGGCCATATTCGAGCAGACGATACTGGCGGATACCCTCAAATGTTTACTTTCTCGATGGAGTTGGTTGAGTATCCATTTGGTTTTCGTTTGTGGAAAGTGAATAATAAAATTATGACGGTTAGATCAGCATGCATTCATGTCATGGACTCGTTTATCTTGCTTGCCCATTAAGATGCTTCTAACAAGTCAATTAACTACGCGCCTACGGCGCCGGACGCAGCAAAGCTGCGCCGGTTATTGAGGTGTTAATAACCCCTTCGACGCAATCCTGATTGCGCGACCCTATGGAGTTTCCGAGTCATTAACGGAAAGACTCTCTCTAACAGTAAGACTAATCTATGCCTTACGATAAAAGTCGTGTTGCTAGACGTGATGTTAAACAAAGTGAATGAGACGTTTGGGCGATAGCCCGATAAAGAGACTTTTTGGTTACTTTTGTGGATCTGGACAAAAGTTACACGCCCAGCGGGGCGGAATAAAGGTCGGGAATCCAAAGAGTTTGAATGGAAGTGGATAAACTGATTAAGCCCCTTCGACGCAATCCCGATTGCGCGACCCTATGGAGTTCCAGGGTCATTAACGGAAAGACTCCCTCGAACAGCAAGAACAATCTATGCCTTACGATAAAAGTCGTGTTGCTAGACGTGATGTCAAACAAAGTGAATGAGACGTTTGGGCGATAGCCCGATAAAAGATTTTTTGGTAACTTTTGCATCGATTGGCAAAAGTTACCCGCCCAGCAGGGCGGAATAAACTTGCAGCTCAAAGTCATTGAGAAGTAACAAATATACTTGAAGATCCATAGAACAACCCCATCCTCCGCCTTCCCCTTGGAAGACAAAAGGGGAAGGAACTAAGCCCTCGCCCAGCAGGGCGGAATAAAGGTCAGGAATCCAAAGCGTTTGAATGGAATCAGATAAACTAATAAAACCCTTCGACGCAATCCCGATTGCGCGACTCTATGGAGTTTGCAAGTCATTAACGGAAGGGCTCTCTCCAGCAGCATAACCAATCTATGCCTTACGATAAAAGTCGTGTTGCTAATCAGGATGTTAAGCAAAGTGAATGAGACGTTTGGGCGATAGCCCGATAAAGCGAATTTTTGGTTACTTTTGTGTCGCTAGACAAAAGTTACCCGCCCAGCAGGGCGGAATAAAGGTCGGGAATCCAAAGTGTTTGAATGGCACCCAATTTGCTCACTTCCCCACCAATCGTTATTATCCAGCTCATCTAAAATCACTAAGCGCCCCAATCTATGCGTTTACTAAAATCCTCTATCCATCCAAGCCTTGAATCCCTCGATCAATCTTCTTTTTTACGTCTTGCTGCCCGTGGGATTATTCTAAAAGGCGAGGATATTTTGATGCTGTACACCCAGCGTTACGATGATTACACCTTGCCGGGTGGTGGGATTGATGAAGGCGAGAATCAGGTGGAGGGTTTGATCCGTGAGTTAACGGAGGAGACTGGGGCGCGGAATATTCGCAATGTCGAGGCGTTTGGTTTATATGAAGAGTTTCGGCCTTGGAATAGGGATGGTTTTGAGATCATGCAGATGAAGTCTTACTGTTATACCTGTGAGATTGATGAGCAGTTAGGCGAGACGAGTCTGGAAGATTACGAAGTCAAAAACGGTATGAAGCCGGTGTGGATTAATGTCCACGATGCCATTAAGCATAATTTGGATACCATTAAAAACAGCGATAAAAAAGGCATGTCGATTGAGCGGGAAACCTTTTTATTATCTATGATTCGAGATGAGCTGTTGGTTGTTGCAAGCTGTTAGTCTCTGGCTAAAGTTATTAGGATTGAGCATGTTTACTAGAAAACTTTTATACTTATTGGTGTTTATTTTATTGCAGGGGTGTTCAAGCCATATGCCGAATTTAGGTGTTTCTAATGGGAAGTTAGCTGAGTGTCCTCGCTCGCCAAATTGCGTGAGCAGTCAGGCACCGGTCAGTGATAAGCATTACATTGAGCCTATTGTGTTGAAAGGTTCCAATGTGTCTGCCCATGATAAGGTGTTGGCGGTACTGGAGTCTTCGAAACGCACTAAGGTTGTGGTGAATGAAGAGAATTATATCCACGCTGAATTTACATCCTTGGTGTTTCGTTTTGTGGACGATGTGGAGTTCTTATTTTCGCAAGAGCGTGATGGAGAAGTGGTTGTCGATATTCGCTCGGCGTCTCGAGTTGGGCATTCCGACTTTGGCGTGAATCGAAAACGTATGGAAGACATTCGCGGCAAACTTAATAAGTAGGCTGGTCGGTTATTGATTTGAAGGCGCTCTGTATATTCTGTAGAGCGCCTTTTTTATCAGGTCACAGTGTTTGTGAATGTTTCACTTCGTATTCGATGTTTTGACGCAGGTCGTTTGGTAAGTGTAGGGCGTCGCCTAGACGATCTAGGTAGCGGCGTTCTTCGTCGGTATCGATATCGATTGCGAGCATAGAAACGAGGTAAATCTCTGCCGATTGTGCTTCATTTTCAGACAGGCGTGCGATTGCGATTGGGTCGCTGGTTGCTCGTAGTTGCTCTATTAGAAATTTTTGTTCTTCTGCGCTGATACCTAGGTCATTGATTTCTTGTTCGATTCGGGCGCGTTCGGTCGCATCGATATGACCATCGGCTTTGGCGGCGCTGATCATGGCTTTTATTAGAATGATGTATGTATTTTGTGTCTGTTTGCTTGGCTTCTCTTCAGCGAGGTCGAAGATGCTACCAGCGGGCGCTTCGGGTATGGTAGTGGATGAGTCGAAGCTCTGATTAGGCTCAAGGTTAGTTATTTGTGTCGTGGTTTTGTCCTCTTTGTGAGCGCGCCAAGCTTTGTAAGCCATTCCGCCGATTGCGGCCATGCCACCGTATTTGATGGCTTTACCGCCCATTTTACGGGCTTTTTTGTTCGTTAATAACATGGCGGCTAATCCGCCAGCGGCTGCACCGCCCATTAGACCACCGGGCATAGAGCCAGATTTTGCTTTGGTGACGGCTTTGCCAATTCCTGAGCCTGTAGAGCCCATAATGCTGCTTAACAATGAGTTGATATTCACGATTGAGAATCTCCTATTAATTTATTGGTTAATTGATCAGACTGAATAAGCATGGGAGAGTTCATCTTTGGCTGTTTTGTTCCCTTTCTTTTACTCTTTAATTACGCTATTGAAAGGGGATAAATCTATGACTTGTTTGAGCTATTTATGTCGAAAAATGTGTTGATGGTTAGTGGGGAAGCGTGTTTAGTTTCCCGATGGGTGGTGAGTTGAAATGATTTATGTGTTTTCTATTTATGGCTTTCTTAGCCTAATCACTTTTTGTGTCTATGGTCTCGATAAGTCCGCGGCAAAGCGTGGCAAGCAGAGGGTTAGAGAATCGACTTTGCATTTGTTGTCACTGTTTGGTGGTTGGTTCGGTGCTCTGTTGGGGCAGAAGGTGTTTCGTCATAAGACGAAGAAGATGCGTTTTCTGGCGGTGTTTTGGCTGACGGTTGTGGTGAATGTCTCTGTAATAAGTTATGCCATTTATTTTTTCAATTCTCTTGATGTTGGTTAATCTCGTTACGTTATGTAATTGGCGTAGGTTTTTTATTCAAAAACCATAGATAATAATTACTTAGATAGCAGCGCTAGATAGAGCGCTTTATTGGGTTGTCTTCTACAATCCATGAATGGCACTGATTTTTTATCTTTGGGTGTAATGTTTTATGAAAAACAATGAACTAGCCATTAGCCTTGCCGATGTGATGGAGCTGATGCTCGATGCGGTTTGTGTTGTTGATCGTGATGGAGGTTTCGTTTTTGTTAGTGCGGCTTTTGAGGATATGTTTGGCTACGCGCCCCATGAAGTGATTGGCAAGCCTATGGTCAATATGGTTTATCCAGATGATAGGGAAAGAACGCTAAGCATCGCAGAGTCTGTTGTTGATGGTCACATGCTACCTCGCTTTGAGAATCGTTGGGTGCGTAAAGATGGTAAGGTGGTGAATGTTCTGTGGTCGGCTAGGTGGTCGGAAGAGCACCAGGTGAGAATTGCGGTTGCTCATGACATTACTGAGCGTAAGGAAATGGAGGCTCAGTTGCTTTACGCAGCGGGCCATGATGATTTGACGGATTTACCTAATCGTACTTTGCTTTTGGATCGTTTGCAGGCGTCGCTAACCTTGGCGGAGCGTGAGCAGGCAGGTTTATCTGTTTTGTTTATTGATATTGATGGCTTTAAAGATATCAATGATGGTTATGGTCATGCGGTTGGTGATTTGTTGTTACAGCAAATTGCCAAAAGATTAGGGGCTTGTGTTCGTAAGTCAGATACGGTTGGGCGTCTTGGCGGCGATGAGTTTTTAATTATTTTAAATAAAGTGAGTAATACGGAAAGTGCTACTCTGGTTGCTGAGAAGATTCGTGCAATGTTAGCTGAGGCTTTTGTGATTGAAGGTTCTTCTTTGCTCGTTTCTGCCAGTATTGGTGTTGCCCGTTATCCTGAAAACGGTAAAGAGCCGTTGGATTTGGTGCAGTCTGCTGACCATGCTATGTATCAAGCCAAAAACTATGGCGGTGATAAGGTTGTTTTGACGGCTTCTTAGGTTTTTTTGCTTGGGGATGTGCTTTGGGTTATTGAGCACTTTTCATCGAAAAGGTAATATCCTTGTTACGTTTCATCACTCTTCTGTCAGTCTATTTTCTGGTTCAAATTAGCAAATATACTGGAAATACACATTCTGTTTGATCCGTGGTTTACGATTTGCTTTCTTCGTGTTGGTTTCCGTTTTACTATCGTGTCATTGGGCGAGAAGCAAAGTCTAGAGTCCACATAATATCTGTGTCGATCACTGGTATTGTTTGTAATCATTTAACTTTATAGGAAACAATAATGGCGGCTTTTGGTAGCGTGTTTATGCCTAAAATGGCATTGGCAACATTCGAAAATAATCAATGGAGTGACGCAAGCATTGTCGCATCGGACAGCATTCAATTGCATCCTGGTGCTCACGTGTTGCATTACTCAAGTACCTGTTTTGAAGGTTTGAAGGCGTTTCGTCATGCTGATGGCAGTGTACATGTGTTTCGTATGGACCAAAATATTAAGCGTTTAGCACAAAGTAGCCGTCTATTGTCTTTGCCAATTTTGGATGAAGCTCAAGTTTCTAAAATGATTATTGATGCGGTTGCTGAGTTTGCGACTGATGTGCCAGAGCCACCAGGATCTATGTACATTCGCCCAACTCACATTGGTACGGAAGCGGCGGTTGGTAAAGCGGCGGCGCCAACAGCAACGTCTATGTTGTATGTTTTGTTGTCTCCTGTAGGTGATTATTTTACTGGTGGTGCTAAAGCGCTTCGCCTTCTATTGGATGAAACGGGCATGCGTTGTGCGCCACACATGGGGATGATCAAAAGCGGTGGTAACTACGCCAGTGCTTTGGGTCCTATGATGAAGGCGAAAGCGGAAGTGCAAGCAGACCAAATTTTGTTCTGTCCAAATGGCGATGTACAAGAAACCGGCGCGGCTAACTTCTTGTTGATCGATGGCAATGAGATCATCACGAAAGGTTTGGATTCATCTTTCCTTCACGGTGTGACTCGTTCTTCTATCTTAACGCTTGCGAAAGATCTAGGTATGACGGTAAGTGAGCGTGATTTGACGGTTGCTGAGTTACTAGAGCGTGCCGCTAAGCCTGAAGTGGAAGCCGTGTTGTCTGGTACAGCGGCGGTATTAACGTCTGTTGGTACTTTTATCCATAACGATAAAGAGTACAAAGTAGGTACTGGTGAGCCAGGTCCTATCGCCCTAAAACTTCGTCAAGCATTGAATGATATTCAGTGGGGCAAGGCAGAAGACAAGCATAACTGGCTAACAAAGGTTTGCTAAGTTAGATCTGTTTAGGTTGTAAAAAAATGGGCTGACATGTTGAATGTCAGCCCATTTTTTATGCTGATTGAGTGCTTTAGAAATTGAGTCTTAGTGACGTAAACATGGCGTTTAGGTCGTTGCCATTGGTTTCTGCTGTGTCATAGTTTGCAGCCACAGAAAAGTTTGGCGTGACATAGTATCTAAGAGCAGCGGCAAAGCTGGTATCGGTTTGTGAGTAAACATCGTCGTGTTTAATTTTACCTTCTAACTCGACACGGTTTGTTAGAGTGGTTCGTACTCCCGCAGAGATTCTAAAACCTGTTTCGTCGTTGTTACCATAGTCCGCCTTTATGTATTGCAGCATACCGAACACATTGGACTGGCCGCCAACTGGCGCATAGACACCAGCACCGATAGCCAACACATCGAGTTCGCCGTATTCTGTGGTTTCAAGGGCAATAAAAGGGCCTGCCGATGTTTGAAAGGCGCCAGACAGTGATGAATAGTCATCGGATGATGAAGATGAATCTGGGTCGATTTTGCCAAATCCATAATCGATATAATCGAATGGACCTGCTTGAGCACCTGCTGATAAAGCACATGCTGTGGCTGTTAAGCCGGATAGTATTATGTTTTTCATGTTCATATCCTTTGTTTTGATTTATGGGAAATCTGTCACATAAGGCGCTGGAACGTTTCTTTCCCCTTTATATTCTGCGGCGGATGTAGATATTAGTTTAGTGAACCGAGGCATTATTTTTGTCAATCTGACGCATTTTACGGTAACTTTACGGTATTGGCTTTTGTATACAGGTGAAGGGCGTTATTTATGAAAGAGGTTTTGAGAAAGCTCTGCTCTCCAGTGTTGGGGATGTTTGAGTCTGGTGAGGGAGATTTTGATTATAAATCATCCCATCGAACCATATTGATTGTATTAGGATTGCTCTGTTTAGTGATTGCATCCGTTTCTTTGACTATGACTCTGATGACAGGAGAGGCTGCCGGTATCATCCCTATAATGGTATTTTTACTAATGGGCTTGGTGTGTGAAATTGTCGGCTTTTTAGGTAGTGATCGTGCAGTGGCAAGAATTTGGAAGCGCAGTTAATTAGATCGTTTTAAAATGTACTCATTTATATTGAGACCTTTGTACGACGACTGTGCTGAATACGAAAAAAGCGATCCTAGACTAGGATCGCTTTTTTGTTATCCGCTATTTGTAGTGATCGTGGCTTATTTGCGATCTTTGCCGTGATGGCGAGGCATGTCGTCACAATCTTCCATGCGTTCTTTTTGTAGTTCGATGAATTTGGTTTTTTGCTCAGGAGTTAAGATACTAAGCATTTTGTGTTGTTTGCTTAGCATGTCTACTTGACGCTTAACCTGTTTATCGGACATTTCTTGTGCTAGTTCAGTGGCTTTGGTTGGATCAAATTTGTCTGCAGTAAGTAGGGCATTTACTTTATCAAAATGTGCCATGCGAGCTTTTTCGCCTTGCTCTTTTTTGTCATTGAAGCGCTCTTTCATTTCTTCTTTGTTAGCTTGGCGAAGCGTTTTGAATTGTTCTTTTTGGGTGTCAGTTAGATTCAGTTCTTTCATCATGCCGCGGTCTAGACCTGGACGACATTCGTCCTGTGGACCTTTGTGGTCTTTGCCGCCAAATGCAAAGGCGCTAGTGCTCAATACTAGTGGTAAAACAACAGAGGCTAGGATAAGTTTTTTTGCCATTTTCATATTTTATTCCTTATATACTTTAGGGGATCAGATTGTTGATAATTACAGCGTTCTGAACGCATGGGAGTAGAATAGAGGTTGTAAGGTAAAGTGGCGTATCAGCTGGGTAAAGTATCGTAAAGGCTGCATCACGCACTGTATTTCGACGTAAAATGCTATCTGAGAGTTGCGCTTTACCTGGTGATCGCTGCAAGGTCTCTAGCTAGTTATTTATCTAAACCGTTTTTAGGAATTGTTGATGCCACATATTTTAATAATCGATGATGATGTTGAATTGAGTGATTTGCTCAAAGAAGTTTTGTCTTTTGAAAATTGCGCTGTATCTGTTGCTTATGATGGCTTGTCTGGTGTGGAAGCGGTGGATGATAGTGTGGATTTGATATTGCTTGATGTGATGATGCCTAAACTGAATGGCTTTGAAACCTTGAAGCAGCTACGTGAAAAATGGGATGTGCCGGTTCTGATGTTAACGGCGAAAGGTGATGAGATTGATCGTGTTGTGGGTCTTGAACTTGGTGCGGATGACTACTTGCCTAAGCCTTTTAGCGAACGAGAGTTGTTGGCAAGGATTCGTGCGATTTTACGTAGAACTCAGGTCAGTAAAGGTCAGCCACAAAATGATTTTGTGACGTACCGAGACATCAAGCTTTATCCAGGTCGCTTAGAAGCGTATTGCAATGGTGATTTATTAGATTTGACCAGTACTGAGTTTGCGCTTTTGCATTATTTTTTGCTCCACCCTGGCACCGTTTTAACCAAAGAAGACTTAAGTTTGGATGTGTTAGGTAAACGTTTAGCTGCGTTTGACCGAGCAATCGATATGCATGTTTCGAATTTACGTAAAAAATTGCCTGATTGGCCAAATGGCAAGCCTCGAATTAAAACCTTGCGTGGGCGAGGCTATTTATTGGTGGAGGGCGATTGATGCGCTTGCCAAAGATCACCAGCTTGTACGGGCGTATCTTCGCTATTTTTTGGTTCACTATGTTCTTGGTGATTTTGGCTGTATTGGCTTTGCCTAGTTTTGACCCTCGTAAGCCTCGAGATATTCCACCTCCTCATTATGATCGGATGTTGGAAATAAGAGATCGAATCGAGCAAATGTTCTCTTCTTCGAAAGATTTGGTACCAGTTTTAAATAATTTAGAAGGCTGGTCACACCGCGGACCAGATGATCATAAACTGCGGCTTTTTATTACAGACCTTGATGGCAATGTAATCACGACGGATCGTCGTCCAGATTTTAGTTATAAGGCGTTGCGTAACTTTGTGACAAGCATTGATAATCCTCTTAGCCCCCAGCAAAAATTATATGGTAAGACGATGATTTCTGGGCCTTTTCCTGTTCGGTTGGCAAGAAAAGATTACTTTCTCTACATTGGCGCTCGCTGGAGTGAGCCGCCGCACTTCTTAATACAATTATTTGATCATCCATTTCGCTTGTTGTTGGCAGTGATGTTAGTCAGTACGCCATTACTGCTTTGGTTGGCATGGGCATTGAGTCAACCTGCTCGTCGTCTAGAGCTGGCTGCCCAGCGTGTAGCAAAAGGGGTGTTTGAAATTGACCCAGAGCTTGAAAAAGGCACGTCGGAGTTTCGCCAAGCAGGGGCTAGTTTTAATCAGATGGTCGAAGCGGTTAACTTAATGATTTCGCGTCAGCAACGCTTGTTGTCGGATATCTCTCATGAGTTACGCTCACCTTTGACGCGACTAAGAATGGCGCAAGCTTTGGCGAAACGAAAGTTAGGCGACAGTGCAGATTTGACACGTATTGATACCGAAGCTCAGCGGCTTGAGCAGATGATCGCTAAGTTGCTTGAACTGTCGAGTGTTCAAGTGGACAGTCATTTGAATCGCGAAGCTCAGCCGCTTGCGAGTTTGTGTGATGCTCTGTTGGCTGATAGCCAGTTTGAGGCTGAGCAGGTTGGTAAGACTTTACTGTCTTCGGATGTTCCTAATCGAATGGTTAATTGTCATCCGCAGTTATTAATGAGCGCTTTGGAAAATATTGTTCGCAATGCTATTCACTATGGTAAAGAGCAGATAAAGGTTTCGCTGGACGTGAATGTAGATACTTTGAGTATTCGAGTGGAAGATGATGGTGAAGGTGTGCCTGACGATGAGTTTGATTCTATCTTTAGGCCTTTTTATCGTGTTTCGACCGCTCGAGATCGACACAGTGGTGGCGCAGGATTGGGCTTAGCCATTGCTGAAAACGCCATTCGTCAACATAATGGTACGATCAGAGCAGCTCGAAGTACATTAGGTGGATTGCTGGTGGAAGTCACTTTACCGCTATTAGCTGAGTCATAATATGTTTAAATCTTTGTTTATTAGTAGACAAAGCGATTAATTCAGCTCATATTAGAACCTCATCGTTCTTATTATGCAGTCGGTTAATCGCTTTCCCCAAAGATTTCCCTAAAAGTACAGAGTAACGCAGAGAGTGTTTTTCTCTCGCCACCTTGCCTTTTTATACTTTATTTGAATACGAAATTTGCTAGTAAGCGCTCGGTCTATTTGTTTAGACTCGTTTTAAAAAGAGAAAAGCCTTGTCGTTTTTCTCTAAAACCATAGGTAATACATGATTAATACAGCCAAAGAATTCGTACTACAGCGGATTTGCATTTTTGCAAGTCAGGCATTCGATCCTAATTCAGACTCGCAGGTGGTTGGATTATTAAAAAGTAAATTTAATATCCGTTTGCCGCAACGACGCTCTATCAATGAGTCTTTATCCTCTTCTGTTAGCGACCATGAAATTATTGCTTTGATTCTAAAATATCGCTCGATGACAGAGTCGTAAGTTTAAGCCATTAAGTCTTCTTTATTTTTTGACACATAAAAAAATAGCATTACCAGATAGCTTGTCCCAAGGTATGATTTTGTCGTGCTCATGTTCAAAAATATGAACGTCAAAATACGGCATTAATAGCGCTTGTAACTCCTTAAAGCTTAATGCAACCATAGGGTGTTCGTCTGTCCAAAGTTGAGTTTGTAGTGCAGTTGTTTTTTCAATGCTCAGCTTTAGTGTTTGTTTTTCTCCCTCTCCACAGTAATACCAAGAAGAACCAAACGAGAACTCGCTATTGTCGTGAATGACGCTGTGTTTCGCAGAAAGCGTATTATTAATGTGGTTTTTGTCTACCGAGTTAAAACAAAAAACACCACCAGCACTGAGCGATTTGTGTACGCTTTGAATGCAACTTGTTAGGTTTTTAGTGTCGCCGCTGTAATGAATTGAGTATAAAAAACAGGTAATTAAGTCATAAGACTCGGCTGCATCAAATGCACACATATTGCCTAGTTCGAATTGCGCATCAGGGCATCGTAGTTTGGCAAGATCTAGCATCGGCTGATTAATATCTAAACCGCTAGATTGATAACCTGTTTGACTAAGATAGCTAATATGTGGTCCAGTGCCACAAGCTAAATCTAAATGTTGTTTCCCGCCATTGCCGAAAATTTGATGAAGTCGATGTACGTTGTTGCTCTGCGCTTGATAATTAATATCGGCACACATTAAATCGTAATAGCCGGATAGGTCCGTATAAAGCGCGTTTTCAGACATGTTTTCTTCACTTGGCGAGTTGGTAATATGGTAGGTAAAATTTGATGGCGAATAATATAGTAGATACTTTCGTACGACTACAAAAACGTTCAGGTAATCACCAAGATCGTAATACTTGGGGAAGTTAGGATAAAAAAACGGGAACAAAGGGTTATTACTTTGTTCCCGTTTTTTATTGATATTTCGTTATCTTAATTAGACGAATATAAAGAATTTAGCGATAAACAGGGCTGCTAAAAGATATACTGCAACGCCTACTTGCTTGCCTTGACCTGATAGTAGTTTGATAACTGCGTAGCTGATGAAAGACAACGCGATGCCATCTGCGATTGAGTAGGTAAGTGGCATGGTAAAAGCAGCAATCAGAACTGGTGCTGCTTCAGTAATATCATCCCAATCTACGTGCGCTAGGCTGCTTGTCATCAATACAGCAACGTACATTAGTGCGCCAGCTGTTGCGTAAGCAGGAATAGAGCCAGCTAATGGTGCAAAGAACAGGCTTAGTATAAACAGTAGCGCAACCACTACGGCGGTTAAGCCAGTACGTCCTCCAGCGGCAACGCCAGAAGCGCTTTCGATATAGCTTGTTGTAGAAGAAGTACCTAGTGCAGCACCAACTACTGTTGCGCCGGAGTCCGCTAGTAGTGCTTTTTTAAGGCGAGGTAGTTTGCCTTCTTTATCCAGTAAGCCACCACGTTGGCCAACGCCAATTAGCGTGCCCGAAGTATCAAACAAATCGACAAAGAAAAACGCGAAAATCACGCTTAACATACTTATTTGGAAAGCACCTTCTATGTCCATAGCAAGGAATGTTGGAGCAACGGATGGTGGCATTGATACAACACCGCTGAATTCATTTTGACCAAATAAAATAGACAATACTGTCACAAAAAGTATGCCGATCATTACTGCGCCAGTGATATTTAAATACGACAGCGCACAGATAACAAAAAATCCAAGCAAACCATAAATTGCAGTTGGTGAAGACAGATCGCCTAAGGACACCATGGTCGCAGGGTTTTTAACTATGATGCCTGAATTTTGTAGGGCAATCATAGCTAAGAAAAGACCAATACCTGCCGCGATCCCCAGCTTTAATGAAGACGGAATAGCATTAATAACCCATTCACGAATTTTAAAAATACTAATGAAGATGAAAAGAATACCGGATAAGAAAACCGCGCCAAGTGCTTGTTCCCATGTGTAGCCCATGCCTAAGACTACACCGTAGGTAAAGAAAGCGTTCAATCCCATGCCTGGTGCAAGAGCAATGGGGTAATTTGCGTACAAGCCCATAATCAAGCAACCAATGGCAGCAGCAAGACAAGTTGCGACAAATACAGCGCCTTGATCCATTCCCGCTTGGGCAAGAATCGAAGGGTTAACGAAAATGATGTAAGCCATCGTCAAGAAGGTAGTAATACCTCCAACAACTTCATTACGAACCGTGGTGTTGTGCGCTTTAAGTTGGAAATAACGTTCGAGCATGAGGGGGACCTTTTGCTAGTAGACGGCAGCGAATATTAACGGTGAGGCTATTTGTTTAAATTGACCCACAGTACAATACGCCGAGATAAGTTTAGTAACTGATCATTTGGTCAGTAAATAATTTCGGCGGCAAGTATAAAAAATTCGAGGTGATTTGGGGAGAAAAATTGTCAGAAATAATTGATGGATTGTAGTTAAGCGGTAAAAACGCACGTTTTCGTGAGTTTTTACCATTAGTTGCGTGTTTTTTGACTCTTACAATACAGTTAATTTGTCACTTATAGTCGAGTGACTTCATAGCCACCAGCTTTGAGCTTTGCAAGGATGCTGTCTGGCCCTGCAAGATGCATAGCGCCAACCATGATGAATTCGACATCACTGTCTTTTAACATATCTTCAATTTGAGGCATCCAAAGGTCGTTTCGTTCCACTAAAAGTGAGTGATACACCTCTGGGTAATCTTGTTTAAAATCTTTCAATTCTATGTCAGCCATGGCTTCCATATCGCCTTTACGCCAGCTTTCTCTTAGGTCATTCATGGTTTTTGGCATGTCTTTAATGTCTGACAATGTATAGTTAATAACATCATTGCTGTCTTGGCTATTAAGGTTACTGAGCATTTCGACTTGAGCTTCAGGTTCCTCAAGCCAGCCTTTGGTTTTTTGATCTTGTTGGGCTTTTTGCGCATAAAACTGATCCACCCCTTCGCTGGTAAAGCCTAAATGTTTCAGTTCAATCATGCTTAGGGAAATCGCTAGCGCGCTGGGTTTAAGATGTTGTATGGCGGTAAATGGGATTTGTCGAGCATTCAAATAGATTTTGAGTGATTGGCAGGTTTCCGGTGAGATCACTTGATCTATGGTCGTGCCATCAGAATAAGACAGCTCAGCTTGCATTTGTTGTTTGAACGTAGGGCTACCGATGGTTTCCATGTTGGTTTCAAAAATGATTTTGTCGGCCGCTTGATAAGCTTTCTCATAGGCTTTTGGTAAAGGGTAATCTTGTGGTGTAAGCAAATGAATAGTGCCACCAATGTAGAGCGTATTTGTTCCTGACGTGACTTTCCAGACAGAGGCTGCTTGGGTTTGAAATGTGGCGGCCGCAAGTAGGGTAAGGCCAAATTTTTTAAGAAGATTCATGGGTTTCCCTGAATGATTTGTGAATCAATAAGTCATTATTATAGTTTTTAGTTTACCTACATTGAGGGGAAGCGGAAGAGGGCTATCAAAGTTGTACTCCTTTTTTCTCATTATTTGCTACAGTTGATCAGTTAATAACGAGATAAGGAATGGCTATAAAAATACACAAAAGTGTTATTATCGTCGTTCTTTAAAATGCTTGTGTAGTGAATTTTTGATGGAAAATGAATGTGTCTCTATAGGGTTAACGAATCCTAAAAGTACATCTAATGTTGGTTCTGTGATGAGAGCGGCTGGATGCTATCAAGTGGATCAAGTTTTTTATTCTGGTAGCCGCTACGACCGCGCTGTCAAAATGGCGACAGATACTAAGAAAGTCAGCACGTCGATTCCTTTGATTAATATAGACAGTCTTGGTATCGATAACTTAATTGATGCTGTGGATACTGATACAAAAATAGTGTGTGTCGATTTGATTCAAGGAGCCACACCTTTACCAGCGTTTCATCATCCTGATAAGGCTTTATACATCTTTGGACCAGAAGACGGTACGATAGGGCAAAAAATTGTTGATAGGGCGGATTTTGTCGTCTTTGTTCCTACCGTTGGTTGTATGAATCTTGCGGCATCGGTGAATGTTTTGCTCTATGATCGCTTGGCAAAATCTACACGTGCAACAGCGGGAGATGAACTTATTCGTCAGAGCAAAGACGTAAACAATAACGTAAAAGTGCGAGTTTAGTGTAAACGTAAGGCTTCTTTGTTTTCTTATCTATTACTTTGCATATAGTTAACAGAATTTTGACTGTGATAATGCGGTATCAATGTAAAAATGTCTCTAAGCCTATATGGCGATTTAGAGGGGACGAGCGTTAGTGTTTTGTCTGCATGTCTTTTTTTTCGTTACATCCTCTGTTCGCCAACATGGAATTTGTTTGATGAGATAAAAGGAACGCATCTAAATGAAGCCCTTAAAACGAATCGTGCTCGCTATGTTTGCTTGTTCTGCACCTATCGTTTATGCCGAGCCTTTTGCTCCCTTAGAGCCGTTAAGTGCTGAGTTGGAGTTGGGCGTCATTGCAATTACTGGTAATACAGAAAGCACAGCCGTAAAAGCCAAAGCCACTATAAAGCAGGATTTTGTCGCTTGGAAAGCAAAATATCAGATAGATACTCTTTATAAAAGAGGCAAGAATACACCGGACGATGAAACCACAACCACAGCTCAAAAACTATTTATGTCAGCCCAAGGTGATTATAAATTAAGCAGTGAGGATAGCTCTGTGTTTATTTATGGGTCTTATACTGGCGATCGTTTTAGTGGTTATGAGTATCAGAATACGGTATCTGTTGGTTATTCTGGACGTATGTTTGGCGATGAGAATTCGTTTTTAGACTATAGTGTTGGTCCTGGTTATTCTTTTAGCGAAACGGATGATGGTGAGGTAGATGAAACGGCTATTGTGCATTTAGAATTGCAGTATGAGTATGCAATTAGTTCTAATGCCACGTTTCAGCAAGCATTAAGTACTGAAGCGGCATTACAAAGTGATAAAAACACGCGCTCTAAATCTGAAACAGCTATTAGTGTGCAGTTGAGGGATAACCTTAGTATGAAAGCCGCTTATAGTCTTACCCATAATAGCCAGGTGTTGGATGATAAAAAAAATATAGATGGTACAACAAGTATCATATTTGCTTATACATTTTGAGATATTCTCGTTATGCGTTATCAAGGGATAAAAGTCACGGTAGTGACAGGTTTTTTGGGGGCTGGGAAAACCACTCTGATTCGTCAGTTACTTGAACAATCTCCTTCTAATGAACGCTGGGCAGTGTTGGTTAATGAGTTTGGTGATATTGGTCTTGATAGTGCGTTTTATGCGGATTTAGGTGTGGCAATTAGTGAAGTGCTTGGCGGCTGTGTTTGTTGCACGACATCTGCCGCTTTTCAACAAGGACTGAACCAATTAATTCGTCAATATAATCCAGACCGTATTTTTATTGAGCCGTCTGGGCTTGGCCATCCGAAACAGATTATGCAAAAGTTACGCAGTGCATCTTATCAAGATGTGTTGTTATTGACTGGGGCATTTTGTGTATTAGATGCTCGCAATCTCAAAGACGAGCGTTATACCAAGCATGATATTTTTAATGACCAAATTGAGTCTGCTGACGGCATAGTATTTAGTCATGTTGATCGTTATCAGCAGCAAGATATCGACTTATTAGAAGCACGCTTTGGCAAGCTTACTTCAAAGTCATCAACATCAAAAGCATCAACTCCCGTTCTTTTCATGTCTGACCCTATGGTCTTGGATGCAGATTCGTTGGATATCGGCTTAATGGATTCATCAAGTGTTTCTACTATTTCTGATAGTGATTTGAGTCACTCTCCCTCCCACCATCACCACCATGAAGATGCGAATGATGTAAAAATACCGACTCAAGACGAACGCTGGAGCTACCATAAACAACAAGATGCTATGCAGGTTGTTGGCTGGCGTTGGCCTAATTCTGATGGTTTTGATCAAGATAAAGTGGCATCAATCATTCAAAATATGTCTAAGCTTAATGGTGTTTATCGTATCAAAGGTGTGTTTGTTATCAACTCAACCGAGGCGTTATTTGTGAATGTGGCACGAGGGGAAGTTGTGATCACAACATCATCATGGTACGAAGGTAGTCGATTGGAAATCATCGGTGGAATCGAGGGTGATTGGCTGGAATTTGCTCATAAGAGCTGTGCTGGATTACTTTAATTCAGATCGAGCTGGTTATATTTGCTAGCTTTGTGTTTGCTTATTTTTACTTAATTCTCTTTGTTTAACTGGCAAAATCTTATGCTTGGTCTATTTTGTCATTAACTTTGGCACCTTTTGTTATTGAGAGAAAGCCTCTGATAGAGGAACCTTTCTAGCATAAGAGGTTCCTATTGGAACTGATGGACAAAAACAATAAGAGGTCATAGGCCATGCCTGAATATAAAGCGCCACTGCGCGACATCAAATTCGTCACTGAAGAAGTTCTCGATTTTCACGGACACTACGCTAATTTGCCGGGTGCTGAAGAAGCAACGCCTGATATGGTGGCGGCGATTCTGGAAGAGGGTGCTAAGTTTGCTGAGCGTGTTCTTTCTCCTCTAAACCGTGTTGGTGATCAGCAAGGTTGTCAATTTAAAGACGGTGTAGTAACAACCCCAGACGGTTTTAAAGAAGCTTACCAGCAATATGTTGAAGGCGGCTGGCCTTCGTTGTCTCATCCTGAAGAAGTGGGTGGACAGGGCTTACCAGACTCTCTTGGTATGATGGTAACGGAAATGATCGCCACATCAAACTGGTCATGGGGTATGTACCCAGGCTTAAGCCACGGCGCGATGAATACCATCGAGCTACACGGCACAGATGAACAAAAACAAACCTATCTAACAAAACTTGTGTCTGGTGAATGGACAGGCACTATGTGTCTAACTGAACCTCACTGTGGTACTGACCTTGGTATGTTGAAAACCAAAGCAGAGCCTCAAGCTGATGGCAGCTATGCCATTACAGGTACTAAAATCTTCATCTCCGCTGGTGAACATGATATGGCGGATAACATTGTCCATATTGTATTGGCTCGTTTACCTGATGCACCAGCTGGTACTAAAGGTATTTCACTGTTTATTGTGCCGAAACATAATGTTGATGATGCTGGTGAAATGGCAGATCGCAATCACGTTTCTTGTGGTTCTATTGAACACAAAATGGGTATTCACGGAAACGCGACTTGCGTAATGAACTTTGATGGCGCGAAAGGTTTTCTTATTGGTGAACCAAACCGTGGTTTAAATTGTATGTTTACTTTTATGAACACCGCTCGTCTTGGTACAGCATTGCAAGGTTTGGCTCATGCTGAATGGGCATTACAAAACTCGGTTGCTTACGCGAAAGACCGTTTGCAAATGCGTGCTTTGTCTGGGCCTAAAGCACCAGAAAAAGCAGCGGATCCAATTATTGTTCACCCTGATGTTCGTCGCATGTTGCTAACGCAAAAAGCCTTTGCTGAAGGTGGTCGAGCCTTGATTCATTATTGTTCTAAACTGGTGGATATCACTAAGAAGGGCTCTAAAGAAGAGAAAGAAGAAGCTGATGAATTAATGTCATTATTGACTCCGATTGCTAAAGCGTTTCTAACTGAAACCGGTTTTGAATCTGCTAACCATGGCTTACAAGTGTTTGGTGGTCATGGCTTTATCGCTGAATGGGGCATGGAGCAAAACGTACGTGATTGTCGTATTGCTATGTTGTATGAAGGGACGACTGGCATACAGGCGTTGGACTTATTAGGTCGAAAAGTACTAATGACTCAAGGTGCAACATTACGTCGTTTCACAAAAATCATTCATAAATTCTGTAAAGAGCACAAAGGCGATAAGCGCTTAAAATCTTATATCACTGCACTGGATAAATTGAACGGCGAGTGGGGCGATGTAACGATGAAAATCGGCATGAAAGCCATGCGCAACAAAGATGAAGTAGGTGCTGCATCTGTGGATTATTTGATGTTCTCTGGTTATGTCGTCTTAGCGTATTTCTGGGCTCGCATGGCCGTAACAGCACAGACAAAACTAGATGAAGGCACAGATGAAGTTGGTTTTTATACAGCCAAACTACAAACGGCAACGTTTTATTATGAGCGTTTATTACCACGTACTCATGCCCATGTAGAAGCTATGTTGTCCGGTGCTGATAATTTATTAGCGATGGATGAAGATAATTTCTTATTTCTTAATGCGTAGTCAACATAACGAATAAGTGTCTTTGCATGTTGTTATTCTGTGCATAGTAAATAAAGTTTTAAAAGATTGAAGGGGTTGGTGATATGAGTGAAGCAAGAGGTGTTTTTGAATCCATGTTAAATCGTTTCGATGCTGACGAAGCTGATGATATGGAGGCTGTATTTCAATTTGACTTAGATGATGCTGACAGTTATTACTTAAGTATATCTGATGGGAAATGTGATATGGGAGAAGGTGAGCATGATGACCCGACCGTGACTCTTAGTATGGATTTAAATACCTTGAAAGATGTCATGAGTGGTGAGCTAGATGGTATGGCTGCTTTTATGCAGGGAAAAATCCGTGCCGATGGTGATATTATGCTGGCGACAAAATTGACGCAAATTTTCCCTCAATAGGGGATCTTTTAGCGATTTTATAGCTCTAAAGCTCAACTGCAATGTATGCAGTTGAGCTTTTGTACTGAGATTTTACACGATACTGTACTCGCCAATACTTTGTTAAGAACGACTTGGCTTAGTTGGTTTAATCGTGGAAGAGTCTCGCATTCTCCTAAATAAAAAAAACAAATGGAGCTTATTATGACAATGGACACTTCTGCTCATAGCAATGTAAGCACTGGAAAAGCGCCAGGCAGCTATTTACCAGAATCGCTTAATCCACATGGTTACCAATCCTTAACAGATGTTTTGGCATTGGCTGCGAAAAAATTTGCCGATAGACCTGCTTTTACGAGTGTTGGCAGAACATTGACGTATCGAGAACTAAATGAGAAATCTGATCAGTTTGCGGCCTATCTTCAGCACGAAACAGATTTATTGCCCGGTGATCGGATTGCGGTACAACTACCTAATGTTATTCAATATCCTGTCGTGCTATTTGGTGCTATGAAAGCCGGCTTGATTGTTGTCAATACCAATCCACTTTACACGCCAAAAGAGCTTCAACATCAATTTAACGATTCGGGTGCAAAAGCTTTGGTCGTGTTTGCGAACATGGCGCATAACGTCGAAAAAATATTGGCTAAAACGTCAATAAAACACGTCATTATTACTGAAATAGCTGATTTTCACTCTCCATTAAAACGCTTGCTAGTGAACTCCGTTGTTAAGTATGTGAAGAAAATGGTGCCTGCTTACCATATTACGGGAGCTTTGACGCTAAATGATGTGTTGGTCAAAGGTAAAGGTAAGCGGGTAACTAAAGTCGAAGGTAAGCCTGAACAAATTGTGGTGCTGCAATATACTGGCGGCACAACAGGTGTTGCGAAAGGGGCGATGCTGACGAATGCTAATTTGATTGCCAATATGTATCAGTTAAGCTCGAGATTGCATTCTATTATTGATGATCAGCATGAAGTCTATATTGCTCCGCTGCCGCTTTATCATATCTATGCTTTTCTAATTCATGGTCTGACGTTATTAGAGCGCGGCGCTCATACAGTATTAATTCCTAATCCTCGAGATTTACCTGGCTTTGTTAAAGAACTGAAGAAATGGCCATTTACAGGCTTCGTCGGATTGAACACTTTATTCGTGGGCTTGTGTAACAAAGCTGAATTCAAAGCACTCGATTTTTCTACGCTTAAACTAACCTGTTCTGGTGGTATGCCTCTAACTCACGCTGCTGCAGACGAGTGGGAGAGAGTTACTGGTTGTAAAATAGTCGAGGGTTATGGTTTAACCGAAACATCACCTGTTGTGTCTTTTAATCCAATTGGTAAAGAGCGTATTGGTACAATTGGTCTTCCTGTAGCGGAAACTGACATTAAGATCCAAGGACGTGATGGTGAAGCTTTGCCACAAGGTGAAGCGGGGATGCTTTGTGTGCGCGGCCCTCAGGTGATGAAGGGTTATTGGAATCGTGAAGAAGCGACCCGAGAAGTGATGACAGAAGATGGTTTTTTAATTACAGGTGATATTGCTATGCAGCACCCTGATGGTTATTTACAAATCGTCGATCGTGCGAAAGATATGATCATTGTATCTGGCTTCAATGTGTATCCAACGGAAGTGGAAGATTGCCTTTCTTCTCATCCATCAATTTTGGAATCAGCTGCTATTGGTGTGCCTGATGACAAAACGGGTGAGTCAGTAAAAGCCTTTGTCGTTTTAAGAGCGAACGTTGACACACTTGATGAAAAAGCCTTGCGCTTGTACTGCAAAGAAAATCTTGCGGCTTACAAGGTTCCTAAATTTGTTGAAATTCGAAAAGAACTGCCAAAGACCAATGTGGGGAAAGTCTTGCGTCGTGCGTTGCGCGAACAAGAGCAGGCATAAAGCTTGTTTTAAAAGCCTTTTGACGTATTGGGAGAGCGGTAATGGCACAGATTAAGCGTAATCTAATGCACCGACGTTGCATAGAATCCTATGGTTTTTTGCGTGAGGATGGCTTCTGGGATATAGAGGCTACCATGCAAGACCTTAAGGCTTATGATGTTAATCGTGAGTTTGATGGCAGCTTGGTGCCGGAAGGTAGTCCTTTTCATGATATTCGTGTTTGCTTAACACTAGACGACACCTTTTTAATTAAAGAAGTGTCGGTTTCTATGGATTCCTATCCTTTTCCTAGTTGTGGTGGTGCTGCGCCTAGTTTCTCGATTCTAAAAGGTACTCGAATTGAGTCAGGTTGGAATCGTTGGTTAAAGGAAACTTTTAGCGGCAAAGTAGGTTGTACTCATGTTTTGGAGCTTTTCCCAGTCATTGCTACGACTGCTTTTCAGACTATGTGGGGACCGTTAGGAAAAAAATATCCGAAACATGTCCCTGCTGCACTGACTAAGCTGATTAATAGTTGTCATGGTTGGTCTGAAGACGGCCCAATGGTTCGTAAGTTGGTTGATGAACAGGTACTTAAACTACTATCAGAGGAGAATCAGTAATGAGTGATTTTGTTACTGAAAGCATTGAGTCTGGTGTGCAGATTTTGTGCCTAAATAGAGTCGAAAAAAAGAACGCGATTACATTAGATATGTATCAAGCATTAACTAATTCCTTGCGTAGCGCGGAACTTAACCCTGATATAAAAGTGACGTTAATTCACGGAGCGGGGAATGATTTTTCGTCGGGCAATGATATTAATGAGTTTGTTCAGATAGCTCAAACACCAGAAAAAATGGAAGCTATTATGGCTTTCTTGCAAGTATTAAGTAGTTTTAAAAAGCCTCTTATTGCAGGTGTAGAAGGTCGAGCCGTTGGTGTTGGCGCAACTATGCTGCTTCATTGTGATTTGGTTCTTTCCTCACGTGCCGCTCGCTTACAATTTCCCTTTGTACAATTAGGATTGGTGCCCGAGGCCGCGTCGAGTCATCTATTACCTCAGTTAGTTGGTCATCAAAAAGCCTTTGAAATATTAGTGTTAGGCGACATTGTTAGCGCGGAACAAGCCTATGAACTTGGACTGATAAATCACTTATGTGAAGAGGGTGAGGCTTATAAAATGGCGTTGTTTTATGCTGAAAAAACAGCGGCATTGCCTGTTGAGGCTGTAGCATTAAGTAAAGATCTATTGAAATATCGAGGTCAGGATGATGTTCAAATGGCGTTAATGCGAGAGGGACGGATTTTCAAAGATCGTTTGCGCTCAACAGAAGCTCATCAAGCTTTTACAGCATTTTTGTCGCGTAATAAAAAATAGTGTTATTTGGCAAATAAAGCTACTTTAAAGCTCCACTGTTTCAGTGGGGCTTTTTTGTTTCTGACATGCATTGAGATCTCTACACTGAAACAGTAGATTATTGCGCTTACTGAACTCGTCAATTCTTTATTTAATCCATATTTTCACCATTTAATTTCATTGCAACGTACTAAACTGATTCTAATCAAAGCTTGAGGTGTGTTCTTTTCTTCATGAATAAAGCGTATCTTGATCAGGCTTGAATATTTTTGTCAGTTAACTGGCGCTTTTTTGTTATTGATGAAAACCATTCCCAAACTACTATAGAGGGTAAGTAAAGAGTTCTATTGATAGGGAATATTTGCATGCTATCAATCTGGTGAAAATCTGGACTGAATGTATGAAACAGAACTTAATAATAAATACGAGGGGCTTATGAAAATCTTAGTATCTGTAAAACGAGTCATAGACTACAACGTCAAAGTTCGAGTCAAAGCCGACCATACTGCGGTCGATCTTACCAATGTAAAAATGTCCATGAACCCTTTCTGTGAAATCGCAGTGGAAGAAGCTATTCGTCTAAAAGAAAAAGGTGTGGCATCTGAAGTTGTGGTGGTATCTGTTGGCTCAAAGTCTTGTCAGGAAACCTTGCGTACCGCAATGGCATTAGGTGCAGACCGCGCTATTCAAGTTGAAACAGAAGATGGTTTAGATTCTTTATCTGTCGCCAAACTTATCGCCAAAGTTGCTCAAGATGAAGCCGCTGATTTGGTGATTATGGGTAAGCAAGCGATTGATTCTGATAATAATCAGACGGGTCAAATGGTTGCTGCATTACTGGATTATCCTCAAGCGACGTTCGCGTCTGAGGTTGTTATTGAAAGCGGTGAAGCACAAACTTCCCATGAAATAAAAGTAACTCGTGAAATTGATGGTGGTTTGCAAACCTTGGCGATTACGCTACCAGCGGTTGTCACCACAGACCTTCGTCTAAACGAGCCGCGTTTCGCGTCTCTGCCTAATATTATGAAAGCGAAGAAAAAACCATTGGATGTAAAAACACCTGCCGATCTAGGTGTGGAAGTTGGATCTAATGTCAGCATCGTTTCTGTTACACCACCGCCGCAACGCGCTGGTGGCATTAAAGTTGGCTCTGTTGCTGAGTTAGTAGACAAACTTAAAAATGAAGCGAAGGTGGTGTCATGAGCGTTTTAATCATTGCAGAACACGATAACAAATCTCTAAAACCTGCGACCTTAAACACAGTGACCGCAGCAACACAAATTGATGCTGACGTTCATATATTGGTCGTCGGTTTTGAATGCCAAACTGTTGTAGAGCAAGCATCGCAAGTAGCTGGCGTCACCAAGGTTTTGGTTGCTGATAATGCTGTTTATGAACATCAGTTGGCAGAAAATGTTTCTAAATTGGTAGTTGAAGTTGCTAGTGACTACGGACACATTTTAGCGCCAGCAACGACGACGGGTAAAAATACCTTGCCGCGTGTAGCAGCGCTATTAAATGTGGCTCAGTTATCCGATGTGATCAAAGTTGAATCAGCAGATACGTTTGTTCGTCCAATTTACGCGGGCAATGCCATTGCGACGGTAAAAACAACGGATGCGGTAAAAGTGCTAACTATTCGTACAACGGGTTTTGATGCCGCTGCAAGCTCTGGCGGAAATGCCGAGCGCCAAGTGCTTTCTCAAGTTATTACTTCAGATCGTAGCCGTTTTGTGAAAGAGCAATTAGCCGAGTCTGACCGTCCTGAATTGACAGCAGCCAGTGTGATTATTTCTGGTGGTCGAGGCATGGGCAATGGCGAGAACTTCAAATTACTAGAAGGTGTTGCAGACAAACTAGGCGCTGCCATTGGTGCTTCCCGTGCCGCAGTGGATGCAGGTTTTGTACCAAATGATTTACAAGTGGGTCAAACAGGTAAAACCGTTGCGCCAGATCTTTACATCGCGGTTGGCATTTCCGGTGCCATCCAGCATTTGGCTGGTATGAAAGACTCTAAGGTAATTGTTGCAATTAACAAAGATGAAGACGCGCCAATCTTTCAAGTAGCCGATTATGGTTTAGTGGCTGATTTGTTTGATGCCGTGCCAGAGCTAGAAAAAAGCCTGTAATTTTTTATAGAAAGTCGCCTGTTTGAGCTTTTGACAAAGCTCAAACAGCTTTTAAATACCGGATAGCAGTGAAAGGTAGTTTTGCCGCTATCAAAATAAAAATAATTGGAGACCAGCATGATTTTCGAAGGACAAGCAGTCAAGGTTGCAGTCGATGATGCCGGCGTGGCAACCGTCACTCTGGATTTGGTCGGTGAATCGGTCAATAAATTCAATAGTCTTACCTTGAATGAATTGGCCGAAGCCGTTACAGCGCTAAAACACATTGACGACCTGCAAGGTGTTATCTTTGCCAGCGCAAAAGATGTTTTTGTCGTCGGTGCGGACATCACCGAATTTACCACTTGGTTCAAACTTGAAGATGACGATTTAGAGGATAAATTGCGTCATGCTCACAGTATCTTCAACGACATTTCAAATCTTTGCTGTCCAACTGTAGCAGCTATTAATGGTATCGCTCTTGGTGGTGGCATGGAACTGGCATTGGCTTGTGATTACCGTGTTATGGCAAGCACTGCGAAAATCGGTTTACCAGAAACTCAATTGGGTATTTACCCAGGATGGGGCGGTACTGTTCGTTTACCTCGTCTAATCGGTGCAGATAATGCCTGTGAGTGGATTTGTGGTGGTGCTCAGAAACGCAGTGAAGATGCTTTTAAAGACGGCGCTGTTGATGCGGTCGTTCCTGCTGAAAAAGTGAATGAATCCGCTCGTCATCTTATCCAACAAGTACTTGATGGTAAGTTGGATTATCATGCTCGTCGTGATGAATTACGTGCGCCTATGGTATTTTCTCCAATTGAAAAAATGATGGTTTTCGAATCGGTTCGCGGTGTGGTTGGAGCTAAAGCTGGCAAACATTACCCTGCGCCTATGGCTGCAATTAAAACCATTGAGAAAGGCATCAGCCAAGACATGGAAAAAGCCCTTGATACCGAAATCAAAGGTTTTATTAAACTTGCTAAAGGTCCTGTTGCTAAATCCTTGGTGAACTTATTCTTAAGTGACCAACAGATTAAGAAAACCGCAGGCAGATACGCTAAAAATGCGACGCCAGTTAAACAAGCAGCGGTATTGGGTGCAGGTATTATGGGTGGCGGTGTTGCTTATCAGTCTGCGTCAAAAGGCACGCCAATTATCATGAAAGATATTCGTCCTGAAGCCCTAGAGTTAGGTTTGAGTGAAGCGAATAAGCTATTCAACGGTCAAGTAGAGCGCGGGCGTTTAACAACCGAAAAAGCCTTTAAAGCCATGAACGCGATTATTCCTGCCCTGAGTTATGGCGAATTCGAACATGTTGATCTAGTAGTCGAAGCGGTAGTTGAAAACGTTAAGATCAAAAAATCTGTTCTAGCCGAGGTCGAAACTAAAATAGCCGACG
Organism: Marinomonas sp. A3A; assembly: GCF_018336955.1. Lineage (NCBI taxonomy): Bacteria > Pseudomonadati > Pseudomonadota > Gammaproteobacteria > Oceanospirillales > Oceanospirillaceae > Marinomonas > Marinomonas sp. A3A. The sequence continues at coordinate 1,662,156 of NZ_CP025532.1, forward strand.
ACGCCGTTCTGACGTCTAACACGTCAACGATTTCTATTACTGAATTGGCAAAAGATCTAAAACGCCCAGAAAATTTCTGTGGTATGCACTTCTTTAACCCAGTGCATCGTATGCCGTTGGTAGAGGTTATCCGCGGTGAAAAAACTAGCGATGCAGCAATCGCCAAAACGGTTGCTTATGCTCAAGCCATGGGTAAAACACCTGTTGTGGTAAATGACTGCCCAGGATTCCTTGTGAACCGCGTGTTGTTCCCTTACTTCGCTGGTTTCTCCTTGATGATGCAAGAGGGTGCGGATTTCCAAGTGGTAGATAAAACCATGGAGAAATTTGGTTGGCCAATGGGGCCAGCTTATTTACTTGACGTGGTTGGTATCGACACGGCTTATCATGCGGATCAGGTCATGGCAGAAGGCTTCCCAGATCGTATGAAGCATGAAGGCACAAACGCAGTAGATTGTTTATTCGAGTTGGAGCGCTTTGGTCAGAAAAACGGTAAAGGTTTTTATACCTACGAGCCAGATCGTAAAGGTAAACCAAAGAAAATATTTAATGAAGAAATCGATGTTTTGCTTTCTTCCATAGTTGTATCCAAATCTGAATTGAGCGAAGACGACATAGTGGCACGCATGATGATTCCACTTTGTATTGAAACAGTACGTTGCCTTGAAGAAAATATCGTGGCATCGGCGGCAGAAGCGGACATGGGGTTGATTTACGGTATTGGTTTCCCTCCATATCTTGGCGGTGCTCTGCACTACTTAGACCAAATGGGACTGCAGGCCTTTTGTGACCTTGCAGACAAATACAGCCACTTAGGTAAGTTGTACGAGCCAACCGCAAAAATGCGTGAAATGGCGAAGAACAACGACACTTTTTACGGCGCATAATTTCCCATAGGCTAGAGGAGAATCCCCATGAAACTGAATCCAAATGATGTCGTTATTATCGACGCTGTTCGCTCACCAATGGGTAAAACAAAAAATGGCGTATTTCGTAATGTGCGAGCAGAAAACTTATCTGCAGCGCTGGTAAAAGCATTGTTCAAACGTAATCCAAATGTCGATCAGAAAGACGTAGAAGACTTAATCTGGGGTTGTGTTAACCAAACCTTAGAGCAAGGTTTTAACATGGCGCGAGCTGTGTCTTTGTTGGCTGGTTTGCCGATCACTTGTGCGGCGCAAACCGTGAACCGTCTTTGTGGTTCGTCTATGTCCGCGATTCATACGGCAGCTCAAGCTATCATGACAGGACAAGGTGATGTGTTTGTCGTCGGTGGTGTTGAACATATGGGCCACGTTGGCATGATGCACGGGGTGGATGTAAACCCTGCGCTCTCAAAACATATGGCGAAAGCCTCCATGATGATGGGCGTTACTGCAGAAATGCTAGGCAAAATGCATGGCATTAGTCGTGAAGCACAAGATGCCTTTGCAGTACGTTCACATCGTCTAGCTCATGAAGCGACGTTGCAAGGTCGTTTCAATAACGAAATTGTTTCCATCGAAGGCCACGATGCGGATGGCAACAAGATCCTAGTGGAAGTGGATGAAGTGATTCGTCCAGAAACCTCTATGGAATCGTTAGCTAAGTTAGCCCCAGTGTTTATGCCGAAGGTCGGTACAGTGACCGCAGGTACATCTTCTGCTTTGTCTGACGGCGCATCCGCTATGTTGATGATGTCTGCGAAAAAAGCCGAAGAATTAGGTTTAACGCCTATTGCTAAAGTACGCAGCATGGCCGTTGCCGGCTGTGATCCAGCGATTATGGGTTACGGTCCAGTGCCTGCTACGAAGAAAGCCCTAAAACGTGCTGGTTTGACTATCGCCGATATTGATATTGTCGAACTAAACGAAGCCTTCGCAGCTCAGTCTATTCCAGTACTAAAAGATCTTGGTTTGCTGGATTTTGTTGACGATAAAGTGAACTTGAATGGTGGTGCGATTGCCCTTGGTCATCCACTTGGCTGTTCTGGTACGCGTATTTCAACAACCTTGTTAAATGTGATGCGTGAAAAAGACGCGACCGTCGGCCTAGCAACCATGTGTATTGGTATGGGGCAGGGTATAGCGACGGTATTCGAGCGCGTTTAAGTAATATTGAATTAAGTACATGAAGTTGTGTGCCTCCTTGCTCTAGAACAGCAAATTGTAATCTCTGTCTTTAGCCCCGCCATGTGCGGGGCTTTTTTTGCTCTGGTGTTTTGTACTATCTTGGTCGATGATAAGCAACATTAACCAAGCGATATCAGATGAGTAAACGAGGATTGTTTCGTGAAAATAGCAATATTAGATGACTATCAAAATAGTGTTAAAGACCTTGCATGCTTCAATGTTTTACAAGGCCATGATGTACATGTATTTAATGAGAGTTTTACAAATACTGAAGATTTAGTCACCAATCTAAAGGATTTTGATGCGCTTGTTTTGATACGTGAACGTACCGTTATTTCGGAAGAATTACTCGATAATTTGCCTAATTTAAAACTGATTAGCCAGACAGGAAAAATCAGTAATCATATTGATGCCAAGCTTTGCCATAAATACGGTGTTGCCGTGGCAGAAGGCGTTGGCTCTCCGGTTGCGCCATCTGAATTATGCTGGGGTTTGATTATGTCGGCGAGTCGACATATTCCCGAGTATGTAGCGCAATTTTCACAAGGTCAATGGCAACAGTCTGGGGCTCTAGGGTTAGGTCGAGTATTAAACGGATCTGTTTTGGGAATTTGGGGATACGGCAAAATCGGTCAACGTATCGCGCAATATGCCAAAGCCTTTGGTATGAAGGTGATGGTTTGGGGAAGCGAAAGTTCCAGATCATTGGCACAAGAACATGGATTTTCAGCAGCACAATCGAAAGCGGAGTTCTTTCAAACTGCCGATATTATCACTTTGCATTTGCGACTCAATGACGCCACCAAAGCTATTGTGACGCAAGCGGATTTGGCTTTGATGAAGTCTGATTCTTTGTTGGTAAATACTAGTCGTGCCGAGTTGCTCGAAAGTGGTGCCTTGTATAGTGAGATGTCTTCAAATCCAAGTAAACGAGCGGCTGTTGATGTATTCGAAACGGAACCTGCGAATACTAATAATGAGCCTTTACTATCTTTGCCAAATGTATTGTGTACGCCGCATATTGGTTATGTAGAAAAGTCTAGCTACGAGCTTTACTTCAAAATTGCTTTTGAAAATGTTGTGGCTTTCGCCAATGGTAAAGCGGAAAATTTGGTGGCAATTTCATAAATCTAAGTCTAATTAATGGTATTATCTCATTTGTTATTGGCCTGTTTATTTGGGTTCATTTTTAATCAATCGAAGTAATGAGCCATCATTGCTTCAATGGATATTTTAAACCACATAGGATGTTTCATATGAAAACTCTTTCATGTGCACTGCTTTTAGCTGTGCCCGCCATACTTTTTTCTAACCTGCTTGTTGCTGAAGAAACCACGGAGGCGCCAGTATGCGAGGTAAAAGATATAACGTCTTTTTCTTACATGGAAAATCTTCCGCCTAATAGCGACATAGATGTTGGGGCGATATATAAAGCAAAAACAGACGAGCTTATTGCTTTTGGCAAAAAGAATAATCTAGAAGATTTTCAAGTCATTAGCCAAGATGCGTCTTTTAGCCCTAATTGCTGTGGTAATTATGGATCACAAGTAAACATGAATTATACCGTTAGCTATAAGCCTAGCTATGATGCATTTAACGCTTTCCGTAAATTTGCGGGGATGGGAGCCGTGTCAACGTATCGTGTTGGTATGGAAAACTGTCCTATAGAGAATAAATAATTAACTGTCTTGCTCTTTAACCGCAGGTGTTAAAGAGCAAGACGCTATTTTTACTTCATTTTATCTTTTACTAATCTCTATCTCTAGTAACACTAAATTTTAAAGTTTCCTACTTCATTATTTAGTGTTTTATACAAATTTGTTATTTGTGTGGACTGTTTGTTTATTAGGTTTGAGACGTCTTTCACGCCATCGGTTTGTTCTTTTAACTCTATCAGGCTTTGATTTATACCATCTGACAGGGTGGCTTGTTCAAGTGTCGCTTTGGCCGTTTTTGATGCCATTTTTTGTACTTTTTCGAATGAATAGTTGAGGGAGTCAAAGATGTTGATGACGCTATCAAAATTTGACGCTGTGTTGTCGGCATTATCACGGCTATTTTGAGTGGAAATCGAGGACTCTTTAACATTTAGTTTGAGTTGTTCGATGATCGTCTCTATTTCATCCGTACTGTTTTGAGTCCGAGTTGCTAATGTTCTCACCTCATCAGCGACGACGGCAAATCCTCGTCCTTGCTCACCAGCTCGAGCGGCTTCTATGGCTGCGTTTAGGGCGAGTAAATTGGTCTGCTCGGCAATATTCCTAATGACCTCAAGAACTGACGAGATATTCTCTGAGCTTCTTTCTAACTCTTCAGCTCGTTTTAATGACTCTTCAATATTGCTGATTAAGCTAGAAATAGCTTTGTGTGACGTATTTACCGCTTGAATACCTTGTGCAGTTAATTTACTTGAAGCGGTAGCTTCTGTTTCTGTCTCTTTTGCCACTTCTGCCATTTGTTGGTTTGATAGATTCATCTCTTGTCCTGCATTAATCATAGATGACGATGCATTCACTAGAGCATGAGTAATATTGTTTGTGGTTTCGGAGGCGTTTTTTAACTCCGTTGTCATGCTGCCAAGGGCGGATGATTGTTTATGTATATTGCTAATAATTGATCGCAGCTGTTCCACAAAACCGTCAAATTCTTTAGCTAGATCGCCAAGCTCATCTTTAGCACTTGAGTTGATTCTTTGTGTTAAATCGCCGTCACCTTCTGCAATTTCTCGAATACGACGTCCCATATTCTCTACATTTTTAGTGATTTTGAGGGGAATGATATAGCCAAAAATAAGAGAAATGATAAAGGCGATAGCCGTAACTATCATGGCGATTTCTTGATTACGTGCGATATTTTTTTTGGTTATTTCTTCAATTTCTCTGGAATGCTTTCTTACCGCTTCACCTGCTTTGTCCAAAAGTGAACGAATGGCTGCAAATTTTTCGTCTGCATTTATTATTTCTTGCGGAAGTTTGTTAGACGTTTGAGCCTCAGGAGATTCAAAATGAACTAGACTCTCTTCAAACCATTCATTAAAAAGTACATCAAATTCACTGTAAGGTTTTGCGAGTTCAGGTTCATGTATAAGGTAGCCTCTATATGCTCTAAACCTTTCTAATGCTTGCGCTGAATTTAGTTTGAAGTCTTCTTTATTATCAGTACGATCGCCAATGCCATTAATGATTCTTTGTTGTGCTAAACGTGCTTGGTACAAATCTCTATCCGCATTCAATACTTCAGTAATTGCTTCTACATAGTTATTTAGTTCGGCAGCGGAATTTATTTGGTCTTGTATATTGTGGGTGTGCGCTCGTAATTTTTCCCCCGCATCATCGAGCATATTGCGAATGACTTGGAATTTATTATCTAACGCTATCATTGTTTCTGAAAACTGAACGCTGCCTTTTGAGGTGTCAATAAGACTCTCGCTTGATTTTAGCCATTCGTTATAAAGCGTATTAAAAGAGTCGAAAGGCGCGAGAAGATCTTTTGGTTCGTCTGCAAGGTATTGTCTATATAGTTGAAAACGATCAAACACTTGTTGGGCGTTTTCTCTAAAATCGGCCTCATTGCCATTTTTTGGCCCTTGGCCATCGAGCATTTTTTCTTGTGCTAGTCGTGCTTGATAAATGTCGCGGTCAGCATTTAATACTTCTGAAATAGCTTCAAAATAATGCTCTGCCTGTAACTTCATATTATTTTTTTGTATGCTGCTCATCAGCATCATAAAGGCAAAAAGAGAGATTAAAATAATCGATAGAAAGATGATAGGGAGCATCATCTTGATCCGAATAGAATGGATGCGCATGTATAATCCTTTATCAGTTTGTAAGTTAATTACAGTCTAGGAAAGGATATTTATTAGCGCAAAAAAATAGTGATCAATTTTTAAAATAATGTGCACCTTTTTTAGTGACAGTTTTATGTTGTGTTCAATAAAACTCGAAAAATTAGAAAAGGTGAGAGCGTGGCGATGTCTTTCACCTTTTTTCTAGAAAAGTCTTTTTTAATTAAAAATGACTGGGTGTATCTCTTAGATATCGGCAATCATTTTTATGTTTTTACTGGCTAATTATTTTATTACTTGTGTAATCCAGGGTTGAGTGATCACCTGAGACGGCTTGCGTTGCATGATGGTTTCACCATGGCGTACAGACAGTAATACTTCACCTTGCTGACGCAGCACACTGTAGTCGTCATACCCTTCCAACAAGATAAAGTTTGCTGCGTTGCCTACTTCTATCCCATAACCTTGCAAACACATAGTGCGAGCGCTGTTGTCTGTGATCATATCTAGAGCGCTGGCGTAGTCTTGATACCCCATCATCTGGCAGATGTGCATGGCGTAATCCAATGTGCGTAGCAGCTTGCCATTACCTAGTGAATACCAAGGATCGAAGATAGAATCTTGGCCTAGGCAAACATTGATATTAGCTTCTCTTAATTCTTTAACTCTGGTCACGCCACGGCGTTTAGGGTAAGTATCAAAGCGACCTTGTAAGTGAATGCTTTCGGTTGGGCAGGATATAAAGCTAATACCGGAGTTTTTCAATAAACGAAACAGCTTCGAGCAATAGGCATTGTCATAAGAGTGCATGGCCGTGGTATGACTTGCAGTGACTTTAGATCCCATGTCATGAAACAGAGCCTCACAGGCCAGAAACTCCAAGAAGCGTGAGTTTGGATCGTCAATTTCATCACAATGAACATCAACCAAACGGTCGTATTTTTTTGCCAGTTCTATTATCAGCTTGACGGATTTCTCACCCAGTTCACGAGTGTATTCAAAGTGTGGAATCCCGCCGACCACATCGGCACCAATTTCTAAGGCTTCTTCCATCAGCTTTAAGCCATTTGGGTAAGACAGCATGCCGTCTTGTGGGAAGGCAACCACTTGTAAATCGATTTTGTCTTTCAATTCATCACGCAGAGCGCAAAGGGTCCGAACGCCTATTAACGTCGGATCAGTGGTGTCTGCATGAGTTCGAATGGCTTGTACACCGTTTTGTACCAGTAACTCTATGGTCGATAGTGCGCGGCGACGAATGTCGGCTTCATTCAACATAGGCTTGCGCTGGCTCCAGCGTTCAATGCCTTCGAAAAGGGTACCGCTTTGATTCCATTCTGGTTCGCCAGCAGTAAGGGCGGCATCAAGATGAATATGTGGCTCGACAAATGGTGCGCAAACTAGTTTACCATCAGCATCTATAGCATTATCAGCTGCTGTTAATGTATTTTCTTGTACCTCAATTTTGCTGAAACGGCCTTCATCAATATAGATAGAAAATAGCTCTGAACGTTGGCGCAAACGGGCGTTAATAATGTGCATAAAAACCTCAATCGTGTTGCAGAGCAGGCGTGAAAACCTGCTCTTCGATGTTGTGATGGTGAAATAATATTTTCTCGATAATCAATGCATTTATCACATGGTTTCTATCATGCAGTGACGGCTTGTCTATGAGATAGAAAAGATAATACGCCATAAACCACTATTGCGACAAAGACCCCAACAATAGGTGGCATCATCGGAGATGTGTAGGCTGCTGCTGAGGCGATGGCATAAGAGCCAAGCCCAATCCAATTAAAAGCGGGCAAGTTTACGTTGGCTAGCAATGGGTATTGGCCTTTATGGCGCAAGCAAAAATCAGCCATGATTACACCACCAATTGGCGGGATAAATGTTCCTAACAAGACCAGAAAAGGAATGAGAAAGTTATACATGCCAAATACCGCCATGACGGTACCAATGGCTGCGCCAGCGATGGTCACAACTCGACGCTTATCGGTTCGAAGAAGATTGCAGCCGGCGACGGCAAAGTTGTAAATGGTATTGTCTTGAGTTGTCCAAATATTGAGAAACAACATAAGTACAGCCAGCACCATAAAGCCTTGCGCTAGCATAACGTCGACAATATCAGCTTGCTGGTAAATTAACGTACCAAGTGCTCCGGTTAATACCATCAGGCCATTGCCTAAAAAGAAGGCCCCCATGGTTGCCCAAACAGCGACTTTACCGCTATTGGCGAATCGGCTCCAGTTAGTTGCTTGAGTGGCACCACTGACAAAGGTACCAATTACTATGGTGATAGCTGCGGTGAAACTCAAACTTTGTGTTGGCTCAATGCCAAACAAAGCTGATATACCGCCAACATCGATTAATCCTGTGTAAAGGCTGATTAAAATAAAAATGAGCATGGCAGGAACCGCTACTCGGGACAAGATATCCATGCCACGAAAACCAATCATGGCGGTTATACAAAAAGCCATGCCGAATAAAATCATTAAGGGCGTTTGCCATGCTTCTGGTATGTTCGTAATTTTGACTAACACAATTGCAAGCGTTGCCGTTCCCCATGCGTACCAGCCAATTTGAGTGAAGCCAAGTATGAAGTCTGCTAACTTGCTGCCAATTTCACCAAAGCAAAACCTTCCCATTAGGACACTATTTAAACCACTTTTATAGGCAATGAATGCTAATGCAGAAGCATAAATGCCTAGCAGCAAGTTACCGACTAAAATAACTAAGAGTAACTCTGAAAATGAAAACGCGGTTCCTAATGTTCCTCCAGCCCACATGGTTGCGGTAAAAAAGGTAAAACCAAGCAGAATCACTGCCATTGGCAGTAGTCCTCGGCGTTTATCTTTAGGCACTTCAATTAATGGATAATCTGATTGCGTCATAGTTGTTCCCCATGATGATTTAGTCAAAGTCACTTATTTGTGGTTTCCTTTAGTTTATAAGCAACTTGTGAACCAGTTTTGGGTAAATGCTTTTTATCAAATGAGTTTGTGGCGAGATTATGAAAAATGGTCACAATTGATTAGGCAAAAGCCAAGGCAGTCATTGCCTATCATCTTCTTAGTTTTTATTTATTAGTTACTCACTCTTTTTAAGTTTATAACTATAGTTAAGAAAACGTTACTGAAAAATAAGATGTTCTAAGCAGCAAGTAGGAGAGAGCGTTATGTCTAACGAAAAGATGTCGAATGAAGGTAAGTGTCCTTTTAATCATGGTGCCGCAGGTGCAAATCAATCATCGGGCCGCGGTACATCAAACAAAGACTGGTGGCCGAATCAGTTGAACTTAAACATTCTTCACCAGCATTCGCCGAAATCTAACCCAATGGGCGAAGATTTTGATTATGCCAAAGAATTTAATAGCTTAGATCTTGAAGCGCTTCGCAAAGATTTATTTGCGTTGATGACAGACTCTCAAGATTGGTGGCCGGCTGATTACGGTCATTATGGCCCATTCTTCATCCGCATGGCTTGGCACAGTGCAGGCACGTATCGTACGGCTGATGGTCGTGGCGGTGCGACGTCAGGTACTCAGCGTTTTGCACCATTAAACAGCTGGCCAGATAATGTTAACTTAGATAAAGCGCGTCGCTTGCTTTGGCCTATTAAGCAAAAATACGGCCGTAAGATCTCTTGGGCAGATTTGATGATCTTAACGGGGAACTGTGCATTGGAATCCATGGGGTTCAAAACTTTTGGTTTTGCTGGTGGCCGTGTGGACGTGTGGCAGCCTGAAGAAGACATTTATTGGGGAACTGAGAAAACTTGGCTAGATGATGAACGTTATACTGGCGATCGTGAACTTGAAAACCCTTTAGCAGCCGTACAAATGGGTTTAATTTATGTTAACCCAGAAGGTCCAGATGGTAAGCCCGATACGCTCGCTTCCGCCCGTGATATTCGCGATACTTTTGAACGTATGGCGATGAACGACGAAGAAACCGTTGCCTTGATTGCTGGTGGCCATACCTTCGGTAAAGCCCATGGTGCAGGTGATGCCGCTCAAGTTGGCGCTGATCCAGAAGCGGCAGGCATTACTGAGCAAGGTTTTGGTTGGAGTAATAACATGGGCACGGGGAAAGGTGTCGATACTATTTCTAGTGGTCTTGAAGGCGCTTGGACGAAGAGCCCAATTGCTTGGGACAACGGTTACTTTGAAAACTTGTTTGAGTATGATTGGGAATTAACTAAGAGCCCAGCAGGCGCTTGGCAGTGGACTCCAAAAGGTGGTGCGGCAGCAAACTCTGTTCCAGATGCTCATGATTCATCTAAACGTCATGCGCCAATTATGTTTACATCGGATTTGGCATTACGTGATGATCCGATTTATGCGCCAATTTCTAAACGTTTTTATGAGAATCCAGATCAACTTGCCGATGCGTTTGCTCGTGCCTGGTACAAATTGACTCACCGTGACATGGGTCCAGTGGCTCGTTACCTCGGGCCTCTAGTGCCACAAGAAGAGTTGGTATGGCAGGATCCGATTCCAGCGGTGACGTATGTTTCGGTTAATGACCAAGACATTGCAGACCTTAAAGTAAAAATTCAAGCTTCTGGATTGTCCATTGCACAGCTTGTTTCTACAGCTTGGGCTTCTGCATCGACTTACCGTGGTTCAGATATGCGTGGTGGTGCTAATGGTGCTCGTATTCGTTTAGCTCCACAAAAAGATTGGGCCGTAAATCAGCCTGAGCAACTTGCTAAGGTGTTGTCTGTTTTAGAGGGCATTCAAGCTGAGTTTAATGCCCAAGATTCAACTAAACAGGTCTCTCTTGCTGATTTGATCGTATTAGGTGGATCTGTTGGCGTTGAGCAGGCTGCAAAAGCAGCGGGACACAGCGTTACAGTCCCATTTACATCAGGCCGTGCGGATGCATCTCAAGAGCAAACGGATGTGGAATCTTTTGCTTTCCTCGAGCCTGCTGCAGATGGCTTCCGTAACTATCTGAAAGGTAAGTACACGGTATCTGCTGAAGAAATGTTGGTGGATAGAGCACAATTATTAACGCTTTCAGCGCCAGAAATGACGGTGTTGTTAGGTGGTTTGCGAGTATTGAATACCAATACGGGTCAATCTCAACATGGAGTTTTGACAAGCCAACCAGAAACGTTAACCAATGACTTCTTTGTGAATTTATTGGATATGGGAACCAAGTGGTTTGCTACCTCTGAAGAAGAGAGTGAGTTCCAAGGTCGTGACCGTACAACGGGTAAGATCAAATGGACAGCAACACGTGCCGACTTAGTGTTTGGTTCTAATTCTCAACTTCGTGCTATTGCAGAAGTGTATGCGAGCTCTGATTCACAAGAACGTTTTGTGAAAGACTTTATTGCCGCATGGACTAAAGTAATGGAGTTGGATCGTTTTGATCTAGCTTAATCTCCTAGTGTTACCAACACCCAACCCTGCTTCCGAAAGGAATGCGGGGTTTTTTTATAGGAATAATTATCGGTTTTCTGCTAAAACTTTCGTTACTACAAAAAAACAACGTTTTAAAGGTGGCACTTTAATAGTTGATGTTATAAATTCCTCCGAAATTCATTGGATTGACATAATTCAATGTCATTAATTTTGTTATCTCTGAATTTGCATGGAAGTGATAAGTTTTTTTCGTTTATTTTATAGGATAATTTAGTAATGAAGGTTTCTCATAAGGTTGTCTGGTGTGCATCAATTGTTGTTGTTTTAGCATTCTCGATGTACTCGTGGTTGCAATACAGCAGCCTTAGAAGTGCATTGTTTGAGAAAACAACGACAAGTACTCAAGAAAGTAGTAAAGCTCTCGCTTTGCAGGTTAATAACTGGCTTAAAAATAAAATGGATTTGATTGAAGCTATTTCGCAAACAGTTGATGCGGACTTTAGTCCTGAAACCATTCAAAAAGCTTTCGACTTACCTATTTATAAAGACGAGTTTATTTTACTGTTTGGTGGTTTGGATATTAACGGTAGTCGAATCACCAATGATCCTAATTGGAACCCACCGGGCTGGGATGCCCGCAAACGCCCTTGGTACGGCATGGGGAAGCAGCATAAGCAAGCAGCGCTAACAGAACCTTATGTCTCGACTGAGGGCGATATTCTGATTTCTGTGATTGCAGACTTTTCTGACCATGGCCAATTTAAAGGTACTTTTGGTGGAGATCTAAATCTTAATACAGTATCTGAAGCAGTTAATGCGCTTAACTTCAATAACACAGGTTATGCGTTCCTATTGAGTAAAGATGGAAAAATAATCAGTCACCCAAATGCAGATTTGAACGGCAAATCTGTATCTAATTTATTGCAAGGTGGTGTGCCAGAACTGAGTAAAGACTTGGTTGAAAAAAAACTGGCTGACGGTACGCCTGTATATGTGTCTTTTAGTTCATTGCCTAATTTGTACGGTTCAGATTGGTATGTCGGTGTTGTTTTAGATGAAGACAAGTTATTTGCCAGTGTTCGAGAGTTTGGTTGGGTCGCTTTTTGGGGAACTTTAATTGCCGCCTTACTTGTTTCTATCGTGCTGTATTTTGTCGTGACTGGTTTGCTAAAACCACTTCGTGCTTTACATGAATCACTAAAAGATATAAATGGTGGGCAAGGGGATTTAACCAAACGCCTTGCGATTACTAGTGACGATGAATTCGGTCATGTATCGAGCGAGTTTAATAAATTTATTGATTATTTACAGAGCTTAATTGGCGAAGTAAAAAGCCAATCTTGTCATATTCGCGAAAATACAGATAAGACGGCAGTGTCTTCCGTAGAGTCATCGAAACAACTGTATACTCAGCTTAATGAGTTGGATCAACTGGCTACTGCGATGCATGAAATGTCAGCGACAGCGCATGATGTGGCAGACAACGCTCAAACAGCCGCAAGCCGTGCAAATCAAGCAGACGCTGCTGCAAAAGAGGGCGAAGTTATTGTTGATCGTACGACTACTTCGATTGCTGAGCTGACTCAGAAAATGGGCGATGTTGTAACAACTATTAATGACTTAGTGAAATATAGCGACAATATTGAATCAATTCTTACTGTTATCACCGACATAGCTGATCAGACTAATTTATTAGCCTTGAACGCTGCTATTGAAGCGGCACGAGCTGGTGAGCAAGGCCGAGGCTTTGCTGTCGTCGCCGATGAAGTCCGAACATTGGCGTCAAAAACACAAGAGTCGACAGAACAAATTAAGAAAATGATTCAACAGTTACAAACTGGGGTAAGGGGTGCTGAAAAAGCCATTCTTGAAAGCCGAGAAAACGCCAATGCAACCCAGCAAATTGCCGATCAGGCTAAGCAGTCTCTAGAGGCGATTCGCTTAAGTATTAATGAAATAAACGACATGACAGTTCAGATTGCTGCTGCGGCAGAAGAGCAAAGTGCGACATCAAACGAAATCAACCGTAATACCACCAATATTCGTGATATTAGCCAGTCGGTTTCAGATGCAGCACAAGGACAGTCTGTGCTTTGTGACACTATGGTTGAAATTACCGTTGAACAAGCGAGATCTTTAGACAAATTTAAAGTGTAGCTTTGTCTAAGTTCTATCAAGGCGAGTTGGGTTTTTTGTCCTACTCGCCTTTTTTGTTTGCTCTGCAAAGCTATTGTTATCATCACTTTTTTGTCATCGAATTGATGTATGCTGGTTTTTTTTAAGAAGTGGTGCTTATGAAGTTTGAAGGTCTAAAAGCCATTGCTGTTATTGATGGTGTAAAAGGTGTATTGGCCTTATGCGTTGCATTGAGCGTAAACATAATAGCGAAGCAAGATCTCCATCAGCTTGCAGCACAGATAATGAAAAATTGGCCTATCTCGCCCAATAATTATTATATCGATTTACTGTTAACCTTTATTGAAAAACTGGCTCAGCAAGACCAAGTTTTAGTGATCTCAGTTTCCCTTATGTACGCCTGTTTTCGCTTTGTCATCGCCTATGGCTTATGGCATAAACTGCGTTGGACAGAATGGTTCGCCTTTATTAGTGGTTCGCTCTATATCCCCTTTGAGCTTTATGCTATTTATCAAACCCCCAACCTGGTCAATTTTTCGATACTGTTGTTTAACTTAGCAATAGTTGCTTATTTGTATTGGGTGCTAAAGCGTGGTGAAAAGTCGTTTTAGCGATGGCCACCAGATAGGAGAGATTTGAACTTTATGAATATTCGTCCATATGAAGAAACAGATAGAGAAGCGGTGATTGCTTTGTGGAATCAATGTAGTTTAGTGGTTCCTCAGAATGATCCGCATAAAGACATTGATCGAAAGCTGAAGGTAGATGCTGATTTGTTTCTTGTTGGCGTCGTCAATAACGACGTGGTTGCCACAGTAATGGGAGGTTATGAAGGTCATCGTGGCTGGATTAATTATCTTGCTGTTAGTCCTGATTATCAAAGAAAAGGCTATGGACAGGCAATGATGAAAGCCGTAGAAGCGTTAATTATTACTAAAGGCTGCCCAAAAATTAATCTGCAAGTCCGTAATACAAATCAAACCGTTATCGCATTTTACAATGCGATTGGTTACGGTGATGATCAAGTTGTTAGCTTAGGCAAGCGACTTGAAAACGACAACTGATTTGCTCTTTCTCTTTGTTTGCTATCGCTTATCTTACCGCCTGAGTTAAGCCTATAAATTAAGGATATTAGTAGGTTTTAGGTTGTGAATCCTATCTGTCTAAGACGAAAATTATGGTCTATTAGAATGTATATTCCATGTTTCTTGACTGTGAATAATTCTTTTATTAGTTATCTATCCTTTTGTTATATATGAACTTATATTGTTTTTTTCAATGATGTTTTGCCGTATTTTGATGCTTTCACGAGGGCTTTATAAAAAAAAATTTTTTATCTATTGAAATAAATGAAATAAATATTCTATCATGTGGCTATCGTTAGAATAAAAACACGAAATTCTATGTATTAATGACTGATGTAGTTTGGTGGAATTAATACAACAGAATATGAGGCATGATTATGACAATAAAAAAAATGCGTGTTGGCTTGGTTGGCTCAGGCTACATGGGAAAAGCACATGCGATTGCCTACCGAAATGCGATGGCAGCTTTTGCCATTCCACAAAGCCAATTACATTGTGAGATGTTAGCTGATGCAACGCCTGAATTAGCTGAAATGAAAGCCTTGGAATTGGGCTTTAATCGCTCTACAGGGGACTGGAAAAGCTTAATTAACGATCCGGATATTGATGTGGTCGATATCTGTGCTCCGAATTTTCTACATAAAGAAATCGCTTTGGCTGCCATTGCAGCAGGTAAACATGTTTATAGTGAAAAACCGTTAGCACTAAATGCTTCCGATGCGAAAGAAATGACTGAGGCTGCTGAACGAGCAGGAGTAAAAACACTGGTTGGTTTTAATTACATCAAGAACCCCACAGTGCAATTTGCTAAGCAATTAATTGCTCGTGGTGATATCGGTGACGTAGTACATTTTCGTGGCGTGTTTAATGAAGATTATCTTGCAGATGCAAATCTACCCTTTAGTTGGCGTTTGCAAAAGCATTTTGCTGGAACGGGAGCGCTGAACGATTTAGCTTCTCATCTAGTGCAGCTGGCGACTCATTTGGTCGCACCAATTACGTCATTGTGTGCCGATCTTAAAGTGGTACATCAGCAGCGTCCTTTAGCTCAAACTTCAAGCGATTCTAAAGTCGGTGTTGGCGAAGTTGAAAACGACGATCAAGCTCATATGATGGTGCGCTTTGCTAATGGTGCACAAGGCACATTGGAGGCGTCCCGTATCGCATGGGGCAGAAAAAATGGCTTGTCTTTCGAAATCACAGGAACCAAAGGAAGCTTGATTTTCGATCAAGAAACCTTGTCCGAATTGTCTTTGTATATCGCTGAAGGTAATCCACAGACTCAAGGCTTCAAGCGTATTCTAGTGGGGCCTGAGCATCCTGATTATCAAGCATTTTGTGTTTCAGCAGGCCATGGCTTGGGTTTCAATGACATGAAAGCGGTTGAGATTCGAGACTTATTCCAAGGTGTTGTTCATGACGCTCCTTTGTGGCCAGATTTTCGAACTGCGACTCAGGTTAATATCATTCTCGACAGTGTAGTGGAATCCTATGAAAAAAGAACATGGGTTGAGGTAGAGCAATATGAAGTGAGTCGATAGTGCTTTAGACGACTGGAAATGTTCTCGATAAAATAATAACGATTGAGGTTTGTATGTCACATTTATTAAGTAAGAAACGCCCGCTCGACGGCACAACATTGACGCAGCATGTCACACCACAAAGTGCTAATTGGCGTTATGTAGGCTTTGAAGCACATCAACTTAAAGCTGGCGAGTCTGTAGTGATTCAAACTGGTACAGATGAAGTGTGCGCGGTGATTCTGTCTGGTAAAGCGAATGCTAGTACCAAGCTCGAAACTTGGGACAACATTGGTGACCGCATGAGTGTATTTGATCAAAAAGCACCATATTCAGTGTATTCGCCAGCGCAAGACGAAATTTGTATCGATGCTATTACTGATGTAGAAGTGGCATTTTGTAAGGCACCAGGCAAAGGCGGATTCCAAGCGAAATTGATCACACCGGAGCAATGTCAATATGAAACTCGTGGTGTGGCCAGCAACACTCGCCATGTGTGCAATATCTTATTCGGTAATGAACCCGCTGACAGCTTGTTAGTCTGCGAAGTGATTACGCCAAGTGGCGGCTGGTCAAGCTATCCGCCTCACAAACACGATACCGATGCGGCGCCTGCTGAAACCCAGCTGGAAGAAACTTATTATCACAAGATAGATCCGCCACAAGGCTTTGCTTTCCAACGAGTTTATACCGATGACCGAAGCATTGATGAAACCATGGCCGTGGAAGACGGTGATCTCGTCATGGTGCCAGAAGGCTATCATCCAGTTGGCGTACCTCATGGTTATCAATCCTATTATCTGAACGTCATGGCGGGGCCAAGTCGTAACTGGATTTTTCATAATGATCCGGATCATGAGTGGATTATTGAACGAGACAAAAAAGCTTAGAAAGGTTTAAGCCTTTGAGCGACGACAGCACTCGTAACGTCGCTTGCTTGAAAGAGTTTTCAACAACTTAACAATATCTACAAGTCTACTAGTCGCCTTGTATAAAAAAAATAAACCTAAGGATAAAACTATGCTTAATTTTGCGTTATTTGGTGCTGGTCGAATCGGAAAAATGCACGCCCAAAATATTCAGGCGTTTGCCCAATCTAATTTAAAATATGTCTTTGATGTCTATGCGCCAGCGGCAGAGGCCGTGGCGAAAGCCACTGGTGCTAAGGTAGCGGATAGCGTAGAAGTGGCTTTAGCGGATCCTGAAGTCGATGCTGTGTTGATTGCAACCAGTACAGACACGCATGTGGACCTTATTATTAAAGCCGCTAAAGCGGGAAAAGCCATTTTGTGTGAAAAGCCAATTGATTTGGACACGGCCACGGTGAACGCGTGTTTAGAGCAAATTAAAGATTGTGGGGTGCCGATTCAGATTGGTTTTAACCGTCGTTACGACCCAAGTCATGCAGCAGTGGTCAAAGCTGCGCAAGATGGCAGTATTGGTAAGTTAGAGCAAATTATCATTACCAGTCGTGACCCAGGCATGGCGCCAGTGGAGTATCTGAAATCGTCTGGCGGTATTTTCCGCGATATGATTATTCATGATTTCGATATGGCGCGTTTTGTCTTGGGTGAAGAAATTGTTGAGTTACAAGCTTTCGGTAGTGCTATGGTGGATGAAAAGATCACCGAAATTGGTGATGTTGATAGCGTGATGCTTATTATGAAAAGCCAGTCTGGTCGCTTGATTCACATTAACGGTTCACGCCGTGCAATCTACGGTTATGATCAACGTGTGGAAGCCTTCGGCTCGGAAGGCATGGTGATTTCAAACAACCAAACGCCAACGTCGGTAACGCGTTTCACCAAAGATACGACACAAGTAAAAGATCCGCTTTATAACTTCTTTATTGATCGTTATGTGGATGCTTATAACTTGCAGCTAACGTCTTTCATTGAAAACGTTCTAGCGAAGAAACCAGTCTCTCCAAGCTTCGAAGACGGTCGTCGTGCACAAATGCTCGCTGATGCCGCACAGAAATCGTTGGAAACAGGGCAGAAAGTGACATTGAGCTGGTAATTTCTATTGAGGTGATTTTACTCAAGATAATAAAAAAGGGCTGCTAGCCCTTTTTTATTATCTGATGTTAGAGAGGTTCAATTATCACTTTTTGGTTTAAGCCCTTCAAATTTGTTATCGAACGCTTCTATAAAGGCGTTTTTCAATGCTTCTAAAACAGCGTCAAACGCACTAATTTCAGGATCCTTTAGTGAGCCTGTAATCTCGATTATAGTGGCGGCTTTGTTCGTATCGCTGTTGGTAAATAGGCCCGTTAGTCCGCCGCTTAATCCTTCCCAAGATAATTGTAATATTCCATCACCATCTTCTACGGCATCTTGTTGCCAATCCAGAATGTCGACTTTTTTGAACAAGGGCTTCACGTAACCGTTTAGTTTTCCATCCGCGGCTTTTAGTTCGCTGACAACTTCGCCTGTACCGGCTCGAAAGTCAAACCCGGCATAGGCTTGGGCAAAATCATTGAGCAAGGGCAGTGAAACGGATTCTGTTTTTAACGCGATGCTGAAGTCGTTAGAAACAAAGGGATCAAAGTCGGCGTTCATTTCCAAGGACGCGGAATTCAGCAGTTTTGCGCCTAGATTTAAGTTCGCTACACGCCTGCCATCTTGCCCTGCAATATTAGTGAGATTGGCTACTTCCGCATGAAGTTCGGTAAGTTGTACGTTAACTGGCGGTTCTGACTCGAAATTACGAAAGGCAACGCTGCCGTTGTTTAAACTGATTTTACTGATGGTAATAGGTATTAGTCCTTCTACAACACCTTGCCATTCACCACCTTTGCCTGATTGGGCGTTATCCTCTTTTTCACTGTCGACAAAGTTGACCTGTGGTGAATCAAGGGAAATATCCGCAAGTATTTTTCCTTTGAATAAAGCACGCCAGCTTAATGCAATATCTATATTGTTGGTGCGAACAAATGGCACTTTGTGTGTACCTTTGATCTTTGAAATAGATAACGCTTGCAACTGATATGCACCTCGATAAAGATCTATATCGACATTTTCTATGTGTCCTGAATAGTCTCCCATATCGGACAATTTTTGATTCACTGTATAAAGTGCCCAATAGGGTAAATACAGTCTCAATATGATGAGAATACTTAAGATCATCACAAGAAAAGTGATGATGTTTTTCAGTCGTTCTGCTTTCATGCTAATTTCTCCTTGTTAGCATTTAGATTAAGGCGCAGAGCGTTTTTTCTCAATGAAAATCAAGGTCTTCCATAATCTATACATGCTGTTGTCAGGTTGTCTACAGTTAGCATGAAAAATACAGGTTTATTCAGATGAGGCAATGGCTTGTTCGATAGTGTGTTTAAGCTCATCAGGTAATGGAACCGCTGCTTTTAGTGTTTTAGAAAAGCAGACATAAGTGACGTCTGCTTCGGCCACAAGGCTTTGGTTTTTTGTGTTAAGAATGGTTTGCTTCATGGTAATGCTGCGATTGCCAATTTTAGCGTAGCGGGTTTGTACCTCAAGAAGATCTCCGAAACTGGCTTCGCTCCTAAAGTTGATGTTTATATTGACAACGGCCCACGCTAAGCCTTGTTCAATTAGCTCATTTCCAGCATTAAATTCATCAAAAAAAGCCCAGCGACCTTCTTCTAAAAACTCTAAATAACGAGCGTTATTGACGTGCTGAAAAAGGTCGATGTGATAACCGCGGACTTTTATTTTTGTTCTGTTGAGCATGACTATTCCCTCTTAAAAACTCGAACGTAAAAGGTTACGGCTCTTTAAGAGGGAATCAAATAACAAAATCGCTCGATTTTACTAACAGAGAATTTGAATAGTCATAAAGCGCTTGGCCGCACAGAATGTCTCCAAACGGGTGGTGCATGGAAGGTTAAATGTTGCTTGTTACGCGCTTTGTCAGAGGCGTTTTCCAAGAGTTCTGAAATGGCATCGACCATAGCGCCTAATGGTTGTGAAAAAGTGGTGAGCTGGTAGCCAAGCCAACTTGCCTGTTCAATATCATCAAATCCGACAATGCAGATGTCTTCTGGAATTCTTAAACCAAACTCATTTTTAGCCACATCTATAAAACCACAGGCGATCAAATCAGTAACGCAAAAGACACCGTCAGGTCTCTCGCGTGAGGCTAATAAACGTCTTGCTGCGTCTACGCCAGTTTGGTAACTGGTTGGTCCTGTTCGCAACAAAATACAAGTTTGCTGAGCGTCTTCGGCGGCTTGAATAAACAGTTTTTCACGAGTCAGTAAACTGGGTGATTGAATGGTCGACGAGACAACGGCAAGGTTTGTGCAGCCGGCTCTTAAAAGCATATGGTGTGCGTCAGCCATGGCGGATTGATAGTCGATACTGATGTGGTCTGTGCCTTCAAACTGACCGGCACGGTTCACAAGGATAACTTGCTGGCCACTCTTTACGCAGGTTTCGATCAAGGTGGTTTGTGGCGTCCCGGATAAAACGATCGTTGCCGACGCGCGATAATTTAACGTTTGTCTTAATGCTGCATCAGCACTGGCTTCGCCGCCAGACGTATTGATCACCATCACAGCCCGGCCAGCTAATTGCAAACGCTGGGTGAGGGCATCAAGTAAGCTAGCTTGATAGGGTGCATTCAGGTTGGCACCAAGAATACAAACGGGGCGGCTTTTCTCGTTAGATAAGCCACGGGCAAGATGATTGACGTGATAATTCAGTTCTGCTGCAGCAGCCAGTACACGCTCACGAGTGTCTTTGGAAACACTCGCACCTTGGGTAAAGGTGCGAGAAACAGCAGACCGAGAAACACCAGCGAGTTTGGCTACTTCTGCGGCGCTGGCGATATTTTTCGGTTGCTGGTTTTTCATGCTTTTCTCATATCCTGACCAAAGCCCGCATCGCGCAGTACCTTTTCCATGCTGGCGGCACGTTCTGCTAGGTGAATTAAGGCGGGTTTTGGGGTTTCATACCATTCATCTGGGTGAAGCTCTCGTTTTTCCCGAATATGTGCAATGGCAGAATCCAGTGTCGGGTAACGATCTGGATATTCTAAATGCAAAAATAGGGCAACTATAGTGACTGAGCGGCTGCGTCCACCACGACAATTCACCAAAATATTGCCTTTTTCACGAACTTTATAGGAGGCTTTTTCAGGCAGTACCTGATCTAGAGCTGAACGCATTAAGTGATAACCTGCTAATACCATGGACTCTGGATTTCCTGGGCCATCGATCATGCCAATTTTGTAATATCGAACCGGCGCCCAACCATGTTTTAGTAAGTGTTCTGGTGGGTTAGGTTCTTGCGAATTTACAAGGTCAATATCTAGGTTTATCGCGCAGTTAAGCACTACTTTTATATTATGTTTTTTAAGTAGCTCTGCGTCTGCCACACTGGTAGAACCGCCAATGTAGATATCTACTCCCCAGCCAGGAATATTGCTCTCAATTAGGCTCATTGGTGGGCGAGGGTAGCGTTTTTTTACTTTTTCGGTGGTCATAATTGTCTCTTTCATTGTATGGGGTCAACAGATTAGGCAGTTAGTCCAAACTGATTTTCTTTTCGGTTATGTGTCTTAGTGGACAGAGATATCATGGTGTCATTGGAAAACTGTTCCGCGACACCAGGAGCAACGGCTAGAATGGCTCCGCCATGGGCTATCTCTTCGTGGGTCTGAGGGTAAACGCCTGTTCGCCCGCCAGCTTCACGCACCATGAGTAAACCGGCCAAGCAATCCCATGCATTCATATGCGATTCTGCGTAGCCGTCGGTTCGGCCTTCTGCCACCCATGCCAGTGCCAATGCACCAGAGGCTCCACGTCGAATATTAGTACCGCTTGCCAAAAGAGAAGAAATGATTGCCAAGTAGACTTCTTGGGGAATCCGTGTAGACCATCCTAATTCAAAGGATGAGCTATGAGTATCCCTTATGTTAGAAACACGTAGGGCTTGACCATTTTTGGTGACGTATTGGTCTTTTCTAGCCAGGTATATTTCGTTCGTCGCTGGATTATAAATCGCGCCGAGTAACGTATCGCCGTTATGCACAAAGGCGATGGAAATACAAAAATGATCTATGCCCCGAGCGAAGTTAGCGGTGCCGTCAATCGGGTCAACTACCCAAAGCGAGGGATTCGATGTTGAGCCTCCTGTTTCTTCTCCAAGTAATCCATCTTCAGGAAAAAGGTTATAAATAGCTTGGCGAATGTGTTCTTCGACCAGAGCATCAGCTTCGGTCAAAAAGTCTTGTTGGCCCTTCAGTGTAAAATCGCCAGGTTGTCTGGCGCGATAGCGTTCCAGTGCTAATGCTCCTGCGCTTAGAATAATTGAATGCAGGGCGGTTTCGCGCTTTTCTAGTTCGCTTTTTTTGATGTTGTTGGGTGTCAAGGAGGGATCCTTTTCTATTTGTTATATATAAATCAGTTGGGAAAAATTCGTCCCAACTGATTTCATTCTTAGTAATAGCTAGAGCCTTTTACTGCTTAATTTTTGAAGCTTAGGCTCCATAGGTCTTGCCAGTCTTGACGGCTTTCCCAGTCAGATTTTGCTGTAGAAGCATCGTATCCCATGATTTGGTCGCGGACTTTATCTATACCTGCTGGCTCGTTATCAGGTAGTTTAACGGTTTGGTTGGTGGACATTTTTCCATCAACACCCTGTGGCGCGATGCCTTCGGCTGTCATCATGTAATGAATAAATAATTTCGCGGCGTTAGGGCTTTTCGTTCCAGTGGTAATGAAGCCTAAACCTGGATAGCTCCAACCGCTAAATGGCACCATATCGGCACAAAGACCCAGCTTCATACCATTTTCGTTTTGACGAAATTTTGCCGCGCTGACCATGCCAACAAAGCTGTCCTTCACATCTGGTGCGCCAACAGCGTTAGCGGCTTCTGTATCAGAACTAGTGACTAGTGGATGATTTTCTGCGAGGGCTTTTACAAAGGCTGCTGTGGCGCTGTCTTCACTGGTTTTTAATGGTTTTCCAAATTCTGCTTGATAGGCATCGGCCATGGCTTTGTCGTGGTGTGTGGCGAGCTGGTTAAACCAATCTGTGTAAGATGGTTTGCCAAGAGGGTCCTGCATGGCAACTTTGCCACGCCATTCTGGTTTAGTAAGTTGCCATACATTTGTTACTGGGCAGGTGTCATAAAGGCCTGTGTTATAAGCCCAAATATTGGGCGCTAAGACCAGCGTAAGCGGGTTTTGGTAGGTCGCTGGAATATTAACGGCAAGGTCCGTAGGAACCCAGCTGGTGACATAGCCTTTTGATAGTAGCTGCTCCATGCCCGCAGGTGCATCGGCCAGAATAGCGACGTCAGCTTTTACATTGCCGGCTTTCGCTTCACGGCTGACAATTTCGAGAATTTGCGAAGCTTTGGCTTTAATCCCCGTTGCTTGGATGCCGTATTTTTTGCTGAAGGATTCCGCCTGTTTAACAATTTTCCCTGTGGAATCATACACAGTTAGCGGTGCTTCTTGTTTTGCGGCTGCGATTAATGCTTGAAGATCAAATGTGTCGGCAGCGAAAGTCGAAGCCGCACCAAAAGTGGTTAGGCTAACAGTCAGTGCAAGAAGGCTTTTTTTCATCGGGAAGTTCATAACGGTTTCCTTTTTTGATTAGCTTATGCTTGTTTAGCGAGTGGTTGATTGGTGTGCTTTTGGTTGATTGACGCCGAGTTGAGCAGTAAATGGCTGTAATCGAGATCTGTTTCTGGAAGAACAAGGCGATTGTTTGCTTGATCAAAAAAGTGCAGTGACAACGTTGGCAAATAAGCATTTACTTGCTCTCCTTCTCGCCACTTTGGACGAGACTGAGTAGAGTGAAATAATCTGTCATCACCAAAACTCAGTTCAATCACCCAGCTGCCACCCGTTGGCATGATGTTTTCAATGGTCATTGGCAGCGTATTGGTGTTTGCCGTATCGGTCAGAATGATTTCTTCAGGGCGAATGGCGCAGACATCGGCGAATTTACTTTCTGGCTGTCTGGCTAAAATGTGGCTGGCAAGATTGATGAACTTATCATTGGATTCTTTTAGCTTGATCAGATTGATTTTCGGGTTACCAATAAATTCAGCCACAAAACGATTGCTTGGTTCGGCGTAAATTTCGTCTGGCGTACCGATTTGTTGCAGCTGCCCTTTGTTCATGACTGCAATGGTGTTGGCTAGCGTCATGGCTTCCCATTGGTCGTGGCTGACAAAAATAATGGTGGTACCAAAAGTTTGGTGTAAGCGACGTAGCTCGGCGCGCATTTCCAGTCTCAGAGTCGCATCTAGGTTCGATAATGGCTCGTCTAATAGCAGCACACCTGGATTCACCGCCAGCATACGTGCCAAGGCGACACGCTGTTGCTGGCCGCCAGACAATTGAGACGGATAGCGGTCGGCGTATTCAAGAATGCGTAACTTGCTCATCACATCCAAACAACGTTCTTTGCGTTCTTGGGCTGGTACTTTTTGTAAGCGCAAACCAAAGTCCACATTGCGTTCCACTGTCATGTGGGGCCAAAGGGCATAGTTTTGAAATACAAAACCAATACGGCGCTGTTCCGGTGGAATAAAACAGGATTGGTGAACCGAATCGACCACCAAATCGTCTACGGCAATTTCGCCGCTGGTGGAATGTTCGATACCGGCAATCATGCGTAAAATCGTCGTTTTGCCACAGCCCGATGGGCCGAGCAAACACATGAATTCGCCGTCTTCTACTGTCAGTGATACTTGATCAACGGAAGGTTCAGTATTGCCGTCGTAGCATTTTGTTAGATTGGTTAATGAGATTGTAGGCATATTAATTCTCCAGACCTTGAGCCAAACCAGTACCAGAGATCTTTTGGATCAAGACGGTGCCAAGCCAAGCGATAAGTGCAATCATCAAGACCACCGCATTGGCGGCTTGGTCGTAGTTGTAGTCGAGTAAACGCAGTGAATAGGTGGTGAGAACATCCGTGGATGGAATCGCCAAGATAATGAACAGGCTGACGCCCTTAATACCGGAAATGAATGGCAACAGAATCCCCGTTGCCAACGGCCCAGCTTGTATTGGGATAATGATTTTAGTCATGCGGCTAAACCAGTTGGCACCAGCAATGCGTGCCGCTTCTTCCGGTTCTTTGCCCAACTGCGTCATGGCAGCGATACCAGATCGGCTGGCAAACGGCATTTTGGAAGCCACTAGAGCAATGATCAAAATGGCAGGCGTGCCGTACAGCGCTGGAATTGGGCCGCGAGCCACGGCGAATAAAGATAAAAACGCCGCCGCAAAGGCAATGCCGGGAACTAAATAAGGTAAGAAGGTAATCTGACGCAAGAAAGCGCCAACGCCTTTGAATGAACAGCGTAATACCGCATAACCCACTAGCAAACCGAGTACGCCAGAGATCATTGAAGACGAGCCGACAATGACAATAGTGTTCCACGCGGCTTGCCAAAATTCTGGTGTTAGCAAGATGCCATTGCGTAGGGCAATCGTGTCTAAATTGCTGCCGATCCAGTAATCGAAAGTGAAGTTGTCTAGCGTAAAGCGACCGGGCAAAATCATGATTGTGGATAGGAACAAGGTCAGTAACGGCAGTACCACACCGATTAAAACAAAGGCCCCAGCAAAGCCAGATGCTGGTAAACGCATACGGCCCAGTTTGCGTAGCCTGTCCATGTTTCCTTTACCGCCAACAGTGACGAAGCGGCGAGCCTCTTTCATCATGCGCACATCAATCAGTAAGGTAATCACACCGATGATCATAATTACGCCAGCAATGACCGCAGCCACGCCGTTTTGACGGGTGTCTAGCGCTCGATACAAACCCGTTGCTAAGGTGTCATAGCGCACAGGTAAACCTAAAATATAAGGCACTGCGAACTCGCCAATACAATCGGCAAATATCAATAAAGCGGCAGACATTAAGGCCGGGCGAATTAACGGCAGAACAATAGAAAAAGCGATGGTTCGAGATGGTGCACCAAGTACTCGAGCACTATCTTCCATTTGTGAATCAAGGCGACGTAACGCATTGCCGACAATCAAGATGACCAAGGGCGTGTAATGCAAAACCAAGATGAAAACGATGGGGAAATAGCCGTAAGCCACGCTGTTTGAAGTGGTGATGCCTAAAGACTCTAGCCAGCCAGGTTGTCCGCCAACAGTACGGTTTTTAAAAATCGTCGTCCAAGCGAGAGCGAAGGTCCAAGTAGGTAACATAAAAGGCACAATCAGCGCCGTAGCGAACCAAGCTCGCCCCGCCATGTTGGTGCGATTTACCAACCATGCTAGCACTACGCCAATACTCATAGAAAACACCACCGTACTGGCCGCAATGGCTAAGGTGTTATAGAGAGGTTGCCATAAGAGGATTTCAGAAATGCGTGAATACAGCGTTCGTACAATATAATAAAAGGTGAAACTGCCTTCGTCTTGGTGGGTTCTGGTTTCGTCTCCGGATTGCACGATAAAGGAATCCACGAGAATCGAGACCACAGGTGCAAGAATCAAATAAGCAAAGAAAATAGCCAGAACAAGACCAATCAAATTGGCAGGCTCGTGTCGGGCAACAGCAAATGCATGCCTTGCGCGTCGCCAAATATTTGGCTTTTTTTGCTCTGCTGCGGTGAGCAAGATGGTCATAGGTTATTCCTTAGAAAAACATGTAATTTTCTAAACAATAATCTTCCTCTATGACAAACCGATGACATTTTGCACATATGTGCAAAAAAGTTTTTGCGAACGGTTTTTTAGGTTAAGGAAGGTGCGAATAAGTCTACTAAGCCTCAGTCTTTCAGAGAAATCGTCAAATAAGGCGCGACTCTGAAGGAATGTAGATACCTTTCAAAGAGTCGCAACGACATGTGGCGTTTTCTCTGAAAGACCCGCAGGGCATGGCCTAAAAGCCTGTATTCTTTGTTGAGCACCTCGAAAATAGAACCACTATTCACATTCGCTACTCGCCTCGAATAACAGGCTTTTATCCACATGCTGAGACAAGAGGACTTGTTCACACCTTCCTTAAATAACCTTATTAGATTGAGCACGCTGACATCTCTTGTTACTTTAGTTTTTCTAGTGACGGGAGAATGTAATGGAACATGTATTGCCGAACGATGAGGCTTTTTATGGTAAGACCTTTATGGATTTGTCGATGGAGCAGGGCAAGGTGAGTCGTAAGGTTTTTGAGTCTTGCGTATTTGAATCTTGCGATTTCAGCGAAGCCTTCTTTGATGCTTGTACTTTCAAAGATTGTCAGTTCCGTAAATGCAAATTAACGGCAGTGAATGTGAGAAACAGCAAGTTCTCAGATGTCCAGTTTTATGAATCTAGAGTGCTGGGTGTGGATTGGACCAAAGCCTATTGGCGAGGCTTGGAGCTCGGTGCGCCGTTATTTTTTAAAGAATGTCTAGTGAATGCCTCGTCGTTTTATGGCTTGAAATTATCAGGTGTCGTGTTTGAAGATTGCCGAGCGCATGACGTGGATTTTCGAGAAGCGACACTGTCTCGTGCGCGTTTTACTGGCACCGATTTAACCAGCAGTTTGTTTGTGAACACGGATCTGACCGGCGCGGATTTTAACGGCGCGACCAACTACGATATTGATGTGAAAAAAAACACCATTAAAAATGCCACTTTTTGCCGATATGAAGCGGTAAGCTTGCTGACGTCCCTGGGGATCAAATTGGTTTAAAGGCAACGGATAAAAATAAAAAGGAAAACAGCATGTTAAGAAAAGACAAAACCGGTTTGGTAGTGATTGATGTTCAAGGAAAGCTTGCCACTATTGTTCATGACAGCGAGGCGTTTATTGCCAATTTGGTCAAGTTAGTAAAGGCCGCCAAGCTATTGGGAATGCCAATTCTGTGGCTAGAACAAAACCCAGAAAAATTGGGCGCAACCGTACCAGAGTTACGTGAAGTATTAGATATGGTTGAACCTATTGCTAAGTATTCTTTTAGCGCCTGTGGCGAACCTGCTTTTGTTGAGGCGATTAAAAAGGCCAAGATGAACACGTGGCTGATTACGGGTATTGAAGCACATATTTGTGTGTATCAGACGGCGTTAGGCTTGTTGGATTTAGGTTATGACGTGGAATTGGTTAGCGATTGTGTATCATCTCGAACGATAGAGAATAAGAACATGGCGCTTGCTAAGTTAGCTCGTAAAGGCGCGGAAGTGACCAGCCTTGAAATGTGTTTGTTTGAATTGATTGGTGATTGTCGAGCGGATGAGTTTAGAGCAGCCCTTAGCTTAATTAAGTAAGTTAATTTATCTCGCAGTGCCTGCTTTGTGGTTTAATCCAGTAATAGTTTTCATTGAGACTCAATACCTTTCCCCTTTAGGCAGGCAGCATGAACATAGATAAATCTAAAAAACGTATCGCGAAGAAAGTAAAAATGGGTTTCAAAGGTTATCCGCAACTCTCCATTGCCTATTTTGGTGACACTGAAGAGATCGCCACAGAAGTGATTGTCACCTTTACTGCAGAAGAAGGTGCCGAGCCACAAGATCAGCGTTTTGTGGGCCAAAGCGATGTACGCGAAGACGAAGTGATTCAATCCGCCTTGGTAAAAATCATGGAACGCACAGATGCGAAAACAGTATTAGAAGTAGAAGGTGTTTCGATCAAGAGCTAAGGCTCTTTTTTATTTAAATGATATGAAACTGGTGCTTGACCTTGGACTATTATCCAAGGTCTACACTCTCCTTATAGCTTAAAAACAGGAGAGACGTATGCATCATTCATCAGGTCAACATAAAGAAAACTGCCAATCTCATTCTTCATGTCAGTGTCACCAAGCAAAAGACCATTCATCACACACACATCAAGAAACGAGCCGTTCTTGTTGCTCTACATCGAGTGAGGTTTCCTCTTGCTGCGCAAGCGAAGATAGTGGGAAAAAAGAAAGTTCTTGCTGTTCTTCCGATGACGAAGGCGACGCCAGTTGCTGTGTGCCCGCTGATGCAAATGACGATGCCTCTTTAGCCCAAGCAACCGATAATCAGAATTATAGTTGGCGAGTTAGCGGAATGGATTGCGCCAGTTGTGCGCGTTCCATTGAGAAGGCGGTTACTTCTGTTGAAGGTGTAATAAGTGCCAATGTGGTTTTCTCTACTGAAAAACTTCGAGTGTCGGCGAATGCTGATGTGTCTGACAAAATTCAAAACGCTGTAAAAGGTATTGGCTTTGACTTAGTTTCTTTTGACGCCAGTGCTTCCAAGCAGCAGAGCCAAAAGCCTACCCACTCTGAACAACAAACGGCTTCATGGTTTTCGCGTCAGCAATTAACCGAATACGGTCCGATTGTAGCTTTGGCTGTGCTGATGTTATTGAGCTGGGGAATAACGCAATTTAATCCTGTATTGGGTGAGACGGCGTTTATTGTTACCACCTTAGTTGGTTTAGTGCCCATCGTGAAAAAATCATGGCGCATGATACGCAGTGGCTCGCCGTTTGCCATTGAAACCTTGATGAGTGTCGCGGCGATAGGCGCGTTATTTATTGGTGCCACCGCAGAAGCGGCCATGGTGTTGTTGCTGTTTATGATTGGCGAGTGCTTGGAATCCTTTGCCGCAAATCGTGCGCGCAAGGGCGTCAGCGCCTTGATGGCCTTGCTGCCAGAAGAAGCCTTGATTATCAAAAATGGCGAGCGCCAAAAAATTGCCATTGCGGATTTACGTCCAGGAGACGAAATTGAAGTGTCGCCGGGTGAGCGCTTACCTGCGGATGCGGAACTCTTGTCCGAAATGGCAAGCTTCGATGAAAGCGCTTTGACTGGGGAATCTGTTCCTGTTGAGCGTTCGTCTGGTGAAAAAGTTCCCGCTGGCAGCTTGCTGGCAGATCGGGTGGTGCGACTCAAAGTCGTGTCGCAACCCGGTAATAACGCCATAGATCGAATTTTACACCTGATTGAAGAAGCGGAAGAACGCAGAGCACCGCTTGAGCGTTTCTTAGATAAATTCAGCCGTATTTATACGCCAGTGATTATGCTGATTTCTGTCTTGGTGATCTTGATTCCGCCTCTGGCTTTCGCTCAACCTTGGGATACGTGGATTTATCGCGGCTTGGCTTTGTTATTGATTGGCTGTCCTTGTGCTTTGGTGATTTCTACGCCTGCGGCGATTACTTCTGGTCTAGCGGCGGCCACTCGTCGTGGTGCCTTGATTAAAGGCGGGCTGGCGTTAGAGCAATTAGGCCGAATCAAAACCATCGCCTTTGATAAAACCGGTACGCTAACCGAAGGTAAACCAAGTGTGACAGATGTGGTGCCTTTTAATAATGCAAATGTGAGTGATGTATTGTCGGCCGCAGCGTCGGTTGAAATGGGTTCCCATCATCCATTGGCTAAGGCTATTGTGGATTACACCGAGCATCAAGGTGTTGCTCTCGTTCATGCTGATAATCGCAAGACCTTGGCAGGTGTTGGTGTAGAAGGGGATTTTGAAGGTAGAAAAATCAAAATCAGCTCACCAAGTAAGTTAGAGCAAGCGTTAGATGATTCTATTCAACAGCAAGTTATTGGCTTGGAAGAAGAGGGTAAAACGGTCGTTGTTGTACTTGAAGATGGCGAACTTTCTGGCTTGATCGCGTTGCGGGATAGATTACGCGATGACGCTAAAGGCGCGCTTAAAGACTTAGCCGATTTGGGTATTAATGGTGTGATGTTAACCGGTGATAATGCCCGTGCCGCTGCGGCCATTGCTGCCGAATTGAACATAGATTATCGAGCGGATTTATTACCAGAAGACAAAGTTACGGCGGTCACTGAATTGAATCAACAGCAGGCGACAGCCATGGTGGGCGATGGTATTAATGACGCTCCAGCGATGAAAGCATCTACCATAGGCATTGCGATGGGAAGCGGCACAGATGTCGCCTTAGAAACGGCAGATGCGGCATTGACGCATAATCGCTTGCAAGGCTTGGCAGAGATGATTCGTTTGTCTCGTGCGACCAATGCTAATATTCGTCAGAATATCACCATAGCTTTAGGCCTGAAGGCGGTGTTTTTGGTCACTACGTTACTGGGTATAACTGGGTTGTGGCTTGCCGTATTGGCGGACTCTGGTGCGACCGCGCTGGTCACTGCGAATGCCTTGCGATTGCTGCGTAAAAAACAGTTGGGTAGGGAGAATTAGCAAGTATCAGAATGACTTAGGGGGATTAAAAATGAACCCTAAGTCAGGAATATTTCATTTATGTTAATGAAATGGGTAAGAAAAGATTAATCCACTTACAAAGTACTAAGTTTTGTTCTGCAAGCGCATTTTTATAGAAAGTTGGTGGTAGGATTTCGCACCTTGTGTTTGATGTTGGTCGTGGAAAGGGCACTTTTGGTGGTTTTAAATCAACCAAGTTAATGCCCAAACTGCGGTTAGCCTATATCAATGTCTGATGGTGGCGAGGTGTTTTTAGTCTGTCTATTTGAGAACAGATAGCAAGCACGTTCTATCATCCAACTATAAAATAATAGATGTTGTTTGCTTTATGAAAAATCAAAATACAGCTCCAGAAAAATCCTTATCTGCTCCGTTCGTTTATCCGAACATGAAAATTGCGTTTATCTTATTGATTACCTGTTTTGCTGCATGGGGCGTTGCCGCCAACATGACAGATCCTTTGGTGAAAGTGTTTAGCAAAATTTTTACCATGAGTACGTTTGAATCGGCTTTAGTGCAGTTCGCGTATTATGGTGCGTATTTCTGTTTGGCGATTCCTGCGGCGTTTATCAATGCTCGTTACTCTTATAAAGCGGGTGTGTTGACAGGCTTGGGCTTGGCTATTTTGGGTGCCTTGGCTTTTTATCCTGCCAGTATTTCGATGACATATGGCTTCTTTTTGGCTGCTTTGTTTATTTTGGCGGCGGGTTTGTCTATTTTAGAAACCTCGGCGAATCCTTTTGTGATGACCATGGGGCCAGAAGGCAGTGCTGCACGTCGTTTGAACTTAGCTCAAGCATTTAATCCAGTTGGCACCAACATAGGTGTATTTCTTGCTGCGACATTGATTCTTCCTAATCTAAACACAGCTTCAGCCGAAGAAAGAGCTAGCATGGCGCCAGAAGCCTTGCTTAGTATTCGCGCTGATGAGTTAAACAGTGTGATGACACCTTATGTCGGCATGGCGTTTGTGTTGATGATTATCTGGGCGCTTATCTATTTCATGCGTATCCCTAAATCAGAGAACAAGATTAATGTTGACGAAGTTCAGACGATTGATTTCATGGCGACATTAGGCCGATTACTTGCCCGAAAACAGTATCGTTGGGGTGTTGTAGCGCAGTTTTTTAACGTAGCGGCACAAACTTGTACTTGGACCTTTACTATTCAATATGTTCAAGAGACTCTTGGTGGTACTGAAGCGAGTGCGTCTGATTATTTACAGTACAGTTTGATCATTTTCTTAATCTCGCGTTTTGTGATGACGTGGTTGATGGGCTTTTTCCGTCCCGCTGTGTTGCTAAGTATCTTGGCTTTATTGGGTAGCGCTTTGTGCCTTTATGCTGTGATGGTGCCAGACGTAACCGGTGTTTGGGCTATCGTGTCTATTTCTGCCTGTTTATCTTTGATGTTCCCAACGATCTACAGCATCGCGTTGGACGGTCTTGGTAGCGATACGAAATTCGGTTCTGCGGGTTTGGTCATGGCTATTTTGGGTGGGGCTGTTATGCCTTTGGTTCAAGGGGCTACTATTGATGAATACGGCGCGATTATTTCTTATGTGGTGCCAGCGGCGTGTTTCCTTGTGGTAGCCGCTTACGGCATGTTTTCGGTGAAAAATACCAGCGTTTAATCCCAATAAAAAATGTGAATGAAAGGGCCTCGCGACATGCGGGGCCTTTTTTTGCCTGTGACTTTGTGCATTAACTTCCTTATCATTCGTTAAGCGATTAAGGGTGTTAGTTTGTGATGTATTTATTGAATAGAGCGGAAATATTAGAAGAAGAAAGCCGAATATTTGCTCATTGCGTGACTCAGTGTGATTTACACCATCATGATGCCCATGAATGCTTATGGGTGGTAAAAGGTCGAATTCGAGTTCAGGTGATGGATGAAATACTGCTGCTGCAGGAAGGCGATGTTTTGTTTATTAATAAAGCGTTGCCTCATGCGACACAATCGACCGAGGAAGATAATCTCGTTCTTTGTTTGCAATATAACTTTGTTGGAGTGGCGCTAGATACTTCCCCAATGAAAAGCTGGAGTCTAGTTCAGAAGAATATGTTGCCTGAAATTAAACGACTAATGGCGCATTTGTGGTGGGAGCAGCACTATAAAGCGGATCATTGGCAACAAGCGCAAGCCAGTTTTCTTGCTCAACTTGGTTTGCTGTTTGTTCGTTATTTTCCTTCAATTAATGCAATGAAAACGGACTCTCTGGAATCTACGTTATTGATGAATGATCTTTTGCGTCAGATAACCTTGCGCTACCAAGAACATATTTCTTTATCCTTGCTTGCCGAGGAGCGTGGGCTGTCGGAAGCCTATTTAAGCCGCTATTTTAAAGCCAAAGTAGGTGAGACTTTTTTACGCTATTTGACGCTTTATCGATTAGAAAAAAGTTTGTCAGACTTAGCTCAGAAACCTAAAAAAGCCATATCAGATATCGCTTTAGACCACGGTTTTCCTTCTGTAAAAGCGTTTAATACAGCCTTTCGTCGAGAATACGATTGTACGCCAACGGAGTTTCGCCTTAAGCGGGAACCGGTGAATTTAGTGAGTATTGGGCAGGCTTATGCAGGGGTAGATTTTGTTTTATTGAAGCAGCGAATTATGCCGTGGTTAGATAGGCAATTCTTGTACCTTTAAAGGTCTCTTTTTTTAAATAGTGTCTGCCATGTCAAAAAACGGCTAATGAAGAGGTCAAAAATCGGATAGCGTGCCTGCGATTAATTCCCATAATGAATGAAAACAATAAATATAAATAAGGTTTCATTATGAAGAAGTTATCGTTTTTCGATAAGGTTAGTTATGGCTTTGGTGACTTAGCCAGTAATGTGGTGTTTACGGCGGTTGGCACCTACTTGATGTTTTTCTACACCGATGTGTATGGCCTTTCTGCTGCAGTTGTTGGGACGTTGTTTTTCGTCACGCGAATGTGGGATGCCATATCTGATCCGATTATGGGCATGATAGGTGATCGAACTCAAACTCGATTTGGTAAATTTCGCCCTTACTTGCTTTATGTTCCTATTCCTTTAGCGATTGTCGCTGTGCTTACTTTTACCACACCGGATTTGGACGATTCTGGTAAGATCATATGGGCATTTGTGACCTACATTTTATTGATGACGCTTTACACTGCTATCAATATTCCATATTCCTCCTTGCCTGCAACCATATCAGATAGCCCTGTTGAGCGTGGTCAGATGGCATCGTTTCGCATGGTATTGGCGTTTACTGGTGCGTTAATGGTGAATGCAAGTACTTTGCCTCAGGTTGAATTCTTTGGTAACGGTAATAAACAGCAGGGCTTTCAATACACTCTGATGTTGCTTAGTGCCGTCATGATTGTGATGTTCTGGTTGTGTTTTTCGCGCGTCAAAGAACGTATTCCAATGATCAAACAGCGTTCATCTTTGAAAGATGATTTTGCTGTGGTGATTAAAAATCGCGCTTGGTGGGTTACCATTTTAATGGGTATTCCGTTGTTTACGTTTACTATCATGCCTTTTGCTGTCGGCATGTATTACTTTACTTATATTGTTGGTGATGCCAGTAAAGCTGGTATGTTTTTTACTATGGCGAGCCTCGGTATGATTGCAGGGGCAGCCTTGATGTCTCAGCTAGTTAAGCGTTTCTCTAAGCGTAACTTAGTGATAGCAGGTGCGTTGTTGAGTATGTGCTTGATTGGCAATCTATACTGGATTGATCCATCCGATGTCTATCTAATCTACGCGATTATCTTTTTCAATCAGTTGTCGAAAGGTATTGCCGCTTCATCATTATGGGGATTGGTCGCTGATACTGCGGATTATGTTGAGTGGAAATCGGGCCGACGAGTGGTTGGTTTGTCGACCAGTTCGGCCACTTTTTCTCATAAATTCGGTATGGGATTAAGCGGAGCTTTGGTTGGAATAGGTTTGAGCTTTGCAGGTTATCAAGCGGGCGTTGAGCAAACGGCAGAATCCATGCAGATGATTTTACTTTTCATGAGTTTGATTTCTGCTTTTGGTGCTAGTTGTATTGCCTTTATTGCTTACTTCTATCCGATTACACAAGAAATAGAAGGCACTATGCAATCCGAATTGCGAGTGGCACGTGAAGCAAACCAAGCAAATTAAGGGATACTGAGGTTTTTTTATGAATGAGCTATTTCGTAAAGCACCATTTTTTTTAGATGATGAAGCTCTTATTTGGGTGAATGAAACATATTCAAAGCTAACGCTAGAGCAAAAAGTAGGGCAGTTGTTTAATCTTATTGTGAGAGCAAACTCCGCAGAAGAATTGTCTCTTATTGATTCGATTCAACCTGGTGCGGTGACTAAGTTTGTCGGGCACGATCTTGATACCGAAGTAAAGATGATGAATCAATTACGTCGCCATTCTACTGTTCCTCTTTTGGTGAGTGGTGATCTTGAAGGCGGAGGTATGAGTTTTTCGTTTGGTGCTCAAGTGCCTAATCAACTTGGCCTTGCTGGATTGAAAGACGAGAGTGCGGTGGAATACTGTACTAACGTGATAGCACAAGAAGCAACGTTGCTGGGAATTAATTGGTCATTTACACCGGTTGTCGATATTAATGCTAAGTTTCGTAGTGCCGTCGTAGGAACACGCTCTTACGGTAGTGACGTGGATATTATTGAAACCATGAGCTGTTCTAATATCAATACATTCCAAAAAAATGGCATAGCGGCAACGGCTAAACATTGGCCTGGCGAAGGTTTTGATGATCGAGACCAGCACCTAGTAACAACTGTTAATCCGCTGACTATGCCTGAATGGGAAGAGCGTTACGGACGGCTTTATCGCAGTGCGATTGATAGCAATGTGATGTCTATCATGTCGGCACATATTGCGTTGCCTGAGTATGCTAAGGCTCATGAGGAAAATCCTGAAGAGTGGTGGCGCCCAGCCAGTGTGAGTAAATTGCTCAATAAGCAGCTATTGCGTGATGAACTGGGGTTTAATGGTTTAATTGTGTCAGATGCGTCTGTTATGGCCGGACTGAGTAGCTGGGCAAAACGTGAAGATGTGGTCGCTGAGATCATCGAAAATGGTTGCGACATGCTGCTGTTTTGTAAGGATCCAGTTGAAGATTACGCCTATATGCTCAACGCCGTGCGTGAAGGTCGAGTGTCGGAAGCGCGATTAGAGCAATCTGTCATGCGAATCTTAGCAATGAAAGCCGCTTTGGGGTTGCAGCACAAACAGGAAGAAATCAATGCCGATAAATTTAACGCATTATTGGCTTCAGATTATGCCGATAATATTCCTGAGTTAAACCGTCGTACTGTGCATTTGGTGAAAAATCGCCATGATATTTTGCCAATCAGTCCAGCGAAACACAAACGCGTTTTAGTGATATCAACAGGAATCAAAAACATTTTTGTGCCTGAAGCTATACCACTTCATGTACCTAAAATGTTGGAAGATGAAGGCTTTGAAGTCACTGTGTTTGAAGCCGGAATGGCATTGGATACGAAAAACTATGATTGGGTGCTTTACCTAAGTGCAGATGAATCTATGTTGGTGAAGTCGCATATTTATATTGATTGGATGGCTTTGCATGAAGGCTTTGGTAACGCCATGTTCCGCCCTTGGGTTGATATTCCAACGGTAATGGTGTCATTTGGGCATCCTTATCTTTTATATGATGCACCTAAAGTACCAACCTACATCAACGCGTACAGTCCTTTGTTAGAGGTCCAGAAAGCTGTCGTGGATGGTTTGTTAGGGCGATTAAGTTTTAATACTGATGCCGCGATAGATCCTTTTTGTGGGTTAGAGCAACTGCGTTATTGATCGATAATTGGTTTGATGAAAAAAGCGAGTGTGTTTGGTGCACATAAGCTCTTTTTTGTTTGCTGACTTTGTCTTCTAACTCGCTTATGATGGTCTATTGTGGTGCAAAACCACCGCACGAATTGGAAAGAGCGAGTGTTATAAAAAAACAAGGAAGGTTTCTTGCCAGAGCAAATTTCCCTTCCTTTATACTGTTTTACACACTGAAAAAATTCTGAATCAAGTCGTAGGTAACATGTTTATCTGCGGCTTTTTTCTATTTTAAGTAATGGGTTAGGCCAAGAGAAAGAAAAGGTAGATTATGATGCAAAGACCGCAAATAACCATTTCATCATTAGATGCTGAGAGACTTGAGAAGATACTGGATTCATTAAGTTATTCCCAATTTCCCAACAAGGATGATTTACAGGAGGAAATTAATCGCGCCGACATTGTTGAGCCGCGAGAGATGCCTAACAATATTGTGACGATGAATTCGACTGTTACTTTTAAGGTTTTATCTTCTGGCAAGGCGTTTTCAAAAACCTTGGTATACCCAAAAGATGCTAATGGCGCAGAGGATACGGTGTCGGTTTTAGCGCCAGTTGGCAGTGCATTACTTGGTCTAAAAGAAGGTGATCAAATTGATTGGCCTAAGCCAAATGGCGATATGCTGTCTGTTACCATTGTTAAGGTGGATTATCAGCCTGAACGTGCTGGTGAGTTCCAGCGCTAGAGGTATTGCTTAGATTCAGCTTTTGTTAATAAAAAAATAGCCCCTTTGTGAAGTGACCCCCAATAGTTGGACAACCAATTTTGGGGGCTATTTTTATATCTATTATGTAATTTAGTTTGAAGTCTTTTCAGTCGACTTTAATAAGTGTTCTTTGATTATTGGGCCAATGATATTGAGAGGATCAGAGTCCAGCATGTCTTGATGTTTGCAAGGGATGCTGTGAGTTTCTATATTGCCAGTAATTCTTGATGCCCAAGCATTGGATTGATGCTCGAGAATATTTCCCATTGAACCATTAGCACTTTCTTCTGCAACAAAAAACAGTAAACCTGTATCAACCTTCCCAGGTTTAAAGCGACCGGCGAGCGCTAAGTTGTTTTCGATGATAATTTGAACTCTGTCCATAATATCTGCTTGGCTTTTTTGGATATCTTGAACCACTGACATGGAAGAATCGTCATAATCTCGCCATAACAATGACGCTAATTCTTCTTTGTTAATCGGCAGTTTTTCCAATGTACTGAGATCATAACCAAGGAAGAGTAGAGCTGCCCTGACAATATCTGCTTCGTTTTTGGGTTGCTGGTAGTCTAGTTTGTATGGGTAGCTGTCTAACATACATAAAAAGGATACACTTTCCCTTTCAGTTTGTAGTTTTTCTGCAATCGCATGAGCAACCAGACCGCCAAATGACCAACCTAGAAGGCGATACGGCCCTTTTGGTTGTACGCGTTTGATTTGCAATAAGTACTCTTCCGCCATGTCTTCTATGGATTCTGGCAAACGTGCTGCATGGCGCAGCCCTGTTGCTTGTAAGCCAAATACAGGTGTTGATTTGGATAAGTGACGTAATAGCCCTGCGTATCCCCAAGAAAGTCCAAGTGCTGGATGAATACAAAATAATGGCGAATCCGTACCGCTTGATTTAATGGGAAGCATGCTAATCATAGGGTCCCAATCTTCGCTACGACTCAAGTAATCAGAAAGGTCGGCGATAGTTGAGGCTTTAAATAAAACGCCTAAGGGGACTTCAATCAATAAGTTTTTCTGAATGTGATTCAATATTCTTGTGGCGGAGATGGAATCACCGCCAATTTCAAAGAAATTATCTCGGATGCCAACAAGAGTAAGCCCAAGAGTTTCGGCCCACAAATTGGTGAGCATTTCCTCGAGCTGGTTTCTTGGTGCCTCATAACTATTAGATGCTTGCCAAGTCGGAAGGGGTAAGGCCTTACGGTTCACTTTTCCGTTTGGAGTGAGCGGCATTTCATTGAGCAGCATGAAGTGTGCTGGGACCATATAGTCAGGAAGAGCATTGATCAACTGGCGACGTAGTTCACTGGTGTCTAGATTTGCGTCTACTGGGATAACATAGGCAACTAGCTGTTTGTCTCCATTGGGTGATGTTTGCGCTACGACAATCGCTTGAATGACTTCTCGACATGCGAGCAAAGCGGATTCTATGTCACCAATTTCAATACGGAAGCCGCGGATTTTAATTTGATGGTCGTCGCGGCCTTGGTACTCCAATAATCCATCTTGGCGCCAACGAGCTTTGTCTCCTGTAATGTATAGGCGGCTGCCCTCTTTGCCGTATGGATTTGAGATAAAGCGTTCGTTTGTTAAGTCTGGTCGTTGGTAATAGCCTAGAGCTAAACCATCACCAGCAATGTATAGGTCGCCTGTTACACCTACTGGAACAGGTTCCATTGCGTGGTCTAAAACATACATTTGAGTATTTAGAAGCGGTCTGCCAATTGGAGGGTGACGAAGGTCTGTTTGCTTAATAAGCGGCATAATACTCGACCAGATCGTTGTCTCAGTGGGACCATAAAGGTTTACCACTGGGTGACCTAGATTCGACATGGTTTGAGCAAGTTGCCCAGGTAACGCTTCGCCGCCAACCAAAGGTCGAATGCCTTTTAGTTCATTGTTATAGGTTGGTAATAATGCCTGCCAAAGAGACGGTGTAGCTTGGAGCAAGGTTACGCCTTCTTGGACAGCGAGCTCTGTTAAAGCTTGTGGGTCTCGAACGGTTTTCCTATCAGCAATCACTACGGATGCTCCAACTGTCATTGGTAAGAACAATTCAAGAATAGAAATATCGAATGAAATGGTGGTAACAGCTAAGAACTTATCTTGGCTTGTAAGATTGAGTTCGTTTTGCATGGCGTATAAGAAATTCATCAAGGCGCCATGTGGGATTTCTACCCCTTTTGGTCGACCCGTAGAACCCGAGGTATAAATAACATAGGCTGAACTGTTTCCTGAAATAGCTAACTCAGTAGGATGCGAAACACTTTTGTCTAAAGAGATATCAGAATGTGGGTCGTCAATCAGAATTATCGGTGTAGCGACTGTAGGTAACTGTCCAATAGCACCATGGCAGCTGAGTATTAATTTAGGATTAGCATCTTCCACTATGCTACGAAGACGATCTTCTGGAAAGTCTGGGTCCAGTGGTAAATACGCAGCCCCAGCTTTTAGTGTGCCGAGTAAAGCAACTAACATGTCTGTATTTCGCATTAGTGCAATAGCGACTAAATCACCAGCGCAAACTTGCTCTTTTATTAGCTTGTTCGCCCATGCATTAGACAAGGCATCAAGTTCTGAATAGGTTAATGTACTTTGCTCAGAAGAAACTGCAATGGATGTCGGATTGCTGATTACTTGAGCATTAAATGCTTCAACCACGGACTGTTGTGGAATAGGGCAAGCAGTATTGTTCCATGTATGCAGAATTTTATGACGTTCATTTTCCGATAATAGTGCTGCTTTACTGATAGGGTTGGCGGGAGCTAATATCATTCCATCTATAAGGCGTTCAAACTGTTCTAAATGGTTTTCTAGTTCTTGTTCTGTGTAACGCGTAGGGTTGGCATCGAACTCTACTTTTAAGCCATTATTATCATGTCTGTCGAAGATAAAGACGGTGAGATCGTCGATTAAGGCGTTACTTAAATTGTGCAGTGAAGTCGAGCAGTCACCGAATGCTAGGTTATAGTCAAAAGGTTCAATATTGACGCCTAATGAGGCAATTTGCTGTCCAGCAGACATTAAACCCAGCTCACGTTTTAGATCTTCATAACGATATTGTTGATG
Organism: Marinomonas sp. A3A; assembly: GCF_018336955.1. Taxonomy (NCBI): domain Bacteria; kingdom Pseudomonadati; phylum Pseudomonadota; class Gammaproteobacteria; order Oceanospirillales; family Oceanospirillaceae; genus Marinomonas; species Marinomonas sp. A3A. Next base: position 1,702,903 of record NZ_CP025532.1, read on the forward strand.
GCGCAGGGCTCTAAGTACTACTTTAGACACTTGTGTTATTAATTCTTCTAGCGTGATTTCAGTTGATAAGCTTAAGCGTATAGGAACGGCGTTAGCCATCATTCCTGGTGTGCTACGTTGTAAGCGTTGTGTTCTTGCTGTCACTGGCATTGCAAAAACTAAATCATTTGCTCCTGTCATGCGATAAAAATACGCGGCAACTAGAGCAATAAGTGTTTGTGGCAGACTAGCATTAACAGTTTGTCCAACTATGGCTAGTTTATCTGTTAATTCTTGCGATAAATGAAGCGCTTTACGTAACTGACTTGTCTGATTTGATAGGTCAATTCGTTGAGAAAGAGATGTCGTCTCAGGTAAGTTGATCAGGTTTTCTAGCCAATATTGACGATCTTTTTTGTAGCGTTTGGAGGATTTATAGACGTTTTCACTTTCGATAAGCTCTGCTAGAGAGCCAAAGGGGTTTGGGCCAGTATCTCGATTATCTAACAGAGCATTGTAAATTTCAGCGAGCCTTAAGGTAAGTAAATTCCCTCCAAAACCATCGAGTGCAACGTGATGGCAGCGCTGATACCAGTAGTAATGATGTTCATCGATTTTAATTAAAGCGCTACGCCACAATATATCGCCGGGGTTGGTGAGCGGCTGCATCATGTCGTCCGTCATCCATGTCATTGCTGTTTGAAGAGGACTTTCCGTAGAGCTGAAGTCCAATAACGAGAAATGACCTTCATCTATTTGATGGACTATTTGGAAGATTCTGTCGTCTTCTTCGACGATTTGGCTGCGTATACAATCAGCTTCGCTGATAAGCTGTTTAATAGCAGAAGTAAAGTGGACTATGTCAACGAATCCTTTAATTTCGACGTATTCGGCAACATTAAAAGCTGTATCTTTAGGGGCTAGTTTTTGGGCTATCCATTGCCCACGTTGAGCAGTCGAAAGGGGAAATGCAAATGATTGTTTAGAAATAGGCTCTTTTGAACCATAGCAATTGTTATGACTTTTAATCATTTGTCTGCTCCTGCAAAAACGTAATCCATGTGTATTTAGTGATCATTTTATACTAAATATTTACTTAAAATAACATAAGTCTATTCTATAATTAAGTATATTAAGAAAACTTTACATATATATGAATATATCGCTTGAATAAAGTTTATTTTTTAGACTAAGTGAGGCTTTAGGGTAGGGCGTTTAGCGTTAAAAGGTGAGATTTTGATTTTTTATATGATTGGTCACTTGTAAAAAAAGTAATGCGCCAGATAAGGCTCCAAATCCTGCAAGCCCTAGCCAAATCCAACCGTGGTCTATATTAGTCGAAGACAGTAGCCAGCCTGTGCCGATGTTGCCTATAAAGGCGTACAGTCCACCGACGCAAGAATACAAACCATAATGGCTTCCTAATTCTTTTGGTGGGCAAAACTTAGGGACATAAGCGCCTAACAGCGGAAACACCAGCATAGAACCAAGGCTAAAAAAGACAGCGCAAATTATGAAAGGCAATGCTGGTATCCAAGGTAAGCTGAGATTGAGCCAAAGATAGCTGGAGCCCATAATTGCCATACCCAACCCAATGCCCCGTGCTGTACCCAAGTGCGACTCCACGAATCGGCTCACAGGCATTTGCATTAATACGCCCAAAATGGAGGATGTTGCGAAAACCCAAGTAATAATGCTCACATCTTGAGTGACTACACGGATTTCATGAGGAATGGCAATGTATAGTTGATGAAACAGTAAGTGGTAAACGGAAGAGCACAAGACAAATTGCATAAAGGCTTTGTGTGTAAGCATTTGTCCCCATTGTTTCCAAAACTTTGAGTGGGCATGTGTGGTGTTTCTTTGTGATGCCAATTCAGGTAAAAAGCGCCACTGAATAACGAGTAGTAAAGTAAATAACCCAGCAGAAACAACACCAACTAAAGCGAAACCAACGTAGAGTAGAGACAAGCCCACTAACGGCCCCAGTAACATTCCGGCTTCAGACATTAGGCTTTGCAACGCAAAAACCTTATCTCTGGATTTTTGCTCTTGATACTCAGATGCTAAATAAGCTTGGCTGCTCGGTGTAAAAAGAGCACCTGCAAAACCAGAGAAAAATGCACCTAACATTAAAATAGGGACAGTTTGCCCAACGCCTAATAAGGTAAAGCCAATAATACGAACCGCACAGCCTAATAAAATTAAGCGTTTGTAGCCTAATCTGTCACCTAAAGTCCCACCGACTAAAAACATGCCTTGCTGGCTTAATACTCTCAGCCCAATGATTGCGCCAACATACCAACCGCTGATGCCCAAATTATGCTGTAAATGATCAGCCAGATAGGGCAGCAACATGTAAAAGCCAAGATTGAATGTAAAACCGTTTATCACCAATACTCGTCCCGCAGGAGAAAGTAATTGCCAATCTTTTATCAAGAGTTTCGAAAACATGATGTAGTTAATTTAAGCCTTAATAAAATAATAGTGTGCAGCAGGTGTTTGGCTGTTGAAGTTTGTTTTGACTAGAGTGCTCAGATAACACCTTCAGCGACTTTTATTGTTTGTTCTTTTGGTTCTTTGTTTTTGATGGAGACTGAGCGATTACTTCGGATGGTGCGTACAAAAGGAATGCCAGTAGCGTCTTTTGTAATATCGGCATCAACGTTATACACATTTTTCACTAGCGATGGCGTGAGTATGTCATTTGGGTGACCGTTGGCGATTAGCTTGCCATTTTTAAGAACCAGCAGATTGTCAGCATATTGAGCGGCAAGATTCAGGTCGTGAAGCACCATGATGGTGATCCAGCCCTGTTCTTTTGTTTGGGTATCTAAATGGTCAAGAAGGACGTGCTGAAAATGCAGATCCAATGCGCTTACGGGTTCGTCTAACATAAGTATTTTGGGTTTACGCATTAAAGCTTGAGCAAATAAAATCATCTGGCACTGACCACCGCTGAGTTTATTGACTGGACGATCTGCTAGGTGCAAGAGACCAATTTTATCAAGAGCGGATAAGGCTTCTTTAATAACGCTATCATCTAATCGAAAGCCTAGTGCGTTTAATTGCCCAAGTAGAACCACCTCTAAAACGCTTAGTTCCACATCAAGACGAATGTCTTGTGGCATGTAACCGAACTGTTTTCGCCAACGAGATAACTGTTTACGTTGTAAGGTCTCGTTTGCGAACGATATCTTACCCGATTTGGCATGGATGTCGCCAAATATGGTTTTTAATAAAGTGCTTTTCCCCGTGCCATTAGGCCCAATAATGACGTTGACCTTGCCAGGTTCTAAGTGAAAAGACATGTCCTTCGCCAGCACAAGGTCATCTAAGATAACATTAAGGTTATTTACATACAGCATCGGTTAGCGCCTTTTACCTAAAATTAACCAGAAGAAGAAGGGCACGCCTATGATGGCAGTGACAATGCCAATAGGAAAGAGTGCACCAGGCACGATCACTTTAGACAATACTGACGCACTAGAGAGTAAAAAGGCCCCGATGATAAACGACAGAGGTAAGAAAAAACGCTGGTCTTCTCCAACCAACATCTTAGCTATATTAGGTGCCACAATGCCGACAAAGCCAATAATACCAACAAAACTGGTAACTGTTGCCGTCATAACGGCAACGATCAATAAAGTTCGTAACCTGAGTTGAGTGATATTAACACCAAGACTTTTAGCTCTTTCTTCACCTAAGCGTAATGCGGTTAGCTTCCATGCATCGCGTATTAAAAAGAACATACAGACGACAGTAACACCGATAATAATAGAAAGATTAGACCAAGAGGCTTTTGATAAGCTGCCGAAGAGCCAAAATAGGATCTGTTGGCTCAGTTCTGGCGAAGAAATAAATTGTACAAGCGATAATAAAGATTGAAACAGGAATAATAGCGCAATCCCTGCCAATATCAGTTGTCCTGAGCTAATGTGCCTCATGGTTGCCAGCGCAAATAAAAATGTTGCTGCTAGCATGCAGCAAACAAAGGCTCCTAGCGGAACGGCAATATTGGTATTAAGTCCTAATGAGCCAAAATACAACATCATGGCAGCACCGAATCCCGCCGCTGCCGCCATACCTAATGTGTATGGGCTTGCCATAGAGTTATTGAGTAAGGTCTGCATTTCCGCACCACCAACACCCAATACGCCACCGACAACCACCGCCATGATGGCAATGGGAAGGCGTAAGTTAGACACAATGACCTGAGTTGTAGGATCCACGTCTACCGGAAAGCCAATCAGGCTGAGTAGAGCATTGGCAACATCTTTTACGTTTAGTAAAGATGGGCCGGTCGCGACATCTAATACAAAAGACAAGACAAGAATGATTAATAGGATGCTGATAACTGACCAACGACGCTTTTCGCTGCGTCGTTGGCTTGAGACCGCATCAGAGATTAAGTCTGATTGCATAGGTATGGATTCATCATGATCTCGATGAATATTACTCCGTTATTTGCGCGGTAAAAGTGCCTGTTGGTATAACAGGTAAATATTTTTTATAAAAGTCTAAGTATTCTTGCTCTGGATTTATATCTTTAAATAGGCTCGGATACATAGATTTAGCGATAAATTGAACCATAGATGCATCCAAAATAGTACGAGAAGCACCTTGGTATATGCCATATACTCGGTTGTTTTTCACCGCAGGCATTTGTTTCCAGCCGGTGCGTTTTTTATAACCAGCTAGGCGAGACTCGGCTAATTTTCTATCTACGCCTTGACCCATTGCTATCGCATCACCTGCCATTCCTGATTCTGTGCCGGCAAGAAATACCACTTCAGGTCGTGACGCCAGTACTTGCTCTGGATTCATTGGTCCCCACCATTCAACAAACGGTGTGGCAATGTTATCGCCGTCCATCATGGTAATGACAGCGCCCCACATATTTTTTCCATAAGTGAAGCTGTATTGGCTTGGGCCTTTATTGCCAAACTCAACATAAGTGCGTGGTTTTGGTAACTTAGCGGCTTTTATACGCTGTAGGGTGGATTCTATCGTATATTGATAGTCATCTGCTATTTCTTGTGCGCGTTTTTCTTGCCCAGTTAGTTCGCCAATAATTTGTGTGCTTTTAATGTGGCGCTCTAATGTTTGAGCATTGTAATCGATAACAACGATTGGAATACCTGCATTTTCTAGGCGTTCAACATCAGTACCAAGCCCTTGATATTGCCAATCTGCTAGTAGAATAACGCTAGGCTTAAGGCTAATGACTTTTTCGATAGAGAAGGTTTGCGCTTCTACTTCGCCCACATCTGGAATATCCTTTAATGAAGGACGGTAGTTTGTATAAAGATTCCAGCTTGCTGGACGCCAGCCTTCCCATGTGTCACGGGAAATACCAACTACATTGTCTAATGCGTTTTCGGTGCCTATGGCCATGTAATCTTCGGCGTAGAATCCTAGGATGACACGCTTAGCAGGTAAATCTATTTCAACTTTTCTTCCCAAAACGTCATCAACGACGGTCATTTTTGCTTGGGCTGATCCTGCAAAAATAGACATCCCCAAAGCGTAAATAAGTAGAGCTCGTAGTTTCATTTAAAATATCCTTTTTATTGAGAATGGTTTTTGTTTGGCATCTTACGTATGGATGAGAAATTATCAAGAGCTTTATTAAGATTTAAGGCGATTTTAAGAATCATTCCTAGATATTATAAAGATAGGATGCTATTGGGTTAGGAGAGAGAAGGCTTTTATTCAAATTTAGAGATCTTTGCTGGTGGTTTAGTGCAAAGGTCTCCTATCGTAGTTTAAATAATGAATATTATTTCGTTATTTGAGTAGTAAAGGTGCCCGTTGGTACGACAGGCAAATATTTTTTATAGAAATCTAGGTATTCTTCTTCTGGGTCGATGTCTTTAAATAAACTTGGGTACATGGACTTTGCTATAAATTGAACCATAGAGGCGCCTAAAATAGTACGAGCAGCGCCATGGTATATACCATAAATACGTTGGTTTTTTACTGCTGGTAATTGCTGCCAGCCAGCGCGCTTTGTGAAGTCTTTTAAACGAGATTCAGCCAGCTTTCGGTCAATCCCCTGTCCCATTACCATAGCGTCTCCTCTTACTCCAGACTCGGTACCTGAAATGAAGATTACTTCGGGTTTTGAGTCTAAAACTTGCTGAGGACTCATCGATCCCCACCACGCGATAAACGGTGTCGCAACATTGTCTCCTTGAAGCATAGTAATGACTGCCCCCCACATATTTTTCCCATAAGTGAAGCTGTATTGGTTTGGCCCTTTATTACCGTATTCTACATAGGTACGAGGCTTCGCTAAGTCAGCTGCTTTTATTCGTTGTAATGTAGATTCTGTTGTCTGCTTGTACTCGTCTGAAATTTTTCTCGCTCGTTTATTTTGCCCTGTAAGTTGGCCGATAATCATCGTACTTTTAATATGGCGGTCTAATGTTTGAGCATTATAGTCAACGACGACGATTGGAATGTTAGCGTCATTGAAACGGCCAATGTCCGTACCTAAGCCTTTATATTGCCAATCTGCTAGTAAAATCACGCTGGGGTTTAAACTAATTACTTTATCAATGGAGAAGGTTTTAGTCTCGACTTCACCAACATCAGGAATATCTTTCAACGAAGGGCGGTAGTTGGTGTAAAGCTTCCAGTTTTCAGGACGCCAGATTTCCCATGTATCGCGTGAAATGCCTACTACTTTATCAAAAGCACTTTCTGTGCCGATAGCCATATAATCTTCAGCGTATATACCTAGAACCACTCTTTGTGCAGGCAAGTCCACTTCTACCTTGCGGCCTAAAACGTCATTGATCACGGTCATTCTCGCTTGGGTTGGCCCAACCAAGGAAAACATCCCTAACATCAGTATAAATTTAAGAAGCTGATTCATAAAGTACTCTTTACTGAGGATGATTTTTCGCTTTTTTTATGCTCTGTATAAGTGGTGAATTACCTATTAATTTTAAAATGCTCTCTACTTTTAATAGTACGCTTACAGATAATTTACAAGTGATTATTTTGGTTTTAATTGAAAATGGTTATCATTAAGTTTATATTATCTTTTGATAATGGTTATCATTACAGGAGATTTTATGGACGTTACCTTCCCTGAACATCCCGATATCTTAGTGCCTCATCAGTCACAAGATGATGTTTTTTTATTCAATTCTAATTCCAGTCTTGTGCGTACAAACGGAATTCGCCAACGCATTGCTGTCCCACTGCTGAGTAATTCTTTCCGCCAAGAGGTTCAAGCTGTATTTAAAAAAGAGCAGGCTCAAGGCAAATGTAATCCCATTCTAGTAGGAGCTATTCCATTTGATATGAATCAGCCGGCTCAACTGGTGGTGCCTGAGTGGTATGAAAGAGTTAAGCCTCTGGATCATAACTTGTCTCCATTTATCGATAAGGATTTTATTCATCATGCAAGTGAGCAAAGCTTTGTTCCAAATCATGTAGATTTTTTAGACATGATAGAGCAGGCGCTATCTATCTTTGAAAATAGCCTTTTGAAGAAAGTTGTTTTATCCAAAATACTGAAGTTAACCTTAGACAAAAGTGTTGATGTGCCACGCTTATTGGCCAATATAATGGCGCAAAATCCAAGTGCTTATCACTTTAGTGTACCGCTCGAAAATAGTGTTTTAATTGGTGCTAGCCCTGAATTACTTATTAGGAAGCAGGGTAATAAGATATTCTCAAATCCATTGGCTGGATCAGCAAAACGTTTGAAGAACGCCGATGCAGATCGACAAGCAGCAAAAACTCTTGCAAATTCAGCGAAAGATCAATACGAGCACCGCCTTGTTGTAGATGCCATTCGGGCTGCTCTGTTGCCTGTTGTAGAAAGCCTTAAAACACAAGAGGAGCCCAGTGTAATCGCGACACCAACAATGTGGCATTTATCAACGGACATTGAAGCAAGGCTTCCAGCAATAAATCCTCCTTCCGTGTTTGATCTTATTAAACAAATACACCCAACGCCTGCTATGTGTGGCACGCCAACAGTCTCCGCGCAGCATCATATTGCAGCACTTGAGCCTCATCAACGTGGATTCTTTAGCGGTTTGGTCGGCTGGTGTGATTCGAAAGGTGATGGGGAGTGGGCTATTGCTATACGTTGTGCCGAAGTGTCAGGTAATAAGGTGACCTTATTCGCTGGAGCTGGTGTAGTGCCTGATTCAAATCCAGAAAGTGAGTGGTTAGAAACCAGCGCAAAAATGCGCACCATGCTGAATGCATTTGGAATAAAGGAAGATGTGATATGAGTATTGCTTTTACGCCTTGGCCAGAATCGTTTGCCAAGAAATATCGAGAAAAGGGGTATTGGACTGATCGGCCATTACTGGATCTAATTGATAACGCACCACAAGAAAATGTCGCTGTTATTTGTGGTGAAAGGTCGTTGAGTTATCAAGATTTGTGTTCTCAATCTAGGCGATTAGCTGTTTATTTTCAGGGGCTTGGTTTGCGAACTGGAGATACCGCATTGGTCCAGCTTCCTAATATTGCTGAGTTTTATGTGGTGTTTTTTGCGCTTATGCGTCTTGGTGTTGCTCCTGTTAACGCATTGTTTAGCCATAACAAAATTGAGTTGACCGCTTACGCCAGCCAAATCGAGCCTAAAATTATTATTGCCAGTGATGAGCACGTCTTGTTTCATGATGGTGCTTTTTTCAATACGTTGAGAGCATTGTCAAAAGAGTTACAGCACGCTTTGATTATTGGTAAATCAGAATGGGCTGAGACACTTGAAAATGTACTGGCTTCATCGACAAGTACTTTATTAACAGCTGTGCCAAGTAAGGCCGATGAGGTGGCATTCTTTCAGCTTTCTGGTGGCAGTACAGGTACGCCAAAGCTAATCCCAAGAACCCACAACGATTACTTTTTTAGTGTGCGTCGTAGTACTGAAATCTGCCACTTTACGGCCACTACACAGTATCTGTGTGCGTTACCTTGTGCTCATAATTTTCCTCTGAGTTCTCCTGGTGCCTTTGGTGTTTTTCATGTTGGTGGGTGCGTTGTTATGTCACCAAGTCCTGATGCGAATACGTGTTTCGAATTAATCGAACGCCATCAAGTGACTGTTGCCGCTTTGGTTCCTCCTGCTTTGGCTCTGTGGTTACAAGCGGCACCGTCCAATAATGCGTCTTTATCTTCTTTGCAGCTAATGCAGGTTGGTGGTGCAAAACTGAGTGAAAGCCTTGCTCGACAAGTGCCGGAAATATTGGGCTGTCAGTTGCAACAGATTCTTGGTATGGCTGAAGGTTTGGTGAACTATACCAGATTAGATGATGACCTCGAAACAATAGTGACGACGCAAGGCCGCCCCATGTGTTCACTTGATGAGGTAAGAATCATCAATGAAGCTGGCGAAGAAGCGTCAGTAGGTGAGGTTGGTGAATTAGCGACACGAGGTCCTTATACCATTCGTGGTTATTACAAGTCGCCAGAACATAATGCCAAGGTGTTTGATGAGGAAGGGTTTTATCATTCAGGGGATTTGGTTTGCCGTAACGATAAGGGTTATTTGACTGTAGTCGGACGTGATAAAGATCAAATTAATCGTGGTGGTGAAAAAATTGCTGCGGAAGAAATAGAAAACCTTTTATTGAGGCATGAGCAGATTATGCACAGTGCGCTTGTCTCTATGCCGGACAGCATGATGGGAGAAAAGAGCTGTGCTTTTATTGTCCCGAAAATCGCCAGTCACGGCATGAAAAGTCTCTCGTTACGTAAATATCTAAGAGGGCTCGGCGTGGCGGATTATAAAGTGCCTGATAGGTTTGAGTTTATTGACTCTCTTCCCCTAACGCCCGTTGGCAAGCCGAACAAAGTCGCATTACGCGAGGTGATACGCCAACGTTTACAACTCACTTCTCAACTCGATAAAACACTGTAAAAAAGGACCATTATGAGCATTCCTACGATACCTTCTTATTCCATGCCAGCATCTGATACTTTTCCTAATCAAAAAGTAAATTGGGTGTTAGAGCCAAATCGAGCAGTGTTTTTAATTCATGATATGCAAGCGTATTTTTTACGTTTCTATGATACGGATTCCGAGTTAATTAAAATACTTAAACAAAATTTGGCAGCGATAAAAGCCTATTGTCGAGCGAATGACATCCCGGTTGTTTACACCGCACAACCTAATGATCAAAAGCCTGAAGACAGAGCTTTGCTTAATGATATGTGGGGAAGTGGGCTAAATGATTTTCCTGAGTTGCAACAGGTTGTCGAAGAATTGGCTCCAGACGAAAAAGATACGGTTTTGGTGAAGTGGCGTTATAGCGCATTTCATCGTTCTAATCTTCAAGAGCTGATGCAGAGCTGGGGACGTGACCAGTTATTGATTGGTGGTGTTTATGCGCACATTGGCTGCATGATTACGGCCGCTGATGCGTTTATGCGTGATATTCAGCCTTTCGTGATAGGTGATGCCTTGGCGGATTTTAGTGAAGAGGAGCATCGACAAGCGCTCACCTTTACAGGTGGAAGAACAGGTCGAGTGATTTCAACAAAAGAGGTGTTGATTGCAACCGATATCGTTGATACAGATTTTCGCTATGAGCAGTTAAAAGCACAAGTTTTTGCTTTCCTAGATGATGAAGATATCCAGGAATTTGATGCCGATGAAGAGCTTGTAGATTATGGCCTTGATTCGATTCAAATCATGTCATTGGTCACTAAATGGAAAGCTCAGGGAATTGAGGTTTCTTTTCAAGAGCTTGCCAGTGCCGCAACACTGAATGGTTGGTGGGAGCTGATCCAAAACAAGAGGGCGCTAGCTGCATGATTAATCCACTCAATTTTTCAGGTAAAACTGTCTGGGTAACGGGTGCTGGAAGCGGTATTGGGTTGGAGGTTGCTAATCAATTTACTTCTCTTGGCGCCAAGGTTGTTGGCTTTGATTTATTGTTTGATGGTGAGTGTTATGATTTTGATTGTGTGACTATAGATATTAGTAATGAAGAAGCTATTTCTCGTGTTGTGCCAGGGTTATTGAGTGATTCTCCACGATTAGATGTATTGGTGAATGGTGCGGGAATATTGCATTTGGGAAGCCTAGAAGAGACAAGCTTTGATGATTTCAAACGCTGTTTTAACGTCAATGCGGGCGGTGCGTTTTTAATGATTAAGCATACAGCTCCTACTTTAAAACGCCAGAAGAGTGGTGCAATTGTCACTATTAGCTCAAATGCAGCCAAAGTGCCGAGGCAAAATATGGCGGCTTACTGCGCTTCTAAGGCAGCTTTATCAGCGTTGAGCCATACGGCAGGGCTAGAATTAGCACCTTATGGCGTCCGTTGTAATTTAGTCTGTCCTGGCTCTACCGACACGCCCATGCAGCGAATGTTGTGGACAAGTGATGACGCTGAGCAAAATACGATCAAAGGTTTTCCCGAGCAATATAAATTGGGTATTCCATTAGGTAAAATTGCTCAGCCGAGCGATATCGCCCAAGTGGTATTATTTTTTGCTTCCGATATGTCGAATCATATTACTATGCAGGATATTGTTGCAGACGGTGGAGCTACGTTAAACGCTTAGTAAGTTTGTTATAAGATGAATCAAGTGTTTTCTTGTTTTTTAAGGAAAATTTGCTCGGTATGATTTTCATATCGAGCTTTTTTATATGGACGTTAAAGTGAATTGCTATTTCCAAACGAAAATACAGTTATTTGGTTCTCATGTTTTGCATGTGAGTCATTTTGTTTTTAAAGAAGAGTCTTTGGTTGCGACACACTATGAAGCCAGTGTTGCAAAACCGTCAGGCTATAGCAATTGGCGAACGAAGCGTAAAGAAACCTTTTTGGCAGGGCGGCTTGCGGTTAAGCATGCACAAAATTGTTTGAGTGTGTCTGTAGTAGATATCGCAAAAGCTGAAGATGGTGCACCGGTTTGGCCAAATGGATATACCGGCAGTATTTCCCATACGGATAATCAGGCGATTGCTGTCTTGTTTCGCCCTTCGCAAATAGGGATTCAGTATATCGGCATAGATTTGGAAGCCTTTAGTAATGCCGAAATGCTAGATGTAACTGATTCAATAGGATCACAGCGTGAGTTTGAAATATTATTAATTGCGGGAGTGAAAAAGGAGTTGTTGACCTTGACTCTCTTTTCTTTAAAAGAAAGTGTTTATAAATCACTTTACCCTTTGGTAGGCGAGTTTTTTGACTTTCTGGATGTTGAGTTGACGTCTTGTGAAGGAGGTGAGTATTTTGAGTTTCAAGTAAAGCGGCAGTTAAGTCAGAAAGTGTCGCTTAGTTTTGTTTTGCGTAGGGGTTATAAAGAGCAAGAAGGGCATCTATTAACTTGGGCTTTTTATTGATAAAAATTGATATTTAAAAGGGCGAATCATTTCTGATTCCCCCTTTTTATTTGACTAAATAAACACTATATCTTGTACGTAGCGCTTAAGCCGATAGTGCGGGATTGGCCGACAGAGGCTCGTGAACCACTATTGATTACATAGACGATATCTTCATCCGTTAGGTTTTTGATATAACCACTGATGAGAAGGTTGCCCATTTCATAATCTATATTAGTGTCCAATAGCGTGTAGTTTCCAACTTTGTAATCAGCTGTATTGTCCAAGTCTGAGTAATATTCTCCCACATAAGTGGCATCTGCACCAATCGTTAGACTGTCACTTATGTACTGTGTGAAGCCAACCGAAGCATTCCATTCAGGTGCATTAGATAGTTCATTGCCCTCGTAATTATCATTCTCATCAATTTTTGATTTAATGAAGCCAATTGATTGTCGAATTTCTAGGTTTTCGGTTAGCCATTGTGTGGCTTCAAGTTCAATACCCATTGTATGTGCCTTGGTAACATTGCTGATACGGCTATCGGCTAATGCTTGGTAATCACTATAGCTATTGTAGAATACGGCGGCATTTAACGTAGTTCCGTTATCTAGTGAAGTTTTTGAACTAAGCTCATATGCATAAACGGTTTCTGCATCAAAGTTGTAGGTTTCAGCGGCTTGAACTTGGCCTTGCCCTGAACGATAACCATCATCGTATCCGATTCCACCAGAGTTATAACCTTTGCGAACTGAGAAGCCTACAGTGGTTTGGTCTGTTGCTGCAAGGGTGGCACCTAGTTTTGGCAAGAAAAATTGATCAGTTATGTCTTTATCAATATTAACTGTACCATAGTTTGAGTAGTAGCGACTTTGGTCTTCGTATTGAAAACGGCCACCTGCAATTAGAGTTAACTTTTCTGTTAGAGCATAGTCACCTTCTGCAAATACACCTATACGAGTTTCTTCAGTTTTGCCTTGAGTATTCACATTATCTAGTGTGTTATCTCTGTCTGCGACCATGATACCAACGAAGCCATTGAGCTCTGAATCCTTGGGTGTATAGAGCAGGCGGCTTTCTAGTGTTTTTGTTTTGTCTTCGAAAGTGTAGGTTTCTTCTTGTGGGTATTGATCAAATCGGTTTGTTTGACTATTGCTGGATAGAGTTGTGACACTGGTTAAGTCGTTACTTAAAACATAGTTAATTTCAGTGGACAGGTTGTTTACTTCAGAATCTTGTATTCGAGTATTGTTATAATTCGCAGCGCTTAACGTGAAGGTCTCGTCTTCATAGCCTGTGCCATTACTCCAGTTTGCCCAATTCAAATAGCTGCCATCCGCTTTGCGATGATTTGCTGTTACTTTGACAGTTAAATCGTCTGTTGCTTTCCATAGCAATTTACCTCGTAAATTCAGATTGCTTGATTCTTCTGGGTCTACAGGAACATCATTCGTCTCACCATCGTAACTGAGATAGCCTTTTCCGTCTGTGCCATCAGCGGCAATGCGATAAGCCAAGTCTTCTGTTATTGGGCCTGAAGTCATAACGGCCAAATTTTTCATTACATTACCATTTTTATAGGTTTCTAAACCAAGGCGTACAGCAGCTTCAGGGTTAAAGGTTGGGTCGTTGGTTTTTACCGAGATTGCACCACCAATCGAGTTTTCACCTTGAGTGGTTGATTGCGGGCCACGAAGTACTTCTACTTGTTCAATATCCCAAACACCAGATCCACTAAAGTTATAGCCTGTAAATGCATCAGCTACACCGTCTACGGATGTATTTATTCGCTGCCTACTGCCGCTTACCGTTGCGTAATAGCCAGTTGTTGCGCCACTGCCGTTAATCCCGCGAATATTCACAGTTCCAAATGCCGCTGAGACTACGTTTGGTGCTTTTGTTACTACATCGTTGACCGTTTTTGCATCGCCTTTTGCTACGTCTTCACCGTTAATAATGGTAACTGCAGTGGTTGTGTCCTTGATATTTTTATCCATTTTTTCACCCGTCACCACTAAAGCGGGTAGGGCTGTTGTTTCTTCTGCAAATGTACTTGCTGAGATACATGCAGCATTGATACTGATAACGGCCATAGCAACGCTAGATAGGCGGCTTGGTAAACGGGTTGAGGAGAAATTAGAGATAGACATGTTTTTTAATTTCCTTTCGGGTGAAATAATTATGATAATTGTATTGATAATGAAAACGATTCGCAATAAGATCCATATTGTTTAATAATTACTTACATTTTTAGGAGTGATACCGCTTTATGTTTGCTAAGAAAAAACTCATTGTTGGTATGCTGGCAGCTATGCCAATAGTCAGTTTTGCAGCTGGTGACGACATTACGCTGACCGAAGATGCAGAACAGCTAGATACTCTCGTTGTGACAGCTACAATGGCTGCAAAAAAAATTGAAGATATTCCCGCATTTGCCACAGTGGTGACGAAAGATGATATTGCTAAATCCACAGTGAGCAGTGTGGCTGATTTGCTTCGAGAAACTGTTGGGGTAAATAACTTTAGTGACTCCACAGGGCGAGATGAAATTCAGATTCGTGGTTTAGATGGCGATTACACTGTTTTATTGGTTAATGGTAAGCGAGTATCAGCAGGAACCGCTTTTGATAAAGGCAGCGATACAGATTTGAATAGTGTTTCCTTAAACTCTATCGAACGAGTTGAAATTATTCGTGGCCCTATGTCTGTATTGTATGGTGCGGATGCCATTGGTGGTGTTGTGAATATTATCACCAAAAAGCCACAACCTGATGCAGGATGGACGGGTACGGCAAGTGCGGAAATGCGTAAAATTGAGTCCGGTGAAGGTGGCGACCAATATCGTGTTGGTGTTACTGGAATGGGGGCGATAACAGATAAAGTGGCCTTGTCTGTTAGTGTTGAAGATCTAAGGCAGAAAGCCTGGTTTGCTAATGATGAAGATATTTCTCCGTTGCGTGAAAAGAAAAATGCCCAGAATTTATCCTCTACATTAACGTGGCAGGCAGCAGAGAACCAAGAAGTCGATGTGGATTTCGGTTATAACCATGATGAACGTCCTTACCAGATTTTTAATTCAAGTGGAGCGACTCGCGAGCAAGAAATTACTCGTACCGATTTGGCTATTACTCACAAAGGGAAATGGGACTGGGGGGATACCACAGCTTATATAAAGCGTGAAGAAAGTGATATTTACGATTACAACTCGCAATATGATGAGCCGGAAGCTCACTCTGGGTTGGAGGCAAACAATACCTATGCAAAAGGCTATGCAAATAAAGTAATTGGCATGCATGCATTGATGGCAGGTGTGGATTACCAGAATGAGCAATTAAAGAATAGCTACACTTTGCTGGATACTGGTGAGTACAATGTTGATCAGTACGGTGTATTTGCGCAGGATGAAATGGCATTAACAGACAAGCTTGTTTTCACTTTAGGTGGACGTGTCGATAATCATGAAATCTACGGAAACAATTTTTCTCCAAAGGCTTATCTTGTATATAACGCAACGAATTCACTGACACTAAAAGGTGGGGTTACCAAGGCCTTTAAGGCGCCAGAAGTGAGCAAACTAAGTGAGGAATATCGGACTGTAAGCTGTGGAGGAGCTTGTACCTTATCTGGTAATCCTGACTTAGAAGCAGAAACCAGCATTAGTTATGAGTTTGGCGTGGATTACCATACTAGGGCCTTTAATGCTACGGCAGCGGTCTTTCGAAATGACATTGATAATTTGATTGAACGTGAAGTTGGCTATGATAGTAGTGGAAATGCCAATTCTGCGAAATGGATTAACGTGGCTACAGCCATGACACAGGGTTTTGAGCTGAGTGCATCATCGCCATTAACAGATGATTTACTATTAAAGGTCAATTACACGTATTTAGATACAGAAGCGGAAGATTCTGATGGTGTCAAAACCACGTTGACAGGTCGCCCTGAGCATCAGGCTAGCTTGTCATTGGATTACCAGGCGACAGAAATTTTAGCTACTTATGTTTCAGTTAACTACATCGCTGGGATGCAATATTCAAGTTGGGTAAGTGGTGTTGGTGATGTTTATAGTACATTGCCTTCTTATTACCGTACTGATATTGGGCTAGTGGCTGATGTAACTGATAATTTAGTTCTTCGTGCGGGCATTAAAAATATAGGTGATGTTCGCTTAGATGAAGAAGATACAGGCTATACCACTTATGAATTAGGTCGTAACTACTTTGTAAGCGCAGCATACAACTTCTAGTCTTTCTAAATAACTAAGAGAAGCACGCATACCCCCTTATATGCGTGCTTTTTTTTGCTTGCTTATTAGTGCTCTGTTTGCAGTGTTCGTCAGGTATTGTCATTTAATAGTTTAGTTTATGCTCTTTCTTTTGCTTTGTTATTGACGTATGTCTGGGAGGGGCAGTTAATGCATTGCATTAAGGCAAAGAAAAGCCTTCTAATAAGGAGATCAGGTTACTGATAAACCCCATTTTTTTTAACAGGGGTTTTATTTTTCTGAATGTTTTCCTGTATTTCTTTCCAAATAACTTAATATACCTCATTAGTGACTGGGTACTCTCTGAGAGTCTTTATTGAGGCTCTGATTATCGAATCAGTCATTTTTTGAACAGATAAAAGCTTCTAGCTCAGCATCAAGGTGATCTTCTTCATATTTTGGGCTGCTGCAGTTAGTAGACATTGAGAGGCGATCATATCTTTTCCCCTAAAACGTGCGTAGTGATAACCATGCAGCTCTTTTGCATCGGTAAAACTTCTTTCGACCGTCTCTTTTCGCCTTGCATAGATAGCCTTGCCTGCTGGCGTTAAGCGGTGGGCATTAATACGCTCTTTGCTATCCTCCCAAACATGGCGTGTGATGGTATTCACCGATTTTTTGTTGGTTGTACAGCGATGCCTCTCGGGACAGGCTTGGCAGATCAGTCCGTTTGAGCCGTAATGACGATAACCTTCTCTGACGTGGTTTTGTAAGTGAGCGGTTCGCCTTGTGGGTAGAGGTAAATGTTTTGCATCGTATTTGTACTCGCGTTTATAGAAGAAGCCTTTCTATGATTTGGACGACGATAGCCCATCACTGCATAGATATTTCGGGCTTCTAATCCATGACAAACTACCGAGGTAAAATACCCTGCATCCACACCAACTGACGTAATAACGAAGTTAAATCGATTCTTGATTCGATCCAGTCTTTCTAAATAGGGAACGGCGTCATGGACATTGCCTGCGGTAACATGAACATCCGTAATGATGTTGCAGCGACTGTCTACCGTTCGATGAGCTAGATAAAAGAACCCTTTCGGCTTGGTATCACGTACCATGTAACCACTGTCAGGGTCGGTTGTACTCTGTTTAATTTCTCGTGTGTCCAACTGAGTTTTATCAGGTGGAAGTGACTTTTTTCTGTGAGCGAGTCGATCCTCCTCAATAGCCTGATCTAGTTCATCCATGTACGCCTGACGAGACTGTTCAATATGAACTTTCTCAAAATACTTCTTGTTGGCATTGGCCTTTAGATGAGTGGAATCTGTGTAGAAGGTATGCCCACCGACTAACTTGCGTTTCATTGCTTGGAGTACGATTAGCACTTAATGTTGAGGCATCAGGCACTTTGTTTGTTAGGCCTAAGCCTAGGAACCAGCGATAAGCGACATTAACTTGAAACTCTCGAATTAACTGATGTTCACTACGAATACCAAAAAGGTAGCCAATAAATAGCAGCTTAAACATGAGAGTAGGATCTAGAGCAGGACGACCGTTATCCGCGCAATAAAAATCCTTAACAAGATCATGTAAGAATGAAAAGTCGATGGTTCGATCAATCTTACGAAGAAGATGATCACTTGGAACGAGCTCGTCAATGGAGACAAACTCTAGAGTCGATTGGGTTTGGGGCGTTCTTTTAGCATAAGGCTATTATAAAAAGTCCTCGCACGAAGGCGAAGACTTTATCAGCAGTATAAGCCTCCTAAAAAGGAGGCTTATACAAAAGGGTAAGTATTTAGACGTGTTTAGTTTTCTTCTACTAATTCAGGATCATTGAGTGGGCTGCTTCTTAATGTTTTTAAGCTAGCTAACATGATGAGACCAATTCCCATCGACACGGCACCGAAAGCAAAGATACTACCCAATGATGAAAGTAGTTTCCCTAAAGCGCCAATGGAAAGTGTTCCAATTGAATCTCCAGAAGCGTCTTGAGCTGTCCATATGCCATTAATACGACCTAAATAGTGGTCGGGTGTATGCCCTTGAACAAAACTGTATTGTAACAGGGATGCGATAGATACTAGGTAGCCAAAAAGAGCCAAAAGAATAAGGGCAAGAGGAAAATAGGTTGTACTACCAATCCCCATTAAGCAGAGAAAAGCAGCAAGGCTGGTAAGCATCATTACTAAACCGGGTTTTTCTATATGATTTGTCCAGCCACTAATAATAGCTCCCATCGTTGCACCCAATGGAACGGCAGAATACATCAAGCCAACTGTCCAAGCGCCTCCACCATACACTGTGTCGGCTAAGGCAGGAAACAATACTCGTATCGCTGTTGTTAAGGTGACTAAGGTTCCTATTATTACCACGCTGGCAACAATTTTATTGGTGCATAGATATGTAAAGCCGTCCCATAATGATTTGAGTGGATTGTGACTTTTTACTTCTTTGGGTCGCATTGTTGGTAAAGATAGAAGAGCCATAAGAGTTATGCCTGTACCCACAGCAGCAATCATATAGTTCCAAGCCACATCAGAAACAGCAATAATAATGCCACCAATAGCGGGTGAAATGACCGTTGCTAAACGAACACTTACCATACTGATTGCGCGAGCTTGCATGAGATTTTCTCTGCCAACAATAAAAGGCATGCACGCCATTAATGCCGTGACGCCTAATGCACCAAAGAAGCCGTCCCAAATTGATAGAACATAGATGGCCCATAAAGAAGGTTCTGGTAACCATGCATTGACGGCCATAGCGAGAAAACCTAACCCACAAATTGTACGCGCAAAAAGGATTATGCGCTTACGTTCATACATGTCGGCTAAAACACCGCCTAGAAGTAGGCCAATAAATAGACCTATTCCTTCTAGTGCCATGACGATGCCTACATGCAAGCTGTCGTTGGTTAAAGAATACACCTGTACAGGTATGGACACGGAAAGCATGCCTAAACCTAGTATAGAAATGGTACGGGCAATAAATATATTGCGAAAATTCCTGTGGGTCGCTAATAAACTGAAATCCACAAACATTGATTTTTTCTTGGTATCGCTCACGTTTCACTCTCTTTTTGAAATGGTTAAGCCAGTTCTGATGATGTGTCAGAACGGTCTTTTAAACTTAATAATGTATTTTGTTTTGCATCATGAATAAGTTGATCTAGCAATGGTCCTAATGTTTTTAAATGTTCTGGGGATAGAATGTCTTCATGGCTGCAATGAGCTAAAGGGTGAAAACACACTTGACTTGCATAAGGTGGCCAATTGATGGCCGGGTTGATGTAATCCGGAAGAGATTGCTGTGCAATAAAGACATCAACTTTTGCATCATAGTTAGGAGTGGTGGTTTTTTTCAGTAAGCGAACCGCATCTTTATAGTTGGCAAAAATTTGCTCAAGCATCTTATCTTGTTCTTGTTTTACAAAAAGTGCCATTTCACCAGGGTCGCCATCTTCATCTGTTATTGCCGTGCTTAGAAGTTGTGTTTGTTCTCGCTCCGCGCCCATAGCAGCCTCTTCTCCTTGCGGGTCATTCCAATCATGAACTTCGGCTGGATAAGTATCTAATAGACCGAGGAAGTTAACGTCTTCCCCTATTTCTCTAAGCTTAGCTGCGACGCCATAAGCAACGGTTCCTCCGAGGGAATAGCCCAATAAATAATAGGGACCGTGTGCTTGTTCTTGACGAATGACATGAAGTTGTTGGTCGATTAGTTCTTCCATCGTTGCGCTACTGGCGATTAAACCGTTGGGTCTGGGAGATTGTAAGCCAATAATAGGGTGTTCACCTTTTAAATAGCGGGATAACACACTGTATTGCCAAGCAAAGCCAGATCCAGGATAGAAGCAAAACAGTGGTTCACCTTGCCCTTCACGAAGGTAAATCAAATGGTCAAAGCCATTTGCGTTACTGGCAGTCATTGCATTGCTGCCATCCATCATGGCTTCCAGCTTTTCGCGGCTATGTTGCTCTGTGTCTTTGCTTAAGAGTCGGGCGAGTTTGGCAACCGTAGAGGTAACCATTATTTGTCCTACTGTAATAGGTCGTTTCACTTCTCTACGTATATCCGCAGCTAGCCTCATGGCGAGTAAAGAGTGACCTCCTAGTGCAAAGAAATCATCTTCAGCTTTGATGTTTTCTATTCCTAAAAGCGTTGTAAACAGGCGTGCCAGCTGACTTTCTAGTCCGATCGATGGTGCTCTAGACACGTTGGACGTGAGCGTGTTTTTTGCTATGTTGGGTTCTGGAAGTGCATTTCGGTCAAGTTTGCCATTGGCACTGAGTGGTAGGCTGTCCAATATGACATAAGCGACAGGCAGCATATGACTTGGTAGTTCTTCGGAGAGCGCAAGTTTAACTGCTGATTCATCATAGTTTGTTGAAGCATTTAATGTGAGATAGGCCACTAACTGGCGATTATCTTGTCCCGTATTGTTGGCGGTTTCATTATTCAATGTACGGGCTACGACGACCGCTTGTTCGATTGTATTTTGTTGTAGAAGAAGCGTTTCAATTTCTCCTAGTTCAATGCGTTGGCCACGGATTTTGATTTGATTGTCCGCTCTGCCTAAATACTCAATATCCCCGTTTTCTAACCAGCGGACGATATCGCCTGTACGGTACATTCTGTCTCCGGCTTGTCCAAAAGGGTCAGCGACAAACCGAACACAATTGAGTTCTGGGCGATCTAAATAGCCAATAGCTAACTGAGTACCGCATAAATAAAGCTCTCCTGTTGCACCAATAGGGACGGGCCGTAAGTACTGATCTAGCACCCTTAGTTCTGTGTTCCACACGGGTTTTCCAATCGCGACGCCTTGGCCATGTGAAGACAAATCCTCAAAAGCGGGTTTATAAGTCACATCAACAGCGGCTTCGGTTGGCCCATAAAGGTTATGCAGTTGAGCGTTAGAGCAGTCTTTGAAAGCAATGGCTTGTGTTTTTAGCAATGCTTCACCGCTGCAGAATACCTGTTTAAGTGATTTGCAAGTAGGCGAATTATCGTCCTTGCTTTGCATGCTTGCCGTAAAAATAGCGAGCATAGAAGGAACAAAATGCAAGGTGCTGATAGCATATTGGTCGATGGTTTGCATGAGTAGTTCTGGATCGCGGTGAGCTTCAGGGGCCGCCATGACTAAAGATGCACCAACCATTGGCGCCCAAAAAAACTCCCAAACAGAAACGTCGAAACTGCAGGGCGTTTTTTGTAAGACGACGTCGTCAGGGGTGAGGTGGTATTCATGCTGCATCCATAAAATACGGTTGATTATTGCTTTATGGGAAACCAATACGCCCTTTGGACGACCTGTGGTACCTGACGTATAAATTAAATAAGCAGGATGTTCACCTGTAATCGCGCTGGCCGCTATTGGCTTGGTGTTTTTGTATTGATGTGCCGAGTTTTTATCGTAAGACTGGTCAAATAGCTCATCAAAGGCAAGGCGTTTTGTGTTTGTATTTATGTTAAGAAAACGGTTTTTTTGAGAGCTCTGGGTGACTAACAATACAGGTGAGGCATCGTCGAGCATGTAGGCGAGGCGATCATCAGGATAACCAAGGTCTAAAGGTAAATAGGCCGCCCCCACTTCAATAATGGCCCAAATGGCCAAGCTTAAGTGACAGCTTCTTGGTAAGGCGACGGCAACAATGTGACCTTCAGTAACACCTTCATTGCGCAGCTTTGATGCCAGGACTTGCACTTGATATCGAGCTTCTTGATAATTCAACTGATGTTGTTGATCTGAAAGGCAGAGAGCCTCCGGCGTAGTTTGTGCTTGTATTGCTAATGCCGATTGTAAGGTTAATTCAGGAACAGATTGCTTCGTATCGTTAATACGGGTAATGAAGCGAACTTCCTGAGAGCTAAGACTTTCGTATCGGCACAGTGGTCGTCGAGGGTCTTTAAGACAGATTTCAATAGTTTGCTGCAATCTATGTGCTAAGGCTTCCACTTCAAAATGCGTTAATGCACCACGGTTTTCGATAAGGAAAGTAATTTCTTCACCGGGTAATACTAATAAAGCCAATGGATAGTGACTGTAGCCGCGGTTATGAATGTCGCTAACTGCTAGTGGATTGCCGTCTTTACCTTGTAATTGTGTGTCTAGATATTCGCTGTCCGGGTAGTTTTCTACCACTAATAAAGTATCAAACAAGGTTTGATTACCCGCGATGTTTTGTATTTCAGCAAGACCAATGGCGTCATGTTCTAAGAGTTCGATATGACGCTTTTGCATGATCGGTAACTGTTCCCAGAGCGACGAAGTGGAATTTAGTGCCACGCGAATTGGCAGTGTATTTAGAAATAAGCCAACTTGGTCTTCAATACCGAGGATATTGCTGCTTCGTCCAGAGACGGGCGAACCAAAAATGATATCTTCTTTACCGGATAATAGGTTTAAGGCTTGGGCCCAAAGTGCTTGCATGAAGACATTTAAGGTCACACCACGCTCTTTAAGTTGAGACATTAATTGTTTGCTTGTGGTGTGATTTAAAGAGAGTTTAAATTCGTTGACTTCATCTTGGCGCTGCTCAAATAGCAGGCAAGGTTGTGCTTGATGCATGACTTCCTGCCATTTTTTTAAACTCGTCTGTTGATCACGATTGTATAGTTGCTTGATTACCTCGGTGTAACTATTGGGGATAGGGCTAAGAGAGTTAGTTTGTTGCTGGTAGGCATCAAGTAGGCTGCGTAATAAAAGGGGCGTAGACCAACCATCGATAATAAGATGATGGACAATTAGGATAAGTGCCGATTTAGGTTTTCCTGTTGTTTCATCTTTTCCTAAATCCACATAAGCGGCGTGGATCATACTGCAGAATGTATCTGTCTTGTGTTGTGTTTTTAACAATGTTTGTTCTAGCTCTTCTAATGCAGCTGATTTTTTATCGTCAGGATAAAAGCTGATATCATGCGTACTCAGCGGCCATTGCCATGTTTGTTGTTGAGTATCGGGAATGATGAATACAGGTTCTGCTAAGTGTTCGCTATCAAAAGCACCGGCTAATTGAGGGTAGCGGACTAGCAGGGCATTTAGTGCATCCTGTAAAGTGGAGAGGTCCATTTCACCAGTAAAGTTTAGGCGCGTATATGCGTTGTAATTACCGGAAGCCGAATCCATCATGGTTTCAAATAGCATGCCTTTTTGTAATGGCAGTAACGGTGCAATGTCGCCAATCGGTTCATAATGTAATGATAGTGTACTTAGCTGATCTTGTGAGAGCGCCCATTTCTTGATGTTATCGGATGACGATGTGTCTGAAATAGGTGTAATTTCGATGGCAATTTGTCGGGGAGTGCGTAGTTTGAAAACTTGGCTCGGACGCAATGTATAGCCTGTATTTCGTAGTTCTGTGCAAAGCATAATGGCGCTAATACTGTCGCCACCGAGAACAAAAAAATCGTCCGTCGTGCCAATTTTGTCTATTTTTAATACCTTTGAAAAACAATCACAGAGCCGTATTTCATCTTCATTTTCAGGTAAGGCCTTGGCCTCTAGTGAAGTTTGAACGTCTATTTTAGGTAGGGCTTTTTTGTCTACTTTACCGCTGACATTACGCGGAAAAGATGACATGACGCAAAGGCTGGATGGCACCATGTAATCAGGTAGATTATTGCGTAATTCTGCTAATAATATTTGTCCGTGGTCTTGCTGTTGTTCTGTTGATAAGCCTGGTATCACGCAATAGCCAATTAGTCTGTGGCTGTTATTTAGCGCTTCAGCAATGACAATGGCGCTTTCGACATGCTCTAATTTTGAGAGAGCATTCTCTACTTCGCCTATTTCAACTCGGTAGCCACGGATTTTAACCTGATCGTCTCCACGCCCCATAAACTCTACGTAGCCTTCTTGATTCCAGCGTACGATGTCGCCGGTTCGATACATGCGGGTGCCGGCTTGATCGCTAAAAGGGTCAGCAATAAAACGGCTAGCACTGAGTTCCGCTCGAGCCAAATAGCCGTGGGCTAAGCCTGCGCCTGATATATAAAGTTCACCTAAGACGCCGATGGGAGCAAGCTGTAACTGAGTATCTAAAATATAAGTTTGTGTGTTTGCAATAGGGCGACCAATGATAGGCATATTATGCTGTGTTAGGTCGGCACGCAGAGTATCTACTGTGTATTCTGTTGGCCCATAAAGATTATGAGATTTTAGTTTTGGGTAGCTTCTCAGTTGCTGCCAAAGTGCTGCTGGGCATGCTTCGCCACCAATCAATATTAGGCTTGGTTGATGGTTTGATGTGCCTGATTGATCTGCCATCAGACCATTGTTAAGTAGTTGCGCTAACAGAGACGGCGGCAAGTCCATGGCATCAATTTTGATCTTATGAACCTCTTCTACAATGGCATAGGCGTCGCGTCGTGTTTCTTCATCAAACACATAGAGTTCTTCTCCTTGAATCAGCCAGAAAATCTGCAACCATGAAGAGTCGAAAGAAAATGAATGGGTGTGCGCCGCTCGTAGAGCGCGCCCTGGGTGACGTTCTTGAACCACTTTCTGGGCTGGACGGTAAATTGATTCTTGGTGAGAAAGTAGCAGGTTCAGCATGGCGGCGTGGGTGTTCATCACACCCTTTGGTCTACCTGTGCTACCTGAGGTGAAGATTACATAGGCGATGTCGTCCTTGCTGGGCGTTGGTCTATCTGCTTCTGTAATGTGGGTGTCTGGATGGGTGGCGAGTAACGAGACAAATGATTCATCGTCTAGGTTAATTACAGGCATATTTAACCCTAGCGAGACACTGGAATGGGTCAATAGCAAAACGGGATCTGTATCTTCACACATCATTTCCATGCGTTCTTTTGGGTAATCTAAATCCAGCGGTAAGTAGGTTGCTCCTGTGTTTAGAATAGACATCATCGCGATAACAGATTGAGCGCTACGAGGCATGGCGCAGGCAATGACAGTTTTGCCTTCGGTCTTTTGAAGACTAGGGTGTGCTAGTAAAAAATGACTTAAGCGGTTGATAGCTTGACCTAGTTCGAGAAACGTAAAACGTGTTTCAATGTCTTCGTCTGGGTGGCGGCAGACAAGCGCTGTCGCTTCTGGTTTGTCTACTACTTGTTGCCAAAAAACGTCTAAAATATTGGATACGTTTTCGGGTTCGAATTGGCGCCCTTTTCCCCATTCGATAAGAGCTTTGCGTTCCTCTTCAGGTAGAATGGATAGTTGGGCTAATGGAGTTTCGGGAGCTTTCAGCCAATTTGTTAGCATGGTAAAAAGGCGTAGGCCGTGCTGCTCTAGAGCAGCACGATTATATTTACGAGCATTTGCTCTTAGCTCGAAATAGGTTTTTTCTTTTTCGACAATAATGCTGAACTCAAAATCATCCACAGGGCCTGTGGCCAAATGATGGGTAATGCCTGCAATTCCTGCGAAATTGAGTTCGTAGTCAAACTGTTTGTAGTTGATGAGCGTGTTATAAAGCCCAGATGACCCTACCTTACCTATGTCTCGCTGAATTTGTTCTGCGCTGTAGTTTTGGTGGCGACGAATCGTTTTTAAAGAGCGCTTAAATGCTTGTGTGATGTCATGCCATTGCATGTGGGGTTCTAAGTCTATTTTCATCGGCAGCACATTGACCATGGGCGCAACGGATGACACAGATACAGAGCCTAAGCGCCTCATAAAAGGCATTCCAATGACTTGGCTAGTTTGACCAGTTACTCGGAAGAGGTAGGCGGTTATAAGGCTCATTAATAGCTCAGCGCTGCTGCTGTTAATTGAGTCAGCCAGTACGTTCAGCTTTTCTAGTTGATGAGGTGTTATTGGCGTGATATGGCGTATTAAGCTTGATTTACCTAGATCGTTTATAGTGGGTGTATTTGAAAGGCTGACAGGGGATGGCATGTCAACGCAATAGTCGGTCCAGAATATTTTATCGTTCTGATATCTTTCGGATTCCTGATATGTACTTTCTTCATCTATTACCTGGGTGACTGAAATAAAAGGCGAATCGGAAATAGGTTGTTTTTTTAACAAGTGATTGTAGATATCGGCGACTCGTTTGGTGAGAGCGGTGAAGCTGAATCCGTCTAACATAATATGATGGTAGCGCTGATACCAAAGCCAGACACTATGACCATTCTCTGTGATGGAAATTAATATCTGTTTCTGCAGCGGTTTTTGGCCGTCATTGGAGAGTGGAAGGTCTTGTTCTGTGTCTGCTTGCATGATTGCCAGCGCTTGTTCGCGACCTGCATTGTTTTGCGTTAAGTCGATTTTTTCTATGTGGATGTTATTGGCTTCTTTCGGGTCAAGAAGTGTTTGTTTTCCATTTCCGTAATGAGCGAGAACTGTATCGGCTTCACCAAGTGCTAAACGGATGGCTTGTTCTAAATATCCACTTTGAATATTACCTTTCATTTCTAAGCAGTGCGAAATAGTGTAGAGGTGTTTGTCTTCTGATACCTGATCAGCCAGCCATATCCCTTGTTGTGTATTGGTAAGAGGGAGTCTTTTAGATCGCATAATAGGGTTCCTTATCGGCTTTCTGGTGCTGTATTATCAAATGGGTTGATCGCTTTCCAATGCTGTTCAACGTAGGTTATGCATTCACTTCTAGGTAATGGTCCCAGAATTATTGTCCAGCCTTTCGGAAGTGAAGCGAATTCTGGCCATAAGCTGTACTGTCCTTGTTGGTTTAGTAGCACAAGGAATGATAGATCTTCATTGTCGAATGGGTTGAGGTATTGGTTATTGTCCATGTTTGCTTGGTCCTTATGACGCGGTGTATGGTTATTAGAAATCAGCTATTAAGTGCCTGTAATAGGCTGTGAATAAGACCTTGGCGCCAACATAACCAGTCATGGCCGCCTCTAAATTCTCGATATCGAACACGGTGTCCATTTTCTTTGAGCGTTTTTGCCATTATTTGACTGACTTCTAGCATGTCTTTCTCATAGCATCCTGCCTCCATCACAATATTTAGCGGGGCGGTGGTTAAATCCGCGTTTGAAATTTTTTGAATTAACTCGCCTTCTCCTGGTTGAGAGTCGACATCAGGCCACCAAAATGACCCCGATTGACTGATGGCTGTAGCAAAGTATTCAGGCCAGTGAAAAGCTCCGAAAATAGCGCAAAGGCCACCGAGGCTTTGCCCTGCGACGATCGTTTTTTCAGGCTTATCCGTAATAGAGTATTGAGTTCTCACCCATGGGAGTAATTCTTTCTGGATGGCGATCCAAAAATCGACATTACAAGCGAGCTCAATATTTCTATGAGAGGAGCTAATCGAATCGATTAAGATATATTGAGCTTCTGGAATCTGACAAGATAAGGTAAGTGCGTCTAGCTCTGCATAAATTGGTAGGTGATTTGCCCAATACTGCCCATCGAATAAAAGTACGACAGGCAGTGACTCTTGAGTGTTGCGACTTGTTCTGTAGAGCCAAATTCGGCGTTCATTATTGAGCCGCTCACTTTTCCATACGGATTCTTTTAGGATGCCTTGTGTTTCTACATTTGAATATTTGAATGCGGCTTTTTTATCTTCACTTAGACAAATAGCAGAGAGTGTTACTCCGTTTCCATTACTATGGGCAGGTAATACGTTTAATGGGTCAGACTGCGCACTAAGGCCCATTAACTGAATCCACCATTGGCGAATTTCTTGACGGGTTTTGTGTTTTGGTGGACGTTGACTGTGTGTGGCTGGCATTAAAAAATAGCTACCAAGCCAGTCGTTTTCAAGTTCTGTTTCCCAGAACCAAACATCACTACCTTCAAGGCGGGCGAAACCTGTCAGCTGCTGTGTGGGATGAGGCGTTTTCGAATAGAGATCAATATAAACGGAATCTATATCAGAACACTTTCCACAAGGATCTTGCCAAATAAAGGAGACAATACTTTTATTCTCATCGACCTTTACGATTAAAGGTGTCCCTGCTTGCTTAATATCCAGCCACCAGTCATGAGAGCCTACATCTTGGCGATGGAATATAGGATTAATAGGTTGTGTCTGCAGCATAGTGTTAACTTTAATAATGACTTTTTATTTAAAGGCACCCACTCTACGGTGAAATAGAATTGTCTAAATTCATCTTAGGGGTGTGCGTCTTGGGTTGATTTTTAAGGATTGGAAGTCAGCACACTGCTGTCTTTTTTAAATAAGTTTGTTAAACGCTGAATCATGTTACTCGAGCTAAAATAGTCGAGCCTGAATGTATCATTTCCTACTGCATAGATGGAGTTATTAAGGACGGCTGGCGTTTCAGCAAGGTAAGCATTGTTTTTTACCATTGCTTCTTGAGGTGGTTCCGTAGCAAACAAAAGTAACGTATTTCCGGTTAACGCATCAGGGAAGCGTTCACCACTGGCGATGACTATGTCGTTGCGTTTTCCCATGCTTAAATCGCCGCGCACCGAATCTGGAATAGCTGACAAGGTGAATCCTAACTGAGTTAAAAGTTGACCCTGAGCCGATTCGGATGTCCATATGTTGCCCCCTGTGCCGTCTCGATAATAAACCAGTGGCGTGGTTGGTTGTGGAGGCAATATGGCTACTTTTTTGAACTGATCTATTTGCAGATTAAATGTGTCGATTAGTGTGTTTACATTGTCTTCTAAACCAATGAAGTTGCCCAAGACCTTGGCAAGTTGCATCCAGCTTTTATCTCCGTAATTAATGACGGCTGTCGGTGCGATGTCCTTTAATTGATCATAGAGCTTAAGGGCCGAATCACCACCGGTTGCGGAGATGAGTATAAGATCAGGGTTTTCCCGAATAACCGCTTCTGCGTTGTGTTCTGTTTGATAGAGCGCCTTTAAGCCTTTCTGCGTAGCAAGTTCACTCCATTGAGTGAAAAAGCCTTGGTCATCTGAGATATTGGTATTAGGGATGGTTGCACCTGAGCCAATAATAGGAGCATCAATGGCTAACAGTGTTCCAGTCATGGTGACGCTGGTGGAGATAATTCGTGTAGGCTGCTTGGTTAGGGTAACAGGACCATAGCTCGTCATAATCGTTCTTGGCCATCCTGAAATATCTTTACTTACTTCATCAATTTTCAGCTGAGTGGTATTTTGGGTGCTAACGTCAATATTGGATGTATCATCACAAGCTGTTATTAGCATGCATAGTGAAAGCAGGCTGGCGCAGAGAAAAAGGCGTTGAGTTTTATGCGTCATTATCAGAGTCTCTAATACAAATGATGTCTTTAAGTAGATATTGATAGATTTAAAGATTATGATAATCATTATCATATGTGTCTTGCAAGGCTTATAAATACTTAATTCATGAATGTTTTTTGTGGAGGGAAGGGGATTGATCGAAAATACGGGTTTACCACAACTGTTGCGTTGTTTTCTTTTACCTGAAAGTCAGATTGGTAGTCGTAAGTGGTGGAAAGATATTCGTTCTATTGGAGCGCCTTTTATAAAAGTACAAAACGCTCAAACAAGTGTTGTGCTATTTATTTGGCAGGATCCACAAGGAACGGAAGATAAATCTTCAACGGCGAGCGTATTGTTGGATGTGAACTCAATCACCGATCATCATAGCTGGACACCGGCTAGCATGCATAGAGTAAAAGGAACCGATGTTTGGTACGGTCAACTAGAAATCGGCGTAGAATGGCGTGGTAGCTATTCGTTCATCCCTATAGAAAAAAATCAGTTACCCGAAGTCGTGCGTTTATTGAGCGATAACTCTAGAATGGCACAGCGGAATTGGTGGATGGGGGTCGCTAAAAATCAGACATTCGACCCCTTAAATAAACGTCCAGCTGTGAGTTCTGGTTGGGGTGTTAGCTCAGTGCTACACCTTCCTCATGCACCGTTAGAATTAGGCTGGGATGAATGGGAAAAAGGGCTTCTGAACGACGTTTCTGAAGCGCGTATTCAGACGCTTATGTGGCAATCTTACGTACTTGATAATCAGCGAGATTGTTGGCTCTTCTCAACTACGATGGATGATGCTCCATTGGTGATTTTACTTGATGGACAAAAGTGGAATGCTGCTAGCGGTACGTTATCGGTTCTTCAGTATTTGACTGATACTGGAAAAATTGCGCCAGCACATTATCTTTTAATTCCTTCTATAGATAGCAAAACTCGCTGGCATGAATTGGGTTGCTATCGGCCTTTTTGGGAGTCTTTGATTGATGGTTTGTTACCAATAGTAGAGTCGAAATTAGCGGCTTCGAACCGTTCTGTTTCAGAATATCTCGTAGCGGGACAGAGTTTAGGTGGTCTTTCTTCTTTGTATGCGGGCGTGACTTTTCCAGATGTTTTTTCGAAGGTGATTAGCTTATCAGGGTCTTTTTGGTGGCCTGACAAAGACAGAATGATTGATTCTGATAAGGTTATTGCATCTAAACCTATTCCAGCCAATAGTCTTGCAGAGCAAATATTGAATGACCGAGTAAGTGTTTCGCATTTAAAGGTTTATCAAAGTGTTGGAACGGGTGAAGGGGATATGTGTGTTTACAATGAGCAGACGTGCCAAGCCATTAGAGGAAAAGGGGGCCGTGTGCAATATGAGGTCTTCTGTGGTG
Organism: Marinomonas sp. A3A; assembly: GCF_018336955.1. Classification (NCBI taxonomy): domain Bacteria; kingdom Pseudomonadati; phylum Pseudomonadota; class Gammaproteobacteria; order Oceanospirillales; family Oceanospirillaceae; genus Marinomonas; species Marinomonas sp. A3A. The sequence continues at coordinate 1,733,909 of NZ_CP025532.1, forward strand.
GTCATGATTGGCTCTCGTGGCGCTCTGGTTTGATAAAGGGATTGTCGTTTTTGATTCCTGCTGATATGGCGGGTTAACTGAGTCGTTATGTCAAAATCAAATATCATGTTGGACTTTAGTTTGCTAAAAACCAACAGAAACTTTCGCGCTATTTTCATTGCTCGGCTGATGTCTGTGTTGGGTATTGGCATGCTAAATGTTGCCGTGCCAGTACAAATATATGAGTTAACGGGTTCCAGTTTACAGGTAGGTGTTGCCGTCGCATTAGATGGTATTGGGATGTTTATCGGCCTGATGTTAGGTGGCGTTCTGGCAGATAGGATGGATCGTAAGTGGTTGATTCTATTTTCACGTTTTATTTGTGGAGTTGGTTTTGTCTTGCTTGCAGCCAATGCGTATTTATCAGAGCCAAGCCTTTGGGCTGTGTATGCTATCTCTCTCTGGGATGGCTTTTTTAGTGCCATTGGAATGACGGCATTAATGGCGTCTATTCCTCATTTAGTAGGACGAGAAAACCTGCCAACAGCGGGAGCATTGAGCATGTTGATTGTTCGAATTGGTTCCGTCATTTCACCCGCCGTTGCTGGTGTAGTGATTGTGTCATTTGGGGTGACATGGAACTATACCTTGGCAGCGATAGGTACGCTTTGTACGTTAATTACCTTGGTTACTTTGCCAAACATGAAGCCGCAAGAAGGTGGACCTCAAGAGCATCCAATTCGCTCTTTAATGGACGGATTTAGCTTTGTGTTTACGCATAAAATTATTCGTGCGGTTGTTGCATTGGGTACGCTAGAAGCGGTCACCAAATCTATTCGTATTTTATTTCCTGCTTTAGCGGCAACCGCGTTTGGTGGCGGGGCGTTTGAAGTGGGGCTCATGTACGCCGCGGTGCCTGTGGGATCGACTTTAGGAGCACTTACTAGCGGTTGGGTTCGTCATGCGAAACGGCCAGGTGTGGTGATGTTGTTCACAGCATTTTTATCCTTCTTATGTGTCGCTGCATTGGGTTTTATGGGGCATTTGGTATTAATGCTGCTGGCCTTGGCTGTGTTTGGCTATCTAGGGTCGATTGGTGGCTTGCTGCAATACACCATTGTACAAGGCCACACGCCAGATAACATGTTAGGGCGAATTGGTAGCTTCTGGACGGCGCAAGATGTGGTAGGGGATTCTGCGGGTGCATTAGGCATTGGTGCACTCGTAAAGGTGTTGTCACCGATTATGGGGCTAGTCGCCCTTGGCTTTGGTTGTGCTGCAGCAACGGTATTATTAAGTGCCGGAAATCGCTCATTACGAAATGTCAGCTTGATCGATATCACGCTCTTCCCTGATGAGAATGTTGCTAAAGAAGGATCTGATAAGAAAGAAGCCGTTGAGGCAAAAGAGGCGGCGGCGTAATTACTTTTTAGATGGTGTAATCTTAAAAATGGCGATGTCGCAGGACACCGCCATTTTTTATTTATAGCTTTCAGCTCAACTATACTTGTCGGCCTTTTGGAATGATTAATGGTGTACCCGAAACAGGATCTTCCATAATAATACAGGGTAAGCCAAATACGTCTTCAATAAGCGCTTCAGTGACTACGTCTTTGGGGGCGCCAGAAGTAATGATTTTTCCTGCTTTCATAGCAATAAGATTGTCAGCGTATCGGCAAGCGTGATTAAGGTCATGCAGAACCGCCACCATGGTATGACCTTGTAGGCGGTTTAAGTCTTGAAATAAATCCATCAGCTCAATTTGATGAGCGATATCTAAGTACGTTGTTGGTTCATCTAATAACAGTAATGGCGTTTCTTGAGCCAATGCCATAGCTACCCAAACGCGTTGTTTTTGCCCGCCAGAAAGTTGATCAACATGATGCTGAGCGAACTCCATGATGCCCGTAGCTTTCATTGCAGACTCTACGGCTATCTGGTCTTGTTCGCGCCAAGGTTGAAACCACTTTTGATGGGGAAAACGACCACGAGCGACTAAATCGACCACTTTTATGCCATCTGGAGCAATTGCGCTTTGTGGTAAGAGCCCCAGTATTTTTGCTACCTCACGGGTTGGTAACGTATGAATGTCTTGGCCATTTAGTCGTACTTGGCCAGATTTTGGTGGCAGTAGTCTACTCAATGCTCTTAGTAAAGTGGATTTACCACAGCCATTTGGGCCAACAATAATACTGAATTTACCTTCAGGAATATCAACCGAGAGATTGTTGGTGATAATGGTTTGATCGTAACCGAGGGTAACAGATTGGGTCGACAAAGAAAGTTCTGGCAAAGCTTGATAGTCTGTATCGTTTGATTTGTTCTGCTGAATTTCTGTGACTGTTGCTGTCATTTTCTTCCCTCTCGAATAATTAAAAACACTAGATAAATACCCCCCAAGCTCACAGTGATGAGTCCCACCGGTAATGTCGAGCCTTCCCAACTATGTTGCGCGATAAAATCTGCGCTAAGTAATAACAACCCTCCTACTAGAGCAGATGATCCCAATGAGATACTCGCGCTGTTTTCAAGGCGTTTTGCTATCTGAGGCGCGGACAAGGCAATGAAGGCTATTGGGCCAGTGATGGCGGTAGCGACAGCGGTTAGAGCAACGCCAACAAACATTAGGGTGAGACGGGTTTTATTCACTGAAACGCCCAGAGCTGCCGCAGTATCGTCGCCCATTTCGAGCAATTTCATACGAGTATTAAGCAAAAAAGCACAAAGGATAAAGACCGCAATGATTACCGCTGCGGGCAATATGCGCACCCAGGTTATACCGTTGAGTGTGCCTGCACCCCAAAGCGCAGCGGTCATTGCGGTTTCTAATGAAACGCTAAGAATCAGCCATTGGTTAAACGCAGAAAGGGTGGCACTAATCGCGATGCCAACGATGATTAATCGAAAACCGGAATGGCCATTTCTATAAGCAAAAATATAAACGAGCAAGGCAGAAAAAAGACCGCCCAGAATCGCGCCCAATACACTGAACCAGTAGAGATTGCCAAACAAAGCAATAGACAGCAAAACCCCAGTAAAGGCGCCAACATTAAAGCCAGTGATGTCAGGGCTACCCAAAGGGTTTCGAACCAGTGATTGAAATACGGCGCCGCTGATTCCTAGCGCTGCACCGATTACTAAGGCGGCAAACAATCTAGAGGCTCGCCATTGCCACACAACAATAGATTGATAGGGGTCAGCTTGACCTGTGAGAAGCCGCCAAATATCTTGAACATTTTCGGCAATGTGTTGGCCAAAAAAAAGTGTGGCAATGACCAGCGCAAGAGTAAAAAAACAAATGATTTGCTTTGGGTAGTGGCTGACAAAGTTGGTTATTGTCAGTGTGTGGGTACGATAGACCTTCATAGCCCTGAAGCTCCTTTTCTGCGCACTAAATAAATCAGAATAGGTGCACCGATAAACGCTGTCACAATAGAAACCCGTAACTCCCCGACAATTAATACACGTCCGATGATGTCAGCGATTAATAGCAATATGGGCGTTAGAATAAAGCAAAAGGGGATGATCCAACGTTGATCTGGGCCCACCATCCAGCGAGCAATGTGTGGCATCATTAGACTGACAAAGCCAATGGGTCCGGCCGCTGCAGTGGCAGCGCCACAAAGTAATGTAACCGCTATGAGCCCTAACAATTGAATCCGAGCGGGCTTGCTACCCAGTGCAGATGCCAAAGAGTCGCCTAATCCAAATGCATTAAGAGCTGGGGTAATCGATACGGCTAACAAACAGCCGCCGATGACAATAGGGGCGATAAATAATGGGACAGATAATGAGCGAATATCTAGACTACCAACTGCCCAAAAACGTATTTGATCAAATGCGCTAGGATTGAAAAGGGTAAGGCCAGAGCTAATACCGCCAAACACAGCGCCAATGGCAACTCCTGCTAGCGTAAGTTTCAGAGGGTCGGTTTTACCACCGCCAATGCTGCCAACGAAATATACTAATAAACTGGCTAAAAAAGCGCCCAGAGCCGCGTAGCCAAAAAATTGGGTCAGCTGAGTTGCGCCTAGAAAGACGATGGCAATCGCTATGGCTAAGCTGGCGCCTAAGTTAACGCCAAGAATACCGGGGTCCGCCAAAGGATTTCGGGTTATTGCCTGAATCAGTGCGCCAGACGTTCCAAGCGCCATACCAACAAAAAGCCCATTTAACGTGCGTGGTAAACGACCTTCAATAACAATGGTTTTGGCCAGTCCATGTTCTTCGCCCATGAGTATATTCCACAGCATGTCCATGGAAATCGGCTTAGCCCCAATGCATAAACTGACGATCATAATAATGAGTAAAAATAGCAGCAATACGAATAACCAAGCATATCGCTTGCTCTTTGACGCAGACATTGTGTTATTGGTCATGACTTTTCACGTCCAAACAGTATTTGTAATCGTTTTAATAAGTTGGTGGCGCTGTAATAGTCCAAGCGAAAGGTATCATCGCCAACAGCGAATACCTGTTTGTTTTGTACGGATCTTGTTTCATGTAAATAAGTGTTATTCATAAAAGCTTTTTCTCGGTCTGTGCTGGCAGAAAATAACAGTGTGGTATTACCTGTTACCGCATCAGGAAATCGCTCTCCAGTAGCAATAATAATGTCATGGCGAATGCCCATACTGATATTGCCTTTTACGCTCTCAGGTACGTCGGCAAGAGTAAAACCAAGCTCTTGTAATAATCGACCTTGTGCAGATTCTGAGGTCCAAATGTTGGCACCTGTGTCGTCTTGGTAGTAGACCATGGCCGTAGTCGGTTGAGGCGGTAAATTGATGGTTGATTTGGTGCGTTCAACTTCTTGTTTGAAGCGTTGGATCATGGTTTTCGCTTGTTCTTCTAAACCTAGAAGGTCACCAAAAATATTCGCAAGTTGCATCCAGCTTTTGTCGTCATACGCAATAACCAATGTTGGTGCGATATCTTTAAGTTGCTCATAAAGCTTGATGGCGGAATCGCCGCCTGTTGCAGAAATGATGATTAGATCTGGGTTGGCCTTGATAATCGCTTCGGCATTGGGTTCGGTTTGATAGAGGGGAGTGACACCTCGAGTTTCTGCGATATCTGCCCACTGGCGCATGAAGCCTTGTTCAGATGCTACGCTGGTATTCGCCATGGTGGCACCAGAAGCGACAAGGGGGGCCTTGATGGCAAGTAAAGTACCTGTCAAGGTGACGCTGGTGGACACAATTCTGGTTGGCTTTTTATTGAGAGTGAGCAGGCCTTCCGGAGTCATGATTTTTCTTGGCCAACCCGATGTGCTTTTTTCTACCTGATCTATTTTTAATTGTGTTTTGTCTGGCGAGGCTGTGGGTGATTGATCACAGCTTGCTAAAGTAAGACTTAAAAAAAGAAGAGCTAAAACTGGTGTGAAGCGTGTCATAAAGCGAACCATGTCTAAAATCCTGTAGACCAAGAAGAGCGCGTCATTATATAGATGAGAATGGAATATTTATACTATTGATAATCATTTCTATTTATTTTTTTGAGTGTCTCTATTTGTTACACAGTAAAACACCAGAAGTTAATGCTATAAGGGCTGACAAGATCGAGCTTGGATAGTTTGGGGAAATCGCTAAGTTTGACTTTGCCATTTTTAAATTTGGGCTTGAGGCCGTTGATGCGAATCTTTTTTGATGTGAGAGAGTCCGCGGTGATTTCAAAACGACGCTTTTTAGAGCCAAAACCGTTACAGTGTAAAATTTTGGGGTTGGCTGACATATTAATAATAAGAAGGGTGCATTTGCCTTCTTTTTTGGCGCTATGGCAATAAATCTGTACAAATGGGTCGTTGCTTTGTACGTCAAAAACGCGCTCTCCCATTAGCTTTCCCCATAGCCAACTGACCCAATAATCTGGGTTGGGTTTCAAAGTTTGTCGATTAATAAGGGCGTAATCACCGCCGATTAGACTTTGTCTTATCATGACTTTCTGACCGATTTTTGCGCCTCGACCAAGTTGATCTGCCCACCAAAAACAAGATACAAAACGGTCTGATAGTTTGGCTTGTCCACCGCATTGAGCTGAGCCAGTTTCTCCTGTCCACAGTTGAGCTCTAGGCTGATACTGGTCACGAAGTTTTTCGAGTTGCTTCGAATATCGCTCATAATCCATGAGAGAGCTTGGAGAGAGAATATTTTTGATGGTTGCTGCGCGAGTTTTAACCGGAGAGCGGCTGCTTTGAAATGGGTAATAATGCCAATCAACAATATCTAGATGTTCTTCCAGATAGCCTAGGAACGGTGCGGAGATATTACTTAAGGGTTTGATGGCTTCGCCGATTCGTGGCCAAAAAGCACTGCCTGGACCTGCAACCTTGCTATCTGGGCTACATTGGCGAACACAACGGATAAACGTATCGTAGTCTTTGGCAAGATTACGCGCGCTAGGTTGTGAGGTTAAGCCATGAAATGCCCAATAGGCATTTAGCTCATTACCCAGTTCGCAAATGTCTATGTTTTGTCCGTGCGCTTGGCTGTATTCTAATAATTTTTTAACTTCTGTTGCTTGCCATGTGCCTTGTTGACGTCGTTCAAACAGGCCGTATTTCATAGTGAACATGAGGTCTAAATCATTACGCTGACAAAAATCATGAAGCTGATGCCACATTTCCTGTGTGATGATAAGTGCGTCTGAGTTTCTATTAGCTGGGGAGTTTCTATTAGATGGGGAGTTGCTATTAGTTGAAGGGGGAGTGCTCGTAAAGTAACGAACCTTGTCGGCTTCTGATCCACCGACTCGAACATAAGCTGAGCCGAGCGCTTTTACCAATAAATCGAGTTTGTCTTGTTGTAAGTTGAGAGGTTCAACCCGCTGAGTGCCAAGCCCGCACTGCGTTCCTTTACTGCCTTCCCACCAGAAACCACCCGCGAGTACTGAAATATCAATCGAGAAAGATAAGTATCTAGGGTCTATGGTTGTAATAGGCGTTGTGCTGTTAAGATTAACGACAAGTGATTTATTTTGGCGAATGTTGTGTCGTCTTTGATTCCATGGACGTATTAGTCTAGTACTAAACAAGAGGTTTCTTCCCTCACAATAGGTTTTGCTAGACTGCAATAAAAATGTGACATTTGTATGATGCTTTAAACGCTGCGATTTTTTATAAAGGATACTTCGATGAAAGTAATGGTTTCGATAATGGCGATTTTATTAGCTGGCTGCACTTTATTAGTTGGTTGTACTAGCGCGCCTAAAAATATTGATCCAGTAACGCAATTTCAAGTAGAGCGTTATTTAGGGACTTGGTATGAAATTGTTCGCCAAGATCATGCTTTTGAAGAGGGCTTGTCTAATGTCACGGCAACTTACTCTATGCGTGGTGACGGTGGTGTTGCAGTGCTTAACCGAGGTTATTCTGCGGAAGATAAAAAATGGCGAGAAGCCGAAGGTCGCGCTTATTTTGTAAATTCTTCAGATGTTGGCCATTTAAAGGTATCGTTTTTCGGGCCGTTTTATGGTGCCTACGTGATTTTTGAGTTGGATAAAAAAGACTACCAATACGCCATGATTTCTGGCCCGAGTCGTGATTATTTCTGGCTGTTGTCTCGTACCCCAACGATGCCAGAAGACGTTAAGCGTCGATTACTGCTAAAAGCGGAAGCTCTAGGCTTCCCGATGGATAAGTTGGTTAATGTAGTGCAAAGCAGTAATGTACCAGCCAGTTAATGTTTTCCTGTGATGCTCTCTTTTTAGAAAAGAGAGCAAGTTATGGATTCTTTTGCTGATTGATTAGAACAAACTTCTGCATAAGCTGTTGGGTTTTGAATCAGTGAATAGTGTGCATTTGAATCTCGACATAAGGCTAGGAAGTCATCATAGCGTCGATTGAAATTATTTCTTGTTATCTCGTAATTAATGGTTGTGTCATTATCACCAAAATCGTTATCCATGGCTTCTGTTTTGACTCGCTGAATTAGGTAGGTTAATTCATTGTATCTGTGTCTAACTTGGTGGCAGTAAGTGCTATTTGGTTCTGTTTCTGCGCAATCGGCTACTTCTGCTTCTAATTCTGCCAACTCTGCCTGATAGCGATCTAAATAGTTTAGTGACTGACTATTTTTTCTCTGTGTCCTTTCTGATCGAAGCGATAACGCTTCTAATCTATTCTTGGCTTTATTTAAGCGTTGCTCCTTTACCAAACAGTCTTTCCCAAAAGCGATTAAATCGTTGCCATGCACTAGGCTGATAAAAGCACATCCTAAGATAAGGATGCTGGATTTAATGATTGAAATGCTCATAAGCTTATGATCCTGAATGTTTTTTTGTCACACATTTGGCGTACGTTCATTAGTAAGTATGGTCAAGTATACACTGTGTTTTTCTGGAGGAAGTATGGATAAGTCGTTATCAGTAAAAAGTGAAGGAAAGGGGATTACTATTTCTCTTGGTCGGGGCCCTTATCAGAATAATGGTGCGTCACCTTGGTATGCTTATATTGGGCTTGGTACGACTGCGCAACCGTTAAAGTTTTCCTTTGATACTGGCAGTAACTTTATTTGGGTGACTTCTAGCTTATGTGGATCGGACACTTGTCATCATTATGGAGGTAAAGAGTTTGTTTATGACAAATCGACGAGCTTTTCATGGATAAGTACGAAGCCGATTGATGTCGATTTTGGTCCATGGGGAAGTATGCAGGTACAGACGGGTAAGGATATTTTCACCTTAACGCCAGACATACTGGATCAAATGGATAATGGCTTGGTGTCTGTGTCTTCGGACATATATTTAGCAGAATCTTATGAAGGTTCTCAGTTTGAAGAGCTTGATTGGGATGGGGGCATTGGTATCCCAAGCACAACGGATTTGTCCGATGTTCACGCTGTTTATCAGTCCTATCGTGGGATGGTGCCAAGCAAGGAGCCAGAACCTACGTCATTTCATTTCGTCCAAAGCTTGGTGGATCAAGGGGTAGTCAATGCGAAGCGTCCTTATGTGGCTTTTCTAACTGATATCGATAGCAAGCGCGGCCAAGTTGCATTTGGGCAGCTTAATCAAGATTACCGAGAGAGTAGAGAATATTTATTTTTACCTTGGGAACCTTATTCGATTGCTTCGGTTGCCTATATTTGGACAAGTCCGCTGACTACTTTTGCGGTGGGTGATGAAAAACTAATTGAAGAAGGCGATTCTTCAGAACCTACTTATTTCTTTTCCCTAGACTCTGGCTCTTCTCAATTCAAAGGAGACCCTTCGTTAATGAATGAAGCTTTTAAACTGACTTCTTTGTATGGCAAAGACGTAACGATTGAGCTTGGGAAAACTGATCGAAATGAGACGGGTAAATTAGTGATTTCATCTTCAATTTATGATGTTTTGATTGAGGAGGGGGATGGTAAAGGTAAATCTATTTCTCAATTTGCCCCTTTAGATGGGATGAAGGATCTTGTATTGGTGGGCTCTGTGCTTATGGACTATTTATATACTGTGTATGAATACAATATTGTTTCTGATGGCTCTCAAAGTTTGATAACACCTGTTGGAATGTGGATCTTTAATAAGCTCGATGGGCCAAAAATTATTACGACCAAACAAGATTCGGTAGCACGTATTTTTCATTCTTAAAATAGGAGGGGTTATGTCTCAGGAGTTAAATGGTTCTTGGGTGAATAGCTACGGCTCAAAAATGGATCTGTTGCTCTTAGAGTATGGTGCCATAGTTGGTCAATATTCATCGACAACGGGTTCTACAGGAATCTATAGCGTCATTGGGCAATGTTCACCAGATAAACCTTCAGAAAGTAAAGGTCTAGCTGTGGTGCTTTCAATCTATTGGCATCCCATTAATGCAGAAACACCTGATGAAAGCTGGCATTGGGTATCAACTTATTGTGGCCAGCTTTTAGGTACTGGTGAGCTAAGTGTCACTAATTCACTCGTTGCTACATGTGACTTTAATGGATTCTCTGCGGGGGATTACATCGATAAATTGACCTTCCAAAAAGTGTCGAGCACACCTGATCCATTCATACTTTCTTTAAACTCTGAGTCAGAAGGTGTGACGTTTAATAACCCTATCAATGGTGAGTGGGTTGGTGTTAACCCGGGTGTTCAATTAGGCTTAACGGTTACAAATAGTGATTATGGTTTGGTGCAAGGTGTTGTTGAATACCAGAATACGATAATCACTCTGAAAGGGTTCACGGATACAGTGGTTAGTGGCTTAGGTCGTCAAAGTATCAGTGTATGCGGTTATATGTCTGGCAGGGATGTTCCTGTGTCATTGAGTGGATGGTTAGATGTGAGTAACAATTCTTTACAGCTATCTAGGTGGCTTGCTAACGCCACAAGTCCCGAAAATGTTTACTATCAGTCTGATGTTGAAAGTTGGTTACTCCGTAAAAAATAACCACAAGGACTATTAAACAGATGGGGCATAGTAGTATGGATTTGATTAATTCATTTGATCAAACTGAACATGATCAAGTAGTTATTGATTGTTTTTTGAAGCTGTGGAGCTACTCTGCAGACCTTATGTTTATTATGTCCGTAGAGCCTAACGGTGAGTTTTCCTTGTTTGATAATAACCCAGCATCAAGAGAGATAATGGGGTTATCAAGAGAGGCGAAAATTCACCGTATGAACATTAGAGAAACGTGGGGCGATGATATTGTAGAGGGTCTATACAGTTCTTATCGGAAAGCTATCTCCGCACGAGAGCCTATTTCTGTTGCCCAATACGCTACTTATGATGGTAAAGATGTCTATGTTGATACTTTGTTGGTGCCGATTTTTGATGCATTAGGTAAGCCTATCTTTGTCTGTGGCGTGAGTCGAGATATTACAAAAATAAAAGAAGCAGAAATCGTTGCATTAAAAGCCAATGAAAAGCTGTTTGAGTACAGCACAGCACTAGAGACGATCAATCAAGATCTTGACCACAAGGTACAAGAACGAACCAAAGAGTTAGAAAGTGCGAAACGTACGGTAGAAGATGCATTGGAAGCCAAATCTTCATTTGTTGCCAGAATGAGTCATGAAATACGCACTCCTATTAATGCGGTGATTGGATTAAGTCATCTAAGTTTGAAAACCTCTTTAAGTAATGAGCAAAAAGACTATATCAATACCATTTTATCTTCTGGTGAAACCCTGCTTAGTCTGGTGAATGATGTGCTAGATTTTTCGAAGATCGAGGCAGGTAAAATGTCCATAGAAGCGGTGCCTTTTTCTCCAAAGTCGATTGTTCAGCATGCGGTCAATATGAACTCAATCAAAGCCGAAGAAAAAAAGCTAGCGGTAACAGTCGATATTTCTCCATCACTACCACCCACCCTTTTGGGTGACCCGCTACGTATACAGCAAGTGCTGATTAATCTTGTGACCAACGCAGTCAAATTTACCGAGCGTGGCGGCATATGTGTGCGAATGTATACAGATGAAAGTAATGATAAAGGTGTTTTGCTCAGATGTGATGTGATTGATACTGGTATAGGCATATCTAAAGCGCATGCCGAGCAACTCTTTCAATCTTTTCAGCAGGCTGACGACAGCATTACCCGTCAGTTTGGTGGAACGGGTTTGGGTTTAACTATCTCTCGCCAACTTTGTGAACTGATGGGTGGTGATATTTGGGTGCATAGTGAATTAGGGCAAGGTTCTACGTTTAGTTTTACTTTACCTCTTAATATTGCATCGAATATATCTATTCAAGAAGAAGGAATGGCTAGTAATGAAATAGTTAAGGTGTTTATCAACGAAGAAATAGAAGGGGTGGGGGATGAAAAGCTATTTTACGGAAATGGAAAAATTCCGGACTTATCGCAGTATTATGTTTTATTAGCAGAAGATAACTTAATAAATCAGAAGGTTGTTTTAGGCTATTTAGGTGATACCGCTATAAATGTAGATGTGGTTGAAAATGGTAAAGAGGCTATTTATAAATTAAATAATAAAAAATATGATTTGGTGTTGATGGATATTCAAATGCCAGTCATGGATGGTTTAGCGGCGGCTAGAAGCATTAGACAGTCTTCTGTATATGGCAATATTCCGATAATTGCCATGACGGCTCATGTCTCAGATGAGGCAAGAAAACAGTCTGCTCAAGCAGGTATGAACGCACATTTAGATAAGCCAATTCAAAAGTCAGAGTTATACAAAACGTTACAAAAACATCTCGACGGGAAAAACACACATAACTCTTTACAAACTCATGATTTTTTCGTTTCTGGCCATTACTCTTCTTATGACGCGGTATTGTCTAAGCTGTCATCAATAGATACATTATCTATCAAAGAGGCTATTCAAAGTCTTAATGGAAAAACAAGTTTATACCTTGAAATTGCAACGGCATTTTATGCTAAATACAAGGTGTTTTCTTTGCGTGATTTTGTAGGTAGTGATTTATCGAATGTGCTTCATTCACTAAAATCAAACTCGGCTTATATAGGAGCATTCGAATTATCCTCTTATTGTGCTGAGTTAGAAGATGCTATTGAACATAAATCGCCAGACTTACATTTTATAAATCGTCTTGAATCGATGGTTAATGATTTGGTTGACTCATTGCAAAACATATTGATGCCGTACTCTTCTCTTGTTGAATATAGTGAGGATGCTAATGGGTTTAGTAAAAAAGATTTGGTAATAAAACTGAAAACTATTGTTCCTTTGTTAAAGAAATCAGACTTTTTTGTAGAAAATCATTTTAGTTTATTACGCAAAACAGTTAGGGGGACCAAATATACGTTAGATATCGAAAACTTAATTTTCGATATAAAAAATATTGAGTTTGAGATTGCTGCTGTAAAAGCATCTCAGCTTATTTTGGAACTTCAAGGCGATTAAAGACGATGACAGAAGAGCAAAGCATTTTAGTCATTGATGACGAAAAAATTAATCTGAAAATAATCAGCGATATGCTTAACGATGATGTTGTCGTTATGCTTGCAAAAAGTGGTGAGCAGGGTATTAGAAAAGCCATTGAATATCAGCCTGATTTGATTTTATTAGATGTGGTAATGCCTGAAATGGATGGCTTTGAAACCATGGCTCGTCTTCGCCATGATGCGCGTACAAGTGCTATTCCTGTGATTTTTATTACCGCCTTAAATGATTCGAGTCATGAAGAAAAAGCGTTATTAATGGGGGCCAGTGATTACATTCAAAAACCATTGCACACGAATATAGTTCAGGCTCGTGTGCGTCTTCATTTGCAGCTTGCGAAACAGCGCAAAATGTTAGAAAAATTAGCCAATATTGATCCTTTAACATCGCTTGCCAATCGTCGTAAATATCAAGATGTTCTTGAACAAGAATGGCAAAGAGCCATTGCCCATCAAGCCTGCCTTTCTTTATTAGTGATTGATATCGACAATTTCAAACAGTATAACGATTGTTATGGGCACGCCACAGGTGACAAGGTGCTTCAGCAAGTGGCTACAGTATTAGCCAACCAACTTGTAGATAAAGGTCTTGTAGCGCGGTATGGTGGTGAAGAATTTGTGGTTTTGTTGCCTGATCATTCTCAAGAAGAGTCAATTGAAGTGGCCCGTCGTTGTATGCAAGGTGTCGAGGCGCTGAACTTGGCTTACAGTCATGAAGACTTTAGTGGCAAAGTAACGGTCAGTGTTGGGGGCGCTACAAAATCGCCTAGCCAAAAATGTCGCAGCGAGGACTTTTTTAATGCTGCAGATGATATGCTTGGACTTGCTAAAAAAAGCGGTAAAAATAAAATATTATGGGACTTACCGAGTAACCTACACGCAGTTGTTGAGTGATGTTTTTTTAAATCACTCTAATAGAAGGTTTGACAGATAACACAATGAACAAGGTTAATAATTCATACGGCTTAGAGATGCATCCATTACGAGATGCGCTGTATGCAGAGCTGCATTCACGTCCTTTTCAGGTGCTTCCTAGTCCAGCTAGAATCAGTTATCTCGCAGTAATTGTTGGAGCAGATCAAAAACAAGCAGAGTTCGAACATTTCTGTTTACTATACAATCATTTTAATGGTACTCCGCCTGAAAATGACAGTGTGTGTTTTGAGGTAGATTTTGGTCATTTTAAGGTTCGCCGCGATAAGCACCTTGAATTTATCTCTTACATGATTATCCACACTCAGGTCGATACGGAGCTGGGTTTTTTTGATCAAAATGCCTTGGCTTATTTACCGCTTGAGTGGTTATCAAGCATGCCTGGCATTACCATTGCCGCTTTTCATGTGTCGGTTGAAGATGCCCGAACTATTCCTGAACCAGATCTGGCCCTTGTTAAAAGCCACTTTGAAGGTATGCGTTTAGTCGGTAGTCGACCTCAAAATGGTGATGCTCAAGTCTGGACCACTTTTCAGCTGCACAGTGATGGCTGTGGGCGCTTTTTGATTTACAACAAGCGTATGAGTGATAGTCAACTGGGCCGCATGGTTCAGCGCGTAGTCGAGATTGAAACCTACCGTTTGATGGCGTTATTGGCATTGCCCATGGCACGTAAGTACAACGCAGAACTGGTTGCGATGGACGAAGAGTTGGCTCAAACCACAGCCAGCTTGTCAGATGCAACAGAGCCACTTGATGAACAAGCCCTGTTGAGTGAGTTAATCGATATGGCTGCTTGGGTTGAAGCGACTCGCTCTAAAACGTCTTTTCGATTCAGTGCCACAAGGGCGTATCATGAGTTGGTTTTAAAGCGTTTAAATGAGCTAAAAGAAGACGAAGTATCGGGGCATTTAACCATTACCGAATTTATGACTCGTCGTTTAACACCCGCAGTGAGAACCTGTAATACAGCAGGCAATCATTTAGAAAGCCTTTCTACTCGTATCGACAGAGTGTCGGATATGATGCGTACTCAAGTGGAAATGTCGATTCAATCTCAGAATCAACAATTGCTCACTTCGATGGATCGTCGTTCAAAAATTCAACTTGCTATGCAACATACTGTTGAAGGCTTGTCTGTTGCAGCGATTAGTTACTACAGCGTAGGGTTATTGAAGTTTTTGATCGAAGCCGTGTACGACAAAGGCGTGAGTTTTGATAAAAGCCTAGTTATTGGTTTGTCGGTGCCTCTTGTTGTTGGCAGTGTGTGGCTCGCGACTCGAAAAATACATAAACGCTTTTTGTTGTTGGCTAAGGCGAAAGAAGAAAAGTAGTCGTCGTTGTTTTTTTAACACACATAAAAAAAGGCTTTCTCTTGTTACCGTAGAAAGCCTTTTTTGTGATTAGAGATTTGTTTCTAAAGACTTTATCAAACCGTATTATGTATCTCTGCAACGAAGTCGTAAGAATCCCCAGGAAACCATGAACGCGTAAATTCAATGGGCGTGCCATCTTGCGTTACAGCGGTACGTTCAATGTAAAGCACAGCGCTAAGTTCTGGGATATCGAGCAATTGGGCTCGCTGTTCGTCAATGCTAATGGCACGAAGGCGTTGGAATGCGCGAACTGGGCGGCAGCCTTGTTGCTCTAATAAATCGTACAGAGACCCTTCCATCGCAAAAGGGTTAAGAATGTAATTGCTTGGAATCGTTGCTAGCTCAAGTGCCATGGGCTTGCCGTCGGCGTAACGCAAACGATAAAAGCGCACAACCTCTTGTTCTGCTGACAGCTTAAGGGCTTTGCATTCATCTGTATGAGGCATTCCCAAAGAGCGATCTAGCCATTTGGACGTAATGGCTTTACCGCGTGCTTTCATGACTTCGGTAAAGCTACGCAGGTGATTCAGAGGCTGCTCAACTCGCTCGCTGACGAAGGTTCCTGCGCCTTGGCGTTGCGTCAATACATCTTCTTTTACTAACTCATCGATAGCTCGACGTACAGTGACGCGTGAAACATCTAAATATTTGGCCAGATCACGTTCTGGCGGAAGTGTATCTCCACCAAGCACTCGGCCTGCAGAAATAGACGCTAAAATGGCTTTTTTTACCTGCATATAAAGAGGAATGCCTTTTTCTCTCAATGCTTGAGCCGCGCCAAATAATTCATTAACCCGATTTTGATTCATATCAGTGTCCTGAACGGGAAGGGGCTCCCGTATTCGTACTTGTTTTTCTAAGAGCTAAGTATGTCAGCTCTAAAGGGGGATAGCCGCTGACGTATGCGCGTTGACCCTTGTTAAGGCGTTGCCTTGGCGATCAAATAAATACAAGCGATTAGGTTGAATGCCAAAGGTGATCTGGTCGCCAGCTTGGTGTTGGTTGTCGCCATCCACCTTAAGCACTATTTCACCTTCTTGCCCAATATCGACATACAAATAGGACAACTCACCAAGGTGTTCAATCAGAGTGACTTTGCCTTCTACCATGTTGCTTTCGCAGTTGAGCGCCATATGTTCTGGTCGTATGCCTAGTTGTACTATATCGCCCTGCTTCAAAGACGAAGAATCGACTGAGGCTTGAATAACGCGGCCAGATTCTAGCACAAGTTGCGTGTTTTCAGGGTCAGATTGACTGATCTTCGCTTTTAAAAAGTTCATTTTTGGTGAGCCAATGAAACCAGCGACAAATTGTGTTTTCGGATGGTGGTACAAATCCAGCGGTGCGCCAACTTGTTCGACACGTCCTTTGTTCATGACCACGATTTTATCGCCCAGTGTCATGGCTTCTACTTGATCGTGAGTCACATAAACCACCGTGGCTTTTAGTTCCTGATGAAGCTTGCCAAGCTCAACACGAGTTTGAACTCGTAGTGAGGCGTCTAAGTTAGACAAAGGCTCATCAAATAAGAAGACTTTTGGATCGCGTACAATGGCACGACCTATAGCAACGCGCTGGCGTTGACCGCCAGACAATTCTCGCGGCAATCGCTCCAATAAATGATCAATCTTTAGCTTCTTCGCCGCTTCCATCACCTTGTTGTTCACAAAAGCCTTGTCTTTTCCTGAGATTTTTAAACCAAATGCCATGTTTTTAAACACGTTCATATGAGGGTACAAAGCATAAGATTGAAACACCATAGCGATGCCGCGCTTAGCAGGAGAGCGTCCATTGACGCGCTCTTCATCGATATATAAGTCGCCTTCGGTGATGTCTTCCAATCCAGACAGCAAACGCAATAAGGTTGATTTGCCACAACCAGATTCGCCAATCAATACGACAAATTCGCCGTCTTTGATATCAAGGTCGATGCCATGAAGTACGTCCACATCGCCAAAGCGTTTTTTAATATTGTTAAGTTTTACACTAGCCATGAAATAAACCTCCAACGGTCAAATATATAAACTATTATTTGACCGCTCCGCTGGTTAAGCCGCGGATCAATTGTCTTGAAAAAATGGTGTATAGGATCAGTACAGGAACGATCGCCAAAGTTAACGCTGACAAAACTGAGTTCCAGTCTGTGACGTATTGACCAACAAACTGCTGTACGCCAAGGGTAATAGTGCGTGTTTCCTCACCTGGTGCGAGTATCAGCGGGAACCATAAATCATTCCAAATCGGAATCATGGTGAATACGGCAACGGTTGCCATCGCAGGTTTCAGAAGTGGCAAGATCACACAAAAGAAAATCTTGTATTCGCTAACTGAATCGCAACGCGCAGCCTCTGTGAGTTCCTTCGGAATAGTGCGTACAAACTCCGATAATATGTACACGGCAAGGGGCAGGCCTTGCGCTATGTACACTAAAACTAGCGCGGTAAGCGTATTCACAAGATCCAAGCTGACCATCAGGCTTAAAATACTCACCGTGCCAAGACGGATCGGTATCATGATGCCCATGGCAAACAAAAAGGTAATCAATAAGTTGCCCTTAAATTTGTATTCAGTCAGCGCCCAAGCGGCCATCGCGCCAAGTAAAAGTACCAAACCGACCGCCAAAATAGTGACGACCAAACTGTTCCAAGAATACAAGCCGAAGTCTGATCTCAATAGAACTTGCTGGAAGCCCACTAAGGTAAAGGAATTACTGTCTGGTAAGCCGAGCGGATCACGGAAAATAGCGCGACGCTCTTTAAAGGCATTGATTACAACGACAATAATTGGGAAGAGCGCTATCACGGTATAGGCCAATAACACAGCGTGTACAGTGACACTTTTGGGTACTTGTCTCATTCCAGAGGAAGGTATAAGACGACTCAATAGTTTCATCATAGCCTCCTTAAAATTGGAATCGCTGAATGCGACGTTGAATAAAGAATAAGAACAACATAACGCCCATCAAAATGATCAAGAACATAAGCGTTGCCACTGCGGCACCCATGGATGCGCTGCCTTGTTGTAGCTGGAAGCCAAAGAATGTTCGATAGAAGAAAGTTCCCATTAAATCGGTCGAGAAATCTGGGCCGGCAAGGGCGCCTTTTACCGCATATATCAGTTCAAATGCATTGAAATTCGCCACAAAGGTTAAAATTGATACCATGGCGATAGTTGGCAAAATTAACGGTAATTTAATGTGCCAAAAGGTCTGAAATGAATTTGCACCATCAACCACGCTGGCATCGACAATGTCATCAGGAATATTAAGCAAGGTGGCATAAATCAACATCATCGGAATACCGACAAACTGCCAGACGGAGATAAAGGCAAGGGTGATCAATGCGCTGCTTTCTTTGCCAAGCCAAGCATCGAAGTATTGACCAAGACCAATGCTATAAAGGAAGTTCTCAGAAATTCCCCAAATAGGGCTTAACAACAACTGCCAAACGAAACCTATAATCACCACAGAAAGCATGGTCGGCATAAATATGAGAGTTCGATAAGTGCCGGATAAACGCAGCTTTGGCGAGCTTAATAAAACCGCTAAAAGTAGACCAATTGGGTTTTGTACAAGCATGTGAATTGCGAAAAATTTGAAGTTATTGCCAAGAGCGTTCCAAAAAGCCTGTGACCAAGTATCGTCTGTTACTAAGGTAATGAAATTTTGCAGGCCGACAAAGCTAGTTTGCCCTTGTTGCTCGTTGTATAAACTTAAGACGAGTGTATCGAGCAAGGGGTAAACACTGAATACAACGTAAATAAGCAATCCAGGCCCAAGGAAAAATACCAAGTGCCATGGGAAAGGTTTCTTTTCGTCATGTTGGTTGGATGGATTCATAGTTTATCTCAATGTAACGTGCTATCTAGATAAATTGCATTTAGTTAAGAGGGCGCCCCAATGGACGACCTCTTAATGGTTTAGTTTATTGCTGAGGTTTATACCATTGTTCCAAACCGTCCTGTGTTTCTTTGGCGGCGGCTTCTGGTGTCATGGTGCCATTGATTACCTGAGCGCTGACGTTCCAAAGTTGGTTCTCCAAGTTTGGTGTACCACGAGACAGGATTTGATAAGAGTTACGAATGGTCGATTTGCACTGTTGACGCCAGCTCATAAACTCTTGCGCAACAGGATCCTTGATGTCTATTTGATGATCAGACAATGGGAAGAAGCCCGGTACCGCATTCGCATAAAGTGTGGCGAACTCTTTACTTGCCATCCAATTTAAGAAGACTTTAGCGGCTTCTTTATTAGTTGAACTGGCATTTATGCCAATACCCATATCGGTGTGATCACTGATGTAACAAGTGTCTCCTGCTTTCGCTACTGGCGGCGGAAAGGCGCCGAATTCAAAATCCGCTTGATTATTGAACGTCTGAATATCCCAAGAGCCGGCTGGGTAGATGGCAGCACGACCTAAGGTGAAAAGGTTCTGTGAGTCAGAATATTTCTGTGCTTCAAATCCTCGACCTAGATACGGTTTCCACTGGGCAAGTTCTTTCCAAGTATCTACGTAAGCTTTGTCGGTTAATTTTTCTTTGCCGCTTAGTAGAGCTTTACGACCTTTTTCACCTTCCCAATAGTTTGGTCCGATATTCTGGAACCCCATTGTTGCGGCTTCCCACTGATCAGCGGTTCCCATTGCTAAGGGTATATAACGACTTTCTGATTTGATGGTATCAAGTGTCTTGAAAAACTCATCACGGGTTTTAGGCACGGATAAATTCAATTCTTTAAAAATTTCTTTGTTGTAAACAAAGCCATGAATAACCGATGCAACAGGCATACAGAATTGGTCTTTGCCATCGTCCGTGACCCATGCACTTTTCGCCACGTCAGAGAATTGCTTTAGGCCTTTTAGATCATTTAGGTTTGCAAGATAACCGTCTTTATAAAGATCTAACGCCGTATCAAACGGACGACAAGTGATTAAATCGCCAGCAGAGCCTGCTTTTAATTTAGCTTGTAAGGCAGAGTTGTATTCCGTTGGAGGGGTTGGGGCAAAGTTTACTTTTGTATCTGGATGGCTTTTGTTGAAAGCTGGGATGATGACATCATTCCAGATATTAGCATCATCACTGCGCCAACTTTCAATCGACAAACCATTTGCTGCTTGTGCTATGCCTGTGCTGCTAAGCAAGATGGCGGCTAGGCAAGTTAGCTTTGTAATCGTTTTTGTTGCTGTTTTTGTTTCAAGTGAAGCGGAACGAACATTAAACATGAGTACTCTCCGATTGTGTTTTCCAATTGTGCTGTGGTTGCTTTCTTTTTTATTAGATGTTCTTTGCTACTAAAATTTTATTCGTATTTATATTAAAAAATACCTATTGGTATTTTTTAGGTATTGCTTGTTTTTAAAAATTAGCACCAATTATTCTCTCAAGCAAATAAATATGACAGGATTGTGGAAAATAAATGGATCTTGCGCTTTAATTGGTTTTATATTGGTTTTGTATTTGTTCTGGTTAGGAAAGAGGATTCTTATGCAAGTTATCATTCTCCCATCTGCTCATGATGTGGCCTTGTATGCGGCTGATCGTGTCGTTGATATGATTAATACCAAAACGAATCCTGTTTTAGGGTTGGCAACGGGATCCACGCCCATCGCTTTGTACAAAGAGTTGGTGTTGCGTCATCAATCTAAGCAAGTATCGTTCCGACAAACGATTAGTTTTAACTTGGATGAATATATTGGTATTGCCGATTCTCATGAGCAGAGTTATCGAACCTTTATGAATCAACACCTGTTTGATGCGATTGATATCCCTGTCTCCAATACACATGTGCCATTAGCCGAGAGCCAAGAGGCTAGCGCCTTAAAGAAAAGTGCGCAGGATTATGAAGCGAGTATTCAGCAAGCGGGTGGTATTGATTTACAGATTTTAGGTATCGGCTTAAATGGTCATATTGGCTTTAATGAGCCTACTTCTAGTTTTGCTTCGCGCACGCGTATCAAAACCTTGTCTGAATCTACTGTTATAGCGAATAAGCGTTTTTTCAAAGACGGTGAGTTTCAGCCTCATTTAGCGTTAACGATGGGAATTGGTACCATTTTGGATAGTAATGCAGTGTTGTTAATGGCAACCGGAAAGGCGAAAGCTGAGGCGGTAAAGGCCATGATTGAAGGGCCGCTTTCTGCAATGTGTCCAGCGTCGGCACTGCAATTACATGAAGCGGCAACCATAGTATTGGATGAAGAGGCGGCTGGCTTATTAGAGCTAAAAGAATATTACCAATGGTGCGAACAAAAACGTCAACAATTGCACGAGGGAAGTTTGGCATGAGCGGTTTATATATTGGTGTGGACGGCGGCGGTACTTTTTGCCGCGCCCGCTTGGTTGATGGCGATGGCAATGTATTAGGTGAGGCGGTCGGTGGCTCGGGTAATCCAAGAATAGGGATAGAGGCGGCATGGCAGAACATTATCAATGCCTGCCTTGAAGCATGCCATCAAGGCAATATTCCTCCCGAAGCCTATTCAAAAATCACCTTAGGTTTAGGTTTGGCGGGTGCCAATCAGCCGTTAGAACAAGAACAGGTGATTGCTCAAAAGTCTCCATTTGGCCAGCGCTATTTATTAACGGATGCTCATGCGGCTTGTTTAGGGGCGTTTAACGGCGAAGATGGCGCGTTATTGATATTAGGCACTGGCAGTTGTGGTGTCGTTTATCAAAATGAACGATTTAGTATTGTTGGTGGTTGGGGCTTTCCGTTATCTGATCAAGGAAGCGGAGCCCGTATTGGCTTGTCCGCATTAGAATATTCGTTAGCAGCGTTAGATGGTATTTCTCCTTCGACACCCTTTACCGACAGCATTAACGTTGAATTTTCGTTGTCAGCAGAAGAGTACGTTTTGTATCAGAACCGTGCGCCATTGCCGAAAGAATACGGCGCTTTTGCTGTTCAGGTGTTTCAATTTGCTCAGCAAAAAGATCCTATTGCGTTGAAAATCATCCAACAGCAAGTGGAATGGGTCAGTCAGTATTTAGACGCTTTAATCACCAAAGGTGCCCATAAGATCGTTTTGGTCGGCGGCGTCTCAGAAGCCATTTTAGAATATTTACCTGAGCGTTTTTCGCCTTACTTTTGTCAGCCAAAGGGTGATGCCATGGCGGGTGCCATTTTGATGGCTAAAGCTCAAATTGGAAGGAAAGCAATATGAGGGAACATAAGATGACAACGGTATTTGCAAAACGTCTGTTCGACGGTGAAAACTGGCTCACTAATCAAAAAGTGACTTTTAACGGTCAAGTGATTGAATCTATTGTCTCTGTGGCTGATTTTTCTGATGAACAATCTCTTGAGACTATAGATGTTGTTGATTTGCTAGTGCCTGGGTTTATTGACGTGCATGTTAATGGTGGTGGCGGTGCATTGTTTAACCATACGCCGACAATTGAAGCATTGGAGCGTATGGTGGCTGTGCATGCTCAATTCGGCACGGTTGCTATGATGCCAACGTTAATATCCGATGATTACGAAATAATGTCACAAGCACATCAAGCGGTTTGCCAAGCACTTAAGCAAAATATAGCGGGTATTTTGGGGATGCATTATGAAGGTCCTTACCTCAATCCAATTCGTAAAGGCGTTCATAACGAATCTAAGCTGCGCAAACCTACAGAAGGTAAACTAGCTACGTTATTAGAAGTGAGCCGCAGCGGAAAACTTATGCTGACATTAGCGCCAGAGCAGGTGCCAGAAGGTTTTATTGAATGGCTTGTTGCTGAAGGTGTTATTGTTTGTATTGGTCATTCTGCTGCCAATTATGATCAAGCAAGGCAAGCTGTGATGGATGGTGCTCGTGGTTTCACCCATTTGTTTAATGCTATGACGCCTTTAATTAGCCGTGAGCCGGGTGTGGTTGGTGCGGCATTACAAACAGATATACCAACTTGGTGCGGTTTAATTGCAGATGGGCATCATGTTCATCCTGCTAGTATGCGAGTTGCTATTGCCGCGAAAGGCTGTGAGCACATGCTTTTAGTAACCGATGCGATTCAGAGTGTGGGGTCAGATGAAAAAGAAATGCCATTTCTAGGTAAAAAAGTACTTCGTAGTGAAGGCAAAGTCACCACCGAAGATGGCACACTGGCAGGGTCGGATTTAGATATGGCAACCGCAGTTCGTAATACCGTTAATCTAATTGGGCGAACACCTACGGAAGCCTTGCAAATGGCGTCTTTAAGGCCTGCTGAGTTTTTAGGAATAGAGCAACATTTTGGCCGTATTAAAGCGGGTTATCGAGCTAGCCTTGTTGCTTTAAGCGAAGATTATTTTGTGACATCAACCTGGATCGATGGACAAAAAGTATGGGGTAGGTAGCAACTTATTTTAAATAAGTTGGAATTAAAGCTATCTATCCAAAGTGTATCTCTATACTATGGCGGCACAAGCTAGAAAGAAGTCTAAAATTATTAACTCTGCAATACGTTGTTTTATTCATAAAATCCTCGTCCTGAAAGTTTCTAAGTACAAGTCTATTTTTTTTGCAAAACCGGCCCCTAAAGGGCTATTTAAAACTCAGGTGATTATTTATGTCTAATACAGTGAAAGGAACCGTTAAGTGGTTCAACGAAATTAAAGGTTTTGGTTTTATTGAGCAAGAGTCTGGCCCTGATGTGTTCGCACATTTCAGCGCTATTGCTAGCTCAGGATTCAAAACATTGGCTGAAGGCCAACAAGTAGAATTCGTTGTTACTGCTGGCCAAAAAGGTCCTCAAGCAGAAAATATTACAGTACTTTAATTAGCTACTAAGAATATTTAAGAAAGGGTAAGTTCTTCGGAACTTACCCTTTTTTTTGTGTAAAAAAGCACTCCTTTTTTACTGAAGCACTAATAGCATCTCGTTGCGCTCTTTACCTATCAAATTGAAACTATTCTTTAGTTTTTTACGTACTTATTTATATCTGTTGCGTTGTCGCTATAAAGCAACAACTTAAGAATGATAAGGAGCAATGCTATGAACCGTCGAAATTTTCTTGTAACAACCGCTTGTGTGATTGGTGGTGCTCATTCGTTTAGCGCACCTGTTATGGCTGCCACTTCAACCTCTAATGAAGATTTTGAGGTGGTACTCAGTAAGAAGCAATGGCAAGCAAAGCTAAGCGACTTTGAATACCAAGTAATGAGAGAAGAAAAAACAGAGCGTGCTGGTAGCAGTCCTTTGCTGAATGAAAAACGTGAGGGTACGTATCTTTGTAAAGGCTGTGATCTTCCTCTTTATCCTAGTAGTACTAAATATGAAAGTGGCACCGGGTGGCCAAGCTTTTATGACAGCTTACCCGATGCTGTTGGAACGAAAGAAGATAATGGCTTTTTTATGAAGCGAACAGAAGTTCATTGTCGTCGATGTGGCAGTCACTTGGGGCATATTTTTGATGATGGCCCGCAACCAACAGGATTGCGTCATTGTTTAAATGGTATTTCTTTGGTGTTTCAGCCTGCTTAGATGTTTTTTTAAATTATTTTGAAAAAACTTGAAACCTTTTTAAATTCGCGGCGTATCTCTTAATAACCATGGCGAATTGTTATGGAAAAACAAACTGGAGAATAACAATGAAATTACTAAGTCTTGTTTCTGCTGCGACAATTGTAACGCTTGCTGGCTGTTCTGCTAGCGGCATGAAAACCACTGATGACAATGCTAATCCAATGGTGGGTGGCGCGCCGATGTATGCGAGCAAAAACATCATTGAGAACGCTGTTAATTCAAAAGATCATACCACTTTAGTCGCTGCTGTTAAGGCTGCTGGTTTAGTTGATACACTTCAAGGGCCTGGTCCTTTTACTGTTTTTGCTCCAACTAATGCGGCCTTTGATAAATTGCCTGAGGGCGCTGTAGCCGATCTTTTAAAACCTGAAAATAAGGCGGCCTTAACTAAAGTGTTGGCTTGTCATGTTGTAAAAGCAGACGCGCTATCTGGTGCGATCAAGACTATGATTGACAATGATATGGGTAAACACCCAGTTCCTACCGTTGGTGGATGTACTTTGATGGCCACATACATGGGCGACAAAATTATGCTTGAAGACGAAAATGGCCGTGTTGCACACGTCACCATTGCAGATGTGAAGCAATCAAATGGCGTGATTCACGTGATTGATACTGTACTTTTACCTAAGCAATAATCCTGTAGCTGTGTGTTGCACTAGTTTAAAAAGGCTTAGCTCCTATTGTAAGTATAGGATCTAAGTCTTTTTTTTATTCTATCCCCTTTTTCATTTCACCCTTTTTTATCTTAAAACAGCGATCTTTATTTTCTTAAAGTCGCCATTATGGTTGCTAGTAAAATACAGGCACCGCCTATCATTTGTATTGTATTTAGCGATTCCCCTAACCAGTAGTAAGCAAAAATGGCTCCGAAGGCAGGTTCGGAACCAGTGAGCAAGGAAACCCTTGATGGTGTTGTGTGTTTAACACCGAAGTTCTGTGCGAACAAGGCGAAAATGGTGCAGAAAATAGCGAGGTAAAAAGTGGCTACCCAGAAAGAGAGGTTGGTTGGGAATAGTTGCTCAATAGGATTATCTGTTGCAATAAAAATAAATAATGCGCCAAGGGTAACCACATTTGCTTGAATGCTCGTGGTGCTTAGAGCTGATAGCGTTTTTCCTTTTAGTAAGCTTTTCGTTGTTACCACCATGCAGGCGCGTAATAAAGCGGCTAGTAAGATTGAGTAATCTCCTTTATTTAGATCTAAAAATAGAAACTCTAGAGACAATGTGTTTAATGTTGGCTGGCCGCTGCTTTGTGTCGTCAGTAGAAAAACACCGAATAAAGACAGTAGGGCAAATAAAACGATTGCTGTGCTGGGCAATTTACGGTCTGTAATGGCTTCTACAAATGGAGTAATAAGTACACATAGGCTGATTAAAAAAGCGGCTTTAGATGCTGTGGTATGGAATATGCCATAGATTTCTGCAAGAAAAATACACAGTAAAATGCCACCGGTCGGGATGGCAAACTTCCAGTCTTTTGCTAATCCCATGCGTTGCTCTTTGATAAAAATAGGGGTGAGCAAGATGGATGTTAAGCCAAAGCGAATCACTATAAAGGCAAGTACGCCCGTATAGAGTAGTGCTTCTTTAGTAATGCCGTAGCTGGTTCCCCAGAAAAATGCGGCTAACAGTAAGGCGATTTCTGGGAGTGGTAGCTGAATTTGTCTAAACGGGAGTTTGATGTTGGAAGTTAGCATGGTGATTATCTCGGTTTTTACAAAGAAAATAATGCTAACTTGTGTTTAGATTGATGATAATTATCAAATTAATCAAAAGACTTGTGACTCATGGACATAAATAAGCTTATTGCATTGTTACCAGATATGGCGGCATTTGTTGCTGTGGTTGAAACGGGGAGTTTTACCAAAGCGGCGTTGAAGCTTGGTGTGACACCATCAGGTGTTAGTCGACAAGTATCAAGAATGGAAACGACATTATCATCGGTATTAATAGAGCGCACGACGCGGCGTCAAACTACTACTCTGATTGGGATGGCGGTTTATGAGCAGTGTCGCCAAATGTTGGACAGTGCAAAAGAAGCTGTTGCGGCATCAGAAAATAACGCCAAAGAAGCTGCTGGGCGCTTACGAATCGCCGCCCCTGATGCTTTTGCAAAGCAAGTTTTAGAGCCTTTGTTATTGGAGTTTATGGCTTTGTATCCGGCAATATCGCTGCAAGTACAAGTAACCGATTTACGAATTGATCCTGCTTATCAGAATGTGGACTTGGTATTTTATGTGGCGGAAAAACCGCATGAGCATTTAGTTTGTAAAACGTTGGGGAAGGTTCGCTCCATACTGTGTGCAAGCCCAGACTATGTGGTAAAAAATGGTATACCAAATGCACCAGAGGATTTACTTAATCATTTGTGTTTACCGTTAGGCTTTTTTGATGGCGATAATATCTGGACCTTCACTCAAGGAGAGCGAAAGTCGGTTGTCACTGTTGATGGTCGTTATATTAATAATGATGCAGATATGCGTTTAAGAGGTGTGAGGCAAGGGTTTGGGATCGCCCCTTTTCCAGACTTCGTCGTACGGGAATATCTTGAAAAAGGTGATGTGGTACAGGTGTTAAGTGATTGGCATTTAAACAGTGATTTTCAAGGCGGTATTCATATGCAGTTTCCTGCAATGAGGTTCATGCCTAATAAAATACGCGTATTTATTGACTTTATGATGGCGCATTTTGGTAAGAAATAAGACTCAGTTATCACAAAGGTGTAACAAGTAAGGTAAATACTAAGATAGGGAAACTCAAAGGATTGGAGTGATTTTTTTTTCACCTTTTTTATACATTTTAATGAATAAAATTGAGTGCTTATCTTTCTATTTTTCACATAAAACTTGGGGTTAGTATGGTACCTTTTTTATCCGTTGTATTGCCTGCGAAAAATGAGCAGGGCAATATCGGTTTATTAATTAGAGAAATACATAAAAGCCTTTCTCCTGAATACGCATTTGAAGTAGTGCTGACTGATGATGGCAGCGACGATAGAACTGCTCAAGTGGCGATTGATACCGCCAAAGAAATTGGCTGTAACTTACAAGTTATTTATCATGCTAATAGTTGTGGTCAAAGTACGGCTGTTTTGTCTGCTGTTCATCATGCTAAAGGTGAATGGATTATCACCTCCGACGCTGATGGCCAGAATGACCCAAATGACTATGCTAAATTAATTCAACAAGCCTCTTTGTTAAGTAACGAGCACTTTTGTGTTGCTGGTTATCGTAAAAAGCGACTTGATACTGCTTGGGTACGTTTCCAATCTCGAGTGGCGAATAATATTCGTCAAAAACTACTTAATGATGGCGTGCCTGATTCTGGTTGTGGTTTGAAATTGTTTCCGAAAAATACTTTTTTAACGCTGCCATATTTTGATCATATGCATCGTTTTTTACCGGCTTTAATCAAGCGTATCGATGGTGAAATTGTGGTTTGCCAAGTGAACCACAGAGATAGAAATACGGGCGTTTCTAACTACAATGCTTGGAACCGTGCCTGGGTTGGAATTATCGATATTGTTGGGGTGATCTGGTTGAGCAAACGCGCCAAGCATCCTGTTATTGCTAAGATTTATTCGAGTCAGGATTAATTCATGAAATGGGTTAAATGGCTGCTACTTGTTATATTCGTTTTATTGCTTGTTTCAGGCGTACTTAATCCCGTTTTAACTCATCTATCGGATAAAAACTGGTTGACTGGCTATTTGTTGCAATATGGCTGGATAGGTCATTTTTCTATTGCTTTAGCGGCTCTAATTTTTGTAGGTATTGGTGGTCCGCGCCAAGCGATCTCTTTTATATTTGGTTATTTATATGGCGCTGTTGTAGGTGTTACTGTGGCGATTGCTATTTGTTCGTTGGCGGCCTTAGCAAATTATATGGCCGCTAGAATGGTATTTGCTCATACACTTGCTCGGCATTTTCCAGTGCGCATGTATAGGTTTAATCAGTTTGCTAGCCGTGCTCCTTTCATGAAAATTCTTACTCTAAGGCTGCTACCTGTTGGCAGTAATTTAGTAACCAACTTGTTATCTGGTAGCGTCGGTGTGCCTTTACCAGCATTTTTGTGCGCTAGTGTGTTGGGCTATTTTCCTCAAACACTTGTGTTTTCATTGATTGGCGGCGGCGTTGGTTCTGCTAATCATGCGATGATTTATCTTAGTATTGGATTGTCTCTTTTAAGCTTTGTTTTGACCGCTCTCATTTATCGAGATCATTTGAAACATAAACTCTCAAAACTTAATTTGGAAAGTAACGCATGATGTCGACAACACCAATAGATGGTATGGATTATAAGCGTGCCTTCTGGCTGATTTTTTTAGTGGCTGCTGTGGTTATTTTAGCGGGCATTGGGCTGCGCGATCCTTGGCCTGCTGATGAGCCGCGTTTCGTGGAAGTAGCCAGAGAAATGGTGAATTCTGGAAACTGGTTTTTTCCTATGCGTGGCGGTGAATTATACCCAGATAAGCCCCCAGTTTTTATGTGGCTGCTGGCGTCATTGTATTGGCTAACAGGCAGTATGAAAGCGACGTTTTTGATTCCTAACGCTGTGGCGAGTTTGGTTGCTTTATTT
The DNA here is from genome assembly GCF_018336955.1 of Marinomonas sp. A3A. NCBI lineage: Bacteria > Pseudomonadati > Pseudomonadota > Gammaproteobacteria > Oceanospirillales > Oceanospirillaceae > Marinomonas > Marinomonas sp. A3A. Next base: position 1,763,114 of record NZ_CP025532.1, read on the forward strand.
TGTACATTTGATATTGCTGCAAAACTTTGGAACGTTAAAACAGCACGTAACGCTTGTCTAATGTTGCTGATTGCGCCGCAATTTATTATCCAATCAAAATCGGCTCAGATTGATGCTACGGTTGCCTGTTGGATTACTATTGCCATGTATGGGCTGTTACGTCATTTTTTCTACCAAGCCAGCTTTAGATGGTATGTCGCTAGTTGGGCTTTTATGGGGTTGGGTATTATTACAAAAGGGGTTGGTTTTTTACCGTTGCTGTTCTTGTTGCCTGTGTTGTTTTTGCATTTTACTGGCAAGTATCGATTCGAAAAAGCACAAGTAAACTGGACTTTGTGGTTAGGGCCGTTGGCCATGCTATTGGTCCTTGCAGCTTGGTTACTGCCTATGTTGTACATTGCAGAGCACAGTAATAATCCTGATTTTATGGCGTATCGTGACAATATTTTATTTAAGCAAACAGGTGAGCGCTACGCAGATTCTTGGGGACATATTAACCCTTGGTATTATTTTATCGTCAGTGTGATTCCTGCACTGTGGTTTCCTCTTTATAGTTTTCTATTCACAAAAGGTTTTTGGTGCGATGTTAAAGTCTCTCCGGTGATGTTTAGTCTCTTAGTTTGGGTTGCACTGCTGGTGTTGTTTTTTAGCATTAGCCCAGGAAAACGAGGTCTATATATCTTACCGGCTTTGCCTATGATGGCATTAATTATGGGCGCTCATTTTACTAATACCGGATTGACAGTTTGGTTTAGGCGCGTATTACAGGTGGGCTTTGTTGCTTTCGGTCTGTTGTTTTTGGCTGCTGCGGTACTTTGCTTTACTAAATCTCACACAATTACCAAAGAAATCGGTGAGCATACTTTGCCATTTGGTATTTTGTTTTTGTTTATGTCATTGTGTTGGTTTGCTATTTTGTTATGGAAGCGTAATAAGGTCGATCTAAACATCTATTGGGCCGCTTTTGCTATTACTTGGGTGTTATATAGTACCGCTGGCTACACATTATTTAACCCTGAAAGAACGTCTGCAAAGGAAATAATGGCTGAAGCCGCGGAAGATATTGGCCCTGATGGTGAGCTTGGTATGACTCGTTTTAAAGAGCAGTTTTTGCTTTTTTCTCCCATTTCTTTAATTCATTTTAGTTGCTTAAGCAGCACTCAAGAGCAAGATAGAAATGCTTGGTTGTGGATGAGTGAAAAGCCTAATCGTTACGTGATGACAGCTAAAGATAAGGGGGTTGAATGCTTTGATTTAAGCAAGGCAAAAGAGTTAGATCGAGCTCATAGCAAAGACTGGATTTTGCTTGATAAAAGTGCCATGACGCCCACGTGCGAAAAGCCAAAAACAGTTAAACGTTATTACTTACCATTGAAAACTCTGTACGAGTAGTTTTCTTATGGTCAATTAAATGATGTTTTGAATGTTGTAATCTGAAAGAAAGGCTCAGTTTATTTATTTGACTGGGCCTTTTTTGTCAGGTTAGTTCTTCATTTCTTAAGGTTAGTACTTCATAACCTGTCGATGTTACTAGGATGGTGTGTTCCCACTGTGCGGATAATTTTTTATCAGCCGTCACAACCGTCCAGCCGTCTTTTTTTGTCTTGGTTTTGGCTTTCCCTTGGTTGATCATGGGTTCGATGGTGAAAGTCATGCCTTCTTTCAGTGTCATTCCTGTTCCGGCTTTGCCGTAATGCAGGACTTGTGGTTCTTCATGCATTTCTCGACCAATACCATGGCCACAATATTCTTTGACCACCGAATAGCCTTTGCTTTCTGCTAAGGTTTGAATTGCTGCGCCTATGTCGCCTAAGGTTGCGCCAGGCTTTACTTTTTTGATCCCCGCCCACATGGCGTCATAAGTCGTTTTAACTAAGCGTTTAGCAACAGGATTGGCTTCGCTCATCACATACATTTTACTGGAATCAGCGATAAAGCCATTTTTTTCCAGTGTGATATCGAGGTTGATGATGTCTTTTGCTTTTAGTCGTTGATGCTCGCTTGGAACACCATGGCAAACCACCTCGTTGATAGAGGCGTTGAGGGCAAATTCATAGCCATATTGACCTAGACTCGCAGGTCTGGCATTGAGTTCATGACGAATGAAGTCTTCAACTTTGTTGTTAATCTCTAAGGTCGAAACGCCGTCTTTGACAAAGTTATCGAGCATGTGAAATACGCTTGCTAATAACTTGCCAGACTCGCGCATAAATTCGACTTCTGCTGGGGTTTTGATATGGACTTGCATGCTACTTGACGGCTTTCAAGGGTGTTTCTGTATTTGCATTAGCCAGTTCATTGGCGATCAATTCAGAAAAGGTGAGGCTAGGGTTAAGCTCTGCTAAGCGTCCCATTTTTATCCAGAATTCTGCTTGTGCATTGATAGAGCGAGACATGACATGGCAGCTTTTGCGGATGTCGTCGTGAAGTTCGTCGGAGATTTTAATAATACCCATGAATATATGATCCATATATGAATTGTATATGTATCATATATTCAGGTTTTGCGTTTTTCAAGTACTAATTATTGACTCTTCATTAGTGAAACAAATCTTTAATTAGCTTAATGCCCGCTTCTTGACCACCTTGGTTGTAGGCATCTAAGAGGGCAGAACCAATAATGGCAATATCTGCCTTGCCTGTGAGCTGTTCGATTTGGGCACGCTCGCGTATACCAAAACCGACGCCCATCGGAGCGCTGGCGTGTTGTTTGATCTGCGCCAAGTAGTCATCAAGTGAAGTCTGTTTGGCTTTGCCTTCATGGCTAGAATGCCCAGTTACACCAGAGCGAGCGACACAATATAAGAAACCACTGGCTTGGTTCGCTAGCATGGCTAAACGGTCTGGTGGGGTCACAGGGGTTACTAACCAAACTGGATCGATGTTATTGGCTTTACAAGCCGATTGATAAGTAGCGGCTTGCTCAATTGGTAGATCTGGAAGGATTAACCCCAGAATGTTTTCTTCTGCCGCGCGTTTGGCTAATTTGTCTAAGCCAAAGCGGTACATTGGGTTTAAATAGCTCATCAACACGATGCGGCTGTTAGGGTAGTCTTTCGCAAGGTTACCAAGCTGAGACAAACAGGTTTCCACGTCTAGCTTTTGTTCTAATGCCTTATGACAAGCGGCGACAATACTTGGGCCGTCAGCGACAGGGTCTGAAAAAGGAAATTGTACTTCGATGAAATCGACGCCTTCCTGCATTAACTTTTCCATCCAGCTCAAGCTTTCTTCAACGCTTGGGTAGCCATAAACCACATGGGTCATGGATAAAATTGGCTTGTTTTGGCGTTTTTCTTCGATAAAAGTCGCTAACTGGCTCATGCTTTATCCCCTTTGTTTTGAGTGGTTGGGTAAGAGGCGAGGTAATCGGTTAAGAATTGCGGGAAGGTTTCATCTTGCACGGCTTTTGCCACGTTAAAGATATCCTTGTCACCTCGACCAGAAAGATTGATAACGATCTTTGAGTCTTTAGGTAAGTTCGGTGCATCTTTAAAAGCGCCCGCTAGTGCATGAGAAGATTCAAGTGCTGGAATGATACCTTCTTTTTTCAGTAGGAGAGTACAAGCGGCAATTACTTCATCGTCCATGGCGTAGGTCATTTTGATGCGACCAATTTCCGCCAAATGGGCAATGATAGGAGAAACGCCCACATAGTCTAAACCGGCTGCAATAGAGTGGGTTTCTTGTAGCTGTCCAGCGTCATCTTGTAGGAACATAGTCGCAAAGCCTTGTGCAATACCAGGCTGTCCAAGATTGTGAGACAAACGAATAGAATGCTCGCCAAGCTCCAAACCTTTACCGCCTGCTTCGACGCCGACCATTTCCACTTCTTTATCATCGAGGAAAGGTAGGAACAAACCACAAGCATTCGAACCACCGCCAACGCAAGCATACAAACGATCTGGAAATTGACCGAATTGCGCCACACTTTGCTCGCGAACTTCGTTGCCAATTATTGATTGAAAGTACGCCACCATTTCAGGGAAGGGCGCGCACCCACAAGAGGTGCCAATTAAATAATGACTTTCCTCATGGCTAGAAGACCAGTCACGTAGTGCTTCGTCTAATGCATCGCGCAGGGTTTGTGCGCCAGTGGTAACGGGCACGACAGTGGCGCCAAGTTGTTTCATCCAAAAAACATTTGGGTACTGACGTTCAATGTCTTTTGCACCCATGTAAATAGTGCATTCTAGGCCTAAGCGGGCAGCAACAAGAGCCGTTGCAATGCCGTGTTGTCCAGCGCCTGTTTCTGCAATGACGCGCTTCTTACCCATGCGCTTGACCAACAAACCTTGGCCAATCACGTTGTTCATCTTGTGCGCGCCACTGTGGTTTAAATCTTCACGCTTTAAGTAGATTTGTGCGCCGCCAAAGTGTTCGGTCAAATTCGCACAAAAAGTAAGTGGCGTAGGGCGGCCAGAAAACTGCTGCCATTGTTTGTTCAGCTCAGCGAGAAACTCTGGGTCGTTTTTGGCTTCTTCGAACGCATGTAAAATTTGCTGTTGGCTCGAATAAAGGATTTCAGGAATATAGCTGCCGCCGTATTGCCCGTAGAAACCGTTCTCGCTTTGCATGACTTGCTCCTAAAATTGCTATTTTTTATCAATTAAATTAACTATACCGTTTAGTTAATTTAATACGGCGTTGATTAGCCGTCAAGTGTATTTTTCTTGAGCGATTGTCGTTTTGTGTTTTTGATAAAACCTTTGATCTTTATCATTCGCTCTAAGAGTTTCGCAAGTTACGGGTTAATGCTCAATTTACTGCTACAATTTTAGTGAGCTAATTTTATGCACAGGGTTCTTTATGATTAAGCCGGAAATTCCAAAAAATGAAGCTGAACGATTGCATGCATTAAGAGCATTGCGAATTCTTGATACTTCCTATGAAGAACGATTTGATCGCATTACTCGGATGGCTAAGCGGATGTTTAGTGTTTCTATCTCGTTAATTAGTCTGATAGATGAAAGCCGCCAATGGTTCAAATCTCGGCAGGGGCTTGATGTGATTGAAACATCACGAGATGTTTCGTTTTGTGGCCATGCTATTAATCAGGATGGTTTGTTTATCATTACTGATGCGTTAATTGATGAGCGATTTTTTGATAATCCGCTTGTTACAGACGCACCGAATATTCGTTTTTATGCAGGCTGTCCTTTGAAACTTCGCCAAGGAATTAATATTGGTACTTTGTGCATCATAGATAGTAAGCCAAGGGTATTTGATGAAGAGGACCAACTACTGCTTAAAGATTTAGGTACGATCATTGAGCAGGAAATACAATCTATTCAGCTGGCAACCTTAGACGAGCTCACTTTGATTTCTAATCGACGTGGCTTTATGACCATGGTCAATCATATGCTCAAAGTGTGTCAGCGTGATAAAAAAACGATGTCTTTTGTTGTCTTTGACCTTAATAAGTTTAAAGCGATAAATGATAACTATGGACACCATGAAGGTGATTTTGTATTGGCTAAATTCGCTCAGATAATGCTTGAGTCATTTAGTGAATATGATGTGATCGGTCGCTTAGGTGGTGATGAATTTGTTGCTATGTTGAGTGACCGTACAGATGAAGAGATTAGTGTCTTTTTAGAGCATTTTGCGGCATGTGTCGATGAAGTGAATGATAGTTTGAAAAAGCCTTATAGGATTCAATACAGCGCAGGCGTTACTCATTTCTCGCATGACACTGACAAATCGATTGAAGAGATGATTCAATGTGCTGATGCTGCTATGTATCAGCAGAAGAAAAATAGGTAGCGCCCCTTTCGTTATCATAATTTGCTATTATCTACCGATGTCGCTTTTTCAAATATAGAAAGCAACGTTACATCAATGGGTTAGAATTCCGTTAAATAATACAAAACTTGTTTAGAGGGCGTTATGGCAAGAGGAAGACCCAGTAAAAAAACTCATATTGTCGAGGCAGCGTGTGGTTTATTTACTCTACAGGGCTATCAAAGTACCAGTATTGACCAAGTTGTTGTTACAGCTGGTGTGTCGAAACCCACTGTGTACAGTAATTTCCCGACCAAGTTGGTGTTGTGGGAAACGGCGTTAATCTTGTTAACTGAACAAGCACATGATGAGATGCAAAAGATCTTGGTGCGTTTGCAAACAAAGAAAAATCTCACGCTTATTTCTGGTTGGATATTGCTTTGGGAGACTTGGGTTAATAAAGTCGAGCGCCTTGCTGTGTATCGTATTTTGCTTGGCGAGCAGCACAAAATGGCGCCTTCTACCTTTGCCTTATTTGCTGAGTTTGAAGCAGTGCTGGAGTCGACGTTATTGGCATGGATTGCTGAATTTTCAGTATCGCCAATGAATTTTTTTACGTTAAAAGCGGTTAGCAAAGAAGCGCTTTTAACGCCTGCACTGATGAATCAAGCGATGATGAATAAATCTGAACTAGAGTGTCAGCTTGATGATCTGCTAGTTGATTCTAGCAATACAAAAAAAGCCAAATAGCAAAGCTATTTGGCTTTTTACTTGAACTCAACTAGGTCGAGTTTTGTTATTAAGCAACAGCGTTTTCTTCTTCCGTTACTTCTTCAACACGGCCTTTTTCAGCCCAATACATGATGCCTATTGCGAGTGATCCCATGATCACAAAGCCGCCTGAAATTGGCATCAAGGTATTGTTGTACATTTGACCTATAATCGTCCCAATACTCATCGACATAATGGATGACACTGAGCCAATAACTGCAGAGGCAATACCCGCGACATGTCCCATTGGTTCCATTGCAAGAGAGTTGACGTTACCGAACAGTAAGCCAAAGCAGAAGAATAAAATCGACGCGTATACCAAGAACATCCACAAGCTTATCGTCACGAAAGCGTGTAAAGCAAAGAAGGCAATAGATGCAATAACAACAACGCAAATAGCACGGAAGGCGATGTATTTAGCGCCATGTTTTTCAACAATGCGAGAGTTAATCAAAGAAGAAAAGCCCAATACTAAAGCTAGTAAACCGAAGTAGAGCGCAAATAAATTTCCAGTGTTGAATTGCACCTGAAATATTTGCTGTGAAGAGTTCAAATAACCAATAAAGCTACCGAAGAACAACCCCATGCAAATGGTGTAACTCGCGGTAATTCGATTCGTTACCACTTCTTTAAAACCATCTAAAAAGCCTTTTTTCGAAAAAGGGATACGGTTTGATTTTGGTAGCGTTTCTTTTAAGCGAAAGCTAATCCAAACAATCAATAACACAGCATAAACAAGATACATCTCAAAAATGCCGCGCCAGTCATCGACAAACATAATCGCTTGACCAAGTGTTGGGGCGATGGCTGGAACCAAGACGAAAATCATCATCACCAAAGACATGATACGAGCCATTTGCGCGCCATGATATAGGTCGCGAACCAAGGAAATAGCGGATATATAAGGTCCTGCTACCCCTAAGCCTTGAATAAAGCGCCCCAACATCAGCACTTCTAAACTATCGGCTTTGTAGCAGACTACAGTGCCAATTAAGTAGAGAGTAAAGCCACCAAATAGAATAGGGCGGCGACCTAGGGCATCTGACAGTGGCCCACAAATTAATTGCCCCATTGCCAAACCTAAAAACAACATGCTAATGAGTAATTGTGGTTGATTTGCTGTTACTGCACCAAGTTCGTTACCGATAACGCCAAGCGCTGGTAGCAAAGCATCAATGGATATTGCCGTTATCGACATTAATAGAGCAACTAAAAGTGTGAACTCCTTCGACCCCATACCGGAAGAAGATGTGTTGTTGTGAGCATTTTCCATAAGGTGTTCCTAAGAAAATAGTAGATTGTTGAGCGTGCACTAGGTTCATGCCTCAAATAATAGTCGAGTATTATACTCAGGCTTTATAAAACTCAGTTTGCGAATGTGTGCATAAAATAAGGAAGTGGCTTGGCGATATTTAACTTTGTGATTTTGTTGTTTAATTCATAAGATAACACTTATGGCATTAGTGGTTTTTGTTGTATAGGAAATGCGTTATGCATAACAGTGAGAAAGAAAAAATAGAGCTTGAGCATCAGGCTGCTAAGCTTTTTATGCGTTGTTATGAGCGTAATACGGGCAAACATATCCGTCATATCTGGCACAATGATCCCATTCGACCTGATGTGTCATGTATGCTAGAAGGTGAACGCCTTGATTTAGAAATTGCCCATCTTTATGGTTCGGAAGAAGAGGCTATGGCGATTTTAGGGCGAGATTTGACTGATAAAACTCGTGCGACGTTGCAATCTCTAAAAGATGAGCCTGCAGATGAGCGATTGTTAAGGTCTTTGAATAAGATTTTAGAAAACAAATCGGGTAAGCAATACGATTCAAAAAGAGTGTGGCTGGTGATTCGAAATACTCATCCAGCCTGGAGTCAAGCTGATATTAAAGCCCTTGAGCATCTTATTACCATGCCTGTTCCTCATGCGTTTGAGAAGGTGTGGATTTTAGGAGATATAGAGGGTAAAAGCGGGATCGTCCGCCTTTACCCTTGAGCTAGGTGCTTAAGATTTACGAGACTCAATTAGGTTTAAGAAATCTTTCGTATGGCGTTCTAATCTGCGTAGTGCGGTTTCATCTGTTACTTTACCATCAGAAACTAATTTACTGATTGGCGTTAACATCATTTCATGGCAAATATGAATATCTGACAATATGGCATCCATGATTAGTTTAAGATGAGCTTGTGCTCTAGCGCCGCCAACAGGACTGTCTGCTTGAGTGATAATAGTCACTGGTTTATTTTTTAATGGCGAGTTAAATGCAGGTCGAGATGCCCAATCTAAAGCATTCTTTAACACGGCTGGCACACTGTGGTTGTACTCTGGAGTACATAAAATAATACCGTCTGCTTGGTCTACACTGTCGATAAAAGCTTGTACATCCGCTGGTTTATCTGCATTTAAATCGTCGTTGTAAAATGGCAGAGTATCTAGTCTTGGTGTTTCTGTGCTGTGATTAGTCAGCAAGGCTTCAATCGTATTTAAGATAGCTAAGCTTTTGCTTTTATTAGAAAAACTACCGGACAATAATAAAATTTTCATGATGAATCCTTAAGGGGGAAAATGTTTCAAGGCTTAGCTTGATGCTTTGAATTGCCTTCTGCTGGCTTTTTTGTGGATGATGTTGTTTTAGTGAGATGGCTAAGTCGTATTTGTTCGGCTTTGTATTTTTTGAGAATAATAAGACCAACAATTAACGCGGCGCAGAAGAAAATAATAGCGAAAGCGCCTAAGGCGACGGTGGCAAGAGAGTGCATAATGTTTGTGCTCAATATTTGTGCTAAATAGAAAAACAATTGCAGTGATTATATAAAAAAACGGCCACTTTTACAGACTAGTAAAGTGGCCGTTTTGGTTTTTTGCTAGGCGAGCTTCGGCTTTATCGTTGGTGAACGCATTTGCCTGCGGAGTAGGTTGCTTGAATTGCGCGGTCGTCACCAATGGTCATGAAGACGAATAAGCTTTCTTCGATGTTTTTGGATAGTGCTAAACGTGACTCAAGTAACGGAGTGCCTTTTTTATCAAGGATAACAAAGTCTGCTTCACTGCCTACCGCTAAATTACCAATTTTATCTTCTAGGCGAAGTGCTCTAGCGCCGCCTAAAGTAGACAAATACAGAGATTTAATTGGATTTAGGTTTTCATTTTGTAACTGGATGACCTTGTAGGCTTCGTTCATGGTTTGCAGCATAGAGAAGCTAGTACCACCGCCTACGTCAGTGCCAAGACCTACGTTGACCTTATGTTCTTCTGCTTTATTGAGTTTGAATAAACCGCTACCGATAAAAAGGTTAGAGGTTGGGCAGAAAGAAATAGCCGAGCCTGTTTCGTGCAGTCTATGGTATTCACTGTCACATAGATGGATGCCATGGGCAAAAACGGAACGTTCACTTAACAGTTTATGTTGGTCATAAACGTCCAAGTAGTTCGTGCTTTCTGGAAAAAGCTCTTTTACCCAAGCGCATTCGTCTTTATTTTCTGACAGGTGAGTATGAAGATAGACATCTTTATACTCACTCAGCAATTTGCCTGCTAAATGAAGCTGCTCATCAGAGCTGGTTGGTGCGAAACGAGGTGTGATGGCGTAATGTAAGCGACCTTTATTGTGCCAAGTGTCGATCAGTTCTTTGCTTTCCTGATAACTGCTCTCTGGCGTATCTGTGAGGTAATCTGGCGCGTTGCGATCCATCATCACCTTACCGCAAATCATACGCAAATTATGGACTTCGCTGGCCTCAAAAAAAGCTTCAACAGACACCTTATGTACCGTTCCGAATACCAGTGCGGTGGTTGTGCCGTTGCGTAAAAGTTCTTTAAGGAAGCGGTCTGCTACATTGCGAGCATGAGCTTTGTCGCTAAACTTACCTTCTTCTGGGAAGGTGTAAGTGTTCAACCAGGTTAGCAATTGTTCGCCATATGAGCCGATCATGTCGGTTTGTGGGTAATGGATGTGAGTATCGATAAAGCCAGGTGTGATAATGGTATCAGGGTGATGCTCAATTAGGGTGTTATCTGGTAGTGTTGGTAGTAGATCGACTGCGTTACCAAGGGCGTAAATTTTATCGTCTTGAATGACTAATAAGCCATCTTCAAAATATTCGTAAGCAGCATCTATGCCGACGTCTTTAGGGTCTGCGATGCAGTGAACAATGGCGGAGCGCCACGCTTTCAAATGGCTCATATGTTTCTCGTGGGTGTCTTCTAAAATGAGTTGAAATATAAAATTTTGACCGAATGGTTATACTTTATCAGGTCTTTTTCGTACTTTCATTAAACCTTATATTTTGATTTAAGAAATAGTCCAATTATTAGCCTTGCTAGTATCACCAAAATAACGCCGAAAGCATCAGCATAGAAATCTAACCATTCCGCATAACGGTTTACGTAAGGCTGGATTAGTTCAATGGCACCACCTAACAGTATGATAACTAAAGACAGCAAGAGAAAGCGTTTCATTGGGCCAAAAGCACACAAAAGCGCCCAGCAGCCAAAACCAATAACATGATGTGTTTTATCTGTACCAGGCACTGACGGAAGGACATCAGCAGGTGTTAATGTGGCTAGGAGGATGATGAATGCGCCTAAAACAAAACCGACAGCTTGCGCTGCCGGTGAGGTGAGCCTTTTGATCATCGTAAAATGCGCGCTCGAATATTTTTGCCTTTGATTTTTTTGTTTTCGAACTCTTTAACAACGGTTTTTGCCACTTCGTTGTCGACAGATACGTAAGCATGAAAATCAAAAATATCGATCTTACCGACTTGTGATTTGTCCAATCCTAGACCTGCAGTGAGTGCGCCAAGGATATCACCTGGACGAAGTTTGTTTTTACGGCCGGCATCAAAAGAGATGGTGGTCTTTTGTGGGATCAAGCGGTAGTGGAGGTCAATTTCTCCAAGTTCAATGAAATTCGCAGTGGTGTTAAAGCGCGTTTCAATATCACGAACTTTGTAATCATCTTTTGACGTAACAAGGTTAACAGCAATACCTGCGGCGCCAGCACGACCCGTTCGGCCAATACGATGTGTATGAACATCTGTGTCGCGGGTGGTGTCATAGTTAACAACAAGGTCAATTTCTTTTACATCAATACCGCGAGCAGCTACATCTGTAGCCACTAGCACGCAGCTACTTTGATTGCTGAAACGCACTAGAACTTGATCGCGTTGTCTTTGCTCCAGATCGCCATGAATAGCTTGAGCGGCAACTTTGTGCTCAGCTAACCAGTCGGCAACCACTTGTGATTCAGCCTTCGTGTTGCAAAAGACAATTGCTTGACGAGGTTCAAAATGTTGTAAGGTCGCCAGTAATGTTTCGCATTTGTCTTTATTTTCGCTGCGCACAAAAAACTGTTCTATATTTGGTTTAAGGTCTTCTTGCGCTTCTACCTTGATGCTAACCGGTTTGTTCTGGAATTCTGTACTGATTGCTTCAATACCGTCCCCATAGGTAGCGGAAAAGAGTAATGTTTGGCGGTTGCTTGGCGTTAGGTCAACTACTTCACGGATGCTATCGACGAAGCCCATGTCTAGCATGCGGTCAGCTTCATCTAGCACTAGAGTGTTTAGCGCATTGAGCTTAAGCGTACCTTTGCGAAGGTGTTCCATTAGACGACCAGGTGTACCAACAACGATATGAGCGCCATGTTCCAACGAGCCTATTTGTGGGCCAAACGGCATGCCGCCACATAAACTCAGTACTTTAATATTGTCTTGATAGCGTGCAATTTTGCGGATTTCTTTGGAAACTTGATCTGCTAGTTCCCGAGTAGGGCACATTACCAGAGCTTGAACGCCAAAGAAGCGCGGGTTGATTTTGAGTAAAAGAGCAATTGAAAAAGCGAGAGTTTTACCACTACCAGTTTGTGCCTGCGCAAGGATGTCTTTACCTTCAATCATAGGTGGCAAACTTTGCTCTTGGATGGGGGTGAATGTAGTGAATCCCATATCAGATAGCAAAGTGGTTAGCTTAGTTGGAAGAAGGTTGTTTAGAGCGTGTTGAAATGTGGTCACAAAAGGCCTGTCTAGTTGAGTCAATAATAGACGCAGGATACCAGAAAATTGCCGTAAATACTTTTCTTAACCATTTATTCCGTGCCGCTTATATTGTTTTTAGGTAAAGTAAATGGTTGTAATGGATGCCGCAATTTATAGCGACCTTTTTGTTGGGAAAACATCGATGGGTATACAATGATTTCTTTAAGAAACCATGTGAAAAATGAAAAAATGCACTACGTTGTTTTTTGTATTGTTTTTTTATGTGGGATAGCAACAAGTCTTGCTATTTATTTGGAAGAGCGTAAACACGTTTACAGTGATCAAAAGGCTGTAGGGGAGTATTTTGCTGAAAAACTAAACGACAGTTTAATGCAATACATAACTGAGTTGTCTTCTGTTGCATCCCTTATTGAGTCCAATAAAGCTGAGGTATCAGCTAGTCACTTTTCTCGTTTTGCCCAAGGTATTATTACCACTCAAGATATTAGTTTATATTTTGCTCAATACGTACCCGCTAGCAAAAAATACGAATATGAAATGCAGCAACGTATTTTGTTAGGCAACTATAAATTTAAAATTTATCCAGATGAAAACAAATCAGAATACATGCCTTTGGCGTTAGGGTATCCAGACAAACTGACTTATGGTTATGATATTTTATCCTCGCAATATCGAAATCTAAGTTCGGTTACTCGCGCTCGTAACGCTTCTTCTATCATCTTATCTGAACCAACGTTTACCCCTTTTTCGGATACTAAGTTAGGAGCTTCTCCTGATACTTTTATTCTAAGAAAGTCAATTTACTTATCTGTTGATGCACGTTCTTATAAATTAACGGATGACATTGGCTTTCACGGAATAGTCGGTGCGTACTTTAGTATAGACAGTCTGCTTAAAGAGGCTAACTCTTTGGTTAATCATGGCCTTTATTATCGACTTGCTGATGTGTCATCGGACAGGCCTCTTTGGTTTGTTGATTCAGCTGAGCCTTCGTCATGGGAGGAGGAAAACTTTGATACGCGTTATCTTTCTATCGCAGGGCGTAAATGGCGAATTGATACTCGTTATACTGAAAATATTGTGACTCGAATACATTGGTTTTTAGTTATTGCTCCGTTGTTTGTGTTTGGCTTTTTGGCACTATTTTTATCGTTTTATTCACGAAAATTATCTTTAACGTATTTTTCTATGCTTGATTCTATAAACAAGCGTATTGAGATTGATGAGCTAACAGGCCTATTAAGTCGTTATCAAATACAGCTTGAACTCAATGAATTGATTAGTGTCTGCCAAAAAGAAAATAAACAGTTAGCTACGCTAATTCTGGATTTGGACCATTTTAAAACCATTAATGATGCTTTTGGTCACGAATTGGGAGATAGGTTACTGGTAAAGGTGTCTAAGCGACTAACGTCTGTTTTGCCTGATGGTGCGGTTACAGGTTATTTGGGTGGAGATGCTTTTTTAGTTCTGCTTGTTCAGTCGCATGAGCAGAACATGCCAGCGTTAGATGTTTTAGCGAAAGATTTAATACAAAAAATTAGTCAGAGCTATTTTGTGGAAGGACTGACGCTTGATATTGGCTGTTCTATTGGAGTCGCTGTGTATCCCGAGTTTGGTAAAGATGCTGTAACCTTGATTAAAAATGCGGATATGGCGGTATACCAAGCTAAAACAGCAGGACGCGCCACTTATCATTTTTATGATGGCGATATGGGGCGTAAGTTTGCTCGCAATGTACGTATTGAAACACGGTTGCGTCAGGCACTGCAGAACGGCAATCTAGAACTTAATTTCCAGCCTAAAGTAGATCTTACAACAGAGCGTTGTGTTGGAATGGAGGCCTTGTTGCGCTGGAATGATGAAGAGCTTGGTGCCGTATCGCCTGCTGAATTTGTTCCTATTGCGGAGCAAACGGGCATTATTTTACCTCTAGGGGACTGGGTATTCGAGCAAGCTTTTCGTCATATATTAGAATGGCAAGCACAGGGTATTACAGTGCCGCCGATTGCTATCAATTGTTCTGCTGCTCAACTTAAAAGAACCGATTTTTTACCTAAGTTATTAGCTTTGTTAGATAAATATAAGATTGATCCAGGTTTGTTAGAAATTGAAGTGACAGAATCTATATTGATTGAAGATGCGGAAAGATGTGCTGAGCTGCTGCGTCAACTTAGTCGCCTTGGAATGAAGTTAGCGATTGATGATTTTGGTACAGGTTACTCAAGTTTAAGCTACTTGAAAGATTTGCCATTCCATTATGTCAAAATAGATCAGGTCTTTATTCGTAATATTATTGAGGACAGAAAACACGCGGCCTTGACTCATGCGATCATTAGTTTAAGTCATGATTTGGGGCTAAAAGTGATCGCAGAAGGCATTACGGATATTCACCAGCTTATCATGTTGCAAGATTTTGGTTGTGATATTGGTCAAGGCTATTTATTCAGTAAAGCACTCGGGGCAAACTCTATGGGAAGTGATCCTATGATAGTTGCCCTTAATGAACAGGACTCTAAGGATTAAAGGGCTCGAATTTAAGAGATAATCAGCTCGTTTACAGACCTTTTTAGGTAGCAAAATATATTGCGCTAAAGAGGGCTGTTACGAGATATTTTTTCTTTCAGAGCTTCCCAGAATTGGGTTAAATTTGGATTCTGGTTAAACTTAGAGCGATACAGGCGTATTTCAAGCGGAATGTGCCAATTCTCTTCCCCCGCTAAAGCGACTTTTCCATAATTTAATGTGTCTAACATGAGGCGTCTTGGAATCCAGCCAATACCGTAACCTTCTTTCACCATGGCTTTTATGCTGACGGAGTGATAATTCTCAGACAGCGTTTGCAGCTGCGGAATGTCTCGCTGTCTTTGCAAATGATGATGAATAACCGGTTGTAAGAAGGAGTTCTCATAGTAGCCAATATAAGGTAATGGTTTACGTTTGGCGCCTGGGAGGGTGAACTTTGGTTCGCCAGTTGCATCTGTTGCGCTACATGGAATGAGAGTTTCTTCGGCAATGACAAGGTGTTCGTATTGTTCATCATCAAGAGCGCGAATGAAGTTGATTGCTGGATGCCAATAGCAAAGCATGATATCGCATTGTTGATCCATAAGAGAATTAACAAAGTCTATCCCTAGCCAAGAACTAGACTTCATATTGATGTCTAGATCCATGTCGATGCTTTGGCAAAATGGTTCAATGACTTCTTTATAAAAGCTAAGAAACAAGGTTTGCGTGGTTACAAAGCGTATCTGAGACTCTTCTTGTTTACGAATCTCTTGGCACCGCTCTTTGGTGTCTCTTAATTGTCTGGTAATTAGCTCCGCGCTTTGTAGAAATACTTCGCCTGCTGGCGTTAAAGATAAAGGCAAAGTGTTGCGGTCTATTAAAGTGACGCGCATCTCTTCTTCGAGTAATTTAATACGTCGACTAAAGGTTGGTTGAGTGACGTTTTGTTCGTCTGCTGCACGTGAAAAATGACGTGTTTTTGCGAGGGCAATAAAGTCCTCAAGCCATCTTATTTCCATGTGGCCTCCTGACGAGCAGAAAACGAAGAATAAACAGAGATAGTGAAGCAAATAGTAAATAGGAGCATCATAGTCGACCCTCTTCAATAGCGTGACAAGCCACACTACTACCGTCACTTTGCAGTGTCATAGCGGGTGATGTTTCGTAGCAGCGCTGATTCGCATAAGGGCAGCGCGCTTGAAAAACACAACCAATCGGTTTCTCTGTTGGTGTTGGGACTTCGCCAATAAGTCGAATGGGCTGAGCTGTGTTGCTGTCTAATCTTGGGATGGCTGACAGCAAGGCTCTAGTATAAGGATGCTTTGGCGCACTAAATAATGTTCCAGTTGGCGCAAGCTCACAGATTTTACCTAGGTACATGACCGCTACTCGAGTGGCAAAATGCTCGACAACGGCTAAGTCATGGGTAATGAAAAGATAACTAAGGTTGCGCTCTTCTTGCTTGTCCATCATCAGGTTGAGCACTTGTGCTTGCACTGATACATCTAGCGCTGATAGTGGCTCGTCAGCGACGATAAAATCGGGTTCGACCGATAGTGCGCGAGCCAAGCTGATTCGCTGACGTTGGCCGCCTGAAAATTCATGAGGATAACGGTCTGAGCTCGAAGCAGAAATGCCGACAGACTCTAAAAGTTCATCAATTTGCTCATCTACCTGAGATTGTGAAAGCTGTGGATTATGGAAAGAAATCGGCTCGCTGAGTGTTTGATAAACCGTCATTCTAGGGTTTAATGATGCATAAGGGTTCTGGAAAACCATTTGCATACGGCGCCTAAAAAACATGCGCTGGCGATTGTTTAATTGATCGATGCGTTGATCAAGGTAATGTATTTCACCTGCACTCGGCGTCGTTAGCCCCATGATGGCGCGCGCCAACGTGGATTTTCCGCAACCTGTTTCACCAACTACACACAAGGTTTCACCTTGATTGATAGTAAGATTAACGCCATTGAGGGCGTGGACGCTGTCCTTATGTCTTTTGAATTTTCCGTGACGGAAGCGCCATTGACTAAGCCAACTTTCATTTGCTGTGAAAGCTTTTTCTAAGCCGCTAATTTGAATGAGAGGGGTTGCCACTAGCTTGCCTCCTGATCTTTATCGGCGAACTCATTGAGCATGTCTTCGACCAAAAAGCAGGCGACACTAGATACGCCACTGAAAATAAAGCGTGGTTGTTCTTGTCGGCATTTTTGTGTGGCATAAGGGCAGCGTGGGTGAAACGCACAACCAGATGGTCGTTCAGCGAGCGATGGCATGCTGCCTTGTATTTGATTTAATCGCTGCCCAGGCAAGGTCATCTGGGGTAGTGCATTCAAAAGACCTTGGGTATAAGGATGTTGAGGATCATTGATAATCTCTAGGGTTGGACCCTCTTCAACAACATGACCTGCATACATTACTATGGTTCGTTCAGCAACTTTTGATACCACGCCCAGATCGTGGCTAATTAAAACCAGGGCTACGCCATTGTCACGACATATGGTTAACAACAGCTGCAGGATTTCTGCTTGAATCGTCACATCCAAAGCGGTAGTTGGCTCGTCAGCAATAATAATATCTGGGTTAAGTAGCAACACAGAGGCGATGATCACCCTTTGGCGCATTCCGCCAGATAGTTCATGCGGATACTGATCAAAGCGTTTTTCTGGTGATGCAATTTGCACATGATGTAGCTTTTCAATGGCAATATTACGAGCGTCTTTGTAGTTGATTTTAGTATGGCTGCGGATAGTTTCGACCAGCTGATCGCCAATAGTTAATACTGGATTCAGTGTCATCATCGGGTCTTGGAAAATCATTGCGATGCGTTTGCCACGAACTTCTTGCAGCTGACGTAAATTCATTTTTGTGATTTCTTTGTTTTCCAACTTAATTGAGCCAGAGTCTATATAGCCGGGTTTGCCAATCAAATTAACAATAGAAAATCCTAGAACCGATTTCCCTGCACCAGATTCCCCCACAATAGCAATTCGCTCACCGCGATTTAGGGTGAAACTGACGTCAATTAAGGCGGCGAGTTCTTGCTCTTTCGTATGAAAGTTGACGTGTAAGTTACTGACGCTTAGTAAATTCATTTGAGACCTTTGCACGACTGCTGTGTTTGCCAATACTTTGTTAAAAACAGGCTCATATTAGTCTTTATACGTCCTTGGGTTTAGATGATCGCGCAACCAATCGCCAAGTAAATTCATGGCCAAAATTAAAATAATTAGCGTCACGCTTGGTATGACACAGATCCACCAAGAACCTGCAAACATATAAGCAAACCCAGCTGAGATAAGCGAGCCAAGAGAAGGCTCGGTAGCTGGCATACCTAGCCCTAAAAAAGATAGGGCGGCTTCGGCAACAATGGCATTTGCGATTTGCACGGTAAAAATAACCAAAATAGGAGAAAGTGTGTTTGGCAAAATGTGGCGAAACATGATGCGTTTTGGGCTAATACCCATCACTCTGGCTGCATCAACGTATTCTTTTTGCTTCTCTGCTAGCACCGAGGCGCGAATCGTTCGGGCAAATAGGGGCCACTCTGTTAAACCAATAACCAGGATAAGAATGACCATAGCGAGTTGCTGATATCGAGCCATGCCAAACAAGGATTGGAAGATAGCCAAAAAGACAATCGCGACCATCATATTTGAGAAAGATAATTGAATATCCGCGCAACGCATTAGAAAGTTATCTATACGTCCTCCCAAATATCCTGCCATTAAACCGATGCAAATCCCGAGAGTGGCTTGGATTAATACTGCGCATATACCTATGGTCAATGAGAGACGTGTGCCGTATAAAATCACTGATAAAAGATCTCGCCCTTGAGCGTCTGTACCTAATAAAAAACGATGATCACCGCTAATCCAGCTAGGCGCAATTTCCGCATTCATCAAGTCCATAAAGGCAGGATCGACGATGTCGAAAGGTGCCACCAATGGGGCGAGAAGAGCTACAAGGCAATAGAAAATAAAAATGATCAAAGCCAGCATTGCGAGCTTGTCGCCAACAACGCCAGACCAAATATGTCCCCAACGACTGCCTGAGGTCGGATGAAGTAGATCTTTCTTGGTGTACTTCATAGTCCGTGACTCGCTAAGCGTACAGTGGGGTTAACCAATCCGTAGATCAAATCCACTACAGTGTTAGTAATAACAAAAATACCGCCGACGACAATTAAGTACGCAGAAACAAGTGGTGTATCGACTCGACTAACGGCGTCCATAAACAAAAACCCCATACCAGGCCATTGGAAAATAGTTTCGGTTAAAATGGTATAAGCGACCAAGGTCCCTGCTTGAATACCGCCCACAGTGATGACCGGCAGCATGGTGTTTTTTAAAGCATGAATAAAATAGATCCGTCGTGCCGATAAGCCTTTTGACCATGCAAAACGTATGTATTCTGATTGTAATACTTCCATCATTTCTGCGCGGATTAAGCGGACAAAAATAGGCATCAAAGCAATGGCTAGGGATAGGCTAGGTAAAATTAAATGCTTTAAACCATCCTTTGTAAAAAGGCCACTTTCCCACAAGCCGAATATCTCTATTGTCTGACCTCGCCCAAAGCTGGGAGCCATATTGAGTTCAATGGAAAAAATGTACACCATCAAGATGGCAACAATGAAAATGGGTACAGAGAGACCGATTGAACTGATAATCATCAACAAGCGAGAGAGCGCATGTTTTGGTTTAATCGCAGCTAAAACGCCGCAGGGCGTGGCGACAAGAATGACGATCAAGATAGCGCAAAAAGCCAATTCTAATGTGGCTGGGAGCTTTTTGAGAATTACGTCGAGAGCGGGTTCTTTATAATAGTATGACGTACCTAGATCGCCATGGATCACACCTTTCGCAAAATGCCAATATTGAACGAAAAAGCCGTCATTGAGACCAAGTTCGTCACGAATTTGATTGCGCTCTTCTAGTGATACCGACATGCCAACCATTTGCTGTACAGGGTCGCCTAGCTTGTCTTGTATCGCAAAGCTGATCACACTGATGATGATCATAACAAAGCAGGCTTGTATCATACGGCGAAGTAAAAAAATCAGCATGGGGTGATGGTATTTCCACTCGTCATTGAGGTGATGTTCTCTTGGTAAAAGCCCATAAAGAATTCGCTATACTCACTATTCTGCAATGAATAGATCTCCTATATGGGGGTAGTTTTGGTCATTGACTATGTCTTGTATTTTAACTTTATCTTTGGCTGCCCAAGTAAGAGATTGCCAATATAATGGCACAATGGCTGCATCATTATACAAGGTCCGTTCTATTTGCTGCATAAGACGAAGACGTCTTTCAGGATTCATTTCCCTGTTTGCTTGACGAATGTCATCGTCAATATAAGGCCTGCAATATTCGCTGGCATTATAAGCCCCCATTCCGGTTTTGGCATCTGGGCAGGCGATAATAAATTCAAATAAATTGTTTGAATCCATCGTGTCTGACTGCCAGCCTAGCATCATCATGTCTGCACTGCGGTTATCAAACTCTTTAAAATATTGAGCCTTAGGAAGTGTTTTTAAATCGACCGTGATGTTGATTCTAGACAGCATGGCGGTGATTGCTTGGGCGACTTTTTCGTCGTTCATATAGCGATTGTTCGGCGCCATCATACTAATACGAAAGCCTTTTTCATATCCCGCTTCTTTCATTAGTGCTAACGCTTTCGTTAAATCGTATTCTGGTTCTAAGTTGTTGAGATGGCCAAGAAAACGATCGGGACTTAATTGTCCTGCTGGTGTGGCATATCCTTTTAATATTTTTTCAACGATTAACGCTTGGTTAATGGCTAAGTTTATGGCTTTTCTAACCCTGATGTCTTTAAATTCCTTACGGCGTTGCTGGTTCATGTGGAGCAATAAAATACGCGTACTGGGTAGTGTAACCAGTTGAATGCCTTTTATTTTTTTTGTCCGTTCTATGTCTATCGGTGAAACAGGGAAGATAAAATCCACATCGCCTGAAAGCAGCGCTGCAAGTCTAGTGGAGTCGGCGCGAATCGGAGTTAATATGATTTTATCTACGTTGCCAATTGATTCGGTGTCCCAGTAATTTGGGTTGCGTTTTAGCTCCATACGACTACCCAGTTCTCTATCGACTAGTATGAAGGGGCCAGTTCCTGACACATTTCGAGAAGCAAATGTTTCTCCATATTTAACAATTTGGTCTTTGTCTTGATAGAACAGCCTATCCATTGGAAAGACGTACGTCATGATGTTGAGTAGTAATGGATTGGTGTAAGTGGTGTGAACATCGATTGTATAGTCGTCGACTATGGAAGCAGATTTTATTGTGTCAAACATAGCACGAAAGTCAGGCGATGTTTTTAAGCGATTAATCGTATAAACAACGTCTTTAGCTGAAAAGGCATTACCTGTTCGGAAGGTGACATCTTTACGTAAATAAAAGCGCATTGTTAGATTGTCTATGCGTTCCCATTTTGTCGCCAGACGAGATTCAAATTGACCGTTTTGTTTCCAGCGCAGTAGAGGATCGAAGGCAAGGTGGGAAAATTGTAATGTGCTTTCTGACAGTTGCTCGTGTGGGTCCAAGGAAACTGGATCTGCGCCAAAGGCCATTTTAAGCGTCGTTGCTGTTGCTTTATTCCATAAGAGTAGAGCCAAGCAGCAGGCTATAATAACCTTTTTCTTCATTATCTCAGATCTCATTGTTAAGTGTGGCTTGTGGAGTGCGATGGTTTGCATTTAGTGATGCCTAGATTCTAACGCAGCACTTATAAATCTTGACCATATGGACGACCCTGCATTTTTGCAAAAAAATGAGTAAAAAGACAGCAAGACTAGATGTTTTCAACACAATTAAAGTTGAAATGTGTTTTATTTAAATGATCAGCTTAACAATATAGGTGGATATGAATTATTTTGCGCACCTCCATATTGCTGCAATTACCAATACATCGTGGGTAGGTAATTTGCTTGGTGATTTTCCTGTTGACGCAAGTCATTTAGATGCAGATTTGCTAGCCGGCTGGCGTTTGCATCAAAAAGTAGATGTGATGGTGGATAAGCATGAAGCAAGTTTGTTTTTTCGCTCTATGCCTCGAAAAGGACGCCGGAGATTTGCCGGTATTGTACAAGACATTGCTATGGACTATTGGTTAATACAAAACTGGACGCAATTTAGTACTGTTCCGTTGGATGTGTTTTGTGAACAAGCTGTTATTGGTTTGGTGAAAGATAAAGATCGTAGTCCAGAGCGTCTGAAAAATATGATTAGCTCATTAGAATATGAAAACTGGCTATCAAATTTAGGAACACTTGACGGTGTAGATAGGACAATCCGTTCTATCATGCGGCGTTGGAAGCATGGAGAGCATTTACAAGGTTTTGTCGATGACTTGCCTAATGTAATCGCACAGGCTGAAACACCGTTTTTAGTCTTATACCCAGATTTATTGGATTATGTTAAGCAAGAAATGAAAAAAGCCGAGGCCACACACAGCCTCGGCTAAATGGGCCTTTTTGCTATTAGTTCATAGCGGGCCCGATCGAGAGAACAACCAGATAAGCCAATTAAGCTAGGTGCAGATTCCTTGCTTTTGTCTATCTGGAATGGACGAGTATAGATATTTTCTGCTGAGTCACCTTGATGTAGGTCAGATTCGAGCTGATCACTTCAATAAAAGTCCAATAAATATATGAGAGTTAGGTGCACAGTATTTTATCTCTCTCTTGTGGGAACTTGTGGTAGAATCCGCCACCGAAAAAGACTTGGTTAGAATAGGGGAGTTAGGTTGAGCGTTCAGTGGTATCCAGGGCACATGAATAAAGCGCGTCGAGAAATCGAAGAAGTCATGACGCAAGTAGATATCGTTATCGAGGTATTGGATGCCCGTATCCCCGATTCCAGCCAGAACCCCATGCTTAATACTTTGCGTGGAGATGTTCCTGTTCTTCGTCTTTTGAATAAAAAAGACTTAGCTGACAAAGCTAGACTAGACTTATGGTTAGAGCACTGGCGTGGTAATGAGTCTGTTTTAGCTCATCCTTTTTCCACGCTAGACAAAGCAGATGTAAGTAGAATAAGCCAGTGGGTGAGCCAGATGGTTCCTCATCGAGGCAGTGCTGAAAAACCGATTAGAGCCATGATTGCTGGTATTCCTAATGTTGGCAAGTCCAGCTTAATGAATGCCTTGTTGGGTCGTCGAGTGGCAAAAGTTGGTGATGAGCCTGCTGTTACTAAGTCGCAGCAAAAATTGAAAGTAACAAATGGCTTTCAGATATTAGACACGCCTGGCATTTTGTGGCCAAAAATTGAAAACCCTGATGCTAGCTATCGTTTGGCTGTAACAGGTGCCGTTCGCGATACGGCAATTGATTATGAAGATGTGGCTTTGGCGGGCTTGAAATTTTTTATCGCCGATTATTTAGAGTCGCTGACAACACGTTATAAATTGAAAGAAATCTCTGCAGACCCGTATGAAGTGCTGAAGGTGATTGGCTCTAAGCGTGGCGCTTTACGTGCAGGCGGTAAAGTCGATATGCATAAAGCAGCTGAAGTATTTTTAAATGATGTAAGAACTGGCGCTATTGGTCCTTATGTCATGGAAACACCGGAAATGATTGCTCATGAAGAGCGTTTAGTTGAAGAAGCTAAGGCGAAAAAAGAAGCCGAAAGGCAAGCTCGATTGGCGGCCGCTGTTCCACAACGTCAGCAAGCAAACAATCGCGCTTATCGTAATGCTCAATCACTGGAACAAGCGGAATCAACAGAACAAGCTCAAACTATTCAGCAAGATGAGAACATAGATGACAAACAGTGAGGTTCACGGTCATGGATTATGAAATTGCCTTTGATCAGGACGAAAATGTTTATCGTATTTATACCGGGTATGAATTTGCTGCAATTGGCGAATGGGTATCTGAATACGTACGTGATTTAGAAAGTATTCAACGAGTGCTAATGGCGGCTCGTTTAGCAGAAACAGAGAAAGAAACCACGGAATTTAAGCATGGCCCTTTTGATGTTATTCTGAGCGAAGAAGGTGTGTCAGTCTCTCGACAAGTCGATCTAGACTCAGCAGAAGAAGAAATAAAAGCGATGTTTGATACTCAAGAAAGCTTTTATCAAACGTCGACCGATGGTATTCAAGCAGAATGTGGCTTGGAAGATCTGATTAACATGATCGAAAATTGGCATGAAGTGTTGCAGTAATTCTAAAGTGTTAGGATAGTTGTTCCTTGCGCTGGCTGGGTTTAAACTAGCGCTTGTTTATTTTTTTACGTTTTTTAGGGAGCCGATATGCTCATCGAATTGGAAAAAGCCCGCACTCGAAATAATGTTGTTCGCATTTTTCGTGAAGAATTGGATGGACCAGATGGCTGGACTGACGGTTTTGTTGTGGATGCCAACGAAGAAATGGTTTTGCTCCAATTAGTGGATGATAGTGTTCGTCTTAATGGCTATCAAATTCTCTTTTTAGAGGACATTAGTGACTTTGCTCATCCGGCTCCCTTTAATGATTTTCAGAAAAAAGTATTGGCGCTTCGTGGTGAAGAGGTGGTTGATCCTGAAGTTGAGCTTGAAGACCTAGCGGTATTGTTAATCGATATCAGCGAAGAATTTGGTTTGGTCACGCTTCATCGTGAAGAAATTGAACCAGATAGCTGTGAGATTGGCCGCGTTGTTCGCGCTGATGCTGTTACTTATGAATTAGAAGAAATCGGCTCAGATGCACGTTGGTTTGATGACACGTTTGAATACGATTTATACGATATTACTCGTATTGAGTTTGGCGGAGCTTATGAAGATGCTTTGCTACTAGCAAACGATGATATGGGCGACGATGCTTATGAGTTATCGGATAATTATCCAGATGACGGAATAGTAGACGACGAATAACCTAGTATTCTATCTTTCTTTGAACGTTTAGTTTAAAAAACGCCTTATGGGCGTTTTTTTATTTACATTTATAGCCTTTATAAACTCGTTTTTTTTATAAAGGTCTAAAATAATTTATACCGTCTGGCTGGCCGTGATCTTGTGACATTATAGGGATGGAGTGCTTCGCGAATAAGATGAAATGGAAAATGAGGAACCTTTTTATGTCTCGGTGGTTAACCCTTCTTTGTTCGCTTTTGCTGATTTCTGGCTGTGCGGCCTATGCAACACATCAATTCGATAATATGTTTGGGACACAAAGTCCCGAAAATCGTGTCGCTGAGGTTAGTGATACTGATACTGCGTTTTATAATGAACAAGTGAAACCTATCCTAGATAGTCGCTGTGTTTCTTGTCATGCTTGTTACGATGCGCCATGCCAACTGAAATTTACCGCCTCCGAAGGTATTGAGAGAGGAGGCTCAAAAGACCTTGTTTATGACGGCACCCGTCTATTGGCCGCTTCTCCAACACGTTTGTTTATTGATGCAAAAAGTACCGATGAATGGCGATCAAAAGGTTTTCACCCTGTCTTAAACGAACGAGAACAATCACCTTCTGCTAATTTGCAAGGCAGTTTATTATATCGAGCGATTGCGCTACGAGCGAAACAAGGTGATTTTACTCAGCCTGTTTTGCCGGATAGCTATGACTTCTCACTTGCTCGTGATCAGCAGTGCGTCAGCATTGAAAACTATCAGCAGTTTGAGCAGGATTACCCTGATTGGGGGATGCCTTATGGTCTTCCGGCGCTTAGTGCGGATGAATATGATGTATTGACTCGTTGGTTGGCAAAAGGTGGAAAGATGCCTGACGCTAAGCCTTTGCCTATCAAGCTACAGCAGCAAGTGGCTTTATGGGAGTCACGTTTAAACGGTGATGATTTAAAAGGTCGATTGGTTTCTCGTTATATCTTTGAGCACCTCTATTTATACAGTTTATATTTAGGTGATGGGGAAGAATTTCGTTTTCAGCTAGTGCGTTCCAAAACGCCACCAGGCGAGCCAATCGATCGCATTGCTACACGTCGCCCTTATGACCCGCCGGGCGTAGATCATGTTTATTATCGACTTTGGGCTGACCCAGAAGTCAAAGTGCAAAAAAACCATATCCCTATGCAATTAGATGAGGCGAGATATGCTCGCTGGCAGTCTTATTTTTATGGGGAGGATTATGAAGTAACAAGAGATCCTGGTTATGCGCCTGAAGTGGCTACTAACCCTTTTAAAACTTTTCGTGAAATTCCGGCCTATGGGCGTTATCGTTTCTTGCTGGATCATTCGCAAAAAACAATCATGTCATTTATTAAAGGGCCGGTTTGTCGTGGGCAGGTTGCTGTTAATGTGATTAATGAACAGTTTTGGGTGTATTTTCTTGATCCTGAAGTTGCTTATAACAAAGGCTCCGCAGATTATTTAGAAGATCAAGTGCAGAATTTAGATTTACCTGCTATTGGTTCTAGTAACACCCTGTCACCGACCTCTTGGATTACTTTTTCTGAGCAGCAAAAGTCCTACCTATCCGCTAAAGCGGCACTAATTGAAAAAGAAGTCGGTAAGACTATTCCTTTAGATTTGAGTGTTATTTGGGATGGAGATGGAAATAATCAGAATGCGGCCCTAACCATTTTTCGCCATTTTGACAATGCGTCAGTTGTAAAGGGGATGGTTGGTCAATACCCTAAAACGGCTTGGGTGATTGATTATCCGTTGCTAGAGCGTATTCATTACTTGTTGGTTGCAGGTTTTGATGTGTATGGCAATGTCGGCCATCAATTAGTGACACGTTTATATATGGACTTTTTGCGCATGGAAGGGGAAATGAACTTTTTGCTTCTACTTCCAAAAGAAGATCGCGAGTCGATCCGAAAGTATTGGTACCGAGATGTAAATCAAACAATAAAGGACTATATATTTAGTGATTACATTAAAGTAGATAGTCAAACGCAGGTTCAGTATAAGACGGATGATCATCAGTCTGAGTTATATGAAAAGCTTCGGGATAAGTTATCTGCAGTGCTTGATCATAGTTACGACTTAGAGCAAAGCAAGCTGACGCTGGATCAACGTAATGCTTTATATAAACTGCAAGCAGTACGCGGTGGCGGTTTGGTTAACTTGCCTAATGTAGCGACCGTGTTAGTGACTAAGCAGGGCGTTCCGCTTGATGTTATCAGTATGATTCATAACAAAGCTCACGCTAATATTTCAAGTTTATTAGATGAAGAGGCTACGCGTCTGCCTGAAGAGGATGGTGTTACCTTAGTGAAGGGCGTTTTAGGTGATTACCCTAATGTTCTGATGCAGGTTGAAGAAAGTGAGTTGATTAATTGGGCAAACCAAGTGGCGAATCTTAAGACAAAAGAAGACTATTCAGCTCTTTTGGATAGCTTCGGTATTCGTCGCACTCATCCTAATTTTTGGTTTGTGAGTGATGCAATTGGCAATTTAAATAAAATAGATCGCCCAAGAGAAAGTGGCATTTTGGATTATAACCGCTTAGAAAATAGGTAGGAATATTAGCTCTTAGTGAAAGGGATAAGCGCTTCTGCATTTTCTGCATGATTGAGTGCTTGTAACTTTCGCTTATGAGTCCTAAATAGTAGGAATATTCTTTATTTATTAGGTAAGTACTATGGTTCCATTTTCGATACTGGATTTAGCGCCTGTTGCTGAGGGGCATTCTGTTGCTGATTCCTTGGCTTTGAGTCGTCGTATGGTGGTTGCAGCGGAAGAGCTTAATTATGAGCGCTTTTGGCTGGCTGAGCATCATGGAATGGCTGGTGTGGCAAGTTCAGCAACTTCTGTTGTGTTGTCTCACCTTGGCGCAGCAACTTCAAAGATTCGCATTGGTTCGGGTGGTATCATGCTACCGAATCACTCCCCTCTAGTTATCGCTGAGCAATTTGGTACCTTGGCAGAGCTTTATCCTGGTCGTATCGATTTAGGTTTGGGGCGAGCGCCAGGTACAGATATGCAAACAGCAAGAGCACTTCGTCGCAATATGGACGCTTCTGTTGATAGTTACCCAGATGATGTTTTGGAGTTACAGCGATTGCTAGGTGATGGCGATCAGGGGGTTATGGCTGTTCCCGGTCGCGGTACTCATGTGCCTTTGTGGATGTTGGGCTCGAGTTTATATAGTGCTCAGGTTGCTGCTGAATTTGGCTTGCCATATTCCTTTGCTTCGCATTTTGCACCTGATCAATTAATTCAAGCGCTCACTGTATATCGTCGTAACTTCAAAGTTTCCGAACAACTTTCTAAACCTCATACCATGGCTGGAGTCATGGCTGTCGTAGCGGATACAGACGAAGAGGCGAGATATTTATTTACCTCTGCTCAGCAGCAATTCGTTAATTTGCGTCGTAGCCGAAACCTTCCTTTTGCAAAACCGGTTGATAGTATGGATAGCATATGGTCGCCGAGCGAGAAGCACATGGTTGAGCATATGTTGCAGTACGCTATTGTAGGATCAAAGGAATCTGTTGCCTTTCAGTTAGAGAGTTTTATTGATTCAACAAAGGTTGATGAGTTGATTATTTCTATGCCAATCCATGATTCTGAAGCAAGATTAAAATCATTGCGTTTGATGGCTGAAGTGAGAGATAGTCTGTAACTTAAAAAGAGTGACAGTCTATAAAATGTATCAAAAAGCCACTGGAAGTTTGTGTCTCCCAGTGGTTTTTTTTATTTGTCGTAAGGTGATGGGTCGCCTTTTATTGGCTGAGTTTTGAAGCGTCTGTGTGTCCAATAATATTGTTCTTTTTTAGGTGCTATAACCTTTTCCATCAATTCATTAATTCTAGTCGCGTTTTCAACATCATCTTGGCTTGGGTAGTTTTCGACTTCGGTTAACTTTAGAAGGTAGCCGTTTTCCGTTCTTCCATAGTCGTAAAGTACAACGGGTGCATTGGTCATATTCGCTATGCGTCCAATGTGAGCGATGGTTGCGCATTGGCGGCCATAAAAAGGCGCGAAGACAGAGTTTTTTCTACCGTAATCCTGGTCGACGGCGTACCAGACGGCTTTATTTTGCTTGAGAGATTTTAGTACTTCGCGCATGTTGGTGCGTTCGATGGTTTTAGAAAAAATTGCTTTGCGTTGGCGTTCCATTACCCAGTTCATTACAGGGTTGGTTTGTAATTTATAAATAGGATGAGCGTCGATAAAGCGCGGCATTTGGCTTCCGCAAAAGTCGAGAGAAGAAAAATGGCCGCTAATCAGGATGCAGCCGCGGCCTTTAGCCAATACTCGCTCTACCACATCTTTCCCTTCAAAAGTGATTCGTGATTGAAACTTTTTCTGGCTCTGAAACCAAGAGGAAAAAGTTTCAACAGTGCCTTTTCCCATGCTTTCAAAATGTGCTTTGGTCAGTGCTTTTCGTTCGCTCTCACTCATTTCTGGATAGCAAATTTGTAAGTTTACATCGCATATGTGGCGACGTCTTTTGGCAATAGCGTGCAATGTACGGCCTAGGTATTTTCCTAGCCCTTGTTGTAGTGACCAAGGTAAGAAACTTAGTGAATAGGCGATTCCCATTGCGAACCAGCTTAGCCAGTGTTTTGGGCCAAGGTAGTTAGTGATGCTTTTGTCTAGAGTTGATATCTTTTTAGCCACGGTAGCCTTCCAAAAAGTTGCGCCATTGCGCATCAGAAATATTGAATTGATTGTGTAGGTTGGACTCCTTGTCCAACGATCGCTTTAATCGATCAATGTTTGATTGTTTCCATTTCTCATCCTGAGGTCTTTGCTCGCATTTATCA
Organism: Marinomonas sp. A3A; assembly: GCF_018336955.1. NCBI lineage: Bacteria > Pseudomonadati > Pseudomonadota > Gammaproteobacteria > Oceanospirillales > Oceanospirillaceae > Marinomonas > Marinomonas sp. A3A. Next base: position 1,792,801 of record NZ_CP025532.1, read on the forward strand.
AAATCAATAAGCCAAACCTTGTTGTTTTGATCAATCATAATGTTATGACAGTTTAAGTCTGAGTGATAAATACCTTCGTCGTGGAAGCGTTTAACCACAGCTCCAATTTCTTGCCAGTTTAAGGTATGGCTGCTTCCCGTTTTAATAATGTCAAAAAGATCTTTTGCGTTTTCTATTGTTTGTGTCAGTAACTCGCCGCGATAAAAGCCTTGTTCGCGAATATATAGGCCGCCAATAGGGTGTGGAACGGGCAAGTCTATCGAACGCATATACTCTAATAAACTTAGTTCAAGCCAAGGGCGTGTGAGTTTTTGGCCAGTAAAAAAAAAGTGACTTTTGTTGAACTTGGCGATGAGTCCGCCTCGACGGTAGCGTCGAATGACAAACTTTCCAAATTGACTGTTGATAAACCAGACTGCGCCTCGGCCATTTCCTGTTCCAGTTACTGCTTGTTGTGACTGCCAGAATTCTGGATCAAACCAAGCCTCTGATAGCGGTAATGTAGGGTCGCTTTTTAACAGTATTGTATTGGGCGATATTTTGATGGCTTGTGGCATTTTGCTCGCTTTAAATAATGTGGTCTTAGTAATGTCTATAAATTTGGACACATTCAAAGGGGACTATTCTATAATACTTGCCAAGTTTAAGCAGCCTTAATGAGGAAGACATGCAACAACAGGATATTCAACAAATAGCAGTGGTTCGATTGTCTGCGTTAGGTGATGTGTGTCATGCGGTGGCCGTAGTGCAAGCTATGATGAAGCTTTATCCTACCGCTAAGGTTACTTGGATTACATCTCCGTTGGAAGCTAGATTGGTGCGCTTACTAGCAGGTGTTGACGTTATCGAGTATGACAAAAAAAGTGGGCTTTCTGGCATGTTTGAGCTTAGAGCAAAACTTAAAAATGTCACATTTGACGCGCTACTGCATTTGCAATGGTCATCAAGATCGAGCGTTTTGACACGAATGCTCAAGGTGAAGAGGCGTATTGGTTTTTCTTTGTCTCGGTCGCGTGAAAAACAAAATTGGTTTGTGAATGAATTGGCGCCAGAGCCTAAAGGCTACCATGTACTAGACTCTTTTTTGTCCGTCGCCAGTGTTTTGGGTGTTACGGACGTTGCTTTTCCATGTCAATTAACCCTACCTGAAATCGATTTTGATTTACCTGACTCTTATGTGGTTGTGAATCCTTGTGGCTCTAAAATTGAAAAGAACTGGACATTAGAAGGAAATCGGGCGGTTGTTAAACGCATTCTAGAAAAAGGTTTAACGCCCGTTTTAACCGGTGGGCCGTCTGAATTGGAAGTGACTTTTTCTCAGGACATTCAGGCTGACATTGATGGTGTTATTAACTTGGTAGGTAAAACTTCGGTTGAGGCTATGTGTACTCTCATTAAAGGTGCTTCACTAGTGGTAAGTCCAGATACTGGTCCTGCGCACATTGCCACTTTGGTTGGAACGCCAGTATTGGGTTTGTATGCGCTTTCCAATCCGAAGCGTACTGGGCCTTATAGTGATATAGAAAATGTCGTTAGTGTTTACGAGGAGCTTGCTGAGAAGGAATATAACAAGCCTGTAAGCGAGTTGCCTTGGGCGACGACTGTGCATGATCCTAAGGCTATGCAGTATATTCAGGTTGAGCAGGTTTTAGCTAAATTGGATGCGCTTATTTAGCGCATCCAATTTAGAAAGACTATTTAGACAGAGACTGCTCAGCAAGCTTAAGATCTAGTGTCGCTTTTAGCAGCTTGTGAAGCTGGATAGAGGCGTCAATTTCTTCTTTTCGGTTGGTTAAACTTTCGATGTTTAAACCAAGTGGAACATCAAGTGGTAGTGCGGTTTCAATGATTTGTTCTAATGCGTTACGGCAAATTTTAATAGACTCTTCTAGTGGCGCTTGAGCATCTAAAATACGGTGCTTAGTCGCATCTGGTACGGAAATTCCTAACCACTCCATAAATTCAAGTGTTTTGGCACTACCACATGGTGTGAAGGTCAAAATGATACGTTTAGGTGTTTCGCCTTTTTCTTTGCAGGTTCTTGCGTAGCGGCTGATTAGGTCGGCGGTCGCTTGGTGGTTATAAACGGCTTGTGAAATAAAGAACTCACAACCTGACTCGGATTTTTTCAATAGGCGTAAATGCTCGTCACCTTTTTTGGCATGACGTTCTGCAATGGTCACACCGCCAAGATTAAACTCATGAGGTGATGCTTTTAGGGTTTCATAAGCTTGTGGCAATGGCAGTTTAATATCACCATTTGAAGAAGGTGAGCCAACCAGTACCAAATCACGAATGCCATACTGCTCCCATGCTTCGGTTAACCAGCCGGAAAATTCTTCAGAGCTACGTGATGAGACAGATTTGTAAGTAATTACGGGTTTATCGGATTGTTGGTGAAGGCGCTTTGACCAAGCTCGTGGGTCATGGGTTTCCATGAAAGGAAAAGGGCGTGGCTTGTCAATGCGACTGGTTTCGTCTTGAATGTCATAAACGATTAAACCATCGACGTCGATATTATCAAGGCGCTCAAGTAGCTTTTGGCTTACTTGTTCTAGTTGTTCTTCTCCAAGAGAGGACTTTGGAGGTGTTGTGCCAATGAAGTAAACGCCTCGACTAGGATCTTGAAGCTTTTTTGCTAATTCCGATTTCATAATGTCACACTCTATGTAGACGAGGCAGATAATATTGTACAAAGGTTTTGGTCTGCGTCTCGTGATGTTTGTTTGTTGGCGTTATTCTAACAGTGAAATGAATTCAAGGCTTTGCTTGGAAGTTGAATAATATTGTTGATGAAGTGAGGCGCGCTAATCTTATAGAGAGGGATTATGTCAAATATAGAATTAAAAGGTCTTTCTGAGGCAGAGTCTTCTAGCCTGCCACCTGTGCATAATTGGAAACCACCTTTCTGCGGTGATATGGATATGTTGATTAAAGCGAATGGTGAATGGTTTCATGAAGGTGGCAGGATAAAGCGTTCTTCAATGGTAACTATGTTTAGCCGAATATTGTGGTTTGAAAATGGTGAGCATTTTTTAGTAACGCCTGTCGAGAAGGTTCGAATTCAAGTTGAGGATGCTCCTTTTCTTGTTACTCGTTGGCAATGGATAGAGACCGAACTTGGTCGAGCAATAGAATTTGTGACGCAAACTGACGATGTTCTGGTGCTTGGGATTGATTGCGATCTTTGGATGGATTGGTATAAGGAAGAAGAGCGGCCTTATGTTTCAATGCGTTATGGTATGAAGGCTTTGGTAGGGCGAAATGTGTTTTATGGTATTGCCGAAAGCCTTGAACAGGTCGAGACACCGAAAGGTGTTGGTATGGGGATAATAAGCGCCGGTAAAAGCTATCTTTTAATGCAAGATGCATAACGAATTTGCCCCCGTCTAGGTTATAATGCGCGAATTAGACGTGACGCGTTGTTCGCGTAGTATTTTAGTTTTGAAGGGGTGTTTGTTTGTTATTCGAAGAATTTGGTTTTGATAATCGCATTTTAAAGTCCATTGGCCATTTGGGGTTTGATGAGGCAACTGAGATTCAAGCTCGTGCTATTCCAGAAGCAATGGCTGGTAGAGACTTGTTGGCGTCGTCAAAAACAGGTTCGGGAAAAACACTTGCCTATCTTTTGCCTGCGTTACATCGAGTTTACAAGAAAAAAGCTTTGTCTAAGCGTGATCCACGAGTAGTGATTTTAGTGCCAACTCGCGAGTTGGCAAAGCAGGTTTTTGCTCAATTGCGACTTTTGTTAGCCGCGAGCCGTTTTACCTCTATCTTGATTCAAGGTGGCGAGAACTTTAATGATCAACATAAATCCTTGCAAAAAGACCCGCATTTTATTGTGGCGACACCAGGTCGTTTGGTTGATCACTTAAAGCAGCGTCACGTTTTTCTGGAAGGGCTTGAACTGCTGATTTTAGATGAAGCGGATCGTATGTTGGATTTAGGCTTTGCTGATGCAATGCGAGCTATTAATGCGGCAGCAAGTCATCGTCAGCGTCAAACTTTGTTCTTTTCTGCAACGCTAGATAATACCGAAGTAAGTGAAATCGCTGGTGAGCTTTTGCGAGAGCCGTCACGAGTTGCTATTGGTCAAGGTTTTGATGAGCACACCGATATCTCTCAGCATGTTTTGCTGTGCGATCATTTGGATCATAAAGAAGCCTTGCTGAAACACTTGTTAGTGGGCCAAACCATTAAACAAGCCATTGTCTTTACGGCAACGAAAACTGATACCGTGCGTTTATCCGAGATCATTGCGGGTTGGGGGTTAAGTACTCAAGCTTTGAATGGTAACTTGTCTCAAAGTGCTCGTAATAAAACTATGGAAAGCTTTGCGAAAGGGCAGTTTGATGTATTGGTAAGTACCGATGTCGCTTCCCGTGGTTTGGACATTGCCAGTGTGTCTCATGTTTTTAACTTTGATTTGCCAAAGCAAGCCGAAGAGTTTGTTCATAGAACCGGTCGTACTGGTCGTGCTGGATTTAAAGGTGATGCTTATTCTTTGGTTGGGCCTAAAGACTGGGTGAATTTCAAAGCAATAGAGGTTTTCCTGCAAAAGACCTTTGTAACAGAATCTATTGAAGGTCTTGAGCCTAAGTTTAAAGGTTTGCTTCCGCCTAAGCCTGTTAGTAAAGCTAGCAAGAAGAACAGTTCTAAAGCACCAGTGAAGGCACCTAAGAAAACGAATAAAAAGCCAGCAGGTAAAGCGCGCTTCCATGATAATCAGCAAGATGGTTTTGATGCGTTTAAATTGCCACCTAAGCGTTTTGCTGCGCCAGACAATGTTGGCGATGAAGACGAATAGTCTTTGTTGTTTTTTGTTAATTATCTAAAGGGTTAGATTTTATTAATTGACAGGTGAGCTGTATTCACGCTATTGATTAATCTTCCTTATCTATTGGAGATGAGCTTATTAATCGTTTACCCCCACTAAATTCATTGAAGTGTTTTGAATCTGCCGCTCGCCATGGCAGTTTCAACAAGGCAGCCAAGGAATTGTCTGTCACACCTTCTGCAATTAGTCATCAAATTAAAGGTCTGGAAAGTTTTCTAGACCTTGAGTTATTTCGTCGAACTAAACGTAAAGTGATCTTAACGGAAGCTGGGGAGTCTTACTTAAAGCCAATAAAAAGTATTTTTGAACAGTTGGAAAACGCCACTGCAGAGCTTAAAAGTAAGCAAAAATCGGGATCTCTTCGCTTGGCCGTTGCACCAGCGTTTCTTACTCGCTGGTTAATGCCAAGAATGGAAAGTTTTCAGCAGCAATACCCAGACATTGAAATTGAGATAAGCTCTTCGATAGGATTAATTGATTTTTCTGCTGGTGATATTGATATGGCAGTGTATTTCGGCTACGGCGATTGGGATGATGTGGAGTCGCTTTTTCTAACGCCAGCCAAGCTTTCTCCTGTTTGTAATCCAAAACTAATTCGTCCAGATCAACCGATTAATACACCAGAAGATATGCGTTTTTATCCTTTGCTTCATGTTACAAAACGCAAAGATGAATGGCATGATTGGCTTAAGCAAAACGGCTTGGACCCAAAGGTGTTTCGTCGTGGCTTGATGTTCTCTAGTGGTTCGTTAACAGCGGGTGCCGCAGCTCAAGGTTTAGGTATTTCCTTGTCCAATGTGGATCTGGTTATGCCCGAAATTGAAGCAGGTACCTTAAAGGTGTTGTTTGACCAGCCTTTGGTTACGGCGCGATCCTTTTACTTGGTTTATGAAAAGCGACGCTCCGTGACGTCTGCCATGTCGGCCTTTAAAGAATGGATTATTGAAGAGATGGTTGGCAACAAAAATACGTAAATGTATTTAGTTGATACAGCATATATTTTTAAAACGTAAATGAGAACTTGTATATGAGCACTGGGTTAAAGGTAAATAGCTATTTTGATGATCAAGTTAAATCTATTGCATTAGATAATGCTGAAGGCACATCCACTGTTGGTGTTATGGCTGTTGGTGAGTATGAGTTTGGTACCAGTCAGCGAGAATATATGACAGTGGTATCTGGGGCTTTGACTGTTAAATTGCCGACAGAAAGTGATTGGAAGACCTTTGCTAAGGGTGATACTTTTATTGTTGAGGCGAACCAGACTTTCCAATTGAAAGTCGCGGAAACGACTGCTTATCTTTGTCGCTATGAGTAATGCTGCTTAAAGTATTGGTTGTATTTCTGATATGTAACGCATAAAAAAAAGGGCTGATTTCATCAGCCCTTTTTTGTGGAGGTAAAAAAGAGTTAACCGCCAACGACATTCACTAGTAGTGTGACTTGGTCACCTGGTTGAACGTATTTTTTACTGCCAACCTTTGGGTTCCAATCTCGAATATCATTTACAGACACTTTGAATTTATTGGCCACAACAGCTAATGATTCACCAGAGCGAATGGTGTAGACCACTTTCTTCATCACGCTGCGTGTGCTGTTTTCTGATTGTTTAGGTTCTAGCCAGACAACGAGTTTCTTGCCTGGTAGGAGTGGATCAGCAAGCCCCATGTTGTTCCATCGAGCCAGTGTCTTGCTATCTACTCCGTATTTGTTTGAGATGAGCCATAAGCTATCACCGGAGTTAACCGTGTAGTTTATTTTTATGCGATTGCGGTTTGGTGCATGAGATTGCTTGGCCAATAAGCGCTGATGAGAGCTAAGTGTATAGCTTTCTATATTATTGCCAGCAACTGGAATCATCAGTTCTTGTCCAACACGAATCATAGTGGTGGAGATCTTATTGACGTCCTGCAGAACATTGACTGTCGTATTGTGCTGTTTGGCAACGAGAAGCAAGTTGTCGCCAGCTTTTACTGTGTAGCGGACCCAAGTAACTCGTTCTTTGCTAGGAATTTCTGCTAGTTTGGTTCTGAATTGCTTTGACTTTGAAACTGGCATTAACAGTCTGTGAGGGCCATCTGGAGAGGTTGCCCATTGGTTGAAACCTGGGTTCAGCAAGTACACCTCATCTATACTTACTCCAGCCATGTCCGCAGCCTGCGCTAGATCGAGTTGGCCGCCAATGTTGACGACATCAAAATATGGCTTGTTTGGAATGAAGTAGGTTGAGTAGTTGTACTTTTCTGGGTTTTTAATGATTTTTGCTAGGGCAATCAGCTTTGGAACGTAGGCTCGAGTTTCTTTAGGGAGGTCCAGAGACCAAAAATCGGTCGGTTTACCTGCTTTCTTGTTCTTTCTGATCGCTCTTAATACGGTACCTTCGCCAGAATTATAAGAGGCAAGGGCATGTAACCAATTGCCATCAAACATTTTATTTAAACGCGTTAAGTAAGCAATCGCGGCTTGAGTTGAGCCAATAATATCTCTACGGCCGTCGTACCACCAAGTTTGATCAAGTCCATACATTTGACCCGTAGATGGGATGAATTGCCAAGGGCCAGAGGCGCGGCCATGGCTGTATCCAAAAGGATCGAAGCCACTCTCAACGATAGGTAATAAAGCGATTTCAGTTGGAATGCCGGCTTTTTCGAGTTCGCCAACAATATAGTATAAGTAGCGTTCACCACGCTTTGAAACTCTATCTAAATACGATGGGTGGGAGCTAAACCAACGTAACTGTGATGACAGTCGTGGGCGGTCTATGTCTAAATCTAGTTGAAATCCTGCGCGCACCCTTTCCCAAATGTCTTCTGGTGCTTTTGGTTTGGTGGCAGCGATAGCAGGTTCTTCAGTAGGAATTGTGTCTTCTGTTGCGGATTCATCAATAGGAGGAACTGTATCAATGAAACCTAACTGTTCTGTATCTGCTTCTACAACATCGGTCTCTTCAGACGAATCTATAAGATCGGAGGACGCGTTATTTCTTTCTACTTTTGAGGTGGTTTGGCACGCACTTAGTGCTAGGCTGGCAAGGCAAACCCATAAAATTTTATATATCATTTAGGTCACAAAATTGAGTAAAGTTTCGACATTTTAAGGTTGTAGCGCAATAGGTCAACTAAAACTATCCTTGGCGCGTCTAACTTGGCTGAATGCAGCAACAGAATTTGCAGCTGGAATTTCGTTAAGTTGTTGTGCTGCTTGAACTTTAAGAGCATCTATATGGCTTCTTAAGAAGGGGTTAGTTTTTTTCTCTAAGCTAAGTGTTGTGGGTAAGGTTGGTTTTTCGACAGCTCGTAATTTTTGACTCGCATTATTGCTTTCTATTAGGTCTTGGTTGGCTGGCTCTACTGAAAGTGCAAAGCGATAGTTGGCCAGGGTGTATTCGTGGGTACCATAAATTAGCGTATCATCTGGCAGGTCTGAGATCTTCATCATCGCGGCTAGCATTTGTTCAGGTGTGCCTTCCATTATGCGACCACAGCCGCCTTTAAATAGGGTGTCGCCGCTAAACAAAATTGGAGGTTCTTGTGCTGAAAAGTAGCATAGATGGTCGAGGGTGTGTCCCGGTGTTGTTATGGCCTTGAATGAGAGTGAGAGAACTTGAATTAGATCGTTTTCATCGACAGGATGAGTGACTAGATCTGTAAGGTGTTCTGGTCCATAAACGGGACAGTTTGAGTATTGTTTTAGCTCAGCGACTCCTCCTGTGTGATCTTTATGGTGGTGAGTAATTAAAATGCCTGCTAAGGTCTTTTTCTGTTCATGGCAGTAATTTAAAACAACATCTGCCTTGCCTGGATCCACGACCCAGATGTCTGAACTATCTTTATCTTGGATTATCCAGATATAATTGTCTTGGAAGGCGGGAAGCGGAAAGATAGTCATAAAATGCCTACTTTTAAGAGTTTGTTGTGTTTCATATGACGCGCCAATAAAAGAATAAATACACCGTCATGCCGTTTTAAATAGAGAATTCATTGTATGTTGGATGATCAATCAAGACAATTTTTTCAAAATTGGTACAAAAGTAACCTAGGCGAGAGTTTGTTGCAATTAGAGCTCAAGGAGATAGCCTCTGAACTTGACTCTGCGGTCGGTTATTATTTAGTGAGTCAATCTCCTCTTAGGGATTTTTCTTTACAGAACCATCGTTTGCGCGAAAGTATTTTAATCGCGCCAGTTTTAGAGTTTGGAGCGCCTAGTAATACTATTGTTGCTAGGGCAAGTGAGCTGCCGTTTGAGGCTGATGGTGTGGATGTCCATGTTTTCCATCATACGTTGGATATATCAGCCACTCCTCATGATGATTTAAGGGAAGCGGCAAGAACCTTATTGCCAAGTGGCAAGCTGGTTATTGTTGGTTTTAACCCTTGGAGTTTATGGGGGTTCTGTCGTCTATTTACCAAAAAAATTAAGGCGCCTTGGTGTGGGCACTTTATTGCTCATCAGCGTCTAGAAGATTGGTTGAAAGTGGCAGGTTTGACCTTAGAATCAAAACGTTTTGTTTATTATGAGCCGCCACTACAGAGTGGTAAGTGGCGGTCGCGCTTTACTTGGATTGATAAAGCTTTAAGGCCTTTAAAACTGCCTTTTAGTGGAGTGTACGTGATGACGGCAACCAAGCAGGTAAGGCGTTTTATTCCATTAAAACCTCGTTGGTCAGGGGCTCGAGTTAGAGTGCCTCCATTAACAAACCCAACAGCAAAAGAGATGAAAGAGTGAAAAAGGTCGTAATGTACACAGATGGTGCTTGTAAGGGGAATCCAGGTATTGGCGGTTGGGGGGCTTGGCTTACTTTTGGTGAGCATGAAAAACACCTATGTGGTGGCGAGCACGACACAACCAATAATCGAATGGAGCTTATGGGGGCAATAGAAGGTCTTCGGGCGTTGAAAGAAAAATGCTCAGTAACACTCTATACCGATTCCTCTTATGTTCAAAAAGGCATTACTGAGTGGTTGTCTGGCTGGAAGCGAAAAGGCTGGATGACGGCTTCTAAGCAGCCAGTTAAAAATAAAGATCTATGGCAAGCTTTGGATGAGCAGTGCCAGCACCATGAAGTTACTTGGAAATGGGTAAAAGGTCATGCTGGCATAGAAGGTAATGAAATTGCTGACCAATTAGCAAATAAGGGTATTGATGAATTAAGGGCGGCATCATGAGACAGGTAGTGCTTGATACGGAAACAACTGGTATAGACCCAAAACAAGGACACCGTATTATCGAGATTGGTTGTGTGGAAATGATTGGTCGTAAACTGACTAAGCGACATTTCCACGTTTACATCAATCCTGATAGGGAAGTAGAAGAAGAGGCTTTTCGAGTCCATGGGATCAGTAACGAGTTTCTGGCTGATAAGCCGCGATTTCATGAAATCGCTCAAGAGTTTTTTGATTTTATAAAAGGTGCTGAACTTATTATTCATAACGCCCCGTTTGATATTGGCTTTATGGATCATGAGTTTGCCCGAATCGGTGGCTTTCCTAAAACCGCAGAAGTTTGTGGTGTGTTTGATAGCTTGGTTTATGCCCGTAAAAAGCATCCGGGGCAAAAGAATAATCTAGATATCCTGTGTAAGCGTTATGGTATAGACAACTCTCATCGTGAATTACACGGCGCTCTTTTAGACTCAGAGATTCTTGCTGACGTTTACTTGTTGATGACAGGTGGACAGACGAGTCTTGGCCTTGCCAATAATTCTGATTCTGAATCCAAAGAGGAAGGTGGAGTCGAAGAAATTCGTCGGTTTTCTCAAAATCGCCCTGCTTTGAAGATTATTCGAGCAAGTGAAGATGAATTAAAACTTCATGAAGAGCGTCTAGATTTGATTGATAAAAAATCAGGACAGTCGTTATGGCGGATTAAGCATTAGATTAGTGATTTAGTGCGCTCATGATCCAACAGATAAAAAATGCCCTCTAAGAAGAGGGCTTTTTTATGTGTCTATTTCTTATTCTGATAAGGCTTACAGTAAGTAAGTGACACAAAGTCCGCCAACTATGCTTAGTACGACAGTGTAAGGTAATGCCATCCAAACCATCTTGCCATAAGACAATCGTAGTAGAGGGGCAATGGCTGAGGTTAGCAGGAATAAGAATGCGGCCTGTCCATTTGGTGTTGCCACGCTTGGAAGGTTAGTGCCTGTGTTGATAGCAACCGCAAGCGTATTGAAATGCTCGCGAGTAATGGTGCCCGCATCCAGTGCTGCTTTTACTTCGCCAATATAAACTGTTGCAACAAATACGTTATCGCTGATGGCGGATAAAATGCCATTGGCGATAAAGAACATGATTGGTTGAGAGTGTGTTGGCATATGCAGTACAACATCAATAATTGGTTGGAATAGATGCTGTTCATGTATTACTGAGACAATTGTGAAAAAGACAACTAACAGAGCGGTAAAAGGCAGCGCTTCTTCAAAAGCGTGACCAATTTGATGCTCTTCTGTAATGCCGTTAAATGCCGTCAGTAGCACAATGACCATAAGGCCAACTAAGCCAACTTCGGCAACGTGAAAAGCCAAAGAGAGAATTAGCACAATGGCAATGATGCCTTGAACAATCAGCTGTGCTTTATGTTTGTTTGTGCTCTTTTTGGATTCTTCTTCTTCAAAGTTTTTCAGTATGTTTCTTACGTTCTCAGGAAGATGGGCGCCGTAATCAAACCATTTCATTTTTTCTAAAAGAATTACCGTTAACAAGCCGCAAGCCAATACTGGCATTGAGATTGGGGCAACGCGTAAAAAGAATTCAATAAAGTCCCATCCTGCTACTTTGGCAATAAGCAAGTTTTGTGGCTCGCCAACTAGGGTTGCTACACCGCCAAGTGCAGTACCAATGGCGCCATGCATAAGGAGGCTGCGAAGAAAGGAGCGAAATTCAGCTAGATCTTTTTGATTAACAGGAAGTATGTTGTCATCGCTACTGTGGTTGTGTGAGTTGTTTGTTGACTGGCCAGAAGCAACCTTATGGTAAACCGAATAAAACCCAACACTCACACTTATTAATACTGCAGTAACGGTTAATGCATCCAAAAAGGCAGAGAGAATAGCGGCGGTAAAACTAAAAACTAAGGAAATAATTACTTTTGAACGTATTTTGATCAGTAATTTATTAAAGATGAAAAGCAGCATACCTTGCATAAAATAAATGCCAGCCACCATGAACATTAATAATAAAATAACATCAAAGTTTTTAATGACTTCGTGATAAACGCCATCTGACGAGGTTAGTCCTAGCAATACTGCTTCAATCGCTATAAGGCCACCAGGTTGAAGTGGGTAGCATTTTAGGGCCATAGCCAAAGTGAAAATGAATTCAATGATCAGTAGCCAGCCAGTAATGAAAGGCCCCAGCGTAATAACGGCAATAGGATTGATGATAAGAAATGCGATCACAGCTTGTTTATACCAGAGGGGAGAAGCCCCAAGGAAATTGTTGCCAAGCGCATGTGACAAAGTTGTTTTCATTCATTGCTCCTTTAGGGAAAGCATTAACGTGTTGGCAAAGTATTACGATGTTTTAAAGTTAGCTGATAATAAGGGATAAAGAAAACAGTATCTATAGTGATTAATGAGTAAAAGATATTGCTATTTATAAAAATAGCCCCACTATCTCAAGAGCTTATGATTGTTTAGAGGAAAAGAATGTTGGAATTTTTAGCTGATTATGCTGGTTTTTTATTAAAGCTAGTAAGTGTTGCCTTGGTTATTGGTTTTCTTTTGGCCATAGTGTCTAGTGGAAAGCGAAAGTCACAGCCAGGTAGCTTGTCTGTTACTAAGTTGAATGAAAGTTATGACGCTATGAAGGCGCAGTTAGATCATCAACTGTTGGATAAAAAAGTTCTTAAGAATCGAGAGAAAGAAAAGAAGAAAAAAGAAAAGCTAGAAAAGAAAGCTCAGAAGAAAGCGCCAAAAGATATTGAAGACGTTGCTAAAAAACGTCTGTATGTCTTAGATTTTGACGGCGATATCAAGGCTTCTGCCGTTGAAACCATGCGTGAAGAAATCACTGCTATTCTGAGTGTTGCCAAATCACAGGACGAAGTGGTTGTTCGCTTAGAAAGTGGCGGTGGTGTTGTGCATGGTTATGGCTTGGCTGCATCTCAGTTGCAGCGTATTCGTGAAGCCAATATCCCATTAACGATTTGTGTTGATAAAGTCGCTGCCAGTGGTGGTTATATGATGGCGTGTGTTGCTGACAAAATTATTGCAGCGCCATTTGCTATTCTTGGTTCTATTGGTGTTGTTGCCCAAATCCCAAACGTACATAGATTGCTAGATAAGAGTTTGATTGATGTTGAGCTTCATACTGCGGGTAAGTACAAGCGCACCTTGACAATGTTGGGGGAGAATACAGATGAAGGTCGTGAGAAATTCAGGCAGGATCTAGAAGATACGCATGGTTTGTTCAAACGCTTTGTTTCGAGTCAGCGCCCGCAATTGGATATTGAAGATATTGCAACCGGCGATACTTGGTACGGATCAGAGGCGATAGAAAATAAGCTGATTGATGTGGTAATGACTAGTGATGCGTATTTGGTTTCTCATTATGAAAATGCAGAAGTAATACAAGTTACTTATAAGCAGCCAAAAGGTATGGCTGAGCGCCTAGGTTTGTCGTTCTTTTCGGCCTTGGAGCAAAAAGCAGTATCTTGGGTTGGAAAGATTACCCAGTCTCGCGGTTATTAGTCAATAATCTAGAATTCGCGCTGTAAAAGTAGTGATATAAAAAAAGAGTGGTATGCGCCGCATGCCACTCTTTTTTATGTGTCTAACTCGTAGTCCTATCTCTTTGTGAGCTCGTTTGTGCTTTGAAGTTCGTTATAAGTTAAACTTTGCCCTGTTTCATGATCCATTGACTGTGAGGCCACTTTATCTATTGCATCTTCTAATTCAATTGGCTCAAAATATATTAATGTAGCAATTGTTGGATGGTCTAAGTAGTTCACTTTTTTGCTGGCAGTTTTGTTGCTCTGGTGAAGCTTCAGCACCATTGCAGGCTCAAACGCTTTGAGTGCAGGTTGCGTCTGGTTTTGGCTCAATAATATTGATGTGCTGTTTTGATCGGGGGTTGGTTGTGTGAAACGATCAAAAACATAATGCTGGTAATTAATGTCTGATTCTAAATAGCGTCCTAGCTTGATCGCTATTTTGCCTGTTAACTCTGGGTAGCCATCTTTCTGTTGTTCGCTATAGAAAGACTTTCTTATGGTGTCTCCAGGAAATCTGAAAATAAGCGTCCACTTTTTATTTGCTAGGATTTTGACGTTCTTGCCTAGTCTCGCTTCGATGTTTCCGAAAGGTGTGGATTGTGCATTGTTGTTATCGGTGCTTTTTTCATTACCTGTTAGACGGATAAGGTTGTCTGTCGAAAGAATATTTTTGTAAGTCACTTGCTCGCTGGTTAGGGCATCTGGCCATTGGAATGTCACCAAATAGGCTTCGTACGCTCTGGCGGTGTTAGGATTAATTCCACCGTCTTCAGCAAAGAGTCGAGTGTTTAGTAGAGCTAAGGATAAAAAAATAACAATCAAGGATTTCAATGTAGTAGTTCCAGAGTCATTGTTGTGTGTTGGAAGCGCTCTTCTGCGCTGTTCATCGGTGCTAAGAACTTCAATGTGTCAGAGCCAACCAGTTTATATATGTCAGGCTTCGTTTGAATAAGCCTAATTAACTTCATTGGATCGACTGGTGTCTTGCTGTTAAAGAAAATTTTACCTTCTTTTGCGTTGGCTTCAATTTTATTAATGCCAAGGCTTTCTGCTTTGAGCTTTAATTCTGTTTGACGGAATAGATTTTTCGTTGCATCGGGCAGTAGCCCGAAGCGGTCAATCATTTCCACTTGAAGATCTTTTAACTCATCACTAGTTTTTGCACTAGCAATACGTTTATACAGAATCAAGCGCGAATGTACATCACCTAAATAATCTTCTGGGATGAGTGCTGGCACACGTAAGTTTACTTCGGTTTGTGCTGGAGACGTAATGTCTATATCGGGGGATTCACCATTTTTGAGGGATTTTACTGCTCTGTCTAGCATGTCCATAAATAGAGAGAAGCCTACATGCTCAATGTGTCCGCTTTGCCCGTCGCCCAGTAATTCACCCGTACCACGGATTTCTAAATCGTGAGTGGCTAGAGTAAATCCAGCGCCAAGTGTGTCTGCAAGCATTATGGCTTCTAGGCGTTTTTCCGCATCGCCTGTTACTTTTCGGTCATTTGGGGTTAGCAAATACGCATAAGCCTGATGGTGAGATCGGCCAACACGACCACGCAATTGATGAAGTTGTGCTAGACCAAACTTATCGGCACGTTCAATAATAATAGTGTTGGCGTTTGGTATGTCTATGCCTGTTTCTATAATGGTAGAGCAGACGAGTACATTGGCTCTTTTGTGATAAAAGTCAGACATGACTTGTTCCAGTTCTCTTTCACGCATTTGACCGTGACCGACAATAACACGAGCCTCAGGAATTAATCCCTCTATCTCCTCAGCGGCTTTTTGAATGGTTTGTACTTCATTGTGTAAGTAATAGACTTGTCCTCCACGATGTAGCTCACGCAAAATCGCTTCTTTTATTTGGTGCTCGTCTTTTTGTTTTACAAATGTTTTTACAGATAAGCGTTTGGCTGGTGGAGTGGCAATAATGGATAAATCGCGAATGCCAGACAAAGACATATTTAGCGTTCGAGGAATTGGTGTGGCAGTGAGTGTCAGTATGTCGACTTCTGCGCGCAGGGCTTTGAATTGTTCTTTTTGCTTAACACCGAAGCGGTGCTCTTCGTCGATAATAACCAGCCCCAAGTTTGCAAACTTGATATCGCTTTGGATGAGCTTATGGGTGCCAACAACAATGTCTGCTTTGCCGGATTCTAGTCGATCAATAGATGTATTGGACTGTTTGCCTGAGCGGAAACGAGATAATAGTTCGACTTCCACTGGCCAGTCGGCAAAACGGTCGCAAAAGTTTTCGTAGTGCTGTTGAGCGAGTAGTGTGGTCGGGACAAGAACAGCCACTTGTTTTCCGTCTTGAACAGCAAGGAAGGCCGCTCGCATGGCGACTTCTGTCTTGCCAAACCCTACATCCCCACAGACCAAGCGGTCCATTGGTTTTTTGGTCGACATATCAGCCATGACGGCATCGATTGCCATTTGCTGATCTGGTGTTTCTTCAAACGGGAAGCCTGCGGAGAACAGTTCGTATTGATCATCAGGCTTGGCGAAGGCGTAGCCGACACGAGCCTCGCGCTTTGCGTAGATTTCTAATAGTTCTGCGGCTGTATCGCGGGCCTTTTCAGCGGCTTTTTGTTTGGCAACGCTCCACTTATCTGTACCGAGTTTATGAAGCGGTGCTGTGTCTTCGTCGGCGCCTGTATAGCGAGAAATTAACTGTAATGATGAAACAGGCACATAAAGTTTGGCATCATTAGCGTAGCCAAGAGTTAGGAGCTCGGTTTCTTGTCCATCTATTTCTAGGTTAGTAAGTCCAAGGTAGCGCCCAACGCCATGATCGATATGCACAACAGGGGCGTTTAGTCTCAATTCAGTGAGGTTGCGAATAATCGCATCTTCATTAATGTTGTTTTGCTTATTACGTCGACGGTGCTGAGAAACACGTTCGCCTAATATTTCACTTTCAGGAATAAGGGCTAATTCATCATTAATAATGAAGCCACGACCAATATTACCTTCCGTGATGGCGAGTGATTTTGTGGATTTGGTAAAGGCTTCCCAGCTGTCTACTTGTTTGGGCTTAATACTGTATTTTTTCAATAAATCCAGTAGTGCCTCTCGGCGTCCCGCGGACTCTGCCACAATCAATACTCTGGCTGTTGTTCTGGCTAGAAAATCTTGCAGTTTGCCAAGTGGTTGCGCTGCTTTGGAGTCAATTTTGACTGCATCAAGCGCTTGGTATGCTGGGTGATCGCCAGTAGCTGAGAAAATGATGCTTGTGTATTGATTAAGCTGCGCAAAGAGTTCGTCTTCTTTTAAGCAGATTTCATCGGGCTTTAAAATGGGGCGTTCGATGTTGTAATTAAGTGATTCATGGCGGCTGCGAAAATCGAGCTGAATGCTAGCAAACTGTTCATTGAAGTTGTCAGAGCGAATGATTAGCGTGTTGTCAGGAAGATAATCAAATACGCTGGCGGTTTGCTCAAAAAACAAAGGCAAATAGTATTCTATGCCAGCAGGAATTAGGCCGCTGGAAATGTCTTGGTAGATCGGACTGGAAAGAGGGTTGGTTTCGAATCTTTCCCTAAAGGCTTGGCGAAACTGTTGGATTCCCTGAGGTGTCGTCGGGAACTCTTTTGCAGGAAGCATTTTAATTTCGGGTACTTTGCTGATGCTGCGTTGGGTTTCAGGGTCAAACCATCGTATCGATTCAATTTCGTTGTCAAACCAATCTATTCTAATAGGATTCTCTGCGCCCATTGGGTAGACATCCATCAGGGCGCCACGAATTGCGTATTCGCCATATTCGTGGACATTTTCTACATTTAAATAGCCCGCGTTAGTGAGTTTTCTTGAAAGCTGCTCAAGAGGTAGTTCTTGTCCTTCTTTTAGGTGGAAGCGTTGAGCGTCAAGGTGCTGCTTTGGGCATAGTCGAGTCAAACAGGATGCAATCGTAGTGAGTACGATTGGGTTTTTGGTTTCAGTTAGTTTGGCAAGAGTTTCTAAGCGTTGAGAGATGATGTCTTGGTGTGGTGAGAAAGCATCGTACGGTAAGGTTTCCCAATCGCTAAATCTTAATATTTCTTTTTTTTGTTGGTTTAGGAACTGTATTTCATCTTCAATCTCGTTTAATTCTGCGACGGTATTAGCCATAAAAAGGATGGGCTGTTTATGTTGAGAGGCTATCGCTAGCAGTTGTAGTGCTTTACGGCTGCCGTCTAAGCCACTGATTAAATTCTTGAAGCCGGTTTTTTGGGTGATTGATACAGTTTCAGGCATGTTGGACTTATTGTTCTCTAGTAGCGGATAACGTTAAGGATACAGAGTCGGCAAAACGTAGTGCATGTGGTTTCGCAACTTCAACTTTTGCAAAGGTAACATGATTTGATGTCATGCAGAGTGCAAGTAGGTCTGCGGTCAGCTTTTCAAGCAAAAGAAAGCGGTTATTTTCTGTATGCGCTATCATTTCTTTACAGATGGTTCGATAGTTTACGGCGTTTTCAACATCGTCGGTGTCGTAGGCTTGAGAAGCTGGATAGTGTATCCAAGCATTAATGACAACATCTTGTTTGTTTTGTTTTTCTGATTCATTGAATCCAATATAAGTGCGTAAGCGTAAGTTCTTAATATGAATTTGAGCTTCTGGTTTGATCATTATTGTGCTTCCGTGTTTTTGAGCCTATTCATTTGTTAGGCGATATTGTGTCGTTTTCAATCATGTATGGCAACTGACTAAAGTACGGTCCATTGTGCTGTTTGGATTGCCTTGTTCTATTTTAATTAATTTAAATAGTGTTAATGAGCAATGTCGCATCCAATCTTGTAATAAAATAACAAAAAAAAGTATTTTTTATGGCTGTACGTCATGTAATAAGGACGAAGTAGTACTTTTAAGTAAAAGTTGATGCTTAAAGACCGCTTCATGAGCTGGTCAATGGGGGGAATGATCTTTATAATACGTCGGTTTTTTGGTGAAGTGAGTTTGCGTTTTACAATTACCTTAAGGTTGGTTGTTCGTTCATGCATGTTTTCCCGGAGGGGGGTGTGGACATTACGCATTACGCTTTTTGTGTTCAATTTATTGTTGGGCAGAACATATGTATAAAATTACAAAAGGCCTAGATCTACCGATCTCAGGTGCTCCCAATCAAGTGATTGAGACGGCTACTGCTGCTAAAACAGTTGCTGTGATCGGTCCAGACTTTCATGGAATGAAACCTACCATGCTTGTCACGGAAGGGGACAAGGTCAAGAAAGGTCAAATTATCTTTACAGATAAGAAAACCGAGGGTGTTAACTATACCGCTCCAGCTTCTGGAACCGTAGTTGCTATTAATCGTGGTGCACGACGTGTTTTTCAGTCGCTTGTTATTAGTGTTGAGGGGAACGAATCCGAAACCTTCGCCGCTTATTCTGGCTCTGAATTAAAATCTCTTGAACGTAGTAAAGTTGTAGATAATCTAGTGAATTCTGGATTATGGACATCGTTCCGTACGCGACCATTCTCTAAAGTGCCTGAAATTGCTTCAGTGCCGAATTCTATTTTTGTTACCGCTATTGATACTAATCCGTTGGCAGCTTCTCCTGAAGTTGTTCTGGCTGATCAGGCGGAAGCATTTGCAGATGGCCTTACCGTGTTGACTCGTTTGACTGAAGGTAAGGTGTTTCTATGTAAAGCACCCGGTGCAAAAATCCCAACAACGTCTGATGTGACGGTTGAAGAATTCTCTGGTGTTCATCCTGCTGGCCTTGCTGGTACGCACATTCATTTTCTTGATCCAGTGAGCGATAAGAAGACTGTTTGGTCTGTTAATTACCAAGATGTTGTTGCTATCGGTAAACTTTTTGTTACTGGTGAACTTAGTGTTGAGCGAGTTATCGCATTGGCAGGTCCACAAGTTAAAAAGCCTCGTTTAGTTCGCACTCAAATTGGTGCAAGCTTGGATGGCTTATTGGCTGGTGAATTGGCAGAAGGCGATAACCGTATTATCTCTGGTTCTGTTCTTTCTGGTCGTAATGCTTTTGGTGCTTTTGCTTTCTTGGGTCGCTACCATAATCAAGTGTCAGTATTGCTTGAAGGTCGTGAGCGTCAAATGATGCATTATCTTCGAGCTGGTGTAGAAAAACATTCTATTATGAATGTGTTTTTGTCCAAACTTACTGGTAAAAAATCATTCGATATGACAACGACAACAAATGGTAGTGATCGTACTATGTTGCCGCTTGGTAATTTTGAGCGCGTAATGCCGCTTGATATTTTGCCAACACAGTTGCTACGTGCGTTGGTTGTGAATGATACAGAGCAGGCTCAAAAGCTTGGCGCACTTGAGTTAGATGATGAAGATTTGGCTTTGTGTACTTACAGCTGCTCAGGTAAGTTCGAATATGGCCCGATCCTTCGGGATTGCCTAACTCTAATAGAGAAAGAGGGTTAATTCATGGGGCTTAGAAAAGTACTCGATAAAATGGAACCTGAGTTTCACTCAGGTGGAAAATACGAAAAGTGGTACGCGCTTTATGAAGCGGTTGATACTATTTTTTATCGCCCAAGTTCAGTGACCAAAAACGGCTCCCATGTTCGTGATGCAGTTGATATGAAACGCATTATGATTTTGGTGTGGATGTGTACATTCCCAGCTATGTTCTTTGGTATGTACAACATTGGTCTGCAAGCCAATACGGCTATGGAGGCAATGGGTGTTGCGCCTGCTGACTCTTGGCGCCATGCCATTATTGGTGGTCTAACTAGCTATAATGCCTCAAGCATTTGGGACAACATGATCTACGGTGCAATGTATTTTTTGCCTGTTTATCTTGTTACCTTTATTGTTGGTGGTTTTTGGGAGGTTTTATTTGCCTCTGTACGCAAACACGAAGTTAACGAAGGTTTCTTTGTTACTTCTATCCTATTCGCTCTTTCTCTGCCGGCCACTGTGCCTTTATGGCAAGTAGCTCTTGGTATTACTTTTGGTGTTGTCTTGGCGAAAGAAGTGTTTGGTGGTACAGGTAAAAACTTCCTTAACCCTGCTTTGGCTGGTCGTGCTTTCCTATTCTTTGCTTACCCAGCATCTATGTCTGGTGATGCGGTTTGGACAGCGGTTGATGGTTTCTCCGGCGCTACAGCGCTAAGTCAGCTTGCTGCTGATGGCGTTGCTGGTTTAACTGTTGCTTGGTCTGATGCATTTTTTGGCTTTATTCAAGGCTCAATGGGTGAAACTTCTACACTTGCTATCCTGATCGGTGGTTGTGCATTATTGGTAATGCGAATTGCTGCTTGGAGAATCGTCGCTGGCGTAATGCTGGGAATGGTACTAACTTCTGCGTTGTTTAACGCAATTGGTTCTGATACTAACCCTATGTTCGCTACTCCTTGGTATTGGCATCTTGTTTTGGGTGGTTTTGCCTTCGGTATGATGTACATGGCCACTGATCCAGTGTCTGCATCAATGACGAATCGTGGTAAGTGGTTTTACGGCGCTCTGATTGGTTTGATGGTTGTGTTGATTCGTGTTGTTAACCCTGCGTACCCAGAAGGTATGATGTTGGCAATTTTATTCGCGAATTTGTTTGCGCCATTTATTGATCACTTTGTTGTTCAGGCGAACATTAAACGGAGGATTGCACGCAATGGCTAGCAGTAACGATAGTATTAAAAAGACCATTATAGTTGCCTTATCTTTGTGTTTGGTTTGTTCTATTTTTGTTGCTGCGGCAGCTGTAGGTCTTAAGCCTATTCAGAACACCAATAAAGATTTAGACCGTAAGCGTAATATTTTATCTGCTGCTGGCATGCTTGAACCAGGCAAGTCAGTTGATGAAATTTTTGAGTCGGTTGAAACTCGTATTGTTAATTTGCAGACTGGCAAGTTTGCTACGCAAGAAGAGTTGAAGGACGCAGGTATCAAGGCTGAAACCTTTGATCAAAAAGCTGCATCTAAAGATCCTAAGTTATCTATTGCCCTTAAAGGCGAGCAGGATCCAGCAGGCATTAAGCGTCGCTCAAACTTTTCTGCAGTTTATCTTGTGAAGTCTGGCGATAGTATCGACCGAATCATTTTGCCGGTACATGGCTATGGTTTGTGGTCAACTATGTATGGCTTCATGGCTCTACAGAACGACTTTAATACAGTGATCGGTTTTGGTTTCTATGACCAAGCTGAAACACCTGGATTGGGTGGTGAGGTTGATAACCCTAACTGGAAAGCTCTTTGGAAAGGTAAAGAAATTTACAATGAGCAGGGTGAGGCGGCTATACATCTTGTTAAAGGTGGTGTAGATAGTTCAGATCCTAAAGCTGCTTATAAAGTTGATGGTCTATCTGGTGCAACACTAACAAGTCGTGGTGTTACTCATCTTGTTCAATACTGGTTGGGTCAGGAAGGTTTTGGACCATTCTTATCGCAACTACGTAGCGAAGGAGTTCAATAATGTCTGATGTGAAAAAAGTCCTCTTTGGGCCAATTCTTGCAAATAACCCAATTGCTTTGCAGATTCTGGGTATTTGTTCTGCGTTGGCCGTAACAAGTAGTATGAAAGTTAGTTTGGTTATGGCGATTGCCTTGACCTTAGTAACGGCTTTTTCAAGCTTCTTTATTGCGATTATTCGTAATCATATTCCAAACAGTATTCGTATCATTGTTCAGATGATCATCATTGCTTCTTTGGTAATTGTGGTTGATCAGATTTTGAAGGCGTTTGCCTTTGAAATTAGTAAGCAGCTCTCTGTATTTGTTGGTCTTATTATTACGAACTGTATCGTAATGGGGCGTGCAGAAGCGTTTGCTATGAAGAATGGTCCTGTAATGAGCTTTGTTGATGGTATTGGTAATGGCTTGGGTTACAGCGCAATGTTGATTGTTGTTGCCTTTTTCCGTGAGCTGCTTGGTGCTGGTAAATTATTTGGCTTCGAGATCTTTGCTACTATTCAGAATGGTGGTTGGTATCAGCCTAATGGCTTGATGTTGCTTCCACCTAGTGCATTCTTTGTGATTGGCTTGGTTATTTGGGCTTTACGTTCTTATAAGAAAGAGCAAGTTGAAGAGCCTGAATTCAAGATTGCAGCGAATTCTCGTTCTCAGGAGGCGCTATAAATGGAACATTTAATAAGTCTATTTGTTAAAGCTGTTTTTGTTGAAAACATGGCGTTAGCTTTCTTCCTTGGTATGTGTACTTTTTTGGCTTTGTCCAAAAAAGTAGAAACAGCGATAGGTTTAGGTATAGCGGTTGTTGTTGTTTTGGCGATTACTGTTCCTCTTAACAACTTGTTGTACAAAAATCTTTTGGCGGACGGTGCTCTTGAGTGGGCTGGTTTGTCTGGGGTTGATCTTAGCTTCCTAGGTCTATTGAGCTACATTGGTGTTATCGCCGCTGTCGTTCAAATTTTGGAAATGACTTTAGATAAATATATGCCTGCGTTGTACAACGCACTTGGTGTGTTTTTACCACTTATCACAGTTAACTGTGCCATCATGGGTGCTTCTTTGTTCATGGTTGAACGTGACTATGACTTTGGTGAGAGCGTTGTTTATGGTGTGGGTGCTGGTGTTGGTTGGGCGTTAGCGATTGCTGCGCTAGCTGGTATTCGGGAGAAACTTAAGTATTCAGATGTTCCTGCAGGTCTTCGTGGTCTTGGTATCACGTTCATTACTGTTGGTCTGATGAGCTTAGGTTTTATGTCATTTTCTGGTGTGCAGCTTTAATTAGCTGCTCATTTAGACAACCAAGAATAAGGTTTAACTAACATGGTCAACTTAGAAATTATTCTAGGTGTGGTGATGTTCACAGCTATCGTGCTTGCGTTAGTGGCAATTATCCTTGCTGCTCGTGCGCGCTTGGTAAGTACTGGGGACGTTACAATTCGCATCAATGGTGAAAAGGAAGTAACTGCACCTGCTGGTGGTAAGTTGCTTCAAACTTTGGCGAACAGTGGCATTTTTCTATCATCTGCTTGTGGCGGTGGTGGTACTTGTGCTCAGTGTAAATGTAAGGTGACTAGTGGTGGCGGCTCTATGCTTTCTACTGAGCAGTCTCACTTTACTCGTCGAGATGAAAAGGAAGGTTATCGCTTGTCCTGTCAGGTTGCTGTGAAGCAAGATATGGATGTAGAGGTGCCTGAAGAGGTGTTTGGTGTTAAAGCATGGGAATGTACTGTTGAGTCAAACCCTAACTTGGCAACCTTCATTAAAGAGTTAACGTTGAAGTTGCCTGAGGGTGAAAACGTTGATTTCCGTGCAGGTGGTTATGTTCAGCTTGAAGCGCCGGCGCATACTGTTCATTACAAAGACTTTGATATTGAAGAAGAGTATCGTGGTGACTGGGATAAATTTAACCTTTGGAAGTTTGTATCCAAGGTAGATGAAACCGTGATTCGTGCTTATTCAATGGCGAACTATCCTGAAGAAAAAGGTATTGTGAAGTTTAATATTCGTATTGCTTCACCACCTCCAGGTAAAGATGATTTACCACCAGGTCAGATGTCTTCTTATGTGTTCAGTCTTAAGCCTGGCGATAAGATAAAAGTATACGGTCCATTTGGTGAGTTCTTTGCCAAAGACACTGATGCTGAAATGGTGTTTGTTGGTGGTGGTGCTGGTATGGCGCCAATGCGTTCACACATCTTTGATCAGCTTAAGCGTTTGAATTCGAAACGTAAGATCTCTTTCTGGTACGGTGCACGTAGTGTCCGTGAGGCTTTCTATACGGAAGAGTACGATAAGCTTCAAGAAGAGAATGAAAACTTTGAATGGCATTTGGCGCTTTCTGATCCTCAGCCTGAAGATAACTGGGAGGGTAAAACTGGTTTCATTCATAATGTTCTTTATGAGAGTTACTTGAAAGACCACCCGGCTCCAGAGGATTGTGAGTTCTACATGTGTGGGCCTCCAATGATGAACGCATCTGTTATTAAGATGTTAGAAGATCTAGGTGTAGAAAAAGAAAACATCTTACTTGATGATTTCGGTGGCTAGCACCTGAATAAAGACCCACCTTCTGGTGGGTCTTTATTTTATTGGCGACTAAAAAGACTTTATATGCGTAAAAAAATACTATTTTCAGCCTTCCTGTTTATTGCTATTGCGGTTGTTTACCGTCTTTCTGTTTTTACTCCTGAACTGGCAAGTTTCTCTGGCCCGACAATGGGTACAACCTATACAGTGAAATTTTTTACTAAAAAAGACGTTAATAATTCTTCGGATTTGAAATACGACGTTGATGCAGCTTTGGTTAGAGTTAACAAGCTTATGTCGACTTATGATCCTAATTCAGAGTTATCGCTATTTAATAAGTTGCCTAAAGGACAGTCTGCGGTTGTCAGTAAAGATATGGCTTATGTTATTGATAAAGCTTTGCTTATTAGTGAAATGAGCGATGGTGAGTACGATGTTACTATCGGTCCTTTGGTTAACTTGTGGGGGTTTGGTCCAGGTAAACGCGAAGATAAAGTGCCTAGTCAAGATGCGATTGACGAAGCCAGGTTGCGAGTGGGCTACCATTACTTAAAGCTTGACAACCTCCATTTGACAAAAGAAAAAGATATTTATGTGGATTTATCTTCCATTGCTAAAGGATATGGCGTTGATGTTGTTGCGCGGGTTTTGGAGGATAAAGGGATAGAAAGTTACTTGGTTGAAGTGGGTGGTGAGATCGCGTCAAAAGGTATTAAGCCTGATGGATCACCCTGGAAGATAGCAATAGAGAGCCCGGCAGGTGGGCATGATATCGCAGAGCGTATAATTGATGTAAAAGATGTTGCCGTTGCGACATCGGGTGATTATCGAAATTATTTTGAGAAAAACGGCGTGCGTTATTCTCACACAATTAGTCCAGTAACAGGTAGGCCCATTACGCATAGGTTGGTTTCTGTTACTGTAGTAGATAAAACAACAACAATGGCTGATGGTCTTGCTACTGCAATTACTGTGCTTGGTCCCGAAAAGGGTTTCGAGTTTGCGCAGAAAAATGGCATTGCAGCGTATTTGTTGGTGAAAACAGATTTCGGTTTTGAGGAGCATCCATCTGATGCTTTCAGGTCTTATTTAAAATAAATGCGCTTTTAATTTTCTTGTTTTATAGGAGATATCATATGTTGACGATTATTTTGGCATTTGCCCTTATGCTTTTATTGGTTACTGCTATGTCTGTCGGTGTGTTGATGGGTAGAAAGCCTATTTCAGGTTCTTGTGGCGGCATGAGTGCTCTGGGTATGGAGGTCGCCTGCGATATTTGTGGTGGTGACAAAGGTAAATGTGAGAAAGAAACGAAAAAAGGTATGGCAGCAACGGTTTCTGATGACACGTTTTACGACGCATCTAAATAATTGAACAGTGAAGAGGGTATTATGACAACGAGACATTATGATGTTGTGGTGTTAGGCACGGGTCCTGCCGGAGAAGGTGCAGCGATGAGTGCTGCGAAGGCAGGCAAAAGAGTGGCTGTTATTGAGGCGAGTTCGCAAGTAGGCGGAAGTTGTACGCATTTAGGAACCATTCCATCAAAAGCGTTGCGTCATGCTGTTAAGGAAATTATTGCCTTTAATACTAACCCAATGTTCCGTGATATTGGTGAGCCTCGTTGGTTTTCGTTCCCAAAGGTTTTGGATCGTGCAAATAGAGTTATTGATAAGCAGGTCATGGGGCGTACAGAGTATTATGCGCGTAACCGAATTGACATTTACTTTGGTAGAGGTAAATTCAAGGATGCAAACACGATAGAAGTAAATACCTATGAAAAAGGGCCTGAGCTTCTAGTTGCAAAGAAAGTTGTGATCGCAACTGGTTCTCGTCCATACCGTCCGGCTAATATCGACTTTTCACATCCTCGTATTTATTGTTCTGATACCATTCTTAGCTTGAGTCATACTCCGCGCTCTTTAATTATCTATGGTGCGGGCGTAATTGGCTGTGAGTATGCGTCAATTTTTTGTGGGCTAGGTGTGCGTGTAGAATTAATCAATCCAGCTAAAAAGCTTTTGAGCTTCCTGGATGATGAAATTACCGATGCATTAAGTTACCACTTGCGTGATGGCGGTGTTCTGATTCGTCATAATGAG
Organism: Marinomonas sp. A3A; assembly: GCF_018336955.1. Classification (NCBI taxonomy): domain Bacteria; kingdom Pseudomonadati; phylum Pseudomonadota; class Gammaproteobacteria; order Oceanospirillales; family Oceanospirillaceae; genus Marinomonas; species Marinomonas sp. A3A. The sequence continues at coordinate 1,819,364 of NZ_CP025532.1, forward strand.
ACATACGATTCTGTTGAAACGACAGAGCGTGGTGTTGTTATGCATATGGCGTCAGGTAAAAAATTGCGTGCGGATGCTTTGTTGTTCTGTAACGGTCGATCCGGTAACACTGATAACTTGGGCTTAGAGTCAATTAATCTTGATGTTAATAGTCGTGGTCAATTGGCGGTAAATGATACTTACCAAACGCAAGTTGAAAATGTTTATGCTGCGGGTGATGTTATCGGTTGGCCAAGTCTAGCGAGCGCGGCATATGATCAAGGTCGTGCTGCAGCAGCTAATATGTTTGGTGCACCAGGTGGTGAATTCATCAGTGAAGTGCCGACAGGTATCTATACAATTCCTGAAATAAGTTCAGTTGGCAAAACAGAAGCTGAATTAACAGCTGAAAAAGTGCCTTACGAAGTAGGTCGTGCTTTCTTTAAAAATACAGCTCGCGCTCAAATTACGGGCGAAGCGGTTGGGATGTTGAAGATTCTGTTTCACCGTGAGTCTTTGGAGTTATTGGGGATTCATTGTTTTGGTGACCAAGCGTCTGAGATTGTTCACATCGGGCAAGCTATTATGAAGCAGCCAGGCAAGCAAAATACGCTGAAGTACTTTTTGAATACGACCTTTAACTACCCGACTATGGCGGAAGCTTATCGAGTTGCGGCACTTAACGGTTTTAACCGAGTATTCTAGTTTTCTATTGTAATAAAAAATGCCCGCTTCACTAAAGCGGGCATTTTTTTGTCTGTAATATCTTATTGGGTTAGCTATCTTTAATGGCGTAAATGCCTTTTAGGTTTCTGAAGAAGCCTTTGTAGTCCATTCCGTAGCCGAATAAAAATCTATCCACAACATCTGTTCCAACATAGTCGGGTGTCATGTCCGTTTTGCGGTCGTGTAGTTTATTAATAACAGTCGCAGTATATACGCTGCTTGTTTCTTGATCCTCTAGCCATTTTGCGATGGCTTGTAGGGTGTGTCCTTGGTCAAAAATATCGTCTACAACGAGTATGTGTCTGTTTTTGAGGCTTGTTTGTGGGTAGCTTAGCCAGTTGAGTGAGGCGCCTTCCGTGTCCATTCCGTAGCGAGTTGCGTGAATGTAGTCGAGCTCTAATGGAAAGTTTAATCGTTCTATCAGGGCTGCTGTTGGAATCAATCCGCCATTCATAACGCAGAGAACAAGAGGGAGCTTATCTGCAAGATCTGCTGTGATTTGTGTTGCCATTTTATCAAGGGCTTCGTTAAGTTTTGCTTCGTCAACTAAGCAATCGGCCTCATCTAAAATTTTGTTTAGGTCGTTGATTGTATTCGTCATGGTAAGCCCTGTTGTGGAAAATTTGCGGGATTTTACATTAATCCTGACCGGATGCTAAGTTTTTCTGTTCTGTTGTGCTTTTTATGTTGTGCAATGTGGCGCATAAGCAGATGGATGCGAGAACAATGAGCCATGAGCTTTGTAACCAGATCAGAAATATCGGGATAGCTGCGAATGCGCCGTAAACGACTTGATAGCTGCTGAAAAACTGTGCAAACGAGCTGAATATCGTATTTAAGATAAAAAGACCAATGCTGCCTGCAAGAGCTGAAATTGATGCCCATTTCAGCGAAACCTCTGCGTTCGGAGTTAAAAAGTTTAGTGTCAGAAGCATTAGGAAATACAAGGTCATGCTTCCAAGTTCCAATAGGTTATCAATCCATGCGTTTGTTTGAGTGCCTTGAATTTGTATTGATATAAGTGTGCCGTATAGGCTTAACGAAGATGCAAATATGATTGGCCCTAGGGTTAAAATTGCCCAGTAGGTTAAAAGTCGCTCTCTAATTTTTCTGGTCTTTCTGATTTCCCAGATTGATTGGACACTGCTTTCAAAGCTATTTAGTAGTAATAGAGCGGTTAAAACTAGTGCGATCAATCCAGCAGCGGGAAGGTTTTTGGTTTGTGCTGAAAACTTAATTAAATAAGGCATCATGATATCGCTAGAGCCAGGTGCAAGATGTAGCTCAATGAGTTGAAATAGCTGTGCCTGCATTGCTTCTAATGCGGGTGTAAAGCTTAGTATTCCAACAATGATGGTAATTATAGGAACCGCAGCCAACAAACTTGATAAGGTGAGTTGAGCTGCTTTCTGTGAAAGATTGCTATGTTTGAATCTTGTTATTGTTAGATATCCATAACGTTTGAAGACAAGAAAAAAATAAATTAGACGTTCTGGCATGGTAATAAGGCTCTGTTTAAGTAGGTTACTACAATAACATAGGCTTAAAAATTTTATTAAAAACTTCTTTTTAATGCACAATGCACAAACACAGTGCAACGTGACTCCTTTTGGAGCGAGTGTCTTGTTTTTTCTGGGGGCTGCTTGTATTATTTATCTCGTTCCTTTTGTGATATTTGTGCTGCGGAGTAGTGAATTTTAACTATTCTCGGTTCCATGGTTGCAAATAGTCATTTTTAGCCCAGTTTTACTGGGCTTTTTTATGTCTATTGGTTGACGATTGCTATTCCATCCCTATAATAGCCCACCAAATGAAATGTAATGATCTTTGTTCCGTTAGCTCAGTTGGATAGAGCAACCGCCTTCTAAGCGGTAGGTCACTGGTTCGAATCCAGTACGGAGCACCATTTTCAGTCCATTACTTTAATTAAATTATTATTTAGGTTTTGTTGGCTGTAATTGAATAGATGTCTTGTTAATAATGAGATTGCCAACAAATTAAAGCAGGTTCCCGAGAGGAAGTTTTATGCAAGTTTCTGTAGAGACAACGTCTCCAATTGAGCGCGTTCTAACAATTAGTGTTCCAGCTGCTCGTGTTGACGAAAAAGTAAATTCTGAAGTGGCTAAAACAGCGAAAACAATCCGTATTGATGGTTTTCGTAAAGGTAAAGTGCCTGTTAGTGTTGTGAAGAAACGTTACGGCCAAGGTATTCGTCTTGATGCTGTTGAGCAAATTATGCGTGATGCGTACGTTGAAGCGATTCAGAAAGAATCTATTCAACCTGCAGGCATGCCTTCAATTGAACCTAAGAACTTTGCTGAAGGCGCTGATCTTGAGTTCGTTGTAAAAGTAGAAGTTTATCCAGAAGTTACACTAGCTGATAACTCTGCGATCAAAGTTGACCGTGTTGTATCTGAAGTAACTGATGCAGATGTTGATGTGATGTTGGAAACTTTGCGTAAGCAAAATTCTGAATGGTCTGCTGTTGAGCGCGCATCTGCGGACGGCGATCAAGTAACAATTGATTTTGTTGGTTATCTAGGTGATGAGGCTTTCGACGGCGGTGCTGCTGAAGGTCACAAATTGGTTTTGGGTTCCAATACCATGATCCCAGGTTTTGAATCTGGTATCCTAGGTGCTAAAGCTGGCGAAGAACGCACTATTGAAGTGACTTTCCCAGAAGATTACCAAGCTGAAAACTTGAAAGGTAAAGAGGCGACTTTTAAAATTACCGTTTCTGAAGTTGCTGAGCAAATTCTTCCAGAGCTAGATGATGCTTTTGTTGAGAAATTTGGTCTAGAAGAAGCGACTGTTGCAGCTTTGCGCGCAGAAGTGCGTAAGAACATGGAACGTGAGCTAAATCAAGCAATTAAGTCAAAGCTTAAGAATGCTTTATTTGAAGGTTTGTCTTCAATCAACGAAGTTGAAGTACCTTCAGCTCTTGTTGATCAAGAAGTTGATGCACTGCGTAAACAAGCTGCTCAGCAGTTTGGTGGCCAAGGTTTTGATGCATCTCAGTTGCCTGCTGAATTGTTCCAAGAAGAAGCGAAAAAACGTGCGAAGTTAGGTTTGTTGATTTCTGAAGTTATCAAGAAAGATGACTTGAAGGTTGATAATGACCGTGTTCGTTCTTTCTTAGAAGATATGGCTCAAGCTTACCAAGAGCCACAGCAAGTTATTGATTTTTACTTAAAGAACAAAGAACAATTAGCTCAAGTTCAATCTGCTGTACTTGAAGAGCAAGTTGTTGATAAACTGTTAGAATCTGCTCAGGTTACTGAAGTAACTTTGGGATATGAAGACGCTATCAAGCCAAATGCCCAAGCAGAAGAGGCTGGGGAAGAAGCATAAGACAAGTCTTATCTTTTTTAATAAGGTCGACATAGCGCTTGCTATGTCGACTTTTTTGTTTTAAGGAATGCGATATGAATTTGATGAACCCGACTACTGGTCCTGTTGCAATTACAAGTAATGGTCTTGTCCCAATGGTTATTGAGCAGACCGCTCGTGGAGAAAGGTCATTTGATATTTACTCGCGCTTACTTAAGGAGCGAGTGATTTTTTTGGTTGGTCAAGTTGAAGACCACATGGCCAACTTGGTTGTGGCTCAGTTGCTATTTTTAGAGTCAGAAAACCCAGATAAAGATATTCATTTGTATATTAACTCTCCAGGTGGCTCGGTTACTGCAGGCATGTCTATCTATGATACTATGCAGTTTATTAAGCCAGATGTTAGTACCATGTGTATTGGCCAAGCGGCGAGCATGGGGGCTTTGTTGTTAACAGCTGGTGCGGCAGGCAAGCGTTATTGTCTGCCAAATTCACGAGTTATGATTCATCAGCCGTTGGGCGGTTATCAGGGGCAAGCTTCTGACATTGAGATTCATACACGTGAAATTTTAAGTATCAAACATAAATTGAATGAAATTATTTCTTTTCATACTGGCAAGCCAATTGAGCAAGTTGCTATTGATACGGATCGTGATAACTTCATGAATCCGCAAACAGCAAAAGACTACGGTTTGATTGATGATATCTTGCAGAAACGAACAGTTTAAGAAAAGGGTGGAATAAATGTCGGATGATAATTTTAGCCGTGGCGACCACTCCGATCGGTTATTGTATTGCTCTTTTTGTGGAAAGAGCCAAGACGAAGTAAAAAAACTTATTGCAGGGCCTTCTGTCTATATTTGTAATGAGTGTGTGGACTTGTGTAATAACATTATTACGCAAGAGCTATCTCAGATTTCTGAAGATGGTGAGTCTGCTGATGAATTGCCAACGCCATCAAAATTGAGTGCGGCGCTGGATGATTATGTTATTGGTCAGGACAAAGCGAAACGTGTTTTAGCTGTGGCGGTTTATAACCACTACAAGCGTTTGCGTCACCAAGGCAAAACGGACACTAGTATTGAGTTGGGTAAGAGTAATATCTTGCTAATTGGTCCAACAGGTAGTGGTAAGACGCTGCTCGCACAGACGCTTGCTCGTGTTCTAGATGTGCCGTTTACGATTGCTGATGCAACTACATTAACAGAGGCTGGATATGTTGGTGAAGATGTCGAGAACATCATTCAGAAACTATTGCAGAACTGTGACTACGATGTAGAAAAAGCGCAACGTGGTATTGTTTATATTGATGAAATAGACAAAATTTCTAGAAAGTCTGATAACCCATCTATTACACGTGATGTGTCTGGTGAGGGTGTTCAGCAGGCATTGCTAAAACTCATTGAGGGTACCGTTGCATCTGTTCCTCCACAAGGTGGGCGTAAGCATCCTCAGCAAGAATTTTTGCAGGTCGATACATCGAATATTTTGTTTATTTGTGGTGGTGCGTTTGCAGGTTTAGAGCGTGTTATTAGCGATAGAACAGAAAAAAGTAGTATTGGTTTTTCTGCAACAGTGAAGAGCAAAGAAGAAGGCCGATCTTTTTCTGAGGCGGTTCACCGTGTAGAAACGGAAGATTTAGTTAAATTCGGTTTGATTCCAGAATTTGTTGGTCGTTTGCCTGTTGTGGCAACACTTTCAGAGTTGGATGAAGAAGCCTTGATGACGATCTTGAGTCAGCCTAAAAATGCGCTTGTTAAGCAATATCAGCACCTGTTTGAACTTGAAGGTGTTGAGTTAGAGTTCACTCCTGAGTCTTTACGTGAAGCGGCTAAGTTAGCTTTAGAGCGTAAAACGGGTGCTCGAGGTTTGCGTAGTATTTTAGAGTCTGCTTTATTGGATTGTATGTACGAGCTTCCAACTCGTAATGATGTAGTGAAAGTTGTTATGGACGCTACTTCAATTCGTGGTGAATCTGCGCCTTTAATGGTGCTAGAAAAAGAAGAGTTGGCTAAAAACGCTTAATTCTTTAAAGCTCGACAAATAAATATAAAGCCGAATTTAAGTTTTATTACTTAAATTCGGCTTTTTTTATGATGTTTCGCTTTAAAACACTGTGTAGACTAAATTCAAATAGTGATGGCGCTTGTAATTTTAGGCTTCGCCCTTATCTCTTTCCTAATCAATGTTGAAATATAAAAGTGCACTTTTCTTTATGTGCCCGGATTGGAAAAAAATATGACAGATTCTTTGCTCCTGCCAATGTTGCCACTTCGTGATGTGGTTGTGTATCCCCATATGGTGCTGCCGTTATTTGTTGGTCGCGCTAAATCCATAGCGGCATTAGAGTCTGCTATGGAAAATGATAAGCATGTGTTTCTTGTTGCTCAGCAAGATGCTTCCAAAGATGATCCAGCTCTAGAGGATCTTTACTCTATTGGTACAACTGCAAAAGTTATGCAGTTGCTGCGCTTACCTGATGGAACAGTTAAGGTTCTTGTTGAAGGCGGTAAGCGTGCTCGTCTTGAGAAAATGGAAGACGCGGATGGTTTTGTTTTAGGTCGTATCGTTGAGCTTGATCTTCAAACAGAGGATCAAACCGAGCATGGTGTTATTCGTAACGCTCTAATTAAGCAGTTAGATGAATATGTAGCAGGTAGTAAGCGTATTCCTGCAGAAGTTGTGGCTTCCCTAAAATCTATCGATGATCTTGCTAAGCTGATCGATAATATTACGGGTCATATGAGTCTCAAGCTTGAAGATAAGCAAAAAGTATTAGAAATAGATTCCTTAACGGGTCGTGGAGAATATTTGATTGGCTTAATGGATGGCGAGCTTGATATCGCACATCTCGAAAAAAGCATTCGTAGCCGTGTTAAAAAGCAAATGGAAAAAAGTCAGCGTGAGTACTACCTGAATGAGCAAATGAAAGCCATTCAGAAAGAACTGGGTGACATGGAAGATGGCAGCAATGAGCTTGATCAGCTGCAAGAAAAAATTGCCGAAGTTGGCATGTCTGACGAGGCAAAGGAAAAAGCTGAAGGTGAGTTGAAAAAGCTTCGCATGATGTCGCCTATGTCTGCAGAAGCGGCGGTTGTGCGAGGTTATATTGATTGGCTGACGTCTTTGCCTTGGAAAAAACGCAGTAAAGTTCGCAATGACTTGGCTTATGCTGAAAAAATCTTGAACCAAGATCATTATGGTCTTCAAGATGTCAAGGAGCGTATTCTTGAGTTTCTTGCTGTGCAGCAGCGAGTGAAAAAAGTAAAAGGTCCCGTGCTTTGTTTGGTTGGGCCGCCAGGTGTAGGTAAAACGTCACTTGGTCAGTCTATTGCGAAAGCGGTTAATCGTCAGTATGTACGCATGGCGCTTGGTGGTGTTCGTGATGAGGCTGAGATACGAGGTCATCGTCGTACTTATATTGGTTCTATGCCGGGTAAGTTATTGCAGAAGTTGGCGAAAGTAAAAGTTAAAAATCCGCTATTTTTGTTGGATGAAATTGACAAAATGGGGATGGATCAGCGTGGCGATCCAGCATCTGCGCTTTTGGAAGTTCTTGATCCAGAACAAAACCATACTTTTAATGATCATTATCTTGAAGTGGATTTCGATCTTTCTGATGTTATGTTTATTTGTACCTCTAATAGTATGAATATCCCTGGTCCACTTCTGGATCGTATGGAAGTTATTCGAATTCCGGGTTACACCGAAGATGAGAAGTTGAATATCGCGAAGCGCTACTTATTGCCTAAGCAAATTAAGTTATCAGGTCTTAAAGAAAGTGAAATTAAGGTAACAGATGATGCCTTGATGGATGTAATCCGCTACTACACGAAAGAGGCTGGTGTTCGTGGTTTAGAGCGCGAGCTAAGTAAAATTTGTCGTCGTGTAGTCAAAAAACAGGCGTTAAGTAGTAATAAAGAATCAAAAGCTGTTGAAGTAATAAGTGCTAATTTGGAAGATTTTTCCGGTGTGCATAAATTTAGTTACGGAAAAGCAGAAGAAAAAAATCAAATTGGTCAGGTTACGGGATTGGCTTGGACGTCGGTTGGTGGTGAATTATTGACCATCGAAGCGGCTGGTGTGCCGGGTAAGGGTCGTCATGTTAAGACGGGTTCGCTTGGTGATGTGATGCAAGAATCTATTCAAGCAGCGTTGACAGTGGTCAGAAGTCGAGCAACTGGTCTTGGTATTGATGAGGATTTTCATGAAAAAACAGACCTTCACTTGCATGTGCCCGAAGGTGCAACACCTAAAGATGGTCCGAGTGCAGGTGTTGCTATGTGTACGGCCATCGTGTCTGTGCTAACTAAGATCCCTGTTAAGGCCTCTGTGGCGATGACTGGCGAGATTACGCTGCGTGGGGAGGTGCTACCTATAGGTGGGCTTAAAGAGAAGCTTCTTGCGGCTCACAGAGGTGGAATAAAAACTGTGATTATTCCTCAAGAAAATGCTCGTGATTTGAAGGAAATTCCTGATAATATCAAGGCAGACATTGAGGTCATCCCTGTAAAATGGATTGATGAAGTACTGGATATCGCCTTAGAGTACATTCCTTCACCAAAAAAGGTAGAAACATTGCCTTCAAGTGAAAAAACTGTTGATGAACAAGAAACTGTAAGTCATCATTAAAGGCATATCCTGTGTTGACAGGGAGTAGGCTGGGCTTGTATAACTGCTCGCTCGGCCTTGTCGGTAGGCATTTATACTGCGCCGAAAAATTATTAAGGAACCACGAAAATACTGAAGGGGTACAACGTGAACAAATCTGAATTGATTGATGCTATTGCAGCGTCTGCTGATTTATCTAAAGCTTCTGCTAGCAACGCACTTGACGCTACATTAAAAGCAATTGAAGCGGCTTTGGCAAAAGGTGACCAGGTTACACTAGTTGGTTTTGGTACTTTTGCAGTTAAAGAACGTGCGGCACGTACAGGCCGTAATCCTCAAACTGGTGAGGAAATCCAAATTAAAGCAGCGAAGGTTCCTGGTTTTAAAGCCGGTAAAGGTCTAAAAGACGCTGTAAACTAATGTTTTTGGAGCAGTAGTTCAGTTGGTTAGAATACCTGCCTGTCACGCAGGGGGTCGCGGGTTCGAGTCCCGTCTGTTCCGCCATTAGACACAAAAGGTGTATTCCAAGCGGAATACACCTTTTTTATTTGTCATTCAATTAACTCATTTGGAGGCAGTAATGCTCCAGGATATCAGAGATAAGTCACAAGGCATTGTGGTAAAGATCATAGTTGGTTTTATCGTTGTGACTTTTGCTCTATTTGGCGTAGACGCCTTGGTTACTAGCTTTAATTCATCAGATACCGTTGCTGAAGTGGATGGAGTAGATATTACCCGTACGCAAATGTTGCAAGGTGCTGAAACTCAACGCCGTCAATTAATTTCTATGATGGGTGGGCAAGTTAATCCTGCATTACTGGAAGACAACTTATTGCAGCGTCGTGCTTTAGATGAGTTGGTTCAGCGTGTTGTATTAGCTAATCAGGCAAAAGGTCTGGGATTAGGCGTTTCTGACGCTCAAGTGAATGCCTATTTGTTACAGGCTGAGCAATTCCAAACTAACGGTCAGTTTGATCAAAACAAATACCTTAACTTTATTCGTTCTCTTGGTTTTACTCCGCTCGCCTTTAAAGAGCGTATTAAGCAAGATGTTTTAATTCAGCAGCCTCGTAATGCCATTGCTGGTTCTGAGTTTGTTTTGCCTTATCAGGTAGACAGCGTTTCTAAATTGCAGGCTCAAGAAAGAACTTATGATTATGTTTCTTTCTCATTGGCTGATGAATCAGAAAATACCAGTGTGTCAGATGATGAGCTACAAGCGTATTACGAAGCTAATAAAGAGAACTTCAAGACACCAGAGCAAGTCAAAGTAAATTACGTTGTGATTTCAAGCTCTGATTTTAAGAAGAAGGTAAAAGTTACGGATGCCGAATTGCAGGACGCTTACCAAGCTTCTATTTCGGCACTCGCACAAGAAGAGAGATCAGCGTCACATATTTTGATTGATACATCGGATCGCAGTGATGCAGATGCTCAAAAGCGTCTTGAAGAAGTTCAGGCTAAGCTAAAATCCGGTGCTAAGTTTGCGGATTTAGCGGCTGAATACTCTGATGATATTGGCTCTAAGAACGATGGCGGTAATTTAGGTTATGTCGAAAAAGGCACAATAGATCAAGCTTTTGACGATGCGCTGTTTTCTATGAAAAAAGGTGAGATTAAGTCTGTTAAGACTCAGTTTGGTTACCATCTAATTGAATTGGATGATATTACTAAGCCTGATGTTCCTAGCTTTGCTTCTAGAAAATCTGAACTAGAGCAACAATTGCTTGAAAGTAAAGCAAGAGATGCTCTATTGACGGCTCATGAAGATATTACTGATTTGGCCTATGCCAGCGATAAGCTAGATGCTCTCGCAAAAGAATATGGCGTTGATGTACTTCAAAGTGCGTATTTTAGTCGTGATGGTGGTTCTGACGAAGTGACTAGTAATCCAGCAGTTATCGCTGCAGCCTTTGGTGCTCCTGTATTGGAAGATGGTCAGAACAGTAATTTGGTTGAATTGAGTGATGACCAGGTAGTTGTGCTGCATTTGAATGACCATAAACCAGAAGCTTTCCAGTCTTATGAAGAAACGAAAGAACAGGTCGCTTCGATTGTTGTTCAAAATAAAGCGGTAGAGTCACTGCGCGCTAAAGCTGAAAAAGCGAAGAGTGCAAGTGGTACCAAGTGGACTTCTGTGAAAGATGCTAAGCGCGGTCAAGATGAAATGACATCATTGGCTTTCTCTTTGCCTCACCCAGATGGTAAACCTGTTATTGAAGTGAAAGGTCTTTCTAATGGTGATTTGGCTTTGATTCGCTTAAATAAAGTTGATGTGGGTAATGCGACGGTTCCTGAAGATCAGAAACTGGCTTATGAGCGTTACTTGAATCAGACTCAAGCAACTCTTAGCTCTCAAGGTCAGCAAGACTACTTAAAGAATAAAGCAAAAATAGAAAGATAGACTGTTATTTTGCTCACAAAAAAGCCACTCAATGTTGAGTGGCTTTTTTGTTTGCTTGAATTTTCTAACTAGCAAAAGTCTTTTGTTTATTTGCTGTTAGAAAGGGATGTTAGCCATTGGTTTGATGGGATAAAGAAAGCTTGTCCTGTTGTTGCACGAGTATACTTCATGAGGTGGTCGGTGTTGCCATTCTCGTCACCTTTTACCATGCTTTCCAGCATTAAATTAAAAATTACTGGTGTCTTGCTATAGCTGGCAAACATAAGGCCTTTTTCTGTCGAAGAGGCAAATGGCATGCTGTGGCGCAAGATTTCCATCGAGTTGCCATTTTCATCTTTAAGCGAAGTACGCTTGGTATGAGCATGGACAGATTTTTCTGCTGAAGGGTATTCTTGGTTGGTATGTTTGGTTCGTCCAAATATATCCTCTTGAGTTTTTAGGTCTTCTTTTTCCCATTTATCTAAGTCATGAACGAAACGCATTAAATTGAAGTAGGAGCCGTATTCAAAGCTTGGATCTTCATCGCCTACTAGAGCAACTGCCTTGCGCTGCTCGCCCGCAGGGTTTTCAGTGCCATCCACAAATCCAGTCAAATCACGATTATCTAGATACTTAAAGCAACTGACTTCTTCAACTAACGTGACGCTGCTTCCAAATGCTTTAAAAAGAACATTAGCTAACTGGTATGTTGCATCACGGCGAGATGAGCGTATATGAAGAACAAGATCAACGTCTGTTGGTGTGAACTCAATGTCTTTGCCTGCAACATGAGGGAAGGTGGCAAGAAGTTTCGGACGCTTGCTGTCTAGCTCATCCCATATAAGGCTGCTAAGGCCAATGGCAGTGTGTAGATCTGCTGCTGGGAACTGTAATTGCAGTTCTTCAATAAGCGCAGGAGCAGCCGCTAGGGCGTTTCTAAGGTTGTTGATTTCTGATCTATTTACATTGAATGTAATAAAAAGGGCATCACTTGAGGCTTCGGCAACAATGCCAGATTGAAATGGTGTCATCATGTTGGTCCTTTTTGGAAAGAGTATTCATTAAAAGTTTGGATAAAGTGTTTTCAGCTGGCTAGCCTGAGAAGGTTTGGCTTGTCCGCTAGTGTATTCATCAAGGGCATCGGCAAGAGGTTGTCCTTGCCATTCATGTGCAGGATTGTTTGAGTACAGCATCAATTCCGCTTCCATTAGAAGTTGAGTAACATGTACGGACGTTAGACGTTTTATGTCATCAACACTACGAATTTCGTTGTCTCCCCAGCGATGACGAGCCCATTCTAATAGGCTGGGTCTTAATGATGGCAGGTTATTTTGCTGGCAACACTCAATTAACGCCCTGTAAGCACTTTGTTCATCTGTAGTACTGAGTGGCGCAAATTCTTGTAATGTAGGGACTTGGTAATTGACTTCTGGCTGTGATTTTTTGCGTTTGAGCCAAATAATAGTCCATATACTCAGCATAACTATTGCTAAAATCAGCAATCCAGCAATTAGGTAATGACGTAGCGAAAAGCCGTCGTTTGTTTGTAATACTTTTAGATCTAGGCCATTTTCTTGTGTCGTTTGATTTGATTGTACTTCTTTTTCTACTGGTTTTTTGGCCAAAGATATTGGGGCGACCGAGCGGGTTTGAGCAGGTAATGGCTCATTGATTGTTTGTTTTTTTGTGGTGGCATCATTCGTTTTGCTGGACGTATTTGGTAATGGCGCAATTTCAATGGCTTGTGTTGAGGCGCTAGCCGTACTAATAGCTCTTGTTTCTGTATTCCAGTAGGTGATATTGATGTCAGGCAGAGTAAGAGTGCCTTGTTCCGTTGGAACCACTTCAACTGTAATGCTTTGACTGCCAGTCACGCCGTCAGCCGTTTTTTGATTGTCGAATTTAGGTGGTTTTGGATAGAGCTTGTAATTGCGAGTACTGTTGAAATCTAGTGTTGGAATTTGTTCGGGCAAGGCGCCTTTGGCACTGATATTAATCGTCCAAATAAGCGTGTCGCCAATTCTTGGCGCATCATTCGATTTATCAAGGGTGGTTGATACGGTTACTTTGCTACTAGGTAGCCAGGCATCGCCTGTGTAGCTGGCTGGAATTGGAGTCACTTGAAGATTAAGAGGTTCGCTTTGAACCTTTATCATTCTTCTACCTGTTGATGTGTTAATCATCGCTTGAATGCTTTGTGGTGGTATCGTCAATAGGCCGCTGCGCTGTGGGAAGGCTAAATAATCTCGTGTAATAACCTGATACTGAGTGCCATTAACTGTTTGATAATTCATCTGATCGTCAGTAAGTCTTTCAATGACAAGATCAGGGTGCGAAGGGACAGATCGATTGGCATTTTGTAGTGCGACAGAAGTATAAAGCTTGACGCTCAAGATGACTTCTTGCTGAAGATATGGCTCGATTTCGGATACTTCTGTTTTTAGCATGACAGGCGGATTGCCATTGCTATCCAGTAGTTGTGGTGAGCTTTTAATGGTCAGTCTAATAGGTTGAGATTCATGATCACCTATTTTTATCGGGGGGATTTCAAATGTGCCGACTGATTTTGGCATCAAGGTGACAACCCAAAAGTTTAAAGCAGTACTCGTGCCTAGGTTGAAGCTAAATTGGCTGTTTTGGCTTTTACCTAAGATATCAAAATCGCGTTCTAAAGGAGATAAGTCTGGGCCGTTTCCGGTGTCTGAAAAGTCGGCACGTAAAGTGAGCTGAACGACTTCGTTTTCAGTTGCGACGTTTTTATTAAGCGTGGCGGTAACACTGGCTGCGTGAAGAGAGCTTGATAATGTAATAAAAAGCAGGGTCGTCATTAGTGAGAAAAACAAGCGACTTGGCTTGTTTTGCGATATTAATGAAAGGAAGTAGTGCTTTATTACCATGGGTTTTGCCCATCCTCTTGCGAAAATCGATTTTCATTGCGCTTTTCTTGGTGTAAATACCAGAGCTTGCGTTGTAACAGTAATCCTGGGTCGTCTTGGATTTGTCTTAGCCACTGGTTGAGCGCTTGTGTTTTTTCTTTGTCTAGTTTTGAGTTTTCAGGCTGTTTCTGTTCTTGTTCGTCTGGTTTTTCATTTTGCTTATTATCCTCAGGTGTTTTGTTTTTGTCTTGTTTTTCGTTCTTTTTATTATCTTTTTTTGAGTCAGAGGGATCTTTTGAGTCGTTTTTATCCTTTGAATTGCTTTTATTATTTGCATCAGACTGGTTGGGTTGTTTGTTTTGATTCTTCTCTTTGTCTTGCTGTTTAGATTTTTCCTGTTCTTTTTTCTGCTGGTCTTTCTTTTGTTGTTCTTGTTGCTGCTTTTTTAAGTAATCAAGATTGTCTTTAGCGGCTTTTAGTGAAGGATCTTGTTCTAATGCTTTTTCATAGGCTCGAATAGCCTTTTCGGTATCGCCTGATAATGCCAGCGCATTGCCCAGATTATAATTTTCTGCTGCGTTTCTATCTAAATTACCTAATTGCTGAATCGTTTCTGGATAATTTTCTACGGCGTATGACGATGCTGCTTTCCATTCTGGCTGCTGAAAGTATTGATTAGCCGCTTGCCAATTGCCTTGATCTACCGCCTGTTGGCCTTTTTGATCTGGCGTCAGAAACCAATCAAGAGGAGAGGCTTGTAGCTTCTCGGAAGGTAAATAAATGACGCTAACCAGCAATATAAATAGCATGCCTTTGCGGAACTGAAATGCCAGCCAAATTAAAAAGGGTAGAGCAAGCCACTGGCCTTGTTCTATCCAATGTATGCTTTTATTTTGTGCTTTTTGAGTCTGTTGATTATCCAGTTTTGTATTGGTGATTTGTGCCAGTTCTGGAGGGCTTAAGCGTCCTTGGTGGAATGTACCGCCAAGTGATGTGGTCAGTGCTTTTAAATCATTAATAGGTGTTATTGGCGTGATGTTTTTGCCATTTTTTCTCAAGATTTGACCGTCAGGTAGTTTGATCAATGATGTGTTCGTTGTGCCTACAGCCACTAAATCCAACTGTATGTTTTTGCCTTTAAATAACGCAGGGATTGCCGTCTTATCCTGCTCGCTAAGGTCATCGG
Organism: Marinomonas sp. A3A; assembly: GCF_018336955.1. Taxonomy (NCBI): domain Bacteria; kingdom Pseudomonadati; phylum Pseudomonadota; class Gammaproteobacteria; order Oceanospirillales; family Oceanospirillaceae; genus Marinomonas; species Marinomonas sp. A3A. The sequence goes on from NZ_CP025532.1 coordinate 1,834,455, forward strand.
TTAACACAATAAGATGCAGTGGCGTGGCGTCATCTTTGCTAAGAGATAATGCGGTTTGAATACCACTGGTTAGGTTGCTACCGTACGTCGGCATGATGATCGGATCTAATGCGAGTAAAAAATGGATGATAGTTTCTCTGTCTTGGCTAAAAGGGCTGATAACAAAGCCTTCACCTGCAAATGCGACCAGTGCAATATCGCCTTCTTTACTTTGTGCCAGTATGTCGCGAATGGTTTGTTTTAATTGAGTTTGTCTGTTTGGCTTAATGTCGGTCGCGTACATAGATAGCGATTGATCAACAACTAAGATAGTTTTCTGGGTATTTTCAAACATCGTGGTTGGCGCTTTCGTCCAGCTGATGCCAGCTAAACCAATCCAACACAATGATATTGCTGCTAAACCAAGCCATTTATTCACGTTACTGGAGGTATTTTGATAGACCAGGTGCTGCATCAAATGCTGATCGACGACTTTGTTGAGCGTACTTTTGTTTGAGCTTTTTGTGGTGATGAAATACGCCAGTAGCAAGGTAACAGGTAGTAAAATAAGCCAGTAGGGACGTTCAAAGTGAATCAAGTCAAAAAGCATCATGCTTGACCTCTTTTGCGCGAGCTTCTTTTATGCAGAAAGCTTTTCTTCCATGCAAGTTGTTTGCTGGCGAGTAGCGCTAAACCTAGAAAGATAATCGAGGCAAGTCCTAGCCAATGGAATAGGCTGGTTAATGGTCGTTGCCAAATATCTTCAGCGGGTGTCGGTTCTAACGCATCAAGTGTTTGGTAAATGGCTTGCAGATCTTCAGTACTTTTGGCGCGGAAATATTCGCCACCTGTTTGTGCGGCAATATTTTTCAATAGTGTTTCATCTAGATCGCTAGAAGGGTTTATGGCTTTAGGGCCAAAGAAGCTTTGAACAATCATGCTATCTGCGCCAATGCCTATGGTGTGGATTTTTACATTCTGTGAAGCAGCAAAGGCAGCGGCTTGTTGAGGTTGGACTCGACCTGCGGTATTTGCGCCATCCGTCATTAAAATAAGTACTTTTTTATCGGAGGGTTTATCTTCTAGTCTTTTTATTCCCAGTCCGATGGCATCGCCAATGGCAGTTTGTTCACCAGCAAAACCAATTTGGGCTTCTTGCACGAGCTGATTAATCGTCTTGGTATCAAAGCTTAACGGTGCTTGCAGATAGGCTTTTGAGCCAAACACGATAATGCCAATTCGGTCACCGCGGCGTTGTTGAATAAAGTCAGACAAAACAGATTTGGCGGCTTCTAGTCGGTTTGCTGGTTGGTCATTTAGTGCCATATCGCTGACTTGCATACTGCCAGATAAGTCCAGAGCAATCAGCAAATCTCGGCCTGACGGCGTGACTTTTGTGGGCTCGCCTAACCAAACAGGTTGGCTCATAGCAAAGATCAGTAATATCCAAGAGATCAACAGGCAGGTGTAGCGCAAAGTCGGGCGTTTAGGGATCGCTTTACCATCTTGATGGTCGACTAACTGTGCTGTATTTCCCCACCAAATGCCGTCGCCTTTGGGTTTAGCTTTTGGTAGCAAATACATAATAAAGGGCAAAGGCAAAAGAAGAAGGAACCAAGGCCAAGACAATTCAAGCATGGTGTTTCCTTATCCAATAACAAGTGTTTTTTATCATAGTGCTGCGTTGTTCTGATGTTAGCTCAATCTGGCTTCTATAAGGACCATCGATAAACTCGTTGCCGAGCGTAGAGAATTGTCGTTTTGCTGGCATAGATTTGTCTAGCGTTTCAAATAATGTCTTGCTGGGCAAAGCAGCAGTTTCTGTTTTGCCTTCACTTATTAAGCAGCGACGTACCATTTCGTGGCAAAGTAAAATGCTTTCTTTATCTGAGAGTTCGCTGGATTGCTTAGTTATATTAGAAAGCGCCTCGCGTCGATAGGTGCGTTTTTTATGGCGTCGATACCATAAGAACAGCAAACCTATTATTACTAAAATAATGGCCGCAACAATAAGCCAGGTCCACCAAACGGGCGGCCACATAGGAATAGATTGCGGTAGCATATAAGCTTTGTGTGGCAAGTCTATTGCTTGTGTTGCTGATTGTAGAGGCGCTTGTGCGGTAGGCATCAGCGAAGTGCTCCTTGAGAAAGTAGATAGCGAGCAATTTTTTCAGGCGATTCGGTGATATCAAATATTTGGTGGCGAATGCCAAAAGAAGCCAGTTTTTTACGCATCAACGTGTTTTGTGATAGGAAATCAGCTTTCGCTTGTTGCATGCTGTTTTTGCTGATGGTCACGGGTTTAATGCCGTTATTATCGGCCATTTGATATTGGCCAGCAGGTAAGTTAAAGACATTGCTATCGATGATTTGTATCCAGTGAACGGAGTTGTGCTCGGCAAGCTTCATCAGCGCGCTTTCTTCGTCATCATTCCAGCTTTGTTTGTCTGTAAGAATGATCACGTCTTTATTATGAGCTTTGTTGGCAAGTAAGGTGTTAGACCAAATACTGGTGGTTGTATGACCGTTGGCTCGATTTTCTATCTTAGACGCGTCTTTTAAATAGTTTAAAAGCGTCGGTAATGTGCCTGATTTATTGCTGGCGTGTTCTTGGTTGCCGTAGGTGATTCGATAAGACAGGGTGTCACCTTGCTGTTTGGAGCGCCACGCAATAATACCTGCAAGTTGAATAAAGCGCGTGGCAATAAAGGTATGACGAGTTCCAAAATAAGCGCTACTAGACAGATCCAATAATAATAGCCGTTGATGGTCGTTTTCTTGCGCATAAAGTCGAGTATGAGCTTGGCCTGTTCTAGCCGTCACTCGCCAATCGATGTGGCGCAAATCGTCACTGGCTTGATAAGCTCGAAGTTCGAGCATTTCCATGCCATGACCTTTTTGTCGTGAACGACGCTCTCCTGAATTGGTCGCAAAACGAATGGCTTTGGGGGCTCGTCCTAAATGCTTGGCATAACTTGCCAATAGGGCGAAATGGGCGTCATCCAGCTCAGGAGATTCGGGTGATAATAATGGGCTCATCGACTCGGTGCCTTTTGTTGCGATTCCCTGAGTTACAGTGCAGGAACGTGACTAATTAATCGCTTCAATAGATCGTCAACAGATAATCCGGCGGCTTGTGCTTCAAACGTCGTAATGATGCGATGGCGCAGCACAGGTAAGGCAATCTGGCGAACATCGTCTGGTGTAACAAAGTCCCTACCGTTTATCAGCGCATTGGCACGAGCACAACGATCAAGAGCTAAGGTGCCACGAGGGCTGGCGCCAAATTCAATCAGATTTGTTCCTTTACCCGCTTCACCTAAATAAAGCTCAGGTTGGCGAGTCGCCATGACGAGCTGCACTATGTATTGCTCGACACTTTCAGACATATATAAAGACAAGGCTTTATGCTGAAGTTCAAGAATTTCATGAGGTTTGCAAACAGGTTGCGGTTTGCTTGTAGAGGTTTTGTGTAAATCTTGCTGACGCACTAATCTGAGTACATCCAATTCGCTGGCAGCGCTTGGGTAGCCGAGGTTTATTTTCATCATAAAGCGATCAAGCTGCGCTTCAGGTAAAGGATAAGTGCCTTCTTGCTTGATTGGGTTTTGCGTGGCAATAACAAAAAACAGTGCAGACAGCGGGTAGCTGTGATTGCCAACGGTGACTTGTCTTTCACCCATGGCTTCAAGCAATGCAGATTGTACTTTGGCTGGCGCTCTGTTGATCTCGTCGGCTAGCACTATGTCGTTCATGATTGGGCCGGGAATAAAGCTAAACTGGCCGGTTTCTTGCTGATAAATATCAGAACCCGTGACATCGCCAGGTAAAAGATCTGGTGTAAACTGGATGCGCTGGAAGCGGCTGTCGATAGCACTAGCAAGAGCTTTTGCTGCGGTGGTTTTTGCTATGCCCGGTGGCCCTTCTAGAAGTACATGGCCATTAGCGACTAAAGCGACAAGTAATTCGTGAGTTAAATCTGGTTGGCCGACAACGGCGTGATTTAGATGATCTTTTAATTGCTCAATTACAGTTACCATCGAACCTAGGTTCCTTATACTTTTGTCAATAAAAGTGTCAACGCAAGATGAAAACCTTGCAAAACGAATATGCTCACCAATACTTTGTTAAAAACAGCACTCAAAGTGCTCGTTTATCACCTATAAACAACGCTTTTTCGTCTGTTTTTGCCTCGTCTTGGCTTCGCTCGTGACTTCGTGCAAAGGTCTCCATATAATAGCCTTCATCTTATCGGATTCAAATCTTTACGCACAGGGTGATCTCTGTAAGGGTAACGTAAGCACAGGACGAAAAAAATGGCGAAAATTGTATTAAATGTGGCTTTGCCTGCGTTTAAATATGAAGCTATGTATGCTGGAGCAGCGAAAAACCTAGTCGCGAGCAGTCTAGATGGTCGTAAAGTTCAGTTGCCTTTGTCAGCTTTTCAGCGTTTTGTTACTCATCAAGGGATTTACGGTTTTTTTGAAGTAGAATTTGATGACATGAATAAGCTGATTGCCGTCACTAAAGTCAGATAGCACGAATCATACAGCACGAATTAGAAGAATATATAAATTAGACAGCACAGACCAGATAAGGCATTTATCTGATTTTAATCGCCTAGGAGCCCTAACAATGTACCAATTTGCTCGCTCGTTACTTTTTAAACTGGACCCAGAAGTCTCCCATGAATTGTCATTGGATCTTCTTGCAGCAAGCAGTCGGTTGGGTTTAAACAAATTTCTAGGTGGTTTGCCATCGACTAAACCGGTTGATGTGATGGGATTGCGTTTCCCTAACGCAGTAGGTTTGGCGGCTGGTTTGGATAAAAATGCCGATGCATTTGAAGCCTTGGGTGCATTAGGATTTGGTTTTGTTGAAGTAGGAACCGTGACACCGAAAGGGCAGGCAGGAAATCCTAAGCCGCGTTTGTTCCGCTTGCCAGAGCATGAAGCCATTATCAATCGCATGGGCTTTAATAATAAAGGTGTAGATCATTTGGTTTCACGAATTAAATCTCACCGCTATCCTGGTGTGTTGGGTGTCAATATTGGCAAAAACCTAACCACATCGGTAGAAGATGCGGCAGCAGATTATTTGGCTTGTTTAGAAAACGTTATTCCTTACGCAGATTACATTACAGCAAACATTAGCTCGCCAAACACACCGGGACTTCGTAGTTTGCAATTTGGTGAAAGCTTGGCTCAGTTAATCGCGCCATTGGTTGCAGCACGTGACCGTTACGAAGCAGAGCAGGGTAAGCGTGTGCCATTGGCGGTGAAAATTGCTCCTGATATGACAGACGACGAAATTAAAATGGTTGCTGATACTCTGGTTGAGCAGGGTGTTGATGGTATTATTGCCACCAATACCACCTTGTCTCGCGATGCGGTTTTAGGTCATCAATTTGAAAAAGAAGCGGGCGGTTTGAGTGGTATGCCAGTTCGCGATGCGTCTACTCATGTCGTTAAAGTATTGGCTGAGCATTTGAAAGACACCTTGCCTATTATTGGTGTTGGCGGTATTTCAAGTGGCGCCGATGCGGTAGAAAAACTGCAAGCGGGTGCGCGTTTAGTACAGATATATTCGGGCTTTATTTATCACGGCCCTGAGTTAATTAAGGAAGCTATAGCTAGCACTGATGCTTATTACCGAGAGCTTGATCTCGGCATCTAAAGATCGAATTGAAAACAAGGCGCAGCGTATTTTGTGCCTTGTTTAAAAAAGAGGGCGGGACACAATCCCGCCCTCTTTATGCGTTTCGAAACATTCATTGAAATTTAAAAAAGTATTTTATAAATGAGCACGATATTACAGACAACTGATTCAGCAAGTCAGGTTTACGCATTAGAAATAACCTGTCCTCTTGGGTTAGAGAATGTCTTAGAAAAAGAGCTGCATGGTGAAGGCCTGACGCAAACTCGATTGGGTGAAGCGCAGGTTAAGCTGACCACAGACTTAGAAGGCATGTACAAAGCGTGCCTTTGGTCTCGCGTTGCAACTCGCGTTATGTTGCCGATTGCCAATTTCAAAATGGAATCTGCCGACGACTTATACGATGGTGTAAAAGCGATTCAGTGGTCCGATCACATGAATGCAAGCAACACCATCGCGATTGATTGCCACGGCACCAATCACCATATCCGCAATACACAGTTTGGTGCGGTTCGTGCCAAAGATGCCATTGCCGATTACTTTATTGCCTTGTCCGGCGAACGTCCTAACGTTGAAAAAGAACAGCCAGAAGTCCGTATTGCTTTGCGTATCAAACGTGACGTTGTGACAGTCAGCATCGACTTATCCGGCGAAAGTATGCACCGCCGCGGTTACCGTCAACAAGGTGGCATGGCACCTCTTAAAGAAAACTTAGCGGCCGGTCTTTTGCTACGTGCAGGTTGGGGAACGGATTGCGGTTTGACGCAATTGATCGATCCAATGTGTGGTTCTGGTACTTTCCTTGTTGAAGCCGCGATGATGTCTTTGGACATGGCTCCGGGTTTGCGTCGTCCGTATTGGGGATTCAAAGGCTGGAAACAGCACGATCACCGTATGTGGCAACAGCTAATGGACTTCGCCAAGAATCGTAAAAAAGACCCAGCAACTTTGGGTGTTCGTTTCCAAGGTACTGATCGAGAGCAAAAAGCCATTGCCGCTGCGCGAGAAAATATCAAGCGTGCAGGACTAACCGACGTCATTGACGTGACCATGTCGTCGTTCCAAGAACACGAATTCGATATCAACCCTGAGGCTCCGGGTCTATTAATTACCAACCCACCTTATGGTGAACGTATTGGTGATGAAATGGCCTTGATTGCCTTGTATCGCCAATTGGGCGAATGGGTTGTGACTCACGTGCGTGGCTGGCAGTTTATGATGCTAACCAGTAACGATCATCTGGCGCGTCAAATTCCAGCTAGACCAGAGAAAAGCACACGAGTGATAAACGGTGGCATCGAATGTCGTGCGTATCAGTTCCCATTGTTGGCTGGCAGCATAAAAGAAGATGTCGTCGCGCAATCGGTTATGACGCCAGGCGCACAAATGTTTGCTAACCGACTGCAAAAGAATGCTAAGAAACTGAAAAAATGGGTCGAAAAAAACAAGATCCAGTGTTACCGCGTTTATGATGCCGATATGCCTGAATACTCTGTCGCCATTGATGTATATGGCGATTGGGCGCACGTGCAAGAATATCAGGCACCAAAAAGCGTTGACCCAGAAAAAGCCAAACAGCGTTTGTTTGAAGTAATGTCTGCCATTCCGACCGCGTTGAATATTTCAGAATCTAATGTAATTTTGAAACAGCGCCAAAGACAGACTGGCAAAGAACAATATGAAAAATTCGATCAAACAAAACACGAAATGATCGTAGAAGAGTATGGCTGTGAATTCATCGTTAATCTAAAAGATTATTTGGATACTGGTTTGTTCCTTGATCACCGTCCAGTACGTAAATTGATTCAAGACAAAGCCAATGGCGTACGCTTCTTAAACTTGTTCTGCTACACAGCGACCGCGTCTGTTCATGCTGGACAAGGTGGTGCGCGCAGTTCATTGAGTGTCGATATGTCGAATACTTACACTGAATGGGCGCGTCGCAATATCGAATTGAATGAATTTTCAGACCGTTATCATCAGGTAGAGCGTGCAGACTGTATCGAATGGCTAAAACAAAGTCGTGATAAATTTGACTTGATCTTCATGGATCCGCCGACGTTTTCGAACTCGAAAAAAATGGCAGACATCCTAGATATTCAGCGCGATCATGGTGAACTTGTTCGTTTGGCTATGGCAAGATTGGCGAGAGGTGGTGAGCTTATTTTCTCTAATAACTATCGTCGTTTTGTATTGGACGAAGCATTAGAGCAAGAATACGATGTGAAAAACATCACTCGTGAAACGCTGGACCCAGATTTTGATCGTAACGACAAAATTCACCAGTGCTACATTATTAAGAACAAGTAATTAAGTAAAAGCAGTTAAGAATAAATAAGAGAATTCAGTATAATTCGCCGACGTTTTTTAAGGCTAAGCCCGTTGTTTAGCCTTTTTACTTTTAAGAGTTTTTAAGGTTTATAAGTTTTACTATGAGAAAGAAAACATTTCGACTTGTGATTAGTTGTCCCGACAGAGTGGGGATTGTAGCGGCGGTAAGTCAGTTTTTGAACGAACGCCAAGGCTCGATTATCGAAGCGAGTCATCATACAGATTTAGAGCAAAAATGGTTCTTTATGCGTCATGATGTAGATGCAGAAAGCTTGAATATCGATGTTGAAACCTTCCGCAGAGAATTCGCGCCAATCGCAGAAGAATTCAACATGCGCTGGTATGTGAAAGACAGTGAAGATCGTCCTAAAGTTGTTTTGTTGGCAACCAAAGAATCTCATTGCCTAAACGACATTATGCATCGCTGGCACACAGGCGAACTGAACTGTGAAATCGTTGGTGTTATTGCGAACCACGAAGACCTGCGCTCTATGGTCGAATGGTACAAGATTCCATATTTCTGCATTCCTGTGCCAAAAGAAGATAAAATGCCTGCCTTCCAAGAAATTGAAGCCTGCATTGATCAGTCTGGTGCTGACACCATTGTGCTAGCGCGCTACATGCAGATCTTCCCAGAATACTTGTGCGAGAAATACCGTCACAAGGTGATCAATATCCACCACAGTTTCTTGCCATCTTTTATTGGTGCTAAGCCTTATCATCAGGCCGCCGTTCGTGGTGTGAAACTGATTGGTGCAACGTGCCACTATGTCACTGCCGATTTAGACGCAGGCCCGATTATCGAACAAGACGTGATTCGTGTTCGCCATAGCCATGCGGCAGAAGACATGGTTCGTCTAGGCAAAGACATTGAAAAACTCGTACTTTCACGTGGACTACGTTACCACTTGGAAGATCGTGTTTTAGTACACGGTAATAAAACCGTCGTGTTTGCTGAATAAAGCAATCACTGCAAGGTTTGTGAAAAGGGAAGGCGTGATGTCTTCCCTTTTTTTTAACTTTTTGAGACCGTTGATCAACGACTAGCCTCGTGGCAGGATGAAAAAGGTTTCTTTTTTTATCTTTTTGTAATCTTGATGGGAGAAAATTACTGTTCTTGAAAAAAGTGTCTATAGTCTATAGTTAACATGAACGATAAATGATCAATTGATTTAAATTTAAGAGACGGCAGGCAATGTGAGGTGAACAATGAAACTCAAGTTAACGCCAACTCAAAACTTATGTGTTGGGTATCTAGAATCTGGTTTTAAATTAATCCAATTGGGTGAGCAATTTTACTTTATCAAAGGCGAACGACGCCAGAAGGTATTGCCAAAAACCTTAGACGCACTAGTGAACCGAGGCGCACTTGCTCACACCGAGCAGGGCGACTACATGCTGAGTGACGAATTTGTCGAACACCGCAAACGCATGCGCGAAATGAACGAGCCAAAACAGACTCGTCATTGACAAAAGATCAACGACTACCTTGGCCCCATTTTGTCTACTCAGGTAAATGGGGCCTTTTTTATGGCAAGGATTCAGATCCTAGATAAAACCAAACGGCGTTTATCTTCGAAACTAACGCCTACCTCATCAAAACGCCGTTTGCTTTCATCGTAAATCGTCATGAACCAAGATTCCACGTAGGTCGCGTATTTATGCCGACAATGTAATTATTTCTTCCTGTTTTATAAGATTTGATCAAGAGGGCTATTTGTTCCCGCAAAATGTTGACCAATTACATGGGTATAAATTTGTGTTGTTGATACGTCATTATGACCTAATAACTCTTGAACCGTTCTTATGTCTCTACCAGCCATTAATAAATGCGTTGCAAAAGAGTGACGAAAGGTGTGGCAATTTACTCTTCTCTCATTAACTCTAGCGTCATTGACGGCTTTTTTTAATGACTTACGAGGCACTGACTCATGTAAATGATGCCTGCATAATTCACCCGTTAAAGGGTGCGGGCAAATTGATGTAGAGGGAAATAAAAACATCCAACTGAATTGACGAAATGCATTTGGGTACTTTCTTGATAACGCAAATGGCAAAGAAGGGCCATAACCCTTCGCGTTGTCATTTTGTTGGATTTGTTGGGCATAGGACTTTTGTTTGCCTAAAGGTTCAGCTAATTTACGGCTAAGAATGGTAGTTCTATCTTTATTACCCTTACTGCAACGAACAGCTAAACTACCCTGATCCAAATTAATATCTTGAATGCGAATACGTAAACATTCGCTAATTCTAAGGCCTGAACCATACAGCAACGAAAATATTAAGTGGTCTCGTTCATTCATACAGCCTAGTATGTTTTGAATCTCATTGGGAGCTAAAACAATAGGTAAACGCCGCCCTTGTTTAGCATGCTGGAACCCTAAATCACCCAATGGTTGATTTAGCAATTTGTTATATAAAAAGGCGAGGGCGTTGAGGGCCGATTTTTGTGTATTAATTGCAACATTTTTCTCAACCGCCAAATGCGATAAAAACACTCTTACTTCTTCCGCGCCCATGTTTTGAGGGTGCTGTAGCTTATGGAAACGAATAAAGTATTTAATCCAATACAGGTACGATTTCTCTGTTTTTAAGCTATAACCGCGTAGGCGCAGCTCTTGACGAATAAGATTGAGGAAAGGGCTAGAAGACATCACACACTCCTTGTGGATAATAGATCTATAACTGTACAAATATACAGTTTATTTTTTGAGCTTGCCAATTTTTGGCACGCTTTGTCTGAAAAATAATCAAAAAAGTGCGTGTTTTTACTGGTGGCTGGTTAGAAAGTCTTTTAGTATCAATGAATAAGAACCCACAGAGCAGAAATAACGCGCTGTGGATAAATGAAATAACGCGCACGCTCGCTTTTCCAGTTTTAACTTTTGTTGATATTTCTATTAATAGCTTTAGAATCAGTGACTTATAGTGATAACAAGGAAGTTTCTGAAATGTGTAAACGCGCATGCGCACTATTAAAATGTTATATTTTACAAGGAGTATGGTGTGGATTGTAAGTTTGAGCAATCAACAACAAATAAATGGTGGTTTACACTTATTTTAGTGTTGTTATCAGCTGGACTAGGAACTTGGTTTTCTAATTTCATTTATTCCGCAATTCAAGGCAGTGCTGAATTGGAATATATAGACCATGGAAAGGTGAGTTCAACTGAAAATAAAAAGTATCACATTTTTGTTATACATAACTCTGGTGGTGAAGACGGCATCATTACGAAAATTAAATTGAATAATAAAGAGGAAGATGATTTCCTTTCCAGTCACGCATTAACTGACCCTAAATTAAGAGAACATTCAATGGTAGCGGTTGCAGTACTTGTATGTCCTGCTAAAAAATACTGTGAAATATCTCTTCCTTACACAAATAAAGAAGTTACATCATTTGAGTTTTTTAATGGTAAGGATTGGGTTAACAGTAAAATATAACAAGGCAATCAAACGGAAAATTTACAGTTGGCTTTTCCGCTGCGCTTCAAATTTCAGCCAACTATAAATTTCCGCTTATTGCGGCGTTATATGTAAAGGGAAGTTCAATGAGATTATTTGGCCGTACAACTTCATTTAATGTACAAAAAATTCTTTGGTTACTTGAAGAACTAGATGTTGATTATGAACACATTGAACTTGGCGGTCGTTTTGGCGGGTTAGATACTGCAGATTTTGTTAGATTAAACCCAATGAAAAAAGTACCAGTACTAATTGACGGTGATAAATCCATTTGGGAATCACACACAATTTTAAGGTACTTAGTCGCAAGCTATGGAAATAGTACTTGGTATTCTAACTGTCCTTACGAGCGATCTTTGTATGAGCGGTGGTTAGATTGGTCACAAACTATCTTTCAGCCTGCATTTATGGGTACTTTTTGGGGGTATTATCGAAAACCTGAAAGTATGCGTGATATGGAAGCGGTAAATAAAGATTTGGAAACTTGCATAAATTGCTTACAGGTTGTTGAAAAGCAACTTTATCAAACTGAATATTTGGCAAGTAAATCCATAAGCCTTGCTGATATAGTCGTTGGAGCAGTTATCTATAGGTTAATTTCACAGGGGCTAACTATAGAGTTACCTGAAAAGGTAGATAGTTGGTACAAGGCTTTAAATACTCGCCCAGGTTATAAAAAGTGGGTTATGAGTGACTTTACCGAACTAAAAGCCCGAGAAGATTTTTAATATAACAAACGCACCAACGCGGATTCGTACTACTGTGGCGCTTTTTGCTATTCTGCTTTGCAGGCAAAAATCACCCCAGCAGTACTCACCGATTATGCGAGCGTTACATTTCTTACGATACATCACATTTAACGAGGTAGTATGTATTTATCTAAAGACAGAATGATGGATTCAATTAGTGAGCAGCTAATTAATTTATCAAAGTTTGTATTGATACAAAATCAAATGGGACGGACTGATATCAATGTCGGTTCAGAAGACTTCTTCTGTCAATTGATAAACATGGTTCATGGATTCAGGCTCCACAACATGAATCAATTACAAAGCAATTATCCCGCAATTGACTTGGCTGATGAGAATTCCCGAGTATGTTTTCAAATAACATCCGAAAACACAAAAAGAAAAATAGAAAGCACTATTGAAAAATTTAAGGAACATAGGCTTGATGAAGAATATGATTGGTTGATATTTCTGATTATCTCAGACAAAAATAAGCCACAGATTTCTAGAACAGAAAATTTTGGAATTGATGTTCTAGATGTTAAAGATTTAATTGGGCAAATAGGAAATATTCAAGATATTAATGCCTTGGATGTGATAAGCAGATATCTATCACAGAACTTACGGTCTAGCGCCCCCGTCAACAATAGTATTCTTCCTACAAATATAACTTCTGCACCTAGAACGTTTGGGTATGAGAAGTTCATTGCTATGTTTAATTTAAATGCGAATGATGAGCATGACAATGAATATAAGAACTTACTAATTAGTGCTCTTAATGACCTTCAAAGGATTATGGCGACTTTGTCGCAACAAGAAAAAGAGTATATTTACTTTGTTGTCGCTTACGGTAGCTCTTCAGAGCATGGAAGTGGCTTCTATACGGAAACATTGTTAATTCCAAGCTCAAAGCTTGATTTGCACCTTTCGCAACATACTGCATTTGAAATCTATAAATCCTTGAGTATAAGTAAACTGGTTAATTATATTGATGACTATCAGCCTTATACAGATTCACCTTACATACCATCTATAGAAGTTAGTTTTTGGGGTGAGTGTGAGACAAATCTATTTTTAAGCATCAAAAACTTTGCCAATAACAACGATTCCATACTGCGCAGCATTATCATTAACAATGATTTTTCTTTGTTGTGCTGAATTCTAAGCAACGAAATGTAACAAGTAAATCCAGGTGACGCCTACGGCGCACCTGATTTAGGCGTTATGCAATTAGGAGTAGTTCTGGAGAGTTGGCAAATGGGGATCAGAGGGTACGATAAATGAGTATGAAAATTGAGTCTAATGATCTGAAAGGTCGGCAAAAGGCTTTGCATGAAACAATAGAAAGTCTGATGAAAAAGCTGCCAGATGAGAGCGCAACACGGAAACAGTTAGCTAACCATCGGGAGCTTTTTGACGATGCCGTTTATTATCTCTCAAATTCAGGTCAAAGGCTGGCATTTATCGGTAACATCGGTACCGGAAAGACAACCGCCATATGCCACCTACTGGGTTTGCTGGATGGAGAAGAACCAATCCTCAGTACAGGCAGCGGTCGGACCACGCTTTGCGAAGTGGAAATCTCCGCTGGTTCCCAACTAGAGATCGAAGTTACGCCGCATTCCGAAGCCGAGGTAAAGAGCTACCTCACTGACTTTGCTCAATACTTACATATATCAGATAATGCAGAATCGGATAGTTCCGAGTCATTTAAACTAAGTGCCGAAGTTGAAAGAGCGCTCCGCAACATGCTCGACCTCCGGACATCACGAACGAAAAACCTCGAAGGCAAGCGAATCACTACAGACAACGCTAAAAATTTTGCTGCCGATTACCAGTCTGTAGATTCGTTAGTGGAGGGGTTGTTGGAACGTATTGATTTTCCCTCGCATCATCAAACGCGATTCATTAATGATGATGAGATAGACCAAAACAAGTGGTTGCATACAACTTTCAAAGCCATCAATAGCTGCACTCATCCGAGCGTTGGTTTATCCAAGCATATATGCATATCGGTGCCAGTAAGACTTTTCGATAATATCAATTACGCGCTGTCAGTAATTGATACAAAAGGTGTCGATCAGACGGTTAACCGTGCTGACCTTGATAGCTGTCTTACTGACAATCGTACCGTCAGTGTTCTGTGCTGCCGATTTAACGAAGCGCCAGATAAAACAATTTCAGGGTTACTGAAGCTTGCCAAGGATGCAGGCCTAAACCAACGAGTTGCTAAAGAAATCGTTCTGTTAATTCTGGATAGGGAGAGTGAAGCAGAGAAAGTTATCGACATAGATGAACCTGTTGGTGACAAAACTGAGGGACGCGAGATCCGTGCTGAGCAGGTGGTTAATGATCTAAAGCACACGCTACAATTGGACAACCTAGATGTGCGATTTTTCGATGTAAAGTCCGATGACCCCAAGCAACTTAACAAACTGTTGGTCGAAAAAGTCTCTGTGCTACGTGACCAATATGCCGAGAATATTGACGATATCGAGAAGGCTATTAGTGACATCGAAACTGAATTGGTCTCTCAATCAGCTAAAGCGGCGAAGAATCAGGTCAAGAATACGCTGGAACCATGGATAAAAAAGGCTCAAAGCTGTTCTCCTTCGCTAAAAGAATATTTTTTACCATTGATTAATGACATCAAGAACAAGGGTACATATGCTGCGAGTGTTCGAGCTAGTGTCAATCGCCGAGGAGAGTTGCACAACCTCGATTACTATCAGCTTTTAGCTACCGGTGCTCGGGAGCAAGTTGTTGATCAAATCGGCAAGCTAAAGGATGAATTTATTGTACTAATCGATAACATGCTTTCCCAAAATGAGCTTCAACCTGCCTATGCGCTGCTTAAACAGTTAAAACAAACAACTGAAAAACGGCTTGGTGATATTTACCAAAAAGCGTTTGCTAAGGGGCGCGCTGTGTATGAAGAAAAGCTTTCATCAGATAATCAGCTCTGGAATGTATTGTTTGAAGAGTGGGGAATGGGTCCTGGATACAAAGATAGAATCTCCGGTAACTCTGAGACTTGGTTTCACGCGCAAAAATATCCAGAGTTTGAATCCAGCGTTACTCGGCAGGTGGTTGAGGAATGGCAGCTTTATGTAAATGAAGTTCGAGATATGTTGGGATCTGAGTAGATATGCATAACAATCGCAGGCACAGCGACGGCTTTTTCGTTGCGGCTTCGCCTACACTACAAAGCCGCGCGTGCTGCGGGCGTTAGCCTTACGACCATAATTACTATTTTTTAGAAGTCTGTCTTATCAAGGCGTTTACTTTTAAATATCACATCGCAAATGCTTACCGAGCTTGTTTCGTCAGATCACGCCTCGTTCCTCGTCTCATCAGACCTACGTGATCGGTGGGTGAATGTTTGCCAATTATTGAGACTAGTGGGAATAATCAGCTGGTGATGGCAGCATTAGTTCTTTCCAAATTTGAGTGATATTGTAGTGATATATTTTAATCTGAGGTGTCGCTATGAGAACCGAAGTCGTTACTACGTTAAAGAGGCAGGCAACGAAGCTGCTTGCTGACTTGCGTGAGTCAAAAGAGCCTATTCTGATAACCGAGCATGGTCAGCCATCAGCTTATTTGCTTGATGTTGCCGATTACGAGTTGATGGTGGAACGGATGAAGATCTTGGAAGGTATTGCGAAGGGCGAGCAGGCCATCCGTGAAGGTCGAACAATGGATATGTCGCAAGCCAAAGAGAAAATGAGTAAATGGCTCAAATAATTTGGACTGAGCCAGCACTGAATAATCTGAACGATATTGCTGAGTATATTGCAGTGAGTAATCCGTACGCTGCGAGGCAATTAGTAGAAAATGTTTTCAGTAAGGTGCAGAGACTCGAACAATTTCCTGACTCCGGTAGAATCCCTGAAGAAATTTCGACTCTAAATTATCGAGAAGTTGTAGTGAATCCTTGTCGTGTTTTCTACAAAGTTGATAACGATTCAGTCTATATCCTTCATCTGTTGAGGCAAGAAAGAGATTTACGCAAGTATTTACTGTCTACTACGGATGAAAACTAGAGGATTATCGCTATGCGTGATCATTATGATTTTTCAAATTCAGTCAAAAACCCTTACGCAAAAAAGCTTAATGAAGTAGATCACGATAAGACTTGATGAAGATGGAGTGGCAATAAGCCATTTTTATACATCCTAAAAAAAGAGTCTGCAGCATCTTTAAATTCAGACACTCAGACTCTAATTTATTTCTCAAACACGACATTCACTTGATGTCGGTCTAAAAAGAGGCAAAGTATTGTTTGCCTCTGATAACGAATATTATACGTCAGCGCCGCCTAGAACTTTGTCTAGTTGCATTTCTGTCAAAACACGGTCCTGAATAGGCTGTTTGGCAGCGTTAATTTCATCCACTCCCCAGACCAAGCCAACAGGTGTGCGTGTTGGGCGCTTACCTGCAGGCATGTCTGCTAGGGCTAAATAAGCATCTACTACCATTTGTGGATTAGGTGCTTGATCACTCTGCATAAATTTACCGAATTCTTCGAACATGGCGGCAGGGATGTTTGCCAATTCACCGTAGCTGTCCAGTATGTCTGTACGAGATGGTTGTTGTCCTGATGCGCTTAAACCTGTTGGGAATGGGCCAGGTTGTACGATGGCGACATCGATACCGAATGGTGCTACTTCGTAGCGTAAACCTTGAAGATAGCCTTCTAAAGCATGTTTGGTTGCAGCGTAGGTAGAGAAATACGGAGCAGAAATTTGGCCAACCATGGATGAGGTGTTGATGATAAGGCCAGATTTAGCTTCACGCATCGCAGGTAAAACGGCCAGAATAGTGCGCATAGCGCCATAGTAGTTGGTTTCCATTTGCTCGCGAGCTTGGTCAATACTAAATGCTTCGGTAATACCAAGATACATTACGCCCGCATTGTTTAGCAAAACATCAATTTTTCCGGCTTTATTTAGTACGCTCGCAATGGCGTTTTTGACTGATTCGTCGTTGGTAACATCCATATCAACAACTTGAATTGAATCGCTATACGCTTCCAGCTCTGCTTTAACTGCAGAATTTTTACCTTCTGGACCGCGCATAGTGGCGAACACTTGATAGCCTTTATCTGCAAAATCTTTTACTGATTTTTGACCAAAGCCACTGCTGCTTCCTGTAATAACGATGCTTTTTTTTGTATTGCTCATTTTTTCTTTCCTATTCGATTTGCTAATTAAGTACCAGGCGGTACAATAAGCGCAAAAGATTAGTATGTCAAATTAAAATACTAGGCGGTATTAAAATGAGTTTAGATTCAATTAAGCCTTCAAGGGGGCGACCAAAGACCCTAGATCGCGATCATATTTTAGATGTGGCAATGAATTCTTATTGGAAAGAGAACATAGCCAATTTGTCTCTTAATGAAATTTGCAGGAGGTCTGGTGTATCAAAGCCTGGTCTTTATCGTGAGTTTTCAAATGAAGATGGCTTGATGAAGGCTGTACTTATCAGGTATCAAGAGCAAGTGTTAGGTCCAGTTCAGCAGATGCTCAATAGTGCAACTCCATTTCGGGACGCTCTTGATAATCTTGTGGTGTTTGCTACTTCAGTTAGTTGTAATCATGAGTCCCCAAATGGCTGTCTTTTTATAAAAATGCGTGAATCACGAATTCATTTGGGTGAAGAAACACGAGCGCAAGTCGATTTTCTTGAGGGGCAGGGATTAGTTACTTTCAGAAAGTGGGTAGAGCGCTCAAAGGCCAAAGGTGAATTTACTGCCGATATGTCACCAGAGTTTGCTGCTACTTATATTGATGCTCAGCTAGGTAATGCTTCGTCACAGCTTGCACGAGGCGAAGATCCACAGATGGTCAAGAAGATACTTGTGGCTGCTTTTTCTATCTTGAAGTAGGCATCTGTTAGCTCAAAGTGCTTTTGGAGAATCAAATTTTGCTGAGTTCTGTGTAAATGGTTCAGAAAACCTCATTTTCATAAAAAAAAGGGAGTCTTGTAGCGTTTTCTCATCTAAAACGCTCCAGACTCCAATCATCTCACTTCAATCTTTTCTCAATCACTGCACTGACCTTGGCGTTTGCGTGAATAGATAGCTCACGGCTTGTGCCAGTTGTGGGCTGATGTGTCCGCTGCGTAGCAGTGTCCAAAGCGGTTGTTTGGTTTCTGGGTGTTGGCTTAGTTCGGCTGCGATTTGTTTGAAGGCTATATAGCCATCTTCTCGATGTGCCAGTTTTTCCATGATGATGCGCAGTAGCTGTGGGTTTTGGCCTAACCAATGTGGGCATTTTGCCGCGAGTGCGGCGATAGGGTGAAGATCGTCGTCTTTGCATTCTGCTAGGCTGCCAAGCAATCCAAACAGTGGTAATAATAGTGTGTCGTTTAAGTCTGCTCTGGACAGGGCGCGTAGGTAGCTTGCTTGCATGAGAGCATCTTGCTCGGTTTGCAGTTGCGCGATAAGCGTGTCTTGTAATTTACTAGACAGGGTTTCGTGCTCAAGAGCGTGGCATAAAGCGCTAACAACAGGTTTGGTGGCTTGTTGAATGGCTTTTTGTATTAGCTTTTGGTATTTGTCTTCGTCTACTCTGGCAGCGAGTTCTGCAATCCCTTGAAGTCCTAGTGTTTGCCAGCTGTCGTCTTCTTCTGTTAGGTCTGATGACAGGTACTGAACAACGTCATCGAAGTAGTGCGATGGTGCTTTGTGTAGGTCTTTGCCTAGAATGGCATGCAAACTTGCCATGCGCTCTTGATCTGGTTTGAAGGCATAAGGGCTGTCTTCAAGGGCTTCTGATAATCCTGCTTCTTCGCCTTTATGCAATATTTTATCGACGATGCTTTTGATAAAATGATCGCGTGTGCCAAGGTTTAAACAGCCAGCTTCGTCTAGCGGTAGTTTAATAAACCAAATAACGCCTTGATCAATGATGTCTGTTTTTTTAAAATTTTTACCTTGTTGGCTTCCCATGTTTAATAAACAGGCCAGCCAAGCATGCTGGCGGAATGGGAAAGGGTAGGCTTGTTGTTTGCGGTCGAATTGTACAGCTTGTTGTGGCGTGATTTTGGTGATGTTGCGACCTATGTCATAGTAGCTTACGTCACAACCAACCAGATCAAATAAGTCAGACAGAGATTCTAATTTGTTCATGATAAAGTTTTGGCTCTTGTTGCCGATAAGGGCGCTAGTGCGCGCCGTTATACGTGTGCTTTTATATTGAGTTAAAGTTGCGCTATCTTACCGTTTTTCAAAGGAGAAATCAGGTTGAAAAAAGCCTTTTCTGCCCATCATGTGTTGGCTGATTTATTGATGGACTTGCAAATGGCGATGCAAGATTGCGATGTTTGGGAATGTGAAGCGCCAAGCGATAAAGCGTTACAGAGTTCTGAGCCTTTTTGTATTGATACAATGAGGTTCGAGCAATGGTTGCGCTTTGTGATGATTGAGCGGTTTAAAACAATGTTAGCAACGGGAAGTGATCTACCTGTACGTTGTCATATTTCGCCAATGGCTGAAGAAGCGTTTAGTGATAAGCCACAGGCTAAAGTTGGTCATATTGTCACCTGTTTAAATCGGATCGATCAGCATTTAAGTGGTAGTTTGTGATATCTGATCAGGTTCGTCATCCATTGGTCAAAGATCTTGCCTGGCTGGTGGAAGGGCATTATATCGAGCGTGATTTTGATCTGCAGCCTTATTGGGTTGCGGATGTGAATGAACGCTTGTTAGTGCTGGACAGTGATCCAGAACCTTTGGTTGCGGCAATGGCAGCATGTAAATCGCACTTTCTTGGTAGTTACTTTGAGACGTTGTTTTCGTTTGCGATAGCACATTTATCCCATTTGAAAATCCATTTAGAGCATTTCCAAATTGAAAGTGAAGGAAAGACGCTGGGTGAAGTGGATATGCTGGTTGAAACGCCTAATAGTGAACTTCACCAATTCGAAATAGCCATTAAGTTCTATTTAGAAAGGCCAGATCTTTTTCCTCATGATTGGATCGGGCCAAATAAAAATGACAGTTTATTAAAAAAAGTCACTCGAGCAAGAGATCATCAGTTACAAATTTTGCAAACAGAAGAAGGTTTGTCTGTGATTGAGGACGTTGCTAAAGGGCGACATCCTATTTCAAATCTATTGGTATTTGGGCGATTGTATTCTGCTTTAAATAGTCAGGACGAGGTGAGTACCTGGTTTAACCAAGCCAATCGCGGCGGTTGGATCCGTGTATCAAATATTGATTTACTAATGTCGTATTTTTCACACTTTACAATCTTACAAAAGCCTCATTGGTTGGCTTCGCCCAATATTAATGATAATTTTCCTTTCAATTCTCTGCAATCTGCCTACAATCTTGTAGGCGAATTCCTACTTGATGACCGACCTCAACATGTATTTTTATGGCAGGCTTTTAATACAGCAGAAATATTCAGTGACAGTACAAACAGAATAAGCCGATGTGTGTTTATTGTGCCCGACTCATGGTGAGAGGTTCGACAGAATTTAATATCAGAATGAATAAAATGTATTTTAGTAGCCTTCAAAAGAAATGACTGATTTATCAAAATTACTGCATCGTAAAATGCCATTAGCTGCTTGGATTATAGATATAGAGCAATCCAGTGTGCCATGGTGCAATGAGGCTGCAGAAATTCTATTGATGGACTCATTGAGTGACATTAAATCGGGTCAGCGTGTGATTGGGTCTGAGTTAAAAGATCGCTTGTCTTTGTATATAGAGGCGCTTGATGTTGGCGAAGCTCTGCCGTTCAAATGGCCATTTGTTTCGAAAGATGGCTCGCATTACAATGTAAGTGGCTCTGTTATTTCTTTAGGTGGTGCGCGCAAGGGCTTATCGGTCGAGGCGCATCCTGTTTTGCCTCCTCGTGTGTCTAACAACAATTCCAACTGCGGCCTTCTTTCACAATTTAGCACCTTATCCTTTGCTGTTTTTGAACAGAGCGGTGTCTACGTCGAATCCAGTAAGCGTTTCGCTGAGCAGTTTGGTGATATCAAGCATGTGCGAGATTTATTTGCGGTATCTGGTGCTGCCAATAGTTTTATTCGTCGTTTAGCCCAGCGGGAGAGTTTGTCTCAAGAGATAAGGCTTTCTACTAAAAATGGGGTTCGTTGGCACAAAATTGAAGTGTCGCATCAGCCGACTACCGATGTTGTTTATTTGTTAACTCACGATATTCAAGAAGAAAGAGATCACGAAGTCGCGCTTTATCGTCTTAACAATTACGATGGTTTGACTCATTTACCGAATAGGAACTTGTTGTATCAGCAGTTAGAAAGTGCCTTGGTGAATGCGCGTAAGCGTCATCGTCAATTTGGTCTTTTGTACTTGGATTTAGACGGTTTTAAAGTGATCAATGATAACTTTGGTCACAGGGTGGGTGACGAGCTTATTCAGCGAGTTGCAGAGCGCATAAAAGACAGTATTCCCGCCGCTGCTTGTTTGTATCGATTGGGTGGTGATGAATTTGTGGTGGTATTGGAAAATACCAATACCATTGAAGAGTTAGAAAGCATTGCTCAAAGCATCATGCAAAATGCGAGTAATACCTATCCTGTTGCCAAAATGGAAATGATGATTACCGCCAGTATTGGTATTGCAAGCTATCCGCAGCATGCCGACGATATAGATAATTTGCTCAAAAATGCGGATGCCGCCATGTATCGAGCCAAGTCTACAGGCCACAATATGTATTGTGTGTATGAAGATCACATGGCCGATAACATCAATGCGCATCTCACATTGGGCGGTGGTTTGCGCAAGGCGATAGAAGAAGAGCAATTCATTCTTCATTATCAGCCGAAGGTTCGACTTCCTGATGAAGTCGTAGTGGGCGCAGAAGCCTTGATTCGCTGGGTTCATCCTGAGCTTGGGATGATCAGTCCTGATCAATTTATTCCCTTGGCAGAAGAAAGCGGTTTGATTCTTCCTTTGGGTGAGTGGGTCATTCGAAGAGCTTGTCGCCAGCTACAAGAGTGGCGTGAAGCGGGTTTGGCACCGATCAAACTGTCGGTTAATTTATCTAGCCGTCAATTTATGCAAGCTGATTTGGTTGATATGGTACAGCAAGTGTTAGAAGAAACGGGTGTTGATCCAGAGTATTTTGAGCTTGAACTGACAGAGAGTATGTTGATGGCAGATGCCCAGCAGTCGATTGAAAAACTACATGGCTTTCGTAAGTTGGGTCTGACTTTATCTATAGACGATTTTGGTACTGGCTATTCGTCGCTCGCTTACTTGAAAAAATTCCCAATACAAACCCTAAAAATAGATCGTTCTTTTATTCATGACCTAGGTCTGGATTGCGATAACGATGCCATTGTGAAAGCAACCATTGCGATGGCAAATAGTTTGAATTTAAAAGTTATTGCAGAGGGTGTGGAAAATCGCTCACAAGTCGATGTCTTAAATGGTTACGATTGCCAAGAAGTACAAGGTTATTTGTTCTCTAAACCTTTATGCAGTGACGATTTTCTTATTTATCTGAAAGATCATAGCGAAAAGATTTAGACGCTATAAGTTAAAATGAAACGTTGAAATAAGAAAGCTTTATAGCTTTAGCTTTTTTTTGATGTTCTGCTTGCGGCTAATAGGTTATTCTCCTTGCTCAGCGCCAATTAATAAACAATGGGTACACTGTGTCGACGCTCGAAAACCTTTCTTGTCCGATAGATGCCGCACCGTTAAGCCGTGATGAACGTGTTTTAAAGTGCGAACATGGACACACTTATGACGTAGCCAAAACAGGTTACGTAAATCTTCTTCCTGTACAAAATAAACGCTCTAAAGATCCTGGTGATAGCAAAGAAATGGTTGCAGCGCGGCAAGCCTTTTTAAATCAACAGCATTACTTTCCTATTGTTAACGCTATTTTATCTTCTTGGCCAAAAGACCATTTAGTCAAGGGCGTCCGAATTTTCGATGCAGGCTGTGGCGAAGGTTATTATCTTAGCGAAATAGGTAAGACTTTAAGCGATCGAGATATTGCTATAGAGCGCACAGGGCTCGATATTTCAAAATGGGCAATTTTAGCAGCAAGCAAGCGTGATAAAACGGTGAGTTGGTTAGTTGGTAGTAACGCAAGTTTACCAATGCCAAAGGATCGTTTTGATGCCGTTTTATGCTTATTCGGTTTTCCTGTGTTTACTGAGTTTTCACGGGTACTAAGTGACGATGGATTGTTGCTATTGGTCGAATCTGGCTCAGATCATTTGATTGAATTGCGCAAAATACTTTACCCATCGATTCATGAATATAAGCAGACCTTTTCTGAGGGGCTCGCAGATTTTGATTTGGTCTTGGAGCAAGCGGAAACTTTCACTTTCACCCTAGATTCACAAATACAAATTCAAGATTTATTAAGTATGACGCCTCATATTCATAAGGCGTCATACGAAGGTCGAGAAGCTGTTAAGCTGCTCGATTCTATAATCCTAACTGCGGACATTAAGCTTCGCTGGTATCGAAAGAAAATTAAGGAAGTGAATCATGTCTAGCCATTTAGATGACCTTTTTAATAAAAACAGAGAGTGGGCTGCGAAGGTTACGGCTGAAGATCCAGAGTTTTTCTCTACATTGTCTAAGCAGCAACAACCAGAATACCTCTGGATTGGCTGTGCTGATAGTCGCGTTCCTGCTAACCAAATTGTCGATCTATTGCCCGGTGAAGTCTTTGTTCACCGTAACATTGCTAACGTTGTGGTGCATACCGATTTGAACTGTTTGTCGGTTATTCAATTTGCGGTTGATGTGTTGAAAGTGAAGCACATCATGGTTGTTGGTCATTATGGTTGTGGTGGTATCAAAGCCGCAATGGGAACCGAAGAGCACGGCATGATAGATAACTGGTTGCGTCATATTAAAGACGTTTACCGCTTACACAGAGAAGAGTTGGACGCTATAGAAAGCGAACATAGTCGCTTTGATCGTATGTGTGAATTGAATGTAGTCGAACAAGTTGCGAACGTTTGCCAAAGCAGTATTGTACAAAATGCATGGAAAAATGGACAAGAATTGCATGTACATGGCTGGTGTTACAGCATTGATAATGGTCATATTACGGATCTGAAAAGAACCGTGTCCAGTGCTGAGGAATCGCTTGAGCAAATGAACAATATGTAAAAAAGTGAGCTTTACATTATTTTGTAAGTCTTCTTGAAAAGCAAAAAAACGAGCCATCTGCTCGTTTTTTTGATTACTTGGCGATGGATAGACAATTATAAATTGTTGTTTTCCGCAATGGTCTTGGCGCAGCCTGCGATAGTAGAGCGAAGCCAGATATGGCCCGGATCGTGTTGCAGCAATGGGCTCCACAGCATTTTTAATTCGACCGGTGGAATTTCAAATGGTGGAGGAAGAACCACAACACTAGTGTTACCCTTCATTAGACGAGTTGCCAATGACGGTAAAGTCGCAATTAAACCAAGCTGTTCTGTTGCTCGCATAGCAACATTGTAGTTACGAGTAAACAGACGAATATTGCGTTTAAAGCCTAGATCAGCTAATGAGCCATCTACCCAGCCTAATTTTTGAACTTCTTCTGGTTGAATGCCAACGCCGACCCCGAAACCTGTTTTACTTACCCAGACATGAGGAGAGGCAAGATAGGTTTCTAACGTGAAGTTTTTGGCAATCTCAGAATTGGCTGGTACCAAACAAGAGAAGTGGTCAACCCAAACAGATTTTTGGTGAAACGACTGTGGCAAGGTATCGAAGCGATTGATGACTAAATCGACTTTACCTTTTTCAACGTCATGAAAGCTCACATCACTTGGATTCATTACATCGAGAATGACGTTTGGCGCTTCTGCTTGGAGCTTTTTCATTAGCGGTGGAATGAGTGTGGCTTCGGCGTAATCGCTGGCCATAATTCGAAAAACACGAGAGCTGGATTCCGCTTCAAAGCTTTGTCCTAAGTGCAGAACTTCATCAACAGATTGTAAGATACTTTGTACACGCGGCTGCAATTGAATCGCCAGAGCAGTAGGCATCATGCCATCACTGGTTCTGACTAATAGTGGGTCATGAAATAGATCTCTTAAACGTCTTAACCCGTTACTCATCGCTGGTTGTGTGATACCTAGCTGGTTGGCGGCGTGAGTGACATTTTGCTCCCGAAGTAAGGAGTCTAAATAACGAAGTAAGTTAAGATCTATTTTGTCTAACTGCATAAGGGAAGAGGCCCGTGTCCACTAATCGTAGGGGCTGCATCATACTCCATTTTAGCAATGAATAGAATGTTAGCCCCCACTCAGTAGAGAGATTACACAATAAGGTTATTAAGATTGCTTGGTGAGTTGGTCGATAACTTCATAACAAGCGCCCATAGTGTGATAGTCGGTTTTGCCTGCTGGGCTCTTGCAGTCATCGAAAGCCTTATTGTCTCTAGTCAGAATTCGAAACCAAGCGCCGTATTGATGGTCGATCATATGAGACCAGCTGTATTGCCAAAGTTGTTGGTATTTATCCCAATAATGCTCTTCTTTGGTGGCGAGGGCTAACATCGCAGCGGCCGCAAAGGATTCAGCTTGAACCCAGAAATACTTGTCACCGTCGCAAATCTTGCCTTCTGGATCGTAGCCGTAACAAAGGCCGCCGTTGGTTTCGTCCCAGGACTTTTCCCATGCTGAATTAAACAGTTTTTGAGCGGTTGGTACTAGCCAGTCTAGAGGCGAGCGCTGGTTAATCAAAAGTAGTAGTTTAGCCCATTCTGTCTGGTGGCCTGGTTGGAATCCCCAAGGGCGAAACAAATGTTTTGGGTCTGCTTTGTTGTAGTCCCAATCAACTTGCCAATCAATCGTGTAATGTTCCCAAATTTCACCGCCAGCGAGAGCGGCTTGGCGCAAGCAAATGTTATTTGCTAATAATGTAGCGCGTTCAAGGTAATGAGGTTCTTGCGTGGCGTCGTAAGCGGCGAGCAATGCTTCGCAGCTGTGCATATTGGCGTTTTGTCCACGATAAGGCGAAACATCTTGCCAGTCGCTGGATATTTCGTCTTTGTATAGCCCAAACTCGGCATCCCAAAAATGCTTTTCCATGACATCAAAGGTTTCTTGAATCCATGGTTTTGCTTCTTCTACACCAGCTTTATAAGCGGTTGCATAAGCGAGCATAACAAAGGCAAAGCCATAACAATGATTGGTTTCATCAAGATTTTGTTCTTTGTTGAGTAACCAGACATAGCCGCCGTTTTCTCGGCGATGACGATTTCTCAAATAGCTTAAGCCGTGACGTGTAGCCTGTAAATACTCAGCTTTGCCTTCCGCTTGATAAGCTTTAGCATAGTTGAATATGAAGCGAGTGCTGCTGACCAAGTGGCGAGTATTTGCGTCGTAAATGTCGCCACTGTCTTTGAAGAATTGAAAAAAACCACCCGCAGGGTCAATGCAGTTTGGGTGATAAAAATTCATCGTTGATTGAA
This sequence comes from Marinomonas sp. A3A, assembly GCF_018336955.1. Taxonomy (NCBI): domain Bacteria; kingdom Pseudomonadati; phylum Pseudomonadota; class Gammaproteobacteria; order Oceanospirillales; family Oceanospirillaceae; genus Marinomonas; species Marinomonas sp. A3A. The sequence continues at coordinate 1,861,036 of NZ_CP025532.1, forward strand.
TGTGGTCTTTTAAAAAAGCGGCAGATGTAAACTCTGGAAAAGAAGGCATGTGTCGTCCTTTGCTTCGGCTCTGCTGTATAATCTGAGCCTTGTTATTTTTGTAAAGCTGATTTCTCATCTTAATGAGTTATGCGATTAAATCAATTAGATTTATTAAATGATGGCAATCCTTTGAGATCTTTGCACAATGTTACGAGTGAAGTAGAGAAATCTTCCTAATTTATTGGCTCAATATAAGAATAGGGTTATATGAAATCGTCAGGTAGTACTTCTGAACAAAGCCGCATTTATAATGAGCGCATCATTCTTCATTTGGTTCGACAGCACCCTGAGATCTCTCGAGTAAAGATTGCCGAACAGACGGGATTGAGTGCTCAAACGATTTCTGTGATCACCTCGTCTTTGCTTGAAAGGCACTTATTGCAAGTTGATGGCAAGGTAAAAGGTCGTCGAGGCCAGCCTTCTATAAAGCTTAGCATCAATAAAAAAGGCGCTTATGGTCTAGGCATCAATGTCGATCGTGATCATATCAGCGCTGCTTTGTTAGATTTCAGTGGCGAATGTGTTTTGCTGTTAGAACGAATGGTGTCGTTCCCCACTGCAAATTTAGCTAAGAAAATCGCTCAAGATTTGATTGAAGAAGTGAAAACAACACTAGGAGAAGATTGGAGCAAGATTCAAGGAATCGGTCTGGCAAGGCCCGATTATATGGATTCTTGGTTAGAAACCTTGGTGACGGACTCGGATCAAAGGGCGGATCTAAACAATTTAAAAGCCGCTTTGGCCTATTGGCAATCGGACGCGTTTGAGACTTGGTTGACGGATTTAACCGGCGTGCCCTGTTTCTGCGAAAACGACGCTGTCGCTGCGGCGACCAGTGAGTTGTTGCTGGCATCGATTACGCCACAACGGGACTTTTTTTATCTATTCGTGAGCACTGCTTGTGGTGGCAGTTTTGTAGCTAATGGTGAATGTTACTTTGGTGCTCACGGAAAAGCCGGTAGCTTTGGTTTAATTCCCACTGCAACGGGCAAGCATGGCAAATGGATTCTTGAAGCCTTGTCTTTGTCGTCCTTGCGTCGTTTTTTTGCTGATCAGCAAACTCAATGGCCTTTGTCTGATGAGCTATGGTTTGGCTCTGAACACACTACACTTATCGAGCAATGGGCAAATGAAGTGGCGTTTGAGGTGACTCCGGCTTTGGCATCGGTGATTGCTTTATACGATCCAGAGGCGGTTTTGATTGGCGGTCGTTTACCGTCTCCTGTATTGGCTGCGTTAATTGTCTGTCTTGAAAGTACGTTAACAGCGCACAGTATGTTGCCGTTACCAGCGATTCGTATTGCACAAACAGGTCATACCGCCGGTGTTTTAGGTGCTGCCGTATTGCCGCTTTATGGGAGCTTTGCTCCGCAGCAAAATCTATTGTTGCTAAGTTCAAAATCCGCCGTTTCAGTCTCTTAAAGAGAGCAAAATAGAAAACTAAAGAGAGAAGTGATGAGGTTAGAAATACAATGTGAAGACAGAATAGGTATGGTGCGAGAAGCCCTCGACTTATTTATTCCTCATGGTATCGATATGCGCTTAGTGGAAGTCGATACCAAGCGTCGTTGTATTTATTGTGGCTTTTCCGATATACCTTTTTCAAAACTGCAGCAGTTGTTAGCGGATATCCGTCGCTTAGATAGCGTAGAAGACGTTAAAACCGTGATGTTCACGCCATCTGAAAGAGAACACAACGCGCTTTATACCTTGTTAGAAGCCTTACCCGATGGTGTGATTTCTGTTGATTTGAAGGGCAATATCACCATGGTAACGGAGCTTGCTGCACAAGATTTGAATGTGCCTGTGTTGAACCTGCTACACAAACCTGTTCAGCAGTTTATCAAAGGAATTAATGTTTCCAAAGAAGCATGGGCGAATCCACGTGATGGCATGAGTAAACGAATTCGCATTCGTAACAAAACTTTATTGCTGGAAATGAAACCGATTTTTGTCAGTGACGACGAGGGTGTTGCCAATCCTGCTGGCACTGTAATTTATTTGAAATCTAAAACACGTTTGGATCGACAAGCTGAAAGTTTAAAGCAAGCGCCAGATGCAGAGAATCATTTAGAAACCTACTTCCAGCCAGCGCTAATTAAAAGCGCCGTTATGAAACGAACCTTGTTGCAAGCAAAAGCCTTTGCACAAGTACCAATGCCTTTGCTGATTCAAGGGGAAGTGGGCACGGGCAAGAGAGACTTGGTTGATGCGCTGTTTCAGTATTGGCAAAAGCGTCAGGGCGAGCTCGAGGCGCAGCTCATTATTCGCCATGCCAGAGAAATAGTGAAAGACGACATCATCGCATTAGAAAAACTGTCTGGCTGGTTTGTGATTGAAGATATTGAATTCCTTGATGAGCAAGCTCAAGTCGCCTTAGCAGATTGGTTGTCTCGCCAACCAGGTGAAAGTACTAGCCTTGATAGTAATGTTCGTTTGGTTAGTTTGTCTTCGTTAAGCCAAATGCAACTTGGTAAAGGCGATATTTTAAACAAAGATTTGTATTTTTCCTTGGCTGCTTTGGTGTTACCTATGCCATCGATTAGGGAGCGAAAAGAGGATATAGAAGGGCTTGTGTTGCAAATTGTATCGGTTCAAGCGGAGCGTTATCGCATGCCTGTACCTTCTATTTCAAAGGGGGCTTTAACTAAGCTGGCTTTGTATTCTTGGCCTGGTAATTTGAAAGAGTTACAAAACACTTGTCTACAAACCTTATTGACGATTCAAGACAAAGAGTGGCAAGCGGATGATGTGCAGTTACCAGAGAATAATTACATGGCTGACATGGTGTTGATTGATGATTCGTTGGAAGTGACAGTAAAGCAATGGGAGGCTGAGTTACTAAAACGACTTTACCCCAGCTTTCCAAGTACAAGGCGGCTAGCTAAAGCTGTTGGCATGAGTCATAGCGCAATAGCGAATAAACTAAAAGAGTACGGGATAAATACGTATTTGCCAGACTGAAAGGTTTCAATCTGGCAAATAGATAGAATGGAGAAAGGGTTAGTTAGTATGGGCGTCTATGACGTGGTACAGGACGACGTACTTCTTCGCGCTCAATCTTGATTGGTTGTAGCTTTGTTTTCGGTTGTGCGGTGTTTTTCTGGATATTGGCTACCAAGAAAGCAATTGCTGCGCAGGCAGCGACGAATAACAAAAATTCAAACATGGCATTTCTCCAAACTAATTATTCTTTTAACAATCATGGTTCAAAATGATCGTTGGGTAAAGGCTAAATATGTTGTCTTTAAGTTAATGGAGGAGATTTTTTGTAAATCAACCCCAACCTTTAAGATTACAAGTTATACCTTTTTCTTAGATACCTTGCTACGCCATCTTCATCATGATGACCAATGACATCGGTAGCAGCATCTTTCACATGAAGCAATGCGTTATCGGTTGCAAAGGCTTCATCTGAAGCAGAGAACATAGATAGATCATTGTCTCCATCTCCAAATACTACCAACCTTTCGGCACCAATTTCTGCTTTTAGTTCCATCAATGCAGAACCTTTACACACATTGCTGTGATGGATGTCTAACCAGAATGCATCAGGGTTATAAATGCCACCACCGGAATAGGCGGTTAAATGGCTGTGTTTTTGGCTATCTAGGACAATTTTTTCAATAAACTCGGGGCGGCCCATCGCACTAATATTAGTGATTCTTGCATTATGAGATAGCTCCGCTATGGGGTGAAGACTCATATTTTTATGGTTGCCCAGCTCATTGGCGATGTGGTCGCTCAAATGTCCAGTCAGCGGCGAATGGTAAACTCTGTGCGAACCATCGTCTTCTAGGCAAAAAATAAAAGGCGTGACTTGGTTTTCTTCAAAAGATGTAAGCAGCTCTGAAATATGGCTTTGTGATAGTAGGTTGCGATGACGATATAGATTTTGTTGTGGATCCCACCATTCAACACCGTTCTTAAAAATCTGCCAGTTTGGGAATTCATGTCCTTCAATACAAGGCATGGCTGCAAAGTGAGTTCGGCCTGTCGCAACCGTGTAGAAAACCCCTGCAGATTTTAAACGCTCAAGGGTATCGAGTGTGTAATCAGACAGGCGTTGATGCCGATTAAGTAGGGTTCCATCTAGATCAAATGCCACTAATTCCATAATCACCTCATATATGCAATGTTCAACACTATCGCATTTTATGAAAGGGGAGTTCAACCATTAAGGCATGCGTTAAGCTATTTTTTGGATTGCTTGGAAAGGCCACAGCGAACAGTAAGTGTGTGTTGTGGCCTTTTAAGAGACTAGCCTTTCTGAACAAGCGCTGTCGCTGTGAATGTAATACCGCTCCAGCCATTTTCAATAAATTGGCGAATGTTTTGATGGTCGCTGGCTTCTGGATTGTCTAACACATCGACACGGTAAAAATCACCAAACAAATTCAGTGTTTCTATTTCAGTTAGCTGGTGAATAGATCCGAAAGAAAAAATCTTACAAGAACCATTGTTTTCATTAATGCCATTGGTCTGCTTGCCATTAGAAAACGCAGCAGGCGTGAATTCGTACTCGCGCTCAATGACATCAATGACTTCTTTGAATTGAACCTGTTCTGGCGTGCTTTTGATTTTTTCGATTAGCGTTTGTGTACTTAGCATTGGTACTCCGTCAATTAGTCGGTTTAATAAAAAATGTCGGTTTAATGTAATAATTTGATGGATTATAAAGTTAGTGATCAGCGGTTGGTTCAGCGTATCGAACGGTCACTTTGAAACAAATAAAAGCAATTATGCCACAAGCGGCAATGGTGCCAAGCATGGGGACAAAAGTGCCATTGTGAAGAATACTGATGACGGCGCCACCTAAGGCACCAAAGGCGAAACGAGAGGTTCCGGCAAGTGCTGTGACGCTACCGTTATGACTACCTGCATGTTTTAACGCGCCTGCCATAAAGCCACTTCCTAGAATTCCCATTGGTCCCATAAATGACATACTGGCAATGATGATAATCCATAGTGGTGGGTGATCGAAAAAGCTAAGAGCAATCATTAATATTGAGGCAGCCAATGGAATATATATAGCATATTTAGATAAAACTTCTGTTCCAAGCTTTTCAACATAACGACCATTAATGGTTGAGGCCAGCATCATAGAAATAACGTTTAAGCCAACTAAGAAGCCGAAGTTTGCCGGATCAACGCCATATATTTCAATGTATACAAAGGAGCAGCCAGTAATAAAACTCATCATGCCCGCAAAGTAAAAGGCAGAAGCCGCGATATAACCCATGACCGAGCGATTTTTAAGCAAAATTATGTAGTTTCGAATCGCGTTGCCAAATGAGAAGGGGGTGCGTTTTTCAACGGGGAGCGTTTCAGGTATGGTGCGCAAAAATAGCACAATGGCGAGAATTGCTAGAATGCCTAGCAGGACAAAAATATAGTGCCAATTTAAAATGGTGAGGATGGCACCACCGATAATCGGTGCCGCCAAAGGTGCCAATGCCATCACTAACATGATCATCGACATGGCTTTGGCAAATTGATTAATCGACATACCGTCTTTCACCAAAGCAGGAATGCACACAGCTACAGCGGCACCGCCCAAGGCCTGAACTGCTCGTCCCACTAGCAACATTTCGTAACTTTGTGTCAAGGCACAGATAAAGCTGCCAATAGCAAAAACCGTTAAACCACCGACCACAACTTTACGTCGGCCAATAGCGTCGGAAATAGGGCCAAAAAGAATCTGTAGAAAGGCAAACACCAGCAAATAGATACTTAACGTCATCTGAATGAGGCCAATATCAGTGTTTAGGCTCTTGGAAATAGTTGGGATACTTGGTAGATAAGCGTCAATCGCTAAAGGTGTCAGTCCTGATAAAAGACCGAGTACTAAAATAATAGGGAATGTGAGTTTCATATGGCAACTTAAAAGATTGGTTAATCGGTTTTATCGAGTTGCACTCATAAATCCGCAAAAGGTTTGATAAATTATAATCTGTTTACGTTTGATCGTTTAGTTTAATTGTGCAAACACTGAGTAAAACCCAGTAGGCTACAATTTGTAAGGGTTATCTTTTCTGGTTTTCATTTATGGAACGTGGTTCAATTTCGCTTTCATTTCTAGTGGGTAAATAAAGTCCATTTTATTGCCCTGTCCAGCACCCATTTTTGTTTCATTTTGTTTTTCTAGTGGTGTCAAGTTTTAAAGGTTTAATAAGGAATCTTATGTTACGTTTTTTTGAAAAATGGGTGCCTGCTTACCCTGATATAGAAGCCATACAGGCTCCAAAAACGCTGTTTGCGTTTTGTCGTTACTACTCAAGAGGGGTGGAGCTTCCGCTGTTTCTAATGTCTCTTTTGACCGCCGCGATTGCTATTTTAGAGGTGACGTTGTTTAGCTTTATGGGGCAATTAGTCGATTGGTTGATTAATAAGGACCCAGACACCTTTTTTGCTGAAGAGGGCACGCATTTATTATTAATGTCTTTAATGATTCTTGTACTGATGCCTTTAGTGACCTTTTTTCATTCGGCAATTATTCATCAAACCCTATTGGGTAATTACCCAATGCGTATTCGCTGGTTGTCGCATCATTACATCTTGCGTCAAAGCATGTCGTTTTTCCAGGATGAGTTCGCTGGGCGTATTTCCACCAAGGTGATGCAAACCTCACTTGCGGTTCGTGAAACCGTGATGAAATTGCTCGATGTCTTGGTTTACATCGGTGTTTACTTTATTTCTATGGTCGTGTTGATCGCAAAAGCAGACTATCGCTTGATGATCCCAATGTTAGGTTGGTTGGTTTGCTATGTTTTGCTGCAAATGTACTTTGTTCCTAAACTGAAAAAAATCTCCGCTGATCAAGCCGATGCCCGCTCAACCATGACAGGACGAGTGGTAGACAGCTATAGCAATATTTCAACCGTTAAGCTTTTCTCTCATCATCAACGTGAAGCGGATTATGCAAAAGACGGCATGGATGGTTTCTTGCAGACGGTTTACAAGCAAATGCGTTTGGTCACTATGCTTAGTGTAGGTGTGCAAACTTGTAACTATATTTTGGCATTTTCGGTGGCAGCTCTGTCTATTTGGTTATGGACGGGCAGCATCATTAGTGTCGGTGCAATTGCTATTGCAGTGAGTTTAGCCCTTAGGCTAAACGGTATGTCTCAATGGATTATGTGGGAAATCAGTGCGCTATTTGAAAACATCGGTATGGTTAACGATGGTATGAAAACACTGTCTCGACCTATCGAGATAGAAGACAAGCCAAACGCGCCAGCACTTTCAGTACCTCATGGGCTTATTGAATACGATGCGGTCAATTTTCACTATGGTAAGCAAGATAGTAAGGTCATTGAGAACCTTGTCTTGTCTATAAAAGCGGGTGAAAAAGTCGGCCTGGTCGGTCGCTCTGGTGCCGGTAAGTCAACGATTGTTAATCTATTGATGCGTTTCCATGACATTGAATCAGGTCAAATTCGCATTGACGGACAAGACATCAGCGCTGTTCAGCAAGATTCGTTACGTGGTCAAATTGGTATGGTGACTCAGGATACGTCTTTACTGCACAGAACTGTTCGCGAGAACTTACTTTATGGTCGACCTGATGCCACGGAAGAAGAAATGATCGCTGCTGCTAAGCAAGCAGAAGCTCATGACTTCATTCAAGACTTAACCGATCCGTTTGGTAATGCAGGTTACGATGCCATGGTCGGTGAGCGTGGTATCAAGCTTTCCGGCGGTCAGCGTCAACGTATTGCCATTGCGCGAGTCTTGTTAAAAGATGCGCCTTTGTTGATTCTAGATGAAGCAACATCTGCATTGGACTCTGAAGTAGAAGCTGCAATTCAAGAGAGCTTGTACAAACTGATGCAAGGTAAAACTGTGATCGCTATTGCTCATCGCTTGTCGACCATTGCGGCAATGGATCGTTTGATTGTTTTGGATAAAGGCAACATCATAGAGCAGGGCAGTCATGATGAGTTGATCCAGCATGCTGGTATTTATGCATCACTTTGGGCGCATCAAACCGGTGGTTTCTTAGCTGAAGACATTGATATCGAAGATGTTGAGTTGGAAGGCGCGAAGTAAAAATACTGTTCCTGTTGGAATCGATAATTTAGAGAAGGGCTTATGACGTATTTTATTTTGTTTCTCGCTATCTTAGCTGAAGTCATTGCTACGACCGCTTTAAAAGCGTCAGACTCCTTCACTAAATTGGGCCCAAGTATTGTTCTGGTGGTTGGTTACGCCATGTCGTTTTACCTTTTGTCCATCGTGATGCGATCTATGCCAACAGGCGTGACTTATGCAATTTGGGCTGGCTTAGGCATTGTTTTGATTTCGGTATTTGGCTATCTGTTTAACAGTGAAAAGCTTGATTTGGCGGCGTGTGTTGGAATGTCGTTGATTGTCGCTGGAGTGGTGGTGATTAATGTATTTTCTAAAACGGTCAGCCATTAATAAATAGTTGGATACTGGAAGCATAAAAAACTCGCTGATGGATTTCAGCGAGTTTTTTTGTTTCATCCGCAAGCTTTATGTGGTTTTTGTATTAAAGAGCGTCTGCTATTTCTTTCACTTGTAATCTGAGGCTTTGTAAACCATTGCCTGACAAATACCAAAGTTTAGGTGACAAATAAGCGACTTGGATGGATTGACCACCTTTATCTACAAGGTCGGCTTTTAGCTTTTTAATATCAAGAGCTTCTTCTGTATTACCAATAGCAGCACTACGATCAACGATAAATAAAGTCGTTGGTTTCATCTGTGCGATATCGCTCACGCTAAGTGATGTAAATGTACGAGTTCCGCGTTTTTGTGGCGTTACATGAGACGGAACTTTTGATGGATCTAAGCCTAATAACTGAGTTGCTATAGGTTCATCACGTAATCCGAAAGAGCCATTATTGTGGGTAACAAACAAAATGCGTGGATGATCTTTAATACCAGCCTTTGTCGATTCGATGTCTGCGTTTAATTCTGCAAGTGCTGTATCCGCTGCACTTTCGGCATTAAATAAGGCCGCGACTGATGTGGTATTTTTACTGAAGCTTTCCCAGTAATTTTCACCAGAAGCATTAACCTGTTTAACCGTAGCTATGTCTTCTAGGGCGGCTTTTTGGCCTGCTTGGCGACCAGTAATTACGATAAGATCAGGATTGAGCGTTTTGATGGTTTCTAGGTCTGGTGTTTTTAAGCCCCCCACATCAGTGTAACGAGCGTCATTAAATTGTTTCAGATAGTCTGGAAGAACTTGCTTTGGTACGCCAACCACTTGGCTTTCTAAGCCTAATGCAGTGATGGTATCTAAACTGCCAAGATCAAAAATCGCAGCTTTAGGCAATTGCGTTTCTGCTGTAGACAGTTGGCTGAAGGTGATCAATGTTCCGATGGCTAGGATTTTTCTTAAATTTATCATGTTCACAATTACCTGTGTCTTGAAATAAAAAGAGCTTGAAATAAAAATAACCATTATCAATTGTTGATAATGGTTATCATTGTCTCATTTTTATTGACAGGTTTTGTGTCTATAACCTAGTACGGTGTGTTGCTAAACATGAAACGACAATTAACTCTCTTTGATCTTCCCTTTCTTGTTAGCAAGCCAAACAAACTGATAGGGCATTAAGGTGACTTTGCCTAAATGGTCTTCGTAAACTTGTTCAGACACCAAATCTGTCCAGTCATCGGTGGCAATTAGGTTAAGTTCAGACAAGTTAAAGCTTTGCGGTTGGTCTGTCATATTGTAAACAGCAAACAAGCTTTGTCTTCTGTCTAAGCTTTGACGCCAGAAGGCGAATAGGTTTTCACCCATGTGTAGCACATACTGAGTAGCATTTGGGTGAAAGGCGGGTTGTGCTCGGCGTATTTGAATCAATTTTGTTACGCTTTGGAACACCTTCTGATGATGAGTTGGTGTATTCAAAACATGATCTAAATCTTCCATATCCCATATATGGCGGTTGATTGAGCGAAATTGACCAGTATTGTCCACACGCTCTAAATCGTTTTCTGTGCCAAATAAGCTATGAATATAAAAAGCAGGAACGCCTTCCAAAGCCATCATAACGCCAGCGGCGCAGAGGAAACGAGCAAATTGCCATTTGTCTGGGCCGTGCAGTGCTGATCCTGATAAGGCATTCCAAAGACTAATGTTGATTTCATAAGGCTTGGCTTCACCTTGCGGCGTAGTACGTGAGCTTATTTTACCGCCAAAACGCTTCATGGTATTGATTAGCGTTTCCAGTTCCCATTCCGACAGCAAACCTTCCGTTGGACGTAAGCCAATGCCATCATGAGAGGCTAGGAAATTCAGGTAGGTTGTACCTTGCTGAGCAGGCGTCATGCTCATTAACCATTGTTTCAAGTGGCTGCTATTTCCCGTAACCAAGCTATTAATAAGTAAAGGTGGCAGTGAGAAGTTGTAGATCAAGTGGGCTTCGTTGGCGTTACCAAAGTAGGTGAGGTTTTCCTGATTTGGTATGTTGGTTTCGGTGATAATTACAGATTCTGGTGCGTAATGTTCGATCATCAATCTTAATAAACGGATGATTTCATGGGTTTGCGGCAAATTGATGCAAGAGGTGCCTGGGACCTTCCAGAGAAATGCCACTGCGTCCAAGCGAAACCAACGAATACCTTTTTCAAGATATAAACGAATGATACGCAGGAACTCTAACAGAACCGCTGGGTTCTCAAAATTCAAATCAACCTGATCATGACTAAAAGTACACCAAACATGTTTTTCGCCATTTTTAGTTTGTATCTCTCGCAACAATGGCGAAGTTCTAGGGCGAACCACAGCACTTAAATCAGCATTAGGATCGGCTTCATAAAAGAAACTCGCACCCGGCTCAACGCCAGCTTTGTAATTTTCAAACCACATGCTGCGGCTTGAGCAATGGTTGATGACAAGATCGCCCATTACCTTGAAGTCTTTAGAAAGATTAACCACATCGGCCCAGCGTCCGCAAGATGGGTTGACGGTTGTGTAATCCATCACGCTAAAACCATCGTCTGAGCTATACGGAAAAAAGGGTAGTAGGTGAACGGCGGAAATACAATCTGACAATTTGCTTTTAACGAACTTATGCAAAGTCTCCAAAGGCGCTTCTTCTTTTTTGCGCAAGGTATCCGCATAGGTAATAAGCATAATGTCAGATTGGTCCCATAAGTTTCTATGGGGGCGAGGAGACTCCGTTGACGGATCCAGATGAAATGTGGCTAAGCACTTTGAAGCCAAATCCTTATTGTCTAAGCTTGGGTAAATGACTTGCAAATGAGCGATTAGGCGCTGTTCTAGATGCGACAAAGGAGCATTTTCCATGTTTACCTACCTGTCTTTTAGTGATTGAAAAGCAACGTAGTAACGTTCAACTTAGCAAAAAGATTACTTTAAGGGCCAGTTCTTTTTTTGATCGATCTTTTATTTATAGTCTTTATTATTGTTTAGGACCGTATTGGGCCATATCCAATTCAACGGCTTGAGCCAGTTGATTCATGACGCCAGGGAAAGCGCTCACAACACGGTTCCAGCTTGGAATGAATGGTGTTTCCATTGGGTTGTCTAAATATTGGTTGCCTGCTTTCATAATGTTACTGGCGAACAGTTCAACCGCTTGCTCTTCCGTATGAACGTCTAATTTTAGGCCGTTGATTTCCGCATCGTTGCGGTAAGTCTCGATAAAGTCGAGTGCAACGCGATAGTAGGTAGCTTTAATCGTACGGAAGGTTTCTTGGTTGAAAATAGTGCCGTTTGTCGCCAACTTTCTGAAAATGGCTTTGGTGATGTCGATGGACATTTTAGACAAGCCGCCATCGTCATTATCGGCAGACAAGTCTTGGTGTTTGTGATCATAAATATCGGCGATATCCACCTGACACAAACGGTTGGTTGAATAGTTACGGTACATTTCACTCAGTACGCCAATTTCTAAGCCCCAGTCACTAGGGATACGCAAATCTGTCATCACATCGCGACGGAATGAAAACTCGCCAGCGAGCGGATAACGGTAGCTGTCTAAGTATTCTACGTAGTCCAAATGGCCAAAGACTTTTTTCAGCGAACACAATAAAGGCGTGACCAATAAACGGCTAACACGGCCATTCATTTTTCCATTGGCTGCGCGAGCATAAAAGCCTTTACAGAATTCGTAGTTAAATTTTGGGTTCGCCACAGGGTAAATAAGACGAGCCAACAATTCACGGTCATAAGTGACGATATCACAGTCGTGCATGGCAATGGATTCGGCTTTGCCTGCGGCTAGGTTGTAACCCATACAGAACCATACATTACGGCCTTTACCAGGATCAGATGGCGAAAGATGCTCGCCTTTTAATACGCTATCGATTTCCCTTAAGCGAGGGCCGTCGTTCCAAAGTACTTTAACGTTTTGTGGTAATACGCTGAAAAACTCTAATGCATGACGGTATTGATCTTCTGTTGCTCGGTCTAAGCCGATGATAATTTCAGACAAGTAGGGAACTTGCTGCAAATGTTTAAGAATATTCGGCATGGCGTCTGTTTCCAGCTCGGAATACAGACAAGGTAGGATAAGAGACATTGGGCGTGTTTTAGCAAACTCACACAGTTCTTTTTCCATTTCTTCTAACGGGCGGTGTGCCAGATTGTGAAGCGTGGTGATGATACCGTTTTGATGAAAGTCGCCCATAGTAATTCTCCTAATGTCGTAATATGGTGTGTTTATTGTTCTTTTCGTCGCTTACAAAATACCTTGTTTAGTGAGCTGTAAATTAATCGCCTGAGCCCAGCCTTCTGGCCCATAAGCATCACTAAGCCAAGCATCGCTTCTATTTGGAATTTCTGGTGGCGCATGAACCGGGGAGCGAATCACCACTGGAATGTCGGCTTTGCTCAACATGCCTACGTCGTTTTCACCATCGCCTAATGCCATAGTAGTAACGTCTTCGTCACTTTGTTGTTCATACAATTCTTTGAGCCATAACATGGCGTTTGCTTTATCACAGTGCTCGCCCATCAGATGGGCAAAACGGCCACCTTTCTGAATTTGCACACCAAATGGCGCAAGGTCGTCACGCAATACATTAAGAGCAAGGTTAGAGTCGGTCCAAACCATAGGCTCGGTAAATTCTCGTTGCATGGCTTGCTTGGCGTTTTCTTCACTCAAACCTGTGATGGAAACCAGTTCTTGCCATGTCATCTCGCTGAAGCGTTTAAAGGTATATTGATCTTGCTTGTCATTGGTCAGTTCGATTAGCTCGTCGCGTTTCGGGCCAAACGATTTACGCCAATAATCGCCGCAGTCCTCTAAGTCTTCGTTTATAGAGAGGGCTAAATTTTTAGGGATATAAACGGCAGAACCGTTTTCTACGATAAAAGCGTCTTGATGGTTGAGCGCTTTTCTAAGTTCCACAAGCTCAACAAAAGTCTTGCTGGTGTTGATCACGCAAGGAATAGAAAAAGTCTTCAGCGACTGTAAGGCCGCCAGTGCTGGTTTGAAACTGTATGTGTGATGATCGAGTAATGTGCCATCCAAATCGGTAAAAATTAAAAGCGTTGTCATGTCGATTCCTTTTTGGGTCCATCAAAATACCGCTGGTGGACGTTAGTATAAGTCTTGCAAATCTGGTGCCAGTGCGTAAAAGTGGCGTTTTCCTTATGAGGACAGTCCTAAGATAAACTAGGCTATGGAACAAATAGATGACAAGTTTGCTACGTTTATGTGTCTTTGTGATTTTGGCTTTGTTGGCGTTCGCAGCAAACTCTGTATTGTGTCGTCTGGCGCTGAGCGATGGGCTAATCGATCCAGCTCAATTCACCACATGGCGCTTGCTCAGCGGCGCATTTACCTTGGTCTTGCTTAGCGTTTTTCAGTGTCTCAAAAAGCAACGAAATGATGTTAAAACCGTATGGCTAGAAGGTAGTTGGTTATCAGCGTTTGCGCTCTTTGTGTATGCCTTGGGCTTTTCTTATGCCTACGTCACCTTGGAAACCGGCATAGGCGCTTTGATCCTGTTTGGGGCGGTACAACTAACCTTGATCTTATTCGCTGTATGGGCAGGGCAAAAGCTGGTGTGGTTAGAGTGGTTAGGTTTGGCCATCGCCTTTGCTGGCTTTGTCTATTTAGTGCTTCCGACCTTGTCGTCACCTTCTTTATTGGGCTTTGTCTTAATGACGCTAGCAGGCGTGGCGTGGGGCTTGTACACATGGCGAGGCAAAATCTCGGCCAAGCCTTTATTTGCCACGACGTCTAACTTCGTTCGCACCATTCCAATGTTATTAGTCGCACTGGTAGTCGTTTATTTTAATAGTGAGCAAGCACCGAACGCACAGCATGAAGGCATTATTCTAGCGGTCACTTCTGGCGCTATTATGTCTGGACTTGGTTACGCCATCTGGTACGCTGTCTTGCCTTATCTTAGTGCTTCCATAGCTGCCGTGTTACAGCTACTGGTTCCTATCATTGCCACAATAGGAGGCGCAGTTTTTGCCAAGGAATCCATCACCTTACACCTTGTTATCGCAACGCTAAGCGTTTTGGGTGGCGTATTGCTTGTCATAATCGCGAGAAAACGAACACCTAAAAATGCCTAGTTTTGGTGCGTTTTTATCTTGCTGCGCCATAATTGACAGGTTTATTGATTGAAAATTGGTCGTTGTTTTGTCCAATATATAGGGTAGGTCGCGGCTTTAGCCCGACACTGTATTTATTCCCTCCCCTTATGTCTTCCAAGGTGAGGGCTAGGGAGGTGTTATTACTTCGGAGCTTTGACCCCGATTTCCGCTGGAGATGCGAGCAAAGCAAACACCACCGCTCGACACTGCCGTTTGACCTCGCTTTTGGTGTTTACTTTGCTCCTCGCTGCTGAACATAAACACTTTTACTCGTAGGGCAGTATGAGCGCAGCGTGATCTGCCGTTGTTCGTAAACGCATAACATATTAAATACTGCTGCCAAGTCTCGAATCTCCACAATCCCACAAAAGTCTTATGGTTTTACCTAGGCTTTCATTGTATTGTCAGGTTATTGTAATGGATTAGTTAGTATGGATTGCTTGGCTTATATTGGCACGAGATCAAAAATATCATGCTCAAACGATCTAAATTTTAAAGAGTGACACACCAAGTATTGCTTAGTAAAAAAGAGTGATAACAAGAGACAGTGACTTGGAAATTCTGGGATTAACATCGTTTCGTTGAAAACGCCAAAATGATTAGAACCAAGTCAGCGCTGTTTTTCGCAGGAATAGCATCAGGGATAAAAGCTAAAAAAACTTTACTAAAAATCCGAATAGATGGCTGCAAAACTACTCTTGTTAAAGCTTGATTTTGCTTGCAAAAATCGGGGTGTCCATAGATGTTAGCCAAGTTAGTCTTCAATGAGAATTCTGGAGTCCTTATGACATACGACGAACTGATGTCCATCATCGATAAATCCCGACAAGATGACTGGATCTTCAGCGATGAAAGGGGCATATACACATACAAAAACGACCTGAATATCCGCATCGAAAGACCAGACATTGATCACGACGCCGATAAATTCTCTGGGGAGGATTGGGCTACCAGGCATCCTGATCCCACTGCATATCGTGTGATCTACGAGATTTTCTATGGAGCATCGTTTGTAAAAGAGATATTTATGGTTTCTGTCGATGGTCACAGGGCTACCTTGCCACTACCTGACCGAAAGACACTAACCATTACACGCCAGCAATATCGATTTGCTCAAATTGTTGATCAGTTGGGTACCTTAGATGACTACATGAAGCGTGCTGGCCTGGAGGTAAAGGAGTGACCCAAGATTCCAGGAAAAAATCGGTTGAGATTGTAAAACGGTCGAAGCCCAGAAGTGCCAGCCACAAGGTTACAAGCCAGGATAGTTTCTTGGATGGATTCGTGTCTAAAGTAAATTACCAAGATGATGGGGCCAGCCGATCCGTCTGGGTAGTTTTCACAAGTAGATATGAAAATCATGCTGAAAAGGAAAGTCAGTTGATACAGCAAATGGATGCGGCTGTTGGCAAGCATGCTGACAAATGGGGGTGGGTGAAAACAATTTTTAATATTACGGGCTGGCTTGCCGTGATTTTAATTGGTGTTTCAGCATACCTTCTAGTCACTGAGAAGGAAGTGCCCGAGTTTCTAAAGGCATCTTTTTTGACAGTGGTAGGTTTTTATTTCGGCGGCTTGCTCAATGAGAAGAAACAGACGGATAGCAATGGTGGCTAACAATACGCGTCACGCGGATAGCCTTTTCTCCGCTTCGCTCCAAAAAGGCCACCGGTGCGCTCTGCGTTATATTTAGGGGAAAGTTTGTGGGAATTTCTAATCCAGAAATCAAAAAACTATATGGCCTCGCAGCTGGAAGATGTAGCATTTGCAAAATCAATGTTTTCGACAATGAAGTTCATATTGGCGAAATGGCACATATCATAGCTAAAAATTCTGGCGGTGCACGAGGCAATGAAGAAATAGTCAGAAATCGTAATTCGTATGAAAACTTAATCCTACTTTGCGCAAATCATCACACTGAAGTTGATCAAAATCTAAGTTTCTACACCGTCGAACGTCTTCACAAAATTAAAACAGAGCATGAAAGCACGATAGCATCTCATTTCGAGTCACCAAATGAGAGAGTAGATGACATAAGTTTTCTCAAACTATTCATGCGTTTTGTTCCGTTCACCCAGCTTCGCTATTTTACCGAGCATTTGCCAGTCTCAGTAAATTTAAAACTATGTACAGTAGGAGATATGTTTGAAGCAGGTCTTGTTGATAACCCCCACTTATACCCACTAAATGATACGAACCTTCAGGCTCATTTTCAGTTATTCATTGAGGGCTACTATGAACTTTGGAATATTATATCTGGATTCACTAATGTAGCTGGTCGTCAGCAGGCCAATTTTGGCCAAGCTGATGATCGAGGGTACCTGCACATGGAAAGAAGATGCCTGCCGTACGAAAAAGTAAAAAAGCTAAATGAATCTCTGGATATAAAAAAATCCAACTTTATAAGCGCATATTCGGCGTTCATCGACTTTATTCGAAGAAACTACAAAGAAGTAGACTTGGGATCCTATGAGCCATACAAAATATAACAAGACCAAGTACGGCGACAGCTTTTTCGTTGCGGCTTTGCCTCCACTACAAAGCTGCGCGTGTTGGCGGCGAATTTAGGGTCGATGAAAAATGCGAATTTAGAGTCGGATGAAAAATAGCATTTAAATACATTGTCTTGAAAGTGGAACAGATTATAAGGTCTGAGGGAGTTGTTTTCCTCGCGGATCAAATCGCGCTACAAAAGGGCAAATAAAGAACCAGCATATCGGTGATCAAAGACGATCTGAAGCCGCAGAGTCCAAACAGACGTTGGTATTTAGCGAATTGTATAGCAGGGAAGTTCTACCATGGAAAAAGCAAATCCGAAGAGCTAAGCGTTCTACTAATGCAAGTTTCAGGAAAGCTTGACCAAAGCGTGCATTTCGTTATGGATAAGGATACAAAAGAAAATTTTGAATCTTATAGATCAAATGCAGGGAAAGTGATGGGAGAGATTTTCTTAGAGATGCTACAGCCTTTATGGGCGCGTTATCCTGAGCTTAAACCAAAAGAAATGGATGGAATCTACGAGATAAATCCTCAAATACACGAACCACATTTTTATAAGCCAGATGAAAATACATAACAAGCACTGGAAAATAGCCTTGCTTTTCATCTGACCCTAAATTACAAAAATATAAATTACATGCTTAATGATGAGCTTTATTCATTGTGAATAGCCTATTTAATGGTTGTTGGGTTTTAATCTAGATAAAGGAAGCATGATGTCATCTAAGCTGAAATGGACCATTAAAGGTCGTCTTGAAATTGTATATACCGGCACGCTTAAAGCGATGGAGAGGTACACAGGTTATGCCCGTCTGTTTCACAGCAAAAATGCGTTGTACGGCGAAGGAGAGTGCGTTGATGGCATCAAGGTAGGTCCTTGGACATACTACTATGGCAATGATCAGGTGATGATTGAAGAAACCTATGATGATAAAGGGCGAAAGCAAGGTATAAGTCGCTACTTCCATGATAATGGTCAGCTCGCTAAAGAGTATTTTTATATCGATGGTCAAGAGCTGGGTGAGAGTAGAACTTGGTATGATGATGGCGCATTGAGAAGTCATAATTTGTATGACAATGGCAAGTCTGTAGAGGTGAAAGAGTTTTATCCTGAAGGCGTTATGCGGTTGCATCAGGAGTTTGTAGCAGGGCGCTTGAGTAAGGAAACGTGGTACAAGCGGGATGCCAGTGTTTGGCGTTATCAGGAATATGAAAACGGAAAAGTAATCAAAGAGATTAACAACAACTAGATGGTATTAGATTTGCCAGTCCAAAGTATGGCGAATTCGGTGCTTTTCTTCTGAAATGCCCAATACGAGCGATCGTTAAATCATTTTTGTTCGTTATCTTATTATCTACAGCTTAAAACATGAAATTATAGTGCTGACGGTTAGTAATTGCCGCCAAAGGTTCATGGAAGGTTATGCTTAAAACTGCTTTCATTATATGAACTATTCTTTTCACTGCAGCAGCGGAAGCTGAGTTTCTGGAGTCAGTCGGTTATTTCGAATCCATTGTCTATCTTTTGTAGAGATAGACCTGATGGTTTTTAGATTGCAGCCCTCGTTCTTTTTTACCTTACTTTGCATGATGATTTTGGGCATGCTTGGAAGCAAATTGATTGGAGTATAACCAATAGATTGCATGAAAAAGGTTATATTCATAATCCAGTTGGAAAGTCGAAATCGGTGACATTAACCGAGGAAGGGCTGGCGAAATCAGAGGCGTTGTTTAAAGCGCTTTTCACTAAGGCCGATGGAAAGTGAAATAGCTTGTAGACAAAAAATGGACACTTCAGTCGTGTTCTATTTATTGTATTTTTAACACTCCAAACGGATCAATATGGAGTGTAGACTTTGAGGGAAGCAAAGGAGAGGATTATGAATAATTCACTTAAACAAATCGAAGAGCAGGCATTAAACCTGAGTCCAGAGGAAAGGGCTAAGTTAGCTGAGTTTATGCTGGAGTCACTGAATGAGCCACTCGCTGACATTGAAGCAGCGTGGAGTCAGGAGGTCGAGCGACGTGTTGCTGCAGACTTGCCATTATATGCTGCAGAGGATGTGTTTGCAGAAGCCAAGCTAACTGGTAAGTGATGAATAATTTAACGTGGGTGTCTTGGTAAACTCTGCAGGTGTCTTGGTAAACTCTGCAGGTGTCTTGGTAAACAAATCCTATTGAGCGTGTCATATTCTTCAGGTTATATAACTGAAATGAGTAAGCAATACTGGCTTTTGAGGACAATAGGTAGGATGGGAGGTTATTTGATCAGGTGCACCACTTAGAACAGGGATAACTATCAAAGATATCCCCGCAGTCTAATAAACTTAATTAGCTAGCGAACTTCAACTCTCCTGAGCCTTGCGCCCCAGCATTGTTCGAAGCAAACTCTTTTGCTTCCGCTGCGCTCATCACATTCCGGTCATATGGGCCACCACGCCATGAAGTTTCAGGGGATTTCTGACCTTCAACACTAATATTACTGCCGATATCAATAAACCCTTTCGCTACTCCTGCATCAGCTAAGACTCCAACCATACTTGGCTGACCACCACCATTGCGGCCATTTTCAAAGAAGTTTCCTTCCGATACTATCGTAGCACCTGTGTGTGCAGTAAAGCCTAGGTTGAAATCATCAATATGATTATTGTATACATCAAACTGCCCATAACGCATTAAGCCTGGCGCGCGCGTACTTAGATCTTCAAAGTCATTATGTGCAATGGTCATACGAGGATAGCCCGAGTACTTATCCGACGCCTCTTTAGTGTCTTCTGGGTAGCCCAGAATTAAACCATATTTGTTATTTTCAAACTTAGAATTGGTCAAACTGACATTATCTGCGGTTCCGCCCACATACAGAAGTTTGTCTTTGCTATGATCATCTGCCCCTTGTTGATCTTTAGTACCGCTAAAAGTATTGTGATCGATCCAATAGCCTTCGCCCTTGTCAATGTAGAGTGGGATATCACCATTCGCATTGTATTTTGCATCATGGCTAAAATGTAGGTTTTGGAAAACGTCGTTACCTGCGCCTTCAGCGCTTCGAAGATAAATGTTGTGTAACTTGTTATTGTCACCATCTCCTACTAGAGTTTTGTTAGCACCAAACTCTAAATTGGTTTTCTCTGTGGCTGAAATGTCACTCCCCAACTTAATAATACGTGGTTCGTCCCCAGCCAAAGCCTGCTTCAGCTCACCTACAGAGTTCACGGTGACGGTTTCACCACCAGTACCACCTTTTACACCTGCCGCTTTGGCGAAGCCTTCCATACCTTCAGTAGAACCCAGTCTTTGACTCGACGTTACTTTGGAAGTTTTATCACTAGCCTCAGTACTAAGGCCGCCTGTATTGGCAGCAATATTCGCTGTACCGCTTTCTACAGATTTCGTATCGACGGATTTAGTTGGGGCGCTCGGTGTTCCAAAGGTTTCTTTGTTGTTATCCATCATTCCAGTAACCGCTTTGGTCATTTCAGGATACTGATTATTGATTTGCCCACCACCATCTTTTGCTGGTGACACGGCACCTTTTAACGCAGCCCCCCCAGCATCTTGCAATACCGCTGGTGCAACGTCATGTGGTGATGGTTGATTATTCATTTGTGGCGTAGAAGCCCCCGTACTAGATGCACCAGAAGAGGGACTGTTTCCCTGCTTGTTAGCCCTTTCAAATAAGGACTGCATCATCTGATTGAGTAGATCAACAAGGGATTCCATGTTGCTCATACCATTGGCACCACCGAGTCCCGAAGCGCCTGCGCCACCAGCACCGGAATTTCGATCCATTAAATTGCCCAATTTTGACGACGGCTGACCATCAGCTGCACCACCGCTATTGCCCTGAGGTTGGGACTGGTTATTTTTCCCCTGTAACAATTGCTCCAGTATCGGCATAAGCAACTGAAGCGCAGCATTGTTTGTCCCTTTAGTATTTGTTTGAGGGTCAGCTTGGGACTCTGAGGGGGTAGGGAGACCACTTGGCTGATTGGGGCCAAGATGTATGCGAAATTCAAGATTCATCGACTTTACCTTTCTCTGTTCTCGGCTTGGCTGTACCTGTAATTCTAGATATCTGTGCATACAGATAAGGCTAGCTATGTTACTAGACAAACAATGAGTGGGTGAAAGTGGTTAAGGGTTCCCAATCGGAAAAGCTTATACCATTCAGACACTAAGAGTTATTTCCATGTTATCCAAGTTTCACTAAACATCTCAGCGCTCTTAACAGCGTAAACGGATGATTTCTTCTCTCCTTTTAGGAACCTTTGGGGCATGCTTGGAAGCAAATTGATTGGAGTATAACCAATCGATTGCATGAGAAGGGTTATATTCATAATCCAGTTGGCAAATCTAAATCGGTGACATTAACCGAGGAAGGGCTGGCGAAATCAGAGGCGTTGTTTAAAGCGCTTTTCACTAAGGTCGATGGAAAGTGAAAAATAATTCAGACAAAAAAACGGACACCTTTCAATGGCGTCCGTTTTTTTATTGCTAAATCTTACTACTTACGCTTCAGGAATGTATTCAGAAAGCGCGGCATACGCCACGGTGAAGGCGCCTTCTTGGAATGCGCGTAAGCCTGTTGCTTTGAATGGAATCGGCATTGGGTTGTGCTGAATGATGTCTTTTACTTTTGCGCCACTGAACAAATCGACTTCAACCGTATTAATCAATTGGATAGCCGCTTCAATTTTAAAGCCTACCGCGCCGCCGGCGAATTTGCCTTTTGTTGGGCGTTCACGGATTACGGCTCTTTTCACTTTGTAATCTTCAAACAGTTTTTTCAGCATGAACTGAAATTTGCGCACGCTTTCGCTGTCGTTTGGGTTGTTCAGTGTGTGTCGAGTTTGGCGACAATCGGCGATTTGAAACAATCCGTCTTGTTTAGACAGAAGGCAAAGAATCACTTCGCTGCCTTTAATTTCGATACCACAAGTAATCATAACGAGGTCCTGAATAGGGAGTTTCGCGCATTATCGCACAGTTAATAGGTATTTCGCAGAGTAAAAAATACTGCTTGTTGAAATGGAAACCAGTCAGATCTAAGGCGAAAATCAAAGCAGCCAGTTTATTACACTCTTTTCATTTTGCTGCCTCTTATTATTCAAATGGATATTGTACTATTGCCAGATAATATTTTGTAAAAATGCAAATCACGATATTTTCTACTAAAAAAGCGTAAATATATGCTTTTTACTCTAGGAATGTTTTTTCCAATACTGACTGCTTTTTTTAATTTTAACTAACATAGGGCTGCATAAAATGACTGCTTCATCGCCAATGGGCATTCCTCGTCCCCAGGTGAAATCTTTAGACGAAATTCTTCCTCACGAACCTTTGTTAATGATGGGCGCGGGCCCTGTTCCTATTCCTGAGCGTGTTGCCAAGGCCAATTCTGTGGTGATTAACCACCTTGGTAGTGTGATGGCGCAGGTTATTGGACAAGTGAAAACAATGGCGCGTTATGTGTTTCAAACAGAGTCTAAATGGGTGCTTGGCGTAGCAGGGCCAGCGTCAGCCGCGATGGAAATGGCAGTCGCCAATTTGTTGCAACCGGGCGAACGTATTTTATGTATTAATAATGGCTTCTTTAGTCATCGTATGGCGGAAATGGCGACACGTATTGGCGCCGATGTTCATGAATTGCACGTTGGTGTTCATGAAGCGGCAGATCCAGAGCGTGTTCGTAAAGCCATCGAAGAAACACGTCCTAAAGTATTAACACTGGTGCAAGGCGAAACATCGAATACGGTGTTTAACCATTCATTAGAAGAAATTACCAAGATTGCTAAATCTTATGGTTGTTTGGTGGTTGTGGATGCAGTTTGTACCTTGAGTACTATGCCGCTGAAGATGGATGCGTGGCAAGTAGATGTAGTTATCACGGGTGGGCAAAAAGGTTTGTCGTCCATTCCAGGTGTGTCGCTTTTGGTGTTTTCTAATGAAGCATGGGCGGCAGTGAAAAGTCGTACTAAACCAACGGCACAATGGTGTTTCGATGCTCAGCTTGCGGAAAATTTTTGGCATAACGATGGTTATCATTATACCGCGCCAGTATCTGGCATTATGGCACTGCATGAAGCTTTGAAACTGGTATGTGATGAAACGTTAGAGAATCGTTTTGCGCGTCATTTGCGTTGTTCTAAAGCGTTGCAAGCCGGCGTTGAGGGAATGGGCTTAGAATTGTTCATTCCGCCTGCATCGCGCTTGAATTCTGTAGTAGGGATTAATATTCCTGAAGGCTTAACGGCTGGACAAATTTGCCGCCATATTTCAGAAATGTACCGAGTTGAGATTGCTGGATCATTTGGTCAGCCTATCGTACGTATTGGCCAAATGGGCGAACAGTGCCGTGAACACAACTTGTTCCGCACCTTGCATGCGCTTGGTAGCACCATGCGCGATTTGGGCGTAAAAGTAGATCAACCAAACGGCATGGCGGAAATGGAAGCCTACTTACAGAAAATTCCTCGTACACTTTATCAAGTTGCTTAATCTTTTAATTTTTGTGATCTAACCAGTATCTACCCAATACCCTTGGTTTCAACCGTCAAGGGTATTTTTTTGTTCGGCATTAAACTAGCAAACAGCGCACCAGCGGTAATTAGCAGGCAAGCGATGATTTGCCCAGTGGTAAGTTGCGCGTCGGTAAAAAGCCCAAGCCAAGCAGTTGATAGGGCAGGTGCGGTATAAGACAGTACGCCAAGCAGCGACAAATTGCCTTTTTTTACCCCAAAATCCCAGCAGAAAAAAGCGATGCCAACTGGCCCGAAGCCTAACCCTAAAATAGCAATCCAAGTGCTTGCAGGGAAGTTTATGGAAGGCTGCCAACTTTGGGCTTCAATCATCATATGCGAAGCGCCCGCTAATAGTGCGGTGACTAGGCAATACCAAAGTACCGCGCTAGAAGGAACGGTTTGGAAGCGTCGATTCGCTACCGAATAGCTTGACCAAATAAACGCGCAGGCAAATGCCGCGGCGTAACCTGTCCAATTATAATTCGTATTTGTTTCTATCAAGCTTGCCGATTCCCTCGATTGCAGCATGATACCTGTGCCGATAAAAGCAATAACAGCGCCCACCAAATGTGTCCATGACAGAGAGTTTCCCTTGGTCATGCCGGCCATTAAGACAATCAACAAAGGCCAGAGATAAGCGATAAGTCCCGCTTCCACTGGTGGTGCATGCTGAAACGCATAAAAGTAGCAGAAGTGATAGAAATAAAATCCAAGCCCACCCATGGCAATGGCGCTAGTCGGTGTTTTTGACCACGACGACTTTAGTTCGCCTTTGATTAAATAAACGATAAAAAACAATAAACTTGCAACGCCAAAAGTGAGGGTAAGTAATAGTAATGGCGGTACTAAATTGGCTTGTGTAGTAAAAAGCGCAAGGCTACTCCAAAGTAAAATGGCGATGCTACCAATTAGGGTGGCTTGTGGTGAATGCGTTGTCATCTTGTTGTTTCCTGAATCCTGATCTAGTCTGATTAAGTGCCAGATTAACTTGTTCGCATGCTA
This sequence comes from Marinomonas sp. A3A, assembly GCF_018336955.1. NCBI lineage: Bacteria > Pseudomonadati > Pseudomonadota > Gammaproteobacteria > Oceanospirillales > Oceanospirillaceae > Marinomonas > Marinomonas sp. A3A. The sequence goes on from NZ_CP025532.1 coordinate 1,885,660, forward strand.
AAAGCATTGTCAAAAGTCAGCGACTTGCTTTGTCATAAATTTGCATCTTGATACGTTAGAAATACATTTTTTAACATGATTAAGTAAGAAAAGTTGATCTATGACAGGGTAGTGACAGGTTTGAGAGGTAAGGTTTAGCCACTCAAGTTAATTGAAATACTTATTTTAAGAGCTTGATTAGCTAACAACAAAAAAAATAACAAGCAGGAGATAACCATGCTTAATACCATTTCTTTGAAGTCTGTTCTAATTTCCAGTGCAGTCGCACTAACTATGGCTGGACAGGCTTACGCCTTCGAACCAGCTCGCAGTGGTGAATGTATTGCCCCAGCGAACCCAGGTGGTGGATGGGACTTTACTTGCCGTAGCGTTGGTAAAGTATTAGTTGATGAAGGTTACTTCAAAGGTAACGTACAGACAGTTAACATGACGGGTGCTGGTGGTGGTGTAGCTTTCGCTCACACGATTAGTAAACGTGATACAGATGAAAACCTGATTGTTGCCGCTAGTACAGCAACAACAACACGCCTTGCTCAAGGCCAATTCCCAGGCATGAATGCTGACCAAGTTAAATGGGTTGGTACATTAGGTGCTGACTACGGCATTATCGCTGTTGGTAAAGATTCCAAATACACTTCTTTGACACAAGTTCTTGATGCTCTAAAGAAAGATCCTAGCTCGGTTAAATTTGCTGGTGGTAGTGCATCTGGTGGTTGGGATCATTTGAAAGTCCTGATGACTGCACAAAAAGCGCACGTTGAGAATTTGCCAAAGGTTCGTTACCTAGCATTTAGCGGTGGTTCTGAAGCCTTGGTTCAAGTTGTTGGCGGTCACGTAGATGCGTTCACTGGTGACATTTCTGAAGTAAAAGGCTTCATGGATTCTGGTGACTTACGCGTTCTAGCGGTTCTTTCTGAAGAGCGTTTGCCAGCACCATATGACTCTATTCCTACAGCGATGGAACAGGGCATTGATTCTGTAGCTCCAAACTGGCGCGGATTTTACGTACCAGGTAATGCAAGCAAAGAATCTTACGATTGGTGGGTAAAAACCATGGATGAGTTGTACACGACTCAAGAATGGAAAGACGTCATGACTAAAAATGGTTTGATGCCATTCCACAAATCTGGTGCTGAATTCACTCAATTCGTAAAAAACCAAACTTTAGATATCAAAATCTTATCGCAAGACATCGGTCTAATTAAATAACCTCAGACCGCTTTTGGAGGGGACATTTGTTTTAATACAGTGCCCCTCCTGTTTTCGACTATTTTTCACCCTTTGATTTATTAACATGGAGCAGAGACATGCGTATTAACGATCGTGTGTTTGGCATGCTAATGCTTATTCTTGCCGTAGGTTACGGCTGGGAAGCAACGCAATTCCCCATTCCTTTTGGCGGACAGGAAAGTGTCGGTCCTGAAACTTTTCCTATTATGCTAGCCATTATTTTAGGTATTAGTTCAATTTATATGATTGTTCGTCCTGACCAAGACGAGAAATGGGCGCCAGCGGCCATGTTGATTGAGCTTAGTGTTGTTGTTCTTTCTATGCTTGCTTTTGCATGGGCAATTGAACCGATTGGTTTTATGCCTGCTGCGGCATTGGTTGTGAGCTTTTTAAGTTGGCGTATGGGAGCAAGCATTGCTAAGAGTATTATCACTGGTGTGACAAGCTCTGTAGCTATCTTTTTCCTTTTCAATAATGTGCTTGAATTAGCACTGCCTCTAGGTCTATTGGAGTTTTAATATGGATACTATGAGCTTATTAATGCAAGGCTTTGCGGTAGCATTAACGCCGGAAAGTATTATGTTTGCGGTTATTGGTGCTATTTTAGGTACCTTAATTGGTGCATTGCCGGGTCTTGGCCCTGCAAACGGTGTTGCTATCTTGATTCCATTGGCGTTTAGCTTAGGTTTGTCGCCAACTTCTTCTCTTATCTTGTTAACGTCTGTTTATGCGGGTGCCATGTACGGCGGTCGTATTTCGTCTATCCTGTTGAATATCCCAGGTGACGAGCCAGCCATGATGACCTGTTTAGATGGTTATCCAATGGCGCTAAAGGGCAAAGCAGCAGAAGCCTTGGCTATCTCTGCAATTGCTTCTTTTATCGGTAGCTTTATTGCGACAATCGGTCTAGTCATTCTTGCGCCAATCTTAGCGAAATTTGCCCTAAGATTTGGTCCATCTGAATACTTTGCCTTGTTTGCGCTGGCTTTTGCGACCTTGGGTGGTATCACAGGTAAAAACCAGTTTAAAACTTTGATGGCGGCGGCTATTGGTCTAATGATCGCGACGGTTGGTATCGATATTTCAACTGGAGTACAGCGCTTTACGTTTAACACTCTTGAGTTATTCGAAGGGGTTGATTTTATTATCGCGATTGTTGGTTTGTTTGCTATCAGTGAGTTGTTGTTCTTCTTAGAGCGCCATGCTGGTGATGGTCTAAAACAGGTTGCCATCAATAAACTTAAATTATCTGCAAAAGACATAATCAAAGTGCTTCCGGCTTCTTTCCGTGGTGCGGTACTTGGTTTTGTTGCTGGTGTATTACCAGGTGCGGGCGCTTCTTTGGGTAGCTTTATTAGTTACACTTTGGAAAAACGCGTATCGGATAAAGGTGAATTTGGTAAAGGTGACCCTCGTGGTGTTGCTGCCCCTGAAGCCGGTAATAATGGTGCTGCATCTGGTGCACTTGTACCAATGTTGACACTTGGTGTTCCAGGAAGTGGTACGACTGCCGTGCTTTTAGCGATGTTGATTTCTTTAAACATCTCTCCTGGCCCAATGTTGTTTCAACAAAATGCGGATCTAGTTTGGGGTGTTATCGCAGCAATGTTTGTTGGTAACCTTGTGTTGCTACTGCTAAACATTCCAATGGTAGGTATCTTTGTTAAACTGTTGAGCATTCCACCTAAATACCTAATGCCGATTGTTACCTTGATCGCATCTGTCGGTATTTATTCTGTAAGCCACAGCGCATTAGATTTGTACTTTATGATTGGCTTCGGTGTATTGGGTTATATCTTCCGTAAGATTGATATTCCACTAGTGCCAATCATTTTGGGTATGTTGCTCGGGCCAGAAATGGAGAAAAGTCTTCGTCATGCATTAGTGTTATCTGATGGTGATTGGACAGTACTTTTCAACAGCGGTTTGAGTATTGGTCTATGGACTGTTGCGATACTAGGTTTGGTTTTACCTATGATAGTAGGTCCAATTGTTCGCGCTAAAATGTCTAAGTCAAAAGAAGCTGTTAAAGACGTTTAAGCCCTGCAATACTATTGGCACTGTAATAACAAAATTCGAGCAATGTATGTTGCTCGGATTTTGTTGTTTTTATAATAAAAAATATGATGGCTAAAAGTTATGCGAATTCTGGTGGTAGAAGATACTCAGGTATTAGGGCAAGCGATCTGTGAGCGATTAACAAGCCTAGGGCATGGCGTTGATTTAATCGGAGACGGCAAGCGAGCAGATGAGTTGCTGAAGTATCAATCAGTCGATTTGATTTTGCTTGATCTTAATTTACCTGGATTATCGGGATTGCAATTGCTACAGAAGCTGCGCCAGCGTGATGATGATACGCCAGTATTAATTTTAACTGCTCGAGATCAAATCGAAGACCGCATAAGACTTCTCGACGAAGGTGCAGACGATTACCTAACTAAGCCGTTTGATTTTGGTGAGCTAGAAGCTCGATGTAGGGCCTTATTGCGACGCAAGCAAGGTTACGCGGCAAATGTCACTGAACACGGCAATATAGTTGTTAACCGAGACAGTCGTCAGGTATTTATTGATGGCGAGCTCACTGCTATCACTAACCGAGAATTTCGGTTGCTGGAAATATTCTTGGGCCATTTAGGTCGCGTCCTAAGTAAAGATGAAATCACCGATCACTTATTTAATTTTAATGAAACGCCAGGACCTAATGCGATAGAGCTTTATGTTGGGCGTTTGAGAAAAAAAATGGCCACGGGGGATTTGGCAATTAGTACTCTAAGAGGAATCGGTTATGTGGCAGAAATCGCCAAACCATCGAAACCTTAGTGAAGAGGAGGAAAAAAAAGCCTTAGCTAATGCTCCGTCATTACGCTTTCGTTTTATACTCGCCGGTGTGCTTGTTATCGGTGTTATTGCAGGCTTGGCGATTAATTTAATCTTTGACTACAGCCAAAAGTTAGCTGATTTATCCTATGACCGTTTATTGCGCAGTGCCTTGCTGCAAATGGATGAAAACGTCGGTTTGATGCGTAACGAGGTGAGCATCGATATTCCTTGGTCGGCGTTCGCTACCTTAGCGCAAGCGGAAGAAGATCGGGTTTTTTATAAAGTAGAGAGTTTGGAGCAAGGGTTTATTACTGGTTATCAAGATCTTGATAGTCAGCCACCGCAACCTCCTGTTTCAGATCAAATTCAATTCTATAATCAAGAATATTCAGGCGAGATGGTTCGCTTTGCTTGGGTGCAGCGCCATATAACGGATCCAGAAACCGCGCAAACCGTGCGTATTATTTTAGGTCAAACGCGATTGTCACGAGAGCAAATGGCGTCTGCAGTGACACAAAAAGCCGTTGAAGTTGTCGTGTTTATCGTCTTGGTTGCTATTACTTTAATTATTATCGGCAGTCATCTTGTCTTAAGGCCCTTGCATCGAATTGAGCGAGCGTTAGAAGAGCGAGCCATGGGTGACCTCACGCCAATTGATATCAATACGCCAAAAGAGACTCATCATTTAAAAGTCGCCATCAACCATTTCATGGCGCGATTACAAACTAACCTTGAGCAGCTAGAAAACTATACTGCGGATGCGGCTCATCAATTACGTACGCCGTTGGCAAGTTTACGAGCACTGGCAGAAAATGCTCGTGATATTTCTTCTTTAGGAAACTCACCAGAGCGCCAACATCAGGCTTTAGAGAACATCGTTAATCAATGCGACACCTTGAGCCAGACGGTCACCTTATTGCTTAACCAAGCGGTGGTTTCTCACCGTTTGCAGACGCACCGATTAGAACCAATTGACTTGTTAGCACCCATTACGGCGTCTTGTCGAGAGCAGGCGGTGACGGCGTTGCATCAAGGAGTTCATCTTTCACTTGATTGTGAATTAAAAGAAACCATGATTTTAGGTGATTCTTTTTCGATTCAACAAATGATGCAAAACCTTATTGAAAATGCGGTACGTTACAGCCGTGCTGATGTAGATCAAGCGACGGAAGTTATCGTTCAAGTTAGTGAGTTTGAGCGCTTTTATCGCATTAAGGTGATTGATTATGGTAATGGTATTCCCGACATAGAAAAAGAGCGGGTGTTCGAGCGCTTTTATCGAGGACGTTATGATATTGCGGGCAGTGGTGTTGGTTTGGCGATGGTAAAAGATATTGTCGACCACCATTCAGCACGAATTCAGATATTGGATACCGAGCCAAAAGGCACCACGTTTCAAGTGGATTTTGCCAAATTTCGATTTGATGAGGGCACTTTATGAAACGGATGCTTTTCTGCTTGATGCTTATAGCTGGTCTTGTTGGAACTAGATCATGGTCAGCAGAACCTGTTTGGTTTGGTCATACTAATGCACAGCGAGTTTTGCTAATCAATTCAGCGATGGACTTGGCGTCCTTTGCACCGATTTTAAAAGAGTTTGTGATTCTTCACCCAGATGTTCGTGTAGCGTATCGAGATGTAAATACGTTGGAACTGTATTACCAGACGATAAGAGAGCAAAAAAAACCACAAGCGAGCTTAGTGATTAGCAGTGCCATGGATTTGCATCTTAAGTTAGTAAACGATGGTTACGCGCAAACCTATCAGTCGAGTTTTACCGATCGTTTGCCAGATAACTTTAAATGGCGGAACCAGCTGTTTGCTTTTTCACTTGAGCCAATTGTTATGTTGGTGAATAAAAAAGAATTTCCTGGAGAATTACCTGAAGATCGTCAGACTTTGCTGCAAACCATTCGTCAAAATGAAAAAACGATGACCAAACGAATTGGCACTTACGATATTCGACAAAGTGGTGTTGGCTATTTATTGGCGAGCCAAGATGCGCGACAAGCGGATGTCACTTGGGGGCGATTATTGGAAGCTTTTGGTAGTCACGATGTGCAAACCTATTGTTGTACGCACGATATTATTGACGATGTTGCGTCGGGAAAATTGGTATTGGGTTATAACTTATTGGGTTCTTATGCATCACAAAGGGCCCAAGAAGACGATAGATTAAAAATGATCCTACCGAAAGATTATACGCTGATGTTAATGCGCGCTGCACTGATTCCAAAAGGTGCGCCAAATGCAGAAGATGCCGGTATTTTCTTGGATTTTTTGCTATCAGATAAAGCACAAAAAATGATGCAAACACAAGGCTTGCTGTTTCCCATTCGCCCTGATTTAAATAATCCTAATGATCCTTATGTGGTGAACGCGCCAGGGCCAACTGGTATTATCGAATTAGATCAGCAGTTACTGGTAGGGCGCGATTACGCTAAACAAAAGCGTTTCATTCGTAACTGGGAAATGGCACTGGAAATTAGTGATGAAGATTAGCGCGGTAGCAGCCAGGCGTAATTTGATAGTATTTAGTAAATAGGCGAACAAGGGCGCTAGCATTACTTATTCCTGTTTTTTCGGCAATATACTCTAGGCTTTTATTGGTCGATCTTAACCACATTTTTGCTTCCCTTAAGCGGCGTTGCTGAAGGTATTGCTTCGGTGTCATCTTTAGGTGTCGCTTGAATAAAATAGTTAATTGGCTTGGGCTTAAATGCACGTCAGCGGCAAGTTCTGCTAAGCTCCAAGGCTCCTGAAAGTTATGATCTAGTCGGTGTTTGGCTTTGGTTAATCGGGCGTCAGCCTGCAGTATTTTTGCTTGCGGAATGGGCAATAAATGTTCCAGCAAATTTAATGCTTGTTGAGTTTTAAGGGAGTGATGAGATTCACTTATCAAGCTGGATAGAAATGGCAAATAGGCTTTGGTTTGAGTGTTTAGCTCGACAAAGTTATTGGTGCTTTCAATCTTGTGATCCCAAACGGGAAGAGAATTGAGTATCAAGCAGTGGTTGTCTTCCCTTGCTAAATGCGTATGAGCTTGATTTGTAGAGATCAGACAGGCCTGTCCAAATTGAACCGCTTGCTGGCGGTTTTCTACATCTAGTATTAGGCAGCCAGAAAGTGGCAAGACTATTTGAGTGTGATTATGCGAATGAGCACTCGCTGTATCTTTATAGGAAATGACTTCTATAAAATCTCGCATGATACTCGTTCCTTATGACCGCTTATGCTCTAATTTTTACTGTGTGTTACAGAAAGTATAATGATCTATCTTTGTTTTGCTGTAATGATATTAAAACTTAAGCGGACAAATCAAAAGGAAAGAATATGCGTCATTTATTTGCTCTAGTGTTTTTTCTCTCTATGCCAAGTGCATGGGCAGAGATGACGTTGACTGTTCTAGACCAAGATAATCTTCCGGTGCCGGATGCGGTTGTTATTGTCTCTAACCATGAAGTAAGTACGCCTAGTGCGGTTGCTGTAATGGATCAGATTGACGAATCTTTTGTACCGCGAGTGTTGGTCGTGCAAAAAGGTCAGTACGTTAGCTTTCCTAATAGTGATGATATCCGCCATCACGTTTACAGTTTTTCTCAGCCAAAAACTTTTGAAATTAAGCTCTATAAAGGCACTGAAATTGCCCCTATCTTGTTTGATAAGGCTGGTCTTGTGGTGCTCGGTTGTAACATACATGACGACATGATTGGCTATATTCTTGTAGCGGATAACACTTTTGCGCTGAAAACAGGCAAAGACGGCAAAGTACGTCTGCCAGTAAAAAAGGGTGATACCGTGTCTTTGTGGAGTGAGAGATTAATCGATGGCTTGGGTTCTATGAAGACAGTTAATATTAAAAGCGATGTCGAGCAGACTCTTTCTTTAGGGCTTTTGCCTCCAATTGAAGCGATGGATCACAGTAGTATGAACACAGGATTTGGCAAAAAGAAATGGTCAAAATGATCCATATTTAATGAGTAGCAGAAATTTAATGAGTAAGAGCGTTATAAAAGTAGTAGCCATGAGTTGCTTAGTTTTGTGTACGGTTCCAACAATGGCGGCCGATGGAAAAATATTAACCACCGCCGGATTGTCGCAAGTTGAAGGCAGTGGTGGTGGCGGTCTTGTGCCATGGGCTACGTTAGCGGGATATGATAGCCGTGACGAAACCTCTGCATCGTTTTTTATCACCGATGTAAATGTAACAGATTATCGCCTTACGTCGATTGGCGTAGCGACCAGCTTTTACGACAGAGTTGAGCTGAGTTATACCCAACAGACATTTGCTTTGCCTGCGTCTTTGATTACAGGGCTGAGTCTTGACTCAGAAGATATTAAGCAGGATGTCGTCGGTGTAAAAGTTCGCTTATATGGCGATGCTGTTTACTCCACCTATCCCCAAGTTAGTGTCGGTTTGCAATATAAGCAATTAGACAGTGATTTTGTTGCTTCGTATCTTGGGGCAAAAGACGACAGCGGTACAGACTTCTATGTTGCAGCAACTAAAGTGCATTTAGGTGCGGTTGCGGGTTACAACCTTGTTTGGAACCTAACTGCTCGCGCTACCAAGGCTAATGAATTGGGGTTGTTGGGTTATGGTGGACCAGACAATACTAGTTACCAAGTGATGATGGAAGGCAGTGTTGGCTTGCTGCTATCGCCAAACTGGATTGTGGGTATGGAATATCGTCAGAAACCAAGCAATCTATCTAGTGTAGAAGAAGATGATTGGAAAGATATTTTCATCAGTTATTTGCCGAATAAAAACCTCAACATCACCGCCGCTTATGTCGATTTAGGTACAGTTGCCACCAAGAAAGATCAAACAGGCATTTATTTATCCATGACGGGGTACTTATGGTAAACCTATTAAAAGCATCGTTTCTTGTATTGAGTATATTTTTGGTTGCCTGTGCGACACCTGGTAAAGCACCACAAAGCCTATATGACGAAATCGGCGGTCAACCGACAATAGAAGCCATTACCGATAACTTTATCAACGAAATAAGCTTCAATGAAACTATCTATCGTTATTTTGAAAAAACCAATATCACTCGCTTCCGTGAAAAGTTCATTGAGCATCTTTGTGTGAATACTGGCGGCCCATGTACTTATACTGGTGACACAATGCTAAGAGTACACCAAGGTCAAAATATCAATGAAACTGACTTTAATTTAACTGTCGATTTGTTGGTAAACGCCATGAAAAAAGCCGGCTTAACCTACCCGCAGCAAAACCAGGTGCTTAAAGTGCTCGTGCCGATGCGTGGAGAGATGCTTTATAAATGATTTTTGATTGGAATTAATGGCTTTGTTCAATCGAAAGCGACCTGCGGGTCGCTTTTTTATTTGATCTCGGTCAGCCAATAGCAAAGCATTCATAGTCTTGTCGTGAGCATCGGAGTAGGGTGAAAGATAACCTTTGTGAATTCACTATAAGGTAACGTCAAATAAGAGAAATACGATGCTGGCTATTTTCACTGATTTAGCAGATTGGCTCACCTTCATATTATTTGGCTTATCTCCGAATTCGAAGCTCGGTGATGCGGTTCATTTCTTTATTGAAGACACGACCAAGATATTTTTCCTCTTGGTCATCATGATCTACTTTATTGCGCTGTTACGTGCATCTCTTAATATTGAACGAGTCCGAGATTATCTTGCCAAGAAAAATCGTTTTGTTGGCTATTTAACCGGATCTGTCTTCGGCGCAATTACGCCATTTTGCTCCTGTTCAAGCATTCCTGTGTTTCTCGGTTTTACCTCAGCTGGTATTCCTGTCGGCATTACCATGTCATTTTTATTGACCTCGCCGCTGATTAATGAAGTCGCTGTCTTGCTACTGCTTAGTTTGGTTGGCTGGCAAATTACCTTGATGTACGTTTTGGTTGGCGTGGCGGTTGGTATCTTGGGCGGGGTGTTTCTTGATCTCATTCGAGCTGAAAAAATGCTGCAGCCTTTTGCTTTAAAGGCCTATCAATCGGCAACGCCAGCAACGATAAGTGCCAATGAAGTGAGTGCAAAACCAACGCTGTCTTTTCGTGAGCGACACGACTTTGCTAAGAATGAGTTGTGGGATATTTTCTCACGCGTGTGGAAATGGGTTTTTATTGGTGTTGGTCTTGGTGCAGCCTTGCATGGTTATGTACCTGTGTCTTGGCTAGAAGGTAATCTTGGTGATGGTCAATGGTGGTCTGTGCCTTTGGCTGTGTTGCTTGGTATTCCGCTGTATTCAAATGCCACGGGCGTGATCCCCATCATGGAAAGTTTGATTACCAAAGGTTTGCCAATCGGTACCACCATGGCGTTTTGCATGAGCACTGTCGCGGCCAGCTTTCCAGAATTTATCCTACTTAAACAAGTGATGACGTGGAAATTGCTTGCCATCATTTTGGCGATGTTGCTTTTCTCCTTCACTTTAGTGGGTTGGATTTTGAATCTTGTTAACTGAAACGCTAATCAAAAAAGGAACAATCAAATGAAGCAAGTCAAAGTGTTAGGTAGTGGATGTAGTAAATGTGTGAAAACGGCTGAACTTATCAAAGCTATTGCCGCGGAAAACGAAGTTCCAGTAAATGTAGAGAAAGAAACCAGCGCCGAAGTCATTATGAGTTATGGCGTAATGAGCACACCAGCTGTGGTGATAGACGATGTTGTTGTGCATTACGGCTCGATTCCCGATAAGACAAAAATACAAAGCTGGTTTTGATTAGCGAATGTGATCCACATACCGAATATAGCGTGACGATTATGGATTCTCATAAAAGTCTTGTAGTAGGCTTATTGGCTAGTCAAGGAAGGTATGTTGTATGGTGAATTGGATTTCTCCTGAATTTCTTGGCACTAAACTTTGAACCAACCAAGAATCTGGAGCATTTTATGATTCCAAAGACAGCAAAATTGCGTGTTGCAAGACCAACTGACAACCTAGCTAAAATCACCGACATGTATGTTAATGGTCTAGGTTTCAAACTGCTCGGTAGCTTCGAAGGTCATAATGGCTTCGATGGTTCTATCGTCGGTCATGAACAGCATAACTATCACTTAGAATTTACCCATCATAAAGGCACAATCGTCGGTAAAGCGCCGACGCAAGATAACTTACTCATCTTCTATTTTATCAACACGCAAGTATGGGAAGAATGCTGCGAGCAGGTGCAAGCCGCGGGATTTGTTCATGTGCCATCCTATAACGATTACTGGGACGACGTTGGCAAAACCTTTGAAGACGTGGACGGTTATCGAGTGGTATTGCAAAACCGCGAGTGGACGGCTTGATAGAGTTAGAGAAGCTTTGAAATGAAAAAATACGTTATTTATTTTTCCTTGGCTACATTGAATTTTGTGGTGAATTTTTTAATTTACAATTATTCCTTTGTCACACAAGCAACTCCTTATCTTCATGAAGAGCAGCGAGTAGAAAGTGCAATTGCAATGTTTGAGGTGACAGTGCCTGCTTTTTTAGCATCTTCTTGTTTCATGGCCTTGCTGTTTTATTTTGCTGCCAATAAGTTAAATAAGAAGTAGCGCGATGCCTTGAGGGGCGTTGCTATTTCACGAGCCTATATCTTGTCCAGAGTCATACTTTGGTTAAAAGGCGCTATCTTCTTTTTGCTCTTCGCTTTAAATTAGGTTTGTCTAATATTAAATCTAATTAAGGTGAACCATGAAAAGCTATAAAGAAATCAACAAAGACCAAAATGCTTTTGCCCGTGAGTACCGTAAATCCTCTCCTGAGATATTGGATGGATTTATGGCTATGCACAAAGCCGCCATGGAAGAGGGCGCGCTGGCCGTTAAAGTAAAAGAAATGATGGCACTAAGTATTGGTATTGCTTCACGTTGTGACGGTTGTATTGCTTCTCATGCCAAAGCGGCACTTCGCGCTGGCGCTACTAGAGAAGAATTGATCGAAACCATCAACGTTGCACTTATGATGGGTGGCGGTCCAGCAGTTATCTACGGTACACAGGCATTGGCTGCAGTGGATAAATTTTTAGCTGGGTGAGGTTATATAGGAAGAGAATGAAAGCCTTATGATGGTTTCATTTTCTTCAAATCTGCTTTACGTTGGGTTTTTACTTTTTGATAGAAATTTTCGTGTGATCCAAATTGTAACAAGTAGATATCAAGTCGTTGTTCAATCCATGAATAACCAAGTAAAACTTGTTGTTTTTCCAGTTTAAATTTGTGAACTCTCAGATGGGCAAGATCACCTTTCTTTTGCTCTCCAACCTCTGGATGAGCGACGATTTTATCTATTTCATCCTCTACTAGTTTCAGATGCACTTCAGAGAGCTTACTTAATGCCTTCTCAAACCGCTTTGATTCGTAAACTTTAAGTTCGTTTTGTTCTTCTGACATAAGGTTTCACCAATCCTTGGTTTACTTCTTCTGTTGCTAATAGAGACTCACGGACAAATTCATAGGATAAATCTGGGTTGTCTATCATGATTTGACCTATCTTTGCCCAATATTCTATTTGCTTTGGCAATGAGCGGTGCTCAGCCTCTGCATAAACTTTGGCGTTAGCGACAAAGGTATCGTCTAATCTTACGCTGGTAGCCATATTCTACACCTACATTGTATGGGGAATTTAATTTTATAAATATGCGACAAATTGTCGCGTAATGCAATGATTGCTCATGAATTGATTTCCTAATATCTTTCTAATAATAGTTCATTGGAGAATATGCATATTGTGCAATACCTTAAAAATGCTGTTTATCATTGTTGTTTGTCTGCAAAATAAATTAGAAAAGAGATCTGGATAATGTCAGGGAAAGACTCGAACACATCTACTCGAAAAAATAGAAAGCATCGCCAGAAGAGAAGGCAGCGTAATGCAAACTTGGCTCAAGTACAGCATGAGGAAAGATCAACGCGGAGCTATAGAGTAAAACGTAAAATAGCTCAGCTGTACTTTATTCAACAGGTAGGGGCAAAATGCCCATTCTCGCTTTTTGTATGGATTCCATTCGGATTTTTTGCCCCTATCGGCATACTTTCTCATCTAAACGTCGAAGGTGAAATTATTCCTTTTGTATTTTTCCTGGGTTTTATCGTTCTCATGCTGATCGGCGTAAGCAAGGTAGAAAAATACGTAGAAGGCAAGTTATCACGGCATGAGCCACTTGCTCGCTTTGTATGGGGTTATCACTTGTTAGCTCTGGCTGGTGGCGCTCTTTCATTCTCACTGTTGTAAATGTAGAGTGTTTTTTTCTAATTGTTTGCTTTAACTGAATGATACAGAAGGCCGCTCCACAGGAGTAGTTCAACCTATTCATCGATTACCACCAGTCCAACATATCCACTAAGCAGCGTTTCTCTTTCGGTATTATTTCTGATCATCGACTTTAGCGAAATGCCGCTTTAAGGTCGATACTTCATCTGCTCGAACCAAATCTAACCGTTCCTCTAATCTCCCGGTAGCGTTGTATCAAAGTGGTCGATTTTTTATCTACAAAAATTGCTAGTCACTCATATAGGTTAACTAAAGATTAAAAAACAAACAAGTTTTTGTGGTTTTTAAGTTCATTTTGCTATACTGTCAATAAATTGTCAGTAATAAGTAAATATTAAGCCTATATGCTGGGTAGCCTTTCTTATTTTTCATCACTGACTCGTGTAGTTTTTTAACAAAACAAGCATGCTCATTTTTGTTCTATTAAAAAATAGAACTATCAATATAGATCAAATATTAGCTGTATTTCAAAGAATTAAGACATGGAGGAACGCGCACACTGGGTCTGTTGGATAAGCGCACATTATTAAAACATTCTGTTCAAAAAATAGTTTACTTATATTTAGGGAAAATATTATGAGATATATAGTAACTGCTGCATTGTTAGTGTTTTCAGTTTGTTCTTATGCTGATGGGGTAGATAACTGGAACTTCAACTTAGGTATCGGAGTAGAGCAGTATCGAAGTGATTATATAGACCAAGCTAAAATAGCTGGTGATGAGAGAATTGTTGTTGTAGAAAAAGAATACCAGACAAGGCCGAGTGCTTGGTTAACTTTATCATGGAATTTTTGGGGGTTAGGAGACCCTGTAAGAACGACACAAAATGCTGCTGGGAATAATATAGATATACATAACGTAAAGTTTGGCCTTTTCGTAGGAGCCAAAATTTTAGGAGAAAATGCTACATCATTTGAATCTTTTGCGCTTGGTCCACAAATTACATTTCAAGCAGAAGATAGAGATATCAGTGTTGGACTTGGTTGGGTTACGCATCCAACAAGAGAGTTAGCTTCTGGCATCAGTGAGGGAGGCACACTTCCTTCTCAATTTGATGACATAACTTATAAAGAAGGCACAGAAAACAGCTATATGCTTATGTTTTCCATAGCACTATAGTGCTAATAAAGTGGAATTACTTTACTTCCCTGAGGGAGAATTTCAACAATTTTTTATTTGATAACACTTTTTTCAATATTAGGGTTTTCTACGGGCAACTAAAAAGAGTCGTCAAACGGTTTTAGATAAGTGTTATCTTGTTCTCATCTCCAATGGTGATAAATAACCCCCTAGGAAAGGTAACATTATTTGAAAATCACGATGTCCATCAGTGCTCAACACCTAGCTTGGTTAGTCGTTGCCATTATTCTGGGAATGACGATTGCTTACTGGTATACCGGCTGGCCGGTTATTGCTGTGTATTTCGGCATGCCATCCGGTATTTTGAGTGCTTTAGGATTCTTTTTGGTGGACAAATTTTTTCTGAAAGATGTACAAAGCTTAATCAAGCGTTTTCTATTAAGAGTGCTTTGTATGCTAGCTATTTCAGTGGCTGTCTTTGCAATGTTTGTGCTTTTAAAGTGACAGGCATATTTCTTCAAGAGTCATGGATTTAAAGCGCTGTAATTGAACTTAAATCCCTTGTCGGCCTAAAGGCGCGACTTACGCGAGAATGAAAGCTTCGCTTTCAGCGGCAATTTCTTTAAAACCGAGAGTCGCTGCTCTAATAATGCCCTACGTTTTGGTTTTACTAGAATAGCTACGAAGAGGTCAGTTCGACGCAATCCTTATGGAGTTTCAGAGTCAGTTAAAAATAGCCTTTGTAGTCACATCAAAAACAATCTATGCCTTACGTTTTATTTCGTCTTGCTAAACCAAGTTCAAACAGAGTAAATGAGACGTTTGGGCTGAAAGCCCGAGAAAGCGATTTTTTGCTTTTCTTTAAAATGAAAGTTTTTGGGCGCTAGCAAAAAGTTACACGCCCAGCAGGGCGGAATAAAGGTCAGGAATACAAAGCGATTGAGAGGAAACAAAAGAAGAGAATAACCCCTCCCTAGCCCTCCCCTTGGAAGACATAAGGGGAGGGAAAAAAACTTTTGTCCCCTTGAAAAAAGGGGAAGGAACTAAACAAAAAAGGCGACTCATCAGTCGCCTTTCGCATTTCTAGTGTGTTTGCTTATCAAGCGTGAATATCACCACGTTTCACCTGCATGCGACGCAAGAACTCCGACATGATGTGCATGTAAAGTTCATCGCCTAGGTATTTGTCTTCTACACCGCGGTCGATGCTTGGGTTGTCGTTAACTTCGATAACGTAACCACGGCCGTTGATTTCTTTTACGTCGACGCCGTATAAGCCTTCGCCAATCGGTTTGGTGGCAGCAATGGCGGCTTGTAGCACGCGTCGTGGCACTTCGAAGGTTGGTAACGTATCAAATCCGCCGCTTTGGCTTTTGCTACCTGTATGTTGGTAAATCTGCCAGTGGTTTTTCACCATGTAGTAGCGACAAGCAAAGATCGGTTTGTTGTTCAGTACGCCGATACGCCAGTCGAATTCGGTGTAAAGGTATTCTTGTACCAATAACAAAGACGATTTTTTAAACAAGGTGTTCAAACTCTCAGTCAAAGCTTCGCGGTTTTCTGCTTTGATTACGCCTTTAGAAAATGCTCCGTCCGGAATTTTTACCACCATTGGGTAGCTGATAACGGCTTCCAATGCGTCTTCTACGTTGTCTTCACCCTTGTGTACGATGCGTGTTTTTGGGCATGGTACTTTGTGGGTGTTGAACAAATCTGCTAAGTACACTTTATTGGTACAGCGCATGATGGATTGTGGGTCGTCCATAACGACCAAGCCCAAGCCTTCGGCTTTTTTGGCGAAGCGGTAGGTGTGGTGGTCGATGTTGGTGGTTTCACGAATGAACAAACCATCGTATTCTGGCAGACGCATAATGTCTTTTGGGCCAATCGTATCAACGTGAATGCCAAGTTGTTTACCGGCTTGGATGAATTTTTTAATCGCTTGGTCATCACTTGGCGGCATGGCTTCTTCTGGGTTAACCAAAATCGCCATGTCGAATTTCGCGGCACGTTGAATGCGGCCTTTGCTCCATACCTTGTTGCTAAAAGCTTCCAAAGATTCGGCGAATAATGTTTCTTCTGCGTCGTTCAGTTTACTTTGTGATGTAGAAAAGAGGGCGGTGACTTGCCATTCTTTGCGGAATTTCAAAGTTACTTCCAATACAGGGCTAGGAAAACTCTCGAATAATTTGCGTGCGAATTCCTTCATTTCTGGATGAATCGTTTTGCCGAATACGCAGTGGAATTTCATTTCCATCGGTGCTTCTGGTTTGGCGAGTTTTTTTGCCAGTAATGGTAACCACTGAGAGATCTCTAACTCATATAGGTCTTTCTTGCTTAGGTCATTAAGCACGCGCACAGAAGGCATAACGTGATGACCACGGCTTTCTGCCAACAGGGAGCAGTAATATCCGTCAGACAGATATTTGCTGCTTTTACATAGGTTGATGATGCGTGTGCGTCCTTGGCTTTTTGTCGCTGCCAAGTTTAGGTATTGAGTAAAAGTGATCACTCGATCACTAGGTAAAAACGCTGACCAATCTTTGGCCTGATCAACAACTATGTAAGTCTGTGACATTGGTTATGCTTTTCCTTTTGCTTAAAGATCATTATGTTTGTTTAAAAGTGGTTTCAAAAAGGGGGTTAAAAAACACCCTCAATTTGTGCGGATAGTGCGCTTGTTTTACAAATTTAACAATAGTCTAAAAAAAACTTTTCGCGACTACTGCGCTTGCTAATACTTTGTTAAAAATAGACTCGAAAATGCTCATTTATAAAACATAAACTCCGCTTTCTCGTCTATTTTTGCCTCGCCTTAACTTCGCTCGTGACATCGTGAATAAGTTTTTTGCATAAAAAAATAAAATGTTTTTTTGATGAAAAAATAGACTATCTTTTAAACAGGTTTCGCCCTAGAATGCGCGAAAATTTTCATCGTTAAACTGTCAGTAGTTCGACGATCCTAGCGACCTTTTGCCCTTTAGAGGCGATGTAATGATCACAAGCTCGGTCACCTGTTCTTCCCCAAATATTGATATACGTTTAGCTAGTATAGACGATTTAAAAGCATTGCTCATTTTGGAGGGCAAAGCCTTTACTGGCGACCGTTTGAGTCGTCGTAGTTTTCGTCATGCGATTACCAGTTCTGGTTCAGCGCTATTTGTTGCAATGACGGAAGACGGTGAACTGCTGGGTTATGCCTTGTTGCATCTTCGCCAAGGTACTCACTTGGCTCGTTTGTATTCGCTTGCGGTATCACCTGAAGCACGCGGCCTTGGTATCGGAAAATTGTTGATCCAAGCCTGTGAGAAAAAAGCCCTTAAAAAAGGCAAGATGTTGCTGCGTTTGGAAGTCAGTGATGTGAATCACAATGCCATCGCCTTGTATCAAAAAATGGGTTACAAGGAATTTGGTCATTACGATGCTTATTACGAAGATCAAACCGATGCGATTCGTATGCAGAAACGTTTGCGTCATGCCGGTGACGAGCAAACCACGCGAGCGATTCCTTGGTTAGCGCAAGGTACGCCATTTACCTGCGGGCCTGCTTCGTTGCAAATGGTGTTGTCTTCGATGCATCCAGATTATCAAGCGACGCCTAACGATGAGTTAGAGATTTGGCGTGAAGCGACGACGATTTTCATGACGTCTGGTCATGGTGGTTGTCATCCTATGGGATTGGCCTTGGCCGCTAAAAAGCGCGGCTTGTCTGCGGATGTTTGGTTGAGCGAAGAAGGTCCGTTGTTTGTCGACAGCGTGCGTAATGAGCTGAAGAAAAACGTCATCACGCGCGTACATGAAAGCTTTGCCCAACAATGTGAAGATGTCGGCGTGCCCTTGCATTACACTGCGATGCCGTTGGCACAATTGATTGAAGCGTTTGACGATGGCGCCTTGGCGATTATCTTGATCAGCACCTTCCGCATGGATGGTAAGAAATCTCCCCATTGGGTGGTGATGTCTGGCTACGACGAACATTGTATTCTGGTACATGATCCAGATTTAGACGACGATAAAAAATTACCTGACGATCCACCAAGTCCATTGGATTGCCAATACGTGCCGATTGCCCGTGATGAGTTTGAAAAAATGTCACGCTTTGGGCAAAGTCGTTTACAGGCCACTGTCGTATTAAAAAATCTGTAGTACGGCAAAGTTTGTAGCGCGGAAAACAGCTTAGTTTTTTATTTGTTTGATTTCTTATACCGGAAAGCCGCAGAGTTTTGCGGCGTTTTCCCAGAAAAACTTTGCTCGTATAATTGCATCAGGAAACTGCTTCTCTGCAAGGCTGAGCAAGGTGCCATAATCCATTCTGTGTTGCGCTTTTAAGAACGGCCAATCCGATCCCCAAATGATGCGATCCTCTCCGAAACTTTCAACAATGGCATCGACATAAGGTTTTGTGTCGGCATAAGGGAATACGCCTTGCGTGAATTTGGCAAAGCCAGAAACCTTGATGTAAGCACGTTGCGTTTTTGCTAGCGCAAGTACGGCTTGAAAGCCTTTGTTTGTTACGCCTTTTTCAATATTAGGTCGGCCACAATGGTCGATTAATATTTTTGCCTTGCTGTTCATCAATAAGGGCGCGAGATCGAGCATTTGCTCGTCTTCGATTTGCACCTGAACAATCATATCGAGATCCGCTAGGCGATCCATTAATGGTGCGGATTGTGCAAAGTTCTCAAATCCATAATAAGCGACATTGAAGGTAACTCCGATCACGCCTTGGGCTTTTAGTTGTGCAAGTTCTTCTGATGATGCGTCTTGTTTGACTACAGCCATGCCTTTGAAGCGACCGTTGGAGCGAGCAATTGCATCTAACAAAGCGCGATTGTCGTTTTCGCCATACGCGGAGTTTGGGCCAACTAATAGAGCGTGGGACACACCGTAGGTTTCTAAAACTTGTAGAAAGTAATCTGCCGTCGCAATCTCGTGGCCTTCTGGTGCATAAGGTGTATTTGCTTGATAGGGAAAGCTCTGTGGGTCAAAAATGTGATTGTGGCAATCTATTTTACGTTCAGTGAATACCGACATGGGAACTCCTTTCATATTGTGTCTGTACAGTAATGAAAGAAGGGCTGGCAAGCTATTTGATTTTGGTCTTTAGGTATTGGAAATACCGGATAGTTTTTTTTCAAACTTTTATTCTTTTGTATTCATAGGTTTAGCTCATAGCACTGTAGTGTTTAATCGGCCGATGAACATTGACTTCTTTGGTTTGTTTTTTCTTTATTTTTACTTCTCTTTTATAGTTTTAGTCTATGAGCAAGGTTTAAGGAACTTATTTGTGCGCCTTGATCGAGCCGTATTTTAGTGAGATAACGAAAGTAATTGTTCTAAAGCGAAAATGTTTTTGTTTGATGCCGAATGTTCTCACGAAGGAAAAATAGTTCGGTTGACGGAAAGTTTTGATGCTGAAAGTCAAAATAATACATATGGAGATAAAAGCAGATGAAAGAACTAGCTAAGCCTACCTTAACTGGCGAGTTTGTTGCCGAGGTGATTGGTACTGGCATATTTATGTTTATTGGTACAGCATCTGTAGCGGCGCTAGTTACGGCAGGCGCACAGTTCGGGCAATGGGAGATCAGTATTATTTGGGGTCTTGCTGTTGCGATTGCTATATATGCTGTTGGTGGCGTGTCAGGTGCGCACATCAACCCAGCTGTTACACTTGCGCTGGCGACCTTTATGGGGTTCGAATGGCGCAAAGTTCCTTTCTTTATCATCGCGCAGTTTATTGGCTCTGCCCTTGGTGCAGGCCTTACTTATTTTCTCTATGGACCTGTGATCGCAGAATGGGAATCTACTCATCAGGTAGTTCGTGGCACTGTCTCCGGCTTACAAACAGCGGGAATCTTTACTACGTTTGCTAATGCTAACATTACATATTGGCATGCCATGTTGGTGGAAATGTCAATTACGGCTTTGCTTATGTATTGTGTACTTGCCCTTGGCGATGATAAAAACGGTGGTTCAAAAGGCGTGCTAACTGGACTTTTTGTTGGTCTAGTGGTTGCTATCATTGGTGCTTCTGTTGGCCCGTTGACAGGGTTTGCGATGAACCCAGCGCGTGACTTAGCACCTCGCTTGATGATCGATGCGTTAGGCTGGGGAAATGTCGTGATGACAGGCGGTCGAGATGCAATTTATGCTTGGGTACCAATTGTTGGGCCGATTTTGGGCGCGCAATTAGGTGCGTTTATTTATACCCGATTTGTCAGTCCATCCTTGCCAGAAAATATTCAAGATCGAGCCGTCGCTAAACAAAAAGCCGTGGTGTCCCATCAGTAATTGATTATAAAGCCTATAAAAACAAGGAGAACTATCATGTCAGAGCAAGCCAAAAATAAACCGTATATTGTGTCGTTAGATCAGGGAACCACCTCTTCTCGAGCGATTATTTTTGATCATAACGCCAACATCGTGGCGACGTCTCAGCGTGAGTTTAGTCAATACTTTCCTCAGTCTGGTTGGGTGGAACATGATCCAATGGAAATTTGGTCTAGCCAAAGTTCGGTATTAGCCGAAGTACTTGCTAAGACAGGGATTCAACCGGACCAGTTAGCGGCAATTGGTATTACCAACCAGCGTGAAACCGCTATTGTTTGGGACAAAAAAACAGGGCGTCCTATTTATAATGCAATTGTTTGGCAGTGTCGTCGTACTGCGGCTATTTGTGATGAGCTGAAAGCTCGTGGTTTGGAGGATTATGTACGCGAAAATACGGGTTTGGTCATTGATGCGTATTTTTCGGGTACTAAGGTAAAATGGATTCTCGACAATGTGGAAGGTGCTCGTGAAAAAGCGGACAACGGTGAGTTGTTGTTTGGCACAGTGGATTCTTGGTTGATCTGGAATATGACGCGTGGGCGTGTGCACGTCACCGATTATACTAATGCGTCTCGTACTATGTTGTTCAATATCAAAACCCTAGAATGGGATAAGCGAATGCTGGAAGAACTTGGCATTCCTGAGTCCATGTTGCCAGAAGTGAAAGGCTCCAGCGAAATCTATGGTGATACAAACATTGGCGGTAAAGATGGCACGCGTGTGCCAATCGCAGGAATTGCAGGGGATCAACAATCGGCTTTGTTTGGGCAGCTCTGTGTAAAAGAAGGTATGGCGAAAAATACCTACGGTAC
The DNA here is from genome assembly GCF_018336955.1 of Marinomonas sp. A3A. Lineage (NCBI taxonomy): Bacteria > Pseudomonadati > Pseudomonadota > Gammaproteobacteria > Oceanospirillales > Oceanospirillaceae > Marinomonas > Marinomonas sp. A3A. Next base: position 1,907,182 of record NZ_CP025532.1, read on the forward strand.
AGGCTGTTTCTTGTTGATGAATACTGGCACAAAACCAGTTCAATCTCATCATGGTCTAATCACGACTTTGGCTGTTGGTGCAAAGGGTGAAGTGAATTACGCATTGGAAGGCTCTGTTTTTATGGGGGGAGCGACGATCCAATGGTTGCGTGATGAGCTGGGTATTATTCGCGATGCACAAGATACCGATTACTTCGCTGCGAAGGTAGCAGACAGCAATGGTGTGTATTTGGTGCCTGCCTTCGTTGGTATGGGGGCGCCATATTGGGACCCGCATGCGCGAGGTGTTATGGTGGGGCTAACGCGTGGTACGAACCGTAATCATATTATTCGCGCTGCGCTGGAGTCGGTGGCATTTCAAAGTCGTGATTTGGTCGATGCTATGAAGCAGGATTCTGGTATGGATTTGCTCACTCTAAAAGTGGATGGCGGCGCTGTTGCTAACGATTTCTTGATGCAATTCCAAGCAGACATTGTAGGTACTCATGTAGAGCGGCCTAAATTGACCGAAACGACGGCACTTGGTGCCGCGATATTGGCAGGGTTAGCGGTTGGTTTTTGGGATTCTATCGACGATATTAAAGAGCATGCAAAAATTGATAAAACGTTTGAACCTACTATGCAGGATGCCGAACGTGCTAGGCGTTATAAAGGTTGGCAAAAGGCCGTGTCTCGCTCATTAAAATGGGCTGAGGAAGATGGTGAAGAGTAAGCTGGTGTTTTTCTAAAGGCAGAGTTTATTGATTCTGTCTATGAAAATAGGCCATGTATTTTAATGCGGTAGAGAATTAAAAAATTAAAAGCGAGTATGTTTTTGCATACTCGCTTTTTTTAGCTGGGTGCTTCTTGTTCTTGTGATTGCTCATAAAAAAATAATTTTTTTGAAGTGCACAAAAATCCAAGTCATTCATCAATGAAGCTGGCATGATATTTTGATCAGATTAATTGCCATATCAACGAGCTAAATAAGGAGTGATTTAATGAAGGTTGCGTTTACTAGTGACAATATTGCCGGCGCGTCAGATTCCGTTTTTAAAGCCATGCTGGAAGCCGCGCAAGGTGATGCCATGCCGTACGGTAATGATGATGGCACGGCGCAAGTTACGCGTATGTTGTCGGAGCTTTTCGAGTGTGATGTGGATGTGTTTTTGGTTTCTACTGGGACGGCTGCGAATTCGTTAAGTGTGAGTGCTTTTACGCCACCTTGGGGCAGTGTGTTGTGCCACTCTGAAAGTCATTTGTTGAATGATGAGTGTACTGCGCCTGAGTTTTATACCAGTGGTGCGCGTTTTGTTGGTATTGGTGGCGCTGATGCCAAGATGGATCCTGTTCAGCTACAAAAATTAGTCAATCAAAAAATCGGAGATGTGCATTCATGCCAGCCTTCGGTGATCAGTTTGTCACAAGTCACCGAAGTCGGCAGTGTGTATTCGTTAGATGAAATACACGCCATTACGAGTGTGGCGAAATCGGTTAACTTGCCTGTTCATATGGATGGTGCGCGTTTTGCCAATGCTTTGCTTGCTTTAGGTTGTACGCCAGCGGAAATGACGTGGAAAGCGGGCGTGGATATTTTGTCTTTTGGCGCGACAAAAAATGGCGTTATGGCATCTGAAGCCATTGTAGTATTTAAACAGTCTCTTGAAGAGAAAGGGATTTCAAGTGATAGAGTGTCTAAAGAGCTGGGTTATCGTCGTAAACGCGGTGGGCATTTGCATTCAAAAATGCGTTTGTTGTCTTCACAGATGATTGCTTACTTAACGGATGATTTGTGGCGTACCAATGCGACTCATGCCAACGCTATGATGGCGCTGTTACAAGATGGTTTGAAAACCGTTCCGGGTGTAAAAATTAATACACCAGCTCAGGCGAATATGTTGTTTTGTACCTTGCCCTTGCCAATGATTGACCACCTGCAAACTGAAGGTTTTGGTTTTTACGGCGGTCGTTGGGAAGAAGGTGTGATTCGATTGGTGACGTCTTTTAGAACACCAAAAGAGGGTGTTGAAGCCTTTGTTGAAAGTGCGAGACGTTTTGCAACCGTGCAATAAAGAGTTTGATTAAGAGCGGTAGCTTGACGGCGCAACGCCAAAGGCTTGCTTAAACGCTCGATTGAAATGGCTTTGGTCATAAAAACCGACATCTGCAGCGATGTCGGTGATCATGGCATTGGTTTTGGCTAATTGTGCGCAAGCTCGTTCTAGTCTTAAGCGCATTAGCCATGCATGTGGCGCGAGTCCGGTTTGCTTTTGGAAACGTCGAATAAATTGAAAGCGAGTTAATCCGCATATTTCTGCTAGGTTATTCAAAGAGATTTTGCTGGATAAGTTGGCTTCGCAGTAATCTCGAACACTTTGTATTTGTTGATTCGTTAGACCTGCGTTTTCTTGGATCAATGGTTTTTTCTCTGCCGCAAACAGTAAGTTTGAAAGCGCGTTCGCCCATAACGTATCTTTGTGGAGTTGGCTGGCGTATTGGCTTGGATCAAAAGCTTGAGCAAGTTGTAAAAACGAACTGTTGTGTGTGGGCTGATTGATTATCGATGGGGCAAGCTGAAGATTGGTTTCTCTGTCCTGGCTGTCTAGCAGCGCAGCTTGCATTAATTCTATGGGAACTCGAAAAGTTTTTAAATGTCTCATAGTACTATCTCGACCGTAGCCGTCGTGAACTTCGCCCGGTGGCATTAGGCAAATTTCTCCAGGAACTAAATCTAGCGTTTGATGCTGAACTTTTTGATGCTGAGTGCCTTGGGTAACAAGTCCTATGTGGTAATCCAAGTGATAATGCGGCTGAAAGTGAAACTTTGTGAGTGTCGCTGCACTGATGACTAGGCCTGGCAGCTCTTCAATATGTTGGTAGCGAAAGGATTCAGTGCTCGACATCGTGCAAAGGTCTCATGGCTTCTTTGGATAATCTCGTATTGTTGGTGACTTTTGCTTCCCAACAGTGCTTACTATGGTAGCGATAAATTTGTCGTTCCGCTTGTATTTTTGTGCGTGGTGATTAATAACATCATGGAAAGAAAATAAGTCGGGTGTGTTTTGAAAACTTAAGGATTCATTGTTATGGAAGAGTTACTTAGCTATATATTGAGCGTTCAGACTCTGGTGCTTGTGCTGGTGGTTGTGCTGCTAAAAACCTCGATCAAGTTTGTGCCACAAAATCAGGCATACGTTATTGAGCGTTTTGGTAAGTATCAATCAACAAAAGAGGCTGGATTGAATTTCATCTTTCCTTTTATTGATCGTATTTCTGCCGATCGTACGTTAAAAGAGCAGGCCGTTGATGTGCCTGAGCAAAGCGCTATTACCAAGGATAATATTTCTTTGCGTGTCGATGGCGTATTGTATTTCCGTGTATTAGATCCTTATAAAGCAACTTATGGCGTAGAAAATTATGTCTTCGCCGTGACTCAGTTGGCGCAAACTACTATGCGTTCTGAGTTAGGTAAAATGGAATTGGATAAAACATTTGAAGAGCGTGATGTGCTCAACACCAATATTGTGGCGTCGATCAATGATGCAGCAGGTCCTTGGGGTATTCAGGTGTTGCGTTACGAAATAAAAGACATTGTTCCACCACAATCTGTGATGGAAGCAATGGAAGCCCAAATGAAAGCGGAACGTGTCAAGCGTGCGCAGATTTTGGAATCGGAAGGGGATCGTCAAGCTGCGATTAACCGTGCCGAAGGTCAAAAAGCGTCTGTGGTTTTGGCGGCAGAAGCGGATAAAGAAGAGCAAGTATTGCGCGCAGAAGGTGAGGCGAAAGCTATCGTTGCTGTGGCATCCGCTCAAGCCGAAGCCCTTCGCCAAGTAGGTGAAGCTGCGGCGACCGAAGAAGGTCAAAAAGCCATTCAGCTCGATCTTGCAAGCAAGGCAATCGAAGCTAAGCGTGCGATTGCCAAAGAATCGTCTGTGGTCTTGTTGCCAGATGGCGCAACTGAAGCGTCTGCTGTGGTTGCTCAAGCTATGACGATTATTCAGAAAATGACGAAAGGGAGCTAGGTATGGATATCATTGCCAATAATCTGGCCCAAAGCTTGTTTATTGTTGGTTTGATTCTATTGGTCATCGAAGTGGCGGTACTAGGTTTTTCTACCTTTGTGCTGTTCTTCGTTGGCTTGGCTGCGATGGCGACCGGTGCTTTAGTTTATGTTGGGGTATTGCCGAATAGTTTGTTGAGCGCTTCTTTAAGCACTGGCGTGATGACCATATTGGCCACGTTAATATTGTGGAAGCCGCTTAAACGCATGCAATCTAAGGTGAGCACCAAAAAAACTAAAAGCGAATTTACCGATCATCAGTTCTATTTAAAAGAAGCTGTATCGCCAACTCAGTCTCCTAAATACCACTATTCTGGTGTGGAATGGTCTTTGGTAAGTGAAGAGCCCATTGAAGCTGGAACGAAAGTAGAAGTGACTGAAGCCGAAGTAGGCAAATTGCATATTAAAGCGATTAGCGCTAAGTAAACGGCTTTAGATCCTGATAAAAGAAACGCCAAGTGTGTCGGTTGTAGCGCCGAACATGCTTGGTGTTTTTTTATGGCTTTGGGTGGGAGGCAAAAACCAGCATTCAGTGATAGACTTGCTTGTAACGTGGATAGGAGTGATGCATATGTCTGACGCATTAAAAACCGTACTGGATAATATGGAGCTATTAACGCCTAGTGAAAAAGCTTTGGCAGCTCATTGTCTTTTGTCTTCTCTTGAAGGTGAGCCAAGTAATGATGTTGAGTCAGCTTGGTTGGCATTAGCAGAAGACCGCAGCAATGCTTTGTTATCTGGCGATGTAAAGGCAGTACGTTGGGAGGAGATTAAGGCTAACGTTGTAAAATAATATGTTGAATTTAACCTTTCACCCTGATGTCAGTCAGGAAATTAAATCCTCCTATGATTGGTATCAACTTCAAGCCAAAGGGCTTGGTGATGATTTTATTAAAGAGCTTGAATCTGCATTCAAAACAATTCTGGCGCTTCCTCGAACTTGGCCCAAGTTCGGTGCAAATCATCATAGATTTTTATTATCTCGTTTTCCTTTCTCTGTCATTTATCAAGTGCATTCAGATAACCTTTATGTGGTTGCCATCATGCATAACAGTAAAAATCCGGGCTATTGGTTGAAAAGAGATTAATTGGTGCTTTCTGCACTGATGATTTTTTGCGGCAACCAGAACGAAATAATACTGGTAAGAATAAGAAACCCACAAGATACCCAAAGGCAGGCAATTAATCCAAAGTCTTGGTAAATCCAGCCTGACAAAATCGTGCCAATGAGCCGTCCCATGGCATTGGCCATGTAGTAAAAGCCCACATCTAATGACACGCCATCTTCGCTAGCATAGTGAACAATTAAATAGCTATGCAAGGATGAATTGATAGCAAACACCACGCCGAATATTATGAGTCCGCTCAATAGAATCCATAACGCCTGATCGGCGCTTTCTAAGCCAATCGCGATGGCCGCTGGAATAGCTGTTAGTAATATGGCCCAGAATTTGGCTTGTGTGCCGGTTGGTGCTTGTTGCTTTGTTTTTCCTGTGAGGTGTGGTGCAAGGCTTTGGACAACACCATAGCCGATGACCCACAAGGCGAGGAAGCTGCCTACACGCCAATGATCCCAATCAAATTGGCTGGATAAATACACTGGCACAGCAATGACAAACCATACATCCCGAGCGCCGAACAGAAAGAGGCGAGCCGCCGATAGAATGTTGATTTCAGTGCTCTTGGAAAACATTTGTGAAAATTTCGGTTTGTTCTTCGACTTGCCTAAATCCTCTCGAAGTAGATACAAACTGGCAAGCCAAACGATAGCAAGGGCAATCGCCATGGCTAAGATGGCATTATGAAAACCAATAGCGCTGAGTAGAAAACCGCCAAGGAAAAATCCCACGCCTTTGAGGGCATTTTTCGAGCCGGTTAGTAGAGCGACCCATTTGTATAAAGTGCCGCTGGCGTTTTTGGGAACGAGTGTTTTGATGGCACTTTTGGCGCTCATTTTGTTGAGATCTTTGGCAATGCCGGATAAAGCTTGTGCCGCCATCACCCAAGGAATAGTTAAAAAGCTGGTGGGCAATAAGAGCATAGATAAAGCGATGACTTGCATGGCGAGGCCAATGTTCATGGTGCGGTTGAGTCCCCATTTTGCACCAAGCCAGCCACCAAAGAGGTTGGTAACGACCCCGAAAAATTCGTAAAACAAGAAGAGCAAAGCAATGTCTAATGCGCCATATCCAAGCTGGTAGAAATACAACACGACCAGCATGCGCAACGCGCCGTCAGTCAGAGTGAAACTCCAGTAATTACCCGTGACGATAAGGTACTGACGAACGCTTTTTGGTAATTGTGACAGCATGGGGTGTTTTCGCTTTGCTCTGTTGTTTGTATTAGATCGCTTTGTCTAGCTTGCCGACTTTGCGCACCAATTCGGCTGTACGATTTGCGTAACCCCATTCGTTGTCGTACCAAACGTAGAGTTTTACTTGTGTCCCATTAATCACCATGGTGCTGAGTGCATCGATGATGCAAGAGCGTGGATCGGTACGGTAATCAATCGATACTAATGGGCGAACTTCGTAGCCAAGAATGTTTTTTAATTCGCCTTCGCTGGCGGTTTTGAGTAGTTGATTGATTTCTTCTTCTGACGTTGGGCGTTTCATTTCAAACACGCAATCAGTTAAAGAGGCGTTGGTCAAAGGCACGCGCACAGCGTGGCCGTTTAGTTTGCCTTTTAGTGCTGGGAAGATATGTGTGATGGCTGTTGCGGAGCCTGTGGTGGTTGGAATCAAACTGCTGCCACAAGAACGAGCACGGCGTAGATCTTTGTGTGGCGCATCGATGATAGTTTGTGTGTTGGTGATGCTATGAATCGTGGTCATAGAGCCATGTTTGATGCCTATGGCATCTTGTAAGACTTTGACGACTGGGGCGAGTGAGTTGGTGGTACAAGACGCTGCGGTGATGATAGGGTGCAAGCTTGGATCATAATCGCCATCGTTAACGCCCATGACGATATTCAGCACGCCATCTTCTTTCACTGGTGCGGTTACCACGACGCGCTTTACACCTTGGTCTAAATAAGCTTGCAGAGCAGCTTTGGTTTTCATTACGCCAGTCGCTTCAATCACCACGTCGCACTGTGACCAGTCCGTTTCTGCGAGTGTACGGTTTTGTGTGCAAGTGATGGTTTTGCCATTCACAATGATATTGTTGCCTTCGCTGCTTGCCTCGTTGTGCCAGAGACCATGAACCGAGTCGAAGTTAACCAAGTGAGCGAGTGTGGCTGCATCACCTTTTAGATCGTTGATTTGCACAAACTCTATATCGTCCCAGTCAAAAGCTGCGCGAAAAGAAAGTCGTCCCATACGACCAAAGCCGTTTATTCCTACTTTAATAGTCATTGTGTTGTCTCAAATGCATGATGAAAATTGGATGTTTAGCAGCAAGTTCCAGTACGTTTTGGCCTGCCACCCATGGTTTCGAGCTGATCTATGTTGTCTTTTAGCCACAAAATTTGGTTGTCTAGTGTGGTTTGTAAGACACTCTTCGCCCAATTGGGCAGTTCTGGATGCAATTGATAAAACACCCATTGTCCTTGTCTTCGATCACTCAAAACACCATTTTTTCGTAGCTGGGCAAGGTGGCGAGATATTTTAGGTTGCGTTTCATTTAGTGCTTCGGTGAGTTCGCAAACGCACAGTTCTTGATATTGAGTAATGAGTAATAGGCTTCGCAATCGGGTGTCATCGGCGAGCGCTTTGTAGAAATGATCGGGCTTCATTGTAAAAAACACATCAGTTAATGTTGATGGAAGTATATGTGGAAAAGCGTATATATGCAAAATCATATATTCTAATTGTTAAACATTTAACAAAAAGTTCATCTATGGTTTGGGCTGACAATAGAAAAGTCGAAGGCAATAAAAAGGGCGAGTTCCGAGGAAGTCGCCCTTGATAGATATTGTTTGATGGATATTGTTTGATGAGTATTGTTTGATCGAAATTGAATGCTCTAACGCAAAATCAAAAGTGGAATATCGCTCTCGATTATCATCTTGCTAGTGTTGCTACCAACGAAGAATTGGCGAACTTTAGAGTGAGCATACGCGCCCATCGCCATAAGTTCGATCTGGTTCTCTTCACGGTATTGAGTCAGCACAGGGTAAATCTTCCCCGGAATGATGGATGCCGTGACGTCAAAGCCTTCTTCTTCAAGTTTGCGATGTGCTTCTTCTAGTTTCAGACGTCTTTCTGGTGTTGCTTCGCCAGCCATGACTAGGTGGCAAGGTAGGCCAAGCAATAACGGACTTTGGGCTATACGTACTATGGCGTTGTCCGCGGCTTCTCGGCCATCGTAAGCAATCATAAAGTTGGTCGGTGCTTTAAATTGGCCAACACTAATTAATATTGGTCGATGCAATGTTCGAGCGACTCGCTCAATATGAGAGCCAATGGTGTGGGCGCTTTGAGTATGGCCGCTGCCACAACGACCCACGACGATAAGGCGAGTTTCTTCCTCAAGGTCGAGGAGGTTTTCCACTAGATCGCCATGACGCTGTAATAGCTCGATTTGCTTGGCGCCAGCCTTATGAGCAAATGCTTTGGCGTTTTCGAGCACCAGCTTGCCATGCTCTAAGGCTAATTTAGCGCGTTTAGCATCAAGGGCAACGAGCTCTTCTAGTAAGTGCTCTCGGCTGCCTAAGCCGATTGAACCAGAAAGATCTTCATCGGTTCTCGCCGCTTCTTTTTCCAAGGAGTGCATCAAGGTTAATGGCGAACCCATTTGCTTGGCCGCCCACACTGATGCTGTGGTGACACACTCAGATAGAGAAGAGCCATCGATACAAGCTATTATATTAGTCATGTTGCACTCCTTGTTGTTATTCTAGGGTGTTTTAGTGGCCACCCATTACTTTTTCGACTTCTTCAGGGTTGTTGTGAACCCCAAATTTATCGACGACTGTCGCACTGGCTTCGTTCATTCCTACCAGCTCAACCTCAGCACCTTCGCGACGGAATTTAATCACGACCTTATCCATAGCGGATACGGCTGTGATGTCCCAGAAATGTGCATCAGTTAAATCAATCGTAACTCTTTCAACCGCTTCTTTAAAATCAAAAGACGCGTTAAATTGATCTGACGATGCAAAAAACACTTGTCCGATGACTTTATAAGTACGATGACCTGTTTGTTCACCTTGTTCGTTTTTCACCACCATAAAACGACCGATTTTGTGAGCAAAGAACAAAGATGCCAACAACACACCGACAAAAACACCGATTGCTAAATTATGTGTGGCAACCACAATAGAAACGGTCGCCAACATTACAATATTAGTCGATAACGGATGTTTTTTCAGGTTGATGATAGATTCCCAAGAGAAAGTACCAATCGATACCATGATCATCACGGCAACCAAAGCAGCCATTGGGATTTGACTAATCAGATCGTCCAAGAAAACCACCATGATCAACAATAAGAAACCTGCGATAAAAGTGGAAAGACGACCACGACCACCGGATTTTACGTTAATGACAGATTGTCCGATCATGGCGCACCCCGCCATGCCGCCCAAAAGACCAGAAGCTATGTTAGCAACCCCTTGACCTTTACACTCGCGGTTCTTGTCACTGCCTGTATCAGTGAATTCATCAACAATGGTTGCTGTCATCATGGATTCCAGCAAACCGACGACAGCAAGACCAAGTGAGTAAGGCAAAATGATCATTAGGGTTTCTAGGTTTAACGGTACGTCTGGCCAAAGGAAGACAGGTAGGGTATCTGGTAGTTCACCCATATCGCCAACGGTACGAATATCTAAGCCATAAACCATTGCAAAGGCAGTCAGTACGACGATACATACTAATGGTGAAGGAAGTGCTTTGCCTATGACAGGAAGCAATGGGAATAGATAAATAATACCCAAGCCAGCGGCCGTCATCGCGTATACATGCCAAGTGACATTGGTTAGTTCCGGCAGCTGCGCCATAAAAATCAAAATGGCTAAGGCGTTAACAAACCCTGTTACGACGGACCGCGAGACAAATCTCATTAATGCGCCGAGCTTTAAATACCCCGCTATTATCTGGAAAACACCTGTTAATAGCGTGGCTGCAAGTAAGTACTCTAAACCATGCTCTTTTACCAAGGTAACCATTAATAGCGCCATCGCACCTGTGGCAGCAGAGATCATCCCAGGGCGACCGCCTACAAATGAGATCACCACAGCAATACAAAAAGAGGCATACAAGCCTACTTTAGGGTCAACGCCTGCGATGATCGAAAAAGCAATTGCCTCTGGAATCAAAGCAAGAGCAACTACTGTACCAGCGAGAGAATCGCCTTTAATGTTTGAGAACCAGTCTCGTTTTATCGTATCGATCATGTATTACCTTCTGAATAAATTAGAGCAAATAGCTGTAGCCGCTAGTTTATTAGCGGTTTGCTTTATAGGTTTTTTATCTTGTTAGCCGTTTTTATAAAAATATGTTCGGAATATTAGGCCATGATTAGGGGTATGCGAAACACTCCCATAAAGGCTCATAGAATGAGTCCTAGAGACTCTGAAATAGGCATCGTGCAGCGTTTGACCCTTAAGTGCTTAAGATCTGTGCCCGAAAGAGCAGAAATTATAAAGAGTTGATTTATGCATAGCAATGACAATGAGGTAGAAGGAGTGCGGTATTTAGGGAGGAAGGCAAAAAAGAACCAAAAAAGGATAGAAAATGTTAAAAAAGTGGACTGACTGTACCAAGGTACAATAGCGACCTTGTCTTTTATCCCCTATCTTGAGAGTAATTATAGAACTATTACGACTTACTTTTAGTCTTCTTTTTTAGGGAAAGTATCATGAGCGACAGTCAACCACCATTTGCAACACTAGGCAACGCGATCGGCTTTATCACTAAGTTAACCGGCTCCGTGACTATCCAATCTATTGATGGCCAAGAGCGTGTGGTGAAAATCGGCGACCCGATTTTCTTCGGCGAGACTGTCGTGACAGGGACGAATAGTTCAGTGACGATCGCCTTTGTCGATGGTACTGAAGTGGTGATTGGTGGCGACTCTGCTGTCGAAATGACGGACGAAATATACAACACAGGCGATAACGCAGATCTTGTTGCGGATTCTTCTACTGATGTTGATGCGTTACAAGACGCCATCTTAGCGGGTGATGACCCTACCTTAATTCAAGAAGCTCCGGCAGCGGGCGAACTTACAGGTGAGCAGCAACGCGTTGATGTCGATATTGATCGAAACGACAATACGGCACTTCCTACCTTTGGTAATGATACGTTCAATGCACTGCCAACGTTTGGTAATGACACAAATAACGGCAACGGTGGGCAAACCACGCAACCTCAAAATCCGACGCCTTCCACTTCGGATAGAACGACTCCTGCTGCAGTTAGTACGCCAGCAGTTGCAGGTACCGTTACAGTTAATCCAATTACCGCAGATGATGTTGTCAATGAAGTCGAAGCAAGTGGCACGATTACTGTAACGGGTACAGCCACTGGTGGTGATATTTCACAGGGTGACCCAGTTGTATTGGTGATCAATGGTGTTACTTACACGACAGTAGTTAGCGCAATTGGGACTTGGTCTGTTGGGGTAGCTGGCGCAGATTTGGCGGCAGATACAGCATTTGATGCGGTTGTAACATCCAGTAATAGCTCTGGAAATACAGTTCAGAGCACAGGCTCATCGACTCATACGGTTGATGTTTCTGCGGATGCTACGATTACTATCGATCCTATCACTGACGACAATGTCATTAACTCTAATGAAGCTTCAAGCACTGTCAATATAACAGGTACTGTAGCAGGAGATGCTGCAATAGGTGATACGGTCACTTTAACTGTAAATGGTCAAAATTATACAGGTTCAGTCGTTAACTCGATGGTGACTGGGTCGACTGTTTTGGTTTATAGCATTGAAGTGAATGGATCTGATTTGGCGGCAGATAGTAGCATCGTTGCTAGTGTTACTGGCTCAGATGAATTTGGAAATAGCTTCACTGCTAATGCTGTGGGAAATTATGATGTTGATACAAATGTAATCGTTAGCATCGATGATAATGGAACAACACAAGAAGGAGATGATGCTCAATTTATTATATCTTTAAGTCAAGCGCCTGGAAGTGATGTCACAATTCGACTAACAACTTCTTTTGAAACGGCGAGTGCTGATGATATTGGCGCGATGGGAGTTAGTTACGTTGATAGCAATGGCGATACTCAATCATTAACTGTTAGCTCCGATGGTTCTGTGACAATACCAGCAGGTGTAACTAGTTTAAATGTTACTGTGCCAACGATTGTAGATGGTATCCAAGAAAGTAATGAAAACTTTTCGGTAAGAGTTATTGGTGTTGATGGCGTTATAGGTAATGACATAGCGACAACAACCATCATAGATAATGATAATGCTCCCGTTGTTAATAATATAACTTCTGCAGTGAATGCGGATGGCGACGCGGTGGATGAAGGCGAAGGCGCCGTCTTTACTATAAGTCTAAGTAATGCAAGCAGCAGTGCGACGACCTACGATTTTAGCTTGACGAACGGCACAGCGGGCAGCGACGACTACGACACAGACCTGTCGAACGTGACGTTCAGCGGTGGTGTCACTTACGATGCGGACAGTGGCAAGATCACAGTCCCAGCGGGCGTGACCGAGTTCACGGCGACGGTCGCGACGACCGATGACAATATCTATGAAGCAAATGAAGTATTTACACTTACGGTTGGTGGTCAGACGGGGACTGCTACAATTATAGATAACGAAAGCGCGCCAGTGGTGAGCATCGCGGCGGATCAAACGAATGTAGATGAAGGTGACGTAGCAGGCTTCACCGTGAGCATCGACCAAGAGGCTGATGAAGCGGTTGTCGTGAACTTCACCTACAGCGGTGTGGCGGCAGACGGCAGTGACTTCACAGGCGTCGCGAGCGTGACGATCCCAGCGGGCTCAACGACTGCGGACCTCGACATCACGACCATCAATGACGGCATCTACGAAGGAGCAGAATCCTTCACAGTCAGCATCGACAGCGTGAGCGGTGCGGATGCGACCGTGTCTTCTGATAA
>NZ_CP025532.1:1920370-2396889 GCF_018336955.1 Marinomonas sp. A3A
AGGCTTCACCGTGAGCATCGACCAAGAGGCTGATGAAGCGGTTGTCGTGAACTTCACCTACAGCGGTGTGGCGGCAGACGGCAGTGACTTCACAGGCGTCGCGAGCGTGACGATCCCAGCGGGCTCAACGACTGCGGACCTCGACATCACGACCATCAATGACGGCATCTACGAAGGAGCAGAATCCTTCACAGTCAGCATCGACAGCGTGAGCGGTGCGGATGCGACCGTGTCTTCTGATAACGGCAGCGCGTCCGTGACCATCGACGACGCGCAAGATGCGCCAGTGGTGAGCATCGTTAGTACGGCGGTTAATGCGGACGGTGACACTGTGATTGAAGGTCAAGGCGCGGTGTTCACCGTGACGTTAAGCAATGAAAGCACCTCGGATCAAACGTACGACTTCAGCTTGACGAACGGCACAGCGGGCAGCGACGACTACGACACAGACCTGTCGAACGTGACGTTCAGCGGTGGTGTCACTTACGATGCGGACAGTGGCAAGATCACAGTGCCAGCGGGCGTGACCGAGTTCACGGCGACGGTCGCGACGACCGATGACACGATCGACGAAGCGAATGAAACGTTCACGTTGAATGTGGGCGGCGAGAGCGGCACAGCGACGATTATAGACAACGACTTAGATACGCCAAAGGTGTCTATTATTGACGATGTTGATAATGATGAATTTATTAGTAAAGCTGAATTGGGTGATGATAACGTTCAAGTTGAGGTGGCTGTAAATGGTGAGAAGTTGCAGCTTGGAGGTGTTGTTACTCTTACTATTGCTAATGGTGATGGTCAGGAACGTACAGTTTCTTTGTCTCTGAATGTTAATAGTGATTTAGTTGATGAGAACGGCACTCCTCAAATTTCGTTTAGTTATAGTGATGGAGTTATAGCATGGACTGAAAATGTCATGGACGGAGATGCCATAACCGTATCTGCCTTCCAGACAGATGCTCATGGTAATCAATCTGCAATAGGTGCTGATACTGCAACTGTTGATATAACAGCTACAGAAGCTCCAACCGTTACAATCACGGAAGATGTTAATAACGATGGTGTAATTAGTAATGCTGAACTAGTAGGTAAAGTAAATGTCGAGATAGGTTTGCCAACAGGTGCAGTTGCTGGTGATACTTTAACCGTAACTGGGCAAGAGCCTATGGTATTGACGGAGGAGCAAATAACGGCTGGAAAAGTGCAGTTTGAGTTTGATCGTCTTAAAGATGGTTCTACCTTGGTAGTTGATGCAACTGTTACTGATAAAGCCGGTAATGTTTCTGAACCGGGAACAGACAGTGCGAAATTTGATACTTTAACTATCGCTTATATAAATGATAATGGCGCTCCAATAGAGGGTGATAATGCTGAATTTATTGTCACTCTGACTCAAGCTACAAGTTCTGATGTGACGATCAAGTTATTACCTACCTTCGATAGCGCTGCAAGTGCTGATGATGTTGATCTTCAGAATATGACTGCTAGTTATGTTAATTCATCTGGTGATACGGTGATGTTATCTATAACTGAAAATGGAAATGTGACCATCCCTGCTGGTGTGATTTCTATAAATATCAGCATCCCAATAGTTGATGATGCCATTGTTGAAGGGGTAGAGCATTTCAAATTAGCTATCAAGGGGGTAGATGGTGTTGTTGCCTCTGATTCCGCAACAATTGGTATCATTGACAATGATTTCTCTGACGGTGATGAAAATGTTTCCACTGCTGAAGATCATGTGACATCAGGTAATGTGCTTAATAATGTTACTAATCTAGCTAGCATTTTTACGGTCTCAGTCAGCTCTTTTACTGTGAATGGGCAGACTTATAGTCTGACGGATTCCGATTCTAAGATAGCTACTATTTCTGGTGTTGGTACCTTTACTCTTTCTGCTGATGGTGGTTATAGCTTCATCCCTGAACAAGATTATAACGGTTCTGTGCCTGACATTTCATATACTGTTACTAATGGCTCTGGTACGGATGTTACTTCCACCTTGTCTATTGAGGTTACAGCTGTTGATGATGTGACAGTGACTGTTAGCGATAAAGGATTGACTAATGAAGATACAACTCTTTCTGTAAATGCGGCAAACGGCGTTCTGTCTAATGATTCAGATGTAGATAGTGCTTTTACTGTTGCAACGTATTCTATAAATAATGTTACTTATCAAGCTGGTGACACGGTTGTAGTCAAAGGTTCTGGTGATGATTCGGATAAAGACATCGGTTCGTTAACACTTCGAGCAGATGGTTCTTATGAATTTGTGCCAGCTGCTGATTGGTCTGGTGATGTTCCGACGGTTAGCTATACAACATCTACAGGCGAAAGTGCGGATTTGGATATTAATGTCGTTCCAGTTGCTGATGCACCTAAGGTCGAGCTTACTATAACGGCTTCAGAATCGAATGAAGGCTCTAATACTGGTGGCATTACTCAAGTTAACGGTGGTAGTGGTCAACCAGGTGGTTTTGATGTTCAAAACGGCCAAATTATCAAAATTGGTGATGGCGTTCGTGTGTGGTTGACTAAAGGTGATTCAGTACCAGAAATTGCAAACCCAGACTCTGAACATCCTGGCGTAGTAGAGTATTACGGGGATGGCAATCCTCATGGGTCTTCAAGTTACGCTGATATATTTGTCGTTCATCCAGATAGCGGTTGGTTCTATACACAGTCTGATTGGAATGGGCGTGAGGAGTTTAGAGATCTTAATTCTGTATTAGGTGGATCTGTTTCTCAGCAGAGTCCTGATGCAATGAAGGATTATATTTTCTTATCAGGTGATACTACAGGTTTTGATGTAAGTTTCGGTCCAAATAATAGAAATGGTAATTTTAATACTATCGACAGTATTGTTGTTAAATATGATAACCAAACATTGATTAGTGGCAGCAATCAAATAGAAGGTGTTATCTATGGTAATGGTACACTTGACGGCCCTAATCAAGATGACACAACAATTGAAACAATAGCTACTAGCCAAGAGTTTTTGGTTGATGTATCTGCTGAACTTACTGATACGGATGGTAGTGAAACACTTTCTGGTATTACGCTCTCTGGTATTCCTGATGGTGTTGATGTTGAGCTTGTTGGAGCGCGTGCAGGCGTTACTCTTACTCTTGGTGATACAGGTTGGGTTATTAGTAATCCGGATGGAAAAGATTTAACCGGAATTCAGTTAAAAATGACTGTGCCGCAAAATTCTGATGCGTTCACTATTAGAGCGGAAGCTATAACGACAGAGAAAGTAGGCGGCAGTACTGCTGTTGGATCTTATGCAGCTGAATTTGTTGATACTGATACAGTTCCAACTATTACTGTTAATAATGAAGCCCTTGCTAAACTTAATGTGCTTACGGATGACTCAGATCTAGTTGCTGAGAATTCTGTTTCTGCTACTACGACTGATTTTTCTAAAGTGTTCGATATCGGTTACGGTACGGATGGCCGTGGTGATGTTGCTTATGAAATTAAGCTTGCAGAATCTTCAGTTGCCACTGGCTTTACTGTATCCAGGACGGGTGAAGAGATTAGTTTGTCATTAGATGGCGGTAAATTAGTTGGTTTGACAGAAAGTGGAACGAAGGTATTCGAAGTTACTGTTGATGGTGATGGCAAGGTCTCTATGATCCAATATCAAGCAGTTTCACACCCTGATACGAACAGCTCTGATGAACAGGTTTCATTGAAAGATTTGGGTGTTAAATTAGCTATAACAGCTGCAGATGGAGACAGTAATACGTCAGCAGGAGATTTGGGTTATGTTGAGGTTGATCTTGGTTCACATCTTAAATTTGAAGATGACGGTGTCACTATTTCTCAAAATGAGCCGGCAGAGGGTTACCATGTCTCGACGCAAGGCGTAACTCAAGTTGTCACTGGTAGTTATAGCTTCGCGGTAACTGGTGCGGCATGGAGCCCTTCCGATTCTGCGAACTCAGGACATACTGTTAATGGATCTATATATCAAGCTGATGGGTTTACCATTCAAGCTATTGGGTTTGATACAAATGGCAACCTAACCCAGGCGCAAGTCTTCCAAACAGATTATCGTGGTCTGTCTGTTTATAGTCCTGAAGCCTCATCTTCTATTGACGAGCTAGCAAGTGAAATTTCTATTCGAAATGGTCAATCGGAAGAGATTGTATTTAAACTTGAGCCTGGACATTTAGCATTTGGTATTAATGCGCAATTAAGTTCTCTTTTCATCAGTGGTGAACAAGGTGATGCAGCGAATGAAATTGCAAAAGCAGTATTTTATCGTGATGGTAAAGAAGTGGGTTCTACGACTAACTTTACTGCGGATTCATTAGGTGGTCATTTGACGACAGATTTAACCTCAATTCCGGGCGGTTTTGATGAGGTGCATTTCATTGCAGTTGATAACGGAACGAACTCCAATAATGCGACTAATAGTGATTTTGCTATACAGTCTATTTCTTTTATCGGGGTCGATTCTGCTCAGCCTATCGCAAGTGCAACTGGTCAAGTAACCGCAAGCTCAGCTGATGGTATTAGTGATTTCAAATTAACTGGCTTGGTCGATGATTTAGGTTATACCGTTACTTTTAGTGATGATGGCCATACCCTTACAGCGAAAGATACTGATGATCATAAAGTATTTGAAGTTAAGTTAAGTGAAAAAACAGGCGCTTGGGATGTTCTGCAATATCAGAATATAGCTAAAGATATTCAGTTTACAATAGCGGCTATCGATAGTGATGGAGATAGTGCAACCACTACAGTTAAGCTTGAATTAGCTGGTGTTGCTAGTGAAGCTCCCACTGTTGAAATTACCGAAGATTCGAATAATGATGGCGTGATTAGTGCTGATGAATTGAATGGTGCAATTGATGTAAAAGTGACTTTGCCAGAAGGTGCAGTGGTTGGTAATACGATTACGGTAAGTAATGGAACAACAAGTACTAGTATCGTATTGAATGCGGCCTCTATTGCAGCGGGGTTTGTGGCGACAACATTTGCGAACCCTGGGGAAGGCAAAGATATCAATGTCAGTGCGACACTTAGTGATAGGTATGGCAATACTTCTGATACTGGTACGGATAGCGCGACAATTCATACCGCAGTTTCTGTATCGGAAGAAGGTTTGGTTAATGGCAACCCTGATAATCTAGGGAATCCGGATACGACAAATAGCGCAACCACATCAGGTAAGTTCTTTGTTCATGAGAGTGATAATTTACCGGTATCGTTAGTTCTACCGAACGAAGATATACAATTGAAATCAGGTGGAGTGGAGCTGACTTGGACGTTGAGCGATGATGGTCATACGTTAACAGGATCAGCTGGAGACAAAACCATTTTGGTCGTTACATTGAACGGAGATCTTGATAGTTCAGGAAAAGGCTCTTATAGCGTGACGTTGGAAGGAGCTCTAGATCAACCTTCGGCTGGTGAGGAAGACACTGTTTCTGTGCCGTTCGAGATTAAAGTGGGTGATGGATTAGCTGTAACGACACAAACAGTTACTGTGTCTATTGAAGACGATTCACCTAGTGCTGTAACAATGAATGCGACGTTTAATTTAGAAGGGGTGGATTCCTACTCTGTTAGTAATTTGGCTGCTGGTTTTTCTTCTTCTTATTATTACGATCGCAATGGTAATAATAACTCTGATGGGATGCAGTTTAATAACACAGACAATGATTCATATCAGGATGCGATAATTTGGGGGAAAACATCTGACTCGGATAGCATATATAGTAGTGTTGTCGTTAGTGAATCGGTTGCACATAGCAATGTTTCAATTGATGATGAGGTAATTGTCGCTTCGATTACCCATAGAAATAATGCGACTTCTCAGAGTGAGGATTCATTTTCGCACTCAAACTTTAATGTGGATGTCACCTTGACCATTGGTGGCAAGCAAGTCACAGTAAATCTATCATCATTGTTAACTATTAATGAAACGGCGAATAACACGACTAACAGCGGAGATGTTTTAACGCTAGAAAATAGCAGTAAGACAATTATTGTCGGTGGTGTTAGTTATAATGTTTACCTTGATGGTTTCTTGGTGGATGGCGCTATAACAAATACTGTTACAACACCTGAAAATAAAACAGTCACCTATAATATAGCTGCTCATGTTGAGCCTATTGGCTCAGTCTTAACGAGTTCCATGTCAGGTATGCTTGAAATAGATGCTGGTGCGGATGGCTTAGATAAAGTGATAGAAAATACGACCAGTAACAACAATGGAACCTTTGTTACTAACTCAAATGGAAGCTATGTCTTTACTGCCAGTGCTGCACTTATTGGTTCTTTAGGAAAAGGGCACTCTAAAGTTGTGAGCTATCAATATACAGTGATTGATAACGACGGCGATTCTGTTCTTAACACCATCAATATTACTGTAAATGGAACAGGTAGTACGGTTACTGAGTCAAGTGATACTACTTTTGAAGATATGAGCCATTTGGTTGATCAAGTATATGCAGGAACCTCTTCAATACAAACAGGAGCTGGTTATGATGGAAATATATTTAATACAAATTGGAATGATGGTGGTTGGAGTAATACCCTTTATGGTGGCGACTCTAGTTTATTGAAGAGTGGCAATGATACTATCCATGGTAACGGCGGGAACGATACTATATATGGTAGGGGCGGTAACGACCTTCTTACTGGTGATGATGGTAATGATTGGATAGATGGTGGAAGTGGCAACGACAGCATAAGCGGCGGAGCAGGAAGCGATGAGCTTTATGGAGGTTCTGGTAATGACTTGTTAGATGGCGGAAGTGGTAATGATTACCTTTCTGGTGGAGCAGGCAATGACATCTTAATTGGTGGCGCTGGTGATGATTCGTTACTTGGCGGCGATGATAATGATGTTCTAATCGGTGGGTCAGGTAATGATACCTTAACTGGTGGGGCAGGAGCTGATTTGTTCGTGTTAAATAATGCTTCGATCGATACCATTACAGACTTCAATGCTAAGGACGATGCGCTAGATTTAACAGATCTTCTGACTGGCGTAGCTGGTGACCCAGGTGCTGATGCGTCCGCAGATGCGATTGCGAGCTTCTTGTCAGCTCATGTTACTGTTACGGATAAACATGTAAAAGTGGATGGCAGCGATGTCGCTACATTTGGTTCTGGTTCTAACTTTGATTCAAATGGAAGTGGCAGTGTTACTGCTGCTGACTCCATCAAAGTCATCTACAACGATCAAGAGTACAACATCAACATTGATGGCTAACTTTTCTTTGAAATAGACGCTACTAAAAAGGCCGAATCGTTTTGCGATTCGGCCTTTTCGTTTCTGTAACTTATTCAATTTAGAAAGTGATTATTTCAATTACTTAAAAACTATACGCCTAAGCCGATAGGGCAGCTCACGCCAGTTCCAGCTAGTCCGCAGTAACCGTTCGGATTTTTATGAAGATACTGCTGATGATATTCTTCAGCGAAGTAATAAGTTTCAAGCGGTTCGATTTCTGTGGTGATCATGCCGTGACCTGCAGTAAGTAATTCTTTTTGGAATGCAGCCTTACTAGCTTCAATAATTGGCATATCTTTATCATTGGTTGTATAGATAACAGAGCGATATTGACTGCCTATGTCGTTGCCTTGGCGCATGCCTTGAGTTGGGTCGTGGTTTTCCCAGAAAACCTTAAGCACGCCCTCTAGCGAGATAATAGAGGTATCAAACACAACTTGTACGACTTCGCTATGTCCTGTTTGTCCTGAGCAAACTTCTTCATAAGTTGGGTTGGGTGTAAAGCCGCCAGCATAACCAACAGAAGTGACGATAACGCCGGGAGTATTCCATAGTTTGCGCTCGGCACCCCAGAAACAACCCATTCCAAGAATAACCTCGGATTCATTAGGTTTTTCAGAGCGGACAAACGGTTCATTGTTGACAACGTGTATACCTGAAATTTTTAAAGGCGTACTTCTACCGGGTAGGGCATCGGCTTCAGTGGGGATTGCTGATTTTTTCAGAATGGCTTCAATATTGCTGGGCATGATTGGCTCCTAACCTATTGGTCGAAAATATTGGATGGCTACCTTTTACCTTGTGGTAGCGTAGGATACAAGTATTTAAGCTTCTCTATATCTAATTAGAGGCTGAGTCTGTTTGGTATAGGTAGATAATGAGGCAGAAAGAGTTTTTTTCAACTAATCCTATCTAGTTCTCTTGCAGAGCTTGACTCTTAGATTAATCTACCTATAATACGCACCTCGTTGGCAAGGGTTGAGCGAATTAGCTTAACCAACAAGAATTGATGAATGATTGTTGTTAACGATGATTAGTCGCGGGATGGAGCAGTCTGGTAGCTCGTCGGGCTCATAACCCGAAGGTCGTTGGTTCGAATCCGGCTCCCGCAACCATTTTAAAAAAGGTCGTTGGTTCACTTTTTAAATAAGAAAAGGGCTCCTGCAACCGTTTTAAAACAATAGGTCGTTGGTTCACTTTTTAATTAAGAAAAGGGCTCCAGCCAAAACTAATCGAATGAAGTTGTTAGTGATGTAAAGAAAGTTAATTTGTCGCGGGATGGAGCAGTCTGGTAGCTCGTCGGGCTCATAACCCGAAGGTCGTTGGTTCGAATCCGGCTCCCGCAACCATTTTGAAAAGGTCGTTGGTTCACTTTTTAATTAAGAAAAGGCTCCTGCAACCATTCATATTAATTTAGTCACATAATTTCCTCAGCATTAAAAGATAAAATCTAAACTGTATCAATAGTTTAGCATGGCGCGGGATGGAGCAGTCTGGTAGCTCGTCGGGCTCATAACCCGAAGGTCGTTGGTTCGAATCCGGCTCCCGCAACCATTTTTAAAAGGTCGTTGGTTCACTTTTTAATTAAGAAAAGGCTCCCGCAACCAATTTATAGTATTATTTTGGCAACATGATTTATCTTTAATTTCTATATATAAGCTATATAAATTGATAGCTTAATTTGTCGCGGGATGGAGCAGTCTGGTAGCTCGTCGGGCTCATAACCCGAAGGTCGTAGGTTCGAATCCTGCTCCCGCAACCAAATATCAGATTTGGTCATACAAATATTCAGAAATAAATTACCAAAAAGTAAGCTATATCAATAGTTTAACTTGTCGCGGGATGGAGCAGTCTGGTAGCTCGTCGGGCTCATAACCCGAAGGTCGTAGGTTCGAATCCTGCTCCCGCAACCATTTCAAAATTCGTATGTTCACCTTTAAGTTCAAACAAGTGCTCCCGCAACCATTTCAAAATTCGCAGGTTCACTTTTAAGTTCACACAAGTGCTCCCACAACCATTTCAAAAAACTTCAAGCAAAGCCAGTTCTTATTTTATATTCCAGCCAACACTAAAATTTTCCTGATTAAAGCTTCGATCTATTTTTTAGTTTATTGCTTGGTCGTTAAACCTCAATTTAGGTTTTAAATATCTCATCAAAGTACTTCACACCTTAGACGTATTGGTCAAAAAGGCAAAATTTTATAAGACTCTTTTACCGTTAAATCAAGGGGTATATCAGTTACCTATAGCTCTTTCTACAAGACTTTTTACAAGAAAAATCCATTCACAAGTGAGCACAGTAGCCACATAAAAATAGCGTAGTAGATACTGTTAGTGACTATAGTCTTGGTTGGTATTTGATAGCGGCTAGTCATTAATAATCCCAGCCCCGTTAATCCACTACTGCCTGCGGAAATAGCCCAAGCGCTTAAGAATAAAAAGCCTAATTGAGTAGGATCTGGATGCAGTGGCAGCAGCATTGGGCTAACAATCGCTATACTCACCACAGGGTGAATGCCTATTATACCAACGGCGATCATAGCCGCGAGAACAAATGAAAAGAGCAGCGGGCTAAACGTAAAGCTTTCTAAATTAAAGAACTCTGGATAACTCAATATTATCGCGCTAATGCCATTTGAAAATATTCCCGCCGCGAGAAATAGAGCAAATTGACTGCCGATCTGTGGCAGCTTGTGGTTCACGAAATGCAGTAGGCTTGCTTTTCTAGAGGCAGTGCGCATTAGTAACAGAGTCGCGCTTGGCGCCAAAAGGCAGATAAGTACTAGTATGCTGATATTGGGCCAAATAAAGTGAAAAAATATAACGCTCGAAGCTAAAAACATAGGAATAAAAAGACTTTCACGGCGAATTGGATAGCCGTTGAAATCGCCTTTTGTACGTTTATACGCCTCGATACTGGAAAAAATGATGGCAACTAATCCCATTGCAATGCCTGGAATAAGTGTTTTTTGCCACTGCATGCCTGGTGCATAGATTATAGCTACACCCGTTGCCACGAAGAAGGGTGACCACCAAGCCGCAGCAGAAAAATTACGAGTCAGTATAAATTGTTGTACTGGACTTAATTTGATTATTCCCTTCATGCGATCTGCGAACACCATAATCACCGATAGATTAATCACAGCGCCTAATACTTGAACGCCAATAGCCGTGTTGAATATGGCACTGAAGCCTTTTGGTAAAGGGCGTTTTTCATCTGTCGAGTTGGTTAAATCTAAAAATGAAACGGCAACAAACATGGCCAACATCGGCAGGTTCACTGCAAAAACCTGCTGCCAAGTCATCCATGTGCCTTTTGACCCTGCGAACAGCAATGCTGCTATTCCTATTGCCATTAGCCAAGTGACTTGACGTTTCGCGCTTGGCGCTAAAGTATGCCACATGGCGATATTAGCCCCCCACGCTAATAAGGTAGGAAGTAACACAGGGATGAAGTGAGCAACAGATAAGAGATAAAAAACCAAGGTGCCAAGCACAAACCAACCAGTGTATTTTTTGAGTAGATTCATTGTAGTTCTTAGCGTCCTTGTGTCATGTAGGTGTGCTTTGCTTAACGCTTTCTTGTTAACAATCGTGATCTAAACGGTATTTTAGATAGGCTCTAAATAGTGATGTATCTGTAGACGATGGGCAAGAGGCGGAGTACTTATTATCGTATATCCGTTTGTATTCAGCGAAACAGCTACGGCTAAATTCAATATTTGCTTACTCTTCATAGCTTTGATATAGATTCTTTCGCTTTAACAAATAATATATCAATCATCTCAAAAGGATAGGATCAGATGAATCATTTAAGAACAATCAAAATCGTGTTAGTTGGCTGTGTTGCTCTGTTCGCAGGGGTGGTGGCTTTTAATAATGTTGTGGATTACGGGTCTAACTTTGCTTTTGTGCAGCATGTATTAACCATGGACACGACGTTTGAGTGGAATGAGTTAAAATATCGTTCAGTCGATGAACCTGTTTTGCATCACGGATTTTATTGGTTAATTATCTTGACTGAAGCTTTAGTTGGTATTTTGTGTGCGTTGAGTGCATGGAATATGTGGCAAAAGAGAAAATTAGATAAAAAACAGTTTAATGCTGCAAAAGCACTGGCAAATTTTGGTTTAGCACTTGGTGTGTTGCTTTGGTTTACCGGATTTATGACCATTGGCGCAGAATGGTTCTTAATGTGGCAGTCGCAGATTTGGAATGGGCAAGCTTCTGCGTTTCGTTTTATTGTCGTGTTGTTTTTAGTGCTTATCTTTATTAACCAAATTGAAGAAGAGTTTTAGTTAGCTCGTTCAAAAGCTGCTCTTATGTATCATCAAAGCCCTTTGGATTAGCGTCCAAAGGGCTTTTTTGTAAAAACGCTAAACGGAAACAAAAAAAGATAATACCGCTTATTAAAGCGTCGATTTACATTCGTCTCACTCCATCAGGAGATCGTTCACTTTTAATAAAAATAACAAGGAATGAAAAGATGAAAAAAATCCTTTCCATAAGTTTGCTGGCAACACTCTGTGCAGCAACATCTCTTCCTGCATTGGCGGCGGGTGAGAAAATCGGTTTGTTGATGTCTGACTTACGATTAGAGCGCTGGCAGAAAGACCGAGATTTGTTTACTGAAGCGGCCGAATCTATGGGCGCTAAGGTTTACACACAATCTGCCAATGGTGATGCAAATACACAAATCTCTCAAATTGAAAACATGATTTCCCGTGGTGTCGATGTGTTAGTTATTGTGCCAGAAAACGGTGAAGTACTCGGTAATGTTTTGGCAGAAGCCAAAGCTGAAGGTATTAAAGTACTGGCCTACGACCGATTGATTAAATTCGCCGACATCGATTTATATGTGTCTTTTGACAATATTCGTGTGGGTGAAATGCAGGCCGAAGCTTTACTGAAGCGTAAACCAAAAGGTAATTATTTTTTGATGGGAGGGTCGCCAACAGATAACAACGCGAAGATGTTCCGTCAAGGCCAAATGAACGTACTGCAACCTGCGATTGATTCGAAGAAGATCAATATAGTCGGTGACCAGTGGGCAATGGGTTGGTCTGCTGAGGCTGCGTTAAATATTATGGAAAATGGTCTTACTGCCAATGCTAATAAAATTGATGCGGTTGTAGCGTCTAACGATTCTACCGCTGGTGGTGCGATCCAAGCACTAGCTGCACAAGGTTTGAGTGGTAAAGTGGTGATTTCTGGTCAAGATGCTGATTTAGCATCAGTGCGTCGTATTGTTGCTGGCACACAGACTATGACGGTTTACAAACCGATTTCGAAACTGGCAAAAACCAGTGCTGAAATGGCGGTTAAGCTAGCTCGTGGTGAAAAAATCAAGGTGAATGGCTCTGTTAACAACGGCAAAAAAGATGTGGATGCCGTGTTGTTAACGCCGATTTCGGTTACCAAAGACAACCTAGATTCAACTGTCATTGCTGACGGATTCCATTCTCGTAATGATGTTTACAATCCTTAGTTTTCCTAATGTATGGCGCTCAATTGAGCGCCATTTGCTTTTCATAAGGGTGTAAATATGAAGCAAACATTATTGGACATGCGTTCCATTGTAAAAAGCTTTTCGGGTGTTCGTGCCTTGAATGGCGTGAGCATTCAGCTTGATCGTGGTGAAGTCTTGTCTATCTGCGGTGAAAATGGTTCGGGTAAATCGACCTTGATGAAGGTGTTAAGCGGCGTATGGCCGTTTGGTTCTTACGAAGGAGAAATCTTCTTTGAAGGTAATCTTGTAAGAGCATCGACAATCCGAGATACCGAAGCGCTGGGCATCGTCATCATTCATCAGGAATTGGCGCTCGTTAAAGAATTGTCGGTGATGGAAAATATTTTTCTTGGTAATGAGCTTGGTTCTTTTGCACGACTCAATGACGAGGAAATGCATCGTCGTACGTCGGAATTATTAGCGCGAGTGAAACTAGACGTATTGCCCGATACGCCAATACGTGATCTTGGTGTGGGTCAGCAGCAATTGGTCGAGATTGCCAAGGCGCTGAATAAAAACGTCAAGCTGCTGATTCTTGATGAACCGACTTCGTCTTTGACGACAACGGAAATCGACATTCTATTGAACATCGTCAGCGAATTGAAACAGCAAGGTATTGCGTGCATTTATATTTCTCATAAATTGGATGAAGTATTGGCCTTGTCTGATTGGGTCACCGTGATTCGTGATGGTGACCATATTGATACCAAAGCAGCGGCTCAGCTGACACAAAATGACATCATCAGCATGATGGTTGGGCGAGAGCTAGACGAGCTTTTTCCAAGAGAAGAACATGACATTGGCGAGGTGGTTTTACGTGTCAAACACGCCACCGCCAAACAAGCTGGCGCGACCCGAGCGCAAGTCGAAGATGTCAGTTTTGAATTACGCCATGGGGAAATTCTCGGCATCTCGGGCTTAATTGGTTCTGGCCGTACCGAGCTGATGCAGTGTCTTTATGGTTCTTACGATGGTGACTATGAAGCAGAGATCGAGCTAGAAGGGCGAATCGTCAACATTCGTTCTCAGCGGGTGGCGTTAGAAGCAGGCATTGCCATGGTGCCAGAAGATCGAAAACGTCACGGTATCGTGCCCATTATGAATGTTGGCCGCAATATTACTTTATCCGTGTTGGGGAAATACTCTTCTTGGTTTGGTGCGGTGAATGAAGACAAAGAAAGTAATGACATCGACGATTATATTGAGCAGCTAAAAGTCAAAACCGCGTCCGCTGATTTGTCGATTAAAAACCTCAGCGGTGGCAACCAACAAAAAGCCATTATCGCCAAATGTTTATTAACCCATCCGAAAATTTTGATTCTCGATGAGCCAACTCGCGGCATCGACGTGGGCGCAAAATATGAGATTTATAAACTGATGTTTGCCCTCGTCAAACAAGGCATGTCGATCATCATGGTGTCGTCTGAATTGTCCGAAGTGATTGGTATCAGTGACCGAGTATTAGTGATGCATGAAGGGCGCTTGAAAGGGCAATTTGACCATCAAGGTTTGACCCAAGAAATGATTATGAACTGCGCGATCAAAGAAGGTGTAGCAAATGTTTAAAACAATAAAAACCAGTCAATTACAACTGTTTGCGATGTTAGCGGCGATGCTGCTGATTGTCGTCTTCTTTTCTATTGCGACAGATGGTGCGTTTATTTCGCCACGGAATATTTCGAACTTAATTCGTCAAACAGCCATAGTGGGTGTGCTCGCCATTGGTATGGTTTTTGTCATCATTAGTGCTGAAATCGATTTGTCGGTTGGCTCTATGATGGGCCTATTGGGTGGGATTGCAGCGATTTTGGATGTTTGGTTTAACTTTCCGATTTTACTTACCGTGTTAGTAACCGTCGTCGCAGGTTTGGTTTTAGGCTTGTTTAATGGCTGGTGGGTGGCATATCAACGCGTGCCATCTTTCATTGTTACCTTGGCGGGAATGTTGGCGTTTCGCGGTATTTTGGTGGGTTTGACTGACGGTGCCACGGTTGCTCCAACGTCTAGTTCACTGGCGATCATTGGTCAAAGCTATATTCCTTCCGGTTGGGGCATTAGTGTTGTTGGCTTGTTGTGCTTAGGTTTGGTGGCAAAAGTTTATGCTCGACGTAAGGCAAGAAAACAACACGGTGTTGAAAATAAAGCGGCAAAGTTTGAATACGCAAAAGCTTTTGTCGCGGTCGCTGTCTTACTCGTTTTGCTCTATGCCTTAGAAAGTTATCGAGGTATCCCAACGCCCATTTTGATCATGGGAGGATTAATCCTTATTGCCACTTATGTGGCCAAGCGTACGGCGTTTGGTCGTCGTGTCTATGCCATTGGTGGCAATATCGAAGCGACTCGCATGTCTGGCGTGAACGTTGAGCGGACCAAAATGTTGGTGTTTGGCTTTAACGGCATGATGGTCGCTGTCGCGGCTTTGATACTGACATCTCGACTTGGTGCGGGTTCTCCTGCGGCCGGAAATATGGCAGAGCTGGATGCCATTGCTGCCTGTGTCATCGGCGGAACCAGTTTGGCAGGCGGCGTTGGTGCCGTATTCGGTGCCATCATGGGCGCGCTAATTATGGCGAGTTTAGACAACGGCATGAGCATGCTCGATGTGCCGACTTTTTGGCAATTAATCGTCAAAGGCATGATTTTATTACTCGCCGTTTGGCTGGATGTGAAAACCAAGAAAGCACAGTAAAACTTCGTGTGCGAAGCTTGAATAGGTTTTGTAGGCCTGATGAGGGAGGTACGACCGTGATCAGGCGTGAGATGTTACGTATACC
Source organism: Marinomonas sp. A3A (assembly GCF_018336955.1). NCBI lineage: Bacteria > Pseudomonadati > Pseudomonadota > Gammaproteobacteria > Oceanospirillales > Oceanospirillaceae > Marinomonas > Marinomonas sp. A3A. The sequence goes on from NZ_CP025532.1 coordinate 1,935,912, forward strand.
GTTAACTGTCAGATCACGCCTTCGTTCCTCGGCTCATCTGACCTACAAGATCCACAGAAGTTGTTTAGCAATAATCATGACGATTAACAAAATGAAGGATATTTTTTAATGTATATCGGCATCGACCTCGGCACCTCAGGTGTCAAAGTGATTTTAATGGCGCAAGACGGAAACGTCGTAGCAAGCTGCTCATCGCCTTTGTCAGTATCTCGCCCGTTTGATTTATGGTCTGAGCAAAGCCCAGAAGACTGGTGGCAAGCCACGGACTTAGCCATGTTGCAGTTAGCGGCAGAGCATGATTTGCAGGGCGTTAAAGCCATTGGCTTATCAGGCCAGATGCATGGCGCTACATTATTGGATAAAAAAGGCGATGTATTAAGACCTGCGATTTTATGGAATGACGGTCGTTCCCACGAAGAATGTTTGTTATTGCAAAGGCGCTGCCCAGAAGTGCAGGCAATTACTGGTAACTTAGTGATGCCAGGTTTTACCGCGCCTAAATTGCTTTGGGTCAAACAGCATGAGCCAGAGATTTTTGGGCAAATCGCGAAAGTGCTGTTGCCAAAAGATTACCTGTGCTTTCGCATGACGGGCGAGTTTGCGACCGATGTATCCGATGCCTCTGGCACCTTATGGCTAAACATGGAACAACGCTCTTGGAGTGACACCATGTTGAGCGCCACAGGATTAACGGCAGAGCAAATGCCAAACGTATTTGAAGGATCTCAAATCACTGGTGTGATTTATGACGATTTAGCAAAACACTGGTCTATGCCGATTGTTCCTGTTGTGGCGGGTGGTGGCGACAACGCCGCTGGCGCTGTGGGTATGGGGATTATATCGCCTGAGCAAACCATGTTGTCGCTTGGTACATCAGGAGTTATTTTTGCAGTAAGTGATGGTTTTACGGCCAATCCAGCCGCCGCTTTGCACAGTTTTGGACATGCTATTCCTAATACTTGGCACACTATGTCGGTGATGTTGAGCGCCGCGAGTTGTATTAATTGGGTGACGAAATTAGCTCAGTTTAGCAGTGTAGAAGCCGCTTTATTAGCGGCTGAAAATCGAATAGATCACGACAATAATCTCACTTTTTTGCCGTATTTAAGTGGAGAGAGAACACCACATAATGATCCTAATGCGAAAGGCGTCTTTTGGGGCATGACCCATGAAACCACCGCAGCGGATCTTGTTCATGCAGTACTGGAAGGTGTTACCTTTGCTTTGCTGGATGGCTTAGATGCAGTACGGTCCGCGCAAAATATTAGCGAAAGCATTGATGTGATTGGCGGTGGTGCGAAAAGTACTTATTGGTTACAGATGTTGGCTGATGTGTTTAATGTGCCAATGGATTATCGCGAAGGTGGTGAAGTTGGTCCAGCACTGGGCGCTGCCCGACTGGCGGTGATAGGTTATCAAGGTCAAGAGACAGTAAGCGAAGTGTGTACGAAACCGGCGTTAATTAAGCGTTATCTGCCGAACCAGACTGGTGCCGCTCGATATGCTGAGAAACGCGAGCGTTTTCAGGCGTTATATCAAAGATTAAAAGGACTTTAATCAGCAAGAGCGGTGTCTTGTGATACCGCTCTTTTTTACAGGCTTTCTTTCATTACGATTTCTGTTATTCCCTTTCTGATTTTTATCATTCTCTAGAACTAATGTACTCTCAGCGAGTATTATCGAGCCAGCAAAAATAAAAATTAGAGACGCTTTTGTATGTTTGAAAAACGCTACCGACTTAATCTGGTGTTCAATGCTAATAAGGTTTACGACCGACAAGTCATTGAAGGTATTGGTGAATATTTACAAGCCGCGCAATGTGACTGGGATGTTTACTTTGAAGATGATTTTCGCTCTCGCCTTGATGCGCTAAAGCATTGGAAAGGGGACGGCATTATTGCCGATTTTGATAACCCTGAAGTCGAAGAAATCTTAAAAGATACTAATATTCCTACCGTGGCAGTTGGTGGTTCTTATCATCATAAAAAAGATTACCCTCGTTTGCCTTATGTGGCGACGGATAACGCGGCATTAGTGCGTTGTGCGTTTCAGCATTTGAAACGCAAAGGGCTGCCTCAGTTTGCCTTTTATGGCTTACCAAGTACGGTTTACAGTCGTTGGGCCAGTGAGCGAGAGCATGCGTTTGTGGAGCAAGTTCGCTCTGACGGATTTGAACCTCATGTCCATCAAGGTTTCTGCACATCGGCTGAAATCTGGGAAACTGCTCAACACGAGCTAGAAACATGGTTGACTGATCTTCCTAAACCCATTGGCATTATTGCCGTCACGGATTCCCGCGCACGTCATTTATTACAAGTCTGTGATCATCTGAATATCCTCGTGCCGGAACAAGTTGCCATTGTTGGGATCGATAACGAAAGCATGGCGAGATACTTAAACCGAACTGCTTTGTCTTCTGTTGAACAAGGAAGTAAGCAAATGGGTTATGAAGCGGCAAAAATGCTGCATCGTATGTTGTTAGGTTTTTCCGTTGAAGACTCACTGGTAGTGGTAGATCCAATTGGCATTACCGAAAGACAATCGTCTGATTATCGTGCTTTGCACGATCCTTATGTCATTCAAGCCATGCATTTTATTCGTCACAATGCGTGCCGAGGAGTGAAAGTGGCGCAAGTAGTGGATTACATTGGTATATCAAGAACTAACCTAGAAACCCGCTTTATCGACGAAATTGGCTGCTCAATGCACGAACAACTGCACATGACCAAGTTTTACCGAGCTTGTGAATTGATCACTTCAACCAATTTGCCGTTCGATGAAATAGCCCGAACCTGTGGTTATCCATCGGTGCAATACATGTACACAGTGTCACGCAAAAACTTGGGTATGACGCCGGGTGAATATCGAGTTTCGTCGCGGATGGGTAAAGACTCATAAGAGCTATTTTTCAAAAAAATAGTGCCCAGTAAAATAGGCAAATCAGACATTAGAAAAAACTCTTGATGCATTTTATCGATGTCGTTAAGTATACTTCCTGAAATGGTATTGGATTCTAAGTAGTTGTTTTCCTGATAAAGACGAGCGGTAAGCGCTTGATCTATTTATCATTGTTTGGAAAACTTGGCGGCTAAACAATTCAATCAAAACGATTCATGAAAGGGGAGTGTAAGTTTGTCTGCGACAATCAAAGACGTTGCGTTACGGGCTGGTGTATCGACAACTACCGTATCTCATGTTTTGAATAAAACGCGTTTTGTAGCCAAGACGACGCAAGAACGAGTTTTGCAAGCCGCCGAAGAGCTGAACTATGCTCCTAGCGCCGTAGCACGCAGTTTAAAGGTAAAGAATACCAAAAGCCTTGGCATGTTAGTCACCACTACTTTGAATCCTTTTTTTGCCGAATTGGTCAATGAAGTCGAGAAGTGCTGTTACCGAGAAGGTTACAACCTTGTGCTTTGTAATACCGATGGCGAACTCGAAAAAACCAATTCCTACCTGAGAATGCTGACGCAAAAACGTGTTGATGGCATTTTGGTTATGTGTTCCGCCTATGATGATTCGCTGTTTAGCTCTTTGATCGGACAGCGTAATTTGCCTATGGTTGTCATGGATTGGGGTCCATCTGACGATTATGTGGATCGTATACAAGATAACTCGGTGAAAGGCGCGCATTTGGCGATTCAGCATCTAATTGAACAAGGCCATAAACGCATCGCATACATTGGTGGTCCGTTAGAAAAGCTGCCGGCGAAGCAGCGTTTAGACGGTTTTATTGAAGCCATGGAACAAGCAAATCTGGCCATTCAAGACGACTGGGTGATTGAATCTGACTTCGAATTTGAAGGCGGTAAATTAGGGATGCGCCAATTATTATCTTGTCAGAATTTACCTAGCGCGGTGTTTGTTGGTAATGACGCCATGGCGATGGGGGCTATGAGTGAAGCACAATTATCTGGTGTTAAAATTCCACAGCAATTGTCTATCATCGGCTATGATAATTGTATGTATTCTGCTTATTTTAGTCCGCCGCTAACCACCATCAATCAGCCCAAAGAGCGGTTAGCCGAATTAGCGATCAGCACTATGATTGAGCGGATTGAGAATCCTCGTCAAGAAGGCAAAATGATTATGTTAGAGCCGAACTTGGTGGTTCGTTCGTCGGTAGCTGCTGTTTCTGCAAAATAGCTCCGATTTCTTGTTATTTTCTGTGTATTTTACTTTCAGCTTTTTGAAGTCACTGCTCGGTTTTAGACGAAAAACTCGTTTTAAGGTTGAGAATAGAGCTTGTAAGAAGTCTTTTTATACAGAAAAATCCTTATAATTCAGCTGCTTGATTTTTTGTAGTTAAATTACACCATATTTTCATGGCTTTATTGTCTTAACCGTTTGATAAATATGATTTTTTTCTTATCGGTCAAGAATTTATTGACAAGCTCCATACGCTTAATATAAAAATAGCAAACGATTACGCAATCGTTTGCTATTCGAATATTTTAATAAAAATAAGCATACCGGAGACATACAATGAAAAAGAAAACCTTCTTGAAATCTTGCCTTGCCGCAACATTATTGACCTTGGCTAGTACCAGCGTTTTGGCTAGTAACGGTTTGATTGCCATCATTACCCCATCCCATGACAATCCATTTTTTAAAGCTGGTGCTGAAGGCGCGGATGCGAAAGCAAAAGAATTGGGTTATGACACCTTGGTTGCTTCTCATGACGGTGATGTAAACAAACAAAACCAATTGATTGAAACAGCGATTGCTCGTCAAGCCAAAGCGGTTATTTTGGACAATGCTGATGCGGACGCAAGTATTGGTTCGCTAGAGCGTTTGAAAAAAGCCGGTATCCCAGCTTTCTTATATGACCGTGAAATCAATAAAACTGGTATCGCTGTCACTCAAATCGTATCGAATAACTTCCAAGGTGCTCAGCTTGCAGGTGAAAAATTTGCCGAGTTGATGGGCGACGGTGGTCAATACGTTGAGCTGGTGGGACCAGAGTCAGACACCAATGCGCAAGTACGTAGCGAAGGTTTCCACGACATTCTTGATAACTTCCCAGAATTCAAGATGGTTGCTCGCCAATCTGCTAACTGGAGCCAAACTGAAGCATTCAGCCGTATGGAGTCAATTTTACAAGCGAATCCAAATATCAAAGGCGTGATCACTGGTAATGATTCTATGGCTTTGGGTGCAGAGGCCGCATTGCAAGCAGCTGGCCGTAAAGACGTTTTCATCGTAGGTTTTGACGGCCTAGATTATGCGCGTGATTCCATTCTTAAAGGCTCTAACATCAAGGCAACCATCATGCAGCCAGCTTACGCTCAGGCACAACGCGTTGCTGAACAAGCAGATCTATACATTCGTACTGGCTCAACAGGATTGCCAGAAAAACAACTAATGGATTGTGTATTGATTGATAGTTCTAATGCGAAAAATTTAAGCAACTTCGCTCTAAAAAAATAACAACCTGACTCGAAGCTCTCATTTTTGAGAGCTTCGGCTCCTTGGGTATCATTATGTCTTATAAAAAACTCTTTCAATTTATCGGGCTCATTGCGTGCCTTAATTTGCTGACAGCCTGTACCGTTACGGACTTAGACGCTGACGGCAATCCTATTATTCCTAAAGACCCTAATGCCGTCGTTAGCTTCGCAGACTTCAGTTTGTCTGAAGTGGCCGATCAGCTTTGGGAGCCAAAAGTCTTCCCTGAAGCGACACAAGAATTCACACCATGGGAAAGTATTAAATCCCAGTTGGATGCGCAGCAAATTAACACCAAGCAAAGCTTTTTTGTCCGTTTAGATGGCACCATCGACAGTGTTAATTTAGGCAAAATGAGAGGTGCGATAACGATTAAAGTTGGCGATACCAATATAGATCTGCAAGTGGGACGTATTATCAAAGGCAATGCAATTCGTGATGCGTCCAAATACGTTGTATTTGATGATTTCAAAAACCAGATTCGTTTTGCTCAAATCTCACGAGAGTTTAATAATCGTGCCATGGCATCGGTTGGCGAGCCAGACTCTAGTTGGGTCGGCGAAAAAGCCACGGTCATTGCAGCGATTACCATAGATCAAAATACCATCAGTGATGTTGTGCCAATGCAGATTACTCGTGGAGGCAAATGATGAGCCAAGCTAACGTAGACGTCGTCATTCGCGCTGAAAAAATCTCCATGATTTATCCAGGCACTATTGCGTTAAACGAAGTAGATTACCGAGTTTATCGCGGCAAAGTGAACGTCATCATCGGTGAGAATGGCGCGGGTAAATCCACCTTGATGAAAATTCTGGCGGGTGTTCAACAGCCAAGCAAAGGCACTATTTATCTAAATGATGAAGCCGTGTCTTTCCAGCATACTCGTGATGCGGCTGCCAAAGGTATTGGCATGGTTCACCAAGAACTAAATTTGTTTGGCAACTTAACCGTTGCTGAAAATATTTTCTTGGGACGAGAAAAACAGCATGGTCTGATGCCGCTTGATACCGCTGAGCAACACAGAGTCACCGCTGAGCTCATGGCGCGCCTTGATCAAGACATCGCGCCATCTGAACTGCTGTCTAACTTGAAAGTTGGCCAGCAGCAGTTGATTGAAATCGCCAAAGCCTTGGCTGATGAAGCGGATGTGCTGATTCTGGATGAGCCGACGTCTGCGCTGAGTAAAACCGAGGTCGAGTTGCTGTTTAAAGTCATTCGAGACTTAACCGCTCAGGGCGTTTCTATTATTTATATTTCCCATCGTTTAGAAGAGTTAATGGCGATCGGCGATCACATTACGATTTTACGTGATGGGCATTTTCAGTCTGAAGCGGAAGTCAAAGACATCGATGTGCCGTGGATTGTCAGAGAGATGTTGGGTAGCGACCCTGTGTCTAATTTCTTGAAACCGGGTCGTGAATTTGGCAAGCCAGTACTAGACGTAAAAAACATCAAGCTGATCAACGAAATGGGTCTTACTTTGGTTGATGATGTATCAATGGATGTGAAATCCGGCGAAATCGTTGGCGTTTATGGACTCATGGGGGCAGGTCGAACTGAACTAATGGAATGTCTACTTGGCTTACAGGAATACTCAGGCGAGGTAGAGATTGCAGGGCATAAAGTACCCGCCAAAATGGACACCAGTGATCGCATTCGTTATGGGATTTGTCTTGTTCCTGAAGATCGTAAAAAGAACGGCATTTTCCCCATTTCGTCAGTGAGCAACAACATGACGATTTCTAGCTTATGGCGTCGACTCAAGCATCGTTTTTCGATTGATGAAAAAGCCGAAGCCGAAGCGGTAACGTCCGCCATTGGTGATTTGTCTATCAAGGTATCTTCTCCTGATATTGAAATACGTGCATTGAGTGGTGGTAACCAACAAAAAGTGGTGATTGGTCGAACCTTGTTAACCAGTCCGAAAGTTTTGTTATTGGATGAACCCACTCGCGGCATTGATATTGGTGCCAAAGGCGATGTGTTTGAAATGATGGTAAAGCTATCTGAACAGGGGATTGGCGTGTTGTTTTCGACTTCCGACCTCAAAGAAATTATGGCTGTTTCTGATCGCATTCTGGTGATGTCCGGAGGCAAATTAACCGCCAATATCGCTCGTTCTGAAGCAACAGAATCTGCACTTGTGTCAGCAAGCGCGCAAGGACTTTAATATGAAAACTTCTCAAAATACTGCATCTCAACAATCGTCTGTTTTTTCCGGCGAAAGCTTGTTATTACTTGCACTAAAAATGCGAACCTTTATTGCGTTATTTTTAATTCTGGCGTTCTTCACCTTTATGGTGCCGGGCTTTTTGGTGGCAAGTAGCGTGGTCATCATGGTTAAGCATATTGCCATCAACGCCTTTTTGGCACTTGGTATTACCTTCGTCATTATTACCGCAGGCATTGATCTTTCAATCGGCGCGATTCTGGGCTTTTGTGGCATGGTCGCGGGTTGGTTGATTACCAAAGGGATCGTGTTACCTATTTTTGGTATCGCTATTTTTCCAAGCGTTTGGCTGATTGTGCCTATTGTCTTGGTTATCGGTGGTTTGATTGGCGCGATAAATGGCATCTTGATAACGCGTTATAACGTCGCGCCTTTCATTTGTACCTTGGGCACCATGTATATCGTTCGTGGCGCGTCCATGTTGTTGTCTGGTGGTGAAACTTTTACCGGTTTGTCTGGAAATGAACAACTTGGCAATACGGGTTTTGAATTGATTGGTTCTGCTAAATTATTGGGTCTGCCTTACGCGATTTGGATGATGTTTATCCTAGCTGGTGTGATTGCCTACATCGCGAAAAGAACGCAATTTGGTCGCCATGTTTTTGCTATTGGTGACAACGAACATTCTGCCGAATTGTCTGGCGTGAAAGTTCGCAGCGTCAAAGTTTGGGTTTACACCATTTCAGGTTTTTGTGCAGCGATTGCGGGCATCGTTGTATCTTCGCAATTGGTCGCGAGCCACCCTGCAACAGGTGTCTCTTTTGAAATGAACGCCATTGCCGCAGTGGTATTAGGTGGAACCTCTTTGGCTGGTGGCCGCGGCACCATTATGGGCACGCTAATTGGCGCTTTTGTTATTGGTATTTTGGCCGATGGTTTGGTGATGATGGGCGTGAGTGAATTTTGGCAAATGGTGATTAAAGGTGTGGTGATTATTCTAGCTGTCATCATCGATCAAAAACAAAGTCGCTTGCAGCATAAAGCCGCCATCGTGCAGCAAAAATAGATTATCAATATTTGCTTTCAGCCTATCTGTAATTAGGGAAAAAACATGCTAAAAAATATAGATCCTTTGTTAAGTGGTGAATTACTGAACGTGTTACGCACCATGGGCCACGGTGATGACATCGTTTTGGTTGATCGTAACTTTCCTGCGGCTTCTATGGCGGCTGGAAAGCCCGTTATTCGTTTAGATGGCGTGAACGTTATTCAAGCTGCAAAGGCGATTCTATCGGTATTGCCATTAGATACCTTCGTTGATCAACCTGTGACGCGTATGCAAGTGGTCGGTGAAGACGAATCTGTGATGCCAGAAGTGCAGCAAGAATTCTCCGCCGTATTAAAAGTGGCTGACAGTGACAACGCTGAAATGGGCTCGTTAGAGCGCTTTGCTTTTTACGAAGCCGCTAAACAAGCCTATGCTTTTGTTGTGACTGGCGAAGGCCGAGGTTACGGCTGCTTTTTATTGAAGAAAGGCGTGATCTTTTCTTAATATTTTTCGTAAAATTAAGTAATAAAAAACACAGGTCAGCTTTCGTTGGCCTGTGTTTTTTGTTTTAAACCGCTAAATTTTTATCTAACGGCTTATTTAAACTCTTATTTAAAGATGTAGCCATTCACCATGTTTTCTAGCATCTCTTGACGACCAGAAACTGGTTTAGGATCGATGTTGTTTTTCTCAGCATATTCCGCCAGATCTTGCAGGGTATGCTTGCCAGCTAAAATGTCTGCACCCAAAGAATCGTTCCATTTCGCATAACGCTGATCAACAATGTTCGCCAATTTTTCATCTTCGATCATTTTTACCGCGCGTTCTAATGACAACGCCAAGGTATCCATTGCACCAATGTGACCGTGGAATAAATCCTCCAGATCCATCGACTGACGACGTAACTTGGTGTCGAACATGTAACCGCCCGTTTTGAAACCGCCAGACTTTAGAATCTCATAAGTAACAAGCGTGTATTCTTCCACACTGGTTGGGAATTGGTCTGTATCCCAGCCGAGTTGTGCGTCGCCTTGGTTGGCGTCAACGGAACCAAGAATGCCCAAGGAACAAGCCGTGGCGATTTCATGGTGGAAGCTGTGACCCGCCAAGGTCGCGTGGTTGGCTTCAATATTGACCTTGATCTCTTTTTCAAGGCCAAACTCTTTTAAGAAGCCATATACCGTCGCAGTATCGTAATCGTACTGATGTTTAGTAGGTTCCGCTGGTTTTGGTTCGATCAACAAAGTGCCTTCAAAACCGATTTTGTGTTTGTGCTCAACCACCATTTGCATGAAACGACCAAGCTGAGCGCGTTCGCGTTTTAGATCTGTATTCAATAGAGTTTCGTAGCCTTCACGGCCGCCCCATAGAACATAGTTCTCGCCTTTAAGGGTTTTGGTCGCATTCATCGCATGAAACACCTGAGTCGCAGCATAAGCGAAGATTTCAGGGTTCGGGTTGGACGCTGCGCCAGACATATATCTTGGGTTGGAAAAGGCATTCGCCGTTCCCCACAATAGCTTGATGCCAGTGGCTTCTTGCTTGGCTTGTAGAACGTCGACCATTTGCGCAAAGTTATTAATGTATTCTTTGATTGAACGGCCTTCTGGGCTGACATCCACATCGTGAAAGCTGTAGTAGGGAACACCCAGCTTTGTGAAAAACTCAAACGCCGCGTCGGTTTTTAGCTTTGCCGCTTCCATCTCAGATGTAGCTTTAAACCAAGGGCGATCAAAAGTATTCGCGCCAAAGACATCGCTACCTTGCCAACAGAACGAGTGCCAATAACACACCGCCACGCGTAAATGCTCCGCCATGGTTTTACCCATTAGCATCTTGTTCGCATCGTAATGTTTGAAAGCAAAAGGGTTGCTTGAATCCGCACCTTCGTATTTGATAACCGGCACAGTTTTGAAAAATTCGCTCATATCAGAACTCCAGACTATTGTTATTTTTTATCCCTACGAATGATTGTTTGTTTAGGTGATTGCTTCAATTACGAAATTTTCTGAGCGCGTTATTGAATTTGTTGGGAGAGTGGGGCGAATAGTGAATAAGTACTAGGGGCTAGCGGCCATGTTACTTGTAAGAGTTGCCTTACTCCTTCACACAAACATAAACCGAGTTAGTTGATTGTCCGCTTTGAAACGGGTTGTCAAGGGGCAATAGGTGGGAGTCGACGCTTGCGAATACGCCGTTTGGTTTCAGCTGTTCTGCCATGCGTGCTAGGTTTTCTGTGGTGTAGACGCCAGCGTTGCTTGGGTTGATAAATTCCGTTGGGGAATAGTCGAAGAGAAAACCAAGTCTCTCACCTTTAGAAGCCAGTAATAGCAAGGGGTTGGGTTTTGCTTGGTGACTAAATGCTGCAAATAAAGCTTCTGTTTTTGTAAAAATGATGAATACTGAATAGGTGAGTTTGTTTTGTCTAGTATGAATTGGAGTCGTTATGTCTTTCTTGGTGTCAATGTCAAAGCCCTTTTTTGCCTCTTATATCGAAGAGCTGATCGTACAGTATGCACGAGAAAATGTGGAATCTGGCCGCTGGCAGAAAACAGGATCATTAACTCGATCTAGGCGTGATATCGAAAGGCTGTTACCGCGTGGTATAGAAACAGATAACAATCATTTTTTTGAAATGAAAGTACCTGAAGTGAATGAGACAGTCGGTATGATATGGTTGTCATTAGAGAACAGTAGCACCACGAGTACGGTGTTTATTTACGATTTAGAAATCAAGGCAGAGCATCGCCGTCAGGGTTATGCCAAGCTTGCTCTAAAGGAAATAGAAGATTTTGCGGCAACGCATAATATCGTTAATATTGGCTTACATGTGTTTTCTCACAATAATGCCGCACAAAACTTATACGCTGAAATGGGTTATGAAACCGTTAGCGTTAATATGGTTAAGAAAATTGGCCAAACCAAAGTTTGATTTTCAGAGATAAACTTGTGAATGATAAGTAAGTCAGCCTAGCTCATTACTAGCTAGGCTGATGGAGTTTGTTTCTAAATATAGAGCGGTATATTTCTATAGGTAATGCAGGGCAGGTTAGTTGAGCATGCTGCGTAAAACGTATTGTAAAATACCGCCATGTTTGTAGTAATCCCACTCTTTCGGCGTATCTATTCGGACGTCAGCACCAAAGTGTATTTTTTCACCTTTGCTATTCGTCGCCTCTAGGGTGACTTCATTGGTATTATCGTCCAAGCCATTTATATCAAATTGTTCTTGTCCCGTTAAACCAAGTGATTCATGGCTGTCACCGTCTTTAAACTGCAAGGGCAAAACGCCCATACCAATTAAATTAGAGCGGTGAATTCGTTCATAACTTTCTGCAATTACAGCTTTTACACCCAACAATAATGAGCCTTTAGCCGCCCAATCCCGCGATGAACCAGTGCCGTATTCTTTACCCGCTAAGATAATAAGTGGCGTATTGTTTTCTTGATACTTCACTGCCGCATCGTAAATACTGGCTAGGTTATTGTCAGGTTGAGTGCGAGTAACACCGCCTTCTGTGCCAGGAGCCAGTAGGTTTTTTAGTCTTACATTGGCAAAAGTCCCACGTACCATAACTTCATGGTTGCCTCGGCGAGAGCCATAAGAATTAAACTGCGCTTTTTCTACGCCGTGTTCTTGCAGATATAAACCGGCTGGAGAGTCGGCCTTAATCGAACCCGCTGGAGAAATATGATCGGTGGTGACTGAGTCGCCCAGTTTGGCTAAACAGCGAGCACCTTTAATGCTTGGAATGCCCGGAGGATCGATGCTCATGCCATCAAAAAAAGTGGCTTTTTTGATGTAGGTGGACGCGTTGTCCCAGTCGTAAAGTTTACCATCTGGTATTTGAATTTGCTGCCAGTGGCTGTCGCCTTCGTATACGTTGGCGTAGCTTTTGGCGAACATGTCTTTGGTAACGGTGTTTTTAACGAGATCGCTGACTTCTTTAACACTAGGCCAAATGTCTTTCAGGTAAATGTCTTTACCGTTCGCGTCTTGCGTTAGAGGCTCCTTGTAGACATCTATATCGGTACGGCCTGCAATGGCGTAGGCGACAACAAGGGGAGGAGAGGCCAGAAAGTTCATTTTCACGTCTTGGTGAATACGCCCCTCAAAGTTTCGATTACCAGATAAAATAGAACTCACGATGAGTTTGTGTTTTTGGATAGCGTCGGATATCTCATTCGCTAGTGGGCCAGAGTTACCAATACAGGTGGTGCAACCATAGCCGACGAGGTTAAAGCCAAGGCTTTCTAGATCATCCATTAATCCGGCTTTTTCTAAATAGTCGGTTACGACTTTAGAGCCTGGCGCCAATGAGGTTTTCACCCAAGGTTTTACATTAATACCCAATTGTTTGGCTTTTTTAGCGACCAAACCTGCCGCTAAAATAACACTTGGGTTTGAGGTGTTGGTGCAGCTGGTAATGGCAGCAATCACACAGGCACCGTCATTCAATTCAAATTCTTGGCCTTTAAAATTGACGACGGCTGCGCCTTTTATTGGCGCTTCATCAACGGATTCATCAGGATGAATGGCTGGGCCTTCACCTTCTATTCTGGCTTGTTCTTCACTGCTTTTATTTTGACGAGTCATTCTTCCGTCTTGAAAGCCTTTTAGATGATCTCGAATAATGTCACCCGCTTTATCAAGAGCTATTCTGTCTTGTGGTCGTTTAGGGCCGGCGAGACTAGGTACAACATCATTCAATTTAAGTTCAAGTTTATCGGTATAGTTGGCTTCATCGCCATCATTGCGCCATAGGCCTTGGTGTTTTGCGTAGTCTTCAATGAGGTTAAGCTGCTGTTCATCGCGGTTTGTTAGACGAAGATAATTAATGGTTTCATCATCAATAGGGAAGATCCCGCAGGTTGCGCCGTATTCTGGTGCCATATTCGCAATAGTGGCTCTGTCGGCAAGTGGTAAGTCGGCAAGGCCGTCGCCGTAAAATTCGACAAACTTCCCAACCACACCATGGTTACGAAGCATTTCAGTGACAGTAAGAACGAGATCTGTCGCTGTGGTGCCTTCAGGTAGGCGGCCACTTAATTTCACACCGACGACCTGAGGGATTAGTAAGCTAATCGGTTGGCCAAGCATAGCGGCTTCGGCTTCAATCCCGCCTACACCCCAACCAAGCACGCCTAAGCCGTTAATCATGGTGGTGTGCGAATCAGTGCCCACTAGCGTGTCTGGGTAGGCAAACTTTTTGCCATTACGCTCTTCGTTAAATACCACGCGAGCTAAATATTCTAAGTTTACTTGGTGAACAATACCTGTCGCTGGTGGCACGACTTTCAGGTTATCAAAGGCGGTTTGTCCCCAGCGCAAAAACTCATAGCGTTCTTGGTTTCGTTCGTATTCCAGTTTGCTATTTAAATTAAATGCCGCTGCATTGCCATAACCATCGACTTGTACAGAGTGGTCAATAACCAGTTCGGCTGGTGATAGCGGGTTTATTTTTGCAGGATCGCCGCCCAGCTTTTCCATAGCATCACGCATGGCGGCTAAATCCACAATGGCAGGGACGCCGGTAAAGTCTTGCATGACAACACGGGCAGGGGTAAAAGCCACTTCGGAGGAGGGTTTCGCTTGAGGATCCCAATCTAATAACGCTTGGATGTCTTGCTCTTTAATATTAACGCCATCTTCGTTACGCAGTAGATTCTCGAGTAATATTTTTAAAGAAAACGGCAGTTGCTTGGCTTTGTCTCCAAGCCCTTTCAAGGAATGAATATGAAATTGCTCGCCATTAGCAGTGATCTGTTGCTGGGTGTCGAAACTGTTGTTCATTTTTTTCCCCTTTGATTATTAGACAGATAGCTTAAAAAACCTCTACAGTGTGATGTGTTGATAAATTGATGTTGGTTAAGAGTGTAGCAGCACTTTTTTACTTACACGACCGCATGGCGCCAGTACTCTAAGGTTTCATGGCTGAAAATCGGTGTATGAGTCGGATGTCATTGAAAAGAATCTTAATTTTTTCGCATTAAATTGTTACAGCAATAGTAAAACGCATGGATACAATTGTACTATTTGCCACAGCATTCCTTGGATTGGTTACTAGATTCCGTTCTGAAAGCGAAAGTCATAATCAGGTTACATAAAGAAGAAGTAAATAAATTGGAAGATGAAAAGACGAATTGGGCTGTTTGTCCAGAATGTCAGGGGCGTGGTAAAAGAAGCCGTAGGTTGCGCAAAAAAGTACGTTTGCTTTATCTAAAAGAGTTGAGCGAATTTGAAAGATTGAAAGGCGAAGGGCCAGCTCCAGTTCGGCCTAAAGGGCATCTTGAATCCTGTTCAAATTGTGCTGGCTCAGGCTTGGTTGCCTCTGTTAGTTACCCTGAACCAGATACTGAAAAATATCCTCATGTTGCTATTATTGGTGGCGGTATAGGCGGCGTAGCTTTGGCCGTTGCTTGTCTGCATCGCGGCATTCCTTTCACGCTGTATGAACGTGATCACGGCTTTGATGCTCGTTCGCAAGGTTATGGTTTGACCTTGCAGCAAGCTAGCAAGGCGATTGAGGGCTTTGGCATTTTCTCGTTAGAAAAAGGTGTGGTTTCAACTCGACACGTTGTTCATACGCCGGAAGGGAAAGTTGTCGGTGAATGGGGCATGAGAAAATGGCTGCAGTCCGATGCGACAACCTCTCCAAAGCGAACCAATATTCACATTGCTCGTCAGTCTTTACGCTCAGCCTTGCTTGAACAGTTAGGTGGGCGCGATGTCGTACAATGGGGGCATCAGTTAGTTGATTTTAAAGAGGGGGATGATGTTTATCTCAGCTTTTTGGTGGATGGTGAGTTAACTCACGCTAAGGCGGATCTTGTTGTTGGTGCGGATGGTATTCGCAGTGCGGTGCGCCGTTTATTGATTGGTGAGGAAAAAACACCTCTACGCTATCTTGGTTGTATCGTGATTTTGGGGATTTGCCCCTTGGCCGATTTAGATGGTCTTGAGAACGATTTGTTAGATTCGGCAACGGTATTTCAAACCGCTAATGGCAATGAACGCATTTATATTATGCCTTATGACGCTGATTCTGTGATGTGGCAACTGAGTTTCCCTATGTCAGAAGAGGACGCGAAAGCCTTGAGTGCTCAAGGTGTTCAGGCTTTAAAAGACGAAGCCTGTCGCAGAACTCAGTGGCATGATCCTATTCCTCAGATTCTATCGACTACTCAAGCGGCACAAGTGTCAGGTTATCCGGTTTACGACCGAGAATTACTTACTGCAGAACTACTAGAGAAAGGCGATAAAGTGACACTGATTGGCGATGCGGCTCATCCGATGAGTCCATTCAAAGGTCAGGGGGCGAATCAGGCTTTGTTGGATGCGTTGGCCTTGGCTCGGGAAATATCCAAAGGCTGCTGGTCAAAATCTCAGTGGCGCGAAGCGGGTATTCGATCAAGTGTTCTCACCGAGTTTGAAGCTGAAATGTTAGAGCGTAGTGCAGTTAAAGTAGAAGGCTCCGCTGAGGCGGCCGAGTTTTTGCATTCTGATATTGTGCTTTATGAAGGTGATGAGCCGAGAGGCCGAGCCTTAAAAAGACTAGATAATTAGCTGTGAACGATAGAGCAATTTCGGCCCTGTCGTTTTGCTTGATACAAAGCGATATCCGCTTTCTTGAGCGTTATTTTAATTGTATCGTTGCTATTGCTATCCCAATATGAAATGCCTAAGGAAACAGTGATGTTACCTGCTATAGGTATTTCATGTTGTGCAATTTTTACACGCAATTTCTCCGCAAAAAGATGCGCAACAGACTGTTTGGTCGATGGTAATAGGATTAAGAATTCCTCTCCGCCATTACGAAAAATGATCGCGTTTTTATCGCAGGTCTCTTTCATTAGCCAGCTCAACTGCTTTAGAACCTCATCGCCTACATCATGACCAAACAGATCATTAACTACTTTGAAATGGTCGATATCTAACGCAATTACAGCAAAGCTTTGTTTGATTTCCCGCCATTGTTCTAATATCTGATCTAAGCTGCGACGATTGTACAAACCTGTCAAAGGGTCGGTATTAGTGTCTATATTTAGTTGATTGATTTTGTTATTCAAGGCGCCTAAACCGCGAAGAATTGCGCGTTTAAGTTCATAAACCTCAAAATACCAAGATTTAATATTTAAAATATTATGCTCGGCATCAGTATCGTGCATGTTGCTAGCGTGGTGCGCTAATGCTTGTAAAGGCGTTGTAATAAATATACTGGCGACCCAAATAGCTAAAAGTGTTAATAGTAATACGGGTAAGCTTCTCCAAATTACTTCCGTTAATTGCACATCTAATTCAGCCATAACACTATCAAAAGGACGTTGTGTAATGACTCCCCAGCCAGCTCGTTCGATATGTGCATAGCCAGCTAACATAGATATACCTAATGAGTTTATAACGCGAGCACTGCCTGATTTACCGTCTATGGAGGCATTAAGAACCGGGTTGTTTTGAACATGATCTCCAATTCGATTTTTATGCAGGTGATAAATTATTTCTTTGTGTCGGTCTACAACATAGATATAAGAACCGTCACTGTAAGGATGTTGGCCGAGTAGGTTAAAGAATACATTGTTTTGGTGTAGGTAAATGGTGCCCGCAATATAGCCTAAATATTCGCGATTCTTTGTATAAATAGGATGAGAAATACTGACTAGATAACTGCCAGAAGGCGATAGAAATGGATCTGCTACTATTGGTTTTCGAGTATTAAAGGATTGGCGTGCTTCAGTTGGTAATAAGAGTCCTTTCACAGGAACTGTAAGTGGAAAAACAGTCGTGATAATTGCTTTTGAATTAATAATTGAAACAGAGTTAAAGAAGCTTGATTGCTGATATAGTCTTTTGGCTTCTGACTCTAGAAGTGCTTCGTTATCAAAATCTGTTGATAAAATATTTGCACTGTAAGCTAATTGCTTTTGAGCATTTTGTAAAAAATTATTGGTGGTTTCTGCTAGTTTAGCTGCGTAAACACGATTGGCTTCAAGAGTTGAGTCGATCAGTAACTGCTTTTGAACTTGGTAGGTCACATAATAGCTATTGGCAAATGTGAGTAGCACAGCTGCGATAGTAAGTAATAAAAAAAGTTTCCGTAAGTCTAAGCGGAGCAACGCGTATCCCCCTGTGCTAAGCCTGAAATCTTGTGTCAGTGTAGATACGAGCTTTTTATTGTTTTATAAATTTAATCTATCACCATTATAACGAAGGTTAAGCATTATGAGCAGTAAAAAAATCATCGGCTATATGGTAAGGTAGTATTATTTTTATCAATAAATCAAACACATAATTATCCTAGACTATAAGACCACATTATGACGAGAAAAATATTAAGTTTGAAAGGTAAGCGATCTTCAGACGCTAACCCTGTCGATGAAGTGGCCGAGGATTTATATCCGAATGATCCGCAAAAACGTTTTCTAAATGGTGTTGCGGTGCATCCTTCACCCTGTATTCGTCTCGAAACTGGTTCTCAACATCTTTCGATGCGAGCGATGGATCTGGTTACGCCAATCGGTATGGGGCAACGAGGTTTGATTGTTGCACCCCCAGGTTCAGGTAAAACGACCACGTTAAAGCATATTTGTCAGGCGGTTGGTACGGCTTATCCAGAGATAAAACTCTATGCCTTGCTTATCGATGAGCGTCCTGAAGAAGTAACGGACTTTAAGCGTGGTGTATCAGCAGAAGTGCATGCCTCGTCTTCGGATGAAAGTTACGCCCAACATGTCAAAGTCGCCGATGATTTGCTTGATATTGCTCGCACGCAAGCGGGAGAAGGTCATGATGTGATGATTGTGATTGACTCTCTAACAAGGCTCTCACGGGTCCATAATGCCGACAGAAAGAGTAGTGGTCGAACCATGTCTGGTGGACTTGATACTAGAGCCTTAGAAATTCCTCGTAAGTTGTTTGGCTCCGCAAGAAAGATAGAAAATGGTGGGTCGTTAACGATTCTAGCGACTATTTTGGTGGATACTGGCAGTAAAATGGATCAAGTGATCTTTGAAGAGTTCAAAGGCACGGGGAACATGGAGATTGTATTATCACGAGAAGCGGCGAGTCATCGAATCTTTCCTGCTATCGATATTGCGAAAAGCAGTACACGCCGAGAGGAATTGCTTATTGATGCGAAAGATCTTGAGAAGGTGCGCGCCTTACGTCGTTCGCTTACGCACCTTAAACCGGTTGAAGGTGCTCAGAAATTGGTTGAGTTGTTGCAACAATATCCAACCAATGCCGAACTATTGAAGGCTTTTTCGCCTAGTTAACGCTTAACTACAAAAGTGATTTTAAGTTAGGTGTTTTTGTTTTTACTGATCAAGACCATATTGTCTTCTTGATGGTCTTGATCAGCTATCTCTTTTATGTCGTCTAGGCTACTTAGGCTTTCTTGTTTTTCAACGACCTTGTCAGAAGGGTTGGTGATCCCCATAAATTTTCCGCCTGGTTCGATACTCAAGTTGTCACTGTAAACCGTGCCACTGACTCGGCCACAGCTTAAAATTTCAATATAGGTTGCGTGGCAGATGCCTTCAAAATTGCCATTAATGATCAGGCGTTCTGTAGTTATTTCCCCTTGAACATTACCTGATGTACTAATTTTAATTTGATTTTTGGCTTCAATCTGGCCTTCGACGTTACCGTCTATTTGTAAGTGGTTTGCGACACTTATGTGCCCGTTAATTGTGCAGCCTTCTGCGATGAGAGTTGTAGTTGCTGACTGACTCTTAACTCTATTTTGCCCACCAAAGATTCCCATCGTATGCCCCTTACACTTTCAAAAATAGTATCAAAGTTATCAACATCCCAAACTATGAAGGGCTTGGGATCTAGCGCTCGTCCAATGAAGCGTATTTCATAATGTAAGTGCGGTCCTGAGGTTAATCCACTGTTGCCTGAATAACCGATCAAATCGCCTTTTCTGATAAAATCGCCCTTGTTAACAGCAAATTTACTCATGTGTGAGTAAGAACTGGAAAATCCGTATCCATGTAATAAACGCAAGAAGTTCCCTGAGCCTTCGTTACTGGGTCTGGTTACTTCTACTGTTCCGTCCGCTGGCGCATAAATAGGCGTTCCTGTATTTACCGCGAAGTCTTGGCCACGGTGAATCCTTATTGTGCCAAGCACTGGGTGTTGTCTTGAACCATAACCTGACGAGGTTCTGGCATCTTTTACTGGTGGTCCGCTTGGTATTTGCGTCAGCATGGCAATTCGCAATGATGAGTTCATTGCGGCCGTATCTAGTCTTGATTCAAGTTCAACATTTTCTTGATCATCCATGCCAAGAACTTTCTCTAAATCATTTAGCCGATCAGAGACTCCCTGAATACGTTCTTCTCGTTCCGATAGATCTGCTTCCAAACTTAGTTTTAATGCAGTAAGCGAGGATATTTCTTTGGTCAAAGAGGAAGATTTATTTTCCAGTTCGAGTAATTTAAGTTTTGAATATTCTGCATCGTTAACTAAGTAGTAAATGATTCCTGCAGTAAGCAAGATCGCAAGGAAAATAATGTAACTGAAAAATTTGAATGTATGACGTGTCCGTTTTCCGAAACTAAAGTGTTTTGTTCCATCAACTGAAGAAATGGATACCGTTATATTGTCTTTCATCGTTTTACTTTTTTACCAACATCATAATTCATAGCTTAGATATACAGCAAAGCGCCTATCTTTGTAAACTTTTGTATGCATAAGTGCACTTTTTATGCATGTGTTTTCAGGTTATCGTAAAGGGGGGAGATTGCTTTAGGTAGAAAGCTCTACCTAAAGCGGATCTTCTATAAAAACATACAACAAGGCGTAACTTTAACGGTTTGCCTTGCGAACGTAATTCAGAATTGAGATTGGAACGACTTTTCTCACAGGGAAACCGTCAATCTCTTTGCGGTCAATGATGTGCTTTAGTCGGCTCTCTATGGCGCAAAGGTTTTTAAAGTCACCCATGGCAACGAAAGAAATAGCTTCGCCAGATGCGCCAGCACGACCTGTTCGGCCAATGCGGTGGATGTATTCTTCTGGTTTGAACGGCAAGTCGTAATTGATCACACGGCTTAATTCACCGATATCCAGACCACGAGCAGCAACGCCTGTTGCGACTAGGTATTTTAGTTCGCCAGATTTGAATTGCGCCAAAATCTTTTCACGCATGGCTTGGCTTCTATCACCGTGAATACAATCAGCGACTATGCCACGTTTTGCTAATTGATCGACGAGCTTAGCGGCACCGTGTTTTTTCTCGATAAAGATAAGTGCCTGATCCCATTTTTGCTCGTTAATCAAATGACTTAATAGGGCTGACTTGGTGTCTTTATCGACAGTGATTAGCCACTGTTTGATATTTTTTGCCGCGCGTACGTTAGGAGAAATTGAGATTTCAGCCGCTAGGTCAGTCATCTTACTGTCTGAAAAATCATAGGCAAGGGCGCGAACATCGTCTGTCATTGTTGCTGAGAACAATAAGTTCTGACGGTTTTCAGGTAAGCGTTCCATGATCTTGTTGATATCGCCAACAAAACCCATGTCGACCATTCTGTCTGCTTCGTCCAACACCATGACTTTCAGTTCATCAAAGTGCAGCGCACGCTGATGAGCCAAATCGAGCAATCTGCCTGGAGTGGCGACCAGAATATCAACGCCTTCAATTAAACGCTCTTTTTGAGCTTCGGTATCCACACCACCATACACGGCCATAGAGGTCAGCTTGGTGTGTTTAGCGTATTGAGCCACACTTGCTTCAACCTGAACCGCTAACTCACGAGTAGGCACGAGAATCAGTACACGGATGCGTTTGCCGCGAAGTGTTCCTGCTTTAGTGAATCGTTCTAGCAATGGCAGGACAAAAGCAGCGGTTTTACCTGTTCCTGTTTGTGCTGTGGCGATTAAGTCTTTACCTGAAAGGATGATGGGAATCGCTTGTTTCTGGACTGGAGTGGGGGTTTTGTAACCCAGTTCAGTAATAGCTTGAACAAGAGGACTGGATAATCCTAGTTTTGCAAATGGCATAAGGTGCTCTGACAGATTGTCGTAAGGTGTGTCGAAAAGAAAAGATGGTGCAGTATAACGTAAAAGTCGTCGTTGGTTGTTTGAAAGTTGTAATTAGCCTGATTGTTATGGATGACGACTAATTTCGTTAGGGTAAATACAAGCATTACAAACAAATTAGGTGTGCTTTTTTATAGTGCGTTTCAATTTTGATGATCTTATTTAGTTCATTTTTGAGTGTTCTCTCTTTAGTTATTTCTACAATATTATTAAATAATTTATGCAAAACAAGAATATATAATTGTTGGCACAGTATCTGCTTTTACTGAAGTGTTCGTACCCTTGGAAAGTCGGACATCACAATTTAGATTACCAATAGAGAGCTAGGGTTCCGATTTCGATTTGGTCGAAGTGACTGGTCCGAGAGCTTTCGACCTTGACAGTTTCAGGGTTACACGGCGGGACAAAAGCCCGGGAGACCACATGGCGATATTGCCAAGGGTACTCCGTGTGTAATTAAACAAACTGAAAAGGTAACTTCAATGAAATACTCCGCAAAAAAAGTAACCGTTTTACTGTTTACGCTTCTCCTGTCTGCAAACACCTTTGCTGCCGATAAATTTAAAGTGTGTTGGTCTATCTATGTGGGTTGGATGCCTTGGGCCTACGCTGCACAAGAAGATATTGTCAAAAAATGGGGTGATAAATACGGCATCGATATCGATGTAGTGCAAATCAACGATTACGTCGAATCTATCAACCAATACACCGCAGGCCAGTTTGATGCCTGTGCTATGACCAATATGGATGCGCTAACGATTCCCGCTGCTGGCGGTGTTGATAGTACGGCATTAATTGTTGGTGATTTCTCAAACGGTAATGACGCCGTTATCTTAAAAGACAAAAAGAAGTTAGCCGATATTAAAGGCCAAGATGTCAACTTGGTTGAATTGAGTGTGTCTCATTACTTGCTCGCTCGAGCATTGGATTCTGTTGGTATGAGCGAAGCGGATGTCAATGTTATCAATACCTCTGATGCCGACATGGTGTCTATATATGGTACAAGTGACGTGACATCAGTAGTGACGTGGAATCCATTGTTAAGTGAAATCACCTCTATGCCGAATTCAAACAAGGTGTTTGATTCTTCACAAATCCCAGGTGAAATCATCGATATGCTCGTTGCTAATACGGATACGCTGAAGGCAAATCCTAATTTAGGGAAGGCATTAGTCGGTGCTTGGTATGAAGTCATGGCATTGATGAATGGCAATGATCAAGCGGCAATCGATGCTCGTACCGCCATGGCAGAAGCCTCTGAAACGGATTTAGCAGGTTACGACTCTCAACTAGCCAGCACGAAAATGTTTTATACACCACAATCTGCATTGGCTTTGACTAACAGCAAAGAGCTGATTGCAACCATGCAGCATGTTGCACAATTCTCCTTTGATCATGGCTTATTAGGCGATGGCGCACCAGATGCGGGTGCCATTGGTATTGAGACACCAGCAGGTGTGTTTGGTAACCCTGATTACATCAAACTTCGCTTTGACCCAACTTACATGCAAATGGCAGCTGACGGCCAACTGTAACCATCCAAAGTAAACGCTCTGTTTATTAAGGATGTTTAAGTGGAGCGCCATGGGATAAAAGCATGAAAAAACTTATAAATTATAAGCCAAACCGAACCAACACTATCTTACTTGGGCTGCTGCCATTCGCCTTATTAATCATAGTGTACATGGTGAGTTCCGATGCGCGATTAGCCATTAACCCAAATGACAAGCTTCTGCCTGCGTTTAGCCAAATGGGTGAATCCATGTATCGCATGGCGTTTGAGCCAAGCAAGCGTTCGGGGGAATTGCTGTTTTGGCAAGATACCACAAGTAGCTTGATGCGCTTGGGATTGGGCGTGCTTATTGCGGGATTCGTCGGATTGTTTGTTGGTTTATTAACAGGCGCTTTGCCTATTTTTGCTGCGGGCTTTTCGCCTTTACTAACCGTGGTGTCATTGGTGCCGCCACTGGCTTTGCTACCGATATTATTTATTGTTGTTGGCCTTGGTGAAGTATCAAAAATCACCTTGATCGCAATAGGAATAACACCTTTTATCGCTCGAGATATTCAACGTCGTACACAGGAAATTCCAGCAGAACAACTGGTTAAAGCACAAACCTTGGGGGCGAGTACAAGCCAGATTCTGATCCGTGTGGTATTGCCGCAAATTATGCCGAAATTGATTGATGCGATTCGCTTGTCTTTAGGGGCTGGCTGGTTGTTTTTAATCGCGGCGGAAGCCATTGCGTCAACAGATGGTCTTGGGTACAGGATATTTTTGGTGCGCCGTTATTTGTCTATGGATGTGATTTTGCCTTACGTGGCGTGGATTACATTCTTGGCGTTCTTGGTGGATTTCTTACTCAGTAAATTAAACCGTCGACTCTTTCCTTGGAGTTTGGAGGCAAAATCATGAGCAAGACAGCATCAAAAGAAACGATGATTCAAGCCAAAAACATCGGCAAACGCTACGGCCAAGATGTCATTCTTGAACGGGTTAATGTCAATGTCGAAGAGGGTGAGTTTATTACCTTAGTTGGTGCATCTGGTTGCGGCAAAAGTACTTTCTTGAAAATGATTTTGGGCATTGAATCGGCCACAGAAGGCGAATTGCTTCTGGATGGTAAGCCGATTCCGAATGAGCCTGGCTCGGATCGCGGCATTGTGTTTCAGCAATACTCTGTTTTCCCGCACATGACTGTGTTGGAAAACGTCATCGCTGCAAAAGGGTTTCAAAAATCGTCTATTACCGGCTACTTGTTTGGCAAAGAGAAAAAAGCGGCCAAGCAAGAGGCCAGTGAAATGCTAGAACAAGTGGGTCTAGGTCATGCTTTGCACCGCTATCCACACGAATTATCGGGTGGCATGAAGCAGCGTCTTGCCATTGCTCAAGCGGTGATCTGTAAACCACGAATTTTACTGCTGGATGAACCTTTTGGCGCACTGGATCCTGGTATTCGTGCAGATATGCATACCTTGGTGTTGGAATTATGGCGCAAGCACAAGTTGACCATTTTTATGGTCACTCATGACCTGAAAGAAGGTTTCTACCTCGGCACACGTTTATGGGTGTTCGACAAGCTGCGTCATGATCCTCATTCCCCTAATGCTTATGGCGCCTCTATTACCTATGACTTGCCCGTCGGGCATACGGCAACGCCACTTTTTGAAGAAATAGATCAACGTATTCGACCGCTTAATACGGCGGAGCAGCCCATTTCGAGTATGGAATAGAACGCAGAGGAAAAGACATTATGAACAAATACGAAACCATTATTCCAGCCGCGAGCCATTGGTCGCTTCGCGTGCGTCGCGGAATGCAAATGACCCTGACCGATATTGAAGGCGATGCCAATGTTGGTATGGTGTTTTATAACCCAGAAAACCTTTTGGAGCGTTACAACGCGCCCGATACCTTAAAAGGTCAACATACTTTTAAACTGACCAAAGGTCATTGTTTGTACTCCGATATGGGGCGCATATTTGCTTCCATCATTGAAGACACCATTGGTTGGCACGAGACGGTCAGTGGTAATAGTCATGCTTCGCATATCGAGGCGAAATGGGGCAAGCGTGATTATCAAAACGACCGCAATGGTTGGATGCAAAATGGTCACGACGCCATGTTAGTGGAAATGGCTAAATACGGTCTAACTAAAGCCGATATTGCTGCGAATTTAAACTTGTTTAGCCGAGTTGGTACCGATGCTGACGGCAATATGTCGTTAGTGGAAGGCAATAGTCCAGCGGGTTCCAGCGTTACCTTACGCTTTGAAATGGACACCTTAGTAATGCTGCATACTTGTCCGCATCCATTAAACAAAGCAACCAGCTACCCCAAAAAGCCGATTTCTATTCTGTTAGAGAAAGCCACGCCAGTGGCAGAAGACGATTTGTGCAAAATGTCTCGTCCTGAAAATCAACGTGGTTTTGCCAACAACGAACTCTATTACCTTGGTGCCGATATGAGCACAGACACTGGCGCGGAGGCCTAATTATGATTAAAGAAAGTCAATTAACCCCAGAAAGCGCTAACACAACTTACCATATTGATGCAGGTGATTACTTTATTGGCGTCGTGAAAGCTGGCAGCACCTTTCGGATTGTTGATTTAGAAGGCAACCAAGCGGCAGATACCTTGTTTTACAACGCCAATGATCCTGCCGAGCGTTACAGCGCAACGGACACCATTCGCGAACAAGGCAATGTGTATTTAACCGCTGGGTCTGAGATTCGTTCTAATGAAAACAATGTCATGTTGGAAATCGTTGCCGATACCTGTGGTCGTCACGATACCTTGGGCGGCGCTTGCGCGACGGAAAGTAATACTGTGCGTTACGACTTGGAAAAACGCTGTATGCACGCTTGTCGAGATAGTTGGATGTTGGCGATTGCTGAAAACCCAGAGTTTGGTTTATCGAAGCGTGACATTAGTCACAACATCAACTTTTTTATGAATGTGCCTGTTACGGAAGCGGGTGGTTTGACCTTTGAAGACGGTATTTCTGCACCAGGTAAATATGTGGAAATGGTCGCCAAAATGGACATCGTCGTGCTGATTTCAAACTGTCCGCAATTAAATAACCCTTGTAACGGTTATAACCCAACACCAGTCGACATGCTCGTTTGGGATAAATAATAGTATTGCTGAATTTTGCGCCAGTACGAAGTTTATAACAAAGCCTGTATATAAACCGCCGGCCAAAATACATCCCTGTATTTGATGGCCTAGTATGCCCATCCATGGGCATGGCTTGTTTAATACTGGCTTTGTTAATGAAGCTCTCTGTCATAAAGCACTCTGTCACGACCGATAGAGTCGATAATTTTAGTCAGCTCAGTGGACGACCACTGATGTTTATCTCGCTCCGGGACGGCCCGGCGAAGGTTGAACTATGTTTAACAAGGTATTAATTGCCAACCGTGGCGCCATCGCGACACGTATTATTCGCACCCTCAACACAATGAAGATTGGCTCGGTGGCCGTGTATGCCGAATCCGATGCCAAAAGCCTACACGTTAAGCGCGCCGACGAAGCTTTTTCCTTAGGCGAGGGTGGTGCCAGCGACACCTACTTGGATATGGAGAAAATCCTGCGTATAGCCAAACAATCTGGCGCTCAGGCGATTCATCCAGGCTATGGTTTTTTGAGCGAGAACGCGACCTTTGTGCGTCGTTGTGAAGAAGAAGGCATTGCATTTATTGGCCCCACCGCCGAACAGATGGTGGAGTTTGGTCTGAAACACAGAGCACGCGAATTGGCGCAAAAAGCCAATGTGCCATTATCGCCAGGCTCTGAATTGCTTACCGATTTAGAAAGTGCCTGCCAAATTGCCTGCGAGATTGGTTACCCTGTGATGCTAAAAAGCACGGCGGGTGGCGGTGGCATTGGTATGTATTTATGCCACGATGAGAAAGGGCTACGAGACAACTTTGATTCCGTGCGTCGTTTAGGTGCCAATAACTTTGCCGACGATGGCGTTTTTTTAGAGAAATTTATTGCTCGCGCCCGTCATATCGAAGTGCAGATTTTTGCCGATGGTAAAGGCGGCGCATTAGCGCTGGGCGAACGTGATTGTTCCAGCCAACGTCGTAACCAAAAAGTTGTCGAAGAATGTCCTGCGCCAAATTTAACCGACGACGTACGTAAACAACTTCATCAAACCGCCGAATTATTATTGTCGTCTGTTCAGTACCGTAACGCCGGTACGGTAGAGTTTATCTACGATATGGACACAGATAAATTCTATTTCCTTGAAGTAAATACCCGTTTGCAGGTTGAGCATGGCGTTACCGAAATGGTCTATGGTGTGGATTTAGTGGAATGGATGGTGCGCCTTGCCGCTGGTGAAGACCTTGCGCTGGAAGAGAAACGTACTTCGCTTAAAGCGCATGGCCATGCGGTGCAAGTGCGTTTATATGCGGAAGATCCTTATAAAGATTTTCAGCCTTGTGCTGGCTTATTGAGTCAGGTTGCTTGGCCTGTAGAGGAAAAAAATGCTGGCGTTCGTATCGACTCATGGATCGAAACGGGTATTGAGGTATCACCTTATTTTGACCCCATGCTTGCCAAGGTGATTGTTTATCAAGAGGATCGTGACGCTGCATTTGCCAAACTAAAAGCCACGCTAGAGGATTGCAGGTTATATGGCACAGAAACCAACCTTGATTACCTGAAAAACTTGGTGACCGACCCTGTGTTATTACGCGGTGAAGTTAGCACTCGTTACCTCAACGAGTTTGCTTATCAGCCTGCGCGCATTGACGTTTTAAGTGGCGGCACACAAACCACGCTGCAAGATTTTCCTGGTCGTCAGCACCATTGGAATGTGGGCGTACCACCGTCTGGCCCGTTCGATAATTATCATTTCCGCTTAGCAAATCGCTTGCTTAACAATCCTGATTCCGCCGCTGCTATGGAAATTACTCTGCAAGGGCCGAGCTTGAAGTTCAGTTTTGAAACGCGCGTGGTGGTTTGTGGTGCTATGATTGACACGAAGGTCGATGGACAAGTGATTGAGCAAAACCAAGTCGTGACCATCAAAGCGGGTGAGATCTTAACCTTGGGCCGAATCAAAGAACAAGGCGCACGGGCGTATTTGGCCGTAGCGGGTGGCTTTGATTGCCCAGATTATTTGGGCTCAAAATCGACTTTCACCTTAGGGCAATTTGGCGGACACAATGGTCGCGCTATTCAAACAGGCGATGTGCTGCATACTCTTGAATCTCAGGGTTCATTGTTTTCTAACGCTTTACCTGCTGAGTTAGTTCCTGTGCTGGGCAATCAGCATGAATTACGTGTGATTTACGGCCCTCATGGTTTGCCTGATTTCTTTACGGCAGAAGACATAGAAATGTTCTTCGGCACGGACTGGGAAATTCACTATAACTCCAGCCGAACCGGTGTTCGCTTGATTGGCCCAAAACCGAAATGGGCGCGCAACGACGGTGGCGAAGCAGGTTTGCACCCATCTAATATTCACGATAACGCCTATGCCTTTGGTAGTGTAGATTTTACGGGTGACATGCCGGTGATTCTTGGTCCAGATGGTCCGTCTCTTGGTGGCTTTGTTTGTCCTGCGACTGTGATTACCGCGGATCTTTGGAAGCTGGGTCAATTACGTGCTGGCGATAAAATTCGTTTTATTCCTGTGACCTTAGAAGACGCTGTGGCGTTAGAAGCCTCGCAAAATGAAGGCTTGGCTAATCTAGCTGCATTTGAGCGAAACATTGCCTCTTGTGAAGTGCAGACGCCGATTCTGAAAACCCTATCGGCAGATCGTTTTGGCGATGAAATTGTTTATCGTGCTGCGGGCGATCATTTCTTGCTGGTGGAATATGGCGAGCAAATGTTAGATATCCGCTTACGTTTCCGCGCTCATGCTTTAATGCAATGGTTAGAGAAAAACCCATTAAAAGGCATGCGAGAACTCACTCCAGGGATTCGCTCTTTGCAAATTCACTACGACAGCCAGTATTTGAGCTACACCGATTTATTGGACCATTTGGAGTCAGCTGAGCAAGCCTTGAGTAGCCAGCTTGATGAACTGACAGTTCCCTCTAGAACGGTTTATTTGCCACTGTCTTGGGATGATAAGGCCTGCCAAGAAGCCATCGATAAATATGCCCAATCTGTACGCTCGAATGCCCCTTGGTGTCCAAGTAACTTAGAATTTATTCGTCGTATTAACGGCTTAGACAGTATTAACGATGTGAAAGACATACTGTTCAGTGCCAGTTATTTGGTGATGGGCTTGGGGGATGTGTACCTTGGTGCCCCCGTTGCGACCCCAGTTGACCCACGACACCGTTTGGTGACGACTAAATACAATCCTGCGCGTACATGGACAGCGGAAAATTCCGTTGGTATCGGTGGATCTTACTTGTGTGTATATGGCATGGAAGGCCCTGGCGGCTATCAATTTGTCGGTCGTACGTTGCAAATGTGGAATCGCTATCGCCAAACAAGCGCGTTTACCAAGCCTTGGTTGTTGCGCTTCTTTGATCAGATTCGTTTCTATGAAGTGAGCCATGAAGAGTTGGATCAAATCCGTAAAGACTTCCCGCACGATAACTATGGTATTCGCATTGAGGAGAGCACCTTTTCTTTGGCTGACTACCAAAGCTTTATTGATGAAAACCAAAACAACATTGATGAATTCAAGCAAGTGCGTAATCAAGCTTTTGAGGCGGAGTTAGCGCGCTGGCACGCCAATGGACAGTTCCATTTTGATACGGACGAAACCGAAGCCGTCGCCAGCGACATCACTTGGAACGAAGACGCTACCGTCGTCGATAGCCCTGTGTCAGGCAGTGTTTGGCAAACCCAAGTGAAAGAAGGCGATCAAGTACAGGCGGGGCAGCTTCTGGTGATTTTAGAATCCATGAAAATGGAAATTCCTATCTACGCACCCGCCGCAGGCGTGGTATCGGATTTGTTACTAAAAGACGGTAGCCGCGTCAACGCCGGCCAAGCCATTGTTGTTTTGGAAGAATTAGTGGAGAAAGAAGCATGAGCATCAGTATGACGACGAACGATACAAGTGAGAACACATTGGACATGGGATTTAGTGCATTGCGCGAGTCTTATAAAACAGGCGCTGCCACACCAGCCAGTGTGATGGCGGACATTCGTGAGCGCGCGGCTGAGTATGCGGATCACAATATTTGGATTCATTTATTAAGCGAAGTCGAGCAAGCGGTTTGGCTGGACGCGTTAAAAGACAAAGACATGGCGTCCCATCCTTTGTGGGGGATTCCGTTTGCCATTAAAGACAATATCGATTTGGCAGGCATTCCAACCACAGCGGGTTGCGAAGCCTTTGCCTACACGCCAAAAGAATCGTCTCACGTAGTACAACAGCTGATTAATGCTGGCGCGATTCCTGTCGGTAAAACCAATTTGGATCAGTTCGCGACGGGGTTAAATGGTACGCGCTCGCCCATCGGCGCGTGCCATAACTCGTTTAATTACGACTATATCAGTGGTGGTTCCAGTTCTGGTTCAGCGGTTTCTGTGGCGCTTGGCTTGGCTAGTTTCAGCTTAGGGACAGATACGGCCGGTTCCGGTCGTATTCCGGCTTGTTTCAATAACTTGGTTGGCGTGAAGCCGAGCATCGGTTTGTTATCGGCTACGGGGATGTTGCCGGCTTGTCGTAGTTTGGATTGTATGACGATTTTTGCCTACAACACAGACGATGCCAACATCGCCTTAGCAGTGGCTGAAGGTTTTGATGAGAGAGACGGCTACAGCCGTCAGAACCCATTTGATAACCAAGCGCGTCATTATGGTTTACGTACGGGGTCGTTAAAAGTCGGCGTGATTCCAGCTCATCAATTGAAATTCTTCGGTGACGAAAGCTACGAAAAAGCGTATTTGCAAACTTTGGATTTATTGAAAGAACAGGGCTTTGCTTTCCAAGAGATCGACTATGCGCCGTTCGATGAAATCGCCCAACTTTTGTACGAAGGTCCTTGGGTATCCGAGCGTTATATTGCTACTCAGCCATTAATCGATGAGAACCCAGATGCGATTTTCCCTGTGGTACGCGAGATCATCGCACCGGGTGGCAAACCGCCAGCAACATCATTGTTTAAAGCACAATATCGCATTAATGATTTGAAGCAAATTTGCCTAGCGCAAATGGCGCAGGTCGATTGTTTGCTTACGCCAACGGCAGGTCGTCACTTTACCGTGGCAGAAATGCTAGCAGAGCCGGTTAAACGAAATAGTGAGTTGGGTTATTACACCAACTTTATGAACTTGATTGACTTGGCTTCCATCGCCGTACCGACGGTAATGACAGATAACGACATGCCATTTGGTATCACGCTCGTTGGGCCGACTTTTAGTGATCGTATGTTGATGTCGATTGCTAACCGCATTCAGCAAGCGCTTCCAATGAAAAAAGGGGCTTTAGAGGCAATGGCGATGCCGAGCAACACGACACCAGTTGGCAATAATCAAACCATCGATGTCATGGTATGTGGCGCGCATTTAGAAGGTCAGCCGCTGAACAGGCAATTAACAGAACGTGGTGCCACCCTAAAAGCCAAAACCACCACAGCCCCGAATTATCGTATGTACGCACTGGCTGGTGGGCCACCGCTTCGTCCAGGATTGATCCTTGATCAAGACAAGGGCGACGCCATCGAAGTAGAAATCTGGTCCGTACCAACAGCAAACTTCGGTAGCTTCGTTGCAGGCATCCCCGCACCACTCGGCATTGGCAAAATAAAACTCGCCGACGGCAGCCAAGTGGCAGGCTTTATCTGCGAGCCATATGGAATCGAAGGCGCACAAGATATCACCCACCTGAACGGCTGGAGAGCGTATTTGGCATCGTTGAGATAGTCTTATTCAGTGGGGATTGAACGAGAATAAAAAAGCCACTTTTCTAGCGATAGATAAGTGGCTTTTGCTTATAGAAACGGATAAAGAGATGAATTTCTTTGCTCGTTTATAATAGCGGATTAAGCTTCGACAAATGAATATTAAATAACGAGGCTCTTTTTGACATATTCTTAATGATTTTTGCGCTTTTATGTTTGGCTAAAGGGCGTAAAACCATGTATATAAGTGCTTTCACTGTCATGTCTCGAGGGCCAAACCCATCAACTAATACTGGAGTGAAAGTGCCATCTTGATTTTTACGCATTAAGATATTCTGTATTCCGTCATCGTGTAGCAGCACACCATATTTGAATACTTTATCTTTTAAATCAGTTATATAAGACAGAGCTTGTTTTAACGTAATAGTCTGCTCTTCCATATAATCTTCCAGACTTTTTGAAACATTCCCATCATAATCAAGAACGATTTGTGTGACTACGCCTTTTCCAAGGTTAGTGTCTATTGTTCCTGCAAAATTGGTGATGAAGTCTAAGCTTTGCTTGCTGTGTTTTTTGTAGAACACAACTTCGGTTATGTTTCTGTCTTTTTCTGGATTATGATTTATTTTGATACATAACTCTTGATTATTAGGGTGTCTATAAACTGTACGACAGCTCCCTTCAGCAAGGTAGTATTTATCACTTAGATTTATGTCCATATGGCCAGCTATATATTAATCAGAGATCGTTAAAATTATTTATCTCTACCTATTTAAAATAGGTAATGGTGACGCACAGAAAGGACGGGAATATGGTATGAGTGGGGTAAAAACTTCACTGCAAATTTACTGCGTCCATTTGGTAAAGCGCTATGTTTTTTATTGTAACGTAAAGGACTAGTAAGAGTTTGTAATGGACGTAACAGTTCATGTGTTTTCACTTTTCTTTGTTTTAATTCATTTTTTTTTCACCTTTTTCGCTTTATTTTCACTTTTTTATGTTTAATGACTTAGTGAAACGAATATCTCTCATACAAAAAAGAGAAAGAGGCTCTTATGTAATGGCCATCAACAAGGCGTCTTTCTGTGTGATCTAGGTTGATAAAGGTCTGTCAGAGGGGATAATGTCTGGCTTTATTACTATCTAATGTTGCCTGTTATGCGTCTTGATAAGTTTGTTTGTAAAAGTACTGAGTTGACCCGAATGGAAGCAATCCAATGCATTCATTCTGGTGAAGTTTTCGTAAATGGTGAAGTTGCGACAAACGAAGCGACTCAGGTGCATGAAAATAATTTAGTACTCTTGGATGGCGTTAAGCTTAAAACGCGTGATTTTCGCTACATTTTGATGAATAAACCAGCGGGAACGGTTTGCTCCAATATTGATGAGGTCTATCCGTCGCTGTTTAATTATCTAGAGGTTGATAAAGTCTCTGAGCTTCATATTGCTGGGCGTTTGGATGCTGACACAACTGGCTTGGTGCTGATTACCGATGATGGGCGCTGGTCTTTTAATATTACACTGCCAACGAACGATTGCCGTAAAATCTATCGAGTTAAGTTGTCTCAAGCGATTCCAACAGAGCTCAGCCAAGACCTTATCGCTCAGTTCGAAAAAGGCCTGAAACTCCAAGGTGAGCTGGGGTTAACGCGTCCAGCTAAGCTAGAAATTATTACTCCAAAAGAGGTGCTTTTAAGCATCACCGAAGGCAAGTTTCATCAGGTTAAGCGCATGTTTTCAGCTGTTGGCAATAGAGTGGTTGGTTTACATCGAGAGCAGATAGGTAAGGTTTGCTTGGATCTTGATGTTGGACAATGGCGTTATTTATCTAAGAATGAAGTCGAGTCTTTCAATAATAATTAGAATTCATGGAGGTTAGGTTATGACAGCAAAACGCATATTATTTACAGGTGGATCGGGGAAAGCTGGCAAGCATGCGGTGGCTTATCTTCTTGATCAAGGTCATCGAGTGTTGAATGTTGATTTGACGCCACTGGATCATCCTAAGGTCGATAATCTGATCGCCGATATTACCGACTCTGGTCAGATGTTTAACGCTATGAGTTCGTATGCTGGTTTTGATGAGTTAGAGCCTGGTACAGGTGTGCCTACATTTGACGCGGTGGTGCATTTTGCTGCGGTGCCAAGAATCTTGATTAATCCAGATAACGAAACCTTTCGAGTGAATACCATCGGCACTTACAACGTTATTGAAGCGGCTGTAAAACTTGGTATTAAAAAAGTGATTATTGCGTCGTCAGAAACCACTTATGGTATTTGTTTTTCTGATGGACAAACCAATCCTCATTCACTGCCATTAGAAGAAGATTATGATGTCGACCCTATGGATAGCTATGGTTTGTCTAAGGTAGTTAACGAGAAAACAGCACGTAGTTTTCAGCGTCGTTCAGGAATTGATATTTATGCGCTGCGCATAGGTAATGTGATCGAGCCTCATGAATACGCTGAACTGTTTCCACATTATTTTAAACATCCCGAAGTACGTCGTCGGAATGCTTTTTGTTATATCGATGCTCGTGATCTTGGGCAGATTGTGGATTTATGTTTGCAAAAAGACGGTTTAGGTTTTCAAGTGTTTAATGCGGGTAACGACCACAATGGCGCGATTATTCCTACGAAAGAGTTAGCTGAGCGGTTTTTTCCAAGTGTGCCGCTTACCCGAGAAATGGGTGAGTATGAAGCCTTGTTTTCGAATCGTAAAATCCGTGACGTGCTGGGTTTTAAAGAACAACATAATTGGCGAAATTATGTTCAAGCACCAAGTGAGTAGTTTTTATCATTAATAAAAAATGGCTTCTGTTTCCAGAAGCCATTTTTTTGGGCTTTGAGTCGTTTTCGCTTTGCTTTATAAAATAGGTTTATGCAAAGCGTTTTTCTAGGTAGCTGATGATCTCGGAGGATTCGTACATCCACTGGACTTTGCCATCTTGCTCAATACGCAAGCATGGCACTTTTACTTTACCGCCACCTTCAAGCAATTCTGTACGGTGTTTTGACCCTTCAGGCGCGTTACGCTTTTCGATGGGAAGATTAAGCTTATACATTGCTCTGCGAGTTTTTGTGCAAAATGGGCAGGCTGCGAATTGATAAAGTGAGAAGTTTTTAAGCTCTTGGTTTATCTCTTTTTGTTTCTCTGGTTCACGCTTTTTCTTCGACCCACGGGTAATAAGATCAACCGCTATGATGATGTAGCCTAGTAGGTTACGGATGAGGTTTATCAATATCTTCATGTGGATGCTCGCTTGCTCTTAAAATAGGTGAAGTAGGATAAGTGTTAAATCGCCGCCATTCTAACTGTAAAATGCTAATGTTTTAAGGGTTTGGAGCAATTGATTGCAGATCGTTGCCTTGTTTGTGTCATGATGCTTGAGTTATTTTTTAAAACTATTAATCATTTGGAGTGAATATGAACAATAAAATTATCGGCATCATTTTAGTGATCGCTGGTGCTGCTTTAGCGGTATGGGGCTACAACATATATGATGCAGCTACTTCTCAAGTAACTCGTGCACTAAGTGGTGAGACACCAGTAGAAGCTTGGGTTGGCATGGTTGGTGGTATTGTTTGTGTTTTAGTTGGCCTAACAAGATTGAAGTAAACGCTCATTTTGTAGGGGGTGGTGGGATGCAAAGGGAGGTTGAAGACTTCATGGAAAAAAGAAGCAAAGCGTATTTGGATAGCTTTCTCCATTCTTTACCTCTAGAGGTTGCCGAAAAATACACGTCTTTTAGTGCAGATTATTATTGTTCCGACGAGTTCAATGCCAATGTTTGCGCTGATTTAATTGTGCGAGGTGAAAAGCAAGCCTCGTGCAGTATGAAATATTGGTATAGCCATGAAGGTGAAGTCATACCTGAGGTTGGTCACTTGCAAGTTGTGACTGACTGGGACGGCAAGCCTGTGTGTATCATAGAAACAACTTCCGTCACAGAATGCCGATATTGTGATGTTAGCGAAGAGTTTGCTGCTGCAGAAGGCGAGGGCGATAAATCTTTAGCTTGGTGGCGTGAAGCGCACTGGGCATTTTTCTCTGCCGAATGCGAGGAGTTAGATATTGAACCAGCAGAAGATATGCTGCTGGTGCTAGAGCGTTTTAAGGTTGTCTATCAATAGAGGTTATCTACTTTTTTACGCTTTGTTCTGGGTCAATCCCAGTTGATTTCAGGAAGAGATTCAAAGCTTGGGCGAGCGAAATAGTAACCTTGAAACAGATGAATGCCCATGTCTTGCAGTGCATGATATTCGGCTTTTGTCTCGACACCTTCTGCGACGACTATCATATTAAGTTCGTTAAATAGGTTGACTAAGTTTCGTACGATAATTTGACGCTTTTTGTCTTGATCGATGTTCTTGATGAGCGCCATGTCGATTTTGGTGATGTCTGTCTTAAGGTCGGCAAGTTGGTTTAAACCGTTGAATCCTGAGCCAAAGTCATCCGTGGCGGTTAAAAAGCCTTGTTGCTGATAATGCTGAATGATGGATTCTAAATGTTTGCTGTCGGTGATTTGTTCATTTTCAGTGAATTCGAAAATGATCTTTTCTTTTGGAAATTGGTATTTTTCTGCGGCGTTTAGCGTCGTTCGAATACAAAGTTCTGGCTTGTAAACTGCGTTGGGTAAGAAGTTAATGCTGAGAAAGCAGTGTTTGTGGATTTCTAGTTCTGCTGCAAGTTTGATTGCTTTCACTCGACAACTTTGGTCAAAACGATAGCGATTAGTTTTATTGACGTTTTGAAAAACCTGAAATGCACTTTCTTGATTTAAGCCACGAACAAGTGCTTCTTGCGCAAAAATAGTTTTGGTTTGGCTATTAATAATCGGCTGAAACGCCATAGTGAAGTCGAAGCCTAAGTCACATCCAGTTGAGCATTCTGTGCAGCCTAGCTTTCGGAAGTCCTTCTGTTTCATATCGCGATTCTCTTGTTTGATGCTTATATATAGGGGGTAGTTTGATGCATTTTAGGCATACAGTTCCCTATCACAATGATTTTTATAGAATATTAAACAATAGAGCTTTCATTGGTAATTTACCAGTGCTGAACTATTTCTTTTAAATATTTGCTTTCATGTAGTTTTTATTTCATTTTTTGTTGAAGGATGCCATTAAAGCATCTAGATACGATGAGTTTTAATAGGTGATTTTCATGAAGATTTTGATGTTCCTCGGTACTGTTAGAAACAGCACACCACCACGTCCAGCTCGTTTAGGTGAAAGAGTGGCTAAAGCCTGCTTAGCATCTTTTTCATCTCAGTATGGCGGTCATGAAATAGAGCTGGTTGATGCTTTAGAGTTTCCACTTGAACCTATTTTCAAACCTCATTTTTCCTATTCGAAGAGTCAGGTTCCACCGCAATTAGATGAGTTGGCCAAGAAAATAGCATCCGCTGATGCTTATATTATGGTGAGCCCAGAATACAATCATTCGATGAGCCCTGCGTTAGCGAACTTGCTGAATCATTTTGGTAGTTCTTTGTTTTCTTACAAGCCCTGTGCCATTGTGACGTATTCCGCAGGACAATGGGGTGGTATGCGAGCGGCAATCGGTATGAGAACCTTTTTGTCTGAATTAGGCTGCTTGCCGGTGTCGTCTATGATTCATGTGCCGAAAGCACAAGATGTCTTTTCAGAAGACGGAGGTTTGCTAGAGAGTGAAGACCAAGCTGAATGGTTTGGTTATTTTGGGCGCACGTTTAATCAGCTAATTTGGTGGGCGCAAGCAGCAGCTGATCACAAAGAGAAGATTAATCCTCAAGATATGATTCGAGCCTTCACTCAAGATCCTTCTCAAAGAAACGCCCCTTAGTTTGTTTTTTGGAAAAAGTTATGTGAGTTAACCCTAAGTTGATGATTAGGGTGATGAATCTTTTGCCTTCCGAT
Organism: Marinomonas sp. A3A; assembly: GCF_018336955.1. Classification (NCBI taxonomy): domain Bacteria; kingdom Pseudomonadati; phylum Pseudomonadota; class Gammaproteobacteria; order Oceanospirillales; family Oceanospirillaceae; genus Marinomonas; species Marinomonas sp. A3A. The sequence continues at coordinate 1,973,856 of NZ_CP025532.1, forward strand.
GTTTAGAAAGCTATGACTTTGACATTTATTTGTAACCTCACTGAGATAGTGTGTTCTTTCAAAGTGGTCATTTGCATGAATATTCAATGCGAGCCACTTGTCTTGAATTCTAGAATAGGTCTATCTGATGAACACTTTTTTAAGAATGGTTTCAAATCGATGTATCCGGTTAGTGGGTAATCTAGTTAAAGTAGTCTCGCATCCTTTTCATTTTTTGTTGCCTAATTTTCGCTTCACAATACCTGAATTTTCCAAAGCTAAACTGAAAAGCCGCAATGCTTCAGCTATTCCAAAAGTGATCTGGCAGACAAATTATTCAAGTCGCTGCACTTTACCTATTTATATGAATTATCTTTTTAATCGCTTAATGTCTTTAGATTATGATTATCGTTATGTGAGTACAGAAAAGCGTGAGTTATATATGAAAGAGCATGCGCCATTGGATGTCTATCGGGCGTACTTAAAGCTGAACGATGGTGCGGCTCAAGCCGACTTATGGCGGATGGTAAACTTGTATAATAATGGTGGTATTTATATGGATATAGATGCCACACTAGTTTGGCCGATTAGTATGATTCTGAAGGAAAAATATGATGCTCTTTATATTAAGTACAAAAAGAATGATGCCGAATTCACTAATTTTTTCTTAGCGACAATAGCCAAAAATACGCATTATAAAAGTGTTATAGATAAGATTGTCCTCAATATTAATGGATACAAGGGACTGAAAAAGAAAGGCGTCTACAACACTACAGGACCTACTGTATTAAACGAAATATTGGACAACCAAGAGGTTAATTTCCTACGTAGAGGTTATGTTTGTATTCAAGGTGCGTTTACAAATGAGTATTTTCAGTACTTAGATAAGCCAAGAGGGAAGTGGACCCATAAACACGAGGATGAGATAGTTAAATTTAGTTAAACGCTTGGGCTGATGTTGGCTTTTATTTATAGTGCCTTAACTTGGTAAGGCGTTTTATTGTGTATTTCAATATAAGATTGAATAACATAATTTTTGTCATTTTCTTTAACTATGATTTATATCAGTAAAAGATACGACATAAAACCTTAGGATGAAAGAAAACGGTTTATCTTTCCTGATGATTTCTGTAGATACGAAGGATGGCTCCATCACTGAGCAAGGAAAAGCATGAATACTATTTTGTCTGCATTGCCGATTTTATTACTAATTTGGGCGATGACAAAGCGTAATGCTGTGCCTTCACATATTGCTTTGCCCGCCGTGGCGGTTCTGGTTGCTTTTATTCAGCTGGTATTTTTTCAGGCGAATGCTGGTTTGTTACGTGCGAATGTAATTGCTGGTGCTTTGTCCGTATTGACGCCTATTTCCATCGTTGCGGGGGCGATTTTATTAAATCGGGTGATGTTTTTTTCTGGCGCTGAAGTCTTACTTAGTCAGTGGTTAAAAGGCATTAGTGCGAATAAAGTAGCTCAGTTGATGATTATAGGTTGGGCTTTTGCTTTTATGATTGAAGGGGCGTCAGGGTTTGGAACGCCTGCGGCAATTGCTGCCCCTATTTTGATTGGCTTGGGTTTTCCTGCTATTCCGGTGGCGATTTTCACCTTGATTATGAATACGGTTCCTGTGTCTTTTGGTGCGGTGGGTACGCCAATCTGGTTTGGTCTATCAGGCTTGTCATTATCAGAAATGCAGCTTATGGATATCGCCAAGCAAACGGCATTACTCAATAGTCTTGCTGCTTTTTTTGTGCCTTTTATCGCTTTGTCCTTTGTAGTGACATGGGATGCGATTCGTCAAAATACTTTATTTATCTTGCTGAGTATCCTTTCCTGTACGGTTCCTTATGTTGTGTTTGCCCAATGGAATTATGAGTTTCCTTCGTTAATTGGCGGTGCTGTTGGTTTGGGATTAAGTGTTTTATTAGCAAAACAGGGCATAGGATTAAAGAAAACAACAGATACAGAATTGCCAGCTAAGGTGATGGAAGCAAAAACGATCATGAAGGTTTTTCTGCCTTTTGTGTTGTTAATTGCCATTCTAGCTGTTTCGCGTATTCCTCAATTGGGCGTGAAAGCTTTACTGAATGATATGACACCATGGTTAATTTGGCGCTTAGGTGATGCTGATTTTGAGGTAAGTAGGGCTTTGGTATTTAGCATCAACAATATTTTGGGTATGAATGTAAATTGGCAATATAAAAGCCTTTATGTTCCAGCAGTGATTCCTTTTCTTATTGTTTCATTGGTTTGTATCCCTTTGTTTAGTATGTCAAAAGGGCTTGTTTTTGCAGCTTTACGGGACACTGGTCAGCGCTTATTTTTGCCTATGTTGTCCCTAATTGGCGCATTGGTGATGGTTAATTTGATGATGCAAGGTGGAAGCCAAGCTCCAATGTTGTTATTAGCTCAAGCATTTTCAGGATTACTGGGCGATAGTTGGGGTTATGCGGCGGCGCTACTTGGGGCGCTCGGCTCTTTTTTTTCCGGGTCGGCAACCGTGTCAAACTTAACTTTTGGTGGTATTCAATTAGGTATTGCAGAGAAGGTCGGTTTGCCTGTTAGTCTGGTACTTGCTTTGCAATCTGCTGGCGCAGCTATGGGGAATATGGTGTGCATTAATAATATTATTGCCGTATCGACAATCTTGGGTGTGAGCAACAAAGAAGGATTTATTATTAAGCGGACGATTATTCCGCTGTTTGTTTATGCGCTGGTGGCGGCATTGTTTTCTATTGTCAGTTTGAATCTATAGAAAGAGCCAGATGACATTAAGGTCAACTGGCTCTTTTTTGTTTTCAATAAAGAATTAAATCTTCGCTAAATCTGACGTTGGTTGAGCAGAGTAAATGTCTTCATTCAATTCATTTTCGCTTTTCGCAACGAGAGTTGAGACCATCAAGTCACCACATACGTTTACTGTTGTACGAGCCATGTCTAGGATTCGGTCTATACCAGCAATAATAGCGAGGCCTTCAATTGGTAAGCCAACGGTTGTTAACACCAAAGACAGCATGATCATGCCTGCACCCGGAACACCTGCTGTACCTATGGAAGCAAGCGTCGACGTGGCGATAATGACAATGTAGTCCGAAAACTCCAAATCAACACCAAATGCTTGAGCGATAAACAGAGCGCAAACACCTTGATAAAGCGCAGTGCCATCCATGTTTATTGTTGCGCCTAAGGGTAATACAAAACTAGAAATACCTTTTGATACACCTAGTTCTTCTCGAGCCGCTTTAATACTTGCAGGTAATGTACCAGAGCTACTAGTAGTGGTGAAGGCTACGGCGGCAGGGTTGGCAATGCCTTTTAGATAAGGCAATGGATTGAGGTGTCCTAATACACTAATCAAACCGCTATAAAAAATAACCACGTGAATGATGCTGCCAAGATAAACAACTGCAACGACTTTTATGAGCGGTAGTAGAATTTCCAGACCATATTTTCCAGCCACCCAAGCCATCAAACCGAATACGCCATAAGGTGCTAGTTTCATAACTAGGCCGGTTAGTGTGTACATAGCTTCTGCAAGACTTTCAAATACAGCTATGGCTGGTTTTCCTTTCTCGCCAGACAGTGTTAACGCAATACCTAAACCCAGTGCAAATACTATGATTTGTAGAATATTGCCTGCAGCGAGCGCATCAACAGGATTGGTTGGGATCATGTTTAGTAGTGTTTGAACCAATGTCGGAGCTTCTTTTGTCGCTTGAGAAACTGCAGAAGCGTCCATATTCAAACTAGCGCCAGGGCTAAATATCGTTCCTAAACCTAGGCCGATAGTGATAGCTACGGCGGTTGTTCCTAAATACAGTACGATGGATTTTAATCCTACTCGACCCATTTTTCGAGTGTCTTGCATGGAGGTAACGCCAACAACTAAGGAGCAAAATACCAAGGGTACAATGAGCATTTTAATGGCTTTAATAAACAAGGTACCAAGCGGTTTTAGTATTTCTGCATCTGGTCCCATGATGGAGCCCGCTATGATTCCGAGAACCATACCAATTAAGATTTTTTGCCAAAGTGGCATTTTGCCCCAGAAGCTTGTTTTTTTCGTTGTTTGAGAGTCTGTCATCTTAATGCCTTTTTATTTGTTATTTGTCAGGGTGATTAACGCTTAATACGTCGAGTTTGAGGGCGAATCATATTGGTGGGTTTAAGTACCTCGCTGATATCGTCTTCAGTCATGAGTTGCTCGTCACGAATTAAGTCTAAAACTCCACGTCCTGTGGCAAGCGCTGTCTTAGCGATACGGCTAGCGTTGTCGTAGCCGATATAGGGAACAACGGCGGTGATCACGCCGATGCTTTGATCAACAAGCTGCTGGCAGTGCTCTTTGTTCGCTGTGATACCGATGACACAACGGGTTGTTAGCATGTCCATGGCTTGTTTCAACATGCGCATAGATTCCAGTACGTTATAGGCGATAAGGGGTTCCATCGCATTTAGCTGAAGTTGACCTGCTTCTGCTGCCATAGTAATGGCCATATCGTTGCCGATAACTTGATATGCCACTTGGCTGACGGCTTCTGGAATCACTGGGTTAATTTTACCTGGCATGATGGAGCTGCCAGGTTGTTGTGGCGGAAGGTTTATTTCGTTAAGTCCGCAGCGAGGTCCCATGCTTAAGAGGCGTAAATCGTTGGATATTTTCGAGAGTTTGATAGCAAGACGTTTGAGCATGGAGGAGAACAAAACGAATGCGCCCATATCAGAGCTGGCTTCAACTAAATCGTATGCAGGAACGAGTTGGAAGCCACAGATGTTAGACAGGTTTTTGACTGCCATCGCAGCGTATTCTGGGTCGGTATTGATTCCCGTACCGATGGCTGTGCCACCTAGGTTCACTTCTTTCAGTAGTTCTGATAAACCAGCAATACGATCGATATCTTCTGTCAGGGTCGAAGCAAAAGATTGAAACTCTTGACCCAAAGTCATTGGCACTGCGTCTTGTAACTGGGTGCGTCCCATTTTGATGATGTCGGCAAATTCTACTGACTTTGCTTTGAACGCATCACGCAATGAGGCGAGCGCTGTTACTAAATCACCGTGTTTGAGCAAAATGGCCAAACGAACGGCAGTCGGGTAAGCGTCGTTGGTCGATTGCGACATGTTGACATGATTGTTTGGATGAAGGTGTTGGTACTGGCCTTTTTCATAACCAAGCTTTTCAAGCGCGATGTTGGCAATGACTTCGTTGGCATTCATGTTAGTTGATGTGCCGGCGCCACCTTGGATCATATCGACAATAAATTGATCGTGAAAATGCCCTTGTTGAATGTCTGTAACGGCGTCAACAATAGCGTGATAACGATCATCGTCTAAAAAGCCTAGGTTTCGGTTCGCACCAGCGCAGGCCGATTTCACCATACTGATGGCAATAACAAGCTCTGGAAAGTGGTGAAGGGGGATGCCGCTGAGATCAAAATTCAAACAAGCGCGTTGTGTTTGAATGCCATAGTAAGCGTTGGCAGGGACATCACTGTCGCCAAGCAAGTCGTGTTCGGAGCGAACGGCTTCGATGGTGTTTTCTATCATGGTGCTCTCGTTTATTGTTGTTTTGTATGTGATTTTGCAATAAATAAGAGCAACCATTGTGCCAATTGACTGTAGAGTATTTAACTTATTGATTTAATTGTAATTAAATTCTGTATCGTCAAATTTTTTAGATTTGAAAGGGTATTCCATAAAGAATAGTTATATTGTCAAAATGTTAGTTGAAAGCTATATATATCAATATCTTGAGTGCCATATAACTGCGGTTATAGCTATAACCAAAGTTATATGGGTTTGTTTGCGCAGGCTAACTTGATTTTTTATTCAAGCGTTTACTCAAGGCGGGTTGAGACACACCGATTAGACGTGATGCTAGGGATTGATTACCTTGCGCTCGCTTCATGGCCTCTTCAACGAGTAGGTCGTTGATTTCTTGCATGGATGGTAATGGTTGCTCGGCTGGAAAGAACACTCGTGCGCTAGTGTTTTCAAGGTTTGCTTGTTGTAATGAGAGGTTTTCTTTCGTCAACACGTGACGAAAGGTTTCCATCGAGAGAACTTTAGACTGATGACGGCTTACGGCGTCATAAACGAGTGCTTTTAGTTCCCTTATGTTGCCCGGCCACTGGTAATTGGCCAATAGAATCGGCAGTTCCTTGGGGATAGTGGGTTTGTTTTTGCCCATTTCTTCTGCGGCTTGTGTGAGAAAAAAGTCTAGCAACAGAGGTAAGTCATCGACTCGTCGCTGCAAGGACGGGATCTCAACATGATGGATTTTCAAGCGATAGTATAGGTCTTTTCGAAAAGCTCCAGAGGCCTGTTTATCTGTTAGATTTTGATGAGTGGCGGCGACTATTCTGGCACGCAGGCGTTTAGGTCGGTCACTGCCTAGGGGGTAATATTCACCTTCTTGTAATAGACGTAATAATTTGACCTGTGATGTTGGGCTTAAATCGCCAATTTCATCTAAAAACAACGTGCCGCCCGTAGCTTGTTCAATCATACCTGAGCGAGAACTGTCTGCTCCGGTAAAGGCGCCACGACGGTGACCAAATAAGGTGTCAGAAAAGACGTTGTCGTCTAATCCAGCGACATTGACACTTACTAATGGTCCAGCGGTATTACTTAGCTCATGAATAGCTTGAGCTATTTGCTCTTTACCAACGCCGCTTTCACCTGTTATCAGCACGGGTTGTTGGCTTGATGCAATTGATTCAAGGTACTGAAAAATTGCATGCATGTTTTTGTCTTGAGTTATGATATTGGCGAATACGTTAGGTTGTTCTAATGTATTCGTTAATACATGGCGGCGCAGTGCTTGATTTTCGACGTGCATTTCTTGCATACGCACAGCACGTTTAATACCTTCTATTAGACGCTGCTCTTCGGTGGTTTTTACATAATAATCGAAGGCGCCAAGTCGCATACAATCTAATGCGATTTCTAGCTGATTTAAGCCGCTAATGACAATGACATTTATGTCTGGATATTCTGCTACGATTTTTTGTAGTAGCTTATCGCCGGAAATGTAAGGCATGGTCATGTCTAATAGGACGATGCCAATGGGGAGTTCTGCAATCATAGACATGGCGTCACGACTGTCTTGGCACTGGTATAAGTGGCTAAATCCGGCTTTGCGTTCGAGTGCAATGCTCATGCTGCGTAAGAAAGCTTCTTCGTCATCAACTAGTAAAATACCAAACTGAGGGTAAAGGTTTTTTTGCATACAAGAGTTCCTAAAAAGTCTTTTACAAAGAGTCACGAATGAAGTTAAGCAATTGAAAAGGTCAAAACAGCTTTAGTGCCATGCTTGGGTATCGATTCATAAACTAGGCTGCCGCCATGTTCTTGGACGATTTTACTGGATATAGAGAGGCCAAGACCAGTGCCGCCTTCTTCTCGACGAGTGGTAAAAAATGGATCACATAATCGAGTTAAGTTATGAGGCTCTATGCCTTTGCCTTGATCCCAAATTTCTAAACACAAGTGTTGTTCGTCTTTAAGGAAAGTTCGAATGGTAATGGCTTGATTGGAGGTTTCTAGTGCCTGACACGCATTGACGATGAGGTTAATAATCACCTGCTCAATCTTTTGAGCGCTACCATTAAAACGCGGCAGTGGACGGGTATATTCCACATTGAATTGATCACAGCTTTGGCGAATGGTTTTATCAACCAGACGAATAGCGACTTCTAGAATTTCATTGAGATCAACTTGTTCTTTTAAGTCATCAGGTGTTTCACGAGCAAAGTCTTTAAGATCGTTAACGATTCGGCGAATTTTTTGTGTGCCGGTTAGCATATCTTGCAACATAGAAGGAATTTCATCGCGCATTCGACTGTATTCGAGTCCTGCTATATAAAAATCACCATGCTCTTGATAATGGGCCTCTAGGATATCTTCGGCATCGTCATAAAACTCTTGGATCACGGGTAAGTTAAGCAAAAGTAGGCTGCTTGGGTTGTTGATCTCATGGGCGACGCCTGATACTAAAATGCCCAGCGATGCCATTTTGTCTGCTTGCATTAATTGCTTTTGTTGTTGCTTTAACTCGTCGGCGCGACGGCTTACTTCTCGGGTTAGCATGCGGTTCCAGATGACGATACCACCAAGAATCACCAGCAAGACTCCAGAGATACTGCCTGTTATTAGTCCAATTTTTTTCCAAGGAAAACCGTCTTGCTCTAATGGGCCAAGCCATTTGTCGTAGATTTTTTGCTGTCGCCCAGTATTTTTGAGAATGGCGAGACCTTCACTGAATTGGGCGAGAAGGTCGGTATTGCCTTTCATTACGGCATAACCATATTGCTTGGCACCAAAAGGACGACCAACAGGGATGATGTTGGAAAGTTCTAACTCTTTACCAAGGTACAATCCTGGTAAATTAGCGACCAGAGCATAATCGTATTTACCTGCCGACAGTAAGCGCAGTGCTGCTGCGTGGGTGTCGGCCAAAATCAACTTGGCTTTGATGTCACTATGAAGAAAAAAGTCATGCATCACACCGCCACGCTGAACGATTAGTTCTTTGCCTGTGAGTTCGTTCAGGTCATTTACTTTCGCAGTTCCTTTGCGGGCAAAAATAGATTGATGAACTAATGCATGTGGCGGGGAAAAATCGTATTTTTCGGTTCGTCCTGTTGAATAGGCCATGCCTTGTAAAACATCGAGTTGGCCTTGTTCCAAGCGACTGCGAATATCGTCCCAGCTCCCCAGTTTTATTTCGACTTCAATGCCCATGACTTCGGCGATAGCGCGAGTTAATTCCGTGTTGTAGCCATCAGGTTCGCCATCTTCATTGATAAATTCATAAGGTGGGTAATTGAGATCACCACCCACGCGAATCGGATTGTCCGCTAGAGCGAGATTCGCATTGAATACGCTGAAAAGAGCGAAGAGATATAGGTAAATAGATAGCATTACACTGATTCTAGTGGGCATTTTGATAGTTTGTAATTTTTAGAGGTGGCAAATAATAGCATGCTTCGAACATATGGGAGCTGATGTTTATTTTATTGCTACTTTGTTTGAGGGATTTACCTTACGCTGGTCACTAACCAAAAACGTGTTAGCCGTTTAATGAGGATACTATGCAATCAGTGAAAGTAGTTTTTCATATCGATGAAGTCGAAAAGTGGCCATTGCTTCTCGCGAATGTACGAAATCTTGTCAAGGTAGTGGATGTTGCCGTTTCTGCAATTATTGTATTAGTTAACTCAAAAGCGGTGATCATCTTTGATCAGCAGACTTTCAATGGGCATCCTTTTGATAGAAAAGTCCAACCGAATCATATGGATATTGTCAAAGAGTTAGCCCAGCAGGGTGTTGAATTCGCGGTGTGCCAGAATTCACTAACTGGATCGAGTATTTCAATCGAATCTTTACCTGAATATTTAAAGGTTGTTCCTGTTGGTGTGTTGGAGTTGATTGAAAAGCAAACGCAAGGCTTTGCTTATATAAAACCCTAGTGCTAATTCGTTGTATCTGATTAGAATCGAAGCATATAGCGAAAAAAGGCCAGCTAATGTAAATATAGCTGGCCTTTTTTATATCAATGTTTTTTGCTTAAAAGCGTAGGGACTATTTGTTCTCTGCCGCTTTTTCAGCTTGTTGCTTGTCGTAACGTTTTTCCCAGAACTCCGCGCCTTTGATACCAAGGGCTTTCGGGTTAAAGGTGTATTCAGTTACTCCAGATGCTTTTTGGTCTTCGTAATCACGCAATGCTTTCATGGTTGGTTTTGCCATGAAGAAGATGGTGATAATACCAACGATGTTTAACCAAGCCATTAAGCCTACACCAACGTCACCTAGGTTCCAGATGTAACCTGCGGTGTTAACCGTACCATAAGCCACCATGAACATGATAAGCAGTTTTACGAAGGTCAGTGACACGTTAATGTTCAACGCGCGACGTAGATAAGCTACGTTTGTTTCAGCGATGTAGTAATAGGCCAAAATTGTGGTGAATGCGAAGAAGAACAAGGCGATACCGACAAAGACTGGACCTGAACTACCAAATACGCTTGCCAGTGCCATTTGAGTGAAGGCAGGAGAAGCAATGATAGTAGAAGGATCAACGTTTTGTACGATGAATTGACCGTCAGCCAAAGAACCTTGCACGTTGTATTGTTGCGTGATCAAAATCATCAGAGCTGTAGCTGTACAGATGAATAGTGTATCAACGTAAACAGAGAAGGCTTGAACAAGGCCTTGTTGCGCAGGGTGTTGAACTTCTGCTGCAGCGGCTGCATGAGGTCCAGTACCTTGACCGGCTTCGTTAGAGTAAACACCACGTTTTACACCCCAACCAATCGCGGCACCAAAACCTGCTTGAGCAGTAAATGCATCCGTGAAAATTAGGTGGAAAATACCAGGCACTTTGTCTAGGTTTAGGAAAACCACGATCAGTGCCATCACAATGTAACCAAGTGCCATGAAAGGTACGATTACTTGAGTGAAGCTTGCGATACGTTTGATGCCACCGAAGATGATGAATGCTAAGACTACCAAGATAACAGCTAGAGCCACTAATTTAGTTGAACCTACTTCACCAAATGAGCTTGATACAACAACACCTTCACCGAAGATTTGTACTACAGCGTTGCCAACAGAGTTTGCTTGAATGCCTGGTAAGAAAACACCACAGGCAATAATAGAAGACAAAGCAAACAATACGCCTAACCAGCGCCAGCCAAGGCAACGTTCAAAGTAATACGCAGGACCGCCACGGTACTGACCGCCTTCGCTTACTTTATAAAGTTGACCTAAAGTAGATTCTGCATAAGCCGTGCTTGCGCCTAAGAAAGCAACGACCCACATCCAGAAAATAGCACCTGGACCACCAAAACCAATGGCAGCAGCAACGCCTGCAATGTTACCTGTACCAACACGACCGGATAGTGATACCGCAAGTGCTTGGAAAGAAGAAATGCCCTTGTCTGAATCGTTGGAGTTGAACAAAAGTGAACACATTTCTTTGAAATGACGAACTTGAGCAAAACGCGTCAGTATTGAATAAAACAAGCCAGCACCTAAACATAGATAAATTAGGGCAGGGCTCCAAATGACTCCGTTTAAGAAATCAATGAATTCTTGCATAGATAGTCCTCGATAAGATTAGCTCTGTGAGCTTTTTTTAGTTGTTGTAGTAATACTAGAGTGCGGCGGTTGTGGGGATGGCCGCTGTTACTTTGCGGAATATTACCGTTGGAAATGTAAATTGCGCATGAAAAGTGCACCTAAGTGGGGCAAATTTACCACGAAAAAGAAATGAGATCTATTTGTAAAAGAATAGTAGGGGCTATATTTTATAAAAAATATCCCAATGCAAGTAAAAATGCATTGGGATTCAAGGTGATAGTACTTAGATAAAGGTTTTTATTGCGTTTAGTAGGTAAGGGTCAAAGAAGCCTTCTGGAAAGTCCACGTTCATGACTCTGCCAATAGTGACTAAGAATATAACCAGACCAATAGCAATAATCGTTGATTTTAGATAAGACACTTTTGCTAAGAGTTTCAAGAACAAGAGTGAAAATACAAAGGTTGTTGAAATAAAGCCAAATAAGTAATACCCATAAGCAATGACAAAGAAGCCAGCGATATACACCAAATGCATGGATAAGTCTGATGGTATCCTTGTGTGTTTTTCTTTAATGTATTTGCTCAGAATCATTACTACGGAAAATAAGACAATTGCTATGGCAATCATGGGAAATGCTTTTGTTAGCATAGATGTGTCCCAAATATTCGCAAGGGCATAAGTGGCATATACACTCATAATTGCGATTATCCCCCAATCTGTCCAAGAAACCGTTTTGACGATATTGTCTTTTTGGACTTCTTGTGGAGATGGCTCTTCTTTCAAAACGCTTTTCTGCTTCCTTTTTTTCAGAATAGGGGGCAGGACAAAACCGACAATAATGAGTGCGGCAATAGCAATAACCCCAGGACGTAAAAACCAAGAGTAACCGTAAAATTGAATGCTTTGGAAAAAGTAATTCTCCGCTCCAGAAGATAATACAAAGCCAATTAAAAATGCCGGTCTAGGCCAATTTGCCCCTTTCATCATGATACCGAGAGTTGCCACTACACCCAATAAAATAAAGTCGCCTAAGCTTCGTGTTGCCTGATAGGCAGCAAACAAGATAAGAGTCAAAATAATAGGTGTCAGTACTGAAAATTTGATGTAAGTGAGTAGCGATATAGGACGCGTAAAACAAATACAGAAAATTGCACCTAGAATATTAGCCAGAGCAAGAGACCAAATAATGGTGTACGTCAGATCAAGGTGGGTCGTTATCATTGATACGCCCGGTTGGATACCAAGCAACAACATACCGCCTAGAAAAACTGCCGCCGCGCCAGAGCCTGGTACACCGAACAAAATAGTCGGAATCATGCTACCTGATGCGCAGGCATTATTGGCAGACTCAGGAGCGATGACGCCACGAATGTCGCCTTTTCCAAATTGAGATGAGTCTTTACTCGAGTTGATGGCAAAGCTGTATGTCATCCAATCGACGACTGATCCACCGAGGCCTGGGATCGCGCCAATTAAACTGCCGAAGATAGAGGATTTACCCACTAATGGAAGGTTTGCGAATACGTCTTTAAAGCCTTGTTTTAAGCCATGTCCCAGTTTATTTGGTGAAGAGGCAATCGCACTGTTTTTCACTAATAAGCTAATAATTTCAGGTAAAGCAAAAATCCCTAAACCAACCACTACCAATGGAATGCCGTCGTAAAGATAGTCGATATCTAGAGTGAAGCGGAACTCGCCTGTCGCTGGTGCTCCGCCAATAGCGCCTACCAAAAGACCGAAACCACAAGCCGCTAAGCCTTTGTAAACATTGGCGCCGGAAAGAGCAGCGACAACGCTTAGTCCTAGTAGCGTAAGCATAAAGAGCTCCGCTGAGGAAAAGGCTAAAACAACAGGGCGAGCGACGAGAATAAAGACACTTAGCACTATTGCTCCAACCACTCCGCCTATCATTGATGATAAGAACGCGGCAGATAGTGCACGAGCTGCTTGGCCTTTCTTCGCAAGAGGAAAGCCATCCATGACTGTTGCTTGCGATGAACTTGAACCAGGGATACCCATTAACACAGAGGTAAAAGTATCACCAGTAGGTATTACTGCAACGAGTCCCATCAGCATACCAAGACCAACGGAAGGTTCCATCCCATATAAAAAAGGTAAAAGTAAGGACATACCGGCGATGCCACCAAGTCCGGGAATAATGCCGACTACTAATCCAACCAATACACCAGCAATTAGGTAGGTTAGATGGGCAACTGACATTATTTGATCCAGGGCGCTGAGGAACTCAATCATTAACAATCACTCCTAATTTAAAACTACAGCTTACAGCTTGTAATCAAATTTCGTTTTTAGCCAATCGGAAATCCAAGTGTACAACTCAGGAGAAACGGTAATGGCATCGCTAAGATATTGAGCAGCATCAATACCTACAACGTTTTCATAAGGTCCTACTTGTATCTCTGAATCTTTGATAAAGGCAGGATCTTGTAGCATCTGTTTTACTGAGTTTTGGTATGTAAGGATGATGTCACTTGGTGTATCCGCAGGGATGAAAATGACTTTCTGGAAGGCAAATCCAGCCGCTAAGAATTTCTTATAAGCTGTGTATTCCATACCAGATGGTTGTTTACCAAATTTTTTGAAATAGACTTCTTCAAATGTCGGAAGGTCTGCAAAAGCAGGATCTCTAACGATTTCGCCTTTATTATTAAGAATGCCTAATGAAAATAGCGGAATCGCTTTTTTATTATCAACAAGATCAACGACAGAGCTTAAGTAGGCAGAAGACGTTTGAAAATCTATTTTGGCTTCGCCACGCTCAAATGCAAGGCGGCCAGCCCCTCGGCTTTTCATTCCAAAAACGGGTTTTATATCAAGCCCTAACATTTCGAAAGCCAGAAATACGGGTAGTTCTAAACCTGTTGGGCTTTGAGAACCAAACGGTAAAGTAACACCGTTAAGTTTCGCAATATCATTGGCAGAAGAAACACCTAGATCTGGTTGTACGTATACGACACCACCAGTTGGACTAGCCATCAACGGAATCCATTTGTCAAAGTTATAGCGAACACGTTTATCCCCTAACATAAATGGATAAAGTGTTGATGCCGATGTTCCTAAGATATCCTCGCCATTACTTTTTGCGCGTTGAAAAAAAAGATTAGTGCCTGTGATAGAGCCGCCACCCGGTTGGTTTTTTATAACCACAGTTGGGTTGCCTGGTAGGCTTTTGGTTAAATGTGGAGCAACAAAGCGAGCCCAAACATCAGTACCACCACCGACCCCAAATGGAATCGTCCAGTTAATGGTTGACGGAAGTTCAGTATCTTGTGCTTTTGTTGGTAACGCCAATAGGCAGCCAAAAGTTAAGACAGAAACCCCTAAGAGCTTAGAAAGTTTTTTCATTGAATTCACCTTTCTTGTTTTTATGAATGTTTAATACGTTTATTATTTTTTGTATTGATAGTTAATTAAGATAAACCGTACCTGAGAGTATTTTTCTTGCAGTACGGATTACCGATACACTATTTAACGCAGATAAATTGTCTTCCTTGCGTTGAGCGCTAAGCTCGATCTTTCCTGAAGGGTGTTCAAGGGTGAAATGGGACTCGGAGTCTTTATCACCAATGAGTTTTGAGGCTACGGTTCCTGGAAGGCAACACGCAGTCACAATAGCGATACTTCCCGTAACGGCTAATGATTTATGGCATTTATGTGGGACAAAGTAGCGAGCATTGATGGTTCCATCAAAACGAGCTGGAGAAAGTAAAATAGGCTTAGGTATCACAGAGTCTGAAACATTCCCCATACCCATTAGCTCACCTGCCTGAAGGCGAATAACTTCTAAACGAGTCATAAACTCAATATCGTTATCTAGCTCTGCTGGCGTTTCATAGCCGGTTTTTCCAAGATCACTTGCTTGGATTAAAACAACTGGTGTCGCAGCATCAATACAAGTAACTTCTACCGAATCGATAATGTTCAGAGCACTACCAGTGGGTAATAACTTACCTGTTTTTGCGCCCTCTACATTCAAAAATGTTAACTGAATTGGGGCGCCAGGCGAGTTCGTACCGCTAATAATAGTATTTCCGGTATATTCTACTTTGCCTTGAGGAGTTTGTACTGTTGAATGAATAATCTTTCCGGTGTTTAGATTATGAATGCGTACCGTCGTCGTTCCTTCGCTAGCCGGGAATAAGCCAGTTTCTATGGCGTAAGGCGCAACACCCGCAAGCATATTTCCGCAGTTTGGCGCAAAGTCTACAGTTTTCTCTACTATGCCTACTTGAGCAAATAAATAATCAACATCCGCATCTGGGTGAGTTGAAGCGCCAACCATCGCCACTTTGCTTGTTAAGCTATTTCCTCCACCAATGCCATCAAGTTGAAGTTCATGGCCGGATCCCATAATTTTTAACAAAACATCTGCACAGGCATTCCGGTCTTGAGGGAGGTCTGAGATCTGTAAATAGGGTCCTCTTGAGGTGCCGCCACGCATGATGATGCAAGATATGGTTTGTGACATTGTGATAAACCTTTGTTGTTGTAATAGCTTGTAGCTAAAGTCTCACAATCTATATTCGTGCATCAAATGCAAAGATACGTCATAATTGATGTGTAAAACGAATCAATGGGGGCGGTAATGCATCAAATAGAATTTAAAGATTTGGTTATCTTTATACGTATTGCGGAAACAGGGAATTTTCATGATGCCGCTGAATTAACCTTTTTATCTCAGCCGGCTTTGAGCCGGAGGATGCAAAAATTAGAGGCTATTTTAGGTACGCAATTATTTGAACGAACGACTCGAAAAACTTGGCTAACCTCCGTAGGTCGTGAGTTTTTGCCAAAAGCCCGCCGCATGGTAGAGGAGTTTGAGTTGTCTGTTCTAGGCATAAAAGACATGGCTTCTCAGCAGAAAGGTAAAGTCACTATTGCCTGTATCCCCACCGCTGCATTTTATTTTTTGCCCAGTGTTATTAATGTCTTTAATGAACGTTATCCCGGTATTCGTATTCAAATTTTGGACGAAAGTGCCAATCATGGTTTGGAATCAGTTATTCGTGGAGATGCGGACTTTGGTATAAATATGGCCATAGCTCAGCATCCAGAAGTATCTTTTACGCCGCTTCTTGATGATCCATTTGTGGTTTGTTTACGTAAAGATCACCCATTATGTGAGTTAGATGAAGTTTCATGGACGGATATGGAGCCGTATAAATTGATTACTGTAGGTCGTGCCAGCGGTAACCGAATTTTATTGGATAAATCTCTAGCAAGAGATCAAGTGCAGCTGAATAGCTTCTATGAAGTTCAGCATCTGTCTACATCACTTGGTTTGGTGGAAATGGGTTTAGGCATATCTATTGTACCCAAATTAGCCATGCCATTAAGTAGTGCATCGGTATTGACTTCTAGACCGCTCAAAGGCCAAAAAATTGACCGCTCGATTGGTCTTGTCAAACGCAGTTCAACATCGGTATCTCCTGCGGCAGATCTATTTATTAATATCCTGTTGGAGCGCTGGTCGGTTAATTAAGCATGAGATACTGAAAAGGGGCGATAGAACTAAACTTAGGATATTTTAAATAACACAGCTAGTATGGTGTTTCAGTTTAATAGCGTTTGCTATTTCCGTGCATCATCTAGGGCTTCTATGTCTCACTTTCGTGTTCGTTATCAAACCATTGAGTTTGATAAGACCGATATTCATGTGCGTACACTGCGTGATAATCAAGAGTTTTCAGATGACGACAATATTGCGTTAAACCTTGGCATTTCATCTGCAGTATGGCCTTTGTTTGGCGTGATTTGGCCATCTGGTGAAGTGCTCGCTCATCTAATGTTTGAACATGAAATTGATGGTTTAAAAATACTAGAAGTTGGATGTGGTATTGGGTTGGCAAGCTTGGTGCTTAATCATAGATTTGCTAATATTACGGCCACGGACTATCACCCTGAAGCAGGCAATTTTCTTAAAGCAAATACGCTACTGAATGGCGATCCGCCGATACCTTTTATTAGGGCGAGCTGGCAAGATCCGAGTACTGACTTAGGCAAATACGATTGTATTATCGGCAGCGATATTTTGTATGAACGGTTCCATGTCGATCTTTTATCCGCTTTTATTGAAAAGCATGCGGCAGAGAATTGTTTGGTGTTACTGGTGGACCTTGGCCGTGGCCACCATGCTCCTTTTAGTAAAAAAATGATTCTTTTGGGCTATTCTCATCATCAACGAAAACCTGGCGCGACAAATTACTTAGCGTCGCCATTTAAAGGGCAAATTTTGTCGTACCAGAAAGGCGTGGCTAAAACCTAAATATCCTAATTTGAGTTATCAATTGAATATAAAAATGCCGAGCTTTCGTTCGGCATTTTTATGACGATGACTTATTTGGTTCTGCGTATGTCGTATTTTTTCTCGTTGTAAAGCCAAGTTCCTAACAGTGGATGTGCAATGGCTTGGTTTATTAAATCCTCACTGACGTCTTCATCTGGTATTAGGATCGTACTTTCATAGCTGAAGGTTTTTGGCAATTTTTTCGGCTGCAATATAACAACTTTACCGTTTTTTAAGAAAGCTTGGTTTTCATTGAATTGCATAATCGCCCGTCCCACATAATCATCACCGACTTTTGTTAAGTCTTGGCCAATCATTGGGTGTTCGGAATCAACGCCAATTAATGATAAAAGTGTTGGCGCTAAGTCTATTTGGCTAGCCAATCGACTATCTCTTTTAGGTTTTATTCCATCGCCTATGATTAAAGCAGGTATATGAAAGCTTGGAATGGGCACTAAATCAGAGCGGGTGGTGCGTGCGTCATGATCGGCAACCACTAAGAATACGGTATCTTTCCAATAGTCCTCTTGTTTTGCCAGTCTAAAAAAGTGACCTATTGAATAGTCTGAGTATTTAACAGCATTCTCACGAGTCGCTTTTGGTGAATTGTAAAGCTCAATTTTGTTGTCAGGGAATTCAAATGGGTCGTGGTTTGAGGAGCTAAAGACCAAGCTGAAAAAAGGTTTTCCTGTCTTTGATTTTGCGACAAAGTCTTGATTGGCTTTCGTGAAAAGGTCTTCATCGCTTACTCCCCAAGAGCCTACAAATTCTGGGTTTACAAAGTCTTTCTCTTCGATAATGGAGTTGAAGCCATTGCCTAAGAAAAAAGTTTTCATATTATCAAAATGAGCCCCACCACCATAAATGAAATTGGTGTCATAACCTTGCTTACCAAGTAACTTGGCGATCGTGAAAAAGTTAGTTTGTGAATTAGGGAGTTTTACTGTGCTTCGCGCTGGAGTAGGAACAAAGCCAGTGATAACTGCTTCTATGCCGCGTACTGAGCGAGTTCCTGTCGCATATAAATTGTTGAATGACCAAGCTTCAGGCACTAATTTATCGTATTCAGGTGTTAAAGGAAGTCCACCCAGACTGCCAACGAATTGTGCCCCTAAGCTTTCTTCAAGAATGATAACGAGGTTTTTTGGGCGATCAAAATGTAACGTTGCTTGTTGTGTGTGCAAAGTCGGAAATTCTTCTGATGTAAACTGATCTTTTTCTAGCCCCATAGCCTTATGAATTTCAGTAATCACCTTGTCCTGATTCATTTTTGGGTATAGTTCAAATGAGCTTACTTCATCGGCCATTTGACTCACCGCATACATAAGTGAATAGGTCGAGTTAAGCGTTAAGCTGTTGACTAGAGGGTCATTAGTAAATGCGGTATAGCTTGGGTTGATTGGTCGGTGTTGTAGACTGGAACGAGCGCCAAGAAAAGCAAGGCAAAAAATGATCGCAACTAACACGGGGCGCTCGAACCATTTAGGTTGCGGACGGTTGGTTATGCTCTGTTTTCGGAAAAACTGGTAGGCCAAAATAACAGTGATAGTGGTAATTAATGAGGTTAGAAGTAAAGTGAGCTTATGGCCTTCAATAAGCATAGAAAATACTTCTTTCGGGTAGAGCAAATATTCTACGAAAAGGCGGTTAGGTCTTAGACTGTATTCTTCAATAAAAGCTGGAGTCGAAGCTTCCATGAAAATGAGTAGAACAAAGGTACAGGTTAACCAGACTCGAGTAAGAAAATCCCAAATACGATTGATATAGGGTATGCCAGAGATAAGTAAGCTGATAACCGCTGGTATGCCAATGATGTATGAGATGGACGCGATATCGATACGTAAGCCGAAACCAAGCAATGTGATCCAATCGGCAATACTATCGATTCGATCATATTTCCAGATCATCAGTAACAAACGGCTTAGGGACAAGCAAAGCAGGGTGAGAGCTAAAAAAAACAAATACGGTCTGAGAGGAGACAGAGCACGTAATATCGAGCTTTTTTCTTTTGGCATATCTTATCTCTATAAATTATTATATGTGACTAATTTATAGTAGATAAAGTAAAAAAAAGGTAAAAATGGCGTATATTTTTTACTTGATTTCTCGGCATTTTTTGTAAAGATCCAGCTCTGGCTTATAGACGGATGTTGTTACATCCATTATGCCAAGCAGAGAGTGGAAGATGTAATCTTGCGATATGCTACTATTTTGAGCTTCATTTTTTAGGCAAGCTTGATCTATATTTTTAGTTTTTTCGAAGTCGTCAGACATCCATAGCATGAGCGGAACTCTGCGTTGGTAAATTGGGGCAAATGAGTAGGGAAGGCCGTGCAAAAATACGCCATTTTCCCCTAGTGACTCACCATGATCTGAAAGATATAAAAGCCCAGTATTATACTGGTCGCTAACGCCTTTAAGTTTGTCAATAAGTTTGCTAATGACAAAATCGGTATAATGAATAGTATTATCATAAGAATTTATAATGCTTTCTGAAGAACAATTTTCAACATCATTTCTCTGACAATCCGGTGCGAACTTTTTTTGATTATCTGGATAGCGTTTAAAATAATTTGGTCCATGGCTTCCCATCAAATGTATAAAGATAATTCTATTGCCTTGCATATTTTTAATGTCGGAATCTAAGTTTTCCAATAGAGCCATATCGTAGCAGTTGTTGCCATTACAGAATTCACTTATTTCTTCACGATTTAATGTTGTTTTAGTTATATTGTCAGCGACATCTTTATCACCGCCATCATTTTCTTTCCAAAGTAATGAAATACCTGCCCTTTTAAGAATGTCGATAGCATTATCTTGGTGCTTGGCGATAGATTCCTGGTATTCCTCTCTTGTTAGAGCGGAAAACATACAAGGTACAGATACGGCGGTTGCTGTGCCACAAGAGGCGACATCTTTAAATGAAATAACATTTTGTTTGCTAGTGTACTCATTGGTTGGTCTTGGGTAGCCGTTCAATTGATAGTTTTGTGAACGTGCTGTTTCGCCCAGAACAAAGAAAAATAGCGTTGGCTTTTTTGACGTGTTGCTAGAGATTTGCTTTGCATCTTCACCGATCTTTTTGTAAACCACTGGGATCGAAAAATAGGTGCTTCTTATGTATTTATAAGAGCTTGAAAGGTAGTAGGTTGGAACGATCATTTCTTTCAATTCACTGTTTTTCCGACCAATATAGCTTAAATCTTTAAAGTAAAAAAAAGCGATAAGAAGAATGATAAGAATAGAAATAAAGATTGATACTAGTTTTTTTATTATACTAACTCGTTTTTTTATCTTCACAAAAGCCACCACTAATGATGGAATGATACCGGTAATAGTAACCCAAAATATAGAGTGAACACTTAAGTAAGACTTGGCTTCACCAATATCAGTCTCAAAGGTGTTCTGAATCATTCCATAATCGACAGATATACCATAATTATATATCACATAACTGACTATGCTGGAGGTTAAAATCAGGAAAATAAAAATTGGTTTAGCAATATAGGGCCAACTAATCAGATTGAATAAAATATTGGTAATAGCAAATATAAAAATTGGCATGGATAAAAAAAGACCAATATTCATAGAATTAGATTTTTCTAAAATATCGTATAGCTTGATATAGAATGGAATGTTTATAATTAAAGCATAATATAAAGCAATCAATATGGACAATTGAAAATAGGATTTTTTATTGATTTTTGATAATGATTCTAATTTTAAGTTCATCTGAGATTGCCACTTTTTGCTAAATTAACAGTAAGCATAAGCTTAGTTTCTATTTTTTTTATAGCAACTTTTCTTTTGTGGATTAAAAAGTATTTTTAGTGTGTTTTTTGTTTTTTGCTGTGGTTTTTTTATATTTTTTTCATATATTGAGTGTGTTTTTGAGAAAAAATGGATTTTCGTCTAGGGTAGAGATAATAGGGAGAGCAGCCTTTCTTCAATCGCATTAAAATAAGATAGTAGAAAGGCTGAAAGGCGAGTGGGTTTGCATAGTTAAGAGTAGGAATTTTTGCTTAGTCTTTTTTCTCTATGGTGATTTCTAGCGTCTTGCTGTTGCCCGCAAACCACTTCTGTACATAAAGCGACCCCATAATTGGGGCTTTTCCTTCTTCAGGTACTTCTTGATAACGCACGCTGTTTTTAGTTTCTTTCTCGTATTCGAATGTGACAGTTGTTTTAGACATTGTTGCTTCCTTAATTAGTTAACTTTTCATCAGATTTTTTCTGAAATATAAGTGCTTTTAGTCCGCTTTCGATATCGATATCTAAAAACTCTGGAGGGTTAGTGAGTCGATATTGATATTCTAAGTTTGGTGCTTCTTCGCGCATGCCATCAATTAAAAATTGCGCAGGAATGCTTGGGTCGTTGACACAGGCAAGTACTTGACCATTTTCGGTTAATAACTCAGGTAAGCGGCGCAATATTTTTTGATAATCTTTAGTTAAAGCAAAGCTGCCACGCTGGAATGTAGGCGGATCTATAATGATAAGATCATATTCGCCATATTTTTTGATTTTGCCCCAAGATTTGAAAATATCATGGGCGAAGAATTTCACACAGTTTAAATCATGTTGATTGAGGCGGTGGTTTTCTCTGCCACGGCTCAGAACCGCTTTAGCCATGTCTAGATTAACCACGAAATCTGCACCACCCGTTATGGCAGCTACAGAGAAGCCGCAGGTATAAGCAAATAGATTGAGTACGCGTTTGTGTTGGCTGTTTTCTTTTACCCAGCGTCGTCCGTATCGCATATCTAGAAAAAGACCAGAGTTCTGATTCTTACCTAGATCGAGCTGAAAAAGTAGGCCTTCTTCGTTAACGATCTGTTGCTCTTGATAATTCCCCCAGAGGCATTCAGTCGGGCTTCGTTCACGGCTTCGGTGCTGAAGTAATAGCGATTGTGCTTTGCTACCATTCCATTCTGGTTTATTTGTCCAATTGATGATTTCTTCATTCAGTTTGTCTAGTTCATCGAATGTTGGCTCTTTAAATAGAGCTACCAAGATTTGCCCTTCAAGCCAGTCTACTGTGATCTGTTCTAAACCTGGAAAACAGCGTCCTCGCCCATGAAATAGTCGTTGAGCACCTTGTGGAAGTTGGGCTAGCTTAAGCAAAACGTGTTCAGTAAGTGTTGCGAGTGACTGCGTGTCCATAAAATAAGTATTCTGATGGTGATGAAATAAGAGCACGTATTTTACTGATAACAAGCCAAGAGGCCAGAAAAAGCCAAAATAAGGTGTTCAGAAGGAAGATATTCGGTGTTTCGGTAGAAAATATTCATCGAGCCAGTGGTTGGCTCGATGAATATTGAGTTGTTAGAAATAGAATTATTGACGCTTCCAGCGATAAATATCAATTAACAAAAAGGCGAGTAAGCTAACGCCCATAACTGGCATACTTATACCCATTGCAATAGCGATTAGTACGGTGATTATTTTTTGTGGACCAGTCAGTCTTGCCCATGCTTGCAATAATGGTTTAGACGTTGATCCGGCCTGTGGGCGGCGAATCCACCACATTCTGTACCCCCAAATAATCATAAAGCATAGGGATAATCCAAATGCCGTCAGTATTATTTGGTTTACAACACCAAACAAAACACCCATGTGAGCATCAATGCCCCAGCGAATCAGCTTGGCAACAATAGGGAAAGTGGCAAAATCGGCACGACTGGTGATAGTCATAGTACTAGCATCAACGGCAACACTGTCTACTTGAGTCGGCCAAGATCGATCGATCTCACTTACTCGCCATGCTTTGTCTTTTGTTGATGAAGGTCTTATTTCTAGCTTATTGGCATCAATTCCTGCGTCTCTTGCTGCCTTGAGTACACCATCAAACAGAGCATCAACATTTTCAAATTTTTCCGCCGTTTGCTTCTTTGTCTGCATGTTGTGATGACTTGAATGATTGAGATGATCTGCATGCTCATCTGACATCATCATATTGTGATCTATAGTTGTCAGGTCTTGTGAGACTGAAGGTGTTATCCAGCCAATGCTATTGCGCAAAGTACTGATGTTATCGCCAGCCCATTTTGACCAAGTTAACCCCGTAATAGAAACAAAGATCAGGCCAACAAAAAGACAAAGACCAACTTGATAATGGCGGCGGCGCTTACGCAGATGTTCTGTTTTGCTCGCGAATTCTGCTTTGTTTTTCTTGCCCCCCTTATACCAAAGGAAAAGTCCACCAAGCGCTGCAATCCAAAGCCAAGATGCGGCAAGCTCACTGTAATATCGACCGAACTCTCCCAAGAGCAATTGGCGATGCATAAAGTCTATGGTCGTTCTAAAGGGTAATACACCGCTTGTACCGTAAACAGGTAAGTTGCCTGTCACTTCAAGTGTGACTGGATCAATAAATATTGCTCTAGCACCAGATAGCTCAGCCTCTTTATCAAGAAACATCACGCGTGTTGTATCACCTTTTTCTGGTGCTGGGCGAACAGCGAATAGGGTCAGATCTTTTGTTAGCTGAGATTTCGCTACTGCAATTTGTTGGGAGAGAGGCTTATTCTCGCCCACGCTTTGTGTTGTTAGAACATCTTTATAGATGGCGTTTTCAATTTGTGGCGTAATCACATAGATAGTTCCCGTGAGAGCCGCTACAAAGATGAATGGGCCTATGAAAAGGCCAATATAAAAATGCAGTCGTGTAATTAAAAGTAGTATCGCATTTGAAGAAGATTCGGATGCCTTGTTATTCGTTTTTGTCGACATTGTAATTTCTCGTCTTATAGAAAAGGGCAAAATAACGCCTCTGAGTGACAATCTCACTTTTCTATCATCATGAAAGACGCGCACATAAATATCTGTTCAGTGTTGAATCTGAATAGGGCTGCGTCGTTTTTTTTATATAAATTATGGTACTAATTAGACCGAAATTACAGGTGGTGCTCTGGGGAGAATGGAGGTGAAGGGCACATTATATTTGTGCGAAATAGTCGTCGTTACCATGTTTGGGTAACGGCTTTGTGTTAGTGGAACAAGTTCAAAGGTTTTGGCGTCCATCCAGTTTAGATGAAAGAGCAGGGAACAATAACCGCAGGCTTCTAATAAATTAGCGCTTTCACCGTGCGCGTGATGCCCGTGGTGACTAATATGTGCAGA
Organism: Marinomonas sp. A3A; assembly: GCF_018336955.1. NCBI lineage: Bacteria > Pseudomonadati > Pseudomonadota > Gammaproteobacteria > Oceanospirillales > Oceanospirillaceae > Marinomonas > Marinomonas sp. A3A. The sequence goes on from NZ_CP025532.1 coordinate 1,998,350, forward strand.
GCTTACTCGTTTTTGCTTGCTGTTCGCTTGCTCGGAAAGCATTTTGGCATGGTCGTGCCCTGGCATACCCATGGCTTCCATCTCCATGTTTTCCATAGACATTGGCGCCATGGTTGGCTGGGACGAAAGTGCATTGCTTATTTGTGAGAACAGCGGACCAAAATAAATAAGAAAAACAGCAAACAAGCAAACACACACAGCGAACTGTGTGAGTTTATTTCGATGGCTCTTGAGTTGAGAGCTTTTTGATTGAAAGTACACTGTGCTTGTCTTTGCTATCAGCAATAGCGACTAGCTTTTAAGATCAGCGGCATGTTCTTCTGCCGAAGAAACAATACATTCACCAGCTAGATTTGGTGCTACACCGACAGAAAAACCATCCCCTTGCATACCTGGTAGCCATTTTTCAGCCCAGTCTGCGGCGTTAATTTCTAAGCTATTAAAGCCTTGATAATCTTTCTCACCCCAAGTGGTTGCTAAGGTTTCAGCTGGCCAAATTGGTAATACTTTGTCGCTACCAAGATCTATGATCAAACAGCCTTCAGCGTCAGCAAGTGTCCATACAGAGGTGCCTTTTTTTACCAAGTTCAAAACATGGTCATAGCGTTCGCTACTAGGTAAGCGGTAGAAAGTATCATCAAGAAGGATTGGATTCGACATTGGATTGGCTCAATTCGGTAAGATAAAAAATGGCATCTTACCACATTGACCAAAAGAGTGATTAATTCAATCTTTCTTAATCAATGTGGCAGATAAAAAAACAGCTTATTTGAACAAGATGTTTAGTTGTTTTAAATGCTGTTCTTTGTGATGGTCTTCCATCCAACTGCCAGTGATGCCATTTTTGGCTAGTTGAAATAATTCTTCTTTACTAATTCTAGTGCCATTAATTAACGAGGCGTAGTTGTCGTTCATATAGCCGCCGAAATAGGCTGGATCATCTGAATTAACCGTTGCATTTAGGCCAAGTGTTAACATATTTCTAATTGGATGATCTTTCATGTCATTAACGACACAAAGTTTTAAATTAGAAAGAGGGCAAACTGTTAGTGTTAAATTGCGTTGCTTGATCGCTTCAATTAGCTTGTCATCTTCCAAAGCTCTATTGCCATGATCAATTCGATCAACACCGATTTGATCGATGGCTTGCCAAACGTATTCTGGTGGTCCTTCTTCGCCAGCATGTGCCGTGACTTTTAATCCGAGGTTTTTGCATGCTTCAAAAACACGTAAGAACTTTTCCGGCGGGTGTCCTACTTCCGAACTGTCTAACCCAACGCCATCGATCCATTTTAGATGAGGCTTTGCCAGTTCGAGGGTTTCAAATGCACTTTCTTCACTTAGGTGCCTTAGAAAAGACATAATGAGTTTTGATGTCATGCCCCATTTTTTCTCCGCGTCTTGAAGGGCGTTGTAAATACCTTGGATTTGAACATCAAAACTGACACCGCGAGACAAATGACCTTGAGGGTCAAAGAAGATCTCTACGTGGACAACATTTTCACTGCGCACTTTTTTCAAATACGCCATGGTAAGGTCATAGAAATCGGCTTCATGAAGAAGTACTGACATGCCTTGGTAATAAAGGTCTAGAAAATCTTGTAGATTGGTAAATTGATACGCCGCTTTTAGGTCATCGACAGTGTTGTATTTTAAGGCGACCTGATTGCGCTGTGCTATGGCAAACATCTGTTCTGGCTCAAAGGTGCCTTCAATGTGTAGGTGAAGCTCAGTTTTGGGCATTTTCTTTGATAGTTCGATCAGTGTTTCCATAGTTTTACCTTTTGATGCTTGCCTTGGATTCTTAAATATAACGATAAAAACGAAGATGAAAAAGAATGGGCGGCAGTGTTTGTGGAGTGGTCGTTTAAAAAAGCAGGAGAATATACAGCCAGCAGAGCTGGCCGTATATAAAAAAGTATAGGAATACAGGGGTTAGTGAGGAATTTCGTCTGTGATGCCTTCAACATACCAGTTAACTTGAGCAAGCTCTTGATCTGTTAACGAGTGGTTAGCAGGAACCGCTATATTGCCTTTGTTATCTTTGATTGGTCCTGTGAATGGTTTGAATTCGCCCGACTTGATTGATGCTAATGTTGTATCAACTTTAGCGCGAACATCTTTAGGAAGATTCGGATTAATCGATGCTAGTGTTAGCATGTCATCGTGGAATCCACCCCAGAAATCTTGAGATTTCCAAGTGCCATCCATAACAGCCTGAACTTCTTTGATGTAATAAGGTGTCCAGTTGTCTCGAACTGAGAAGATATGCGCGCTAGGGGCAAACTTGCTTTGATCTGAAGCTTGGCCGATAGCACGTAAACCGCGTTTTTCTGCCGCAATCAGTGGAGCAGGACTATCTGTGTGCTGTAGCATTACGTCTACACCTTGGTCCATTAGAGCATTTGCAGCGTCCGTTTCTTTACCTGGATCGTACCAAGTGTTGGCCCAAACAATTTTCATTTTCACATCAGGGTTAACACTTTTTGCGCCCATATATGCGGCGTTGATGTCACGAATAACTTCTGGGATTGGGAAAGAGCCGATATAACCAATAGTATTGGTTTTTGTCATCATACCTGCTGTTACGCCAGAAATGTAACGACCTTCATAAGTACGAAGAACATAAGTGCCTAAGTTTTTATCAAGCTTGTAACCCGTCGCGTGTTCAAATTTCACTTTAGGAAAGCGTTTTGCCACTTTCACTGTTGGGTTCATGAAACCAAAAGAGGTGGTGAAGATCAGGTCATTGCCTGCTTTGGCTAGTTGAGTTATAACTCGTTCAGCATCAGCGCCTTCTGGCACGTTTTCAACGTAAGTTGTTTTTACTTTGTCGCCAAAATATTCTTCTAAACCTTTACGGCCCATGTCATGCTCGTAACTCCAACCCAAATCACCAACGGGTCCCACATAGACAAAACCGACCTTCAATGGCTCTGCTGATTGAGCAATACTTGCTCCAGCTAAAAGACCTAACCCCACCAGTAAACTTTTAAGTTTCATTGCTTGCTCCTTTGTGCCCGAAGGCTTTTTTATATAGTCTAAAAAGTATTGCCTAAAACGTATTATCTAAAAAATAATGCTTCAAAACGATTTCTTGTGATTTTTATGCTCTTTTAGGCCATTTGCCTTGGGTCAAAGGTTTTACCTAATGATCGAGGTGCAAGTAGCTTCTCTTTAAATTTATCGGCACTGATGATCACCATCACTACAACGGTAGCGACATAAGGCAGCATGGCTAATAGGTTTGGTGAAATAGACCAGCCCAAGCCTTGTAAGACCAAATGCATAATACTTGCCAAACCAAATAGGTAAGCGCCTAGCATGATTCGTCCAACACGCCATGAAGCGAAAACAACCAAAGCGAGTGCTATCCAGCCGCGTCCTGCTGTCATATTTTCTACCCACATTGGCGTATAAACTAAGGACATGTAAGCACCAGAAATACCAGCCATTACACCACCGAACATAACGGCTAAATAGCGAACTCTTAGTACTTTTATACCAATAGCATTGGCTGCATGTGGGTTTTCGCCAACCGCTTTAAGAGTTAGGCCTATACGAGTTTTATTCACCACAAACATGAGCACAAAAGTCATCACAAAAGAGGAATAAACCAATATGTCATGGCTAAACAAAATCTTGCCGATAAAAGGAATGTCGGATAGTAATGGGACGGCAATGGGTTGGAAGCCTTTTATGGTTTGGCCAACTACACCTGAGCCGATAAAAGCGCTCAAACCTGTACCAAAGATGGTTAAGGCCAGCCCTGTTGCGACTTGGTTTGCGCCAAGATGAAGTACAAGAACTGCAAAAATAAGGCTCATTACGCAGCCCATTAGCATAGCAGCAAGCACGCCTAAACCCGCGCTCCCTGTGCCGTAAGCGGCTAGAAACCCAACTACTGCACCCATGAGCATCATGCCTTCTTGGCCGAGATTTAATACACCGGACTTTTCGCAAATTACTTCGCCTAAGGCGATGAACAGTAGTGGTGTGCCGGTTTTAACGGCGGCAAACAATATTTGTACAATTAGATCTGAGTCCAAAATAGGCTCCTAGTTTGTCGCTTGATTCGAAAAGGCGAGACGATTATTGATAAAAAAGTCACAAGCCAAAAGAAAGAACAATAAAACGCCTTGAAACATGCTGACTACGGCAACGGGAATGCCCATTTCAATTTGGGCTAGGTCTCCGCCCATATAAAGCACTGCCATGAAAACCGCCGCTAGGATGGCGCCAAGAGGATGTAACCTTCCCAGGTAAGCGACAATAATCGCTGAATAGCCGTAGCCTGGAGATACGTTTGGCACTAATTGCCCAATCGGCCCCGTTGTTTCACTGACACCGGCCAGCCCAGCTAAGGCGCCTGCAAATAGCATCACAAACCAGCTTAATTTTTTACTACTGAAACCTGCGTATCTTGCTGCTGGTTCATCAGAGCCAAAAACTCTAATTTGAAAGCCAAGGTGTGATTTACTTAATATAAACCAAGCAATGAAAGCAGACACAATGGCGAAAATAATTCCGAGATGAATCCGGCTGCTTTCAAATAGTGTTGGCAAGAGTGTTGAGTCAGCAAACATAGCTGATTCAGGGAAGCCAAAACCTTGTGGATCTCGTAAAGGTCCGTGTACGGCCCAAATAAGAAGATACAAGGCGATGTAGTTAAACATGATGGTGGTTAAAATTAAGTTTGAGTTAAAGCGTAGCTTTAAAAAAGTCGGAATAGCCGCCCAAAGCATGCCTGATATAATGCCGGCCAATAAGGTAATGGGAAGGGCAAAGGCAGACTCTGAGTCGATAAAATAAAGTGCCATCGCAGAACCGCCTAATGCGCCTGCCAGTAATTGTCCTTCCGCGCCGATATTCCACATGTTGGCTCGATAACATAAAGATAAACCGACGGCGCAAAGTAACAGAGGTCCCATTTTGACGAACATTTCACCGATGTTATAGCTGTCTGCCAAAGGTGCAATTAGTAGCACATGTAAGGCTTGAGTCGGAGATTTGCCAATAGCCGAAAAGAGAATGCAGCCGAAAATTAGGGTTAATGTAATAGCAAGTAATGGCGAGACTACTTTCATGATGGAACTTGGCTCAGTACGAGCTTGAATGCGGATCATGCCTTGGCCTCTTGGGTGCGATTCGATGTGTTATTAATGAAGGTTCCTGCCATCCATTGTCCTATTTGGTCTATATTGGTCACTTCGGTTCTTACCACGGGCGATAAGTAGCCATCACAAACTGCAGCCATGCGATCTGCTAGTAAAAATAATTCGTCTATGTCTTCTGACACAAGAAGAATGGCCGCACCTTGATCACGAAGTTCTAATAAAGCTTGATGAATGGCAAGTGCCGCACCAACATCCACGCCCCAGGTAGGATGAGCACAGATAAGTACTTTTGGGTTTTGGCCTATTTCTCGCCCCATAATGAACTTTTGCAAGTTACCACCGCTCAAACTTTTGGCTTCTGAAAATTCGCCGTGGCATTTCACTTTATATTTAGCGATTAGGGCAGAGGTATACTCTTTGACATTTTGCCATTCCACTAGACCGTTTTTTAAGAAGCCATCGCTGTGAGTCAATAAGGTATTTTCCGTTAAGCTCATATCTGGAACAGCACCTCGTCCTAATCGTTCCTCAGGAACGTATGCCATACCAAGTTTACGGCGCTCACCGGCATGTAAATGGCCTATGTCTAGATTGTCGAGTGAGAGGCTGTGTTTTACATTACGTTCGTCTTCGCCACTGATAATCGCCATTAACTCGTCTTGACCATTACCGGCAACCCCTGCAATGCCGAGAATCTCACCAGACTTTAATTCGAAATTGATATTCTTCAGAGATGTACCAAAAGGCTGTTTGGCTGGAAGAGATAAGTTTTCAACATGAAAGACTCGTTCATTGCCTTCTCTCTTAGCGTATCCAGCATCTTGTTCTGCAAGGTCACCGACCATCATTTTGGCAATAGAAGCTGGTGTTTCTTCATTTGGTACGCAGGTGTCGACTACTTTTCCGCCACGTAAGATAGTTGCTTTATGGCAAATTTCTGTCACTTCATGGAGTTTGTGGCTGATAAATAAAATACTGCAGCCTTCTTTAGATAATGTTCGTAAAACGCCAAATAGCCCAGCTACTTCTTGCGGCGTAAGAACTGAAGTGGGTTCATCTAATATCAGCAGTTTTACCGATTGAACGAGACAGCGCATGATTTCAACACGTTGTCTTTCTCCAATAGAAAGTGAATGTACGTAGCGGCTTGGATTAACGTTTAAACCATACTCTTCAGAAAGTTGAGTAATTTTTTTTGCTAAATCGCCAATTTTATTTAATTGCGTTTTACTTAAGCACAATTCGATATTCTGACTAACGGTAAGTGTTTCGAATAAAGAAAAGTGCTGAAATACCATGCCAATGCCTAAATCACGCGCAATTGATGGCGATTTAATATCAACTTCTTTGCCATCCCAGATTATATCGCCCTTATCTGGAGCGACGACACCATAAATGGTTTTAACTAAAGTGCTTTTTCCTGCACCGTTTTCCCCTAATAGTGCATGAATTTCTCCTGGCATCAGCGTTATGCTGATGTTGTCGTTGGCAAGGCAGCCAGGGTATTGTTTGGTAAGGTTCACAAGCTCAAGGCGTGATACCAAATTATGTTTTTTCAATGTTCCAGCACCTTTTTATAGAGATTGGGTAAGTGAGGCCGCTCATTTTTCGATCTTTTTTATTCTTTCTTTTGTTCCACTTCAAAAAAACAAATCACCGTGCGCTTTTTTGGGTTCTTCTGCGCACCAATTTTGTGCAATGTTGCTGATGATTTAGGATATTTGACCGATTAGTTAATGTTTTTGATTGTCTTAGTGATGTATGAGTTTATTTAATCAATATTCATGCCAATGAAGTGCTTGATTGTGCCTGCTTAGAATACGGAAATTTAAAGTGCTTGTCTTTATTCAAGGGTATTTTATGGTAGGGAATTGAAGTATTTAACCTTTGGGTTTAAAGATGTTTCTCATTGTTTGAATTTGTATGAAAAGTGATTGATATTCTGTAGAATGTAGCGTTTAGCCTCAGCATTCTAGAAACCATATTTTATGGGAAATATAGCGATTCAAGCTTGATTGCTTTTAATGTAGACAATAAGTGTAGGGTACTGTGTTCTCATCGATAAAAAAAATCATATATAAACTATTAAATATCGGCTTTGAGGACGAGTTTGGGAATGACCTCAATCAGAAGCATGTGGTGAATTTTTCCTACATGATGTTCTGCATAAGCTGTGTGTTCATGCTTGTTGTGTTTTCGCTGCGTCAGATGTCTTCGGTTGCTATTTTTTCTTTGATTGGCTTGTTGATCGGTTTGGTTGGTTTGCGTTACAACTACATTGGGTATTTCTCTCGTGCTCAATTATTAATGCCTATTCTTAAAATTTCTCAAATATCCATTCTTAGCTTATTTTATTTTGGTACTAATAGCGGATTTCATTGGTTTTTTGTCAATGTTATTGCTTATTCCTTTGTCGTTTTTAGGGCCGATCAGCGTTTTGCCAAGTGTTGGATAGTTGTTGTGTCTATTGTGATGTTCTTGGTGTGTGAGCTTTTAAGTACACGAGGAATTTATCTTACTTCGTTCGATCAAAGTGTCGTGATTATTTTGGTGTTCCTTGGGCTTTCGTTCAATTTTGCCATGGTTATTAATTTGGTGATGAATCGATTGAAGTCGGTGAATAGTCACCTGCGGACCTTGGCTGAAATAGATGAGTTGACTGGGCTTTCAAACCGAAGAAAAGTTTTGGCTGATGCGGTTAATATTTTTGCCGATTCTGTTATCAATAGAGAGTCGTGTGTTTTTGCTATTGTCGATTTAGATCACTTTAAAAAAATCAATGATACCTTTGGGCATGAGGCGGGAGATTTGGTTCTGGCAAAAGTGTCTGCCATGATGGCGTCGGTTATACGTCCCCAAGATGAAATAGGTCGTTATGGTGGTGAAGAGTTTATTGTCATTATGCCTAGTACTTTTTTGAAGGATGCTGAAGTGGTTATGGAGCAAATGAGGTTGGCGGTCGAAAACATGCTGATCGAGACTGAGCATGGTATTGTTATCCCTGTAACCGTTAGTGTTGGTGTTGCTTCTATTGCTCCAAGTGTTTCACGCTATGAAGAAATTCTAGCGCAAGCTGATAAAGGTTTGTATGAGGCTAAACGCAGTGGTCGGAATCGCATTTCTGTGCAATCAGACTATCAAAGTTAGAATATATTTACTTATCTGTATTGACATATGAGTTGTCCACTTTCTCTGTGGATAAACTTGTTGGCTAATCAATTTTTCCTTTATTTTTCGTGATGAGGCTCATTTGCTCCAGATACTATTTTGCTCTGTTGATTATTGGATTATTGAAAAGCCTGCTGGTATGAGTTTTCATGCGGAGTCAGAAGAGTTGGGAGTGATGCAGGCTCTGGCTATTACTTATCCGCACCAGGATTTTTACCCTGTTCATCGTTTAGATAAAATGACATCAGGTCTGTTGATAGTTGCTTGTCACGCAGCGGCAGCTGCCGTGTTTGGGAAGATGTTTGAAAATCATGAGATGGAAAAGCGCTATTTAGCTTTGTCTACAAAAAAGCCTAAAAAGAAACAAGGGACCATAGCTGGTGGTATGGTGCCAAGCCGAAGAGGCCAGTGGAAGCTGACTCAAGACAATCAAAACCTAGCTGTCACGCAGTTTTTTTCTGCCTCATTTCAAGGGCTTAGGGTATTTATGGTTAGGCCTTTAACGGGTAAAACGCACCAAATACGTGTTGCATTAAAGAGTTTAGGGTCGCCTATTTTAGGGGATCTTAGGTACAGTGGAGAAGAGGCAGACAGAGGGTATTTACATGCTTACTCTTTGCGGTTTCAGTGGCAGGGTGAAGTGAAGAGTTACGTCAGTCTTCCTAAGTCAGGGGAGCGTTTTTCATCTGAGTTATCTGATTTTGTTGCGACTCAATTTGATGAGTCTTTATTAAAATGGCCCTCTAAAAAGTAATTAATATAACTCAGTAGATGCTATGTCTGACTGAGAAGGAATTTGAATGAAAAATGTTTTGGTTTACTGCCGTCAAGGCTTCGAAAAAGATTGTGTGGCAGAGCTATCCGAGGTGGCTAGTAGTAAAGGGTTTTATGGCTACGCTAAGGTAGTTCCTGATGCAGGTTACGTTGTGTATAACTTTGATCAGCCGGACGCTGGTGAAACATTGATCCAGCAGTTGGATTTTAATCGTCTCATTTTTGCTCGCCAGATTATTGCTGTTAACGATGTAATTGAATTAGAGCAAGGCGGTAGAGTGGAGTCATTGCTTGAAGCGGCTCGTGAGTTGCCGTTAGCGGAAGAAATTTGGATTGAAACGGCTGATACCAATGAGGCCAAAGCTCTGTCTGGCTTGATTAAAAAGCTGGAAAAGCCTTTGCGAGAGGGTTGGAAAAAATCTGGTGTATTGCGAAATAAGGCGGTAGGTGTTCGTCACCATGTATTTATGTTGGATGGTGAAGCTGCTTATTTAGGTGTGTCTTATGCTGCATGTCGTAGTGAGTTTCCAATGGGAATTCGTCGCTTACGTTTTCCAGCAGCTGGCCCGAGCCGTTCAACACTTAAGTTGGAAGAGGCTTTTTTGCAGTTTGTTCCTGAGCGATCGCGTGACGCTGATTTGACTGAAGGGATGACGGCAGTTGATCTTGGTGCAGCGCCAGGTGGCTGGACGTATCAATTTGTTAAAAAAGGCATTCATGTTATCGCTATCGATAATGGGCCAATGCAAAAAGAATTGATGTCTACTGGTTTGGTTGAGCACGAAAAGGCTGATGGTTTTAAATACGAGCCACCTTACACCGTGGACTGGTTGGTTTGCGATATGGTTGAGCGCCCAATAAAAGTCGCAGAGTTAATGGCTAAATGGCTGGCGAGTAGCTGGACAAGAAGAGCTATTTTTAACCTAAAGCTGCCAATGAAAAAGCGTTATCAAGAAGTGACTTTATGCTTGCAGACCATAGAGGATTTGTTGAGAAAGGCAGGAGTAAGTTATCAGTATCAAGTGAAGCATCTTTATCATGATCGAGAAGAAGTGACTGTTTGTATTATGGTTAAATAATGAAATTGCCTTAAGTATCATTTGATCTTGATCTATTAAAAAGCCCCATAAACTGTGTTTATGGGGCTTTTTATGTTTTGCATTTAAGTGCTAATAGAAGTGATTAAATTGAATCTCTAGGGCCAAAAGCAGAATAGCCCATTGCTTCTTCCATCAGAGCATCTCTTTCGTAAATGTCGTTACGGAATTCCAGCATGCCATTGGCATTTGGTACAACAGTAAAGTAAACCAAATATACAGGAATATAGGTTGGCAATGTGATAACCGTATTGCTGCCTGTTTTTAGTGATTTGTTCATGTCATTAAATTGTTTGCTGCCTTTTGTTATTTCTTTAGCAAACTCTGTAGGGTTTTCTAGGCGAACGCAGCCAGAACTAAAAGCTCTGTCTTCTTCACGAAATAGATGTTTTGCAGGTGTGTCATGCAAGTAAATTTCATTTTTGTTAGGGAACATGAACTTGTATTGGCCAAGTGCGTTGCCTTCATCTGGTTCTTGTTCGAAACGGAATGCTAACTTGTCTTCGCTAATGCTTTTCCAGTTGATTTTGGTGGAATCTAGTTCTTTCGCGCCAATGCTCCAGCTTGAGTAAACCTTGTAGCCATGCTTAACCAGATAGTTTGGATCGGCTTGTAGCTTAGGCAATAAATTCTCTCTGGCAATGCGGTGAGGTACGCGCCATGTAGGATTGGTTACCATGTAAGTCATCAGGCCTTTAAATACCGGCGTTTTTCTATCGGGCTTACCGATGACGGCTTTCATCGAGGTGAGTTCACCGTTTAGGTGCATGTCCACTGTATAATTTGTTAGGTCAACCCATATGCGGTTAGCTTCTAGTTCGCTTGGTAGCCAGCGCCATCTTTCTAAGTTGTAAGCAATTTGTTTTGCGCGGGCTTCTAATGGAATGTTGAGCATTTCAATGGTTTTCGAGCCTGCGGCTCCGTCTGCGGTAAGATGGTGGCGCTGTTGAAAGCGAATAAGGGCTTCTTTTAAGCGTGTATCGAACTGCTCTTCGTTTACCTTGCGAGTTGAGAAGCGAATGTCTCCGAGTTGCACAAGTCTTGCTCTTAGTTGGGCAACACGTGGACCTTCGTCGCCTGCAGATAAAGGAACACCTGCGTTAACAAAAATGTCTTTTTCTTTCGCTGCTAGATCTTGGTAATACACTAACCACTTTTGTAAGATTTGGTATTGTGGGCTGCGAGGTGCTAATAATGGCAATGAATTGACCATGTCTGTTGCTGAATCTAGATACAGCAAGTCTTTCCAGTTGTTGTTGGGTGCGTCTAGCTGCCAATTAGGGTCAATTAGCTGTGGCTCATAGCGGCCATTGCTTAGGTCATGAGCGTAACTCGTTAATGCGATTGTGCTTATAACGTCCATTTCGGCCAATTGCTGAGGTGTTGGCTGCTTAAGTGCTAAATACTCTTTGATAATGCCTGTATGGTAGTGAATTGGATTTAGACCGTGTGTATAAGATTGCTCAAGTATGTCGACCAGTTTGTATATCGACATATTGATTTTTTTATCTTTTATCCAAATTGGGTCATAACCACGATTTTCGTAAGCCTCAAGTACACTTTGATTGGGTAGTGCTTGACCGGCTACGGGTGTAAATGCGTTCAGCGTTAGTGATACTTGATCTTTTACGCTGCTTTCTATTTGTGATTCGCTTGGTGGAACGACAACAAACTGTTTTTTTGAGCCAGATGAAGAGCAGGCGCTAAGCAACAAGCTGACGCAGAGTAAAGAGAGTAGCTGTTTCGCTGAGGTCATTGATATTTCCTTTTTAATGAACTGGTATTTGTTGGGCTTGTTGCATCTTCTAAATGCGACAATATGCTGATGGCTTCTTCTCTATTGCTACCGCATGCGTATTCTACCGCAGTAAAGTCTGCGCATACTTTTGGTCTTGAGGGATCGCCAAATATAGCGCAGCGATAGTCATCTAACAGTTGTATGCAAGGTTCTCCTGCCGCTTTTCCATTGGGCATTCCAGGGATTGGAGAGGTGATGGAAGGTGCTGTGCAGCATGCACCACAACCTGACCGACATTGCATAATAAACAACCTTGCTTGGAATGAATAAGTGTAATCTTTATGTTATTAACTTTGCTGGTTATTTACAAAACAGCATCTTGATGATCATTTTAGAGTATCGTAATCGTAGGTCATAGGGGATAATCAAAAAATATAGTTAAAAAGTACAGATATCGCTTTTTAGGATAGGGTTTTACAAATGATGCTAGAGAAAAAAATATTGGTGGTTGAGGATAGTCCTGTGGTGTTGAAGGTCCTTCATCATTTGCTGTCTCAGAATCCTGTTTTTACGCCAGTATTGTGTGCTTGTTATAAAGAAGCAGAAGATAAACTAAAAGACTCTGAGTCTGAGTTTTTCGCCGCTATTGTCGATTTAAATTTACCGGACGCAAAAAACGGAGAGATTGTTGATCTTGTATTATTTAACAAAATTCCATGCGTTGTATTAACTGGGAATTTTGATGATAAATTGCGCCTCAGTCTTCTTAATAAAGGTGTTTTGGATTACATCACCAAGGATAGTCGATATTCTTTTAATCATGTTATTAAAGTGATTGAGCGTCTAAGTAAGAACCAAGGAATTAAGGTGTTAGTGGCGGAAGATTCGTCTACGAGTCGCTTGTTTATCCGGATTTTGCTAGAGCAGTATCGCTTCAATGTTGTAGAGGCTGAAAATGGTCAAGAAGCATTGGCCAAGCTTGAGGAAGATGTAGAAATTAGGATGCTGATTACTGATCATAATATGCCTTTGGTGAATGGGTATGATTTGGTTCGTATGCTTAGATTTAACTCTCGTTTTCAGGATTTGGTTATTATCGGCTTGTCTGCGGAAGGGGATAATGCTTTGTCTGCCAAGTTCATTAAGGCGGGCGCGAATGATTTTCTAAAAAAGCCGTTTTACCATGAAGAGTTTCATTGTCGTGTGGTTCATAGTTTAGAGGCGCAAGAAATGCTTGAAACCATTCGTGATTTGGCAAACATTGACCCGCTTACTAAGCTCAAAAATAGACGTTTTTTATTTGATCAATGGGAGCTTTTGTTTCGTAATGATCCATCTGATGTCGTGTTGGCTATTATTGATCTTGATCGTTTTAAAAGTGTTAATGACTTGTATGGTCACATTGTTGGTGATAGCTTATTGGAAGTTATAGGGCGAGAGATTAGTAATGCTTTTCCAGATATGCAGGTGTGTCGCTTTGGTGGTGAAGAGTTTTGTATCATGGCTAAAACTGATGGGCAGGATTTGATCGAAAGGCTAGAGGTCTTTTTAAGTCGCTTGCGCCAAAAAGAACTTACAGAGGCTAAAATATCGCTAACATGTAGTGTTGGGGTTTGTTGTCGGCCAATGAATTCTCTTGAAGAGTTGATTCGAGAGGCAGAGCTGAATTTAGATGTGGCGAAAAAATTAGGCCGAGATAGGGTGGTTGCTCATCAAGGCTAGCTGTTGTTGGTCAATAGTGTTTGTTTTGCAATAAAAAATCCCGCGCAAGAAATGCGCGGGATTTTTGTTTTTGCTTATAAGTAAAGTGAGCTAGTTGAGGTGGTTAGCCTTTTAGCATTTTCACAAGAATTGGATTCACTAAGCCTGGGTTGGCTTTGCCTTGCGATGCTTTCATAACTTGTCCAACAAAGAAGCCGATCATTTTCTTCTGCTTGTCGTCGTCAGCGGCACGGTATTGCTCAACCTGTGTGGCATTGGCGTCTAAAATAGTTTGGATCATGGCTTCAATTGCACCAGTATCCGTTACTTGTTTCAAGCCTTTTGCTTCGATTATTGCGTCTGCTGATCCTTCACCATCCCACATCGCTTGTAAAACGTCTTTCGCTGTTTTGCCATTGATGGTGTTGTCTTTGATGCGAACCAATAATTCCCCAAATGTCTGCGCACTGACTGGAGAGTTTTCGATGTCTAGCTGCTCTTGGTTAAGGAGCTTGCTTAGTTCACCCATTACCCAGTTTGCGGTTAGTTTTGGATCTTTCACTACATTGTTGGCATTTTCAAAGAAATCAGCCATAGCACGAGAGGATGATAGAACGTTTGCGTCGTATTCGCTTAAACCGTGTTCACTTTGGAAGCGAGCGGCTTTTTGGCTTGGTAGCTCAGGTAAGGTTGCCTTGATACCGTCAACATATTCTTGTGTTAACACAATAGGAAGTAGGTCTGGGCATGGGAAGTAGCGATAGTCGTTTGCGTCTTCTTTAGAACGCATGCTGCGAGTTTCGTTCTTCTCTGGATCGTAAAGGCGAGTTTCCTGAATGATGCGTCCACCGTCTTCTAAAATGTCTGCTTGACGCTCGATCTCCGTGTAGATTGCTTTTTCGATAAAGCGGAACGAGTTGACGTTTTTGATTTCGGTGCGTGTACCGTATTCTTTTTGGTCTTTAGGGCGCAGTGACAAGTTGATGTCACAACGCATTGAGCCTTCTGCCATGTTGCCATCGCAAATGCCAAGGTAAGTCACAATAGAGTGAATCATCTTTACGTAAGCTACGGCTTCTTTTGCAGAGCGAATGTCTGGCTCAGACACAATTTCTAGCAATGGTGTGCTGGAGCGGTTTAAATCTATGCCTGTCATGCCTTGGAAATCTTCATGCAAAGATTTGCCGGCGTCTTCTTCAAGGTGGGCGCGAGTGATGCCAACACGAGAAGTGGTGCCGTCTTCTAGCATTACGTCTAGGTAGCCTTTACCAACAATAGGATGATCCATTTGGCTGGTTTGGTAGCCTTTTGGAAGATCTGGATAAAAGTAGTTTTTGCGAGCAAAAATCGATGTCATGCCAATTTCAGCATTGATAGCGTGGCCAAACATCACGGCCATGCGCAAGGCTTCCTTGTTGAAAACAGGTAATGCGCCAGGCATGCCTAAATCGACAAGTGTGGTTTGAGTGTTTGGCTCAGCACCAAAGCCAACCACTGCGCCAGAAAACAATTTTGATTTTGTAGAGAGCTGAGTATGAATCTCAAGGCCAATAACAACTTCCCAATTCATGCTTATGCTCCTTTTGCCATAGTTGGTGTTTGTAAATGCCAATCAGTGTGTTGTTGATACTGATGCGCTATGTTTAATAGCTTGGCTTCGGCAAAATAGTTACCCATTACTTGAAGTCCGACAGGCATGCCATCAGCAAAGCCTGCAGGAACAGACATGGCAGGGATGCCAGCAAGGTTAACGGATAAGGTGTAGATGTCTTCTAGATACATAGCAACAGGATCGCTGGTTTTACTACCAAGACCAAACGCGGTGGTTGGTGCAACAGGGCCCATGATGACATCCACTTCTTCAAATGCTTTGACAAAGTCTTCTTTAATAAGGCGACGAATTTTTTGTGCTTTCAAGTAATAAGCGTCGTAGTAGCCTTCTGATAATGCGTAAGTACCAACCATGATGCGCTTTTGTACTTCTGTACCGAAGCCTTCAGCGCGAGAGCGCGTGTACATATCGAGCAAATCTTTTGGGTCGTCACAGCGATGGCCAAATCGAACACCGTCAAAGCGGGATAAATTTGAAGAGGCTTCAGAAGGTGCAATGACATAGTAAGCTGGAATGCTAAGCTGTAGATTTGGTAGTGAAATCTCTTTTACTGTCGCGCCTAGTTTTTCAAACTCTTTGACGGCCGCCATAATGACGTCAGCAACCTTAGAGTCTAGTCCTTCACCGAAGTATTCTTTTGGAAGACCGATTTTCAAGCCAGTCAACGGGGTATTCAAATTCGCTACATAATCATCGACTTGTTGATCGGCAGATGTAGAGTCTTTTTCGTCAAATCCTGCCATAGCTTGCATTAAATGTGCGCAATCTTCGGCGCTTTTTGCCATTGGGCCGCCTTGGTCGAGGCTTGATGCGTACGCAATCATACCAAAACGAGAAACACGACCGTAAGTCGGTTTAAGGCCTGTGATACCACAGAAAGAAGCTGGTTGGCGAATTGATCCGCCAGTGTCGGTACCTGTTGCGGCAACAGCCAATCCCGCGGCAATAGCTGCAGCTGAGCCGCCAGATGACCCACCAGGAACCATGTCTAAATTCCAAGGGTTTTTTACCGCACCATAAAAGCTGTTTTCATTAGAAGAGCCCATGGCGAATTCGTCCATGTTGGTTTTGCCCAACATGACAGCGCCAGCTTGTTGAATGCGGCTGGTGACGGTGGATTCGTAAGGAGGGATAAAGTTATTCAGCATTCTAGAGCCACAAGTTGTTAATGTGCCTTCTGTGCAGAACAGATCTTTATGGGCGACAGGGATGCCTGTCAAACTGGTGCCTTTTCCGCTTTGAAGAAGTGCATCGGCTGCCGCAGCTTGTTCTAAGGCGCGTTGTTCGCTAACGGTGATGAAGCTATTTAGTTGAGGGTCAAGTTTGGCTATGCGCGCTAGGAAAAGGCGGGTTAGCTCAACACTGGAGATGTCTTTGTTGCGTAATTTCTGTGCTAATGTCGAGATGCTTTGTTCGAACATGCTTGTCTCTCTTAATCGATCACTTTCGGTACTAGGAAAAGGCCGGCTTCGGTCTGCGGTGCGTTCGCTAAGAATGCGTCACGGCGATTTTCTTCGGTGACTACGTCTTCTCTCAATCGTTGAGTCATTTCAAGCGGATTGGATAACGGTTCAACGCCATCGGTATTAACAGATTGCATTTCTTCAACAAGTGATAAAACGCTAGAAAGCGATAGTTGGTATTGATCGGCATCTGCCTCAGTAAGCGCGAGGCGTGCCAAGTGTGCAATTTTTTGCACGTCTTGTTTGTCTATGGACATGTTCCACCTGATGTTTTGATTATCGTAAATGGCCGCCATTGTATCTCTTAGTTGTATTGCTATAAAGCAAAGAGGGGTAAAAACAGGGCTTATTTTTTATTTATTAAAAATTTTTTAGTAAACAATGAAATACATGGGAACTTTTTTCAGTTTTACACTGAATCAACTTGCCCATTGGCCCCGTGGTTGTTACATTTTGACGCTGTTCGTATCGTATTATCAGGGTGTAAGAATTCATGTTTAAGAAAATCAGGGGAATGTTTTCAAGCGATTTGTCCATTGACTTAGGAACGGCAAATACCCTTATTTACGTTCGTGGCCGTGGAATTGTGCTTGATGAGCCATCAGTTGTTGCCATTCGTCACAATGGAAATCAGAAAACAGTAGCATCAGTTGGTACCGATGCGAAGCGTATGCTAGGCCGTACTCCAGGCAATATTACGGCTATTCGCCCGATGAAAGATGGCGTTATCGCTGATTTTCATGTTACAGAAAAAATGCTTCAGTATTTTATTTCCAAAGTTCACGAAAATAGCTTTTTAAAACCAAGTCCGCGTGTTTTGGTTTGTGTACCTTGCAAATCTACACAGGTTGAGCGTCGAGCTATCAAAGAATCAGCGTTAGGCGCAGGTGCTCGTGAAGTTTACATTATTGAAGAACCAATGGCTGCGGCGATTGGTGCTGGTCTTCCTGTTGCGGAAGCATCAGGTTCTATGGTGATTGATATCGGTGGTGGTACTACTGAAATCGCTATCATTTCCTTGAATGGTATCGTGACATCTGAATCCATTCGAGTTGGTGGTGATCGCTTCGATGAAGCCATTACAACTTATGTTCGTCGTCAATATGGCAGTTTGATTGGTGATGCAACTGCAGAACGAATCAAAACTGAAATCGGTATGGCTTACCACACTGGTGAAGAGTTACAGATCGATGTTCGTGGTCGTAACTTAGCAGAAGGTATTCCACGCTCGTTCGTTTTGAGCAGTACTGAAATCCTAGAAGCACTACAAGAACCTTTGGCACAAATTGTTCAGGCTATTAAAGGCGTTCTTGAGCAGTCTCCACCAGAATTGGCGGCAGATATTGGTGAAACTGGTTTGGTGTTAACTGGCGGTGGTGCTTTATTGCGTGAAATCGACCGTTTAATCAGTGAAGAAACTGGCTTGCCCGTTATTATTGCTGATGATCCACTAACCTGTGTGGCTCGTGGTGGCGGTATGGCCTTAGAATTAATGGATAAGCACGCATCTGAGCTTTTTACTGCGGACAATGAGTAAAAGTTAGGAGCGCACCATTAAAAATTCGCTTCAGTATAGTGGCAAAGTTTCTAGCGCGCGTTTTGTTGTGCTGGTTATTTTGTCTATGGCGATGATCACTGCAGATGTTCGTTACTCTGTGTTCGCACAAGTAAGGCCATATTTGACCTTACTTGTCACGCCTATTCAGATTGTGGTGAACACACCTCAGAAAATGCTCAATTGGGCTGGTGAACATCTTGCAAGTAGAGAAGGGTTGGTTAAAGAGAATCAGTCCCTGCAGTCAGAAATTTTATTACTGCGCAGTCGCCAGCAGCGTCTTGATTCCCTCCAGGCAGAAAATGTTCGTTTACGCGAGTTGCTAGATGCTTCTCAACGAGTAGATGAGAAAATTGTCATGGCGGAAGTTATTGGCTTTGATCAAAATGCATACAGTCATAAGTTAATGATAGACAAAGGTTTCTCTTCGGGAGCCTACGTTGGTCAGCCTGTATTAGATGCAACGGGTGTTCTGGGGCAGGTGGTGGAAACAGCAGCATACAGCAGTCGAGTTTTACTGATTGCTGATGCAAGTCATTTTGTTCCTGTGCAGCTTACTCGAACAGGGTTTAGGGGGATTTTGAGAGGGACAGGAGACTTAAAACGCTTAGAGTTGATGAGTGTTCCTCGTTCTGTCGATATTAAGAAAGGCGATATATTAACCACCTCAGGCTTGGATAAGCGTTTCCCTAGTGGCTACCCTGTTGGTGTGGTCAGAGGCGTTAAGTACACGCAAGGTAAGGCTTATGCGGATGTTGACGTTGTTCCTTTAGCTCAATTGGGGCGTAGCCGTCATGTCATGCTCATTGAAAAGCCGAAGGCAGGGCGAGAATGAAACCGATTTTTGTTTTTTGTATTACTCTGTTAACAGCATTAATGCTTGAGGCGATGCCTTTTCCAGAAGAGCTCGTTTGGTTCCGTCCAGAATGGGCTTTGCTGGTCATCCTTTATTGGGTTATTGCTTTGCCATTTCGTGTTGGTGTGGGCATGGCTTGGTTCCTAGGTTTAATGGTAGATTTATTGCAAGGTGGGATAATAGGCCAACACTCGTTAACCTATGTCATTATTGCTTATACCTGTGCTGTATTTTACAAGCGATTACGAATGTATCATCGCTGGCAACAGGGCTTTTTTATCTGCATGCTAGTCAGTATTAATCAGCTGCTTGATTTCTGGATCGATCATTATCTTGGTCATGCTGAGCCAACTTTAATGATCTTTATGCCTGCGGTTATTACAGGGCTATTGTGGCCTTGGTCATTTATTATTTTGCGTAGCGTACGACGTATTTATGCTATCCGTTAGGCCGTTTTTAGGGAAAGTTTATGCTTGTTTTGGCTTCAGCTTCGCCGAGAAGAAAAGAGCTACTTAGCCTTCTGGTGAAAGAATTTGAGGTATTGCCTGCCGATATAGATGAGACTCCAAATCATCAAGAAAAGGCTGAAGACTATGTTGTTCGTATGGCGGTTGAAAAAGCCAAAGCGGCTTCATTAAAATATCAACAGCAGGCTAACTTTAATGCGACTGCTATTTTTTTGGCTTCAGACACTAGTGTCGTGGTTGATGGTTGTATCCTAGGTAAACCAGATTCTCTTGAAGATTCCAGATCTATGTTAAGGCTTCTTTCCGGCCGCTCCCATCAAGTTATTACCTCGTTATGCCTTTGTAATTTAGAACATGAGCATGTCGCAACTCAATGTGTTATTAGTGATGTGTTGTTTCGTGAAATTTCAGATGTCGAAATAGAACAATATTGGAAAACCCATGAGCCCAAAGACAAAGCTGGCTCTTATGGTATCCAAGGGCTAGGTTCTGTGTTTGTTCGCTCTATTTCAGGATCTTACTCTGCAGTCGTCGGTTTACCTCTTTATGAAACAGCGCAATTATTAGCCCAATTTGGAATTCATTCGCTAGAGGAAATGTCTCATGAGTGAAGATGTACTCATTAATGTTACTCCTATGGAGATTCGTGTCGCTCTAGTTGAAAACGGTGTATTACAAGAGGTCTACATTGAGCGCTCAAGTCGTAAGGGAATTGTCGGCAATATTTATCAAGGAAAGGTCGTTCGTGTGCTTCCTGGCATGCAAGCCGCTTTTGTGGACATCGGTCTTGAAAGAGCCGCGTTTATTCATGTGTCGGAAGTAGTGAGCCGTGATGCTGTTAACCCAAGTGATCAGATTGGTGATTATTTGCGTGAAGGGCAATCGCTTGTGGTTCAAGTGACGAAAGATCCTATTAGTTCTAAGGGGGCACGTTTAACTACTCATCTGTCTATCCCTTCTCGTTATTTGGTTTACATGCCTGATCAGGCACATGTAGGCGTTAGTCAAAGAATTGAAGACGAAGTTGAGCGTGAACGTCTTAAGTCGCTGGTATCTGAAGCCTTAACCGATGCTGATGAAAACAGTGGTTATATATTGCGAACAGCGGCAGAGCGCGCAGGTGAAGAAGAAATACTTGCTGATATTAAGTTTCTGACACGCTTATGGCAGTCTGTTAAACGTCGAATGCAAAATGCAAAAGCACCTTCTATTATTTATGAGGATCTTCCTTTGCATTTGCGTACTATGCGCGACTTAGTAGGGTTAACAACGGAAAAAATTCGCATAGATTCTAAAGAAAACTACGCTAAGCTTCGGGCATTTGCCGAAGACTTTATACCTGAGTTGAGAGATCGTATTGAGTATTATCCAGGTGAGCGTCCGATTTTTGACCTGTACAGTGTTGAAGATGAGATTCACAAAGCATTAGACCGTAAGGTGCAGTTGAAATCTGGTGGTTATTTGTTGGTTGAGCAAACTGAATCAATGACCACAATAGATGTCAACACAGGTGCATTTGTCGGCAGCCGAAATCTTGAAGAGACTATCTATAAGACGAATTTGGAAGCCGCAACGGCAATAGGAAGGCAGCTTAGATTAAGAAACCTTGGCGGTATTATTATTATCGACTTTATTGATATGGAAGATGAAGAACATAAGCGTCAAGTGCTGCGAATGCTCGAAAAAATATTAGATGCCGATCATGCCAAAACCAAAATCACCGGTGTTTCTGAACTTGGTCTAGTCGAGATGACTCGTAAAAGAACTCGTGAGAGTCTTGGTCAGACGTTATGTGAGCCTTGTCGCTCTTGTCGTGGAAGTGGCCTAGTAAAAACACCAGAAACGGTTTGTTATGAAGTATTTCGCGAAATTTTAAGAGCGGATCGTGCCTATAATTCGCAAACATATACCGTATTGGCTGCAAGTACTGTAGTAGAACGCTTTCATGATGAAGAAAGTGCTGCTGTTGCTGAATTAGAGGCTTTTATTGGCAAAACGATTCGTTTTCAAGTGGACTCTGTCTATACGCAAGATCAATATGATGTTGTATTGCGTTAGCAAAAAAAGGACTTAAAATGCGTTGGTTGTTGCGTAAACTGATCCTTTTTACTTTCTGGGCAGCGATTGCTTTCTCAGTATTGCTTGCTATTTTTGCGGTCAGTGTAGGGCAGCTTCTTCCTTATATGGATCATTACCGCCCTCAGATAGAGCGAAACCTTCAGCAAATTACGGGTTATCCCGTTACGTTAGAAGGAATTGATGGACGCCTTGAAGGTGTCGATCCGACGGTATCGGTTAGTGGCTTTAAATTACTTGCTAATGGTAAAACCTCGATTAGCGTTGATGAAATGCGCGTGCGTCTTGATACGGTTAAATCCATTCTTAGTTTGAGTCCTCAATTTACTTATTTTCGTTTTGTACGTCCTTCAATTGCCTTACAAGAAAGCGATGGGCAGTGGCGATTGAATGGCGCTAAGCCTTCTCGTAATGTTGGCAATGACGTAGGCGTTGAACGTGTTCTGGACTATTTGTCCGCACAACGAAATTTTTCTATTTTTGATGCCAAATTACAGATTGATAGTGATCAATTTGGCCAGCATTCTGTTCGCATTCCTCATGTTTATATATTCCAAAAATCATTTGAGTCTTTATTAACCTCAGAACTTTATTTAGACGAGTACGAATCTCCGATTCAAATAAGTGCTCGTATCGAGGAAGCTCTTAGTTTGTTTGGTAGTTATCGAGTTAAAGCGTCTATTAAAGCACCTCGTATTTCTATTCCATTAGCTGATATGTTTCCAGAGAATCCATATTTACTTTCTTCTGTTGAGCTGGGAGGTGATATCTGGCTGGATGCATTAGTTGGTAAGGAATTGGAAATAAGAACACAAGCAACGCAGCTAGATGTAGCATTTGATGATGGTCATCAATATGAGGTGACGTCCTCTGTTAAACTTCGTTACTCTCAAAAGCATCCGAGTGTACGAATGGATGTTCACAATATACTCGTCAAAGATAAAGATGGTTTAACATACCCAACAACCGATTTATCGTTTGATTGGTCGTCGGTGACAAATCGTTCTAATGTGCGCTTTGATCGAGCAGATTTAGGATTAGCCCATAAAATAGCGGCTCATTTTTTGCCTGAAGAAACAAATGCGTCAAAAATTTTAAACGGACTTGATCCTAGCGGCATGGCCAAAAATGGCTCTGTTAGCTTATGGCGTGAAAATGATGAGTTGTCTTTTCAGTTTCTAAGTAATTTACAGTCTGCTTCTATCAAAGGTTATAACGGCATTCCTAAGGCGAGTAATATTAATGCGGTATTCAGCCTGTCTAATGAAAGTGGTTACGTTGACTTTCGTGGAAGAGATAGCGAGATAGCCTTTGACACTATATACGATGAGTCTTGGCGTACAGACTTTCTGTCAGGTTATGTGAGCTGGCAGCAACAGCAAGATACTTTCTTGGTTGAAGGGCGTGATCTAGCTATTCAACGTAATGGTGCTAATGTAAATGGAGGCTTCCGGCTAGAAGTGCGAGAAGACCAGCCTGATTGGATTGCACTAGATTTACATGGTCGTAATTTATCGGTTACTGATCGTTTAACTTACCTTCCTCCCAAAGCTCTTAGTGGCGATATCATGTCTTGGATAAAAGAGGCGTTCGCAGATAAAGGTAAAGTTGATAGTGTCGATGTATTAGTGCAAAGCGAATTATCTGATGGCGCTGAACCGCATGTTCGTGTGCAGTTAGCTGTAAGCGATGCGGATGTGACATTTGATAAGAACTGGCCTACAGCAACCAATGTAAATGGTCTATTTGAGTTTGATAAAACGGGTATTTCTGTTCAGGTTAAGTCTGGTAAGTTGCTCGATTTACCCGTTAGTAATTTACTGCTAACAGTCCCTATCACTAATGGGGCTACGGATTGGTTAAACCTAAAAGGAGAGGTTAGCAATAACGCGCCGCTTATTTTAGCAACTTTGAGAGCAACGCCATTAGCTGACTCTGTGCTGCAACCGTTCGCGAACTGGCAGCTAGATGGCAAAGCCAAAGGGCGTTTTGATGTCGCGCTCCCTTTTAAAGAAGGTGTTGAGCCAAAAGTTCAATTGGATCTTGATTTTAAAGATAACCCCTTAACGATTAATGATATTGATCTTTCTACTCAGGTTAAAAATGGGCATCTAAACTACAGTTCAGATAAGGGAATAACTAACTCAGAATTTGATGTTCAAGTTTTGGGTGGTTTATCGCATCTAAAATTGTCTTCTGCCGTAGCACCTAATGGCGGACTTGCGGTTTTAGGTGATTTTTCTGGTGATGTGGATATAAAACAGGTTGCTGCGTGGAAGAAATTGCCAGAGGCTGCGATTAAAAAAGTATCTGGCAAGACATCTTATACTGGGCGTTTATCGGTCAATCAGTCCCAGAATGGCCAAGTTGATTTAGCGATTGATAGCGAATTATTAGGAGTTGCTCTCAACTTGCCAGCCCCTATTGGAAAAGGTGCTCAAGAAGCTAATGCTTTGCGAATAAAAGTGATGCAGCACGAGAAAGACATTGTAATTGATGTTGATTATGCGGCCTTATCTAAGGCAAGATTTTTACTACAAAATAGTGAATTTGTTGGTGGTGAGTTGATGCTGAACCCTAACAAAAACCAAACGTTAAGTGCAAATATTCCCAAAGGGCTGGTTCTGACCGGTGACTTTGATCGCTTCTATGTTCAGGATTGGCAATCTACTTTTTCTGATTTATCAGGTGGTACATCAGCCTCTTCAGAAGGTGCAGAAGTTCCAGAGCTTCCTAAATGGTTAAGTAAAGTAGACCTTATTGTAGATGAGGTAATCGTTAATCCTAGTAATACTTGGCATAATTTTAAAGTGGCTTATAACTCGGCTGCAAATAAATCCCTTTTTGTCAGCTCCGATGAAATGAACTTTTCCTTACTTACTGAGGAAAATGGTAACCCAAATCTCCACTTTGGCTTTTTGAGCTGGAATACGCCACAATCCGACCCTTCTGAACCAGTCTCAAAGGCATCGCCAATTTCAGCGAAACAAATCCCCAATATGATGTTGTCTGTTGACCAGCTTTATTTTAATGAAAAGCCTTATGGTGACTGGCAGTTAGCTATTTCCCGAGATAACGATGTGGTCCGGATAGATCCTATTTCGTCTAAATTAAAAACAGGTAATCTAAAAGGCAGTTTGTTTTGGCAAGACAAAGGCAATAACTCCAGCGTTGAATTAGTTCTTTCGGCAACTGGTGCTGATCTCACTGAATTGACGAAAAAGTTTTCTAACGAGGCGATTGTCTCTTCGAAGAACTACAAAATTGATGTCGGCTTAAGCTGGAAAGGGCATCCGTTCTACTTTGATCGTGAGTCTGTTTCTGGTCGTATTGCTTTTTCTGCTAATGACGGTAATTTCAAAAATATGGATGAGCTTCCAGCATTCTTAAAGGCATTAGGTATTTTTAATATTGGAGCACTCAGCAGGCGTTTGTTGTTAGACTTTTCTGATGTATATAAACCAGGGCTAACCTATGACAAATTTAGTGGTGCGCTTTCTCTTGATAAAGGCGTCTTAAAAACTGTATCGCCTATTTCAATTATTGCACCTTCGGCTGAGCTCGTTGTTACGGGGGAAGCCAATATTGTGACGGAAACCCTAAATGAAAAGCTTACTGCAACTTTCCCTATAAGTGGAACACTGCCATTAGCAGGGTTGTTATGGGGCACACCGCAATTAGCTGGCTTGCTGTTTATTACCGATAAACTAATCGGTGATCAGCTATCTAAAGTAACCAGTGTTCAATATAAAATAGAAGGCTCATTTAATGATCCTGTTATGACGCCGATCCGCTATCAACCATTAGAGAAATCGAAATAATGAGTGCTTTGTGTGTTGCAGCCCTTCAATTAACTAGCACGATCAGTTGGCAAGACAATTTGCATGAAGTGAGGTGTCTTGTTGCTTCAGCAGTAAAAGATGGTGCTCGTTTGGTTGTATTACCAGAAAATGTATTTTTATTTCATGGTAAAAGAATGCGAGGTTTAGCGGAGTCTGATGATCAGAGCGTTATATTTATAGAAATCTCAGCACTCGCTAAAGAACACTCAATTTATCTAGTGGTCGGATCCCATCCTTCACTATTAAGGCCAAATGGTGATCTGGTTGCTGATAAGCGAGTGAGGCAGACATGCTGGGTGTTTGGGCCAGATGGTCTTTTACTTGAGCGCTATGACAAAATTCATTTGTTTGATGTCACTGTCGATGACAAGGCCGCATCGTACAAAGAGTCAGATGTGATCGAGCCAGGTGAGTTAGCCTTAAAGGTAATCGACGTAGATGGTTTTAAAGTCGGCTTAAGCATTTGTTACGACTTGCGTTTTCCTGAGCTATACAGAGAACTAACTAAGTTAGGTGCTGAAGTATTGCTAGTGCCTGCGGCATTTACCTATGTGACTGGCAAGGCTCACTGGGATATTCTTTTGGCGGCACGAGCCATCGAGAACCAGTGTTACGTTCTAGGTGTTGGTCAATGTGGTTGGCATAACGAAACTAGACAAACCTACGGGCATAGTGTTTTGTACTCGCCCTTTGGTGAAAGTCTAGCCAATTTGCAAGAAGAGCCTGATTATTTTGTATTTAATATAACAAAGACAGCATTAAGAGATTGTCGACAAAAAATGCCTTGTTTGTCACACCGTAGACTTCTATAACAAGCCTTCTAAAGGCCTTTGAGAGGGCATCAATTTTAAAATAATCACTATAGCTTGTAGAAATATTAATTCAGATTATTTGCTTTTACCAAATCAGATATTCCCTGCTAAGCTTAGGATTCCTGTTTGATTAGCCTGAGAATGGAGGGCTGTCTAATGTATCTACAAACTACACAAACCATAACACTACCAAGTATTTTCTTTATCTCAGAGCCAGCCACTGCTAGTCATTATTCTCTAAGTGATGAATACGACGAATTTGATGAGTTTGACGACGAAGATGATGGCGAACCATACTATGGCGACCTAGATGACAGCGACGATTTCTGGGACGATTCAAACGACGACTGATAATTTTTAAGCCGCAAATAAGCATTTTCTGGTTCTGATAGGGTGCTGCTGCACAACTTTTGTACTAAGAGCCTCAGATGAGGCTCTTTTTTTATCTTTTTACGATTAATCTCTGGAGAATGTTACTTGTACTCTTCTCCGTATCAATTTTTGTGGCAGATCTGCTGCCTCTTCTATATGCCCAATACGGGTATATGAGTATGAGGTATTAAACGTTTTGTAAAACATAACCATAGTGCGTGACCCCCACAACATTAGATCGCCATTTTTAATCGTAGCAGGTCGATAGGTATCCGTCGTCAGTGCCTTGGGTAAATCGGCTTCCTTCTCGTTACTATTCAGATCATTCATGTCTAAAGTCAGTGGTAACATAGCTGCAAATTCACGTGCCGCATCAGTGTCGGCTAAGGTGGCGGCGAAGCGACGTTCTCCAATGGTTATCCACATACGTGATTCCTCCGAGTTTATGGATGCTTGTTGAGTAGAAGCGGGCTCTGTTGTTGACTGCGCTGCATAGCTGTTAGCGAGCGTTAGTAAAAGCAGTAACGAAAGGAAAGTTTGCTTCAGGACTTGTGCTTTCTGATGGCCTGCTATTAAGAGTAAGGTGTTTACGTTATCTGTGTTGATATGAAAAATTTTATTCATAATAGGGACCTCATTATTTTATTTTGCATATGGATAGATACTTTACTTTGTCTGCATACGATAAGCTTGAAGCGTCAGAAAGGCACTAATGAGTAAGACGGCCGCACTGGCAATAA
This sequence comes from Marinomonas sp. A3A, assembly GCF_018336955.1. Taxonomy (NCBI): domain Bacteria; kingdom Pseudomonadati; phylum Pseudomonadota; class Gammaproteobacteria; order Oceanospirillales; family Oceanospirillaceae; genus Marinomonas; species Marinomonas sp. A3A. The sequence continues at coordinate 2,025,740 of NZ_CP025532.1, forward strand.
AGGTGCTTTGGTAGCCATCTGCATCGAAGAGTATGCCGCCTATTGTCGAGCCCAATGCAATGGATAATTGAACCACGGCAACCATCAGGCCGCCGCCAGCTTCAGCGTTGTGTGGCATCGCTTTCGCCAGCCAAGTCCACCAAGCCACAGGCGCAGCCGTAGCGACCAATCCCCACATTGCGAGCAATAGTACAACCGGTGCAATATAGCTACCAGCAGGAATAAGTATAAGAGCAATGGCAGCCATAAAAACTGGGATGCCAATAAGTAGGCCATATAGCGTGCGTTTTAGAATTGAACTGATGATTAACGTACCGATAAATCCTGAAAACCCAATGGTGAGCAATAGAAGAGATAGTGTTGATACGCTAGTCTGCGTAACGGTTTCAAGGAAAGGGCGTAGATAGGTAAATAGGGCAAACTGGCCCATAAAGAAGGCACCGCATCCAGCCATACCATAGGCAACGGCACGGCTTTTTAGCGCCTTGAGAATATTGCCTGAACCTGGTTCGCGTGCCTTTCCCTTCATAGAGGGTAATGCGATCCACTGCCAAATTAAGGTGATTAGTGCGATAGGTATGATGGCTAAAAATGCACCTCGCCACCCTATAATAGAACCTAAATAACTTCCTAATGGCGCGGCAACTACCGTTGCTAGTGCGTTACCGCCATTAAAAATAGCCAAAGCTTTAGGAACTTTGTTAGATGGAACTAACCGAATCGCCATGGCGGCTGACATTGACCAAAATCCACCGATAACCACACCGATGAGCGCACGACCAATCATATAAGCTGGGTAGTTTGGAGCCAGCGCGACAATGCTTCCAGAGATCCCCATCAAGATTGTCAGTATTAGCATTAATTTTTTACGGTCCATAGTGCCAATTAGCATAGGCAATAAAAGGCTAGTTAATACGGCAAAGGCGCCAGAAATCGCAATACCTTGCCCTGCCATTCCTTCTGTAATTTGTAAGTCGTTGGCAATGGGCGTTAGCAGACTAACCGGCATAAATTCGGACGCTATTAGCGTAAATACGCATAGCGACATGGCAAAAACGCCACTCCAATGAGCCGTGTTATTAGTCTTGTCTGTTGATGTTCCATCATGAGTATCAGATGTTGTGAGTGCCATAGTTTTTTGTTACGCCTCGATTTTTACAAAAAAGCACCACGCGAGCTCAAAGAGCGCGCATGGTACAGAAGTTACTTCAACTATTCTGATTACGGTTATGCTAGGTGTTGCTTAAAGAAGCTTGTTAGCTTGTCGAATGGGATGACATCCACTTGATCATATAAATCAACATGGCTTGCCCCTGGAATGATCATCATCTCTTTTGGTTCAGCCGCATTTTCATAGGCTGTTTTGCCCATATAAAGAGAATGTGCCTTTTCGCCATGGATGAACAAAACTGGACGAGGAGAAATTTCAGAGATATAGGTCAGTAAAGGCATGTTCATAAAGGATAGTAGTGTCGTCTGTGACCAAGCGTTACCAGAGTTGACCGCGCGCGGGTGATAGCCACGAGGTGTCATATAGTAATCATGATAATCGACCATGAATTGCGGCTCGCCACCTTTTAATACGTTGTAGGGGGCTTGGTAAGCTGGAGCAGCGTTACCTGCATCTTCCCAACGTTGTTGGCTTAGTTGTTCTAATCCTTGTGTACGTTGAGCTAAGGTGACACTGTCGTTATAGCCTTTTGACATGACACGAGTCATATCATACATAGTGCTTGCTACTACTGCTTTGACACGTTTATCGACCGCGACAGCATTTAATGCCATTCCACCCCAACCACAAATGCCGATCATCCCGATACGTTCACGATCCACATTGGCTTGCATGCCAATACAATCCACCGCCGCGCTAAAGTCTTCTGTGTTGATGTCTGGTGAAGCTATGTTACGAGGCTCACCACCACTTTCACCTGTATAAGATGGATCAAAAGCAAGAGTGACGAAGCCACGCTCTGCCATAATTTGAGCATACAGACCAGAAGATTGCTCTTTCACCGCACCGAAAGGGCCACCAACGACAATGGCTGGTAGTTTGCCAGACGCATTTTTGGGTTGGTAAAGATCAGCGGCAAGGGTAATACCATAGCGGTTCTTGAACGTTATTTTTTTATGATCAACCTTGTCACTTTTAGCGAATTTTTTGTCCCAGTCATTATTTAGTTTTATGGACGAAGCAAAGGCTTTACCTGTGGTTAGCGAGGCAACGCCTAGTGCCACCATGCCTGCCCCTGTTAATTTCATCATATTGCGACGGCCTTCATCAGGAACATCTTGTTGAGTCACATTATTTGTAATTTCAGTATGTTTATCCATGGTCATTCTCCAGATAAGTAAGTTAGTCAAACCAGTTGTCGATCACAAAGAGTTATTAAGCATCGTCTTTCTGAAAGTATTCATTAGTATCTAGTTTTACAGCTCTGGGTATTTGGGGGTAGCAGGATCCTGCTTGATTCTTGCCTGATACTCCTGAATGGCAGAATTTCTCGTGACCTAGGATTTGGCTCAAACTATTATTAAAAAATTATCTTTTGAAGATATTCCGTACAAGCAAACGCATTTCCATTATTAGAAGCAAATACATGAATAGAGATATCAGCAGCATACAAAATGATTTGGCTAAGACAATCGAAGAAAAAACAATAGGGCAGGAAGATTGTCCTACGTTAATCGACGGATTATCTTTTTTTCGACGAGAAGCAATAACAGAACCTTGTCCTTGCACGATTGAGGCAAGTGTTCTATTTGTCGTTCAAGGCACTAAGCAGCTGTTGGTTGGGGAACAAGGCTTTATTTATGATACTCAGCATTTCTTATTGAATTCACTTGATTTACCAGCGAGTTCGCAAGTTCTAGACGCCAGTACAGAGAGTCCTTGTTTAGGGCTAATGCTCAAGCTCGATATGCTACTTATGGCGGATATTATCTCTCAAAATGGCATGCCTCCTCCCTATGAAGGTTCTATTAGTGGAAGCTCGGCAATAGGAACGGTTACAACATCTTTATTGGAGCCTTTTACTCGTTTATTGGCTTTACTTGATGAACCAGATGCTGTTGCAACGCTCTCTCCACTCATTGTCAGAGAAATTCATTATCGTCTTTTGAATAGTGATCTAGCGGGTCGGCTTTGGCAGATTGCTTCCACAGGTAGCCAGGCCCACAGAATTTCAAGAGCCGTCACTTGGCTTAGAGCACATTATGCAAAATCCTTTCAGATTGAAGAGTTGGCTGCTTATGTTCAAATGAGTAGCACCACTTTGTACCATCATTTTCGTGAACACACAGCGATGAGTCCTTTGCAGTATCAGAAATGGTTACGACTAAATGAAGCACAGCGCTTGATGCTGAATGATAGTCTTGATGCTTCAAGCGCTGCATTTAAAGTAGGTTACGAAAGTCCTTCTCATTTCAGCCGCGAATATACTCGTCTTTTTGGGCAATCGCCAAAGCGACATATCGAAGCATTACGAAAAGGTGCGTAACCCTTGTATTACAATGCTTGCGCTGTTGGTCGGAAAATTATCTCATTCACATCAACATTCTCTGGCTGACTAATTGCAAAGGCAACCATATCTGCAAAGCTAGAAGCTGGTATCCCAACTTGACCTACATAGTCTTGGTTGGCGCTTTGAACGTCTTTATCACTAATATGATCAAGTAATTCTGTTGTAACTGCTCCAGGGCTAATTAATGTGGTACGGATGTTGTATGGCGTTACTTCCTCTCTTAAACCATTGGTTAGTGTACGAACCGCAAATTTAGTGGCTGAGTATACTGATGAGGCTGGAAAAATAAGGTGAGCTGCTACAGATGCTGTATTAATAATATGTCCAGCTTTCTGTTCTATCATCTTCGGTAATGCAGCAGCGATACCGTATAGAACGCCTTTGATATTGACATCAATCATCTGGTCCCATTCATCCACTTTGATACTTTCCAGCATAGAAAGAGGCATTATTCCTGCGTTATTGATCAGAACGTCAATGCGTCCATAGGTATTAATCGCCGTATCAACTAAGTTTTTAACATCGTTTTTATTGGTAACGTCAGTCGCTAACGCCAGCGCTTCACCACCATTTTCTTTAATCTCAGCAACCAATTTTTCAATGCGATCTGTACGGCGTGCACCGAGAACCACTTTCGCTCCCATAGCGGCAAGATGACGAGCAGCTGCTTCGCCCATACCACTAGAGGCACCTGTTATTACGATAATTTTGTTTCCTATACTATTACTCATTTTGAATCCTTAATGTGTCTAGTTTTAAAATTAAGATGGCTTTCTTATTTGCTTGCTGCTTCGTATTGCTCGTCAGTGACTTTATCTTTCCAAATGACATTCTCACCATTTTTTGACGCTGTAATAACAAGATGTGTCATTGCAGCATCAGGTGTAGCGCCATGCCAATGATCTATTCCCGGCGGACACCAGACGCTTTCACCTTCATGAAAATGAATGACTTTACCGTCACGAGTTCCAGTCATAGCAACTCCTTTTGTTACTATCATATGCTGTCCCGCGGGATGGGTATGCCAAGCTGTTCGCGCCATTGGTTGGAAGGTGACATACGCAGCACTGTAATTCGCAACATCATTTTCTGGAAACAAGATGCTAACGTTAACGTTGCCAGTAAAAAGGTTGTCAGGGCCTTCAAAAGACTGAAGATCACCAGTTCTATAAACTTGCTGTTCTGTTTTGGTTTCGGCTTCAATACTTGTTGCTGAAACCGCTGTTATACTTGATAGTAATGTGGCCTTTAAAGTCGAAGATATATTTTTTTTCATGATATTAGCTCCTAGTTACGTTATGGAAACATCATCAAAGAAGTGGGTGCTGACATAATATTTCTTACTTGTTTTCAAGTACCGTTTCGAGTGCTTGTTGAGCGTTTTCGGCAACCTGAGTACCGAAATGCGTTTCAATAATACGAATGAATGTCTTAAGTTCACTGATGGATATATTGTTATTCATACTAATATTGTAGTGAGCACTTAACTGATTGTTGACTCCTTCTAAGCTTGCTAAAGCGGCTATGGTGGCAATTTCTCTTTGCCTCCAGCTCAAGGTATCTCGTTCGAAAATATCGCCGAATAAATGCGCTTTCAGGTAGGTGTCAATTTCGGGAGAGAACTCAAATAATGGACCTTTTACTTCCGTACCAATTAGCTTGGTTTGGTTATCTGTACCGAATTCGAGGCTGGTACGGTCTGGCGGTAAAGGCTTGGATTCATGCCCCACAACATCTGTAATACCCTTTGTTTGTCGTTCATCCAATACTGTCATAAATGCAGAGAGACCATTTAAGCTACGAGGGAAGCCTGCGTAGGCATACATTTGAACCAGAATTTCTTTAATTTCGTTGATTGTTAGGCCTGCATTTAGGCCTTTATTTAAGCTTTTTTTAAGTTTGTTGATGTCTCCGTTTGCAGTAAATGCCGCAATTGGGATGATGGCTTGATCTTTAGTATTTAGAGTGTTCGCAGCTGAGGCAGTCGTCATAAAAAAGGTCCCCACTAAGTTGATGATTAGAAAAGAGAAGGCTTTCGAAAAGTATTGAAAATTAGTCATTTAAGTGTTCTTTTGGTTGCTTGATATGAACAATCTACCGCTAGTTTTCGCTGTTTAGCTCCTCTGATTTATTAACTGTTTTATGTGAATGTGACCTCTTAATAGTTGTTAGGGTGTCGTTAGGATCTGGATTTAGTTTAGTGCTTTAACGATGATACTCGTTAGCCTGATATTATTTAAAAATTGCCTAATCCTCTCGGCTCTATAGTTTCATCACTAGAGATGAAAGAGAGGGCTGATTTAATATTGCATAAATAAAATTTAAACTATTGTTTTTGTAAGGTTATTTTTTGTTTCTCGATTAATCTTATGATATTTGTATTTGCCTAATATTCTTTTATGACTTGGGTTGTGTAGAATAATGACGGAATCAATAAAGATTACTAACGTCGTCAATAGGGTGATTATGGGTAGCTTAAAAAGCAAAACTCTTGCAGCAGAAAAACTCGCTCAGCAGATTAATAAGTGGATAGAGAACGGCGCTAATCAAGTTGATACGGAGATTCCTGGTCTTAGGTTAACCCGATGGGAATCGATTACACCGCCGACGAGCTATACCCACAATCCTAGTATTTGTTTGATTGCTCAGGGGAAAAAACGGGTTCTTTTGGGGGAAGAAAGTTACGTTTATGATGCGAGTCATTTTCTTGTATCATCTGTAGATCTGCCCATCATTGCTAACATAATAGAAGCCACTCCAGATACACCTTATCTAGGCTTGATCATGGAACTAGATTTACAAGTAATTTCTGAGTTGATTGTAGAGAGTAAGCATCTTTTTAGTCATAACATAAAAACGTCAAAGGGAATCGCCGTCGGTCTCCTTTCTGAGTCGTTGCTAGATGCGTTTACTCGACTGCTGGGATTATTAGACGAACACGATAATGTCAAAATCCTTGCTCCAATTATCCAGAGAGAAATTCTTTATCGCCTTTTAACAACAGAACAAGGTGTTTTACTTCATCAAATTGTCACGGCTGAGAGTCGTAGCTATCAAGTTTCAAAGGCAATTGAATGGCTTAAAAATAATTTTTTTAAACCGCTCATTGTTAGTGAGCTGGCGACTTACAGTGGAATGAGTCTATCTGCATTTTATACACATTTCCGTTTAGTGACTTCTATGACGCCTCTGCAGTTTCAGAAAAAGCTACGCCTTAACGAAGCTCGTCGCCTCATGTTGACCGAAAATCTAGATGCGACAGAGACTACGTTTAAAGTAGGCTACGAAAGTCCTTCTCAGTTTAGTCGAGAATATCGTCGTTTTTTTGGTGAATCCCCATTAAAAGATATAAAAGCGTTGCGTGAAACAGACCAAACTTTAAAAGCTAAGGAACCATCTGCAATGTTCGAAGAGTCAATTTCGTAACTGTTTGGAATAGGCAATTAAGCTCGATGATTTCCCTATCAAAAGCATAGCATAGTGTGTTGCTATGGCGGGAAGGCTAATTATTGCGATCCAATGTCCGAAGAATGGTGATACTGAATCGGTAAAATCCCAGAATGCCAGACTGTATGTGAAGGTTAATTTATTCCAGATATCAATGGGTGTTAAACTATTGATACCCAAAATAAAAATAAACGCAGCAGCTAAACGAAGTATCCATGCGCTGATCATATTGGGCTTAGGTAATTTCAACAAGAGACATAACCCAGAGATAACTCGTTTCCAGTGTAGTCCTACATGGATTCCAACAGTTATCATCACCCAATACGCTGAAAATAAGTGAATTGTTTGCATCGTGGTGGTGCCTGATACCGCAAAAAAGGCAAAAATGGATTTTGATACAGCGACGCTGGTAACAAATAACACGGTCATGTTGGCTATTAGTAGTAGGTGCAACAAGGTAGAAAGCGAACGCCGTAAGTTGTATCGTCCTTTGAATATGTTCTTAAACCAAAGTCTATTGCTGACAATGTGCCATGATAAGAATGCAAAAAGGATGCTGCCGAACAGCTCGTGTGAAATATTGTTAAGCCACCAATAAGCCAAAGATAGTAGTAGGAAAATCAACATGGCAGAAGGTAATGCAAGACGTTTAATTGCTGTTGATTGTTTCATCTTCAGTTTCCTATTCATCTAATTTTTCTTATCATTGCTCGAATCGCTGTGCGTCTCGGTAAGTAAACATAAACTGTTCATCACGGCGTGAACGCTGATGACAAGCGTAGCATTGCCCAATATTTTCGCTGGTCTTGACTGACTTGTCTGGCCAGAACCATTGATATTCCCAATCATCGATGCCTTCATTCATTTTTTCAGCGACTAGGTAGCGAGTTAAAACGTCATCTTGATAATCGACGAGAACAACATGTGTTCCTACAGGAACAGGTTTTCCTGCTTTTATTGCAGTAAGCGCTGCCGGATTGGTTAGCATATGCTCTCGAGTAATGCCGCGTTTAACCGTTGTATAATGCTCAAGCTGATCAAGAGCGGGGAATGTCACCGCATTTTCTTCGGCAAAAGACACTGCAGGACGCAATATGAAGTAGCTGCCGACAAGCACCGACAAACTTAAAACTATCGTGATCCTAATAGCTAGAAATTTAGACTTTATGATAAGTGAGTCCTTTTTTTGATTTCATGGTCAAGACTTTAATAGGGCTGTATAGCCCTATTTTAACTTGATATCTTCGCGTGTTTTTTAGCAAACGGTTATCTCATTCCTCTGTTTTTCTTGCCTGATTCTTTAAAAAATTCGATATGATAATTTAAATAAATGACAAAGCTCGAAACAATCACTAAGTTGTTAGGCGTTTTTGGCTGCAAACTAAAAATTACGCTAATTGATTAAAAGGAATGAGCCAGAATTCACCAAGCCAACTAGGGCAATTCATCAACTGCCAACTCGACCGACCCAGCCGCCGCGCCATCACCGGCGTAAAAGCCAACTGGACAAACAACACAGGGGAAGAACACACGGTACACGTCGGCACCGCACCGTATAATAAACGACGCCAAAGTTACGACAACCCAACCACCGCCCAACAAGCCTGCCAAGACGACCTTATCAAAAGCCAACGCCAAGGTACCAGCGTCACACTCGACGCTCTTATTGACTAGGTACGGGCAACCCAACTCGTCGCAGAAGGCATCCTCACCCTAAACGACACCTTCCCACCCGAAATGAAAGGCAACTGGTCCATCGACAAAGTCACCGCACACGGCGACAGCAAAGCAGGGTATCGGTGTACCGTTGTCGCGAGTGAGGTGGTTTAGGTGTTTTGTTGTTGGAAGGGGATCAGTGAAGGGTTAATATTAATAAATAAAAAGTGACATAACTCATGGAGAATAGAGTGGAAAAAAACGCAAAAATTTGGATTACCCTTACAGGTCTTGTTTTTACACTAGCAGGTCTTGTCATTGAATTTGGAGCTTGGCGTTTTCCGGTGAATTCATCAAGTAATATGAATTCAGCACAAAATGTAGTTTATGGTTCACATAACGTTGTTAATTCAAGTGTTGTTACCACAAACATAGTGAACAATGGAAATTCATCTGTAAATATAGTCAACTCCCCAATTCAGTCCCTCTTTCCAACAAGTGAATCCATCCAGAGTCATACAGAAGCTTTACCTGAAAAAATGAATAATACTCCAACCTTGTTTGTTTCTGGTGCTAATGCAGAAGTAAAAATATTAATAGGACCTGATGATGCTCCTTTTTCAGGAGGTCAAGTTAGTAGCGCAAATGCTGAAAGCACCATTTATGTTAGCCGTGGCCAGAAAATTAATCTGAAATTAACCGGATCTAATGCAAATGTGTGGGTGCAGTCTGAGTTGATGCCATACATAAATGTTAACAACTCAGCAAGTGGTGGAAGTGTGCGAGAGCTCTAGTCACAGCTGATACATCTACAAAGTCAGCGCACGAGGCGACAGCAAAGCAGGGTATCGGTGTTCCGTTGTTGCAAGTGAAGTGGTTTGAGGCTTTTTGTTGGCAGAAGGTTTGAAAGTTCTTAGTATCAAGGAATAAGGGTTTACAGCTTAGAAATAACAGGCTGTAGATAAAAGACTGAACGCACATGTGCACTATTTCAATGTTAGCTAAGTATGGGAATATCAACCATGGATGAAAAAACACATTTTGCGGCCACCTTAATCTTGATGTTTATTATCGGCGTGATCTTTGGTGTTGGTAACAGAGTAGTTGCAGAATCGAATGGTAGGGAAACAAAAACTGGAGATAGTGCGTTAATAGATCTAATGCTAATTGTGTTTTGGTTCGTAGCTCTTGGCTATTATATGGCATATTAAATTGTTGTCATTGGTGTTTGTTGTAAGCGTAGCTTCGGTATTAATCGGAACATCTTATGGTTCTAAACTTGCACCAGAAAGAAATCAAATAATTGTTCGAATTTTTTTATTCTGTTCGGGTGTTGGAGTCCCTTCGGTTTTCCACTTTTTCTTATCATAAATACACTAGTTAAAAAGGGCGCAATTAGCATCCGAAGATCGTCGCAGAAGACATCCTCACCCTAAACGACACCTTCCCACCGGAAATGAAAGGCAACTGGTCCATCGACAAAGTCACCGCTCGCGGCGACAGCAAAGCAGTGTACAGGTGTACCGTGGTGGCGAGTGAAGTGTTTGATTTCTCTTAAAATGATAGCTTAAATTCTCATTTTTCTGGTTAAAATGGAAAAAGCTACTAGAATCAATCAGTAAGAAGCTATTGTGTAGTTTGTTTAGGATAAAGTCACATGTGTTCTCTTAAAATTTTTATTGGAAGTCAGTAATGGAGAGGCCGATTTGAAACTTAACTATGACGGGTGGTGTCGAAGGATTGATTTAAATTTTCGATCTAGATTTTCATATCTAAATACTAGGTTATTCAAACTTAATGAATCTAAATACCAACTTTTTTTAGTTGACGATATTGATGATTTTGACGAAATTAAGGCTATTTTCGATAGAGAAATAAGGTTCTTAACAGTTCCTATTAAGTTGGTAATGGAGCTTCCAAAAACTTATGTAATTGAAATTGAAAAAATTAAAGATGATAAAATACCATCGAAATTTGAAGGCTACCCATTAAGTATTCCTCAATTATATAGTCATATTCTTTCAATTCATCCTAATGTAAAAATTAATAATATTGAAGAGGATCATGATGATCGAAAAATAATTGTAGAGCTTTCAGGGGATTATAGTTCAAAAATAATAGAAGGTGTTGAAGAGACAGTGACTGCTCTAAAAGCTCCATACTCTTTTAAAATTAAAAATGGAGGAGAAGCAGTTGATTACAGTTTTAAATTTAGTGATGAAGTCTTTAATATTGCTCCATCTCAGACAAAAAAAGAATTGAATTGTGCCTTTATCGAGAGAGATGAAGCTTTATGGTTTGAGAATGTTGAAAGTATTTATAATGGCTCGTATAAAAAAACTGATCTTTATTTTTTTGATCCTAGTAAAACAGCATGTCTTGTTAATTTTTCTAAATTTCAGAATGCAAATTTGAGGAATCACCTACTGCTATATGATGTAGTTTATTGTGTCCTTCCGTTAGCCCAAGAGATGTCGAACTTCCTTGTAGACCAAAAAATTTCACGAGATGAAATACTTAGATTAGTTAAACGAGGAAGGCTAAAAATATTAAACATGCAGCCTGAGAGTAGGTTAGACCATGGCTTTATAAATGAGGCTTTTCAAGAGAATCCATCGGCTGTGGTTAGTAGGCGCGCATTATCAGCTTTATGTGCAATTGATTTAGTTGAAATGAATCAGTCTTATGCTTTGAGCGACCCTGAGATAGATAGGTATATTTATCCGTTATTACAGGAGCTTTCAAAATTTACAGGCAAAGATATTGTTACTATTAGTGATTTTTTACTGTGGCCTAAGCAAGCACTAAGAAAAAGTCTTGATACATTAAATCGCGCTGGACCAATGGGTATATCAAATTATGGGGTTAATATACCTATTATTAATTCTTTGCCTACAAAAAATAAAGAAAAAATCGAATTTGAATTTATTGTGAATAGTGATCAAATTCACCTTTCACATGCATTGGATGCTACGTATTTTCCTTTTTTTGTTGATGATAGTAAATACTCTGATCATCCTTATGCTCTAATGATGGGTGAGATACTTAATTTCTTTAAAAATTCAAATTGTCAAAATATTTCTAATCTAATTGATGTTGATGATATAAATTCAGTTCGAAATCCTAGTTTAGGACTTATCTCTACTTTTGATATTAACGATTACATCCCTGTTTTAGAGTTTGAGGAAGAAGTTTCTAGTAGAGTTGTTCGTAAAGGCATGAGTTCATTATTCTCAGAACTGAATTTACTTAATAGTGAGGAAAGGAGGCTGCGTATCGCTGATTATAATATTGAAGTAGATAAAGCTCTTAGAAATAAAAAAGTAACTAAACATGGATTAGATTTAGGTGAGGATACTTTAGGCTTGTTTATCCCCTTTTGGGGAACAGGTAAAAAGCTACTAAAAGGAGGTACTAAAATGGCTAGGGATTTATTTCCAGCAATAAATAATATATCCGAATTCATTGAAGATAAGGCCACTAAAATGACTGATAAAAATAGTGACATATCTGTACTTACTAAAGTAAACCGGGTTGCTAAATTGAAACGTGAATTCAAGTAAGATAGTAGATATATTACGTAATAATAAGCTGTAATTTGACTTAGGAATTTAGCTTGTTTTTTTTAAGATATTTTCCTGATTGCCCCCACCCGCATCTTGATCTAGTATTTCTCTTGCGCTGGCAAAATCCAGTGTCGGGAATACCACCCCGTCTGCACCAAAGCATCCTAAAACACGCATCGCGTGTTTTTTCGTGTCCAAATTTTCGTCTGTTTTACCTGATCTTTGTCGCGGAACTTCAGCCATTGCCGTTTTTATTTGTAAAAACTATTTCGTTTGACATTCATTCCCCCAAATCCCATCCACAAACTCTGGATGATCTATAAACGGATTCCGATTTCCCTGTAGCTCTTGCACTCGGTCGTTGCGGCGTTTTTCAAAGGCGGTGACGGGGAATGTATCGTTCCACGCAACGAGTGTACAAAGGTCGCCGATGCTGGGTTGGCCGCTTTGTTTGTCGTTGCCTTTGGTGATGATTAAGTCGGGCATGTTCTCTGGTGAGGCGTTGTCGCCAGTTTCGTATCGAGCCGCCATGTAGAAGACCATGCGGGCGATTTGGCCCTTGGCTCGGTCGGTTGGTTCGAAGGATTGTTTGCGTTTATCTAGGTAGGCGCCAGACAGTACTTTGCTGCCGTCGGCCAGCTCGTCATATACCGGTTCGCCACCCATGCCGTAACCATAGTTACTGTGCGCACCGTTTAGGTTGCGGTCAGCAGGGCGCAGGTGATGCAAGTCTGTGTAGCCGTCTTGGCTTTGTTTCTTGAATCCGCGAGACTTTGGCCATACGTGCTCTCTGTCCCATGTATCGTCTTTGCTTTTGCCTCGGTTTGCTTGTGTGATATTTCTCACGTCATCTAGGTAAAGCATTTGCACTAGGCCGCATTTTGGTTTGTCGTCTGGGCAGGCTGAATCGGTGTAAACCAGTGCTTCCCACACGTCGATATTTTTACCGTCGTACCAATCGGTATTTCCGCGTTGTGTGTACTTTAGTGGCTTTTGACCATCGATGATGCTGTGCAGTTTTGCTTTAAGCGCATCGCCTGTTAACCCTTCTGTACCATCGTAATAACCCGCCGACGCGTACACCGAAAAAAACATAATAAAAACAAACGCTTTGCGCCACATAACAAGACTCCATTTGGATAATGCGAGGATTGTATGGAAGTGCAGGGCGTTTAGATTCTGGGTATTTGAAAGGATTTGTTAGCAAATGTGTGTTCTTAGTAAAGACTTGATCCTGATCATATTAAATGGGCTTTTTTTTCTATCTGCGGTGATGAATTTTTAAAGGTTCGTTACCGCACAGAGTCGCATCTTCCTATCGTTATAGAGTGAACTATCGAGTTTGTTTGAAAGTCATCTGATTTTCGACGCTGAACATGGAGATTGCTATGTATCACGAATATTGGAACGGCTGGGGTTGGATTCTGTGGATTGGTTTTTGGTTCTTGCTAATTTCGAGTTTTGGTCATTGGGGTTACAGCTATCGCTCGAATCGACGTTACTTTGCACAAGCCAATAAAACGGCGCTGGACATGTTAAACGAGCGCTATGCCCGCGGTGATATTGAGCAAGCAGAGTTTTCTCGTATCAAGAAAGAAATCACCAGCAAATAATAGGGAGCATCTCACTGTGCCAAAAACCACGATGCAAACCGCAACGCTAGCCCCAGATCAACTGAGCCTAATAGACAGATACTGGCGAGCCAGTAATCAAGTGCGAAAAGAGAAAGGCCAGCTACAGGAGCTGACCTAAAAACTGTCAACCTATTTTAGGACGACACACACTGAGTAATTAAGCAACAGGGCGTTCTTCGTATTGCGGGATATCATCGCAAATTTCATACCATTCGGCTTTTGAACCAACAAAGATATGTGAAGACGGTTTGCCTTCTATTTTTGTATCAAGTGTGCCGATACGAAGGCGAAGCAGTTCTGGCATGTTTGGGCGTCGGCTATAAAGTGGTGACGCGCATTGTTTGCAAAAAACACGAAAAACACTAGGAGTCGATTCGTATTCAGCCAGTAGCTCTTTGCCTTTTAAAAGCGTGAAGGCAGTGGTTGGAATAGCAGCATTGGCGGCAAACGCTGAGCCGTTGGCTTTACGACATTTTTGACAATGACACTGCATGATGTCGCCCAATTCGCCTTTTATTTCGTATTGCACGCCATTGCATAAACAGCTTCCAGATAACATGTTTTTCTCCTTAATTGAGGTTGGCCTTACCAGTTTCCAGTTAAACGCTTTGCTTTGGGCAGACGACTTTTGTGGCTTTTAGGTGATACATAGTCACTTCTGGGTGGCTAAAGAAACCCATTTCCCAAGGATTTTTCTGGATAAAGAGTTCTTGAATTTGTTGGAAAACTGGGTTGCTTTTGGGGATTTCATAAACATCACTTTTGATGATGCTGTAGTTCCATTCGATGGCTTCTTCAAAAGTAAAAGTCGCTCGACCATCAATGGCAAAGTAGCACTGATTATTACGGCTTAACAGTTTAGCCTTGAATGTACTCGGGAAAGTGATGAAGAAAATATCATCGTCAACAGAAGATAAGAACGCCATCACAGTAGAGTGTGGCTGTTGTTTGGCGAAGGTCATCAAAACGCCAATTTTATTGTCGTTTTCACTGTCATCAATTTCGGGCGCAACGGTAAGCGGGCTGTATGGCAAATCAACAGCAGGGCGATTGTCGCTTGGGTGCTCATAGTTATCCGCTTGGAAAGATTTAACGATGCTGGCGCCGTAGTAAACTTCGTATTCGATGGCCGTTAGTTGTGCTTTTCTTCCTGTTGTTGAGGCAACGATACCTTTGAAAGAGGAACGATATACTTTTAAATCTGCATCGTATTCAGATACGCCGGTGCGATTGTCTAAATGTACGGTAACTTTCTGGTTGGCTTTGAGTTGATGTCCATTGGGGAAGAAAAGCTCCAATGACGTGTCAGATAGAATGTTCACACCGCAAATATAAACATCCATTGCGTTTTCTCGGGAGCCGTAAGTGCCTGCTACACCGAGTACTTGTTTGCCAATGAGATCACTTAAAGCCAATTGCGTCATTGTGTCTTCCTTTGTACTTGCCAAAAAATATGCGAGCTATTGTTTGTTACTTATGCAAAAAAGTGTAACAGAAAAAATGTGTTCAGAGCTTATAAATAAGCGTGCCTACATTGAATGAGTTGAGTACTGATTAATTTTGGTTTTGATCTCTTTTGCTTCTTCTTCTAGTGCTGCAATAAAGTCGTCTAAAAAAGGGTTAAAGGGGCGGTGCAAGGGCAAAAGTATATTGATGGTAAATGGATAAGACACATTCAATGGACGAATTTGCAGACCATGATCAATGAAGTCCAATGCTGTTAGTGGATTGATGATAGCAATTCCCGCGCCTTTACTTACCAGCTGACAGACAGATACGGCAGTTGGTGTTTCTATCACGGTTTTTCGATTGATTCCAAGCCGATATAGATCTTCATCCAATTTTATTCGATATGGATCGTTAGGTGATAAGTTAATAAAAGACTGGCCTTCGAAATCACGAATATCAATGATGTCATTTGCTAATAATGGGTGGTCATTTGGCAAAATGCATACCTCATCAATGCTTAACAAAGGTTTAAGTGTGGTGCCTGAAGGTGAGTAGTTGTTTTCAGTCAACCCCAGATCGTATTGCTGATAAGTTAAGCTTTGTTCTAAATATGGCGGCTCTTGCACAGAGATGGAGATACCGACATTTTGGTTTGTATCTAAAAACTTCAGACATGCACCCGGTAACAGAGACTGGGAAAAAGCTGGCAATGTTAGTACTGAGAGTCTTCCTATCTGATCTGTGCGTAAATCCTCAACGGTTGACCAAATTCGTTCTAAGCCAATATACGAACGTTTTACTTCTTCAAAAAGTGTGTAAGCCGCTTTGCTGGGTTTGAGTCGGCCGCGCACTCGTTCGAATAGGCTGAACCCTAATACCTGTTCAAGTCTTGCCAGTTCTCGGCTAATGGTCGGTTGTGAGGTATGCAACATGTCGGCGGCGCTGGTTACGCTTTCTGCTGTCATCAAAGCATTGAATATTTCAATTTGTCGGAATGTTAGTTTCATAGACCATATCAGAAATGAATAGAATTTGAATAAATAGATATTATTTGTATTTTTGGTCGAGCGCTATGATTGATTCATCTTAAATAACTTAAAAAATTGATTCGAGTGATCTATAGGAGTAAGGCTAAGTGACTATTTTTAATCCCAATACATTAGTAGAAATAACCCAGCAGTTTGGTACGCCAGCTTGGGTATACGATGCGGCTACTATTCGGCAACAGATAAAACAGCTAAGGGATTTTGATGTCATTCGTTTTGCACAAAAAGCCTGCTCAAATACACATATTTTACGATTGATGCGAGAAGAAGGTGTAATGGTAGATGCGGTGTCTGCTGGAGAAATTGAAAGAAGTTTAGTGGCGGGCTACAGCAACAGTGACAATCCTGAAAGCATTGTTTTTACCGCAGATCTGATAGATCGCGAAACAATAGAATTGGTTATTCAACACGATATTCCTGTCAATATTGGCTCTATGGATATGTTGCATCGAATTGCAGAAGTCGCTCCTCATCATTCAGTTTGGATTCGTGTGAATCCTGGGTTTGGCCATGGTCATAGTGAAAAAACTAATACTGGTGGACCAAATAGCAAACATGGTATTTCGCTAGAAGATTTGCCGCAGACTGTTGCTCTGATTCAACAATATGGTTTGGACTTAATTGGAATTCATATGCATATAGGTTCGGGCTCTGATTTGGAACACTTGTCACAAGCCTGTCAAGCCATGGTAGGGATAGTGAAACTTGCTAACGTGGATATTCGTGCAATTTCAACAGGAGGAGGGTTGCCAATACCTTATTCTAGTCATGAAGATAAATTAGATACCATGACATTTTTTCGCTTATGGAATGATGCACGTAAAGAGATAGAAAGTCATTTAGGTCATAGTGTTAAATTAGAAGTAGAGCCAGGGCGCTATTTGGTCGGCAATGCCGGTGCTTTGTTGGCAGAAGTGCATTGTTTGAAATCAACAGCGGAGCATAATTTTGTTTTAATTGATGCCGGTTTTAATGACTTGTTAAGGCCAAGTATGTATGGAAGTTATCATAAAATAGAGGCGGTTCATCAATACTCGAATCAGCAGGGGTTAGAGTCAATTTCTAATGCTCTTGAATATGCTGTGGCTGGGCCTTTGTGTGAATCTGGCGATGTTTTTACCCAAGATGCCAGTGGCGTGATTTGTCATCAAATATTAGACAATCCTAAGGTTGGTGATTTATTGGTATTTAACGATGCTGGTGCATACGGTGCGTCAATGTCTTCAAATTACAACAGTCGACCGTTGGCGCCAGAGATTCTGATTGATGATGGGCAGTGTCGTCTTATCCGAAAACGACAAAGTATAAACGACCTAGTAGCGCTAGAAATGGTCTAGATTGAGTCGATGATCTTACCTTTTAGAATGAGATCAAACGAGGAATCAGCAAGAAAGCAGATTGATTTCATTCTATTTTGCTGGTTACACTGGATAAACATTACTTATAAATTCTTTAAGGGGGTGCCAGTGAGCCAGACATTTGAGTCGATATTCAAAGACAATGTTAAACGTATGCATTATCAAGTTGATGGACTGAGTTCGGATAAAAGTCATATTCAGGTTGTGATTTGGCCAACCTTTTCTGGGTTGACGGATTTCGAAAGAGGCATTGCTGATCGTATTGCATCATTAGGTTTTTCAGCAACTGCGTTGGATTTGTATGGTATCGATCAGAATCCGGTCGAGATGGATGAGAAAATGGCGAAGATGGGGGCTCTACTTGCTGAAGCCGATCCTTTACATAATTTGCAAAATGAGCTGACGCAATCTGCTTGTGATGCCATTCATGGCAAAACCATTGTTCACGTTGGTTTTTGTATGGGCGGCCGATTGGCTTTGGAGGCCGGTTTACACCTTGCAGATAGTGCTGGTGCAGCGAGTTTTCATGGTTTGATGAGTTTTTTCCGTGCTCAGTCTGAGGAAAAGGCCAACACCAAAGCAAAAATCTTGGTATTAAATGGCTATGATGACAGTTTGGTTACTGATGAGGATGCTCAGGAAGCGAAACGTTATTGGACAAGTTTAGGGATGGATTTCCAATTTGTTGATTTCAGTAATACTGTTCACTCTTTTATGCTGCCAAGCGCCAATAATCCAGAACATAACAGCCAATACAATCCAGTTGTGGCGAAACGTGCTTACAGTTATTTAGAAAACTTCTTGGAAGAGTTTGTATAAACAAACTGATTAGGGTTAACGGAGGCAAAGAAGCTTCCGTTTATTCTTTTTGCAGTGATGAACTCATGATTAGAGTCTACTCCAGCAATACCTTTCGCAATATGGTCCCTTCTTTTTATTTTTGAAACTACTAATACGACAAAATGTTTTTAGAAACTGTGTGTTTTTCAAATTTGCAATAGGTTTTGTTCGTCAATATGTCGATGTTTGCACAACTTTTAGGTAAATAATAAGGAAAATTTATATCTCATTTATCATCCTGTTTATAGGATGATAAGTCCCATTTTTCGATATTGTTCTTGTTGTTTTATCGCCTTATTCTTAGCAGATTAAAATCCTAATTTGACTGTTTTTTGAGAGTATAGGCGAGCGATGACAGAGATAGATAAGCATTCACTGAAGAAAAAGAACACCATTGTTTTGTTGGCTCTAGGTGTCGTTGTTGTTTGTGTCGGTATTTATATTTGGTGGACAAAAATAGGACAATTCTACGAAACAACAGAAGACGCTTATGTGTCTGGCAATATTGTTAATGTCATGTCTCAGGTCTCTGGAACAGTCACAGATATTATGGCTGATAATACCAGCTTGGTGGGTGAGTCGGATGTGTTGGTAAAAATCAACCCAGTGGATGCTCAGTTAGCCCTGTTAGAAGCAGAGGCGAATTTTGCCAGTACTATACGATCTGTGCGTAATAGTTTTGCGTCACTGGAAGAGCAAAAAGCCAATGTGGATTTAGCTAAAGTTTCTTTAGATAAAGCGGAAGCAGACTATAAACGTCGAGTGAATTTGAAGAAAAATAACCTGATTTCAAATGAAGATCTAAGCCACTACGAAAGTACGCTAACCAGTGCGAAAGCCTCTTATAATCTGGCACTAAAGTCATACGATACCAATAAAACCAAGGTGGATAACACCACAATATTAACTCATCCCGATGTGCTAAAAGCGCAGTCAGCCTTGAAGGCGGCTTGGCTGACGTTGAATCGAACCACGATTCTTTCTCCCGCAAGTGGTTACATCGCCCAGCGTAGCGTTCAAGTGGGGCAGCATGTCTCTGCAGGTAGCGCGTTGATGTCGGTCATTCCATTAAAAAATGTTTGGGTTACGGCCAATTTTAAAGAAACTCAGCTTGGGAATATTCGTGCTGGGCAGGAAGCAACCTTGAACTCTGATGTCTATGGTTCGAGTGTGACTTATCATGGCAAGGTAAAAGGTATTGAGCCTGGTACGGGCAGTGCGTTTTCTTTACTTCCGGCTTCTAATGCGACAGGTAACTGGATCAAAATAGTACAAAGGGTGCCTGTGCGTATTGTGTTAGATCCTGTGGAGTTAAGAGAGCATCCACTGCGCCCAGGTTTGTCTATGAGTGTCAATGTGGATACGCATAATGCAGGTGCACCAGTATTAACTTCTCTTGCTAAAAGCCAAACGCCTTGGCGGACGAATGTATTTGATCACCGCGACGATGATGTCAATGTGATTATTCAAAAGATCATTAAAGAAAGTATGTAACGAATGATCAGTCGAATTAGTCGTCATAAATATGTGCCAGCGCCATCCCATGAATGGTTGATGTTGGCGACTATCTTTTTACTTATGCTGCTGAATTTTTTACAGACTGGCATGATAGTGTTTGCAGCCGCGCCTTTGATGGGAGAGCTTGGTGTTTCACCACAAGAGTACAGCTTAGCGACGGCAGCATACGCTTGTGTTGCCGTGGTTACGATTTCTAAGCAGCGCTGGTTGGTTGAGCGAATGGGCTGGAAATATTACATATTGGGCTCTTTGTTCATCTTCTTTATAGGTTGTATTGTTGGTTTTAACTGTCGGAGCTTCGATGGCTTTTTGACGGGTTATGTCATCATGGGGTTTGGTGGCGCGGCTTTCATGACAGGTGCCCGTGTCATTATCAATTTATTTCCCCCAGGATTGATTCGTTTAACCGGAATTAAATCTTATGCTTATGGACTGACAATAGGCTCTGCGCTTGCACCATTTTTGGCAGCGCATTTGTTCATGACTGCTTCATGGCATTATCTGTTTGTTATTTTGATGGTTGTGAGTTTATTGAGTGCGATTACTGCTGCTTTTTGTTTGCCAGGAATACCTGCTAAAGAAGAAATGCGTAGCCAAAGTCATCCCTATATTTTGATGGCATTAGCTGCAGGGTCTTTTTTGATTCTGTATGGTTTTCAGCATGGAAACTATGCTTTTTTTAGTAATACGGTTTTGGTTTGCGTATTTTTATTGTTGGGTTTGAGCAGTCTTTATTATTTTTTGCGCAGCATGGTTCGTCATAATGAAAACCGACCATTGTTATCGCTGAAATCTCTCTTTAGTAGCAAGCTTTATCGTAATGGTGTGATGTTGTTCTTTGTGTGTTACTTGATCATGGGCTCAAACAG
Organism: Marinomonas sp. A3A; assembly: GCF_018336955.1. Taxonomy (NCBI): domain Bacteria; kingdom Pseudomonadati; phylum Pseudomonadota; class Gammaproteobacteria; order Oceanospirillales; family Oceanospirillaceae; genus Marinomonas; species Marinomonas sp. A3A. The sequence goes on from NZ_CP025532.1 coordinate 2,046,644, forward strand.
TTATCTGATACCACAAATTTTGCAGCAAGGTCTTGGATTTGGCTGGAGTACAATTGGTAATTGGTATGCTCTTGGGCAGGCCGCAGGGGTTTTGGGATTGATCATTTTGATGAAGATTCTCCCTAAAAGACCTAATGGCAAAAAATTCTATGTGTCAGGGTTTTTATGTTTGTTGGTTTATGGCTTTGTCATGATGGGATTGACGCCGACTACAAGCCTTCAAACCTACATAGTCCCCGCTTTGTTTGTTTTTGTGTTTTTCACTGTGTGTGTTCAAGGAACGGTAGCGGCAAAGGCATTTGCAGAACTGCAACATGACGAAACGATTTTCTCTCATGCTCAACAGGTGAAAAATATGGTGTCTCAAATGAGTGTGGCGTTGGGTATATCTTTGGCGAGCATTGGGTTGCAGTGGCGTACTACGATTCATTACGGTGTGTTGAATCAGCATGTTGCAACGAATGATCCTGTTTTTGTTAAAACTCTGAGTCAAATATCCAGCGTTTATAGCACTCATATGAATAGCGACTTAGCGAGTAAAGCCGGTTTTGCATGGATTGCCAGTGAGGTGCATAAAAATGCAGTTATTCTTGCTGGGATTGATTATTTTTCTCTGTTGTTTGCAGTCGGAATCATTGGTGTGATTGTTATGAGTCGTCAAAAAAGCCTAAACTAGTTTGTTTTCAATTTCTTTTTTAGGGCTTTTTTCAGGGTGATGAAGCGATTTATGGATTTTAACGATATCTACTATTTTTACCTGACCGCTGAAAATGGTGGTTTTACCGCGGCCGAGCGTGTGTCAGGTATCACCAAATCTTTATTGAGCCGTCGTATCGCACAGTTAGAAGACAAGTTGGGGATTCAATTAATTCAGCGTAACAGTCGAAAATTTACCCTGACTGATGCTGGCCTGCAATTATATGAAGGCGCTATTAATATGGTGGCGGAAGGCCAATCTGCTTATGAGTCTGTGGCGTTATTGCAGTCTGTGCCTTCTGGTGTGGTTCGGGTGAGCTGTCCTGTTTTATTGGCGCAACACCACTTTTCGGTCTTTTTGCCTGAGTTTATGAAGAAGTATCCCAAGGTTTCTGTGTATTTGGATGCAACGGATAGAGATGTTCAGGTGTTGGAAGAGCGCATTGACATCGCGTTACGAACACGAGGCGCGATAGTAAACGAAGCCGGCATAGTCGCTAAAAAACTAGCCACTAGTAAGATGATTTTGGTGGCTAGTCCGCAATTTATTGAAGAATTCGGTATGCCTAGTCATCCGAGTCAGTTGTCAAAAATGCCGACCTTAACAGAAACATTTGGTAAACAAGAGTCCTTGCATCAGTGGGAATTGCTTGGTCCAGAGAGCTCTATCTGTTTGGTGCAGCATCATCCAAGGCTGGTATGCTTGAATCGTGGGTTATTACTTAGTTCTGCTCTGCAAGGCGTTGGTGTCGGGTTGGTACCAGAGATAGTGGCGAGCGAAGACATAGAATCGGGAGGTTTAGTGCGTGTTTTACCTGATTGGACAACCAAGGTGAGTATTGTTCAGGCAATATATTCAAATAGAAAAAGTATGACGCCAGCGTTAAGGGTATTTTTAGACAGTATGATGCACTACTTTTCTGAAGTGGTTAAAAGTAGTCGTTTTCACTAAAGCATATTATGGTGCTGATTCTTTTTTCGCTTTGAAAAAAAATAGCCCTCATCGAAGGCTATTTTTTGTTGGAGTCTTGTTTTTATCTCGCTGGGACAGGGCGATCAACCAGTGCTTCACCACCACGATTAAACAAGTAACAGTCTTCTTTTTTGATGCCAACTTTTACACTTTCGCCATTGCGAGTGAGGTTAGAGCCGCTGACTTCAATGGTAAGTTTGCTGCCTTCAAATTGGCCGTAAAGATACGTTAGGCCACCTAGGTGTTCGGCCACGTCGATATCAAGGTCAATAGTCAGATCGGCATTTTGGGGGTTTTCTTTGACATGTTCTGGTCGAATGCCAAGTTTGACGGTTTCGTTAACAGAAATCTTGGTGCCATCCACTTCCATCTCAATGCGCTGACCTGCTATGTCAATCACAGCAACATCTTTATTGTCGATGCTTACTACTTTACCTTCGAGGAAGTTCATGCGCGGTGAACCAATAAACCCTGCTACAAATTCGTTGGCAGGGTTGTGGTAAAGCTCTAACGGAGAACCGACCTGCTCTACGTTACCTGAACGTAGTACGACGATTTTATCAGCTAAAGTCATGGCTTCAACCTGATCATGTGTCACGTAAACCATAGTGGCTTTTAGCTTGTTGTGCAGCTGTGCGATCTGAATGCGCATGTCGACACGAAGTTCTGCGTCTAGGTTGGAAAGCGGTTCGTCAAATAGGAATACCTCAGGTTGGCGAACAATGGCACGGCCGATGGCAACACGCTGACGCTGGCCACCAGATAATTGTTTGGGTTTACGATCCAGCAGTTCATTCAGTTGTAGGATGTTGGCGGCATTGCTGACTTGGGCTTTTATTTTTTCTGGGTCTACACCATTCATGCGTAAGCCAAAGCTCATGTTTTCTTCTACAGTCATGTGCGGGTATAAGGCATAGGATTGAAATACCATAGCGACTCCGCGATCGGCGGGCGCCACGTTATTCATGTTGGTGCCATTAATTTCCAGCATGCCATCGGTAATGTCTTCTAGCCCTGCGATTAAGCGCAGTAGGGTGGATTTACCACAACCAGATGGACCTACAAAGACCACAAATTCACCGTCTTCTAGATCTAAATTGACGCCATGAATAGTTTCAATGTCGTGAAACCGTTTGATGACGTTTGTTAGTTTTATCGTCGCCATAATGGACTTTCCTATGCTAGTTAGAGGCCATAGCCCCCATTCGGGTGGATACTTTCTTACAGGCGTCTTTGACCAATGTTTGAAAGTGTTGGAAACGCGCGTCGTCTACACGAAATTTGGGTGCGGTAATGCTGAGCGCGGCAATGGGTTCGTTTCTATGGTTTAAAATCACCGAAGCAGCACATTGAATGCCTTCTTCATGCTCTTCTAAATCCAAGGAAATTTTGCTTTCACGAATCTTGCGAAGATTTTCTCTTAACATGTCTTCGTTAATCAGCGTGGAATCTGTGTGCTTGATAAAGTTTTGTTCTTTGATTGCGGCAGCCAATTGATCTTCACTGAGAAAGGCCATCATGGCTTTGCCGACACCTGTACAATAGGCAGGGCCTTTTTTGCCTACGGCTGAAAATAAGCGCAAGCTTTTCTGGCTTTCCAGTTTGTCTATATAGATGACGTCGCCACGATCTAAAACTGCAAGATGGATAGTCTCGCCCGTTTCATCCCACAAATGTTTGATTTGATCCGCTGCAATATCGCGCACATCAATTTTAGACCAGGCTTGGTGTGCCAATTCTAGTAATCCATAACCAGGATGATAAAGCTGGGTTACTTCGTCAAAGCGAATCAAGCTTTTGTCAGTTAATGACGTTAAAGTGCGATGCGCAGTGGCTTTTGGTAAATCAGTTTTTTCAACCAGTTCGGCAAAGCGCAGTGGTACAGGTGTCATACAGACTTCCTGCAGTAAGCTAAGAGCTTTATCTAACGATGAGCCTCCGCTCTTAGTGTCTTGCTCCGACATGGTTAAGTTTCCTTAATCTCTGTTTTTATATTTTTTTAAGGTTAATTTGGCCTCAAAAAAGAGACCTGAAAAAATGTTCTAAATTCAGTATTGCAAAAAATGGAACTTTATTCCATTATTTTATTGGGCTGGTTGTTCGTTGATTGAAAACGGGTAACAAGTGGGACAATTTATAAACTAATAAAAATAAGAGGTATGTGCACCATGCAAAAGTTGCATAGCAAGCAACAGCAATGGATGCCGGTTTTATTCTTAGCGCCAGCAGTCATTTTGTTTGTGGTCTACGTTATCTTTCCTATTTTGCAAAGTATCTGGTTGAGCTTTTATGAATGGGACGGAATTGGTGAAAAGACCTTTGTCGGTTTTAGTAACTATTTAGAACTTTTTGACGATTATCAGTTTTGGGTGGCGTTAAAGAACAATCTATATTGGATGGTTTTCTTCATGTTGGCGCCGCCAATCGGTTTGGGCATTGCGCTTTTCCTTAATCAAAAAATCATGGGCATACGTTTAGTTAAGTCTATGTTTTTCTTTCCTTTTGTTATCTCTCAAGTAGTCGTGGGTTTGGTTTTCTCTTGGTTCTATGACCCTTCTTTCGGACTTTTTAATAAGGCAATTGGCTTATTTGGAATGGAACCTGTGGCGATTTTGTCCGATGAAAATTGGGTGACCTTCGGCATTATTGTGGCAGGGCTTTGGCCACAAATTGCTTATTGCATGATCTTGTATCTCACAGGCTTAAATAACTTAAATCCCGATCAAATTGAAGCTGCGCGTTTAGATGGTGCCCATGGTTGGAAAATGTTGCGTCACGTTATATTGCCTCAACTACGTCCTGCTACATTCATTGCTGTTGTGGTGACAGTGATTGGTGCATTACGCAGTTTCGACCTTGTGGCAACCATGACCAGCGGTGGTCCATTTGGTTCATCTAGCGTGCTTGCTTACTTCATGTATGAGCAATCCATCTTTAACTACCGTGCAGGTTATGGCGCTGCGATTGCGACAGTATTGTTCTTGATTATGGATATTTATATCGCCTACTTTTTGTGGCGTATGCTGAAGAGTGAGAAAGCCTAATGTTTCCAACTCCTATAGAAAAAAGATCGTTACCTTTTAACTTAAGCTACCGCGCTGCTGTTTGGATTGCTCTGTTGCTTTGGTTATTGCCCTTGATTGCCGTCATGATGACCTCGGCTCGTTCAATGGCAGATATTAATGGAGGCAATTATTGGGGAATTCCGACTGAATGGATGTTTTTTGAAAACTACACCATGGTGTTTACGCAAACGCCAATGCTGCGCTATTTGCTTAATTCTCTCATTATTACCTTACCTGCGGTATTTGGCGCTGTTGCCTTGTCGACGCTAGCAGGTTACGCCTTGGCCAAATACAAGTTTCGCGGCAACGTGGCGCTTTTTGCAGCGTTTATTGCGGGTAACTTTGTTCCGTTTCAAATCCTGATGATTCCAGTGCGTGATTTAACCATCAGCATGGGATTGTATGACACGGCGTCGGGTTTAATTCTGTTCCATATCGCTTTTCAAACTGGTTTTTGCACCTTATTTATGCGCAACTTTATTGTCGGTTTACCAGATGAGTTAATTGAAGCGGCGCGTGTTGAAGGGGTGAGCGAGTGGCAAATCTTCTGGCATGTTGTGTTGCCTTTGGTGCGTCCTGCATTGGCTGCTTTATCCGTGCTGGTTTTTACCTTCATTTGGAATGACTATTTCTGGGCTTTGGTATTGGTACAAAGCGATGAAGTGCGTCCGATTACGGCCGGTATTAGTGCATTGAAAGGTCAGTGGATGGCGTCTTGGCAGTTGATTGCAGCAGGCTCTGTTATTGCCGCGTTACCGCCAGTTATTTTATTTTTCGCTATGCAGCGCCATTTTATTGCAGGCTTAACTTTGGGTGCGACGAAAGGGTAAGACAATGAAAAATGAATGGAACCTACGTTTTTATCGACAAGACTCAAAAGACCAAAGCAAGACCTTGGTGATTGCCTGTCCCCAACAAGGTTCGCCAGAATTACTCTACTTTGGTGATGTTTTACCCGAGGAAACAGACTTAAGTGCGGTTTATATGTCGCAACAAGCTGCCATTCCACAAGCCATGATGGACAAGCCTGTTCCTATGTCTTTACTCCCTGAAGCAGGGCGTGGCTGGTTGCAAACGCCAGCCGTGGAAGCCAGTGCGCAAGATCGTCCCACGTGGGCTGCATGCTGGACCTTGTTTGATGTGGAAGAACTAGAAAGCGGTTTTGTGATTCGTTTGGAAGACCAAGTGGCTCAATTGTCGGTTTCGCTGGCAATTGGTTTATTGCTATCAGGCGTATTACGCCAACAATTGAGCTTAACGAACCAAGGGCAGGGGGATGTTACCGTTCAACGCTTGGCGTGTACTTTACCAGTTGCGGCTCAGTTTACCGAGCGTATGGGATTCTATGGCCGTTGGTGTCAAGAATTTCAGCAAGAGCGCAGTGATTGGCAAGCCACATGGTCGCAAGAAAATCGCAATGGTCGTAACTCTCAAGCAAACTTTCCTGCGGTGATTGTTGGTGAACAGGGCTTTGGCGAACAGCAAGGCGAGCTGGTCGGTGCGCATTTAGCATGGAGCGGTAATCATAGATTAAAAGCCGATTACACCGCAGAAGGGCATCGTTACTTGCAAGCTGAAGTCTTGTATTTGCCGGGTGAAATCGTGCTAGCTGCCAATGAATCTATTTCGACACCAGAATTCTTAGCCGCACACAGCGCTGCTGGTTTAAATGCCATGAGCCAGCAATTCCATAAAGAGGCTCGTCACCGCTTGAAACTCACCAAGCCTCGTCCTGTGCATCTGAATACTTGGGAAGCCTTTTATTTTGATCACGATATGAACAAGCTAAAAGCGCTGGCGAAAGCCGCAGCTGACGTTGGTGTTGAACGTTACATTCTTGATGATGGTTGGTTCCGTGGTCGCAATAACGATAAGGCGGCATTGGGTGATTGGTTCGTTGATGAAACAAAATATCCTGATGGCTTAATGCCATTGATCCGTTATGTAAAAGACGATTTAGGAATGGAGTTCGGTCTGTGGTTTGAACCTGAAATGGTTAACCCAGATTCAGATTTATTCCGTGCTCATCCTGATTGGGCTTTACAACTTCCCCAATACGACCCCGCTCTCGCGCGTAATCAATTGGTTCTCAATTTGGCGAAGACGGAAGCCTATCAATACATTCGCGAGCGTTTGTTTGCTTTGTTTACCGAATATCCGATTGACTATGTGAAATGGGATATGAACCGAGATTACACTCAACCAAGTGGTGATATTGCACCGCAGGCTCACGTGCAAGTAGAGGCTTTGTATCGTTTGTTGAGCGAGCTCAATCAGGCTTTTCCAGATATGGAAATTGAGAGCTGTTCCTCAGGCGGCGCACGAGTGGATTTCGGTATCTTGAATTTCACCAAACGCTTTTGGGCGTCTGATTGCAACGATGCTTTGGAGCGTCAAACTATCCAACGTGGCTTTAGTTATTTCTTACCGCCTGAAGTGATGGGCTCTCATATTGGCCCTGATAAGAGCCATACGACAAGCCGAGTCCATGATGTGGCTTTCCGCGCGGGAACGGCGATGCTGGGGCATTTGGGTATTGAGTGGAATTTGCTGGATGCTAACAGTGAACAAAAAGCCATTATTGCCAAGTGGCTATCACATTACAAACAGTATCGAAGCGTATTGCATGAAGGCAATAACTGGCGTTTGCCTAGTGCCGATGGTCGAGCGCAAACTCAATGGGCGCTGAGTCAAGACAGAATGCAAGGATTGGCTGTTTACAGTCAATTAACCATGCCAAAGCAAGCGCAAACCTTACCGGTTCGCCTACCTAATTTATTACCAGATCAGCTCTATCGAGTGAAGGTTCTGGAGCATAGCCCATTGCCAGGCCATCTTATGAAAGCCTTGCCTGCGTGGTGGAAACAAGACCTTATTTTGAATGGTGCGAGTTTGAGTCAAGTTGGACTCAGATTGCCTATATTTGACCCTGAATCTCTAGTATTGCTAGCGATTCAAGCCGAGCCTGAATCGGAAAATTGCGATGGAGAATATAATGAATGATAGGCGTTCCCGCTTTATTGCCGTTGATTGGGGAACCACCAATTTACGTGTCTTTTTGATGAATCAGGATGGTTGTATTCAAGCTCAGCGCGACAGTGACCGAGGTATGTTAAAGCTCGGTTCTGCTGAATTTGAAAGTGTCTTATCTGATTTGTTGGGTGATTGGCTAACGCCTGATCTGCCTATTTATATGGCCGGAATGGTTGGCAGTCGTGGTGGTTGGCAAGAAGTGCCTTACCAGCATTGTCCTATAAAATTAGACGATTTATCTGATCATCTTTTTTGGCTGACCACGTCGTTACCAAATAAGGTGGCGATTGTGCCGGGCTTACGAGGTACGAGTGTCGGAGGTTTGCTTGATGTTATGCGTGGCGAAGAAACACAATTACTGGGTGCGCTTGATTGGTTAGAAGAGCAAGATCGTGCTGATGAATCCCCCGTATTTTGCTTGCCAGGAACCCATTGTAAATGGGCGCAAATCACTGAAGGCAAGGTGACGCAGTTTTCTACTTCAATTACAGGCGAGCTTTTTGCGCGTTTGAATGATGAATCTAGTTTGGTAAAAGGCTTACCTAAGTCGGATTTGCTGAACGAAGCGGCCTTTAAAAAAGGCGTTTTGGCTAGCCAGCAAGCGGGCGGTGTTTTGCATCATTTATTCAGTGCCCGTAGTCGTTTTGTATGTGGCGAGTTAGCCGCAGATGAAGTGCGAGATTACTTATCTGGTGTGGTGATTGGTCATGACGTGAATGACATTTTGTCATCTATCGATACGCCAACAGCTCCAGTATTTATTATAGGTAGTGAAGCGCTTAGTGCTCGTTACGCTCTGGCTTTGTCTTCGCGAAATCTTCCCTGTGAATTCTTAGCGGCTAACGAAGCCAGTATTCGTGGTCTAAAGCGCTTGGCGAATCGTCAGGCTAGGTCGGAAAACAATTCGACAATAGGAGCTTAATTAAATGAAACATTCTTTTAATGCATTGATGAAAGAATTCCCGATGGTTGCCATTCTTCGTGGTATTAAACCTGATGAAGTGATTGAGCACGCTCAAATTTTAATTGATGCTGGTTTTCGTTTGATCGAAGTACCACTTAACTCGCCTGATGCTTTTACTAGTATTCGTTCTCTTCAGGATAAGTTTGGAGAGCAAGTATTGATTGGCGCTGGCACCGTTTTGACTATGGCGCAGTTGACTGAATTGGTAGCTACGGGCGCAAAATTAATGGTTTGCCCACATACAGATGTCGAGCTGATTAAAGCCGCGAAAGTAGCTGGTTTATACGCTATGCCAGGTTTTTTTACCGCGAGTGAAGCCTTTGCAGCACTACACGCTGGTGCGGATGCGGTGAAACTGTTTCCTGCTGAAGCTTTGCCTACGATCAATGTGGTTAAAGCCTTGGGTGCGGTGATTCCCGCTGAGACTTGGCTGTGTCCGGTTGGCGGTGTGACGCCAAACAATGTGGCTGATTATTTAAATGTTGGTGCTCGTGGCTTTGGTCTAGGTTCGGCTTTGTACAAAAAAGGCCAATCTGTCGAAACGACGAAAGCCAATGCGGAAGCTTTTATGGCTGCTTGGAAGGCTTATCAAAAATAGTTCTTTTTAAGTAGACAAGACAAATTGGAGAATAAAAACAATGAAGCAAATTAGTACTCAACGCCATCAGTTAGCCGAAGGGCCATTTTGGAGCCAATCAGAGCAAGCATTGTATTGGGTTGATATTCCAGCCTGCCAGGTATGGTGTTGGCATCAGGGATCGAATGAATACCAACATTGGACGTTACCAAAGAAAGTATCAGCTGTATTTACGACGCAAAGTGATCGTTTGTTGGTGGCGTTGGCGGATTCTGTTGCTTATTTAGATAAGACGACAGGTGAGTTAGAGCACCTATGTGATTTGGATACCGATATTCCGGGTAATCGTAGCAACGATGCTAAATGTGATCCAAGCGGTGTGTTGTGGCTTGGCACTATGGATGATGCAGAAGAGAAAGCGTCGGGTCGGTTATGGAAGATTACGCCGGAAGGCAAAAAGACATTGATGCTTGAAGGGGTTGGTATTTCCAATACTTTGGCATGGGACGAGTCTCGTGGCCGCTTTTATTTTGGCGATTCCATGACACGAAAAGTGCATATTTTTCCGTACCCAGAATTTTATGACATCCGTAGCCAAAAACCATTTTTTGAGGTGAAAGAAGGCATCGGAGCCGATGGCTCTTGTATTGACTCAGAAGGTTGTATTTGGAACGCCAATTGGGATGGAGGGCGCGTGGTTCGTTATAACCCAGAAGGCGAAGTGCTGCAGACAATTGAATTGCCTTTTTCTAAGCCAACCAGTTGCGTGTTTGGTGGCCCTGATGGCAACACGCTATTTATCACATCCGCCAGTGTGGCGACTAGCGAAGACGACTTGGCTAGGCAGCCGCTTGCAGGTCACGTCGTTGCGATTGATTTAACAACAATAAATATTACTGGCGCGCCGAGCCAGCCATTTGCAGGAGCTTAAAATGAAATTAGGTGTGTGTTATTACCCAGAACATTGGCCAAAAAGTCGTTGGGTTGAAGATGCTCAACATATGCGACGCATTGGTATTCAGTATGTTCGAGTTGGCGAGTTTAGCTGGAGTACGATTGAGCCAACTCCGGGTGAACTGCATTGGGAGTGGTTGGATGGGTCGCTAGATATTTTGCATTCTCAGGGTTTAAAAGTCATTTTAGGTACGCCAACCGCGACACCACCAAAATGGTTGGTTGATCGCCACCCGTCTATGTTGGCAAAAGATGAACAAGGCCGGTTAAGGGGGTTTGGTTCGCGTCGTCATTATACTTTTGCGAGTTTGGAATATAGAGAAGAATGTCGTCGCATTGTGACATTAATGGCAGAGCGTTATGGTCAGCACCCCGCCGTGGCGTCTTGGCAGACCGACAATGAATACGGCTGCCATGACACTATTTTAAGTTATGCCGAGGCCGACCTTGCGGCTTTTCGTCTTTGGTTGGCAGAAAAATACGGCACGGTTGAAGTCCTAAATAAAGCTTGGGGTAACGTATTTTGGAGTATGGATTATCGCTCATTCGATGAAATCGAATTGCCGAATTTAACCGTGACCGAAGCCAATCCTTCCCATCGTTTAGATTTTCAACGTTGCTGTTCAGATCAAGTGGTTGCTTTCAACAAGCTGCAAGTGGATATCTTGCGTGAATATTCTGCCGGTCGAGATTTAGTGCATAACTACATGGGGTTCTTTACAGCATTTGATCATCATAAAGTTGGCCAAGATCTTGATGTGGCGAGCTGGGATAGTTATCCATTGGGGTCTTTAGACAAAGAGCCTCTTTATACTGAAGATGAAAAACATACTTATTTGCGAGTCGGTCATCCGGATGCAGGTGCATTTCATCATGATTTGTATCGCGGCTGCGGTAATGGTCGTTTATGGATTATGGAGCAGCAGCCAGGACCGGTGAATTGGGCGCCACACAATCCAACACCTGCCGATGGTGCAGTACGTTTATGGACGTGGGAAGCTTTTTCTCATGGCGCTGAATTGGTGTCGTATTTCCGCTGGCGTCAGGCGCCATTTGGTCAAGAGCAAATGCATGCTGGCTTATTACGTCCAGATGCGCAAGAAGCTGAAGCGGCAAAAGAAGCGACCTTGGTGGCGCAAGAAGTGAAAGTCTTGGCTGAATCAATTGGCCTTGATGCAGATGAGTTAATGTCCCTGCCAAGTGCTGGAAAAGTGGCCTTGATGTTTGATTATGACGCTTGTTGGTCTTTGGATATTCAGCCTCAGTCCCGTGCATATCGTTACTTTTTCTGGTGTTACCGAATGTATGAAGCCATGCGCGAACTTGGCTTATCCGTTGACATTATTCCAAGCTCTGGGTCATTGGATACCTATGAATTGTTGGTTTTACCTGCTCAGGCACATATCACTCCAGAGTTGCAAGAGCGTTTGAATGCTTATCAAGGTGTGTTGCTTGCGGGTCCAAGAACAGGTAGCAAAACAGAAAACTATCAAATCCCAGAAAACCTTGCACCGGGACCGTTGGCGAGCTTATTGCCGTTAACGGTGGAGCGTGTTGATGCTTTGCCTGAGCATGCTCAGTCAGCTGTTTCTGGCCGTTGGGGCGCGGGTAACTTGAAGCATTGGCATGAACAAATTAAGACAGAATTGCCTTGTTTGTTAAAAGATGATGGCGGTAATCCTGTGTTGATGGGAGAAGGCCGTCACTATTATCTTGGCTCTTGTATTGATAATACTCTGTTAAAAGCCAGCTTAGCTAAGTTGTCTGAAGTGGCGGGATTATTGACTTACTATTTGCCAAAAGGCGTTCGAGTGAGAGAGCGAGGCAATGTGATTTTTGTATTTAATTATAGCTCAAATACGGTTGTTTTTGAGCCACAAGATGCAGAGCTTGTTATTGGTTCTAAGTCTTTAGGTACCGCTGACGTTGCTATTTGGAAAAAACGATAGACAGTAAAAGTGGCTATTTAAATGGAACTTTGTTTCGTTTATTGATTAATCGTTTTGTTTGGTCAATACTGAAACTTGGTTCCAATTAATAAAAACAAAAAGAGGGCTTATTTACATGAAAAAAATACAATCCTTATTAGTAGGGGTAATGGCATTAGGTGCTGTCTCTATTGCTAATGCTGGTACCTTGGTAATCAACTCCGATCAGGCTGACCCTGCACCGAAGAAAGCGTTTACGGAAATGGTGCAGAAATTTGAAAGTGAAAACCCTGACATCACAGTGAAATACAATCTGTACGACAAAGAAGGTTATAAAACCGCCATTCGTAATTGGCTATCGACTACGCCGCCAGACATCGTTTTCTGGTACTCAGGTAATCGTATGAAAAGCTTTGTTGATCGTGATCTTTTTGAAGATGTTAGCGATATTTGGCAGAAATTAGGTCTAAAAGAAATCATGCCTGCAGCGACGGCAGCTTCTACATTGAATAATAAACAGTGGGGCATTCCCTATAGTTACTATCAGTGGGGGATTTATTACCGCAAAGATATCTTTGATAAGTTAGGTTTGTCTGAGCCGAAAACCTGGGATGAATTTCTTGCGGTTAACGCGAAGCTAAAAGCCAATGACATTACTCCCATTACGATAGGTACTAAGTATCTATGGACAGCAGCAGGTTGGTTTGATTACTTGAATTTGCGCACTAATGGTTTGGAGTTCCACATCGATTTGATGGACGGTAAAATCCCTTATACAGACCCTCGCGTGCGCAAAACGTTTGAACATTGGAAAGAACTTATTGATAAAGGTTATTTCCTAGAAAACCATGCATCTTATTCTTGGCAAGAAGCGCAGCCGTTTATGTACAACGGTAAAGCCGCTATGTATTTGATTGGTAACTTTATCGTGCCTAACTTTCCCAAAGAGCTAGATGGTAAGATGGGCTTTTTCCAATTTCCTATTATTGATCCAGCTATTCCTATTGCCGAAGATGCACCAATGGAAACAGTTCATATCCCAGCAAAAGCAAAAAACAAAGTTGATGCTCGGAAATTCTTGGAGTTTATGGCACGTGCCGATAATCAAACCATGTTAAATGGTGTCTTGTTGCAAATTCCACCTAACAATAAAGCTAAAGCACCGGATGATTTTTTCTTGAATAAAGGTGTAGCAATGTTGAACAGTGCTGCTGGTACCGCTCAGTTTTATGATCGTGATACTGATCCAAGCATGGCTCAAGAGGGCATGAAGGGTTTCCAAGAGTTTATGGTGAAGCCTGAGCGTCTTGATGCAATTCTGAAACGATTGGAAGGCGTTAGAAAACGCGTTTTCAAATAATAGACATGAGATAGCTTTCTGCTTAGTGAGCAGAAGGTAAAATAAGCAAGTTCGTTAAAAACCAGTTCAACATCCGTTGGACTGGTTTTTTTTTGATTAGTGCATCAATCAGATAAGTTTTAATAGGTACTTTATTGATCAAATATTAGACGTTAATGCAAGTTGTTCTCAAATGATTGTCAGAATTGTTTAATATGTTATATCATAACTTTTTATTTTATTGTTATGGATAATATGGACATGAGAGTAATACCTTTTTTTAAACGAATATTTTTTTGCGTCTCAATACTGAGTGGTCTCTTGGCGTTGACAGCTTGTTCTGGGCCAACATCATCTAACACTGTATCTGTTAGCGCGGCCTTTGAGTTTACTAGTTTAGATCCAGCCAAAAATGGTTTTGTCTTTAGTCGAATGCAAGTACTAGAAACGCTTTTGGATGTGGATGAAAATGGCTTGCTCATTCCAGCGCTAGCAAAAGATTGGCATATCAGTGAAGACGCGAGAATTTGGACATTTGACTTACGTGATGGTGTTTATTTTCACGATGACGTTTTGATGGATGCCGATAAGGTAGTGAATAGCCTTTTGATTGCTCAATCTAAGCATGGCGCATTACGCAATGCGCCAATTGAAAGTATCCAAGCGGTAGGAGATCATTCCGTCGTTATCTCTTTATCTCGTCCATATACCTTGTTAGGTGCAGTGTTAGCGAATTATGCCAATGGTATTTTATCTCCAGCCGCTTATGACAAAGATAAAAAAGTGTTGGCATTATTAGGTACTGGTCCTTATAAGGTTTTTCAATTTGCGCCGCCACATAAACTTGTTGTTGAGAAATTCGATAACTATTGGGGAAAGAAAGCCAGTATTCCTTACGCGAGTTATTTAACGGGGCATCGCGCTGAAAGCCGCGTGTTGCAAGCAAGAAGTGGCCAAGTAGATATTGTTTTTGGCTTAGATCCTGCCAGTTTGCCTTCGCTGCAGCGTGTGGATATTTTAAATCTGTACTCAAATCCTATTCCTAGAACGATAGTGTTAAAGCTAAATAGCGGTCATCGGTTTTTAGACGATGTGCGAGCCCGTAAAGCCTTGAGTTTAGCCATTGATAGACAGGGTATCGCCAGAGGTGTGCTGCGTATTCCCGGTTCAGAAACTGAGCAATTATTGCCAGCATCTATGTCTAATTGGTATTTGCAGAATGTCACTTCTGAAACCGAAGCAGATGCTGGTACGCCTGAATCATTGTTGGCATCTTTGGGATGGAAGAAAAACTCACAAGGAATGTTAGAGAGAGACGGTGAGTTGTTTGAATTGACGCTTATAACTTACGCGGATAGACCAGAACTGACTACGGTGGCGACGGCTATTCAGGCTCAGTGGCAAGCTATTGGTGTAACAACAAAAGTAGAAGTTACTAATTCCAGCGCTATTCCAATGGGCCATCAAGATGGTTCGTTAGAGGTTGCTTTAATCGCGCGTAATTATGGCTTTATTGCCGATCCATTAGGCGTGATATTGTCTGATTTTGGTTCCAATGGCGGTGGCGATTGGGGTGCAATGAATTGGAATAATAAGGCGTTAAGTGCTGATTTATTAGCATTAGAACAAACCTCTGATCCGGTTAAATACAAAGAAATTGCTCAACGTAGCGCGCAGATTATTTATGACGAACGTCCGATGATTCCAGTGTCTTCCTATGTTCAGAAAACGTCTGTAAATACACGAATTAAAGGTTTTCGTTTTGATCCTTTTGAGCGCAGCTTTTATTTAAATGAAATGGAGTTCGTAAAACAATGAAGGCAATGCTGTTTAAAAGGGCGCTTCAATTGATAACTGTGGTCTGGGGGGNTGGCACCTTGACTTTTATATTGATGCGTTCTTTACCTGGTGATATGGCATATCGAATTGCGGCCAGTCGTTATGGGCAAGACAATGTTGATTCCAACGCGGCGGCTTTGGTGCGCGCAGAGTTGAATTTGGACCAAGGTGCTTTGACGGCTTATTGGCACTGGTTAGCAGACCTTCTGCAATTCAACTTGGGTGATTCGTTAGTTAGTGGCTTGCCTGTAGTGGATGCGCTTAAACATATGTTAGGTCATTCCTTGTTGTTGGCGGTTGCTGGACTTATGTTGTCTGTGTTGATTGCCGTGCCGTTGGGTTTATTAAGTGCTTGGCGCGGGAATCCTTTGGATTCTGTGTTGATGGGCTTGTCCAGTGTAATTCGTGCTATGCCGGTGTTTGTATTGGGTGTGTTGTTCATTTTGCTATTTGCATTGCATTGGAACTGGTTTCCGGTTGCTGGATTTGGCACGCCAGCGCATTTGGTTTTGCCGGCTATCACCTTGGCGTTGAGCTTAGCAGCGGTCTCCAACCGAGTTGTTAGGGATTCAGCTAAGAGAACCTTTCAGGCTGCGTTTTACCAATTCTCCAGAGTGAAAGGTTTGTCTGCTTGGCAGACATTTCGTCAGCATGGTGTACGCAATATTGCGGTGCCGGTCGTGGCGTTTTTCGGTATTCAGTTAGTCAGTATGATCGAAGGGATTGTGATGATTGAGTCGTTATTTTCGTGGCCGGGAATTGGTCATGGTTTGGCTCATGCTATTTTTGCTCGTGATATTCCTGTGATTCAAGGGGCTGCCTTGGTGATGGGAATACTCTTCGTTTTGCTCAATACCTTGGTGGATATTATCTGCTTATGGATTGATCCAAGAGGAGCGAAAACCTTATGAAAATGACACATTCCCAATGGTTAGGTTTGAGTGTTTTACTTGGTCTTTTGGCGTTTTCTTTGTTTGGTATTTTGTTTTCACCTTATAGCTTGTCAGAGCAAAATTTAGACGCTATTTTGCAAGCGCCTTCGGCGTCTCATTGGCTCGGCACAGATCATTTTGGTCGTAGCATGTTAACGCGTATGGCGCATGCTGTGGGCTTGTCCTTTGCGCTAAGTCTTTTATGTATGTTGACATCGTCCCTAGTGGGCACGGCATTTGGTGTGTGGGCAGTTTGGGGCGGTAAAAAGGTCGATAATATCTTAGGTATTGTGGTGAATATTTTACTGGCTTTGCCTGGATTGGTGGTGGTGCTGTTATTTGCTGCCATAGCGCCGGGTTCTTTCTTCGTGTTGTATTTGGCCATTTCATTGGTGCAGTGGGTAGAATATTTCCGTGTCGTACGGGCAGTAACGCAGGGTGTGATTCAAAGCCCAGCAAGACAGTCTTCACAGATGATGGGGTTTGGTCGTTGGTATCAATTTAAACGTCATATTTGGCCTGCCATTTCACCTTCGGTTTTTACCTTAGCGGCATTTGGTGGCGCAAACGCGATTTTAACTATGGCGTCGTTGGGTTTTGTTTATGTAGGTATTCAGCCTCCGCTTGCTGAGTTGGGGTTGATGACAGTTGAGTTATTCCCCTATTACAGTGACGCGCCTTGGTTATTAGCACAACCTTTGATTGTCATCGCTTTGATGGTGTTTTCATTTCATTTATTGGCAGGGAAACGAGCATGAGTGTATTCCTGAAATTAACCAATGTAGCGGTTTATGTGGGTGACACTTGTTTGCTAGAGCCAATTTCTTTGGAATTAAAGCAAGGTGAACCACTCACGATTTTGGGTCAGACTGGTTCCGGTAAGAGCTTATTGGCACAAGCTATTATGGGGTTATTATCGGATGATTTAAGTATGGCTGGTGACGTGGAAGTGTTTGGCAAAGTAATGTCGATTGATGAACGTCGGGCGTTGTGGGGCAAAGAGATGGTAATGCTGCCACAAGAGCCTTGGCATTCCCTTGATCCTTTAATGAAGGGGGTGGATCAAGTTAAAGAGGTGTATCAGTTCGTACGAGAGAAGAGTGCGCAAGAGTCTCTTTCCATTGCTGAAGATGATCTACGTCGTGTTGGCTTGGAAGACAGCGGACATAAACGAGCTGATGAATTGTCTGGCGGTATGGCACAACGCCTTGCTATTACAGCCGCCACTGCGGGTGGTGCACATGTTATCTTGGCGGATGAACCAACCAAAGGGCTGGATGTGTCGCGTCGGGACGGTATTGTGCAGTTGCTGCAGGCTCGTTCAAGCTTGGGTAGCTTGCTGACGATTACGCACGATGTCGCGGTTGCTCGTCAGTTGAGTGGCTTGCTATTGGTGATGAAAGAAGGGCGATTAGTTGAGCAAGGTGAGGCGACTCAAGTACTTGATTATCCAAAAGACGATTATACGCGTGAGTTGATCTCTGCCGAGCCAAGCGCATGGCACGATATTACGCCGAGTATTCGTGAGGATAGCGCAGAAGCGATTTTGGTTGCCGACAATTTGAGTCTTGCGCGAGGTGGGCGAGTGTTGTTTGACGGTTTGTCTTTCTCTATCAAACAGGGCGAAGTGGTTGGTATTGTCGGTGACAGTGGCTGCGGTAAATCGTCGCTTGGTGATGCCTTGCTGAATCTGTTGCCGATTTCGGCTGGGAGTATTCTTCGCTCGAATAAAACAGCTAAGCCGCATCAATGGTTAAAATTGTATCAAGATCCGCCGTCGGCGTTTTCGTCTAGTGTGTCGCTTGGTCAGTTACTGGAAGATTTGATACTTTTGCATGGCATTGATAAAGCTCGTATTGCACCTTTGATGGATCGCTTGAGTTTGCCGCATGGGATTCTTGAGCGTAATTGCTTAGCGGTTTCTGGTGGCGAATTACAGCGTTTTGCTATATTGCGAGCCTTGTTATTGGATCCAGTGTTTTTATTCGCTGATGAGCCGACTTCTCGGCTTGATCCAATCACGGCAAAAGAGGTGACGGCCTTATTAGTCGAGTTGGCCTGTGAAGCAGGCTGCGCTGTGCTGTTGGTTAGTCATGATGCTGCATTGGTTCAAAAAACTTGTCATCAGGTTATTTCGATATAAATGGCCTTATCTTGTTGCAGCATTGAGATGGAAGTTGCTAAGTGCTTTTGCTTAATGTTCGTAACAAGGTGTTACAACGACTTGATGATTTAAACATGTAAATGAGTGATTGCGGCTCAGCTTAAGGTTTCACTTTAGCTTCGTCTATGGTCTAATTTTTCCTAATTAAATAGACTGTTTAGGAAAATATTATGTTGTTCAAAACTTCACTCTCTGTTGGCTTGGTGGGGATCTCTGTATTACTTACTTCAACTAGCGCCTTGGCATTTGACGATTATTGCACGCCAAAGTTAGATGCTTACTTGAGCAACGTTCAAAAGACAGTTGATTCAAAATATGTTTCAGAACGCCAAAAAGACGTCGCGCAAAAAGTATTAGATAAAGTCAAAGCCAGCCGTAATGATACTAAGGATTGTGTTCTGATCGATAAGTTACTGCCATAGTATTTCTATCTTTTGCCTAGCAGAATCCTGATTTTCTGATATGTTTTATAAGTAGGGTGGTGCTTAATTAGTTTTTCTGATTGCGTTTGACATGCATAAGCCAAGGGGAAGTGAATGGGTCAATTTGAGGCTGCTTTAAAAGTAGCTAGGTCTCTTTTAGGTATGTCTTGTGCTGGTTTACTTTTTAAAGATGGTCGTGTGGTTTTATCTGGTGAAGTCGATGGCCTTCATCAGATAAATTGTTCCACTAAACTATTTCGCTTTAATACTTTTGCTTCTTCCCGATATTTCGATATAAAAAGTACGCCTTCCGCTCACGTTTTATTTTCTGATTTACCAAATATTGCTAGCTGTGTTATCGAGCCTTTAGGCATTCATGATGTTCGATTGATTTCCTTAAGTGATACTCCTTGTTTACTCAATAATGAATTGCTGGAAGAGCATATTGATTCCTTGGTAGGTCTTTTTTCAACTTTAATGGCCTCATCTCCAGTGCAATTATCTTCACTGCCGCATGTAGATGGAAAACCTATATCAATTGGTGATGGTGCAACTGCACAAAAACGAACGTTGAAAACGTTAAAGAACTTGCATGAAGTGACGGCCAATTCAGATTTATCATTAGATGAAAAACTGCAAAAAATTCTACAAGTTGGCGTCGAACATTTTGCCTTACCGATTGGGCTTATCAGCTCAATTAACGGCGATATTTATCAAGTGGAATACAGCCATACTCCAAACGGAGAAGTGCTTCCAGGTGCACAGTTTGAGCTAGGAAACACCTATTGTGTTCACACTCTTGGTAGTGATTTGCCGACATCTTATTACCATACAGCGATTAGTGATATTAAAGAACATCCTTGTTATAAGGGCTTTGGATTAGAAGCTTACATTGGCATTGTTATCTATGTCAGTGGTAAGCGTTGGGGAACACTCAATTTTTCTAGTCCAAACCCGAAGAATCAGCCTTTTGGTGATGATGATTATGAAGTAATGAAATTGCTTGCTCAGTGGGTTGGTAATGAGATGACTCTTGCCTACGATAGATCTGTACAGGCTCAATATGAGAATGATCTGCGCGAGCAAAAAATATTCTTTGAGTCGCTTTTTGAAAATGCGCCAGAGGCGATCGTGCTTGTCGGACGAAATCGTGAAATAAAAATGTTAAATCCAGCTTTCACTGAGCTGTTTGGTTATAGTCTTGATGATTTACGAGGTAAAACCACCCAAGTTTTGTATGCGGATGAAAGCGATTTTATTCGGCAAGGCCAAGCTTATAAAGATGATGTAGAAGATGTTTTAAATCGTTATCGTGTGAGCTATAAAAATAAACAGGGTAAGATTTTTCATACCGAAACGATTGGTAGCATGATTCGAAATGCTGACGGAAGCCTCGGCGGCTATATCGCTCATATTCGTGATGTGACAGAGCGTCTAGAAGTTGAGCAGAAAATGATAGATACCAATTTGCGTTTATCTATCGCAGCGGATGCTGCTGGCATAGGTGTCTGGGAATTCGATCTGCAAGAAAGTACTTTGCATTGGGATGACTGGATGTATCGACTTTATGGTTTTTCTATGGGTGAGCGAGCTCAGCCACTTCTGGTTTGGGATGATTGTGTTTATCCGGAAGATAAAGTCAGATTAAGAGATGTGTTTGCTGGATTAGAAGAAAGCGGAGCGTATTTTACCAGTAAAGAGGATGCTTCCCATATCTCTAAAGATTTAGATTTTGATTTTAGGATCATGCGAAAAGATGGGCAGGTTCGTTATTTGAAATCCAATGCTGCCATTGTATTTGATAAAAAAGGCCATGCATCACATCTTATTGGTGTGAACATGGATATTACTTCTAGAAAAGAAACAGAAGTGCTTTTACGGGAAGCGAGCGATCAAGCGGTTGCAGCCAGTAAGGCAAAAAGCAATTTTCTTGCTACCATGAGTCATGAAATCAGAACACCATTAAATGGTGTATTAGGTATGGCTGAATTACTTTCTGGTAGTAAGTTAAACGCAGAGCAAAAGGAGCAATTGCGCATACTGAAAGAGTCCGGCGAGGGGCTTTTGGGTTTAATTAATGACTTGTTGGATTTTTCCAAAATAGAGGCGGGTCATCTTTCTATCGAACGTGTTGATTTCAATTTAGAAAAAGCCATTTATGATGTCGTGCGCTTATTGCTGATGAAGGCGGAAGAAAAAGGCATCGATTTATTGGTGGAATATGATGAATCTTGTCCACGCTTTTTGGTGGGCGATGTGTTTCGTATTAAGCAAGTGTTAACTAATCTTATTAGTAATGCGATTAAGTTCACCAACTCGGGCCATGTATTGGTATCCGCAAAAGGTGCCGTTGATCAACAAGGGGTAGCCGCCATCACTCTGAGTATTGCTGATACTGGAGTGGGCATTGCAGATCATGTGCAGCCGCAATTGTTTAGTGCTTTTGTGCAAGCAGATAGTTCAACAACACGTAAGTTTGGTGGAACCGGTTTAGGTTTGGCGATTACGAAACAATTGGTTGGTTTAATGGATGGCAATATTTCTTTGTCGAGTAAATTGGATGTCGGATCTGTTTTTACGGTGTCATTTGCACTATCAGAAAGTCATGCAATGTCTCACATCGAAACTGTGGTTGATGAAAATCTATTACTTGGTAAGAAAACCTTAGTCGTTGACGATAATGAAACCAACTTAGCCATACTTAAAAATCAGCTGAAGTCGTGCGATATCTATGCAGATACAGAGCTAAGCCCTGTGGATGCTTTAAGTCTCATTAGGCAATCGATGGATAAAAATGTGCCGTATCAGCTGGTGGTTATAGATTACATGATGCCAGAGTTAGATGGTCTGATGCTTTCTACAGCGATTCGAGAAATGAGCGGCTCTTTGTATCAACCTATAATTTTGATGACTTCTTCTGCCGGTGAGCTAACTCAAAGTGAGTTGGCTACTGCTGGCGTTAATATGTGTATTGCTAAACCCATGAGTGCTTTGGCCTTGAAGAGAGGTCTGATTACGGCATTGTCTGATAATGTGCTTGGGCATCAACTTTCATACGCAGATAGCAGTGATGATGACGAAGTATCAGATGTTAGTGATAATGGAAATAAGAGGGGGCTCATTTTAGTTGTTGAAGATATGAAAGCCAATATGGCAGTAGCGCAGGGAATTTTAACGAGAATGGGTTTTGATGTTATTGGTGCTGAAAACGGCTCGATTGGCGTAGAAATGTGGGGTGCCCATCAGCCAGACCTTATTTTTATGGATTTACACATGCCAGTA
Source organism: Marinomonas sp. A3A (assembly GCF_018336955.1). NCBI lineage: Bacteria > Pseudomonadati > Pseudomonadota > Gammaproteobacteria > Oceanospirillales > Oceanospirillaceae > Marinomonas > Marinomonas sp. A3A. The sequence continues at coordinate 2,068,812 of NZ_CP025532.1, forward strand.
ATGGATGGATTATCGGCTATGCGTCGTATTAGACAAGCCGAAAAATACAGTCAGCATAAACGCGTGCCTATTATTGCATTAACGGCTGATCTCATGGCTGAAACATTATCGGAAGTGCTGCGTGCTGGTGGTGATGGTTTAGTGCCAAAGCCTTTTAAACAAAAGGAGATTATTGATATGTTGGATGAGTGGTTGCCTCATAGTCATCAATCAAAAGATGACACTCTAGACAAAACTATGCAAGCGGCTGATTCTGTTTTTGATGTGAAGTCGGATATTGTAATTGATGAATCTGTTTTGAATGAATTAAAAGTTTTGTTGGGAAGTGATTTTACCTTGTTGATTGATGCCTTTTTTGATGACGCAAAAAGCATCATGGCATCATTTGACAAGATGTTGAGTGAAGAGAGTGATATCGATTACGTAGCGGTTTCTCGTCTTGCTCATAGCTTGAAATCTGTCAGCCAAAATGTAGGTGCAATGACGATGTCAGTAATGGCTGCGCAGCTAGAACAAGAAAGTCGTCAGGGGGTTGTGCCTGAACTGAATACTAAATTGCGAGAAATACTAGCAATGTATCAAAATGTGAAGACTAAACTACAGGATATGCTGTAATGCCGATGAAAGTGTTAGTGGTAGATGATACCAACACTGACCGTTTGTTGCTGAAGCTTCACTTATCCAAGCTAGGTTATAGTACGATAGAAGCCAGTAATGGTCAGGAAGCGATAGATCAATTTTTGGAGCATTCACAGGATTTGGACCTTATTTTAATGGATGTTCAAATGCCTTATATGAATGGTTTCGATGCGGTTAGGTCGATTCGTAAAATACAAGAGCAACAACATCAGGAGTGGTTGCCAGTCATATTTCTCAGTGCCAGTGCTGAAGATGATGATGTAGAAGATGGGATTCTAGCGGGTGGTGATGATTATTTGACTAAACCAATTAGCCAAAAAGTTCTGTCGGCTAAAATGTTGGCTATGCAACGCATTGCCGATATGCGGCGTCGTCTTGTGGATTCAAACCTTGCTCTTGAGCATTTAGCATCAACTGATCACTTAACAGATGTTGCCAATCGTCGTTCTTTTGAACTTATGTTAGATCGAGAAATGTCCTTCACTCGTCGTTATGGTGTTCCTATGGCGTTTGCTATGTTTGATCTTGATAAATTCAAAGTAGTAAATGATACCTATGGGCATGATGCTGGGGATGCTGTTTTGGTTGAAGTGTCAAAGCGAATCAAAATAGCCCTAAGAGACAGTGATATTATTGGTCGTTTGGGAGGAGAAGAGTTCGGTATTATTCTACATAATGTTAAAGAAGGAGATGTTTTCAAAGTATTTGATCGTTATCGTAGTATCGTTGCCGATCATCCAGTGATACATGAAGGTACTGTAATTCCTATTACGGCCAGTATTGGTGTGGCTCTTTATACCGGTAAATTAGAAGATAAAGCTGCAGTATTAAAGCGTGCAGACGAATGCTTGTATGAGGCAAAAGATACTGGCCGAAATAAGGTGGTTTACCACCCTTAGTAGCGTTTAAAAAAACTATAAATAACACACAAAAAAAAGCCGAAAATCGATTGAATTTTCGGCTTTTTCATTACCCTCAATTTACTAAAGGTAATACATTACGCGACAGCAGAGTCTTTGTTTTCAGTGATTTTCTGATTCACTGTGGCCAATAGTGCTTGGATTGACGCAGATACAATGTCGTTGTCGATGGCGACGCCATTGTAACGGTCACCATCTATGTTGGCTTGAACATAGGCAATGGCTTGTGAGTCGCTGCCTACTGTCAAAGCGTGTTCTTGGTATTGGATGATATCGACACGCATATTGAAGTGCTTGCCTAATGCTTCACTGAAAGCAGACAACGCGCCGTTGCCGTTACCTGTAATCTTAATGCTAGAGTTGTTGCTGATAAGTTCGGCATGAACAGTATCAACATCATCTTTTGCAAGATCGTATTTGCCCAATTTGTATGGTGTCGTGCCTGTCATGAAGCTATTTTCAAACAAGTTCTTCATAGACTCAGCATCCACAACGCCGCCGTCTTTTTCAGCAAACTGCTGAACGATTGGACTGAATTCTACTTGCAACCAACGTGGCAAAGCCAAGCCGTATTCTTGCTCAAGAGTATAAGCAACGCCGCCTTTACCGGATTGGCTGTTTACACGAATGACTTCTTGGTAGCTGCGGCCCACATCGCGTGGGTCGATTGGCAAGTACGCCACATCCCAAGGTTTGTCATCGGTCTGGTTAGCCAAACATTTCTTAATCGCATCTTGATGAGAGCCAGAGAAGGCGGTGAACACCAATTCGCCTGCGTATGGGTGACGCGGGTGAACTTGTAATAAGGTGCAAGCTTGAACCACACTTATGATGCGGTCCATATCGCCCAACGCCAACTCTGGATCAATACCTTGGCTGTATATGTTCATCGCCATAGTAACGATGTCCATGTTGCCTGTACGCTCGCCGTTACCTAGCAATGTGCCTTCGATACGGTCTGCGCCAGCCATAACGCCTAATTCTGCTGCCGCTACACCACAGCCGCGGTCGTTGTGGGTGTGCAAGCTGACAATCATGCTGTCGCGCTGCTTAACATTGCGGCAGAAGTATTCAATTTGGTCTGCATAACGGTTAGGAGTGGACACTTCTACCGTTGCTGGCAAATTGATAATGATTTTGTTGTCTGGTGTTGGTTGCCAAACATCGGCAACCGCATTAACGACTTCAATGGCGTAGTCGATTTCAGTGCCAGTAAAACTTTCTGGTGAATACTGAAACACCCATTCTGTTTCAGGGTGTTTTGCGGCGTGTTCTTTTACGCATTTAGCGCCATTAACTGCGATTTGTTTGATGCCTTCCATGTCCATGCGGAATACTTGCTCACGTTGTGTTGTAGACGTTGAGTTGTAAACATGAACGATGGCTTTTTTGGCACCTTTTAGTGATTCATAAGTACGCTCAATTAATTCTGGGCGCGCTTGAGTCAATACTTGAATGTAAACATCGTCTGGTACTTGGTCTTCTTCAATCAACCAGCGGACAAAGTCAAAATCCAATTGTGAAGCAGCAGGGAAGCCGACTTCGATTTCTTTGAATCCAACATCTACTAATAGAGCAAAAAACTGTTTCTTTTGTTCCACTGTCATTGGTTCTACCAATGCTTGGTTGCCATCACGCAGGTCGACACTAGACCAGATAGGCGCTTTAGTGATTGCTTTATCAGGCCATGTGCGGTTTGTAATAGCGACTGGCTTGAATGGCGTGTACTTTGTATGGTCAAAAGACGACATGATCTTGTCCTTATTAATAGGAGGTCGGTAAACCTCGTTGTTATTAGTGCGTCTTGAGTAGGCGCTTTTTTCTTGGTGTTTCTTTGTTTTTCAATTTGTATAGTGTACCCAAAAAATATGAGTAAAAGATTGCGTTTTTTATGAAAAAATCAATTTCTATGGCATTATATTGCGTATTAAATAATAAAATTAGTAATTTGGGGTTGCGGTTATGGGGTTTGATAAAATCGATTTAAATATTTTGCGCGAGTTACAGCAAGATTCTAGCTTAACAAATCAAGAATTGGCGGATCGAGTTGGATTATCGGCATCACCTTGCTTGCGTCGAGTGAAAGCGCTGGAAGAAAATGGTGTTATAGATCGTAAAGTAACCATCTTAAAAAAGTCGAGCTTGGGTTTAAAATTGACTGCATTTTTGCAAATCAGTATGGATAGGCACACTCCAGATCGCTTTAGTGTTTTTGAAGATCAGGTAGATGTTTTTCCTGAGGTAAGGAATTGCAATCTGGTGACTGGCCAAAACTGCGATTACTTATTGGAAGTCGTAGTAGAAGACATGGAAAAGTACCATGATTTCTTATTAGGGAAGTTAACGCGTATACCTGGCGTCACTGGTGTTCAGTCGAGCTTTTTGTTGCGCAGTGTGAAAGAGAGCACGTCTTTACCCCTAGATCATTTGATTTAGAAGTTATTTCCTTATTTCGCATTGATATTTTAGCTTTTGACCAAATTAATGGGCGTTATACTTGTTACAGTAAAAAAGTCCCTAGTAGAGAAGTAGTATGAGTGATTTGACAATTAAGCGTCGAGTGATGATTCCCGTGAGGGCGGGCGACGTGATGGCGGAATTTATTTCCTTCAATGGAGATGATTCTGGCAAAGAACATATAGGGATATTTTTCGAAGGTACAAAAGCAAAAGCTGACAACAGCATTCCATTAGTTCGATTGCATTCAGAGTGTTTGACCGGTGATGTTTTTGGTTCTGGCCGTTGCGATTGTGGCGAGCAGCTTGATGAAGCGATTGATCGAATTAATGAAGAAGGTGGCTACATTCTTTATTTACGTCAAGAGGGTCGTGGCATTGGCCTGTACGCAAAACTAGAAGCCTATGCTTTGCAAGACCAAGGTTATGACACTTATCAAGCCAATGAGATGTTGCATCTACCAGACGATGGTCGTGATTTTGGTATTGCAGCTGATATGCTGCAAGCGCTTGGAGTTTCCAAGGTGCGCTTGTTAACCAATAATCCTGATAAAGCGCAGCAGCTAATAGAGCATGGTATTGATGTTGCTGAATTGGTTCCGACCAAGGTGCATGTGAATCAACATAATCGTTCCTATTTAGAAACTAAGGCTAAGCGTAAGTTGCATACGTTGAAGTTTGACTGAGAGCAGTGCGGTAGTTTTGCGTTTAGATAAGTAGCGAAATAGAAACAACAAAGGCGCTGGTGAGCGCCTTTGTTGTTTCTATAAGTGCTGAACTAGCCTTATTTTTTACTAGGGGCTGGTTTTTTCTTTTTCTTCTTGTTGCTTGGTGAGCGAGCTTTTGTTTTTGCTTCAAGTCCCTCAATGCGGCCAAATTTAATGTTGGCTTGCATAAAGCGTTGAATCTTTTCAATCATTGGCAAGTCGTTGATATCAATCAACGAAATACAATCGCCCGGTGCACCTTCACGTGAAGCACGTCCAGCACGGTGGATGTAAGAGTCAGCTTTACGTGGAAGGCGAAGGTTGATTACAGTATTGATTTCAGGAAGGTCTATTCCGCGAGATGCAACGTCAGTTGCAACTAATACTTGCAAGCGTCCACGCTTCATTTGTTTCATGTGTTCGCTGCGGTCGCCTTGTTTCATTTCGCCATGCAAACCGTCACACATCAAACCCATTTTACGGATGCGTTGAACCCATATGTCAACATGCTCGCGGTTGGAAACAAATAATACCGCTTGCTGAACGCGCTCTTGCGTTAACAGGTGTTTAAGTACGGCTTCTTTGTGCTCTTCGCTGTCTACACGGTAAGCTATTTGGCGAATTTGGCTTGGCACTGTGCGGGATGATTCGCCTAGGCGAATTTGTTGCGTCTCGCTATTTAGTAGGGCGCTGGCAAAGCGTCCCATTTTTTCGCCTTCTAGAGTTGCGGAGAACATCAAGGTTTGGTGTTCTTTTGGTAGTTCTTTAGCGATGTGGTTAATGGCGCTAACAAAGCCCATGTCTAACATGCGGTCAGCTTCGTCGATCACAAAATAAGACACATCGGTTAGATCAAGCCATTGTTTCTCGTCTAATTCAACTAATCGACCCGGTGTCGCAACCAGAATGTCACATGGCTCACTCAGTTGCTGCTGCTGCATACCATAAGGTGTGCCGCCAATAATGAGGTGAGATTGAATACGAGTGTGTTGTGTTAGTTGCTCTACTACATTAAAAATTTGACGTGCTAGCTCGCGGCTTGGTGCCAAAATCAATACTTTTGGTGCGGTGGTGGATTGCTCATCACGGTCAAGAATATGCTGAATAGCTGGCGCACAGAAGGCGATGGTTTTGCCCGTGCCAGTCGGGGCAGTTGCAAGTAGGTCAGAACCCTCTAAGGCGATTGGTATAGCTTGTTCTTGGATTTCTGTCGGGGTTTCAAAGCCAAGATCACTAATGGCTTGTTCTATGGTGAAATCCAAATCTAATTCAGCAAATGACATGTAAACTCTCTGTAGCGGGATAAATGGTACGACCAACTATGATTGTCATAAATTAACTATGAAAATCATAATGAATTTGGGCGTATGACCACTATAATGGACTGTATTAATAGTCATGATACCTTGTTTTCTAAGGATTCGAAATCTAAACCTCAGATGATGGCTTGATAAGTTAGACCCTTTGTACGCTTTGCTCTAAAATACCAACAAATATTTATAAGAAGACACGTTATGCTGCTATCAGATGAATTGGTCACTACCCAAACAATGGCATGGGTAAAAGAGTTTATTGTGGCGTTAAATGTTTGCCCTTTTGCTAAACGGGAAGTGGAGCGGGATAGCGTACGTTGTATGGTATTGCGATCAAAGAAAATGGATGTAGCGCTAGAAGAGTTAATAGCGGAAGTTCAATGGCTGGATGAGCACCCAGAGACAGAAACGACGCTGCTGATTTTTCCGACCTTATTTAAGGATTTTCATCGTTACTTAGACTTTGTTGAAACGGCTGAAAACCTTATGTTCGATCAAGGTTGTGAAGGGGTTTATCAATTGGCAACTTTTCACCCTGATTATTGTTTTTCAGGCGCAGAGCCAGATGATGTATCCAATTATACCAACCGTTCGCCTTATCCAATGTTGCATCTTTTAAGAGAGGCTAGTGTTGATAAAGCGATTGAGTTCTATGGCGATACGACTGAGATACCGAATCAAAATATTGAGAAAATGGAAGGGCTTGGGAGATCCAAGTTAGAGGCTATATTTACTGGTTGTATGAAAGCGGATAACGATTAAATTAAGATTTCAAAATATCTATATGCGCAGACATGTGAAGTGCGTATAGTTCGAAAAAATTGCTTGCCGGAGAACTCATGGCTACACAAATTGGGCGCTTAAATACATTAAGAGTCGTTAAAGAGAAAGATTTTGGTGTGTATTTAGACGCCGACCAATTAGGCGAAATTTTGCTTCCTAAGCGTTACGTACCAAAAGGTGTGACGGTGGATGATGAAGTCGAAGTTTTCGTTTATTTGGATTCAGATGATAAGTTGATTTCAACTACTGAATTCCCTAAAGCCCAAGTTGGAGAATTTGCTGCATTAACGGCAATAGCAGTAAACCAAGTTGGAGCGTTTTTTGATTGGGGGTTACCTAAAGATTTATTGGTGCCTTTTAGTCAGCAGAAAAACCGTGTAGAAGAAGGTGAAACACATTTGCTTTTCATCTACCTAGATCAAACGACAAATCGTATTGTCGCGACTACCAAAGTGGATGCTTTGTTGAACCGCGAAGAAGCGCCGTATCGCGTAGGTGATAAGGTCTCTATCATTATTGGCGATAAAACCAATATTGGCTTTAAGTGTGTTATCGATAATCGCTTTTGGGGTGTTTTGTTTTTTGAAGATGCGTTTAGGCAGCTTCGTAAAGGCGAAAAGACGGTTGGTTTTATAAAGCAGATGCGTGAAGACGGCAAGATCGATTTGAGCTTGCAAGAAGTCGGTTACAAGAAAGTACGCAATATCTTGGATGATATTCTGGATTACTTAGATGCTCATGGTGGTGAATCTCCATTGACCGACAAGGCGTCACCAGAAGCCATTTATGCCGTGTTTAAAGTAAGTAAAGCAACCTATAAAAAAGCATTAGGTGCGCTTTATAAAGAGAAAAAAATTCTTCTTACCAAAGAGAAAATTTCTAAAATCTAGCTTGCATTGATCAATAAAAAAGCTGCTAAGGAAGACTTAGCAGCTTTTTTTTGACCTCTTCACGCTGTTCTGCACAAGCAACACCATCGAAAAGCAAACGCTGTACTGGTAGTTCAATAGGGCTGTTGTTAAGTAAAAAACCTGAGATGAAACTGTTTTCGGTTTGGCGCTGTAATCGAATATCTTCATGCATTGAAGATCGATTTAAGCGAGTAAGTTGAGCAATAGTGTGCACCCGGTTTTTGAGATTTTCTTGGGTGAGGTGTTGGCTTTGTTGTGAATAACTAAATTTCGGATGAGTAAAGACGTTTGATAATTCAGACAGAGTTGCATCGATTAGCGGCTTAAATTCATCATTGAGAATGTCGCCATTATGAATGTTGAAAATTGCAGTGATTGGATTGATTACTGCGTTAACGGCGAGTTTTTCGATCATTCTTTGGTGAATGTTAGCAACTGTTAGGCTCTCAATTGGAAAGGTCTTTGCTGGTGTCGTTTGTCGCCATTCACCAAAGTAGCTGTCACCTAAACCTGTGTGTTTGATATGGTTCGCTTCAATTTTTAAAACGCCTTCACTGGTTGTTCCGGCCCATAGGGTTTGTGTGTCTAATAAAATGCTTTGAAGTTCTTCTTGTGCACCTATGCCATTACATAAGCAGGCGATGTCCGCATCGTCACTAACATGAGCTGCTACTTGGGCAAATGCATTTTTAAGATCGAAAGACTTGGTGCAAATTAGTATCTTGTCATATTGTTCGGTAAGCTCCTCTGGTTTGAAGCTTTTGATCTTATGTTTAGAAATAGAAACTTGTTGTTGACCGTCTTCATCGGTTAATGATTCTAGGGTGATTTTTTTTCCCGGACTCTCCGATCGATACACTAGATGGACTTTATTGCCGAGTTTTTCTAGCTTACAGGCCCAAAAAAGGCCGATAGCGCCAGCGCCGATGACTAACCAAGGCGTGTTCTTCATAATAGGTTTCCATTAGGTGTTTTATTTCAATCCCTGTTATTATCGCCCCAAAATACATTATTGGAAATGCAAAGGAGCAGAAAATGCCATCATTTGACGTAGTATCTGAGTTAGATTGGCACGAAGTCACTAACGCAGTCGATCAGGCAAACAGAGAGATTACAACGCGTTATGACTTTAAAGGCGTAAAAGCGCACTACGAAATTAAAGACAAAAAAAGCGTCGTCATGGAGGCTGAGGCAGAACCTCAACTTCGCCAGATGTCTGATATTTTAAATCAAAAATTGGTTAGCCGTGGCATTGATTTAAAAAGTTTAGAAAAAGAAGATGTGATTAAGGGGAATATGCGCGCTTCCCAAGCGGTTAAGATGAAAGAAGGTCTTGAAACAGACGAAGCAAAAAAAATCGTTAAAATGATCAAAGATAGCAAAGCGAAAGTTCAAGCGCAGATCCAAGGTGACCAGCTTCGCGTTACTGGTAAAAAACGAGATGATCTTCAACAAGTGATGGCGTTGCTGCGTGGTGCTGAGTTGGCTCAGCCAGTTCAATTTACCAATTTTAGAGATTAAATTTATTTTAAGAGTCGCTGCCTATTGTTAGGTGGCGGCCCCTTCACTTTTTTATTGGGTTCTCATTTATGGTTAATTTGTTACCCACAATGACCCAACCTTCTTTTTCTAACTTTTCTTTTTGTCTTAAATAGCCGTCCGTGTTTTCGCCAAAGCTAATGCGATGTTGAGCATTCACGACTCTATACCATGGCAGTTTGGTGTCTTTGGGTAGATTTTTCATTAAACTGCCAACTTGTCTTGCATAACCTGGAAAACCCGCTAGTTTTGCAAGTTCTCCGTAAGCAATGCATTCGCCCTTGGGAATTTCACTTAAAATATGAAACACCTGAGATTTAAATCTATCTATCGGTTGATTCGTCACATTTAGCCCTTAAATAAATAACTACATTTAAAACAAAGAAGGTAAATATGAGATTTGCACTTTTGCTTTTCATACTCGTTCCCGTTATTGAGCTATCCGTATTAATAAAAGTTGGTAGTCAAATTGGTGCGTTAGCAACAGTTGGTTTGGTTTTCCTGACTGCTATTTTAGGCGTGACTTTAATTCGTAAGCAAGGCTTAGAAACATCTCTTAAAGCACAAGAAAAAATGCGCCGCGGTGAGTTGCCAGCCTCTGAAGTTGCAGAAGGGGTTATGCTGATTTTTGCAGGCTTGTGCTTATTAATGCCAGGTTTTGTGACAGATATTATTGGTGGTTTATTATTAATTCCACCATTGCGCAAATTATTTGCGGCAGGTCTATTGGTGAATTTCGTTGCATCTATGGTTAAGAAAGGATCTAAATGGGCTCCGAATGGATCTTATGGTACTCAACCTCAAGGCGAAACCATTGACGGCGAGTACTCGAAAGAACCTAAAGATGACAATGACTTAATAGATAAAAAATAATTTAATTTAAGGGTTGAAATCGGCATGTATAGCCGTATATAGAACCTTGTTAAAGATTCCTACTATGTATGCAGTAGGGTTATCCAGCCAGGGGAGTCCTGGTATCGTTTTTAATTGGAGAGATTGATCAATGAATATTCGTCCTTTGCACGATCGTGTCGTTGTTCGACGTAAAGAAGAAGAAACAACAACTGCATCTGGTATCGTCCTGCCCGGATCTGCTAAAGAAAAGCCTACTCAAGGCGAGGTTTTGGCTGTTGGCACTGGCCGTATTCAATCAAATGGCGATGTGCAAGCTTTAGCCGTTAAAGTTGGTGATACTGTGTTGTTTGGCCAATACTCCGGCCAAACCGTTAAAATCGAAGGTGATGAGCTACTTATCATGAAGGAAGACGAAATTTACGGCATTGTTGAAGCCTAAGTCTCCTCCTGTCGCTCTATTACGATTCATAGCATTTACAACAGTTAAGGTATAAGAAAATGGCAGCTAAAGAAGTTAAATTTGGAGATAGCGCTCGTCAGCAAATGCTGAAAGGTGTGAACGTTCTTGCAGATGCAGTTAAAGTAACATTGGGACCAAAAGGTCGTAACGTTATTATTGAGAAATCTTTTGGCGCACCGCTTGTTACTAAAGATGGTGTGACAGTAGCGAAAGAAATCGAGCTTGAAAACAAGTTTGAAAACATGGGCGCGCAAATGGTGAAAGAAGTTGCTTCTCAAGCCAATGATGTTGCCGGTGATGGTACAACAACAGCGACTGTACTTGCGCAAGCAATTGTGGCTGAAGGTCTTAAAGCCGTTGCAGCGGGTCGTAACCCAATGGATCTTAAGCGTGGTATTGATCAAGCCGCTGCTGCGGTAGTAAAAGAGATCGCTGCGCAATCTACGCCTTGTACTGATACTCGCGCTATTGAGCAAGTTGGTACTATCTCTGCTAACTCTGATTCTTCTGTTGGTAGAATCATTGCAGAAGCGATGGAGCGTGTTGGTAAAGAAGGTGTTATCACAGTAGAAGAAGGTTCAGGTTTTGAAGATGAGCTAGCTGTGGTTGAGGGTATGCAGTTTGATCGTGGCTACCTATCTCCTTACTTCATCAACAATCAAGAGACTATGAGTGCGGAGCTTGAAAACCCATTCATCCTTCTTGTTGATAAGAAAATTTCTAATATCCGTGATTTGCTACCAGTATTGGAAGGCGTTGCAAAAGCATCTCGTCCGTTGTTGATTATTGCTGAAGACGTTGAAGGCGAAGCCCTAGCGACTTTGGTTGTGAACACTATGCGCGGCATTGTAAAAGTAGCTGCTGCTAAAGCACCTGGTTTTGGTGATCGCCGCAAAGCAATGCTTGAAGATATTGCAGTTCTTTCTGGCGCTACCGTTATTTCTGAAGAAGTCGGCTTGAGTCTAGAAACGGCTACTCTTGAGCAACTAGGTACGGCAAAGCGCGTTACTTTGACAAAAGAAAGTACAACGATTGTAGATGGTGCTGGTAATGCAGCAAACATCACCAGCCGTGTTGAGCAAATTCGTGCTGAGATTGCTAACTCTTCTTCTGACTACGATAAAGAAAAACTTCAAGAGCGCGTTGCTAAATTGGCTGGTGGGGTTGCTGTCATCAAAATTGGCGCGGCAACTGAATTGGCAATGAAAGAGAAGAAGGCACGTGTAGATGATGCTCTTCATGCAACCCGTGCTGCGGTTGAAGAGGGTGTTGTTGCGGGTGGCGGTGTTGCACTTGTTCGCGCTCTTACTAAAATCGTTGACCTAAAAGGCGACAACGAAGATCAAAGTGTTGGTATTACTCTTGCGCTACGTGCGATGGAAGCACCAATGCGTCAAATCGTAATCAACGCAGGCGCTGAAGCTTCTGTTGTTGTTGATAAAGTGAAAAAAGGTGAAGGTAACTTCGGTTACAATGCTGCCACTGGTGAATACGGCGATATGTTGGAAATGGGTATCCTAGATCCAGCAAAAGTAACTCGCTCTGCACTTCAAGCGGCAGCATCTGTAGCAGGTCTTATGATCACTACTGAAGCAATGATTGCTGATTTGCCAAAAGACGACGCTGGTATGCCTGATATGGGTGGCATGGGCGGAATGGGTGGTATGGGCGGGATGATGTGATGCGACGAGAGTCGCAGGGGTAGCTAGCCTCGCGGGGTCCAACGTCAGTAAATACTAACATAGTGTTGATATTTACTCCCACCCGTAATAACTAGTATATAAGAAAACCCGATGTTCGGGCGTTAAATCCCGAGCATCGGACTCTCTAATGAGAGATCTAAACTCGGGTGTATATCGCCTATTGAAATAAAGTTCGCAAAGTGAACCCGAACTTATTAAATCGACTTCAGTTGTATAGCTGAGTCATTTTCACAGAGATGAATTCTGATTTATCGGATCTCGTCCATTTCAAAGTCATACTGAGGTAAATCTGCTTTTTACGGGATTTATTGAGGTAGGCATCATTGTGTTCTTCTAATACTAGACTGGCAAACGCTTGCGCGTAAGCTGGTATTTTCATTGTCTCACCTGTTCGCAGGTAGCGAGACCTAATGTTCAGCCATTAGTAGCCTAAGGATAGTGCGTCACTGGTAACGGTGGGGTGCGGAGCTTCCTTACAATGTAGTCCCCATCACGGGTATATTTCATCCGTGAGGGTGGATATAGATATTGCGAACAACACGCGATTGAGACACTAGGCTTGTTGGTATGGTTAACGTACGTGAACTACTGATAAACACCGTCATCCGCAAAGAGCTAAGTGTTGTTATAAGGCTCTGACCAAAATGGTATGTGGTTGGTTGTACTCTTCACATCTGGGTACACGCTGACTTTAAACCACCGGTGGATAGGTAGAACCTAAACCAATAGTGTGAAAATACTGGAACTCGGTAAGCCCGTAACTCTGCCTTCTGGGCAGGTGATCCGCAAGGAAAGCTGTTGGGGTTGCGGGTAAAGGAGGATGGAAAAAGCGAATGCTGACCTGTAACGGGTTGGATAGAGGTTCGAACTTTGCCTTGGCTCGAAAGGGCGCAGACTTCCATCTGGTCTTTAATCGTGTGAAAGCCTGTAAAGCTTTCTATTAAATAGAAAGTGGAGTCTTCGGACTCCATTACCAATTGAACACCCACGAGGGGAAAGATTTATCTCCCCTCGTGGGGATAAATCCGTCTCCATCTTGTGGGTGCTCTTTAATCTAGGAGGACTGCAAGATGAGCAATTCATCAAATGAAGCGCCTGCGTCATCCCACTTCGCTAACTCATGGCATGAGATTGACTGGGAAACCTGTCATCTCAAAGTGAGAGAGCTACAGGTTCGGATCGCGAAGGCAGCTAAAGAAAAGCAATGGCGAAAAGTGAAACAGCTCCAACGTATGTTGGTGCATTCCTTCTTTGCCAAAGCTATTGCCATAAAACGTATCACTGAAAACCGAGGCCGTCGTACGGCTGGAGTAGATGGTGAGACATGGGGTGACCCAACGAGTAAATGGACAGCAATAGGGAGAATGAAGCGGAATGGCTATAAGCCCAAACCGCTGCGCCGCGTATATATTCCAAAAGCAAACGGCGAACGTCGTCCGCTAGGAATACCGACGATGCTGGATCGAGCTATGCAGGCACTATACCTGTTAGCACTCGAACCCGTTTCGGAGATATGTGGTGATCCTAATTCCTATGGTTTTCGACCTTTACGATCTACTAGAGATGCCATCGAACAGTTGTTTGTCAACTTGAGTCGCGGGAACTCTGCGCAGTGGGTTTTAGAAGGCGATATAAAAGGATGCTTTGATAATATAAGTCATGATTGGTTAATCAAGAATGTTCCTATGGATCGACTGATTCTCAAGAAATGGCTAAAAGCTGGCGTTTTAGAGCAGGGCAAATACATTGACACTGAGTCTGGCACACCGCAAGGAGGAATCATTTCTCCTCTACTTGCGAACTGGGCGCTTGATGGTCTAGAGCCATTGCTTCGTGCTAAATATGGGCGAATTGGTTCAAAGGCCGCAGGTAAGGCAAAGGTCAACTATGTTAGGTATGCCGACGATTTTGTGATCACAGGAATTTCAAAAGAAATTCTAGAAAATGAAGTGAGACCCTTAGTGGAGGCCTTTATGGCTGAACGAGGATTAGAGCTTTCGAAAAGCAAAACCGTTATCACGCCTATTCATAAAGGCTTTGACTTTTTAGGTCAGAATGTCAGGAAATTTGGCGATAAGCTTTTAACTAAGCCATCGAAAAAGAACCTGAGAAATATCTTGGCAAAAATCAAATCCATATTTGATCGCAATAAAATGGCCATAACTGCGAATTTGATAAGGCAGCTTAATCCGGTTATTCGTGGATGGGCGTACTTTCATCGAGCGGCAACGGCGAAGCAGGCGTTTAAATACTTGGATCATAGAGTCTGGAAGATGTTGTGGCGCTGGTGTTGTCGTAGACATCCTCAGAAATCACGACGTTGGATAGCAAATAAGTATTTCACAGCAATAGGCAATCGCAACTGGATCTTTCATGATTCAGATGTGAAGGAAAAGAAGTTAATTCTGTTCTATGCCTCGGACGTGAAGATTATGCGCCATAGAAAAATCAAAGCAGAAGCCTGTTTCTATAGCCCAGAGGATGAGTTTTATTTTGAAGATCGACTCGATTATCAAATGAAGAACTCAGAATTTGGCTTGAAAAAGGCTTACTCGTTGTGGAAACGGCAATGCAGAAGGTGTTCAAATTGCAACCAACTGATAACATCTGAAACAGGGTGGCATATACATCATGTGGTAGAGCGTTATAAAGGGGGTAGTGATAAACTGGATAACTTGGTGTTGCTGCATCCTAATTGTCATCGTAGACTACACTCAAACGATTAAATAATTAGGGAATAAGAATGTCAAAGAATGAGCTTCTAATTTTGATAAACGAGGGCAAGTTGTCTAGCGTTGATAGAATCGATAAAGGATATCGTGAACTCAAACAGCTAGGTTACATCTCACATCCTAAAACAAAGGGGATTGAGGAAATTTCTGCTATCGAAATTACAGACAATGGTATTAAATATCTAATGGAAGTGCTAGGAGTAGCATTGCCTGATGATAAGCGTACTCTTGATCTACTTAATCTCTTTCTTATTCCAAATGATCTTAGAGGTGTCACTATGATGGAGTATAGGTTCATTCAGGCGCTGGGTGCAGTTAGTCTGAAAGAACTAAACTCATCTAATGTCTTATATGAGAAGGACGATCGTAAGATATTCGAAAATATCCAGTTCTTCGAAGAAAAGTTGCTGGCCTAGTTCGCTAGGCTTATAAAGGCTTGAGCCGGATGCGGGGAAACTTGCTTGTCCGGTTCTTAGGGGGCGGCGGTACAGTAATGTACTGCTGCTACCCGGCATCCTTCTCTAACTCATTGATAATAAAGAAAACCTCGCTATTTGGCGGGGTTTTTTTTTATAATTAATTTTCATGTTAATGAGTGTTATTCTCGGTCTTTGTATTAGGGTTTTTCTAAATGGATGTGTTGTCACAAAAGGTGTTGTTGGAGTTGGTTGAATCTAAACGATTTGGGGTTGAGTATCAGCCCATTGTGGAGCTGAAAACGGGTGATGTGTTCGCGTATGAGGCTCTTTCAAGGTTTAGGTCTGTGGCTGGTGAGTTGATAAGGCCCGATTATGTGTATGCTGCGCTACACGACAATCCATTGCTATTATTTCAGGTTGAGCTCGCTCAAAAAAAGATACAGTTGGAGCATCTATCCAATTCAGAAAATGTTTTTGTTAATTTAGATCAAGATGCTTTTTATGCCTGCGGACAGGATTCAGAAGATAACCCTTTTGTTGATCTGATACAGTCAGCGGGACGAGGTCGAGTAGTGGTTGAATTAATAGAAAACTCTGAAATGAGTGATGCTCTAATGAGTTTATCTATGATTGAGTTGTTTAATGGGTTGGGTATTCGTACTGCATTGGATGATTTGTGTAATCCAAAATCTATGCTATCTGTTGCGGTGTTGCAGCTAGTGGAGTGGATAAAGTTGGATAAATGTGTGCTAGAGCAGAGATTAGATGCTAATTTTATGGTGTTTGTATCAAAGATTATAGATTTTGCTCATGCTACAGGTAAGCAGGTTATTCTTGAGGGAGTGGAAGTGCAGGATGACTTAGCTTTTGCTCGAAAGATAGGTGTGGATTTTGTACAAGGGTTTTATTTTCGAGATGGTTTCTTAAGTCATTAGGGGGAAAAAATGTATTGCTTTTGCGTTTTTTATCTTTCTCTTGCGTTTAGTGCAAACCATTGATTCTAAAGCTATTGATAAATGGTCACCTGTGTAAGATACTTGTTTAGATATTTATGTCCATAATTTGTAAATAAAGGGAAGCTTATGCTCAGAAAAACCCTCGTTAGTATTGCTGTGTCAGGTGCGCTATATGTGTCCAGCAGTTACGCATTGGAACTGGGTGAGTTGACCTCTCAATCAAATTTGGGCGAACCTTATCGCGGAAAAATTGAACTTTCTGATGTTGGGGCTTTGACAAATAACGACATATTGATTCGTTTGGGCAGTGAAAGTGAATTCCGCCAAGCTGGCTTTGCACAGACTAGAGTTCTATCTCAGTTGAAATTTGATGTCGTTCGCGATAACGGCAATCTTGTTGTTTCTGTTTCGTCTGATCAACCTTTACGGGTCGATGAGCTGCATTTCGTATTGGCTGCCCGTTGGCCTAGTGGACAGGTTGTTCGAGAATATCAAACACCATTAAATCAATCTGCTCTCGTTAAGAAATCTCAAAAAGAAGTGGTTCAATCTGTACCTGTTGCATCTGCTTCCGCTATCTCTAGTCAAACAGTCTTCCGTAAAGCGACTATTGCTGCAGAGAAACTATCTTCTAAAGGTCAGCTTAATGTGGCCAAAGGAAATACGCTCTGGTCTATTGCAGGGCAAAATCGCCCCTCGAATCAGCTGACCATTTATCAAACAATGATGGCGATACAGGCACTTAATAAAGACGCTTTTTATTCAGATAATATAAATTTATTGAAGGAAGGTGCCATTCTGCGTTTGCCAACTCAGGATCAAATTGCACTTTTTAACAAAACAATTTCAGAGACAGAGTTTAAACGTCAGCATGATGCTTGGATGGCGCTAAAAGGTTCCAAAGGTAGTGCAGCTATAGAGCAGGCTCAGTTAAATACGCAAGCGAAAGCGAAAGCAGCGGCTAATGCGCCTGCAGCTGGCGGTGATAAGTTAACCCTAGCTTCTGGACAGAGTTTATTGCCTGAAGGTACAGCGAGCTCTAATACTGGGGATGACAGTAACGCAACACTAAGCGCTTTACAGGGTGAGTTGTCTGCTTCACAAGAGATGCTAGATAAAGAGCAGCGTGAAAAAGGCGAACTATCCGCTCAATTAGGTGATTTGAACAAACAGCTTGAAACTCTTGAACAGCTGATTAGTTTGAAAGATAAGCAAATGGCAGACTTGCAGCAGCAATTTGCTAGCGCTCAGCAGGCTCTTCAGGAACAAAAAAATACGGTAGATCAGCTTTTGGAAGCCGATCAAATTCGTCGAGAAAAAGAACTGGCAGAAGATAATTCAATTGTTAATAAGATATTCGGTAATCCAATTGTTGTATCAATTGGTGCGGTAGTCTTGTTACTGCTTGGTTTCTTGGTAGGTTTGGTTATGCGTAGGGCTGGAAAAAAACAAGAGGAGCAAGAATCATCAAAAAAGGATGAATTTGATCTTTCGCCAGCCGCGGTGGCTGCTCCAGTCGCCGCCGTTGCTGTGGCCGATTATGCCCTAGACGATGAGCTCGAAGAAAAAGAAGAGTTAAAAGAAGAAGATCCTTTCGCATTTGATTTTGATACACCGGATGAAGATGATGAGCTTGAAGATTTCGGTTCTTTCGGAGAAGAGATTGCTTCTGTGGAGTTCACGGATCCAACGGTTGATGACGAAATGGATTTTTCTGATGATCCGGAAGATGAGCTTGAGAGCGCATCAGAAGACGACGCTATTGATGATGATATGTTTGCGTCTTTTGATGAATCTGATGATTTGCCAGATCCAGTGCTTGATCTTGATGAAGAAGATGAACTAGATGATTTGGAGGCCTTCGCTGAAGATGATATACCAACAATGACGCCGGAATCTGCTGGATCGATTGATGATGAAAAAGTTGAAAGTGAAGAGGAGTCTTTTGTTTCGAGTTTGCTAAATGACGCCGATCAAGATGATGTTGATGAATCGTCTATTTTTAGTGGTGCTCCAAATGATTCCTTAGCCAATTCAATAGAAGAAACATTGGCGGAAGCTCAACAAGAAGAAGATGAAATTGAAATTCCTTCATTTGGTGAGGCTGAAGCGGCCGCAGATGAAGAAGTTAGTGATGAAGAGGAAGAGTTCGATTTCTTTGATGCCAGCGGTGATGAAGTTGCAACCAAGCTAGATTTAGCAAGAGCCTATATGGATATGGGGGATGAAGAGGGTGCACGAGTTATTCTGGATGATGTTATTGAGTCAGGTAATGAGCAGCAAATCGCTGAAGCACAGAATATGATGGAGCGAATGTTCCCAAGTGACTAAAAAAGTAGTACTAGTTGTTGAATATAATGGCTCTGAATATAAGGGCTGGCAAGCGCAGAAATTTGGTGTTCCAAGTGTCCAGGAGAATTTAGAAAAAGCGTTGTCTGTCATTGCAAACCACCCTGTTAAGGTGGTTTGCGCTGGCCGAACAGATTCAGGCGTCCATGCAAGTGCTCAAGTTGTTCACTTTGAAACTGATGTGGAGCGAAATGAGCGAGCTTGGACAATAGGCGTTAATACTTATCTTCCAGCTGATATTACCGTGGTGGCTGCAAGTTCTGTATCAGAAGATTTTCATGCACGTTTTAGTGCTTTAAGTCGTCGTTATCGGTATGTCATATATTCGTCGGCTTTTTGTCCTGCTATATTGGCCAAAGGTGTGACTTGGACATATAAGACACTCGATGTTGATGCCATGAAGGCTGCTGCGAAAGAGTTTTTAGGTACTCATGATTTCTCCTCTTTTCGTGCGATTGGCTGTCAAGCTAATACGCCTATCCGAACGATCTTAAATTTCGATGTGCAGCAGCTGGGGCAATATATTGTCTTGGATGTTCGAGCCAATGCTTTTTTGCATCATATGATTCGAAATTTCGCCGGTGTCTTGATGTCTATTGGTGCAGGTGAAAAGCCTGTCTCTTGGGCAAAACAGACCTTAGAGGCAAAGGATCGTACCAAGGGTGGTATCACAGCACCGCCAACTGGGTTGTATTTTGTTGATGCTCAATACCCCGATGTCTTTAATGTACCTAAACGACCTTTAGGTCCTCATTTTTTACCCTATGTAGACGAGCCAGCCTATGAACTGCCGAGTTAAAATTTGTGGGATAACAAATCTAGAAGACGCGCTTATGGCGTGCAGTCATGGTGCTGATGCTTTGGGATTTGTTTTTTACGAAAAAAGCCCCAGATATGTATCGTCTGAAGTGGCAAACTCTATTGTGTCTCAGTTGCCGCCTTTCGTAACGCCCGTGGCTTTATTTGTCGATGCTGATGGGACTCTAATTAATTCTGTAATAAGTGGCAGCTCGCGCTGGGTTATTCAGTTTCACGGTAGTGAGTCTGAGTCTGAGTGCTTTTCTTATAAGCGTCCATATATGAAAGCATTACGAGTGCAGAAAGGGGATGATGTTACAGCTTTGGTGAATCAATACCCGAGTGCTAGCGCTATGTTGTTGGATGCCTATAAAGCAGGTGTGCCTGGCGGAACTGGCGAGGTGTTTGATTGGTCTTTGATTCCAGATAATTTGTCTAAACCGATTGTGCTGGCGGGTGGCTTAACCCCAAGTAATGTCGAGCAAGCGATAAAACAAGTTAAGCCTTACGCCGTAGATGTTAGTGGTGGTGTTGAGTTATCAAAAGGCATCAAGAGTGAGCCTAAGGTTCAAGAATTTATTAGTGGAGCAAAATGTGGATAGCAAAGATATTAATCTAGATTTACCTGATTCTCATGGTCGTTTTGGTCCCTATGGCGGCATATTTGTTTCTGAAACGCTGATGTCGGCGCTAGAAGATTTGGCTGAAATGTATGAGCGCTTATCTAAAGATAGTGCTTTTCAAGCAGCCTTTGACTATGACTTGGCGCATTATGTTGGTCGTCCATCTCCGCTCTATTTTGCCGAGCGGCTAACAGAAAAAGCCGGTGGTGCGAAGATATATCTGAAGCGTGAGGATTTAAACCACACGGGTGCCCATAAGATAAACAATACAATTGGGCAGGCCTTGCTAGCTAAGCATATGGGTAAGCCAAATATTATTGCAGAAACTGGAGCGGGACAGCATGGCGTCGCTTCTGCGACAGTTGCGGCTCGGTTGGGGTTGAAGTGTAAGGTGTTTATGGGGGCTGAGGATATTCGTCGTCAGTCACTTAATGTGTATCGAATGAAGTTGTTAGGTGCGGAAGTCGTTCCTGTCGAATCAGGTACTAAGACATTAAAAGATGCACTTAATGAAGCGATGCGCTATTGGGTAGGGAATGTAGATGATACCTTTTATATTATTGGTACTGCTGCTGGCCCTCATCCGTATCCTAAATTAGTTCGAGATTTTCAATCCGTTATTGGTCGTGAAACGAAAGCTCAATGTTTGGCGCAGGAAGGTCGTTTGCCTGATGCTGTTGTTGCTTGTGTTGGTGGTGGCTCAAATGCCATTGGCATGTTTCATCCATTCATCAAAGATGAAAGTGTCGCAATGTATGGAGTTGAAGCGGGTGGTGATGGTATTGAAACCGGTCGTCACGCCGCTCCATTGAGCGCTGGTCGCCCTGGTGTTCTTCATGGGAATCGTACTTATGTCATGGCTGATGACGATGGTCAGATCATTGGTACTCATTCTATCTCTGCTGGTTTAGATTATCCTGGTGTCGGTCCTGAGCACGCTTGGTTGAAAGATATTGGCCGTGCTAACTATGTGGCGATTAATGATGATGAGGCGATGGATGGCTTCCGAGATTTAACTCGTTTGGAGGGGATCATGCCTGCGCTTGAGTCAAGTCATGCCGTTGCTTATGGCATGAAGTTAGCGGCGACGATGGAAAAAGATAAGATTGTTGTGATTAATCTTTCGGGTCGTGGTGATAAAGATATTCTTACCGTTGCTGAATTGGATGGGATTGAAGTATGAGTCGCATTAAACAATGTTTTGAGAATTTAGAAAAATCTGGTAAAAAGGCGCTCATTCCGTATATTACCGCTGGTGATCCTAGTCCTGATTATACAGTGACCTTGATGAATGCTTTGGTTGAGTCTGGCGCTGATGTTATTGAGATTGGTATGCCTTTTTCTGATCCAATGGCGGACGGCCCAGTCATTCAATTGGCTTGTGAGCGTAGTTTAGCTGCTGGAACCAGTGTTAAAAAAGTACTGCAAATTATTACTGAATTTAGACAAGGTAATAAGCAAACACCGGTTGTTTTGATGGGCTATTTGAACCCAATTGAGTTTTTTGGGTATCAGGCATTTTCTGATGCGGCAAAAGAAGCGGGTGTTGATGGCATTTTATTAGTAGATCTGACTCCTGAAGAGGCAACAGATGTAGTAGAATGCTTCCGAGAGAACGAGATAGATCTTATTTATTTGCTGTCACCTACGACAACACCAGAGCGTGCAAAGAAAATTTGTGACTTGGCATCAGGCTATGTTTACTACGTTTCTGTGAAAGGTGTAACTGGTTCTGCTGAGCTAGATGTCGATAGCGTTAAGCAGCATGTTGATGCATTGCGCAAAGTCACGACATTACCTATTGGTGTTGGTTTTGGTATACGCGATGCAAAAACTGCAGCTTCAGTAAGCAAATGTGCTGATGGCGTTATTGTTGGTAGTGTATTAGTGAATGCTATCGCTGAGAATAAAGATCATCAAAAAGAATATGTGGCTGACGCTCTAAGCGCTATTTTATTACCTATGCGTAATGAAATGGATGCTTAAGCGATAGCAAACGAGAAATGTGGAGAAGTAAATGAGTAGCTGGTTAGATAAATTTGTCCCTTCCATTGTGCGCAGTGAATCAAAGCGTAGTACAGGTTCTGTGCCTGAAGGTCTTTGGAAAAAGTGCCCTAAATGTGAAAATGTTCTATATCGTCCAGAGTTGGAAAAAAACTTAGATGTTTGTCCAAAATGTAATCATCATCTTCGTGTTGGTGCTCGTCGTCGTTTAGATATTTTCTTGGACAAAGAGGGGCGTCATGAAATTGGTGCTCACCTTGAGCCTGAAGACAAATTAAAATTCAAAGACTCAAAGCGTTATAAAGATCGTTTAGCTGATGCTCAAAAAGCGACTGGCGAAAAAGACGCCTTGGTTGCTATGCAAGGTGCTTTGAATGGTATGCCAGTGGTTGCAGTAGCGTTTGAATTTAGCTTTTTGGGCGGTTCTATGGGCGCTATTGTCGGAGAGCGTTTTATCCAAGCGGTTAACGTTTGTTTAGAAAAACGTATTCCGCTTGTATGCTTTTCTGCCAGTGGTGGTGCGCGTATGCAAGAAGCGCTAATTTCTTTGATGCAGATGGCAAAAACAAGTGCTGGTTTGGAGCGCTTGAAGCAAGAAGGTATTCCTTATATTTCTGTTATGACGGATCCAGTTTTTGGTGGCGTATCTGCTTCTTTGGCTATGTTAGGCGATTTGAACGTTGCTGAGCCAAATGCTTTGATTGGTTTTGCTGGCCCTCGCGTTATTGAGCAAACCGTTCGTGAAAAATTACCAGAAGGTTTTCAGCGTAGTGAGTTTTTGTTGGAAAAAGGCGCGTTAGATATGATTATCAAGCGTGATGAAATGCGAAACCGCTTATTCAATATTCTGTCTTTGCTGACCAACAAGGTTGCTTAATTAGATGACGCACACGTCATTAGCTAGCTGGCTCTCATATATTGAGAGTCAGCATCCTTCGGAAATAGAGTTAGGTCTAGAAAGAGGGAGCAAGGTATTAGCTCGACTGAACTTATCTAGACCTAAGTGTAAAGTGATCACTGTAGCTGGAACAAATGGCAAAGGATCAACTTGCGCCATGCTGACTCAGTATCTGTGTTCACAAAACTATTCTGTTGGTACCTACACCTCTCCCCATTTTCTTGCTTTTAACGAACGGATTGCATTGAACGATTCGCCTTGCGACGATGAGATTCTTTGTCGTGCTTTCGAGGTCATTGAGGCTGCGCGAGAAGATATTGCCTTAACGTATTTCGAATTCAGTACGCTCGCTGCGCTATGGATTTTTGATCAGTCTGAGTTGGACTATTGGGTGCTTGAAGTAGGGTTAGGAGGGCGATTAGATTCTGTCAATATGATAGATACTGACGTTGCTGTTGTGACTTCTATTTCTTTGGACCATATTGATTGGTTGGGTGATAACTTGGATGTTATTGCTCGGGAAAAAACAGGCATTGCGAGAAAAGATAAGCTGCTTGTTAGTGGAGTGGTTAATCCACCCAGTACTATCGCGAGTACAGCGCTAGAAGTCGGTGCACATTTACGCCAAAAAGGTCTCGATTTTCATTTTGAGCTAGGCAAACACACTTGGTCTTGGTCTGGTGATGGTGTTCAATTTGAGAGTTTACCTATTCCATCGCTACCCTTGCAAAATGCAGCTACTGTTGTTGCAGTCTTGGTGTATATGGGGCTTTCTCCTACGCATGACGATCTAGTTTCTTTATTTAGCCGTGCACAGCTAATGGGACGTTTTCAGAAAGTGGCAACGTCTCCTGATGTGTACATTGATGTGGCTCATAATCCTGAGGCTGCTATTGAATTAGCTCATCGTATCAGCAGCTTGCCACGTAAGCCAGTTGCTGTTTGTGGTATGTTGAAGGACAAAGATATTTCTAGTGTGATGGTGCATCTGGCTGACAGTTTTTCAGATTGGCTGTGCTGTGATCTGGCTGGGCCCAGAGGTGCGAAGGCAAGTGAGCTTGTGAAGCATATTATGCATAGTTCTCCAGGCCTTGTGTCGAAGACAAATGCCTTTTCGTCTGTTGCTAGTGCGTTTCAAGCTGCGTTATCAATAGCTCAAGCAGAACAACGCTCAGTGATTGTTTTTGGTTCCTTTGTAACTGTCTCGGATTATTTGGCGCTTAATCAATCAAAAGAGTGATTTATGATAGATAGAACCGTTACGTACAGACTTATTGGTGCCGGTATCATGGTGCTATCGGCAGCAATAATATTGCCTTTAATTTTGGATGGTGAGCGTCCAGCAGAGTTGGATGCTCAAGTTCAAGTTACCACGCCGCCAGCTTTCCCTGTTGTGGATATCGCCCCTGTTCAACCTGTCGATAGTTTGCCTGTTGAGCAATTAGTTGGGGAAGAAAAAGCCGCCGAAGATATTCGTTTGATTCCAGTTCCTCAATCAGCAAAAGATGTGGCAAGCATTAGTAAAGCTGAGTCTACTGTTTCTGCTAAGTCTGAGGCTAAATCCGAAGTAAAGCCTGAAACAAAACCTGAAGTGAAAGCGCCCGTTGAAAAAGCGACACCAGCAGAAATTGCCGACCGTTGGGCGCTGCAAATCGCGACATTTAAGGGTAAGGATAATGCTGTTCGCTTAGTCGAAAAGCTTAAAGGGGCTAATTACGATGCCTATAGCTTGACGACTAATTCGCTTTATAAAGTGTATGTTGGTCCCGAGTTCAAGCGGGAAACCTCTGAAAAAATGCGTGATGATATTAAGAAGAAATTTAACTTAAACGGCATTGTCGTTAAATATTCAGTTAATTAGTTCGAGGTTTTGTGTCTCGGTATTTGGAAAATCTTAGGCATCTGTTAAACTCCGCAGCGATTTTTAGAGGTATTCATGGAGCAAGTAAGTTCAATGTCGACGATTGATTGGTTGATAATTGCTGTAGTGGTTCTTTCCACGCTTTTAAGTTTAAAAAGAGGCTTTGTTAAGGAAGTTTTATCGCTTCTAACTTGGGTGGTTGCTTTTGTTGTATCGGTTAAGTTCTCAGATCAGATGCAATCTCTGCTTATTGATCAGGTTCAAAATGATCAGATCCGCTATATTGTTTCATTTGTTTCCCTATTTATAGCTACTTTAATTGTTGGGGCCTTGGTGAGTTTTTTGCTAGGTTCCCTTATTCAAGTAACCGGTTTATCGAGCACTGACAGAGTATTAGGCATGTTATTTGGCTTTGCTCGTGGTGGCTTGATTGTCGTGGCTTTTGTTTCTTTATTGAGCTTAAGTCCAGCTATTGAAAAAACAGAGTTTTGGAAAACTTCACAATTGATCCCTCAATTGGGACAGTTGAATGACTGGACGCGTGATATGTTAGGCAAGAGCTCGAATCTTATGGATTCGTCTCTCATTGACCGCGCCCTTGGAAATTAGTTGCTCAATGTAGCAGCCAAATAGATAAAGAACCTTTGCGGCGTTTGTCGCAATTCCCCAACACGAGGATCTAGAACATGTGTGGTATCGTTGGTGTCGTAGGCACGTCTGTGGTTAACCAAGCAATTTTTGATGCGTTAACCCTTCTTCAGCATCGTGGGCAAGATGCTGCGGGTATGGTTACAAGCCATAACGGACGATTATGTTTACGCAAAGACAATGGTCCGGTGAGTGAGGTATTTCGCACTCGCCATATGAAAAAACTACACGGTAACATAGGTATAGGCCATGTCCGTTATCCAACGGCAGGGACTTCTAGTTCAGCAGAAGCTCAACCATTCTATGTTAACTCTCCCTACGGCATTTCACTTGCACACAATGGTAATTTAACGAACACCGCTAAACTGAAGCAGGAAGTATTTGAGTCTGACTTACGTCACATCAATACGACCTCTGATTCTGAAGTCTTGGTAAACGTCTTGGCTCACGAACTTCATGAAGAAGGAAAGTTGGTGCCAACCCCTGAAGATATTTTTAATGCACTTGAGCGTGTTTATAAACGTATCGAAGGTGGTTATGCGGTTGTTACCTTGATCACAGGTTATGGTATTTTGGCATTTCGTGATCCAGATGGTATTCGTCCATTGATTTATGGCTCTCGTCAAACAGATGAGGGTATTGAATACATGGTTGCTTCTGAAAGTGTGGCGCTTGATGCGGCAGGTTTCAAAATTGAGCGTGATATCCAGCCAGGTGAAGCAATCTTTTTTGATCTAAACCACAACGTTCATGTACGTCAGTGCACACCGAAAAAAGTAGCGCGTCCTTGCTTGTTTGAATATGTTTACTTTGCTCGTCCAGATACGGTTATTGACAGTATCTCTGTCTACAAAGCACGTATCAACATGGGGGATCGTCTTGCAGCGAAAATTCAGCGTGAATGGATAAATCACGATATTGATGTGGTTATTCCAATTCCAGATACAAGTCGAACTGCTGCTTTACAAATTGCGCAAGCATTAAATATTCCGTTCCGTGAAGGTTTGGTTAAAAACCGCTATATCGGTCGTACGTTTATCATGCCAGGTCAGGCTATTCGTAAAAAATCTGTGCGTCAAAAGCTGAACCCTGTGCCTTTTGAGTTTAAAGATAAAACGGTACTACTTGTTGATGATTCCATTGTTCGTGGTACGACAAGTAAAGAAATTATCGAGATGGCACGAGAAGCAGGTGCGAAGAAAGTATATATCGCATCAGCGGCACCAGAAGTTCGCTACCCGAATGTTTACGGTATCGATATGCCTGCGGCTAAAGAACTTATTGCCCACGATCGTAATGTCGATGAAATTTGCGAATTAATTGGTGCGGATAAATTGATATTCCAAGATTTGCAAGATTTGATCGATGCATGTATTGATGAAAAACACTCAGATGTTCGTGAATTTGATACTTCTGTGTTTGACGCAAAATACATTACAGGCAATATTGATGCTGCTTACTTAGCGGGTATTGAAGGCGCGCGTAATGATTTAAATAAAGCTGCGGTCGAAGACCAAGAAGCTAGCGATATGATGCATCCTATGTAATATTTGCATTATCTTGTGACGGATAAAACTAAGCCAGGTCACGCCTGGCTTAGTTGTTTTTGGAAAATGATTTTTTGAAAAGTGGCTTGGAGTGAAGTAATGGCTGATTATAAAGACGCAACGAATGCGATTCGTGCAGGTATTCGTCAAACGCAAGAGCAAGAAAACAGTGAAGCCATTTTTATGACCTCGAGCTTTGCTTATGGCAGTGCAGAAGAGGCGGCAGGAAAGTTTTCTGGTGAAGAGGATGGTAACGTTTATTCTCGTTTTACCAATCCAACCGTTGAGTTATTTGAAAAACGCTTAGCCACTTTAGAAAAAGGTGAGGCGGCCATTGCGACGAGTTCTGGTATGGCTGCGCTAATGACCTTAGCATACAGTTTGTTAAGTGCAGGTGACCGCGTTGTTTGCTCACGCAATATTTTTGGTTCTACGGTTAAATTCTTTAATACTTACACAACAAAATTTGGCGTCGAAGTAGTTTATGTTGATGCGACAGACTACGCCGCGTGGGAAGTAGCGATTAACGAAAACACACGTTTTTGTTATTTCGAAACACCATCTAATCCGCTTTATGAAGTAGTAGATGTTGCTCGTGTGGCCGCATTAGCGCATGCCAAAGGTGCTTTGCTTTGTGTTGATACGGTTTTGGCTACGCCAGCATTGCAGAATCCTTTGATGCAAGGAGCGGATATAGTGATGCAATCAGCCACTAAGTTCATTGACGGGCAAGGTCGCTGTCTAGGTGGTGCTTTAATTGCCAGCCAAGAGATAGTTGATGTCTTTACCGCCTTTATGCGCAGTGCTGGGCCATGTATGAGCCCGTTCAATGCGTGGGTGTTGTTGAATGGCCTTGAAACCTTGTCTTTACGTATGACAGCGCATTCAGCAAACGCTTTGAAGTTGGCAGAGTTCTTAGAAGCACATCCTAAAGTGCTTAAAGTGAATTACGGTGGATTGCCTAGCCACAAATACCATGAACTTGCTAAACAGCAGCAAAAAGACTTTGGTGGTTTGTTATCCTTTGAAGTTGATGGTGGTCGTCAGGCTGCTTGGACGGTAATCAATGCTACTAAGCTGATGTCTATTACGGGTAACTTAGGTGATACCAAAACCTTGGTGACTCATCCAGCTACCACGACTCATGGCCGTTTGACGGATGAAGAAAAAGCCAAAGCTGGTATTGCAGAAGGCTTAATTCGCGTATCTGTTGGCTTGGAAGATATTGACGATATTATTGCAGATGTCAAAGAGGCGTTAGCACAGTTGGTTTAATGTTTGCCTGCTGCTAATAACAAGTTATAAAAAAGCGGACTTAGAAAATACTCTAAGTCCGCTTTTTTGTTTTCAGTGAATTCTCTTCAGGGAGGCTGGGCTTAACTGTCTTTTGTTTCTTCCTGTTGGGTTTGTTGGTCTAAAGCTTGCTCCTCCAATGCTTGGAGCTGTTTTTGTTCTTTGCGGCGATAACCTAGAACCAATAAACAAGGCGTGAGAATAAGTGTTAATGGTGTGGCAAAGGTGAGGCCGCCAGCAATGGCGGTGGATAATTGTGTCCACCATTGAGCCGATGGTGCGCCAATGCTAAAAGACTGGTGAATAAGGTCAATATTAAGCTGAAAAACCATCGGTACTAGTCCAAGAATGGTTGTGATAGTTGTCAGCATAACCGGTCTTAGGCGCTGAACACCTGTTCGTATCGCTGCTTCCCGAACCATCATGCCTTGCTTGCGGAGCCCATTGAAGGTATCGATTAAAACAATGTTATTGTTTACAACAATACCTGCAAGGGCGATCACTCCAACCCCGCTCATTACAATGCCAAATGGCTGTCCTTTCACCATAAGTCCAATAAAAACACCCATGGTCGAAAAGATGACTGCACTCAATATCAATAGGCACTGGAAGAAATTATTAAACTGGGTGACTAAAATGATAGCCATGATGAAGAAAGCAACAGCAAAGGCTTTAATCAAAAATATCATGGATTTTTGTTGGTCTTCGGTATTACCACGGAACTCATAGCTAACGGATTTATCAATGCCAGCAGCATCCAGTTTTACTTTTATGGCTTTGATTACTTCATCGACTACTAAGCCGTCTTTTACATCGGCTTCAATTTTAATGGTTTTCTTGCCGTCCGTTCTGTTTATGACACCTTGTTTAGGAGCGGCATACCGATGAATGAAGTTGCTGGCTGGAATGCTGCCTTGATTAGTTGGAATCTGCAGTTGATCCAATTGATCCAGACTGCGTTGATTAACTGGATAACGTAAAACGATATCAATTTTGTCATCCGCACCTTCAGGTAAGAAATCGCTTAATGTAATGCCTGTGGTGACTAATTTAATGACGTTGCCGAGACTGTTAACGTCGACACCGTAACGGCTGGCTTCTTCGCGATTGATGTCGATACGCCACTCAATGCCTGCAAGAGACCTGTCATCATTTACTGTTATTATCTCATCTCTGATTAAGAGCTGTTTGCTGATTTCGTCAGCAGCAAGATTAAGGGCTTCAGAATAGTTTGAACTAAGTTGCAATTGGATGTCGGCACCAGATTGCGGGCCGCCTTGTTCTTTTTCTGCACTGATCTCGATACCAGGGATTTGCTTGGTTTTTTCTCTTATTCTATCCAGTATAACGCCCGCAGAGTCGCGTTTGTACCAGTCAATAAACTCCATGCTTATTGAGCCAATGCTATCTGGTGCGGCATTGTTTCCAGGTGTTGAGTAGGAAGTGGAAACAACACTCTTTAGTTCTCGTGTGCCAATGATTTGCTGTTCAACTTGTCTGACCAATGCATCCTTTTCTTCAAGAGAAAGGTCACCGCGAGCTCGTATGTCTAAATTAGCAGATTCGGGTTCGATGTTAGGGAAGAATTCAATGCCCTTGCCAAACTTGCCATAGCTAACAAAAATGCTAAGCAGTAGAGCAATAGTGAACAATAAAACCCAAATAGGGCGTTCTACTAGGCGAGTTAGCATTCGACCATAGAACCCAGTTGGACCAGTAAGCTCTTTTAAGTCACCGGTTTCTGCAACTCGTAAGGCATGTATTGTTTTTTCTGTATAGGCGCCTTTTTTGCCGATAATGGAACCTATAGTTGGTAATACAATTAACGCCATTACCAAGGATGAGGAAAGCGTCGCTATAATGGTTATAGGCATGAAACGCATGAATTCACCGGCGATATCTGGCCAAAATAATAAGGGCATGAAAACAGCTAGAGTGGTAGCTGTAGAGGCGGTGATTGGCCACGCCATGCGTTTAGCAGCCTCACTGTAGGCTTGTCGTTTGGATGCTCCTTCTGCCAGCCTGCGGTCAGCATACTCAGTAACAACGATAGCTCCGTCTACTAGCATGCCAACACTGAGTATTAAGGCGAATAAAACAACCATGTTAATGGTGTAGCCTTGTAAATCGAGAATTAAAATACCGGATAAGAATGCGCCGGGGATGGCTAAGCCAACCAATATGGCGCTGCGTACACCAAGTGCCCAGACAATCACTATCATTACTAGCAATGTCGCCGCTAGCACGTTATTGAATAGATCGTTTAGTGATGTCTCAATATCGGTGGATTTATCGCCAGTAAGGTTGTATTCGATGCCTTCTGGCCATTGTTCACTTTCGTTTTGCACCGCGGCTTTAACAGCATCTATGGTTTCTATGATGTTAACGCCGACTCGTTTTGAGACAGCGAGTGTGATGCTGCGTTTGCCTTCTACACGTGCGTAACTGGTCGGATCTTCAAAGGTCAACTCGCCGGTAGCTATATCCTTCATAAGAACGACTTGGTCGCCATCTGCTTTAATAGGTAAGTTTAGAATGTCTTCTTCGGTTTTAAGTAAGCCCGGGACTTTTAGCGAAAAGCGTCCGGCTCCTGTGTCTAGATTGCCTGCCGCGACTAGACGGTTATTGCCAGAAACGAAGTTGGCAACGTCAGACAGTGAAAGATTGTACGATTCAAGTTGCTCAGGGCGAATGATGATCTGCGCTTCTTGTTCACGGTCGCCACTGATTTTTGCTTCTAACACGCCATCAATGGCTTCAATGGAGTCTTGAAGGTTTTTTGCTGTTCGACTGAGTGTGGCGAAGCTTACATTGCCCGATAAGTTAACTCGCAAAACTGGGAAAGTTGAAAGGTTCACTTCCGTTACTGTTGGCTCATCGGCATCGTCAGGTAGCTCGCTTTTGGCTCTATCTACCTTGTCTCGTGTATCACTAATTGCTTGGTCAATGTCTACGCCAGATTCGAATTCAAGAATGATAGAAGCGTGGCCTTCTGAGGCAGTTGATTTCAGTTCTTTTAAGCCTTCCAGTCCTTTGAGTTCTTTTTCTAACGGATGGACTAGTAAGCTATCAGCATCTTCGGGCGAGATGCCTTCCAAAGTGACAGAGACATAAGCCATCGGAATGGTAATGTCAGGGTCGCTTTCTTTCGCGATTTCAATGTAAGAAACCGTACCCATGATGAGAATGAGCACGAAGAACATCATAACGGTACGAGAGCGAGCTAAGGCCGCCTCAATCAATGTTTGCATATCGGGCCTCCTTAGTTTTGATAGTGAGCTTCAACTTTATCGCCAGCAGACACGAAACCTTGTCCTACGGTAATAATGTTCACATTATCTGGAAGGCCGCGCACCCAAACTTGATCGCGTTCTGATTTGACGATTTCCACTGGTGAAACAACAACCTTGTTGTCTATATCTATGGTTTTTATGGCTGTTCTGCCGGAGTCATCTAATGTAAGTAATGCAGGGGAAAAAGCATGAGCTCTTTGTTCATCGAGAATAAAGTCCACTGCCGCAGTTAAACCGGCAGGAATAACATTGTCGGGATTATCAACCTGCATTTCTACTGTAATGGTTCGACTAGATTCGTTAGCCGTTGCGCTAATATAAGAGACAAAACCTTCAGCTTCATAGCCAGATTCAAGACGTATATTGCCTTGAGTGCCAAGCTTTATTAATTGAATTTTATTTTGCGGAATATTCACTGAGACTTTTATTGGATTAACCGAAACCAATGTACCAATAGTGGCGCCGACGGCTAACACTTGTCCTTCTTGTACATCCAGAACGTTTAAAATGCCGGAGAATGGGGCAGTTAGGTTTGCATTTTCTAAATCAACTAAGAGTGCTCTCTCTGTTGCTTTTGCTGAGGCAAGGTCTGTTTCGGCTTGGGCTAAGTTCACCTTTGAAGCTAAGTTCCCCGCATTTAATTTCTTGATGCCATCTAACTCAAGTTGTCGCTGTTTGACGAGTAAGGCTGCTTGCTCTATTTGGATTTTCAGTGTGCGAGTGTCTATTTGTAGGAGGGAAGTGCCTTTTTTTACAAAACGACCTTTTTCTACTGGTAGTTTTGTAATTCGTCCCTGATAGCTGTTTATAAGTTGTAGTGTTTCATCGGCTAAGGTTTGTCCACTTAGCGGTAAATGCATTTCAATGCTTTTGGTTGTCAGGGTTTTTGCTTGGACTGGGTAGGCTGGTTTGCTCTCTGTTGATTGTGACGTAGCGGTATTTTCTTTAGGGTTTGTGCCTGTTGGACTAACTGTAATGCCATTGCCTCCTGCAATCATCCACGTTACGGCTGCTACGGTAACGACCACTGCAGTAATTGGCCCTACCTTACTTTTAAACTCCATTTAACACTCCATGAAATAGAAAATTTATCATTTGGTGTGCTAAGTATATTCGCAAATATTGAGGAAGGAAGAAGTTTTGTTTAAACCTTGTAAATAGAATAGCAATGTTAAGTCTCTATTTTACGAGCAAAGGTGCCGAAAATATTTTCTTTCTATGAAAATTCATTTCTTTTTAGTGACTAGACACGTCTATTTGCTGAACCTTCGCTTAGAAGGATGATACTATACCGCCACAAAATTTTTACTTTATATGGATAGATATGAGTCTATTGTCGTTAGAACAGATCAGTGTTGCTTTTGGGCATAATCCGCTGCTGTCAAAAATCAGTTTTTCAGCAGAAGCTGGAGAGCGTGTTGCTATTATCGGTCGTAACGGTGCAGGTAAATCCACACTATTAAAAGTCATTTCTGGTGAGCAAGTTGCCGATGAAGGTGTGGTTCGTCTAGAAGGCGGTATGACCATAGGACAGTTACCCCAAGAACTGCCTGATGCGAATGAAAAAACCGTACGTGAAGTCGTAAGTGAAGGTGCTGGTGAAGCGCATTCTTTAATGACACGTTACTTCAAATTATTAGAAGATTTCGAGAATGATCACTCAAATGAATTAAGTGATATTCAAACTGAGTTAGATCGAATTCAAGGTTGGGATTTAGAACAGCGTGTGAATCACATGATTCAGCGTTTGGCTTTGCCAGCTGATAAGCTGATGTCAGAGCTTTCTGGTGGTTGGCGTCGTCGCGTTATTTTAGCGCAAGCGTTGATTTCTAACCCAGATGTCTTGTTACTAGATGAGCCGACTAACCATTTGGACGTGCCAACCATAGAATGGATGGAGCAACAGCTTCAGCAATTTCGTGGTTTGATCTTGTTCATTACCCATGACCGTCGTTTCCTAGAAAAATTGGCTAACCGCATCATCGAATTAGATCGCGGCAATCTTATTTCCTTTAGCGGCAATATCACCGCCTTCCTTGCTTTTAAAGAAAAAATGCTTGAAGAAGAAGAGCGCGCCAACGCTTTATTCGACAAACGTTTGGCTGAAGAGGAAGTTTGGATTCGTCAGGGTATTAAAGCGCGTCGTACTCGTAACGAAGGCCGAGTTCGTGCTTTGAAAGCGTTACGTGAAGAACGATCTGAGCGTATTAGTCGCCAAGGCAATGCAAAAATGGCAATTGAGACCAAAGACAAGTCTGGCAAGTTAGTGGCGGAATTCACTCAAGTTGGTCACTCCTTTGCTGACAAAGTGATCCTACAACCAATGGATTTTATTGTGAATCGTGGAGACCGAATTGGTCTGATCGGTCCAAATGGGTGTGGTAAAAGTACCTTTCTGAAAATTCTTTTAGGGGATCTAGAGCCAGAGACAGGTTCTGTTCGTCAAGGTACTAAACTTAACGTGGCGTATTTTGATCAGTTACGTGAGCAACTTGATCCAGAACAAACCGTTGCTGAAAACGTTGGCGAAGGCAAAGACGTTATCGAAATCAATGGGCAGAACAAACACGTTATCGGTTATCTTGGCGATTTCCTTTTCCCACCTGAGCGTGCTCGCACGCCAGTAAAAGCCTTGTCTGGTGGTGAACGAAACCGTGTATTGCTGGCAAAACTATTTACTCGCCCAGCTAATCTTTTGATTATGGATGAGCCAACCAACGACCTTGATGTAGAAACATTGGAGCTTCTTGAAGAGCTACTGATGAACTACGATGGCACCTTATTATTGGTAAGCCATGATCGTGCTTTTCTAGATAACGTGGTCACTAGTGTGATTGCTTTTGAAGGCGAAGGCCGAGTGAAAGAATACGTTGGCGGCTATCAAGATTGGATTCGTCAAGGTGGTAAATTCCCAACAGAATCTACTTCTCAAACAGATGACGCGCCAAGCAAAAAAGAGAAAGCAAAAGCAGAAGCGAAAAAAGCGGAAGAGGCTAGCCAGAAATCTACTATGCAAGCTAAACCAAAAGCCAAGCTAAGTTATAAAATTCAGCGCGAATTTGATGATATGCCAGCGACCATTGCGAAGTTGGAAGAAGAAATTGCGGCTTTGCATGTAACAACCAGCGCACCAGAATTTTATACTGGTGATGCGGATAAAGTTCAAAAAACCTTAGCAAAGCTAGCTCATAAAGAAGAAGAGCTTGAAACAACTATGGAGCGTTGGTTAGAGCTTGAAGAGATGCAAAATGGATAAACTGCGCAAAACGGGTAAATTATGACGAATAAAGTAAAACCAGTTTCATTTGTACCGCGCTTTTTTGGCGCATTTGGTCAGTTTTTTAAATATATGGGGAGCGGCGATTACGCCGCTCGCTGTCAAACGGTTGGTCAAGGCGAGCAATTTGCCTTTGAAGTTGAACCAAAAGTCATTACAGAAGAAGTCGAAGTAATTCGTGAAATCGAAGTCGCTGCGCCTGTGTTAGATACGGTTAACGCCGATGGTGCGCATCAGTTATTGCAACTATTGCAACAAGAAGCGCGCTTTATCGACTTTATTCAAGAAAGCATAGATGACTACAGCGATGCGGATGTGGGTGCAGCATCTCGCCAAATCCACGCTGGTTGTTCGAAAGTATTGAAGCAACACTTTACCATTGATGTCGTATCTATCGACGTAGTGAACACAGCTGCGGAAAACAGCCGCGTAGAAGTACCATCAGGTTATGATGCAAAACAGATCAAGCTGGAAGGTCGAGTGGAAGGCGATGGCCCATACGCTGGCACGCTGATTCACCCTGGTTGGAAAGTAACCGAAACGCGTCTACCAAAAGTAACCAATACTGAAAGCCTGAACATTCTAGCGCCAGCTGAAATCGAGGTATAACTTATGAGTCAATATTTTATTGGTATCGACCTAGGTACCACGCATTCGGCTGTCTATTATTCTCCATCTAATCAAGCTGAAGTAGAAACTAATCAAGTCGGGCGTATTCAACAATTGGCGATTCCGCAGTTTATTGCGGCAGGCCAAGTGGATGCTCGTCCTTTATTACCATCTTTTGTGTATTTTCCCCATAAAACTGAATTTTTAGAAAGCGATCTGCAATTGGCTTGGGGCAAAGCGCCTTCCATTGTGGGTCAATTGGCTCGTGAATTGGGCGCAAAATCTTCTGGACGATTGGTGCAAAGCGCTAAAAGCTGGTTGTGCCATTCTCGTGTTAGTGCTGATGAAGCGGTTTTGCCAGTGGATGCATTGGAAGAAGTCGAAAAAGTCTCTCCAGCGCAAGTCACGGAAACCTTGCTAGCGCATTTAGTCAGTGCCTGGGCAAATCAATTTCCTAATGCGCCGATTACTGAGCAAACAGTCGTCATTACTGTGCCAGCCTCATTTGATCCTGCGGCTCGCGCTATCACCGAGCAAGCGGCTGAAAAAGTTGGCTTGCGTGCTCGCTTGATCGAAGAGCCATTAGCCGCGTTTTACGCATGGTTGAGTGACCAACAAAATTGGTCAGAAAGCCTAGAGGTGAACGAGCATATTTTGGTTGTCGATGTGGGTGGTGGCACGACAGATTTATCCTTGATCAAAGCAATCGAACAAGAGGGTGCTCTTGGCCTCGAGCGCGTGGCGGTTGGTCGTCATATCTTACTTGGTGGCGACAACATGGATTTGACGTTGACCTACCATTTGGCTGCTCAATTAGCACAAAATGGAACTAATCTTGAACCTTGGCAAATCAGCGGTTTGACTCAAGCTTGCCGTGAAGCGAAAGAACGTTTGCTATCCAATGCTGATCTAGAAGAAGTCTGCGTTGTTGTGCCAAGTCGCGGTCGTAGCTTGTTCAATAACAGCATTAAAGCGACCTTGACGCAAAACGATGTGCAGCAGCTTTTGATTGATGGTTTCTTCCCGCAAGTGCAATTAGGTGAGCAAGCTCAAAAAACAGCACGCAGTGGTTTTAGTGCGATCAATTTGGATTACGAAGGTGATCCAGCGATTACCCGTCATATCAGTGAGTTCTTAGCTCAACATGATGTGACGCCTACGAAGATTTTGCTAAACGGCGGTGTGTTTAACGCCAATGCGATTCGCAGCACGATAGAAACTCGTTTGGATGTAATGTTGTCTGAGTCGTTGAGCGGCAGAAAATTAACCATGTTGACACCATCACATTTGGATCACGCGGTTGCCAAAGGCGCGACTTACTATGCCCAAGTGCAAGCAGAGGGCGGTGTTAAAGTTAAAAGTGGTTTAGCTGCTAACTATTACATTGGGGTGGCCAGCCCAATGCCTGCGATTCCAGGTATGGCACCACCAGTGGACGCTATCTGTGTAGCACCTTTTGGTTTGGAAGAAGGCTCTGAAGAGCAAATGCTGCCGAATGAGTTTTCACTGGTTGTAGGTGAAAGCGTGACCTTCCGTTTCTTCCAATCAAAAAACAGCGAAGCGCAATCTGTCGGTAAAGTTATTGCGTCTTTTTCGGTTGCGCAACTCGATGAATTGAATCCTTTGTCGGTTCGTTTAGATGCGGGTCATTATCAAGCGGGTGACATGGTGCGAGTATATTTAACTGCTCGTGTTACCGAGTTGGGGTTGTTGCTATTGCAAGCGCACGATACCCAATCTGACCTAAGTTGGACAATTGAGTTTCAAGTTAGGGAGTCTTAAACCATGGCACAACCAGCTTTTCATTCTGCTTATCGAGTTGGGATCGATTTAGGGACAACTAATTGTGTCGTCTCTTACGTTCCCGTAGCGGAACATTCGAATGCAAATGCGCCAGCTTTGCTGCCTATTCCGCAAGTGATGGCGGATGGCTCGGTACAAGAGTTTACTTATTTACCGAGTGCAATTTATGTGTTGGCGTCAGATGAGATGGGTAAAATTGATCCAGTTTTGCCCTGGCGTCACCATGATAAAGAACGAATCGTTGGTGTTGGAGCGTTAGCTTTAGGCCAGCGTCGAGCTGGGCAATTAGTACAAAGTGCGAAAAGCTGGTTAAGCCATCGTCAGGTAGATCGTCGTTCGCCGATTTTGCCTTGGGCGAGCGAATTTTCTAAAAAGCTCAGCCCACTCGAGGCGAGTAAGATTCTTTTATTACATATTAAGCAGAGCTGGAATCATCGCTTTGCTGATGCACCGTTAGAATCTCAATCCATAGCGTTAACCTTGCCGGCATCGTTTGATGAAGAAGCGCGAGCGTTAACCTTGGAAGCAGCCAAACTGGCCGGTCTAAACGATTTATATCTTCTCGAAGAGCCGCAAGCGGCTTGTTATCACTACATCAGCGATGACGAAAAGCTCGCTGCGTTAGCTGATAAAAAAATGCTCTTGGTGGTCGATATAGGTGGTGGTACCTGTGACTTTAGTCTGGTTGCTATTCAGCCTACATCAAGCAAGGCGAAAAGTGTTTCTCTTAAGCGTATCGCAGTAGGTGAACATCTGTTGCTTGGTGGCGATAACCTTGATCAAGCCTTGGCGTTTCAGTTAGATCCTAAGCAGATATCTGCGTTATCTGCTACGCGTTTAGCGGCTTTGGTTCAGCAAACTCGTCAAGCTAAAGAAACCTTATTAGGTAAAGACGCACCGGAATCGTTAAGTATCACCGTACTTGGTGGTGGTAGTCGTTTAATTGGTGGTTCGCAAAAATTTGATGTATCAAGAGAAACCTTGTTGGAACAAATTCGTAGTGGGTTTTTTCCTTTGGTTAATCAGGATGAAAAGGTGCAAAAGAGCGATTATGCCATGCACACCTTGGGCTTGCCTTATGAGTCAGACCCTGCGTTTACGCGGCATTTAGCGGCATTTTTACAGCAACATAAAGCAGTAATCGAAGCGGCAACTGGCTCGGCTATGCCTGATGCCGTGTTGTTTAACGGCGGTTTGTTTAATAGCCCTGTGTTAAAAGCTCGCTTATTAGAGCAGCTGAATATTTGGTCTTCTGAGCCTATTCTTGCCTGTTCTGCAGAAGAACCTGACGATGCGGTTGCCAAAGGCGCCGCCATGTATTTAAACGCTTTGGCAGGCGAAAGTACACGCATTGAAAGTGGCGTGGCGCACAGCTTGTATTTAAAAGTTGGCGAGGATCAATTCGTTGGTATCTTGCCAAAAGGTACTTTAAAAAGTGAAGCCATTTGCTTAGAACAAGAGTTCTTTGTCACTCTTGGTCAGCAAGTGCAGTTCCCTTTGTATCGCTCTGACGATCATATTGATTGTGTTGTCGGTAACGTTCGCGATCAAGTTGGATTGCATTACATTTCTACCTTGATGACCGAGCTGGATGGCTCCATCGATTCGCAAGAAATGGCGGTAACACTATCGGTGCAAATGACCGAAGTGGGTGTGTTGCAAGTAGTGTTAAACGCCAACAACCAGAAAGACCAGTGGCGTTTAGATTTTTCAACTCAAGTCAGCTCTTCGCAAGACTCTGAGCAATCTGATGAAAGCGGTTTACTGCATGCCAATATGGGCCAAGCGGAAGAGCATTTAGCGAAGTGTTTTTCTAGCACGGGTCAAAAGCAAAATCCTGATTTGGTAAAATCCCTTAAGCAGGATTTGGATCAGTTACTGGGTAATCGTGATGATTGGAACCTTGCCACATCGCGACGTTTGGTCGATAAGCTTTTAAGTCTTAAATCTGGTCGGACCAAAAGTGCTCAACATGAGCGTCAATGGTTGCAGTTGATGGGCTACTGTCTTCGCCCTGGCTTTGGCGCTATGGATGACTTGGCTCGTGTACAGCAAGTGGTGAATGCCACTAAAGCTGGTGTTCAGTTCGACACCGCGCCAGTTTGGGGGCAGTACTGGACCTTATATCGCCGTATCGCAGGCGGTTTATCTATTGAACAACAAACGTACTTGTTCAAACAATTTAGCCAATACTATTCGCCAACAGGGCAGCGTTCTCGTGACAAGATGAAAGCTCTGACCACTAAGTCCAGTGACGATTTAATTCGTTTGGTTGGTGCGTTAGAGAGTTTATCAAATGAAGATAAAACCACCGCAATAGATTGGTTACTAAAGCGTTTGCAGAAAACTTCTGAGCCAGACACGGCTTGGTGGACGATAGGGCGCATAGCTTCTCGTCATCTTTTATCTGGTAAGCAAGAGCAAAGAATTGCTGAGGATAAGCTCTTTCCTATCCTAGAAGTTACGCTTAAAGAAGATTGGAAAAAGCGTAAGCAAGCAGGTTTGGCAGCCGTTCTGATGAGCCAAGTCAGCGTTGGTGAATCCGATAAACTCAGCGCTTTACGCAAAAAAGTGGCGAACAAACTCAAAAAAGACAAATGCCCAGCTCAATGGCTTGAGCGTTTAGAAAGCCAAATTGAGATTAACAGCGACGAACTTAATGCCTTAGTTGGTGAAAGTTTGCCCATTGGATTACGTTTGTAGTGCCTTTCAAGTAGGCCTTGTATAGTAATCAGGTTTAGGTTCTATCTTTAGTTATAAAAAACGCTCGATGTATTGCATTGGGCGTTTTTTACTTATGCAGTTTGATGTTGGTTATCAGGTAATAAGCTTATCAGTAATGCTGATTATCTGTTTTATGTTTAGATTGTTATCATGTCAGCCAGAGCATAAATTTTGTGTGCTCTACTGCTTAATTTTGTTAGATAAAGCGGTCTGATCACTCTAAAACAAGAACATCAAACAATAACTCTAAAAAATCCACTTATTTTAATTACTAAAGAGATCTATATTTTTATATAGATAACATGGCTATTGTTTTAGCTTATTCTTTGACATTCATTATTTTACATACAATGAACCGATTATCAGGATGCTATATTTATGAAAAAACTATTAGCAACAAGTTTGCTG
This sequence comes from Marinomonas sp. A3A, assembly GCF_018336955.1. Classification (NCBI taxonomy): domain Bacteria; kingdom Pseudomonadati; phylum Pseudomonadota; class Gammaproteobacteria; order Oceanospirillales; family Oceanospirillaceae; genus Marinomonas; species Marinomonas sp. A3A. The sequence goes on from NZ_CP025532.1 coordinate 2,109,340, forward strand.
GTTTGTGCCAGTAGCTTTTCTGCTTTTGCAGCAACGCCACCAAATGCCTTAGTTGTGGCACAATCATTAGACGATGTTACCAGCTTAGATCCAGCACAAGGTTTTGAATTAACCTCAGTACAAACCTTTACCAATGTTTATCAACGTTTGGTTCAATCTGACCCACAAAATCCAACCAGTCTGGAGCCTACTTTGGCGTCTAGTTGGGAATCAACATCCAACAGTTTAACGTTAACTCTGCGCAAAGGTGCGGAGTTCGCTAGTGGTAATCCAGTTCGTCCAGAAGATGTTGTCTTTTCTTTGGGGCGCGTGGTTAAGCTTAATCTAGCGCCGTCGTTTATTTTGACCCAATTGGGTTGGGATAAAGACAATGTTGATAATCACATTCAGAAAATTGCCGATGATAAAGTGAAAATTACTTGGGATGTGAGTGTTGGACCTTCATTTGTATTGAGCCTATTGTCTGCACCTGCGTCTTCTATTGTTGATGAGAAGACCGCAATGGCGAATGCTGAGAACGGCGATCTTGGTCATGCTTGGTTGAATAATCATTCAGCGGGTAGTGGTCCTTTTCAGATTAAACAATACATTCCCCATGAAGCCTTGGTGTTGTCTGCGAATAAAACTTCGCCAGGTGGCGCGCCTAAGCTAGATTTGATTTTGATGAAGAATGTGCCTGATGCGGCAACTCGTCAGTTATTGATTGAGCAAGGTGATGCAGACATTGCCCGTAATTTAGGTTCGGATCAGTTTCAATCATTGCAAGGTAAAAAAGGCGTGAAAACTTTGGCTTTACCTTATGCTTCTTTGTACTACATTTTGTTTAATACCAAGGTGGAAAATAACCCAGATTTGGGCAATCCAAAATTTTGGGAAGCCGCACATTGGGCGTTTGACTACAAAGGTATTGGTGTTGATTTGATGCGCGGTCAGTTTCAAGTTCAGCAATCGTTTTTACCAGTTGGTTTCAATGGTGCGTTGACTGATCAGCCATACAGCTATGATCCAGAAAAAGCGAAAGCCATCCTGAAAGAAGCGGGCATTAAAAACCCTCACTTCAAGTTAATTGTCAGTAATCAGCCGCCGTATTTGGATGTGGCGCAAGCTTTGCAAGCGAGTTTTGAGCGTGCAGGTATTAAAGTGGAATTGATTCCGGGCATTAGTAGTCAGGTTTCTAGTGAAGTGAATAGTCATAATTTTGAAGCCACAGTGACTGCTTGGGGCCCAGACTATTTTGATCCAAACACCAATGCATCAGCGTTTGCGTATAACCCTGAAAATGGTTCTAAAACGCTAGCATGGCGTGCTAACTGGCAGATTCCTGAATTAAGCAAGATGACCATTGCGGCTCGTGCTGAAACAGATGAAGCAAAACGTACTGAAATGTACCAAGCCTTGCAGAAAAAAGTTCGTGAAAGCTCACCTATTGTTGTTGGCTTGCAAAACAAAAAGCTAGTTGCGATTCGAGAAGACTTGCAAGGCTACGTACAGGGCATCATGCCAGATATGGTTTATTACAAGAACGTTTCTAAATAATGGGCACCTCTAAACAATGAGCGCTTCAACACTGTCAGTCGGCGCGAAAACGCGCCGACTTTGGATAGGCCGCGTCCAGACTCTAGCGAGCGGCCTTGTTTCATTGGCGCTGACCTTATTCGGCTTGCTGGTTTTTACCTTTATATTGTCTCGTGCTGCACCAGTTGATCCTGTTTTGCAGCTAGTAGGAGATCATGCCAGTGAGGCGACGTACCAACAGGCTCGTCATGAATTAGGTTTAGATCAGCCTTTACCAATGCAATTTCTTCATTACTTGGGGCGATTATCTCAGGGCGATTTGGGTGTTTCTCAGTTAACTCAGCAACCAGTCGTTAGTGATTTGATGCGCACTTTTCCAGCGACGATTGAGCTGGCAACCTGTGCCATGTTTTTCGGTGCTTTCTTTGGTATTTTGCTTGCTGGAATGGCGGTGTATAAGCCAGGTAGTTGGATGGATCATTTGGCGCGATTTGTGTCCTTGCTGGGTTATTCTGTACCCGTTTTTTGGCTTGGTTTATTGGGGCTATTATTGTTTTATGCCACTTTGCATTGGTCAGCAGGGCCTGGCCGATTAGACGATATTTATACCTATACGATGACGCAAAACAGCGGCTTTATTTTAGTCGATGCCATTCGTAGTGGGGATGTGGAAATAATTAAAAATGCGATTGCGCATTTATGGTTACCTGTGGCGGTACTGGCGCTACTGTCTATGGCGTCGATTACGCGATTGTTGCGTGCTGTCATGCTAGAAGAAACCAATAAGGAATATGTAATTTTGGCGCAAGCTAAGGGCGCAAGTCGTCTTCGAATTCTAGTGGTGCACGTCTTTCCTAACGTATTAGGCACTTTAATCACAATTCTGGCTTTGTCTTATGCAAGCTTGTTAGAAGGTGCCGTATTAACAGAAACGGTATTTGCTTGGCCTGGGCTTGGTCGTTACTTAACCAGTGCATTATTTGCTTCGGATATTTCTGCGATATTAGGTTCAACGTTATTAATTGGTACCTGCTTTATTTTGCTAAATACGTTTGCCGACGCACTCACTCAATGGGTGGACCCAAGAACAAGATGATGGATTCAACAAATAACCTTACCCCTCATACAGTACAGAAGAAGCGTCGCTTTCGGCTACCTCGCTGGTTGAATACTTTTAATATCGGCTTGATCATGGTGATGATGCTATTAGGCTTGGCTTTGCTCGCGCCGCTTTTATCACCCTTTGATCCTAATGTTCAAAATATCCAAGACAGATTATTGGCTCCCGATGCCGTGCATTGGTTTGGTACTGACCGTTTTGGCCGCGATTTATTCTCCCGCGTCTTATTTGGTGCTCGCCCAACACTTATTTTAGTAAGTTTGGTTGTCATTCTAACGGTTCCTATTGGCTTGGCTGTGGGCATTTTTGCAGGCTATTTTGGCGGTTGGGTCGAGCGCATCTTGATGCGTATTACTGACATTGTTATGTCTTTACCTAGTTTGGTTATTGCATTGGCTTTGGTTTCTATTTTAGGACCAGGCTTAATGAATGGCGCATTAGCTTTGGCGTTTACTAGTTGGCCTTCATTTGCGCGACAAGCGAGAACAGAAACCTTGTCTATTCGCCGCAGTGATTATTTGTCAGCGGCTAGAATGCAAGGTGTAACAGGTTTGCGTTTGATTGTGGGTCATATCTTACCTTTGGTTTTGCCGAGTGCGATTGTTCGAGCTGCGCTGAATTTAGGGGGGATTATTCTTGCTGCAGCTGGTCTTGGCTTTTTAGGTATGGGCATTCAGCCGCCGACGGCAGAGTGGGGGTCTATGGTATCCAGCGGTAGCCGCGTGATATTTGATCAATGGTGGGTTGCTGCGGTGCCCGGTTTTGCTATTTTGTTCGCTAGCCTTGCTTTTAACCTGCTGGGTGATGGACTTAGAGATAAAATGGATCCTCGTCATGACAAATAATTCAAGTTTGATTTGCATCGAGAGCCTGAAAATTGGTTTGGAAGACGGCACAGAATTGGTCAAAGGCATTGATTTTTCGATGGGGCGTGAACGGGTTGCGCTTGTTGGAGAATCTGGCTCAGGAAAATCACTTACCGCACGTTCGTTAATGGGATTGCTACCAGATTCTTTACACGTTCAGGCGGATCGCTTTGAACTGCTTGGCGAAGCCGTCTTGCCTTATAATCAAAGACAATGGAATCAATTGCGTGGCAAGCAAGTTGCTATGGTGCTGCAAGATCCTAAATACGCGTTGAATCCGACACAAAATATTGGCCGACAAGTGGCTGAGCCTTTGGTGCTACATCAGTCTTTATCGAAAAAAGTGCGAATCGAAAAAGTCGAGCATATGCTGGATGCCGTCGGTTTACCGAATCCAGCCCAACTACGCAAGATGTATCCTCATCAGTTGTCAGGCGGAATGGGGCAGCGAGTGATGTTAGCAATAGCTTTGATCAATGATCCGCAGTTTTTGATTGCTGATGAACCGACGTCGGCACTAGATCATGCGGTGAGAGATCAGGTCTTAGAGTTAATTTCTTCCTTGGTTGAAGAGCGCAATATGGGCTTGTTATTGATTAGTCATGATTTGCAACAAGTGGCCGATTATTGCGAGCGGGTATTGGTTATGTATCAAGGTCAGTTGATTGACCAGTTGGCGGCATCTGAATTATCCAACGCGTCACATCCGTATACGAAAACCTTGTGGTCATGTCGTCCGAATATTGATAAACGAGGGGAATCATTGCCTATCTTGGATCGGAAACAGATAGCCAGCTTAACCGAAGGAGCCGCTCGATGAACTTGATCGAATTAAATGACGTCAGTATCAGTCATGTTCAAGGCTCGGAGCGTAATACCGTTGTTCATGACGTAAATTTGACTGTTAAAGCTGGCGAGTGCTTTGGTTTGGTTGGCCCTTCTGGATGTGGTAAGTCGACTTTGCTTTGGGTGTTGGCTGGGTTAAATCCGCATTGGAGCGGTAGTATAAACATGTTGGATCAGCCATTGAGTGCTGGCAAGGTGTTCACTGGTGACTTGCGCCGTCGTGTGCAAATGGTATTTCAAGATCCTTATGCTTCTTTGCACCCGAAACATCGTCTGCGTCGTGCTTTGTCAGAACCTTTGAAATTGCTGGGTTATCAAGATATTGATGATCGTTTGAGTGAAGGTTTTAAGCAGGTTGGTTTAGCTGAAAACATGATTGATCGATATCCCCATCAATTGTCTGGCGGCCAGCGTCAGCGAGTAGCGATTATTCGTGCCTTGTTGCTGGAACCAAAGCTTTTGTTATTAGATGAACCCACGTCAGCCTTGGATATGTCTGTGCAGGCGGAAATTCTGAATCTATTAAATGATTTAAAAGCCAAGCGAGATTTAACCATGGTGATGGTCAGTCATGATCCTGATGTAGTGGATTACATGTGTGACCATGCGGTTACAATGAAAGCTGGACGGATTGATCAAGAAAAATTCTATAATTAGAGGTGTTTACTTAGATTAAACGCCCTTTAGTAAAGAGATAGCTAAAGGGCGTTGAAAGTTCATTTTACTTCCAGAAACTAAAAAACTAGTTTCTAACTCGCTTCATATTAATAAGAATCGGGCTGCCAGTCATCGGATCTGGAATCAGGTCGCATTCAACGCCATATAATTCACGCACTAGCTCTTTTGTCATCACCTCTTTTGGGCTGCCTTGGGTGATTATCTCGCCTTTTTTCATAGCAATAATATGATCCGAATACCGGCAAGCGCTTGGTAGGTCATGAACTACCATAGCGAGAGTTTTGCCTTGTCTTGATAAATTGCGTATTAGCTCGAAGACTTCAATCTGATGCCCTAAATCCAGCGCTGAAGTTGGCTCATCTAACAAGAGCAAAGGCGTTTCTTGTGCAATTGACATGGCAATCCAAGCTCGTTGGCGTTGTCCGCCAGAGAGCGTGTCTAGTAATCGATCTTTAAGCCCTTCTAAATCGGCAGCGTTTAAAGCGTAGTTGATGGCTTGTTGGTCATCCATAGCCCATTGTTTTAGTAGACTTTGGTGGGGGTGACGGCCAAAGCGAATCAATTCTTCAATGGTAATGCCATCCGGTGCTAAAGTGTCTTGTGGTAATAGTGCGAGTCGTCTAGCGACTTCTTTGGAAGGAAGAGAATGAATGTCTTTTCCATCGAGCAGTACAACCCCAGAACTTGGTGAATGAACGCGAGATAAGCCATTTAACAAGGTGGATTTACCGCAGCCATTTGGCCCAACAATAGCAGTGACTTTCCCTTCTGGAAGAGAAACATCTAGATTTTCAATAATGCTGGTTTTGCCATGTTTTAGGGTGAGCCTTTCAGCCCCGAGACGAGCTAGGTTGTTTATTTCAGATGTCTGTTTAAATTGTAGAGACGTGGCCGTCATAACGAAGTCCTTGAAGTGCGTCGTATAAGTATCCAAATTAAGTAAGGACCACCTATAACGGCAGTGACTATACCAACGGGTAATTCTATTGGTGACAATACCGTTCGACCAAATAGATCAGCGAGAATCATCACCAAGGCGCCAGTGAGTGCAGAGCTTATCAAGGGAATACCACGATAACGTGCCAGAACTCTAGCGATCTCAGGGCCAACCAAGGCAACTAAGCCGACAGGGCCAGCTACCGCAACGGCAAGGCCGGTTAGTGTGATACACAAAACTAAAGCGGTGATTCGAATGTGTTTGATATTTGCGCCAAGACCTGTAATGACTTGGTCGGAAAAGGGCATCAAAGCAAACTGAGAGGCCAAAAATAAGCAAGCTACTAAACAGATGCCAAGCCCAATGCCTAACACTTTGACCATCATAGGATCGCGAGCACTCAAGCTACCAACCGTCCAAGGATAGGCGCTGTTTGCCACATCGATACTGACTTGGCTTAATAGTAATTGCGTTACCGCACCCGCAATGGCACCAATGCCGATACCGGCAACGATGAAGCGATAGCCCCGCGTGCCACTGCCACCAGCAAGGCCAAATGCCAAAGCGGTTGCTGTTGCAGCACCAGCCAATGCCATAGCAGAAGGCGCGAGCGAAACCCCCATACCAACCACTGACGACACAGCGAATGCCATCGCAGCGTTATCTATGCCAATTATGCCTGGTGTCGCTAAGCGGTTTCTAGCCATGGTTTGCATTAAACAGCCAGCCAAACTGAAAGCAGCTCCAGTAAATAGTGCAGCCAATAAACGTGGTAAACGTAAATCTTGCACAATGAACTGGCTCATCGGATTGCCGTGGCCAAATAATACGGCAATAACATCTTTTGGTGAGATTGGCATGGTGCCAATACCAAGTGTTGCAATACAAGCGACTGATAACAGGATTAGTAGCCAAGTGTTGCGGATAACTGCTTGTTTCTCGATCAATAGCGTCAGATGACGACCTCGAGACAATAAGCGATGACCGCTTGGTGCTGTAGGGTTTTCTTCGTTATTAGGAAGGGAGAGACTTTGATTCATCATAAGGTAGGCATTCTTCGAGATCGCACAATCAACAGTAGTACAGGGGCACCAATAATGGCGGTCAATACTCCTAATGGCATTTCGGCTGGTTGAGCAACAAGGCGTGATACGACGTCTGCAGAAATCACAATAATCGGTCCGAGTGGTAAACATAGCCATAAAGTACGGCGAATATCTGGCCCAACCAAAGCGCGTGCCGCAAAAGGAACCACTAGGCCTATAAAAGCAACGGGACCAGCAATCGCGGTTGCACCACCAACGAGTAAAGCAACGGCTACAATGACAACAGCGCGGATACGTTGCGGCTTGTGTCCCAAGCCAATGGCAACTCGCTCACCTAGTGCTAATGATGCCAGAGGCTTTACTGCGTATAAGATACAAAGTCCCGCAATTAGCATGGAAGGCAAAACCGATAATAGGGTGTCGGTGTCTCTACCTGCAACGCTGCCTGTTACCCAAAAGCGAATTTCATCGGCGGCTCTTTGGTCAAATAGTAACAATAGAGAAGTTACAGCGAGTAACAGACTTGAAAGCGCGGCGCCAGCCAGAACTAGGCGAATTGGGTCGTTTTGCTGTCCTTGCATTCGAGCGACGCTAAGCACACACAAACAGCCTAGCAAAGCGCCAAATTGGGCAATACCAACCGTTAATGTTGCCGTGCTGGCACCTAGAACCAAAGTAATGGCAACTGCAAGGGAGCTTCCAGCACTAACGCCAAGTAAACCAGGTTCAGCCAATGGATTGCGTGCTACAGCCTGCATTAAAGCACCAGCAATGCCAAGTGTTAAACCAATAAACAAGCCAATGACTGTTCTGGTTGCGCGTAAATGAAAGACAGTGAATTGATCGTCTGCGGAACCATTGCCGAGTAGTGTTCGGAAAGAAGCTTGTAAACTTAAGCCGCCAGCGCCAAACAATAAACTGCAGATACAGCAAAGTGCCAACACTAAAAGTGCTGACACAAATACGCTAAACAAGGGGCGTTGTGCGGGAGGTATATGAAACCAACTAATCATCTAGGTTATTTGTCTAATTATTTTATTGTGCTATCAATGATATTTTGAATGTCATCAAGAATGGCATGGGCAGCAAGCGGGCCAGCAGCGCTCGTCCATAATTGGCCATTTACTGAAAAAACTTTGTCTTCTTTTACAACATTAAGACGTGAGAAAGAGGGGGAAGTTTTGGCTGCTTCAAGTGCGTCTTTACCTTCAGTATTTAGCGTTGCTAAGAACAACCAGTCACTGTCGACTTTAGATAAATTCTCTAAACTAAGAGGGCTACTATGGGGGCGGCCTTCTTTTATCACGCCTGCATCGTTGATGATAAACCCAGTTGCTGCGAGAACATCAGTAGAGAAAATCTGTGATGACATTACGATAGGGCCTTGTGGCATCCAGCGCGCTAATGTTGCAGAGCGTTCGTCTTTTGGTAGTTTTGCAGTAATGACATTTCTCAGGGCGTTTTCACGAACTTTTATGTTATTCAGGATGTCATCCATCTGCTCGCTTTTGTTTAGTGCTTGTGCATACACTTTGGCCACCGTGATCCAGCTATCAGATACCATTCCAGGGGAAAGAGGGACGATAGTTGGCGCAATTTTAGACAAGATGTTGTATTGATCCTGAGGTAAGTTCGCCGACGCTAAAATCAAATCTGGACGCTGTGCTGCAATGGCTTCTAAGTTGTTTTGACGAGAAGTGCCTACTATATTAACGCCACTAGCGCGTTGTTGAATGTATTCTGCTACAGAATCTCCACCACGAGTCGCAATAGCGCCTAGAGGCTTCACACCCAGTGAAATTGCGCTGTCTAGGGCATCTTCAGACAAGGTGACGACGCGCTTCACTTCATTATTAACTTTTACTTCGCCATATTTTGTAGTGACGTTATGTTCACCAGCAAAAGCATTTAATGAAGCCGTAATGCAGGCACAGAGCAAGATTTTCTTAAAAGAGGGGCGATTAAGCAACATAACGAATTCCTTTGGTTTGAATATCTATAGCAGCTGTATGGTTGTTACTGAGCAACAAGTAATCAACAACGCAGAAGTGTTTTAGTAGGATAATAAGCGGTGTTAATGATAACGCTTCTTATTATTCTTTTTAACTGGTTATGCTTAATTAAGTATGACGGGATGCGGAACGCATCGTTTTACAAACTGCATGCATGCTTGCATTCACATATAGGTGGAGGCGGAAATGAAATTTATTGAAAAAAGCGCTCGTTTACCGAGCGCTTGAAGATATTAATAATAAGCCTTGATTAGGCACTTAATGCTTCTGAACTCTGTGTCGTTTCTGTGTGATAACAACAATCCAAAAGCATTCGCGTATAAGGCTCTGAGGCACCATGGTTAGCAAGATTCAATGATGAAATGGTTTCGACAATATGACCATTTTGCATAACGGCAATGCGATCACATAGATAAGTCACCACACCAAGATCATGAGTCACCATTAGATAAGTCAGACCTTCTTTTTCTTTTAAGTCTTTTAGTAAGTTGAGGATTTCTGCTTGAACAGACACATCCAATGCTGAAGTTGGTTCATCTAACAACAAGATTTTAGGCTCAAGTATCAAGGCTCTGGCAATAGCAACGCGCTGACGCTGACCACCAGACAGTTGGTGCGGTGAGCGGTAACGGAAGCTGTCATCCAGTCCCACTTTTTTGAGTATAGTGCTAATTCGCTCGTCTCTATTATCCATTTTGTGAATTTTTAACGGTTCAGCAAGTGCGGTTTCAATGCTGTGTCTTGGGTGTAAAGACCCATACGGATCTTGGAAGACCATTTGCATATCGATGCAGCGTTTTTTGTCGAGCTTATGTAACAGACGATTACCATTAACAGAAAGCTGCCCAGACCAATGATTGTATTGTCCTGCCAGACAGCGTAGGACAGTGGTTTTTCCAGAGCCAGATTCACCCACTAGACCAAAAGATTCGCCTGCTTGAATCTGGATGTTTACGTCATGCAAAATTTTGCTTTCGTTTGCGCCCGTACCAAAAGATAGGTCGAGCCCTTCAATGTTTATCATGTTCATAAAAACGCCCTCAATTATATAACCAGCTAGGATCTCGCTCTAAAGTAGGGAGGCGGTTGCGAATATCGCCTATTCTTGGTGGTGCTTTTAGCAAACCTTGAGTGTAAGGATGTTGAGCATTTTCCAGCTCACTGGCTTTGATAGATTCCACGACACGACCAGCATACATAACGAGTACGCGATCACAATAATTGCGTACCAGATCGAGGTCGTGACTGATAAAGATCAGTCCGATGTTTCGCTCGCTGATCAGCTCATCAAGTAAGTTCAGTACTTGGCGTTGCACTGATACATCAAGGGCAGACGTTGGCTCGTCGGCAATGATAATTTCTGGCTCAGGAATCAGCATCATAGCAATCATAACCCTCTGCCCCATACCCCCAGAAACCTCGTGAGGATAGAGCGAATAGACCCGTTTAGGATCACGGATTTGAACTTTTTCAAGCATGATTAAGGCTTTTTCTTGTGCGATTTTTTTGCTTACCTTGTAATGGGCTAAATAGGCTTCGGCAATTTGGTCGCCTACTTTCATAACAGGATTCAGCGAGTATTTTGGGTCTTGCATTATCATTGATATACGACGACCACGAATATCGCGCATGGTTTTTTCGTTGGCATTTAACAAGTCAATATCACCAAACAGCAGTTTTTCTGCTTCAACGGTGGCATTTTTAGGATGCAACTTTAATAAACTGCGTCCTACCGTGGATTTGCCTGAACCTGATTCTCCTACAATAGCGAGCTTCTCTTGTCCTAGCGTAAAGGATACGTCGCGTACCGCATTCACTTGGCTCCCTTCATGAGAGAAACTAATTTGGAGATTTTTGACTTCTAACTTTGTATTTTGCATAAGAAAGCACGCCTTTAGTTTCTAGGGTCGAGTAGGTCACGTAGACCATCGCCAAGTAAATTGAACGCTAGACTGACAAGCATAATTGCAGCGCCAGGAGCGGCGACAAGCCACCAGTTTTCTAACATATAACTACGGCCAGTGGAGATCATTGCACCCCATTCAGGTAGTGGTGCTTGTGCCCCTAAACCTAAGAAACCTAAGCCAGCGGCTGTCAAAATAATCCCCGCCATGTTCATGGTAAGACGCACAATAACGGAGGATAAACACATAGGAACAATATGACGGAAAATGATACGAGTAGAAGATGCACCTTGTAACTGAACGGCCACAATGTAATCCGCTTTGCGCAATTGCAGGGTTTCTGCACGAGCCAAACGGGCGATTGGCGGCCAGCTGGTCAAGGCAATGGCAATCACCGCATGCTCTAAGCCAGGCCCTAATGCCGCCACAAAAGCAAGCGCAAGTATTAGTCCAGGGAAAGAGATAAAGATATCGGTTATACGCATGAATATGGTATCGATTATACCGCCGAAGTAACCAGAAATCGTTCCAATGGCTAAGCCTATTGGGCCGACAATAACAGTGACTAAGGTAATGATATATAAAGTAATGCGAGAGCCATAAACAAGGCGACTAAAGATATCGCGACCGAATTCATCGGTACCAAACCAATGTTCGGAACTAGGCGCTTGCAAACTGTTACTAAGTTCCTGAGCAAGAGGGTTGTGTGTTGCAATCCATGGTGCGAACATCGCAACGATAAGCAATAACATCACGACAACAAGCCCTGCTGCGGTCAAAGGATTACGAATAATTCGTTTACAGCCGTGTGCTAGCGTTTGTAATAGCATCAGCATGCTAGCACTGGCTGATTTTGAGGTGGCGGATGGCGCCATAGTAGAGTTTGTAATCATTTTCGTGTCCTCGGATCGAATACTTGATAAAGCAAATCTGTCAGCAAGTTCATTGAAATAAAGATAAGACCAATGAGTAATACTGAGGCAACAACGGCATTCATATCACCAAGTAAGAGGCTACTGGTGAGATATTGACCAAACCCTGGCCAAGCAAAGACAGTTTCAATTAACACCGCACCTTCTAATAGGGATCCATAGGATAGAGTAATAATAGTGAGCAATTGCACGAGAATATTGCGAAATGCATGACGCCAGATGACTACATGTTTAGGTAAACCTTTAACTTGAGCGGTTAAAATGTACTCTTGTGAAAGTTGCTCTAGCATGAAGCTACGCGTCATACGAGTGATAAACGACACTGCGTTTAAACCCAATATAAAGGCAGGTAAAATAATGTGCTTGATGGCGCTTTGAAAAACATCCCAATCTTTTGCTAGGGCTGAATCAATTAGCAACATGCCAGTGACTGGATCGACAAAACCATCGTAGGCTAAATCGACACGACCTGAACCGCCAACAACATTAAGCCAAGCGTAAAATATGATCAGGCCTATCATGCCGACCCAGAATACAGGTGTTGAGTAGCCAAATAGACTGATAACACGAATGATATGATCCACCGTTCTCCCTTTATTGACGGCAGCGTATACGCCTAAAGGAATGCCGATAAAAATACCAAAGATAATGGCAACCGTGGCAAGTTCTAAGGTCGCTGGAAAGACACGTGCAATATCTTCTATGACTGGACGGCCAGTGAGTAGGGCGTTGCCAAAATCACCATGAGCAAGATCATTCAAATAATAAAAGTACTGAACGTAGATGGGCTTATCTAGACCCATTTCTTGATAAACTTGCTCATACGTTGAGTTATCAGCATCGGGCCCGATAACGGAAAGAACCGGATCGATAGGCATGACCCGACCGATAAAAAACGTCAATGCAAGCAGCCCCAATAGGGTGATGGCGACGGAGCTTAGGCCGCCAAGAACGCGCTTAATGCGCGAGTTAGATAAATGGAAAGTAAGCAAAATAAGTCTCCAAAAATAAAGAGGATAAGCCACCAGCACCTAAGTGCTTAGTGGCTAGTACTAGCAAAATCAGGCCAATACTTTAGTTGGAAATGTCATTCCTTAACGCTCTTTAGTGACTTCTCTTAGTCGTGTCGTAGCGGCTTGGTGACCTTCGTAGTGCTTCACATCGGTTCTGAGTAGAACGGTATCAACCATTTGTGAAATTGGGAAAATGGCGCCAATTTGAGTGTCATAAAGGTTCTGGACGTCCTGATACATTTTGATTTGTTTCTGAGCGTCTTTTTCCAATAATGCCGTTTCAATCAGAGTGTTAATTTCTGGGCTGTAGAATGCTGTGCGCCAGCCTTGGAAATTGGTTAGTTTTGCTTCGTCACTGTTGTCTGGGTTGTAGACCAATGAGCGCAGGTTAGAATGAGGATGTGGTTCGATACCGCCGCCACCACGACCGACTAGCATTTCAAAGTTACGCTCGCGCATCGCGCCATAAACCTGATTGCCTGTACCGGTAATAATTTCAGCATTAATGCCAGCTTGAGCCAGTGTGGATTGCACGCTGGTGGCGATATTGATGAAAGGTAATTGCGACAGCACTCTAATGCTAGTTTTGAAGCCATCAGGGTAACCGGCTTCTGCCAATAATGTTTTGGCTTTTTCGATATTTAAGGCATATCCAGGTTCAGGAAGGGTTGCTGGTAACCCTAATTTGACTGGACGTTGGTGCAAAACACCGTAGTTTGGCATGATCGAATCATTGATGCCTTGATAATCAATCAAATAGCGTACGGCTTCGCGTACTTTTTTATTAGCAAATTTCGGATCTTTCATGCTCACAGCAACGTAATAAAGTGTGCCGCGAATGTCTGCTTCAGTGCGAACATCATCGTCTTTTTTTAAGGCTTCGATGTCAGGAATAGACATGCCCATGGCAACATCTATATCGCCACGTTCTAGCATTAGACGTAGTGATTGAGACTCTGTCATATGGCGCATGACGATGCGTTTCATTTCAGACGGCGTACGCCAGTAATCATCAAAACGATTCATTAAAACGCGATCTTTTGCACGCCAATCTTTTAGCTCAAATGGACCAGACCCTGCCACGTTTGTAGTTAACCACGCGTGAGCTAAATCGCCATTTTTTTCGTGTTTTAACGCTTCTTTTTTATCAATGATAAAAGCACTTGGGGAACTGCCTAATGTGTATAGTATTAATTTAGGGTCGGTTTTTTCTGGAAGCGTTATTTCAAGAGTGTAATCATCCGTTGCTTGGATAGCTTGCTCGACATTGTCGGCACTAAAACCATAGGTTTTCCAAGTGGAGGCGAGAGCTAAGTTGAGCTTTAGTACACGTTGCAATGACCAAGCAACATCTTGTGCCGTTAGCTTATTGCCAGAGTGGAAAGTGACGTCATCACGTAATTGGAACGTGATGTGAGTGCCATCTTCACTGATTGTCCAGTTCTTAGCGACAGCTGGCGAAATTTGTGACGCATCTTTTGGCGCAAGTTCGACTAACATGTCATACAAGTTTGAGTTGACACCAACTACATCCAGACCGCTTGCTGAAGCAGGATCTAGCGATAATAAATTGTCCATGCTCATACCGATAACCAGTTGGTCGTCTGGTGTAACAGCGTTTGCACTTGGTGCAATCGCTGCACTGATTGCCATGGAAAGCGCGCAGTATTTGAGTAGATTTGAAACGTTCATTTTGCTTCCTCTTTATTTTTGTAATGGATAAGCATTGCCGCTGACGTGTGTGAACCATTTGTTTCAAGCAATGGACAGCGGCGTTTCATTTGTTATCTGGTTTGATTAATAAGTTTCTACCGTGTTGTTAGCGATGTATTCAAAGTTAATGTCTTCACCTAGACCAGGTCTTTGAGGAAGGTGGACATATCCGTCTTTATCCATAGGATCGACAATGCTATTTAAGTAAGCTGGAACGTCATCGTATTCTAGGAACGGATGTAGTAAGCCACGTTCATACCAAGCGCAGTTCTTAATCGCACCTACAACCGCAAGGTTAGCCGCACCGTTACCGTGGATTTCGCAGTTCATTCCGAATGAATCAGCAAGGTGAGAGACCTTCATGCAAGGCCCAATACCACCCACACCAGCTACGCCAGCACGTAAAATGTCACAGGCTTCATTTTTAACCCAGCTTGCACGGCTAAAGTGTTTACCAGATAGAGATTCTGGTCCTAACACAGGGATATCTAAGTTTTTTGCTAACCAAGCATAAGATTCGGTGGACTCTTCTGGCATAGGTTCTTCGATCCATTCAAAGTTAAGGCGTTCTAGTTCTTTACCAATTTTGAATGTGTCAGTACGGCTATACCAATGGTAACCATCAAGCATCAAGGCTATGTCAGGCCCAACCGCTTCACGCACTGCGGCACAGGCACGAATGTCCATTTTTGGGCTAGGAGCGAATGAAACAGGAGGCATCCAAGTATGAAGTTTGATGGCTTTGTAACCACGTTTTACCAATGTTTCGGCAAAGTTTGCGTAGTCTTCCGGCGTTGCTAGGCCGCCTTTAAGTTCATCGCCACACATGGTACTGCCGTACGCCAATACTTTATCGCGGTAACCGCCAAGTAGTTGATAAACAGGAGTGTTAAATTTACGGCCGATAAGATCCCACAGGGCTTGTTCAACTAATGCGAGGGCACGGTCTGTTAATTGGCTAGCACTGCCACGTTGCCAATGAGCAAGCTCTTGCCATAAGCGCTCTCTGTGCATGGCGTTTTGTCCGATAAGTACTTTTCGAGCAAAGGCATCTAAGATGTGTTTGCGAATAACTTCAGGAGGGCCAAAGGCATAACCTTCGTCACCAGACTCGGTAGTTATGCGCAGCATAGCCATTTTGGTTTGCTTTTCATCGCCAGGATGAGCATGGCCAGCGGTATCTACTGATCGACGGCTGAGAAAAGTAAAAACGTCCACTGAAATGGATTTAATGATCATAAAGTAAGCATCCTGTTTAATATTTTTATCTTTTAAGAAACTTTTTTGTATATGAGGCAAGATAAATTCGCTTGCTAAAACGATAGGTTTTTAAAAATAAAACGCTATTTCATTTATCTTCCAGACAAGTTGTATGATGTATTACTAATAGAGTCAATAGTTGTTTGATAAAAGTTAGTTATCTGTTTGTTTGATTTTTCAATAAAAACATTTAGAAACAATTAGTTAAGTGATTTTCTTAAGGTGAAGAAATATTAAGTGAGTTGAATCGGAGGATGGTTGGTGATGGTTTTTTGTTAAAAAGTAATACTAAGCGCTTATTTTTTGGTTCTGAAAAGCAAGAATACGACGTCTAATGATTATTCAGACGTCGTATTTGGAGGTTTTGAAAAGTAACGAGAGGACGACTAAGATTAATCGAACGAAAAGCCAAATAGATTTAGGTCGGTTTTATAAGGGATTTCTTTCGGGTTGGTTTGTAGCTGTTCTATTAGGTTTAAATAAGTGGTCATTTGATGCGCCAACAGATTTTTGTCACTAGGAATAGAGGTTGTAAACTTGGTGGCTCGCAACATGCTTTTAATCCCATTAGTTTGGGTGAACTCTTTTTCTTCTAACAGAATCACTTCTTCGCCCATGTGCCAAAAAATATCTAAGTCTCTAATTTGCATAGGGCTAATGGGTGGCACCAAAGGCACAATGTCGTTAGGCGTTACCACTCTAATCAAAGGTAAGTTATCAAACTTATTCGCGCCTGTAACATTGGTGACTTTAGGCTGACCAAAGGTAATTACCTGTTCTATTGGATAGCCATCTTTTTGCAAGTACATAGCCAGAATAACGGCAATAGCACCGCCTAAACTGTGGCCTGTTAGGTGAATTGGCTGGTCTTTCGCTAGGAAAGGTTTGATGTCTTCGTAAACGGCTTTTGCGCCAGAGCCAAAACCTTGATGTAGTTTTATATCAAGAATAGCGTCTGGCTTTAACTCTAAGTCTAAATCCAACATGGCATTTTCTAGGTTTGCGGTGCCCCGAATGGCAATAGTCTGAACGCCATTGGTGCGGCTTAAAAAATAACTCACTTGAGATAAGGGAATTAAAGACTGATGTACTAATGTTTGGCCTTGTTCTTGAAGGCGTTGTTCGAGCGTATTGGCTTCTAGATAGGTATCGTCTGATAATTGGGCTTGGGCTTTAATAATGGCAAAATCAGGTGCTGCAAACGCCAATTGGAAAGGCATTACAGTCAAAAGAGACAGTAAAATTAACGTGTTTTTTAGCATGAGGAAATAAAAGCAACATAGTAAATAGGGAAGCGCAGAGTACTAAAAAATGGCTTTTACGAACAGCGGTTTATTATCCTCTACTGATGGCTTTGGTAAGTTCGTACATGACTTACCAAAGCATCGAAGAGGAGAAGGTAACGATGAATTATAAGTCGCAACCGCTCCAATTTATACGTCTAACACCGCCAATATTGAAAGTAGATAGTTTGTAGAAGCTGCCTTTCATCATGTACACCGCATAAGCGCGAGCCAGTGTTTTTTTGATTTTTTGTAGGCTGTTTTTTGTCGCCATTTTTTTCATGGTTTTTTCCCCTTCAGGTTGGTTTGTGCACTGATAATAGGGCCGCACATTCTGCTCAACAAACGACGTATTTTCACTAAAATGATGAAATAAACTCACTGATCATGGTGTTTTTATATGACATTTAAATTAGCGCTAAATAACCGGAAAATATAAGGTTTTTTTGCATGTTTCATTCATAAAACTAATGGAATGTGGTGCATTTGAGGATGTTTAAAATTCAATTTTTTGACCGATTGGATATAAATGTTGAAACGCATCAAACATTGTTATAACGCTTCTATCAAAAAACTTTAGAAGAAGCGCCAAGTGATACAAAGAGCAAGGTTTGAGCTTATAGATTGTTCTTATATTTCAGCATGAACGTCGCTTTGCCTTTTTTAGGATCGAACAATTTATTTAGGTTTTTATCATTAAAGCTATCGAACTGCCCCATCTCTTTTGTTGATTTTCCAGAACCTCCCACATCATCGTTGTTCATGGCAACTAAATAATGGCTAACGTCAGAGACCGCTTTGCGATAGCCATCTTTTGTGGTTAAGTCATACTTATCGAGATCAATGTCTTTGCGTAGTTCTCGTGACCAATAGAACTCTAGAAAGGGCACTGGATCTGCAGGTTTATCCCAAGCAATATCTCGTGAAAAGTACATAAGTGAACGATATTTATCGTTTTCGAAATGCTCCATACCCAGTGATGTTGGCAAGGTTTTATAAGTGATGTCGTTACCCTTACTGTTTTGTAGCCAAGTATTGCCATCCGCTATCATCGCGTTCCAGAATTGACTCATATTGGTTAGATTACGATAATCTTTGGCGACAACGACATTTATTTTAAATTGCTCTCCGCCACCTTGCATATGCCAAAATGCATTTAAAGTATGGTGGCCATCTGTTAAGTAGTAATGACCGTTAGGGGCAATCACAATGGTTTTCATGTCTTTAAGGCGCGAACCTACTGGTTCATCGCATTGAAAGCTTGTGGCATCGTTTGGTGTTGAGTTTGTATCGAAATGCGCCAAGCCCTTTTGGCCATTTGCTTCACAGATTTCATCAAATTTTTTCTTACTATCCAGCTTATAGCGTCCCAATTTGTAATACACCTGATCATATCCGATCGATGGTTGAGTAGGGATCAAATCACGAAGCGTTACTTGAGTTACCTTACCGGCGTATAACGTCTCGGCATTGGTAAACGTAGAAACAATAATTAATACAGCGGAAAGCAACGGCAATAGAGCTTTAAATTTCATTAAATGGTTCCTTAGGGCTCAATTCAAAGTGGGCATTCTACAAAGCTATTGTGACATTAATGTTTTGATGGTCGTATTTGCAATGTTATTGATGCCGTTATTAACCAATATAGATTTTATAGGGAAATATCATGATTAAAATTCGTCCATATCAAGCTAACGATGCTGAAGCCCTGTGGCATTTATTTTTTAATACGGTTCGTGTTGTGAATGCTCGGGATTACTCTCAAGCTCAGATTGAGGCTTGGGCGCCAGAGTCTTTTGATATGTCTGTTTGGCAAAACAAGATGACGGACCTCCAACCTTTAGTCGCTGAGTTAGATGATGTGATTGTGGGTTATTGCGACTTACAGCCAGATGGTTTGATTGATCATTTCTTTTGTCATCATGAATATCAGGGGCAAGGCATAGGAAGAGTGTTGATGAACTATATTTTATGCTTAGCAGACGAACGAGACGTTTCTCGTCTTTATGCTCATGTCAGTATTACCGCACGCCCTTTCTTTGAGAGCTTTGGCTTTTCGCTTGTGAATGAGCAGAAAATTTCTGTGCGTGGTCAGGAACTGACTAATTATGTGATGGAAAGAAGGTTTGAATAAACACTTAGAGGACTTATTTTCCGTCTTGATATGGAAAAAAAGAGAATGGTACCGAGTACAAGCTGATACCATTCGGTGGTTTTAAGGACGAACAATAATTTTCACAGCGGATTCATTGTTGTGAATTAAGGTATCGAACCCTTGAGAAATCAGGTCATCTAATTCTATTCTTTGAGTAATAAAAGGTTCTAAGTTTACCTTGCCTTCTTCAACCAGTTTAATGGTTTCTGCATGGTTGTTTACATAAGCAATCGTACCGCGAATATCCAGTTCTTTCATGACAACGCTATGAACATTGACTGTAGCTGGATGACTCCAAATGGAGACAATCACAATTGTCCCTGTCGCTCTGGTGCTTTCAACCAAAGTATCTAAAACCTTGTTGTTACTGGTGCATTCGAAAGAAACATCTACACCGCGGTTTTCCGTAATCTTCATTACTTCGTCTGTGACGTTCACTTCAGTGGGATCTAAAATGTAATCCGCTACGCCTGTGTCGAGAGCTTTTTCTTTTCGCTTCGCACTTAGCTCTGTCATGATGACAGTGATGCCTTTTGCTTTTAAAACTGCTGATAACAATAAACCGATAGGGCCACCGCCGCCAACTAACGCAACATCACCAGCTTTTGCTCCACTGCGGACAAACGCATGGTAGCCAACGGCCAACGGTTCAATTAAAGCAGCTTGATCTAAAGGAATTGAATTCGCAATAGGATGAACCCAACGGCGTTTTACAGCGATTTTTTCGGATAAACCACCACCGCAGCCACCAAGACCAATAAAGTTCATATTCTTAGAAAGGTGATAATTTTCGCCGGGGCCAGTCGGTACATCATCGGCAATAATATATGGTTCTACGACAACATGTTGACCGACTTTAATGTCTTCTACGCCTTTACCAACCGCGTAAACAACACCAGAAAACTCATGCCCCATGGTAACTGGTGCAGATTCTCCCGAAATAGGGTGAGGATGGCCGCAAGGCGGAATAAAAATAGGTCCTTCCATAAATTCATGTAAATCTGTACCACATATACCACACCAAGCAACATCAATGCCTACCGTGCCAGGTTCAACACTAGGCTCTGGGATATCCTCGATACGGATATCACCTCTATCGTAAAAACGAGCAGCTTTCATTTGGCTTTCCTTGTGTTTGATTAAAAAAGTGACTCAGCCAAGCTACGGAGCGCACTGTTGGAAGTCAAATTGAATGAAAAAAATCACACCTATTACTGACAATTATCAATTAATTCGAATAATAACGTCATGGTATGAGTAATCTAGTGATCTTTTTTAGCGAGTTGGATTGTCGGTTATGCATGGTCTATTTACTTTTGTTCAGAGATAAAAATTGACTGGTTTGGAAGTAAAGCAGAGATTCTTATTTGCTGGGTCTAAATAGCTCCAACTATCACCAAGAGTTGTAATGGGTTAAACTACGTGCCCGCAATTTCCCCTAACACTAACCCGAGTATCTAATGAGCGCTGAGTTTTCTATTTTATCTGCCACCTTGTTATTTTTGTTTGTTATCGATCCGTTTGGCAATATTCCTATTTTGTTGTCGGTGATGAAGGGTGTTCCGCAGAAACGTCAATACCAAATTGTGGTACGCGATGGCTTGATTGGTTTGGTTATTTTGGTGTGTTTTTTGTTTTTTGGTGCAGAGTTTTTGGCTCTGCTGCATTTGGAAACGGAATCCATTTCTATTGCCGGTGGTGTGGTATTGTTCGTGATTGCTTTGAAGATGATTTTTCCATCGCCTTATACGAAAGACGCGGGTCCCGTGATGGAGCCTTTTATCGTGCCAATTTCTATTCCTATGTTGGCAGGGCCGTCCACTTTGGCGACGCTGTTGGTAATGGTAAAAAGCTACCCAAATGATCAGCAAGATTTATTAATTTCAGTCGGTGCAGCTTGGGCTATTTCTGTGATTATTTTAGCAATGGCACCTTTGTTGAATCGAATACTGAGAGAGAAAGGCTTGGCAGCGCTAGAACGTTTGATGGGTATGTTGCTATTGATGATGTCGGTGCAGATGCTAGTGAACGGTGTGCGTAGTTTGTTTACCCACACGCTAGCTTCATTGTAGCTGGCATAAATGAACCATAAACCCTTCTACGGAAGGGCTAATGGTTGTTTGGATACAGCAATCCCATTTAGGTCGCAATAGATATAATCCCCCTGGGCGATCGTCATTCCCGCAAAGTGAAGTGTTTTACCTAAATCGCCTAACCCGCGCTTTTCCGTTGGCATTGGGTGCGCGCATAAAGCGTGAATGCCTATGTTTAGTTGTGATTGAGCCGCTACGTCACGAATGGCTCCGTTTATCACAAATCCTTCCCAACCATTGTTGACGGCTTTTTCCGCCAACATATCGCCAAGCAAGGCACGTCGTTTACTGCCGCCGCCATCAATAACCATGACTTTTCCTTTGCCATTTTCAGCGACTAATTCTCGTACTCGACTGTTGTCTTCAAAGCACGATACGGTGACCACTTCGCCATAAAAGTGAGTGCGTTTTCCGTAAGAGGTGAAAATAGGTTCTGCGATTTGCAGTTGTTCTGGGTACAGATCGCATAGATCAGGGAGGAGGTCTTTCATGTTGACACCCGTTTAGAATCAAAAGTGGTTTTATTGACTCTAAACAGGTGATTATTAAATGGCCAGTTTTTCTAGCGGATATTCAATATTCAGTGATCTGATTAGTCTTCTATTGCAGGTATGTCGCTTGGGTCGATTAGAGCATGTTCTACCGCTATTTGTAGCAGCAAAATGACGAGTTCATCTGGTGGTAGCAGGTGCAAAGGCGTTGTTTGGCCTTGTTCTGCTACGGCATCGTCTAGGTCAACGTCCCGTTCTTGAAACCACGAGTGAATACTTTGTACTTCGAAACTTGGTTCTAGTCCTTTTATCTCGTAAGTGGCTTCGACTAAAAGATTAAGCGATTCTGGCTCAAGGGCATAAATCACATCGGTATCAAATTCATTGATCCATTCTGCCAGTATGTCGCTGGCTTCAAAACCAAATTCGTAGAGTTGTTGTTCATCAAGGTCGTGTGCGTTAGGCTCGATACGGTGGTTTTCTAACCATTCGTCGTCAGGTATCACCAGTACCTCTTTGACTTGTGCTTCGTGAGTCGACCAGGTGAAAAGTAATGGAAAGGCTGGCTCGTCGGAAGAGTTGGCGACAGCCGTCATGAATATAGGTAAACTTGCCATAATTTAGAACCAATGTTTGATTGTTAAGGAAGAGTAAATGACCAGCCGAATCAAGATCAGTAGTGCGTTTGATGGCGGTAACATCTCCGTTATTAATGCTTCGGAGCCGGACAATATTAGAGTAAAGATCCCTAATGATACAAACTCTAAATTTTTGCAGTGGTTTTATTTTCGTTTGCAAGGCGGAATGGGTGAGCAATGTGTCATCCAATTTGAGAACGCCAGCGACGCAGCTTACCCAGATGGCTGGGTAGATTACCAAGCTGTAGCGTCTTACGACCGTGAGTATTGGTTCCGCGTACCAACCGAATATGTAGACGGTAAATTGGTGATAACTCATCAGCCTGAACAAGACAGTGTTTATTACGCGTACTTTGCACCTTACAGCTACGAGCGTCATTTAGACATGATTGCTTGGGCAGCTAGCAATGAAGATTGTATTACCGATCATTTGGGCGAAACAGCCGAAGGTCGTGATATCACTTTGTTGGAGATTAGCAAAACCCAAGGCTTGGCAAAAAACATTTGGATTATTGCTCGCCAGCATCCTGGTGAAACCATGGCGGAATGGTTTATCGAAGGTTTACTTGAGCGTTTGTTTGATGAATCGCACCCGATAGCGCGCTCGCTTTTAAAGCAATGTCGCTTTTATGTTGTACCAAATATGAATCCAGATGGCGCAGTGCACGGTAATTTGCGTGTGAATTCCAAAGGGGTCAACCTGAACCGTGAATGGAAGAACCCAACGGCAGAATTCAGTCCAGAAGTGTTGGCAGTTCAAAAGAAAATGGCTGAAACTGGCGTTGATTTATTCTTGGACATTCATGGTGACGAAGCTTTGCCAGTTAATTTTGTGGATGGTTGCCAAGGCGTACCGTCGTTTGATGCTCGTATGGAAGCGATGGAGACTCTGTTTAAAGATGTCTTTACGGCGGTCAGCCCAGATTTTCAGACTGAGATCGGTTATACGCCATCACAATTTGGTGAAGCGAATTTAACTGTGGCAACCAAATGGGTAGGGGAAACCTATAAGTGTTTGTCTTTCACCCTAGAAATGCCATTTAAAGATAACAAAAACTTGCCTGATGATGTGGTTGGTTGGTCTCCGGAGCGCGCGAAAATTCTTGGTGCCGATGTCTTGTATCCAATCCATCAAGTGATTAATAGCGCTCACATGAAAGCGAATGATTGATTTATGTCTGCTCTAAATAACGACTCGTTAGAGCAACTAAAACTCGCCATGCGCCAATTCGCACAAGACAGAGAATGGGAGCAATTCCATTCTCCTAAAAACTTGTCGATGGCCTTGGCGGGTGAGACGGCTGAATTATTGGATTGCTTTCGCTGGTTAACAGAAGAGGCATCATATGAATTGGATGATGGGCAAATGTCGGCAGTGAAAGATGAACTTGCGGATGTGTTGCTTTTTACGGTTCGTTTAGCGGATAAATTGAACGTCGATTTATTTTCGGCAGCAAAAGACAAAATTGCCAAAAATGCCGAGCGTTATCCAGCCGAAAAAGTGAAAGGTAGCTCGAAAAAATACAATCAGTATTAACGCTCGGCCTTTAATTGTTCTATTTGTGGCTATTTTCCGTTAATTGTAGAGTAAATCTTGATTTGGTATCTAGCGAATTTAAGCAAACTGGATTAGGATCTGGCTTTCAAAATTGCAATGAATTTAATGCCCATATTTATTTTTATAAAACGTAATTTTAGGACGAAGAAAAATGCCTAAGGCAAGTGAGATCAAAAAGAATATTGCTATCAGCTATGACAATAAAACGTACATAGTAAAAGACATTGAGCGTTCTGTACCACAGGGCCGTGCTGGCGGTAGTCTTTATCGTATGCGTATGTACGATGTGGTAACTGGCCGTAAATTGGATGAAACGTTCAAAGATTCCGATATGATCGACCTTGCCGATCTTGTTCGTCGTCAAGTAATGTTTTCTTATTCTGATGGTGATGAATATGTTTTCATGGATAACGAAGACTACACGCCTTACAGCTTGAATAAGAGTGCTGTTGAAGAAGAAATTTTTTTTGTTAACGAAGAGACAGTGGGTATTCAGGTTGTCTTAGTTAACGACGTGCCTGTTGTTATCGAATTGCCGACTAACGTCGAGTTAGAAGTCGTCGAAACCGATCCTTCTATTAAAGGCGCTTCTGCAACCTCTCGTAACAAACCGGCTAAATTGTCTACTGGTGCGGTGATTCAAGTGCCTGAGCATATTTCTACTGGTGACCGTATTAAGGTTAACGTAGAAGAGCGTAAGTTTGCAGGTCGTGCTGAGAAGTAATTCTTCCACCGTCTTTGTTAAAATTAAAAAATGCAGCCAATCGGCTGCATTTTAGTTTTGGAAATCAAGAATAAGAAAGAGCTTACTTACTCTTTTTAGCCGCCTCTTTCATTGCGTCTTTTGCTTTTTTCTCTGGATGATTGTTTGCTTCTGTCAGTCCAGCTTCGCGTTGTACCGCAGCCAATACTCCGCGCAAAATCCCCAGTTCTTGTTTCTCAGGACGAGAGCGATTAAAGAATCTATGCAGCTTGTCTAAAACTTTACCTGGATGGCTACGG
The DNA here is from genome assembly GCF_018336955.1 of Marinomonas sp. A3A. Classification (NCBI taxonomy): domain Bacteria; kingdom Pseudomonadati; phylum Pseudomonadota; class Gammaproteobacteria; order Oceanospirillales; family Oceanospirillaceae; genus Marinomonas; species Marinomonas sp. A3A. The sequence goes on from NZ_CP025532.1 coordinate 2,134,402, forward strand.
ATGATGAAGTTGATGCCATACAGTGTTTCTTCTAAATGTTCGTAGAAAAGATCCATGTCTTTCTTATGTGGGTATTCAGGCGTTTCTTTTTTGTAGTTTTCTTTATTTTGATTTGCCATCCATATTTCATAAGCAACAATTTGTACGGCTTGCGAAATATTCAACACCGGATATTCATCGTTAGCGTCGATATAGACTTGGCGGTGACATTGAGCGATTTCATCGTTTAATAAGCCGGTCGTCTCACGGCCAAAAACAATAGCGACATTATGATCAACGGCTTCTGGAATCACGCTTTCGGCGCATTCACGAGCATTCATAATAGGAAGCTGAAAAGTGCGATGACGAGCGCTTGTGCCAATGACAAGACTGCAGTCTGCGATGGCTTCTTCTAAGGTAGAAACGATAGTAGCCTTTTCAAGGAGATCAACAGCACCGGCAGCGCGGCTGGTGGCTTCTTCCGATGGATAGTCATTTGGGTCAACCAAATAAAGGTTGGTTAGTCCCATATTCTTCATGGCTCGGGCAATAGCGCCGACGTTACCAGGATGAAAGGTGTTGATCAGTACGATTCGGATGTTACTTAGCATGGGTCGTGAAGTACTCAGGGTTGTTTGTCAGTTAGTCTTTTTAAATAGTCAGATTATGGCTTCAGCGTGAGTGATTGCTCGGTGCTGGCGAAATCGACATTGTCTAAGATGACTTTGGTTGTGTCATTAAAGAGGAATTGGTTACAGGCGTGATGATACAGGGAACCTGTCTCTAACACCAATCGGTAGTTGCCTCTTGGGATGTAATTGGCTGCGTAAGCTTGTTTTCCATACAAATAGATGGAAAAGGGGGCTTGTCCGTCATAGGACTCGAAGGTGAGCATGCTGTGCTCAGGTAATTGATTGAGAATGCGTAAGCGGCTACTTCCGTCAGCTACACCAATTAACTCACCATGCTGAGGTGCGGCACCGGGTTGACCGTAGCAGCCAGTTTGGATTGCATGTTGCGCGCTACCAAAGCCGATGTTTTTTGCTTGTACCCAGCCGCTCACACCGTTATAGCTTACGGTTAACCAGTTGCCTTGTGATTTAATGCTTTGTAGGTCAGATTGTACTGGGATGGTTTGCAAGATAGCACTGGATACATCTGGTTCAGCATAAAGCGTTGTATTGGCCAAGGTGTAACTTATTCCGACACGAAACTGCGGATATAAGCCACTTATGTAGGAGGCTACTTTTTGCTCGGCAGTTGCCTCTTGCTTTGATGATTGCCAATAGAGTGTGCTGTAAATACCGGCAGCAAAACAAGCAATATAGGTTGCTGCGCGAAAGGCGGCTTTTGCTGCGTCTAATCTAATCGGCTGGCTCACAGGATCGTTATAGAATGACTGTGTGGATTGAGTAAATTCTTCTTCATCGTCAACAAAGGATTGATAAGGCGGTATGTCTGGTTTTTCACTGCTTTGGTTGTCGGTGTAACTGTAGCCTTGTGAAGTGAAGTTTTTAGATGCTTTGAAGGCTTCTTCGTAAAGGGCTTTAACACGCTTTTCATTTAGGGTGTTTCGTGCGGCTTTGATGGCATCGTTACGTGTTTTTTCATGGTGCGCGTTGTTACGCTTCATTTCTTCGTATGCACGTTGCCGTTCTTTGACAAAGGCTTCTTGTTCTTTGTCTGTGGTGGTCGAATAGTTTGTGTAGCGATTTTTTGCACCAGAGCTCTGCGTATTTTCTTTGGTGAAAGTAAAAGGTTTCCAGTCGTTGACTTGTGCCCCTTGGCGAATAGCATTGGTGACATTTTCATAAGCGGCCTGAAGACGCTGGAAAAGTTCTGTTGTGTCTTTGTCAGGATTTTTGTCAGGGTGATAGCGCCTCGCCAAACGTCTAAACGCGGTCTTTGCTTCCTGCTCGCTGGCGGTAGTTGGAATTTCCAGTAGTTGATAATCGTCTATTAGGCTCATGCGATGTCAGCTATTAACCGTGTCTTTGTAGTGGATGGGTTGGTAGATAAATGTCTAACGCATTATGCACGATTTGTTGGCGCTGACAAAGGTGGAACTTTTTCATCTAAAAGCGTTAGATAATCGGTCGGTGACATAGGTTTGTATAAGTGATAACCCTGTCCAACTTGGCATTGCCATTGTTTTAATAACTGCAATATCTCTTCTGATTCTATACCTTCTGCAACACTAACAATATTCAGAGCCTTGCAGAGATCTATCATATTGCGACATAAGGTCTGGCTTTGTGAATCGTTTAGTAAGTTCATCACGAAGAACTGGTCAATTTTTAACTCATCTGTTTCTAAGGCTACGAGGTTTTGCATAGAGCTATAACCGACACCAAAATCATCGATGGCAAGCCTAAAGCCTGCTTGATGTAGCTGTTTAACGTTGTCATGAACTATATCGTTATTTTGAAAAATACTGGTTTCAGTGATTTCTATTGTGAACTTGCTGGCCGCTAAATGGTACGTTTGAAGTTGATCAATAACTCGCTTGGCAAAGCCTTCTTGTAGTAAATCCAATGCCGATATATTAATGGATAGGCTTTGTAATGATAAAGCCTTAGGGTGTTCTGATGTCCAATGAAACACTTTTTCAAACAACATATCGGTGAGCTTATATATAAGACCGGTTTGTTCTGCTAGCGGAATGAACTCTGCTGGTGATACTTGCCCTAAATGTTCATTGTGCCACCGAATAAGCACTTCACCACCGATAATACTTCGATCAACTAATTTGACTTGAGGCTGAATGTGAAAATAGAGCTTTTCATGTTCAATATCATTTGTTAACTGAGTAATTAAGCCCAATTGATGAGCGTGGTTACTTTTTAGATTATCGGTAAATGCAACCCAGCTCCCAGACGAATAACTAACAGAATGATTGGCGATGAGTGCATTTTGATAAAGCTTGTCTAGATCTAATCCTTGTGAGGGGTAAAGAGCACTACCAATTTTGTACTGATGCCTGAAATGAATTTTGTTAACCAATGTTGGGGCATCGAGAATTTCTTGAATGTGAAGTATTTGTTGTTTTATTTGCTCTGGCTTTGTACTAATCAAAATAATGTTGGTTGCCGTTATCCGAATGACTTTGTAACTGTTTTTATTGGGTAAAGGGAAAGATAAAATGCCTTCCATGTTTATCAATTGTCGTTGAATATTTTGAATTACTTCTGATATAGCGGAGTCTGCTTTTGCGGGACCAAAGGCTTGGCATAGAGTTTGATAGTTACTGATGTCTATCATGATAAGTGCTAGCTGTGGTGGATTTTTCGCCATTTCTGCAACTAATGCTGGCAACTTACTGAAATAGTAGGTTCGATTCGGTAAACCTGTTGGTGAATCGGTTAGTGCCTGCAGTTTTCGATTGCGTTCAAATTGTTTCGCTTTATCAGCAAAGGCAAAAGAAAAACCAAGTAATTGGAGTATGCTAAACACAGGAAGAATCGACTCTGTGATGAAGTTTATTGGCAGTATTTTCCAAAAAATTAGCGTGTTTAGTATGCTGCCGATGATCAAAAAGAACCAAGAAAATAGATAAAATCGAACTGCTATAAAACCCTTAACGTAAGCCTTTATGCCCCAATAGGTACAAATCAGAAACATGAAAATTTCTATTGCAGCAAAAAGAAAAGCCACGTTTTTTACTGATAGCAATTGAGTAAATATTAAAAAAGTGATGAAAATAGAATCGCCATATTTTCTAATCAATGACTCAGGGGAGGGGATTTGAACTTCTTTTAAAAAACGCAGACTGAAGCGAAAGAGTATCCAGGCTCCTATGCCAAATATGACAAATAGGTTTTTAATAATCCATTGACTAACCTCTTCTGAAAAAATCCAACGATTGAATCCAGTAACAACAGATAGGGCAATAAATATGACGATGTTTAAGCCTAGGTAGTAAATGAATCCGGGCTGTCTGAGCAAGATAAAAACAAATACGTTGTGGGCGAGTAAAATAGCCAAGCTACTGATGATAAAGGTCCAGAAAATGAGCTTTTGCTCTTTTTTTGTTTCGGCTCTTTTATTGTCAAACAACTTAAATGGCGTCAGTAGTGGGCTGTTACCCTGCTTGCGTATTAATAGGGTTGTATCATCATGATCTGAGAGTAAAATTGGGATCCAAATACCTTCGTAGTGCGGCGTACCACCTTGCCAGTTTTCTAAAGCACCTCTTTTCCATTGAGCTTGAAGTTGCGAGCCATGGAATAAATAAAAATCTAGATGTTCAATTACGTAGTAATTTAAACCAAGATAAATCGATTTCTCTGCATTTGGTGTTGTTACTTTTGGGAAACTTAATTTATGCCAATAAGCATCTTTCGAAAAACCTTGAGATTCGTCATATGTAGTTTGTTTGAATTTACCTGTTAGTAGGGCATCCTGAGCAGAAATAGCATATGTTTCTTTGAATGTTGGAATAGGTGTATTGATTTTTTCCTCTATCTTTCCTGAGAGCATTACATCTTGCGCCCACAATGATAATGCTAGAAAAAGGAATAAAAGAGTACATCTGGATACCATTCCTGCTGTTCCTAATTGAAAATTTGATGGTTAGTGTGTTTGCTTTAGAGCAATCATATTGCTGTGTTAAGGTGGCAGCTTGTAAGACTTTACTTGCAATCCTATTGGCTTTCTTAAAATATAGGCCACATTTTTCATCTCTGTACACTGTTTAGGATTTTTATGAGCGACAAACTTACTCACTTAGATCATCAAGGCCATGCACACATGGTCGATGTCTCTGATAAGGACATTACAAAGCGCACTGCGACTGCTCAGGCTATTCTTTTAATGCAACCTACGACATTAACGAAAGTAATAGAAGGAGGCTTGCCGAAAGGTGATGTGTTGGCAACGGCACGTATTGCTGGTATTCAAGCTGCTAAGAAGACGTCTGACTTAATTCCTTTGTGCCATCCCTTAATGCTAACGAAAGTGACGGTAGATATTAATGTCATCAGCGATTGCGAGTTGGAAGTGTTATGTACTTGCTCTCTATCGGGCAAAACTGGTGTTGAAATGGAGGCGCTAACGGGAGCTAGTATCGCAGCCCTAACACTTTATGATATGTGCAAAGCGGTTGATAAGGGCATAGTTATTCAACATGTGTCTTTGTTAGAAAAAAAAGGTGGCAAAAGTGGCAATTGGAGTAAAGGGAATGCCTAAGGTTAGAGTGGTTTTTTTTGCATCTCTTAAAGAAAGCATTGGGCAGAGTGAATATATCGCAGAGTTAGCATTACCTTTGAGCATTAGTGAATTAAAACATCAATTAGCCAATGAATTAGATAATGGACAGGCGCTTCTTGCAAAAGGAATTCAATCCTCAATTGATTTTGAATTCGCAAGGGACTTAGATGTTGTGCCTAATACTGTTAATGAAGTGGCTTTTTTTCCACCTGTCACCGGAGGTTAAATGATTCTTGTACAGGAAGAGGATTTTCAAGTTGATACTTTATATAAAAGTTTACTGAAAGCCAATCAAACAGGTGCTGTGGCTATGTTTGTTGGGTTAGTGCGCCAGTTTTCGGACTTACCCAAAGAAGCTTGCAGCTTCGAGCTTGAGCATTATCCAGGAATGACTGAGCGGAATTTACAAGTTATTGTTGACGAAGCTAATGCTCGTTGGCCTTTATTAGATGTTTGCGTTGTACACCGTGTGGGTCGTTTATCAGTTGATGATCAGATTGTTTTTGTTGGTGTCAGTGCATCTCATCGGGCCGAAGCTTTTCAAGCGTGCGATTTTATAATGGACTACCTAAAAAGCCGAGCCGCGTTTTGGAAAAAAGAATCTGAAGGCTCACAAAGTCATTGGGTAGAAGCTAATACTAATGACGAAGAAAGTCTGGAACGCTGGTCTAAATAGCACAACTCACAATAAAGAGAAGTGCTGGTTCTTGTTGTGAGTGGTAGTTAATGAGGCCGAAGCGTTTTCTTTCGGCCGCTAGCATGACGTTCTCGATATTCTGTATCAATGTATTTATCAGTCGTGGCCATGCTGGCATGGCCGGCATCTTCTCTAACATGTTCTTTTGGCCTTGTTTTTACGTCTTCTGATATGCCTGTGTGGCGTAACCAATGGACGGTTGCTACGCGGAGGTCGTCTGCATCGGCTTTCATGCCATCTTCACACATGCGCTCGTAAGCCTTGTCAAAGCAGAGCTGAACTATGTTGCGAACCTGTCTTGAGCTTGTCATTGCACCTTGGCCGCGATTTTTAGGTACGAGCGGTGTGTTTTCTGCAATGGTTGGCAGTAATGGCAGATCACGGAACTGTCGATAGCGTTTTAATGCATTCAACATGTCATCAGATACAGCTACAAGTCTTTCTTTGTTGCCTTTTGAAAGAACTTTAAACCACCAATGTCCGTCAGAGTCTTTTATGAAGTCTCCCATAACGGGCGCAGATCGTTCATCGGCGACGAGTTCAGAAATTCGTAAATACATACCGAGTAGGGCGTTCATGATAAATAGAGTGCGTTCGTGATGTGCTGGGTCTTCTTCTGCCAACATTTCAGCGGTTTCGATTACATAATCCCATTGTAAATTTGAAATGCGTCTTACTTGTTTGCGTGTCACTTCTTTTTTAACGAATTTACTTTTTTGACGAATTAGAGCAACTGGATTCTGTTGGGCGGCATCTTCTTGCATAAGGAAGCCATAATAAGACGATAAAATAGAAAACGTTGCTCGAATAGCAGCTTGAGATAATGAATGTTGTTTTATTTCTGGAATATCGCCGTTTTTAAATTCTAACTTGCTAACGTGGGCAACAAATGGGCGCCAATCTTTATTGGCAGCTCTTTGTCCCATGTGCAATTTAAAACGAGCAACGTTTTTTGTACCGATCCAACTTTCTGGCGGTGATATACAAAAGTGTATGAATTCTTCAATTTGGTCGCGCCGTAACTGAGTAGTTGGGCAGTTGGCTATATTCCATGACCAAAGTAGTAATCGTTCAACTTCCCGGCGGTATGAATTAAATGTTGCCAGAGAACCGTTGTAGCTATAGATAAAGCACAACGCGAGCTGAAGATCTCGACGATACTCAGGGTCATTAAGTTGAGGAGTTGTTTTTTTCAGATGGTCGGCAATGCCTTCGAACTGAGTAAAAGGATTGGGTAAATGTTCCAAATTATCTATTAAAGCAAGCGGAGTCATAATCTTTTATATCCAAACAGATGATCCATATTAGCAAATTTTTCGATCTATCCCTATCGATTTGTCCTCAACCTGTATTCGGCCTATGTCAGGCGCTCATAGTTTGTCTTTTTATTCCTTATTCAGTGGTCTTTTAGTCTTATTTATTTAGCTTTGTACCTATTTTGTGTGATTTTTAAGCAATCTTACATTTATTAATTCGTATTTGAAACAACAGTGGAAGGTAAGGTTTGGGGCTTTTTATATTTTTATAAAAGACTATTATGAATTTATCGAAACGTTACACAAATTTAGATTTTAAATATAAACGAATATTCTCTCAAGGAGATAAATATGAAAACTTTTACTAAAACAACTCTAGCTCTATTAGCTGCTTCTGTAATGACAACAGCTGCGTTTGCTGAAACAGGTACTGAACGTGTTCAAAGTGCAAGAGGCAGTGTTGAAGCATTAGGTGCTACTTTAGAAAATATGGGTGCTGCTGTTGATACTAGTGTTGATTTAAATGGTGCTTATACTTTTGATCAAAAAGCAGCTGTTTATAAAGCTAAACATAATGAGCTTCAAGCACAATTTGATTCTCTACATGCTCAATCAGCTGAATAATTATCTTTTGATTAAAACTAAATTTATTACTATTTAATATTAAGGTGACTAATATGAAAACTCTAAATAAAACTATCCTAGCTCTATTAACGGCTTCTGTAATGACAACTTCTGCTTTTGCTGAGACTGGTACTGAACGTGTTCAAAGTGCAAAAGGTAGTGTAGAAGCGTTGGGGGCAACTCTAGAAAATATGGGTGCTAATGTAGATACAAGCGTTGATTTAAACGGTGCTTATACTTTTGATCAAAAAGCGGCAATTTACAATGCAAAACACGAAGAATTGCAAAGTCAATTCGATGCATTACGCGCTCAATCAGCTGAATAATATACGCATTAATAGATTATAGAGGACAACACTATGAAAACTTTAAACAAAACGATTTTAGCATTAGTTACAGCATCTGTTATGGCTACAAGCGCGTTTGCTGCTTCTGGCGAAAACCCAACTGACCGTATTCAAAGTGCGAAAGGTAGTGTAGAAGCATTGGCTGTTACCCTTGAAAACATGGGTGCAGACGTAGACACTAATGTTGACTTGAATGGCGCATACAGCGTTGATCAAAAAGTTTCCGCTTACAAAGCTAAGCACGCTGAATTGCAAGCACAGTTTGATGAGCTTCACGCTCAATCTGCAGAGTGATGCTGCTGATTTGCTGTCGATAAAAAAGCCAAACTTCTAGTTTGGCTTTTTTATGTCTATTTTTTAGTTGTTATTTTCTTCGTCTAGATCCTCTTGTTTTTCTGCTTCATTAATGATTTTAAATCTTGCCGATGTCTGTTGAATGGTGTTTTTTTCATTCTCTTTTGCATCATTTTCAGCACGTTTAATTAGATACTCTGCTGTCTTGTCTTTTCCTTGGCTGAAGTCTAATAATGCTCGATAGTTTAGTGCCATAGGTATGTTATTTATAGACTGGTAATATTGGATATTTGCTCTCCAAATTAAGCGCTGCTCATAGATATAGTTAGAATAAACTGAAATAGGTTTTGATTTTTTTAATTCTGCATCTAACATCGAAAAAGGGATGTTTTTTGGTGCAAGTTCCAGTCGCATATTAGTAATTTTAAGCCCTTGATCTTTTTTTCCTGCAGCCGCATAACTTAGAGCTTCTAGGTAGTCCGTAAATTGATTGTGATTTTCTAGTTTTTTTAAATAATCTAGAGCACGGTCAGGAGATTGAATGAGATAGGAGAAAAGCCCTTTGGCAAAAATCTTCGCATCGTTGTCTTGAATCTTTTGGTCTAAATAGATGAATGGCTTATCTTCAATGCCGGCTCTGTAAGCTAGTAGAGTTGCTCTAAAATATTCAAAGTCTGTTGTTGTCTTGTTGCTTAATATTGTTTCTTTAGTTGCAGTACTAAAAGAATCAGATAGTCTTGAATTAGGTGACGGGTGAGTCGATAAAAATTCTAGTTTTGGACGGCCTAATGCATTTTTAAAGAAAGCCTGAAATAGTTTTGTCATTCCTTCTGGGGCGAGCCCTGCGTTGATTAAATATTCACGACCGCGACGATCTGCTTCTTGTTCTTGGTTGCGGCTATAGGTTAGAGTGTTTTCCGCTTGGTTGGCGATGCCTCCCAACCAAAGTGCTGTTGTTGCATCACCACCAGCTCCAGCTAGGGCTGCAGCAATACCAGCTCCCAGCATTACTAATGTTTTTTGTAATTCTTCACCAGAATGTTTGGTCTGGCGCTCGTAATGCCGAAGATCTAGGTGGGCGACTTCGTGCGCCAATAGACCAAATAACATATCTTCACTGGTAATCATTTCCATAATGTCTGAGTAAATGAAAAGGTGATTGCCAGGAATGACAAAGGCATTGCTCTGGGAACTATTTAAAAGTGTCATTTCGACTGTGGTGTTATAAAGATTCGTTTGTGGAAGAATCCGCGATAATGCATCTTTCAAATAGTCGTAGGCTGGGGGGAAATCGATTAATGCCCGACTGCCATTGAGCTTGCGAAACCAATATTGTCCTAGTATGTAAGATGGGTTTGATAGGGCTCTTTCATCTTTGTTTGCTTCTAAATCAGGGATGCTCGCAGAGCTTACACTGGATAAAGTGCTTGTAAAAACAACAGCTAAGATGGTTAAGCCTGTTGTAAGGTTTGAAAATAGTCTCATAATATGGCTAATGCATTTATTGGGTAAATTATAAAATGATGATCAATCTAGGCAATCAGTATGACGTAATCTTGGATGCAAGAGAAGATCGTTGCCCAATGCCTTTGTTAAAGGCGAAAATGGCGTTAAGTAAGATGGCGGTTGGAGAGTGTTTATGTGTGACGACCTGTGATGCTGGTTCGTTAAAAGATATTCCTCAATATGTTGCTCTTGTCGGATTCTCTTTATTGTCAACATGTGACAACAATGATGTATATACCTTTGTGATTCAGAAAAGCTGAAACGGACTCGATATGTTTAAAATTGTTGATACGCTGATTAAACGGTATTTTTCTAATGAAGAAGTGGTGGTCTTTCTTTTATTGATGATTGCTACACTTTGTGTGTTGGCATTTTGGGGCGGGATTCTAGCGCCAATTTTGATCGCTATTGTTTTAGCATTTCTATTGCAGGGGTTAGTTGATAGGTTGCAACGACTTAGACTAGGTCATCTTCCTTCTGTTTTTATTGTGTTTTTTAGCTTCCTGACAGCATGCAGTGTTTTTATCGGTGTCATGGTTCCAATAATATGGCGTCAGGCTGTGCGACTTGTCCAAGACGCTCCAAGGATGTTTACGGTTATCCGTAATGAAGTACAGCAGTTTGCTGATGGGCACAGTGAACTTGTTAGCCAAGCGGCAATAGATGAAATAACCAACTCACTAGCTAACGAATCAACAAATCTTGGGCAATGGTTGTTGTCTTTTTCATTGTCGAGTATTCCGTCATTGTTTTCTGTCGTAATTTATGTGGTATTGGTGCCTTTGGTTATTTTTTTCTTGTTAAAAGACCAAAGCAAAATCCTTAGTTATTTGACGTCATGGTTGCCAAAAGAAAGAAAAATGATGCGCAATATTGCCCATGAAATGAATGGACAAATTGCAAATTATATACGTGGTAAGTTTATTGAGATGTTCGTCGTTGGCGTGGTGACTTATGTTGTCTTTTTAGTATTTGGTTTAAAGTACGCAGAATTGCTGGCTTTGCTTGTTGGTTTATCAGTATTGATTCCTTACATTGGGGCGGCTGCCGTTACTATTCCGGTTGTATTGGTGGCTTTCTATCAATATGGCACACAGAGTGAATTCATTTATGTGGTGGTTGCATATTTAATTGTTCAAGCACTGGATGGTAATGTGCTTGTTCCTTTGCTTTTCTCAGAGGCTGTGAATCTGCATCCGTTGGCTATCATTGTCGCGGTGTTGTTCTTCGGTGGTATATGGGGGTTCTGGGGGATATTTTTTGCGATCCCACTGGCTACTCTGGTAAAAGCCATTATTAATGCTTGGCCAAGTCAGGAACAATTAACCTCTTAGTCATTTTTTTAAAACTAACCAACTAAAAGGCTCACTCTTAAATTTTAGAGTGAGCCTTTTTTGTACTAGAGGCCTTGTGTCTAGAAAAACCTTACTTTAAGACGGATGCGATTAAAATACTAAATGGAGGAAGTATGACAGTGTTGCCGTCTATGTATCCGCTGTGTATTGCTTCTGGCAAGGTTAATGCTGATAGCTTAAATTCGATTGGCAAAATGATGTCTTGGTTGGCGGTATTAATGGCCACATAAAGGCGCTTGCCTTTATAGCTGCGCAAAAATGTCAGTGTTGTTTCATCGTTGTAGATAAACTTGATGTCACCATGGCGTAACTCCGGATGATTGCGTCGTATATGAAGAAAGTCGCGATAAGCATGCAAAACGGAATGGCGGTTGCCCTCTTGTTCACTAACCGCTAATGCTAGCTGATCTTTTGCAATAGGTAGCCACGGTTGAGTGGACTGAGTAAAACCTCCCAATGTTTCGTTTTTCCATGGAATAGGGGTCCTGCAACCATCTCGGCCTTTAAACTCTGGCCAAAAGGCAATACCAAAAGGATCAACTAGTTGGTCAAATGTTAGTTCAGCCTCAGGCAGTCCAAGCTCTTCACCTTGATACAAGCAAACACTACCTCGTAAAGTTAAAAGCATCGCCATGTAGATTTTGCTTTTGGCAATCGGGTCGTGATTGTTGCCCCAGCGGGTTGCTACTCGTTCTACGTCATGATTACCTATCGACCAACAAGGCCAGCCATCGCCTAACCCCGCTTCTATTGTTTCCATGGTGTTGCGTATGTGCGCCATAGAAGAATCATGCGTTAATAGATCGAATGAGTAGCACATATGCAGCTTGTCTTTGTCTTGCGTATAAGCCGCCATGGTTTCTAATGCAAAATCGCATCCCACTTCACCAACTGTTGTGGTGTTTGGGTATTGATCTAACAAGCTGCGTAAGCGTTGTAAAAAGGTAATGTTTTCAGGTCGGGATTTATCATACAGGTGTAGTTGATAGGCATATGGATTATCCAGGCGAACACCGATACTGCCTTCAACCACTTCTTTTTTAGGTGGGTTACTTCTTAGCTCAATGTCATGATAGTAATAATTTGCTGTATCTAGTCGGAAGCCGTCTACACCGCGTTTTAGCCAGAACTCGACGGTGTCAAGTAGAGCATCGACGACATCAGGGTTGTGGAAGTTTAAGTCAGGTTGGCTGTCTAAAAAATTATGAAGATAATATTGGCGACGACGGCTGTCCCAATGCCAAGCCGGACCACCAAAAACAGATAGCCAATTGTTAGGAACAGTACCGTCAGGGTTAGCATCAGCCCAAACATACCAATCAGCTTTGTCGTTGTCGTGACTATTGCGCGATTCTACAAACCAAGGATGCTGATCTGAACTGTGATTTAGAACTTGGTCGATCATCACTTTAAGGCCATGATGATGTGCTGAAGTAATCAGCTCATCAAAGTCAGCTAGGTTGCCGAAAATAGGGTCTACGTCGCAGTAGTCGGAAACATCGTAACCAAAGTCTTTCATTGGCGAAGTGAAAAAGGGCGATAACCAAATAGCATCAACACCTAATGAAGCGATGTATTTCATCTTCGCAGTGACACCAGGAAGGTCGCCTATGCCATCGTTATTTGAGTCGAAAAAACTACGAGGATAAACTTGATAGATTACTGCGCCACGCCACCATTCTTGTTTGTCTGTCATGATTGTCCTCGCTGTAAAATAGGAATATTTCTGATATAAGCATTAACAGAATTGCTTAAATTTGTTGAGGATTTACGCCATTACCTGTCGTGCTTTTTCACAATATTTCCAGCATACTTAATCATTATAGTTAATGCATGATCTTTGTTGTCTTATTTGGCAGTAAACATCACAATTTTTTGGAGCCCTGATGTTTTCTGAAAATGCTCGTCCTGTCGCTTGGCCTTTATTTTTCTTTTATTTTTTCTTCTGCGCGCTTGTTGGTGTGATGATGCCTTATATATCGCTGTATTATAAATCGATTGGCTTAACGGCTTCTGAGATTGGCCGCTTGATGTCTACATTTACTTTATCTGGCATACTGATTCCACATTTTTGGGGCTGGTTAACGGCGAAAGTAGGTTTACCAAAGCGGATCTTACAAATAGCAATACTAGGTTGTTTTATTGCTGTTATTCCATTCAATTGGAATGACCAGTTTGAAACATTATGGCTGTTAACTTGTACTATGGCGCTGTTTTATTCTGCTTTGATACCAATGACAGATTCGTTAGCGGTTAGAAGCATTCGCCAACTAGATGTGCCTTATACGCGCTTAAGGGTAGGTGGTTCGATTGGTTATGTCTTTGCGGTGACGGGCGCTGGCTTTTTGATTGGTCAGTTTGGTATTGGCATTGTTATTCCCACAATGTGTGTGTTTTTGGCGCTTGCCGTTGTCACTTCGTTTTTTATTAAAGAGCAGGCTTACGAGGTTCATACGCAAAAGGCCACGACTTCTTTTCTGTCCTTGCTTAGAACGCCTGAGTCCATGTTGTTTTTCGGATTGGCTTTTTTGGCTTTTATGTCTCATGCCCCTTTTAATGTGTTTTTTGCTGTCCATCTGTCGAACTTAGGCTACAGCGGTCAGTACATAGGCTTGTTAATGGCTTTGGGGGTGGTGATTGAAATTTTCTTGTTTTTATTCTTCGGTAATACCATCAAGCGTTTTGATGTGGTTCACATCATCACCCTTTGTTTTATTTGTGGCATCGTTCGTTGGTTTCTGGTGGGGTGGTTTGCATCGGTAGTTTGGGTGCTTATTCTAACTCAGTTACTTCACTGTATTACCTTTGCTTTGTTTCATATGGTGTCCATCGAACAGATTCGACGTCTTTTTCCAGAACGTTTTGCTGGTCAAGGGCAAGCCATGTACAGCGCTTTTGCTATAGGATTGGGCGGCGGGCTAGGAATGGTTATTTCTGGATATTTATGGGAATGGATCGGTGGAGCATGGGTTTTCACTTTGGCTGCTTGTGTTAGTGCGCTGGCGCTAACGATTCTTTTAATTAGTCAGCGCCGCTAGTTAGTCAAGGTGTTATTATCTATAAGCTGCTGCCATCGCTTTTTAATAATTCAATAAAGGCAATGGCTGCACGGCTTAATGTTCTTTGTTTGTGGTGAATGACCCCTAGTTTCCTTTCTACGTTCAAATCCGGCAAATTCAACACTACTAGCTTTTCATCAACTAAGGTAGAAGGCAGTAGTGACCATCCCCAACCAATATTCACCAGCATTGCCAATGTTTCTAAATTGTTCGTATTCATTCGTACTTGGGGCTTTAGTCCTTGTTTACCAAAGGCTTGCTCGGCAATTTGTCTAGTGAAGGTATTTTTATTAGGTAGAACACAAGCATGTTGGGCTAATTCAATTAGGCTCAGATTTTTAGAAAGTGCAAGAGGGTGATCTTTACTGACGACGCAAGTGAGTGGGTCAGACCAAATAGGCAGAGACTCAATGAGCGGATTTTCTTTGTTGGATAACGTAATGATCCCAAGTTCTGCTCGCCCTTTCAGAACATCTTGGTAGGCTTCTTCAGATTGCGCAAATTCAATTTCCAATTGCGCGCTGGGAAAATCTTCTTGAAATCGTTTTAACGATTTAGGTAAACGATGCAAGCCAACGTGATGGCTGGTGGATATGCGTAATTCACCGCTTACGTCCTGCATCTGTAATGTCATGCTGCGTTTTATATCTTGTAAGTCTTCCGCCATTTTTCGAGCTTTGGGTAATAGACGAATGCCAGCTTCGGTTAATTGAACCTGGCGACCGATGCGATCAAAAAGCCGAACGCCTAAGCTGCTTTCCAGCGCGGCGACGCGTTTACTAACGGCTGGTTGCGTAACAAAAAGCTGTGTACCAGCTTCTGAGAAGGAGCTGGTTTCGGCGACTTTTATAAAGGTAAGCAGTTCGGCAATATCTATCATTCCAAAAAATTATCCAAAACATGAAAAATATGAATTTGAGTAATTTAAGCCAAAGTTTTAGGATAGCGCAATAGATTTCTGAGGAGAGAACTTATGTCCGGTAAAACCCTTTATGACAAGTTGTGGGATAGCCACCTTGTTCAGCAACGAGATGACGGCAGTGCATTGATTTATATTGATTTGCAATTGCTCCATGAAGTGACATCACCGCAAGCTTTTGAAGGGCTTCGATTGGCTGGGCGTAAGCCTTGGCGTGTGTCTTCAAGTTTGGCAACGCCAGACCATAACGTACCAACGACCAAGAAAGAACGTATTTCTGGCGTAGATGGTATTGCTGATCCAGTATCTAAAATCCAAGTAACAACGTTAGATGATAACTGTAGCGAATTCGGCATCACTGAATTCAATATGAAAGACATTCGCCAAGGAATCGTTCACGTAGTTGGGCCAGAACAGGGTGCAACGCTTCCAGGTATGACAGTGGTTTGTGGTGATTCCCATACATCGACACATGGTGCATTTGGTGCTTTGGCGCATGGTATCGGTACGTCTGAGGTTGAGCATGTATTGGCAACTCAGTGTTTAGTACAAAAGAAAAGCCGCAACATGTTGGTTCGTGTTGATGGTGAATTATCGCCTTGGGTGTCTGCGAAAGACGTTGTTTTGGCGATTATCGGTGCGATCGGTACAGCGGGTGGTACTGGCTACGCGATTGAATTTGGCGGCACTGGCATCCAATCATTATCCATGGAAGGCCGTATGACGGTTTGTAACATGGCGATTGAAGCGGGTGCTCGTGTTGGCTTGATTGCTGTTGATGCGACGACGATTGAATACGTCAAAGGTCGTCCCTATGCACCAAAAGGCGAGCATTGGAAAATGGCTGTTGAGGCGTGGAAAGATCTTGTATCTGACAAAGATGCACAGTTCGATGAAGTTGTTGTAATTAAAGCCGAAGATATCAAGCCACAAGTAACCTGGGGAACTTCCCCTGAAATGGTTATCGCCATTGATGAGCCAATTCCACGCGCAGAAGATCAAAAAGATCCAGTGAAAAAAGAAGGTTACGCTCGAGCTTGGAAATATATGGGGCTCGAAGGTAAATCTATGTTGTCTGACATTGTGCTAGACCGCGTTTTCATTGGTTCCTGTACGAACTCGCGTATTGAAGACCTTCGCATTGCTGCTCAGGTTGTCAAAGGCCGTAAAGTGGCATCAACACTTAAGCAAGCTATTGTTGTTCCAGGTTCTGGTTTAGTCAAAGCACAAGCTGAAAAAGAAGGCTTGCATGAGATTTTTGAAGCGGCTGGATTAGAATGGCGTGAGCCTGGTTGCTCTATGTGTTTGGCAATGAACGCTGACAAACTTGGTTCTGGGGAACATTGTGCGTCAACTTCAAACCGTAACTTTGAAGGTCGTCAGGGCTTTGGTGGTCGTACGCATTTGGTTAGTCCTGCGATGGCTGCGGCGGCTGCGATTGCTGGTCACTTTGTTGATGTTAATGAGTTTGTTAAACACTAGGAGAGAAGAGCATGCGTCCTTTTACTAAACACACAGGTTTAGCCGCTCCTTTGGATTTGGCAAACGTTGATACCGATATGATTATTCCTAAGCAGTTCTTGAAATCCATCAAGCGTACGGGCTTTGGTAAAAATTTATTTGATGAGCTTCGTTATGAAGACGAAGGCCAGCCGGATCAAGAATGCGATGGTCGACCAATACGTAAGGATTTTGTGCTGAACCAAGATCGCTATAAAGGTGCGAGCGTATTATTGGCTCGACAAAACTTTGGTTGTGGTTCTAGCCGTGAGCATGCGCCTTGGGCATTGGATGATTATGGTTTTCGCGCGATTATTGCGCCAAGCTTTGCTGATATCTTCTATAACAATTGCTTCAAAAATGGCTTATTGCCTATCGTTTTACAAGCAGAAGAAGTAGATCAATTGTTTGCAGAAGTGGCATTGCGCGAAGGTGCTCAAGTGATTGTCGATCTTGAAAAACAAACGGTCACATCGCCTTCTGGTGCGACATTTGAGTTTAATGTCGATAACTTCCGTAAACATTGTTTGTTGAATGGCTTGGATGATATTGGCTTAACCTTACAACAAGATTCTGCGATTCGCCGTTACGAAGAAAAACGTATGAATGATGCGCCTTGGCTTTTCTTGCCACGCGGTCAGTAAATAAAAGACATAGCTTTTAAGGGTTTAAAATGACTAAAAATGTATTGGTATTACCGGGTGACGGTATTGGTCCAGAAATCGTTGCGCAAGCGGTTCGTGTGTTAGATGCGGTGAACGAACAGTTCTCATTGAATATTCAGCATGAAAGCGCCTTGGTTGGTGGTTCTGCTTACGATGAAACGGGTTCACCATTGCCAGAAGCGACATTAGCAAAAGCGAAAGCAGCAGATGCTATTTTGCTTGGGGCTGTGGGTGGTCCTAAGTGGGATAAGTTAGACATGTCTGTTCGCCCTGAAAAAGGCTTACTTGGCTTACGTTCTAATCTTGAGCTGTTTTCGAATCTTCGTCCTGCAATTTTGTACCCGCAGCTAGCGGATGCGTCTAGTTTGAAACCAGAAATCGTTGCTGGCTTGGACATCCTTATTGTTCGTGAGTTAACGGGTGGTATTTATTTTGGTCAGCCACGTGGTATTCGTGTATTAGAAAATGGCGAGCGTGAAGGTTTTAATACGTACGTTTACAATGAGTCAGAAATTCGTCGAATTGGTCGTTCTGCTTTTGAAGCCGCTCGTCAACGTGGTAAAAGAGTGTGCTCTATAGATAAATCCAATGTGTTGGAAGTAACGGTACTTTGGAAAGAAGTTATGGAAGAAGTAGCGAAAGAGTATCCTGACGTCGAATTGACTCATATGCTAGTAGATAATGCTGCAATGCAGCTCGTTCGTGCACCAAAACAGTTTGATGTAATGGTTACTGGCAATATGTTTGGTGATATCCTTTCTGATGCTGCTGCCATGTTGACAGGTTCTATTGGTATGCTACCTTCTGCTTCTCTAAATGCTGAAGGTCGCGGTATGTATGAGCCATGTCACGGCTCTGCGCCAGATATTGCAGGCAAAGGAATCGCTAACCCATTGGCGACAATTTTGTCAGTTGCTATGATGTTGCGTTATTCTTTAGACGCAAAAGATGCGGCGGATGCTATTGAAGCGGCAGTAAGTAAGGTTCTAGATCTAGGTCTAAGAACGGCAGATATTGCATCAAAAGGATGCGAAACGGTTAGTACGAAAGCCATGGGCGATGCCGTTCTAGCAGCATTAAAAGCTTAATATCATAACGATATTGGGTATTCATTAGGGATACTGCTCTTGGTATGAGTGGCCCCACAAAAAAAGGTAACGTTAACCATGTCAAAACAAACTGTAGGTTTAGTCGGATGGCGCGGAATGGTCGGTTCCGTGTTGATGCAACGAATGATGGAAGAAAAAGACTTTGATCATATTGATCCTGTTTTCTTCACTACATCTCAAACGGGGCAGAAAGGTCCAGAAATTGGTAAAGATATTCCATTACTTCAAGATGCAAGCGATATTGAAGCATTGAAAAAGATGGATATTATTATTACCTGTCAAGGCGGGGATTACACCAAGGCTATTTACCCACAGTTGCGTAATGCTGGTTGGAAAGGTTACTGGATCGATGCGGCATCTTCTCTACGTATGGATAAAGATGCCATTATCGTGCTTGATCCTGTTAACTTAAATGTTATCAAGCAAGGTTTGAGCAATGGCGTAAAAACGTTTGTTGGCGGTAACTGTACCGTTAGTTTGATGTTATTGGCGCTAGGTGGGTTGTTCGAGAAAGGTCATATTGAATGGATGACCTCTATGACTTACCAAGCCGCTTCTGGTGGCGGTGCACGCCACATGCGTGAATTAATCAATCAAATGGGCATGCTGCAAGATTCTGTTGCCGGAGAGCTCGCTGATCCTGCTAGCGCGATTCTTGAAATTGATCGTAAGGTCGCAGAAACAATGCGTTCTGGTAAATTGCCTACTGATCAGTTTGGTGTGCCACTGGCTGGCTCTTTGATTCCTTATATCGATAGTCAGCTTGATAATGGTCAAAGCCGCGAAGAGTGGAAGGCACAGGCTGAGTGTAACAAGATCTTAGGTGTTGATGGAAAACCAATACCAGTTGATGGTCTCTGTGTTCGTATCGGTGCGATGCGTTGCCATAGTCAGGCTTATACTATCAAGCTAAACAAAGACATTCCTGTTGCGGACATAGAAGGCATGCTCGCTCAGCATAACGATTGGGTGAGTGTGGTTCCTAATGATAAGCAAGCGACTATGGAGCGTTTAACTCCGACAGCGGCAACAGGTACATTGAACATTCCTGTTGGCCGTATTCGTAAGTTGAACATGGGGCCTGAATATATCAGCGCTTTCTCTGTTGGTGACCAGCTATTATGGGGTGCAGCAGAGCCATTACGTCGCATGTTACGCATCTTACTAAATGACTAGATACATCTAGTTTGGCTTTAAATGAAAGCGCCAGTCATTCGTGACTGGCGCTTTTTTTTGCTTGCTTGGTGGGTAAGGGCATGATGTTATCAATGAGTTGCATGCTCCATTTATTGGATATGTAGGATTACGTGGCCAAGACAATATAGAAGCTCTAGGAGGGTGTGTGTTATCAAGATTACCAAAGTGGGTAGAGTACGGTGCATTTTTGCTCGCTTTGATCGCTGGAAGTGTTAATGCCGTTGCTTTATTGGGTTTTCAACATCAGGCCGTGTCGCATTTATCGGGGACTGCTACACTTATAGGTAGCGCGTTGTTAAACCCAATACCAGAGACACTTTTGCATCTAATTGGAATACTGCTAAGCTTCTTATTTGGCTCTGCGCTTTCTGGTTTTATGTTGACGGGAACATCGTTGAAACTGGGTCGCTTGTACGATGTCTTATTAATTGTTGAGGCCGCTTTTTTATTAATTGCTATGTATTTTTTGTTAAGTAATCATACCTCTGGACATTATTTCGCGTCAGCAGCTTGCGGCCTGCAAAATGCTCTTGCAACGACCTACAGCGGTGCTGTAGTGCGAACAACTCATTTAACAGGGATCTTTACGGATTTAGGGATTATGTTGGGAGGGGCTTTGCAGGGAAAGACTCTTGATAAACGCAGAGCTTTTTTGTTTATCATCATAGTGACAGGTTTTATTTTTGGCGGATCAATAGGCGCATGGCTATTTCATCAGTTTAGTTTTTATGCGTTATCTGTACCGGCTGGATTGTGTGTATTTCTTGCGATTCTCTATCGGTTGTACAGTAGCCGTTTGATGCGAGATGTAGAGCCTGTTTAGGCAAAGAAAATGGCTATTTAGATTTGTTATGGTGATGATTGAGTTTGTTGCAGGGAAAATAATTGCATATTTTAAAATAATATAGACTGAAATATTTGCTAGATATTTAGACTTATGATATTGATATATAAAGTGTTTTAAGGAGGTTTGTTTGTGTTGGAATGTAAATTATTGGGTTCGTTCATGATCTTGAACAAGTATTTACAATCTGAGCATTGAAATCTGATCATACCATCCTTAGATTATAGGTAAGGGCAGCAGAGGAGGAACAAGACTTAAGTTAATAAAAAAACCTGACCAAAACAGAAGGAAATTCTCTATGTATACATTGAATATTAGCGGTCACCACGTCCAATCTGGTGAAGAAGTTCAAGAAGTAGTAAAAGAAAAAATGGATCACTTGGCGCGCATCAATAATCAGATAACCACCATTAATGTGACCTTAAATACAGAGAAGCATGGGACTCATGAATTAATAGTAGAAGCCAGTGTTCATATTCCTGGTCATGACCTTTTTGCAATGGTACAAACAGATAAACAACTCAAACCTGCCCTTGACATGTTAGTTGGCAAGTTGGAGAAACAGTTAATTAAACATAAAGCGAAACATGCTGGTCGACAGCACCATATTAACGCTAAGGAT
The DNA here is from genome assembly GCF_018336955.1 of Marinomonas sp. A3A. Taxonomy (NCBI): domain Bacteria; kingdom Pseudomonadati; phylum Pseudomonadota; class Gammaproteobacteria; order Oceanospirillales; family Oceanospirillaceae; genus Marinomonas; species Marinomonas sp. A3A. The sequence goes on from NZ_CP025532.1 coordinate 2,155,583, forward strand.
GTGGAAAGCCCTATAGAGCGTCAGCTGCAAGCTGAATTTGATGAGCTTGTTGAGCGTGAAGTTATTTAGTTAACCAAATCTTCTAGGATAAAGCCTCGCTTATGCGGGGCTTTTTTGTTTTTGTTGGTCGCTATCTTGTAAGTTACTGGTTTTATCGTTTTAGCCCAATAAAAAAATGCCGGTGTTAACCTCTACGCATTGCCTGTAAGGCTTTTTGTAGATTAACACCGGCATTGCATCATATTAGCAATATGATTTTACTGTAGGGTTTAGATGTTGTTTACAGGAATAAACTCTACTGGAGCCATTGTCATTGCATCTAGCGGTGGAGCGAAATCCGTTAGTGTAATGCCTGCTACAGCAGCTTTGTATTCTTCTAATGTTGGGAAACGTCCCAATATTGTAGAAAGTACAACGACTGGAGTGGAGCCAAGCAAAGATTCGCCTTTCTTCTCTTTAGAATCCGCTACAACACGACCTTGGAATAATCGAGTAGAGGTCGCAATAACCGTATCGCCTGGCTCTGCTTTCTCTTGGTTACCCATACACAAGTTACATCCAGGGCGTTCCAAGTACATGATGTTTTCGTATTTAGTACGTGCTTCGCCTTTTGGTTTAGCATCGTCAAATTCAAAACCAGCATATTTCTTCAGAATATCCCAGTCACCCTCTGCTTTTAGCTCATCAACGATGTTATATGTTGGTGGCGCAACAACTAGTGGCACTTTGAATGATACGCTACCATTTTGTTTTTCAAGGTTGCGAAGCATTTGAGCGATGATCTGCATATCGCCTTTGTGAACCATGCAAGAACCAACGAAACCTAGATCAACAGGTTTATCTTTATAGAAAGATATTTGGCGAATCACATCGTGAGTGTAACGCTTAGAAACGTCATCGTTGTTAACGTCTGGATCGGCAATCATTGGTTCAATGATTTCATCAAGGTCAACAACGACATCAGCATAGTAATGGGCATTGTTGTCTGGAACCAAGGCAGGTTGTTCGCCTGAAGTGATACCGGCAATACGCTTGTCAGCAAGAGCAATCAAGCCATGAAGCGTTTGAGCTTCATTCTCCATGCCTTTATCAATCATGATCTGAATGCGTTTTTTTGCTAATTCAAGCGATTGAATAAGAGTCTTGTCTTGAGAAATACAGATGGAAGCTTTTGCTTTCATCTCAGCAGTCCAGTCAGTAAAGGTGAACGCTTGGTCAGCCATCAACGTGCCAATGTGTACTTCGATTACACGACCTTGGAATACGTTTTCGCCGCCAAATTGTTTAAGCATCTGAGCTTGCGTAGCGTGTACAACGTCACGGAAATCCATGTGGCTCTTCATTTCGCCTTTAAAGGTTACTTTGACAGATTCAGGGATTGGCATAGTTGCTTCACCTGTCGCTAAAGCCAACGCAACTGTTCCAGAATCGGCACCAAAAGCGACGCCTTTAGACATGCGAGTATGAGAGTCACCACCAATGATGATCGCTGTGTCATCAACAGTAATATCATTCAAGACTTTATGAATAACGTCAGTCATTGGAGGATAAACGCCTTTTGGATCACGACCTGTGATTAATCCAAATTTGTTCATAAAAGACATAAGTTTTGGAATGTTAGCTTGCGCTTTTGAATCCCAAACAGACGCAGTGTGGCAACCAGATTGGTAAGCACCATCAACGCTTGGAGAAATGACAGTAGCTGCCATAGACTCTAATTCTTGGGCCGTCATTAAGCCAGTCGTGTCTTGCGAGCCAACAATGTTTACTTTTACGCGAACATCAGACCCAGCATGTAGTGCTTTTTTAGATTTAACACCCACTGCATTTTTGTTGAAGATTTTCTCAACTGCCGTTAGACCTTGGTCATCATTAGATATTTCTTGTGCAGGAGCATAGACAGTAGGCGTTGGGATACCTAGTGTTTCAGCGGCAAACGTTTGTAGTTTCTTGCCAAAGACAACAGCGTATGAGCTACCGGCTTTCATAAACTCAACTTGTTGTGGAGTGAAAGCGGAAGAAACATCGACTAATTCTTTATCACCGTTGTAAAGTTTCTTTTCTTTAGTGTTGATTGTTAAAACAGTACCTGTCTCTACTGAGTAGGCTTGCTCAAGAACGGTATCGCCATTAGCATCAAGAACTGGTTTACCATTAGCATCCACTTTCTTAACCCAGTTTTTCAGGTCTAGACCGATACCGCCAGTAACACCAACAGTCGTCATGAAAATTGGGGAGATGCCGTTCGTGCCCGCAACAACTGGAGCAAAGTTCACGAATGGAATGTATGGGCTTGCTTGTTGACCAGCCCAAAGCGCGACGTTATTTACGCCAGACATACGTGAAGAACCAACGCCCATTGTGCCTTTTTCTGCGATAAGCATAACTTTCGCTGTTGGGTGTTTGATTTGTAATGCTTTGATTTCTTGCTGAGCTTCAGGTGTGATCATGCACTTACCGTGAAGTTCACGGTCAGAGCGTGAGTGAGCTTGGTTACCTGGAGATAGCAAATCTGTAGAGATATCACCTTCAGCGGCAATGTAAGTTACCACTTCAATTTTTTCGCTGATGTCAGGAAGCTTAGTGAAAAACTCTGCTTTAGCGTAGCTTTCTAAAATGTCTTTAGCGATAGTGTTACCAGCTTTGTAAGCTGATTCTAGGCGCTCCATATCTGCTTCATACAGAAATACTTGGGTTTTTAAAACTTCAGCAGCAGGAGTTGCAACAGAGGAATCATCTGACAATGCAAGGTCAATCAATACTTCAACTGATGGACCGCCTTTCATATGAGAAAGTAGTTCTAGAGCGAACTCAGGTGAGATTTCTTTTACATTACTTTCGCCTAGGATAATTTCTTTCAAGAATTCTGCTTTAACGACTGCAGCGCTTGTTGTGCCAGGCAAGGTGTTGTAGATGAAAAAGTCTAGAGATTCTTTACGGTGTTCATGCTCGGTATCTTTGATTTGAGCGATGATTTCAGATAATAAGTCGCCGCCATCAATCGGTTTAGGATGCAATCCCTGGCTTTTACGATTCTCTATTTCTTGTAAGTACTCTAAATATAAGCTCATTTGCACCTCTGAATAATAATTTACGATAATGTTATGTGCTAATAATGGAATTTAGGTTAACTATATTTGCCCTAAAGAAAATAGTGCGACTAACCTTATTTCTTCATTCCTTTGATTAGCTGTTTCTATACAGATCGTTTTTTTGCATCAAGGGGTAGATGCAGGGATGTCCCCCAATACAAGTCTTTCGACCTGTCTACAATATGTTATTAGCATATTGATTCCCCTTAGTTTAATTTTTTGACTTTACAGATCTCAATGTTAAAAACGCCGACTTGCTTTAATACAAAAAATAAGTCGTGAGATGCTTTTATCATTTTTTGATGCACTTATTTTATAGAAAAAAAGCGCTCAAGACTTACTATGCGCCATAACAATTTCGAATAGGTGACATTTAGCGGAATTATTCTGATTTAGCTAAATCATCAGCTTGCTGAATAATCCTCACCACCCTAAAGCCCCAATTGCTGGCTTTTAAATCAGGTTGAGCTCTATAACGAGTAGAACTACGGCCAACTCGTGGGATATCAAACCAAGATCCTCCCCGAAGTACTCTGTTATCACATTGATTGGCTAACCAAACCTGATTTTTAGTTGGCGCACCGTCATACGTGTCGTGATAGCAGTCTTCTACCCATTCTGCGACGTTACCGTGCATATCAAATAAGCCTAGTGGATTACTCGCTTGACTGCCAACTGGCGCAGACGATATGCCGTCCCACTTGCTCCCACAGCTATCACAGACGCTATAGCCTTGTTTTACATTATCGCCATACCAGAAGGCGGTGCTTGAATCTGCTCTGGCGGAATACTCCCATTCTATTTCTGTTGGCAAACGGTATTCAGCATTCGTCTCGCTAGATATCCAAGCAGTGTAGGCCTTGGCATCGTGCCAGCTGACATTAATGACGGGGCGTTCTCCTCGCCCCCAACCATTGTCTGGAGGAAGTTCTCTATTGGTCGCTTTGGCGAATTTGTCATATTGGTCAAAGGTGACTTCATATTTACTGATGTAAAACCCATTAGGTATGTCGACTTCATGAGCTGGTTTTTCATTATCGTCACCCATATGACCTTGATCGCCCATAATAAAAGTCGCAGGAGGGATTTTTTCAATTTTAGGTGCTGTGCCACCAGATATGAGGGGTTCTTCTAATACTTGTGGCAAGGCTTCGAATGGCGTTTCTATTACAACTTCCGGTTGTTCTACTTTAGGAGTAATAACCACCTTTTCAGGTGGTGGTGAATCAGGCCATAGGACGATCGCCGCAATAAGGCTTGTGGCGATAAAAGCGCCAGCACCAAGAGTGATGGGCGACACAGTACGAATATAGCGTTTCACTGCTCGTTTTGTTGCTGAACTATCACTTACTTCTGGTTTATAAAGATTCGCTCGGATGATCCGAATTACTTCGGTTAAGGATTTAGGGCGGTGGCGTTCGTTTTCACGACTCCATTTTAGTAAACGGCTCCATGTAGCATCGCTTAAATTAGGGTGAGTATCTGGAAGTCCAGTAGTGAAATCTTTATCAAGAATAGACTCGCCCAATAGTGCAGCCATCAAGAGGCGCATAAAAGCAAAGCTATCTGAAGCGGGTGTGCGCTGTTGCTCTTTTTTTAGATATTCAGGAGGAAAAAAACGAGAGTCCATCTCACTGGACTCAATTCTTTTCATCCAGTTATGCGAACCAAACCCTGTCATTAAACCTAGTCCATTCACTACATGGATAGAGTTTAAATCTAAATGACCATGGAATAGACCGTTACGATGGACTTGATCCAATGCCTTGGCAATATTGTCGAATAAGCTAATGACAACATTAAGAGGTGCTCCGTCAGGATATTTGCCTAAAAAGCTGTAGAGGTTTTCACCACCACAGACAGCAGAACATGAAAAAACCCACAAATTAGAATAAAAAGGCGGGTAATTTGGAGTGATTGCAGGGTGTTTTACGCTGGCGTATTTCCTAGAGTTTTGTAAAAAATCTTCAACCTTTCCTTTGCTAGATTGAAAGAAACGCAGCACAAAAGGGCGCCCACCCTGATCTGCAACCCAAGTGGTTTTATGGCTATCCATAGGGTAGTTTAAAACATACGGATCTAGCTCGACGCCAACATGTTGGCCAATTTTCAGTTTTTTGGGGTCATAAAAATCATTCATTACGAATTTGATATCCAAATCAAGACGTTGCTGCCTAAGTGCTTAATACAGGGTATAATCACGTTTTTTAACATAAAAAGGTAGAGTAATGTTATCAGCGTACCCAGAGCTTGTTGAATTTCTTCCGTGTGAGTCTCCTGAGGCATGGGTAAATTGGGCTCTAGAAAATCAAACTCTGCTATTAAATGACCATGCTCACTGTGAGAAAAAAGCGGCTTCAACGGCTATGAGTCTAATGTATCGCTACGTTGATCGCGATAACTTGCTTCATAAAATGTCTCGTTTGGCCCGTGAGGAATTATTGCATTTCGAGCAAGTTCATAAAATTATGCGCAAACGAGAGGTTACTTACGATCACTTGTCGGCCTCACGCTATGCTGACGGTCTTCGCAAACACATTCGAACCCATGAACCTGCGCGTCTGGTTGATACTATGATTATCGGTGCTTTTGTTGAGGCACGTTCTTGCGAGCGTTTTGCTGCCTTGGCTCCGCATCTTGATGAAGAGTTGTCGAAGTTTTATATTTCATTGCTAAAATCAGAAGCAAGGCATTTTGAAGATTACCTTGAGCTTGCAAAAGAATACTCAAATGAACCCATTGATGATCGTGTAGCTTTTTTCCGAGATTTAGAAGAGAAGCTAATCACGGAGCCAGATACCGAATTCCGTATGCATAGTGGCCCCCCAAGTCTGATGTAGGTTACAAAATTCCACAATCTATTTGCACATCTTAATGGTGACTTTTAGGCAGGGTGCTACACTCATATTATCGTCAGAGCTTCTGGAGAATATGATGGGTATACATAAGAGCGAAACCCTGCCAGATGTCACGTATTGGCTCGCATTGGAAATTGCGAAAGTAGACCCTGTGGTAGACTTGGACGTGATGTATAAAGGATCTCTTGAGCTGGATTTCTTGTACCAACTGCTTACTTGTAAAGTGCAGCAATATTGGTGGCAAGCTTACGGTATTCAATTGAGTCCGGTGATTGTTAATAATGCCTTTTTTCGTGCTGTAGCAATGCTGCACAATCGCAATGTTGAATTTAGTCGATCTCGTAATTCAGAGGAAACGCTTTGGGTGAGAGAGCTTTTGAATCGTTAAATGAGCATTAAAAAATGCCAGCTTAAGCTGGCATTTTTGAGTAGTACTTTTCAAAATGACGAGTGCGATATCTAATAAAGCGTTTCTTTATGAATCGCTTCTAGTCCAGCTAATCCGTTCTGCAAGAAATTATCTACAGAAGCTTTGCTTTGAGTGTAGGTATTACCTTCAATGCTCGCTAGCCAGATAGAGTCATCCCAATCACCAAGTACACAGCGCAGATGCTGATCGTTTTTGTGTACATTAGGGCGATGTGTGTGACCATGTATCAATGTTTTGCAGTGGTGTTGCGCTAAAGACTCTTCAACAGCCGATGGCGTGATGTCCATGATTGATATGGATTTATCAGATGCCATTGATTTGCTGTCATTGCGAAGTTGGGCTGCTAACGCGACACGTTGCTCAAGCGGCAAAGCAAGAATATGTTCCTGCCAAGCGCTGGAGCGTACCGTTTTCCTGAATGCTTGGTATTCAGTATCTTCCAAACAGTATTCGTCACCATGTGTTAACAGCACAGCGTTATCTTCAAGAAGTAACTTGGTTTGTTCTTGAATAAGCGTAGCACCAACACGACTGATCCAATCGCTACCTATCAAGAAGTCTCGGTTGCCATGTAAAAAGTACAAAGCGATTCCAGACTCAGACAGCTCAGTTAAGGCATTTTCTATTTCAGTATTCCAATTTGCCTGATAATCGTCACCGATCCAAGCTTCGTAGAAATCTCCTAAAATATACAGTGTTGCCTTTTCTTCACGTGCAATAAGCTCTTTACTCATTTGTACAAACGCTCGGATTAAATCCGGGCGTTTGTCACTTAGATGTAGATCTGAAATAAAATAACGAATCATTAGCCTTCGCTTTTTACCAGTTCAGCGCTTTCAATGATAACGTCTTCAGCAGGAACGTCTTGGTGTCCTGACTTCATTGTTGTTTTCACTTCTTTGATTTTGTTAACGATGTCCATACCGGCGGTTACTCTACCAAATACTGCGTAGCCCCAACCATCTGGCGTTTTGCTGCGGTGGTTTAGGAAGCTGTTGTCTGCAACGTTGATGAAAAACTGCGCAGAAGCCGAGTGTGGGTCCATGGTGCGAGCCATCGCTAATGTACCAACTTCATTTTTAAGTCCATTGTCTGCTTCGTTTTCAATTGCAGTACGAGTTTCTTTTTGAGTCATACCTGGTTCAAAGCCACCACCTTGAACCATGAAGCCATTGATTACACGATGGAAAATAACGCCATCGTAAAAGCCAGAAGTGACATAATCTTCAAAATTTTTCGCAGATTTTGGCGCTTTCTCGTAATCTAGTTCAACGTGAATGTCACCGTGATTTGTGTGTAGAATAATCATTTAAGATTCCTTGTTTAATTAATAGTAAAGTGTCGTTTATCTAATCAATGTTGAGCATTTTATGTGTTTGTAAGCTAAGACGCCACCGTGGATGCGATAAACAATAATGTAAAGTGGCTTGTTGAGTGTCAACGAGTGGAATTTGATCTGCTGTTAAGTGACTTTGATCCATCGGTTGAAGGTAAAAGTGCTGAAAATTTAGCTTTTCAAATAAATCAGGTGAAATATGTGATTGTGGATATACCAGCTTGAGTTCATTGCCTTTGGTTACAACTAAGGGTTTAGCTGTTTTTGGGCTAACACATATCCAATCAATCCCATCGGGTAATACCATAGTGCCATTCGTTTCAATCGCGATGGTATAACCGTATCGCTTCATTTCAGCAATCAGCTCGGTATCCAGCTGAAGAGCAGGTTCGCCGCCAGTAAAAACAACGTATTTGTGTCCTTGACCTTCCGGCCAAAGCGCATCTATATGGGCCCGTAATAGTTCGGCGGTTTTGAATTTTCCGCCATGTTGCCCATCTGTACCGATAAAATCGGTGTCACAAAACTGGCATTCGGATTTAGCGCGTGTTTTTTCTAAGCCAGACCATAAATTACAGCCGGTAAAACGACAAAATAGAGCAGGGCGTCCAGCATGCGCACCTTCGCCTTGTAACGAATAAAAGGCTTCTTTAATAGAATACATTTGGTTATACCTATTACATACTGACAAGCAGCATCTCGAAAAACAGTCGAGGTAAGGGTTATAACTTTAGTTGATAATTTAATCGCCAAATTGGGGATTTGTGGAACAAAAACCAATCGGCACTAAAACAAACACACTAAAATCAGGAATAATTCTTTGTCTAACTTCTTGTTTAAGCTTCGTAATCCAATGGATCTGTTTGGCCTTGTTCTGCAAACGCTTCTAAACGTTCGTAGCAAGCGCCACATTTACCACAAGATTTTTCGCGACCATTGTAACAAGTCCATGTATTGGCATAGTTAAGGTTCATATCCAATCCGGCTTTTAAGATCTCACCTTTTGATGAATGTAAAAATGGCGTGACGATTTCTACAGACTGATAATTGGCAATTTTAGATACCGCGTTCATCGCTTCCACAAATTCTGGACGGCAATCAGGATAAATATGGTGATCGCCTGAATGAGCACCGTAATAGACTTTGCCTGCTTCTAATGAAACGGCATAAGCAATCGCCATAGAAAGCAAGACCATGTTGCGATTTGGCACTACGGTAGACTTCATGTTGTCGTCTTCGTAATGGCCTTCTGGAATTTCTGCATCACTGGTGAGCGATGAGTTTGCCATTAGGCTATTGATTGCGGTGATATCGACAACTTTATGGGATACGCCTAATTCACGGCAGGCTCGTGCGGCGACTTCTAATTCTTTACTGTGCTTTTGTCCGTAGTTAAAGGATAAAGCATAAACATCCAATCCGTTTTGAATTGCTGTATTCAGAACGGTAAAAGAATCCATTCCTCCTGAATATACAACGACGGCTTTTTCAGACATCTTTTGGCTCCTCAAAATAAACCTCATTAGCCTCTGTAAAAATTACAGTAGCAAGGCGAGGGTTGATAAAGCGCGGAGTATAGCAGACAGCCAATCATTCAAACTAGAAATCTAAGAGGAAATAGGGCTTGTAACCACTTAAGCTTTGCGATAATTTTATTTGCGTAACTGGTTACCTATTTTTTTATGTTTTTTATTAATCAAGTTTGTATATTGGAAATCGTATGGAACAATTTGGAGTATTAACACTAGGTAGTCGATTGAAGCGGTTAAGTGATCACTTGTTTATTCAAGTACAAGAAATCTATTCCCAGTGCGATATACCTATTTCAGCAACCTACTTCCCCATCCTTAGGTTGTTGCAAAAAACAGGCAGTTTGTCCGTGATGGAAATTGCTGAACGCTTGCATCTAAGTCATCCAGCGGTGAGCAAGCAAACCACTAAGATGATCAAAGAAAACTTGTTAGAGAAAACGGTCGATGAGCAAGATCAGCGAAGATCTTCCTTGTGCCTTTCTGCGTTTGGCCTAAGCGCTATGCAACGTGTAGAGCCAGTGTTACAAGAAATGAAAATCATCCTTGAAAAAATGACCGCTTTTTCTAGTGAAAATTTCATGGCTAGTTTGTCTAGCTTGGAGTCACAGGTTTTGAGTAGCAGTTTGGCGGATAAGGTACTGGACCGTTTAGAGCCTATTGAAATTGTCTTGCTAGAAACGCAGCACGAAAAAGCGTTTTATGATCTTAATATGGCTTGGCTGGAGCGTTACTTTCCTAATCATATTGTTGAAAAGGATCGAATCACCCTAAGCAACCCTAATCAAGAAATCATTGAAAAAGGCGGGGTGGTTTGGGTGGCGATTCGCAAAACAAAATCGGTTCATTCAGTCGTTGGAACTATTGCTTTTGCTTCTATGGAGGGCGGTTCTTCTGATCTCAAAAAAGGAGAAGTGTTTAAATTGTCAGTTGCTGAGCACGCTCAAGGTAAAGGGATTGCTCAACGCTTGCTGTCAACTGCGATTGATTTTGCTACTCAAGGTGGTTTTTCAACATTATCACTAGAAACGGCATCTTGTTTAGACGTAGCACGGCATCTTTATGATAAAAACGGTTTTGTTGAGAAACCATTTCCGATCCCTTCCTTGTACGCAAGAGCGGATGTCTATATGGAAAAATTATTAATATTGAAAACGAATCGAGATCTTTCATGAATACAATACAAGATATGCGGCGAGGTGCTATTGCCTCCATTCCTATGATTATTGGCGGCATACCATTTGGTTTGCTGTTTGGTTCGTTAGCATCCAGCTATGGATTGAGTCCTTGGTTTGCTGTTGCTATGTCGGCCTTTGTGTTTGCTGGCTCTGCACAATTTGTCGCACTTGGCTTGATCGCATTACATGCACCCATCTGGGTAATTGTTTCGACAACCTTTATCGTTAATTTACGCCATCTTTTGTACGCAGCAGATCTAGTTAAGTTTGTGAAACATTTACCTATGTCGATGAGAATTGTCATGGGCTTTGGTCTGACTGATGAAACTTATGCAGCGGTTCGCCCCATGTATGAAGTAGGTTCAGCAGATGAAAAAAATGGCCATAAAGTCTACCTCGGTTCGTTTCTCTCGTTTTATATCATGTGGAATGTGACCACGGTTTTAGGCGTTCTGTCCGGTGAACTAATTCCCGGGATGAGTGAGTGGGGGTTAGAGTTTGCAATGGTGGCGACCTTTATTGGCATCATTACACCATATTTGAAACATAAAGCTTTTTGGTTGTGCTTGTTAAGTGCTGGTGTGTCGTCAATTATTCTATCTGATTTGCCAAATAATTTAGGGCTGCTGGTCTCTGCGGTAATCGGTGTGGCAATGGGATTTGTGAGTGATTCTTCTAATAAAACAATTTCAAAATCAGAAGCAAGTATGCAAGAGGTAAGCAAATGACTTTGTGGCAAGGGACTATCATTATTCTTGGCATGTTTGCTGTGACCTTTGGCGTGAGGTTTGTTTTGTTTGCACGAGCAGATAAAGTTGTCATGCCTACTTTTATTGAAAAAGCGTTGAAGTTTGTTCCCGTTGCGGTTTTGACAGCCATCATCACACCGATGATTTTGATGCCAACGCAGCAGATAGATATTTCGCTATCTAACCCTTGGTTACTTGGTGCGTTAGCGGCTTTTGTTGTGGGTATTTGGCGTCAGCAGCAATTGCTAACTATTCTAGTGGGCGTTTTGGTTTTTTTCGTGGCGAAATACGGATTTTCTTTATAAAAAAGAGAAAAAGGCAGAAAAGATTTTCTGCTCAATATCCCATGGAAACCTAAATACTATATACTTGCCGATCAAAGTAACAATATTGTTAGACCAACACTTATCGGGACTTACATCAAACATGTCAGAAACGTCTAAACCAGGTAATTTCATTACCCAAATCATTGATAAAGATAACGAATCAGGCAAGCATGGCGGTAAGGTTCTTACTCGCTTTCCACCTGAACCAAATGGCTACTTACATATCGGCCATGCTAAATCTATTTGCCTTAATTTTGGCTTAGCGCAGCGTTACAACGGTCAATGTAATCTACGTTTCGATGACACTAACCCAGAGAAGGAAAGTGTTGAATACATTGAGTCTATTAAGCGTGATGTTGAATGGCTTGGTTTTGAATGGAAAGGCGAACCTAAGTTTGCTTCAGACTATTTTGATCAGTTATTTGATTTTGCTGTGCAGCTTATTCAGGCAGGCAAAGCTTATGCTTGTGAACTTAATGCTGAGCAAATGCGGGAATACCGTGGCACCCTAAAAGAGCCAGGTAAAAATAGCCCATTCCGTGATCGTACCGTTAAAGAAAACATGGCTATTTTTATGGACATGAGAAATGGTAAATACAAAGATGGCGAAGTGGTTCTGCGTGCTAAAATTGATATGGCGAGCCCAAATATCAATATGCGCGATCCGATCGTTTATCGTGTTCGCCATGTGCACCATCACCAAACAGGTGACAAATGGTGTGTATACCCAATGTATGACTTCACTCATTGCTTGTCTGATGCATTGGAAAACATTACTCACTCTGTATGTACATTGGAATTCCAAGATCATCGTCCTTTGTATGATTGGGTATTGGAGACGTTAAAAACAGCTCATCCACAGCAAATTGAATTTGCTCGTTTGAACTTAAACTACACAGTGACAAGTAAACGTAAATTGAAGCAGTTAGTAGATGAAAAGCATGTACATGGTTGGGATGACCCACGGATGCCTACGATTTCTGGTTTGCGTCGTCGTGGTTATACATCTTTGTCCATCCGTAACTTCTGTGAACGTATTGGTGTGACCAAGTCTGACAGTGTTGTGGATGTTGGTATGCTAGAACATGCTATTCGTGAAGATTTGGATGCAAGCGCAAATCGCGTCATGGTTGTGCTAAATCCTATTAAGGTGACCTTGACCAACTACCCAGCAGACAAAGAAGAAATCTTCACTGTTAGCAATCATCCGAAAAACGAAGATGCTGGCACTCGTGAAGTGCCGTTTAGCAAAGAGTTATACATAGATGCTGCGGATTTTGCCGAAGTGCCTCCTCGTAAATGGAAGCGTTTGACACTTGATGGTGCTGTTCGTCTTCGTGGCGGTTACGTCATTACTTGTGATAAAGCGATTAAAAACGAAGCGGGCGAAGTGGTCGAATTACTTTGTCGCTATGATGAAAACACGCTTGGTGTGAATCCAGAAGATTACAAACCAAAAGGTGTGATTCATTGGGTGAGCGCAAAACATTCAGTAGATGCAACAGTTAATCTTTATGATCGTTTGTTCGTAAATGAAGCGCCTGATGCAAATTATGAAGATAAGAATTTCTTAGACTTTATTAATCCAGAGTCTTTGACGGTATTGACAAATGCTAAAGTTGAGCCATCTTTGTTGGCGTCTGACAAAGGTCAAGGCTTCCAGTTTGAGCGTGAAGGGTACTTCTGTCGCGATCTGAAAGAAGACGGTATGGTATTTAACCGTACTGTGACATTACGTGATTCTTGGGCGAAAATCGAAGCAAAAGGAAATTAATCGCATGTTGAAGATTTACAACACCCTAAGCGGGAAGAAAGAAATTTTCAAACCCATTGAAGAAGGCAAAGTGGGTATGTATGTCTGTGGTAACACGGTATACGACTTCTGCCACATTGGACATGCTCGCGCGATGATCTCCTTTGATATTATTTCGCGTTTTATTCGTCATCTCGGTTATGAGCTGAATTACGTTCGCAACATTACCGATGTTGATGACAAGATCATTAAGCGTGCAGAAGAAAATAACGAATCAACGCAGTCGTTAACTGAGCGTATGATTGCTGCACAGCGTGAAGATGAACTGCGTCTTGGTAATAAAATGCCAGATCGTGAGCCAAAAGCCACTGAGTTCATGCAAGAAATTATCGATATGGTGCAAATCCTTATTGATAAAGGTTTTGCTTATCAGGGCACTTCAGGTGATGTTTATTATCGAGCCACTAAATTCAAAGATTACGGTAAGCTGAATAACCGTAAGCTTGAAGATATGTTAGCTGGTGCGCGTATTGATGTTGAAGTAGCCAAAGAGCATCCAGCGGATTTCGTTTTGTGGAAACAAGCGAAAGCTGGCGAAGTATCTTGGCCTTCTCCTTGGGGTGATGGTCGTCCTGGTTGGCACATTGAATGTTCTGCCATGTCGACTAACTGTCTTGGTAGTCATTTTGATATTCATGGCGGCGGGCCTGATCTTAAGTTTCCGCATCATGAAAACGAAATTGCTCAGTCTGAAGCAGCGACTGGTAAGGATTATGTTAACTACTGGATGCACTGTGGTGCGGTTCGTGTTAATAACGAAAAAATGTCAAAATCTTTGGGTAACTTTTTTACAGTGCGCGATGTCTTGGCTAAGTTTAACCCTGAGGTGGTTCGTTACCTGATGGTTTCAAGTCAATATCGTAGTGCGATTGATTACTCCGATCAAAGTTTGATGGAAGCTAAGGTTGCTCTAGAGCGTCTTTACACTGCATTGCGTCAGCAGCCAGTTGCTGAATCATTTGAGCCGACAGTCTTCACTGAGCGCTTTGAAGAGGCTATGAAAGACGATTTTAATACAGCGGTTGCTGTTTCTGTGTTGTTTGAGCTAGTTCGCGAACTAAATAAAGCAAAAGCAGAAGATGCAGACAAAGCGTTAGTGTTGGCGGCAGAGTTACGCTCTTTGGCAGAATTGCTTGGCTTGTTGTATCAAGATCCAGAGTACTTTTTGCAAAACAGCACTGTGTCTGAGGGATTGGATGAAGCTGCAATACAGGCTTTGATCGACGAAAGAACGCAAGCTCGCAAAGATAAAAACTTTGCTCGTAGTGATGAGATACGTGATGAGTTGGCTGGTCAAGGAATTGAACTTCTCGATAGTCGAGAAGGGACAACTTGGACCAGAAGTTAAGGTATTGATCTAAAAAGAAAAAAGGCGATGGGATCATCGCCTTTTTTATTGTGTGATTAGTTTACGTTAGTCTTTGTCTTTAGCCACTTTAACCGCTAATACGTCGCATGGTGCGCCGTGAAGAACGCCATTTGCTGTGGATCCAAGTAATAGAGCAAGACCGTGACGACCATGACTTCCAACTACGATCAGATCGACTCGTTTCTCTTCGGCTATGCGGTGTATTTCGCTTTCTATGCCACCTTGAGAAATGCAGCTTTCTTGAACAGGAACATCCAATTGAGCTTCAAGGATGGCAATTCGCTCTTTGGCTGTTTCTTGTAGTTGTGCTTGGATATCTGTGATATCGATTGGGACATCACCACCATAGGCATAATTGAGTGATTCAATAACATGAAGTATGGTAAGTTCCGCACCCGTTGCTTTGCAAAGTGCAACGGCTTTGTTAGCTACCTTGATACTTTCATCGGTTAAGTCAACAGCGAGTAGAATTCTGCTATACATCATAGAACACCTCCAAATTTGGCTCGATTTATTTATTTTAGTTTAAAACTAGAGAGACATTAAAATATGACCGCTCTTATTGTTATTTTCATTACATTATCTTTAATGGGGTCAGCGTTATGGATTATGCCTCCTAAAAAAGAGCGTCAACGCATGGCTTTACGTATGCATGCTCGAAAACTTGGTCTCACAGTTCAGCTTACATCAATTGATCTCCCTGACAAGTGGGATAAATCAATGAATAGGCAAAAAACAATTGCTTATGCTTTTTACCGATTGAAGCCTGTGACTTCCTTGCCAGATTGTATTTGGCTGCTACCTTATGAGGTATGGAAATATAATGCCTTGCTTGATGGGTGGTGGTCTAGTGAATTATTTCCATTGACTGCTGATGCCCAAAAAGTGTTGGAAAAACACGGGGCATTGCTTGTGGCGATAAAAATAACACCAGAGAGTGTGTCATTGTATTGGGATGAGGCAGGCGATGAGTTGGTCTTGGATGAGTTGTCTACACTAATATATTCATTGGTAGAGTTAAAAAGCGTCACGTAAAAGACGTATTGCGTGACGCTGAAAGGCTTAAGAGTTCTTAGGGATTTCTAAGTTTTGAAGGAGTTCGCTCAATACGTCTTCTGGGTTGTCGCTGTCTTTCATTGCTTCAATTTTAGGTGACAGTATTTGTTTCATTCGATCTGTTACGAAGTTTTTGAGAGTATTTTTTTCTGGTCGTTCTGTTGCGTCTGATTTAATGTGTGACAATATTACGCCATACAGGGTTTGTGCAACGCGCATATCTCCGCTGGCAAAGTTTTTATTTGCTTGAACCATTTGGCGGTTTAGTTGAATCCACAAATTGAGCCAGCGAAGATATTCATAACAGGCTTGATAGTGTGTGTTACTTATACGTCCTTTGCGACGTAAATAAAGTAACATTTTAGCCAGTTTCGTAAGGCGTTCTTTATAATTTGTTTTTTCTTGGAAGCTAAAAAGATCGGGCTCTGGGTTAAATTCAATCGGATCGTTATCTCGACCTTCTTCGGCGGTTGCAATGCGTACTTCGATCTTTTCAGGATCATCAGAATATTGCAGAAGCTCTCGAAGTGTGTCTAGATAGAAATCATAAAGCACATCGGTGGCAATGGTATCGGTATTAATATCCTTTAAACCGCGGATATGTTGCTCAACGCGATCCGCACGATTCGATAGTTGCAATTGTTTTACGCGTCTTTCAGTAATTTCTTTTTCTTTTTGATGTGCGCGTGATCCAATGACCACAGACAAAAGTACAATAATGATCAAAATTGCAATTGTTAATATTTGAAGGGTAGCCATGATTGTCCTTAAGCAACGAATTCAGTATGTTAAATAAGAAATACTAAGTTCAGCAAGATTTAATATGTGAAACAATACAGGGATCGCTTGTCATATAAAAGGTGTTTGCTTAATATCAGCGCCCCTAGAGATTAAACTTCGTGCAACGTGGATTTGCAGACCTACTTTATTAAAAGGCTTACACAGTTCAATGGGAAAATCACTGGTTATCGTGGAATCGCCAGCAAAGGCGAAAACCATCAACAAATACCTAGGTAACGACTTTATTGTCAAATCGAGTGTGGGACACATTCGTGACTTACCTTCAGGTACAACTGCCACCTCTACGCCTCAAGAGCGTGCAAAGCAAGCTGCTTTGACGCGTAAAATGAGTCCGGAAGAAAAACTTGAGTATAAAAGTAGCAAAGCGCGTAAACAGTTAATTTCTAGAATGGGAGTTGATCCAGAAAGTAACTGGAAGGCTCACTACGAAATTCTGCCGGGTAAAGAAAAGGTTGTTGATGAATTAAAGCGTTTGGCAAAAAATGCTGACACCATCTATCTCGCAACCGATTTGGATAGAGAGGGAGAGGCAATAGCATGGCATCTTCGTGAAGCCATTGGTGGTGATGATAGCCGCTACAAGCGAGTGGTATTTAACGAAATTACAAAAAAAGCCATCAAAGCAGCATTTGAAACACCATCTGAATTAGATATGGATCGGGTGAATGCTCAACAAGCTCGTCGTTTCTTAGACCGAGTGGTTGGCTTTATGGTGTCACCGCTACTTTGGTCAAAAGTGGCGAGAGGTTTATCAGCTGGCCGAGTTCAATCGGTTGCTGTGCGATTAATTGTCGAGCGCGAAAAAGAGATTCGTGCGTTTATTCCTGATGAGTTCTGGGAATTGGATGCAATGCTTGCGACGCCATCGAAAGAAGTTATTAAATTCGAGGCTGCAAAATACCAAGATAAAGAATATCGACCCGTTAACAAAGCGCAATCTGATGAGCATGTTGCTCGTTTAAATGATGCGAAATACCTAGTTAGTAGTCGAGAGGACAAGCCAACAAGCAGCAAGCCATCTGCGCCGTTCATTACTTCTACGTTACAACAAGCGGCAAGCACTCGCTTGGGCTATGGTGTTAAGAAGACCATGATGCTTGCTCAGCGCCTGTATGAAGGTGGTTATATCACTTACATGCGTACTGACTCGACCAATTTAAGTGTTGATGCGGTAGAGGCGTTGAGAGGCTATATTCTTTCCAACTTTGGTGAGGCTTATTTACCAGCTGATCCTATTCGTTACAGTAGCAAAGAAGGCGCTCAAGAAGCGCATGAAGCCATTCGGCCTTCTGATGTGAATGTGCGTGTGGATGATTTACTTGGCATGGAAAAAGACGCGCATCGCTTGTACGATCTGATTCGTAGCCAATTTATGGCCTGCCAAATGACGCCTGCGGAATACACCTCTACAACTATTACTGTGACCAGTGGTGAATACGAGTTTAAAGCCAAGGGACGTATTTTGCGCTTTGATGGTTATACTCGCGCTATGCAGACGGTTGCTAAAAAAGGCGAAGATAATATTTTGCCAGACGTGGGGCAGGGTGAATATCTGGCGCTTAAAGAGTTATTGCCTGAGCAGCATTTTACTAAACCTGTAGCACGTTTTAGTGAAGCAAGTTTGGTTAAAGAGCTTGAAAAGCGCGGAATTGGCCGCCCATCAACTTATGCCTCTATCATTTCTACGATCCAAGATCGTGGTTATGTGCGTGTTGAAAATCGTCGTTTTTATGCTGAAAAAATGGGTGATATCGTTACTGAGCGCTTGGTCGATAGCTTTAATTCTTTGATGAATTTCAGTTTTACGGCTCAAATGGAAGAGCAGCTAGATGATATTGCTCAAGGTAATAAAGATTGGATTAAAACGCTTAATGCGTTTTATAAAGATTTTAGCTCGGTGTTAGCTAAAGCAGAATCGCCAGAAGGCGGCATGATGCTAAATGAGCCAACGCCAACAGACATAGAATGCCCAACCTGCTCTCGACCAATGCAGATCCGTACTGCGAGTACAGGTGTGTTCATGTCTTGTTCTGGTTATGCCTTGCCTCCAAAAGAGCGTTGCAAAGCAACCATCAACTTGACTCGTGGTGATGAAGCGATTGCCGTAGATGATGAAGAAGGCGAATCTAAAGCGCTTATTAATAAGCATCGATGCAAAATTTGTGGCTCGGCCATGGATAGCTATTTAATGGATGAGCATCGTAAACTTCATGTTTGTGGTAATAATCCGGCTTGTTCTGGTTACGAAGTAGAAACTGGTGTCTTTAAAATTAAAGGCTATGATGGCCCGACTCTTGAGTGCGATAAGTGTGGATCAGAAATGCAGCTTAAAACTGGCCGTTTTGGTAAGTACTTTGGCTGTACTAACGATGAGTGTAAAAATACTCGTAAGTTACTGAAGAGTGGTGAAGCTGCGCCACCGAAGATGGATCCAGTACCAATGCCCGATCTTGCTTGTCAAAAAGTAGAAGATCACTATGTGCTTCGTGACGGTGCAACGGGTTTGTTTTTGGCGGCAAGTCAATTTCCACGTAAACGCGAAACTCGTGCACCGTTGGTTGAAGAATTGCTCCCATACATGGATCAAATAGATCCTAAGTATCATTTTTTTGCAAAAGCGCCTAAAAAAGATTCTGAAGGTCGCCCAGCCATCATTCGATATAGCCGTAAGACGAAAGAGCAATATGTCATGACGGAAGAAGAAGGCAAGCCAACAGGTTGGAAGGCATTTTATGTTGGCTCTAAATGGGTGATTGAGGAAGGTAAGAAAAAATGAGCGGAGCCAGTTTAGCTAGCTTAACCAATCAAAAACTCGATACGGCAAGACGCTTTATTAAGCAGAGTCAAGACAGTGATGAGGCATGGTTAAAAGTCGGGCTGGAAAGCTCGGCTATTTTTCAGTTAAGAAGTGCTCTTAATGGTTTGCTGAAAGAAGTCACTGCCGCTTATTCGTTATCTGGGTCGCTGGATGTTGTTAAGTTATTGGTTGAGTCAGAAGATAAGCAAATTGTTATTCCTGTATTGGCAGAGTTGGCGGACTTGTCTTCGCGAACAGATTCCTGGTGTTCTCAGTTGAATCAAGCGTATTTGGTTCAGTTTGAATGCCGTTCTTCTATGTCATCAGTGGTACAAAGTGACAATCTGATTGGCCGTGGAAGTGATGCGGGTGCGTCTGTGAGTTTCTATTTGACCAAGTTGGTCGAATTGGTATTACGTTTTAGAGAAGAGTCATCAGAGTATTGAATATGAAAGAGTCCTACCTAGAAATTGTTGAGCTGGATAATGGCGATATTGTGCTGCGTCCAGCCAGTGAAGATGGTGAGGAAACCGTTCCATTAGCAACATTGCAGATTTCAGATGATACTCGATCTTATTTAAAAGACCGTTACTTTGAGTTGGCAAAATGTATGTTCCATGCGGGCATTGATTTTGTATATTCAGATGATTCGTTTTTTGATGAAGATTCAGAGTATATTGATGACGAAGATTTCCGTCCTAAGATTTTGCACTAAATCATCTTTGATGATGTCGATGGAATGAAGTATGAACTGAAATAAAAAAGCGAAGCCTAAGCTTCGCTTTTTTATTTACAAGGTGCGGATTTGGAGGGTCTTACTTAAAGCCCTTGACGAATCACACCAACAGATAAACCTTCAATGGCGAACTCTTCGCTTTCAAGGTCGACAATGATGTCGTTGAATTCTTCATTCTCTGGAATTAGTCGAACGATACTGCCTTTTTGCTCGAAGCGTTTAACCGTTACTTCGTCACCAATACGGGCCACGACAATTTGGCCGTTGCGCACTGTGGTGGTTTTATGGACGGCTAATAGGTCTCCTTCCATGATTCCGATGTCTTTCATGCTGGTTCCCGAGACAGACAAGAAGTAATCGGCTTGTGGAGAGAACATGTTTGCAGGGATGTTCACATGGGAAGCAATGTTTTCCTGAGCTAAAATAGGGTAACCTGCAGCGACTTTGCCGATAACAGGTAAGCCAAGGTCCGCTGTTGGGTCGTCATTTGAAGCACGATCAATTAAGCGTATTCCCCTTGATGCGCCAGACAGCATCTCTATTGCACCTTTTTTACTTAAGGCCTTTAGATGCTCTTCGGCGGCGTTAGGAGATTTAAACCCAAGCCGGCGCGCTATTTCTGCTCTAGTCGGTGGAAAACCTGTTTCACTAATAAATTCGCGAATGGTTTCTAGTACGTCAGATTGTCTTTTGGTTAATTTAATCATAGGTTATCTGGTTGTTTATACAGTTACTGTTATTATATACAGCATTCCTAACTATACTCAATGATATAAATGCTTTCAGACGAACTAAAAAAACAGATTCAACTTGCATACCGAGCATCTTTAGATGCGAAGTCCCATAAACCAAGGGCTGGACAGCGCCAGATGATTGGTGCGATCGCTCGAACCTTGGGTAACATTAAGCAAGGCTCGGAAGGTGAGCGCCTTGAAGAGAAGCATGTTGCCGTTATCGAGGCTGGAACAGGCACGGGTAAAACCTTGTCTTATTGTCTTGCGGCGATTCCTATCGCAAAAGCCCGTGGTCTCAAATTAATTATTTCTACTGCAACTGTGGCGCTTCAAGAGCAGATTTTGCATAAAGAATTGCCTGATTTGCTTGAGCATACAGAGCTGACTTTTAAATACACTCTTGCGAAAGGGCGAGGGCGTTATTTATGCTTGAATAATCTTGAGGGGTTTCTGAGCTCAGAAGAGCAGTCAATGGACGATATGTTTGCTGGGCTTTTTGAGCAACATCTACATTCAGATGATATCAATACGGTTCTATATCAAGAAATGGACGCAGCTTTGCAAAAAGGCGATTGGGACGGTGATAAAGATAATTGGGCTGGCATCGTTCGAGATCAAGATTGGCGTCGCTTAACCACAGATCATCAGCAATGCACCAATCGTAATTGTGCTAATTATTCGGCTTGTCCATTTTTTAAAGCGCGTGCTGAGATTGAAGTGGCCGATGTGATCGTTGCCAACCACGATTTGGTGTTGGCTGATTTGTCATTGGGCGGCGGTGCAATACTGACACCACCAAAAGAAACCATCTATGTTTTTGATGAGGGTCATCATCTTCCTGATAAAGCGATAGGGCACTTTCGTCATGAAGTTCGTTTGCAGCAAAGCATTACTTGGTTGCGTCAGTTGGAAAAAAATCTGGTTAATTTGAAGCAAGAGCTAACAGACGATGTTAGTTTAACGGGGCAGTTATTATTAAAAATCCCTCAGCAAATCCAAAGCATTGTTAACTTCATCCAATACGCACAGCAAGGTTTAGCTCCTTATATTCAGGGCTTGGGCTTGGACCAAGAAAATAATCAACACCGATTTGAATTCGGTCAGATTCCAGATGAGCTGCGTCAGTTGTCTTATAGTTTGCAAACGTCTTATCAAAAATTATTCAACAATATTGAAAGCATCCAAGACGAATGTAAAAAGACTAAGCAAAATGAAGGGATGGGCGTGACACCTGAAACAGCGGAAACTTGGCAACCAATTTTGGGTGTCATTCTTGGTCGTTTAGAACAATGCATTGGGCTATGGCGTTTGTATTCTACCGTTGATGATCAGAACTACCCTCCTAATGCTCGTTGGTTGGTGTTATCTGGTCAAGGGATGGAGCAAGATATTGAACTCGGTGGTTCTCCTATTCTTGCGGCGAACACATTAAAGCAGCAATTGTGGGATAAATGTTTCGGTGCTGTTGTTACGTCTGCTACGTTGACGGCGTTGAATCAATTTCATCGTTTTAATATGCGCTCAGGTGTGCCTCGCGAGAGCGAATATCTGCGCGTTATTAGTCCGTTTAATTTTCAAGAAAATGGTCTTTTAGTGGTTCCAGATATGGAGAATGAACCTAATAGAGTAGAGCAACATACCGCCGAAATTGTTGCTTATTTAGATAAGCATGTTAATACGGAAAAGGGCAGTTTGGTGTTGTTTTCGTCTCGACGTCAGATGGAAGAAGTGGCTCAGTCTGTGTCTGCTGGTTTGCAAGAAATACTCTTGATGCAAGGTGAGCAATCTAAACGAGTTATTTTAGATTCGCATAAGTCTCGTATCGATGACGGAAAGGGGAGTTTGCTGCTAGGTTTAGCCAGCTTTGCCGAAGGTGTGGATTTGCCAGGTGATTATTTGACCTGCGTGTATATCGCCAAGATTCCTTTTGCGGTACCAGATGATCCCGTTGAAGCGACACTCGCTGAATGGATTCAGAAGCGTGGTGGTAATCCATTTATGGAGATAACCATACCGGATGCCTCTTTACGCTTAGTGCAGGCGACTGGACGGTTACTGAGAAGCGAGAAAGACACGGGTGAAATACATATTTTGGACAAGCGCTTGCGGACTAAACGTTATGGTTTGCAGTTAATTAATAGCTTGCCGCCGTATAACTATCAGTAGCTTTGGAAGGTGCAAATAACAGATTTTTATCCACATGCTGAGATAAGATGTCTTATTCGTACCTTCTCTAGGTTCAACAAAGCGTAAGCAAGGGGTGATAAAGCTTTACCAATTAGGTACACTCCTTGCAAAGATTATTAACCTCAAAACACAATAGAAGCGTATAGATTCCAATATGGAAAACCAAACTCAAGAAGCACCATCAGAAACCACAGCAAAACCAAAACGTACACGTCGCCCAAATAAGCGTCCAAGAAATAATGATGATAGTCCTGCAAGTGTTCAAGCTAATACACAAGTAAGTAATGAGACAAAGCCTGCAGGGAATGCAAACTCTAAAATTTGGTCCATAGAAGATTTTCCTGTTGCTGATGTTGAAGGCAAGATGCGCTTCCACGACTTAAATCTTCCTGATCGAGTGATTAAGTCTATTGCTGAAATGGGGTTTGAATATTGCAGTGAAATCCAAGCTGAAACCTTGCCAATGACATTATTAGGTTATGACATTATTGGTCAGGCTCAAACCGGTACAGGTAAAACAGCTGCTTTCTTAATTGCGATGATCAGTGATTTTCTTGATTATCCTCTTGAAGAAAAACGAGCGAATAATTTTGCACGTGGTCTGATTATCGCACCAACTCGTGAATTGGCGATACAAATCGCTGACGAGGCAGTCAAGCTAACGTCGAACTGTCATTTGAATGTTGTGACTTTAGTTGGCGGCTTGAGTTATGAAAAACAAAAGATCGCATTAGAAACTGAAAATGTTGATATTTTGGTTGCCACACCGGGTCGTTTGTTAGATTTTGCCCGCAGTCGCAAAGTGCAACTGGGTAAAGTGGAGTGCTTGGTGTTAGATGAAGCTGACCGCATGTTGTCTATGGGTTTTATTCCAGATGTAAAAAGCATTATTCGTATGACTCCGCATAAAGAAATAAGACAGACGATGTTGTTTAGTGCGACTTTTCCGAAAGATATTCAAGCACTGGCACAACAATGGACTTACTTCCCTAAAGAAGTGTCTGTTGTCCCAAAAGAAGCGACAAACCAAAATATTGATCAGGTTATTTATACTGTAGAAGCAGATCAGAAATGGCCAGTATTGCAACAGTTGATCGAAAAAAATGGCGGCCAACGCACTATTATTTTTGCTAACCGCCGTGATGAAACTCGTGATCTTTATGAGCGTTTACGCAAAGCTAATATTAATTGTGCGATATTGTCTGGCGAAGTTGCGCAAGATAAACGTGTGAAAACCTTGGCAAACTTCAAAGAAGGTATTATCCAAGTTCTTGTGGCAACGGACGTTGCTGGACGTGGTATACACGTAGACAACGTTGAATTAGTTGTAAACTATTCGTTACCTGAAGACCCAGAAGATTATGTGCATCGTATCGGCCGTACTGGTCGTGGTGGTGAAACGGGTAAATCTGTGAGTTTTGCCAGTGAAGACGATGCTTTCATGATTCCTGAAATCGAAAGAGTCGTTGGTGAGAGCATCCGCTGTGAGTACATGGTTGATACATCTCTATAAATATCGCTTAATTTTTAAGTGAGATAAGATGAATTTAGAACACCATTTTGCAAGTTTGGGTGAGGCATTTTCTTCGAAAACCCTTATCCAGCCACTTCTAGAGCAGCGATTGGTTGAATTTAACCAATCGCTCGCTACTTTTCTGTCTATTAATATTAAGTCTACCGAAACTAAACGCCTTTTGAGTGGCGAAGAGACTTTGCCTTCTAGCATAAGTATGGTCTACGCGGGTCACCAGTTTGGTGGCTTTTCACCTCAATTGGGTGATGGCCGTGGTGTATTGTTGGGGGAAGTTCGTGGTCAAGATGGCCTTTTGTATGATTTGCATATGAAAGGAGCTGGGCCTACGCCTTATTCTCGACGCGGGGATGGTCGGGCTGTTTTGCGTTCTTGCATTCGTGAGTATTTGGCCAGTGAGGCAATGACTGCTCTATCGGTGCCTTCTTCTCGTGCTTTGGCGCTTTATGACAGCCGAGAAGCAGTGTATCGAGAAACGCCAGAGGCCGGGGCTATGCTGCTTAGGGTTGCACAAGGGCATATCCGATTTGGCCACTTCGAATACTTTTTTTATCAAGGTAAGCAAGTGGAACTGGATCAGTTGATTGAATATTGTCTTAAGCACTATTATCCAGACTGTTTAACGGCAGACTCTCCTTTAGAAAACATGTTAATTGAAGTGGTAAAACGTACCGCAAGAATGATTGCTAAATGGCAAGCTGTGGGTTTTCAACATGGCGTTATGAACACAGATAATTTTTCTTTTACTGGTGAGACGATTGATTATGGTCCTTATGGCTTTATGGAAGACTATGAGCCAGATTGGATTTGTAATCATTCAGATCATGAGGGGCGTTATGCTTTTTCTCGTCAGCCAGGTGTGGGTTTATGGAATCTCAATTGCTTGATGCGGTGTTTTTCAAAGCATCTTGAGCGCGATCAGCTTATCGCTATTTTGCAATGTTATGAGCCAGAATTGCAGACTCATTATGATTCATTGATGATGAGAAAAATGGGATTAACCTCTACGCAAGATGTGCATGAATTATTGCCAGCGTTGTTTACAATATTAGCCGCTGAAAAAATGGATTACACCGTGTTTTTTCGTTTATTAAGTCACTATGAACAAGGCGAATTCGCATTCTTACTGGATGAAGTAATTGATCGAGAGCGGCTGTTGGCTTGGCTTGAGCGTTATGAATCTGCGCGAATGAAAAGTGATGTGGAATGGGCTCAAGTGAGTGCTTCCATGTTGTCAGTAAATCCGAAGTTTATTCTAAGGAATTATTTGGCTCATGATGCGATTCTTGCCGCAGAGCAAGGGGACTATTTGCCCTTCCGCCATTTATTGAACGTGCTTACCCATCCATTCGATGAGCATACGGAGTCTGATGCGTTGGCGCAAAGGGCGCCAGAGTGGGGTAAGTCATTAGAAGTGAGTTGTTCGTCTTAGTGTTGTTCGTTTTTATATAGTCAGACGATATTTTTTAAAGAGAAACGGTCATTATGAAGCATTCTGTGTGTGTATTAGGTGGTGGTAGTTTTGGTACTGCCTTGGCAAATATTATGGCCAAAAATGGCCATCAAGTTAGCCAGTGGATGCGTAATGAAGAGCAGGTTGAGGAAATCAATCTGACAGGGCTGAATAGTCGTTATTTGCCTAATGCTCCTTTGCATCGTGAGTTATTGGCGACAAGTAATCTAGAACAAGCAATACGCGATAGTGATACGATTTTTGTATCAATTCCTTCTAAATCGTTTGAACAGGTTGTTCAGCGTATTGAGCCTTTATTAACAGCGGATAAAATATTAATTAGCACGACTAAAGGTTTTAATCCAAATCGATTTGAACTTATGAGTGATGTTTTGCGTCGAAACCCTATTACTCAGAAAATTGGCGTATTGAGCGGTCCAAACTTAGCGAAAGAAATCGCGGCAGGGCAGATGACAGGAACGGTAATTGCCAGTGCGGATGACAAAGTTCGTCAGCGAGTTATTGAGCTGTTGAAGTCTCCTACTTTTAGAGTATATGAAAATACCGACAGCACCGGTGTTGAATTGGCTGGAGCGTTGAAGAACATTTATGCGATCGTATGTGGTCTTGCTAAAGCTCTAAATGTTGGCGAAAACACAATGTCGATGATTATGACTCGAAGCTTAGCTGAAATGAGTCGGTTTGCTGTACATTTTGGTGCTAACCCGATGACATTTCTTGGTTTGGCAGGAATGGGAGATTTAATTGCAACTTGTACATCACCTTTGAGTCGAAACTATCGTGTCGGATTTGCTATTGGTTCGGGTCACGACTTAGATGAAGCCATTGGTGGGATTGGTGAGGTCGCGGAAGGGGTTAACACCTTAAAAATGGTGGTGGATGAAGCGCATAAACATGGCTTGTACATGCCTCTTGCGGAAGGTTTATCTAAATTATTATTTGAAGGCGCTAAGCTGGAGTCATTGATTGGTTCGATGATGACTGGCGAGCAAAAATGGGATGTCGAATTTGCGACAAATGAGGGGAATAAGAATGTCTAAGCCAGGTTATGCTGATCAAGGTTTTTGGTTTCGTGTGATTTTTATGCTGCTGTATTGGGTGGTTTTGAATATTACTGTCACTGTATTTGGTGTTTTGCTTGTTTTGGTAAGCTTGGTGAAATTAGGCTCCAAACATGAACCCGTTACATTGTCTTCTTGGTTAAAAAGTGTGACGGCTTTTATTGGTCAAATTTTCTCATTTTTGTCTTTTGAGTCAGAAGAAAAACCTTTTCCATTTCAGCCATGGCCTCAGGTGAATACGGATGAAGAAGCTTAAGCGCCTATATGTCTTGCGCCATGGCAATGCTCAACCATATGGTTATGACCACGATGAGCGTCGTGAGCTAACAGAGCTAGGGGTGGCTGAGGTGAAAACAGTGGCCCGTGCTTATCGTAACAAAAGCGAGATGTTTGATGTGGTTTTTGTCAGTCCCTATATTAGGGCGCAGCAAACAGCAAAAGTTTTTTTGGCTGATCTTGATGTTTCTGTTGAGGTGAAAGATTGTCCTCTAATTACACCAGAAGGCCAAAGTATGGATGTGGCTAATTGGCTAAATGATCAGTCTTATGATTCTATTTTGCTAGTGACTCATCAACCTTTTGCTCATCAGTTTATAGATTTTTTAGTTGATGAGCCCTTGCCTGTTAGTTTTGCGATGACAACAGCGACGTTAGCTTCTGTTGAAGGTGAGTTTTTTGCCGGAGCATGCTGTCAATTTCGTTGGTGTGTTTCACCATCATAAATTATTTAATTGAATTTAATGGGTTGGTTAAAAGCAAATATGGGAAATGAAATCGTTTATAAGCTCGCGCATACTGAAATTGCAGCGCTTCAATGGTTACCTAAAAATACATCAGCGCTTAAAGTGTTGTCGCTGCATGGTTGGCTTGATAATGCGGCCACTTTTTCTAATTTATCTCCTCATTTGTCTGATTTTTCTCATGTTGCGTTAGATCTTGCAGGACATGGTTTGTCTTTACACCGTCCAGCGGGAAGTTTTTATCATTTATGGGATTATGTTTTGGATGTGGTTTCTATTTTGAACCAGTCCAAGCAAAGTGTTTGGTTGATTGGTCATAGTATGGGAGGGGCTGTTGCTATGTTGGTGGCGGCTATTGCTCCTGATAAAGTTCGTGGGCTGATTGTGCTTGATAATATGGGGCCGTTAAGTGGCACACCAGAAGATCGCGTGGTGACGTTGCAGCGAGCGGTTAATAAAATGGCAAAATATCGCTTAGGTAGAGACACCAGCTATCCAACCAAAGAAGGTATGGTGCTTGCTCGTATGGACGGTTTTACTCAGTTATCTAAATCTGCGTCGAAAATGCTAGTGGAGCGTGGTGCAAAGCAGAACGCTGATGGAATTTGGACGTGGCGTCATGATGGTAAATTGACTTTTCCTTCGCCATTTCGGATGGATGAAGAAAGTGTTCAGGCTTTTATGCAAGAAATTAAATGCCCAACTTTGGCTTTGGTCGCTAAAGATGGGATTTATCAAAATGATCATCAGTTAGTGGAAAAGCGTGCGGCTCAATTCCCATGGATAAAGTTGAAATGGCTTGAAGGAAATCACCATTTTCATCTTGAACCAGATACTTGTTTTGCAGTAGCGACTGAGATCCAGCGATTTATTGATCAAAACTAATGCGTAACCCATCCTTAGCTAGGATGAAAGGAAGGTTGTATGGTTAAATTTCGTGTTGTGTTATGTCTATTGGCCACTTTTAGCAGTGTTTCTTTTGCTGGGATTTTAGGGATTGAACCTTATCGAGATGCACAGTTAGTTAAAAGTAATTCTCAGGCTGAACAATTTGTCGAGATTCCTTTAAGTAAAATTCGTCGTGCTGGCAGTGGATGGGAGCCTGAGACAGTTATTCGCTTGAAAGGTGACTATTTCTCTTCACTATACAAAATCAATCGCAATGCACTTTTGTCTGATGTTTATGCTCATTACCGTTCGCAGATGTTAAGTGATGGGCGTAGTGTCTTATTTGAGTGTGATAGTCGTAGTTGTGGTAGTAGCAATGCTTGGGCGAATAATTTCTTTGGCGATTATCTCTTGTATGGTTCGGATCAAAGTCAATTTTTACTTGTGGTGAAGAATAAGCAAGATGTCTATCAGGTCTTGTACCTTAATCGTCGCGGCGCGGGCGATGTTATGGTTCGTTTGGATGAAGTGAAATCTACTGAAGCGAACGACACAGAGTTTGAAATTGTTGCTCAAATGGATGCCCAAGATATTCCTAGAATACGTCGTTTTGTTAATGACTTACCTGCGGGACAAAATGTGGTTGGTTTTGTAACTAGCCAGAAAACAGGAAGTTTAAGTGCAATAGAGAGGGGAGATCAACTTATCTCAACTTTATCCGCGGGGTTAGGGGACCGACTCAAAACCAAGGTTAGGTTTATTAATTTAGCGGATCTGGGGCTTGTGTCTCTTGGTGTTAATCGTATCTCTTTTGTTTATGTGCGTCCTTAGGCGGTAGTAGTGAATATGAAAAAAACGGTTGCTCTTGTTTTGGGAAGTGGCGCAGCGCGTGGTAATGCGCATATCGGTGTGATCCAAGCGTTTGAAGATCGTGGATATGACATAGTGAGTATTTCTGGCTGCTCTATTGGCGCTATTATTGGTGGTGTTTTTGCTGCGGGTAAACTGCCTGAATATCGTGAATGGGCAGAATCATTAGACAGAATAAATGTTATTCGTCTATTGGATATGTCTATATTGAACGGTGGTTATGTAAAAGGTGATCGCTTTTTTGAGAAAATTCAAGAAATGATAGGGGAACCAACTATTGAGTCTCTGCCTATAGCCTACACCTCTGTTGCGGTCGACTTATTGAATCAGAAAGAATTTTGGTTTCAGCGTGGCGATTTGATAAACGCTATGCGAGCATCCTCTGCTATACCGTCTCTAGTGCTGCCTGTTACTCTTAATGGTCAAATGTATGTTGATGGTGGGGTGTTGAACCCTTTGCCTATAATTCCTTCTGTGCCAGCTGGAGCGGATTATATTGTCGCGGTTGATCTTAATGGTCCTGCCGAGCGTGTTATTGATAGCGTCTCTGATAGTGATCCAGAAGGACCTGCTTGGTGGTTGAGCACTAAAGGTTTTTTTGGCAAAAACAAAGATGGATTGGAAGAGAAAGCTAAGTATTCGCCAGAAAGTTGGGGAAGGTTACAGACCATTAATATGATGTTTGAGACTATGCAAGAGTCTCTTACTCAGTATAAGTTAGCTGGCTATCCACCAGATTTACTTATCTCTATACCTAAGGATATCTCTGGCTTCTATGAGTTTTGGCGAGCTAAAGAGTTGGTTGAATTTGGTTATGAAACCGCTTTAAAAGCGATTGATGGTCTTGAGTCGCCAAAGTCTAGCTATTTTTCTTTCCCTAAAGGCTATTAGTGTTTGCTTTTAGCCTATTGGGTTTACGTCTAGCTCTCTAAGTGAGCGACACAAAGAAATAAGCGGTAATCCAATTAAGCTATTTGGGTCATCTCCTTCCATTTTTTCAAAAAGACAAACTCCCAAGCCTTCGCATTTGAAACTGCCAGCGCAATCAAGTGGTTGTTCAAGATAAACGTAGTGAGTTATCTCTTCTGTTGTCAGTGCCCTGAAGTGGACGTGGTATTCACTTAATGAGTACTGATAAGACTGGTCTTGTTGATTAAAAATACAAAGACCGGTTAGAAAACTTACTTTTTTTCCGCTAAAACTAGATAGCTGCTTTATGGCATTCTCTACCGTATGGGGCTTTCCTAAAATTTGGCTATTTAATACTGCAACTTGATCTGATGTTATAATGAGGTCTTCTGAGTCTTGATTATTTTGTTGACGCTCAAGGTTAACGGCATGCGCTTTGGCAATACTAAGGCGTTTGACTAAATCAACAGCGGATTCTCGTAGGCGTGGGCTTTCGTCAATGTTGGGTGAGTGGCATTCAAAAGGGATTCTTAGGCGTTCTAAAAGTGCTTTTCGGTAAGGAGAAGATGAGCCGAGTATGAGTTTTTTTTGCATTGTTTTCTAATCGTTTTATTGGGATGAAAGAGAATTCTACTTTTTTTTGCCTCTAATGGCTTAAAAAAGTGAAAAAAAGTGCTTTAAGAGCAGTTAGACTTTGACAAAATGGGCCCTTAGCAATATTATCCCCCGCCATGTTGAATGATACGTTACCTAAATATTTTGACCCTCGTAAATACGCTAGCTATGAGCAAGCGTTCGAAGGGTACGTGCCCCTTAATGAATTTAAGGAGCTTTGTGCTATATTAGCCTCTGATGAGGGTAATGCTTTTATTCATCTAGACTTTAGAGTTGATGAGGATAGGCGCTATATTGCTACCGGTTCATTAACAGCTCAGGTACAAGTTGTTTGTCAACGTTGTATGGGGGCTGTTTCACATGATCTGGCGTTAGATTTGTCGCTGGGATTCGTTTATGACGAAGATCATGCTAAGAATCTACCGAACAATTACGATCCTGTTGTCATGACCGATGGTGAAGTAATTTTGGCAGACATGGTTGAGCAAGAAATTATACTTGCCCTGCCAATCGTCGCCTATCACGAAGAAAGTGGTTGCAACCCAACAGCTGTAAAGTATGCCTCGTCTACCGATGACGCACCGGATGACGAAAAACCGAATCCATTTAGTATATTGGCCCAATTAAAGGCCAAGTAAAGTTAGGAGCTCCAAAAAATGGCAGTACAAAAAAGTAAAGTAACTCGTTCACGTCGCGGCCAGCGCCGTTCACACGATGCTTTGACTGGTCCAACTCTTTCTGTAGAAAAGACAACTGGTGAACTTCACCGTCGTCACCACATTTCTGCAGATGGTTTTTACCGTGGTCGTCAAGTTATCACCCCTAAAGGTGAGTAACTAAGATACCCATGATCAGGGTAGCTTTAGACGCTATGGGCGGGGACTTAGGTCCCCGCATTGCATTTGACGGTGCAGTGGAGATTCTTTCTCGCCATCACGATGTCGTCATAACCATCTATTATTCCCCTAATTCCGGTCTTGAACTTCCTGCGCCTCATGAACGTTTATCTCTGATTACTTGCTCTGATGTTATCGATGGTGATGAAGAGATAGTATTATCTTTGTTTCGTCGTCGAAACAGTACACTATATCAGTCTTTAAATGCATTGGCTCAGCAGTCTTCAGATGTCGTTGTGACCTTGGGTAATACGGGAGCTATGGTTGCATTGGCGCGTCACATACTGGGTGTGTTACGTCCTAAATTGTATCCTGCGTTAATAAGAGAACTTTATTCTAATCCGTTGCGTTGTTTGGTGGATTTGGGTGCCAATGTTCATTGTCCGCCATCCATGCTGGTTGGTTTTGCTGAATTAGGTGCGGCGTATATTGAAGCGTTAAGTGACGAGGCGCCACGAGTTGGGCTGCTAAATGTCGGTGTTGAAAGCTCGAAGGGAAGTGCAGTTATCCGAGAAACAGATCGACTTTTGGCTAGTAAAAAATGGCCGGCGTATTTTGGTTATGCTGAAGGTACTGAGTTGTTTGATGGCGATAAAAACGTCATTGTTTGTGATGGTATGGTTGGGAATGCTGTGCTAAAAGCGTCAGAAGGGCTTTTGTCTTTTATGATGAGTAAGTTTAAAGGGGTGGATGGTGTGTCATCCTTATTTGAGACTTTTTACCAAACTGAACGCAGGCATGGCGCTTGTTTAGTTGGAGTGCGTGGCAATTTGGTAAAAGGTCATGGTAGTTCAGATTTGTCTGCTATGATCGGTGCAATTGAGTATGGAATTGATATTGCGCGAGCAGATTTATATTCTGCGATAGAAGCGCGTCTTTGTAGTTAGGCTTTATAGCTAGGAGATTAAATGAGCACTAAATTAGCTTTTGTTTTTCCGGGTCAAGGTTCTCAGCAGTTGGGGATGTTGGCTGATTTGGCGGAAAAACACGATATAATAAAGCAAACTTTCGCCGAAGCATCTGATGTTCTTGGTTATGATTTATGGGATCTTGTGCAAAATGATGCTGAGAGACTTAGTCAAACGGATAAAACGCAACCCGCTTTGTTGACGGCTAGTGTTGCTTTATGGCGCCTTTGGGAGCAGCAAGGCGGTGATAAGCCTGCGTATGTTGCAGGTCATAGTCTTGGTGAGTATTCTGCTTTGGTTTGTGCTGGTGTGATTGCTTTCACTGACGCGGTAGAACTTGTTAAGTTGCGTGGTGAATACATGCAGCAAGCTGTTCCTGCAGGTGAAGGTGCTATGGCTGCCATCATCGGTCTTGATGATGACAAAGTGGTTGCTGCGTGCGTGGCGGCTCCAGGTATTGTTAGTGCGGTTAACTTTAACTCGCCTGGTCAAGTGGTTATTGCAGGTCATGTAGCGGCGGTAGAAGCTGCGATGGTAAATGCAAAAGAAGCGGGTGCTAAGCGTGCTTTGCCTTTACCAGTGAGTGTTCCGTCTCATTGTGAGCTTATGATTTCAGCGGGTGCTAAGTTGGCTGAAAAGCTTGAGACGATTATATTTAATTCGCCTTCTTGTACTTTGGTGCAGAATGTTACGGCTCAAGCAGTTTCTGACCCTTCTGTAATTAAGGCAAACTTGGTTACTCAATTGAGCGAGCCAGTTTTGTGGACGCAATCTGTTATATTGCTTTCCGAGTTAGGTGTAACTTCGACGGTAGAATGTGGGCCTGGTAAAGTGCTTAGTGGTCTTAATAAGCGCATCGTTAAAGGCTTGGAGGTTTCTTCTCTGGGTGATTTGGCTGGGTTTGAAGCGGCTTTATCTGCGTAATAGAATTTTATTATAGGTACTACAAGTGCATGGTTCGTAACAAACGATCCGAAATGCATTTTTTGAAATAGATTGTTGGAGGCAAGCATGAGTCTTGAAGGAAAAATTGCTCTGGTAACTGGAGCTACTCGCGGCATTGGTAAAGCGATTGCTGTTGCTTTAGTTGAGCAGGGTGCAACCGTTATTGGTACGGCAACTAGCGAGTCTGGTGCGCAAAGTATTACTGAGTATTTGGGTGCTAATGGTAAAGGCTGGGTACTTGATGTGTCATCAAGTGAGTCAGTTGATGCGGTAATTAAAGAAATTACTGCGGAATTTGGTGCACCAACGGTTCTTGTTAACAATGCCGGCATTACTCGTGATAATTTAATGATGCGAATGAAAGAAGATGAGTGGGATCAAGTGATCAACACCAATTTAACTTCTGTTTTTCGTGTTACAAAAGCTTGCTTACGCGGCATGACTAAAGCAAAATTCGGTCGTGTCATTAGTATTAGCTCTGTTGTTGGTTCTATGGGCAATGGCGGACAAACCAATTACTCTGCAGCAAAAGCTGGACTAGAAGGTTTTAGTCGTTCTTTGGCGGCAGAGATTGCGTCTCGTGGTATCACTGTAAATTGTGTTGCTCCAGGATTCATTGAAACAGATATGACTAAAGTGTTGCCTGAAGAGCACAAGGCCAAATTGGTCGAAAAAGTGCCTTCATCACGCCTTGGTCAACCAGAAGAAATTGCGGCAGCAGTCGCATTTTTGGCGTCTAATGGCGCTGCTTACATCACCGGCGAGACATTACATGTCAATGGCGGTATGTATATGTCGTAATTTGAGTTGAATTTTATATTTAATTCAACGAAAATACGTCTCCGGTTCATGTCGAGAATCACACTTTTTTTGGTGATCGAATTTTTATAATATGCTCACACTGAGCTGTTAATGAGTAGAGTAGGAACTTCTAATGAGTAGCATTGAAGAACGCGTTAAGAAAATCGTTTGTGAACAACTAGGTGTTAAAGAAGAGGATGTTGTTGCTTCAGCATCTTTTGTTGATGACCTAGGTGCAGATTCCCTAGATACAGTTGAGCTTGTAATGGCTCTTGAAGAGGAATTTGATACTGAAATTCCTGATGAAGAAGCTGAAAAAATCACTACCGTACAAGCAGCGAACGATTACATCAACGCTAACTTGTAAGATATTGGTGAACTGAGTTTTCCGAAAAGCCGCTTGTATTCTTTACAGCGGCTTTTCTTATTAATAGCTCTTAGAGAATTTAGGGCGAATTGCTGGAGAAATCTTATGTCTCGTCGTCGGGTTGTAGTCACAGGAATGGGAATGGTGACACCCCTTGGCAATAATGTGAAAGATACGTGGGATAATATCTTGGAAGGCAAAAGTGGTGTATCGGAGATCACTTCTTTTGACGCTAGCCAGTTTTCCACCCGTTTTGCAGCGCAAGTAAATGGTTTTGATGCGACTCAGTATATGAGTGTCAAAGAAGCTCGCAAAATGGATCTTTTCATTCAATATGGTATCGCAGCCGCAGTGCAAGCTTTGGATGATGCCAATCTTAATGCCGATACGGCGGATTTAAACCGTGTAGGTTGCGCTATAGGTTCAGGAATTGGTGGTTTGCCAATGATTGAAAAAAACTTAGAGCTGTTGAATGAGTCAGGCCCAAAACGTATTTCTCCTTTTTTTGTTCCAGGCGCGATTATTAATATGATTTCAGGTCATGTTGCAATTCGTTTTGGTTTTAAAGGCCCTAATATTTCTATAGTTACTGCATGCACTACTGGTACGCATAATATTGGTATGGCTGGCCGTATGATTGCTTATGGCGATGCTGACGTAATGATTGCTGGCGGAGCTGAAATGGCCATTACCCCATTAGGTATTGGTGGCTTCGGGGCGGCTAGAGCTTTGTCAACTCGCAATGATGACCACAAAACAGCAAGTCGACCATGGGATAAAGACCGTGATGGTTTTGTTATGGGGGATGGTGCGGGTATTTTAGTGTTAGAAGAATACGAACATGCTGTCGCTCGTGGTGCGAAGATTTATGCCGAACTCGCTGGCTTTGGTATGAGTGATGATGCATATCATATGACAGCACCACCTGAAGGTGGTGAAGGCGCAGCATCTGCGATGAGAGCAGCTTTGAAAGATGCGCATCTCACGCCTTTAGATATTGATTATATTAATGCCCATGGTACATCGACACCTGCCGGTGATCTTGCGGAGACACAGGCTGTAAAAGCTCTTATGGGTGAAGATGCTTCGGATGTTGCTATGAGCTCGACTAAATCGATGATAGGGCATTTGCTTGGTGCTTCTGGGGCAGTCGAGTCAATATTTTCGATACTTTCCATTCGAGATCAGGTTGCACCACCGACGATTAACTTAGAAGAGCCTGGTGAAGGTTGCGATTTAAATTACGTTCCTGGAACGCCTCAAAAACGTAAAATAGACGTTGTTTTGAACAACTCGTTTGGTTTTGGTGGGACGAATGGAACGCTGGTGTTTAAGAAAATATCTTAGGCACTACTGTGTGGACGGATTATTATCCGTCCACCTTAGCTAACTTTTTAATGGATTTGAGTTGGTGTGCCGCGTAATGCACTAATTTCTTTTGATATATCATAGCTTTTATTTTGACTGTCTAGCTCATATAAATGATCTTCTAGCTGTTGATAAAGAGCAATTTCCTCATCACCTAGAAAATGCAGGCATTCGCCACCGATAAACCATAATAGCTCCCTCTTTATTAGTGGGACTAGATTTGCGTAGCATCGTATGAAGCGTGATAATACTTCTTGGGCATCAAAAGTATAATCATGGGTGTTTTCCTGAATATTTTTTATCAGGTCGTCCCACTTTTCTAAGAAGTCTAATTCTTCTTCTGCCAATTCTGGCTGATCAAAAGGTGTGTGTTCTGCGATGCGCTGACGTAAATCAGCAAAAGCGTCAAGTATGTATTGTGTGCGTGATTCCACGTAAAACCCTATTTAATTAAGTAACTATTTAGTCGGCTACTGCCGTACGAGAACTTCAATTATGACATATGCAATCGAAATTAGTGACCTTAAAAAGCGCTATGATAGCGGCTTTGAAGCACTAAAAGGTATCGATTTAAAAGTTGAAAAAGGAGATTTCTTTGCGTTACTCGGCCCAAATGGAGCGGGCAAATCTACGACAATCGGTATTTTATGCTCGTTAGTGAATAAAACATCGGGCAATGTTTCCATTTTTGGTACAAATATTGATAAGGATTTTGCTAAAGCTAAAAAATATTTAGGTGTTGTACCTCAAGAGTTTAATTTTAACGTTTTTGAAACCGTCTTTAATGTGGTGGTAACTCAGGCGGGCTTTTATGGCATTAGTCGCTCCGTAGCAGAAGAGCGAGCGGAAAAATATTTGAAGCAGTTGGATCTTTGGGATAAAAGAAACGATCAATCGAGAATGTTATCTGGTGGTATGAAACGTCGCCTGATGATAGCAAGGGCGTTAATTCATGAGCCTGAAGTGCTTATTCTAGATGAGCCCACTGCAGGGGTTGATATTGAGCTTCGTCGTTCAATGTGGGAATTCATTAAAAAACTTAATGAGCAAGGTACGACAATTATCTTAACCACACATTATTTGGAAGAAGCAGAACAGTTATGCCGCAATATTGCCATTATTAATGCTGGTGAGATTGTTGAAAATACCAGTGTGAAGGCTTTGTTGAAAACACTTAATCAAGAAACCTTTATTTTGGATTTAGATACTAGTCTGCCCAATGGCTGGGCTTTGCCTGGCTTCAGTGTGGTAATGAGTAAAGATGCGAGTACGATCGAAGTTGAAGTGATTAAAGGGCAGTCTATCAACGCTATTTTTCAAGCGCTTGATGCAATTTCCGTTAACGTCGTGAGTATGCGTAACAAGTCTAATCGACTCGAAGAGCTCTTCGTTAAATTAATTAAAGGCTAGATAGATGAAAAATTCGGAAATTTGGGTCGCATTTTATACGATTTTGGTAAGAGAGATTCGTCGATTTACTCGTATTTGGCCACAAACATTATTGCCGCCAGCCATTACGATGACATTATATTTTGCTATTTTTGGAAACTTAATCGGTGATCGAATTGGTGAAATGGGTGGCTTCAGTTATATGCAGTACATTGTGCCGGGCTTGATTATGATGTCTGTCATTACCAACTCCTATTCGAATGTTTCTTCGTCGTTTTTCTCTGCGAAGTTTCAACATAGTGTGCAAGAATTATTGGTTTCACCTACACCAAATTGGGTGATTCTAATGGGATACACGCTTGGCGGTGTGGCTCGTGGTTTGTGTGTTGGCTTGATTGTTACCGTGCTGTCGTTGTTTTTTACTCATTTAGCGTTAGAGAGTTTGTTTCTAACCATTCTTGTGGTGTGCTTGACTGCTATTATGTTTTCTCTAGGCGGTTTTGTTAACGCCATATACGCTAGAAGTTTTGACGATGTATCCATTGTTCCCACTTTTATTTTAACACCGCTCACTTATTTAGGCGGGGTTTTTTATTCTATCGATTTATTGCCTGATTTTTGGCAATCTGTTTCGCTATTAAACCCAGTTCTTTATATGGTTAATGCGTTTCGTTACGGTATTTTGGGTGTTTCTGATATCAACGTATATTGGGCACTTGTCATTGTTTGCGTATTTATTGTGGTGTTGTTTGGGTTCGGTCTACGTTTGCTCAATCAGGGCAAAGGTATTAGAAGTTGAGGTAGTGTTATATGGGCTTTTTACCCTTAGGTCAGCAAACAGAATATGTTTCTGAATACGATGCAGGGTTGCTTTACCCCATTGCAAGAGTTGATAAATGGACTGAGATGGCTATTGAGTCTGAGCGTCTACCATTTTTTGGTGAAGATGTTTGGAATGCTTATGAGTTGTCATGGCTAAATTTGAAAGGTAAGCCAATGGTTGCCTTGGCTGAATTTCGTTTGCCTTGTAATTCGCCAAATATCATTGAATCCAAATCCTTTAAATTGTATTTGAATTCATTGAATCAAATGCGGTATGGCTCAGTTGAAGAAGTGCAGGCCATACTCGAGAAGGATCTTTCAAGTGCTGCTGGTGCAGAAGTGACGGTTATTATTCGCGATGTTGATTCAATGGCTTCGTTGGTGGTATTAACGCCTGATTATTGCATCGATGAATTGGATGTTGATATATCAGAATATCACCCAAATTCTGGTTTGTTAGAAACTGATGAATCAATGGGGGTGGTCGAAGAGAGATTAGTGAGCCATCTTTTAAAATCAAATTGTCCTGTGACCAATCAGCCAGATTGGGGATCAGTTTTTATTGATTATAAAGGACCTAAGATTCACCACGAAAGCTTGTTGAAGTATGTTGTTTCATTTCGTGAGCATACGGACTTTCATGAGCAATGTGTTGAGCGGATTTTTATTGATATCATGCGTCAGTGTAAGCCTGAGAGTTTAATTGTCTATGCACGCTATGTAAGGCGTGGAGGATTGGATATCAATCCATATCGTTCAACAGCGCCATTGATGTTAGGGAATGATCGTTTAACGCGCCAGTAAAGTTTGGTAATTTATAAGGCTGGAAGTACTGGAATGAAAAACCGCATAATGTCAAATTGTGCGGTTTTTTAGTTTTTAAATTTGCGCTACATTAGGCCAAGTTGTTTTTTGACGCTTGGTAATGCTGGTTTTCCATCGTAAGTTGTTACACCTTGTAGCCATTTATCTAACGTTTCAGGATGAGCTTTAATCCAGCTGGCAGCTGCTTGCTCTGGTTTTTCAGCTGAAGCGATTATTTCATTCTCCATCTTCAGGCCAAATTCTAGATTGCTTAGTAGTTTACCCACATTTGGGCATTCTTCTGTATAGCCTTTGCGAGTGACTGTCCTTATCGTGGCACCACCGTAATTAGGGCCAAAATATTTATCTCCACCTGTTAGGTATTTTAAATCGAAATTAACATTCATCGGATGAGGCTCCCAAGCAAGGAATACAATGAAGTTATCGCGTTTTACGGTTCTTGCTACTTGAGATAGCATAGCCTGTTCACCAGACTCGACAACCTTCCAGTCTTTGAGGCCAAAGTCATTGGTATCTATCATGTTTTGGAGCTTTTGATTTGCTGGTGCACCGGCATCAATACCATATATTCGCTGACGAAACTCTTTGCTGAATTTGGCTAGGTCT
Source organism: Marinomonas sp. A3A (assembly GCF_018336955.1). Lineage (NCBI taxonomy): Bacteria > Pseudomonadati > Pseudomonadota > Gammaproteobacteria > Oceanospirillales > Oceanospirillaceae > Marinomonas > Marinomonas sp. A3A. Next base: position 2,195,589 of record NZ_CP025532.1, read on the forward strand.
GAAAAATCTTTAACACCTGCGTCGAAGACATATTTAGGCACGGCCAAAGTGAACTTCACGCCTTCTAAATTGGTACGGATAATATTGATATTGTCTTTGTATTTATCCATGAAAGCAGATTGGGCTGGCATCCAGTTGCCCATGAAGACATCAATCTCGCCATTCTTTAAACTCTCAAAGCCGACGGGAACGCCAAGAAGGTAGACTTGTGTCTCATATCCCATTGCTTTTAGTAGCGTGGTGGCGACACCATTTGTTGCGCCGATATCTGTCCAACCAGGATCACTAAAAGTGATTTTTTTACATTGCTCGGGTTCAGCAGATAGGGCGGCGCCACTTCCTAAAAGTAGACTCGCTATACCAAGCGTTTTTAATCCTGCGCTAAAAGAAAGTACTTTCATTCTCGTGCTCCTATTTGTGATTGTGCTTTTTTAAGATGTTGTTTACTGTGCTTTAGGAAATCTGGATCGGCTTTCTAGGTCGTCTAGATCAATATGATTTCTCATGTACATTTCACTACTATCAAAGATTGGTTGATGATCCCAAGCTGTTTTTTTGCCTTTGCCCATGGCTTTTACTATCAAACGACGACGGCGCTGGCTGATAAGTACATCTTGAGTTAATTCCGCAGAATCCCATCGCTCCAGTGCTTCATTTTTGAATGTCTGTAATAAATCGGCGTATTTCAGGTCTGTCGCTAGATTCACGAGTTCATCAGGGTCATTTTCTAGGTCGAAAAGCTGCTCTGGGTCAATATGGCAATAGACATATTTGTACTGTGCTCTTCGTATCATAAATAAAGGAGCAATTGCGCCTTCACCAAAATATTCACCAATCACTTCATCGTGGCCATCTGTTCGACCTTCGATGTGAGGCATTAAGCTTCTTCCTTGAATAGGCATGGCATAGGTGTGATCAGAGGTGTTAGTGGCTATCTCTAGAAAGGTAGGCAATAGATCCATTGTGGAAACCGACTCTTTAACTCGCTTAGGTGAAAAATGTTTAGGTGCATGGACTATCATTGGTACGCGAGCAGAGCCTTCAAAGAACGACATTTTGTACCAAAGATTTCTTTCGCCCAACATGTCGCCATGATCACCCGAGAAAATAATAATTGTGTTGTCGTCTAAGCCGGTTTCTTTCAATGTTTTTAATAGCATGCCTATTTTGTCATCTACATAACTGATCGCTCCGTAATAGGCGTGTCGAGCATTACGTACTTGATTTTCGCTCAGCTCCTGATCGTAGTAGGCATAAACTTCTTGTAGCCGAGCAGAATGTGGGTCTTGATCTTCTCTGCTGATGGATATTTTTGGCATGTCTATTTCGTCATCTCTGTATCTATCCCAATACTCTTGAGGGATTGCGTAGGGATCGTGAGGATGTGTCATGGAAACAGTTAAACAGAAGGGTCTATCTTGCTCACGTCTTACATAATCATAGAGATAACGCTGAGCATGAAAAACCACTTCGTCATCAAAATCTAATTGATTGCTGCGTACACAGGGGCCTGCTTGAGTAACTGAAGACATGTTGTGGTACCAGGTTGGGCGCGTTTTAAGATCGTCCCAATTTGGAAACCAGCCATAATCTGCTGGGTAAATATCTGTAGTGAGGCGATCTTCAAAGCCGTGTAATTGGTCTGGACCACAAAAGTGCATTTTCCCAGATAGCGCCGTCTTGTAATTCTGCGCACGAAGGTAATGAGCGAATGTTGGAATGTCAGCAGATAAATCGGCAGCGTTATCATAAGCACCAATTTTACTTGGCAGCTGGCCTGTCATAAGAACATATCGAGAAGGTGCGCAAAGGGGACTGTTGCAATAGGCGGAATCAAATACAACACCTTCTTTTGCCAGCTTGCTTAGATTAGGTGTCTTTACGACTGGATGGCCATAGATTGGAAGGGCGGATGCCGCTAGTTGGTCAGCCATAATAAAAAGAATATTAGGTTGTGTTTTTGACATGGTTTTTCCTAATGGATAAAAAGTTAAACTTTGATGTAATTGGTGATCTTTGCTTTATTTTAGATACATTGCGCTATGATAGAGATGCTGTAAACTGACTAAATTCTTATACATCGGATAAGTTGAACTTATGCTAATGAACTCGGAATTACCGCCATTGCAATCGCTTGTCGTTTTTGAGGCATCTGCAAGACTGTTGAGTTTTACCGCTGCCGCAAGAGAGTTGGGGACGACGCAGCCAGCGGTAAGCCAGCAAATAAGGGCGTTAGAGGTCTCACTTGGTACGCCATTGTTTGAGCGAATTTATCGTGGCGTGGTATTGACCGATGCGGGTCATATTTTGCTAAAAACGACACAGTCGAGTTTGCAGGACTTGCGAAATGTGATGCAAAAGATAAAGCAAAAGCCGAAATCTCAGCGTATTACTGTCGCAACGGATTTCGCTTTTGCCGCTTTTTGGTTAATGCCTCGCTTACCGGAGTTTCGACGTCTACATAAAGATATTGATATTCGTATCCAAACCTCTCAATCCGAAGTGGATTTGGTTTCTCTTGAGGCGGATGTGGCAGTCTTGTTTGGCCATGGTCAATATCAAGGCTATCTGACAGAAAAGCTATTACCTGAAGTCGTGTATCCTGTATGCAGTCCTAAGCTACTGGGTGAGTTCTCTGGTTTTACAGATTTGGTCGATTTGGTAAATGCGCCGCTCTTGAAGCTGAATGCTGATATGGGACAAAAATGGATGGATTGGGAGTTGTTGTTCCAACTTAATGGCTCTCAGTGGCAACCATCAGAATCTGTGATGGAGTTTGATAATTATACATTGCTAGTGCAGGCTGCCATTTCTGGGCAAGGTATTGGTCTTGGATGGTCGCCTCTAGTAGATGATTTTATAAAAAGTGGTGTATTGGTCGCACTACCAAACTTTACGGTGCAATCTGATAATGGTTATTACATTGTTCTTTCAAAGCAACAGGCTCCCACGGCCCCCGTTGCTGCTTTTCTAGATTGGCTAAAATCTTAGTTTTTCTACCGTACTTTCCTATAAATACAACCACCACAATAAGCCAACAGCGCAAAGTGAAAGAGGTAGAGATAAAAGAATCATAAGAGCGATATCATCAACTGGTCCCTTAAATTTGCTTGCTAGCATATAGCTAATAACAGCAACTGGCATAGTGTTTAGTACAATTAATACAGAGCCTTCTAAGGGGCTAAGTGGTAAAAAGTAAACTACCAAACATGCACAGAGTGCGCCAACTAAAGGGCGAAATAGTGACAAAAGAGTTGCCCGACCTATTTTGCTACTTTCTTTTACTGACAGGCTACTGATGGACTTACCCAGTAGCATTAGCATAATAGGTAATGTTATATGGCTGAGCATGTTCAGTGTATTCATTAAGGGCGTGGGTAAGCTAATGTGAAAACTTAGGAAAAGGGCGCCAACCACTAAGGCAATAACGGGACCATTTTTTATAAGCTGCTTAGGGTGGTAGGTTCCGGACATAAAGCCAACGCCTAGGGTGAAATGACTAATCTGAACCACGGATGAAATTACTACCGCGATGGCCATGCCTTCCGCTCCAAATAATGCATAAGCGACAGGAATGCCAAGGTTGCCAGTGTTAGGATTGACCAAGGGGGGTAAGTAAAAACGCGTAGGTAGCTTGAGCGCTTTGAGAAAAACAAATGAAATCAGCGATACTAGAGCCAAAACAATAATGGTTGCAGCGATAATTTTAAGCATGCTGAAAACTTGCATCTGCATTGATAAAACAGAATAAAGCAACAGGGCGGGTAAACCCAAATTTGAGACTAAAGCCCCTAAGGATGGACTTTCTAAATAGTCTGTCTTTTTACCAAGAAAAAAGCCCAAAGAAATAAGCAGTAAGATAGGAATGAGTGAGTTGGCTAATGCTGAGAGCATAGAAATCCTTAGTTAGGCATTGTTATCTATGGCCTCTATGTTAAAGGCTTCCACAAGGTAGTGCACTAATGCTTTTACCCTAAGACTGATATTTCTTGATTGAGGATAAAGTAAAGTGACATCAGAATTAGGTAATTGCCAGTCTGGTAGAAGCGTTATCAATCGACCTGATTGAATGTCTTGTTTTACATAATAGGAAGGTTGTCTAGAGATGCCAGTTCCTTCTAGGGTTGCCAGTTTTACCACATGTCCGTTTGAGCATTTTAATTTACCTTGCGCCGGAAGCTCATACTTCTCTTTGCTGACAATGTGCGTGAACGACCATCTTTTTACTGAGCCATTGATTAACGTGTGATCCAGCAAATCTTTCGGGCTGTTTAGTTTCGGCATGCTGTCAAAATAATCAGGACTAGCAACTAGATAGTTGGTGTAACTCGTTAGTTTTCGGCCTATTAAATTTGAATTAGTAAGCGAGCCCATTCTGACAACAAGGTCGTATTGCGACTCAATCAAATCTTCTCTTGTGCTAGAAAAACTTAGTTCTATTTCTACTTTTGGGTTTTCGTTCATAAATCGAATTAAGATGGGGGCGAGTATTTCTTCGCCAAATAAACCGCCCACGGAATTGATTCTGATTTGTCCTCCAATACTCGAATGAGCATTCTGAGCAGACAAAACGGCATGCTCTAGCTGGTCAACACCTTGACGAGACAGTTGGTAGAAAGTTTCGCCAGCGGGTGAAAGGGAAAGTGAGCGTGTGGATCGATAGAGTAACTGGACACCTAGGTCTTTTTCTAGACGGCTGATTATTTGAGACACTCTTGCGCGAGAAATGTTGAGTTGTTCCGCGGCTTTTGAAAAGCTGTGTACTTCGACTACGGCTAAAAATTCTCTTATACCTTCTGGGAAATGCGCACTCATATTGTTAAGCCTTGTTAAACAATAAATTCAATGTATCGATAATTATAAACAGTTAAAAGGCTCGTATAGTAGTGGCATTCGTCATTAATTCGTTTATAGGAGTGTTTATGAAAACCAGAATACTAGGAAAGACAGGATTTGAAGTATCAGAAATTGGCTTGGGTTGTTGGCAGCTTGGTAATGATTTTGGTCCAGTGGAAGATAAAGAAGCGAATGCGATACTGCAAACAGCAGTAGAGGAAGGTATTCGCTTTTTTGATACGGCAGATGTTTACGGTGGTGGCCTAAGTGAAGAAAGAATAGGGCAATGGCGTAAGTCGTTGAGCCAATCACCTGTTATAGCAACCAAAGTAGGTAGAAGTGCTGAGCTTTACCCTGATGGTTACAGCAAGGCAGCTGTGAAAAAAAGCTTGCAGGCTTCCGCTCAACGTCTAGGTGTTGAAACAATCGACCTTGCTCAATTGCATTGTGTTCCTCGCGATGTCTTGTTTTCAGGTGATATATTGGCTTGGATGGAAGACCTCAAAAAAGAAGGTGTCATTAAACATTTTGGTGCCAGTGTGGAAATGTTGGATGAGGCGATGTTTTGTTGTAATCATTCAGAATTAGCCAGCTTACAGATATTGTTTAATGTATTTCGCCAAGATGCAGTTGAGTCATTATTCCCTCTAGCTGAAAAAAATGATGTTGGCATCATTGTTAGATTACCATTAGCAAGTGGTTTGCTTTCAGGGAAAATGGGACTGAATCATATTTTTAGTGAGCATGATCATCGTTCTTATAACAAGGATGGCGCGGCATTTCATGTGGGAGAAACCTTTAATGGCATACCGTTCGCAAAAGGTGTTGAGCTAGTTGAAACGTTAAAGGGAAAACTGCCAGAAGGGCATAATGTATTGGATGTATCTCTACGCTGGATTCTAGATCAGCCTCAAGTTTCAAGTATCATTGTTGGCGCCAGTCGATCTTCTCAAGTGTTGCGCAATGCCGCTGTATCGTCTCTACCGCCTTTGAGTAAAGAGTTGCATGCGTTATTAGCGGATTTTTATCGGGAAGAAGTGAGAGAGCATATTCGAGGTGGTATTTAAGTTTGGTGACTAAGTAAAAAATGGCGCGAATATTACCGCGCCATTTTTGTCCTGTTTACTTCAAGATTTGCTCAGCGTGGGCTTTGGTTTTAACTTTACTGATGATATCCGAAATGATGCCGTTTTCATCAATGATAAAGGTCGTTCTTACCGTGCCCATTGATTCCCGTCCCATGAACTTCTTCAGCTGCCAAGTACCATATAGCTCATGAACTTCTTTCTCTGTATCTGCGATCAGTGGAAAAGGTAGATCATATTTAGCGATAAAGTTTTGGTGCTTCTTCTCAGTGTCAGTACTGATTCCAAGAATCACAAAGCCTTGGTCTAGAAGTGTTTGATAATTATCTCGCAAGTCGCAAGCTTGGGCGGTACATCCAGGAGTGGAGTCTCTAGGATAAAAATACAAGACGACTTTTTTGCCTTTGAATTGGCTAAGTGTAATGGTGTCGCCGTTCTGATCTTTGGCGTTAAAATCCGGTGCAGTTTGTCCGATTTCGATTGTCATAAAGTTACTCTACTGTCCAACGAAATATTGAAAGAAAAATAGTTTATCTATTAATAGTATTTGTTTAACAAGCAATAGCTTAACAAGACCTAAGTGAAAAATCCCCTCGAATACTGTTTCTTGTTAATTTACTCCTGCTTTACGTCCGTCAATTATTGTTAAACCAGAGTCTGGACGTTACTATAGGCGCGCTTATAATTTTATCGGAGACTCGAAATGATCACAGGTAGTTTAGTTGCGCTTATTACACCTATGTCACCAGATGGCGCTGTAGATACTAAAAAATTAGATGATCTAATAGAGTTTCATATTAACGAGGGCACTCACGGGATTGTTGCTGTGGGAACCACAGGCGAATCTTCTACTCTGACACCAGAAGAACATGCTAATGTAATTCGTCAAGTAGTTAATACCGTAAAAGGTCGAGTTCCTGTTATTGCAGGTACCGGTGCTAACGCTACTCATGAAGCCATCGACCTTACTCGTCGTGCTAAAGAAGCTGGTGCAGATGCGTGCTTACTCGTTACCCCTTATTACAACAAACCAACTCAAGAAGGTTTGTATCAGCACTTTAAAGCGATAGCTGAAGCAGTTGATATTCCCCAAATTCTATATAACGTACCGGGCAGAACGGCGTGTGATATGCAAAATGATACAGTTGTAAGACTTGCTTCGGTCAAGAATATTGTTGGTATTAAAGATGCCACTGGTAATCTAGAGCGTGGCGAAGCATTAATTAACGCCTTGCCTGAAAGTTTTGCCGTATATTCTGGTGATGATCCGACTGCTGTCTCGTTGATGCTGTTGGGTGGTAAAGGTAATATTTCTGTTACGGCAAACGTAGCTCCAAAAGCAGTCGCTCAAGCCGCTGAATCAGCATTGGCTGGTAAAGCTGACCAAGCACATTCAATTGACACTACCATTTCTTCGCTCCATAAGAATTTGTTTTTAGAATCTAATCCTATCCCAGTTAAGTGGGCTTGTAGTCAATTGGGGCTATGCGAAGAAGGGATTCGATTGCCACTTACACCTCTTTCTGAACAGCATCATTCAGCCGTTCGACAAGCCATGATAGAAGCTGGAGTTTTATTAGTATGAATAAGTTTACTTTAAAGTTAATGGGCGCAGGTTCGTTAACTATTTTGTTGTCAGGTTGCAGCATTTTCTTTACGGATCACTCAGATGATTATCAAGAAGATAAGCCTGTAACCTCTACTTTGGTCGTGCCAGCGGGCTCTACGCCATCGAAAGACGTGTTAGTTATCCCTAATGAAAAAGACATTGCTAATTTAGAAGAAAAGACAGTTTACACCACGCCAAGAGCACCGTTTGTATTTTACCCTATGGTTGCCGTTGATGTTGCTGAGCAAGACGATGCGATAGAATTTACTGCTCCTGCCAATTTGGCTCAATCTAAACGTATCGTGACGGATTTTCTAACAGCGTTGCATGGTGCGGGCACTTCAATTGCTTCACAAACGGATAATCAAATTACAACGGTTCCTTTTGATTTTCATCCACAAGGTTGGTGGGCGTCACTATGGAGTAACATCACCCGTATTCCACCAACTAAAACAGCCTTCTCTTTTCGTTTTAATGAAATAGAAGATGGCAAAACAATCGTATCCGTTCAGTTTCGTGATGAACAAAAAGATATAGAGCCAGGTAATTGGATGAGCCCAGTTCAGAATGATGATGCCTATTCCGTTGCTGTGCGTTTATGGGGGACAATGGGGCGTCAATTGAATCAATCTTCAGCTTATCTTTCTAACCGTGGTGATGCTTCTTCATACCCAGTTTGGGTTGATCATCATGGTATTTTCGCAATTTACCTAGGCAATGACCTTTCATCTGCTGATATTGAAGCTAAATTAAATGCTGCAGGCTTTTACTTAATGCCTGGATCTGATCAATTGTTAGCGCCAGTCCCACCAGAGGACGTTGCTCGTGTAGGTGATGTAATAGATTTAAATTTGCCATTGGTAAGTAAAGAACAGACGAAATCTCTTAAGACTAAGCGTCGAAACTTAGACGATGTTAGCTGGGAAGAGCGTCAATATCCTTACGAAATCACGCGTCAAAAAGCCGGTGAATTTTTAGTTATTGATGTTTCTGGAATGGACTCACCTGAAGTGACTTCATTTCATTTAGCACAACGCTTTGTAAATTAAATACGATTAACCCCTCAAAAAGAAAACTGGAGACCCTCCAATGGAAAAACGACAAGAGCTATATGCAGGTAAGGCAAAATCTGTATTCCGTACAGATGATCCTGACAAAATGGTTCTAGTGTTTCGTGATGATACTTCTGCATTTGACGGCAAAAGAATTGAACAGCTTGACCGTAAAGGCATGGTGAATAATAAGTTCAATGCATTCATCATGACAAAACTACAAGAAGCAGGTATCCCAACGCATTTTGAAAAGCTTTTAAGTGATACAGAGTCACTTGTTAAGTGCCTTGATATGATGCCTGTTGAGTGTGTCGTTCGAAACGTTGCTGCCGGTAGTCTTTGTCGACGTCTAGGCGTGGAAGAGGGCATTACTCTTACGCCGCCAACATTTGAATTGTTTTTAAAGAACGATGCGTTGGGTGATCCAATGATCAACGAATCTCATGTTGAATCATTCGGTTGGGCAAAAACAGCAGACTTGGCTAAAGCAAAAGAGCTTACATTCAAGGTGAATGATGTATTAAAAGCGATTTTTGCCGAAGGCGGTATGATTCTAGTTGATTACAAATTGGAATTTGGCCTATATAAAGGTGAGGTTTTATTAGGTGATGAATTTTCACCTGATGGTTGCCGTTTGTGGGATGCCAAAACCAAAGAAAAATTAGATAAAGATCGTTTCCGTCAAGGCTTGGGCGGCGTGATCGAAGCTTACGAAGATGTAGGTCGTCGTATAGGTATCGATTTCGACGCATAAGCGGATTGGTAACTTAGTCCAAAATAGAGGAGCCTTGCTCCTCTATTTTTACCATGCAAGCTTGTTATACAAGGACATACATTGATTAACTTCCTCCCTTTTGCTATCGGTTTGCGTTATGCCCGAGCAAAACGCTCAAATCACTTCATTTCTTTTATTAGCTTTTCTTCCATCGCTGGTCTTGCACTTGGCGTGATGGTTCTTATTACTGTTCTATCTGTGATGAATGGCTTTGATCGTGAATTACGTCAACGGATTTTAGGTATGGTTCCTCATGCTACTTTGTGGGGAGATCCTGTATTAAATGATTGGCGTGATACCGCAAAATTAGTTGAAAAAATGCCAAATGTTGTGGGTGTTGCGCCTCATATTCAAGCGCAAGTTATGTTTCAGTCTGGTGAAAGTGTTCATGGTGCGATTCTAAATGGCATCAATCCAGAAATGGAACAGAAGGTCTCTATTATTGGCGACAATATGGCTTCAGGCTCGTTGGATGCACTTAATGAGACAAGCTTTGGGATTGTTCTAGGTGCTCAGCTAGCCAAAATGTTAAGAGTCGATATTGGCGATAAAGTAACGGCAATACTGCCCAAAGCCAATGTGTCTATTGCAGGTGTCGCGCCTGTCTTAAAGCGATTTACCGTAGTAGGAACCTTTGAAGTTGGGGCGGAGTTAGACAGTAGTCTTGCCTACATTAACATTAAAGATGCCGCTAAGTTAAAGCGCTATAAAGACGATGACATAGAAGCACTACGAATTTCATTTGATGACTTGTTTGTAGCGCCGTCACGTATTTGGGATATTGCTCGTGCAGTACCAGGCCAAAACAGAGTGAGTGATTGGACCCGCACCCATGGCAGCCTTTTCCAAGCGATAAAAATGGAAAAAACCATGATTGGTTTGTTGTTACTGTTAATTGTTGCTGTGGCCGCTTTTAATATCGTTTCTACCTTAGTTATGGTGGTGACAGATAAGCGAAACGACATCGCCATCCTAAGAACTATGGGGTTAACCTCAAGTCAGGTTATGTGGATCTTTGTTGTGCAAGGTATGTTCATCGGCATGCTCGGAACACTTATCGGTGTTATTTTGGGTGTAACCTTAGCGCTCAACGTGAGTGAGATTATTGCTGCTCTGCAGACGCTATTAAATGTTCAGTTCTTGAGTGCAGATGTTTACTTTATTAACTATTTACCCTCAGAGCTTCAATGGTCTGATGTGAAGCTAATTGTTATATCTGCATTTATTATGACGGTGGCCGCTACTATTTACCCAGCTTGGCGAGCTTCGAAAGTAGAGCCAGCGGAGGCGTTACGTTATGAGTAATAGTATCGTTTTAGAATGTCGTGAACTTTCTAAGCAATATCAAGATGGTAAGCAGGTGGTAGATGTTTTTCGTTCAATCGATCTAACCTTAAGTAAAGGAGAGGCTTGTGCCATTGTCGGCTCATCAGGCTCTGGTAAAACGACCTTATTGAATTTGTTAGCAGGTTTGGATTTGGCTACAACCGGTGAGGTGAGTTTGGCGGGTGTATCTTGGTCTAGCATGAAGGATTCAAAGCGAGCTAAGATGCGCAACAAGGAAATGGGCTTTGTTTATCAATTTCACCACTTGCTACCAGAGTTTACGGCATTAGAAAATGTATTGATGCCAATGTGGATTGCTGGCATGGATAAAAAAGAAGCTCAGCATCGTGGAGAAGAGCTTTTGGCTCAGGTTGGTCTAAAGGATCGTTTAAACCATAAACCTTCTCAATTATCAGGTGGCGAGCGTCAGCGTGTTGCTATTGCGCGCGCTCTAGCAAATCGCCCCGCCTGTGTGTTGATGGATGAGCCAACGGGTAATCTAGATGAAACAACATCTTTAGAAATCCAGAATCTAATTAATACACTCAAAACCACTTATGATATGGCGTTTCTTGTCGTTACTCATGACGAGAAAATGTTGAGTTGGATGGATTCTGCTTATCGTTTGTCACAAGGGGCTTTGCATCCGTTAAAACAAGCGAATGCTTAGTTAAGGTTGGCTAATTTAGCTACAAAAAAACCAAGATTAAAGAATCTTGGTTTTTTTATTTTTACTGAATAGGTTATTTACTGTTTCTAAGTTTACGCTCTTTCCAGCGTTTAATGACATGAAGGCGCCATAAAATAGTGATTACGGCGTAGCTGATCGCACCAACAATCAAACCTGATACAATTGAGCCAACATAAAGCGGCATCCAAATGTGTTCCATTTTATCCCAGATCCATTCAACGGAGAGTTGAAAGTTTTTCTCATCGTGAGAACCTAAGATTAATGTGCCAACCTTGTAGTTGAAGTAAAATACAAATGGCATGGTGAGGGGGTTGGTGATCCATACAAGAGCAATAGACAGAGGTATGTTCGCTCGCAGCGGAACCGCAAGTAAGGCTGATGCAAGCATTTGAAATGGCATCGGAATAAATGCCCAAAATAAGCCATTAAAGAAAGCTCTTGCCACAGATTTACGATTTAGATGCCATAAATTAGCTTCGTAAATTTGAGCGCCTAAAAGACCTAAAGCCTTGCTTTGCTTCAACTTTTCTGGATTTGGTATGAATTTTTTTAGATAATTCTTCGGCATAATCAGGTAAAAAATAATTTAGCAATTTAAGACAAGGAGGTCTTATGTTACTAAGTAGTTTGTCCATATTGATGGGCGCCATATTGGTGCCGAGCGATTATTTGTGGGTGTATTCTACTCATATCATTCTGGTGTGTCTCTACTTAATGTGGTCAAAGCGTTTAATAGTTTTGTTTTTGACACTTCTCTCCTTTATTTCCATCATTTCTAGCGAGCTTCTACCAACATCACCTTTGCTTTTGCGCGTTGGTAGCGTTGTATTGGTTGATTTTGAAAGAAAAAACTTAATCATCAATAAACATGAAATTCCAAGTGTCGTTGCTTTAACTAAGGAGTTGCCTGTCAGTATTGTGTATTTTTCTGGTCAGGGTCGCAGGCAAACTATTGATGATTTTTCTTTAACCTTTAGCAGCATGGCTTCAATTCACGAAGCCCAATCGAATGCCTCATATCGAGGTGAAGTGACCAATATCTTGCTACCAGATAAAAACGGTCCTTGGTGGCAAAAGCAACTCTATGTAAAAAAACATATGGCGCAGCTAACTATTCAATTTGCGAACGAAGATATATCCAGCATTGATCAAGTTCATTTTTCTTTGCACGACCAGTTATTTACTAAACTTGATACCTTGTTTGGATCTTTTAATTCTTGGCGGTTTTCTAAAGCATTGCTGTTAGGGCAGGACGATTTGTGGAGTGAGCGAGATACTTGGATAATTCGCACTCTTGGCTTGGCTCATCTATTTGTCGTTTCAGGGTTGCACACCGGTTTTATGTTCGCGATTGGTTGCTTGATAAGTCGAATGGTTTGGCGATGTCTGCCCAGCCAAATAATGCTTTCTGGTCTTACGCGTTGGCATTTTGATGCCATCATAGTCATGCCTTTACTATTTACTTATGCCTATATAACACACTGGGGCGAGCCAGTTGTAAGGGCTTCTATTATGCTCAGTGTTTATTTATGCGCTCGCATGTTGGCTTTGAAAGTTTCGCCTTATAGCATTATTACTTTTGCTTTATGGCTAGTGCTCTTATCTAACCCAAGGACAGTGCTAAGTCCAGGCTTATGGCTGTCTTTTAGCATGGTGTATCTGTTAATCGGTTACTGTCAAACATCTACTAAAGTGCCCAGATTATTTATGGTGCAGGTTATGCTGAGTACCGCTTCAATGGTGCTAATACTCGGCTGGCAAGATGCTATTTCTAGTGTCTCAATTTTAGTGAATGTGTTGTTGATTCCGTTTGCGGCTTTTGTGTGGTTTCCATGGGGGATGGTTTCTGGTTTGGAGGCGTTGGCTATAGGGTCAACCCATAGCTACGAATTATTAGATAGGTTACTTAATTATGTAATCATACCTGTTGAGTGGATTGCTTTTAACTTGCCTTTACTATTTTTTGAGCAATTTGTATCGAGTGTTCCACGATTTATTATGCTGCTGTTAATTGCTTGTTGGGTCTATCAGAGCCCCTTAAAGCGAGGTGTTGTAAGTGCGCTTGGGATTTGGTGTATTTTATTTTCTTCCATGCTGTTTAATGTTTCAAATGCAGATATAACACTGGCGAATAGAGAAAACACATTGACTCTGTCTGACCGAAATGGCGTTTTGTTGTCCGATTCGTGGACTGGCATAGATCTTTCGCGATTAATGATTGGCTCTTATTTAAAAGTGGATAGACAGCATGCTTACATTCTATCGCCCAGTTCGGTAAAAAACCTCTCGCCACAAATGCTGTTAGATCATGGTGTTGAATGGGTAATGTTTAAAAGAGAGGAGTCAGAACAAACACAAGTGATGCTGGATGCACTTAATGTAGATTGGTTAGTAATTTCGCCGGGTGAATCCTTAGCATTTTATTTCCAAGGTGACTATATCTCATTGCGTCATTCATCCTGTATCTATTCATTTTTTCTCTTAAAATCTGACACTTGCAAACGTGTAGAAAAGTTAGAGAGTGTGTTAAATTACGTTCAAACTTAAATTGGAGAGCGAAGTGTTAGCCTTTATTCAAACTGGTGGTTTTTTCATGTGGCCCTTAATGGCGTGTTCCATCCTAACGCTGGCTATTATTATTGAGCGTTTTTGGACGCTTCGCAAAGCGGGGGTTGCGCCAAATGGTCTTTTGTCGGATGTGATGGCGAGATTACGAGATGACAGAATGACTATTGAGTATATTCGCTCAATGCAGGCTAAAACAGGTTTGGCGTCTATTTTTGCAGCAGGACTACTAAATTCAAAACATGGTCGTGGAGCAATGAAAGAGAGTGTTCAAGAAGCCGCTAGCCATGTGATCCATGAATTAGAGCGCTTTATGAATACGCTAGGCACTATCGCAGCGATTTCACCGTTACTCGGCTTGCTGGGTACTGTTGTAGGCATGATTAAAGTCTTTTCAGTATTGATGGAAAGTGGCGCAGGCAATACTGCTTTATTAGCGGGCGGTATTTCTGAAGCTTTGCTAACAACGGCAGCAGGCCTTGGTGTCGCGATACCGGCTTTGATTTTTCATCGTTTTTTCAGTCGTCGAATCGATGAGCTGGTTGTTACTATGGAGCAGCAGTCTACCAAATTGATTGACTCGCTACACGGTGATCGAGATAAGTCAGGAGTCGCACAGTGAAATTTCGTCGTCAAAAAATAGATGACGTTCAAATCAATATAACGCCTCTGATTGACGTCGTCTTTTTATTGCTTATTTTTTTTATGGTCAGCACGACTTTTAATCAAAGTACTGAGTTGACAATTGATTTACCAACGGCAACATCAAATGCCCCAAGTTCAGATCGTTCTAAGAATGTCGAGTTGGTAATTACTGCAGATGGTCAATATGTTATCAACGGTCAGACATTGATTAATGAAAAAGTAAGCACCTTGATCCAAGGCTTAAAAGAAGTAAGTGAAGGCGATTATACTCGACCACTTATTATTACCGCTGACGCAAAGGCCTCTTATGACATGGTTCTAAGAGTATACGATGCAGCCGCAAGCCTTGGTATTACGAAACTTGCGCATACTGCTCAAAAAGAGCCTGCCCAGTGAGTGTAGAGTCTTTATTTACACGCTCATGGTATGCTCGTTACGGTTGGACAAATGTATTTCGGCCGCTGCAGCCTTTGATAAAAAAAGCAGTAGTGAATAAGCGCAAAGCGTTTTTATCTCACCCTGAATTATCATATAAAGCCCCCGTTCCAGTTATTGTTGTCGGTAATATTAGTGTGGGTGGAACTGGCAAGTCACCTATGGTTGTGGCTCTGTGCAAACTCTTAGTCGAGCATGGATATCGTCCAGGTATTGTTTCTCGTGGCCACGGTGCAAAAGTTGAAACGCCGACCCATGTTTACCCAGATAGTCTGCCTCAAGATGTGGGGGATGAACCTGTCATGCTGTCTCGCCGAGCGGCTTGTCCTATGGTAGTTTTCCCTAAAAGGGATGAAGCGGTAAAGTTTCTATTGAGTACAACAGATGTGAATGTTGTAGTGAGCGATGATGGTATGCAGCATTATCAGCTCAATCGAGATATTGAAGTCGCGATGCTAGATGCCACCCGTGGCGTTGGGAATGGGCATCTGCTACCTGTAGGTCCATTGCGAGAGCCTATTACGCGTCTTTCTGAAGTCGATTTTGTGGTTAGTATTTCTGAGTCGATGACTAAGCCTCTAGAGGCCTTAAACTTGCCTATTACGCTAGCACCATTAGTGCCCACTAAATTGGTGTCACTGGATGGAAGTAAGAGTCTAGATTACCATGACGTTTTTGCAGCAAATTCAAATTGGCATATTATGGCGGGAATCGGTAATCCTGAGCGCTTTATGGCAACCCTAGAGCGTTTAGGATTACACAAGAACAACATCACTCATCAATGGTTTACTGATCATCATGCGTTTGAAGAAACTGACGTTCCTATTGATGGCGCAGTGGTGATGACAGAGAAAGATGCAGTTAAATGCCAATCTCTTGAGTTATCGAATTCAAATGTTTGGTATTTACCCGTGTCTTTGGTATTGCCAATAAGCTTTCAGCAAGCATTTTTAGAAAAACTTAACCTTATTAAAAATGGATTACTCCCATGAATAAAACCTTACTTGATATCCTTGTTTGCCCTGTAACTAAAGCTTCTTTGACGTTAAGCAAAGACGGAACTGAATTGATCAGCAAAGTGGGTGGAATGGCTTATCCAGTTCGCGATGGTATTCCTGTTTTGTTAGAAACAGAAGCGCGCACCTTAACTACTGATGAGCGCTTAGAGTCAGGTTCGGCAAAATGAGATCCTATAAAGTGCTAACGGTATGCTTAGGCAATATTTGTCGATCACCCGCGGCGCAAGGTATTTTAGAAAACGTTGCGGCTAAGCATAATGTATTTTTAGAGCTTGATTCAGCTGGAACGGCGGCTTATCACGTAGGTAATCCGCCAGATGCACGGTCAATTAAAGCGCTTCATCAGGTTGGCATTGACATCAGCCGTCAACAAGCTAGACAAGTTACTAAGGCCGATTTTGATGAGTTTGATTGGATTTTGGCGATGGACAGAGAAAATCTGTCTAACCTTAAGAAAATTCAACCTAAAAACAGCAAAGCGACATTAGTTATGTTTGGCGAGTTTTATGATCATGCTGCATTTGGTGAAGTGGCGGACCCTTATTATGGTGGCGACGAAGGTTTTTCTGAGATGAGAAAGCACCTTACGAATATTGCCGACGCGTTTGTGCATCACCTTCATTCCAATAGAGAAGATTAAACTAGACAATGAAAATGCGATTCAATACCGAAGATGCCTTTGCGCAGCGCATTGAAAACTCCATTCAAGAAAATGTTTCCCTAGCAACTTACAATACCTTTCGTTTTGACTACTCTGCTGAATATTTTGCAATAGCAGATACTTTAGATTCCTTAAAAGCCTTATTGGCTTGGGCGAAACATTTTCAAAAAAACGTGACCATGATTGGCGGTGGCAGTAATTTGCTTATTTCGGCCGATGTATCTGGTCTTGTTATTATTAATCGATTATCTGGTATTAGCGCAAGAGAGCACGCGGGAAATCTTGTGAGTTTGACGGTTGCGGCTGGTGAAAACTGGCATAAAGTAGTCGAATACGCTGTCGCTCAAAGGTGGTATGGAATTGAAAACCTCGCTTTAATTCCAGGTACTACCGGTGCGGCTCCAGTACAAAATATCGGCGCTTACGGTGTTGAAATAAAAGATGTCTTGGCCCGTGTTCAGGTCATCAATCGAAACACTGGTGATGTTTACTGGATAAATGGTAAAGACTGCGGTTTCGCTTATAGAGACAGTTATTTTAAAGGCCAATGGAAGAACTTGTTGCTCATTACTTCGGTTGAGCTGTCTTTGAAAAAACAATCAGAACTATTATTAAACTATGGTGGCTTGTCCGAACAAATTGAAGGAAAGCCAAGCCTTCAGACCGTTTTTGATACAGTGTGTCATGTTCGAAATGAAAAATTACCAGATCCTGCAGTACTAGCAAACTCCGGCAGTTTCTTTAAAAACCCGATTGTTAGTCCGGCTCAGCATGATGAGCTAAAAGATCGTTTTCCAAACCTAGTGTCTTTTCCATTTGAAGAGGGTTTTAAATTGGCAGCAGGGTGGTTGATTGACCAAGCTGGCTGGAAAGGTAAACAATATCAAGGCGTGGGAGTTTATGAAAAACAAGCCTTGGTGTTAGTAAATCATTCAGAAACCAACGCTACTGCTTTGCTGGAACTGGAAGCGCAAATAAAGCAATCCGTTTATGATAAATATGGTGTTCAGCTGGAACGAGAGCCGGTCCAGTTGCCTCTTGGTATGGAGATACTTAAGTGAAAGTTGGCGTGATGGATTCTGGGGCTGGAGGCTTAACCATCCTTAATGCCATACATCAAAAACACCCTTATCTTGATTTGGTGTACTTGGCTGATGATGCCTTTGCGCCATATGGCAGCAAAAGCGCTGAGCAGTTACAAGATAGACTTGTGAAAGTCGGACGTTTTTTTGAAAATGAAAAGGTTTGCGCAATTGTTGTTGCTTGTAATACCGCCACGGTGACAGCTATTGATGCGCTTCGAGCTTGTACCTCGCTACCGATTATTGGTGTCGAGCCTGCTGTAAAACCTGCTTTTCGCCTTAGTAAAAAACGCAGAGTGGCGGTACTTGCAACACCAGTAACGGCAGAAAGCCCGCGCTTAAATCAATTGATTGATCTATGGAAAGCGGACAGTCATGTTTCTATTATGTCCAGTTCAACATTAGCCTTTGATATTGATGCCTGGCCAGAAACAGAAGAAAAAGTTAAGCAAACAATTCAGCAATTAAGCCAAGAAATGCTCGCACAAAATATCGATACCTTGGTATTGGCTTGTACACATTATCCATTGGTTAAGCATCTGTTTGAGCAAATACTTGGAAACGAATGCGAGATCATAGAGCCTAGTGAAGGCGTGACAGCGCAACTAATTCGTCGCCTAACGGAGTCTTATCCTAATGAAATGAGCCAGTTACTTGATGCTGTTAAACATCAAGACAACAGCCAAAATCAAGGCAGCATCGAGCTTTGTAGTTCTCTAGGCTTCCAAAACATGCAGCGTCTGACTTCATGGGTGATCTCATCCGGCGCTATTAAAGACCGCAGACATGTATTGATTTAGTGGTTAATTATTCTTTTCAAAGAAAGCGATAATTCTATCTTTCTCCCACATAGCATCTTGATACCCTAAATCCATTAATGCCCGACAATATTGTGGGGTGAAGAGCAAATAGCTCGCGGCAGAACTGATTTTTTCCCTGGTTGAGCCTCCTGCTGCTTTTAACAGAATTCTAATGTTTTTAGGCAGCGTAGTTATGTAATGGTGAGCTATCTCATTCAACTCTTCTGATGGAGAAATAATTAATGTCTCAGTAGGAAGGTTTTGGTGATTGGCTTGTTTATCTTTTGGAAGGTCCCGAATAAGGCTATTCATTATTTCTAACTGATAGATGTCATCTTCAAGATTGTCAATGAACGCACTGTTTAACAATTGGCCGAGTATTTGCGCCATGCTTGGCGCACTCGTATCGACATCTTTTTCTTGTGTTGCCCATTTCTTAGCGCTTCGGTTGCCACTTACACCAATGATAAACAGCTTATCTGCGCCTAATTTAAGGGCTGGATAAATGGCTGATTTC
Organism: Marinomonas sp. A3A; assembly: GCF_018336955.1. Lineage (NCBI taxonomy): Bacteria > Pseudomonadati > Pseudomonadota > Gammaproteobacteria > Oceanospirillales > Oceanospirillaceae > Marinomonas > Marinomonas sp. A3A. The sequence continues at coordinate 2,214,687 of NZ_CP025532.1, forward strand.
TGCCGTATCGCACCATCGCCATAATAGTGGTTATGGATTTTGTGCGCGGGAAATATTGTTGGAATCGCACTAGATGCTAGTAGATGATCGACACCTAGACTGGCCGCCACGCCTTTTCGGCGATTTCCTTGCCATGCCTGTAATTCAGGGGTGCCCTGGAAAAAAGTAGTCGATTCACCAGTACTGTAACTCATGGCAGTGATGGCCAAGGCTTTTAACTGCTGCTTATCAATAGCATGGTTTATTCTTGAAAAGTCTAAATGATTTGTGAGTAGTTCTTTTAACGGCGAGTTATCCATCAGTGCGATAGAGTTATCGTGATTATGGAGATGGAATAACGATAATAGAGTTTTGGTGAGAGAGCTGGCCACAGGCCATCGGCCTACAGTGTATATTTGATCTGGCGTTAGGTGACGCCAGACAAAAGCCAGTGAAGATACGGCTTTGGAAAAATTATCAGCATGAGAGGCGAGCATAGTGGCATTTAACGCCCCAGCTGATGTGCCACATAATATGGGAAAAGGGAGAGGTGTATGTTTAGGGCGCATTTTCCCCATTGCTGATAAAACGCCCACTTGATATGCCGCACGAGCGCCACCACCAGATAATATTAATGCATTGTTATTTGTCATAAAGGCTCGCTTAGTCTGAATCTGTTCAAGCATTCCATGTGTCTTATAAAATACTGCTTTCTTCTATTAAAACAATCACTCGCTTGTATGTAGTATGGTGTGACGCAGTGAATAATGCCATATCCAGATATAAGTATTTTGAATAATATGGCGCCTTTATTATTACTAATTGTGGACTGTCTAGGTAATCTATTCCACAATCCCATCTATACTCTTTAAATCACTATTTAAAAAAATAAATTGATACTTTTTGAATAATAAGAAAAAGGATAACTCTATGAACTCTTCTGTCGTCATTAGCGGTGTTGGTCTTTGGACACCCGCACATAGAATTAGTAATGAAGAACTGGTAGACAGTTATAACGCTTGGGCTGAACAATTTAATGCTAAAAATTCTGATGCTATTGAGAAAGGAGAAATAGACGCTAAACCTCTTTCTAGTGCCGCTTTTATTGAAAAAGCATCGGGTATAAAAAGCCGCTACATTTATTCAAAAGAGGGGGCATTAGACATTAATCGTATGCGTCCTATTTTGGAAGTGCGCAGCGATGAACAAATGTCTCATCAAGCTGAAATGGCTATCGCCGCTGCGAAAAAAGCGTTAGCCGCAGCAAACAAAAAAGCCAGCGATATCGATATGGTTATTGTGTCTTGCGCGTATACTCAGCGCTCTTATCCAGCGATTGCCATTGAGGTGCAAGCGGCATTAGGTATCGAAGGTTTTGGTTTTGATATGCTGGTTGCCTGCTCGGCCGCTACTTTTGGTTTGCAGCGGGCCGTTGATGCAATCAAAGCGGGATCGTCAAAAGGTGTGTTGGTTATTAACCCTGAACTGACATCGCCTCAAGTCAATTACATGGATAGGGATTCGCATTTTATTTTTGGTGATGTAGCAACCGCAGTGGTGGTTGAAAGCAGCGAAACTTGTCAGTCCACGCATTCTTTTGATGTACTAAGCACTAAGTGTATAACTTCGTACTCGAATAATATCCGTTCTAATTTTGGTTATACGACTCGTGTTACCGATGAAGACCCTTATTCGGCAGATATGTTGTTTCATCAGAATGGTAGAAAAGTATTCAAGGAAGTTTGCCCGATGGCAGCAGATCATATTGAAAACCATTTGAAGAGCCAAGGTATTCAAGTGTCACAATTAAAACGCTGGTGGTTACATCAGGCTAATATCAATATGAACTTATTGATTAGCAAGCGACTACTTGGCCGAGATGCCACGCTTGAAGAGGCGCCAGTGGTTCTTGATGAATACGCGAATACCGCTTCTGCTGGCTCTATCATCGCTTTTGCTAAGTATCATGAAGACTTGGCTGTAGGTGATATTGGTGTGATTTGTTCATTTGGTGCAGGTTACTCAATAGGTAGTTTGATCCTTCGTAAACGTTAATTTGGACATCAAATTACTGATTCTTTTCAATACAGAATAAATTGTCTAAGTTAAGTAATACCTAAGTTAAGTCATTGAAACAGATGTGATTATAAGAGAGACTAATTGCATCGGTTTCAATGACTTAATAGGGCATTTAAAATATGGCAATTCATCCTCAAGCAGGGCAGCTTGCTTCTCACGATATCCTTGTAAACATTCCAGAGCTGATGTCAGCTTATTACACAAAAAAGCCACGGGTAATCACTCATCCAGATGAACGTGTAAGCTTTGGCACATCCGGTCATCGTGGTAGTGCTTTATTAACCAGTTTTAACGAAAGTCATATCCTAGCCATTGCTCAGGCGATTGCGGAATATCGCTTGTCCAAAAACATTACTGGTCCATTGTATTTAGGTAAGGACACACACGCCTTATCGGAAGCCGCTTTTCAAACGACAGTGAGCGTGCTCACGGCCAATGGTGTTCGTGTACGAACTCAGTTAAACGGCGGCTATACGCCAACGCCGGTTATTTCCCATGCTGTGTTAACACACAACAAAATACAAACAGACACTAGTGATGGCATTGTGATTACGCCTTCTCACAATCCACCAGAAGATGGTGGTATTAAATATAATTCCAGCAAAGGTGGCCCAGCAGACAAAGATATTACCGATTGGGTAGCAAAAAGAGCGAATGAATTACTAGAGGCAAACCTTAAAGGCATAAAACGCTTCTCTTTAGATGAAGTGGAAGCCAGCGGTTTAATAGAGCCTTTTGACTACATTAATCATTATGTGAATGATCTTGAAAATGTCATTGATATGAAAGCCATTGCTGATGCAAAGATTCGCATTGGTGTGGACCCGATGGGCGGCTCAGGGATTCATTACTGGGAACCTATTGCGAAAAAATATGGCTTGGATATTACTGTGGTAAATAATGAAGTGGATCCTACATTTTGCTTTGTTCCACGTGATAAAGACGGACGCATCCGCATGGATTGTTCCTCACCTTACTCCATGCAAGGTTTGTTAAAGCTAAAAGATGACTTCGATATTGCAGTGGGTAACGATCCTGATTATGACCGTCATGGCATTGTGTGTGCAGGCTTTGGATTGATGAATCCAAATGCGTATTTAGCGGTTGCTATTGAGTACTTATCCCAGCACCGAAAGCTGTGGCCACAAGATATTCAATTTGGTAAAACGCTTGTTTCAAGCGGCATGATAGATCGTGTTGTTGCAGGTTTTGGTCGAAAACTTTGCGAAGTGCCGGTTGGCTTCAAATGGTATGTAGAAGGGTTGTACGAAGGTTCTATGGCGTTTGGCGGTGAAGAAAGCGCGGGTGCGTCTTTTCTTCGCAAAGATGCAAGCGTTTGGTCGACAGATAAAGACGGTTTTATCATGGCGCTGCTAGCAGCCGAGATTTTAGCTGTGACAGGTAAAGATCCACAGACACTTTATGAAACGCAAGTTGCTAAATATGGTAAGCCATTTTATAAGCGTATTGACGTTGTTGCTACCACAGCACAGAAAGCATTATTGGGTGCGTTGGATGTAAAAGACGTGACGCAAACCGAGCTGGCTGGTGAAGAAATCATTTCAGTGCTGACTCATGCTCCAGGTAATCATGCGCCTATTGGTGGACTGAAAGTATCTACTGAAAATGGCTGGTTTGCTGCTAGACCATCAGGTACGGAAAACGTTTATAAAATCTATTTAGAGAGCTTTATATCAGAAGAGCATCTTGCCTCACTAGAAAGTGAGGCGAAAGCTTTAGTAGATAGTGTGCTAGGTAGTTAGTCTATATTCTACTTAGATTGAACCTGTCATTAAAAAATGCCGTTTGTTCTTATAAATAGACAAGCGGCATTTTTGTTTTCAGATAATAAGGTAAGTGACATTAAATCTCTGACAACCTAGACAGCCATTTGCCTAATTGAAAGCCCATTTTATCACTGAGCTTTTGTGCAGCGGCTTTTAGTTCTTTAGCGTTATTGTTGTTCATTCTTTTGCCTGCGATGATAACCCAGTTACCACTTCCCGTATCTAAGGCTCTGACATCGTTAAAGTGCTGCTTAATAACGGCGGTGAGGTCATGATTATTCTTTTGATCAATCCAGCAGTTTAAGGCTAACCAACCATCTTCTTTAATGTTTTTGGCGCAGTTTTCAATGAAGCTTGTTTGGAGAACCGCACGGTCCATTCCTTCAGTGTTATAAAGATCCGTCATCAGCAAATCGACTTTTTTCGGCAAGCCTTCTGCCATATAGTCGATGCCATTGGCGACTTCTAAGTTGATGCGCTTGCCTCTGGGTAATTTGAAATACATTTCCGCAGCGTCCATGACTTCTTGGCGTAGTTCTACAGCGGTGATATGAATAGCAGGAACCGTATGATGAAGCGCATTAAGCAAAGTGCCACCGCCAAGCCCTAAGATACACACTCGTTTTGGCTCACAAAACAACAAGGGTAGCATCATGGCTTGAGTGTATTCGTGCTGCAAAATATGTGGCGTAGAAAGGCGAATGCGGCTTTGTTCATCACCTTCGGCAAAAGACAGAATGCGGTATTGACCATCATCAAAAATGCGAATTGGGCCAAGTTCATCGGCGCTGTCATGTAATAACATAGTGTTCCTTCAATAAAAATAGATAAGGCTCGAATAACCGAGCCTTATTGATAAGCTTTAAGCATTTAAAAATTACTCGACGCGTGCTTCTCTGAGATGCTTCAAGATTGCCTGCACTGGATGAGGAATGGCGACATCATCAAAACGTTTTGCTTGGCTACGGCAAGAATAGCCTGTTGCCACTAGCTTTCCGAGTAAACCAGGGTCGGTTACTTTTTCTTTCCAAGACAAGTCATAAATGGTTTTCGAGGTTTCTTTATTGGCGGTTTCATGACCATAAGTCCCCGCCATACCACAACATCCGACGTTTTCGACTTTTAGTTCAAGTCCTAAAATGCTATAGACTTTTTGCCAGTCTTGAATTGACGCTGCCGCATTGGTTTTTTCTGTGCAGTGGGTCATTAGGTGGTAAGTCGAGTCATCGCACATTAAAGGTTGCTTAATAAGATGCGCACTTTTCTTCATTAGCCATTCTTGCATCAACTGGATGTTAGGTATTTGTCGAGTATCACTAAAAGCTTTGGTGTATTCTGAACGATAAGTCAGCGTCATCGAAGGATCAATGCCTATAAATGGCAAGCCATAGAATGCCAAGCTTTGCAGCATATCTAAGTTCTTACGAGCAGTGCGGTTAAAAGCTTTCATGAAACCATGTACATGCAATGGTTTGCCATTAGGCATATAAGGCGCAAGATAAGCTTGGAAGCCTAGACGACTTAGAGTTTCCATAGTGTCTAGTACCAATTCGGTTTCAAAGTAACTGGTGAAAGCATCCTGCACCACAATTACAGCGCGGGTGCGGTCTTTGGGACTTAACGATTCAATAGCCAGAGGTGTCGCTAGGCGAATGCCACGGCGAGACATTTCTTTTTTCAAATTGAGCTTGCTCAGTTTGGGGTTATCGGCCAAACCTATGTATTTGCTACTGAAGTGATTCACCCAACTACGGCTTACCAACCAATTGTATGGCTGCGGAAATATCGCCATGGTTGGCATCATGAATTCTAACGAGCCAATAAGATAATCTTTGGCAGGTCGCAAATAGCGGCTGTAGTAAAGCTCCAAGAATTTTGCTCTGAATTCTGGAACATCGACTTTAATTGGGCATTGTCCGACACAAGACTTACAAGCTAAACAGCCCATCATAGAATCATGTACTTCGTTGGAGAAGTCATAGTCTCCGCGACGTTTCGCTAGCGTGTTTTTAAGTCTTGGAAAGAAGCTGAAAAGAAAGTTGCTGTCTTTGGCGTCTTTGCTGGCTTTAACCGTATCAACGCCTTGTTGGCTCATTCCACGTAGCCATTCGCGCATTAATGAAGCACGACCTTTTGGCGAGTGACGACGATCTCGGGTGCCTTTCCAGGAAGGGCACATGGCGTCATTGGGATCGAAGTTATAGCAGGCGCCGTTGCCATTACAGTACATGCCTTCTTGAAACTGATCACGATTCTGCAATGGAATCTGACGGTCAAATTGGCCACGTAACGGTACTGCATCGATTTTTAATAGATCCGCACCGAGTTCAAACGGCGTGGCGATTTTACCAGGATTTAATTGGTTTCTTGGATCGAAAGCGCCTTTCACTTGTTGAACGCTAGGATAAAGTTCGCCGAAAAAAGCGGGGGCGTATTCAGAGCGAACGCCTTTACCATGTTCACCCCAGAGTAAGCCATTGTATTTCTGCGTTAGCGCAACTACTTTGTCGGTGATTTCGCGGATCATGTGCTCTTGGGATTCGTCTTTAAGATCAAGCGCAGGTCGAACATGCAGAACACCTGCATCCACATGACCGAACATGCCATATTGAACCTTATAGCTGTCTAGAACGGCGCGAAGTTCCATAATAAAGTCTGCAAGGTTTTCAGGCGGCACGGCGGTGTCTTCAACGAATGGAATAGGGCGTCTCTCTCCCTTGGCGTTACCGAGCAGACCAACCGACTTTTTACGCATTGCCCAGAGCTTGTTAACGTTGTCGTGCCCCATGGCAATGGTATAACCCAACGTACTGCTTCCGCCTTGCGCAACTAAGGCATCAAGTTTGTCAGTGAGAACTTTGATTTTGTTAGCAACGTCTTGTTCATCATTGCCGGTGTATTCAACAAGGTTAATCCCTTGGATATTTTCTCCCGCTTTTTCTGGGAAAAACTCAGCAACAGAATTCCAAATGATATCGCCCTTTGCAAGACTAAGCACTTTAGAGTCGACAGTTTCGATAGAGGTTGGCTTGGCGGCGAGCAGTTCACGTGCATGACGAAGCGAGCCTTCAAAACTGTCATAGCGAATATTGACCAGAGCCGCATAAGTCGGAATAGCCAGAAGATTTACCTTGGCTTCGACAATAAAACCTAACGTGCCTTCGGATCCGCAAAGCACCGAGTTCATATTGAACTGGCCATCCTCTGTGCGAATGTGAGCCAAATCATAGCCGGTTAAACAGCGGTTAAGTTCAGGGAAGGTTTCTTTAATTTGTTGGGCTTTGCTTTTCTGAATGTTATCAACAACACGGTGAGCGTGGGCAGAATAATCGCTACCGCTTTGGATGTTAGTAAGTGTCTCGTCATCAATAGGAGAAGATTCTAATAGATGCCCATCTAACAATACGGTTTTGAGTGAAAGAACGTGGTCTCGCGTTTTTCCATACATTACCGAGCCTTGTCCGCTGGCATCGGTATTGATCATACCGCCAATAGTCGCTCGGTTGCTGGTAGATAACTCTGGTGCGAAAAACAAACCATGGGGCTTAATCGCTTTATTAAGCTGATCTTTTATCACACCAGCTTCAACACGAGCCCAACCTTCTTCGGGGTTAATTTCCAAAATACGGTTCATATGCTTGGATAGATCAATCACTAATCCATCCGTCAGCGACTGACCGTTGGTGCCAGTGCCGCCACCTCTAGGGCTTAACACAACATCGTTAAATTCTTCTTGGTTAGATAACTGCACCAACAACTGAATATCTTGGGTATTCTTTGGGAAGATAACTCCTTGAGGTAATACTTGATAAATTGAGTTATCGGTCGACAAAACAACGCGGTTGGCGTAATCAGGATTGGTGTCTCCTGAGAATCCTGAAGCTTTCAGGCGTTCTATGAAAGAAAGGTATTTGGCCTGAATGGGTGAGACTTCAGAAAGCTTTGGAATCATGTTTCATCTCCACAAATGATGAGTGCGCAGATTTTAACAAAGAAACGCCTGTTAGAGTGAATTTTCTGATGCGAAAAAAATTGCTGAACATACGCTAAAATTTCATAGGAATTAATATAATGCGTACAATCATGAGTAAAAATGTTACCTATGAAAATCAAATTTTCGAAATTCTCGCAAGTGACAGGTAGTTGATATTTAACTGACTTCGTAAAGTAATACATTAATGCCACATGACTCGTTGCGCCGAAAACTAGGTGGTTAACTCCGAGTTTCAATTTTTCTTTTATATAGACTTGTTTATGTAGTCATCATTAATCGTATTTTGAATGATGCCTATAAACATGCTAACCAAGATAAAAGGAGAAAAATTATGCCTATAACAGATAAATCTCAAATTTCTCAGGATGAAAAAGGTATCTGTGGTTTTACATCAATGATCCAGATGTTGATCGATAACCATAAATTAACGCTGAGTGATTTCATTCGTATTTATGGTACAAGTACGGCATTTGCTGATGAATGGCTAAGAATACAAATAGACCACGACAGATTAGAACTTAATGCAAATGTTGCGACAGCGCTTAAACAATCTTTACTTTTTACTGGAGACTTTGGTGCAAAATATCAAATATCTCTAGACCAGTTATTAAAGGAAAATCATTGGGACTGGAGTGAAAAAACTGGGTTTGCGCTCATACCTGAAGCAATCTGTGATTATGTTCTTAGAAAATTTCGTATGGAAATGATGATCGAAATTTACAGCCCTTATAAAACCATGGATCAGCTTTGGTCTAGTACAAGTAATAATCTAGGGTCTGGAATATACGGAATTATGACAGATAATGGTGTAGGTCCTAATAAAGACCAAATTCAGCACTATATCTATATTGATAACAATGGTGTGCTGATGACGTGGCAAAAAACGGGTCAAACTGCTAAACAGGCACTTATAGATAACGGCTTTACTAAAGTTGTGACAAGGCTTTATCCAAAATAAGTGACAGTAAAGCCTATCTGATATCATTGAATTTACTCACCAAAGCCAGTCATACCTTATGACTGGCTTTTTATTTAATAGACTAATATTTCTGCCAGCATGGCCCTTAGTTAAATAATCACTTACATATTAAAGGACCTGATTCAATATGCGCTTTGGTTATTGATCCTAGGGACTGTATGAATAGTCATCTAAGTCTCAGGCTTTCAGAGAAAATCGGCAATTAAGACGTGATGTTGAAGGTACGGTAGTGCCTTTGAAATATCGTAAAGATGAGTAACTATTTCTCTGGGGCCCCCAAGGGCATGGTCTAAAAGCATGTATTCTTTGTTAAGCACTTCATCAATAGGTCTCTATTGAGATGCAGTGTTTGCCTCGAATAGCAAGCTTTTATCCATGATGCCTACATAGATGTAGGCTATTAGGGGATTTTATGACACTTGCCTAGCCTGATTAACAGCATTTTCACGTATGTGCTCAAATTTATTGAACGCTTGAGCCACTTTTTCGCTTTCCGAAAGGGAAAGAGAAATGGCGGTGCGACATTCTGGGTTTGAGCATTTGAAACTTTGTCCCGCTAGGAGCAACATAGACTCCATAAAAATAGGCGAATGACAGTCAGGGCAATTAATTTGGATTTTGACACTCATTTTATTCTCCTTTTATCTACTATTTATGTTCAGTCTTTGGTGGGTAACGGAACCATGTTTTTAGTAAATATATCCAGAATGGCCGTCATGCCCTTGGGTAAGGGTAATTGACCTGCGGTAAGACTGACTTCATAGTTGGCGCCAGATGAGGCATTACCAGAATCCTTCCCTTTACTAGACAATGTACCGTGCAGTTCAGTATCAAATTCATGAGCTTTGTAATTGTTTGATATTCCTTTCGCATTGGAACGTTGTTGTCGCTCGCTAGAAGTTTCTCTAGTGAACTCACGTGAGCTTTTGACTTCCATTTGAAAAGAGATTTTTAGAGTTTCAATCGCCAGTGAGTTAATGGGTATTAGAGTCATCAACGGAATCGAAAAATCCATTTTAACGGGTGATTTACTGTACGTCCCCTGAGCTGTGAGTACTTGTCTTTCCATTTGAAAGGTTATCATAATGGGCCGTAGGCTTTCGTCATCCTCAGAGATCTTTTCGAAGCAGTTGTTAATGATAAATTGTGTTTGGGATTGGGCAATCATGGCGTTCGCATCGGTCGCAGCTTTTAATGGCGCGCCAATGAGAGCCTTCATGGGCAATCCTGAAAATTGGTTAGCAATATTTTTTGTTGCCATAATTTTTTTCCTACCTCTAATCCATATTTGAATATCACCTAACCTGGTATTTGCGCTCTTAATGTTCGTTCGTAACCTTCAATTAGTCGTTTTAGCCCTTCAGGTGGTTCACTTCCTGTTAGTGTGATTTCTATCCGAGTGTTTGACGATTCCTGTTTCTCTCCTTTACCACCTAAGAGACTTTTCTTCTTGTTAGGATCGGGAAAGGAAACCATCAGTTTTCCGTCGGTATTTGTAGTGACTTCCAGTTCTGTTGAAAATTTAACTTCTGTAATTCTAGGGGAAGAAATGGGACACAGAGCCAAAATGGGAATTTCGGCAGTGACATTTTCTATGCCATCTGCAGTACGACTGGGAAATTCCATCGAGCAGGTTTTTGGTCTTAATACTGGTTCAGTATTATGAGGGTCTTTGGGATCATTTCTTTCTTCTTCATCAAAAAAACGTTTAATAAAGTCGATAGTTTCACCTTCAACTGATTTTGCAGCGTCTTTTACACTTTTATGTATTGCTCGCATTAATGCTTGAAATTCAATCATGATGTTTGCCCTTTGCGTCAATGAAATGAGTCAAAAAATGTAGTGGAAGCAGGCTAAACCTACTTCCACTAAGCTGAGGAATTAGCCGCCAGCAGGAGGTGGTGTTGCACTATCGTCTTTCAACATGATTGGGTCGATGTTTTTAGTGAAGGCATTGATGATAGTTGTGACACCCGTTGGCAACGGAAGCTGACCGGCATGTACATCTACTTCATATTTTGCCTGATTAGAGGCTTCGTAATGTTCTTTCTGAGAAGAGGTTGATTTACTGTTATGGGAAACAGAACCATGTACCTCAACAGAAAACAGGCCAGCATTATATTTCGCAGTAATGTCAGCTTTAGCCGCTGTTTCTTGTTCATTGCTGCTTTCATTATCTTTTGATGTGGAGCTTTTCACTTCCATTTCAAAGTGAATTTTTACATCATCAACAGCCAATGAGTTCAGCGGAATCAAAGTGAGTAGGGGCAAGTTAAATTTCACCGTTGCGGTGGGTGGTGTCGCAGCGGTACCATCTTGTTTCACAATAGAGCGAGTGATGTTGAAAGAGACCATAATAGGCTCTAGATCATCCCCCTTTTTATCGAAGCAGGTGCTCAACATAAATTGCGTTTGAGTACGCGCCATCATGCCATTGGCATCCGTTGCGGCTTTCAGTGGTGCACCGAGTAAAGATTTCATCGGTAAACCGCTAAATTGCTGGGCCATTGAAACTAATCCAGACATAGTATTTCTCCTTGATTTTCAATTTTTGGGTAATAACAGAGCAGCGTTGTTTGCTTTGTTATTTCTATCGTTATGTCTGACATCACCTTGCTCTGTTGTTTAATCTCCTTACGTCCTTTCTTTCAAAGTGTGGCGACGAGTTGAATCAACTTATCAGAACTGTGTGCTTTGTATCGAAGGGGCGACATAACTATAGATTCAGATTAGAGAAGCTAACGTTATAAAACTTGGTTGAATGAACTAACTTTTATCCGCGATTTGACTTGTTTTAAACGCCCTCATTAACGTGTCCAAAGATCCGTCTTTTTCTCCCGAAATTTGCGTTTTTTCACCGATCAAGCTGAGCCAGTTTGACAATAGTGTTGAGGTCCTATTTATCAATAAAAGGAGAGAGACATGGATAAATTAACCTTATCAGCAACGGTTGGTGTAAGTGGCGTAAATCAGCATGATGACGTGTTGAATGTACAAAAAGCCCTGAATCTAATCGCCAATAAAATAGGTTTGAAAACGCCTCTTATCGAGGATGGGAGCATAGGAGAATATCCGGCAAGGACTAAGACTTGTCAGGCCATTGCTTTGATGCAAAAAACATTACTTGGCTATCAAAATCCTGATATGCGGATCGATGTAGATGGTAAAAGTTATCAAGCTATAAATAATGCTTTATCTGGTGAGCAAACGGATGAGATAAGTTTATTTTTACCTAAAATCGTGCCGCAAGAAGGTATTACTGAAGAAGCTTATCAGCAGGCATCACAACTATTGGCTTGTGAGGTGCCAGCCATTAAAGCGGTGTCTGATGTGGAATCGTCTGGCTCTGGCTACTTTTCAAATGGAACTCCTTGCTTACTCTTTGAAGCTCAGCATTTTTCTAAGCTAACCAATCATCAATATGACGAGTCTCATCCTGATATTTCGTCGCCAAATTGGAATCGTTCACTTTATATCGGTGGAATAAAGGAATACATGCGTTTGCAAAAAGCCATGATGTTAAACCGTAATGCTGCTCTGCAATCTGCTTCCTATGGTCGTTATCAAATTATGGGCTTTAATCATCAAGCCGCTGGTTATGCTGAAGTAGAGTCCTTTGTACGCGATATGTTCCTAGCGGAAACCCATCATTTAATTGCATTTGTGAACTTTATCAAATCTAACAAGTTCTTGCTTGATGCAATACAGCAAAAAGATTGGCCAACATTCGCTCGTTATTACAACGGCAGTGCGTATGCGAAAAATCAGTATGACGTAAAACTTAAAAATGCTTATGAGCAGCATGCTCAATAGTGCACGGATGCGACTAATTGATTCATTTTAAATACACAAGGAGTAATTTATGGACAAATCAAATCATGCACATATCGCAAAAGCATACAATGAATATTATGGGAATGGACTTTATGCCAACCGTTACCCCAAGGCTAATCCCAATGTAACGGATCGCGTTCTTGCTCATACGGCTCCATTAACGGAGACGTCGAACGTTCTAGATTATGGGTGTGGGAATGGGCGCTATTTACAGCAAGTTTTAGAGCACACATTGGCTCGTACAATTGGCTTTGATGTAAGTGAGGTGGCCATTCAGCAGGCGAAGAATCAACTGCAGCCTTATCTGTTTCGTGTTTCTTTGTTTAGCTCGCGAAACACCTTAAACCGTGCCTTATTACATACATCTAAAGTGGATGTGGCTTTACTTTTGTTTGGCGTTTTAGCCCATATCGAAGGTAAGGAAAATCGTCGTGAAGTGCTCAGTTGGTTATTCGAGCATTTAAAATCTGGTTATGGACATTTGCTCGTATCAGTTCCTAATCGATTACGTCGCTTTTGGTGGTTACAACTAAAAGTATGGTTACTTGGATCGCCTAAGACCAAAGAGGGTATTTGTTATGAGCGAGGAGGCGACTCACAAAAAATATCACTTTACTACCATCTTTATACTTGTAAGGAATTAATCGAAGAGCTTGAAGATGTAGGATTTGTGATTAGGCGAGTGAGTGCCGAAAGCTTTTTCCCAGAAAAATGGGTTATCCGTTATTCATGGCTGGCTCGTCTAGATTGGATGCTATGCGAAATTCTCCCCGCATGGATTGGGTACGGTATTTTAGTGGAAGCAAGGAGGCCATTATGAGACAGATACCTTCTATTTTATGGTGGTTTATTGCTTTATTAATTAGCACTCAGGTTCATGCTGAAGAACTACTTGATAAAGTTCGTGACTCTGGGCGATTGGTTGTGGGGGTAAAGGTTGACTATCCCCCTTGGGGAATGCTTAACGATTCGGGGGGGAATAGTGGATTTGAAGCCGATCTAGCTCAGCAAATTGCAGAAGCAATTGGGCAAGACTCAGACGAAGTCGCTGTGGAGTTTAAAACCGTCAGTTCTGCTAATCGCTTTCGTAAATTAAACGACAAAGACGTAGATATATTGATTGCCACAGTAGGAGATACGATCCAGCGTCGCCATCAGGTAAATATGGTACAGCCCCATTATTTTAAAAGTGGGGTGCAGGTGTTGATGAAAAAAAAAACAGTCCTGTATATCAGTGGTCTGACCTGATAGGCCAGCCTGTTTGCCTTACTGCTGGTGCCTATTTTAATAAAGTACTTGTGCAAAGCTATAGAATCAATCCGGTGATTATGATGAGTAATCGTGATGCTGAGCTTGCCTTATTAACTAACAAGTGTGTTGCTTGGGCTTATGACAGCGGTATTTTATTCCACCTTGCTAACCAACCGGAATGGCATGCATACCAATTGGGCCTAGAGACGATTCTTCCTGTTTATTGGTCTATTGTGACACGCAATGATAAAGAATCGATTTCATTGAATCATTGGTTGTCTCATTATTTGCAAACCTATATTCGCTCCGGTGGATTGGTAGACTTAGCCAATAAGTGGCAGCTACCTGAGCGAGAATATCTACTAGCTCAGCGATCTAAGTGGTTAGAAAAAGATGAGCAGGGAAGATGGCATTGTGATGTTGGGCAGGTACGAACAGCGGAAAATAGAGACTGCCTCCCTGAACCATTAGAGTTCACTAGTATACAGTATTCATCTTTTTGGCCATTTGATAACTTTGATACACAAAGGTTAATACAGTCCCTTTTAAATACTGCATTTTTTACTTTGTTCGCTGTGATATTAGCCCAAGGACTTGCCATTTTATTTAGCTTTTTAACATTGAAGAGCCCATGGGGGTTGGGTCATGTTGTTGCTTTTGTTACTAGTGTACAAAGTTCTATTCCACCTATTTTGATGTTGTATCTGGTGTATTTCGGCGCATTGCCTTACTTAATTGCCCCAGATAAAACACATTTATTTAGTGGTGGTGCTGTGTCGTTAATAATTTTGTCTTTATATACTGCGGCAGGAATTAACAATCTAGTTTCCGCTGGCTATCCTGCTAAATCCTCTTTGTTAAATTTGTATTTGCAGCATCAAGTAGGGGTCCGAGCGAATCTGGTGAATTTAGCTAAAGCAGCAGGCATTGCAAGCGTCTTAGCATCACCTAATGCCGTGCTGGTCATAAATAGTCTCGTGTCTGGATCTGGTCATCCGCTATTACTCATGACGCTTTTAGCGCTCTTTTATTATACCGAAGTGATGCTTTTTGTAGCATTAATCAATTATGTAGTCCACCGTTTGGAAGATTATTTATCACCTGATTCTGAAGATATATTACAGCTAACACAGGAGGATGTGTAATGTGGAATGAATTCCCTTTTTCTGTTGTGCAGATATTTCTAGATGCATTTACTTATAACCTTGCGATTGCTGCATTAGCGATGGCAATTGGGAGCCCTATAAGCTTTTTATTGGGTTATATGTCGACTCTTTCAAATAAGTTGTTGATATTTGCACTTAAAATTCTCAAATCATTATTCTGTAATGTCCCGAGTTTTGTTTTGTTATTCTACTTTACGTTAATAGTGCCATCACAGTTGGATGTTCTTGGTGCTATTTGGTTTATCACACCATTTACCAAAGCCGTGCTTGCACTCTCTATTCCAGTAATTGGTTATTACAGTGATGTATTTGAGCAAATACTAAGAGGGAAAACACACTTTTCACTAGCCACGTTTAAGCAGTTTTTCATTGTCATTCTGATGGCTTCTACCACGGCATCTGTCATTGGTGTTCCTGAAATTATGGCAACAGCCAATGCTTATATTGCCTCAAAAGGGGATGTTAGCATGATGCTAAAAGTCTATTTTGTGGTGGTGCTAATTTTTGTTATCAGTGGATTGTGTATCCAAATATTGTTTTACATATTTAACCGCATGTACGGTTTTACCTTTGCGAAAAAATATTCATGGAATAGAGAGGAAGAAGATGAAAATAGCGCAACAAATTCTTCCAATTAATGGTAATCATTTAAGATGGCTAGCAGTATTGCTTTGGTTATTGGCAGGCGCTCTTATGCTATGGTCTTTTTATTGGCAGGAAAACGTAGATGTGAAAATAAGGCAGCATCTTGTCATGCAAAGTAAGCAAGCAATGCAGCAAATTGAACAAGATTTGAAAAAAATCTTCATTCAAGATAACAAAGAGTTTAATGAAGATGAATTGCTATCCATTCAAGACCCCCAAACTCGTGAAAGTATAACGAAAGGAGTTAATCAAGCTGTTTTAAGGCTGAATTTAGGAGCGCAGGGGTTTGGTGTACTTATTGCTCGTTCAGGAACACTACTTGCCTATCCCGATTCAAGGTTATTAGGGACCAATGCATTGCTCGTTCTCGCGGGTCACAATAATCTTTTAACCCCCATTGTTCAGCAGCTACAACGAGGGCAATTAATGACATTCAGTCACCCTGTTACAGGGAAGGAGTTGTGGATGGTGTTGAGTTATGTTCAAAGCCTAGATGCGGACTTAGGGCTGATTATTGATGCAGAGGAACTCCGTAACAGAGATGGTATGTTTTACTGGCAATGGGATAGTGTATTTTTTTTATTTCTAGCCGGAGGCGTCATACTACTGGGTAGTTGGCGATTTCCTGAAGAACCTAATCTCATTACTCGTCGCATATTCGTGGTTATTTCTGCGAGTTTGCTTAGCTTTTTGATTACTCTCTGGTATGAAGCATTAGACGATATCCCTCTTCACGAGGGAGAAACCTTGCTTGTGGATAGAGAGAGTACAGAACTGGCTTGGCGACGCTCCAAGGAAAATGTAGTAGGAGAGTTAGATGAAGTGTCCCAACCGATACACATAGAGATACATCATATTCAACTAACAGATGCTAGTGAAATAACTTTGTCAGGTAATGTGGTGGTAATAGGGAATGCTGATTCGTCACCTCCTGTACAAATACAAGATGCTATAAGCAGTACATGGCATTTACAGCGTCAGCTGGACGATATTCAGGAGTGGCATTTCGTGGTCAAACTAAAGCAGTCGATGGATTATCATGCCTTTCCTTTCGACCAGGATGTATTGACTCTCACACTGTTAGCTCCAGCTACAGTTGAGAATTCGATATTGACCCCATTATTTAGTTCATACAATAGTATGGCTATACAATCGCTTCCAGGAATTATGACGGGAGCTCGTGCTACTGGTGGATGGAAAATTGAGCAGGCTTACTTTAGTTATCATAGTGTATCTCTATATCCAGATAATCAGTTTCTAGGACTGAGATACAATATTGCTGTACAAAGAGGGCTGGTAGGGCCACTGATTAGTCATGTAATGCCGTTATGTGTCATTAGCTTTTTAACTTATTGCATGTTGCTTCTTTGGACAAAAGACAAAAAGAAACAAGCATTATGGGGGTTTAGTACCGCAACTGAATTACAATACAGCGCATCTCTATTCTTTATTTTAGTAATATCTCACGTTGCTTTGAGAGAATCATTGAACGTTCAGGGTGTAGTATTTATTGAGTATTTCTATTTTATTTCTTATTTGCAAATTATTCTTATTGCTATCGGCTCTTTGTTATATACTTCTAAAATAGACATAGAGACAATGAGTCAAAAAAACTCGCTACTTTTAAAGCAGTGGTATTGGCCTAGTATTTTTATCATTTGTATTGCTCTCACTCTATTATTTTTATAATAGAGTGAGAGTGCTTATTTTTAAACCTCTGCGAATAAACAACAGAGGGAAGGGCTAACTCGGTCAATATAAAAAAGTTTCGTTACGCTTCCTTTGTTTTGTTCTATACTGTCTTGGTGTACACCCTATATAGCGTTTAAACATTTTTTCAAAATGACTGAGATCGCTAAAACCTGATTGCATGCAAATATCGGTAATACTTGTAACAGGAGATGCATCAATTTTAAGTTTCGCAAAATGAATTCTAGTATGATTCAGTAAAGTCTTAAACGGCATATGCAAATACTTTCTGAATAGGTAAGAAAGATGAGAAGGGCTGGTGTATGCTGAGCTGGCCAATTGATCTAGAGATATCTCATCAAGATAGTGCTGACTTAGAAATAAAAGAGCTTTGTAAATGCCTGCGTGCATACATTTAAAGCATTCTAGATTTTGACTTAGAATTTTGTCTACTATATTTTGTTGGCTGAATTGTAAAGTATTGTCAATGATACCTAATGATAGAATATCCTTTTCTGTAATTTCTTCGTCACAATATGATGCCAAAAAGAGAATAAGTCTCTGCAGCTCAACAATATTTCCAGGCCAATTATATTGATGTAGCAAGGCCAACGCTGAATCTGTAACATCTATATTAGCTTGTAAGCCAGATAGAATAAAGCCAATGTGGTCAGTAATATCTTCTATCCGTTCTCTTAGCGGTGGAAGGTGAAAATTGAACTGTGGAGTTACTGGTCCCATGAGTTCAGCGATGAATTGACGATGTTCCTGTATAAATAATGGTTCAACGCAAGAAATGATCAAGCGAATATTGTTTTCTTTTAATTTTTTAGAAAAGTCTTCTAATGCAAATAAGAAAATCAATTCGTCTTTTTTTTCGCTGGATAAATCATCGACATCTTCAATATAAAGTGTCCCATTCTTAGCAAGAACAATGCTTTTAAGTAGGTTATCCTTATAAAAAGTTGAGTTGTTTATATTGGCTGGAATAGTAATGAATTTACCTGGTTTATCACTACTCAGGTGGTGAATATGCCAAGCAACCGTTGTTTTTTCACAACCATGTTCACCCGAAATGAAGATAACGTACACTAGCTCTGAAGCAAACTCTATTTGCTTTTTCACTTTCTTAATGGCTGCCGAATGTCCAATTATTGGATAATTCTCTGGTTTATTTGCATCAATCAGGTTTTGGGTAATGGTTAAATGATTCAGGCGGGGGCTAGGGGAGTGTAGCTCATTTATCATAGTTTAATTCCTTTTATGATTGTGTATGAGCTTTAATCCTAGGCTTCATTAATTGCTTTTGAATTGGTGATTTTAATGGAGTATTCGGCGTAAATACGCATTTTTCATCAAATCATATGAGGAAATTCGTTTCTTGGTATTGGTAAGGGGCTCTAATTGAGAGCTCAGTCGCAAATTTTTGCGACATTGTTGTTGCTTTTAATAAGTTACATCCTATGCTTTCATTCTATTTATCTTATAACTGGGTTTAATTGTGTCCTTCGTTCACTCTATTAACTTATCTTTATTCGAAGAGAAAAGTACCCATAAAGGCTGCTTTGAATTAGACATTTATCGTGGAGACCTTGAGCACCCCAATGCCCCTGGCAATAAATGGCACAAGCTCCAATATCATCTTAAGGCGGCAAAAAAACAAAACGCCTCTGTGATCGCGACCTTTGGTGGACCTTTTTCAAATCATCTTCATGCTTTTGGTATGACACTCAGAATTTTACCTTTTAAAGCCGTTGCTGTTGTTCGGGGGGAGTTACAGCCTAAATTGACTCCTACTTTAAAGGATATGGTCAAAAATGGTGTTGAATTATGGCCCTCTTCAAGATCAGATTATCGGCTTGGAATGAGTTCACAAATAGTCAATGAGATAAATGAACACTACGGAAATGTTT
Source organism: Marinomonas sp. A3A (assembly GCF_018336955.1). Lineage (NCBI taxonomy): Bacteria > Pseudomonadati > Pseudomonadota > Gammaproteobacteria > Oceanospirillales > Oceanospirillaceae > Marinomonas > Marinomonas sp. A3A. The sequence goes on from NZ_CP025532.1 coordinate 2,234,003, forward strand.
ACTGGATTCCAGAAGGCGGTGGTGGGGTGCTTGGAGCAATGGGTTGTCATGATTGGGCGAATGACATTAATGCTATTGATAATAAATACGATGCGTGGGTGGTGTCGTCTGGAACGGGGACAACCGCAGCAGGGTTGTTGTCAAATATCAACACCCCTGATTTACATGTATTCAGCGCACTTAAAGGTGAGCCCGCTCAAAGACGCTTGATTTTAGACTTAGCGAGTAAGCTAGCAGCCGAGTCAATGTCGAAAGAGAGCTTAAATGCAAAGTTGTTTTTTCATGCCGATTGTCACGAAGGTGGTTATGCCAAACACAGTCCAGCTCTAAAGTCCTTCATATCAAAATTTGCCCGTGCAAACCCCAATTATCCACTTGATCCTGTTTATACCAGTAAAAGCATGTTTGCGGTTATTCAAGCAATGCAAAATGGCTGTTGGCCTTATAAGCGTACATTATTTATTCACACTGGTGGTTTACAAGGCTGGCGAGGGTTTTCAAAAGATACTAATCCCTTTACGTACTCTTAACGAGATGGCGATAGTCGACGTCTTCATGTTAAAGTGGCCCAACTTATGTAAAACCCACATGAAAATAAAAACCGTTATACATACTTTAAGTGGGTTGATTTGTTGACATCGATAGACGGGAAGAGAATGACACATGAGTCTTTTTAGACGTGTTGGTATTATTGCTCGATTAGATAAACCTCAGATTCTTGATACGGTTAAGAAACTGATGGAATATCTTCAAGAAAAAGACATTGCGCCGGTGCTGGAAGACCAATTGGCGACCATGATGCCGGGAGTGAAAGTTGCATCATCGGCACTAAAAGAGTTAGGTGATCATTGTGACATGGTCATGGTGGTGGGAGGTGACGGCAGTTTCCTTGGCGCTGCTAGAGCAATATGTAATTACGACATTCCTGTATTGGGGATCAACAGAGGTACGTTGGGTTTTTTAACGGATATCTCTCCGCACAATCTTCAAGAAGAATTAGATCCTATTTTTCGTGGTGAATACCATGAAGAGAAGCGCTTTATGATTGAAGCAAAAATTAAGCGTCAAAATCGTCCCAGTGGCGAGGGCATTGCGCTTAATGATTTGGTTCTCCATCCTGGTAAATCCGCACGAATGATTCGTTTTGATCTTTTCATTGATGATCAATTTGTAATGAACCAAAAATCAGATGGTTTGATTGTGGCAACACCAACGGGGTCTACTGCCTACGCACTATCTGCTGGTGGTCCTATCATGCTGCCTAAGTTGGATGCCTTGGTTTTAGTGCCTATGCATCCGCACACGTTAAGTAATCGACCTATCGTGATTGATGCAAATGCAAGAATCCGCATCGTAGTGTGTGAATCTAACCTTACTTACCCGAGCGTCAGTTGCGATGGCCAGCTTAATATTACAGCGGCGCCAGGGGATGAGATCCACATCACTAAAAAGACGGGGGGAATTCGACTAATACACCCTAAAAATCATGATTTTTATAACGTGTGTCGTGACAAGCTAGGTTGGCAATCCAGTTACCGACCTTAAACCGTTGGGTTATAGTTAAATTTTTAATCACTTTATAAAAATATCCTCTTTAGGGGCTCCATGTATTTTGTCTATCAGTTCAAAGAAACAGAAGACCCTAAAGGGTTAACCGAAGCCTTGTGGCACCATAAAGTGGCACACCAAATTATTTTCAAAGATGGTCATAATGAATTGTGGTTGTTGGATCCAAGCCAATTACCCGCAGTCGAACAACTTATGACGATTTGGAAAGACGATCCAGCGTTGTTGCAGCAAGCTAAAACAGCTTCTTCTGTACTTAGAGCAACCTCTAGAGCTGGGATTCTTTCTCAGCTCAAACTGTCTCCAGTAACGACAATCTTATTATTGCTAACTTTGCTTGTGGCGGTGATTACTCAACTTGGTGCAGACATCAAGACAGTTGGCTATTTTTCTATCAGTCCATTCGATATTAAAAATGGGCATATTTACTTTTATGATTTAGCAGAAGTCTTCTCTAAAGGTGAGTATTGGCGTTTTTTTACTCCAGCATTATTGCATTTTAGTGTGCTCCATATTGTCTTTAACACCTTATGGGTCTGGGATATTGGCGGTAAATTAGAGCGTATTCTAGGGTCGGCCGTTTGGAGTGTTGGTGTTGTCATCATTGCTGTACTAAGTAACGTTTTACAGTATCAGATAAGTGGTTACCCTTTGTTTGGTGGTTTATCTGGTGTGGTGTACGGTTTAATTGGTTTTGCTTGGCTGTTGCCTATTTTAAGCAAGCGTTGGCCAATCATTATCAGTAAACAATTGATGGTGTTTTTTGTCATTTGGCTGGGTATAGGTTATACACCTTTTCCTGCAATGTTAGGACTTGGTAGTATTGCCAATACCGCACATACGATTGGTTTGTTGTCGGGATTAGTGCTTGGTGTTATCTATTGGCTCGCAACCAAACGCCGTCAGAGTTAATTAAACTGGGCTTTTAACTTATATTTTACTTATCAGATTTTAACAACGGCCTGCTTGAACGCAGGGAGATACGAAAAATGAATTTTAAAGAAATGATCGACAATATGTCGCCTGAAGTGTACGTCAGACTGAAACAAGCAGTAGAACTTGGTAAATGGCCCAATGGTGTGAGATTAACGCCTGATCAAACAGAATTATGTCTTCAAGCTGTTATAACTTATGACTACAGCAATAAAGAAGAAAAAGATCGTGTTGGTTACATCGATACCACAGGCCACAAAAACGTCGGCAAAAAAGATCCAACAAAAGAGCAAGATACCATTAAATGGGTTGGCGATGGTCCCGAGGGACAAGTTTGATGTTACAGGGTAACCTTAAAAAAATGTCGACTGAGGTTCGTGATGGCCAAGTGTATTATCATTTGAACCTAGGAAACGATCGTGTACTGGTTAACGATTTGTTAGGTGAAAAAGTTTCTTTGCATCTTGATGGCACGATTCATTGTGTAAATTGCGGCAAGGTGACCAAAAAATCGTTCAGCCAAGGTTTTTGCTTTAATTGCTTTCGAAAGTTAGCCGCCTGCGATACTTGCATCATGAGCCCAGAAAAATGCCATTTTCACTTAGGAACGTGTCGGGAACCTGAGTGGGCCGAGCAGTATTGCATGCAAAGCCATTATGTTTATTTGGCCAATTCATCAGCGTTAAAAGTAGGTATTACCCGTGGTGATCAATTACCCACGCGTTGGATAGATCAGGGTGCCACCCAGGCTAGAGCCTTGTTTAGAGTACAAAACCGACGAATGTCTGGTTTAGTCGAAACCTTATTTAAAACCCAAGTGGCGGATAAAACCAATTGGCGCAATATGCTCAAAGGATCATCAATCGAGATGGACCTTGAGCATGAGCAAGAACGTTTAATCGATCGACTTTATGAAGGTTTAGATTCCTTGCAAAATGAATTTGGCTTGCAGTCCATCACCGATTTGTCCGATGAAAATGAAACTCATCAATTTACCTACCCAGTCTTAGAATATCCGACCAAAATCACTAGCCTTAACGCAGAAAAAACGCCACTCATCGAAGGCACTTTGATGGGAATTAAAGGCCAATATTGGATGCTAGACACTGGCGTGATAAACATTCGTAAATACACCGGTTATCAAGCGACATTGAACTTTTAGGAGAGAGCACATGAAAGAGAGTCAACCTTCAGCGATTTATTTAAAAGACTATAAAGTTCCTCCTTTTCTCATTGATAAAACAGAGCTCACATTTGATCTAGACGAAGCAACAACCATCGTCACTTCGCGTTTACATATGCGCCGTAACCCAGCATTTGGCAAATCAACAGCCCCTTTGATTCTAGACGGTGGCGAAGATGTTAAATTGATTGGTGTTGCTATGGATGACTATGCCTTGCCTCCAGAAGAATACCGCATCAGTGAAGATAAACTGATTATTACTGCGACCGCTGATGAATTTATTCTGACCTGTGAAACCTTAATTGAGCCGCAAAACAACACACGTTTAGAAGGTTTATATCGTTCGTCTTCTATGTTCTGCACCCAGTGTGAAGCCGAAGGTTTCCGCCATATTACTTATTACCTAGATCGTCCTGATGTGATGTCTGTGTTTACCACAACCATTATTGCCGATGAATCTCGTTACCCTGTTATGTTGTCTAACGGTAATGAAATCGAACGCGGAAAAACGGACGAGGGTAAAACAGTTGTTGTATGGCACGATCCATTCCCTAAACCTGCTTATCTTTTTGCTTTGGTTGCGGGTGATCTTACGGTAAAAAATGACGTATTTACCACGCAAAGCAAACGCGAAATTAAGCTGCAAATCTTCACTGAGTCTCATAACATCGATAAAGTCGATTACGCTATGGAAGCACTAAAACGCTCTATGCGTTGGGATGAAGAAACCTACGGACGTGAATACGATCTGGATATTTTTATGATCGTTGCCGTTGATGACTTTAATATGGGCGCCATGGAAAACAAAGGGCTGAATATTTTCAATTCATCTTGTTTGTTAGCCAGCCCAGAAACAACAACTGACGATACTTATTTGCGTGTAGAAGCCATTGTTGCTCACGAATACTTCCATAACTGGTCCGGCAATCGTGTGACTTGCCGTGATTGGTTCCAGTTGAGCTTAAAAGAAGGTTTTACTGTTTTCCGTGATCAAACCTTCTCTGCTGATATGCATTCAGAAACCGTAAAACGCGTAGAAGACGTTTCTTTCCTGAAAACGGCGCAGTTTGCTGAAGATGCAGGTCCAATGGCACACCCTGTACGCCCAGCGTCTTTCATTGAAATATCTAACTTCTATACTCTGACTGTTTATGAAAAGGGCGCAGAAATTGTCCGTATGATTCATACATTGTTAGGCGCTGAAAAATTTCGAGCAGGTTCAGATTTATATTTTGATCGTCATGATGGTCAAGCTGTGACTTGTGATGATTTTGTCGCTGCGATGCAAGACGCTTCCGGGGTGGATCTTTCTCAATTCAAACGCTGGTACTCCCAAGCAGGTACGCCGATTGTCAAAGTGATTGATAGCTTTGACGAAGCAACAGGAACATATCGGTTAACGATGAAACAAGATACACCAGCTACTCCTGGTCAACCAACAAAATTACCCCTGCATATTCCTGTGCGTGTCGGTTTACTTGATGAGCAGGGCGCAGCCTTATCAGCAGAAGTGAATGGCATTGTTGCAGAAGATCATGTGCTGCATTTGAAATCTAGTGAGCAAGTTTTTGAGTTTCGCGGTTTAACTGCGAAGCCTGTGCCATCTTTGCTACGTGGCTTTTCGGCGCCAGTGAAATTACGCTACGACTATTCTTCAAAAGATTTATTGCTGTTGTTGTCTGCTGATACTGATGGCTTCAATCGCTGGAGTGCATCGCAACAATTGGCGGTTAATGAGCTTACAGCGTTAATCAATCAAGTAATTGAAGGAAAAGAATTATCGATTGATTCTCAGTTGGTCCATGGCTTTAAAGCCTTATTAAATGATGAAACGCTAGACCCTGCGATGGTTGCATTGATTTTGGCTTTACCTAGCCAGGCGTATTTGTCTGAACTCGCGAACCCAATTTATCCAGCCGCCATTAAACAAGCACGCCAATATTTAAAAGCTCAGTTGGCTCATGCGTTGTCAACGGATTTTGAACGAGTGTATCGTGAGCATAAAATCCAAGGTGACTACCAAGCGACTGCGAAAGATATAGCGCATCGTTCATTGAAGAACATTGCTTTATCTTACTGGGTTGAGACAAACAATGAGCTTGCTCAACAAGAGGTTGTGACGCAATTCCAGACTGCAAATAACATGACAGATCAATTTGCTGCGTTGTCTATTGCTGTTAACTCACAGCACAAGCAGGCTGCAGACCTATTGGCTGCTTTCTATGAGCAGTGGAAAGAGGAACCATTGGTTGTGAACAAATGGTTAATGCTAAGTGCTAGCCAAGAGCAAAAAATTGCTTTGTCTACTGTTAAAGGCTTGATGGAACATCCGGCCTTTGATTTGAAGAATCCAAACAAAGTTCGTTCTGTACTTGGAGGTTTTGGACAGAGTGTTGCAGGTTTCCATAAGGCAGACGGCAGCGGTTATCATTTCTTAGCTGACCAAATTATTTTATTAAATAAACGCAATCCGCAAATTGCTTCTCGTCTTTGTACACCATTAACTCGCTGGAAAAAATTGCAGCCAGAGCTAAGTGTAAAAATGAAAGCGGAACTTGAGCGAATTTTAGCGGAAGATTTGTCTAAAGATGTTTATGAAGTGATTTCTAAAAGCCTTGCTTAAAACTTAGAAAGCACATATTTAAGTGATTTAAAGCCCTTGCGGATTTTTCCACAAGGGCTTTTTTATGGTTTGCTTGATATTGTTTAGAGAGTTGTCTTTACTACTTCTTTGCATTCTATACTTAAATCTGGCATAAGAGAGGTAACCTATTGTCGACCTTGAGTTTATTAAGGAGCGAAACATGAAAGCACATGCGACGATTTTGATTCCCGTTACATTGGGCCTAATGATGTCAGCCTGCACGACATCGTCACGCCAGCAGACTGACTCTATGATTGAGCCAGCTGTGAGTTCTGCCGAATCAGTATCTCCAATTACGTCTCAAACCACAGTTGTTAGCGTAAAAGAAATAGAATTAGAAAAAGAGGTAGAGTCAAAAAAATCTCTTATTGATTCCCTTCAAAAGCAACTTGCTGATAACAAAAGGCAGCTTGCTTCCTTAAATAAATCTCTTGATGATAAAGACATTATCATTGCCAACTTGCAGAAATCACCGTCGAGCGCTAAATCTTTAGCGGCATTAGAAGAACAAAAAAAATTACGTGAATCGCTTGAATCACGTTATGCCGCGTTAAAATTAGATAATGATTTACTTACGCGTCGTATCGGTCAGTTGGAAAATGAAAACTCTTCACTAAAGCGGCAGGTGTCAAGCTTAGAAAACATGCCCACAACCCAAGATGGCTTCAAGCAAAGCTACCTTGATCTATTAGGTGAGAATACCGAGCTACAGGAAAAATATGCCAATTTAGAGGCAGACAATCAAGCTAACCAAAAACGACTTACTGCGCTTAAGAAAGAGAATCTCATGCTAGGTGGCGCTTTGTCTGATGCGAGAGCCCAGCATCAAGTGTTGTGGGATAAAATTCGCTCTTTGGGAGGTGGGCAGCCGGAATCTGCACAGCCAATAATCGACACAAAACCATTACCCCTTGCCAATGACGATGTTAATTATGAGCGTGAAAATGCGCAAATGCGTATTGAGCTGGCTAACTTAAAAAATCAACTGGTCGAGCAAAAAGCGCTTATTGAAGAATACAAAAATGACATCTTAAAATTAGAATCTGTGCTTGATGAAGGCGCAGATTATGAAGCTCGCTGGAAAGATCTTGATAATAAGCTGGCTCAAGCGCAACAAAATAATGCGGAGCTAACCGCTCAACTTAATGCTACTGGAGAGCAACTCGCCGCTAGCCAGGCTGAACTTAGTGCTTTGTCTGCACGTTTGGCCAGCACACAACAGGCTTTAGAAGTAAAAGAAAATAGCGGTATATCAGTTACTGCCGCAATAGAAGCTTTGCAGTCGCAAATGAGCTCTGCATTACAGAACGTAAAGTGGCAAGTGCCAAATGAAATCGCTTTACATAACAATTTTGAAATTTTGGTTTCTGCTGACGTCAGTCCTTCGCTTTCCGGTCAGGTCTATCAAGCGGAATTAGTAACAGACAGTGATATTCAAATGATCAGTGATCGAGTCGCGAGTGCAGTTGTGCAAAATGGTCGTTTGCAATGGCGTTGGCGCGTAGCTGGTTTAAACGAAAAGCCGGAAGCTCAAGTTAATTTATTTGTTAGTCAGCAAATTGCTTTCCAAGATCAAACGATTCAACGACAAGTTTACCGAGGCAATGAAACCTTATCTTTAATCAATACTAATTTGTTTGAGAAGTATGGTTATTGGGGGGGCGCTATTTTGCTTGGTTTGTTAGGCGGTTTTCTTATTGGTCGTGTTAATAAATCAAAAAGCAATCAAGAGCTAAATTCTTAAAACCATTACTAGATTACAAAAACTGCGAAGCTAGCATTGATTTGTTGGCTTCGCATTTTTTTTCCCTCGGATCATTCAACTCCTCATTACTTTTTTTCAACGCGCAAAGCTGCACTTTTCGGTATAGTACGTTTGCATATTCTTTTTTGAGGTGGTGAGAGTGGTAAAGTCCGATTCGTATTCTATTATTGAGAAACGACTAGCTGAAAACGTATTGATTCTAGATGGCGCCATGGGCACCATGATTCAGGGATATAGATTAGAAGAACAAGATTATCGAGGCGAACGTTTTGCTGATTGGAATAGTGACTTAAAAGGCAATAACGACCTGCTTTCTTTGACTCAGCCAAAGATCATCAAAGACATTTATTCTAGCTATCTTGCTGCTGGCGCTGACATCATTGAAACCAACACTTTCAACGCCAATTACATTTCCATGCTTGATTATCACATGGAAGATCTTAGCTATGAGCTAAACTTCGAATCCGCTCGTTTAGCACGTGAAGCTGCAGATGAATTCACTAAACAAAATCCAAATAAACCACGCTTTGTGGCTGGGGCTGTTGGCCCGACTAGCCGCACCTGTACCATTTCTCCTGATGTTAACGATCCTGGCTTTCGTAATGTACATTTTGATGAGTTAGTCGAAGCTTATACGACTGCCGTTGATGGTTTAATTAAAGGTGGCGTTGATATCATTTTAATCGAAACTATCTTTGATACCTTGAACGCCAAAGCCGCTATTTATGCAGTATTAGACTATTACGAGAAAAGCGGTGTTCGTTATCCAATTATGATTTCTGGCACTATCACAGATGCCTCTGGTCGTACTTTATCTGGCCAAACCACTGAAGCCTTCTGGAATTCTATTTCTCACGCTAAACCTATTTCTGTTGGCTTGAACTGTGCTTTAGGTCCAAAAGAGTTACGCCAGTATGTGGAAGAGCTTTCACGCATTGCCGATACTCACGTATCTGCTCACCCTAATGCTGGTTTGCCGAATGCCTTTGGTGAATACGATGAATCACCAGAAGAGATGCTTGAAGAGATTCAGGGTTGGGTTGACTCTGGATTTTTGAATATCATCGGCGGTTGTTGTGGTACCGCGCCAGCGCACATTGAAACCTTTGCAAAAGCGTTTGCAGACGCGACACCGCGTGTCATTCCTGTAATCGAAAAAGCCTGTCGTTTGTCGGGACTTGAACCATTTAATATCGATGGCAATAGCTTGTTTGTGAACGTGGGTGAAAGAACCAACGTCACCGGGTCAGCCATGTTTAAGCGCCTGATTAAAGAAGGTGACTTTGATACCGCTTTGGATGTGGCTCGTCAGCAAGTAGAAAACGGTGCGCAGATCATTGATATCAACATGGATGAAGGCATGTTGGACTCACAAGCGGCGATGGAGCGCTTTCTTAAGCTCATCGCGTCTGAACCGGATATTTCTCGTGTGCCTATCATGCTGGATTCTTCGAAGTGGGAAATCCTTGAAGCGGGTTTGAAATGGATCCAAGGTAAAGGCGTCGTTAACTCTATCAGTATGAAAGAGGGCGAAGATAAATTCCGCGAACAAGCGCGTAAGCTAATGAAATACGGCGCTGCGGTTATCGTTATGGCATTTGATGAAGTAGGACAAGCGGATACGCGGGCGCGTAAAATAGAGATCTGCCGACGCTCTTATCACATCTTGGTCGATGAAGTAGGCTTTCCACCCGAAGACATTATTTTCGACCCGAATATCTTTGCTATCGCGACAGGTATTGAAGAACACAACCGTTACGCCTTGGACTTTATCGAAGCAACAGGTGATATCACTCGTGAATTACCTTATGCCAAGGTGTCGGGTGGTGTGTCTAATGTGTCTTTCTCATTCCGCGGTAATAACCCTGTTCGTGAGGCGATTCACGCGGTGTTCTTATATCACGCGATCAAACAAGGCATGACGATGGGTATCGTCAACGCAGGGCAGCTTGCCTTGTATGAAGATATCCCAACCAAATTGCGTAATGCCGTAGAAGACGCAGTACTTAACCGTACACCAGATGCAACAGACAACTTGCTAGCTATGGCTGGTGAGTTTGCTGGAACAGGCGAAGTAGCAGAAAAAGAAACTCAAGAATGGCGTAGTTTACCTGTGTCTGAACGCCTTAGTCATGCACTGGTTAAAGGCATCACTGAATTTATTGATGACGATACGGAAGAAGCGCGTCAAGCCTTTGCTCGTCCTTTAGAAGTAATTGAAGGGCCATTGATGGATGGAATGAGCATAGTCGGTGACTTGTTTGGTTCCGGTAAAATGTTCTTGCCTCAAGTGGTTAAATCAGCACGAGTGATGAAAAAAGCCGTTGCCTACCTAATGCCTTTTATCGAAGAAGAAAAACGCCTTAACATGGATACCGCGTCGTCTAGCAATGGCAAGATCGTTATGGCGACGGTGAAGGGCGATGTACACGATATCGGTAAGAACATCGTTGGTGTTGTGCTGCAATGTAACAATTTCGAAGTTATCGATCTTGGCGTTATGGTGCCTGCTGAAAAAATCTTGCGCACCGCAAAAGAAGTCGGTGCTGACATGATTGGTTTGTCTGGCTTGATCACGCCATCGCTTGATGAAATGGTGCATGTGGCAAAAGAAATGGAGCGTCAGGGTTTTGATTTACCCATCATGATTGGTGGTGCGACAACATCAAAAGCCCACACTGCAGTAAAAATTGAACAAAACTACAAGCGCAATCAAGTGGTTCATGTGACCAATGCGTCTCGAAGTGTTGGTGTAGCAAGTGCTTTGTTAAGCAAAGACAAAGAGCGCTATCAGAAGTTTGTCGATGAAATTAAAGCTGATTACGAGAAGACCCGAATTCGCTATAAAGATCGTGCCAAAGCAGGCCGTCGCGTCTCTTTGGACAAAGCTCGCCTGAATAAAGCTCCGATTACATTTGATGGTAATAACGTGGTTCAGCCTAAAAAGCTTGGCATCACAGTGTTAACGGAAAACGATATCGATCTTAATCAGGTTAAAGATTACATAGATTGGACGCCATTCTTCCAAACATGGGAATTGGCTGGCGCTTATCCGCGCATTCTTACCGATGAAGTAGTCGGTGTCGAGGCGACGCGTGTCTTCGAAGATGCATTGAAGATGTTAGATGAAGTAATCGCTACTAAGTGCTTGCAAGCTCGCGCAGTGGTTGGTTTATTCCCTGCTAACCAAGCAAATCATGACGATATTGAAATTTATGCAGATGAATCTCGTAGCGAAGTCGTCGAACGTTTGTCTTTCCTTCGAATTCAGAATGAGTTAACGGCTCCGGGTAAATATAACCACAGCTTGGCGGATTTTGTGGCGCCAAAAGAAAGTGGCGTAGCGGATTATATTGGTGCTTTTGCCTGTGCTGCGGGTTTTGGTATTGATCCTATTGTGGCGAAATATGAAGCAGATCATGATGATTACAACTCTATTATGATCAAAGCAGTTGCAGACCGCTTAGCCGAAGCGACGGCAGAGTATTTACATGAAAAAGTGCGTAAAGAGTTTTGGGGTTATGCAGCAGCTGAAGAGCTAACCAACGAGCAATTGATCAAAGAAAAATACCAAGGTATTCGTCCAGCGCCAGGCTATCCAGCTTGTCCTGATCACACTGAAAAAGCAAAGCTTTGGGCCTTGTTGGATGTAAAAGAAAAAATTGATATGGAGATCACTGAGAGCTTTGCCATGCTGCCAACAGCAGCGGTAAGCGGCTGGTATTTCGCTCATCCAGATGCTACTTACTTTGGCGTCGGTAAAATCGGCCCAGATCAAGTGGATAGCTATGCAGAGCGTAAAGGAATGAGTAAAGATGAAGCTGAACGCTGGTTAGCACCAAATCTTGGTTATGATCCTGAAGACGATCGTATTTAATTTTTCTTTATAGTTTTTTTTGATCAAGCCTAATCTGTGTCGCTAGTTCGCGCAGCTTAGGTTTTTTCTATTTAAAAAGGGTATTTATATGTCAAAAGCCATTAAAGATCCAGATCAACATAAAAAACGCATGCAAGCTATTAAGTCACATGTTGATAAACGTATTGCTAAAGCCCAAGAAGACAAAGGTACATTTGTTCTTTTGACAGGTAATGGCAAAGGTAAATCGAGTTCTGCGTTGGGTATGGTTGCTCGTGCTTTGGGCCATGGTATGAAGGTTGGAGTGGTTCAGTTTTTAAAAGGTGAATGGAACACAGGCGAGATCGATTTCTTCAAGCAGCAAGCAAACGTGCAATGGGAAATCATGCCAGCGGGGTTTACTTGGGAAACGCAGAACCGTGAATCTGATATTGCTTCCTCACTACAAGCATGGGAAAAAGCCGCCGCTATGTTGACCGATCCAAGTATCGATTTGGTGGTGCTCGACGAGTTAACCTACTTATTGCATTATGAGTATTTACTTGAAGATGATGTACTTAATGGCTTGATGAATCGTCCTGAGAATCAGCATCTTGTGGTCACTGGTCGCGGCGCTTCAGATGCTCTGATTGAATTGGCTGATACAGTCAGCGAGATAAAAGAAGTAAAACATGCATTTAAACGAGGAATAAAAGCGCAAAAAGGGCTGGAGTTTTAATGCTTTGTCGTTTTATATTAGTCGCCCTGTGATTTTTTAGAAAATCTTGTGGGGCATATTCTAATAATAAAATTATGATTTTTTCACTCTCAATTTAATAGAGGTTTTTATGGCAACCATTGAGCGCATGGAAGTTGGTCAACGCATGAGTCGTATTGTTAAGCACAATGAAACGGTATACCTTTGCGGCCAAGTTGGTGCTGATGCAAATACGGACATCACTGAGCAAACACGCACAATGTTAGATAAAGTGGATGTGTTGTTGGAACAGGCTGCTACCGATAAATCCTATATTTTATCAGCTACTATTTATCTTCGTGATATGAAGGATTTTGCAGCGATGAACGCTGTTTGGGATGCGTGGATTCCTGAAGGACATGCTCCAGCTAGAGCATGTGTAGAAGCCCGATTGGCAAGACCTGAGTTGCTGGTTGAAATATCCGTTGTTGCTGCAATAAAATAATACCCTGAGATAGGCAGGCATCGTGTCAGCCTATCTCGTCAAGTTTTAGTTCTGTTTCACTATCACGTCACTTTCAACCATAGCATTACTTAACACACGGATGGTTCTCGCCATATCGCGTGATAGATTCATCAGCAAAATCCCGAAATCGAATGGATACTTGTCATGGAAGTCGCTAAATAACTGACTCGATATTTCTAACAATAAACATTCTTCTAACGCGTAAAGGCTACCAGCTCGCTCATGTAAGGCAATCATTGAGACAAAGCCGATTGCTTCCCCAAAGCAAATGGTTCTAGTTCGTAATTTTTTATCACCATGCTGCTTATAAAAATCCAGCTTACCATGCAGTACTGTATGAAAGCTGCCACCCTTGCTGCCATAAGAAAAAACCTCATCACCTTTAGCTACTTTGTGCAAAATACCTTCATCTAACAGGAACTGTATAGATGTATCTGATAAAGCACCAAAAATAGAGCCTTCTTTCAAATGTGCTGGCGATATATCGTATTGTGATTCTTTTACTAGGACGGTTTTCATTTCTCTCTCCGTCGATATGAGTTCTTTTATATCATCGGCCCAAAAATGAATTGCTTGATAGCCGAGTGAGCTATATTAGTTTTAGGCTTATTCATGCTAAACAGGTAGTGTTGTTTTGTATGCTATTTACAACTTTTTGGACTCTATCTGTAACAGTAAGTTCGAGCTTTTTTTAGTAATAAGCATTTTCACCCTTAAAGAGTCGAGCTAATCTGTGCGATAATGCGCGCATCAGCTTTGCTCTGACGATTTAGTCTATTAAGAGCACAATTATTTACCTCATGATAAACGGAAGAATACTTTGTTAACGACGGCCAACATCACCATGCAATTTGGTGCAAAACCTCTTTTTGAAAACGTCTCTGTGAAATTCGGAGAAGGAAAACGTTACGGTCTTATCGGTGCGAATGGGTGTGGTAAATCCACCTTCATGAAAATTCTAGGTGGCGATTTGGAACCAAGCTCAGGCAATGTTTCCAAAGATCCTAATGAGCGTCTTGGTAAATTGAAACAGGATCAATTTGCTTACGAAGAATATTCTGTTATTGACACCGTTATCATGGGTCACACAGAGCTTTGGGCGATCAAATCTGAAAAAGACGCTATTTATGCTAACCCAGAAATGACGGAAGCAGATGGCTTGCGTGCAGGTGACCTAGAAGCTGAATTTGCTGAAATGGACGGTTACACTGCTGATGCGCGTGCCGGAGAGCTATTGCTAGGTGTTGGTATTCCTACAGAGCAGCATTATGGTTTGATGAGTGAAGTAGCTCCGGGCTTAAAGCTTCGAGTTTTGCTTGCTCAAGCTTTGTTCTCTGACCCAGAAATTCTTTTGTTGGATGAGCCAACAAACAACTTGGACATCAATACTATCCGTTGGTTGGAAGGTGTCTTGGTAGAGCGTAATTGCACCATGATCATCATTTCCCATGACCGTCACTTCTTGAACTCTGTTTGTACTAACATGGCAGATTTGGATTACGGCGAATTGCGTTTGTTCTCTGGTAACTATGATGAGTACATGACTGCAGCGACTCAAGCTCGCGAACGTCTATTGTCTGACAACGCGAAGAAAAAAGCGCAAATTAACGAACTAAAATCGTTTGTTAGCCGGTTCTCTGCCAACGCATCTAAGTCTAAACAAGCGACATCTCGTGCTAAACAGATTGATAAGATCCAACTTGAAGAAGTTAAACCTTCAAGCCGTCAGAATCCATTCATCCGTTTCGAGCAAGAGAAAAAACTACATCGTATGGCGGTGCAAATTGAGAACGTTGCCAAGTCTTACGATGAAGAGCTGTTCAGTGGTTTAAACATGATGGTCGAAGTAGGGGAGCGTATTGCGGTTATCGGTCCAAACGGTATTGGTAAAACTACTCTACTAAAATGTTTGGTGGGTGATACCGATTTAACCAAAGGGGATGTGAAATGGTCTGAAAATGCGAATATTGGTTATTACGCACAGGATCATGCTCATGAATTCGAAAAAGACGTTGATCTAATCGAATGGATGGGGCAATGGGGACAAGAAGGCGATGATGAGCAAGTGATTCGCGGCACGTTAGGTCGTCTGCTTTTCTCACAAAACGACATTAAGAAATCTGTAAAAGTGCTGTCTGGTGGTGAACAGGGTCGTATGTTATTCGGTAAGTTGATGCTGCAAAAGCCTAACGTTCTAGTTATGGATGAGCCAACTAACCACATGGATATGGAATCCATCGAGTCATTGAACTTGGCACTTGAAAACTACCCTGGTACTTTGATTTTCGTCAGTCATGACCGTGAATTTGTGTCCTCTTTGGCAACTCGCATTGTAGAAGTTACTAGTGAAGGCATCGTCGACTTCCACGGTACATACGATGAGTACTTGGCTAAAATAGAAGCCTAAGCTAAGAAGCTATATTTTGTTAAAAAAAGAAGGCCGAGCGCCTTCTTTTTTTATGTATTTTTAATGGTGGAAAAAGATGAGAGAGGCTTAAAGTGTTTAAGCCTTACGTTTGTCTACATACACTTCTGGTTCTTTGTATTCAAGAACTTCAACTTTGTCATCTACGTTAACCGTTCCAGTGTTCAGCGCGATCATATTAAGGCCAAAAGTAATACTTTCCTTTCCGAGTAGGCGGAACTTGGCTAGTGTTTTAAGCGGCTCACCTTTTTTACTTCGTTGCGCTGTAGTTGGATTCAATGTTGTGAAAATACAACGATCACAAGGCTTAACATTTTCAAATTCTACTTTACCAATACGAATTCGTTTCCAGCTATCTTCTTCAAACGGCTTATTCCCTTTAACAACTAAATTTGGACGAAATTGAGCCATTTGAATCTTTTCTGGACAAGTTCGATTAAGTTCATTTAGTGAAGCTTCTGTCGTCAATAAAAAAGGATAGCCGTCAGCAAAACCAACAGGGACTTCCGGTCTACGGTTTGTAAAGCGTTCTGATTTTTCGCTGAAATAAACCAGCTTTACAATTTCGCCTGCTACCTCGCTAAACCACGCATTGGCCTCTTCTTGGGCAAGTTGTGCATTAACTGTGCTGTCCCACACTGTGACTTCTGTGTGGTTACTGGAAAAGGTCGATGAATCTATAATAAGATCGTTGGGTATTTCTGGATGAGAAAGATGCCATGCATCACTTTTAGCTCGCTTGGCCGTTACTAATGTTAGATTAGGGTGCTTTCGACCGGAAATGAATTCGCCATCAGATTTTACCAGCATATAACGTCGATCACCATAAAGACCGGCACTCTCAACATGGCTTGATGGCAAAGAGATACCTTGGATGGATTTTATTGGATAGATGACGAGTTCACTTAGGGTGTACTGCATGAAAATTCCCTTTTAAGTTTTTTGTTAGTTAGACCTTATTATTACTTAGCAATAAGATCATTCCAATAAAAAAGCCCCAGAAAATCAATTTCTGAGGCTTACGTTTTATTGCTATCTAGGCAAATTACTTACAAAAAGTACTTACAAGTAGTAAGAAGCCAAAGGCGGGAAGCCGTTAAACTCTACTGCGCTGTAAGTTGTTGTGTAGGCGCCAGTTGATAGCCAGTACATGCGATCCCCAATAGCCAAATTCAGTGGTAGACCATATTTGTAGTTTTCATACATAATATCGGCACTGTCACAGGTAGGGCCTGCGATAATAACTTCTTCTAACTCGCCACCTTTTTCAACATGAATCGGGTACTTGATCGATTCATCTAACGTTTCAATAAGGCCAGAGAATTTACCAACGTCAGTGAAGACCCAACGATTTAGCGCAGTGTGTGATTTGCGAGAAATCAAAACGACTTCACTTACTAGAACGCCTGCGTTAGAGATCAAAGAGCGGCCAGGTTCCAAAATGATGCGAGGCAAATCTGTTCCAAAGTCTTCTTCCAAGAAACGAGTAATCTCTTCCGCATAAGTTGCAAGGTCATTAGTACGAGCAATATAGTTTGCAGGGAATCCGCCACCCATGTTGATCATTTCTAAAACGATGCCATCTTCTTCTTTAAGACGCTCAAAGATTACTTTAACACTAGCGATTGCAGCATCCCATGCACCGATATCACGCTGCTGAGAGCCAACGTGAAAAGAAATGCCGTAAGGGATCAGACCAAGTTCTTTTGCAAGTACCAGTAAGTCCATCGCCATATCTGGACGGCAGCCAAATTTACGAGAAAGTGGCCAATCAGCCGTTACTGTGCCTTCAGTCAAGATGCGAACATAAACGCGAGAGCCTGGAGCCGCTTTTGCAATGTTACGCAAATCGGCTTCAGAATCTGTCGCAAACATGCGCACGCCTTTTTCGTAAAAGTAACGAACGTCTTTTGCTTTCTTGATGGTATTGCCATAACTAACTTGATCAGGTGAGATGCCACCGATTGCAAATAGTTTGTCCAACTCATAACGAGACGCCACATCAAAGTTTGAGCCACGGTCACGAAGTAGAGTCAGAATTTCTGGTGCTGGGTTTGCTTTAATGGCATAAAAAATATCAGCAACAGGAAAGCCTTTTGTAAGTTCAGTATAAGCTTCATCAATAATGTCTGTATCGATAACAACAAAAGGGGTGTCTTTAGTTTCAGCAAACGCTTTAAAACGGGCAAAACGCTCAGGTGTGTAAAAAGAATTGACGTCAATAGTCATGGGCTAGAGGCTCCTTAATTATGCAAAACATAAACCGATTAAATAAGTAAACGTCTTTACCTTCTCCCGTCCTACTTATGGCTGTTACTTATCCGGCTATAAAGCCTTAAGCGACTAGCGCAGCAGTTGAAGCGGTGCGGATTATGTTCAGCAATGACGCGGGCGAAATTTAAGACGCAAGGCGTCTTGGGTCAAGTATTTTTTCATATTTTAGACTAAAAAAAAGAGACTACAAAAGTCTCCTTTTTATTTAGGGATTTCTAGCACTACTTTTGTATGTTGCGAGTCTGGAAATAATGTAACCCACTGCCAGCAATTACAGCCGCCATAAAGTAAAAACCTTCACTTGGATTATTCACTAAAGCTGTTAATCCAGGTCCAGGGCAGTAACCACTAATCCCCCAACCAATACCAAAAAGTGACGACCCAATAATGAGTTTTGCGTCAATATTACGAAGTGTTGGAACTTGCCATTTACTGGCTAGAAAAGGTGCTAAACGTTTTCCTTTAATAGCATAGCCAATCATGCCGACGGCAATGGCGCTTGCCATTACGATAATTAAGGAAGGATTCCAATTGCCAAAAATATCTAAGAAACCAATAACGACAGTAGGATTCGTCATTTCTGAAAAAGCTAAACCCAGACCAAATAATAAACCTGCTACGAGCGTGATAATTGCGTACATAACCATTCTCCTATTTAAGGACTGCAACAGTGATAATTGCGGCAGCCATGAAGACCAAAGTGGCGATTATTGAGCGAGGGGAAAGTCGCGATATCCCACAAACGCCATGCCCGCTAGTACAACCACCTCCAAGCCTTGTTCCATAACCGACGAGTAATCCAGATATGATTAAAAGAAGAGGGCTCCTTGTTTCAGGAAAAGCAACGGTTTGCTCAGTGAAAATACCGTATGCGCTACCACCGATGATGAGCCCAGCAATGAATAGAAAGGGCAAAAAACGCTCTTTACTAAAGAGCGCTTGAGATAGTATTCCGCTAATGCCGATGACTTTGCCTACACTCAGAAGATAAATGACTGTGGCGAGACCTATCAGAAGGCCACCGACCAGCGGGTTAAAAATAGTATCCATGTTTGAAGCCTTTTAGGTTTATATAAGTTTATTCTAATTTAATTAAATAAGAAAAGTCTAATGTATTATTGTTAATACACTTTTATTTTGTGTTTACTTGATCTGCGTATGGCTAAATTTGATTGGTATGTGGGAGTTATCGGCAATTGCACAGTCTTTACCTATTGTCTGGCAGATATAAAAAAGTGCTCGCTGTATTCTTATTAAATTAAGGAGTGTCAAATGAATGACTTGTGGATAGGTGCCTGCCCAAATGAAGCTGACTACGTGTTTCTATTACCAAACAGGCCTGCTTTACCAAGCCCTGTCGATATATCGTTTTTAGAGAAACCGGATGTATCTCTCTTAATCGAACTGAATGGTAATCATTGGCGTAAAATATTTACTATCATGGCGAAGCTAGCAGCACCGACATATGATTCGTGGAAAGTCTTTCGCGATAAAGAGCTTTTAAATAAAGTTGGCATTGCGTTTTCTTTTGATCAACTTGGTGACTATAGGGGCTTGGTTTTTATTGTCGGCAATACATTTAGAGACGAACTGCCAGTTGTAGATTCTGCTCAAGAAGTCGGAGACGTACATACTTCCTTTGTTTGTCTTCCGTATATTTGGTGTCCATATCTAGACTATAGACAGTTTCCTAATATCTTAATTGAAGCTCTACGTGAGTATATTTTGGAGAAAAAATGTTAAATGCTTTAAAGAGTCTTTTTAGCCTTCCTGTAGAGCAGGGTGAGCAAATATCTTATCAGAAAGCCGTAGCGGCTTTACTTATGGAAGTGATGCTGGCTGATAATGAAATAAACGAAATGGAAGAAGATCAGGTAAAACGGTTTCTTCGTGAAGTAAGTGAGTTAGGGGATGATATAGATACTCTTTATGAGGAAGCTCGTTCGGGTGTAGATGCAGCGAATGATCTCTATCAATTTACTAAGGTCATTAACGAAACGGCAACCTTAGAACAAAAAATGTTGCTATTAAAAGCTCTGTGGCGTGTTGCACTTGCTGATGGTGATATTGATTCTTATGAAGATCATCGCATTCGAACTATCAGCGAGTTGTTGTTTATGCCTCATTCAGAGTTTATTCAGGCAAAACTCTTTGTATTGGCTGAAATGAAAACAGAAGAATCTTAGACAAAAAAACGCGGCTATTGCCGCGTTTTTTGACTGGTCTTACTCTATTATTAATTTAATAAAAAATAGAATTAAGCTGCGAAGTTCGCTGCCGCGAATTCCCAGTTAGCTAGTGCCCAAAAACCTTTTAAGTAATCAGGGCGAACATTGCGGTAATCAATGTAGTAAGCGTGTTCCCAAAGATCTACGGTGATGATAGCCGTTTGACCATTTGTCATAGGTGTTGCAGCATTGCTTGTATTTACGATTTCTAGAGAGCCATCAGCGTTTTTAACCAACCAAGTCCAGCTAGAACCAAAGTTGTTTACTGCTTTGTCATCAAAAGCGGCTTGGAACTCTGCGAAAGAACCCCATTTTGCATTGATTGCATCAGCTAGAGCACCAGTAGGCTCGCCACCGCCGTTAGGGCTTAGGCTATTCCAGAAGAAAGTATGATTCCAGATTTGAGCTGCATTATTGAAAACAGGGCCCGCTGGAGCAGATACAATGATCTCTTCTAGCGTTTTATTTTCGTATTCAGAACCAGGAACTAAGCCGTTTAATTTAACAACATAAGTGTTGTGATGCTTGCCGTGATGGTACTCAAGCGTTTCAACAGACATATGAGGCTCTAGTGCGTCTTTAGCATAAGGAAGAGCGGGTAATTCAAAAGCCATTTCAATTCTCCTTGCTTTTAATTAACGAAAAATGCTTGTTATCAAGCAGTTAATGGTGCTTATATAGTAGCACCGAACGACTTAAGATAATATTATTTAGGTTTGTTCTAGAACGATTTTCCATAATTACTGTTAATAGCGACTATATAAGATTTCCATGCGAAGAGACGATGATGTTGAGATCCCAAGCCTGACTCTGGATCAAGATGAAGTCAGCAATAGAAGACCTAGTGCAACCGCACCAAAAGGTCATTCGACCCCTACGCCAGCAAGACCAGCTCATGCCCCTAGTGTTGTACACAAAAAACAAAGTCTTGTCGGTATCTATTTTTTATTAATACTTTTGTTGCTCGTTTCGGCAGGTGCAGGATATTGGCTGTGGCAGCAAAATATGCAGTTGCGCAACGATCTGTACGGTGCCAAGAGTGAGATACAAAATTTAGATCATCAGCTCCTTGCTGCTGATGTGTCCGCTAATGAGCAGGGTGAAACCTTAGAAGAGACATTGAAAAATCACGAAAGTGAAATTCGTAAACTCTGGGGTGTTTCTTATGATACCAATAGAAAGTCCATAGAGAGTAATGATGCTGCGATTGAGGAGCTTCAGAAGAAACTTTCTTCAATGCGTGACACTATTTCGACTCAGTCGAAACGTATAGCTGTTCAAGCAGAAGCCTTTAATGAAGTTGAAGCTGGCTTCAATAAACTTGTTCCTACTGTTGCCTCAATAGATGAAACAGTAAAAACAGTAGCAGCAAAACAAGATGCCCAAGCCAAACAATTGCAAGCATCTGAAAAATCCATAGCAGCTCAAGCAGGGCAGAACGAAGCGCAAGCCTTAAGTTTGGATCAAATTCTACAAGATCTGACTGCTCTTCAGAAAAAAGTATCGACCATCGAAAAACGCACTGCTGATACTAGCTCTACCGATGTGGCGAATATTCAAGACACTTTGGCTAAGCATCAAGATGCTATCAACTCTAGTGATGCGTTTAGAACACAAGTTAATGGCGAAATTATTCGTCTGCGCAAGCAGATTAATCAGCTTATGCTAGAGCAGCAACTCGGCTCTCAGTAAATTTTTCCTAAATTACATGCGTAAAGGCCGATTTATCGGCCTTTTCTTTTTCTAATATGTTCTCTATTCCTCCTTAAGATCTAATTCAATTACCCTTAAAAAGGTTTTACTTATAAAGCTTTTTTAATATACATATTCTACTAAAGTCTAGATGGGATGCTTTTTATAACCTAAAGGCATGTTATAGTTTTAAAAATGCTGAAGCCTGACAACAGAGATGGGAAATTATGACAGAGGCAAGACTTACTCACTTAAAACAGCTAGAAGCCGAAAGTATTCATATTATACGTGAGGTAGCAGCTGAATTTGATAATCCAGTAATGCTTTATTCGATTGGTAAAGACTCAGCTGTAATGCTGCACCTTGCCATGAAGGCATTCTATCCTGGCAAACCACCATTTCCACTAATGCACGTGGATACCGGTTGGAAGTTTAAGGAAATGATTACTTTCCGTGATGAGCTAGTTGCTAAGCTTGGCTTAGAACTTATCGTTCATCAAAATCAAGAAGGTATTGATCAAGGTATTGGGCCTTTTACACACGGCAGCTCAAAGCATACCGATGTAATGAAGACTCAAGGTCTTAAACAGGCTCTAGATAAATACGGTTTTGATGCTGCTTTTGGTGGCGCCCGCCGTGACGAAGAAAAATCTCGCGCAAAAGAGCGCGTTTACTCCTTCCGTGATAAGCAACACCGCTGGGACCCAAAAAATCAGCGCCCAGAATTGTGGAATATCTATAACGGTAAAGTGAACAAAGGCGAGAGCATCCGTGTTTTCCCATTGTCTAACTGGACTGAGCTTGATATCTGGCAATATATCTATCTGGAAAGCATTCCAATTGTTCCTCTTTACTTTTCTGCAAAACGCCCAGTCGTTGAACGTGATGGTACTTTGATCATGGTTGATGATGAGCGTATGCCGTTAAACGGTGAAGTCCCTGAGATGAAGTCTGTTCGCTTCCGTACTCTAGGTTGCTACCCATTAACGGGTGCGGTTGAATCTGAAGCAGCATCCCTACCTGAAATTATTCAGGAAATGTTGCTGACAAGAAGTTCAGAGCGTCAAGGGCGAATGATTGACCATGATTCATCTGGGTCAATGGAAGAGAAGAAGAAACAAGGCTATTTCTAAGTTTGGAGTAAAGAAAGAATGTCTCACCAATCAGAATTGATCAGCCAAGACATACTTGGTTATCTGAAACAACATGAAGAAAAAGACTTATTGCGTCTTCTTACTTGTGGCAATGTCGATGATGGAAAAAGTACACTAATCGGTCGTTTGCTTCATGACTCTAAGTTGATTTATGAAGATCACCTAGACGCGGTTAAGCGTGACAGCAAAAAGTCTGGCACCCAGGGTGAAGAGGTAGACTTGGCTTTGTTAGTCGATGGCCTCCAAGCAGAGCGCGAGCAGGGCATCACAATCGATGTAGCTTACCGTTATTTTTCTACTGAAAAACGTAAGTTTATCATTGCCGATACTCCAGGGCATGAGCAATATACCCGTAACATGGCGACCGGTGCATCCACTTGTGATCTTGCCATTATCTTGATCGATGCGCGTTATGGCGTTCAAACCCAAACCCGCCGTCATAGCTATATTGCTTCTTTGTTGGGCATTAAGCATGTTGTGGTTGCAATTAACAAAATGGATTTGGTCGAATTCTCCGAAGAAAAATTTAACCAAATTAAAAATGACTATCTAAAATTTGTTGGCCAGCTTGGTGATCGTCAACCTGAAGATATTCATTTTGTTCCAATGTCAGCATTGCGTGGCGACAACGTTGTAAATGCGTCAGAAAGCACGCCTTGGTATCAAGGCGGCCCATTAATGTCGATTTTGGAAACGGTGCAAATTAATCGTGATGTGAAGCGTGACTCTTTCCGTTTCCCAGTTCAATATGTTAACCGTCCTAACCTAGACTTCCGTGGTTTTTCTGGAACCATTGCTGCAGGCGTCGTTAAGCCAGGTGATAAAGTTGTAGCCTTGCCTTCAGGTAAAACCTCTACAGTTGAAAGAATTGTGACATTTGATGGTGATTTAGAGGCAGCAAAAGCAGGTCAAGCTGTCACTATTACACTTGAAGATGAGATCGATATTAGTCGTGGCGACATGCTTTCGCACATTGGTCAAGAGCCTCTGATTGCGACTACGCTTCGCTCTTCCATTGTGTGGATGGCTGATCATCCATTGGTTCCTGGTAAGTTGTATGACTTCAAATTAGGAACGCAAACGGTTCCTGGTAAAGTTCATCACTTTAACCATCGTGTTGACGTTAATACGCTTGAAGTTAGCAAAATAGATGCGTTGGAACTAAATGGTATCGGCGATGCAGTCATTCAGTTCGATGCACCTGTTGCATTTGATGAATACACAGATAGCCGTTTCACTGGTGCTTTGATTATTATTGACCGCTTAACTAACGTAACAGTTGGTGCAGGTATGGTTGAAGAGGCTGTTGCTGAGCTAGATCAAGACACTGTAGTTAGTGCGGAAGATCGTGCCGCACGACTCGGTCAAAAACCTGCAGTTATCGCCTTGGCAGCTAGCGTGTTGAAGCAAAGTGATGCGCTTGAACGCCTGTTGTTACGCCAAGGTATTGTTGCTTTGGTAAAAGCGGATGCGACAGCGCAAGAATCGGCGCTAATTCGTCAGACAGGTGTTGCCTTTTTGGTGGCCGACTCGGCGATAGCGGATTCTCAGATCACCGAATCCGCACTAGATGACGTCGTGGATTTAATTGTTGAAAGCGTTCAGCTATAACGAAAGAAATGTAACAAAGCCAGCTCTATGGGCTGGCTTTTTTATTGTTGAAATAAAGGTTTTATTACACTGTTTCTTCTAAATCAACACGCTTCACTTCTTTATGCTGATCTTCACTATTGCCTAATTTCCAGTAGCTAGAAATATAGAAATTTTCTTTTTCAATATTTCTGTCATTCTTAAAAAATGAACGTAGCATTCTCATGCTGCTAAATTCGCAAGCCACCCAAACAGAAACACTGCCTTGATGCCATGATAGTGACTGAATTTGATCCAATAGTAAGTTGGCGTTTTCGCCAGGGTGGGGGTTAATTACCCATTTAAGCTCAATGCCGGTAGGGTGCTTTAAAGGCTGAATGTCATCCTCTGAAATTACTTCAAGTACAGCATACCCTTTTGAGTCTTGTGGAAGCTTTGCTAAATTGACACTGATTGCTGGCAAGGCCGTCATATCACCCACTAGTATTTTCCAGTCAGTTGACTCTTCAATGAGTTTTTTGGGACCAGGGCCTCCAACAAGAATTGTGTCGTTAGGTTGAGTGTTTTTTGCCCATGTTGATGCTGGTCCACCATCTTCATGCAAGACAAAATCAATATCTATTTCATTAGCTCGTTGATGTCGAATAGTATAAGTACGTAATAGGGGCTTTTGATCCTTTCTTGGAAAAATAAGTTTAACATAGCCGCTTTCCTGATCTTCAGGAATGGTATTAATATTGTCACCCCCTAAGGTGACTCGCAACATATTAGGGGTAACATGTAATTTATTAATAACCGTTAACTCTCGTGGTTGTGGTCTGCTCATAACGGGCTCCTTAATTTTGTTTGTCACATGATGGAGACTGGTCAAGGTTATTTACCATAATCTCTGAAATATGTATGAAATCTTCTATTTGTTGCGCGGTTAAATATTTAGTCATTTTTTCGACTGCTAATTGATCTAACATCATAAGCTTTTCGAGTAATTCGCTGCCTATTTGTGTCAGACTTAATAACTGGCTGCGATGATTGTCTGGACAGCGGACCTTTATCACATAACCGGCACCGACTAACTCCTTAAGAACGCGAGTAATTTGAGATTTATCAAGTGAAAGCCTGTCCGAAATGTCTTTTGCGCTGCAGTTTTTAATGTTTTTGATGCACTTTAGTGATCGTATATGGCTTACGGGAATTGCGATACCTGATGTTGATGCCGCTTCACGCATTTGGTGGCGATAGTTGTGCATCAGTTTGTGAAGCGACTCGCCAATTTTTTCCTTCATACGCTCCTGCTTTTAAATTTCAAATTGTGAGAATGATTATCAATATAGTGAATTAAGTTGATATTGTCAACTGAGTTTGTGGTGAAAATACTAACCAAAGGAAGGGAGGGTGTTTTTCTTATAGAAGTTAATAGTTACAATGCTTGGGTTAGCATTAAGTAGATAGAGTGATATGAATAAGCACGATGTATATAAAGCGGTTACCGCTGCATTGTTAAGTCGCTATGAAACTGCAAAGTGGGCAGCGAAACAGGCTCATGAAGCTGCAACGAATGAAGAAAGTGTCGCAGAGAATAAGTACGATACTTTTGGCTTAGAGGCTTCTTATTTAGCTCATGGACAATCTCAGCGAGTGCTGGAATGCGAAAAAGATTGGCTACTTTTTGATAAAGCGAAACCAATTATATTTACTGAAGAAAACGTCATTGGCTTATGGTGTATTGTCACCTTGTCTGAACTTGAATCTTCAAATAACGTTAAAAAATATTTCTTAATTTCACCTTGTGCCGGTGGGCTCAATATCGAAATATCTGAAAAGACTGTTTATCTTGTGACCACTTCTACGCCTGTAGGCAAGATGTTATTTGGTAAGACGCTTGGAGATGAGGTTGAACTGCCTCAAAACGGTAAGCAAACCGCTTATGAAATAACCACTATTGCATAAAGCGTATATTGTAGCTGACAAATTTGGTTCAGACCCTAGAGAGTCAGACTCTGTTCGCATATAATGCTTTGCCTTAAAATATTCTGTTATTCTATTCGGAGTCTAAAATTCAGTTAACATTGCTGATCGAATAGAAAACGTTCTAAGAAAAAATCACTCTCTTACTGAGAAAGTAATAGGAAAGAAATTATGCGCAGCCATTATTGCGGCGAGTTAAATGCTTCTAACATTTCACAAGAAATTACCCTATGCGGTTGGGTTCATCGTCGCCGTGACCACGGCGGCGTTATCTTCTTAGACGTTCGTGACCGCGAAGGTATTACTCAAGTAGTTTTCGACCCAGATCGCGCGGAAAGTTTTGCTCTTGCAGACAGTGTTCGGAACGAATTTGTTGTCAAACTTAAAGGTTTAGTGCGAGCTCGCCCTGAAGGCACAGTAAATCCAAATATGAATACTGGCGAAATTGAAGTATTAGGAACTGAACTAGAAATTCTTAATGCTGCAAAAACACCACCATTTCAGCTTGATGAACACCAATCGGTAGGTGAAGACGTTCGCTTAAAAAATCGTTTTATCGATTTACGTCGTCCTGAAATTCAGCAAAAAATGCGCTTCCGTTCAAAGGTGACATCTGTATTGCGTCGCTACTTAGATGGCAATGGTTTCCTAGATATCGAAACGCCAATTCTGACTCGCGCTACTCCAGAAGGTGCGCGTGACTATTTGGTGCCTAGCCGTACGCAACAGGGTAGTTTCTTTGCATTGCCTCAGTCTCCACAGTTGTTTAAGCAATTGTTAATGGTGTCTGGCTTTGATCGTTATTACCAAATCGCAAAATGTTTTCGTGATGAAGATTTGCGTGCTGATCGTCAACCAGAATTCACTCAAGTAGACATTGAAACATCGTTTATGAGTGAGCAAGATATCATGGCGATGACTGAGGAGATGATTGTTAGCCTGTTTAAAGAGCTAATGAATGTTGATTTGGGCACTTTCCCACGCATGCCTTACTCTGAAGCAATGGAAACTTATGGTAGCGATAAGCCAGATCTTCGTATTCCACTAACTATCGTGTCAGTATCTGACTTGATGGCTAATGTGGACTTTAAAGTATTCTCTGGTCCTGCTACCGATCCAAAAGGTCGTGTTGCAGCTCTTAAAGTACCAGGCGGTAATGCGTTAACTCGTAAACAAATTGACGACTATACCAAGTTTGTTTCTATTTACGGTGCGAAAGGTTTGGCATATATCAAGGTGAATGATAAGTCTAACCTAGAGGAAGGCTTGCAGTCTCCTATTGTTAAGTTCCTTCCAGTTGAAGTTCGTGCCGCTTTACTTGAGCGTTTAGAAGCGCAAGATGGTGATTTGATCTTCTTCGGCGCAGATTCAGCTAAAGTGGTTAATGAAGCTCTTGGAGCATTGCGCTGCAAGCTAGGCGAAGATTTGAACCTTTATACTTGCAAGTGGGCACCATTGTGGGTTGTTGACTTCCCAATGTTCGAAGAAACCAGTGATGGCGGAATTACAGCGATTCACCACCCATTCACTGCGCCTTCATGCTCTCCAGAAGAGCTGAAAGCAAACCCTTTGACTGCACTTTCGCAAGCCTATGACATGGTGCTAAACGGTACTGAACTAGGTGGTGGCTCTATTCGTATTCACCAATCTTCAATGCAAGAAACGGTTTTTGAATTGTTGAATATCAGCAAAGATGAGCAAGAAGAGAAATTTGGTTTCTTGTTAGATGCATTGAAATTTGGTGCGCCACCACATGGTGGTTTAGCATTCGGTTTAGATCGCCTTGTGATGCTAATGACAGGTTCAAGCTCTATTCGTGATGTTATTGCTTTTCCTAAAACGCAAAGTGCAACGTGTCTATTGACTCAAGCGCCAGGTGAAGTAAGCGAGAAGCAACTAAAAGAATTGAATATTCGCGTCAGAAAACCAGTCGTTGAATGATAGAAATAACTCTTAAACTTATTCTAAAACAGTAAGTTATGTTAAGAGATTGAAAGAAAAACGTAAAAGGCCACTTATTAGTGGCCTTTTTTGTATTTTGGCATTGCATACTTTGTAAAGGGCTGTTGAAATATACAGTAATTATATAAGGCACAAAAAAGTTATGCCCACGACCAGGATTTTAGCCATTGACCCAGGCTCACGAGTAACGGGCTTTGGTATTGTTGATGTGACAAATGGTAAATCTGTATATGTTAACAGTGGTTGCATTCGATTACCGGATGAAGCGCTATCAGTTAGGCTTAAATATATTTTTCAAAATGTTTCAGCTCTCTTGGAAGAATACAAGCCAAACGAATTTGCTATAGAAGAAGTGTTTTTGGCTAAGAATGCGAATTCAGCGTTAAAACTTGGTCAAGCAAGAGGCGCAGCTATTGTAGCGGCATCTCTGCAAGAATTAGAAGTACACGAATATGCCGCTCGACGAGTTAAGCAATCTGTTGTCGGCAACGGTAATGCAGATAAAGCACAAGTGCAAATGATGGTGCAGCTTTTATTGAATTTAACTTCTAAGCCTCAAGCTGATGCGGCTGATGCTTTAGCCATTGCTTTGTGTCATGCTAACACGCGAACTTCTGGCGGGCTGGAATACGGCGTCGGAAAGAGAGCAGGGCGCACCTCTAAGCGCTGGACAGAACAAGATGTAAGGAAAACTTTGTGATCGGACGAATTGTCGGCACTTTGATAGAAAAGACTCCACCAGAGTTAATGGTTGATGTAAATGGTATTGGCTATGAAGTGAGCGCTTCAATGACCACTATTTACGACTTACCTCAAGTCGGAGGTCAGGTGACATTATTTACTCACCTGTTGGTTAAAGAAGACTCTCATACACTTTATGGCTTTATAGATAAGAATGAACGCGCTTTATTTCGCATTCTGATTAAAGTAAATGGTATCGGCCCAAAAATGGCATTAGCAATTTTGTCCAGCATGTCTTCAGAAGAGCTGATTGCTAACGTTCAAGAGTCCGATGTTACGGCTCTTACTCGCATTCCTGGTGTTGGCAAGAAAACAGCCGAACGACTTATTATTGAATTAAGGGATAAGCTTGGTCAGGCAGCGAAAACTGACTTGTTTTCCACACCTGCAGTATTGCGTCAAGTTCAAGCGGACCCTAGACAAGAAGCAGAAGCGGCACTCATTTCTCTTGGCTACAAGCCACAAGAAGCTGCTAAGGCAATTGCTGGTGTTCCGATGGATGCAGCTAATAGTGAAGATGTTATCAAGGCTGCTTTGAAAGGAATGCTGAGGAAATAAAACATGATTGAACAAGATCGTATTATTTCTGCGGAACTTAAAGGTAATGATAGACAGGTAGATCGCGCAATACGTCCACAAGCGCTTGCGGAGTACATTGGTCAACCCGTTGTTCGAGAGCAGATGGAGATTTTCATCGAAGCTGCAAGGCAGCGTAGTGAGCCATTAGATCATACTTTAATATTTGGTCCTCCTGGGTTGGGTAAAACCACCCTTGCCCATATCATTGGAAATGAAATGGGCGCTGAGGTAAGAACGACTTCTGGCCCCGTTCTTGAGAGGGCGGGGGATTTAGCTGCGTTACTGACAAATTTAAATGAAGGCGACATTCTATTTATTGATGAAATACATAGATTAAGTCCAGCTATTGAGGAAGTACTTTATCCTGCAATGGAAGATTACCAGTTAGATATCATGATTGGTGAAGGGCCTGCGGCAAGATCAATTAAAATTGAACTCCCGCCGTTTACACTTGTCGGAGCAACTACACGGGCCGGTTTGCTAACGTCACCATTACGAGATCGATTTGGTATTGTGCAACGATTAGAGTTTTATGATGTTGAATCATTAACAACAATAGTCGCTAGGTCTGCGGGAAAAATGGGGATGGAGCTTGATAATCCAGGCTGTTTCGAAGTTGCCAGAAGATCGAGAGGCACCCCCAGGATAGCGAATCGCCTATTACGTCGCGTTAGGGATGTTGCGCAAGTAAGTGGAGAGGTGCTTGTAGGGCAAAAGGTTGCTCAAAGGGCACTGGATATGTTAAGTGTAGATAGTCAAGGCTTCGATCACTTAGATAGACGTATGTTATTGACTATGATAGAAAAGTTTGACGGAAGACCGGTTGGTCTAGATAGCGTCTCCGCCGCTTTAGGTGAAGATAAAGATACTATTGAAGACGTCATAGAGCCGTTTTTGATTCAGCAAGGTTTTATAATTAGGACGCCGAGAGGTCGACAAGTTACGAAGCGTGCTTACGAACATTTTAATTACCAACTACCTTCAGATTTCAAATAGAGGTTAATAATGTCAATTTGGGGACTTATCGCCAGTGCTAGTTTTGTTGTTCAACTTGTTATGTTGATACTGCTAGCGGCTTCCATTTTTTCGTGGATTGTAATATTTCAAAGAATTCGTGTTTTAAAAGAAGCAAAAAAAGTGCGCACTGCTTTTGAGGAAAGCTTTTGGTCTGGAATAGATCTTAGTCAGCTGTATCGTAAGTTAACGCAAGAGGGCCGTAAAGTTGAGGGGATGGAAAATATTTTTACTTCTGGCATCAAAGAATTTACTCGCTTAAGACAGAGTCATAACGTTGATCCAGAAGCCATCATGGATGGTGTTCAACGAGCAATGCGTGTGGCGCTTTATCGAGAAGAGGAAAAACTGGATCAACATCTACCATTTTTAGCAACTGTGGGCTCAACCAGTCCATACATTGGTTTGTTTGGTACCGTTTGGGGGATTATGCATTCCTTCATCGGGCTTGCAGAAGTTCAGCAGGCAACATTAGCAACTGTTGCACCAGGCATTGCTGAAGCTCTTATAGCAACAGCTATAGGCCTAGCAGCAGCGATTCCTGCCGTTATTGCTTATAACCGTTTTTCCTCTACTGCGGAATCTCTTGGCTCTAGCTATGAAAATTTTGCTGACGAATTCACCAGTATCCTTCACCGTAAGGTGCATGTGAGAGAGGGAGGCGCTGTATAGTGGCTCGCTCAAGAAGAAGAAATAAACGTCGTCCAATGGCTGAAATCAATGTCGTTCCATATATTGATGTCATGTTGGTGCTGCTTGTTATTTTTATGATTACTGCTCCAATGCTTACGCAAGGTGTTGATGTTGAGTTGCCTAATGCAAACGCATCACCCATTCAAGACTCTGAAAATGATGTCATGATTGCCTCTGTTGACTCAAAAGGTCAGTACTATTTAGATGTAGGTGGTAAGCAAGAATCTATCGCTTTAGCTCAATTGCAAGACCGAGTTAGAAAAGTATTGAGCCAAAATCCTAAGATGTCCGTACTAGTGAGAGGTGATAAAAATGTCTCTTATGGTGATGTCATTGGGCTTATGGTAACGCTACAAGGTGCTGGCGTTCCAAATGTTGGTTTAGTAACCGAGCCGGATAACAAATAATGAAATGGTTACGTAGTGACAATTATAGTATTCCAACAGTACTGGCCATAGGCTTACATGCAAGCATTGTTGTGGCTGGATTGGTTGCTATTGACTTTAGTGACGATGAGCCCCCAAGGCCTAAAAGACCACCTATCGTTAACGCTACCGTTGTTGATGTCTCTCAAACCATAATAGGCAAAAGAGAGTCTGATGAAAGAGCGGCGAAACAGCAGGCGGCTGCTTTAGCTGAGCAAAAGAAAAAGGAAGCAGAGCAAAGTAGAAAAAAAGAAGCTGAGCGCAAAGCGGCTGAAGAGCAGCAGAAGCAACTAGCTCAAGCTAGGCAGGCAAAAGAAGCAAAAGAAAAAGAAGCGCAAAAGCAAGAAAATGAAAGAAAGCAAAAAGCAGCAGAACAAAAGCGAATTGCACAAGAAGCAGAAAGCAAACGGTTAGCTCAAGAACAGGCTGACAAAAAACGCCAAGCTGAAAAAGAAGCCAATGAAAAACAGAAGAAAGAGCTTGCTCGTAAAGCTGAAGCTGATCGCTTGGCTGAAGAAGAGCGTAAGCGCCAAGAGGAAGCTGCAAGGTTAGCTGAGAAGAAAAAAGCAGAAGAGGCTGCAGCTAAAGCGGCTGCCGAAGAGGCGAAGCAAAGAGCGGCAGATGAAGCGCAAATGGTTCAATCTATCAGTGGATTAATCAATAATAGAGTGACTGCTGCTTGGATTCGCCCGCCAAGCGCTCGAAATAATATGAAAACCCAGTTGCGTATTTATTTTTTACCTAACGGGGAAGTAATGAATGTTCAAGTAACTGCAGGCAGCGGTGATGCGTTATTTGACCAAAGAGCAGTGGATGCCGTTTATAAGGTAAGAAAGATAGATGAGTTGGCAAAAGTAGACTCTTATGTTTTTGAGAGAAACTTTCGTCAGGTAGATTTGATTTTTAACCCGCAAGATTTGAGAAACTAATGATGTTTAAAAAATACTTGAGTGTTTTATTCACTTGCTTAATATTTATAAGCTCAGCCAGAGCTCAATTAGTTATTGAAATAACCAGTGGTGCTGACCAGCTTCTTCCTATTGCCGTTGTTCCTTTTGGTTATGATGGTGTAGATGCACTACCTGAAGATGTTGCTCAAATTGTAGAGGCTGATTTAGCTCGCAGTGGTTTATTTCAAGCTATTCCGCGCTCTAATATGCTGAGTATGCCAACGAAAGAGGCAGATGTTTTTTATAGAGATTGGCGGCTTTTGAAAAGTGATTATGTTGTTATTGGCACCGTTAAAAAATTACCTAATAATCAATACCGAATTGGTTTTGAGTTATTAAATGTTTTAAGTCAAAAGCCTGTACAAAAACATAGCTCTATTGATGTTAGTTCAAAAAACTTTAGAGATGCTGCTCATTATATTAGTGACAAAGTTTACGAATTATTGACAGGGACAAGAGGCGCATTTAGTACTAGAATATTATATGTTACTGCAGAGGGTGATAAAAAAGCACCGCTGTTCAAATTACAGGTTGCAGATGCAGATGGGCATCGGCCGCAAGTTGTAGTTGAGTCAAAAGAGCCTATATTGTCTCCATCTTGGAGTATGGATGGTCGAAAAATTGCCTATGTAATGTTTAGAAATCGACGTCCTAATATTTTTATTCAAGAGTTAGCGACAGGTAAGCGTCAGCAAATTGCACAATTTAGAGGATTAAATGGCGCACCTTCATGGTCGCCAGATGGAAAAAAATTAGCATTGGTACTATCTAAAGATAATAATCCTGAAATTTATACTTTAGACATCGCGACACAAAAGCTGGAGCGTATGACCAACCATTATGCTATTGATACCGAACCAAGCTGGGAACCAGATGGTAAGGGAATTGTATTCACATCTGATCGAGGCGGTAACCCGCAGATATATCGACTAGATGTAAATAGTAAGCGTGTAGAGAGGGTCACTTTTGAAGGTGATCTAAATACCAGAGCAAGAATGACGCCAGATGGCCGTTATATTGTGACGGTTCAGAAGAACGATGGTAATTATCATATTGCGCTTCAGGATATGAAAACAGGCCGAGTTCAAATTCTCACAGAGACTTATTTAGATGAATCGCCAAGCATTGCGCCAAATGGTAGCATGGTGATGTATGCCACAACCTATCAAGGAAAGGGTATCTTAGCCGTAGTATCCGTTGATGGGCTTGTAAAATACAGGTTGCCATCAGCAGACGGAGATGTACGAGAGCCATCTTGGTCCCCGTATTTCAAATAAAGACATTGAGGAGTGAATAATGAGTGTAACAAAACTAGGTAAGTTTGCTGTAATTGGTTTGTCTGCAGCTTGGATTGCAGGTTGTAGCACAACAGCAACAGATACTGATTCTTCAACTGTTGCTGAAGATGCCAATACAACTGAACAAGCAAATGATACAACTGAAAATTCTGATCAGGCATTTGGTGCAGGCCAAGACGATGCAATGACTAGTGTTATCGTTGACGAAAATGCTTCTAACAACAACGGCATGGATTCTTTGGCTGGCGTAGAGACTGTATTCTACTTTGACTTCGATAAGTCAATTGTACGTCCAGAATCTCGTGAAGCTTTAGCTAAACATGCTGAATACTTGGTAGGAAATCCAGATGCTCGCGTCGTTTTAGAAGGTCATGCTGATGAGCGCGGAACACGCGAATACAACATGGCTCTAGGTGAGCGTCGTGCTAAAGCAATTAGTCGTTATTTGACAATCCAAGGTGTTGCTGCTTCTCAAATCGAAACAGTAAGCTTTGGTGAAGAAGTTCCTGTTGCCTTCGGTCATGACAGCAATGCTTGGCAGTTAAACCGTCGAGTTGAAGTTCGTTACGAAAAATGATCTCTAAAAGCGTAAGAGTTCGCTCTTTTGCAATGGCGCTGTGTTTCACAGCGCCATTTGCGCTAGCTGAAGCTCAGCAAATGAATGGCGGTCTTTCGCCAAACGCTGCTGCCGATCTTCTTTTTCAATTAGAAACACTGCAACAGGAGGTTCAAAGCCTTCGTGGACAATTGGAAAGTCAAGGTCATGAGTTAAAGCTAATGAAAGAGAGCCAAAGAGATCGTTACATCGATTTGGATAAGCGAATATCGTTGCTTATGTCTGCATCCGCAAATGAACCAAAATATTCATCGGCGCCAGCACCAAAAGTGGAGCAACCAGCCACACAGACATCAGTAGAAAAAAACAATAAAGCAACTAATTCGCTAGTGCCTTCACCTCTAGCTCCTATTAGTTTGCAGCCTGCCACAACTGAAGCTCAGCAAGCCTATAATGATGCTTATAATTTGATTCGTCAGAGAAATTTTGACGAAGCAGAGACTGCATTTGCGAAGTTTGTAAAGGACTACCCAAACAACTCCTTAACAGGAAATGGTTATTACTGGTTGGGAGAAGTTAAACTGGTGCAAGGTAAATCTCAAGAAGCAATAGATGCATTTACTATTGTAATCCAGAACTTTCCTGGACACAGCAAAGAGCAAGACTCATTGTATAAGCTAGGCACCGTAAGTGATCAGCTTGGTGACAGTGCAAAAGCTAAATCCTATCTACAGGATGTTATTAGGCGTTTTCCCGATAGTAAAGCAGCTAAACTAGCGGCAGGATATTTAAGTAAAATTAAATAACTTGCAATCCTCAGCGGGCTCTGTATTATACGCAACCCGTTGGGTCGTTAGCTCAGTTGGTAGAGCAGTTGACTTTTAATCAATTGGTCACTGGTTCGAATCCAGTACGACCCACCAACATGTTTTTTATTCCTTTTGTGATTTTTTGGGTCGTTAGCTCAGTTGGTAGAGCAGTTGACTTTTAATCAATTGGTCACTGGTTCGAATCCAGTACGACCCACCAAAAAAACACTCATTCCGCTCCCAGTTTCTTAAGGGGTAATGATATGTCCGAACTTTTCAATAAAGCAGCACTTCGCGATACGGTTCAAAAGTATCTATCTGAAGCTGAAAAAACTCTTGAAATAAAATCTGTCGACAACGATCAAATTCGCGACGAAATCAAATCTTTGCTCAAACAAAAGAATGCTGTTTTAGTTGCTCATTATTACACTGAAGATGCTATTCAAGAGCTCGCGGAAGAGACTGGCGGAATAATAGCCGACTCGCTAGAGATGGCGCGCTTTGGCGCAAATCACGAAGCCAAGACGCTTGTGGTTGCCGGTGTTAAGTTTATGGGAGAGACTGCGAAAATTCTGAGCCCAGAGAAAACGATCCTAATGCCTACTCTTGAAGCAACATGTTCGCTGGATATTGGCTGCCCAATTGAAGAGTTTTCAGCTTTTTGCGATCAGCATCCAGATAGAAAAGTGGTTGTATATGCAAATACCTCTGCTGCAGTTAAAGCGAGAGCGGATTGGGTTGTAACCTCTAGTATCGCCTTAGATGTTGTTAACCATCTTGTGGAGCAGGGTGAAAAGATCATTTGGGCACCTGATCAGCATTTGGGTGGTTATATCCAGCGCGAAACCGGAGCGGATATGATTCTTTGGGACGGTGCTTGTATTGTTCATGAGGAGTTTAAAGCAAAGGGTATTTTAGATTTAAAAGCGATTTATCCGGACGCTGCAGTGCTGGTTCATCCAGAGTCTCCTGAAGCCGTTGTTGAAGTAGCCGATGTTGTGGGCTCGACATCCCAGCTATTAAATGCATCAAAAAATATGCCTAACGATACCTTTATTGTCGCTACCGACAGGGGTATTTTTTACAAGATGAAGC
Organism: Marinomonas sp. A3A; assembly: GCF_018336955.1. Lineage (NCBI taxonomy): Bacteria > Pseudomonadati > Pseudomonadota > Gammaproteobacteria > Oceanospirillales > Oceanospirillaceae > Marinomonas > Marinomonas sp. A3A. Next base: position 2,270,602 of record NZ_CP025532.1, read on the forward strand.
AGGCATCACCAAATAAGCGTTTTGTCGAGGCTCCTACAGCGGGCTCTGGGGCAAACTGCCGTAGTTGTGCTCATTGCCCTTGGATGGCATTAAACAGCTTAGAGATGCTTCGTAACTCATTAAGAGATAATTCTGGTGAGATTTATGTACCCGAAGAAACCAGAGTTAAAGCTCTGATTCCTTTGCAGCGTATGCTTGATTTTCAAGTAAAATAATCTCGCTTCAATTTTAGGGACTGCTAATTATTTAGTGTCCCTAAATATTTCATTTCCAAATCCGAAAACGCCAATTGCAGCCGATCACATTCAAGACTCTTTTTATTGTACCTTACTCTGAGTGCTTGATAATCCTTACTTGATACCATCTTTGATAATTTGTTTTTTAGTTCTGTTGTCGCTTGAGCTAATTGCCTATTTTTCTCTCTCTGTTCCGCAAGAGGTTTTGACTGGCTTCTTAAGCTATTAGAATCACTTAGAGAGTGGTTTTCTAATTTTTGCTTCAATTGATTATTGGTGTTTTCTGCGGTTTCCAATTCTTGTGCCAATAAAGTTACGCACGTTTCTGACTCATGCAACAATCGCTCTAACATTTTCGCATCTTTATCTTGTTCGATCAGACTGTCTGTTGACATGCTTTCAAGAGCTGTATTTAAGCCATCACGCAATGAGCCAAGGGCTTCTTTTTTGTTAATACTTAAGGCTTGTAGATTACCAATCGCCGTTTCATTGCTTCTACTTAATTGTTTTTCTAATTCTGCTAATTTGGCATCCTTAATACTAATGTCTTGAGTTAAGGAGGCAATAGACAAATCAGACGTTTCTAGCTCAGCTTCTAACTGCAAAATAACCGCTTGGGATTCTTCCGACATTCGCTCCATTTTAGTCACAGCAACTTTTTGAGCCTCAAGAGCAGCATGTGAATTGTTATTCTTATAGGCCTTATCTATTTCATTTTTTAGTTGGTCTATCACCATTTTTTGCCGATCGGAAAGGCTACTTAAGCTTAAGATTTGTTTAAAGGAAGCGTTACGTATTGCCTTTTCTTGTGTTTGAGCCGTTGGGATCTGTAAATTAAATTCTGTACTGCTTCCTGTGTGTTCAAATTGTTTTTGTTCCAGTTTTTTAATTTTTTTCTGTAGATTATCAATTTCAGTTTCTAGGCGCTGTTGTTCTGCTTTTTTTATTCCTAATTGCTTGATGCGCTTTGTTGCTCGTTCAATATTTTTGCGTAAATCTTCGTTTAATAAGGCTTGATTTTTTAATAGGGACTCTTTAGTGATGAGTATTTCTGCAGCCTGAAAGAATTCTTCTTCCATCTCCTTTAGGTTTTGATGCAATTCTTCAGGATTGGTTGTTTGTAGTTTCGGAGCTGACAATGCGTACAGTAAGCTTGATAAAAAGCGATTTAAAATTGGTTTTGGTTTTTCACTAACTTGATTTAATAAAATAGCCCTTTCAGCCTTTAGGACTGTCCCCCAGATTTTCACTCTATTTATTTCATGTTGATCAAGCTTACCAGGTACGATGGAGCTTGCTGCAAAATTAATTTGTAAGTCCAAATAGTGAGCTAATCCCTTATAAACTTTAGAGTCATCTATCTCATCAGTATCTTCTTGTGCTTTTAGAGGGGGGGTCGTGTCAGATTGTTTTTTTATGTTTTTTTTAACAAGTGAGCGAGATAGCCATAAGAAAATACAGTTGGCCAATAAAAGAAAGGTACTTAACTCAAGCAACGCCCAAATCAACCACTTTGACATAAAAACTCCTAGGCCCTAAAGTCATAGATGTGATATCCATTATCATTAAGCTATAGCCAATCATCATTTTAGCTTGCTGTTTTTCTTATGTTAGCGGAAATAATTATTTTATGAGTAAAGAATTTATAACATTTATGCGTAATCGTGTATCGCAGCCGGCACTTGATTTGCCAGCGCCAAGTGAAACTGAATGGGAGTCTATCTTGGAAGCCGCTAGTCGAGCTGCAGATCATGGCAACCTCAAGCCTTGGCGCTTTTGTGTTTTTGAAGGAGAAGGGCGCTCAAAGTTGGGCCAGATTTATTGGCATCATGCTTTATCTGAAGTTGATTCGATGCCAGAAAGTAAAGAAGAGGCCTTTATTAAAAAGGCATATCGAGCTCCCGCAGTCTTATTAGTTTATGCTCGAATACAAGATCATCCTAAAGTCCCCCCAATAGAACAGATTATGGCTGCCTCTGCAGCGGCTCAGCAAGTTTTATTAGGGTTAAATGCTCTTGGTTATGGTGGTATGTGGCGAAGTGGCCCTGCCTGTTTCACTCAAAAAACAAAAGAGCTTTTATCGCTACAGGAAAATGATCAAATAATTGGTCTAATCTATGCGGGAACGCCTAAAGAGCAGCCGGTATCTATACCTGAGGTAAAACTTGCTAATCACTTAAAATGGGTAAGAGATTAATTTTTAAGACTAATTTGACAAAAACTAGTTGCAATCTTTTTTCCTCATAACTAGAATACGCGCACAAATTACGCAGAGCGTATAAAGGTTTTGGTGAGCTGTCCGAGTGGCCGAAGGAGCACGCCTGGAAAGCGTGTATGTCGAAAGGCATCAAGAGTTCGAATCTCTTGCTCACCGCCATTATTTGAAAAAAGACATCATCTGATGTCTTTTTTTTCGCCTTTAATTTATTGAAATTGTTGTATTTACTCCCAAGTGGCATCTTGTTCAGAAAGTGTGAAGTGTATGTCACGACCATCAGAACACATTTGCACAACGGCTGATGGCGAGCCATCATCATTTAATGTCACTAAACTAATCCCTGCTGCATTCAGAAGGCGCTCACCGTGAGCGGCTGTTTCTGGTTTATGGGGAATAACTTTCATGCTGCGACGTCGAGTAAACCAGTTTAATGGTGATCTAGGTGAATAAAGCCAGCGATTTAAGCGATCAAATATATCCAATAATTTGCTAGGAAATTCATTCTTAATTCCACTACTGGTAATTTGCCACAAGTCAGATCCTTGTTGGATACCACGTAGCTGAATGTCGTAAACAAAAGAGTAGTGTACATCTCCAGATAGAATGACAAAGTTTTTTGGGGTTTTGTTGTGTCGAAACATATTCATTAAGGCGTAAGCTGAGCCTGGATGAGCCATCCAGTTTTCAGCATCTACCATTAAGGGTTTGCCAATCCAAGTAAAAACTCGCTGGATACTTTCAATTAACTTCACGCCGAAAATAGGTGCTGGTGATACCAACACAACCGCGTCTAAACCTTTCAGTTGCTGCTGCAAGTCCGTTAACGCTTCCCAGTCCATTAGTCCCGAAGGGTTCTCCAGAGATTTCTCAGAGCGCCAACGCTGGGTGCGGGTGTCTAACACAACAAGAGGTGGTGTCGTCTGCCAAGTATAATGCCAGTTTGAGAACCGAAAGAGCTCTTGTATTAATTCATCATGTTCTTCTCTGCCTGGGTTATTAAATACTTTTTGTACTTCGCTAATTAATCCCTCAGAGAAACGTTCAGGCGCATTTCCCCAGCCTTGGCAAACTAGATAGCCAAGTAGGGCATTACCAATAATGCGTGCAGAGAAAGGGTGGTTATAGGCCGTTTGCTCCCAGGCTGCGGTAAGATTCCAATCATCTGTAATATCATGATCGTCAAAGATCATCGCTGCTGGAATATGCGCAAGAGCGCGACGTACTTTAGATAAACCTTTTACAAAGTCTTGCAGAATAGGGATATGTTTCAAAAAGTCTTTTTTTTGCTCATCAGACAAACCTGATGGTTCAGACCAGCCACTACGTTCTAATAACAAATCCCACCCTTTAGGTGACCAAACTAGGGCGTACATGGAGAGCATTTCGGCTAAAGAAATTAAGTGATTTTGGGCTGTGTCAGTCGTAAATACAGGCTTGCGTACACCACCAAAAAATTGATCAATCATACCTCGATTCACTTCATTTTCTGGTAGAAGTGTTTCTCTTGCATAGTAGTAAGAGGATTCTTGGTGAAGCTTTTTGGAACTCTCAATGTCTACACAAGGTAACTTTTCGTCAGGCATACCAAGATGAGGGATTAACTGATGAATGGCCCACAGCATTGGACCTGCGACATCATCAGCATAAATTTGATCTCCACTCATCATCAAAATACTTGGCCAGTCTGTTGGGGTGGTATTTTGCAACAGCTCGTCAACCCTCAGTAACCCGTCTTTGCTAGGATGATGAGGCTTACGACACGAACCATGTAGAATTTTTTTTATCTTAGGCTGCAAGATAAAAAATGGCAGAGGCTGATCGGGATAAACAAGATCTTCAGCCCAATGAGCCCAATCAAGACCATTAAGCTGAATGTCATAATGAATAGGCTGATTCGTGGGTAGCGCCGTTTCTAGTTTGATATTAAGCAACTGTATAAAAAGATTATCGCCCGCTTTTAACTGAGTATGGCATTCAGCTGTTTGAGTTTTATGTAGGGTAAATAGTGCTGTTTCGCTTTTATACAATGTCAAATCAACAGTTACAGGCTCTGTAGTCATTAACCAGAACGTGAGCTGATTTGGGGTCATTCTTCGCAATATTGGACCAGCTAATACCTGCATAATTTTCCTTATACGACTTGTTGAATAGTACATTTAGTAATATCTAACAAGGTACAACACTAATCTGCAAATAAAAGGTCAGCTTTTTCAAAAAGTATAGGTCGGCCTTCCTTTGTTGTGGAAGTTATCGTCATCTTGGCATTTAACATCAATTGATCATCGCAAGATCGATAAATTTTTTGAAGAAAGGCAAGTTTAAGCTTAGATATGCGCTCTACACTTGTTTGAATGTAAAAAGAATCGCCGCTTTGTAAGGACCTTTTGTATTCTAACTCAGCTTTTATCAATACAAGGTGTATTCCTTGTTTGGTAATTTCAGCAAAGTCTAATCCTCTAGATTTTATGAATTTATGTCTAGCATGTTCTAGATAGTTTTGATAAACAGCGTTGTTAACAATTCCCTGCATATCACATTCGTAATCACGAACTTCAGAATGATCGCGATCTTTTTGCTCCAAATTGTCCTTCATGGCATTGCCTTAAATATAGTAGTTTTTTATTCATGATGAGCAATACGATTTTTTCCAGATCGTTTTGCGTACAATAAATAATGTTGTGAACGCTCAACTAGCTCGTTAGGGCTTTCGTCACCGAATAAAGTGGCTACTCCTATGGAAACAGTCACCTGTCGCAGTAGCACCTTAGTATTTTTGTAGCGTATTTTTTGAATTGATACTTCATTACGAATAAATTCAGCTAATTGAGATGCAACGCTTAACTCTGTCTCACTTAATAGCATGGCAAACCGACCACCTTTAAGACGAGCAATAGAACCATTTTCTGGCAACAACCCAAGTAAAAGCTTTGCTATGTATCGAATAAGCGATGTGCCTACTTTTTTACCATATTCTTGATTAATCTCAGCAAGGTCATCAATGTCTATTAACAAGAGGGTTAAATCATCCTCAGCATAAGGCACGAGAGAGAATAACGATCGTTCAAAACCTTTTTCATTAGCCAATAAGGTAATTGCATCAAGTTCCGTATTTTTCTTCACATCTAACAATTCAGATCGAAGCGTAGCTAACTCTTCTTGAGCAGAAAGTAGCGAGCGACTAAAATTTTCAATAGCTTGATTGGCTTTAAAAGCACCTTGCTCTAAAAAAAGTGCTAGTTTTTCGACTTGGGCGGCATTATTGGCATTTTTAAGTGCCGCTTTTGCGCTACGCAGTGTGCCGTTAAACTTTTCAAGCTCATTAGAAATACTTGTAGTGTCCGTTTCTAAATTAGTAGTAAGGCTTTTTAATGTTGAATCCTGGCGGTGAGCGTACTGAAACTCTTCAGGTAATAAAAATTCATTGAATAGCTCTTGAGATACAAAAGCGGGCAGGCTGCCAAACCGACGTAACGCACGATCAACAACTTGGTTAAGTTTTGGGCTTCTATTTGAAGCATATTCATACCATATCCCATAGTTATAGGGGGTTGGCGGAATATCCAGCTTCACCATAAGGGGTATTGCTGAGCGCATTAGCTTATTAGCTTGCTTAATATTATTCTGGAACATCGGAACCTCTGCTGCCATTAGTTACCACCAAGACGTCCCATTTCGTTGGTGGCAATTCATGTTTTATAAAAGAGCGCGAAAGCTCGGTAACATTACGGCTTCGATTTTATAATGACTTAGTATGTTTTTTCATTATTGAAAACAGGAATATAGTAAGACTAATAATTTATAATAGCCATTAGCCACCGGTAAATTTACTAGAAAAACCTTCTTTTTCAAGTAACTCTTTGACTTTTTGTCGGTTATCTCCTTGTATCTCAATCTGACCATCCTTTACAGCGCCACCGGTACCGCACTGAGTTTTTAATTTTTTACCCAATACTTTTAGTGCTTCTTCAGCAAGCGGAAGGCCAGTAATAACAGTAACGCCTTTACCTTTACGACCTTTGGTTTCGAGGGCAATCAAGACTTTTCCGTTACCAACAACGTTCTCATTTTTGCATTCACACCCAGAAACAGGGTGCTCGCATACGGGACAAAGTCGACCTTGATCCGTTGAATAGACTAAGTTTCGATTCTTCATGGGTTCTCACAACCTCTAACATCCGTTGAAATTAAGTATTTTATCATTTCAATAAAAGCGAATCAGATAAATAATGCTAAATTCGGCATTTAGTGAAAATCTACACTAAGCTAACGATATCACCAGTTTACAGTACGTGTTTGATATGAAGAAAATACTTAAAATTCGACAAGCAACTGAAGCAGACCTTAGGAGTATTTTGCTCTTTGAGTTTCGTAACAGAGGATGGTTTTCGCAATTCTTACCGAATCAAGTATTACAGCAACAAACGGAGATGTACTTCAAAAGCTTACTCAGAAGTAAATTAAAGAATTTACAATATTTGGTCTGCCTACCTAATGATGTCTTAATTGGACGATTTAATGGACAATTATTAAACAGCGAATCAATAGAAGTCTCTTATCGGATTGCTAAGAATTTCACTAATCAAGGTATTGCTCAATACGTGCTAAAACACTTATTACTTCTTTGGGCGAGCAACGGCGTCAAAGAAGTATATGCGCAAGTGGCAGACCACAATAAAGCTTCAATGAAAGTGCTGCTTTCTTGTGGTTTTGAAGTGAATGAAATACAAAAAAATGCGATAAATTTAGCCCCCGAAATCCATGACTGCTGGGTGTTCCGCTGGTCAGTCACAGAAGACTCTTACTATAAAATAGCTAGGTTAGATAACATTCAAGTTTGTTAAGAATATTAGTCATTTCGTCACTAAAATCGGCTTTTAAGGTAATGATTTGCTCGCTTATAGGGTGAGTAAATTCAAGACATGAAGCATGCAGCATCAATCTAAAATCCTCTGGCCAAATTTCTTTGACAACTTTATTAATGTGACGGCAACCATAACAAGAATCACCAACTAGAGGATTCAAATGATGCTTGAAATGTCGGCGAATTTGATGCTTTCTGCCTTGCTTTGGGGTAACTTCTAGCCAGCTTAAACGCATACTGTCATAACGACTTACAGGAAAAGGAAGTTGAAACTGCTTTAATCGAGTAAAGCTTGTTACAGCCTCCCTTTCTGTGCCTTCAATTTTAAAACGAGATCGACCTTTTTGCTCATTAAGCTTCGCAAGAGGGTAATCAATCACACCTGATTCTTCACAATATCCACGCACTAAACAATGATAAGTTTTCCGTGTTTTAGACTCTGAAAATTGAATAGCAAGATGCCTTGCTACTTCAGGGCTAAATGCCATCACCAATACCCCGGACGTTCCGCGATCAAGCCGATGAACAGGGAAGACCCATCTCCCAGTTTGATCTCTTAACCTTTGAACTACAGCGTCTTCCTCATCTTTGGCCAAATGAGTTCTATGCACAAGCAGACCTGCAGGTTTGTTGACGGCAACCAAGTGTTCGTCTTGAAATAAAATATTTAAAGTCATTAAGGTTTATCTATAAAAGAAGTTACTTTATTCATTGCCATGTCCACCAAAGTTTGCATTGCTTCATCACTGGCCCAAGCAATGTGTGGCGTCAGCAAAAAATTTGGCTGTTTAGTAAGCATTTGAAGTGGATGATCTAGTGGCATAGGCTCTTGTGTTGAAACATCAAAAGCAGCGCCTGCAATGACGTTATTTTTGAAAGCTCGAACTAGTGCATGCTCATCTACAATACCACCGCGGCTAATATTTAGTAGTAGACAACTCTGTTTCATTAACGAAAACTCAGCGTCACTAATTAGATCTTTTGTTTCTGGTGTCAGCGGGCAATTGATACTGATGACATCCGCGAGCTGTAAGGCCTCTTCAAACTTGATGTAACCAGATCTAGTGTTTATCGCTCCTTTGCGATCAGCAAAGACCACCTTCATTCCGAAAGCCAGAGCAATGCCAGCGACTTTTTTGCCTAATGTGCCGCCTCCTACAATGGCCATAGTCGAGCCAGATAAATCTTTGATAGAATAATCTAGAAAACAAAAATATTCAGAAGATGCCCATCGTCCAGTTTTTACCGCATCTAAATAAGATGCTAGATTTCTTCTAAGTGCTAGCAACATAGCAAAGGTATGTTCAGGCACACTTATTGTTGAGTAATCGGTCACATTTTGGACGGTAATGTTTTTCTTCTTACAGGCTTCTAGATCTACGTTATTCATACCTGTCGCCATGACTTGCACGAGTTTTAAATCCGCCGCGCCATTGATCGCAGTAGCGTCAACCATCACTTTATTGGTCAACACGATATTTGCATCTTTAATGCGCTCTGCCACGAGTTCAAGTGGCGTGTTTTCATATGTCACCACATCACTAATTTGAACGGGCAATTGAATATTTATCTGCGCAGGGAATGATCCTCTATCTAAGAAAACCGCTTTCATTGAACCTTCCTTATTTTTTCTACTTAATATTGTCTAATAGTGGCTGCAAATGTGGCAGTATATTTTGCAATACGATTGGTTGACCTGCTTTATTAGGATGCAAGCCATCGCTTTGCATTAGATCTTTGTTTAGGGCGACATTTTCAAGCATAAAGGGGAGGTAGGCGAGGCTGTACTTGCTCGCAATGTCTTTGTACAAATTAAAGAACATTTGCGTATAGCGTTTACCGTAATTTTGCGGAATCTGGTTACCAATTAATAACACCACGGCGCCACTTTTTTGAGCTTGCTCAATCATTTTTTCCAAATTAAGTGTGGTCTGATCTAAAGGGTAACCACGTAATGCATCATTAGCACCAAGCTCTAACACCACTATATCTGGTTTATGGGTAGCTAAAAGATCATTAAAACGAGATAGGCCACCTTGTGTTGTTTCTCCGCTAACACTGGCATTTATAACCTGTATTTCAGGGTGCGATTGAGAAAGTTGATTTTTCAGTAAACTAACCCAGCCATCTTGTTGTCGTAAGTTATACGCCGCACTGAGACTATCACCCATAACGAGTAAAGTAGAAGCTGAAACGAATGAACTAATGAATAGCAGCGTGATTATTGTACATAGTTGTATTAATTGCTTTTTTAAAAACATATCAAACCTTTTTAGAGTGAATCATCATGGCTAGAAACACCGCGATTAAAGTATCTAATTTAACTCATACAGTGACGTCGAATACAGGGAATTTAACCATATTGAAAGGAATCAATATGGAAATCAAGGAAAGTGAGTCCGTGGCCATTGTCGGTTCATCTGGCTCTGGCAAGTCTACTTTATTAGGTTTGCTAGCTGGATTAGATGTAAATACGTCCGGTGATATTTTTCTTTATGATCAAGAGTTTTCTAGTCAATCAGAAGAGCAAAGGGCACTTGTTCGTGGCCAATACGTTGGCTTTGTTTTTCAATCATTCCATCTTTTGCCAAGTCTTCAAGCCATTGAAAATGTCATGTTGCCTGCTGAGCTAAAAGGCGATAAAGATGCGCGCAAAAAAGCGGAAGCTCTACTTGAAAAGGTTGGCTTGTCACACCGCTTAACCCATTACCCAAATCAGCTCTCAGGTGGTGAACAGCAACGTGTCGCCATTGCTCGAGCCTTTGCTTCCAACCCAAAAATACTGTTCGCGGACGAGCCTACAGGCAACCTTGATGAAGAAAATGGTAAACTTATTATCAAGTTGTTGTTCGACCTTAACCAATCCCAAGGAACAACGTTGGTGATGGTGACTCATGATAATGAGCTTGCCAAAATGTGCGACCGTCAATTGGTCATGTCTGCAGGTCAGCTAACGGAAAAATCCTTATGAGTTTTGCCTTTCGCTTAATGTTCCGAGATATTCGTAGTGGTGACTTGTTCACTCTTCTATTGGCCTTGGTTATTTCAGTGAGCACGGTCACATCAATAGGTTTATTTATTGACCGCTTGCAATTATCTTTTGAGCAAGAGTCTGCCAATCTATTAGCCGCGGATCGTTTAATCCGCTCAGATGATATTATTCCAGCAGAATGGGAAGCACAGGCAAATGAGCTTTCTTTGCAAACCGCGCAAAGAACCTCTTTTACCACCATGATGTTCGCAGGTGACTCGCTTCAGCTTTCGCAATTAAGTGCGGTTAGTGATGGCTACCCTTTAAAAGGTGCTTATCTGGTCGATGATGTTTTATTTGGTGCCGGTCAGCGTTCGACCGAAACGCCAAAACAAGGTGAGGTTTGGGTGTCGTCACGCTTGGCTAGCTTGCTTAAAATTAGCCTTGGTGATCAGGTTGAAGTAGGCGATGCTAAGCTTAAAGTAACCAAATATTTGGTGAGAGACCCAGGTTCCAGCACTTCCGCTTTTGCAATATCGCCCCGTGCTGTAATGAATATGGCAGATCTAGCGGCAACCAACGTAATTATTCCTGGTAGTCGAGTACGCTACTCCCTTTTACTTGCAGGAGATAGAGCCTCGCTTGACGAGTATGAAAATTGGATTACCCCACAATTAAATGAAGGCCAGCGTTGGCAAACACCAACACAGCGCGGGGAGCGTATCGGTGACACCATTGGCCGTGCAGAGTCCTTTTTATTACTTGCTGGCACTTTAGCTGTTGTTATGTCTGGCGTTGCCATGGCACTGGCTTCCGCTCGATTTGTAAAACGCCATTTGATGCAAGTCGCCATTTTAAAAACACTTGGTGCAACACCGAAATTATTGGGCAAGTTGTTCTTTCTACAACTATTCGCGTTGTTTATTGTCGGCGCCATGATTGGCTTGGGTATTGGTTGGGGAATGCAAGAAATTATTGCTTCTCTGCTGTCTGGGCTAATGTCAACCACATTACCAGAACCATCCATCAGTCGTTTATGGCTAGGTGCCGCGACAGGGATGATATCTATGGTGGTTTTTTGTCTGCCACTAATGTCACACCTTATTAAGATTTCGCCTTTATCAGTGTTACAACCTAACACCAAAATTGAACTCAATAGCTTTGCGATTTATGCGATTGGCTTCATCGGTATGTTTGGGCTGATGTGCTTGTACACCAATGGCTTTTTGCTTCCAAGCATTATGACTGCTGCCATTTTGGGCATTGCACTGTTTGTTGCTGCTATTGGTTGGTTGGCCTTTAAACTTGGCCGTTCGTTGACGTCAGGAGCCACCAGCGGTTGGCAAATAGGTCTTGCTTCGTTATACAGAAGGTTGATACCAAATCTATTTCAGTTGTTGGTTTTCACACTAATTATCATGCTAACTTTGATTCTGATTGGCGTGAAGTCAAGCTTGATTGCTGACTGGCAGCAACAGCTTCCAGAAGACGCTCCAAACCATTATTTATTTAATGTACAAGCTGAGCAAATTGAACAAATTAATGATCAGACAACTCAACTAGGTCTCAAAAAATCCGATTGGTATCCCATGGTACGTGGTCGAGTAACAGCAGTGAACGATGAAACAGTACAATCCCTTTATCCTGAAGAAAAGGGCGAGCCTGAGCTTTATGAACGAGAGCTAAACTTAACTTGGTCAGACTCTCTTGGTAAGGGCAATGAACTTGTCGAAGGGGATTTCGCAGCAGAAGGCCTATCGATTGAGCAACGAGTTGCTAAGGAAGCTAACTTAGACATAGGTGACAAGCTGACTATCAATATTGGTGGCAATATTGTCACCTTGCCAATTACGTCCGTTCGTACTGTTGATTGGGGGTCAATGCAACCTAACTTCTATTTAATTCTACCTAAGAGTGCATTAGAGGATTATCCTGCCAACTTTGTTAGCAGCTTGTTTGTGGATGATACCCAAGCACAATCTTTTTATCGAGCTATGGCGACTTTCCCTACGGTTTCTATCTTGAATGTGGGCGATATTTTAAAACAAATCCAGACCATAATAGGGCAGCTGTCTCAAGCTATTCAATTAGTGTTGTTTTGTATACTAAGTGCTGGCGCTTTGGTGTTATTGGCCAGCGTACGCTCAACATTAGAAGAACGTTTAGAAGAAGGCGCGTTATTGCGAGTACTGGGAGCGAGAGGTGCGTTAGTACGACAGGCACTGTTGGTTGAATTTGGCGCCCTTGGATTCTTTGCAGGACTCATTGCTACCATAGGCGCAGAAACCTGCTTATTAGGCTTGCAGGTTTTTGTATTCAATGCCGAGGCGAGTTTTCATCCATTATTATGGTTGTTAGGGCCAACCATAGGTGTTGTTGTTATCTCAACGATTGGTATATTTGCTAGTAGGACTGTGCTAAAAGTGCCACCCATGCTTTTACTGCGTGGGTTGTAATTAAAATACGCTGCATAAGGTTTTTTTAATAGAATAAGCACTTTTAAAATACTAGGCTGTTTAGATGTTTGTAGAAAGAACTGGCTATATTGTGAGCCGTCATACACGAGATGTTAGCGGCCACATTGAAATGAGCCTTTTTATAAAAACGCCGGAAGGAACGGTAAAAGTCCTTCCGGATAGGCAGCTTAGCGTATTTTTCACCGATGCCCCGCTTGATAGTCTTCCAGCCGACGTAACGGGCGTACAGTGTTCCGAATCCGCATTGAAGTCATTTAATAACGAGCCAGTTGTGTTGGTTCAAAGTACTAGTCTGGCGCTCCACCAGCAGATGATTAGCTTGGTGAAACGTAATGGCTTCTCTGTTTTTGAAGAAGATATTAAGGCTCATAATCGATATTTGATGGAGCGAAACATTCGCGGTGCTGTGCGTTTTATTGGCGTCCCTGATTCAAGCTATCAAACATTTCGCCAAGCTAGGGTGATCGCTGGCGATTGGCAACCAGATTGGAATGTCTGGTCACTAGATATCGAAACATCCGTTTCAACCAATACATTACTGTCTATTGGTATTACGTCACGTGATCTGCGTGTCGCTTTTGTTGTCACCGACCAAGAAACCACGTCTTCAATCATTCGTCGGTTCAGTGATGAAAAAAGCTTATTACTGGCGTTTATTCGTTATGTGAAAAAGTATTCACCAGACATTTTCATTGGTTGGAATTTAATCGGCTTTGATTTGCAATTTATTGACCAGCGCTGTCAGATTTTAGGGATTCGTCCAGCATTTGGTGTTAATGGTGAAAATTGGAATATCCGCTCATCAGATAACCAAGGCAAGTACTTTGCAAGCATTCCCGGACGAGTGGCGTTAGACGGCATTACTTTATTGAAAGTGGGCGGTTATCACTTTGAGTCTTATAGTCTAAATAACGTCAGTAAAGAAATCCTTGATGATGGCAAACTATTGCATGGCAGCGAACGCTGGCAAGAAATAGAAAGACTGCACAAAGAAGATCTCAATGCCTTTGTTGCCTACAATCTTCAAGACTGCGATCTTGTTATGCGCATTTTTGAAAAACTCAAGCTCATAGAGTTACAGCAAACACGCGTCGATTTAACTGGTATTCCGTTCGAACAAACAGGCGGTTCAGTCGCGGCCTTCGAAAACCTCTATTTACCTCGATTGCATTCAGCTGGTTGGGTTGCACCTGCTTGGAATGACGATGACTTTGTTGCTAGCCCTGGTGGTTTTGTTATGTCATCAATACCTGGGCTGTATAAAAATGTATTGGTATTCGATTTTAAAAGTTTGTATCCCAGTATTATTCGAACCTTTCACGTTGATCCTTTAGCCCGTATAACAGCCCAACACTCAGCGCCTTTATTTAAGGATAAAACACCAGCAGAACAGCTCGTTCCTGGTTTTTTGGGTGCTCGTTTTGATCGCCAACAAGCTATTTTGCCCTCATTAGTCGGTGAACTTGCTCATGCAAGAGAAGAAGCCAAAAGAGTAGGTAATGGCATTTTGAGCTACGCTATTAAAATCATTATGAATTCTTTTTACGGTGTGCTGGGGTCAAACGTTTGTCGCTTTTATCATGCCGAATTGGCAAGCTCTATTACCATGCGTGGTCATGAGTTGTTAGGCAGAACTCAGACTTGGATGGAGGAGCGTGGCGCTAGAGTGATATATGGCGATACAGACTCTCTCTTTGTTACGCTTAACAGCGGAGTAGAAGATCCTCAAAAACAAGGTGAACAGTTGCGCGATGAGATTAACGCTTGCCTATCAAATTGGTGCCAAGAGTACGCTCAGCTTGACTCACACTTAGAGCTTGAATTTGAACGGGTTTACGAGCGTTTCTTCATGCCAACTATACGTGGGCAAGAAGAAGGCAGCAAAAAACGTTATGCAGGAAAATCAAAGGGCGAACTGGTATTTAAAGGTTTGGAAGCGGCCAGAACCGATTGGACGCCTTTAGCAAGACAATTTCAAAGAACTTTGTTTGAGAAAGTATTTGGTGATGAAAATCCAATAACTTATATTCAAGAGACCATTACAAAACTTAGAGCGGGTGACTATGACGACCAATTGGTTTACAGCAAACAGTTGAGTCGACCGCTGTCTTCCTACACTAAAAATAAGCCGCCTCATGTCAGAGCGGCGGCGATGATTGATCAAAAAAGAGCAGAACAGGGACTTCCCTTAGAATACAACAAAGGTAGAAAGCGTGTTTATTACCTTTATCAGCGTTCTGGTGTCGTGCCATATGAAAGTGCTGAAGATTTGATCGATTTGGATTACGAGCATTACATCGAAAAGCAGATAGAGCCCATCGCCGACAGTATCCTGCCTTTTTTTAAAACTAGTATGGCAAGCTTACTGTCGCAGCAAATCTCTTTACTGTAGTTTTTAGTTGAGGGGTTAAGCTCGAATTCCGAATACAGTTTTTGTGTTGTCGATAGTTATTTGGACTAGCTCTTCTACGGAGATGCCTTTTAATTTTGCAACTTCTTGAGCCACCCAAGGCAAATATTTAGGGTGATTCTTCTTAGGTCTCGGTCGGATATTACGCGGCAATAGATAAGGCGCATCGGTTTCAAGAAGCAATCTATCCAGTGGAATATGAGGGATGGAAGCTTGTAAGTCTGCACCTCGACGCTCATCACACACCCAGCCAGTAATACCAATGAACAACCCTAGTTCTAAATACCGATCTAACTCAGCTCGACTTCCGGTAAAACAATGAATCACAGACGTTTGCGCCAAATCAGGATGCTGTTTTAGTATGTCTACCATTTCCATATGAGCATCTCTTTCATGGAGATATAAGGGCAGCTGGTGTTCAGTTGCTAATTCTATTTGCTCACTAAATGCATAAAATTGTTCTTTTGGCGTTGAGTAGTTACGATTAAAATCAAGCCCGGTCTCACCAATGGCAACTGGCTTCGCTTCTTGGATAAGAGCGGAAACCTGAGCTTTACTTTCTGTATTCCATGTTTTTGCTTGGTGAGGATGGCAACCTAAGGTATTCCATAGTGCCGAATAACGCTTACTCAAGAGCTGGATTTTTTTACTTTCTTCTAAGTCAGATGCAATGCAAATCATGCCATTCACGCCAACGTCTTGCATGTCTTTAAGTGTTTTATCTAAATCGTCTAGAAAAAAACGATGATTAATATTTACGCCGATATCTATCATACTACTCCCATCTGACGGGCCTCTTTTAAGCTTTGTATATAAAGGTCTTTCAATGATTGTTTTGATAAGTTTTTACTTTCTAGGTGATCAAAAGGAATCTTTTCCCAACGGCCTGCTTCATATGCAATCACTATTTTTAAAACACTGCCCAGATTCCCCTTGTATTCTAATAACGCTGTTTTAATATTTTCATCGAGCGGTAAATCTTTCAAAAGCGTCAGCAGATCTTCATCTAGGAAACTAGGTAGGTAGGAAAAAAGTCCTACTAAAAAAGCACCATCTAATTTAGGAAACAGCGCGGCAGAAAGACCTTGGCAAAAGCAAGCGCGAGAAACCGCCATCGAAAACAAACAATCAGGCTTACCTGATACGCTGCCTAACATAACGAGTCCAACCCATTTAATAAGATCTCTAACGCCAATTATTTCGATAGCTCGCTGAGCATTAGAGACATTAAATTGACTGCGATAAATCACTGAATGTGTAAGTTTAATGATTCGATAGGTGAGCGTTGGATCTCGTTCAATATATTCAGCCAACACTCGAGGTGAGGATTCACGGTCATTCAATGCCACTAATAAATCAATTAAAATGGCTTTATGCGCTAAAATCCGCTTACCTTTGACTGACGTCGCTTTATTGATAAAGTTTCCACTAAATTGTCCCTCGGGGACACTTTCTAAGAGCCGCATAAATTGTTCCGCCTTTTCAACTTTATTCACCCAAAGGGTTTTCGAAGATAAAACTGGATGTTTAATGCGGGCAACAACATCATCAATAGATAGATGGTTTAATGAAAATAGCACGTAAGAAAAAATACTGAATAAATCAGCAGAAAATTTTTCAGGGTTAGGATTTATAATGCCAAGTTGGTAGCCTTGTAGACGAAACTCAGATAATGTTTCAAGATGCTTTTCAGCCAATTCATTGGCATTTAAAAAAATCACCATATGGATATTTGTTGGTAGTGGAAGGGCGGCCAGTTCGACTAAGCTAGTGCGAAAAAATATAGTTTTTTGCTGTGTAATTTCAGTAAGATTGACATCGACAAACAAGGAGCTTAAAAAAGAAGCGTCGTGACCTTGTTCTTCAATACTTGGATGCAGTATGTAATAAGCGATTGTTTCTGAGAGTCGATTTACAACCGCTTTACGGCAAAAAAGTACGTCGTCGTCCTTCATTAAGAGTCCTTGTAAGAAATAGTGAACACAAAAAAATACTGTAAGATTTAGCCTTATAGAATATCATGGTTATAATGGATTAATGCCTTAATTTAAAAATGTTTGGAGTAATATATGGCAAGCATGCTAGACGCTGTAGACCAAAGAACCAAGTTAGTGGGTGAAAACCGCTTGGAACTTTTAATGTTCCGCCTTGGTGGAATGCAAATGTTTGCAATAAACGTTTTTAAAGTTCAAGAGGTAGTCATGCTGCCTAAGTTGAACTTGATGCCGCATAGACACCCGTCTGTGGCTGGTGTTACACACTTTCGTGGTAGGACGGTTCCTGTTATCGACCTGTCTGAATCTATTGGCATGAGACCGATTGACCGTACTCAGCCATGTAATTTAATTGTGACCGAATACAATAATACCGTTCAAGGATTTATGGTTGGTGAAGTAGATCGTATTATCAATATGAATTGGAATGAAATCTTGCCTCCACCAGATGGTACAGGGCGTCAGCATTATCTAACCGCGATAACTAGAGTTAATGACCGCATTGTTGAGATTATTGACGTTGAAAAAGTCTTGGCCGAAATTTCACCTTATGACGGTAGTATCAGTGATCATGTCATTGATAAAGACTTATTATCCCTTGCAAAAGGTTTAGAGGTTTTAATTGTGGATGACTCATCGGTTGCTCTGGCTCAATGTCGCTCCACATTAGACTTTCTGGGGATAAAAGTACATGAGGCAACCAACGGTAAGCGTGGTTTAGAGACCCTTAAAAAGTGGGCTGATGGGGGGGAAATTGTTCCAGAAAAACTCCTGATGATGATCACCGACGCAGAAATGCCTGAAATGGATGGATATCGTTTAACTCGCGAAGTACGTGAAGACCCTAGACTAAAAGATCTTTATATCGTTTTGCATACATCACTCAGTGGTAGCTTCAATAAAGCAATGGTGCAAAAGGTGGGCTGTGATGATTTCTTATCAAAATTCCAACCTGATAAATTAGCAACATTGATTCAGGATCGCATGCGTAGCGTTGTTGAACAAGAGTAATAATTTAGCACAAGTTTAGTGTACTAAATAAGCAGGCCAGTGCCTGCTTTTTTGTTGTCTTACTCATGGCTAGAGAGTCGTGGCTAAAGGAGTTGTTTGGATCTTATGCCAACTATCGAAATGTTTTTTTTACTACTTTTCATTGGCGCAGCAACAGGGTCAGCTACTTCCGTTATAAAAATAGCGCCATCACTTATTGCCATTCCAGCTTTATATTTTTTCTTACCCGTTTTTAATTTCTCTTTTCAAGATCTTATGCTTCCTGCCATTGCAACCTGCATTGCTGCGTTTATTCCAACGCATCTTTACGCTTGGATAACGTCAATGAAGAAAGCAGAAGTTGACTCCCAGCACCTAATTAACTTCGCTCCAGGTATTGCTATGGGTGGGGTGATAGGAGCGCAGCTATTGTCTCTAAGTAGCTTGCTCGTATTCAAAATTGCTTTCTCATTGATATCATTAATTACTGTTTTGAATATTGTCTTCCGACCACAGCTAAGAAGCATTAACACTGTAAAAATAGGGAAATTAGCTCATTTACCCATTGGCTTATTTGTTGGGGTTTTGTCTCTTCTATCAGGTAATTGCGGTCGAGTGCTTGCCAGTTTGCTATGCTCATTAAAAAAAGTAGATCAGAAACAACATCAAGGCACATCCGATGGCTTTGTTGTTTTTGCTTCTATTGCAGCATTGGTCGGTTTTATTTATCCAGCGCAGACATTTGATCACATGAATATGGCAGGATTTGCTGGTGCGGTACATTTGCCTTCCATGATGATTTTGTCATTCAGTCATTTTTTCTTTTACTGGCTAAGTCGCAATCTAGGTAATGACTTGGACAAGAGTGTCTTATCTATCAGCTTTGTTGTTTTTATTACCTGCTCATTGATTCGCATATGGATTACATAGCGAGCTATCGCGCTGGTCGGTACTTTACCTTCTCATATTTCATAGTTAAACAATAAAACTGACACTATCTTTCCCTTTAGATACGAAACTAAACAATACCTGGCCTTAAATAGCTTGGTATTTTCATTATTGCCCCCATTTTATTGGCTTATAATGCATTAAGAATTCAAACCAAAAGGTATAACATGAAAAACAAGAACGACTATGGCGTATTGATGATGAACTTGGGGACACCAGATGCTCCGCAGACACCCGAAGTCCGCCGTTATCTTAGAGAGTTCTTGTCTGATTCTCGTGTTGTAGATTTAAACCCTTTAATTTGGAAGCCAATTCTTAATCTCATTATCCTGACGCTACGCCCACCAAAAGTAGCCAAAATTTACCAGCAAGTTTGGATGGATGAAGGTTCGCCTCTTTTAGTATTAAGCGAGAGATTAAAAGAAAAGGTAAAAACAGCTTTATCAGGAAAAACAGGGCAAACCGTTCCCGTTGAACTTGCAATGACTTATGGCAACCCAAGTGTCGAAACCGCGGCGAACAAATTGAGAGAACAGGGCGTTAAAAATATCATTGTCGTCCCCATGTACCCACAATTCTCAGCAACTACAACGGCTGCGGCGTACGACAGATTAATGAAGTCGCTCAAAAAATGCCCTCATTGGCCTTCGTTACAGTTGCTTCATGATTACGCTGATCATCCTATGTACATCCAAGCGTTAGCCAATTCTGTGCGTGCCCAGTGGGATAAGCAAGGAGAAAGGCGCCACCTTGTTTTGTCTTACCATGGCATTCCAAAGCGTTATGTTACTAATGGCGATCCTTATGCTCGACGCTGTGAAACAACAAGTCGACTGGTTGCTGAAGAACTGGAGCTTGGTGATCATGAATGGACTCATGTTTATCAGTCTAGATTTGGCCGTGAAGAATGGTTAAAGCCTTATGCTGATGCCACTTTAAAGGCGCTTCCTTCTATGGGCATAAAGAAAATCAACATCATCAGTCCCGCTTTTTCAATTGATTGTATAGAAACGCTCGAAGAAGTGACCCTAGAACTAGGTGATGAGTTTAAAAACAATGGCGGATTGGCGTTTGATTACATTCCAGCACTAAACGATACACCGGATCAAGTTGCACTGTATGTGGACTTGATAGAGACAAACACTAAACAATGGACATAAAATGACGTTGAATCGTTCTAACATTCAAACAATAGCTTTTGATGCAGACGATACACTCTGGCGAAATGAAGACATATTCATTCACGCCCAAGATGAGTTTATAAACCTTCTTCTGCCATATCATGACGAAGCTTACATTCGTGCTCATTTAGGTGAAGTGCAGATTAATAATTTAGAGCATTTTGGTTATGGTATCAAAGGCTTCACCTTGTCGATGATAGAAACAGCTATTGAATTAACAGAAGGTCGCATCTCTGGCAATGAAATACATGAGATAATACAGCTAGCAAAATGCATGCTGGCTTCTCCTGTTGAGCTATTGCCTAATATAGAACACGTACTGTCTCAACTAAAAGGGCAGTTTCGATTATTGGTTATCACTAAGGGAGATTTGCTTGATCAGGAAAGCAAACTAGCACGATCAGGTATTGCTGAGTATTTTGATGCGATTGAAATTGTTAGTGATAAAACATCTGACGCTTATCAACAAATACTTCAACGCCACAAGATCTCTACAGAACATTTTTTGATGATTGGTAATTCTTTGAAATCGGATATTCTTCCTGTTCTTGATATTGGTGCCCAAGCACTTCATATTCCTTATCACAGTACTTGGGACCACGAACAAGTAACAGACGAAACACTATTACGTTACCCGCAACTTGGTGCGCTTAGCGATATTTCTAAACTTTTTGATTGGTTAAATCTTTCACCGCTTGAAAACAAAGAGGCAGTGTGATGAAACATATAAAAGCAATTTTTTGCTCGCTTATTCTTATTTCCACCTTGGCTCAGGCTGAAGAAAGTACGCTAGATAAAGCAAAGGATGGTGCGCAAAAAATATGGGAAAAAACCAAAACCACAACATCCGAAATAGCCGATACTACCGCAGAAAAAGCATCAGAATTTGGTGAGAAAGCGTCTGAATTTGGCAGTAAGGCATCTACAAAAACTAAAGAAACAGGTGCTATTGTCTGGGAGAAAATGAAGGAGGCAGGTACAGCAACCGCAGATGGTGCAAGAGAAGGCGCCTCAAAAATTCGCCGTCTTGCTGGGCAGGACGATTGCAAAAAAGACAGTGCACCTTGTAGTAAAGCCAAAGAGTAGCCTTGTGCAGGAAAAAGACAGCAAAGCCCCCGCAACATCATCTAGTAACTGGGAACAAGAGTTCCTAGAACAGGACGATGATGCTCATATTAAATCAGCTAAAATTCGCTATCGCTGTCCAAAATGCGAGAGTTTATTGATTTTAAAAGAAGGTGCTAATGGCGCATTCTGGGGGTGTGAATCCTATCCAGTCTGTAACTACACGGCGAATAATGAAAATGGCAAGCCAGTTAGGGCAAAGCGCTATCTTTGTCCAGCCTGCCAGTCTCCGTTAAGACGAAAAACATTCAAAGACAATGCCTTTTGGGGATGCTCTAATTATCCCGAATGCAAAGTAACGGTAGAAGATGACAACGGTGTTCCTTCAAGTACAAAAAAATACCCTTGCCGTGCTTGTGGGCACTATTTAGTCAGAAAAAAGAGTAAGAATGGCTACTTCTGGGGATGCATTACTTACCCGGTCTGCACAAACACCTTGAATGATGACAAAGGCTTACCGGTATTGAAAAAGAAACGCTGACAGGCTGAGTAACAGTCAATTTTTTAGTAACGTTTCGCAATATCCGATAACGCATCCTCAATATTATCGAATTCAAATTCAAAGCCTTGCTTCTCTAACTGTTGAGGGATTATCTTCGCACCTTCCGTCAATAAAGCCGCCATTTCTCCAAAAATGAGATCCAGTGGCCATTTAGGTGTCGGTAAAATAGCAGGGCGTTTCAATGACGCTGCATAGGATTTTGCAAAGTGTTTTTGTTCAATTAGTTGCGGCGCTACCAAGTTATAAGTCCCTTTATATGACTCATCAAACATAGCATTCGTAATTGCGTTCAACACATCGGCTATGTGTACCCACGAAAACCATTGTCCACCGCCAGCGATAGGCCCACCTAAACCGCATAAAAATGGTAGGCGCATTTTTTCTAACGCCCCCCCCATACCCAATACAACCCCTAAGCGAAATATCACAACCCTTGTATCATAATTCGCAAATGCCTTTGCAGAACTTTCCCATGCAGCGCAGAGCTCATGAGAAAATCCTGATTTTGGTGGTGTGTTTTCATAAAAAGTTTCCTTTCTTGCTACGCCATAATAACCAACAGCCGACATTGAAATGACAGTCTTTGGCGGGTGCTTTAATGCATTCTTTATCTTGCTTGTTAGAGACACGCGACTTTCAAAGAGCGCCGTTTTACGCTTTTTTGTCCAGCGCTGGCTAGCAATATTCTCACCAGCCAGATTGATGAACACATCTATTTTATCGTCTAGAGTTTCTAACATCTCCAATGTCAGTTGGGTAACGCTAGCATCTAGTTGCTTATTAAATTTTCGCACTAAAGCATAAATCTGATGATCATCTTTTAGTAACACCTTGAGTAAAGATTGACCAATAAAGCCTGTTGCTCCAGATAATAAAACCTTCATTTCATCGTGCTCCATGTATTGCGATAATGGTTGTAATACGTATAAAAAATGAAATAGGATCAATAACTTCCTAAATTTACCTGATAATCTTTTTTTTGCCTGTTTTAGTCAGAAGATTTTAAGGTTTTTTGCTCTGCACCTTCTTTTTCTGACATAGGATGGCTAAAATGGGGAATCGAGAAACATTAGGTACCAAAATGCTAAGCAAAGAATACGATCACATCATACTTCTCGCTCATGGAAGCCCTGATCCTCTTTGGAAAGAGCCCTTCGAATCACTCTATCATCAGGTGTCGCAAACCTATGGTGAAGACAATGTAAGTTTGGCTTATATGGAACTTACATCACCATCATTGGAAGATGTCGTCGCGATGCTTGGTACAGAGGTTCGTAATGTTGCTGTTTTGCCACTATTTTTAGCGGTGGGGCGGCATCTAAGACATGACGTACCAGCGCAAATAACAGCCTTGCAAACAGACGAACTGCACATAGAGTTGCTACCTCCAATTGGAGATGATGCGTTAGTAAAACAGGCCATGCAAACGGTCGTTGCCAATCATTTAGGTAAGGTTTAGACATGCCATTAGTTTTCGTTAATTCATGGAGCCGGATGAATGCTATTTAGACACTTACCTGATGAAATATTTCAGGCATTAAGCGGCTCTAATAGAGCATTGATTGAAGCTGTATTAAATGATCTTGCCGAAGTTTTTTATGATCACGCCGAAGATCCAATAAAAGACAAATCGACCATTATCGAGTCGATTGAAGACACGTTGCATAAGTTAGATACGCTTGCTTGGCATGATGATCAAAAAGAATCCTTTGATTCCCCTAAAACCATCCATGATTATGCTTTAAGAATCTACCATCGCTTAGTTAATACTGGGTGGCTGGTTGAAGAGCAGGAGTTGTATCGTGTCAGTGTATTAATGACACCGCAAATCTCCATGTTGCTTCGCTCTCTAGTAGAAATTAGTCGTCACGGTAAACGCAACTACGGCGCAACCGTCTTGAGCATTCTTAGTAATTTAGAATCCGTTGCTAAACATCCCAAAGAGCGAGGCGTAACATTACGCCAATCAGCGGAAGCTTCTAGGGATTTCTCGGCACATTTGAACCAAATATTGCTTGGCATACGCAGCCTACAACGAGAGTTGTTTGCAAGCCGAGACCCTAAAGCTATTGTGGCAGGTTTTTTTGATTTATTCGTTGAGGGTATCTTGATCGCTGACTATAAAACGATCAAAACCAGTAACAACCCGTTTCGATTTAGACGCCAAATTCTTGAGTTAACTCAAGAGTTTTTAAGCAACCCAGAAACCATGGGGCAGGTTGCTCAGTGCTATGTTGATCAGCAACTGATTACCATGGGCGAAGCGCAAGCCATGGTCGAAAAAGATTGCCGTGACATCATTCAAACCTTTAGCAACATAGAGCAGCGCTTAGAGCGTATCGATGAATACCGCTATCGTTTGGAAAAACGTGCAGCTGATACGGCGCGCTACATGGACAGTTCTAGACCTGGTATGGCCAATAAAATAGCGGGTATCGTTACTGATGTAGCGAAATACGACAAGTTGCCTATTTTAAAAGAAGTTATTGGCTCTCGTTTTGTTGGTATGGCTTCAGCGGCACAACCAACAAAACGCCGTGAGCCACCACCACCTAGAGTCATGACGCCATCAGAAGTGTCTGCGGATGCGATTAAAATGCGTGACCAGCAGCGTCGCTTCCATGAAGCCCGACAAGTTACCATTCCAAAAATGCAAAGCTATTTAGATACACAAATCGCTTCAGGCGATAGTAAACATATTTTAGATTTCACCATTGAATCGGTAGAAGATTTTGTTTGTTTTGACCATTTACGCTATGTCGGTTCACTAGGTGTGAGTGCTAAAAAAATAGAAGATTTATTTGAAGTACAGTTTACTAATGAATATTTGGATGTACATAACTTCGTTGAATGTCGGGAATTTACTGTAGTGCGTAGGAGCAAAGCGTAATGCTTAGAGAATTAAAAAAAGTCGTTGAAGAGTCCGGAAAAGACGCTCAAGAATTCCAACAGACAGCAAACTTTGTGATTGCGAATCAATTTGCCAGCGCCTACAAACATGGCCAACGTAAGCATTATTTGCTTTTAGAGTCTTATCAAGATTACTTCGATAACTTATTCGATGCGCTAGGCATGAAACTCTACATTAACGAGAACGAACGACTTGCTGGTGTTTTACCAATCCAGAAAGAAGCTTTTGTCCGTTTGAAAACCGACGAGACGCTATTTTTATTGGTTCTTCGTCAAATTTACGAAGAAAAAATAGAAAACTTCGAAGTCGATAATGGCTTTGTCGCAACCAACACTCACACCATACTCGACAGATTCGTGCAATTGGTTAAGCGTGAGATTCCAAATGAAACTCGTTTCAAAGACATCCTGGCCTTATTTAGTCGTCATGGCATCGTTATTCGTGGCAAGTCTTATGAAGAAGATAGCAAGAATCAAATGATCAACATTACTCCGGTGGTCAGATTGATCGTAACCGAGGCGTATCTAAGACAGTTAGAATCATTCAATGGTACAGATCCAGATGAAGATGAAGTTGCCGATTCAGATGCTGAAACAGAAACAACGCAAGAAACCAATCAAGACTAGGGCCAAAATATGAAAAAGTTAAATCGAATCGTATTAGTAAATTGGTACCTACTTGGTGCAGAAGAAATTAATATTCGTGGTAATACCGCGATTATCGGACCAACTGGTTCAGGTAAATCCTCTTTGCTTGATGCGATTCAAACTGTACTGACGGGTGCTAGTAAGCGTCACCTTAATTACAACGCCAGCGCAAACGATGGTAAAGCCAGTGGGCGTAGCATTCGCTCTTATATATTAGGGATGATCGACTCAGGTCAAGCCAATGCTAAAGCCTTTGGAACACAACCAAGACAAGATGCAACAAGTTATCTAGCGTTGGTTTTCGAAGATAGCATTACAGGTAAAGAATCCACAGTAGGTTTAGCATTAAGTGCATCATTAGCTTCCCCTGAAGAAGATGTACTTGGGCGTTTTGTACTTTCCAATTTTGGCGCTAGAAAATCAGATTTTATTGACGCGATGGAAGGCAAAAGCTACAAAGCGAAGCCATGGATTGAAGTGCGTGAAACGATGAAAAAGGTCTGCCTAGATCCTTATATCAAATCAGGCAGCGCGTCAGCGACTCAATACATAAACCGCTATCTTGAAGAGCTTAGCCCAAGCCCAGATCATTTGATCACATTGGACAGCTTCCTTAAAAACTTCAAAAATGCTCTGAAGTTCGTACCAATTGCCTCACCAACGCGCTTTGTCCAGGATTTCGTTTTAGCAGAAGCCCCATTGCAAGTTGGCGCTTATCAAAAATCTCTAAATGAATATCGTCACTTAGAAGCCAAAACCCTTGAAGTCTCCAAGCGTATTGATGATTTAAAACTCATTCAGCAAGACTGTGAGAAAAAGCACCAGCAAGAGCAAAGCGCAATCAACTATCAATGGATAGCGACCGAAGCTCGCTTTGATGAGCTAGGCAGTAAACAAGACGACATTCAAGATCAATACGAGCTTCAAAAAGAGCGTGAAGAAGAAATAGAAGAAGAGCTAGCAACGCAAGGTAGTTTATTAAAACAACTGCAAGGACAACTACTGCGTTTTGAGCAACAGTACGAGCATTCTGATGTTGGCTTGAAACTTCAGCAGTTAGAGCAAAATAAAAAGCTACTCACTCTACAGGGTCAACAAGATCAAAAAGCCATCCTGCAAGTTCGTCAATTAACCTTGTTGTTGTCGGCGCTGAATTCTTTTGAAGATTTGCTCTCGAAAGAAGCCAATACCTTGGTGAAAGAATTCGCTGCATTCAATGGTTTGATCACGGAAGAAGGGCGCGTAGAAGGCAATCTGAAACCGTTAACTCAAAAATTAGCTGCCTTAAATGCAATTTTAGACAGAGAGAAATCTCAAGTTTTTGGTCAGCGTTCAGAGTTAAACCGTACGATTCTGAATTTAAAAGACGAGTGCAAACAACTAGAATCGGATGTTTCTTCTTTGAAGGGTGGTGTAAGCCCACTTTCTCAAAATACAAAACGTCTGATTGCATTATTAAAAGACGCCAATATTACCGCAACACCATTGAGCCATTTAGCTGAAGTAACCGACAGAAAGTGGCAAGATGCTATTGAAGGTTACCTGGGCGCTCAACGAGAAGCGTTAATTGTTGAACCTGAAGACGCAGAAGAGTCGATTCGTATATTCCGTGCTCATCGACGTCAATTAATGGGATGTCGAGTTATCGATACCACACAAACTCGCCTATGGTTGAATCGTGGTGATCATAATTCCGCATTGCGTTTTATTCGTTGCAACAATGACCATGCTCAAGCTTATCTAAATCGTCGTTTGGGTGGTATCAAGCCAGTAGACACTGAGCGTGAACTGCTACGAGAAGACAGCGCGATGACGGCTGACGGCATGTTAAAACTGGCCGGTACCATCTCTACGATTCGCTTTGTGCCGCACATGATGGTCGGCATCAATACCGAAGGCATGCGTGAATCCCGTGAAAAACAACTTGCCAGTCTAAGTGGCGACTTGATGAATTTCCTCAAGGCAGATCAACGTCTTGAACAAGCGGATTCTTTGCTTGGTCGCGTGATGGCAAACAACCAATTTGATGCAGAAAGTATTGGTAACGCCAGCCACACCGTTACGCGTTTAACTCAAGAATTAGAGTCGGTGGAAGCTGAAATCTCGCAACTGCAAAAGCATGACGACACGGAACTACAAGAACGTATTGAAGAACTTAAATCCCGTATCGCAAATGTTGAACTGGATCAGAAAAAGCTAGATCGAGAGCGTCAACAAATAGCGGAACAATTTGGTGCATTAAATACACAGAAAAGTCAGCTAAGCTCAGCATTGGCCGCTCTTGATGAAGAACGTAATCGCTTAACATCAAATCCAAAATACGATGCTGAATTTGCCAGCGAGCGTTACTCTTTGTTAGAGGGTAGCATGGTAAATGGCGCAGCCATCTATAAAGAAGCCATTAGTCGAGCAGACAAGGCCAGTGAAAAAGCGCGTAGTTTTGATCAGAAGGTTCGTAAGGAAGTGGCGGATCATTATGGCAAATATCACCATGCAAATTTAGACAATGATGTCCAGTTGGATTATTTGGAGTCTAAATTTGAAGAGTTTGAACACTATGTTTCTTATCAAATTGAAATTTTGAGTGAAACTGAATTAGCTAAATACGCTAAGCGTGCGGAGCTGGCTCGTAAAGAAGCGGAAGAAACCTTCCGTTCTGACTATGTATCTAAGCTGAAAGACTCTCTTGACCAGGTAGCACACATTATTCGCGAGCTGAACCACAGCTTAAAGCGTCGTCCATTCAACCAAGAAATCTATCAATTCCGTTATTATCCAAATGGCGATATGAAAGACATCTTGGATCTTGTTGAACGTTTCAGTGCGCAAGATCAAGCTAATGTAGGCGGATTATTTGATCCACATTTAAGCAATGACCCTGATCATATCCGCGCTATTGCATCGATTCAGGAGCTGATATCTGACGATGAAAAACAACAAGATCTTGCAGACTATCGTAAATTCTATAACTTCGAAGTAGACATTTTAGACGCAGAAGGTAATAAGAAAACAACTCTGAGCCAACGAATTCAAACCGGTTCTGGTGGTGAGCATCAAATCCCATTCTACTTGGCGATTGCTGCGGCTTTGTCTACGACCTATCGCTTACATGAAACCATGGAAGGCGAAATCGTTGGTGGTTTCTCTCTGGCGATGTTCGATGAGGCCTTCAACAAGATAGACATGGTGAAGACGTCTACTTGTATGGGCTTCATGAAAGACATCGGCTTGCAGGTTATCGCTGCAGCGCCAGATGATAAACGTGCTGTTATGGCTGCTAATATGGATACTATCATTAGTGTGTGGCGTGAAGGCGGAGCAGTATCTATTGACGTAGCTTACCCGAAAGAAAAAGGCCAAGTGTTACTAAATGGACAATTGGACAACTTAGCAACTCCAGCTTGATAGAGAATGGCATGATCATACAAAATCAGATAGATCAACGTATCAATGAAAAATTGGATGTACATCATATGACGCTCGAAAATGAGAGTTATATGCATAATGTACCTGCAGGAAGCGAGTCACATTTTAAGCTGGTTCTAGTGAGCGATGCTTTTGAAGGTAAGAGACTGGTTCAACGCCATCAGCTTGTTTATGCTGTATTACAAGACGAGATGACAAAGATTCACGCTCTTGCCATGCATCTATACTCAATTAAAGAGTGGAGCGAGCGCAATGCGCTTGCTCCTTCATCGCCAAAATGCCACGGAGGCGAGCAGGGCAAATAACCCTAACTCGATTAGCTAATGAGTATTTCAATCACTGTTGATGACGCTAAAGATATTGCAACGATAACTATTGTTGGAAGTTTTGATTTCTCTTTATTTAATGAGTTTAGAGCGGGCTACTCCGATCTAACTAAACTTTATAAAACCTATATAGTTGATATGAGTATGGTCGAGTACTTAGATAGTGCAGCACTTGGTATGTTATTGAGCATGCGCAATGCCATCGACCCAGACAGCAACATTCAGCTATCAGGGGCCAATTCCTTTATTAAAAACATTCTCATGATATCTCGTTTTGATAAACGTTTTGACATTCAATAAAGGCCAAACAGATGAAATTATTGTGCGTAGACAGTGAGCCCGTTTATCGCGAAATTATTTCCCTATGCGCAGAAAAAGAGGGTGTGACGGTCAAAAGTGTGGCCAGTTATGAAGAGGCCCTTATTGCCTTCGAAAGCTATGATCCGGATATCGTTACTTTGGACGTCATTATGAAAGGCGGCAGTGGTTATGATTTGGTCCAAAAACTGAAAGCCTTATCTGGAAGTCGTTTTGTACCAATGATTTTCCTAGCATCTCATACCGCTGATTCTGTTATGGACAAGTGCTTTAAGGCTGGCGCTGACGATTTTATTCCCAAGCCATTCAATGAAGTACTTTTCAATATTCGACTTAAAACGCATATGCGCCATGTCGAACTAATGAAAGAAATGTACCGTAAAAACAAAGCTCTAACCTATTATCAAACCATGATAGAGCGAGAACATGAAATGGCTCATCATGTCCTTGATCATATTCAAACGCGAAGTGAAAAAAACTCCGAACAAGTCGCTATTACTAGGCTTTCTGCGGCCAGCTTTAATGGAGATTTAGCCTTAGTTAAAACCCGCTCAGATGGCGCTCGTCTTGTGTTTGTTGGAGACTTCACTGGTCACGGTTTGCCGGCTTCGATTGGAGCGTTGCCAGTTATGCAGACATTCTTCGATGCAGTAGATGATTTGCTTTGCGTAAATGAGCTGGCAGTCCGAATCAATCGGATACTTTTCAGTATACTGCCCGATTATATGTTTTGTGCTGGTTATCTAATTCTCATGACACCGGGTGGTGACATTGCTTACTGGGGAGGTGGAATGCCTAATGCTTTTATACGACGTTCTAATGGCTCAGTGGATTATTTGCAATCCAATCATATGCCGCTTGGTATTCTTTCGGGCAGTGAGTTCGAAGCAGATTTACAAAGCAATAAATTAAACGCGGGAGACACCTTGATTATTGTCTCGGATGGGGTTTTGGAGCTTAAAAATTGTCATGATGAAATGCTTGGAGACAATCAAGCCAGAGTTATTATTTCAAACGCATACGCAGAAAAAAGCCTAATATCCGCACAGCAAATAACTGAAAGAAAGCTAGCCGAATATCTGGGTGAATCAGAGCAATTAGATGACATTACTCTTGTTGCTCTAAGAAGTACCTGCTTGCAATAATAGGGATGCAAGCAGGAGATTTAGATTAAGATTTTTTACCACTTTTCTTCTTGTTATTATTGCCTTTCGCTTTAGGTTGAGCCTTTGGAAATGGACGCTTTTCAGGCTCAGTACGTAAAACTAAGAATAAATCAGTAACCACTTCTGGGATTTGAGCAATACACGAATTAGTTAGCTTTTCGCTTTCGCGAATTTGCACAACTTCTTCATCATCAAACAAATCAGAAGCTACCATAATCGGCAACAAAAGCTCTGCAACAACTTCTTCCTTTTCAGACTCAAACCAGTATTGTTCAGTCATGAATACGCCTTCCATAAAACCGGTAGCCCATTCCTGCAACTCACTTAGTTCTTCTGGTGAAGAGCCCATTTCAAGCTCACAAGGCACCATAAAGCCATCTTCTGATTCTAACTCTTTTTGAATATCAACAAACAGACGTGATAGATACTGAAGTATTTGCCTTTCTTGTTTTTCATTTTCAAAGTTTGGTGTGTCTTCAAAAATAACCGGTAGCCATTTATCTTCGGCTGTCAAAACAGGGCAAATAGACAGTGCCGTTAAGAAGCCATGAGCCATAACGAAGTTCTGACATTCCTCATGAACTTGATCCGACTCCAAAAAATTTTCTAACGTCTCTAACTCAAGATCATCAAGAGGTTGGTGTGCCATGTAAATGTTTCCCTAATACAAATTAAGTGACTGATTCTAGCGAAAAGAAGGCGAAAAATCGATGCAGAAAGCGCTGTGTTAAGGGATAATTCGCAAATGAATTTAAAGAAGCACACACTTTCACGTCTAGGCTACTCTGAATATCGCCCTTTGCAAGAGCAGGCGATCGATGCTTTATGCGCAGGACAAGACGTTTTGCTAGCAGCACCTACTGGTGGCGGTAAATCTCTAGCGTACCAGGCCGCTGGATTGATACGAAATGGCGTTGCTGTCATTGTCAGCCCTTTATTATCTCTAATGTCACAACAAGTAGAAGAATTAAATAAAAAAGGTATACGCGCTAAGTTTCTGAATTCTACCTTGAACCCAGGCGAACAAGATGACCTGGTATGGGCGCTGCGACACCAGCATATTGACTTGCTGTACTTATCACCAGAAAAGCTTGTTCAACCATCGGTTATTGGCTTTTTGCACAGCTTTGATATTTCGTTATTCGCCATCGATGAAGCCCACTGTATTTCACAGTGGGGTAGCTTTTTCAGGCCTGAATACAGCCAACTTGGTCAGCTGAAATCTTCTTTTCCTGACATTCCTATTATTGCGCTTACGGGTACCGTTGATCAAAAAACCATGATGACGATTCAAGAGTCATTGCAACTTAAAAATTGCCTGGTTTTACGCAACAGTTTTGATCGCACCAATATAAAAATACAAATAGCTCAAAAACGTAAAGCCAAGCAGCAGATTTTGTATTTCCTCCATCACGAAGTGCCCGGAGAGACAGGGATTATTTATTGCCGGTCAAGAAGAAAAACCGAAGAGCTGGCAAATTGGTTAAGCGAGCTTGGATTGTCAAGTTTAAGTTATCACGCAGCCATGCTAGAAGAAGACAAACAAAAGCATCATAAGATATTTGCAGAGCAACAAGGAACCATTATGGTTGCAACTACCGCTTATGGTATGGGTATTGATATCGCTCATGTGCGATTTGTTGTTCATTTAGACTTGCCAAGTAGCCCTGAGTCCTATTTCCAAGAAGTTGGACGTGCTGGACGCGATGGAAAACCCGCTAAGTCTTTGTTGCTCTATGGTTTGCAAGATATGATTCAAGCACAACAACTAGCTGCAATGCAGCCTTTGGCAGCAGAAAAAGAATTACAACATTTGGGCAGTTTGTTTCGCATTTTAGAAGGGAGAGGGTGCCGTCGACAAAATTTATTATCACATTTTAATGAAAGCATTCCGGCTTGTCAGCATTGCGATAGATGCCTTTCCAACAAATCTGAACAAAATATGACGACAGCTAGCCAGAAACTGTTATCTCTGATTTATCACACAAAAGGACTTCAGCCTTTTTCATTACTTATCCAAATCTTACTCGGGAAAAAATCTAAACCTGTTAGTGCAATTAAAGCCGAGTTTCTGCCGCTATTTGGCAAAGGAAAAGAACTGAGCGAGGTGCAATGGAAATCTGTTATCAGGCACTTAATAGCATATGAGTACATCACTCTTGGGGTGTTTAGTGCTTTTACTGTACACATCAACGAAAAATCTCGCAGTGTACTTCAAGGAAAAACACAAATAATTATTCCTGCTGAGCATTACTATCCGACACTTCAGGAAGAGCATCTTGCAATCGACAGCATAAATTGGCATAAAATCTTAGCTTGGAAATACAACTACGAAAAGTTGGACTTGAGTGATACTCAACTTAGGTTAATTTGTCTACATAAGCCAAATTCGATTGCGTCATTAAGTCGTTTGACTGGTTTATCAAAAGAGAAGGTAGCCGACTTTGCAGAGGCTCTATTAAAAATTCTCCATGAGGTAGAACCAAAAGAGGCCGTTGCAGCATGTCCTTAACCTCTCGACAGACAAGCTTAAACTACGAAGAAGAAGCGCTAAGCGTAATTGCTCAAACAGCTAATCACTGCTTTGATAAAGCCGATGCGTTTTTTGGTAATAAATTTAAACGCTCAACATGCAATTTAAAGCAAAGAGGACGGGCTGCAGGTACAGCTCATTTGCAAAAAAATGAGTTGCGCTTTAACCATTTTATGTATCAGCAAGACCCAGTTGAATTCTTAGGCACCGTTGTTCCACATGAAGTAGCTCATATTGTTGTGTTTCAAATCTATGGCAACACGGTGAAGCCTCACGGAAAAGAGTGGCAGGCAGTCATGCTGAAGGTATACGGTATCCGACCAAGTAGAACGCATACTTTTGATGTTCCACCGCAAAAACAGGCTTATGAATACCGCTGCTCCTGCCAAAAACACCAATTCACTAAACGGCGCCATACTAGGGCTCAAAGTGGTGTTGAATACATCTGCAAAGGCTGTCGTTCAACGTTACAATTTATAAGCAAAGATAACTGACAACCCATCAAAACAGTAAGATAGTGATTTTTTATACACTTTTGCCTTATATTATCCATTTTTGATGCGATAGCTTCATGCTTATAGTAATATAGGCGCGTTTTGTTTACAGCGTACTTATGATGGATTTATCTACTCGACCTAAAGAAAAGTTAGAGCTAAACAAGCTCCAAAAACGCCTTCGCAGATTAACAGGCCAAGCTATTGCTGACTTCAATATGATTGAAGAAGGCGATAAAGTAATGGTGTGTTTATCTGGAGGAAAAGACTCTTACACTATGCTTGAGATTTTGCGAAATCTTCAGGCTAGCGCACCTATAAAATTCAGTATCGTTGCTGTGAATTTAGATCAAAAGCAACCTGGTTTCCCCGAGCATATTTTACCTGCTTATCTGGAAGAGCTAGGAGTGGATTTTCACATTTTAGAGCGCGACACTTACAGTATCGTAAAGGAAATTGTGCCAGAGGGTAAAACTACTTGTGGTTTATGCTCTCGTTTGCGCCGTGGCTCCTTGTACGGTTTTGCTGAGGAAATTGGAGCGACTAAAATTGCACTTGGCCATCACAGAGATGATATTCTGGAAACATTATTCTTGAATATGTTTTTTGGTGGTAAATTAAAGTCTATGCCGCCAAAGTTATTAAGCGATGATGGAAAACACATTGTTATCCGTCCTTTGGCTTACTGCAAAGAAGAAGACATTGAATCCTTCGCGGTAATGAAGGAATATCCTATCATTCCTTGCAACTTGTGTGGCTCTCAAGAAAACCTACAAAGACAGGTCGTAAAAGACATGTTGCAAAAGTGGGAAAAAGAATTTCCGGGTAGAACAGAAACCATGTTCTCTGCTATACAAAATGTTGTTCCATCACATTTGGCAGACACAAAGTTATTCGACTTCAAGGGGTTGAAGCAGTCACCTGAGGCATTTGACCGATTAAATATTATTTCACTATAGGGTAATAGAAATGAACCTAACACATAAAGCACTATTGTTAACCGCCGGCATTTTAGGATCTTCTATCGTAAATGCGTCATCCGCTGGAGTTAGTTTAACAAACGACACAGTGAAAGGTAATATCAACTTAAATATGGGGGCTTTCGGCGTAAATGGCGGAATTACTCATAATGATGATGAAAATACCTCAACTGGACATATTGGTGTAACGGTAGAGGATTCAGACACAAGTGGCCCACTTCAAGCAGGGATTGGTATTCGACTATACGCTATTGATGCAGATTCAGAGAAGAATGATGACCTATCTGTTGCACTTGCTTTAGGTGGCTGGTATCGGTACACCTTACCTGAAGCAAATCGTGTGAGTATCTATGGCTCTGTGTATTACTCGCCGGAAGTACTGGCTATTTCAAATCTTGACCACATGTACACTTACGAATTCCGTGCTGAATATATGACAATGCGTAACGCTCGTGCATTCATTAGTTATGGTAAAACAGTGACTGTATTTGAAGACGATTCTCGTAAAGAAATCGATAAAGGTCTTTCTGTTGGCGCAACAGTAGATTTTTAATAGCAGTAAATTATTTACGCTTAATAATAAAAAAGGTGGCTGAGGCCACCTTTTTTATTATTCGTTCAATTCTTACTCGCCATCATAAGCGCAAAGGCTAAAAACAGGTATATCACTGTCTCTTAGTTTTTGGCTTCCACCCAAATCTGGCAAATCTATAATAGCAGCGACTTCTTTGATATTTGCGCCTTGACTAGTCAATAACTTGATTGCAGCAAATAGGGTGCCGCCAGTCGCAATCAGATCATCAAACAACAATACTTCATCGCCCGCTTTTACAGCTCCCTCTTGGATTTCTAATTCTGCTTCACCATATTCCAGCGCATATTTTTGTGAAATAGTCTTTCCTGGAAGCTTACCTTTTTTACGCACTAAGATAAGAGGCTTTTGAAGTTCATAAGCCAGAACCGCTGCAATCAAAAAACCACGGGCATCGATACAGGCTATATGAGTGATATCCGTTGCGATATAGCGATGTACATAGGCATCAACGACCATTCTCATACCTTTAGGGTCACTGAAAATAGGGGTGATATCTCGGAAGCTAATACCTTGTTTTGGCCAGTCTTCTATTGTTTGTATTAGTGATTTAACGTAAAAATCGTCGTAAAGCATTCCAGTTGAGCCTCATTATATCAATCAAATATTGGCGATTTTACCACAATCACTCGCAACCCCCACGAGTTTTTGCATTTCGGGGAAGTCAACAATCTCAATTTCTTTCCCATCAACATGTATTAGTTCATTTTTTTGAAAACGTGTAATGACACGACTAACTGTTTCAACTGCTAATCCAAGGTAGTTACCAATCTCCCCGCGAGACATGGAAAGGCGAAAAGAACTAGCGGAATAGCCACGTTTTTTAAATCGATTAGATAGGTTTAATAAGAAAGATGCCACTTTCTCATCGGCATTTTTTTTCCCCAACAAAACCATCATCTGTTGATCATCGGATATTTTTCGACTCATCACCTTAAATATTTGATGTTTCAAAGAAGGAATCTGTGAAGATAACTCTTCAAGGTGACTAAATGGAATCTCACACACTGTAGTGGTTTCCAGTGCCTTTGCAGAAACCGGATAGACATTTGAATCAATCCCGCTTAAACCGACCAATTCACTAGGACAATAAAAACCTGTGATTTGCTCTTCGCCAACTGATGTGATGTTGAATGTTTTTAAAGTACCAGAGCGAACAGCGTAAACAGAATCAAATGTATCGCCTTGGCGAAACAAAAACTCACCTTTTTTAAGTGGCTTTTTGCGCTCAATAATCTGATCTAATCTATTAATATCTTCATCAGCCAATGCAATTGGGAGACAAAGAGCACTTAGGCTACAATTTTGACACTGCGAAGTAAGGGTGCTGTTGAATCGTGACTGTGTGTGTGTCATTGACATGTAAATCTCCCTGATCTCGATCTATATAACTTTTGAGTATTTTATGGCGCCATTAAGGTATTTATCAAAGACCATACAAATACAGCGAATTAGTAATCTACCGCGTTCTGTTACTTTAATAGTGGTCTGCATTCCACTACAGTCAATATCTAACATACCATCTTTTACCATGGGAGTTAGCCTTTCCATCTCTTCAGAAAAGTACTCAAAGAAATCAATATTGTATTTCTTTTCAATAACAACAACATTCAGCTCAAATTGAGAAATTAATGTCATTATCACTTGATGACGGATTCTATCATCCAGATCACTAATATAACCTTTAGCGATTGCCAATTGGCCTTTCTCAATACTACTCCTATAAATTGATAAGTCTGTATGGTTCTGAATATAAACACCATTTAAATCGCTAATAGCGGAAACGCCAAAAGCAACCAAATCGGTACCAGCATGCGTTGTATAACCCTGAAAGTTGCGCTGTAGCTGACCTTGCTTTTGAGCAATCGCTAGGCTATCTGTTGGTTTTGCAAAGTGATCCATGCCTATATATTCATAACCAGCAGAGATTAAATATTCTGTACTCATCCTCAATAGCTCAAGCTTCATGCTTGATATAGGTAAGCTTTCATCTGAAATTCGTCTTTGAGCACGAAATCTATCAGGTAAATGGGCGTAGTTAAAAAGCGATATACGCTCAGGAGATAATTGAATCACTTGTTCCAAGGTCTTTTTAAAACCTTCGATAGACTGGTATGGCAAGCCATAAATTAGATCGAAATTAATCGACCTAATGCCTAATTTTCGAGCATCGTCAACAAGAGTGGCTACCATCTCAACAGGCTGAACACGGTGAATAGCTTCTTGAACCTTGATGTCAAAATCCTGCACACCAATACTAATTCGATTAATTCCCTTTTTTGTTAACAGCTTCAATTTAGATAGACTGATCTCCCGAGGATCAATTTCAACACTGTAATCCTGCGTGCCATCATTGATTAAGTTGAAATGCTGCTGGATATTATCAAACAGCGCGTCAATTAACTCTTCCGTCAAAAAAGTAGGCGTGCCGCCACCAAAATGCAATTGCGTCACTTCTCTTGAATGGTCAAGCATCAGACTACGCAATCTCATTTCTTCGCCCAGTAACTCAACGTACTCGGCCCCTTTTTCGTACTGCTTAGTTACAATTTTATTACAAGCGCAGTAGTAACAAAGGTTGGCACAAAAGGGAATATGAAAATAGAGGCTAAGAGGCGCCTCGGAAGGCATTAACATTTTATCAATAAGCGCAATTTTACTAATACTTGCGTCAAATTGCGGTGCTGTCGGGTAAGAAGTGTAACGGGGCCCGGATAGATCGTACTTAGCGATAAGTGAAGAATCCCAGATCATGATGCGTTCCTATTAAAATTTCTAATAGAAGTTTACACTTTAGTGAAAAGTCATTTGCTGACCCAGATCAAGAATTCTCATACTGTAGATAAAACCTTTTACTGTAGAGTCTGCAATAATATATCGAGTAAGGTTTTAACCATTCATCGGATCTGGTCTAATAGTATTTTTGAAATTTATGAGCATGAATTCTCTTCCTTTATATCTTGCACACGGTGCTGGTGCTGGCCACAGCAACTCTTTTTTAAAGCAACTTTGTGAAGCCATATCCGAGCAACGACAACAAGCAGTTATACCTGTTACTTTTTCATATATGAAAGAGCAAGAGCGCTCAGGAAAGAAGAGGCCACCACCCAAATTCCCCACCCTTGTTCCTGAATATGCTGAGTATATTGAACATAACAGCAGCTGTGTTGTGGCTGGAAAATCCATGGGGGGGCGAGTGGCCACACAGCTAACGAATCTAGCTATGGTAAAGGCGGTCGTGTGTTTTGGTTTTCCTTTTTATCCTGCTGGAAAACCGGAGAAACACCGACTGTCTTTTCTTGCTGAGCTAAAGGCACCATGCCTAATTATTCAAGGTACCAGAGATCAACTTGGTTCTTATGATTGGGTTAGTCAGCAATCATTGCCTGAGAATATAGAAATTCTGTGGATAGAAGGCGCGGATCATGACTTTAAAACACTAAAAAAATACAATAAAAACATAGAAGACACCGTTTTAGAGTTAGCTATTCACACTAAAAACTGGCTAGAAAAGAACATCTAAATAGAGAGAAATATTATGGAACACCAAGCCATACTTGATGCAACAGATTTACTTTGCCCTGAACCCGTGATGATGCTTCATGTAGAGATGCGAAAACTCTCGGCGAAAGAAATATTGAAGGTTATTGCAACAGATCCATCCACAACGAGAGATATTCCGAAGTTCTGCCAGTTTCTTGGCCACAAGCTTACTAAGCAGGAACAAGAAGGGGGTACTTATTACTATTGGATCGAAAAGAAAGGCCCATAAAAAGATAAGAAAGAAGAGCAAACAAAAAGAAGCCCAGATTATCTAATTAATAATCTGGGCTTCTTTTAAGTAACTAGCTCAAAAAATTGATCGTGAGTTAAGCTACTTTTAACTTTTTTGCAGGCTCTTTTTGACCAAGAATAGCGCTTTGGTAAGTATGTGCAAAACTAGAGAAAGCAACATCAATATCCAATCGAAGCTGACGGGCAACATCGTTAGATGAAATCAAACCTCGAATAGCCTTGGTATCTTCATCAATAACAAGTAAATGCTGCAGCTTATTGTTACGCTGACTAAACAAAAGTGATTCAATATCTGAATGCTTAAGAGATGTATACGATAGAGCAAGTAACACTTCTTTCGCTCTCATCAAATCAGCAACCATCAACTCTGAACGTTTAAACCCGTTAGCAACTTGCTTGATAAACACATCTTCAGATAGGTCCTCGAGACTAATAATGCCGACAAAATGATTGTCCGCATCTACCACTATTTTCATGCGTACGTGTTCTTTTCTCATTAATTGAACAAGCTCATCTGCACGAGTATTAGATTCAATAACTCGCGGCCCAGCGGTTTGAAAGTCAGTAAATACAGACAATGCAGGAGAATAAAGATTTATGTTCTCTGTAGTTGCAGGCCAAGTTAGATTATTAACGTCTTTTGTAGATACATAAGTTAAAGTTTTCATGATAAATCCCCAGTAAAGAATAAAATATAAACAGCAATTGGATGGGTTATATCAATGAAAACGGTGGGGCTCTTGGGTTTATGCTAGTACTAATTTTAGTAATAACAGGTAAACGATAACTTAAAAAAGCCGTAGAAGTTAAAGTAGGTACGTGGTTTTGGGATGAAGTAAATAAAACAAAACTGTTATCTGATCCATTGCCTTGATCTGGGACAACGATTTCATCGCATCTTTGCTCTATAGTAGGTTCTAGCCAGCGAAACTGATTTACTTCTTGAGCATTGGCGCGCTGAGATATCGTCAATATAGACGATATAAAAACCGCAATGATCATTAGCAATTGAATTTTCATGGCAACACCTAGTCCTTGATCTGTCTAATAAATATAGGCCTGCACTTCGGTAAATCACAGCCTTTTTTACAAAATGCCGCATATTTTCACGATCACACGCTTTGCCTAAAAATTGTGATGCAAATAAGAGTGATTAATCAAAAAGGGCGTAAAAAGCTTACGCCACGACTTTCCTTGTGAAACAAGTACTATTACACAGCGCGAAAAAAAGAGCATTGCCGCATCAGCAATGCTCTTTTTAAGCATCATTACTGTTTAATAGATCCCTTATGCAGGCAACATTATCGTAGCTTCACCTGTCACCACAACCTTACCATCACACTCACACACTGTTTTGAGTGTTGCACGACGACGGCGTTCGTTAATATCTGTAATCGTTACTTTGGTAACCACTTCTTGTCCAACAAAAACGGGAGAGCGGAACTTCAACGTTTGCTCTAAATAAATACAGCCAGGCCCTGGTAATTTAGTCCCAATGGCTGCCGAAATAAAGCCAGCGGTTAGCATGCCATGAGCAATAGGCTTGCCAAACGAGGTTGTCGCTGCATACTCAGCATCCAAATGAACGGGGTTTGTGTCGCCTGTCACGTCTGCAAAAGCTTGTACATCTGCTTGTGTAACCACTTTGCGATATTCAACACTTTGATCAATTGAAAGTTGCTCTAACGTATAACCAGTAGTCATTACCAATCCTTATTTTGTCATTTTCGGTTATGGTACACTTTCGCTGAATTATTCTTAAGAGGTATCTATGGTTAAGTTGGTAATTTTTGATTGGGACGGTACCTTATTCGACTCCATCGACAATATATGTCACAGCATGTTACAAGCTGCACAGTTGGCAAACGCACCGCAAAGAACAAAAGACGATATAAAAAACATCATTGGTTTATCCTTAGATAAAGCCATCAACACGGTTTGGCCAGAACTATCTTCCAATGAGCAAAATGCAATAATCAAACACTATAAGACTATTTATGTCGCGTCAGATCAAACCCCGCCATTGGCTTACCCTGGCGTAATAGATGTACTGAATAAACTGCAAGCCACAGGCATGCAAATGGCGGTAGCAACTGGCAAAAGTCGCCGAGGACTCGAAAGGGTAATGTCTCTAACCAATACAAGAGATTACTTTGTTGCTTCTCGCTGCGCCGATGAAGCGATTTCAAAGCCACACCCTTTAATGCTAGAGCAAATATTAGCAGAGCTAAATATTTCGCCAGAGCACGCCATTATGATTGGCGATACGGAATACGATCTAAACATGGCAACCAATGCTGGAATAAAAAGCATTGGGGTAACTTATGGCGCACATCAAGAAGAACGACTAA
Organism: Marinomonas sp. A3A; assembly: GCF_018336955.1. Taxonomy (NCBI): domain Bacteria; kingdom Pseudomonadati; phylum Pseudomonadota; class Gammaproteobacteria; order Oceanospirillales; family Oceanospirillaceae; genus Marinomonas; species Marinomonas sp. A3A. Next base: position 2,312,054 of record NZ_CP025532.1, read on the forward strand.
GAGCTTGCCAACCGCACGCGCTAATAAACGATTTCAATCAATTATCAAACATTTTAGGGTTATAGAAAATGAGCTGGACAGAAGACGAAGACCGCAAACAGTCGCTTAACGAAACCTCAAGCGAGCATGCACATACTGAGAAAAAGCCCGAAATAGAGACAACAGATCCAAATAAAGAGATTTGGTCCTTACTAGAAAAAACACTCAGCGAAAACCTTATTGAAAAACGTCGTGCTAGACGTTGGAGAATCTTCTTTCGTTTTACCACACTTGCCATCTTCTTGGCGGTAGTTGGTGGCTGGTTTGCAAAATCTAACTTTCAAGACGTTAGTTTAGAAAGTGATGTAGTTGCTATGATTCCAATGCGGGGCGTTATCGGTGCCGATAACGAGATTGAATCCTCTGAGTTTGTTAGCTTGCTTGATGCAGCTTACCAGAACTCTCGTCTCAAAGGTGTGGTCATTGAAATGAACAGCCCAGGCGGAAGTCCTGTTCATTCGGGCATTATTTACGATGCTATCCGCGCCAAAGAGCAAAACTATCCAGACATTCCAGTTCTAGTAGTTGTTGAAGATATGGCCGCTTCAGGTGGCTACTACATAGCGTCCGCCGCAAATGAAATCTACGCAGATAAAGCCAGCTTAGTTGGTTCTATTGGCGTTATTTCCTCCGGTTTTGATGCAAGTAATTTACTCGAAAAGATTGGTGTAGAGCGACGCACTTTTACGGCAGGTCGTAACAAAGCATTTCTTGATCCATTTGCTCCAATGACTGAAGAAGCAAAAGTAAAATGGCAGGCAGTACTAGATGAAACTCATCAACAGTTCATTAATGCAGTCAAAGAAGGCCGCGGCGATAGACTTGTTATTACGGATGATGTGTTCTCAGGTATGGTATTTACCGGTTCACAAGCAATTAAGATTGGTTTGATTGATGGCTTAGCAAGCGTAAACGAAATATTAGACTCACGCTTTCCCGATGCGGAGCCTGTTGTTTATGAGCCAAAACAAGATTCTTGGAAAGAGTTAGCCAAAGAGTTTGGTGTTGAAATGGCAACAAGAGTCATAAATACTACCAGCATTCAATAAACATCAGCTCGACATTAAGATCAGTTCAGTATCAGTAAGCTCCTACGGGAGCTTTTTTATTGTCTAAAATATACCAAAGCAAAAAATGAAAGCTGCAATAATTCCGCCATCTTGTTTTACAAAAAAGATAAGTTTGATAAAATAATTTCGTTATTTATTTAATTTAAATCTTAAACGACCAGTAGGATGAACTATGGCTCGTAAAGCAAACATAGCAAGAGAAGAAATTCACCAAGCTTGCTGGGAGTTGATAGAAAAAAACAACTTTCCAAATATTCCTCGTTTAACCGAATATTTCCTACAAAAGGACGGTCGGCGCTGCTCAAACACTACCTTCCTAAATGCGATCACTGACTGGGAAGAAGCCTACAAAGAACAGCAACAACATGAGTTAAGCGAACTCAATGATGTATTGCTTCCTGTCTTTAAACGTTTCTCAAGAGAAGTAACTCAAAATCTCGGAAAATTGCTCGATGAGAAATCATCCGAAATTGAGCAACACCAAATACTCAAGCAAGAAGCAACACAAAGCGGTTATCTATCTTTATCTTCAGCATTAATCGAATTACAAGCAGCACATGACTCATTAACGTCAGAGCACAAGAAAGTAAGTGACGAAGCAGAAACATTTAAACAGAAACTTGCATTCAGTGAACAAAGGTACCAAGAGGTGATTGCTCAAAACGCAGTGCTGACCACCCAGATCAAACAAGAGCAAAAAGAAATCACCGAGCTCAGAATCAACCTTTCTCAAAAAGAAGTAGATCTTGCCAAGCAAGATAACCAGCTCATAAAGCTAGTTGAGGAAAATGCGAAACTAACAGCCACGCTAGACGAAGTTCAACATAACAAAACAAAAGAAGACGCGAAAAAGTGGCAAGAAATGACAAAAAAGCTCGATGCATTAACCAGCTCAGTGAAAACCATGCAACGCAAAGATAGAGGCACGAAACAATAACCGTTATAATGCGTTACTCGCCATACCCGCGCATTCATAATTAAGAAGAGAAGATGAGCTACAAACAATCAGCCGTTCGTGATTTATCCACCATCAAAGACTTCATTCGTTGGACCTTTAGCCGCTTTAAACAGGCCGACTTATTTTACGGTCATGGCACAGACAACCCATGGGATGAAGCCATTCATCTTGTTATGGGCGCATTAAAACTTCCACTCGACTTTGATCGTGATATGTTGGATTGCGCGCTGACCTACAATGAAAAGAAACATATTCTTAAGCTAGTGCAAACTCGCATAACCAAACGTGAGCCATTGCCTTACCTTCTAGGGGAAGCTTGGTTTATGGGACTACCGTTTAAAGTCACCAAAGACACATTGATTCCGCGCTCTCCGATTATTTCTCTATTAGAAAGCGAATTTGCACCTTGGCTTAAAAACTATCCGTTGAATATTTTAGATATGTGTACCGGATCTGGTTGCTTAGGCATTGCTGCTGCCTTAGTGTTTGAAGACGCAGAAGTCGATATCTCAGATATCAGTGAAGACGCATTAGTAGTTGCCAATCAGAATATTCTGCGTCATCAAGTCGAAGACAGAGTCCATGCTATTCATTCAGATATGTTTAAAAGCTTAGCGGGTAAAAAATACGATCTAATTATCTGCAATCCACCTTATGTGGATGCCGAAGATTTTAAAAATGCTCCAGCGGAATTCCATAATGAACCGGAATTAGCTTTAACATCAGGTGAAGATGGCCTCAATTTTACCCATGATTTTTTAGCCCAAGTCGCGCATTATCTGCAAGATGGCGGTATATTAGTATACGAAGTAGGAAACACCGAAATAGCCTTACAAGCTGCTTACCCGAACATTCCTTTTATGTGGGTCGAATTAGAGCAGGGTGGTAATGGTGTTTTTATCCTAACTAAAGAACAACTTAGCGAACTATTACAAGAGCAGAAATAAACTATGTCTGGTAATACATTTGGAACACTTTTTAAAGTCACCACGTTTGGTGAAAGTCATGGTCTTGCGCTTGGCGCCATTGTAGATGGTTGCCCTCCAGGCATTGAGCTGTGCGAAGCAGATTTACAGCGCGATTTGGATCTGCGTAAACCTGGTACATCGAAGCATACAACACAACGTCGTGAAGCTGACGAAGTCAAAATTATGTCTGGTGTATTTGAAGGCAAAACTACTGGCACACCAATTGGCTTAATAATAGAAAATACAGATCAACGCTCAAAAGATTACGGCAACATCGCAGATACTTTCCGTCCTGCTCATGCTGATTACACCTATGATCAAAAATACGGCTTCCGCGATTATCGTGGTGGCGGTCGCTCATCCGCTCGTGAAACCGCCATGCGTGTAGCTGCTGGCGCCATTGCCAAAAAATACTTGAAGCAACAATTTGGTATCGAAATCCAAGGTTTCTTGTCACAACTTGGTCCAATCAAACTGGAAGTCAAAGATTTAAGCCAAGTCTATGAAAACAGTTTTTTTAGCCCAGACCCCGATGCTATTCCGGAACTTGAGGAATATATGACTGCACTTCGTCGCGAAGGCGATTCTGTCGGTGCGAAAATCACGGTTATCGCTAAAAATGTGATGCCTGGTTTAGGAGCGCCTGTTTTTGATCGATTAGATGCTGATATTGCTAAAGCCATCATGAGCATCAACGCCGTCAAAGGGGTTGAAATTGGTGACGGTTTTGATGTTGTTGAGCAAAAAGGCAGCCAACACCGAGACGAAATGACGCCTGAAGGCTTTCTAAGCAATCACGCTGGCGGGGTATTGGGCGGTATTTCATCTGGACAAGATATTGTTGTTCACATGGCGCTAAAACCAACATCGAGCATCACTATCCCAGGCAAAAGTATCGACCGTGCTGGTAATCCAATAGAAGTGATTACCAAAGGTCGTCATGATCCTTGTGTAGGTATTCGCGCTACGCCCATAGCTGAAGCAATGCTAGCTTTGACCATTATGGATCATTTGCTAAGACACAGAGCGCAAAATGCCGACGTGGTTTGCCCAACGCCAATTATTAAAGGGCAAGCGTAGGCCTAGAGTAGACTAAATACCAAGCCGCTATTCACAACATAGCGGCTTTTTTTATTTTTTATTTTTGAAATTGAGGCGTAAATGACCATCAAACTAGGCTCTACTGTCATTCGAGTTTGTGTTGGATCAACTAATCCCGTCAAAGTAAATGCGGCAAGACAGGCTTTTTCGCAGGCATTTCCAAATCACATCATTCATTGTGAAGAGATGCATGCGCCGTCTGGTGTTGCCGATCAACCTATGACAGAAGCGGAAACTCGCCTTGGTGCACAAAACCGTGCCAGATATTGCTCCGAACATAGAACTAGTAACGATATGAACTTCTTTGTTGCCATGGAAGGTGGCGTCGATGAATTCGAGGAGGGCGCAGCGACCTTTGCTTATGTTGCTGTTTTAGCTAGCAATGGCGATTTAATGACAGGACGTTCAGCAAATTTACCTCTGCCAAATAAGGTTTATCAACGCTTACAAGCAAATGAAGAATTAGGGCAAGTAATGGATGAGCTGTTTAATACTGATAACATTCGACAAAAAGGCGGCGCCATAGGCTTGTTTACCAATCACGTAGCGACAAGAGAAAGCGTGTACACCCAAGCATTAGTGCTTGCGTTAGCGCCTGCAATTCATCCTGAACATTATTAATGTACATAAATTAAGAGCACAGAAGTAGAAACAATGAAATATAAATGGATCCTATTTGACGCCGACGAAACGCTTTTTCATTTCGATAATTTCGCAGGTTTAAAACACATGTTTGCCCGACATGGTGTCACTTTTGAAAAAGTTGAATACGATGAATACCAGGTTGTAAACAAACAGCTTTGGGTGGATTATCAAAATAATCAGATTAATGCAGAACAACTACAAACACGTCGTTTTAAATTATGGAGCGACAGACTAGCCATCAGCGCCAAAGAGCTTAACAAGCAATTTTTAGATTCCATGGCGGAAATCTGTAAGACATTACCAGGCGCGGTAGAACTCGTGTCGTATTTGCATGCAAACAATATCAAGATGGGCATAATCACCAATGGCTTTGTCCAGTTACAAGCAGTACGACTAGAGCGAACAGGTTTTTTACCATATTTCGCACCCGTGGTTACTTCAGAGTCCGTTGGTGTTGCTAAACCACACCCTAAAATATTCGAACATACTTTTGAACAAATGGGCTCACCAAACAAAGAACACGTACTTATGGTTGGCGATACCTTGGAGTCAGACATTTTAGGAGGAAACAACTTTGGCATTGATACATGCTGGCTTAACCATCACAACAAAGAGCATCCAAAAGAGATAACACCAACTCACCAAATCCGTTCACTGGTTGAGTTACAGAGTTGGTTAAATTCTAAATAGGGCATCTAGCTCTAAATAGCCCAGAATGCAGAAACCCCATATAAACTCAACAAAGTTTATATGGGGTTAACCGTAAGTATATTAGCTGAGTCGTCTTTATTACTTATTTTTTAGTAGCAGACAAATACTTATCTAAAGTTTCTTGGCTTGCGGATTTAACCGTCATACCGTCTGGGCCAGCACCGATATTTGTATACTGTTTGGCAGGCTCACCATGTTCTTTAAAGAACTCTAATTCCTTAGAACCTTCCTCAAAAACCCAAAGGCGTCCATCTTCAACTTTTGTAGTGAATCCATCGACATCGTATTTTGAAGCAGCAGATGTGTCAGAAGACATTGAAGAGCAAGCGCTAAGAGATCCAGCAAGCAAAGCAGCGATAATCAGTTTGTTTTTGTTCATAAGAATACCTATACAAAAGTAGATTGTTTAAAAGTTAAAAACTCATAATGAAAGAATTGCGTTACAAAAAAATGACGAAACGATTTAACGAGCTATTTTTTTGCACAATTTAGAAATATGCCACTTAATAGGATTAGAATAACATTCACTATTTCCGATAAATGTTATTATCGGAAATAGTATAAATATATGTTTTATACGCATAATGACTATTTTCAGCTAATGATTACTAATGCTTGGAACCCACGATCGCTGGTTCTATCATTCGCGAGCCAACTCATCCTTCTATTGAAATGCTAAACAATCATCCCTCTGAATGTTTATTCTGAGTAAATTCAGCAAGTCTTGGCCTGACAAATAACTTTTTTATTAAATGTATCTTACTCTTAGGCTTTCCTATGATTGTTCGCCCAAATCCAAATTGGATAGTTATACTTACGACGCTTAAAGGCTCGATTGCCAAACGCATAGCTTTACGTGTGTTGTTAATTACCGTTTGAGCTTCAGGAACAGTTCATGTTATGACCGATGGTGGGAAGGCAGAAAAATGTGGGGGAAAATCATTATTGAAGTACGTGCTTTTTGCCGCGAAAGCATTGTGATATCAAATACACAAACTCGCGAGGAACTATTAAAAATGCTTTGTGCCTTTGCCCATGCTCTCAATTCAAAGTTAAAAGGCAATAATGAGTCTATCTCCCTTAACAAATGGATAACTGATGATAAGCTCACTTTTATCGATAATCCTGCAGATACAATTTTAAGCAAGATAGGTGAAAAATGCTCAAAACTAGCTTCCGCTGGTGTTATAAGTGAATGGCGCTATTTAGAACTTGAAAGACGCTTAATAGGATTATCTGAAGCTCAGGCCAACTGTGAAAGAATCAAAAATACGCCACTACCATTCCCATATACACTTCTATTACATAGAACAACATTCGTTTTTTGCTTGCTGTTACCATTTGCAATGGCTGAGCCGCTAGGTTGGCTAGCACCTATATTTACGACAATAATCAGCTATACGTTCTTTGGATTAGATGCAATTGGCAATGAATTAGAAGATCCGTTTGGCAATGATGTAAATGACTTACCAACCGATTCAATGGTTCGAATCATTGAGCGAGATGTTCATAGAGCCCTTGGAAAAACTGATCTACCGCCTCAAATCAAACCTATTGATCACGTTTTGAGCTGATTGTATATCTACTAAACTGGTATTTGAGATTAGATAAAAAAAGGGTGTCTATGAATTACCATAAACACCCTCTTCCTAAAAATCCAATACCGTTTAGATCATGCGATAATACAGCGATTTCTACCTTGTTCTTTAGCCTGATAAAGTGCTTTATCAGCTAATGAAAGCGTTCTCTCTATGCTGATACCGTCTGATATTGACCACGTTGAAATACCAATTGAAACCGTAATGTTTCCAACGACGTCAAATGTTTCATCAGAAATTGCGACACGTAACCGCTCTGCTATTATAAAAGCATCCTCTAAAGAAGTTTGCTTCAATAACAACACAAATTCTTCACCGCCAGTTCTGGCGACCATGTCGCCATCTCTACAAAACCGGTTCAATATTTGCGTTTGCTGTTTAAGAACATCATCGCCCACACTATGACCATAGCTATCATTGATACGCTTAAAATAATCAATATCCAAGGCTAAAATTGAAAAAGGCATTTCAAGTAAGGCTAACTGCTTTAGTTTAAACTCAAAAGCTCTGCGGTTATTTGCACCAGTCAATGGGTCGGTTTCGGCGTCTCGCTTAAGCTCCCCAATCTGATTATGGATAAGCTTTACACCACTCAACATGGCTTTTTTAAGACCTAAACTTTCCACGTACCAAGAGTCTATACTTTCTATGTCTTCATTCACAGTTGGACTATCAAGTGATCTCGCTCTATCAGCTAACTGCTGAAGAGGTCGAGAAATCGCTCGGGCAAATAGCCAAATAAATAGAAAAACGGCTAAAGCCATGGGCAAAGTACGTAAAATAACTTTTTCCATAATGCCTGTTAAAGGCACTAATGTGGACTCTAAAGGACTCTGTGTAACGACAATCCAGCCAGTACTAGGAATAGTTGAGAAACCTGCCAACATATCAATCCCTCTACTGTTGGTCAGTAACAACCCTCCTTCTTTTTTGGCGACAATTTCATCAACACCATCATTTTCGGCGACAAATGAACCAATTCGATCTTTTTCAGGGTGATAAAGGACCTGCTTGTCTTGGTCTATCACATAGATATAAGAGCCATTTTTGTAATTATGTTCACCCAATATCTCGCTCAAAATGTTAGGGCTTTTTAAATAGATAGACCCACCGAGAAAACCCAAATAATTTCCTTGAAAATCAAATACAGGAGCAGAAAGGAAAACAATCAAATTCTTTAGAGTAGAAAGATATGGACTACTAATAAGTAGCGTTTTTTCCTCTATAGCTTCTAAACTACCGGCAGAGGTAAGCCGTCTTCCGACTAAATCTAGAGTCTCTGGTGAAGCCGCTTGAGTTAGACCTGATGCATCACTAATGACCACAGAATTAAAACTATCAGTTTGAAATTTAAGCCTATTGGCCTCTTCCTTTAAACGTTCTTCATTGTTCATTTTGTCAAACAGTGAGTTTGCCGCATAAACAAGTTGCTGCTTGGAAGAAGTAATGAACACCTCTGTCGTATCAGATAATTTACTGGCATAGGCTCTATTAACTTCTATTGTTTGCTGTATCAATTGCGCTTTTTGAACTTCGTAATTCGAATAAAAGCTATTTACAAAGGTTAAAACAGTGGCGGTTAGTGCTAAAAATAAAATAAGTCGATTGAGTTTTAGGAATTTACTTTTTAATGCGGTCAAACTGTACATCCATTACATTGGTTTAAGTCTGCGAGCGAATTACTCACTCATACTACGCTTGAAGTTATAGCATAAAAAAAGAGGCACGTTCAGCACCTCTTTTCCGCTATAACATTTTAAACAGACTTTTCTTCTAGATTATCTTTAGTGATATTGTTAGATTTACGACGATTCAACCAAACCATAACAAGTGCGAGGAAAGACAACACTGCTGCCGCGGTTGGAATCCAATCAAAGCTGAAACCAATACTAATGACCAATCCACCCAGAGCCGCCCCTAAAGCATTTCCTAAGTTAAATGCACCAATATTTATAGAAGATGCTAAGCCTGGTGCTTGATCTGCGATTTTCATTACCTGCATTTGTAATGGCGGTCCGCTGCCAAAGATAACAACACCCCATAACAAAGTTGTTACGCCAGCCCCAATTAGCGTCGTTGCGGTAAAACGAAACATCAACAAAACAAGCACCTGTAATCCTAAAAAAACAAACAAGGCAAGATCTGGCGATTTATCGGTCACTTTTCCGCTTATGTAGTTCCCTAGGGTAAAACCAATGCCGACCAGCATTAGCATGGTTGCAATAGCGTTATCTGAAGCTTGAGCCAATGTCTGCATGATCGGCGCGATATAGGTATAAAGCGTAAACATTGAACCTGCACACATCACCGTAGTCGCAAAAGCGCGCAGTGCTGCTGGCTGCATGATCGCTTTAAGTTCTGATTTCACATTAGGCTTTTCAGCTCGTGGCATAACGGGCAAGCTGCGGCTAATACCGAAAAAAGCCACCACACCCAATAAAGCTGTCACTGCAAATGAAATACGCCAATCAAAATTTTGCCCTAACCAAGTGGTAATCGGAACACCAACGATATTGGCAATGGTTAAGCCCAAAAAGATCGACGCTACCGCTGAGCCTTTTTTATGAAAAGGTGCCAAATTCATAGCGACAACAGCACCAATCCCGAAAAAAGCACCATGGGAAAGACTGGTAATAATTCGTGATACCAAGAAGGTCTCGTAATTAACAGAAATTGCAGAAAGTATGTTACCAACGACAAAAACCACCATTAAGGCGAGCAAAGACGTTTTATGGCTATAACGCGTTAAATATAAAGTGATTAATGGCGCACCTATCATGACACCGACAGCATAGGCGCTAATCAATAAACCCGCAGCCGGAATGGATGCATTCACGCCATCAGCAATAACTGGTAACAAGCCCATGGGCATGAATTCAGTTGTCCCTATTCCGAAAGTACCCAGGGCAATGGCAAAAATCCCCCACTGATAAGCAAGCATAAAAGCTCCGATATTTGATTCAAGATTAATAAACAAGAGTGACGATTTAAGATTGAAAACGAAATAAGCCAAGAGCTTGTGCTCTTGGCTTATTGATCTTCGAGGTTATTTTACAACACTTGCTGAGCCATTGCTTATTGAAAGATGCCTTTACTTATTCTTGCTGTGCTTTTTAGTCTGCTTCTGGTGGGTTGGCCACCAAAACCAATAGACAACAAATAGGATTAGCAAAACACCTAGCGCATTAATGAGTATGCTCATTTAACCTCCTCAGTACTTTCTAGATTAGAGCGAGAAATACGGAACCATCTAAGTCGATTAGCATTAGTGACAACCGTTACAGACGAGAGGGCCATTGCAGCACCAGCAATAACTGGACTCAACAACCATCCCGTAAACGGAAATAAAATCCCTGCTGCAATAGGAATACCTAAACTGTTATAAGCAAATGCCCCCCATAAATTTTGTTTGATATTCCTTAACGTAGCGGTACTTATCTGAATAACATCTGCGACGCCGTTTAAGTCATTATGGATCAAAGTGATATCTGCGCTTTCCATCGCAATGTCGGTTCCTGCTCCCATCGCAAAGCCCACATCTGCCTGAGCTAAAGCTGGCGCATCGTTAATGCCATCACCAACCATTCCAACCACGTCACCTTGAGACTGAAGTTTCTTAACCCAGTTCAGTTTATCGTCTGGCATCAGTTGCGCATGATAATCTTCAATACCTACCATGTTGGCAACTGAAGCAGCCGTTTCTGGGTTGTCGCCAGTCAGCATGACAACTTTGAGGCCTTGTTGTTTGAAGTTCGAAATAGCCGATTTGACGCCTTCCTTAATGGGATCTTCAATATAAAAAACAGCCATTAACGCAGCTTCATCCGAGAGATAGACACGGGTTGCTGCATTATGTAGATCATCAGAAGCGAGCAAATCTATAGAGATGCCCTTTTCTTTCATCAGGCGCTCGTTACCAAGATAATAAGCCTTCCCTTCAATACTTCCTCTCACACCTAAACCAACCAGTGACTCAAACTCATCGAGAGCAACACTTTCTTTTTCTGCTGCATCCTTCTGACAATGCTCCAATAAAGCATCCGCCAAAGGATGATTGGCTCGCGCCTCTAGAGCTGAAACGACTTGTGCCACCAAACCTTTATGAACTTGCTCACTTAATATTTCATTAACGACTTTCGGTTTACCTTCTGTAATCGTGCCAGTCTTATCCAGCACGACAACGGTCAATTCACTCGCTCTTTGTAAGGCTTCACCGTTTAGAATAAGGCCACCATATTCTGCCGCTTTACCAATCCCTATCATGGTAGAAATAGGTGTTGCTAGCCCCAAAGCACACGGACAAGCAATTATCAGTACCGAGATGGTCGTTACCAACATATATGAGAAGACGGATTCATTGCCCACACCAAATATAGAAAGGTTAAACCACAAAAGTGCCGTCAAAATAGCGATAATGACTACGCTTGGTACAAAAATAGAAGACACTTTGTCGGCTAGCACACTAATCGGTGGCTTTGAGTTCTGTGCCTTACCGACCATGGTTATAATCTGCGCGAGTAAGGTATCGGAACCAATACGAGTTGCTTTGAACAACAAACTACCTTGGCCGTTTATCGTGCCAGCAGATAACAAGCTGCCTGCGTTTTTTTCTATTGGCGCAGCTTCACCTGTCAGCATAGATTCGTTTACTGCTGAAAGGCCTTCTAAAACTTCTCCATCAACAGGAATCTTATCACCAGAACGAACTCTCAAGATGTCATTCACCTTGATATCTGTCACGCTAATACGAGACTCTGTAACTCCATCTACTCGAGTGGCCATTTTAGGACGTAGGTCTAAAAGTCGATGTAAGACTTGGCTTGTTTTACGACGCGCTCTAAGCTCTAACGCTTGACCAAGGTTGATTAAACCAATGATCATCACGGCTGCTTCAAAATATAAGTGGCGAGCGCTATCTGGCAACCAACTTATTGGAGCCAACACAACCAACATGGAATATAACCAAGCGCTACCAGTACCCAAAGCGATTAATAAATCCATGTTAGCCTGATGGCTGGTAAAGGCTTTCCATGCACCACGGAAATAATGTTTACCCGCACTCACCATAATCAACAGTGTTGCAACACCAACCACAAACCAGATCATCCTTTCGATGAGCGAGCTCACCATCATATTTCCGCCAAACGGGCCATACAGCATCAAGGGAATTCCTAAGCCTAAACCCAGCGCTGACGATTTACATTTATGATGATATTCCGCTAACTCTCTTTCACCTCGCTCTTCTTCGCTTTTTTCTGCATCAAGAATAAGACTTGCTTGATAACCTGAATCCTCCACCGCTTTGATTAATGCGTCCGAAGAACCTTTGGTGATGACTTGCGCAGTATGGTTAGCGAAGTTAACGTCGGCGGAAACAACATCGGCAGAATTCGACAGTGCCTTTTGTACCGTATTAACGCAACCAGCACAGGTCATTCCACCAATAGAAAATTGGTAGCTGAATGAACTATCTATTTTGTCTGTACTGTCTTGTTCTTTGCTTACTGTGTTTGCTTCGTTGGATTCTTGCCCATTATTTGATTGAGCAAGCTCACTATCATCAAATAAGCCTAATGATTTATATCCGGCTTTCTGGACACTAGCTTCAATAGCAGCTAAGTCCAAATCCGATGTAACCACTAATCTATGCTCTTTCGGCATACCTTCGATGGTCGATTCAGGACTTTTTTCTTGAATGAGTTTGCGAACTTTTGACACACAACCTTGGCAAGACATGCCAGTAACATTTAACGTTAGCCTTGTCATTTGATCAGCTGGTTTTGGTTCTGGATACGTCATTTCTACCCTCCTCTTATATAGCTATTGATCGCCTTACTTGGCATCTTCCCAGTCTTCAATCAAACAGCAGATTGAATGCCCATCAGGTGCACCATTTGGCATATTTTCCCAAGCTGCTAACGCGTCTTCCATTTTGACTAAATGCGCCTGTAGTTGAGCTATCTTTAATTTTGTTTCAGGAACTTTCTTTTCCAACAAATCGCGAACCATAGGACAAGGTGAATCACCACTGTCAGATTGATGAAAAATCTCCTCAATTTGTTTTAAGCTAAAACCTAAATCACTGGCTTGGCGAATGAAATTTAGTCGCTGTAATGCCACTTTATCGTATAGCTGATAACCATTGTTTGGGTTTCGCTCTGCGTTGATCAGCCCAAGCCTAGTGTAGTGACGAACTGTTTCAGCTGTCACATTAGCTTTTTTTGCTAGTTCACTCACTCGCATAGAAACTCCTTTGAAATATCTAAACTGTAACCTTAGTGTAAAACCTATGGGTAGCACATAGGTCAAGCTTTAGCACAATAATCGCTAGACCAGATATTTGAAGCCAAAAAAAACCGAGTTCATAATGACTCGGTTTCTATGTTGCTTATGTAAGCTAGAGATTAATGTAGTTTCAGCTTTGGCTTAACAACCTTGCCGATCTTTTGCGCAGCCATGATTACTGTTGCTTTAAACCAGCCATGTATCGCAATAAGGTGAAGCCGATATAGAGACACATAAACGAAACGAGCAATGCGGCCTTCTATAAACATAGAGCCCCCCATGAGATTACCCATTAAGTTCCCCACTGTGCTGTAACGGCTCAGGTTAACCAAGGACCCATAATCTTTGTAAGTATATTCTTTCAATGGCTCACTCAAGAAAGACGCCTTAATATTTTCAAAGACTAACGATGCCATTTGGTGAGCAGACTGGGCCCTAGGTGGAACAAAAGAACCATCAGCTTGTTTGCAAGCACAACAGTCGCCAATGACATAAATATTTTCAAACCCTGTTGTCTGTAATGTCCCTTTAACCAATATCTGGTTGTTTCTTGTGGTTTCGAAGCCTTCAATCTTGGCAACAAAATCGGGTGCTTTTACACCAGCTGCCCAAATCATTAAATCTGCTTCAATATTTTTCTCATCCGCTGTTTGAAAACCGCCATCATAAGCACGTACAACGCGTGTACTTTGACTAACAGTAACGCCTAAACGGATCAGCTCTTTCGTTGCTAATGAAGCAATTCGATCTGGCAAAGCCGCTAAAATTCGTGGGCCAGCTTCGATAAGTTGAATATTGACTCGTTTACCAGACATTTCCGGCATGCCGTAAGCTTTAAGCATATCAGCCACATGGAACAACTCTGCAGACAATTCAACGCCCGTTGCGCCACCACCAACAATGGCTAGCTTTAACTTGGCATCCGTTCCTTCCTGGTGAACACGTAAGAACTGATTTAAAAGCGCCTGCTGGAAACGTTCCGCTTGTTTATGAGAGTCTAGGAAATAGCAGTGTTCTAAGACACCAGGTGTACCAAAATCGTTACTCACACTCCCTACTGCCATGACGAGAATATCATAAGAAATAGAGCGTTCAGGAAGAACAATGTGACCCATATCATCAGAAAGAGAATCCAACGTTAAAGTACGCGCTTCAGGATCAACTCCCATCAAAGTACCTAATTGAAACTGATAGTGGTGTTTAGCGGCATGGGCTCTGTAGTTGACGCCTTCGTTATTGATATCTAGAGAGCCGGTTGCCACCTCATGTAACAGAGGCTTCCAAATATGTGTCTGGCTTCTATCAATAAGTACGATCTCTGCTTGGCGTTTTTTACCAAAGCTATGCCCTAGCTTAGTAACCAATTCCAAACCACCGGCACCACCGCCAACAACCACGATTTTTTTCATATAAAATCACCTATAAACATTGAATAATCTGGAAAGTATTCATCAAACACTTTCCAGATTCCTCAATAGGAAACCTTTACTTGATTCTTTGTGCCAGTAACTTATCCAACGTATTGGCAAAAGCCATTCTGTCTTGTTGACTAAACACCGCAGGGCCACCCGTCTGAATACCAGAAGAACGCATTTGCTCCATGAAGTCTCGCATACTCAAGCGCTGTTTAATATTTTCTTTTGTATAAAGTTCACCACGTGGGTTAATTGCTAAGGCGCCTTTTTCGATCACATCTGATGCCAAAGGAATATCTGCAGTGATTACCAAATCTTGAGTATCGATATTATCGACAATGTAATTATCCGCGACATCGAAGCCAGAACTTACCACACGGCGTTCGATCCATTTTGATGGGGGAATAGAAATGGCTTGATTGGCTACCAAAATGCAGGAGATTTCAAGACGTTCAGCAGCACGAAAAAGAATGGTTTTAATAACATTTGGACAGGCGTCAGCATCGACCCACAAGCGCATAGGATTCCCCTTTTTGTTGGACACTATTATTAATCAGTCAAAAAGTGAAATCCAGTAATGAATAAGAACAAACGGAGCACATATAAGTGATCCGTTTACTCTAACGCTTTGTGCTACTACATATTTGGGTAGTTTGGTCCACCAGAACCTTCTGGTGTTACCCATGTGATATTTTGTGCAGGGTCTTTAATGTCACAAGTTTTACAATGAATACAGTTTTGTGAGTTTATCTGAAAAATGGATTCATTATTGGACTCAACAACTTCATATACACCCGCTGGACAGTACCGTTGAGCGGGCTCATTGTATTTAGGTAGGTTGCTTTGGATCGGAATAGCCGCATCTTTTAATTGCAAATGACACGGTTGATTTTCTTCATGATTAGTATTCGACAAAAATACAGAAGACAGCTTATCAAAGCTTAATAATCCATCTGGTTTTTTATACTTTGGAGCCACATGTTTTTCAGCTAGCTCCATGCATGCATAGTCGGGTGTCATATCATTAAATGTGAATGGCAAGCCGCCTGAAAAAACATTCTGATCCAACCAGTTATAAGCGCCTCCCCAGAAAGTACCAAACTTATGCATCACAGGTACAAAGTTACGTGCTTGCTGTAATTCTTTTCCTAACCAAGAATTACGCATAGCGTCATTAAATTGAACCAGATCTGCTGCAGGCGCTTCTGACTGTAGTGCATCATAAATGCTTTCTGCCGCTAACATCCCGCTCTTCATTGCGGTGTGAGTACCTTTGATTTTGGCAGGGTTTAACGTACCGGCATCACAGCCAATCAGCAAACCACCTGGGAAACTCATTTTAGGCAACGAGGCCCAGCCGCCTTTTGCAATTGCCCTAGCGCCATAAGAAACGCGTTTTGCGCCTTTCAAATGCTCAGAAATAACAGGATGGTGCTTGTATTTCTGGAATTCCTCATAAGGACTTAGGTATGGGTTTTTATAGTTTAAGTCGACAATGAGACCAACCACCACCTGATTACTTTCTAAATGATATAAAAAACCGCCGCCTCCGGCTTCATTGCCTAACGGCCAACCAGCAGTATGAATAACGGTGCCCGGTTTACTTTGAGATTCAGGAACATCCCACAGCTCTTTTATACCAAGACCATAATGTTGAGGAGCCTTATCTTTATCCAACTCAAAACGAGCAAGAAGCTCTTTGCCTAAATGGCCACGACAACCTTCAGAAAAAATGGTGTATTTAGCCTTGAGTAACATGCCCGGCATAAAGCCATCTTTTTCAGAGCCATCAGCCGCTAAACCCATATCTCCCGTAATAACACCTTCCACATTGCCTTTATCATCATAAGCAACATGCGCTGCAGAAAAACCAGGAAAGACTTCTACACCCAAAGATTCAGCTTGCTCTGCAAGCCAGCGACATAGGTTGCCAAGGCTAATAATATAATTGCCATCGTTATGTAGTGTCTTTGGAATCATCCAATTACTGAATTTTTTCGAAGCACTCTCTGAGCCTAACCAATGAAGTTCGTCAACGTTTACTTTTGTATTTAATGGCGCATCCATTTCTTGCCATTCAGGAAAAAGCTCAGCTAAGGCTTTTGAATCGACTACGGCACCAGATAATATGTGCGCTCCAATTTCAGAGCCTTTTTCAACCAAACAAACGCTGATTTCTTTTTCTTCATCCTGCGCTTTTTGCATAATACGGCAGGCAGCAGATAACCCAGCAGGTCCACCACCGACGATTAAAACATCAAATTCCATTACTTCTCTATCTGACATGTTGCCTCCCGTTATTATTTTTTAGGACATTCTTTATGGTCATAAAATACTTTTTATCGATTGAAAGCATTTTTGTTTAGATTGTCAACAGTTGTTGACCCAAACATTATTGAATGAACATGGCCCAAAGCACGTGGCAAAACATGATCGCAATAAAATGCGACAGAATGCTCCCAAGAATTTTTCTGCGATTCATTCAATTTTTCATCATCCTGTGCGGCGTGTAATGCTCTTACTTGCAACCACGCGCCAATCAAATATCCCATTAGCATCATATAAGAATACGCTAAGCCCGTACCTAAGACAGGATTTTTTTCCATTGCGGCCAAACAGCTTGCTGTTGCTTGTTTAGCCTGCTCAAGTACAGGTTTTATTTTATCAGCATGAATACAAACATTAGGTTGCTGCCAAGAATGAAGCTCAGTTTCTATATCTGCCAACAGCAAGGTCATTGACTGGCCTTTATCGGCATACAATTTACGACCAATCAAATCAATTGCTTGTATGCCATTTGTACCTTCATAAATTGGTAGAATTCGTGCATCACGTGCGTGCTGAGCAACACCAGTTTCTTCAATAAATCCCATACCACCGTGTACTTGAACCGCTAAAGAAGTGATTTCTTGAGCTTGCTCAGTGATCCATCCTTTAACAATCGGAGTATAAAGAGCGGTTCGAGCGATGGCGTGTTTTTGATCATCTCCTGAAGCAAGGTGTGACATGTCATTTTCAACCGCTGCCACATAAATAAGAGAGCGCATGGCATCTATTTGCGACTTCATCGTCATCAGCATACGCAATACATCAGGATGCTCGATGATAGCGGCACGACCTGTTCGCTCAGCATTCATGCCCTGCTTACGTTCTTGAGCATAGGTTAACGCTTGTTGATAAGCTCGCTCTGATATAGCTAACCCTTGCAAGCCGACACCCTGTCTTGCATTGTTCATCATGGTGAACATGGCTTTGATGCCTTCGTTTTCTTGACCAACAAGGTAGCCAACAGCACCTTCTTTATCACCAAAGCTCATCACACAAGTTGGTGACGCATGGATGCCCATTTTATGTTCAACAGAAACCACATGAACATCATTACGCTGAGCAGGCTCACCTTGGTCATCTAAAAGGAATTTTGGCACGATAAACAGCGAAATGCCTTTCACACCATCAGGAGCATTTGGAAGACGAGCTAATACCAAATGAATGATGTTGTCACTCATTTGGTGATCACCCCACGTGATAAATATTTTTTGCCCTTTGATACGAAATACGTCGCCGTCAGGCGTTGCCTTACAAGCAATGGCGGCGAGATCAGAACCTGCAGCAGGCTCAGTTAAGTTCATTGTGCCGGCCCATTCGCCAGCCAACATTTTTGGAAGGTAAAGGCTCTTTAGCTCATCATTGGCATGCAAGCTAATCGCCTCGATTGCCCCTAGACTTAACAAAGGACATAGGGAAAAAGCTAGGTTAGCCGCTTGAACGCCTTCGTTAACAGCCGTTGCGACATAAGAAGGAAGGCCTTGTCCGCCGTATTCTGGATCGCCAGATAGGCCGATCCAACCTCCTTCTGAATACGCCTTGAAAGCCTCTTTAAAGCCCTTAGCCTCAATAACCTCGCCATTCTCTACCCGAGAACCTTCTTTGTCACCACTGGCATTGATAGGCGCGATAACTTGCTCAGCTAATTTACCAGCCTCCCCAAGAATCGCCTCTAATAGATCGTTATCGACAGCATCTTCTAAATAAGGTGTAAGGCGCTCAGTTTTAGCAACGGAACGTAAGCTGAATAGAATGTCATTGATTGGATATAGGTATTCGCTCATTTTTTATTCTCCGGTTAGTTATCCGAGCGGATTTATGCCTATAGAATGGAAAAATAAAGCAAATCTCTCAATAACAATTCAGGCCTATATTTCTGACAAATACATTCACGGCATAAAATAAAAAGCGTTAAAGGTATAATTTATAGGCGTTTCATTGCTTTGCCAAACTTTAAGTATTCCTCACTTTTTCGATATTCGCCTGGCGTCATCCCCGTCCATTTTTTAAAAGAACGGAAAAAAGCACTAGGTTCATCAAATCCCATTAACGCGGCGATATCGTTGATACTGAGTTGAGGCGCGTTCATATAAGTAATCGCCGCTTCTTTACGACAGTCATCTTTGATGTTCTGGTAGGAGGTTTTTTCGTCATTTAGACGTCGTCGCAATGTGGATACACTCATATTAAGCGCACTCGCTACTTCATCCGCACTCGGCATTTCTCGGGAGAAATCCTTTCCTAGCATAGCCATGACTTGTGATTTCAAACTGTTGTCATTTTCAACCATCACCAACAACTGGTATGGCGCGGTTTTTAAAAAGCCTCTTAAACTGTCTTCTGTTTGCACAATAGGCATATCAAGATAACTGGCAGGAAATACTAAAGCGTTGGCGTGTTGGTTGAATTTAACCTCGGATTGGAAAAGAGTTTTATAATATTCAACATCGTCTGGTCGCTCACTGGTGAAGTAAGCCGCTTTCAAATTTAATCGACGACCAATTAACCAACAAATAAAATGATGCCACATAGAAAGGGTTGTTCTTAGCTGCTCTTTTGACTCAGGCACAACCAGCTCGCTGATATTTTCTTCAGAAGAGTCCAAAGGTGCAAAGGTCACCATGGCGAAACGACCTTTTTTAATCAACACAGGCTTAACCGTTGGACCTCGGCAAATTTCATAGAAATCACTGCAACGATACAAAGCATGAGCAAGGCTTCGTGCATGTATGATACAAAGACACATCATTCTGAACGTACCATTTGGCACTTTACCACCGCTCAGCATCCCAAATGACTCATCTTGCATAAGCCACATAATTTTCTGATAAAGCATACCGTACCGATAAGCGGGAAATGAGTCACTCTGTTCTATTTCATCTTGTGTTAGCTCTAAACTCTCTAACACTGACTGACGGTCTAATCCTTGACCTTCAACTGCTTTTAAAAGATAGCGAACACTCGACATCGGAACAGAAGCTTTCACACTTATCACCTATCTATCAGATTACCCTAGTTAATATTTTTTATTCTAGGGTGCTTTTTTAGCATAAAAAAAGGCTGCATCAGCAGCCTTTTTTTATTTTACGTTTATTTATTTACTTTTGCTCAGTAAAGGCAGACAACAATTCGTCTAGTGACAGATCTTCACTATCCGTATCGATGTTGTTAGCGTTTTCCATAGCTTCCGCTTGCTCTGCTTTTTCATCAACAGGTTTTACGAAAACAAAACGACGAGGACGCACAGGTGCTGCCCCAGCTTCTTTTTCTGGAAGCAATCCTAATCGTTCAAGTTTTTTGTGCGCTTGTTCTTTGCGTTCCTTGGATTTTTTAGTTACAAAACGGCGAGTTGGTGAGGATTTACGAGCTTTGTTTTGCTCTTTCATCATCTCTTTTGAACCAGTTTTTCCAAGTTTGCCACGCATACTGCGCGATTTTTTAACACGAGCCATAATATCCTCTCTTTATCGCGCGCATTGTAGCAGTGAATTCATGCTAGGTCATCCAGCAGAACTAGCAATTTGCTTTAAAAGAACTGTGACCAGTTTTTCTTTGGTTGCCCATCGCACCAAGCAACTCTTTCACTTTAGAGGAATCACCAGACTGCAATGCCACCTCTAGATCTTTCAGTACCACGATAGTGTCATCAACCACTTTCGTGTATTCTGCTTTTTGATCTTTTAATTCATTGCCTTGCAAGTTTTCAGCCGTGAATTTATAAGGTGTTTCAGTACGTGCCTTCTCGAAGTACGTAATCAAGGTATTTGCTCGTTTAGCAGCAGATTCATTGTCACCAGACTTTACATCTGAGGACATGGAGCGCATCTCATCTTTGATATGCTCCATGTAGCTATGCAACGTAGTATCATCACATGAAGCAGCAAATAAAGTAGATGAGCAAGAAATAGAAATAATTGCAGCAGTAAGAAGACCTTTTTTCATAAATACACCTTTCATCCAAAATATTTTAAAAATGAGGCTTAACGACTCGCATAAAAACAATTCACTTAAAATAACATGCTCGTTGAAAAAAACACCTACTATATTGTAATCGTTATAACTACTTTAACCTTGTAATCTAATTCACTAATGACATTTAAGGTGTTTGACGTGTATCTTACAAACTTTATTACCTCGTCAGATAGATTAGTCATTTGAATGATAAGGGAGTTCAATATTTTTAAGTTTAGATACAAATTACTTGTTCTGTTCAGTCTAACCATAAGCAGTTTTACTTTCGCAGAATGCAGCGACTTTGACGCAAAACTTGCAGCAGACAAGGATGCGCAAAAGTACATGAGTGGAAAAACATTTAAAAATGCTTTGGTCTTAAAAAAGCACCTTCCTAGCAAAAGAAAAGAGGTCGCCAGCTATGTTTATGTCAAAGCAGACGACCTCTATTATACGGTTTTTTCTTTAGTAGACTCTAAGTGCAAGACTAAAATCATCAAAAGAACCAATGGCAAGCACTAGGAAGATCTTGCAACAACTCCCTTACTTCGCCATTTATTTTTTATCTTTTTCTGGTTTCTTCACTTTCTCAGATTTTTTATCTTTATCTGTTTTTGAAGATTCATTAGATTCTTCTTCAGAGTCGTCGTCTTCATCTTCCTCTTCTTCACCAAGCTTAGATATTTCTTCTAGTCGTTCGATTACTCGAGCAGATACCGAACCTTCTGGGTATTCGCCCTCTTCATCGGCAATACCAGGCTCAATGCCAGTCAGTAAATGCAAGGCTTCGTCGGCGGTAGAGATGGCGTAAACATGGAACATCCCCGCTTGAACAGCGTCGACAATCTCGTCGCTCAACATCAAATTAACGGCATTAGATTTAGGTATAATCACACCTTGTGTGCCAGTTAATCCGCGCGCGTTACAGACATTAAAGAAACCTTCAATTTTTTCATTTACGCCACCAATGGCCTGAATTTCACCGTACTGATTTAACGAACCAGTAATAGCTAGATCCTGACGTAGAGGGACCTGAATCAATGCGGACAGCAAACAGCATAATTCTGCTGTAGAAGCACTGTCACCATCGATATAACCGTAACTCTGCTCCATAGCGATAGAAGCAGAAATATCTAATGGAAAGCGCTGAGCGTATTTATTGCCAAGATAACCAGACAAGATCAACACACCTTTAGAGTGAATATTTTGACCGAGATTAGACTCTCTTTCGATATCAATAATGCCTTTGCCACCAGGATAAACCGTTGTGGAAATACGAGCAGGGGCACCAAAGCTACTATCACCTATCTGCATAACGGTTAAACCGTTAATTTTACCCACTGCATAACCGTCACTTTCTAGCAACACCGTACCTTCGATGATCTCTTCAATGATTTTCTCACTGACTCGACCTGTTCGATGTTTTTTCGCTTTCAAAGCACGCGAAATGTGGTCTGCAGTGATTTCACTGTCTTTCGCCATCTGACGAACAAAATCGGCCTCACCTAACAATTCGAACACGTCACCAATTTTTGCCGCCATTTCACGTTGATGTTCAGCTAAACGACTGCTGTATTCGATCAAAGCGGCAACGCCATCACGAGTTACGTTGGCGTATTCTTCTTTATCCACTCTGTCCTTCATTAGGCGAGCAAAGGACAGTTCAGAATCTTTAGAGCGTTTTAGAGTATCGTCGAAATCGACTAAGACTCGGAACATTTCCTGGAAATCAGGATCCGCATCTTGTAACAAGTAATAAATATCACGCGCTCCGATCAATACCACTTTCACCTGTAAAGGCAAATCCTGCGGCGATAGAGTTGTGGTATTCATCAAGCCCATGTCAGCATAAGGATGCTCAATTTTGATGGTCTTGCTCTTTAATGCACGCTTAAGAGCTTCCCATAAATAATGGTCTGTTAGCAGCTTTTCGGCGTCTAAAATTAAGTAACCACCATTGGCAGCATGCAAACTACCAGAACGAATCAAACGGTAGCTTGTTACCAACATACCTTGATCGCTACTGTGTTCTACCTGACCAAATAAGTTACGGTAAGTAGGATGTGGCTCGTACACCACAGGCTGCCCACCATTCGTTTCATGAGTAATAGCGATATTTGGCAAATACAGTTCTTCATAAAACTGACGACGACCGATTTCATCCCGGTTTTCAGACGCTTTATCGTCAGCCATTTGATCAATGATGGTTTTGTCTAAATCATCTCTCAACGCTTTTAAATGCGCACTAATGTCAGCATCATCTTTGTACTTTTCAAACAACCCAGACATTAATGGGTCTAGCGCTTCTTTGACAGTATCTAAATTTAGCTGGCGAATTTGCTCATAAGTTGCGCGCTTCCATTGCGGTAAGCCCAACAACTCTTCATTAAGCAACCCTTCAAGTGTCGAAACACCTTCTTGAAATGCATCGCGCTCGTCATCGGTTAATGCGGCAAACTCATTTTCTTCTAAAGCTTTGCCATCCTTCATAGGAGCAAAACTGACAGAAGATGCGTCACGAAACATAGCGACGCCAATTTTGCCAGACACACGCTCTACTTTATTAATTGCTGCTTCGTATTGATCGTTAAAAGCACGGTCAATAACACTTTTCTGTTGCTGATACGTTGGGTTTTCAAAAGCCGCTGGGAAGGTAACCATCAGGCCATCAATTAACGCACGAATCTCTTTTTCAAATTCAGACGCTTGACCCGGAGAAAACTCTAATGCTTTCGGGCGATGGCTTTCAGTAAAGTTATTAATATAAGCCCATTCATTAGGTGCTGGACGGCGTTTCGCCTCACTTTTTAAGTAGCTTAATACATAAGAAGAACGACCAGTGCCTGAATCTCCCATAGCAAAAATATTGTAGCCTGGGCGCTGCATCGCCACACCAAATTGAATGGCCTCAACCGCACGCTCTTGCCCCAAAATACCGCTGAGTGGCTCAATATCGTTTAATGTTTTGAAGGTTAGGTGATCA
This sequence comes from Marinomonas sp. A3A, assembly GCF_018336955.1. Taxonomy (NCBI): domain Bacteria; kingdom Pseudomonadati; phylum Pseudomonadota; class Gammaproteobacteria; order Oceanospirillales; family Oceanospirillaceae; genus Marinomonas; species Marinomonas sp. A3A. Next base: position 2,336,103 of record NZ_CP025532.1, read on the forward strand.
GCAGGAACTTTGGCTGAAAGAGCTTGATACGGTAGAGAAGTAACCATGTTGGACATCAATGGATTTCCTTATGTCTAACAAGCCATGCAAAAATAGGCTTGTGAAAGAAGAAGGCTCTTCTTTCAAATATTTTAAATAAATACAATACGTTGAGACTAACACTCTGATTTCACTTCGACTATATAGAAGAGGAAATATCACTACTTTATTAGCAAACGAACATCAGTTGCCCAACTTTTTGTTACTCGATTACACTGTACCTTGGAGAAAGCTCTGTAGCTGAAGCTGCGGATCGGCTTTTCCAAAAACTCTATGGAAATTAGCAGCAGTCGCTTCTAATAAGGCTTCATAACGAATGCCTTTTAGATCCGCCACATATTGGGCCACTTCAGAAACATACTGGGGCTCATTTTTTTTACCACGATAAGGTACGGGCGCTAAATAAGGCGAATCTGTTTCAACAATCAAAGATTCTAATGGTAGCTTGCGAACGGTTTCTTTTAGATCTTGTGCGGTTTTAAATGTCACAATGCCAGAAATAGAAATCAGATAGTTTTCATCTAATGCCGCTTTTGCCATGTCGTAATCTTCAGTAAAACAATGCAGCACACCAGCACTATCACGATTGCCATATTGCTTGATCAAAGACAAAGTGTCTTCTTTTGCATTTCTGGTATGAACAATCACAGGTAGGCCAAGGCTGCCAGCTGCTTTAAGATGATGAATAAAACTCACCTTCTGAGCCTCATGAGCCTCTGCTGATGCTTCATAAAAATAATCTAAACCCGTTTCACCGATCGCGATTACTTTTGGATCAGCAGCGTACTGGCGCAGTAGATTCTCGTCGGTAACAAGACCTTCACTCTGTAATGGATGCACACCACAACTCGCGTAGACTCCGTCACGGTTGGTAAAACCAAGCACGGCATCCATTTTGTTAAGATCGACAGAAATAGTAACTAGCTGTCTTACGCCCTTGCGGTACGCGGCATCAATGACGGAATTTATATCATTGTTATGTGGAGCCAGATCGAGCATATCAAGATGGCAATGGGTATCAATTAACATAGTTGGTTTACCACTGATTCAATTCGTGTGTGAGTTGCATAATGGGGTTTAAATTTGTTTTTTGAAGGTCTGACTTCAATTTTTGCAACGATTGATAGCGCAGCATGAGAGTTTGAATACCTAGACGAGCAATCAGCGTGTCATAAATCCCTTGAAGTGCTTCATCAATAGGCGCACCAGTAGAGTGGCAAATGCATTGGTGAAGAATCGCCGCTAAGCCGTTGCAGTAATCTTCAATATTGCTACTGTCTAGCCCTTTCAATACAGCCGAGACTGATGAAGAGCCTCGTAACATAGCAGCCAATTGATCAGGCAAAGCTGCGTACAGTTGAGTTTTACCTTGCTGCTGAATCGTCAATAAACGAAACGGCTGAGTGGTTAACCAAAACAACGAACTTAAGGTTTCACCATCTGGTTGCTGCATCAACCATGATTTAACGTCACTCATACTCGGGGTCGGCACGTTAACCAATAAACAACGGCTACGAATCGTCGGTAAAAGGCTAGTAGATTCAGAACTAGTCAACACAAAAAAGGTTCTATCGGCAGGTTCTTCAAGTGCTTTTAATACAGCATTGGCTGCATTAATATTCATCGCTTGTGCGTGAGTAATTAATACGACTTTATTTTGACCGACTTGGGGCTTTTGGCTAATTTGACGAACCAATAAACGAACTTGATCAACTTTTATCGTTGAGGCTTCGCCATCTAAAACGCGAAAATCAGGGTGCGTATCAGCACTCATCAGCTGACAAGAATGACAGGACCCACACGCGGCAGCCTGATCCCTTTCGCACATTAAATCTTTTACCATTTCATGGGCAAGTTCTTCTTGCCCAACGCCATCAGCACCAGTAATTAATAACGCATGAGAAAGGCTTTTGGTTTGTTTCAGCACCTGAACTTGGCGCAAACACGGAATCAACCAATCAGCAATATTTGCCATCTAACAGTCACCAGCCCAAGTTTTGTTTAGTTTTGCCAGCTGCTCTTCAATCTGTTTTTTGACTGATTCTAAAGACTGACTAGCATCAACAACTTTAACTCTTTTAGGGTCCGCTTTCGCTCTCTCAAGAAAACCATCACGAACTTTTTGATGGAATGCTAGTGACTCTTTGTCTAAACGGTCTTGATGTTGACGCTGTACAACGCGTTCTTGCCCTACTTCAACAGGCACATCTAAAACCAATGTGGCGTCAGGCTTATTATCGCCTACGATCCAATTTGCCAATTGATCAAGCATGGCGATATCACCACCACGTGCCTTACCTTGATAAACGTAACTTGAATCCAAAAAGCGATCGCTGATCACCCAAATCCCTTTTTCTAATGCGGGTTGAATTTTTTCCGCTAAATGCTGGGCTCTTGCTGCAAAAACAAGCAATAGTTCAGTCACATCATTTACCGCTTCATCACGTGGGGACAAAATAAGCTGACGAATTTCTTCGGCAAGTGGCGTGCCACCCGGTTCACGCGTCATTATGTATGGAATATTGTGATCATCTAACCACTGACGAATAAAATGAATCGCCGTCGTTTTACCACTACCTTCTCCACCCTCAAGAGAAATAAATTTACCTCTCATACCACTATTCCTCTATTTCGCAATGACTGGAGTCGAACGATAGTCTTCTCGACGTTTAAACTGATATTTTCTGACCGCTTGATTGTGCTCTTTCAGCGTATTGGAAAAAGCATGCGTACCATCGCCTTTAGCAACAAAATACAGGGCTTCTGTTTGCTCAGGGTTTAATGCTGCTTCAATAGCCTCACGACCGACATTAGCTATCGGAGTTGGCGGTAAGCCATAAATTCTATAGGTGTTATACGGTGATGAATCTTGTAAGCCTTTGCGTGTCAAATTGCCTTTGAACAAATCACCAAGGCCGTAGATAACCGTAGGATCCGTTTGTAGACGCATGCCTTTTTCCAAGCGACTAATAAAGACTTGAGAAATCAATGGCCGCTCGTAAGGCACGCCGGTTTCTTTCTCGATAATGGACGCCATAATCAAGGCTTCATAAGGCGATTTATAAGGTAAATTAGGCACTTTATTCTCCCATAAATTAGTCAATGTCTGAGCCATTAATTCATGTGCATGTTTCAATATGCTAACGTCAGTATCGCCTTCATGGTAGCGATAGGTATTGGCAAAAAACTGGCCTTCAGGGTGTGAAACATCTAAGCCTACTTTTTTTACTATTTCTTCATTCGATGCATCCAGCAAGGTCATAGTGATATTTCCACGAGCTTGCATTGCCAATAGAAAATCACGGGTGGTCTTTCCTTCCAACAAAGCAATGGAATAAAAAATAGATTGCCCTGAATCAAACAGTGCCATGATATCCAATAAATTCATCTCAGGTTTGATTGCATACTTACCAACCTTAGGTACCCACTCTGAATGTAGCTTCGCAACTACCCGAGTCAAATATGGGCTATCAATCAAACCCTTTTCACTCAGCTCATTGCCTATGCTATAAGCAGTATCTCCGGCCTTAACTTCAAACTCTTCTTTGGAGGTTATTTCGACAGGAGCTGTAATAGAGTGATAAAGATAGCCAGCCAAAATAGCTGACAATGTAATGGATAAAAAAACAACGCGGTAAAACCACTTAATGAACGCCATGCATATCCTTAGCTTGCATTAAAATTTGTAATTTCCGGGTATGAACCCCAATTGGAAAAGATACTCCAGTAACACTGATGACAGGAACGACACCCATCAGACTATTTGTAATAAACACCTCATCCGCAGCCATCAAGTCACCAAGTAAAAAACGCCCAACTTGAACAATATAATTAGATTGATTTTCAATAATGGCTTTTCTATAAGTACCTTGCACACCGGATTGTTCAAGCGAAGGCGTATAAAGCTGGCCTTGTTTACACCAAAAAATATTGCTCTGAATACACTCAACCAACTCTCTATTACCGTTCACCATAATTGCTTCAAAATCAGGTGACGATAAATATTGCTTAGCAATCACATTTTCAAGTCGGTTTAAATGCTTGATGCCCGAAAGAAAACGATTTGAACTGACAGGAACGGGGGAAACGGAAAGCGAAACACCTTTTTCTCGATGAATTTGGTAATCAGGCGCAGGTAGGATACCGATAATAATGGAATGAATACAGCTCTCAGGCGCTAAATAACCTCTTCCGCCCTCGCCTCGACTGACAATGATCTTTACGACAGATTCTTCATTTATGAATGGCAAAACATCGGAATGCAAGAAATTATACAGAGATGATTTTTGATCCGAAGAAAAAGGCATAGCAAGCTTAGAAAGCCCACGAAAAAGACGAGAAAGGTGATCATTGATTTGTAAGAAGCACTGAGGAAAAACACGGATAGTTTCAAAAACGCCATCGCCGTAAGCCAAACCACGATCAGCAACGGAAACCGAATTGTCTAATCTGTAATTGACAAACCAAGTCATGGCTAAAAACTCAAAAATGAAGGTTAGCTATGATAGCGCAAAAAAGGATGGCGTCCCATAGGGGGTTCGAACCCCTGTTACCGCCGTGAAAGGGCGGTGTCCTAGGCCTCTAGACGAATGGGACACATTTAGCTTTTATAGAGCTATAACTATCTTCTTAAACTTTCTATTTAAAGAAAGTGGAGCGGGAAACGAGGCTCGAACTCGCGACCCCAACCTTGGCAAGGTTGTGCTCTACCACTGAGCTATTCCCGCATTTTTATTGCTATACACTACTTAGCAATATTTTACCTTTAATAAAAAGGTAAAAGTGGCGTCCCATAGGGGGTTCGAACCCCTGTTACCGCCGTGAAAGGGCGGTGTCCTAGGCCTCTAGACGAATGGGACATAAACTTTTATTACACTAACAATTTCACGTTCCTAACATCACTTTTGCATTAAAAATGTAAAAGTGGCGTCCCATAGGGGGTTCGAACCCCTGTTACCGCCGTGAAAGGGCGGTGTCCTAGGCCTCTAGACGAATGGGACACAATTTAGCTTTTATAGAGCTACAGCTATCTTCTTAAACTTTCTATTTAAAGAAAGTGGAGCGGGAAACGAGGCTCGAACTCGCGACCCCAACCTTGGCAAGGTTGTGCTCTACCACTGAGCTATTCCCGCATTGCTAACACCCCTACTCTTTATTCGCATAATCGAGTGGACTGTCTATTAATCTCGCCAAATTGCAAGATCAATTTAAAAATGGCGTCCCATAGGGGGTTCGAACCCCTGTTACCGCCGTGAAAGGGCGGTGTCCTAGGCCTCTAGACGAATGGGACACAGTTTAGCTTTTATAGTGCTATAACTATCTTCTTTTCAAACTTTCTACTTAAAGAAAGTGGAGCGGGAAACGAGGCTCGAACTCGCGACCCCAACCTTGGCAAGGTTGTGCTCTACCACTGAGCTATTCCCGCATTGCTAACACCCCTACTCTTTATTCGCATAATCGAGTGGACTGTCTATTAACCTTACCAAACTGCAAGATCAATTTAAAATGGCGTCCCATAGGGGGTTCGAACCCCTGTTACCGCCGTGAAAGGGCGGTGTCCTAGGCCTCTAGACGAATGGGACACAGTTTAGCTTTTATAGTGCTATAACTATCTTCTTTTCAAACTTTCTACTTAAAGAAAGTGGAGCGGGAAACGAGGCTCGAACTCGCGACCCCAACCTTGGCAAGGTTGTGCTCTACCACTGAGCTATTCCCGCATTACTAACACCCCTACTCTTTATTCGCATAAACGAGTGGACTGTCTATTAACCTTGCCAAACTGCAAGGTTAATTTAAAAGTGGCGTCCCATAGGGGGTTCGAACCCCTGTTACCGCCGTGAAAGGGCGGTGTCCTAGGCCTCTAGACGAATGGGACACAATTTAGCTTTTATAGAGCTATAACTATTTTCTTAAACTTTCTATATTAAAGAAAGTGGAGCGGGAAACGAGGCTCGAACTCGCGACCCCAACCTTGGCAAGGTTGTGCTCTACCACTGAGCTATTCCCGCAAAAAACTTCTCATTCAGCACTAAGTTTATGTAGACTATACAGCCAACCGTGTGAAAGGATGGCGTCCCATAGGGGGTTCGAACCCCTGTTACCGCCGTGAAAGGGCGGTGTCCTAGGCCTCTAGACGAATGGGACAACGTTTTAATCTTGCTGTGTGAGCGGGTGCGTATATTACTGTTACCAATCTTAAAATCAACAGTTTTTTTCATTAATTTAAGCTACTTAGATAAAAAGTCGCTTTAGAAATCAATCTGATCGGAGCTATTATGCTAAACAAACAACTATTTCTAACCTTGTCCCTTTCGACGCTTTTATTAGCTGGCTGCTCTACAACGCACTATATAAGCATCACTCCACAAGAAGACGTTAAGACAGCAGCCCTTTCTAACGAAAGAGTTATTGATGTAACCACCAGTACAAAATTAACCAATGCTGTTGGCTCAATTAAAACCGGCATAAATGAACGAGCTGATATTTTCACAACAAATGATGTAAAGCAGAGTGTTAAAGACAGTGTACTAAGCGGATTACGCAAAATGGGCTTCACTCCAGATCAAGGTCTAATGCCTGCAGCAGATCTGAAAATCGAAATAACCAAGATGAGCTACACAACAAAAGTAGAAACACTCAAGACTGTTGCCACACTACAATTCGAACTAAGAGCAACATTAGCGACAAAAGGACAAACTTATAAAGCTAACTATGGATCTCAAAAAGTTAGAGAGTACGGCACCATGCCTTATCAACAAGCAGTTCAAGACGATATGAATGCACTTGCAAGCCAAACAGTTAATCGCCTATTAACTGATCCAAACATTATCGCCCTACTCAAATAAAACCATTCAATAAAATAAAAAAGCCTGACTGATTAACATTCAGTCAGGCTTTTTTATGATAACTAATCACCAGCACCACTTATCTTTATAGATCCAAGCCAATTTTTTACCTATATCTCAAGCCTCCATCTTGAATGCGCTCAAGTAAGGAGTAAAGTTAACATTTCCTCCGCCCAGCTTCAGTAAGGATAAAGTGGTGCAAATTCGCAAATCAAACAAACTCGCTAATATATGTTATGAAATCCGTGGTCCAGTCTTAAAAGAAGCTGTGCGAATGGAAGAAGAAGGTCAACGCATACTCAAACTCAACATAGGCAACCCCGCGCCATTTGGCTTTGAAGCACCTGACGAAATATTAGTTGACGTTATTCGCAACCTACCAACTTCTCAAGGCTACTGTGAATCCAAGGGGCTTTTTTCTGCCCGTAAAGCTGTTATGCAGAAATACCAAGCCATGGGCATTAAATCGGCCGACGTAAATCACGTTTGGATGGGCAACGGCGTTAGTGAACTTATTGTCATGGCCATGCAGGGCCTATTGAATGACGGCGATGAAATATTAATACCAGCGCCCGACTACCCTCTTTGGACAGCGGCAGCGACGCTAGCTGGCGGTTACGTGAGACACTATTTATGTGATGAAGGCTCAGGTTGGCAGCCAGACATCAACGACATCCGCTCTAAGATTTCAAACAAAACAAAAGCCATTGTCATTATTAATCCAAACAACCCAACGGGTGCGGTTTATGAGAAAGGCATTCTTGAAGCCATTATTGAACTGGCAGAAGAACACAATCTGCTAATTTTCTCAGATGAAATTTACGACAAAATTCTATACGACGAAGCTAAGCACATACCGACAGCGACCCTTACAGAAGGACGCGCACCCTGCATTACCTTTGGCGGACTTTCAAAAGTGTATCGAACAGCTGGATTCCGCTCAGGATGGATGGTGATTACTGGCGATCGAAGCGGCATAAGCGACTACATAGAAGGCCTAGACATCCTTAGCTCAATGCGACTATGTGCCAATGTGCCCGCCCAACACGCCGTACAAACCGCATTAGGAGGTTACCAAAGCATAAACGAACTTATCGTGCCTGGTGGTCGTTTCTATGAACAGCGCAAGGTAGCATGGGAAGCTCTCGACTCAATTCCAGGGGTCCACTGCCATAAACCAGAAGGTGCACTGTATTTATTCCCTAGACTTGATCCAAAAATGTACAAAATCAAAAATGATATGGATCTTGTTTTGCAATTCTTACGAGAAGAAAAAGTACTCATAGTTCAAGGTACTGGATTCAACTGGCCGACACCGGACCATGTACGTTTCGTTTTTCTTCCTCATATCGAAGAGCTAACCCCCGCTATGGAAAGATTTGCAGCGTTTTTAGGTAGATTAAGAAAGCGTTAACCTCTCTCTTGAAATAATCCAAGAAAGCCCTACTATGCTCCTTAACAGTTTTTTAAGGAGCATAGTAATGCGTATTATTCTGTTTTTACTGACAAACTTAGCTGTCATGGTGGTAGCAGGTATTGTTTTAAGCCTTTTAGGCGTTAACGGTTACATGACCAGCAATGGCCTAGATTTCACCTCGCTGCTTATTTTCTGTGGTGTGTTTGGCTTTACTGGCAGCTTAATCTCACTACTTCTCTCAAAGTGGATGGCAAAACGCGGATCAGGTGCCGTTGTTATCGAACAACCACGCAACCACAAAGAAGTATGGTTGCTTGATACGGTAAAAGAGCTTTCACAGAAAGCCGGAATCAAAATGCCAGAAGTGGCTATCTTTCCCGCATATGAAGCTAATGCATTTGCAACAGGCTGGAATAAAAACGCCGCTTTAGTCGCCGTTTCCAGCGGCATGCTAGACCGCTTCTCGCCTGATGAAATTAAAGCCGTACTTGGCCATGAAATCGGTCACGTTGCAAATGGCGACATGATTACTTTATCTCTCGTCCAGGGCGTAGTTAACACGTTCGTTATGTTTTTTGCTCGTATCGCCGCTTATGCTGTCGATCAATTCTTGCGTAAAGATGACAATGAAGGCTCTGTTGGCTGGGGCTACTACATTGCAACATTCATATTTGAAATTGTCTTCGGTATTTTGGCATCTATAATTGTTATGTGGTTCTCACGCTTCAGAGAGTTCAGAGCAGACGAAGCTGGCGCACGATTAGCTGGAAAAGGAGCAATGATTGCCGCTCTTGCTCGACTACAACAAGAGCACGAAGAGAGCCGCATGCCAGACTCCATGCTTGCTTTCGGTATTCGCCGCGGTAAAAAACCAACGATGGGGGAACTTTTCTCAAGTCACCCGCCAATTGAAGACCGCATCAAAGCACTTCAAGCGCTATAACAGTTAAGCAATAGACACAAAAAAACGCCAGCTAATGCTGGCGTTTTTTTACCTGAAAGACCAAAGCTTTATTTTGCTTTATTATGCTGAGTCTCCAAAATAAATGCCATCAATGGAATCCCCGCCTCCTTTGAGACATCTACAAAGCGCACACCATAAACATAGAAGTACTCAACACCCATTCGATTCAAAAAATCGTTATCAACCAAAGTTGCTTGAACTTGCTCAAGCATCTGAATTTCTTGGGAGCGAATTTCACAATCCAACTTAAGAATGTGACTATAAGGACCGATTTTGACATTACAAGCTAAACGCATCGTCTGATTGACTGAACCAAAATCCTCTTTAGAAATCAATTTAGCGCCACCAAGACTCAAATCAATAACAATCGCTGAAGAAGAACCACCAATTGATGTTGCTAGCCCATTGGGCTCTATATTAGATATCAGACGGGTCTCAACACGAACCGCCTGACGCACCTCAGATGTTTCGACATAGCTTGGATAAGCAATATGAAGGTGGGCTGCGGGTTCCATATAGCTTTTAGCAATTTTACTCGAGAAAGCACAAACATGAGTACTCAGCATCAGACGAACATTGACAACCTGACTTTCTCTCACCAATATATTCTTTCCATTTAACTTAGGGCAAGACACAATCAGCGAGCTTCTTGGAATATTACCAAGGACTTTCACCATATAGCGCCCTGGAGGAGAGATAAACTCCACCTGAACATTTGTCCCTATTGGTACATCAAGATCTCCTAGATCAACCTGCATTACTCCAGCCATGCACTTACCTTAGCTATTATTTATTTTCTACTGAAAAACCAGCGGCACTCAAAATATGTCCTGCATCACAACTACTAGCATTAACGATACAAGTATTAAATTCATCTCTTTCAACGTAATGCTTTCTCAACCAATCAAAAACATTTTTTTCTTTATTTTCTCGATATTTATAACGCAATCTCACGTCATCCCTTGACACATCATAAATTGCCTGCACACTTCGAGCTAGCATTTCTTCTTGAGGTGTTTCAGCGCCAACATTAACAGAAGAAAACCACCCAGCACTGATAGCATCACTTTTACTAACAACATCAGCATTTAGCTCTAAATACCGACACAGGGCCTGATATACCATCCATGTGCCTTTTTCACGACCTTGCTTGCTATAACCTGCAATATGAGGAGTTGCAATATCAACAATAGAAACCAGCTCTTGATTGATGATAGGCTCACCATCCCACACGTCTAGCACTAGGTGAATATTACCATTTAACTGTTTATGTCGTTCAAGCAAAGCAATCTCATCAATAACCCCACCTCGACCGGCAGAAACAATAGCAACACCCGCAGACAGCTGAGCAAGCTCTCCACTTCCTATCATCCCTTTTGTTGGATAAAGACCAGAACTGGTTAATGGTGCATGCAAAGAAATCACGTCACAAGCAAGAATATCCTTCAAAGAAGCAAAGTTAGCCGAGCTACCACTCTTTTCTTTAAAAGGATCATAAACGCATACCTGACAACCCATACTGGCAAAACGGTCATAAACGGTTTTACCAACATTACCATAACCAATAATGCCGATTTTTTTACTTAGCCAGCTAAATTTTTTCGTCATATATAGGTGGCTTAAGCCACTAAAAACATAATCGGCAACAGCGTCTGCATTGCACCCTGGCGCACTACTAAAGGTGATATTTGATTTGGCAAGATAATCCAAATCAATATGATCAACGCCTATTGTGGCACTACCGACAAAACGAACAGAACTACCTTCAAGCAACCCCTGAGTCACCTTTGTCACCGAACGCACCAGAAGCACATCAGCGTCTTTTACTTGTTCATGAGTTAGCATTCGACCATTCACTAACTCAACGACACCTAAATGCGAAAACAAGGCTTTAGCATTTGGCATATTCTCATCTGCAATAATTTTCATACTGTCGTTTTAAAAACTCATTAAATATTTGATCAGGAAGACGCTGTGCCAATAAATACTTAGAAAAGACCTCTGCCCTTTCTGGCAAACCAGAAACGATATATTGGCTAACCTGAGACATTACTGCCCGTTCAAAATCTTTCGCGTCATAATCGGGCATAGACAAATTATCCACACTGACACGAAAAGGTAACCCCGCCGCCCAATGTAAAATACACTCGACCGCCTGAGGTTTCACCTCAACTTTTTCAAACTCTTTTTGCGTTTGTAAGTTACGCGAATCCGACTCATACCAATAACCATAATCTTCTAGCAATCGCCTTTCGCGCCCAGCAATACACCAATGACTGACTTCATGCAGCGCGCTTGAAGGATAATCAAAACGGAAATATATAGCAGCCGAGCCATTTGGCTCAGCGGGCAGATAAAGAGGCTCATCTGCACCACCAATAAGGCGGGTATTAAAACTTGAAAGGAAACAGGCGCTGAAGGCTTCCACAAGCTGTATTGCACTTGCCAACTGCAGACTCCAAAAGTAAAGAATTATCACATAAGAAATAAAAATGCGCCACGCAAAGAACCAAGCTTCGCATAGCGCATTTCATTTAAAATTTGAATTGGGCTTGATCAATAGCCCTTAAATTCAACAGTACATTAGTTATTAGCCGCGGAAATAGCGAGAAGGCACAAATGGCATCGCAGCTTGATTTAGAGGAATGCTTTTCCCTCTGACATTAGCAAACAACGGCTCGTTAGAGTCAAGAGCTTGAGTCGATACATAAGCCATGACAATAGGTTGAGCAAGACTTGGGGAGAAGCCACCACTGGTTACTGTGCCTTTCACCACTCCAGAAGCGTCTACGATTTCAACACCTTCGCGAACAGGAGCACGCCCATCAACCAAGAAACCAACACGCTTTCTTGTCGGCTTATTGGTAAATTGTGGCAATATAATATCAGCACCAATGAAACCACCAGCACGCTCACCCTCTAAACGACGTACTTTTTGTATCGCCCAATTAAGAGACGCTTCTATTGGTGTTGTGGTGGTATCAATGTCATGACCATACAAACACAGGCCAGCTTCAAGACGCAAAGAGTCACGAGCACCAAGACCAATCCACTCAACTTCATCATAAGCCAACAAAGCATTAGCAAAAACTTCAGCCTGATCATTTGGTACCGAAACCTCATAACCATCCTCACCCGTGTAGCCAGAACAACTAACCCACAGCTCAACTCCCTGCCAATCAAATTTTAGGCTCTGCATGAAAGTCATCGCTTCCGCACCAGGCACCATGCGAGCAAAAACCTCACGCGCTTTTGGACCTTGAATAGCTAGCAAAGATCGATCATCAATAATATCTACCTCACAATCGACCAAAGACGCTTTCAAATAAGCAAAATCCTGTTCTTTGCAGCCAGCATTAACCACCATGAAGATTTCATCCCCCCAATTGGCAAACATCAAATCATCCGTAATACCGCCTTTTTCGGTAGTAAACATGCCATAACGCTGCGTACCTTCAGCCAATCCAAGCACATCAACAGGCAAAATAGCCTCAAGAGCTGCTTTTACATTGTTACCCCGCAACATGACCTGCCCCATGTGCGAAACATCAAATAAGCCCGCATTTTCACGAGTCCACAAATGCTCTTTCATTACACCCAACGGATATTGAACAGGCATTTCATAACCAGCAAACTCAACCATTCTAGCGCCAGAAGCGATATGTAGATCACATAGAGCAGTACGTTTCATAACAAAAACCTTAATTAAAATTGTGATAGAGTCTGTTTCCAATTGGAAACAGAGTATCTAAAAGCAACTTGTTTTGACAAGCACTAAGCGACATTTATTCAGCAATATCTGAAATCAAAACCAATAGACATCAACAAAAAACCTAAATGATCGGTCAACTTTAATAACAAACAAACTTGAAAATTGACTCACCTTTGCTGTTTCCAATTGGAAACTTTTTGATTATGATAAGCAAAATTGACGTAAACCGAACAATGACTGACGCTCTTAGAAAGATGATCTTTTTTCATCATCTTAGACTTCCTTAGTGTTATTATACGCACGACTCATTGTCTTTTGGGCATACATGTTTATTTAAGAGGAATTACCCCATGGCTAACACCGAAGCCTTTTTCAGCCAAACGCTAGCTGAACGAGATCCAGAGCTTTTTGCAACAATCGTTGAAGAGCAAGAACGTCAAGAAACTGGCATTGAATTGATCGCATCTGAAAACATCACTTCAAAAGCGGTTTTAGAAGCTCAAGGTTCTGTTCTAACTAACAAATACGCAGAAGGTTACCCAAATCGTCGTTACTACGGTGGCTGTGAAGCAGTTGATGTTACTGAGCAACTTGCTATTGATCGCGCTAAGCAATTATTTAGCTGTGAATTCGCCAACGTACAGCCTCACTCTGGCGCCCAAGCCAATGGCGCAGTGATGCTTGCTCTACTTCAACCAGGCGACACAATTCTAGGTATGTCTTTGGATGCTGGCGGTCACTTGACTCACGGCGCGCCACCAGCTCAATCTGGCAAATGGTTTAATGCGGTTCAATACCAAGTTAACCCAGAAACACTATTGATTGATTATGATGCCATTGAAGCACAAGCTTTAGAGTGCAAACCAAAAATGATCATCGCGGGTGGTTCTGCCATTCCTCGTGTTATTGATTTCAAACGCTTTCGTGAAATTGCTGACAAAGTCGGTGCTTACCTATTCGTTGACATGGCACACATTGCAGGCCTTGTTGCGACTGGCGCTCACCCGTCTCCACTTCCACATGCTCATGTTGTTACCACAACAACGCACAAAACACTTCGTGGCCCACGTGGCGGCATGATTCTTTCCAACGATCTTGATCTTGGTAAGAAAATTAACTCAGCCGTTTTCCCAGGCTACCAAGGCGGCCCACTAATGCACGTTATTGCTGGTAAAGCAGTAGCATTTGGTGAAGCGCTGAAACCTGAGTTTAAAGTCTACATCGATCAAGTTGTTGCTAACGCTAAAGCATTGGCTGCGGTCATGATTGAACGTGGTTGCGATATCGTAACTGGCGGAACAGACAACCACCTAATGCTGGTTGATCTACGCCCTAAAGGCTTGAAAGGTAATGTTGTTGATAAAGCACTAGAGCGTGCTGGTATTACCTGTAACAAAAACGGCATCCCTTTTGATACTGAAAAACCAATGATCACTTCTGGTATCCGTATCGGCACACCAGCAGCAACATCACGTGGCTTTGGCATTGAAGAGTTTCAAAAAGTGGGTCATCTTATCAGTGACGTACTAGACGGTTTAGTTGAAATGCCAGAAGGCAATCCTGAAGTTGAAGCTCGCGTACTTGCAGAAGTAAAAGAGCTGTGTAAACGCTTCCCACTTTACCGCTAAAATCACATACCCAAGGCTTAACCTCCTTGGGTATTTTTTTAAAGAGGCATTAATATTATGAGCACTATTCCAGATAACCTAAAATACGCAGACTCTCATGAGTGGGTTTTAGACAACGGTGACGGTACAGTAACTGTTGGCATTACCGATCATGCACAAGATCTACTAGGCGACGTTGTTTACGTTGAGCTACCAGAAGTAGGCGCAGAAGTAACCGCAACTGAGCAATTCTCTCTAGTAGAATCTGTAAAAGCCGCTTCTGACATTTATGCTCCTGTTAATGGCGAAGTAATTGAAGTGAATGACGCACTAAACGATGCGCCAGAACTAATCAACGAAGCACCATATGAAGGCGCTTGGATTGTAAAAATCAAGCTAAGCAACACAGCTGATCTTGATAAACTACTTGATGCTGCGGGCTATTCAGCCACTATCGAATAGTCTCAAATATAGGCTCTCCCTCTATTCTGTATCGAGAGCCTAATCTCCCAGATTTTTATCTTAATAGGTGATTGAACCATGACCTCGTGCATCCGCGATTTGTTAAATAACGATGAATTTATTGCTCGCCACATTGGCCCTGATGAATCAGAACAAGCCAAAATGCTAGCAACAATCGGCATAAACAGCCTTCCAGAACTAATCGAAAAAACCGTTCCGGAAGCCATTCGTCAAGCAAATCTAGACCTTTCAGCCAACCCTGTTAGCGAAAGCGAAGCACTTGTGCAATTAAAAGCCATTGCCAATCAAAATAAAGTGGCACGCTCTTTTATCGGCATGGGCTACCACGATACGCATGTGCCATCCCCTATTTTACGCAATTTACTAGAAAATCCAGGTTGGTACACAGCGTACACACCTTACCAACCAGAGATTTCTCAAGGTCGTTTGGAAGCACTATTAAACTTCCAACAAGTCATCATCGACCTAACTGGCATGGAGATATCTAACGCCTCTTTGTTAGATGAAGCAACGGCTGCTGCCGAAGCTATGACACTAATGAAACGCTCAAATCGCAAGAAGAGCGACAAACTTTTTGTTGCGAGCCATTGCTTGCCACAAACAATTGACGTTGTTAAAACTCGTGCTGAGCTATTAGACATAGAAGTCATTGTTGACGACATCGCCAACTTTGCACAGCATGATGTGTTTGGCGCCATCTTCCAATATCCGGGAATTGACGGCACTGTTACTGATTTAAGCCCAGTCATCGCACAAGCTCATGAACAGAACGCTCTTGTGAGCATCGCTGTAGATCTGCTTTCTCTTGTTCTACTTAAATCTCCAGGTGAAATGGGCGCTGACATTGTATTCGGTTCTGCACAACGCTTCGGTGTACCAATGGGCTTTGGTGGGCCTCACGCTGCCTTCTTAGCAACGAAAGACGCATTTAAACGTTCTATGCCAGGTCGCGTTATCGGCGTATCTAAAGATAGCCATGGCAAACCAGCACTTCGCATGGCGATGCAAACTCGTGAGCAACATATTCGCCGCGAAAAAGCGACTTCAAATATTTGTACCGCCCAAGCATTACTTGCCATGATGGCTGGCTTCTATGCGGTTTATCACGGCCCTGTTGGTCTTAAGAGAATCGCCAATCGCATTGCCGCATTAACTAATTGCTTTGCTAGCGCCATTCAAAAGCAAGGCTTCTCAACCAATGATAGCTACTTTGATACAGTCATTGTTAACACTGGCGACCAAACAGATAGCATCATGGCAAAAGGCGCTACGAAGTTAATGAACTTCTACAAAGTGTCTGAAAGCCAAGTATCTGTTGCATTAAACGAAACCATCACACCAAACGACCTTATCGATTTGGCTGAATGTTTCGGCGCAGAACTATCACTTGAAGACATTACTAACTCTGAGACTGCATTCGGCTTTGATGCTTCGATGCTGCGTCAAGATGCTATCCTGACTCACCCAGTATTTAATAGCCATCACAGCGAAACCGAATTGATGCGCTACATGCACCAATTGGAAGTGAAAGACATTGCATTAAACCAAAGCATGATTCCACTTGGCTCTTGCACCATGAAGCTAAATGCAGCCTCTGAAATGATCCCAGTTACTTGGGCAGAATTCGGCCGTATTCACCCGTTTGCGCCAAGCAATCAAGTTGCAGGCTATCACGCATTACTGCAAGAGCTTGTCGATATGCTTTCTAAAGCAACAGGCTACGATACGGTTTCTTTGCAACCAAACTCTGGTGCGCAAGGCGAATATGCTGGCCTTATCGCTATTGATAAATATCACAAATCTCGTGGCGATCATGACCGCGATGTATGTTTGATCCCAAGTTCTGCTCACGGTACAAACCCAGCTTCTGCTGCTCTTGCGGGTATGAAAGTTGTGATTGTTAAATGCGACGAAAACGGCAACATTGATTTGGTCGATCTTGCTGAAAAAGCAGAAAAACATGCCGCGCAACTTAGTTGCATCATGGCGACTTACCCATCTACTCACGGTGTATTTGAAGAGCACATTCGCGAAGTATGTGACATCGTTCACAAATTTGGCGGTCAAGTGTACATCGATGGCGCAAACCTAAACGCACTTGTTGGCGTTGCGCCTCCAGGCACATTTGGCGGTGACGTCTCTCACCTTAACCTACACAAAACATTCTGCATTCCACATGGCGGTGGCGGCCCAGGCATGGGTCCGATTGGCGTAAAATCTCACCTTGCGCCTTTCCTACCAGGTCACGCTGTTGCGCCAGTAATGGGCATGCTTGAGCAACACGGCGCAGTATCTGCAGCACCGTACGGTAGCGCAAGTATCCTTGTAATTACTTGGATGTACATCAAAATGATGGGCGACAAAGGCTTGCGTGATGCAACTTTCAATGCCATTTTGAATGCTAACTACATAGCTAAACGCCTAGGCGAGCACTACCCTGTTCTTTATACTGGTAAAAACGGTACGGTTGCACATGAGTGTATTATCGACATTCGCCCATTAAAAGCAGAATCAGGCATCAGTGAAGAAGATATCGCTAAGCGCTTGATGGACTTTGGCTTCCACGCGCCAACCATGTCTTTCCCAGTAGCTGGTACGTTAATGATCGAACCTACGGAATCTGAAAACCTTGAAGAGCTAGATCGCTTCTGCGACTCCATGATTCAGATTCGCAAAGAGATCAGCAAAGTACAGGCAGGCGAATGGCCACTAGAAGACAACCCGCTAGTTAATGCACCACATACTGCAGATAGCCTTTTAGATATGGAATGGAATCACGCCTATTCACGTAAAGAAGGTGCTTATCCTTTAAATTGGATCAAAGCGCGTAAATACTGGCCACCGGTTGGTCGTATCGATAACGTTTACGGTGACCGTAACCTATTCTGCGAATGTCCACCAATAGACAGCTACGAAGACTAATCTTCGAAGCTACTAAAAAGTACTAGAACCAAAAAAGGCGAATCAGCAATGATTCGCCTTTTTTGTTAAGAAGGAAATACACAGCTACATGATAAGAAGCTAAAGATAAATTTCATAAAAATTAATCCCTATTTATCATATAGAATATAAAACAACCGACAAGTAACGACAAAAGGGCTAAGAAATAATAAAAAGACAATAGAAATGCTAAATTTGGCTCAATGCCCGACCAAGCAAACTAAAATAATTTTGAAAGGCTTGATTGACCTGATGACGCTGTTCGCCTTGAGGATAAAGACCCATTTTGGCCTCTTCTGAATGACGACTGCCTTTGACTAAAAAGCTACTGGTAGGTTTTGTGTCTTCAACGAAGGCTTCAAAAGCTCTTGCTGACATCTCTTCTGGTTTGGCGTAATAGACTATTTTTAGCTTTTGGTCTGCAAGACGGGACGCTTTAAACAGGTCACTGGGCTCATTTCCTTGCTCATTTAGCATGATAGTCTTGAAGCATTCGGCCAATAGCAAGTTTAGAGGATGAGGTTGTTTGTTGCGGGACAATTGCAGTTTGGCGTCATTCAACCAACTTTCAGAAGCAAAACGAGAAGATGATATTTGGTAAAACATTTTTTCGCCCATATAATGGTCGAAAGCATGAAACCACTCATGTGCGAGACTGCCAGCACCTGCGTTCTTCGCTAAAGATAACTGCCGCGTTGCTGGAACATAGTGAGCAGCAACGCCAGGCCTGCCACCTTTCCCATATTGAAGACCCAGAGTGCCTCGTAAAGATATCAGCAATTCTGGCCCTTGCAGCACAGTCATTAAATCTTCTAGCGCTTGATGGAAGTTAACCGCCGCGCGATCTCTTTCCTCTGGCGTCACCCAACGGCCCATCTCAATGCCACGAAAGTCAAATTGCCGACGTATTAAAACAAAGTTAATTACAGCTTGATGAAACGACATTAAAACTCGCTATTTGTATACTTTATTGAGGGCAAACAATTAAACTTTAAGACAAACCGAACTGCCGATTAAACTCAGCAATTTTAGCACTTCTTATCGCTTTTAATTCCTGCAATTGATCCTCAACTAGACTTTTAGCACCTTCTATTCTATCAACATCGTTACTGGCCACCGCGCCCTCTAACTCTCTCTCATACGTATCCAACAGAGTGTCATAATCATCTTGATACGCTTCTTCCACCAGCGCCAAAGCCACTTGATGCTGATAGCTAGCTGTTTGTTCAGAGTGCTTTTGGATGTAAGCCAATGAATTATCAAAATACAGTTGTTTTAATGAGTCTGTTTGAGAACCAGCACTCTTAAGTGTATTTTTTCTATCATCCGTAAGTACTCTAGCTTGCAGCACTTCCGCTTCATAATTAATCCCACCAGTCTGGGCAAAACTAACAGGTACCGTATTCAACACAAGAATCGCGGTAAGAGACTGCAGTTTTTTCAAGAAAACTTTCTTCATGCGGACCTTCTTGTTCTATGCAAATATAAAATCTGCCTTGGTTTGCTTTTTAACTCCCATCAAAAAACAAAGTCGCCACAAGACAAATAAAAGTAACAGTTGATTCTATTGAGACAAAACAATAAGAACAACAGCCAAAGTACAGATGCACATTTTAACCTTATCTTTACGCCTTTAAGGTCTATTACCTGACACTGCACTCAACAGCACACTACAAATAAGGCGATATATTTTGCATGACGCGACTTACATAGTCTTCATTTTCACCAACTGGGGCAACGTAGTCGATAGCGTTTTTCGCTTCTTCAATGCTGTCTAACCGAGCAATTACCCAAGCTGCAAGATAATGAGAGGCCAAGCAGCCACCAGCAGTGGCTACATTTCCTTTTGCAAAAAAAGCTTGATTAAGTACTTCAATGCCAGCCTCTTTTACCCATGGCAATGTTGTTATATCGGTACAAGCAGGAACATCGTCCAATAATCCCAGTTTAGCTAAAACTAAAGTGCCAGAACATTGAGCCCCAATTACCTGACGACTTGGGTCAAGTTGTAATTGCGCCATAATAGATGCATCAGCTACCACTTCTCTTGTTTTTATCCCACTCCCTACAATGACAGCATCAGCAGAAGATAAGCTTTCAAGGGAAGCCTGCCTTTCAATCACAACACCATTCATTGACTTAACTTGTTTAGTTGGGCTGGCAATAGATACCTTCCAGCCTTTATTTTTTACTCTGTTCAAAATACCAAGCGCTATAAATGAGTCCAACTCATTAAAGCCATCGAAAGTTAAAATGGATATATTCATGATTTAATTTACTCCCACGTTTGATCATGAACATATCCTATTCCATCAATTCATGACAATTAAATTCATGAATTGCATAAAACCAATGCTACGAATGATCAACAGCAAGAAAGCTCGATTTAAAAGCCAAACTGAAAATGTACTCTGAGCTTAACCAATTGAAATAAAAAGCATTCTCATTCATGGGGTATTTTTCTATTTGTAACCAAATAATTTAAATCTGTCACAGAAACTTCATCAAACCCTGATTTAATCCTTTTCAAGAACCCTATCTCAGTGGCTCTCTCACTTTCTTTTTACACACGTAGTTCAGGTTGCGACCTGTAGGAATCAAGGAAAAAATCATGACTAATTCTGTCGACTCAAATCGCCGTCGTATGCTCGGCTTTATGGCTGGTGCACCATTACTACCACTTGCAGGTGGTGTATTTAGCTCTACTGCTTTTGCAGGAATGACGGACTCGCCTCTTTCTTCTGTTAGCTTTGTTCCTATGGCCGCGCCATCACTAAGCAATCCTGCTGCCATGTCAACCAACCTTATTAACTCAGCGATGCAGTTGAAGTTCGAAGATGGCACAAGCCGCATGGTTAAACTGGATTACCAACCATTCTTCATGACAGGCGACAAAGTGGCAGACGGTAATGGCAATACAGTGATTGCTGGTGGTTATTACGACATCAACAACAAGCCAATACTTGATCCTAGTGCTGGTAATCGTCAGTTTTTCTCAGACTGTCCAGATGGCTCTAGTTTATTAACGGTTAAAGACGCAAAAGTCGCTGGCGTTTACGGTAATCACGTCTTTGCAGTCGTTCAATTTGAATATGCTACTCGCGATGGTGCTGGCGAAGACATGTACGGCAAGCTGCCTTCTCCTATTGCTATTCTGACCTTAGACCAAAATCCAGAAACCGGTGAATTGAAACTGGTTAAATACCACAACGTTGATACGTCAAATGTTGGTGGTTTATGGATCACCTGTGGTGCCAGCCTTTCTCCTTGGGGAACTCACCTTTCCAGTGAAGAATACGAACCGGATGCATCAAAAGCGGACGACAAACAATTCAAAGCCTATTCTAAAAACCTATTTGGTGATGAAAATAAAGGCAAACCATACAACTATGGCCATCTGCCCGAAGTAACGGTTAACAAAGACGGCACTGGATCTATCAAGAAACATTACTGCATGGGTCGTATTTCTCACGAGCTTGTACAAGTTATGCCTGATGAGCGCACTGTTATCATGGGTGACGATGCGACAAACAGCGGTTTGTTTATGTTCATTGCAGATAAAGCCCGCGACCTTTCTTCTGGTAAGCTTTACGTGGCTAAATGGACTCAAATTTCTAGTAAAGGCCCAGGTACAGGCGATATCTCTTGGATCAAATTAGGCGAAGCCAATAGTGATGAGATTCAACGTTTGGTAGATGCGGGGATTAAATCGACCGACATCATGGAAATTCATACTAAAGACCCTAAAGATTCTAGCTTCACCAAAATTGGCTACGGCGGTAAAACCAACTGGGTAAAACTAAAACCTGGCATGGAAAAAGAAGCTGCTTTCCTAGAAACTCACCGTTATGCAGCATTAGTTGGCGGATCATTGGGATTCACAAAAATGGAAGGCACCACTGTCAACATTAAAGACAAAAAAGCCTATTCAGCTATGTCTTACATCTACAAAACCATGACAGATGGCAGCAACGACATTCATGTTGAAGGCCCTAAAGCGGGTGCGGTTTATGAACATAAATTAACCGGCGGTCAAAAAGACAATAACGGCCAAGCAATCGACAGTGAATGGGTGTCTGTTCACATGCATGCTCCTGCAAACCTAATTGGCGAAGACTTAGCAACGCCTGATGCACTTGGCAACACAGCTCACGCTGATCGTATTGCGAACCCTGATAACATCAAGTTCTCTGAAAAACTTCGCACTTTGTTCATTGGTGAAGACAGTGGCAACCACGTAAACAACTTCCTTTGGGCTTATAACGTAGACAGCGGTGAGTTATCACGCATCATGTCTTGTCCTGCTGGCGCAGAATCAACTGGCTTACACGCTGTAGATGAAATCAACGGCTGGACTTACATCATGAGTAATATCCAACACGCTGGTGACTGGGATGACAAACTACACGCGAAAGTAAAAGACACATTAGATCCATACATTCGCGCTAACTACAAAGACCGTTACGGTGCTGCTGTTGGTTACATCACGGGCATACCTAAGATATGAGCGCCTAAGATTTAAGAGCTAGCGCTTTAGTTACGTAAAAACGAAAAGGGCAACCATCTGGCTGCCTTTTTTTTATCGATTAATTGCATTCAAACCAGATAATATGTTCCCAAGTTCTACATTGATGAATTCATCTGCTTATGCATCATAGTAAGTACATATTAAGACAACAACAAAACAGCGATTGAAAAACAGACAAACATCGAGCCTGTAATGGCGTCCACCCATATCATATGTCGTACAAAGAAAGCAGACACATAACCACATAACATGCTGTAGGTTAAATGCACAAGAAAAGTACAAAGCAACAAAATCAGTGTAAGGGTAACAGTCTGTGAAATTACGCTGCTCTCTTGGTGGATAAAAGCAGGAAGCAGAGCGGTAAAAAACACTAAGGTTTTCGGATTAAAAATGGACAGAATAACACCGGTTACGAATGTCATTTCTTTCTCGGACTTTTCGGCCTTTATCCCACCTTGTATACTTTTAAAGATAGACCATAAAATGCGCATACCTAAATAGCCAATATATAATCCACCAAAGTATTTGATCACCGAAAAGGCAAACGTAGAGTGCAAAATCAACGCACTTAAACCAGTTACCGTGGCGACAGAAACGACAGCCATACCAAATAAAATCCCAAGCATTACTGGCAATGTCCGTTTGACACCAAAGAACAAAGCAGAATTCAATACAGCAAGCGTACCTGGGCCTGGCGTCCCGGCTGCAACCAAACAAATTGCGATGTAATACAAAACAGTATCGTCACCAAGATTAAACATAATTCCTCCTATATAAAACAAGAAGCTATTATCTATGTAGAGATATTTGCTTATAGGATAAAATTGCGTTTTTATGACAACTCAACAACTCAAAGGGCATTTTATGAAAGAGGAAATCGGTTCACATTTCTTTAATCTGGATTGTTACGATGGGATTGAATGCGTGCGAGCAAACTTCAAAAATCAGCACTTCTCAAAACATATACACGAAGGTTACGCTATTGGCGTCATTGAACATGGGGCACAAAGTTTTTTCAACCAAGGAGAGAACCACACTTCCGGCGCGGGTAGTTTAGTTATTGTGAATGCCGATACCGCCCATACTGGTAGCCCCGCCTCAGAAAATGGTTGGGGGTATAGAGCCATGTACCCAACCCCAGAGCTCTTTGATGATCTTTTGAGTGACTTAACATTCAAATCAAAAAACGCACCCTATTTCCATCGTCCGATTATTGATGACGAAAAGCTTATAAAACTATTTAACCTCATATTCCGCTCTCTCGCTGATAAGCCATCAAGGCTAACCATAGAAACAACAGTTTATAATTTTTTCGTACAATTAACTCTCAATAGTAAAACCAACAGCTCAGTCATTCCTTCGAAAAAAGCAAATAAGTCATTACTAATTGCGAAAGAGTACATTCATGCTTATGCCAGCCAGGAAATTAGCCTAGAAAACTTATCAAGGTTAGTGGGTATGAGTAAATATCATCTCATTCGCCAATTCCAAGCATCATTTGGCATAACTCCTCACCAATATCAGATTCAATCTCGACTACAAAAAGCAAAATCATTACTCAAAAATGGTGAGCAACCAAGCAACGTAGCCTCAGAATGCGGTTTCTTCGATCAAAGCCATATGAACAGTCATTTTAAAAAAGCACTAGGAACGACACCCTACCACTATCAAAAACGAATTAATGCATAAACGACACATCAAAGTATTGCATTACAAACATAACCAAAACCTTGAAACATCTTATTTTATGCACCTTCTTACTGTTTATTGAAACAGTGAGAAACAGTTATGATAGAGCAAGAAAACGGTTACATGAATAATAAGGATAATATTTAACCGCTCTATCCCCCTCCTCCCCCAAAGAATAGCTAAGGAAGCATTCTCATGAAAATTTTTTTAGAAAACAGGCTCATTGGCACTAAACTTGGTTTAGGCTTTGGGTCAGTATTAATACTTGCGCTTATTGTTGGAATGGTCGGTATTTCTGGTGTAAATACCTTACTCAATAGAGCGGAGAAAGTTCGTCTATCAAACGATTTAGACGATACTGTGATTGATATTCAACTTGCTCGAGAGCATTTTGCAGAATCAGGATCTACAGATGATAAAAATGAGCTAATTCGCCGAACGGAAACCCTCGCCAGCTTATTAAAAACGGGCGAAACACTATACAACGGTGCAGACGTTAAAGACTTAATAAAGCAAACAGAGCAAAATCTCCTTGAATACCAAAAAGCGCTAACAAACCTTACTAATGCCCGTAACAAATGGGAAGACATTGATAACAATGCCACCATAATACGCCGCAGTATATTCAACCAATACAATCAAACCATTCTAGAGCTTCGCCAGCAAAATGATGTAGAGAACATGAATACGGCTTTGGATGCATCAAATAGTTGGTACGCCCTAACGTCCGAGATAAATGACCATGTCATCAAAAAAGAAAACATACCAGCTGAACTTGTCACGACAAGATTTCAAGCAGTGATCAACAAGACAAAAAATCTACAGCTATCAAGTGACCTGCAAAGTAAACAGCAAACAATCCTATCTCTTTTAAATCAATACGAAGAGCTTGGAAAAAGTAATCCCGCCGTTAATGCTGAACTTGTAAAAGCACAAGAAAAGCTAATGAATTTGTCATCTAGCATGAATGATAAAATTGATTCAATCACATCCCTTCAAGAGCAAAAAAGCAAAGAAGATGGTGAACGAGTATCAACCTTATTAATTACCGTCACTGTGATTGCTATTTTGATGGGAATATTCTTTGCTCTTCTAATCCGCCATATGATCGTAAAACCAATGAATGATGTTAAGGCCGCCGTTGAGAAAATATCTAATGGCGACTTAACTCAGACATTAAAAACAGATCGCAAAGACGAACTAGGCCAACTTTATAACAATATTGGGGTAATGAGTCGCACTCTAAACAAGCTCATTTCTGAAGTTATTACTGGCGTTCTAAATTTAAGCTCAACCAGTGAGCAATTAGAAACAATATCAAAACAAGGCCAGACAATGATGCAGTCTCAAAAAGATGAAACCGATCAAGTAGCGACGGCAATCAATGAAATGTCTTCCACAGTCTCTGAAGTTGCTCGTAATGCGGAAACAGCAGCAGAAGCAACCACTAAAACTGACAACATAGTAAACCAAGGCAATTTGAAGGTATCAGACACAGCGAAATCAATCGAATCGTTAGCTAGCGACTTGACTGTAACCAGTACAGCAATGGAACAACTAAAAATACGCACTGATAATGTCGGCAATGTATTAGAAGTTATTAAAGCCGTTGCGGAGCAGACCAATTTACTAGCGCTAAATGCGGCAATAGAAGCGGCACGAGCTGGTGAAGCAGGACGAGGCTTTGCGGTAGTGGCAGACGAAGTGCGTGGACTAGCTAGCAGAACTCAAAGTTCAGCTAAAGAGATTGAGGACTTAATTGTCGAATTGCAAAATGGCGCCCAAGAATCCCTGGATAAAATGCTAAGAAGCCGTGATTTATCTTCGAAAAACGCTGAACAAGCAAAAGAAGTATTGGAACTTTTCGCAAACATTAGCGAACAAGTCGGCTATGTCCAAGATATGAACAATCAAATAGCTACCGCAGCGGAAGAGCAATCTCAAGTGTCTGATGAGATCAATCGCAGTGTTGAAAATGTCCGTCAGTTAGCAGATCGAACCGCTGAAGGCTCTATCGAATCTGTTGCTGCCGTTAGCAACTTGAGAGCATTAAGCCATCAACTTAAATCACTAACAGATCGCTTTAAAATCTAATCACCATCTAGTCAATTCTGGAGGAAAAACGATCACCAACAGTCACCTAATTCATTCCGAATAGGTGACTGTTTTTGTTTAAAGCTTTCATTACCAGTAACCCAATACCTTCCACCATAAGCCACCGACAACACCCCATACGGCTAAATTCACCACACTCATAATAAAGCCCATGATCCACCAATCTTCCATCGAGACATAACCAGACCCAAAGATAATCGGCGATGTGCCTGTAGCGTAATGAGTCAATGACATCATCAAGGAAGACGCGCCAGCCAGTAACAGACCAAGATACAAAGGTGGTGCACCTAACGCCAAACCTGCGGCATAGAAAGCAGCGAACATGGCCGTAATATGCGCCGTCGTACTGGCAAAGAAATAATGCACATAGAAATAGATTGCGACCAAGATGACGACAGAAATAGCCCAATCAAATCCTAAGTGTTCAATATTACTTTCAACAACAGTCGAAAACCATTGCACCAAACCTAGCTTATTCAAAAAAGTGGCCATCATTACCAAGGCGGAGAACCATACAACCGTATCCCAAGCTGATTTTTCTTTGAGCACGTCATCCCAGCTCAAAACACCTGTCACTAATAAAACAGACAAACCTAAAAATGCTACCGCCGTTGTATTCACCACATAGTCTGCGCCGAACAACATTGCAGGAATACCAGCCCAAAGAATTAGCAACAGAGCAAATACCGCCACCATCACCTTCTCACCATACGACATAGGTCCCATTTCGGCGAGTTTAGACTTTGCGTAAGTCCTTGCATCTGGCGTGCTTTTTATCTCTGGAGGATAAATGACATAAACAACCAAGGGCACAAGTGCAATACACACCAAACCTGGCAAAAGCGCCGCTAGTGCCCATGTCCCCCAAGTAATACTAATGTTAGCGCCAGTGGCATCAGAGATTAATTTAACAATTAAGGGGTTGGGTGCGGTTGCTGTAATGAACATCGCCGAAGTAATGGGATTGATATGGTAATTAACCAAGGCAAGGTAATGACCAATCTTCCGAGAAGTACCCTCTTCAGGTGAAGAACCAAAACTAGTTGCTATGGACTTCATAATAGGATGAATAATACCGCCACCACGCGCAGTATTACTTGGTGTTACCGGAGCAATAACCAACTCTGAAATAGCCAAAGCATAGCCAATACCGATGGTTTTTTTACCAAATAAAGAGATAAAGTAATAGCCGATACGATTTCCAAGCCCAGTTTTTGCTAAACCTCTAGAAATAACAATCGCAATACCAATCAACCAAATCAGAGAATTCGAAAAACCACTTAATGCATCTTTAATCGCACCTGCAGGCGAATCACTTGTTACGCCAGTTAGAGCAACTAGAGTAATGGCCAAAATCGCGAGCGCCCCAATTGGCATCGCCTTACCGATAATAGCAACCACAGTACCAACAAACAAAGCCAACAAATGCCAAGCATTAGCAGATACTCCATCAGGTACTGGCACAACAAACCAGATTAACAGCGTGATAAAAATAGAAATGAGTCCCGGAATCGTCCGGATATCAGAGGCTTTCATGAAAAATCCTTTCATCTTAGAAAAAGTTTCCCTGTTAAAAACAAGGGAATCACCCTGACATGGTAGGGCATTTAGCATTAGAGAAAGGTGATACACATCACAAAAGCAAGATTCACTAAAAATAAGCTAAAAAAAAGACCTGCCGCAGCAAGTCTTTTTATCTAATGATTCAAAAACGACAAATAGTTAAGAGAAAATCCCAGTTAGATTGTCATTCATCAAGGTTTGCCATTCTTTATCAAGTGGCGCCTCAAACAACATACGCTCGCCGTTCAACATAATGTCTAATCGCGTCGCGTGCAGACACAAGCGTTTAAAGCCAAGAGCTTTTGTCTCTTTTAAAGACTCAGCAGGCGAATATTTTTCATCGCCAACAATCGGATAACCTGCATATTGGGTATGAACTCGAATTTGATGCGTACGGCCTGTTACTGGCTCACACTCAACCAAACTATAACCTTCAAACTGTCGAACAAGCTTAAACCGAGTCAAACTCTCTTTTCCATCAGTATGCACTCTGACGACGCGCTCACCAGATTGCAGCTCATTTTTCAATAAAGGCGCGTTAACTTGCAATTTTCTTTTAGGCCAGCTGCCATAAACCAATGCAAGGTAAGTTTTTTGTACTCCTTCTTTTTCACGCAATGCTGTATGCAACTCTTTTAGGACTGCGCGTTTCTTAGCGACCATGATAAGACCAGAAGTATCACGATCAAGTCGATGAACAAGCTCAATAAACTTCTCTAACGGTCGCATTTGGCGAATAACTTCAACCAGACCGAAACTCAAACCACTGCCACCGTGAACAGCTAAGCCAGAAGGTTTATTAATGACGATCAACCCTTTGTCTTCATAAACAATGCGTGATTCTATCTCGCTTTTAAGGCGATCTGACAAGACAGGCTTGTCGGATTCTGGCGCAATAACAATTGGCGCAATACGCACAACATCTTCATTTTGAAGGCGATAGTCCGGCTTGGTCCGCTTTTTATTGACGCGAATTTCCCCCTTTCTAAGTAGGTTGTAAATCTTGCCTTTCGGAACACCTTTTAAAAAGGTAACCAAAAAATTATCGATTCGCTGGCCCGCATTATTGTCGTCAATCGTGACGTAACGAACCGCGGGACGCTCTGTTGAATTTAGTTCTGAGTCCGACATAAGCTAAGATTGGTTTCCTTTATAATTGAAGCACTTAGTTTTTACTGTTATATTCACATTCGCAAAGGGTAAGAGGCAACAAAACACCTCGAAGATAAGATGCAAGAATTGAATGACAATTGCCGAAGCGACACTTTGGCCCCCTATCTTACCTCTGTAACAGTTAATCTTAAATAATAAACCGCATGATTCGGAAAAATCCGCTTCAGTGGAAGGAACTCTCATTAAAATTGCTAGGCCGCGCGTTCGCGTTGTTTCGTAAAAGCAAAGAAACGAGACCGGTTAAAGAGACTATTTAGTATTGATCACGGCAGCGACCGCACAAAAGCGTTTAAGATAAAATAAACGAATCGCGTACTCCTCTCGCCAGAGAACACTGAATGACTTGCTCTAATTCTGAGTCAGATTTATTAATGGTTACCCTATCACTGTTGTGACTCTTTCGTATCAGCCCACAGAGTTCACACATATAATGATTAGAATGCTTATTAATGCAACTCAACAAGAAGAGTTGCGCGTCGCCCTAGTAGACGGACAACGTCTATATGATCTAGATATCGAATCCGGTTCTCGCGAACAGAAGAAGTCAAATATATATAAAGGTCGCATCACTCGCATTGAGCCGAGTCTGGAAGCAGCTTTTGTTGATTTCGGAGCAGATCGCCACGGCTTCCTACCTCTAAAAGAAATCTCCAAAACCTATTTTTCCAAAAAATCGAACCACGAAGGCCGAATTAACATCAAAGATGTGTTAAGCGAAGGTCAAGAAGTGATTGTTCAAGTGGACAAAGAAGAACGTGGTAATAAAGGCGCTGCCTTGACCACCTTCGTTAGTTTAGCGGGTCGTTATTTGGTTTTGATGCCAAACAATCCTCGCGCTGGTGGTATTTCTCGTCGCATCGACGGTGATGACAGATCGCACCTTAAAGAAGCCATGTCAGGCCTGAACACACCAGAAAACGGTGGCCTTATTGTTCGTACCGCTGGCGTTGGTCGTTCAACTGAAGAGTTGCAGTGGGATTTGGATTACCTTGATACTTTATGGTCATCCATCACTAAAGCAGCATCTGAAAAACCTGCCCCTTTCTTAATCTATCAAGAAAGTAACATCGTTATCCGCGCCATTCGCGATTATTTGCGTGAAGACATTGGCGAAGTACTAATTGATGAGAAAAGTGCTTACCAAGACGCTATTAACTTTGTTATGCAAGTAATGCCGCACTTCAAGTCACGCATTAAGATGTATACTGATTCAACTCCACTGTTTAACCGCTTCCAAATCGAAACTCAGATCGAAACGGCTTTCCAGCGTGAAGTTCGCCTACCTTCAGGCGGATCTATTGTTATCGATCCTACAGAAGCCCTAGTTTCTATCGATATCAACTCGGCCCGAGCCACGAAAGGCGGAGACATCGAAGAAACAGCACTGCAAACCAACTTAGAAGCCGCAGACGAAATTGCTCGTCAATTACGCCTTCGTGATATTGGTGGCTTAGTTGTTATCGACTTCATCGATATGACACCAGTACGCAATCAGAAAGAAGTTGAAACACGAATGAAGAACGCTCTAGAAGCGGATCGTGCTCGCGTTCAACTTGGCCGCATTTCTCGCTTCGGTTTATTAGAAATGTCACGCCAGCGCTTGCGCCCTTCTCTTGGCGAAACCAGCGGCATTGTTTGCCCTCGCTGTAATGGCCAAGGATTTATCCGTGACGTGGAATCTCTAGCACTTTCTGTACTTCGTCTAATCGAAGAAGAATGCTCTAAAGAACGCACAGCTCAAATTCGTGCTGTTTTACCAGTATCTGTTGCGACTTTCTTGTTAAACGAGAAACGTACCAACATTGCTAAAATTGAAAAACGTAACAACGTTCATATTATTCTTGTGCCAAATCCACATATGGAAACACCGCACTTTGAAGTGGAACGTATTCGTGACGACAGCACTGTTGTTATGCAAAACGAAAACAGCTACACATTGGTAGAGACGCCAGAGCAGCCGCCATACGAGCCTCGCAAAGCGAATGAAAACGTTCGCCCACAAGCAGCCGTGACTAGCATTGCACCAAAAGCACCAGCTCCTGAGCACACTACACCAGTAGCAGCAACAACACCAAAAGCAGCGAAAAACACGCAGAATAAACCTAGCTTGCTTAAACGCATAATGACTGCATTGTTTGGCGAAACTAAAAGTACACCAAAACAAAAACCCGTAAGCAAAACACCTCCTGTAGCGCCTTCACAAAATGATCGTGATACCTCAAGCAAGCCTAAAGGGACTCGTGTAAACAGAAACAAACGTAACGTTAAGCATCAAAATGCGGACCGCGACGATAACAATACAGCTGAAAAAAATCGCTCTACTCGTCAATCTCGCCGAGAACAAGCCGAGGCTGGCACGAAAGGCACTAACAACAACCGTCGTAACAATCGCGGCAACAAACAAGAAACTCAAGAACCAAGAGTTGAAAAGCAAGAAGCTGCTGTAAAAGCTGCTCCGCGCCAACCTCAAAAAGAAGTTCCTGAAGTTAAAGAGCGTAAACGCGATCGCAATGACAATCGTCGTCGTAATGGCAAACTAAAAGACGAAGCATTAGAAGCAACTAAACTACAAGAGCAAGAAGATGCCGCTCTAGTGGAAGCCGCTCAAAATGCTGAAGTGGAAAGTAACGAAAACGGTGATGAACCTCAACGTCGTTCACGTCGCTCACGTCGTTCACGTCGCCCACAAAAAGAAGAAAACAACGCACAGCAAGAAAATGTTGAATCTACAACCGATGAAACACAATCTACTGACGTTGCAGCAGCTCAAACGGAAGAAGCAAAATCAACCGCTCCAGAAGTTAAGCATGCAGAAACAGAAGCCCAAGCAAAATCAGAAGACACACCGTCAGAACCTTCTACAAAAGAAGAAACTACAGCTGTTGAAGCTGTTGAAGCTGTTGAAGCTGTTGAAGCTGTTGAAGCTGTTGAAGCTGTTGAAGCTGTTGAAGCTGTTGAAGTATCTCCAGCAGATACTCAAGAAACAACAGAAGAAACCGTTAAAGTCGAAACTCCTGAAGTTAAGCCTGCAAAACCTAAGATGTCAGTAAAAGCTCAAATGCGTAAAATCGAGCAAGAGACATCAGAAGTTGCAACTGAAAAAACTGAAGCTGAGCCAGAAACAGCAAACCTTTCAGAAGATAATCAAACAGCAACATCTTCGGAAGCGGTAAATTCAGCAGTCGAGACAAATACCGAAGCACAAGAAATTAATACAGCCACTGTAGAAACAGGGTCCGTAGAAGCTAACTCTGAAGACACAAAATCTGTAGAGCAAGAGGTTACTAAGGCTACTGAGCCAGCTACCACTTCAGAAGCAACAACTACAGAAACAGCAATCGAAGAAACGAAAGTTGAGGAATCAAGCAATAACACTGGTCGCTCAACTCGAACTCCTCGTCGTGGACGCGGCAAAGCTGCTACTAAACCAGCAAACGCCGAAGCCAAAGCTCCAGTAGAATTACCAGCTGCTATTTTGGCTCAGCAAGAGAAGCTTCGCTTAGAGCAAGAAGAAAAGCGTAACGCTGCGACGTCACGTCGACGTGCATCAGCAGGCCGTGTGAAAAACGACCCTAGGATTGCACGAGAAGAAGAAAAAGGCGCCGAGCAAAGCTCAGAAGCCAATGCAGAGTAAGTGCTAAGCACTGCCGCTTCTTTCTAAGAAATACAAAGAGCCCGCACTATGCGGGCTCTTTTGCAAACAGAGCACTATGGATTATTTCAACGGATTGATCTGAATATAAATAACGGATAGGTACAAAACAATGATCATTGATTTCTCTCGCTTTAAAGATTGGACTCTTGCCGGCGATTTATTTGGCGGGGCAACCACCGCTATTGTCTCGCTCCCTTTGGCTCTAGCCTTCGGTGTTGCTTCAGGAGCTGGAGCAGAAGCAGGGCTTTGGGGGGCCATACTCGTAGGCCTATTTGCTGCGATATTTGGCGGATCAACCAGCCTAATCTCAGAACC
This sequence comes from Marinomonas sp. A3A, assembly GCF_018336955.1. NCBI lineage: Bacteria > Pseudomonadati > Pseudomonadota > Gammaproteobacteria > Oceanospirillales > Oceanospirillaceae > Marinomonas > Marinomonas sp. A3A. The sequence goes on from NZ_CP025532.1 coordinate 2,369,148, forward strand.
AACTGGACCAATGACAGTCATCATGACAGCGGTACTAACCAGCATGATGGCCAGCAGCCCAGAAGGCGGTGTGGCTATGGCCTTTACCGTGGTGATGATCGCAGGCCTATTTCAAATTACACTAGGTTATCTCAAACTAGGCAAATACATCACACTAATGCCGTACAGCGTTATATCAGGCTTTATGTCTGGCATTGGTATTATATTGATTATCTTGCAAATCGCCCCTTTTCTAGGGCACTCATCTCCACCTGGTGGAGTGATGGGCACATTAAATGCCCTCCCCAATCTTATTGTTAACTTGAAATTCTCAGAATTATTTCTAGGACTACTAACACTGGCGGTGCTTTTTTATCTTCCAAAACACTGGCGCCGATACGTTCCCCCTCAACTGGTTGCATTGGTAACAATTACGCTTATTTCCATTCTATTATTTAACGACTCGGATGTGCGCCGCATAGGTGTTATTCCATCTGGCCTACCATCAATTCACTGGCCCACCTTTGAGCAGTCTGTATTTATAGAAATGATTATAAATGGATTAGTACTTGGTACTTTAGGTTGCATTGACACCTTACTTACAGCGGTTATTGCGGACAGCCTTACGCGTAAAGAGCATGATTCGAATCGAGAGCTTATCGGCCAAGGCACAGCCAATTTCTTCTCTGGGCTACTCGGCGGCCTTCCTGGCGCCGGTGCAACTATGGGAACTGTGGTTAATATACAGTCTGGTGGCAAATCACCACTTGCAGGCATTACCAGAGCCTTAATTCTACTATTGGTTGTACTTGGAGCATCCGAACTAATCAGCCCAATTCCAATGGCTGTGCTTGCTGGTATCGCTCTGTATGTAGGGATCAACATTCTCGACTGGAGTTTTTTGAAACGCGCTCACAAAATCGCCCTATCGCCAACTATCATTATGTATGGAGTTATGGCGTTAACTGTATTTGTTGATCTTATGGTTGCGGTAGGAATCGGTGTTTTTATTGCCAACATCATGACAATAGAAAAACTAAGTCGACTACAATCTGGAAACGTGAAAGCAATCAGTGATGCTGATGATGACATCCTGTTATCAGAAGCAGAGAAAGAACTGTTAGATCAAGCAGACGGAAAAGTATTACTTTTCTATCTATCCGGCCCAATGATTTTTGGCGCAAGTAAAGCCATTGCAAAACACCACAACCGGATCCATAACTATAAAGCCGTAGTACTAGATCTGAGCGCCGTTCCCATGATGGATCTAACCATAGGTCTTGCACTAGAAAACGCCATCAAAGACGCAATAGAAGCAGGCTGTGCCGTTTATATATTTAGCCCCAACGGACAAACCACTGAGCGACTTGAAAAGCTGGGCGTATTAAGCCGATTACCGCACAATGCATTCTGCGACTCTCGCAAATCCGCCTTAATTCAGGCCGTTGCCAGCCTAACAAACACATAACGTAGTCGCTCAACTAGATTTACATTAAACCAAAAGCAATAGACCAAAAAAAGCCGCTTATATAAGCGGCTTTTTTATTTACTTAGCTATTTAACAAAGCTACTCATTAAAGAGATAAGCGACGAACATCACTTAGCAATGAGTTCAAGAAGGTCATGAAACGACCAGCATCACCACCATTGACAGCTCTGTGATCATAAGACAGACACAATGGCAACATTGTACGAGGCTCAAACTCTTTACCATTCCAACGTGGCTCAATGTCTGCTTTAGAAACACCAAGGATACCCACTTCAGGACAGTTAACGATAGGAGTAAATCCTGTACCGCCAATTGCACCCAAACTAGAAATAGTAAAACAACCACCTTGCATATCAGCAGGTTTAAGCTGCTTATCAAGCGCCTTCTTAATCAACTCGCTCGCTTCTTTTGCGATTTGAATAACTGACTTTTTATCAGCATCACGCAAAACAGGAACAACCAAGCCAGCAGGAGAGTCAACAGCAATACCAATGTGTACATAATGCTTCTGAACGTAGCTTTCACCATCGGCCATTAGCGACACATTGAAGCTAGGATTTGCAACCATAGCTTGTGCAACCGCTTTAATCAGGAATGGAAGTGGCGTCAATTTAACACCTTGTTTCTCCATTTCGCCTTTCAAGCCTTTACGGAACTCTTCAAGATCAGAGATATCTGCCTTGTCGAACTGAGTAACTTGAGGCACAACAAGCGCGTTGCGAACCATGTTCTGAGCCGTCAGACGCTGAATCTTACTCATCTTAACAACTTCGACATCGCCGAACTTGCTAAAGTCTTGATCAGGCACAGTCGGTAGACCAGAACCTGTTGCAACACCCGCTGGAGCTGATGAAGCTTTTTGTACAGCCGCTTTCACGTAGGCATGTAAATCTTCTTTCGTAATACGACCACGAGGGCCTGTAGGACGAACAAGGGACAGATCAACACCTAACTCGCGAGCAAGCATACGCACTGCTGGGCCAGCGTGAACTTTCTTCGAAGGTTCAGACAAGACAGCAGATTGATCAGCTGCAGGAGCCGCTTTTGCAGTATTAGTTTTAGGCGCTTCAGCAGGCGCAGGGGCCGATTTTTCAGCAACTGCCGCAGGCGCCGCAGCTTCAGAACCACCCTCTACTTCAAGCTCAAGGACAAGATGTCCTTCAGAAACCTTGTCACCAACCTTAATAGAAACAGATTTCACTGTTCCTGATTTCGGCGCAGGGATTTCCATGGAAGCTTTATCAGTCTCAAGAACGATAATAGAATCGCCCTCTTTAACCTGATCACCAGCCGCTACAGCAACTTCGATCACCTCTACACCTTCCGCCCCACCAATATCAGGAACCTTAACAGCCTCAACACCAGATACTGGCGCAGCAGCCGCAGGCGCTGACGATTTTGGTGTTTCAGCTTTTTCTTCTGAAGCAGCAGGTGCAGATGATTCGGTTGTTAGCACAAGTATGTCAGCACCCTCAGAAACCGTATCACCTACTTTGATCGAAATTTTACCGATCTTGCCTGTAAACGGCGAAGGTATATCCATAGATGCTTTATCAGTTTCCAAAACGATCAAAGAGTCACCCTCTTCAACCATGTCACCTTCAGCAACACAGACTTCAATAACTTCTACGTCAGTCGCACCACCAATGTCAGGCACAGAAACTTTTTCTTCACTAGAAGAGGATGAAGCTGGAGCAGTCTTCTCGGCAGGTTTTGCTGGCGCAGAAGCTTCTACTGGCGTTTCAGGAGCAGATTTTTCTGCACCTTCAACCTCAATAACAAGAAGCTCATCACCTTCAGAAACTTTATCGCCTTCTTTCACAGAAATGCTTTTTACTTTACCAGCCATGGAAGATGGAACATCCATGGAAGCCTTATCTGTTTCTAAAACAATAATAGATTGGTCCACTTCAATAGTGTCACCAACCGCAATACTGATCTCGATAATTTCGACATCAGTCGCACCACCAATATCTGGTACTCGAATGATTTCAGTACTCACAGAAATCTCCTTTGTCTTATAGACGCATCAAACTTAAAAACTTATCTGACTTAGGTATAAATATACACTAAGCCAGATACCTAGCTTGTTAGGTAATTAGCAAGTTACAGGGTTTGGCTTCTCAGGATCTAAACCAAACTTAGCAATCGCCCCACTAACTACAGATGCATCAATCACACCGTCTTTTGCCAGTGCATTCAAGGCAGAAACCACTACCCAATAGCGGTTAACTTCAAAGAAGTGACGCAATTGAGCACGAGTATCACTGCGGCCAAAACCATCTGTACCAAGCACGTTGTATGTACCTTTTACGAATGGACGAATTTGATCTGCGAACAATTTAATATGATCAGTAGATGCAATAACAGGACCGTTTCCATTCAAGCAAGATTCAACATAAGATATGCGAGCTTCTGACTCAGGGTGAAGCATATTCCAACGACTTACATCAAGACCTTCACGACGCAATTCATTGAAAGACGTTACACTCCATATATCAGAGTTAACACCGAAATCATTAAATAGAATCTCTGCAGCGGCTTCAACTTCACGAAGAATAACGCCAGAACCAAGCAATTGAACTTGTTTCTTATTCGCTTTCTTAGCATGAGATTTAAGCTTATACATACCCTTAATAATGCCTTCTTCAACACCTTCAGGCATATCTTCGTGCGTGTAGTTTTCATTCATTACTGTTAGGTAATAGAAAACACTTTCTTTTTCTTTATACATACGACGCAAGCCATCTTGCATAATAACAGCAACTTCGTATGAATATGTTGGATCGTAAGACACACAGTTTGGAATTAGGCCAGCTTGAATATGGGAATGACCATCTTCATGCTGCAAACCTTCACCATTTAGCGTAGTACGACCTGCTGTAGCACCAATCAAGAAACCGCGTGCCTGCGAATCACCTGCCGCCCAAGCCAAGTCACCAATACGCTGGAAACCAAACATTGAGTAGTAGATATAAACAGGAATCATTGGAAGAGCGCTGTTTGCATAAGATGTAGCCAATGCCAACCATGCAGAGAATGCACCTGGCTCATTGATACCTTCTTGCAGAATTTGACCGTCAGCAGATTCTTTGTAATACATAATCTGAGTATGGTCATGAGGCGTATAACGCTGACCTTCAGATGAGTAAATACCTAGCTGACGGAACATGCCTTCCATACCAAAAGTACGAGCTTCATCAGCAACAATCGGTACAACACGTTTGCCAATTTCTTTATCTTTAACCATAACGTTTAGTGCACGCACAAACGCCATAGTAGTAGAAATTTCACGCCCATTTGTTCCCGCGATCTGAGACTTAAACGCTTCCAAAGAAGGAACTTCAAGCGCTTCACAATCATGGTTACGAATAGGGAAAGCACCATGCAACTCTTTACGACGAGAGCGCATATATTGCATTTCAGGACTGTCTTCAGCCGGCTTGTAATACGGCAAGTCTTTTAGCTCTTCATCGCTAATAGGGATACCGAATTTATCGCGGAACTGAGCAAGGGATTCTTCATCCAACTTCTTCGTTTGGTGCGCTGTGTTTTGCGCTTCAGCCGCTTTAAACATGCCGTAACCTTTAACGGTTTGCGCCAAGATAACGGTCGGCTGACCTTTATGAGAAGTTGCTTCAGAATACGCTGCGTAAACTTTGTAAGGATCATGGCCGCCACGATTAAGATTCATAATCTCATCGTCAGTCATGTCTTTAACCATTTCTAGCAATTCTGGATATTTGCCGAAGAAATGTTCACGAGTATAAGCACCACCATTTGCTTTGTAGTTCTGAAGTTCACCATCGCAAACTTCGTTCATACGCTTAACAAGCAAACCGTTGTGATCTTTCGCGAAAAGAGGATCCCAATGACGACCCCATAGACACTTAATGACATTCCAGCCAGCGCCACGGAATACACCTTCAAGTTCCTGAACAATTTTGCTGTTACCGCGTACAGGGCCATCAAGACGCTGTAGGTTACAGTTGATCACGAAAATAAGGTTGTCTAGATTTTCACGCCCAGCAAGAGCGATTGCACCTAAAGATTCTGGCTCATCACACTCTCCATCACCTAGGAACGCCCATACTTTACGGTCGCCTTGGTCGATAAGGCCACGACTATGCTGGTACTTCATAACATGTGCTTGGTAAATCGCCTGTAAAGGCCCTAATCCCATAGACACTGTTGGGAACTGCCAGTAATCCGGCATCAACCAAGGATGCGGGTAAGAAGAGATACCTTTGCCATCCACTTCGCGACGGAAGTTATCAAGCTGCTCGTCTGTCAGGCGTCCTTCAATATATGAACGCGCGTAAATACCAGGAGAAATATGACCTTGGAAAAAGACCATATCCGCTTGTTGTTTACCGTCATTACCACGGAAAAAGTGGTTAAAGCCGATATCATAAAGCGTTGCTGCAGAAGAGAAACTTGTAATGTGGCCGCCAAGTGTTGAATCAACACGGTTTGCCTTCATTACCATAGCCAATGCATTCCAACGAATTATAGAACGTATACGACGCTCCATAAATACATCACCCGGCAATGGCTTCTCATTTTCAGGAGCGATTGTGTTTCGGTATGCAGTCGTGATAGACGACGGTAAAGACGAACCAGCTTTTGAAGCTTCATTCGTCAAACGATTTAAAATGTATTGCGCGCGATCAGGACCTTCTTCGCGAAGGACAGACTCAAGCGCATCGACCCACTCTTTTGTTTCAATTGGATCGATGTCTTCGAGAATATGCTGCTCAGTCATCGTGTTAATAACTCCCGCTATTAGAACAGATACTAACCTACCAAGGACATTATGTGTGTTTAAGCCTTGGAGGCTACTTAAACGAACCGTCGGAACTTATATGAATAGCCACTAAGTTCCAGCCGACCTAGGATAAAACGACGCACTGTTTGTTACGTTTTAAAACGCGTCGTTTTTATCCGTTCCAATGGCAATTATTATTGTTTTAATTTTATTTCCATTGCATCGACCACTATAAATCTAGTCAGTTCGCTTCCAATTTGGGTTTGGTTCATCAAACCCAACATTAAATTTCCACATGCAAGTAGCCTTACTAAATACATGTAAAAAATCAAAGTCTTTTACTTAGAAAGTGCATAGATAAAGCGTTTCTAAGATTTTTGCACTCTAGATATTTTACTAAAACCTTACACTAAATAAGGCTTTTTTACATATCAGAAGCACCTAATTCGGGCGTTAGATTAACACCTAATCAAGAGATCGCCTAGCCACCCACATAAAGATTGAAGTCCTCAACGCACTTTTGAAGCTTTTAAATCCTCTAGAATTTATCTAGAAAAAGGCTAAAAGCCCATAATAAAAGGTTTAAAGCTTGTAACGACCACACCAAAATTCACCAGAGATATAAGATATATAAACCACATGAATTCTCCATCTAGCTTCAGCAGGCAAAGAATACACAGCACTCGCGCCAAAGTACCATTCAAAAAATGATTTTCTGTATCACATTATTAGGCCAACAAGACCCATTTACCTCCGATCGACACTCTTGTATAGACAGAAATTTGGCGACTTAACAAACACGAAAATTTCATTTAAAAAATCATCCTATGCAAAAAAGTTGTAGATCCATGCCTTTTTCTGTACAGAAAGACCATGCAAATCAATGAATATAAAAAATCAACACTGACGCATTAACAATATAAAGCTACAATGCTTATTTATTTACTTGGCATAATTAGGATAGTACATGACCCTTTTGAACGCTCTATTAACCGAGCACATTCAATCGCAAGTTACTTTTGCATTAGAAGAAGATATGGGCTTAGGAGATATAACAGCTCAGCTAATCCCTGATGATCAAGAAATCTCCGCCACTGTAATCAGCCGAGAGCTTGCTGTTTTATGCGGCCAAGCGTGGGTAAACGAAGTATTCTCTCAACTAGGTGATCGAGTCTCTCTCACTTGGCACAATAATGATGGTGACTTATTAGAACCCAATAAAGCATTTTTGACGATTAAAGGTCACGCAAGAACCATCCTAACGGGTGAACGCACTGCTTTAAATTTTCTACAAACACTGTCTTATACAGCCACAGTGACTCGTCAATACAGCGAAATTGTATCCAATACTCAACTAACCATCCTAGATACTCGAAAAACACTACCCGGAATGCGCCAAGCACAAAAATATGCAGTCACAGTTGGCGGTGGAAGGAATCACCGAATGGGTTTATATGACGCGTTTCTAATAAAAGAAAATCACATTATGGCTGCAGGCTCCATTGCCAATGCCGTCAGCATGGCACAGAAAATTGCACCAGGTAAAACCATTGAGGTAGAAACTGAAAATCTTGATGAAGTTGCCATGGCTGTTGCAGCTGGTGCAGACATCATTATGCTGGACAATTTCTCCTATGAAGATATGAGCAAAGCGGTTGCCGACTTCAAAGGCCAAGTGAAATTTGAAGCATCGGGAAACATGGACAAAGATCGTCTATTAAAAGTCGCTGCTACAGGCGTTGACTTTGTTTCCATTGGCGCATTAACAAAACACATCCAAGCAATAGATCTGTCTTTGCGCGTATCTCAGGAATAACTATGAAAGATAGTATTTTAGTCATCAACTGTGGAAGCTCTTCTTTGAAGTTTGCCATTCTTGCCAATGCCGGACAAGATACTTTAGTTGAAGGTATCGCTGACCGATTAGGTTCAGATGAAAGCAGCATAACCTTCAAGTTTGAAGGGCAAAAAAATGTCATTCAACTTGAGGATAGCAGCCACAAAAATGCTGTTGCGCAAATAAAAATCTGGCTTAAAAACCATACAATTATAGAAAAGTCATTAGCTGGCATCGGACACAGAGTTGTACATGGCGGAGAAACTTTTAGTAAGTCTGTTTTAATCAATCAAGACGTTATTAAAGGTATTAAAGAGTGCGCACAATTTGCTCCGTTACATAACCCTGCACATGCAAAAGGAATGGAAGTTGCCTTTGAGCTTTTTCCGGGCTTACCTCAAGTCGCAGTTTTTGATACAGCGTTCCATCAAACTTTGGCTCCAGAACAATATCTGTACCCCATTCCAATGCATTTCTATCGTGAACATCATTTCCGCAAGTACGGTTTTCATGGAACAAGCTATCGTTATATCAGCCAGCGCTTAGCAGAAATTGCGCAAGGGAGTGATCTTCAAGGTGTACTCGTCGCCCACCTAGGTAATGGCGCCAGCACTTGTGCAATTAACAAAGGCCAATCCTCTGATACCAGTATGGGGATCACGCCATTAGAAGGCCTAATGATGGGCACTCGATCTGGAAGTTTGGACCCAAGTTTACTTTCTTTTATTAGCCAAGCTGAAAACATATCGGCTGACGCCGCTCTTGATATTCTCAATAAAAAAAGCGGCCTGCTTGGTGTGTCAGAAATTTCAAACGACTGCCGTACACTAGAAGAAGCTATGGAATCTGGAGACCAAAGAGCGAAACTGGCTTTAGACATGTTTGCAGCGCGTACGGCCAAACACTTAGCAAGTGTGGCAACTACTTTAGAAAGTATTGATCACTTGGTCTTTACTGGCGGAATCGGTGAAAATTCTAGCTATTTACGTCAAGTCATTTGCAATCATTTAAAAGCGTTAAATATCTGTATAGACTCAGCATTGAATGAAAACGCCCCTCGTGGTGAAGCGCTAAATATTAGCTTAGAAAACAGCAACACGCATGTATGGATTATACCAACTAACGAAGAGCTAATGATTGCACTTGATACTATAAGTTTAATTCAGCAATGATCAAAACCATGCTAACCATAATGGACTAATTTAGGATTCATCAGATATGTCAATAAATGTACTCATGACCGTTCCTACAGGCCCAGGCGTCGGCTTAACATCAGTCTCTGTAGGTCTTGTCCGCGCGCTCGAGCAACAAGGCCTAAAAGCCAGTTTTTTCAAGCCAATCGCCCAACCTCAACCTGGAGATAAAGGTCCTGACAAATCAACAGCTATGGTTGCTCAGGGTTCAACACTGACCCCCGCTGAACCTATTCCACTTCATGAAGCGGAACGCTACTTGTATAACGACAATATTGACGAACTCATGGAAGAAATCGTTGGCCGCTTTCAAGCCAGCGTAGAACCTGACTCAACAGTAATTGTGGAAGGTCTTGCTCAAATTGCAGGACATCCCTATGCGACTCGATTAAATAAAGCCATTGCAAGAACTCTAGATGCTGGATTGGTTTTAGTCACTGCACCGAACAACATGCGAGTTAACGAACTTGAACATCATGTTGAAATTGCCGCTGGTTCTTATGGTGGCATTAAAGCCAACGATGTGATTGGCTGTATTTTGAACAAAACTACACCTGGATCTCTAGGCGTCAAATCATACGGCGATCTTTTTGCTCAAAGGGGAATTTTCAAACGTAACTTTAGTCTGCTAGGGCAAATACCAAAAGCAGACGAGCTAACCTATCCTCGCGTTAAAGATGTGGCGGACTTTCTTGGCGCTCGTATTATCAATGCAGGTGAGATCGAATCTCGCCGAGTACAATCTTATACACTTTGTGCTCGCGGTGTTGAAAATATGCTTGAAGCTTTGCGCCCCGGTGTGTTGGTTTTCACACCAGGTGATCGGACTGACATTATAATGGCAACAGCCATTGCAGCACTTAATGATATTAAAATCGCTGCATTAGTTGTGACTGGCGGCTACCAGCCAAGTGAAGCACTGATGGCGCTTTGTGGCAAAGCGATGGCGAAAGGATTACCAGTTCTCTCTGTTGAATCGAACAGCTGGGAAACGGTTATTAACATGCAATCATTCAACCAAGAAATTCCGCTTGACGATAAAGAGCGAGTCCTGATGGTGAAAGAGCATATTGCTCGTTGTATCGATCACGACTGGATCAACTCATTTGCCCTAAACCAAGAAGAAAGAAAACTTTCTCCTCCTGCTTTCCGATTCCGTTTGATTGAGCTCGCTCGTTCGTTGAACAAACGCATCATTCTTCCAGAAGGCGAAGAGATTCGCACCATTCAAGCGGCGTCTATCTGTGCTGAACGCGGTATTGCTCGCTGCACATTACTAGGTAACGAAACCGAGATCCTTCGAATTGCTCAAAACAATGGTATTGAGCTAAGCCATGGCGTTGAAATACTTGACCCAAGCAGCATTCGTGAACGTTACGTAGCGCCAATGGTTGAATTAAGAAAGAGCCGCGGACTAACTGATATCGTTGCTCGTGAGCAACTTGAAGACAACGTAGTATTAGGCACCATGATGCTGCAAGTTGGCGATGTGGATGGTTTGGTTTCTGGTGCTGTACACACTACGGCAAACACCATCCGCCCTGCTCTGCAATTAATAAAGACATCACCTAACTCAAATCTTGTCTCATCAATTTTCTTTATGTGCTTGCCGGATCAAGTATTAGTCTATGGTGATTGCGCTATCAACCCAGATCCAACGGCTGAGCAACTTGCAGAAATTGCCATTCAAAGTGCTGATTCTGCTGCTGCTTTTGGCATCACACCCAAAGTCGCCATGATTAGTTACAGTACTGGCGGTTCTGGTACAGGTAATGATGTCGACAAAGTCCGAGAAGCTACTGCGATTGCACAAAAACTTCGTCCTGATTTATTAATAGACGGCCCTCTGCAATACGACGCAGCCATTATGGAAAAGGTTGCAAAACAAAAAGCACCAAACAGCAAGGTAGCTGGTAAAGCGACTGTATTTATTTTCCCTGATTTAAATACCGGCAACACGACTTACAAAGCCGTTCAACGCAGTGCCGACGTCGTCAGCATCGGGCCTATGCTGCAAGGTATTCGCAAACCGGTTAATGACTTGTCACGTGGTGCATTAGTCGACGATATTGTCTACACCATTGCCATCACAGCCATTCAGGCGGGCAAGCTTAAAGGCGAATAACCCACCCCTTATAAACTCGTCTTTGCTTTCTAATAAGTAAAGACGAGTTGATTTATCCACAGTATAAAATTTTCTAACTAGATTAGGCTAAAAAGTAGACATATTTCATATTGCCAATTAGTATTTATGAATAAACATTACGTGGGTAATCAACATGTCTGGTAGCCTCCCTCATTCTATAGCGCTTTCAAATCATACTTTTACAAGTACGACCACACCTGGCTACACAACGTTTGACTTACGCTCTGATGAAGACACGAACATGGCCGCTCTTAATGCTCGAAATGCAAAGGCGTCGAGTGATCTTGTTGTTACTATTTCAGAACAAGGCCAAGCGCTGTCCCAGCGAAATAGAACAAAGTCAGAAGAAATCGAAGCTAAAAAAAATACAGATATACTACAGGAACAAGAGGAAGAGTTCGTCGAGGACAGTCTTGAACCTACTATTCACCCACCAACTAAGGAGAGCAAAACCAATAGCTACCATGAAAAAACACCAACGGGAGACTTTCTCGATCAAATTATTTAATCTATAAAAACTCAATGAATTGAGTTTTTTGGCAGGATGCCAATTATTAAGAAATCTTCAAGGAGTGAAGAATGTTATTTTCTCGTCTAACCATACGTGGTTTTACGCTATTAGAGTTAATGGTTGTTATTGCCATTATTTCTATAATAGCTAGTCTTTCAGCCCCCACATTTACTCGTCAAATTGCTAAAGCAAAACTGATAGAAGCACAAAATCTCGCCACTCAACACCAATCATTGGTTGAGGAGTTTATTCTTCTACATGGATCCTTCCCAACTGAAACAGAATTCAATCTTATCAAACAAACCCTAGCAGACGATTCAATTGCTAAATCTATTTCTGTCGAGAGCCAAAACAGAAACATGGGCAATATCCTAATCACTCTAAATGACAGTACAGGCATTACGGAAAACCAATATTTAAGATACTCACGTGATGCCAATAAAAATTGGCAGTGCAGCTCAGATTTAGATAACAATATTCTCCCGTTGCAATGTGAGAGCGTGACAGGAGCAGAAGAATGACTTTAGAAGAGATCATCTCAAATGCCGTCAGCAATCATGCAACCGATATTCATATAGAGCATACCAATCTTGGTATTCAAATCTATCAACGTAGTTACGGATTATTAAGTAAAGTCGCTGAATTACCGCAAGGAACTAGCTTAATCAACCGCATTAAAATGCGGGCTAATTTAGACTTATCAGAGACCAGGAGAACACAAGAAGGCCAATTTCTCTTTGAAGAAAGGAATAGAAGCACCTTCATTCGAGTTAGTATTATCACCACAGTCAAAGGCGAAAAAGTTGCTTTGCGTCTACTACCCGAAAAGAATCGCTTAGCATTAAACGAAATTGGTATACAACCACCTTTACTTGCAACACTAAGCGCGACACTTAACAAACCTAGTGGGTTGATTTTGGTTTGCGGTGCAACTGGTGCTGGAAAAAGCACCACGCTTTATTCATGCCTTGATGTATTAAACACGGGCAAAAAAACCATTTTTACTATCGAAGACCCTGTTGAATATGAGATATCAGGCTTATTTCAATGTGAACCAAATTCAGCCATTGGATTAGATTCTGCTGCGCTTTTAAAGTCCTTTTTAAGGCAAGACCCTGATGTCATTATGGTAGGTGAAGTCCGAGATGCTGTTACCGCAAATCTTGCAGTTAATGCCGCTCTGACTGGGCATCTTGTACTGGCAACATTGCATACCAATTCTGCGCTCGACGCCATGCATCGCTGCCATGGCTGGCAAGTAGACTTTTTCTCTCTGGTAAGCTCATTAAAGCTCATCATTCACCAAGCCATGCTTTATAAAGCCTCTTCGCAACAACCCGCTTTTAATGGCTTACGACCATTGTGGAACAAAGAACTGCCTAGCAACTATGACACACTTATTTCGTCCCCAGCTCTATGGGAAGCCTTTCCGTTTCAGGACAAGGAGGTTCAATATGCCGTGGTATAAAATCAAGCATCACAATGGCGAGGTCGATTACCGATACGAATTGTCTGAAAGAAAAGTTATCTTTGATTTCATCAACCGCGGATACTGGCAAATATCAATATCTAAGTGGAAGCCCAGAAAGCTCGATTACAGATCACTGCAAACTTTTTATAAAGAAATTCAAAGCGCGCTACAATCTGGACTACAACTAAACCAAGGGCTTTCTCATTTCGCACTATCTTCCGCCCATCCGACAATCGCAACCACTAGCAAGGCGATACTAAGCGAATTAGAAAATGGCACCGCATTTAACAAAGCATTAGGCAGGCTAACAAACACAACGGCTAAGCCATACTGTAAACTTATTAATTCACAAGGTTCGAGAGAAGATTGCGAAAAAAGCCTCAGCATTTCCATCATCCAGCTCAGCTCTTTATTAGATTGGTCTCAGCGCTTACTGAAAGCAATCATCTATCCCTTTAGTGTTATTCAAATTGCCTTAATCATTCTTATTGTGAATCGCGCCTTACAGCAAAAAGCAGAAGAAAGTTATTTTTTTGACTTGATCAATGACTTAAGCCTTTATTTCGTCTGTAGCGCCATTCAACTCATCATAGTAAGAAGCCTGCATCAAGGTCAGGCTTGTTACTGGCTGGAAAAATACAGTGAAAATTTTCGATTAACCAAACTTTTTTCCCTACTAAGTACAACAAGGAAAACAGGTATTACCTTGCAACATGCCCTGAGGAGCATGCCCGAATACTTCCAATACACACCTATCAAAGAAGAAATTTACCAAGTCTATTACACACTTCGTCTTGGTAAAAACTACGCCGCAAGCTTTCCTGCCTCTTGGTTTCCACATGAATCGGCCATTGCGCTTCACTCGGCAGAACAAGATGGCGATATAGAGAGAGCGCTAACACTTGCGGCAAAGGAGCATGAGAAACGTTGGCAAAAAAATATAACACTACTTGAAAAACTTATTCCCGCGGTGTGTCTTTTGGTTGCTGGAGGTTTTGTCGCTTCAGCACTGGTCGCTTTATACGCTCCACTTATTGAGATGTCATAAATGAATATGATAACAATAAACTGGATTTTATATGCATTGGCCGTCTTGAGCGTTGGCAGTTATGCAGCAGCATTCACCGCTCGCTGGCCGATAAAAAATATCTACTTATGGAACAAAGAAGCACATGACTTCCTTTCGTTACCCTTCGACAAGCGACCACCAGACAACATAAGAAAAAATCGCTCTCACTGTTTCCAATGCAATCATCCACTAACATGGCAAGATCTTATTCCTCTGGTCAGCTATTTAGTACTCAAAGGAAAATGCCGATATTGCCAAGCCAAAATATCATATCGCTACCCAGCTATAGAGCTACTTCATATTGTCTGCTGCTTACCCTTGTTTTGGATGTTTACTGACATTTATCAACTTGTGCTACACACCCTTTTAGTTAGTACTTTAATAACAGCTGCTGCAATTGATTTCGAACATCAATTAATACCAGACGAGTGTAGTACAATAGCATTAGCTTGTGCCCTGTTGCTTAATCTGTCTACCAACACACTAGAGAGTAGTGTTTTAGGTATGATAATCGGCTATGGGTTTGTTTATACACTGCGGTGGTTTTATTTAAGATTCAGAGGCCAAGAAGGTATTGGTATGGGTGACGCTAAAATCATCGCTGCACTTGGGGCATGGCTAGGACTTTCAAACTTAGCCCCCTTGTTACTTTGTGCAAGTTTAAGTGGAATCCTATACACTGTAATAGTTAATGGAAATGAGTCTAAATACATGGCGTTTGGCCCATTTTTAATATTTTCAGCCATGCTGGTGTTTATATTTAATCTATGACAACCCACACTTCTCCTATAATCGGTCTTGCTGGTGGCATTGGCTCTGGCAAAAGTACAATAACGAAATATTTCAACGATATAGGCATTCAGAGTGTTGACGCCGATGATGTCGCTAGGCTTGTTGTTCTGCCAGGCTCAGTCTGCTTAAACCAGATCCAGCAGCGTTATGGTGAGAAGATATTATTAAGCGACGGTACACTGAACCGCAGCGCTCTTCGTACCATCATTTTCAATCAACCAGAAGAAAGAACTTGGCTAGAAGAACTAACACACCCTGCGATTCGTAAAGAGATTACTAAGCAGTTAAATTCAGTAACATCGCCATACGCCCTACTTGTTCACCCTCTATTGTTCGAAACAAAACAAAACGCGATATGCCAATTAATAGTGGCCATTGATGTTCCTAAAGATATCCAGCTTCAACGAGTCATGAGCAGAGATCGAATAAGCCAAGAAAGCGCAGAAAAAATCATGGCGACACAGTTAAGCAACAGCGAGCGAATAGAGAGAGCCGATCTCGTCTTGGAAAACTCTGGTAATATTGCTGAAATGAATGCTAAAGTCTTCAAATTGCACAAAAAAATTTTAGCATCACTATACACATAGCGTCATAATAATTTTAGAGTCACAATCATGTTAAATAGTAATACTGCAACCTTAGTTGCCTGCCCTACCTGCCAAAAGAAATCGCCTTGGTCTAAAGAAAATCCTGACAGGCCTTTTTGCAGTCCAAGATGCAAGCTAATTGACTTGGGAGCATGGGCAAGCGAATCTTACGCTATTCCACAGCAAACCTCTGAAGAGGATGAGATTTTTTCTGAAGATCTTGTAATCGACCCTAATAAATCCTTTTTATAATTGCTAAGCACGGAATGTAATTATTTATGGCACAACAAGACTTTTCAAAGAAAAAAGCGCTTCTTATAGAGGATATGGCCGAAGCTAGAATCATGCAGCGAAAAATGCTGACTGATTTTGGCTTCACATCCATAGATATTGCTATGAAAGCTGAAACTGCCATTGAACTTCTAAGAAGCAAATCCTTTGATGTTATTTTGTCTGATTACAACCTTGGCAATGGTAAAGATGGCCAGCAACTGTTAGAAGAAGTAAGACATTCTAAACTCATCCCAAATACCGCCACTTACTTAATGGTAACAGCAGAAACATCCATTGAAATGGTTATGGGGGCGATTGAATATCAACCTGACGGTTACATTACCAAACCTTTTTCTCAAGCTGTTTTACAAAGACGCCTCAGCAAGCTATTAGAAACAAAAGAAAGGCTATATAAGGTAAACGTCGCGCTTGATGCAAATAACTTTGAAGAAGCCATCGCGGCAGCCAAACTAGTAATGAAAAAATATCCATCCCTAATAGGCAAGTGCGAGCGAATAATTGGTGAAAGCCTATTGGAGATAAAAGAATACAAAAAAGCATTGTCCCTATTCAATAAAACGCTTAAGAGTAGAAAAATGCCTTGGGCTTTATTTGGTAAAGCGAAGTCTTATTTCTTAATGGGTGAATTAGAAAAAGCCGAACAAAACTTTCGACAATTGATGCTTGATAATCGTTTTTTTGTCAGCGCCTATGATTGGCTTGCTAAAATCCAAGTTGTTCAAGGAAAACCCGAAGAAGCGCAAGCAACACTAATAGAAGCCATAGGTCGCTCACCTAAAAACATTTTACGACAAATGGAATTAGGCAACATAAGCTTGTCACTCAGTGACAGCATGACCGCAGAAATGTCATTCCGCAGAGCTGTATTTTTAGCAAAATATTCCTGCTACAACACAGCAGATGTATATTTAAAACACTTGGAATCTCTTGCTAGAATATCGGACAACGGTCCTTTATTACCGCGACAAAAAGATAATTTTGACAGTACCCTTAAAAAAGTACACGAATCTTTCTTTGATGACCCAGATAACAAAGCAAAAGCTTATAGCTACGAGATAGATATTTACATAGCAGATAATGATAAATCAACAGCCAAGCAAATTTTTGAGGCTTGGATTAGTGAAGTAAAGTCTGGCAGCGCAACAGCCCCAAGCAAACAACAAAGCTCCGCCTACGCAAAATCTTTTGGAAGCTAAAGATGAAAAAAATCGATATTAGCACTATCTTGGCCAGTGCGATCCATGAAAGCAAAAACCAGGTAGGGACTTTACTGTACCAATTGCAAAGTCTTAAAGATGCGATGGGAAGTAAAGACTCGAATCAAAAAAAAATCATTTTGATTGAAGAGTCCCTCAAAAAACTCAATGATGAATGGGTTGAATACCTATATTTGTACAGACTCGCATCCGATGGCTATGATTTGCATGTAGATACTTTTTTACTTGATGAATTTTTAGACGATCAGGTGTTTGCTCTACAACCATCCGCCATTGCAAAGAGTTTAGAGCTAGAATACAGCTGCGACTCAAATCTGACAGGCATCTTTGACGAACGACTAATGACCGCCGTAGTTAGCACGGCTGTTTACAATGCTCTGCGGTTTGCAAAATCTAAAATTTTGATCAGCGCAAAAAAAGAAAATGCTTTTATCATCATAACGATCGAAGACGATGGTGAAGGCTTTAAACAGGCTAATGATGATGATCTTCCGGAGGAGTTTCTTGAAGGCAATACAGGTTTAGGTTTGTATTTTGCCGAATTATCAGCTACCGCCCATGTTGTAAATGACGTACGAGGCTTCATCAAAAAAGAATCGTCTCAAAACTTAGGTGGTGCTAGCTTAACGGTGTATTTACCCCAACCAACAGATGAAGAGTTTTAACACCCTACTCACACAATCATGTGTTAAGTGTTTTTAAATACTCCGTTAATAAAATTCCTGCTTTTTCTATGTGCTGTCTCAAAAAAATGAGCGCAGCCTTTTTGTCTTTTGACTCAATCAATGACAACAGCTCTTCATGCTGATCCTGACTTCTTACCTTATATCCCAATGGCCCATACTGGAAACCAAGATAACGCACCGCTTGCTTGTTAAGCCCTTCAACCACCCGTTGCAATGTTGGCCGTTCAGCCGCTCGATATAGGGCATGATGAAATCGCCAATTAAGCTCGCCACGATTCACCAAGGATAAACTTTCTTTATCTAGCTCTGATAAAAAACATCTTGCTTCAAATAAGTCTTCTTCATGAATATGGTCAAACGCCATGTCAAATAACAAACACTCTAATTCAGCACGCATCAAACAAAGATCTTCTGCTTCCTTCCAATTTAAATCAGGGATCATCACCCCCGCTTTCCCGTTTGGAACAAGCCAACCTTCAGCCTTAAGAGATAACAATGCATCTCTAATAGGAATTCTACTTACGCCATATCGGGTCGAGAGATTTGTTTGCCGTAAAGGAACCCCTCTAGGTAGCTGGTTTTTTAAGATATCTTCTTTGATACTTTGGCTAATATCCATACAAAAAACCTTTTTTATTTAAGCTTAGTATTGGATATTAAAAGACATATCACACCAAATAAAATACCCCAAAATGCTGATGCTATACCAGCAAACGACACACCGGAGACGGTCACTAAAAAAGTGACTAGCGCGGCTTCTCGATTTGAATCATCTGCCATCGCATTTTTTAGATTCATTCCTATGGTTCCCAACAACGCAATGCCCGCTAGCGCAGCAATCATAGTGGCTGGAAAAATCGAAAACAGAGCAACAACAGAGGCACCAGCTAAACCAGCAAGCCAATAAAACACACCAGCTGAAAGTCCTGCAATGTAGCGACGTTTAGGATCTTTATGACATTCATCACCTGAACAAATCGCCGCAGTAATTGCCGCCAAATTAAAGGCAAAACCACCTAAAGGCGCTAAAACAATGGATGTTAAGCCAGTCCAGCTAATAAGAGGTGAAACCGGTGTTTGGTAACCACTACTGCGCATCACAGCAACACCAGGGATATTCTGGGACGTCATAGTGACAATATATAAAGGAATGCCAATACCAATTAATGCACTAATATTCCACTCAGGCCATACCCATACAAGAGAGCCAAGAGCAAAAGGAATACTAGACATAAACTGTTCATCAGATCTTGCAAGCACAAACGCGACACCTGCAACCAAAACAAAAAGTACGGCGTAACGAGGAACAAGTCGCTTACTCACCAAATAAGTAATCAGCATAACCCCAACTAAGAATACGTCACTCATCATAGAATCAAAAATAGACAAGCCAAACTTGAAGAGCACACCCGCTAACATGGCACAAGCTAGCGGCAAAGGAACCAAACGCATGACTTTATCAAATAAGCCGGAAACACCAGTGAGCAGAGTTAACACACCTGCAAAAACGAATACACCAATTGCTTCAGAATAGCTTATCGTCCCTAAGCTCGTCGCTAATAAGGCCGCACCGGGTGTCGACCAAGCCGTAATCACAGGAGAACGATACCATAAAGAAAGGAAAAAACAGGTAGCCCCCATCCCAAAACCTAACGCCATAATCCAAGATACTATGGTATTAGAATCTGCGCCAGCCGCCTGAGCCGCCTGAAAGACAATAGCAACAGAACTTGCAAAACCTATAAGCACTGCCACAAAACCCGCGACAATCGCACTCAAGCTAAGATCATTTAATATTCTGAACACAACACAGTCACTCTTGTCAGCTTTAAAGAGCGCTACTATATTTCAAAAAATGATAATTTTGTATACATTTTTTATCGCGTTAACATATATCCCACTAACCCCAAAGCAAATCCCATCACTGCCCCCATTGGGGGGGCCCAATGTTTTTCCAAAGCGACTTGAGGCGCAATATCTTGAAACACAGCATACAAAATACCGCCAGAGGCAAACAACATAATTCCAGACACAACGACTGGCCACGCAGCAAGCCAAATATGCGCAACGACACCCGCTATTGGCCCACATAATGCCAACAACACAAACCAAAAAATAATAGTAGATGAACGATAAGTTGATGAGGCCTTTAACTCTCGAAAAGCATTAAATCCTTCTGGAAGGTTTTGCATGGCAATAAGGGCAGCAAGCAACAGACCATTAATTGTTCCCAAAGCAAACGCAGCCCCCAAAGCCAAGGATTCTGGAATAAAATCAGCGAGCATGGCAACCAATTGACTCATAGAAGTTTGGCCTTTAGACAATTGAATATCCAACCACATAAAAGCCACACCACCAGATAAAAACAATAAAGCAGCATTCAGAGGCGCAAAATTTCGAACACCTTCTGGTACCAAAACCAAAGCAATAGCAGACAATAAAGCGCCGCCACCAAACGCCGTAATACCATGCATTAACTCGGTTTCTAACCATGCTGGTTTGATGCGTTCAAAATTTGCAATCAGCGCGCCAAGTGGCATAGCTAAGCCAGCAAATAAGGTGAGAAAAACAATGCTATACAAGGGGGTCATTTAATCAATACTCCATAAGGTGTACCATCATTATCCGTGCTGACAACGTTACTTGTCACGGCAAAAAATAAGGCGCCATTCAGGCGCCCTATAAACACTTATTAAATAATATTTTCCAGAAAGCTACTGACCAATATAAGCATTTAGAAAAGCCTTTGTTCGCTCTTCTTTTGGTTGGGTAAAGATAGCTTCTGGCTCACCCTCCTCCACAATGACACCTTTATCAAAGAAGCACACTCGATCACTAATTTCTCTTGCGAAGTACATTTCATGAGTTACCAGCAACATAGTAAAGCTTTCTTCTTTGACAAGATTACGAATAACATCCAGTACTTCATCAACTAATTCTGGGTCTAATGCCGAAGTAATCTCATCCAACAACAAGATAGAAGGTTTCATCGCAAGCGCTCGTGCAATACCTACTCGCTGTTTTTGGCCACCAGATAAATCATTTGGGTAACTGTCCGCTTTATCTGCTAGACCAACCAACTGCAGTAATTTCTCTGCGAATTCCTCAGCTTCAGCCCTTGAAACACCTTTGACTCGCATTGGTGCTTCAGTTATGTTGCGTTTCACCGTCATATGGGGAAACAAATTAAAATGCTGAAAGACCATTCCAAGATGATTACGCATTTTATGTAGGTGCTTATTGTTCGCAGGAACATATTGTCCCTGCCAAGGCATATGCCAAAGTGACTCGCCCGCTACATTTATATAACCGCCGTCAATACCTTCTAACGTCATCAAGATTCGAAGCAAGGTACTCTTACCTGAGCCACTTGGCCCAATGATTGAAACTATCTCGTTTTCTTCTACTTTAAAGTTAAAATCACTAAAAATGACGGTTTCACCAAAGCACTTTTTCACATTTTTGAATTCAATAATGGGTGCACTCATTTCAAACTAAATCCTTCTTTTGGAAAGCGTCTTTCAACCTGATGAATACCGTAGGCTGCTAAAAGACTAAACACGAGATACAAAATCCCAACTAAGGTAAAGGGTTCTAGATAGCGGAAGTTCTCAGAGCCAATAATCTTCGCCATTTGCAGCATTTCCAATAAAGTAATGGCAGAAAGCTGAGGCGTTTCCTTAAACATGGCAATGATGTAATTACCTGTCGCAGGGATCATTGGGCGAATTGCTTGAGGGAGCACGATATCTTTGTAGGTATCAACAATCGTTAAATTCAGCGCTCTAGCAGCTTCCCACTGGCCTTTTTCAATACCATCGATACCACTACGAAACACTTCCGATAAATACGCGCCATAATGAAGACCTAAAGCAAACACACCCGTTGCTAGCGGTGACATACTGATACCAAATTCCGGCATCACGTAATACAAGAAGAAGATCTGTACGAGCAAAGGCGTACTCCGAATAAACTCAACCACCCAGTAAATCGAGATACGTAGTGTGCGACTATTGCTACGACGCAACAAAGCAAAAACTAGCCCCATCACAATCGCAAAAATGCTGCCGAGCAAAGTTGCCAATAAAGTCACTTTTGCCGCGGTTAGAATCATAGGAAACACTTCCCATGTAAACGCCCAGTCCCAATGAAATCCATTCATGAATGAAGCCCTCCACGACCTAAACCTTTGCTAAGGTGCGTTTCTAAACGCCTAATAAAAAAGACTAAGAATTGAGCTATAACAAAATAAAACAACAACACCACACCAAAGATCTCACCAACCTGTAAGGTTGTATCAGCTAGCATTTTTGCTTTAAAAGTCAAATCACCAATAGTAATCAGAGATACCAATGAGGTTGCTTTCACTAACTCAATAGCTAAATTACCAAACGGTGGGATCATATTAACTAAGGCTTGCGGCATAATAATTCGCCACAATCGTTGGGAAGAAGTAAAGTTTAATGCAATAGAGGCTTCATATTGCCCCTTCGGTACAGATTGAATAGCACCACGTACTACTTCCGTACCATACGCACCAATATTTAGTCCCAAGGCAACAACTGCTGCCGTCATCGCATCTATGGTTATCCCAAAGAATGGCAACACAAAATAAATCCAGTACAGCTGTATAAGAGCCGATGTTCCGCGGAAGAATTCAATGTAAACAATTGCGATTTGTTTGAATGGGGTTGGAGCGTAAAGGCGAATCAATCCAAAGCTGAAGGCCATTAACACAGCGAGAGGCAATGCCATTGCCACAATTTGTATTGTAACAACGGCCCCCTGGAGTAATACGGAGACAATTTCTCCAAATTCCATGAGTCTAATTCCCCAGTGTTATTTACACAATTTCGCAGCAGTCATGCCACCAGGAGAAGTATGCTTACCAAAACCGTAAGGCTCTACCATTGCAATATGCTCTTTTGTATCGATAAAGCCTTTCAATTCTGTATTGAATGCATCACGCAAAGCTGTATCAGCTGGGCGGAAACCAAAACCACCATAGCCTTTAACTGATTCACCCTTAATCATAAGAGGAGTAAAAGGCTGCGCTAATTCAACACGATCATCTTTTTGAGCCAAAGACGCCATGGTCAAGCTCGTACCAGCTAGCGCATCAATACGACCTGATTTAAGGGCAGCAACACCAGATGGATAATCTGGAAGAGTTACGATTTTGCTTAAATCAATACCGTAGTCACGCGCATAACCGTATTCAACAGAACCAGACATAACGCCCAACTTCACAGATTTAGCATCAATATTGTCGTAACCATTTAACTCTTTCGGGTTGCCATTTTGAACCAAAAAGCCTTCGCCAATGCTGTATGTAGGATTAGAGAACAAAATTTGCTTGCAGCGTTTTGGCGTAATGTACATACCTGCTGCAATCACATCAAAACGCCCAGCACGCAATCCCGGAATCAAAGAACCAAATTCCGTAACAACAACTTTTACGTTATCTACACCAAGATCATTCAGGACTTTAACCGCAATACTAGGAGCTTCGCCAGCCGGCTCACCATCTGGGGTGGTGTAACCATAAGGTACTTCATTGGCCACACCTATTGTCACAGTGCCCTCATCTTTTATCTTATCTAACGTCGTCGCCACAGCAGACACGGAGAAAAGCGCAACGGCAAAACTCATTAGAGATATAAGATATTTTCTGCATAGCTTTTTCATAATAAACCTCATGTTCCTTAGAAAAATGGTTAAAAAATAGCGTTAAGTCTCTTTACACTAAATAAAATGAATCAAATGATCAAGAACTATTTAGATCTGTAATCATTAGATCACTTATTATAGATGCTAAATTTAACCAACCACTTTAAAAATATAGAAGGTGAATTCAATGTAAAAAGGAATGAAAAACGAATACTGAAAGGCAAAAAAATACCAGACAATGTCTGGTATGGTATTTACTGTAAACTAAACTTTAACGCGTGGATCTAGAGTCTATATTGACCCAAGCATCCCACCCTTGCCATTCTTCCTGAAGGTCCATTTCAGCTTTAGAACGACCACTTTTCGTTAGAACCACATTGTAGATAGTAGCGATAAACCTTTTCATGATATTTTCCCCTGCTTCAAGTTGATGTAAAAAGCATAAGCACTTGAAAGACATTTATAAAATCGCCATTAGCTAACAACTTAATATCTAAAAACTATTCTTAGGAAGATTACTTTATTTCACTGCTAAAACAGGCAATTTAACCTGAACGGTTAACCCTTGAGGAAGTACACTCTCGAAAGAAAGCGAACCTTGATACTTGTCAACGATATTTTTAACAATAGACAGCCCAAGCCCCGCACCTTCTGCCTCTCCAGAACGAAAAAAACGCTCACTGAGCCTTTGCTTTTCTTCTTTACTAACACCTTTTCCTGCATCCATTACCTTTAGTTCAACTTGATTTTCAAACTGTTCCCATACTACTTTAATCACCGAGTTACTAGGCGAGAATTTAATGGCATTACTAATTAAGTTTTGTAGCAATATCTCAATATGATTAGTCTCGACATAACAACACCAAGGCAAGTTATCATCAACTTCTAGGCTAATCTCAACGCCTCTCTTCCAAGCCAAGGGTAGAATATCAGCAATCATCGAACGGCTAATTGCCAGTACATCCACTCTTTCTTTAATAACTTTTTTCTGATGCTCAAGACGAGCTAGCGCTAGCAATTGAGATACTATTCTAGTAGAACGATCAACGCCCGATGTAAGCTGAGTTAACGATTTATTTCTCTCTAAATCATTCTCTGCCGACGCTGCATTTTCAGCATGGACCCTGAGAATACTCAAGGGGGTTCTTAATTCATGAGCCGCATCTGCTATCCAACGTTTTTCCCTTTCCATCAACACATCAATTTCCACAAGCAACCCATTCAAAGCAGTTTTGACAGGAATTAACTCTTCAGGCACATGAGACATTTCGATTGGTTCTAACTTAGTTGGAGTAATCTTCTGAATACGCCGAGCAAGCTGCTGAAGAGGCTCGAGTCCAAGGCCAACCGCAGCCCACACAAGAACAGCCAAAATAGGCCAAGCTAATATCTCAGGAAAAAGAGTTTGGAAGACAATTTGATCTGAAATTTCTCCTCTTACATCAGAACGCTCAGCAACGATGACTTTTATATCGCCTGCGGTTTGATTTAAGGTAAAAGTTCTCCACTTATAGTGATCGGCAATTGCATCACCATAACCAAATGAGTCTTCCTTCTGTTGTGAGAAATTCATGGAGTCAGAGGCAATTTTTAATTTACCCCCACTCCAAATTTGATAAAATATTTTACTTTCGTATTTATGACCTACAGATGAATCTGTATTAGCCTCGTCAATCAAGAGAGGTGATATAGTGCTTACATTAGAACTGAGTTTTTCGATATTCTCAGATAACGTAAGTAGTAAGCGTGCTTGCTGAGCTAATCTGGCATCAAATAACTCTTCAACTTCGTGATTTGCAAACAGCAAACCAATCACCATAATAAGAATGCTTGTCATGGTAAAAAGGCACATGACAAAAAAAAGTGTCCTGCGTCGAATTGAGCTTAATAATTTTTTTCTAGCCCACCTCTTGATCGACCACATAACCAATGCCTCGTATGGTGCGGATTAATTCAGGAAAGAGTTTTTTACGCAAATGATGAATATGCACCTCAAGCGCATTACTTTCGACATCATCCCCCCAACCGTACATTAGCTGCTGAAGGACATCGCGGGTAAATACATGGCCAGGCTGGCTCACAAGCTCATGCAGCAAAGAATACTCTCTACGAGTTAGACTTATCTCTTTGTCTTGGTACGTTACTTTGTGACTTGCTGGGAACAACACAAGTCCTTTGTAATGAATCTCACTAATTGCTCGCCCATAACTGCGACGTAATAAAGCTCGTGCTCGAGCCTTCAATTCAGTTACATCAAAAGGCTTGACTAAATAATCGTCCGCACCTAAATCTAAACCAGCCACTCTATCCTCCAAACCATCTCTAGCTGTAAGAATAAGAACAGGCACCCTATTTTCATTGGCGCGTAATTGCTTCAGTACAGCCAAACCGTCTAACCTTGGCAAGCCTAAATCCAAAACAACCAAATCAAACACTTCATTCGCTAATGCTTCCAAAGCATGAATGCCATCATGAAGTAAATCAACTGTATAACCTTCACGCTTTAAGGCGGTAACAAGACCATCTGCTAACGAAAGATCATCCTCTACAACTAGTATTCGCAAACCTATTCCTTCTTTCATAAGTTTGCCAAGGCTGATTTTTGCATGCTGTTAAATTGCACTAAATCCATTTCACCTTGGCGAACATTGAGTAAATCACCATGAGATGAAAAGAATAACAGAGTTAGAGGAGCAAATACGCCACATTTTGATAAAAAAACTTGTAGGGAGTTCGTCTTTTTAATTAGGTCACACTGAGTAAAAGCAAGCACAGAAACTACAAGCCATTTTATTTGACAAAAAGAAGTATTCACTTGATGCTCCTAAATCTACAGATGATCAAATACTATAGATAAGAAACCTTAAGTAAAACTTACGCTTCTCATTTTCAAGCTTAATTCTTTTTAAGAAGACGCTACTAGCTTCGACTTGCGATATCGTGATTTTTACCATTGGTTACAATGGTCTTTTAAGTTAGGTCGTATTCTAAACTAAGGCAATTCCACACCTATCCCATTGTTATTCGATGACTTTTTTGTGAAACGGAAAAAGCCCTGACAGTATTAACTATCAGAGCTTTCTTAATCAAATCTTGATAACGACCTACTCTCACATGCTTGCCTTTCATAAAAAGCCCCACACAGCAAAGCCCTATGAAATCCCAAGATATAAAAAAAGCCCTGACAGTATTAACTATCAGGGCCTTCTTAATCAAATCTTGATAACGACCTACTCTCACATGGGATCTCCCACACTACCATCGGCGATGGCGCTTTTCACTTCTGAGTTCGGGATGGGATCAGGTGGTTCAACGCCTCTATGATCATCAAGAAAACTGGTTTGTTTTACTAGCAATTGTCTAATAAAACCAAATTTTCAATCACCTAATAATATTAGGATTTAAATATAAATCTTGACGATAAACTATTATTACATGCTTGTCTGTCAAAATAGACCTACACTATCGTGTAAATTTATTTCTAAAATATTAAAGCTTGACGACGACCTACTCTCACATGGGATCTCCCACACTACCATCGGCGATGGCGCTTTTCACTTCTGAGTTCGGGATGGGATCAGGTGGTTCAACGCCTCTATGATCGTCAAGCAATTCGTTTTGCGTTTGTTTTGAGNTGCACTATNTTGTGCGCTGACTTTTTATCGTTAGCTTGTCTCAAAACACGCGAATACGTGCTTGGATCTTTAACAATTCTTTTTTGAAATAGCGATAATCAAGGTCAAACCAGTTTCTATCGTACTATGTGTCTTTGTCATTTTGATGATCTTGAGCCTTCACTCTTCTCATCCAAAACCACTTTGGTGTTATATGGTCAAGCCTCACGAGCAATTAGTATTGGTTAGCTCAATGCCTCACAGCACTTACACACCCAACCTATCAACGTCCTAGTCTCGAACGGCTCTTTAGGGGACTTATGTCCCAGTGAGATCTTATCTTAAGGGAGGCTTCCCGCTTAGATGCTTTCAGCGGTTATCCCGTCCGAACATAGCTACCCGGCAATGCCACTGGCGTG